>NZ_CP018082.1:4873410-7310115 GCF_001886715.1 Nocardia mangyaensis
CGGCGGCGGTCAGCGTGGGCTTCAACGAACCGGCGTCGCGCCCCCACAGCACCGCGACCAACGGCTCGGCGCGCTCGACCAGTGCCGCGATGGCCTGCTCGGTCACCGCTTCCCAGCCCTTGCCGCGATGTGAGGCCGGCGTCCCCGGGGTGACGGTGAGGACGCGGTTGAGCAGCAGCACGCCCTGATCCGACCACGGGCTCAGGTCACCGCAGCTGGGTGTGTCGAAGCCCAGGTCCTTGGTGTACTCGGCGAAGATGTTGGACAGACTGCGCGGCACCGGCGAAACATCCGGCGCGACCGAGAAACTCAGTCCCATCGCGTGTCCGGGGGTCGGATAGGGATCCTGGCCGACGATCAGCACGCGCACCGCGTCGAACGGACGGGTGAACGCGCGCAGCACGTTCTCCCCCGCGGGCAGATAGCCGCGGCCCGCCGCGTTCTCCGCGCGCAGGAATTCGCCCATCTCGCTGATGCGGTCGGTGACCGGCTCCAGTGCCCGGGCCCAGCCCGGATCGATGATCTCCGACAGTGGTTTGGCACCCATGACCGCACAACCTATCGTCTGTCGCCGGTGGAGGGGGCGTCCGCCCCACGGAACGATTCCCAGCCGGTGCCGCCGGTCGGCGCCGCGCCGTCGACGGTGACGCCGCTGCCTGCGCGGACGACCCCGATCGGCCGCCACCCCGGGGGCAGGCTCGTGCTCGCGGGCCAGGTACCGACGAAGGCGTGTTCCTCGCCCCCGGCCAGAATCCATTGCCCCGCATCGACATCGAGTCTCTGGGCGAGCGCGGCCAGTTCCGCGTCGGCCAGTGCGGCACTGTGTACCTCGATCGCGACGCCGGAGGCGGTGGCCAGGTGCCCGAGGTCGGCGAGCAGTCCATCGGAGATGTCGGTGAGTGCCGACGGTCCCTCGGCGCCGAACACATCGACCACCGCCGCGTACGGAGGTTGCGGAACCCGGTGCGCCGCAAGGGCATGCGCGAAGGCCGGGTCGGAAGAATCGGCGCTGCTCGACAATACGGCCAGACCGGCACCGGACCAGCCGAGCTCGCCCGCCACCGCCACGATGTCACCGACGGTAGCGCCCGACCTGGTGATCGCCGCCTGCCCACCGAGGTCGCCGAACGCGGTCACCGAGATCACCAACTGCGCACTGTGGACCAGGTCCCCGCCCGCGATGGACCCGCCGGCGCGTCCGGCCTCGGCCCACATCCCGTCGGCGATGCCCTCGACCACCGCCACCTCGGTCTCGCCCGGACAGCCCAGGGCCACCACGAACGCGGTCGGCCGCGCGCCCATCGCCACGATGTCGGCGGCGTTCTGGGCGATCGCCTTGCGACCGATGTCGCGTGGTGACGACCAGTCGAGCCGGAAGTGCCTGCCTTCGACGAGCATGTCGGTGCTCACCACGAACCGGCCGTCGGGCGCGGCCACGAGCGCGGCGTCGTCGCCAGGGCCGAGCAGCACGTGGGCTGCCTGTTCCCGGCCCGCGTTGATCCGGTCGATCAAGGCGAACTCGCCCAGCTCACGCACCGTCAGCGAACGACTGTCCTCGCTGATGACCGACCCCTTTCCACTGTGCTGCCGACCGACGAAATCGCCCCGACGGTACCCTTTCGGAGGCGATCGGACACAACGGAAGGACCACACGGCTATGGCGGCGGATTCGTCGGACCCGACAGCGAACGACCGGAACGAGCAGTCCCCCGGCCCGGACGCTCCCGCGCCCGCCCCGCGCTCCTCGGACGACCGGCCGAGCACCGATCCGGCAGACGCCTCGGCAGCCGATGCGCCCACCACCGCCGAAGCCGCCGACGAGCCGGACCCGGCCGACCTCGAATCCGATCGAGCCGACAAGGGTTCCGACGCGACGGACACCGCTGCGGACGCGGACGCGGCTGCGGACTCGGCGTCGACGCCCTACTCCCCCGCACTCATCGCCACCGCCGTTGCGCTGCCGGTCGTGCTCCTCGTCGCGGTCCTGGTCGCCGCCTTCATCGCCCTGCGCGCCCCCACCGAACGCGAACCCCTGGCTCTCGGCCCGGTCCCCGCGCCGGCCGCGGACGGCCCGGCCTGCCAGGCCCTGCTCCCCGCACTGCCCGCCGACCTCGGCGACTACACCAAGTCCACCCTCCACGAGCCCGCCCCACCAGCCACCCGCGCCTGGCAACTCCCCGACGGCGGCGACCCGATCGTGCTGCGCTGCGGCCTCGACCGCCCGCTCGAATTCAACCGCGCCTCCCCGCTGCAGGTGATCGATGACGTGCAGTGGTTCCAGGTCCGCGACGAGGTGGCCCAGACCGGCACCTGGTTCGCCGTCGACCGCGAGACCTACATCGCCCTGACCGTCCCCGACGGTTCCGGCACCGCACCGGTCCAGATCGTCTCCGACACCATCAAGAAGACGCTCCCCTACCAGGAACCCCAGCCGGGCGAGCTGTAGTTTTGGCGGCTGGCGCCGCGGGGGTGGTGGTCGGGTTCGGCCGGTGGCGTTGGTCGCCTCGGGTGTGGGTGTTCAGTCGCTACGCGTGACTGTTGGTCAACGGAGGCCGGTGCCGCGGGCGACGGCGGTTTCGATCAGGGTCGACACCAGGGTCGGGTAGTCGACCCCGGTCGCTTCCCACATCCGGGGGTACTGCGAGATCGGAGTGAAGCCGGGCATGGTGTTGATCTCGTTGATCACCGGGCCATCGGCGGTGACGAAGAAGTCGACGCGAGCGAGCCCCTGGCAGTCCAGGGCGCGGAAGGCGCGCACCGACAGTTCGCGGATCTGGTCGGCGACGGCGTCGTCGAGCTTGGCGGGGACATCGAATTCACACACGTCGTCGAGGTATTTGGTGGCGAAGTCGTAGAACTCGGGCGCGGGCGAGTCGGCGTCGGGCATCCGGATCTCGGAGACCACGCTGCCGCGCACCTGTCCGTCGGCGAATTCCAGGACGCCGCACTCGACTTCGCGTCCGACGATGCCCGCCTCGACGATCACCTTCGGATCGTGTGCGCGGGCGGCGGCGATCGCGGCGGGCAGCGCGGCCCAATCGGTGATCTTGGTGATGCCGATCGAGGACCCACCGCGCGCTGGCTTCACGAACGCGGGCAATCCGATCCGCGCCCGGTCGGCCTCGGCCAGGGTGTCGGTGCCGGGTCGCAGTACCACCTGCAGACCCACCGGTAACCCTTCGGCCGCCAGCAATTTCTTGGTGAACTCCTTGTCCATCCCCGCCGCGCTGGCCAGCACGCCCGCGCCGACGTAGGGCACGCCTGCCAATTCGAGCATCCCCTGCAGCGTCCCGTCCTCGCCGAAGGGACCGTGCAGGATCGGGAACACCACGTCGACGCTACCGAGCGCGGCGGTCGGATCGTCGAGCGCGACCAACGCGCCGGCCCGGCCCGGGTCCGCTGCCAGGGTCAACGCGGTACCCGTCGCGTCGACGGCGGGCAGCGTGTCGTGGCTCAGCGCGAGCTCGCCGATGCCCTCGGCCAGTACCCAGCTGCCGGTGGTGGTGATGCCGATCGGCACCACCTCGTAGCGCTCGGGATCGAGGTTGCGCAGCACGCTGCTCGCCGACACGCACGACACGGCGTGCTCGCTACTGCGACCGCCGAACACCACGGCAACCCTGATCCGGTTCGTCATGCACGCCAACCTAGTGGGTTCGCGGCCGTGCGGTGGTATCGGCCTTACTCGGGTTTGATCCGTCGGCCCAGCAGACTGCCGACCGCCTCGTTCACCGAAAGTCCCTCGTGACACACCCGGTGCACCGCGTCGGTGAGCGGCATCTCCACCTGATGCGCGGCCGCCAGCGCCCGCACCGATGTGCACGACTTCACACCCTCGGCCACCTGGCCATTGGTCGCCTCCTGCGCGACCTGCATCGACCCGCCCGCCCCGAGCACATGGCCGAAGGAGCGATTGCGCGACAGCGGCGAGGTGCAGGTGGCCACCAGATCGCCGACCCCGGCCAGCCCGGCCAGCGTCACCGGCTGGGCACCGAGCGCGACACCGAGCCGCATGATCTCGGCGAGCCCCCGGGTGATCAGGCTGGCCACCGAGTTGTCGCCGAGGCCCATGCCCGAGGCGATCCCGCAGGCGATGGCGATGACGTTCTTGCACGCCCCGCCGATCTCGGCGCCGATCACATCGGAATTCGTGTACGGCCGGAAGTATCCGGTGGCGATGGCCCGCTGCGCCGCACCGGCACGCTCGGCGTCCGAACAGGCGATCACCGTCGCCGCGGGCTGACGCTGGACGATCTCGTGCGCCAGATTCGGTCCCGACAGCACCGCGATGCGGCCCGGCTCGGCGCCGGTGACCTCGGCGATCACCTGACTCATCCGCAGCAACGTGCCGGTCTCGATGCCCTTGCACAGGCTCAGCAGCGTGGCATCGGCGCCGATATCGCCTTTCCAGCGGTCCAGATTGGCGCGCAGCGACTGCGACGGAACCGCCAGCACCACGAGGTCGGCGCCGTCGAGCGCGACCCGGTGATCGTCGGTCGCCCGCACCGGCGGTAGCTGCACGCCGGGTAGATAGAAGGGGTTCTGATGCTCGGTGTCCAGGGCCAGCGCGACCTCGGGGCGCCTGGCCCAGATGGTCGTCTCGGTCCCCGCTTCCGCCAACACCTTCGCGAACGCGGTGCCCCACGACCCCGCTCCCATTACCGCCGCCCTCGTCATCAGCCCAATATGCCATGCAAGGATTGACGGCATGCGTCCGCACACCGTGCACGTCGTGATGGCGGTCAAGCACATCGACCGGGCCAAGAGCAGGCTGGCCGAGGTACTCACACCGCACCAGCGCGGCCGGCTGGTGCTGGCCATGTTCGCCGATACCGTCGTGGCCGCGACCGCCGTGCCCGAGGTGCGGTCGCTGACCGTGGTCACCCCGGATCCGCTCGTCGCCGCGCGCGCCCGCGAACTCGGCGCGCACGTACTCGACGAACCGGCGACCGATCACGATCCGCTCAACACCGCGCTCGCCGCGGGCGCGGCGGACGTGCGCGACCGGCACGGGCCGAGTCATCTGCTCGCCCTGCAGGCCGATCTGCCCGCCCTGCGCGCCGCGGAACTGACCGACCTGCTCGTCGTCGCCCCCGCCGGCGGCCGCTCGGTGGTGATCGATCACACCGGCACCGGCACCGCGGCCCTGCTGGTCCGCGACGCCACCGCCCCCCTGACTCCACGCTTCGGCGCCGATTCCGCGCGGGCGCACCGCGACGGCGGCGCGCGGGCACTGGCCGGGCACTGGCCGGGGCTGCGCTGCGACGTGGACACTCCCGCCGATCTCGACATCGTGCGCGCGCTCGGCGTGGGCGAGTTCACCACGCGGACACTGCGCGCCTTCGGAATGTCACCGCACCATGGGGATCCGGTGCGCACCGTGTGCTAGCAGATCGCCGCGTTCATCACGGATCGGACGAACCGGTCGGTGTCCTGCTGCGGACACTCCCATCCTCGAGGGATGATTGGTGTCGTGAGCGATACGGAAACCATCAAGCAGCCCCCGATTTCCCCGCCACCCGCGGCCGCCACAGCCACGGGCGGTGACGCGACCACGCAACGGTTGCCCCGAGATCGCTACCTCAACCGCGAGCTGAGCTGGCTCGACTTCAACGCCCGTGTCCTCGCCCTCGCCGAGGACGCGTCGCTGCCGTTACTGGAACGAGCGAAATTCCTGGCGATCTTCGCCTCGAATCTGGACGAGTTCTACATGGTCCGGGTCGCCGGGCTCAAACGCCGCGCCGAGACCGGCCTCTCGGTGCGCTCGGCCGACGGTCGCTCACCGTCGGAACAGCTCGAGATGATCACCACTCGCGCCCAGGAACTCGCGGTGCGCCACGCCAATGTCTTCATCGACGCGGTGAACCCGGCGCTGGCCGGGGCGGGCATCGACATCATCGGCTGGGCCGACCTCGACGACGAGGAACGGCAACGACTATCGGGCCACTTCACCGATCAGGTCTTCCCAGTGCTCACGCCGCTGGCTGTCGACCCGGCACACCCGTTCCCCTACATCTCCGGCCTGAGCCTGAACCTCGCGGTGACAGTGAAGGACACCGGGACCGGCGGCGAGCACTTCGCCCGAGTGAAGGTGCCCGACAACGTCGACCGGTTCGTCCGTGTCCGCCGCACCAAGGCACCGTCTGCGATCGCGGCGTTCCTGCCGATGGAAGACCTCATCGCCGCGCACCTGGATCTGCTGTTCCCCGGCCTGACCGTGGTGGAGACCCATTCGTTCCGGATCACCCGCAACGCCGACTTCGAGGTCGACGAGGACCGCGACGAAGACCTCCTGCAGGCGATGGAACGCGAGCTCGCCCGCCGCCGCTTCGGCAAGCCGGTGCGGCTCGAGGTCTCCGACGACATGACCGAGCACATGCTGGAGTTGCTACTACGCGAGCTCGAGGTCGACCCCGCCGACGTGATCCAGGTTCCCGGCCTGCTCGACCTGTCCTGCCTGTGGCAGGTCTATGGCGTCGACCGGCCCGAACTCAAGGACGCGCCGTATGTTCCGGCCACTCCGGCCGCCTTCGGCGAGCGCGAGACGCCGCGCAATGTGTTCGCCGCGCTGCGCGAGGGCGATGTGCTGGTGCACCACCCGTACGACTCGTTCTCCACCAGCGTGCAGCGCTTCATCGAACAGGCCGCGGCCGACCCGCAGGTGCTGGCGATCAAGCAGACCCTGTACCGCACCTCCGGCGACTCCCCGATCATCAACGCGCTCATCGAGGCCGCCGAGGCGGGTAAGCAGGTCGTCGCGCTCGTCGAGATCAAGGCTCGCTTCGACGAGCAGGCCAACATCAAATGGGCGCGGGCGCTGGAACAGGCGGGCGTGCACGTGGTCTACGGCCTGATCGGGCTCAAGACCCACTGCAAGACCTGCCTGGTGGTGCGCCGTGAGGGCTCGACGATTCGGCGCTACTGCCACATCGGCACCGGCAACTACAACCCCAAGACCGCGCGCCTGTACGAGGACGTCGGGTTGTTCACCGCGGCACCGGAGATCGGCGCCGATCTGACCGACCTGTTCAATTCGCTGACCGGCTACTCCCGCAAGGAGGATTACCGCAATCTGATGGTCGCCCCGCTCGGTGTGCGAGCCGGGATCATCGAACGGATCGACCGGGAGATCGAACTGGCCCGCGAGGGCAAGGACGCACGGATCCGGCTCAAGGCCAACGCGATCGTCGACGAGCAGATCATCGACGCGCTCTACCGCGCCTCGCAGGCCGGGGTGCCCGTGCAGATCGTGGTGCGCGGCATCTGCGGTCTGCGCCCGGGCGTGCCGGGTCTGAGCGAGAACATCGAGGTCCGTTCGATCCTGGGCCGTTTCCTCGAACACTCGAGGGTGATCTCGTTCCGCGCACAGGACCAGACGTGGATCGGCAGTGCCGACTTGATGCACCGCAATCTGGACCGCCGTGTCGAGGTGATGGTGCGGGTCAACGATCCCCGGCTCACCGAGCAACTCGCCACCGTGTTCGATTCCGCGCTCGACCCGATGACACGCTGCTGGGTCCTCCTACCGGACGGCACGTGGCAGGCCAGTCCGACCGACGCCGATGCCAGCCAGGTGCGCGACCACCAAGCGTTCCTCATGCGGCTGCGTCGTCCCGATCAGCCGTGAGCGCGCGGCAGGGCGGGTCGATCCGGGATCCGCGGGTGCGCCCGAACATCCACGCCGCCGGCGCGGTCCTGTGGCGCGACAGCGTGGCGGGACCGGAGATCGCCGTCATCCACCGGCCGAAATACGGTGACTGGTCGTTGCCCAAGGGCAAACTCGACCCCGGCGAGACCCCGGTGATCGCCGCGGTGCGCGAGGTGGCCGAGGAGACCGGTCTCCCGTGCACGCTGGGCCGCTATCTGGGCCACGTCACCTATCCGATCCCAGGACACCGCCAGCTCAAGCGGGTCGATTACTGGGCTGCCCAGGCCGCGCCCGGTGAGTTCACCGTCAATGCCGAGGTCGACCAGCTGCGCTGGTTCACGCTCGACCAGGTGATGGACCAGCTGTCGTATCCGATGGACCGTCAGGTCGTGCGCATGTTCGCCCGGCTGCCCGCCCACACGAGCACGGTGTTGCTCGTGCGCCACGCCAAGGCGGGCAAGCGCGACCAGTTCGACGGGCCCGACGCTTCGCGCCCGCTCGAGGCGTCCGGACAGCAGCAGGCGAAAGCGCTGACGCCGAATCTGCTGGCGTTCGGCGCATCCGAGATCCATTCGGCCGATCCACTGCGCTGTATCCAAACCGTTACCCCGTTGGCGGAACAGCTGAACGTCGAAATCAATTGCGAGCCAATGTTTTCCGAGCAAGGTTACGATTCAGCGAAAGGATCGGCGCAGCAACGATTTCTGTCGTTGGTAACGGATCGGGGTGTGCCGGTGGTGTGCAGTCAGGGCGGGGTGATACCGGATCTGATGCACTGGCTGGCCGAGCGCGGCGCGCTGACCCTGCCCCCGGCCCGCAATCGGAAGGGCAGCGTCTGGGCATTGTCGTTCAGCGCGGACCGATTGGTCGCGGCACACCATATGGATCGGTCGCTCTCGACGGGAATCGTCACCGCCTGAGTCGCGCGAACGCCCCCCTCGAAACAGCCGAAACGGCCCCGCTTTCGACGGGGCCGTTCTCGGTCCAGTGGTGGGTGATGCGGCTCAATAGCACAGGCGCGACAGCGATCCTCAGTCTTTCGCGCATGGCCGGAGCGAAGGCGGAGGTACGCCTACGTGCACATTCCCCGACCTGATCCCGCTGCGGCGGGATCAACGAGCACGACGGGCGGCTGTCTTCTTCGCTGCAGTCTTCTTTGCGGGAGCCTTCTTCGCTGCGGTCTTGGCGGCCGTGGTCTTCTTGGCCGCCGTCACCTTCTTCGCGGCGGTGACCTTCTTGGCCGGAGCCTTCTTCGCCGCGGTCACTTTCTTTGCCGCCGTGGTCTTCTTGGCGGCTGTCTTCTTCGCTGCCGTGGTCTTCTTGGCGGCAGGAGCCTTCGTCGCAGCCTTGCGGGCGGTGGTCTTGGCCGGACCCTTCGATGGCGTGGCCTTCTTGGCCGCCGTCTTCTTGGCCGCGGTCTTCTTGGCCGCCGCCTTCTTCGCCGCCACCGGCGCGTTCACGCCACGCTTGACGGCGGGGCCGGACGAGGCCAACTTCTGCTTACCCGCGATCACCGCCTTGAACTGAGCGCCCGGCCGGAAGGCAGGCACCGAAGTCGCCTTCACCTTCACGGTTTCTCCGGTACGCGGGTTACGGGCAACCCTGGGGGCACGCTTGCGCTGTTCGAACACACCGAATCCGGTGATGGTGACGCTTTGACCTTTGTGCACGGCACGGACGATGGTGTCGACCACGTTCTCGACAGCCGCTGTAGCCGTGCGCCTGTCCGTACCCAACTTTTCGGTCAGAACGTCGATCAGTTCCGCCTTGTTCATTGAATCCTCCGCAGACTAATGGCCCGTCGTCGGACCGACTAGGTACCACGGTAAACCCAGTTTGGGCAAGAGTCTATGTGCCACGCCAAAATTCATGTGGTTTAGCACACGTCCAGCTACCGCCCCCAGGGGATGCGCCGCCAATCGTCGGAGGTGATTACGCCTGCGAAATAGGCTCCGGCAGCGTCACGGGTTTCCATGACGGCCTTCCCTTTTCGAACTCGCCGATGACGTCGGCTTGCCGCAGCGTCAGCCCGATGTCGTCCAAACCCTCCAGCAGACGCCAGCGCGTGTAGTCGTCAATATCGAACGGCAACACGACGGTTCCCGCTGTCACTGTGCGTGCGGACAGGTCGACAACCAATTCGAGGCCGGGCTGTTCCTCGATCAGCTTCCACAGCATTTCGACATCGTTCTGTGACATCTGCGCGGCGAGTACGCCGCCCTTACCCGCATTCCCGCGGAAGATGTCGGCGAAACGCGACGAGATGACCACCCGAAAGCCGTAGTCCGACAGTGCCCACACGGCATGCTCTCGCGAGGACCCGGTACCGAAATCCGGACCGGCCACCAGCACGCTGCCGTGCCGGTAAGGCTCGGTGTTCAGAATGAAGTCCGGGTCGGCGCGCCAGCCCGCGAACAGGCCGTCCTCGAAACCTGTACGGGTCACGCGCTTCAGGTAAACGGCGGGGATGATCTGATCGGTGTCGACATTGGACCGGCGCAGCGGGACCCCGATGCCTTTGTGAACAGTGAAGGCTTCCATAACGATTCTCCTTCGATCGTGGCGATCTTCGGCGCTCAGGCCAGATCAGCGGGCGAGGACAGGGTGCCGCGGACCGCCGTGGCGGCGGCGACCAGCGGCGAGACCAGGTGGGTTCGACCGCCCTTGCCCTGCCTGCCTTCGAAATTGCGGTTGGAGGTGGAGGCGCAGCGCTGGCCCGGCTCGAGCTGGTCGGGATTCATGCCGAGGCACATCGAGCAGCCCGCCTGACGCCATTCCGCACCGGCTGCGGTGAAAATCTCACCGAGTCCTTCTTTTTCCGCCTGCGCGCGCACTCGCATAGAGCCAGGTACCACCAGCATTCGCACCCCGTCGGCGACGTGGCGGCCCTTCAAAACATCGGCGACCGCGCGCAAATCCTCGATGCGGCCGTTGGTGCAGGAACCGACGAATACGGTGTCCACACTCACCTCGCGCAGCGGCTGACCGGGGATCAGGTCCATGTAACGCAGGGCCTTTTCGGCGGACTCACGCTCGTTCTCGTCGGCGATCTGGGCCGGGTCGGGCACAGTGGCGCCCAGCGGCAGCCCCTGGCCCGGGTTGGTGCCCCAGGTGACGAACGGGGTCAGCGCGCTCGCGTCGATGTGCACCTCGGCGTCGAATTCGGCGCCCTCGTCGGTGCGCAGCGCGTCCCAGGCGGCCACCGCGGCATCCCAGTCCTGGCCCTGCGGCGCGTGCGGGCGGCCCTTCAGGAACTCGTAGGTCACCTCGTCGGGGGCGATCATGCCCGCGCGGGCGCCCGCCTCGATGGACATGTTGCAGATCGTCATCCGCGCTTCCATCGACAGCGTGCGGATCGCCTCACCGCGGTACTCCAGCACATAGCCCTGGCCGCCACCGGTGCCGATCTCGGCGATCACGGCCAGGATCAGGTCCTTGCTCGTGACGCCGGGCGCCAATTCGCCGTCGACGGTGATGGCCATCGTCTTGAACGGGCGCAGCGACAGCGTCTGGGTGGCCAGCACGTGCTCGACCTCGCTGGTGCCGATGCCCATCGCCAGCGCACCGAAGGCGCCGTGGGTGGAGGTGTGGCTGTCGCCGCACACCACGGTCATGCCGGGCTGGGTCAGGCCGAGCTGCGGGCCGACCACGTGCACGATGCCCTGCTCGCGATCGCCCATCGGGTGCAGGCGCACGCCGAACTCGGCGCAGTTGCGCCGCAGCGTCTCGACCTGGGTGCGCGAGATCGGGTCCGCGATCGGCTTGTCGATGTCGGCGGTGGGGACGTTGTGGTCCTCGGTGGCGATGGTGAGATCCGGGCGGCGCACCGGCCTGCCCGCGGCCCGTAGCCCGTCGAAGGCTTGCGGGCTGGTCACCTCGTGCACGAGGTGCAGATCGATGTAGATCAGGTCGGGTTCGCGAGAGGAACCTTCGCCGTCGCCGCGGGCGACGACGTGCTGTTCCCACACCTTCTCGGCCAGTGTGCGGGCGCGCTCGGCCATTGCTTGATCACCTTTCGACGGGCATACTTGGAATCTCATGATATGAGACGTTAGTATCGTTCTATGAGACAGCATAGCGGTATCGGCGTCCTCGACAAAGCCGTGGCGGTGCTCTACGCCGTCGCGGACGAGCCATGCGGTCTCAACGACCTGTGCACCCGTACCGGCCTGCCCCGCGCCACGGCGCATCGACTGGCGGTCGGGTTGGAGACGCATCGGCTGCTGGCTCGTGACGGCAACGGGCTGTGGCGTCCCGGCCCCGCGCTGACCGAACTGTCGGCGGGGGTCGCCGATCCTCTGGTGGAGGCGGCAGGGGCCATTCTGCCCCGTCTGCGGGAGATCACCGGCGAGAGTGTCCAGTTGTACTGCCGCGACGGCAACGCGCGGGTCTGCGTGGCCGCGCTGGAACCCCCCGTCGGACTGCGCGACACCGTCCCGGTCGGCTCCCGGCTGCCGCTCACCGCGGGCTCGGCGGCCAAGGTCCTGCTGGCCTGGTCGGACCCGGAACTGCAGCGCACCGTCCTGGCCGACGCCGTGTTCGGCGAACGGGCGCTGGCCGAGGTCCGCAAGCGCGGCTGGGCGCAGAGCGCCGCCGAGCGCGCGCAGGGCGTGGCGAGTGTGTCCGCGCCGGTGCGCGATGCCGGCGGTGTGCTCGTCGCCGCGGTGTCGGTCTCGGGTCCGATCGACCGGATGGGCCGCCGACCGGGCGCACGCTGGGCCGCCGATCTGGTGGCCGCGGCCGAGGCGCTGCACAAACGGTTGTGAACGAGAAAGACCCCCGGCCGTATTCGACCGGGGGTCTTTCCCTTGTAGCCCCGACGGGATTCGAACCCGCGCTACCGCCTTGAGAGGGCGGCGTCCTAGGCCGCTAGACGACGGGGCCAGGACGATCTCACCGAGATGAAACCTTGCTGGGGTACCAGGACTCGAACCTAGAATGGCTGAACCAGAATCAGCTGTGTTGCCAATTACACCATACCCCAAGGATGGAAACGTTCGGCCTGCATTCCACCGGCTGGTTGTCGGTGTTGCGAGGCCGTGTTCCGCGGCGAGAAGAAGATTACCCCAACCCATGGGGTGAACTACAAATCGCCTGGTCATAGGCTACTTTTCGGCCACTTTCGGCGACCCGGCGGGGAGCGGACGCGACCCGATGGGCGCACCCGCTCCCGACGCGCTACTCCGCAGCGGGTACCCACCCGCGAGCGGCACGCAGCCGGTCGAGGGAGACCTCACGGCCCAGCAGTTCCATCGACTCGTACAGCGGCGGGCTGATGTGCGAACCCGTCACCGCCACCCGCACCGGCGCGAAGGCCTTGCGCGGCTTGAGCCCGAGATCGTCGATCAGCGCGGTCTTGAGCGCCTCTTCCAGCGCCGGGGTGGTCCACGCGCTCAGCGGCTCCACCGCGGCGATCGCGGCGTCGAGCACCTGGTCGGCCTCGGCACCGAGGTTCTTGGCCCCCGCCGCCGGGTCGATCGCGAAGTCCTCGGGCGCGACGAAAAGGAACTTCAGCAGGCCCCACGCGTCACCGAGCACCACGATGCGGGTCTGCACCAGGTCGGCGGCGGCCAGGAAGGTCTTCTCGTCGATATCGGCGCCGATGTGCCCGTGCGCGGTGAGGTACTCGCGCAATCGGTGGCCGAAATCACCCGGTTCCAGCAAACGAATCTGCTCGGCATTGATGGCATCGGCCTTCTTCTGGTCGAATCGCGCGGGATTCGAATTCACCGTCGAGACATCGAATGCAGCCACCATCTCCGCCATGGAGAACACATCGCGATCCTCGGCGATACTCCAGCCGAGCAGGGCGAGGTAATTCAGCAAGCCCTCGGGGACGAATCCACGATCGCGATGCAGGAACAAATTCGATTCCGGATCGCGCTTGGACAGCTTCTTGTTGCCCTGACCCATCACGAACGGCAGGTGCCCGAACTCGGGTGTGAACTCGGCGACCCCGATACGCTGCAGCGCCGCGTACAACGCGAGCTGACGCGGAGTCGAGGAGAGCAGGTCCTCGCCACGCAACACATGGGTGATCCGCATCAACGCGTCGTCCACCGGATTCACCAGTGTGTAGAGCGGGTCGCCATTTCCACGGGTGAGCGCGAAATCGGGGACGGTACCGGCCTTGAAGATGGTTTCCCCGCGCACGAGATCATTCCAGCCGAGATCTTCATCGGGCATCCGCAGGCGCACCACGGCCGGCCGTCCCTCGGCTTTGTACGCCGCGATCTGCTCGTCGCTCAGGTCACGATCGAAATTGTCGTAGCCGAGTTTCGGATCACGCCCAGCAGCCCTGTGGCGATCCTCGACTTCCTCCGGTGTGGAGAATGCCTCATAGGCCTCACCGGCCGCGAGCAACTTCGCCACGACATCGAGGTGCTGGTCGCGGCGCAGCGACTGCCGGTACGGCTCGTAAGGACCGCCGACCTCGGGGCCCTCGTCCCAGGTGAGACCGAGCCAGCGCAGCGCGTCCAGCAGCGCGCGGTAGGAATCCTCGGAATCGCGTGCGGCGTCGGTGTCCTCGATGCGGAACACGAAACTACCGCCGTGGTGGCGCGCGTAGGCCCAGTTGAACAGCGCCGTGCGGATCAGGCCGACGTGCGGCGTGCCGGTCGGCGACGGGCAGAAACGGACCCGTACTTCAGTCATGACTCTCTTCTCCGCGCTTGTCTGGGGTATCAGCGCTTGGTGGCAACAGGATTGGTGAGGGTGCCGATGCCCTCGACGGTGACCGACACGTTCTGCCCGGCCCGCAGCGGACCGACGCCTTCCGGTGTGCCGGTGAGGATCACGTCACCGGGCAGCAACGTCATCACCGCGCTGATCCACTCGATGATCTTCGGGATGTCGTGCAGGAACAGCGACGTGCGGCTGCGCTGCCGGACCTCGCCGTCGACCTCGGTGGCGATCTCCAGATCGGCTGGGTCGATGGCGGTTTCGATCCACGGGCCGAGCGGGCAGAAGGTGTCGTAGCCCTTGCCTCTGGTCCACTGCCCGTCGTGTCGCTGCTGGTCACGGGCGGTCACGTCGTTGGCGACGGTGTAGCCCAGGATCACCTCGGCGGCCTTGGCGGCGGGCACGTCCTTGCACGGTCGCCCGATCACCACGGCCAGCTCGCCCTCGTAGTCGACCTGGGAAGAGCTGGGCGGCAGGATGATCGGGGCGTGCGGGCCGACGATCGAGGTGTTGGGCTTGAGGAAGATCACCGGGTCGACCGGTGCCTCGCCGCCCATCTCGGCCGCGTGGGCGGCGTAGTTCTTGCCGATGCAGATCACCTTGCTCGCCAGGATCGGTGCCAGCAGGCGGACATCGGCCAGCGGCCAGCTCCGTCCGGTGAACGTCGGCGAGCCGAACGGGTGTTCGGCGATCTCCTTGGCGGTGGCGTCGCCGCCGTCACCTTCGATGCTGACGAACGCGACTCCATCGGGACTGGCAACTCGACCTAAGCGCATTCCCGGAGTCTATCGAGGCGTCTGGACCTGCCCGAACGCACCCGGGACACGCCACGGATCGGTCGATGACCGCGCCGCCGGACTGCGAGAGAACTCACACCGATGTGATTCGAAGCCGCTGCCCGCCTGCGCTATTCGCGGCGCTCGCCGACCCGGCGGCATGTGATCTTTCAGACACCGGCACCCGGGCTCACATACAGCGGTCACCGGTGTAGCGTACTTCTTGATGTTCATTCATTGAGACCTTCATCTCATCTATTGAGATGCAATCAGGCAACGGGCGAGGTGAGAATCGTGACGGAGACGCGGCCGACGGCCGAGATGACCCGGATCCGCGACGGCAGACGCTGGTCGATGCTCGCGCTCGGTGTCTTCGCCCAGACCGCCAGTTCGATCTTCATCCACGGCACCCCGTTCCTGCTGCCCGCGCTCACCGCGCGCGGTGATTCGCTGGTCGCCGCGGGCGGGCTGGTCGCGCTACCGACCGTCGGCCTGGTGTGCACGTTGATCGCGTGGGGCTATGTCGTCGACCGGATCGGCGAACGGGTCGTGCTGGTCGCGGGGACCGCCCTGATGTTCGTGGCCGGCGTCGCGGCGGCCGTGGTGGACGACCCGGTCGCGTTCGGCGCCCTGCTGTTCCTCGGCGGCGTCGGCGCGGCGAGTTCGAACGGTGCCAGTGGCCGGGTCATCGTCGGCTGGTTCCCGCCGGATCGGCGCGGCCTGGCCATGGGCATCCGGCAGACGGCGCAGCCGCTGGGTGTCGGCATCGGCGCGCTGACCATCCCCTGGGTGGCCATGCACCACGGTATCCCCGCCGCGCTGCTGGTCCCCGCGCTGATGGCGGGCCTCGCCGCGATCGGCTGTCTGGTCGGCATCATCGACCCGCCGCGCCCGCCGACCAAGGCCGCCGACCGCGCCAACCCCTATCGCGGCGATTCCACCCTGTGGCGCATCCATGCCGTGTCGATCCTGTTGGTCGTCCCTCAGGCCGCCCTGTGGACCTTCGCCCTGCTGTGGCTGCACCGCGACCTGGGCTGGTCGCTCCCCGCCGCGGGGCTGCTGATGACCGTCACCCAGTTCCTGGGCGCCGCAGGACGAATCGGCGCGGGCGCCTGGTCGGACCGGGTCGGCAGCCGCCTGGGCCCCCTGCGTCAGGTCGCCGTCGCGGCCGTGATCGCCATGGCCGCACTGTCACTCACCGCGTGGACCGGCTGGTGGTGGCTGGCCGTGCCCCTGATGATCGCCGCCTCGGTGATCTCGGTCTCCGACAACGGCCTCGCCTTCACCGCCGTCGCCGAGATCGCCGGCCCCTTCTGGAGCGGCCGCGGCCTCGGCGTCCAGAACACCGGCCAGAACCTTGCGATAGCCGCCGTCCCACCGGTTTTCGGTGCCGTCATCACTGTCACCGGCTTCCCCGTCGTCTACGCCATCGCGGCCGTAGCCGCCGCGGCAGCGATCCCACTCGTGCCCGTCGCCAAGCGGAAATAGCTGCCCTACCGAGCTTTTCATTGATCGCACGGAATCTCTTGCGGCACTGTCGAACCGTAGAGGCCCGTCCCGGACCCACCGGCACCGAGCCTTCTACTGTTCGGTGCGCCAACGGGATCGGCCCGCGCCGTCGTGGACAGCGCGGGCCGATCGGGTCAGCGTCCTCAGACGATGGCGGCGATGCGGTCGCCGATCTCGATCGTGGAGGCGGCGCCGGTGCGCGAGGCCAGGTCCTTGGCGACGGCGGATTCGATACGGGCCGCGCCCTCGGTGTTGCCGAGGTGGGTCAGCAGCAGCGAGAGCGAGAGAATGGCGGCGGTCGGGTCGGCCTTGGACTGGCCCGCGATGTCAGGGGCGCTGCCGTGGACGGGCTCGAACATCGACGGGTTGGCGCCCGAGGCGTCGATGTTGCCGGAGGCGGCCAGGCCGATGCCACCGCTGACGGCGGCGGCCAGGTCGGTGATGATGTCGCCGAAGAGGTTGTCGGTGACGATCACATCGAAGCGGCCCGGATCTTTGACCATGTGGATGGTGGCCGCGTCGATGTGCTGGTAGGCGGTCTGCACCTCCGGGAACTCGGTGGCGACCTCGTCGACGGTGCGCTGCCACAGCGACCCGGCGAAGGTGAGCACATTGTTCTTGTGCACCAGGGTCAGGTGCTTGCGGCGGGCCTGTGCGGCGGCGAAGGCGTAGCGCACCACGCGCTCGATACCGAAGCGGGTGTTGTTGGAGACCTCCGTGGCCACCTCGTGCGGGGTGCCGACGCGAATCGCGCCACCCGTGCCCGTGTACGGGCCCTCGGTGCCCTCGCGCACCACCACGAAGTCGATGTCCGGGTTGCCGCTCAGCGGGCTGGTGACGCCCGGGAACAGCTTCGACGGCCGCAGGTTGACGTGATGATCCAGCGCGAACCGGGTCTTCAGCAGCAAACCACGCTCGAGCACACCGCTGGGCACCGACGGATCACCGATCGCGCCGAGCAGGATCGCGTCGTGCTGCTTGAGCTCGGGCAGCACCGACTCCGGCAGGATCTCCCCGGTCCGGTGATACCGCGCCGCACCCAGGTCGTACTCGGTCCTCTCGACACCGGGCGACACCACGTCGAGCACCTTCAGCGCCTCGGCGATGACCTCGGGACCGATGCCGTCACCGGCGATAACTGCGAGTTTCATGAACTGCTCCGTTCGAAGTGATCCGCTGCCCGGTCACGGCCCGCGCCGCCGGGATACAGGTGCGCGCCGCCACCGTGGGGTGACGGCGCGCAGCTGCCGATGTCCCGGAGACCGGGACGGTACAACTCAGGCCAGGTCGACCAGGACAACCTTCGAAGCGCCAACGGCCTCGGCGATCGAGGACTGCACCTCGGCCGGAACCTCGGCGTTGACGCGCAGCACCACGGTGGCACCCTCGGCGTCGACGTCCTGGCTCAGCTGCGCGGCCAGGATGTCGATCTCGGCCTCGCCCAGCTTGGTGCCGATCTTGCCCAGTGCGCCGGGCTTGTCGCTGTAGTTCAGCACGGCCAGGTTCAGGCCCTCGGCGCGCATGTCGTAGTTGCGGCCGTTGATGTTGACGATCTTCTCGACCTGCTGCGGTTCGGTCAGGGTTCCCGCCACGTTCAGCGTCGAACCGTCGCCGAACACGGCGCGCAGGTCGACGAGGCTGCGGTGGGTCGGGCTCTCGGTGGCGGTGGTGACCGAGGCGGTGATGCCACGCTCCTTGGCCAGCGACGGGGCGTTGACGAAGGTGACCTGGTCCTCGACCAGCGCCGAGAACACTCCGCGCAGCGCGGACAGTTCCAGCACGGCCACGTCCTGGGCGGCCAGCTCGCCGCGCACCTGCACCTCGATGCTGACCGGCAGCTCGTTGGCGATGGCGCCGAGCAGCGCGCCCTGCTTGCGCACGACGTCCAGCCACGGGGCGACCTCGTCGTTCACGGCACCACCGGTGACGTTCACGGCGCCGGGCACGAACTCACCGGCCAGCGCCAGCAGCACCGACTTGGCGACATCGGTGCCCGCGCGGTCCTGCGCTTCGGAGGTGGACGCGCCCAGGTGCGGGGTCACCACGACCTGGGGGAGGTCGAACAGCGGCGAGTCGGTGCACGGCTCGGTCTCGAACACGTCGAGGCCGGCGGCACGCACGTGGCCGGAGTTGATCGAGTCCGCGAGGGCCTGCTCGTCGATCAGGCCACCACGCGCGGCGTTGACGATGACGACGCCCGGCTTGGTCAGCGCGAGGCGCTCGGCGTTGAGCAGCCCCTTGGTCTCCGGGGTCTTGGGCAGGTGCACCGAGAGGAAGTCGGCACGCTGCAGCACCTCGTCCAGCGTCAGCAGCTCGATGCCGAGCTGGGCGGCCTTGGCCGGCGACACGTAGGGGTCATAGGCGACGATCTTGGTCTCGAACGCGGCCAGACGCGCGGCGAAGAGCTGGCCGATGCGGCCGAGGCCGATCACGCCGACGGTCTTGCCGAAGATCTCGACACCGTTGAACTTGCTGCGCTGCCAGGTCTTCTCACGCAGGGTCGCGTCGGCGGCGGGGATCTGGCGGGCGGCCGCGAGCAGCAGCGTGACGGCGTGCTCGGCGGC
Source organism: Nocardia mangyaensis (assembly GCF_001886715.1). NCBI lineage: Bacteria > Bacillati > Actinomycetota > Actinomycetes > Mycobacteriales > Nocardiaceae > Nocardia > Nocardia mangyaensis. The sequence continues at coordinate 4,892,589 of NZ_CP018082.1, forward strand.
GGTGTGGATGTTGGAGGTCGGCGCGTTGACGACCATCACGCCACGCTCGGTGGCGGCGGGCACGTCGACATTGTCGAGGCCGACACCGGCGCGGGCGACGATCTGCAGCTTCTTGCCCGCGTCGAGGACCTCGGCGTCGACGGTGGTCGCCGAGCGCACGAGCAGCGCGTCGGCCTCGGGGACCGCGGCGAGCAGCGCCGGGCGGTCGGGGCCATCGACCCAGCGAACCTCGACACCGTCACCGAGCGCGTCGACGGTCGACTGGGCGAGCTTGTCGGCGATCAGAACAACAGGACGGCCTGCTTGGCTCACTGTGGGGTACTCCTGGGGAAGAAAGGGGGTCGGCAGTTACCGCCGACCAGAATAGTCGCCGGGGTTCGGGTGCCCTTACCCCCCTGCCGAAAACCGGGTGAACCCCGCGCACCGCGGCCTCTACCATCACGCCATGTTGTTGCGCACCGTCCCCGACTCGATGGATCCGGCCGTGGTGGCCGCCGTCGACGCCGAGCTCGACCGGGTGGCGGCCGAGCACGGCGTGACCATCCGCCTGGCCATCGAAAGTGGCAGCCGCGCTTGGGGTTTTCCCTCGCCGGACTCCGACTACGACTGCCGATTCGTCTATGTGGCGGGTCTGCAGATCTACCTGTCCCCGTGGCGCACCCGCGATGTGATCGAGACCCCGCTGGTCGGCTTGCTGGATGTGAACGGCTGGGATCTGGCCAAGGCGCTGCGCCTGCTGGTGCAGGGCAACGCGGTGCTCATCGAGTGGCTGATGTCACCCATCGTCTACCGCGGCGACGAAGCGTTTCGCACCCGGCTGCGGGAGGTGGCGGCCGAGGTGGCCGATCGGGACCGGGTCGCCCGGCACTACTTGCACCTGGGTGCCCGCCAGTGGGCACTGGCCGAGCGCACCGGCGGATTGAAGAAGGTGTTCTACGCGCTGCGCCCGGCGATGGCGCTGCGGTGGTTGCGTGAGCACCCGGGCGCGGCGGTGGCGCCGATGCACCTGCCCACGCTGCTGGCCGACTGCGCGCTGCCGGCCGATTTCGTGGCCTCGGTCACCGAGCTCACCGCGTTGAAGTCGCGGACGCGGGAGATGGGCAACGGGGCGGCGCCGAGGCCGATCGCCGACTTCATCACCGGCGAGTTCGGCACGGCGGCGCAGACTTTCGCCGGGCGTGCGCCACGTGACCTGACGACGGCCCGGGCGATCACCGACGAGTTCTTCCGTACCGAGGCACTCGCCGCGGGCTGAACGACCCCGACAACGCAGAAACTCCGCACCGGTCCGGTGCGGAGCTTCAACTCATACGCTGGTCAGCGCAGGAACTAGAGGACGCGAACGTCCTGTGCCTGCGGGCCCTTCTGGCCCTGACCGATCTCGAACTCCACACGCTGACCCTCGTCGAGGGAGCGGAAGCCTGAGCCGCTAACAGCCGAGTAGTGCACGAAGACGTCGGGTCCCCCGCCGTCCTGCGCGATGAAGCCGAAGCCCTTCTCGCTGTTGAACCACTTCACAATGCCCTGAGCCATTTCGAAAACCTTCTTGTAGACGAGCCAGGGTCCTAATGGTCCGGACCCGGTCTCGTTGTTCCACAATGCCATGATCTGACGAATTCCTCCACACTCGATGTCGTCGACTGTGAGGAACCCAACGTTCGTACCGTGCGAGCAGGTGTGGTCACTCGAGCGACCCGGCTCACGGCCGTCCGGGACACCTTTTCGATAAACCGGGTGCGGTAAATTTTCTACCAGCGAATTCGCCGACTTCCCATGGCAAACCAGCCCCATGATGGCCCGTTCTTGTCATACCCGGCTGAGACAATGGGTATTAGAAAACACCGGTACGAGCGAAGCTTCGCCAACTCAACAATCGCTTGTCGACCCTCGGCGCGGTCGCCTCGCTCGCGGCCACCGGTTTCGCGATATACGCGGTCTCCTGATCACACGACCCGTACGTGATGCGCTTCGGGACCACGCCGGGTCTCTCTGATCCCGAATTCGACCCGCTGCCCGTCACGCAGGGTGCGGAATCCACCGCCCACGACTTCGGTGTACTCCACGAATACGTCAGGGCCGCCGGAATCGGGAGTGATGAACCCGAATCCCTTGCCGCTGTCGAACCAGCTCACCACGCCGCCGGTCATCCACCGACCTTCCTGATCATCTGTCTGACATGCTGATTCGTCCATCGTCGCATGCCAGTGGCCACGACACGAAAGTCGCGCGTTCGCGCGTGCCGCTCGGTCACTCACCCGCTGGCTACGCTGAGCCATGGCCCGACCGATGACGCCGCGCCGCGCCGTCGAAACACTCACCGTTCTCGTCGCGACCTCGGTGGCGGTGCTCGCGATCATGCTGCCGATCAGCTTCGCCTCGCTGACCGCCGCTGTGCACGTCGACCTGCTGGTGTTCAACATTCCGCGGGCGATGACCGGGGCTGCTTTCGTCGCGGCGATCACCGCCGCGGTCACCCTGGCCGTCGGCAGCATCAGAACCGCCCGCTGGACGGCGCTGTTCGCGCTCGCCGGGATCCTCGTCAATCACCTCGCCCTGGTCCGCGACGGCGGCGACGGACAACTCCACACCCTCTCCCTGCCCACCCTGAACTTCATCGATGCCCTGCTCGCGGGGATCGCCTTCGGTGCCATCGCGGTCGCGGTATGGCGCGAACCGCTGCTGCGGGCGGTCCATCTGTTCGCGGCGATCGGCGCGACCATCATCGGCGACCTCACCCAGGCCCCCACCGACGCGAGCGCGGACGGCTTCGACAGAGTTCTCGGCGGCGCGCTGCCGCTGTGGTTCCTCGCCGCCAGCGTGCTCGCGCTCGGTTGCCTCGCGATCACCGACACCCCGGCACCGCGGGTGCCGGTCGACACCGCGATCCCCCTCGCCCCGATCTTCGCCGCCGTCGTCGCCTTCTCGACCATCATCGCCACCTCCCAGGCGTTGGCGGCGCACAAGACCAGCAGCCTCCATCTGATCGTCGGCGCGATGGTGGTGGTCGCGGCGGCGACCGCGGCCGCGGCGATCCTGCCTGGTCGCGACGGCATCCTGGTGTTGTTGATGACCGGTTTCGCCGTCGCGGGCAGCCTGGTCATCACGGTGCCGCGGTCGGGTTGGGTCGATGTCGTCACGCTCGTCGCCGTCGCGGTCGGCCTGTTGTCCGGGCTGCGTGCGCCGCGACCGCTGGTCGCGGCGGTGAGCGTGGTCGCGCTGGCCGTTCTCACGCTCATCGCCGATCTGTTCGCCCCTCCGGCCGCGGTCGCGGTCACCGTCGGCTGCCTCGCGCTGGGCTTGGTCAGTGGCTATTGCGTCGGCGCGGCTGTCCCGGAGAGTCCCGCGTCGGCGACCGTGGGCCTGGCGATTCTGTTCGTGCCGTCGATCGGTGTCGCGCTCAGTGACAGCGAGTTCGGCCACCTCGCCTACTCGTCGTCCTGGTATCGCACCGTCGAGGTCGATCGCGGACCTGTCCCCGCGATGGTCGCGGTGGGCATGGCCCTCGGTTGCGCGGTCGCGATCGCGGCGCTGCTGCACTACCGTTCCCCTTCCGAGAAGGTATCGGAGTAGCCGGATATCGCCTGTCGCAGCTCTTTTCGGGGTATACCGGGTGCATGAGTTTCCCGGTGACCTTCGGGTTCGCCCAAGTAGGCCTGCTCGCGATGATCGTGCTCGCCCTCGGCCTCATCGGCTGGGCCGTGCTGGCGACCACCCGTCGTCGCGGTCCGAAAGCGATACTGGGACGCGGCGTTCCCGGCCTCGCCCTGCTGCTGGTCGCCGTTCTCCTGCTCTGGATCGCGACCCTGCTACAGACTTATCTCGGCCTCAGCGGCGAGATCAAAGCCGCCCATGTGATCGCGAAACCCGTTGCGGGACAGCAACACCAACTCGACCTCGAACTCACCCTCTACGACGAGGGCAGCGAACGCCGCTCCACCCACCGCGTCGAGGGCGACCTGTGGGCGCTGCAGGCCAACATCGTCGAACTGCACCCCTGGGTCAACGCGATGGGATTCCATTCCGGCTACAAGATCACCCGCCTGTTCGGCCAGCGCATCGACGGCAAGGCAACCACCCAGGATCATGTCCTGCTCAACGGCGGTGACCGCGACTTCTTCGAGGACATGAACGACGGGGCCTGGTTCACCTCCCCTTTCGTCAAGTCCGCCTACGGCAATGCCGTCATCGCGACCCCCGGCGAATACGACGTCTACATCTCCCACGACGCCATCAAGGTCCGGCAGACCAACTGACACCCAGCCCGATCACTCCGCTCGAACCGGTCGCAGAATCCGCAGTGCGGCCCGCTCGATACGATCGGCGATCTCGGAGTACGACTCGTAGCCCATACCCGCACGCACCAGCGCACCGGCGTAGATCATCTCGAGCCATTCGATGACCTCGGTGTCGGCGTCCGGGCCCAGCGCCCGCGCGATCCGGCCGCGGATCTCGATCCCGATGCGGGTGCGCAAATGCTCCACGTCGGGGTCCGGCCCGAGCAGCGCGCCGGTGACCGCACCGGAGAGCGCCTGCTCGTCGGCCACCAGCAGGGCGATGTTGCGCAGTTCGGCCAAAACCCGCACGGTCGGGTCGGGATCGTCGCTGGCCGGCGAGGGCGAGGCCAGCAGGCGACGCCAGAAGATCTCGGCGACCAGGTGCTCTTTGGAGGAAAAATACGTGTAGGCGGTCGCGGTGGCCACGCCCGCCTCCGCGGCGACCAGCCGGATCGTCATGCCGGAAAAGCCGTCTCGGGCCAGCACGAGCAGCGCGGCCCTGGTCAACCGATCGACCGTGTCGGCCTGCTTGCCGGTCAATCGACGCCGGGTCGCTTCGAGACTGATGGACTCGCTTTCAGACATGCGTCCGAATGTTACTCGGCGGTCCCGCGCTGTCGGTCGTCCCCACGTCGCGCGGCTTTGCGCTCCTGCGCGATCACCTTGCCGACGGTGCCGTCGAGCTTGGTCCCCGCGGGCCAGCCGACGTAGTGGCACAGGAACAGCGCGATCTCGCGCAACTGTTCCTCGGACAGCTCACCGTTGCGCAACGCGGCGCCGATCTGGATCTCGGCGACATCGAGATTGCCCTGCGCGGTGAGGGCACCGAGCAGCAGCAACCGTCGTTCGCGCACAGTCAACGCGGGCCGTGACCAGATGTCGGCGAAGAGGTGGTCGGCGGTGACGGCGAAATGGTCACCCGGACCGTCAGCGAAATCCCACCCGTAGACCTCGCTCATCTTGGCCAAGCCACGCTGGCGGGTGCCGGCGGGTGTGTCTGCGTTGGTGGTCATGACGTCTCCTTGTCGAGCGCGGATTCGGCGACGCCGAGCCCGTCGGCCAGTCGAGTGAGGGCGAGCTGGGCCAGTGGCAGCTCGATGCCGAGCCGGTCACCGAGTTCGAGCGCGAGCGCGAGGTCCTTCTCGCCGAGATCGCGGACGTGACCGAGGATCGGGAACCAGAAATCGTCCGGGTCGATCGGCGCGGTGGTCTCGCGCAACATGATCGCGCCGGGTCCGCCGGTGACGGCGTCGGAGTGCCGGACCACCTTGCCGAGGTCGGCGAGACCGATCCCGGCGGCCTCGGCCAGGCGCTGCGCCTCGGCGGCCGCGGTGAAGGAGATGAAGTGGAGCAGGTTGCGCGCCAGCTTCATTCGCGTGCCGGCCCCGACCGGGCCGGCGTGCACGATGAGGTCGGCGAAGCAGCCGAAGGGGCCGCTGAGCTCATCGACCGCGGCGGCGCTGCCGCCGATCATCACCGCCAGGCTGCCGCGCATCGCGCCCGGCGCACCACCGCTGACGGGTGCGTCGACGAACTCGACGTCGCGCTCGGCGCACCGGGCGGCCAGCTCCCGCGCCGTCCGGTCGCCGATGGTGGAGTGCACGGCCACCACGGTGCCCGGCGCCGCGGTGCGCAGGATACCGGCCGGGCCGGTGAGCACCTCGGTCACCTGCGCGTCGTCGACGACGGTCACGCAGATGATCCGCGCGTGCGTCGCGACCTGCGCCGGATCGAGGACCGAACGCGCACCCGCCGCGACGAACGGTTCGGTGACCTCGGCCCGGACATCGCAGACCGTGAGCCCGCCCGGCCAGTCCAGCAGCCGTCGCGCGATCGGCGCGCCCATCTTGCCCAGTCCGATGAATCCGACCGGGGCGCTGGCGGATTCGGTCGTCATCGGATGATCTGCCCGCCGTCGACATTGAGGATCTGTCCGGTGACCCAGCTCGCCTCGTCGGAGAGCAGATACAGGCAGGCGCCGACCAGGTCCTGCGGGGTGCCCATCCGCTTGATCGGAATGCGGGACACCATGTCCTTCACCATGTTTCCAGGCGTGACGGTCTGGGTGGCCTCGGTGTCGATGGGGCCGGGCGCGATGGCGTTCACCCTGATCCGCGAACCGCCGAGTTCGGTGGCGAGTTGCTGGGTGAGGCCGTTGATGCCGACCTTGGCCAACCCGTAGAAGCCCGAATACAGCCAGGCGGCGGTCGACGACTGGTTGACGATCGAGCCGCCACCCGCCGCGACCATCGGCTTCCACACCGCGCGCGTCACATTCAGCGCGCCGTCGAAATTCACGCCCATGAACTTCTTGTAGTAATCCCAGGGCACGGTCAGCAGCAGATCCAGCTTCATCTCGCCGTAGATGGCCGCGTTGTTGACCAGGTGGTTGATCGCGCCGAACTCGGCGACGGTGAATTCCGAGAGGGCGACGGCGGATTCGGGGTCGGCGACATCGACGCGCCGGAATGCCGCCACGCCGCCGTCGGCGACGATCTGCTTGGCCACCTCCTCGCCGCGCTCGACATTGAGATCGGCGACGACGACATTGGCGCCCTCGGCGGCCAGCGCGGTGGCGTAGACCGCGCCGATGCCCTGTGCCGCGCCGGTGACGATCGCGGTGCGACCGGTGAAACGTGCCATGGTGTTTCAGCTCCTGTGAATGGTTCGTGCGGTCAGGCGGGGGTGGCGATCAACTTGGTCTCGAGGTATTCCTCGAAACCGGCGACGCCCATCTCGCGGCCGATGCCGGACTGCTTGTAGCCGCCGAACGGCGCGTCGGCGTGGTACCAGAGCCCGCCGTTGACGCTCAACGTCCCGGTCCGCACGCCCGCGACCACCCGCTCGATCCGGTCCGGATCGGTGCCCCAGACCGAGCCCGACAGGCCGTAGGGCGATGCGTTGGCCAGCCGGATCGCGTCGTCGTCGCCGTCGTGGGCGATCACGACGAGCACCGGACCGAAGATCTCCTCCTGCGCGACGGTCGCGGTGTTGTCGAGCCCGCTGATCAGCGTCGGTTCGATGAAGAACCCGCGCTCGCGATCCGCCGGCCTGCCGCCACCGACCTCGATCCGCCCGCCCTCGTCGCGCGCGATCTCGAGATAGCGCTCCACCCGCGCCCGCTGACGCTCGGAGATCAGTGGCCCGCAGACCGTTCCGGCCTGGGCGGGATCACCGGCCGCGAGCCCGCGCAACGTACCGGCCGCCGCGGTGACCGCCGCGTCATAGGACTCGCGGGGCACCAGCAGTCGGGTGGTGAGTGCACAGCCCTGGCCCGCGTGGACGGCGACCGTGAACGCGGTATAGGCGGCCGCCGCCGCGATGTCGGCATCGTCGAGCACGATGGCGGCGGATTTGCCGCCCAGTTCGAGGAAGGTCCGTTTGAGGGTGGCCGAGGCGTCGACCAGCACCGAGCGACCGGTCCGGGTGGAGCCGGTGAAGGTGATCATGTCGACCCGCGGATCCTGGACGAGCTGGGCGCCGAGGCCGTGGTCGGACGAGGTGACGATGTTGATCACGCCCGCCGGGAAGTCGGTGTGCTCGGCGATGAGCGGCCCGAGTACCGCCGCGCACCACGGAGTGTCCGGGGCGGGCTTGAGCACCACGGTGTTGCCCGCGGCCAGCGCGGGACCGAGCTTGGCCAGGTTGATCTGGTGCGGGAAGTTCCACGGCGTGATGGCGCCGACGACACCGACGGCTTCGCGGCGGATCACCCGATGGCTGGCGACGCCCATCAGGTCCCTGGTACCGAGATCGGTTTCCCAGGTGTAGTTCTCGGCCAGGTCGGCGGCATAGGACAGATCGGCGATCGGCCCTTCGAGCTGCGGGCCGCTGGTCAGCATCAGCGGCGCGCCGGCCTCGGCGATCGTGATCGCGCGCAAGTCTTCGAGGTGTTCGCCCAGCACGTCACGCAATTGGCGCAGACAGCGCGCCCGCAGTGCCGGATCGCGCGACCACTCGGTCTCGTCGAACGCGGTGCGGGCCGCGGCGATGGCGGCGGCCATGTCGGCCGCCGAGGCGTCGGCGGCGTAGCCGAGCACCTCCTCGGTCGCGGGATTGATGGTGGCGAAGACACCGGAACCACCCGGAATCAGCTTGCCGCCGATCAACAGTGGCGTGCCTTCGGCGGGGACGAGGCCGTTCATAGCGCAGCTCCGATATGTGTCTGGACAGGTGTACGGAATATAGTTCGGTTCACCGACCAGACGCAAGGCCATGTCGCCCACCTACTGCGTCTCAACCTGGAGTAGCATCCAGACACATGTCCGAACTCGCACCCACCGGCATCGAAGCAACGCGGCGACGCTTGACCGAGAAGCAGGCCGACACCGTCGACCGCCTGACCGTCGCGGCAGTCGAGGTGCTCGCACGCGAGGGCTATTCGGGCACCACGATCCGGCTCGTCGCCGCCTCGGCGGGGGTCGGCACCGCCACCGCCTACACCTACTTCTCGTCCAAGGAGCACTTGATCTCCGAGGTGTTCTGGCGGCGACTCGTCGCCCTGGCGCCCATGGAGCCGGGCGAAGCCGACGCGACCACCCGGGTGGTCGCGGTCCTTCGACAAGTCTCGATGCTGGTGGCCGACGAACCCGCACTCGCCGGGGCGGTCAGCAGCGCCCTGCTCGGCGACGATCCCGACGTGCGCCATCTCCGCGTGCGCATCGGCCGGGAGATCCGCCGTCGACTCGGCGAAGCGCTCGGCGCCAAGGATCCCGAACGCCTTGCCGCACTGGAACTGCTGTACTCCGGCGCACTCTTGCAGGGCGGCATGGGTTTGCTGTCGTACGCGCAGGTCGCGGACCTGCTCGACATGTGCGCCCGGCGATTGATGGCCGAACCCGCCACCGACTGCTGACGCGCCGAACGGCCCGCGCCCGCCGAATCAGCAGCCTTGTCGCGCCAGATCAGCCGTAGTACTGTCTAGACACCTGTCCATAATATGTCTGGACGGCATTCCGGGAAGGACTTCCACATGACGCTGGTCAAACCACGGCGCGTATCCGGAGGCGAAGACGACCACGGGCACCTGGCCGAGTTCCGCACCGACCCGATCGCGCTGATGCGGCGGGTTCGCGCCGAATGCGGCGATGTCGGGACCTTCGACCTCGCCGGACGGAACGTGGTCCTGCTCTCCGGCGCCGAGGCCAACGAGTTCTTCTTCCGGGCTGGAGACGAGGATCTGGACCAGGGCGCCGCCTATCCGTTCATGAAGCCGATCTTCGGCGAGGGCGTCGTCTTCGACGCACCGCCCGAACGCCGCAAGGAGATGCTGCACAATCAGGCACTGCGTGCCGACCACATGCGCGGGCACGCGGGAACCATTGCGGCCGAGGTGGATCGGATGGTCGCGAGCTGGGACGACGAGGGTGAGATCGACTTGCTCGAGTTCTTCGCCGAGCTGACCATCTACACCTCGTCGGCGTGTCTGATCGGGGTGAAGTTCCGCAATCAGCTCGACGGGCGCTTCGCGCATCTCTATCACGAGCTCGAGCAGGGCACCGATGCCTTGGCCTACGTCGATCCGTACGCGCCGATCGAGAGTTTCACCCGGCGCGACGCGGCGCGGGTCGCCCTGGTCGAGCTGGTACAGGCGATCATGGATCAGCGGCAGGCGAACCCGCCGAGCGGCAAGGACGATCGCGACATGCTCGATGTCCTCGTCTCGGTGAAAGACGAGAGCGGGGCGTTGCGGTTCTCGGCGAGTGAGATCACCGGCATCTTCATCTCGATGATGTTCGCCGGCCACCACACCACCTCGGGGACGGCGGCCTGGACCATCATCGAACTGCTGCGCCACCCGGCGACGCTGGCCGAGGTGGTCACCGAGCTCGACACGCTCTACGCCGACGGTGCCGACGTCAGCCATCACGCGCTGCGCCAGATTCCGAATCTGGAAGCCGCGCTCAAGGAGACACTGCGGCTGCATCCGCCGCTGATCATCCTGATGCGCCTGGCCCGCGCGGAGTTCGAGGTGTGCGGGCACCGGATCGCACCGGGCGACATGGTGGCCGCCACCCCCGCGGTCTCCAACCGGATTCCGGAAGACTTCCCCGACCCGGACACCTTCGATCCCGCGCGCTACCTCGACCCGCGCCAGGACGACATCCTCAACCGCTGGACCTGGATCCCCTTCGGCGCGGGCAGGCACCGCTGCGTCGGCGCGCCGTTCGCGCTCATGCAACTCAAGGCGATCTTCTCGATCCTGCTGCGGGACTGGGAGTTCGAACTCGCCCAGCCCTCCGACACCTACCGCAACGATCATTCGAAGATGGTGGTGCAGCTCGAGCAGCCCTGTCGCGTGCGCTACCGCCGCAGGCAGCGCTGAGCGCGGCCGGAGGACATCGTGGCCACGCCGTCGCTCCCCACCGGATTCGACTTCACCGACCCGGCACTGTGGGAATCCCGCAACCCCGTCCAGGAATTCGCCGAGCTGCGCCGCACCGCTCCGGTGTGGTGGAACGCCCAAACCGACCCGCAGTCGGGGGGCTTCCGCGACGGTGGCTACTGGGTGATCACCAAACACGAGGACATCAAGACTGTTTCGCGGAATCCGGAGCTGTTCTCGTCGGAACGCAAGGGTTCGGTCATCCGGTTGCCCGGCGAGGTGACGCCCGAACAGATCGAACTCACCGGCGCCCTGCTGTTGAACATGGACCCGCCCAAGCACACCAAGATCCGCCGCATCATCGCCAAGGGGTTCACCCCGCGTGCGGTCGAGGGGTTGCGCGCGGCACTGGCCGAGCGCGCGGCGGCCATCGTGCACGCGGCACGCGCGACCGGGGGCGGCGACTTCGTCGAACAGGTGGCCTGCGAGCTGCCGCTGCAGGCCATCGCCGAACTCATCGGGGTTCCCCAGCAGGATCGCCGCAAGCTGTTCGACTGGTCGAACCAGATGCTGAACTACGACGACCCGGAGTACGGCGACGCGACAACCACCGACGCCTCGTCCACCGCGGCGATGGAAATCCTGGGCTACGCCTGGAACATGGCCGAGCAACGACGCGTCGACCCGGCCGACGACATCGTCAGCAGGCTCGTGCACGCCGACCTCGACGGGGAGGCACTCGGCTCCGACGAGTTCGGGTTCTTCGTCATCCTGCTGGCGGTGGCCGGCAACGAGACCACCCGCAATGCCATCACCCACGGAATGAAGGCGTTCGTCGACCATCCCGATCAGTGGGAGCTCTACAAACAGCAGCGCCCACGTACCGCACCCGACGAGATCGTGCGCTGGGCGACCCCGGTGACGGCGTTCCAACGCACCGCCACCGCCGACACCGAGCTCGGCGGACAACTCATCCGCGCCGGTGACCGTGTCGGATTGTTCTACAGCTCGGCCAATTTCGACGAGGACGCCTTCGAGGACCCGTTCCGCTTCGACATCACCCGCGACCCGAATCCGCATCTGGGCTTCGGCGGCACCGGCGCGCACTTCTGTGTCGGCGCGAACCTGGCCCGGCTCGAGATCGAGCTGATCTTCGACGCCATCGCCGAGGCGATGCCGGACCTGTCCCAGGTGTCGGAGCCGCAGCGTCTGCGGTCGGGATGGATCAACGGCATCAAACACTGGCAGGTCAGGTTCGAGTCGGGAACTGTGTACTGATGCGGATCGCACTGTTGTCCTATCGGAGCAAGGCGCACTGTGGCGGGCAGGGTGTCTACGTCCGCTACCTGAGCCAGGGCCTCGTCGAGCTGGGCCACCGGGTGGAGGTGTTCTCCGGCCAGCCCTATCCCGAGGATCTCGATCCGCGGGTAGCGCTCACCGAGGTGCCGAGTCTGGACCTCTATCGCGACGAAGACCCGTTCCGCACGCCGCACCCTCGGGAGATCCGTGATCGCATCGATCTGCTCGAGCTGGCCACCATGTGGACGGCCGGTTTCCCCGAACCCCGTACGTTCAGCCTGCGCGCCGCCAAGCTGCTGTCGGCGCGCGCACAGGATTTCGACGTCGTGCACGACAACCAGTGCCTCGGCCACGGTCTGCTCGACATCGCCGCACGGCTGCCCCTGGTGGCGACCGTCCACCATCCGATCACCCGCGACCGCGCGGTGGATCTGGCGGCGGCGCCGTGGCGGCGCAAGCTGTTCGTGCGGCGGTGGTACGGATTTCTCGGCATGCAACAGCGGGTGGCGCAGCGTATTCCGGACCTGATCACGGTCTCCTCGTCGTCGGCCGCCGATATCGCGGCCGACTTCGCGGTGACGCCGCAGCAGTTGCACACCGTCCCGCTCGGCGTGGACACCACCCTGTTCCGACCGCGCGAGACGCCACGGGTCCGTGGCCGGATCGTCGCGGTCGCCAGCGCCGACAAACCACTCAAGGGCATCGCGCATCTGCTGAAAGCCGTCGCCCGGCTGCGCCCCACCCACGAGGTCGAGCTGCGGCTGGTCGCCAAGCTGGAACCGAACGGCCCGACCGAGAAGCTGATCGCCGAACTCGGCATCGCCGACATCGTCACCCCGGTCAGCGGGGTGAGCGACGAGCAACTGGCCGAACTGCTGGCCTCGGCCGAGCTCGCCTGCATTCCGTCGATGTACGAGGGGTTCTCGCTGCCCGCCGTCGAGGCCATGGCCAGCGGCACACCGCTGGTCGCCAGCCGGGCCGGTGCGCTGCCCGAGGTCGTCGGCGAGTGCGCGGCACTGGTCGAGCCGGGCGATGTGGACGCGCTGACCCGCGTGCTCGGCGAGCTGCTCACCGACTCCGATCGGCGCGACCGGATGGGCGCGGCCGGTCGCGAGCGCGTCCTGGCGCTGTTCAGCTGGGCGGCGGTCGCCGCGCGAACCGTCGAGGTCTACCAACGGGCGATCGCCCGCCGCTCCCCCGCACCACCGGGCACCACCCGATGACGACATCATCCCACCAGGAGGCCCCATGTTGACCGTCGATTTCGACCGCTTGGGCGTCGGCCCTGGCTCACGGGTGATCGACATCGGCTGCGGCGCGGGCAGACACTCCTTCGAGGCCTACCGCCGCGGCGCCGACATCGTCGCCTTCGACCAGAACGCCGATGATCTGGCGGAGGTGGCCGCCATGTTCGAGGCCATGGCCGACGCGTGCGAAGCGCCGGAGTACGCCAAGGCCGAGACCGTGCGCGGTGACGCCCTCGATCTGCCCTACGGCAACGACGAATTCGACGTGGTCATCGCCTCGGAGATCCTCGAGCACATCCCGCAGGACAACCAGGCCGTCATCGAACTGGCACGAGTGCTCAAACCCGGTGGCGCACTGGCGGTCACGGTGCCGCGCTGGCTGCCCGAGCGCCTCTGCTGGGCGCTCTCGGACGAGTACCACGCCAACGAGGGCGGCCACGTGCGCATCTATCGCGCCGACGAACTACGCGACAAGATCACCGCGCGTGGCCTGCGCTACGACCATCAGGACTTCGCGCACGCCCTGCACTCACCCTTCTGGTGGCTGAAATGCGCGGTGGGCGTGCGCCATGACGATCACCCCTTGGTGAGCGCCTACCACCGTATGCTGGTGTGGGACATGATGTCCGCGCCCACGCTCACCCGGACCGCCGAGCGACTGCTGAACCCCCTGGTCGGCAAGTCCGTCGCCCTCTACTTCACGAAACCGGTGGTGCGCCGTGCGGCCCGCTGACCTGCCGGTCGTGCCCGGCATCCTGTCGGCCCGCGAGCTCCGGCGCACCGCCGAATCCATCGCCGCCGCACAGGAACCCGACGGTGCCATTCCCTGGTTCACCGGTGGCCACACCGACCCGTGGGACCACATCGAGTCCGCGATGGCACTGACCGCGGCCGGCCTCTGGGACGAGGCCCGCGACGCCTACATCTGGTCGGCGAAATCCCAGCGCGACGACGGCTCCTGGCCCACGCAGCTGCGCGCGGGCGTGGTCGAAAACCCTGACGCCGACACCAATTTCTGCGCCTACCTGGCCACCGGTGTCCTGCACGCCCTCACGGTCACCGGAGACACCGCGTTCGCCGCGGAGCTGTGGCCGACGGTGCGCGCCGGCATCGACTTCGTTCTCGGCCTGCAGCTGGGCACTGAGGGTGAGATCCATTGGTCGGCAACCGAATCCGGTTCTTCCGGCGAAGCCCTGCTGACCGGCTGCTCGAGCATCTTCCACAGCCTCGGCTGCGCGGTCACCCTCGCCGAGCGGGTGGGCGATCCTCGCCCGGACTGGGCGGCGGCCCGCGACCGGCTCGGTCACGCCCTGCGCCATCACCCGGAAGTGTTCCTGGACAAGAGCCGCTACTCGATGGACTGGTACTACCCCATTCTCGGCGGTGCCGTCCGCGGCGCGGCGGCCACGGACCGGTTTTCCCGGCACTGGGACGAATTCTTCGTTCCCGATCTCGGCATCCGGTGCGTCTCCGACGCACCGTGGGTGACCGGCGCCGAGACCTGTGAGCTGGTGCTCGCCCTGGATGCCATCGGTGACACTGCGACCGCGAACCGGCTGTTCGCCGCCATGCAGCACCTGCGGGAGACCGACGGTTCCTATTGGACCGGACTGGTTTTCACCGACGGCAAACGCTGGCCCGAGGAACGCACCACCTGGACCGGAGCGGCCGTCGTGCTCGCCGCCGACGCTCTGTCGCGCGCCACCCTCGGCAACGGCATCTTCCGCGACGCGTGCTGACAGCTCACCCGCAGGCGGCGGTGCGCTGCAGGATGCGCAGCGATCCGGTGACCGAGAGTTCGCGGAACTTTCCGCTGTCGAGGGCGCGACGATAGATGTTGAACGGCGCACGACCACCGTCGGCGGGATCGGGGAAGACATCGTGGATGGCCAGCAGCCCACCGCCGGCCACCCAGTGCACCCAGTTGTCGTAGTCGCGCTGGGCGGCCTCCTCGGTGTGCCCGCCGTCGACGAACACCATGCGCAGCGGGGTCCGCCAGATGTTGGCCGCAGCCGTGGAAGAGCCGATGATCGCGGTCACCGTGTCGGTCAAGCCCGCGCGAATCATGGTGCGCCGGAACGTGGTCACGGTGTCGAAGACACCGGTCACCGGGTCGACCAGCGTGGTGTCGTGGTACTCCCAGCCCGGCTGGTGCTCTTCGGAGCCCCGGTGATGGTCCACGGTGAAAACGCTGGCGCCGGTTTCGCGGGCGGCGGCACCGAGATAGACGGTCGACTTGCCGCAGTAGGTGCCGATCTCCAGGATGGTGCCATCGCCCGCGTACTCGCGGGCGGCGGCGTACAGCGCGTGCCCCTCGTCGGGCGGCATGAATCCGACCGTCTGTTCGGCCAGTGCGAACAGGTCGTCAGCTCCCATGCGGGTCACGCTAACACACGACCTGGAATACAATCCAGACTACTGTCCAGCAAGGAGAAGACGATGAAGACTCGCCTCAACTGCCCGTGCGGCGTCAGCATTCAGGGCACCGACGAAGACGACCTGATCAAGAAGACCCAGGCGCACCTGGCCGAGAACCACCCCGGCCACGACTACACCCCCGACGAGATCCTCTTCATCGCCTACTGAGGCCGGCTACTTGGTCGGCAGCGCGTTCTGCAGGCCGCCCACCTCGGTGATCTGCCAGTCGGCGCCACGATCGACGGTGAGCGAATAGGTGACGGTCGACCGCGTGCCGTCGGGTGTCTGGGCACTCGTGGAGACCACGTCGAAGTAGGCGTTGACCTGGTAGATGCCGCCGCTCTCCGACGTCACGGTCGCCGAGAGCGGCGTCGCTGTCGATGTCCACTGCAGGGGCAGCAGGATCTGCTCCAGTTGCGGTGCGGTGGCATCGAATTTCGCGGCCAGTTGCGGGGTGGTGCCCGCCCGCAACCGGGCGAACCACGCCCGCACATCGCGATAGTCGATCGTGGACGCGCCGACCCCGTAGTCGGTGGCGATCTGCTCGACCCGCCTGGCATCGGCCTCGCGGGCCTCGCGCTCGGCGAGCGTCGCGTCGGCCGCGAAATACAGTGCGGCGAAGGTGATGACCGCGGCGACGAGGACACCGATCGTCGCGGTGACCAGGACAGTGGACAGTCGCACGGACACGGTGCGCGGCGACGGCTCGCCGACCTCGGTCGTGGTGGCTGCTTCGGTGCTCATGGTCTGTCCTTTGTTCGAACTATTTGACGCCGAGGCGAAAGTGCACGGTGCCCTCGACGTCCACGCTCTGCAGGGCTTGGTCGATCAAAGTGCTGATGTCGATGGCGGGGCTGCGCCGCACCGCGTCGGTGACGACCGGGCCGAGGATCTGTCCCAGCGGGGCGATACCCGGCCCGATCTCCTCGATCAAGGTGGTGAGCTCGGCGAGGAAGGGAACCAGGCCGTCGCCGGTGAAATAGTCGGGCACCGGACGGCTCTCGACCAGTGCCGATCCCGATTCGACGATCGCGTTCAGCGTCACGCCGAACTCACCGAACAGCGGGCCCGCCGTGCCGAGTGAGGGCCCCAGCCATTCCATGTCGCCGCCGAGGGCCTGCACATCGGCGAACAACTGCCGAATGGCCTCGGTGCGGCTGAGCAAGGTGGCCGCGAGCAGGGTCGAGGACCGCTGCAGGGTCTGCATCGCGGCGTCGGTTCCGGCGAGTGCGCGGTCAAAGGTGTCGACCAGGCGCGCGATCGCCTCGGGGTGGATCTGGTCGAGCAATTCCACCAGTCGAGCCGACAGCGCCGTGATGGTCATCGGGACGTGGATTCGGTCGGCCGCGACGACCTGTCCGTCCGCCAGATACGGGCCCGCACCGGATGCCGGTGCGAAGGCGACGTAGGGCTCGCCGAGGGCCGAAAGTTGCTCGATCCGAACCTCGCTGGACAGCGGGATTCGATGGCGATCGTCGATCCGCAACCGAACGAGCACCCCGTCCGATTCTTTGCGCACCGACTCGGTACGCCCGACCCGCACACCCGCCAGCAGCACCGGCGAATTCGGGCCGAGCCCACCCGAATTGTCCAGCCGCAGATCGACGGTGATGAAATCGATCCGCGGATCCAGCCGCAGCACCCCGAGCGACATGTACCCGACGCCGAAGATCAGCACCGCCACGATCGCGCAGAGCGACACCGCCGCACGAAGTTTCATCGCACCAGACCGATCATCCGCAGGGTGTCGACGATGCGCGCGGTGTGATCGTCCGCCGTGACCGGGCTGAGCCCGACCTCGACCACGTCGACTTTCGGACCGTGGGTGGCATAGGGGACGAGCTTCGTGTTGATCAGGTCGACGAGCGCCTTCATGTTCGAGGGCGATTCGGTGTCGAGCGGATTCGCACCCAACAGCATGGGAACCAGCACCTGCGCGGTGTCGTCCAAGGAGGACAGCAACGGCCCGAGCCACTGCGCGCTCGGTGCGACCGGGCCAAGCGCGGTCAGGACGAAGATGACACCGATCTGCGCGTTCACCGCCTCGGTGGTGTGTTCGACACCGTAGGGGGTGAGCAGTTCGTCGAGGATCGGCAGATTGCCCTGCAATCCCTCCTCGACC
This sequence comes from Nocardia mangyaensis, assembly GCF_001886715.1. NCBI lineage: Bacteria > Bacillati > Actinomycetota > Actinomycetes > Mycobacteriales > Nocardiaceae > Nocardia > Nocardia mangyaensis. Next base: position 4,910,274 of record NZ_CP018082.1, read on the forward strand.
GTGGCCTCCATGCCGTCGAGCAGCGCGTCGACCGAGCGCAGATTCGCGCCGAGGTCGGCGATGTCGGTGCCCAGGATGTCCGCGAGACGGGCGGTGTCGCGTGGATCGTCGGGGAACACGCCGTTCATGGTGGCGACGATGTTCTGGAAGTCGGTCACCGCGCCACTGCCGAGGAAGGTGGACAGTCCGGCCAGGATGTCTTCGATCGGTGGCGACTGCGTGGTGTCCGCGAGCGGGATGGTCGCACCCGGCGCCAACTCCCCCGCGGCCACGTCCCGCGGTTCGCTCAGCGCGATGTGGACGTCGCCGAGCGGAGTCTCCTGCCGCAGTTCGGCGGTGGTGCCGACCGCGAGCCGCACCGACTGCCGGATGTCGACCTCGGCGACGACGTAGCCCGGCTCGGCCGCCCGCTCCGACGAAGCGGCGACGGGATCGACGAGCGCGACCCGGGTGAGCACGCCGACGCGGACGCCGGCCGCGATCACCTTGGCGCCCGTCGGGAGGTTGAGCACATCGGCGAACTCGATCCGCAGCGGATACGTCGGACCACCGACGCCCGCTCCCGGCACCGGCAGGTCGGCGGGCTGGAAGCCACATCCGGCGGCGAGCAGCATCGCGACGAGGAGCGCGGCGCGTCTCATCGTGCGCTCACCGCCCCCAGCAGCACGGGCAGAGCCGGGATCGTCATCGCACCGTCTTCCGCCTGGCAGTGGTGCCCGGTGACGACCTGCAGGGCGGCACAGACCTGGGCCGTGTCCTGCTGGGCGAGTGCGAGTCGCGGCGGGGCGTAGCCGATTGTCAGCGCCCCGCTCACCGGATCCACCGCACCGGCGAATCCGCTCGCGACGGCCGGTGCCATGGCGATGATGTCGGCGAGCGAACCGACGCCCGCCGCGATCATGCGTGACAGATCCGGCACAGAGTCCACCGCACGCAGCGCGGGCGAACCCAACAGCACGATCACATCGTTGAGCTGGGGCAGCAGGTCGGCCAGGGTGTCGACGATCTCGATGATCGGCGGGAACGCGATGGTGACGATGTCGTCGAAGGTCTGCGGCAGCCCGGACACCGTGGTCTCCACCTGCGACCAGCCACCGCGGGCCCGATGGGCGAGGTCGGTGAGCGCGTCGAGCAACTGCCCGAGGTGGCCGATGGCCACTTCGGGTGCGGCCAGCGCGCGGCTCAGCGCGACGATGATGTCATTGATCTGTTCGCCGGTCCCCACTGTCGCGCGATCGAGCGCGTCGATCCCGGCGCCGACGGCGTCGCGCTGCGCGGGATCTCCCGCACCGTTGAGCTGATCGGCGAGGGCGGCGAGCGCGTCGAAGGTTTGGGTCAGGCTCTTGGGTGTCAGCGTGTTGGTGATGCACTCGCTCGAATCCCAGCCCGGCCCAGCGGGTTCGGCGCCGATCAGGGCCAGCCGCCGATCGGCGATCAAGGTGTCGCTCACGGTCACCGCCCCGACATCGACCGGCAGCGTGCGATCCGCGCGAACCAGGAATTCGACACGCGCCGACGCGCCATCGACACTGATCCCGGTGACGCGCCCGACCTGCACCCCCATGACCGTGACCGCGCTGCCCTCGTACAGCCCGATGCTGTCGGGCATGTCGGCACAGTAGCCGCGCATCGCCGGATTCGGTGTGCTCAACCGCAGGCCCAGCGCACCGACGAGGACAAGGGTGAGGACCACCGCGGCCGACATCAGCCCGCGCGATCCCAGGATCTGTCGCCACATCAACAACCACCTCCCGGCAGCGGCACGCACACAGCGGGTAGGGGGATCGTCGCGCCGGACTGGTCGACGCTCACCCCACCACCCGCGGGCAGCAGCGGAAGCAGTCTTTCCATCAGCGCGCGAACGGAATCCGACAGGGTGGTGAGTCGGCCGCCGAGCTCCTCCAGCGCCGGAATGGCATCGGCGAGGGGCTGGGCACGCTGAGCGAGCGAAGCGTCCCACGCCCGCCCGAGTGGCGTGAAGCCCCGCAGAATCACCGCCAGGTCCCGCAGGGATTCGGCGACCTGCACCTTGTTCGTCTGGATGATCTGTTCGAGCGTGCCGAGGGTGAGGATCAGATCCGCCAGCACATCGGCGTTCGCGTCGAGCGCGGTCAGATACTCGTCGGCGATGGCCAGGGTGCGGGAGATGTCGGAGTTCTGCTCGTCCAGGATCGCGACCACGTCACCGGCCGCCCGCACCGCCGACCGCACGGCGTCCGGACTGTTGTCGATCGCGGTGGACAGGGCGGCGAGATCGCGCCGGAAGAGGGTGCCGTCGATGCGGCGCACCGGCTGCACCGCGTCCTGGAAAGCCTGGGTCAGGTTGTAGGGCACGATGACTCGCTCCACGGGGATCACGGTGTCGCCGAGCGGTGCCGTCCCGGCGGGCAGGACGGCCACGTAGTAGCCACCGACGAAGGTCAGCATCCGGATGTCGAGGGTGGTCTGATCACCGAGCAACGCCTCGGCGGCGACGGTGAACTCCATCCTGACCCGATCGGGCAGCAGGCTCAGCGAGGTCACCTTCCCGACGGGGATACCCGCGAGCCGCACGTCGTCACCGACGCGGACCGAACCCGCCTGGCTCAGCTCGGCGGAATACGTTCGCTGCGCGGTCGTTCCGGTGACGTACACGGCACCGATCGCGACCAGCAGCAGCATGGCCGCACACAACCCCGCTATCCCCCAGCGCAACTCGCTCGCTCGCGGGTCGGCGGCCCGCCCGCGCATCATCGGTGACACAGCACGATCCCCTGTCCGGCGATGAGTACCCGCAGCGGTTCCGGCGCGGTGACATCGCCCCGCGAGCAAGTGAGGTCGGGGCCGCTCGGCGGAATCGCCCGCGTCATCGCCTGGATGAGGCCGGGCAGGCTCTCGAACGCGGCCACCGCGTCGTACGGATCGGGAAACGCGCTGCGCAACGCGGCATCGAGATCGCGGCCGGGTGCGCCGGTGACCCCGAAGACGGCGAGCATGCTCCGCAGCGGTTGCAGCACACCGGGAATCCCGTTCGCGAAGTCGACGAGGCCGGGCAGCTTCGCGGTGATGGTGATGAACAGGTTGGTCAGATTGGTCAGCAGCGTCATCGCGTTGCCCGACTTCCCGCCGAGGTGCTCGGCGACCTGGGCAAGGTTGCGGGCCAGCGTCGACAGCACCGCCTGCCGGTCGGAGGCGTAGCGGCTGAGCTCGTCGATGGCGCCCAGCGCCTGCCCCAGCCCGGTCCCCTCGCCCTGGATCACTGCGAGGATGCTGGTCGCGAACCGGTTCAGATCCTCGGGTGAGAGTTCGGCCAGCACCGGCTGCAGTCCCTTGAACAGCCGGGTGATGTCGAAGTCCGGCACGGTCTCGGCGGTCCCGAAGACCGAGCCCGGATCGCGCTGCCCCGCAGGCTGATCGGGCTGCTCGACGGCCAGATACCGGAAGCCGGTGAGGTTCTGGTACCGGAGGGCGATGGTGGTGTTGGTGAACAGCGCCCGATCCTTGGTGACGGTGAACCGCACCCGCGCGAGCGCGCCGTCGAGTTCGACCGCGCGCACCTTCCCGACCTGAACACCGTAGAGGCGCACGTCGTCGCCGTCGCGCAGACCGTTCGCATCGGTGAACAACGCGGTGTAGGTGTGGGTTTCACCATCGACAGGGCGCTCGATCACGCGCAGGACTCCGGCCAGCACCAGGCCCATCAGCAGCGTCGCCGTGGCCACGCGCAGCAGCAGGGCAGGTGTCCTCATCAGCGACCACCCCCGAGCATCGCGGCCAGTGGTCCCGCCAGCCCGGGCACCACATCCAGCTCGATCCGGGCGGTGAGCACCGGACCGTCGGGTGTGTCACGGAAGGCGGTGTCGAGGCGGGTGAGGAGTTCGCTCAGCTGCTGTGTGGAGCGTTGCGGGGTGCTGACCGAGGCGGCCAGCCGGTCGAGTACGAGGCTGATCATGGGCAGGATCTCCCCGAAATGCCGTTCGGACGTGGTGAGCAGCTCGGTGACGGTCGGCAGCAGCTCGTACTGGATGCCGGCGAACATCTCGCTGAATCGTCGGAGCTGGTCGGGCACTGCCAGGTACTTGTTCGTGTACTCCGCGTACAACAGCGTCAGCGCGCCGGTCAGCATTGGCGGCAGCCCGGTCAGCGCCGAACCGAACTGCTCGAACAGCAGTGACGGCGGGAGCTGTCTGGTCTCGGCGTAGGAGCGGGCGGTGGCGCCGATGGCTTCCAGCAGCGGGGTGAAGGCGGTGAGGTCACGGGAGAGGGTGCCGAGCAACTCGACGAGTTTCGGGGTCAGCACCTCGTCGGTGAGCTGTCCCGTCGATTTCAGCAGGGCGGACAGGGTGGCGTCGTGCACTCGATCGGCCTCGCTATCGGTCAGATCGACGATCGATCCGTCGGCCAGCACCGCACCGCCTGCCGCCGAATGCAGCTCGATGGCACTGATGCCGAACAGGTTGCCCGGTGCGTAGTCGACGCGCAGGGCGCTGGTCAGGCCGAACAGCTCGGATCCGTTCAGTGTCAGCTCGATGCGCTGTCCGCTGCCTCCCGCGGAGTCGATCGCGCTGACCGAGCCGACCCGCACCCCGTCGAGCCGGACATCGGTGCCCTCCCCCACTCCCGCACCGACCTCACCGACGAGCAGCGCGACGCGGATCTGGTCGGCGGGCACGCTGTCGGGCACCACCTGCCAGACGAGCACACCGAGCAGCGTGAGGACGACGGCGAGAGTCCCGAGAACACGGGAACGCAGCGGTCCCACTTCGGTTCCCGGCAGAGTGTAGGCAGGCATGGCATCACCCGGTGAATGTGACGGGAGACTGGAATCCCCACAGCAGAATGGTGGCGACCATGTCGAGCGCGATGATCGCCACCAGGCTGGCCCGAATGGCCCGCCCGGAACCGATGCCGACGCCTTCGGGGCCACCGGTCGCGAAATAGCCCTGATAGCAATGGATCAGCACCACCGCGAGGGCGAACACCATCACCTTGACCGTCGCGGCGAAGACGTCCCAGCCGACCACGAACTGGTCGAAGTAGTGGTTGTAGGTGCCGATCGGTGTCCCGTGGATCGTCGTCACGATGAAGGCGCAGGAGAAGTAGCTCAGGATCAGCGCGACCACGAATGCCGGTGCGACGGCGATGATCCCGGCGATGACCCGGGTCGTCACGACGAACGGCACCGAGCGGATGCCCAGTGATTCGAGGGCGTCGATCTCCTCGGAGATGCGCATGGAGCCGATCTCCGCGGTCATCCGGCATCCGGCTTGCGCGGCGAACCCGATCCCGGCCGCGATCGGCGCGAGTTCACGGGTCACGCCGAAGGCCGAGATGAGACCGCTGAGCTGGCCCAGGGACAACAGGTTCAGCGCGCTGAACGCCTCGATGCCGATGGACGCGCCCATGGCGGCACCGAGTAGCAGCATCAGCGGTACCACGCCGCCGCCGATGATGACCGAGCCGCGCCCCCAGGTCATGTCCGTCACCATCGTGACCGTCTGACGCCGGTAGTGCACGAGCGTGTAGGGCACCGACCGCAGCACCTGCCAGCCGAAGCCGATCGCGAATCCGATCGACTCGATCGGGCGAATGCCGCGGCGACGGAGCCTGCCCAGCCACCGCAGCCCGACGGGGTAGTACGGCGCGGCGCTCATCAGGCCATCCTGACCGGGAGGAACATCGTGACCACCTGGGTGATCACGGTGTTGAGGACGACGGCCGCGGCGATCGACATGACCACCGCGGCATTGACCCCATCGGCCACGCCGCGCGGTCCACCCTTGGCCTCCAACCCGCGCTGACACGCGATGACGACGACCAGGAAGCCGAACAGCAGCGCCTTGACCAGTGAGACCCACACGTCGATCGGCGTGGTGAACGCGCCGAAGGACTGCCAGTAGCTGCCCGGGGTGACATCCAGTGCCGCCACCGCGACCACGAACCCGGAGCTGATGCCGATGAAGATGATCAAGACGTTCAGCAGCGGCGCGACCAGCATCATGGCCGCGATGCGCGGCACGACCAGGCGCTGTACCGGGTCGACACCCATCACCCGCAGCGCGTCGACCTCTTCGCGAATGGTCCTCGCCCCCAGGTCGGCCGCGATGGCGGCGGCACCCGCGCCGCCGAGCAACATCGCGGTGGCCATCGGTGCGCCCTGCTTGATGACGCCGAGACCGCCCGCCGCGCCGATCATCGAATCCGCGCCGAGCTCGGACACGATGTTGCCGACCTGCGCCGACACGATGACACCGAACGGTATGGCCATCAGAATGCTCGGGATCGCGGTGACCCTGATCAGGAACCACGCCTGCGTGAGAGTTTCGTTGACCTGGAATCGCCCTCGAAGGGCGTCGTTGGTACCGAGGTAGATCGCCGCGGCCCCCATGCTCAGCGCGCGCCCGAGCGTCGCCACGCTCGCTCCGACGGTCTCGGCGAAGTTTCGGCGGAATACCTGCCCGGCGCCCGCCGGCACCTCCGGGTCACCCGCGCTCGCCGCGCCCCCGGAATCCGGTGCGACTTCGCCGTATACCCCCGTCATGGCGGAGACCGTACCATATGATCTAGACCACATTCCAGACACTGGTCCAGTTTTCTGGGCAGGCCAGATTTTGACAACAACAGCCGGTAGAAGCCCGAAAGCGTTGTATTGAACTCGTGTCGCTGGTACCGTCCAGACACATGTCCAGCTACATGTCTCCCTCTGGGTTCTCGGTTCCCGCCGCCGACGGAGACGACCTATCGAAACCGGGGTGTTCGCGATGACCGGCACCACTGTGGAGCCCGTGAATTTCGACCCGTACGACTACGGATTCCACGACGATCCCTATCCGACGTACCACCGCCTGCGCACCGAGGCGCCGCTCTACCACAATCCGGACCTCGATTTCTGGGCGCTGTCGCGGCATGCCGACGTGATCGCGGCGTTCCGGGACAGCAATCGCCTCTCCAGCGCCAATGGCGTCTCCCTCGATCCGGCGGCGTGGGGTCCGCACGCGCATCGGGTGATGTCATTTCTGGCGATGGACGATCCGCGGCACATGCGGATGCGCCGGCTCGTCTTCCGGGGGTTCACGCCGAAACGGGTGGCCGAGATGGAAGCCCGGATCCGTGAGATCACCCTGGAACATCTCGAGCCCGCGCTCGCGCGCGGCAGTTTCGACTGGATCGACGAGGTCGCGGGCAAGCTGCCGATGGACGTCATCTCCGAACTCATGGGCGTCCCGGAGTCCGACCGCGCCGAGATCCGCCGGCTGGCGGATCTGGTGGTGCACCGCGAAGAGGGCGTGCTCGATGTGCCCGTCGAGGCGATCGAGGCATCGATCTCACTGTTCGGCTACTACACCGAGATGGTCGCCCAGCGCCGCGCGAACCCGACCGACGATCTCACCTCGGCGCTGCTGGACGCCGAAATCGACGACGACACCCTCACCGATCACGAGATCATCGGCTTCATGTTCCTGATGGTCGTGGCCGGAAACGAGACCACCACCAAGCTTTTGGGCAACGCGCTCTACTGGGCCGGCGCCAATCCGGCGGAATACGCCAAGGTCGTCGCCGAACCGGAGCTGGTCAGCGACTGGGTGGAGGAGACCCTGCGCTACGACACCTCCAGCCAGATCGTGGCCCGCACCGCGGCGGTCGACCTCGACTACCACGGCGCCACCATCCCCGCGGGCGCGAAGGTGCTACTGCTGATCGGTTCGGCCAACCGTGATCCGGCGGCCTTCGACGACGGCGACAGCTACGTCATCGACCGCAGCAGTGGTGCGGCGCTCGCCAGTTTCGGTGCGGGCGTGCACTTCTGCCTCGGCGCGCATCTGGCCCGGCTGGAGGCGACCGTCGTGCTCGGCGAATTCGCCTCGCGGGTCGCGTCTTTCGAGGTCAGGGCGGAGGGCATCGTGCGGGTGCACTCGACCAATGTCCGCGGCTTCGCCACACTTCCGATCACGGTGGAGGTCAGCTAGTGCCCCGATTCGAACCCAACCCCGATCGCAGGCCGGCGCTGGTCGCCGGCGCGTCCTCCGGTATCGGCGCCGCGACCGCCGTCGCCCTGGCCCAACTCGGCCACCCGGTCACCCTGGGCGCGCGCCGGGTCGAGTTGTGCGAGGAGATCGCCGCCAAGATCCGCGCGGGTGGCGGAGAGGCGTACGCGCACCGTCTCGATGTCACCGACGGCGGCTCCGTCGACGAGTTCGTCACGGCCGCCGAACGCACCCTCGGCCCGACCGAGATCCTCGTCTCCGGGGCCGGCGACATCGAATTCGCCCTGGTCGGCGAGATGGACCCGGAACGCTTCCTGCACCAGGTGCAGGTCCACCTCGTCGGCGCGCAGCGGCTGATCCATCGTGTGCTACCCGGCATGAGAGCGCGGCGGCGCGGCGATCTGGTGGTGATCAGTTCCGACTGCGCCGACAACCCTCGACCCCGCTCCGGTGCCTACAGCGCGGCGAAGAACGGCCTGGAAGCCATGGTCGGCCAGCTGCGGATGGAGTTGGAGGGCAGCGGCATTCGCGCCTCCCTCGTCCGCCCCGGTCCGACGCTGACCGGGATGGGTATGGACTCGACGCCGGAGGTCGTCGGGCCGTTGCTGCAGGACTGGAAGGACTGGGGATTCGCCCGCCACCCCTACATGCTGCGCCCGCAACACCTCGCCGACGCGGTCACGACGGTCGTCTCGGTTCCGCGTGGCGCGCACATGGTGTTGGTCGAGGTGCAGCCCGAGGCGCCGCTGCGAGACCTGGACGCGTCATGAGGATCGTCGTCGACCTCGATCTGTGTCAGGGCCACGGGGTCTGCCAAGACGAGGCGCCCGCGGTCTTCACCGTGCCCAAACACGGCACGGTCCACATCGTCGACCCCACCCCGGGCGCCGCGCAGCGCGAGGCCGTGGAGACCGCGATCCGCTACTGCCCCACCCGAGCGCTGTCGATCACCGACGGCGGCGAACCCGACTCCGCTGTGAAAGGCACTGACTGATGGCACGTTTCGAACGGTCCGAACTCGAGGAGATGGTTCGGCGCTGGGTCGCGGAGAACAAGCGCTGCGAGGAGAAGGGCGACTGGAAGCCCCTCGCCGAGATGTACACCGAGGACGCCACCTACGGCTGGAACTACGGTCCCAAGCAGGAGTTCATGTCCGTCGGCCGCGACGAGATCCGCGACTACGCCCTCGGTCAGGAGATGCTCGGCCTCGAGGGCTGGACCTATCCGTACCAGGAATTCGTCATCGACGAGCGCAGCGGCACCGTCATCGGCTTCTGGAAACAGGTCAACGAGGGCACGCGCGCCGACGGCCGCCACTACTCCCCCGAGGGCATCGGCGGCAGCTGGTTCCGCTACGGCGGCGACTTCCAATGGTCCTGGCAGCGCGACTTCTTCGACTTCGGCAATGTCTCGGCGATGTTCCTCGACATGATCACCGACAACGCGCTCTCCCCCGGCATGCACCAGCGCATCGAGCGCTCGGTCTCGCGTGATCCCCTGCCCGGCTGGTACCGGATCGGCGAATCGCCGGTCCCGCTGTGGTGATCCGATGAGCACGTATGCGGAGCTGTCCCGAGACCAACTGGCCGCACTGGTCCCGGAGTTGCTGCTGTGCGGGCACCTCATCGACCGATCCGGGATGGCGCACACCATCGCCGCGTTCGGCCGGGAGGGGATGACGGCGGTGGCCATCGAGGAATGGCAGCTGGCCAGCCCGATCTACACCCGCCGGATGCAGCGGGCCCTGCGCTTCACCGGCGACAGCGTCGAGACCATCTTCAAGGGGCTGCAACTCGACATCGGCGCGCCACCACAGTTCATGGACTTCCGGTTCCGGGTCGACGACCACGATCACGGCGAATTCTGGCTCGATCACTGCGGTGCGCTGGCCGATGTGGAGCCGATGGGCGAGGAGTTCGTGGTGGCGATGTGCCACGACATCGAGGACCCCACCTTCGACGCGACCGCCCTGGCCACCAATCCGCACGCTCAGGTGCGGCCGGTGCACCGCCCACCGCGTCGGCCCGCCGATCGGACCCCGGTGTGCGCGTGGACGGTGATCATCGATCCCGCGCACGTCCCACCCGCCGTCCCGGCCCATGCCGCCTTGATCGCCAATTCCGTTGCCGCGCGGACGGAACTGGCCTCGATCGATCCCGCCGAGGAGGGACTGGCCGATTACACCGGTCCGCTGCTGAGCGATCTGCGGTTCGCCGATTTCTCGCGTTCGGCGCTGCGGCGGATGGCCGAGGAGATCTGCCTGCAACAGCACCTGCTGACGCTCGGCTTCATGCTCGCCATCACCGAACGCTCCGATACGGCAACCGCGCTCGGAATCGGACGTAAGCAGTTCGCCGGGATCGCCGGCCTGACCTCGGAGCGCATCCGGCGCTGCCTGGACCTCGGTGACGATCCACGCGCACTCGCCACCGTTTTGCGTCTGCATCCCGCGCTGAACCCGCTGAGTTACACGGGAACCGACATCTCGGTCCTGAATTCTGTCGTACGCCTTCGTTTTCCGAACAACAGCGGAGCACAGACCGACGGGGCCTGGCCGTCGATGTTGACACCCGACGACCTACGCCCTCTCGACGCCCTTGTCCGCGGCGTCAACCCGCGCTTCGTCGCTCGCGTCGCCGCCACCGATCAGCACGGCTGGACCGTCGACATCGACCTGGCCGACACACCGTTCCGCGAAGCGTCCGAGGTCGCGGTCACCCGCTTCAGCACCGGTGCGGGCTTCGCCTTCACCGACCGGGGAAAGCCCTTGCCGCTCACCGTCGTGTGAGCAGGCGTCGAGAGATGGATTGACATGGCCAACAACTTCGCCGACCTGTTCGAACACGCCGTCGACGCGATGCCCGATCGGATCGCGATCATTCAGCGTGATCGTCGAGTGACCTTCCGAGAGCTCGACATTCGCGCCAACCGACTCGCCAACCAGCTGGCGGACACAGGAGTCGGGCACGGCACACACGTCGGATTCCAGCTGCACAACAGCATCGAGACCATGGAGACGTTGATCGCCTGCTTCAAGCTGGCCGCGGTGCCGATCAACATCAACTACCGATACGGCCCGACCGAGCTGGCCTACGTCTACGACAACGCCGACCTCGAAGTGCTGCTGTACCACGCCTGCTACGAGGAGTCCGTGCGCGCGGCCCTCGCGCTGGTCCCGACGGTGCGCCGGTCGATCTGCGTCGACGACGACCGCGACATCGGTACCCCTGACACCGGCGCCATCCTGTACGAACCGTTGGTCGCGGCAGGAAAGCCGTTCCGCCCGAACATCACTCGCACCGCCGACGACCTGTTCATGATGTACACCGGTGGCACGACCGGCATGCCCAAGGGCGTCATGTGGCGCCAGGAGGACATGTGGCGAGTCCTCGGCGGCGGCATCGACTTCTACAGCGGTGAACCGGTGCGCGACGAATACCAGCAGTCCGCGACCGGCGCACAAGGCGTTCCCAGCATCTGGTTCGTCCTCCCGCCACTGATCCACGCCGCGGCGATGATGCCCACCTTCAACGCCCTGTGGTCGGGCAACACCGTGCTGTTCGAACCGCGTTTCGACCCGGCCAGGATCTGGCAGGCCGTCGCCACCCACCACCCGCACATCATGGTCATCACCGGCGACGCCATGGCCCGCCCGCTCATGGACGCCTTCGACGCCGAACCGGTCGACGCCTCCTCCCTGCTCGTCATCGCCTCGGGCGCCGCGCTGCTGTCCCAACCGGTGAAGAACGCGCTGCTGGAGACGTTCCCGACCTCGATGGTGTCGGACTCCATCGGCTCCTCCGAAACCGGCTTCGGCGGCATCGGTTTCGCGCAGAAGGACGACGATCCCGCGCGTGGACCACGGGTCCAGACCGGACGCGGCGCGGTCGTCGTCGACGAGAACGGCCGCCCCGTCACCCCCGGCGAGGAGGGCTGGCTGGCCAAGACCGGCGCCGTCCCCCTCGGCTACTACAAGGACCCCGACCGCAGCGCCCGACTCTTCAAAACCGTCGACGGCACCCGCATCGTCGTCACCGACGACCGCGCCCGCGCCGAATCCGACGGCACGATCACCTTGATCGGCCGCGGCAACATGGTGATCAACACCGGCGGCGAGAAGGTCTTCCCCGAGGAGGTCGAGGCCGTCGTGAAGTCCCACCCCGCGATCTACGACGCCGTGGTCATCGGCGTCCCCCACGAACGCTGGGGCCAACAGGTAGCCGCCATCATCTCTATAGCCCCCGACCACACCCTCGACCTCGACACCCTCCACACCCACCTCCGCCCCCACCTCGCCGGCTACAAGCTCCCCAAACAAATCTGGATCACCGACACCATCTCCCGCTCCCCCAGCGGCAAGCCCGACTACCGCTGGGCGAAGGAGTTCGTCACCGATCACTCCCCCCACCACCAAACCGACTGAACGATCCACGGACCTCAGCGAAGTCGCGCCTACCCCGGTTACACCACCACGACATATGCCACCAGATGCCGCGCAGGCACATCCGGCTTCACCCGCCGATACACATCGGCCGTGCTCCCCCACCACCGCAACGTGTCCTCGGCATGCTCCCGCTCCACCCGATCGAACGGCTCGATCCCACCTACGATCTCAGCCACAACACCCGCACCGGAAGTCATACGCCGGACCCCAATCAACCCCACCGACAGTTCTTCCACGCCGTTCGAGATAACGCAGGCACCCCACGGTTTCCGTCGATGTGGAATCCGAGCAATTGGCACCGCTCAGCGCCGGTGCAACCAAGAGTTCTGTCGTATGTCCGTGGCACACTGAGCAAGTGGATCTAGAAGATGAGTGGGCACTGAGGCGCGACATCTTCGATGTACTCCGGGAGTTGGTGGACGCGCGGGGCGGAGCGGTTACGCGAGCCGATCTGCTGGAATTCCGCGCGGGCACCTACGCAATTCAGTTGGTCGACCGCAATCGGGGGATCCGAAATCCGCAGGTACTCGCATCGACGCTATCGATCATGTCCAAGCCCGACAGCCCGTATGCCGATGAAGAGGTCGGCGACTCGCTGTTCTCCTACGCATACCGCGAGGGTCCGATCGATGCGGGCGACAACGTCAAGTTGCGAAGATCAGCCCTCACGAAGCTTCCGCTCATTCTGCTCCGATGGATCAAGGTGGGGACCGAGATTCGGTACCTGCCCGTCTTCCCGGTCTATGTCGTCGCCGATGACCCAGCCAACCGTCGGGTCCTGATCGCACTCGACGAGTCGCTACGCCAGGTGAGCGATCCGCAGCACCTGACCGAGACCGAACGACGCTACGTACAGCGGATGACCAGCCAGCGCCTGCACCAGCCACAGTTCCGCAGCCGCGTTTTGATGGCCTATGGAAACCGCTGCGCAGTGTGCCGGCTCGGACGACCCCAACTGCTGGAAGCCGCACACATCATCGGCGACAAGAAGGCTCACGGCATCGCCGACATCCCGAACGGGTTGAGCCTCTGCAGTATCCACCACGCCGCCTACGACCGAAACATGATCGGTATCTCCCCCGATTATCGGGTCCACATCGGGCCAACGCTGGCCGAGGCCGACAACGAGGGCCCAATTCTCGAGTTCGGCTTCAAAGGCTTGAACAATGTGTTGCTGACGCTGCCCGACAAGAAGAGATTCCACCCGGCGGGAGATCGACTCGCGGAGCGCTTCCAGGAATTTCTCACCGGAACTACGCATGCCCACCCGACCGCACCGGGAGCCATCAAGCCCGACTTCCAACGAATCACGCCGGTCACAATGGGCACTGACCTGGGAGCGACCGTATTCGAACCTCCATTCACCGATTCACCTGCGACTCAGTCGCCATAGCGGCCGGACAGGTCGCGCGCGACCTCGACGAGGGTGACCGACTCCTGGACAAGGCGAGGTGCCGCTGAAGGAGACAGCCCCTGCCCGGATCTCGATGCGGTCCTGCGCGATTTTGGCTGTGAATGACGGTGATAGTCCGTGGTCTCCACTAGTCGGTGGACGGCGGCGCAACCATCCACTCGGCCCTGGCCAAGAGCTCATCGAAGGTGACGATCTCCAGGCCGGTCAGCTCCCGGCGGAACAGCTCGAAAGAGCGAATCTGCGATTGGTTGTCCCCTCCGGCCTTTCCGATGAGCTGCCCCAGTTGCCCGATCACCACGTACGACCTGGGACGGAACATGTAGGTCCAGTCTTCTGGGATGTCGCTGCCGTCGTCGGCCTTCGACTGCAACCGGTCAGCGATCGCTCTCGTCGCCGTATGCACGGTGGTCTGCACTTGCGCCACCGCACCGGACAGGTCGGAGGAGGCTCGCCAGACACCAGGTCGATACTCGGTCGCGCCGAGCAGCGGCGTCTTGTGCGTTTTGAACTCTACAAACACCATCGAACGGATTCGACCCGACGTGCGCAGTAGCCCATCGACGCGTTTTCCCGCCCCATCGATGGAGAAGCCTGCGACCACCTGCTCCAGACGGCTCGCGTCCCAGGCGGTCAGGACTTGGGTCGCCAGCGACGTGCCGAGAATCCATGGATTTTGTTCGAAGTATCGTTGCCAGACCTTCTCATTCCCCTGGCCCGGAATCACCGCGGCCTCCTGCGTGAAGGCTTCATCATCGTTCAACAGCTGGCGGAACCGCTCAACCTGGACTCGACGGTGTGCCAAACCGATGACGTCCTGGGCGGCGACATCGTTGGCGATGATCTTCCGGAACAGCTCTGGATTGGCCTGATAGGCGGCGTTCAGGCGCGTTTCGTAGTCGTCTGCTGGGGCCGCCAACCCGAACGTCTCGCACAGTAATTCCACCAGGCTCACGCCGATGGTGCGGTCGATCTGGAGTGACTGGCTGCTTTTGGGCTTCGATGCGCGATTCTTCGATCCGAAAGTTGACAAGTGTACGAGCGGCTCACCGTTCTCGTCTGCGAGGAGCTGATATCGGCACTCCACACTCGACTCATGACTGTGCGGTTGGATCCGCTGCGCGTTCTCGACCACCCCAGTAATTCGAGCCATGCGCCAGTCCCCACTATCACCATCATGCTGCAACAAATTTCACCCGCAACGTTCGCGGTCATTCTCGACCGCTCACACGGAGCTGTCAACGTCGAACCACATCCCAAGCGCTAATTAGTCGCACAACACCCCTAATAGTCGCGAAATTGCGCAGGGGAGACGTTGGTTCACATGTAATCTTTCTGTTATTTTCGTTGCTGCGTACAGTTATTCGCGAAGTGGTGGTGGGTAGGGGGCTGGACAGGGCATCCTCGGCGGGGAAGGGCTGTTTTATCGAGGAGTTGCATGGCTGCCGGAAGAGATCGTGAAGGTGGCGAAGCGGGGGCGTTGCCCGCGTTGGAGCGGTTGCCCGCGGAGCAGGCGCGGGATCTGTTCGAGTTGACCAGGGCCGCTTCGGTGTTCGAGGCGGCGGCGTTGGACAAGTCGATCGATTCGATGATCGGGGCGTTGCCGCGGCCGTTGCGGGCGGTGACGAAGAAGATCATGTTCGGGGGGCGATGATCGATCTCACCACGCGAGCGCAGTTGATTCTGCTGGCTCGTACGCTGCATGTGCATCCGCAGCGGCTGCATCATCTGCGGTATCTGGGCGCGGAGCGGTTGCACGAATTGCAGCAGCAGATTTCGGGGGTTCTGTTCGATCAGCACACGCCGGTCTTTCGGCGGATCAGCGCGCTGGTGCCGGTCATTCCGCTGTCGATCTCGATTCCGTTGGTGCAGCGGCTGGTTCCGCCGATGATGACGGGGCGAGCGGCGGGGGCGGTCGGGCTCGAACACCCGGGCAAGGCGGTGGAGACCTTGGCACTACTCGATCCGGCGTACGCGGCGGATTGCGCGCCGTATCTGGATCCACGCGCCATCGAACAGTTGGCGGAGGTAGCGCCGACGGGGCCGGTGGTCGACATCGTCAACGAACTGCTGCGGCGGCGTGACTATGTGACGGCGGGACCGTTCCTGTCCTTTGCCACAACGGAATTGATCACTGCGGTGGAAGCGGGGGTACACGATGACGCCGGTCTCATCCATACGGCCGCCTATTCCTACGACGCCGCGGTGCTCAGTGCCGTCGTTCGCCAGCTGCTCGATGGACCGCACCGGCGGATTCCGCGGATGACGCAGACCGTGCTGGCCGGTCCGCCCGCCTTGCAGCACGCCGCGCTGTCGGTGTTCTCGCGGTGCACGCCCGATGTGATCAGTCGGGTGGGTGATGTTCTGTTCGGTAACGCACCCCCGGCCGATGTCGCCAACCTGGTCGGCAACGCTCTCACAGTCGGGGCGGGTGGCGAGTTCCTCACGATCGCTGGGCATCTCACGCCACTCGGGCTCTGGACGTTGGTCGGTAATCCGGTGTTCGAACACCCGGACGTCGGGACCGGACTGGTCACCGCACTGGATCGTCGCGACGACGCCGGGAGCTGGAGTGGCCTGTTCACGCTGATGTCGCGGATGGACGAGCAGGTCAGGAGCGAAGTCGGCTACGCCCTGGCCACACTGTCGGACACCGCGGTGGCGGCGCTGCCCGCCCGAGCGACCGAAACAAGTTGCTGGCCAGCGCTTCTCGATCTCGTCGCGATGTCGGGACCGGACGCCCAAGCCAGGTTCGGGGCCATCTGGTCGAGGTTGGGACCAGAGCGTCGCGCACACCTGCACCGGTGCATCGCCGAGCATCGGTACGACGCCAGGCTGGCGGAGATCACCGCGCTGGTAGCCCCGGTCGCTGTCGATGAACTGTTCTTCCAGCGTCGGCGCAGGCAGCGCTACCGCAGCGGCTGACAACGCGACGCCGGAGTGAGGCGCTCGCGTGCAGCTCGCCGGGCGCGGCGCCCGGCATCACGAGGTTGTGCGCCGTTCAGTCGGTGATTCGATCCGCCCCGAACGGTACGCCCGCGTGGATCGACCGAGATCACCGACCTCATTCGACCAGCGGCCGCGGTGGTGGTTCGAGCTCGGCCAGAATGACTTGCGCCGCCACGCGATGGCCGTCTACCCCGGACGGATCGGTCGCTTCGAGGACATCAGCGATCCCCTGGTGCGCCCGCGCTTCCTCGAGGCGATAGCCGAGTTTCGGTGCCAGCTCCAGGGTTTCACGATACAAGCGCAGCGCGTCGTCGGTCAGCCCGGCCAGTCGGCAGGTTTCGGCGTAGCTGTTGAGGAAGTGGATTTTCCAGTGTTCTTCGAACAGGGCGTCGAGCAGATCGAAGGCGGCGCGGTGCGCGGCGATGGCCTCGTCGAAGCGACCCATCCGGCGCAGGGCGACGCCCCGGCAGTTCAGGCACCAGGCCTCGTTGTGTTGGTGTCCGTCGGCGCGCGCCGCCGCCAGCGCCTGGTCCAGGTGGGTGAGCGCGGCCTCGGGCTGCTCGGCGGCGATGGCGACACCGAGGGTGACCAGGGCCTGCAGCGACGGCGCCGCGTCACCGGCGAGGGCCAGCGCCTCACGGGCCAGGCGCGCGGCCGCATCGGAATCGCCCAGCTGCAGCACCGCCCAGGCTTCCCCCGCGACGGCGTCGGCGGCGCTGACCGGGCAGCCGCTGGCGGCATACAGCTCACGAGCCTGCCGGAACAGGGTGAGCGGTTCCACGACATCGCCCTCGTCCCAGCGCAATTGCGCACAGCGCATGAGCAGCTCGGCGCGTGGCAGCGGGTCGCCCGCCGCGGCGATCAGGGGAGCCGCGGCGGCATAGGCGGTCGCGGCCTCGGTCATCCGGCCCGCGTTGTAGCGGGCGAAACCGAGGTCGCTGTGTGCTTCTGCGAGCTGGCGTGGGTCGCCGAGATGCGTTGCAGCGGTGAGTGATCGCTCGAACAGGTCGTTGAGATGGGTGGTGCCGCAGCGGCGGGCGAAGAAGGTGCGCAGGAAGCGTGGGAGTTCGCAGACGTGCACGTCGGCGTTCGCCTCGACGGCGGCGTAGAACACCGCCATCAGATTGGTGTACTCGGCGACGTACCAGAAGAACGCGGCGTCGCGATCGAGGAACCGGGGCAGGTCGGCGGGTGGTGATCCCGCCGAGACCGGTCGGGTCGGGGTCAGGAAGGGCATGGCGGCGTCGGCGGCAGCGGCGGCGTGCACGTAGTAGTCGAGGACGCGGCCCAGCGCGCGCTCACGGTCGGTGTCGGAATCGATCTCGGCAGTGGCGCGGCGGGCGTGCTGGCGGACCAGGTCGTGCAGGCGGTAGCGGCCGTCGGCGGGCTGCTGGACCAAGTGCGCGTCGAGCAGGTCCTCGAGCATGGCGCGGGTGGTGCGCAGCGGGACGTCGGCAACGGCCGCGGCGACGTAGTCGGTGAAGGTCGAGCCGGGGATCAGGCCGAGCAGCCGGAAGAGTCGGCCCTGATCGCGGCGCAGCTGACGCACCGACATCCCGAAGGCGGTGTCGAATTCGCTGGCCCCCTCGGCCATTCGCTCGACCAGGATGCCGATCGACCAGCCCGGCCGGTGCCGCAACCGAGCCGCGGCCAGGCGCAGGGCCAGCGGCAGGTTGCCGCACAGCCGCAGCACCTCCGCGGTCTGCTCGGGTTCCCTGCCCAGTCGGCCGTCGGGGCCGCGCGAATCGCCGCTGGCGCGGGCCAACAGCTCGGCGCTCTCCCGCTCGGTGAGCACGTCGAGGCTCACCGGCGCCACCTCGTCGAGCTCGAGCAGCCGGTTGCGGCTGGTGACAATCGCGATCGACTCGCCCGCACCAGGCAGCAACAGCGCGACCTGCGCGGCGTCGGCGACGTTGTCGAGCACGATCACCGCGCGCAGCCGGGCCAGTTCCGCGCGCCAGCAGGCAGCCCGCAACTCGACGCCGCCGTCCTGGGGCACCTTCTCCGAGGGCACCTGCAGCGCGGCCAGCAGGGCACGCAGGGCGGCATCGGGATCGAGCGGCGCGCGGCCGTCGGTGAAGCCGTGCAGGTCGAGGTAGAGCTGGGCGTCGGGGTAGTCGGCGGTGAGCTGGTGGGCGGCGTGCACGGCCAGGGAGGTCTTGCCGACACCGGCCATGCCGTCAATGGCGACCACCCGGTCGGCGCGCACGGCGGCGAGCACCTCGGCCAGTGCCTGCTCACGCCCGGTGAAGTCGGGGATGTCGCGGGGCAGGTCATTGCGCGGCGGGGGTGGCGCGTCGGCCGGCGGGCGGGGTGGGGCGACCTGGCGGCTGGTCTTGGGTGGGGCGGGCAGCGGGTTGGCGGCGCTCTCCCACAGCGGGCGCAGCGGGCGCGGGTCACGTTTGACCAGGCGGCACAGTTCCAGCACCGCGGGCCACGGCGGCACCGTCTGCCCGCTCAGATAGCGCGACAGCGACGACGAACTCAGGCCGGTGTCGCGGGCCAGCGCGCGAACCCCGCGACCGGACATTTCCTGGAGCAGCCGCAGCCGGGCGGCCAGTTCGTCGCGCGGATGAGCCCGCCTCGTCGTCTGCTGCTGTACCGCCACCGTTGTCCACTCCATCTGTCCCGGCCCGGGTCACCTTTTTCCCGGACGTAGAGGGCAAGGTCAGGGCCGTTTTCCACTGTCCCACAGTGTCCCACGGGCATCGCTTCGCCGAGCGTGACGGGCTGTGATCAGTGCACACCGCGAACAGCGGGAACGACATCGAACAAGGAGAACGACAATGCAGTCTCGGATGCAGAACCCGGCCATGGTCCTCACCGACGCCATGGGCCCGATCCAGGCGGTACTGAAGGCCGTGCGCACCGGCGGCGTGGACGGCGAGATCCTCGAGCTGGTGCACCTGCGGATCAGCCAGATCAACGGCTGCAGCGCCTGCGTGGACGGCGGCGCCAAGACCGCCCGCAAGGCCGGTGTCAGTGACGAGCGCCTCGCCACCGTCGCCGCCTGGCGCGAGACCCCGTACTTCAGCGACGAGGAGCGGGCCGCCCTGGAGCTGGCCGAGTCCGCCACCCGCCTCGCCGACCGTCCCAACCCGGTCACCGACGAGGTCTGGGACCACGCCGCCAGCTACTTCGACGAGAAGCAGCTCGCCTCGATCGTGCTGATGATCGGCGTCACCAACATGTTCAACCGCCTCAATGCCACCACCCGCCAGATCGCCGGCGCCTGGGGCTGAACCACCACTCGAAAGGACAATCTCATGGCCACCTCGAGCTTCTCCCGCTGGATGCAGCACAAGATGAACGCCCGCATGAACCGCAAGATCCGCAACGGCAAGGGCGAGTTCATGGGCATGGACGTGCTGATCCTCCACACCATCGGCCGCCGCAGCGGCGAGCTGCCGCCAGACTCCGATCTCCTGGTTCTCTGACGGCGCCGACGGCTGGCTGCTGGTCGCCTCCGGTGGCGGCACCGGGGCCCCGGACTGGCAGCGGAATCTGCTGGCACACCCCGACAAGGCCACCATCGAACTGCCCGCGAGCGCGCCGACGCCGGTCCGGCCGCAGGTGCTGCGGGGCCAGGAGCGCGCCACGGCCTGGGCGGCGATCACGACCGCTCAGCCCCGCTACGCCAAGTACCAGGCCAAGAGCGAGCACGAGTACGCGGTGGTCCGGCTCAGCGCGCGGTGAGCCGGACGCATGTCGGTTGCGCAACGAAAGCCGAGGGCCCTGCCAGGGATTTCCAGACTCCTTGACAGGGCACGGGGGATCGAGGCTCGGCAAGGATCGTCGCGCGCCGCGACAGCGGAGGTGACCGTGGGATATCCGGGCTATCCGGGCTATCTACCGAACGGCCCGTATGCGCCGCGACCGTCGATCGCCGTGGGTGATCGGGGTGCTGGTGGATCACCCTCGCCGACGCCGCGTTCGCCGACCTCGACTCGGCTAACGCCTGGTGCGACGCTCGCTCGCTCCCCGCCGACGATTGTTTCGCCAAGCTGGTCAGCGACTCTCGTGGCTCCGCGGGCACCACCAAGTACCACCAAGTACCACCAAGTACCACCACTGAAACAGCTCAGGCGGGCAGGAGTCTGCCGATCACTTCGGCCAGTTGCCGGACATTGCGGCACTCGTGCATGGTGACGATCTCGGTGTACGCCTCGGCGGCCGAATCACCGGTCGACCAGGACCGCGCGGGTTCCGGATTCAGCCAGTACACCGCTTTGGCTCGCTCGGTGATCGTTTGCAGCGCAGCGAGATTCGGGTCGGTGCGGTTGGTTCGCGCATCACCGAGGATCAGCACGCAGGTGCGCGGGCCGAGCGCGTCGAGGTAATGGTCGGTGAAACCCCGCAGCGCCTCGCCGTAGTTGCTGGAGCCGAACCGGACGACCCCGGCGTCGCGAACGATGTTCTGCGCGAAGCCGGGTGGCGGGGGTTCGCCGGGGGTGAAGTAGTGCGTGATCTCGGCGCAGACATCGACGAAACCGAAGCTGCGGACCCGGCTGAACTGATCCTGCAGAGCCTGCACGAGTTGCAGGGTGAACTCGGCGAAGCCGGTGACCGAGCCCGAGACATCGGCCAGCACGACGAGATCCGGTCGCCCGTGCCGACGCGTCCGCAGGACGGGATCGATCGGGACGCCGCCGGTGGCCATCGAACGGCGCAGGGTGCGGCGCAGGTCGATCTGCCCGCGCACCGCCTTCTTGCGTCGAACGGCGAGCCGGGAGGCCAGTTTGCGGGCCAGCGGATGCACGAGCCTGCGCATCTCGGCCAGATCCTGCTCGCGGGCGCCGAGGAAATCGGTACTGTCGCCGCCGGGTTCGACGCCACGGCGGGCGATGTAGTCGGTGCCGCGCAGTTGCGCCGAGCGCAGACGGGCCTCGGACTGCACGGCCGAACGGAACTGCTCGACCCGGCGGCGGGCCTCGATCGTGTGCACGGCAGCATCGAATTGTCCTGTGCCGCCGATGGTTTGCGCGATCTGCTCGGAGATCTCTTCCGGGCGCAGCGATTTCATGGTCATGTACGACGACCACCCCGCGCCCGAGGCGGTGGTGACCCGGCCAGCGGTCTCGCCCGCGCCGCCGTAGGCGCCGAAGGTGTTGAGCGCTTCCCGGGCCAGCTGGGCGGTGTCGGTGCCCTGGATCAGGGTCGCGATGAGCCGCTCGCGCAGGGACTCGGGGTCGTCCTCGGAACTTGTCGGGCGGGTGCCGTCGAGAAAGTACAGGTCGAAGAGCTGGTCGAAGACCTTGCGCTGACCGTTTCGGCGCAGCAGGCAGGCGGCGAGGCCTGATCGCAGCACCCGGTGGTCGTCGGCGCCGAGGGCGACGATCGCGGCGGCGGCATCGACGGTCTCGCTGGGACCGGCGTGGATGCCGTGCTCGCGCAGGAGACCGACGAAGCCGACCAGTCGATCGCTCGTCGGCGCGAGGACACCCTTCCGCGTGGTCGTGTCGCTCATCGCGCCGCTCCGGGTGCGCGCCGAGCCTCGGCGGTGTCGGGCCTGCTCGTCATCGGGGCACACCGTCGTCGGTCTGATCGTCCAGACCGAGGCGCTCGATCGCCACCCGATGATCGGACTGATACTTCAACAGCACGCCCAGCGTGGAGCGCACCACTCCCCCGCTCAGATTGCGGGTACCCAGCGCGACCAAAGTCTTCGCCCAGTCGACGGTTTCGGCGATCGAGGGCGCCTTGCGCAACGACAGCTGCCGCAGCGCGCTCACCGTCGTCACCACCGGCTCGGCCAGCGCGGCGTCCAGCTCCGGCACCTTCAGCCGGACGATCGCCTTCTCCAATTCCGCGGTCGGATAGTCGATGTGCAGATACAGGCAGCGACGCTTGAGCGCCTCGGACAGATCGCGATGCGCGTTGGAGGTGAGGATCACGAACGGCTTGCGCACGGCGGTGACGGTACCCAGTTCGGGGATGCTCACCTGGAAATCGCCGAGCACCTCGAGTAGCAGGCCCTCCAACTCCACATCGGCCTTGTCGAGCTCGTCGATGAGCAGCACGGTGGGGTCGGGGTTGCGGATGGCCGCGAGCAGCGGACGGGCGAGCAAGAACTCCTCGGTGAAGACGTGGTCGCGGGTGCTGTCCCAGGTCTCGCCCGAGGTGGCGGTGATGCGCAGCAGCTGTTTGGCGTGGTTCCACTCGAACAGCGCGCGGGCCTCGTCGATGCCCTCGTAGCACTGCAGACGAATGAGCTCGGCCGTCACCGCCGACGCGACGGCCTTGGCCAGTTCGGTCTTGCCGACGCCGGCGGGCCCCTCGATCAGCAGCGGCTTGCCGAGGCGGTCGGCCAGGAAGACCGCGGTCGCGATGTCGAGGGACGGCAGGTACCCGGCTGTGGTCAGCCGGTCGGTCACCTGGTCCACCGAGGAAAAGAACCTACTCATCGGTAACCAGTGTAGGACGACTCAGTACGCGTGCGTCGCCGCGGTCACCCGGCCGGAGTCGATGGCGGCCAGCAGCGAGAGCCGGTCGGTGATGGTCTGGTCGCCGTAGGCGAGGCCGAACTCGGCCATGGAACGGTCGAACGTGTCGTTCTTGCCCAGGTAGGCGGCGATCGCGACGCGGTCGCCCGAACGGGCGTGGGCACTGGCGAGAACCGCTCCGCACAAGCGGGCGTACTGGGCGAGCGTGTCGTGCGACATCGTGGCGATGTCGGCGGAGCCTTTCATGTCGCGCAGCTGCCGCAGGTAGAAGAACCGGCCCGCCGGACCGGTCGCCCAGCCGAGGAAGATGTCACTGGAGGACTGCATGAGGCGCTGACCGACCACCACCCGGTGACCCTGATGACGGTACTTGCTCGGCTTCAGATGCGGGGCGAGCACCGAGGTCTCGGCCTCCTTCACCTGCAGGAACAGCGGGCTGCCCGACTCCTTGTCCATGAGCAGGGCGATGAAGCAGCGGGTACCGACACTGCCGACGCCGACGACCTTCAGCGCCTGATCGACCAGCCGGTACCGGTCGAGCAGGACGCGGCGCTCGCCGGGCAGGCTGCGGCGGTAGTCGCCGAAGACGTCGCGCACCTCCTTCTCGTCGGCCAGCTCGATCGGGACCAGCAGTGGTGGCTGACTGTTGATCCGTGGGATGCCATCGGCGTCGGGCGTGGTGAGTTTGGCCAGGGCCTGCAGACTGTTGCGATTGCGCGCGCTGCTGACGGTCTTGTCGAACCTCTTGCGCACCTTCGGTTTCCGGATGAGCTCGGCCACCCGGTCGACGTCGACGGTCTGGTACCAGACGGCCATGCTGTCGGTGTCGGCGAGCTCGTGCATCGTCTCGCGATAGCCGCGCGCCGCGTCCGCCGCCGCGGTGGCGGCGCGCTCGTCGTCGCAGCCGTTGTCCCGCGCGGCGACCGCGACGCTGGCGGCCAGCCGTTTGACGTCCCATTCGAACGGGCCGGGCAGGGTTTCGTCGAAATCGTTGACGTCGAAGACGAGATTGCGTTCCGGGGAGGCGTAGAGCCCGAAGTTCGACAGGTGCGCGTCACCACAGAGCTGCACCATCAGTCCGGTGTGCTCGCGCTGCGCCAGATCGGCGGCCATGATCGCGGGCGCGCCCCGCAGAAAGGTGAACGGCGACTGGCGCATTCGCGCGTACCGGATCGGCACGAGTTCGGCGACCCTGGTCTGCGCCTGCTGCTCGAGAATGGCCACCGGATCCGCTCGCCCCGGACCGGCGCCCCACTCGCCGAGCTGGGAACGCGCGACGCGTTTGCGAGCGGCCCTACCCTGCTCGATCGCCTCGCCCCGGAAGTCCTCCACTGTCTCGTTCACCATCGAGCAAGTCTCGCGCTACCTGTGACCAACAGCAAGAACCCGCACTGCACCGGTATCCAGCTGTCACCTGGCAACACCGAAGCAGCGGTTCTCAGGGTTAACCCCCAGACCACTGGGTGTCCTCCCCCGAATCGCCCCTCGAGTCCCGCCCGACCTACTGATCTTTCGATTCGCTTGCGCCACAGTGGAGTTACACGGTCGCCACACCGAATCACCCGGCGACGGCGACCGGCCCCCGCTCAGCCCCGGCGGGCAGTCCTTCGAAAGGATTCACGATGTCGACGAAGACTCCGGCACGACACGCTCTGGCCCGCATCGCCATGGCGGGCACCATCGCCGCGATCCCCCTCGCACTCGCCGTCACGCCCGCCGCGGCCCAGCCGAGCACCCCGTCGGCCACCGAGATCCGCAACGACATGTGGGACCGCAGGGACTGCAGGCACTACCCGTGGAACTCGCGCAACAAGTGGGACGACCGCTGCGATCGCTGGCGCGGCCACCACCCGTCGAACCCGTCACCCTGGCGTCCGTTCCTCTCGGGTTCCTTCGGCAGCAGCTAGCCTCCCCGGCCCGACGAACATTCTCCGCACCGACGGCTTCGAGCCGATCGGGCGAGGACGGCCGCCCCTACACCCCACACCACGACAGGACTCCTCAGATGACTTCCCCGCGCCGCCCGCTCACCCGCCTCGCCGCGGCATCCGCACTCGCCACCCTCGCC
This sequence comes from Nocardia mangyaensis, assembly GCF_001886715.1. Classification (NCBI taxonomy): domain Bacteria; kingdom Bacillati; phylum Actinomycetota; class Actinomycetes; order Mycobacteriales; family Nocardiaceae; genus Nocardia; species Nocardia mangyaensis. The sequence continues at coordinate 4,935,553 of NZ_CP018082.1, forward strand.
CTGACCGCACTCGCCCTCCCCGCGGCCGCCACCGCCGAATCCCCGTGCGGCAAGCCGGACCCGACCACCCCTTGCGACACCATCGTCGACTACGGCCCCAACCTCGCCGACCCGAACTACCCCTACAGCCCGATGAACCCGAGCAACCCCCTCAACCCCGCCTACCCCGCGCCCCACGCCGGGACAGAAGCCAGCACGTGACGTTGTCGTCGATCTCGGCCGCCGATGCGTTCGGGTACATCCGACGCGTCCGCGTGCGGTACATCTGCACGCCGAATTCCGACATCTCCAAGGCAAGCCGAAGCCGCTGAGCTGGGCAGACGTCGGGAATGCCGAGGGGCCCGCTCGCCTGTGGCGAACGGGCCCCTCGGACAAACAGCGGAACTTACGCGGTTTCGGTGATGGGGCGGTCGACCCAGCTCATCAGGCCGCGCAGCTTGGCGCCGGTGACCTCGATGGGGTGCTCGGCATTGGCCTTGCGCAGGCCCTCGAGCTCCTTGTTGCCGCCCTCGACGTTGGCGACGAGGCGCTTGACGAAGGTGCCGTCCTGGATGTCGGCGAGGATCGCCTTCATGCGCTCCTTGGTGCCGGCATCGATGACGCGCGGACCGGACAGGTAGCCGCCGAACTCCGCGGTGTCCGACACCGAGTAGTTCATGCGCGCGATGCCGCCCTCGTACATCAGGTCGACGATCAGCTTGAGCTCGTGCAGAACCTCGAAGTAGGCCATCTCGGGGGCGTAGCCCGCCTCGACCATGACCTCGAAACCGGTCTTGACCAGTTCCTCGGTGCCACCACAGAGGACGGCCTGCTCACCGAACAGGTCGGTCTCGGTCTCTTCCTTGAAGGTGGTCTTGATGACGCCGGCGCGCGCGCCGCCGATGCCCTTGGCGTAGGACAGCGCCAGCGCCTGGCCCTCACCCTTCGGGTCCTGGTCGACCGCGATCAGGGCCGGAACGCCCTTGCCGTCGACGAACTGACGACGCACCAGGTGGCCGGGGCCCTTCGGGGCGACCATCGCGACGGTGACGTTGGCCGGAGCCTTGATCAGACCGAAGTGGATGTTGAGGCCGTGGCCGAAGAACAGCGCGTCGCCGTCTTTCAGGTTCGGCTCGATGTCGTTGGTGAAGATCGACGCCTGCGCGGTGTCGGGGGCCAGCACCATGATCACGTCGGCCCACTCGGAGACCTCGGCGGGGGTACCGACGGTCAGCCCGGCCTCCTCGGCCTTCGGGCGCGACTTCGAACCCTCGGCGAGGCCGACGCGCACGTCGACACCGGAGTCGCGCAGGCTCAGCGAGTGCGCGTGGCCCTGGCTGCCGTAGCCGATCACGGCGACCTTGCGGCCCTGGATGATCGACAGGTCAGCGTCGTCGTCGTAGAACATCTCGACTGCCACAGTGGAGTCCCTTCTGGATTATTTCTGGGGGTCATCCCCGCAGGCGCGGGGAGATACTAACGGTCAGCGCGTTGCGGTGATCGACTTGGGGCCACGACCGACGGCGACGACACCGGACTGCACGATCTCGCGAATACCGTACGGCTCGACCATGCGCAGCAGGGCGTCCAGCTTGGAGCGGGTGCCGGTCGCTTCGATGGTCAGCGCGTCGGGCGAGACGTCGATCACCTTGGCGCGGAACAACTGCACGGCCTCGATCACCTGCGTGCGCACCGAGGCGTCGGCGCGCACCTTCACCAGGATCAGCTCGCGGGCCACCGAGGCGTCGGCGTCCTGCTCCACGATCTTGATGACGTTGATCAGCTTGTTGAGCTGCTTGGTGACCTGCTCGAGCGGCAGATCGTCGACAGTGACGACGATGGTCATCCGCGAGATCTCGGGGATCTCGGTGCCACCGACGGCCAGCGACTCGATGTTGAAGCCGCGGCGCGAGAACAGGCTCGCGACGCGCGCCAGCACGCCCGGTTTGTCCTCGACGAGAACACTCAGCGTGTGGGTCGTGCTCATTCCGGGGAACCCTTCTCGAAGGCAGCCTGCTCGCGTTCCATCGCCTCGTGGATGACGGCGGGCTCGGCGACCTGCTCGTCGTCGTCGAACAGCGGACGAATGCCGTGAGCGAACATGATCTCGTCGTTGCTGGTGCCCGCGGCGACCATCGGCCACACCTGGGCGTCCTTGCCGACGATGAAGTCGATCACGACCGGACGGTCGTTGATGGCCTGGGCCTGCCGGATGGCGGCCTCGACCTCGTCTTCCTTCTCGACGCGGATGCCGACGCAACCGAGCGCCTCGGCCAGCTTGACGAAGTCGGGGATGCGCAGGGTGTGCGTGCCCAGATCGGTGTTGGAATAGCGCTCCTCGTAGAACAGGGTCTGCCACTGGCGGACCATGCCGAGGTTGCCGTTGTTGATCAGGGCGACCTTGATCGGCACACCCTCGACGGCGCAGGTGGCCAGCTCCTGGTTGGTCATCTGGAAGCAGCCGTCACCGTCGACCGCCCAGACCTCCTTGTCCGGGGTGCCCATCTTGGCGCCCATGGCGGCCGGGACGGCGTAGCCCATGGTGCCGAGGCCACCGGAGTTCAGCCAGGTGCGCGGCTTCTCGTACTTGATGAACTGCGCGGCCCACATCTGGTGCTGGCCGACACCGGCGCAGTACACCGCGTCGGGACCGGCGAGGCGGCCCAGCGCGTCGATGACGAACTCCGGCGAGAGCGAGCCGTCACTGGGCTGGCTCCAGCCCAGCGGGTAGTTGTCGCGGATGTCGCTGAGGTAGGCCCACCACTCGGTGAGCGTCAGCAGCGGGGCCGCGCCGGTCTGTGGGTCGGCCTTGAGGGTCTCGATCAGCTCGACGATCACCTCGCGCGCGTCGCCCACGATCGGGACGTCGGCGTGGCGGTTCTTGCCGATCTCGGCCGGGTCGATGTCGGCGTGGATGATCCTGGCGTCGGGCGCGAAGGAGTCCAGCTGACCAGTGACCCGGTCGTCGAAGCGGGCGCCGAGGGTGATCAGCAGATCCGACTTCTGCAGCGCGGCGACCGCGCCGACGGTGCCGTGCATACCGGGCATGCCCATGTTCAGGGTGTGGCTGTCGGGGAACGCGCCCCGCGCCATCAGCGTGGTGACGACCGGGATCCCGGTCAGCTCGGCCAGCTCGAGCAGCTCGGCCGAGGCGTCGGACTTGATGACGCCGCCACCGACGTAGAGCACCGGGGACTTGGACTCCAGGATCATCCTGGCGGCCTCGCGCACCTGCTTACCGTGCGGCTTGGTGACCGGACGATAGCCGGGCAGACGCATCTCCGGCGGCCACGAGAACGTGGTCTGGGCCTGCAGGGCGTCCTTGGTGATGTCGACCAGGACCGCGCCCGGACGGCCCGAGGCGGCCAGGTAGAACGCCTCGGCCAGGATGCGCGGGATGTCGGCCGGGTCCTTGACCAGGAAGTTGTGCTTGGTGATCGGCATGGTGATGCCGGAGATGTCGGCTTCTTGGAAGGCATCGGTGCCGACCAGGCTCGACGCCACCTGACCGGTGATCGCCACGATCGGGACCGAGTCCATCTGGGCGTCGGCCAGCGGGGTCACCAGGTTGGTGGCGCCCGGGCCGGACGTGGCCATGCACACACCGACCTTGCCGGAGGCCTGCGCGTAGCCGGTCGCCGCGTGACCGGCGCCCTGCTCGTGGCGCACCAGCACGTGGCGGACCTTCTTCGAGTCGAACAGTGGGTCGTAGACAGGAAGGACCGCGCCGCCGGGAATGCCGAATACGGTGTCGACGTCGAGCTCTTCGAGGGACCGGACCACCGACTGCGCGCCGGTGACGCGCTCGGGCGCGACCTGGCGCCGGGCGGGGGTGGTCGCCGGGTTCGGCTGACCCGTTGAAGGCGCTGACCTGCGGGCCGATGGCCCGGGTCGTGCGGTTGGTGCACTCACCGTCTTCGTTCCTAACTTTGTCGTTCCGACTCCGGACTGGCGCGGAATTCTCCCGAACACAAAAAAGCCCCCGATCAGCGCATGGCTGTTCGAGGGTGGCGCGTCGCAACGCGAGCTGACGTATTCGACTCAGGTAGTCAGGCTCAACGCTGGACGCGCCGGCCGAGTACGAGCAACTCGTTTCGATTCACGCACACGACGTTATGCGTGTATGGACCGATGAGTCAAACAGGCTACTCACTGCGTCCCATTATGTGGGACTCGAGCGGTTGCGTGGGTCCGTGTACCAAGATGCGAGGATAGGGGGGTGTCTTCACCGCATCAGTCCGTGCCACCGGCTAAATCGTCCCACACCACCGACGAGGGAACCGATACGGGTCGCCCGACGCGACCCGGCGGTCTGCGCGCGGCGAGTCAGGGCCGACTCGTAGCGATCGCCGCGGTGGTGCTGGCCTACCTGGCCTTCGTCGTCGTCGGCACCGTGCAGGACTGGTCGCTGGTCCTGCGGATCGGGCTGATCGTGCCCACCGCGGTGATCGTGTGGCTGCTGATCCCGCGCAAAGCCAACACCCCGGTTCCGGGCACGCACGTGATCGCCGTGCCGCGACTGGCCTACATCGGCGTGCTCGTGCTGGCGTTCTGCGTGTTCTTCCCGTTCGTCGGGTGGCCCGCCGCGCTGTGGTGGTTGCTGCTGTTCCCGGTGATCGCGGTCCTGTGGGTGACCCGTACACACACCACGATCTCGGCGACCGGGCTGGAGTTGAGCTCGCTGTTCGGCAAGCGCAGGCATCTGGACTGGTCCCAGGTCAAGGGCATCAGCATCCCCAAGCGTGGGTATGTGCGGGCCCGGCTCGTCGACGACTCCGAGGTCAAGCTGCCCTCGGTGAGTTACGACCGCCTGCGCGAACTGATCGAGGCCTCCGGTGGGCGCCTGCCCGACGTGTTCGCCGCCGCCGAGGCCGCCGAGGCCGAGCGCCTCGCCCGCGAAGAGGCCGAGGCCGCCGAGCGCGACGAAGCCCCTGACACAGCGGCCACCGACAGCTCGGCCACCGATGCCGAGGTCGCCGACGCGAAGGCCACCAGCGCGAAGGCCACTGACCCCGCGGCGACCGAGGACCCGGCGAAGCCGAACTGACGGCGCTCGGCCACATCGGGAATCGACGAGCGCACGACACCGTTTCCCCGGTAAGCTGACGCCGACCGGGCACCCCCGCGCCGACGGCACGACCGCGGCGACACCCGCCGGAGCGATACTCCCGCCCCGGCTCGGTCCCCTCTCTTCCGCACGCCACCGGCGCGACGCGACCACCGTCCGTCCGAGTAACGTGCAGGATTGCCGAACGCACCGCGCACTCGCACCGCGCCCCGCAGGTCAGCCCCCTGCGCGCAGGCGAGGACGCACCAAGCGACACGACCAAGGACTCCGCTGATGCCACCGCTTCGCTCACGCACCACCACCATCGGCCGCAATGCCGCTGGCGCCCGTTCGCTCTGGCGCGCCACCGGGATGACCGACTCCGATTTCGGCAAGCCGATCATCGCGATCGCCAACTCCTACACCCAGTTCGTGCCGGGCCACGTGCACCTCAAGAACATGGGCGACATCGTCGCCGAGGCGGTGCGCGCGGCCGGTGGCGTGCCGCGCGAGTTCCACACCATCGCCGTCGACGACGGCATCGCGATGGGCCACGGCGGCATGCTCTACTCGCTGCCCTCGCGCGAGATCATCGCCGACTCGGTCGAGTACATGGCCAACGCGCACACCGCCGACGCGCTGGTGTGTATCTCCAACTGCGACAAGATCACTCCCGGCATGCTCAACGCCGCCATGCGGCTCAACATCCCGGCGGTGTTCGTCTCCGGCGGTCCGATGGAGGCCGGCAAGGCCGTGGTCGTCGACGGTGTCGCGCACGCGCCGCTCGACCTGGTCAGCGCGATCTCCGCGAGCGCGAGCCAGGCCGTCTCCGACGAGGGCCTCGACGAGGTCGAGCGTTCCGCCTGCCCGACCTGTGGTTCGTGTTCGGGCATGTTCACCGCCAACTCGATGAACTGCCTGACCGAGGCGCTCGGACTCGCGCTGCCCGGCAACGGTTCCACGCTGGCCACGCACTCCGCGCGCCGCGCGCTGTTCGAGCGGGCGGGCACCGTCATCGTCGATATCGCCAAGCGCTGGTACCAGGACGACGACGCGTCGGTCCTGCCCCGGAACGTGGCCAACGCCAAGGCTTTCCGCAACGCGATGGCCCTCGATGTCGCCATGGGCGGTTCGACCAACACGGTGCTGCACACCCTCGCCGCCGCGCAGGAGGGCGAGATCGACTTCGATCTGCAGACCATCGACGAGATCAGCCGCCGGGTGCCGTGCCTGTCGAAGGTCTCGCCCAACTCCGACTACCACATGGAAGACGTGCACCGCGCCGGTGGCATCCCTGCCATCCTCGGTGAGCTGCGCCGCGGCGGTCTGCTCGAGACCGACGTGACCACCGTGCACACCGCCGACTACACCGAGTTCCTCGACACCTGGGACATCCGCTCCGGCAAGGCCTCCGAGGAAGCGCTGGAACTGTTCCACGCCGCCCCCGGTGGTGTGCGCACCGTCGAGCCCTTCTCCACCAGCAACCGCTGGTCCTCGCTCGACACCGACGCAGTCGGTGGCTGTATCCGCGACATCGAGCACGCCTACACCGTCGAGGGCGGGTTGTGCGTGCTGCGCGGCAACATCGCCCCCGACGGCGCGATCCTCAAGACCGCCGGCATCGACGAGGAACTGTTCACCTTCGAGGGCCCGGCCGTGGTGGTCGAGTCCCAGGAGGAGGCGGTCTCGATGATCCTGGGCAAGAAGATTCAGCCCGGCGACGTGGTGGTCGTGCGGTACGAAGGTCCCGCGGGTGGTCCGGGTATGCAGGAGATGCTGCACCCCACCTCGTTCCTCAAGGGCCTCGGCCTGGGCAAGGTGTGCGCGCTGATCACCGACGGCCGCTTCTCCGGCGGCACCTCGGGCCTGTCGATCGGCCACGTCTCCCCCGAAGCCGCCTCGGGCGGTGTCATCGGCCTGATCGAGAACGGCGACCGCGTCCGCATCGACGTGCACACCCGGGCACTCGAGGTGCTGGTCTCCGACGAGGTCCTGGCCGAGCGCCGCGCGAAGATGGAAGCCTCCGAGCGCCCGTGGCAGCCGGTCAACCGCGACCGCACGGTCACCACCGCCCTGCGCGCCTACGCCGCCCTGGCGACCTCGGCCGACAAGGGTGCCGTCCGCAAGGTGCCGTAACTGTTCCGCCTCTCCGTGGATTCTGGCCGGACACAGGTGCGCCGCCGGTCGTTGACGCGACCGGCGGCGTCGGCTGTGGGCGCAGTCAGCTGAACGGACCGATACCCGTCAGCGGGTTGCCGCCGTGCAGGAACCAGTAGGTGCCGATGGCGGCGGCAAGGGCCAGCAGGACCACGACACCGGAGCCGTAGGCGGGGCGGGTGGCCCAGCCTCGGGTGCGGTCGAGGGACCAGCGGCCGGGGCCGGTGAGGATGATCGCCAGAGCCGAGCCGGCCAGGATCGAATCGAGTTCGACGCCGGTGGGGGTACCCGCGTTGTATTGGAAGCCCGGGTACATGCCCTGCTTCCACATCCACGCGGTCGCGATGGTGGCCAGCACGGCGCCCGCGGCGAGCGGGGTGGCCAGTCCGATGACCAGCAGGATGCCGCCGCCCAGTTCACCGGCGATGACCAGGGCGGTCGCCAGCGACGGGTAGTCCCAGCCGCCGCCTTCCATCATCGACTTGGTGCCGTCGAGGCCGGGGCCGTGGAACCAGCCGGTCAGCTTCTGCAGGCCGTGGTAGATGAAGGTGTAGCCGACCACCAGGCGCAGCACGAACAGGCCGAGATCGAGGGTGCCGCGGCGCGGTTCGCGGGCGCGGCGCTGCAGCCGGACCGCACCCGCGGAGGCGGCGGTCGCGGGCGGGATGGTGGCGTAGCCGTAGCTGTCGTCGCCACCGCCGCCGGCCGGCGCGCCCGCGGTGGGCACCTCGTCACCGGGGTCGAGGCCGAGATCCTCGTCGGTGTGCGGAATGTCCTTGCGCAGGTCCGCCGTCGGCATCTGCGTGGTCGGCGAATCATAGGGGCTGGTCACCGGGCGACCAGCCGACGACGCAGGCGGTCCGGCCTGCGCCGATCCGTCCGCCGTCGGAGTGTCGTCGTTCGACTTGTCGGTCACCGACCCACCTTATGACGTGTGATCGCGGTGCGCCCCTCTTCCCGGCATCAGGCGTGTCAGCCCCGCTCGACTGCCGGTAACGTCTCTGGCATGAGGTCGGGAATCACGGTTCGCGTGGCAGTCGGGGTGGCGGTGGGGGCCGTGCTGGTCGCGGGGTGCGCCCGTTTCGACGAGTCGGCGTCGAGCCCGTTCACCACCGAACCGTCGCTGGGTGGTTCCAATGTGGAGCCCCAGCGCCCGCAGGATTCGCCGTCACAGCCACCGCGACCGACCGGGCCGTGCATCGATCCCGATCCGAACGTCATCGCCACCTGTCTGGACTCGGCGTCCGGGCTGATCGCGGTCGGCGAGGGCGCGCTGGTGGCCGAGCGGCGCACCGGGCGCATCCTGCGGGTGCTCCCGGTCGACGCGAGCACGCCGCAGGAGCCGCCGGTGGAGGTCGCCGCGCTCACCGTCGACGGCTCCGGCGACGGCGGCATCTCCGACATCGTGCTCTCGCCCACCTTCGGTGAGGACGGGCTGATGTACGCCTACATCACCACCGGTAGCGACAACCGGGTGGTGCGCCTGTCACAGGACGGCACTCCCAAGGAGATCCTGACCGGAATCCCCAAGGGCGCCACCGGGAATCGCGGCGCGCTGGAGTGGGCGACACCGACCCAGCTGATGGTGCTCACCGGTGATGCCGGAAATCCCGGCGCCGCAGCCGATCCCGGCTCGCTCGGCGGCAAGGTGCTGCGGCTGGAATCGCCGTCCTCGGGCACCAACACCCCGCAGGTCGTCGCCTCCGGGATCGGGACGGCGGGCGACATCTGCCGCGACGGCAAGGACGGCATGTGGGTCACCGACCGCACCACTGCCGAGGACCGGCTCCAGCACCTCGGCGCCGACGGCGCCCTGCGCGTCGCCTGGACCTGGCCCGACCGTCCCGGCGTCGGCGGCTGCACCGCCACCAGTGACGGCGTGGCGGTCGCCCTCGGCGACGGCAAGGCGCTGGCCGCGGTCGGCGCCGACGCCACCACCTTCGCCGTCACCACCGCGCCGACGTTGATCAGCCAGGACAGGTACGGCAAGCTCCTCGGCGCCACCGCCAGCGCCGACGGCAGCATCTGGGTGACCACCATCAACAAGACCGACGGTGAGCCAGGCGAATTCGACGACCGCGTCGTGCGCATCCCACCGCCCTCCGGCGGCGCGGGCGGACCGGACTAGGCCCACGCACCACCATGGCTGCTCGCGACACCAAAGATGTTGCGGGCAGCCATTTTTCGCTGTGCTGGTGGACACACCTCGGGCACCTACCGCATCGTCGGGTACTCGATCCGGCGGTCCGCGGCCACGTCCACGTCGCGCCGCACACACTGCCCGCACGCTGCGAGTTATGCCTTCGGGCATTCGTGCGATCGACGAATCATTCGCTGATGCAACAATTTTCGTGTAGACGCACAGCTCGCCCTGTGACCCGGATTACGAGGATTCCGGTTTGCTCCGCCCCGGAGTGAAAGTTAAGGTAACCACACTTGTCAGATACAGCAGGGGTCACCGGATCGAGCAGCAGCTCTCCGATCTATCGAAAGCATCGACTCTAAGGGGCAGCATGATGAACGATCTGGGGATCGCGCATGTCGACGCGCTTCTCTTCGACGTTCAGGGGACCGCGACGGACTTTCATTCCACCGTCTGCAATACCGCCCGGGCAGTCGCCGGAGACAGATTTCCCGAAATCCACTGGCCCGATTTCGTCAACGAATGGCGCAGCGCGTATTTCCGGGAAACATCCCGGCCGCGCGCATCCACCGATCCGTGGAATTCTGTCGCGGCCACCTATCGGGCCACGATGGACGAGCTGCTCGACGCACACGGCATCGACCTCACCGACGTTGAGCGCGATCTGCTCAGTGACTCGTGGGCCCGGCTCGACCCGTGGCCCGACACCGTTGCCGGACTGCGCCGGCTCCGCGACCGGTACCTGCTCGCCACCCTGTCCAATGCCGACGTCAGCGCGGTCGTCAGCATCGCAAGGCACGCAAACCTGCCCTGGCATGCGGTCTTCGCCGCGGAGATGGCCGGGGTGTTCAAGCCGGACCCGGCGATCTACACGATGGCCGCACAGTATCTCGGTCTGCCACCGGAATGCATCATGATGGTGGCCAGCCACAAGTACGACATCACCGCCGCCGCTCGTCTCGGCTTCCGCACCGCCTTCGTCGCCCGGCCGCTGGAATTCGGCCCCGGCGCTGCCGCCGACATCGAATTCTCCGACGAGTTCGATGTCAACGCCACCGATTTCCTGGATCTGGCGAATCAACTGGGCTGTTGACCAACGTCCGTTCCGACAACCTCTTTCACATAGACACGTATTCCGCGGACAGCGCCGTTGCGCACCGAATACGGGTTTCGCTGCCATGCACAAAGGCCTCGAGGAGTTTCTCATGCCGACCACCGATTCCGCGTCTTTGAAAGCCGAGGCGCAACGATTGCGCCGCGCGCCCGAGCACCAGGCCGCCATCGACGAATTCGACGCCGCCAGCAGGCGGAAAGTATATGGCCTCAATCTTTTGTTCGTCGCCACGGCGGTGGCGTTCTTCCTCGCCGGACAGACCTGGTGGATGGCCGTTGCCTGCACGCTGGTGAACGGCTTCGTCGCACTGCCCTACCTGCGTGTGTTCATCCACTCGGAGGTGCACTGGGGACTGGGCCGCACCGCCTGGCAGACCCGATACCTGCGCTATCTCGCGTTCGCCCCGTACCAGGTGCCCTTCGAGGCATACCGGCTCGGCCATTTCGCGCATCACCGCTACGACAACGACGTTCCCGAACGCGGACTCGCCAAAGACCGGCAGTCGACCTACCTGTACTCCCCCGCGGGCAAGCCGGTGAACTTCCTGGTCTGGGCCGCGCACTACCTGTTCGTCTACCAGTACTTCCATCAGGTCCGCCTGGTGGTCGGCAAGGCCTCTCGGCGCAAGCTCGCCGAGTTCTTCGCCCAGTTGGCGGTGGTGGTCGCACTCGACGTCGCCCTGCTGATCCTGGTCCCCCGGTTCGCGCTGTTCGTGCTGATCCCCTCGCTCGCCATTGCCTGGGCGGGCTCGGCGATCGTGCTCTACATGATGCATGACGTGGTGAAAGACGATGCGGTGCACCATCATTCGGTCAATTCCTATGCCAAGTTCTTCAATTCCTTCGGCGACAACGACGGACTGCACGTTGTGCATTCGATGCTGCCGTTCCTGCACCCCTATCACGCCCCGGCCATCGACCGGCTGATCAAGGACGACCTGCACCCCGACCAGGTCGTGCAGGGCCACTACATCACCGAATTCGCCAAACGCCGCATCACCTCGGTCGTGTCGCGATGACCTCGACCATCACCGCGCCACCGCCGACCCGGGCCAGCGATTACACCCGCGCCTGCACCGAGCAGGTGCTGTTACCGCTGGCCGACAACTACTTCCGCGCCGAACTGCACGGCGATCTGTCCGTTCTCGCCGAGGTCGGCCGCCGCCCGGTCATCTTCATCGGCAACCACGCGGGGGCGAGCCTGTCGTGGGACAACATCGTCTTCGACGCGCTCCTGTGGCGCGCCGCCACGGCCGCCGGGTATCCGACGAAGTTGCAGCGGCTGGTCCACACCACGCTCTACCAGGACAAGGTCACTCCGTTCCTGATGCCACGCTGGTGGGAAGCCATGCAGTGCCACGAGGCCACGATGCCCGATTTCGATCGGCTGTGCGCGGACAAGGCCGCGATCTTCATCTCCCCCGAAGGCGTGAGCGGCCTGGCGAAAGGCCACCATCGCGCCGACGAGCTCCTGCCGTTCAGCTCGTCGTTCGTGCACATGGCCAAGAAGCACGGCGCACTCGTGGTTCCGGTGACGGTGTCCAACAGCGCCTATCTGAACCCGTTCACCCGCACCGTCGGCTGGATCAACCGGCTCGCGCGCCGCCTGTTCGGGCTGCCTTTCCTGCCGCTGGGACCGACGTTGCCGATGATTCTGCTGCCCCGCAACTTCATCGGCGCGATGCCTGCCCAGCTGCGCTACCGGGTACACGCCCCGATCGACTTCAGCGACCGGGGTGCCGACGACATCGCGGTCAACCGCGAGCAGGCCGAGCAGCTGCGTGTCTACATGGAACGCGAGGTCGTCCGGGGCAACGACCCGGCCGCGGTGGCCATGCCGATCGCGCGGGCCTGGCGGACTCGGTGGAACGCGCCGGGTGCCAACCCCTTCCAGTACTACCGAACGTTCTGGGAGCACCGACTCGGGCGCCCGCTCACCCGCGGTGAGCGAGTCGCCTTCTCCACCCCCGTCCTCGGATACCCGATGATCCGGCGACGCATTCAGCGAGGGAGCCTTCGATGTGCGGGTTGAACGCGATCGTCTGGTGGGGCGCCGACACCACCGTCGACGACGTCACCGATGCGGTACGGCAGATGAACACCCGTCTGGACCATCGTGGTCCCGATGCCGACGGCGTGTGGACCGGTGCGAATGTCGCGATCGGGCACACCCGGCTCCGGGTCATCGATCTGGAGGGGGGCGTCCAACCGGTGGTCACCGAGGCCGCGGTGCTGGCGTTCAACGGTGAGATCTACAACTACCGTGAACTACGCGTCGAGCTCGCCGATCTCGGCCACTCCTTCACCGACGACAGCGACACCGATGTGCTGCGCGCCGCCCTCGAGCAGTGGGGCGAACAGGCGGTCGACCATCTCAACGGCGACTTCGCCTTCATCTGGTACGACCGGACCGCACAGCGGCTGCTCCTGGGGCGCGACCGGCTCGGGGTCAAGCCGCTCTACCTCAAGACCGGCCCCTACTTCGCGATCATCTCCTCCGAGCTCAAGGGCATACTCGCGGCCGAGGAGCGGCTGATCCCCGGCAGCACACCGTCGCTGGATCGCACGGGTTTCCTGCAGACGCTGCTGTACGGCAACCCGGTGCCGCCGACGACGTTCTACGACGGTGTCGAGGCGCTGCGCGGCGGCGAACAGGCGATCCTGTGCGCCCGGTCCGGCCTGGTGAGCAAGACCCGCTACTGGGAACTGGGCGACCAGGATTGTGCCGATGACCGGGATCGAGCTCAGCGCACCGTAGCCGAGCTGCTCGCCGACTCGGTCGCGCTGCGCATGCGTTCGGACGTGGACTACTCGGTGATGCTCAGCGGCGGTCTCGACTCCTCGCTGGTGGCCTACCTGTCCGGTGAGGTGGGCACGGGCACGAGGGCCTACACGATCGGCGAGGACCGGCGCGAGGAGTACACCGCCAAGAGTTTCATGAACGGTTCGGACCTGTCGTTCGCGCGCACCGTCGCCGCGGAGGCCGGGCACGCGCTCAAGGAGTTCGACGAACTCGCCGGTGACGTCGTGGAATACGTCCGTCGCTGCGCCCGTGCCCGCGACGGCCTGGTGACTCTGGCCAGTGAGGTCTCGATGCTCAAACTCTTCGAGCGGATCGCCGACTCGGACACGGTCGTGCTGTCCGGGGACGGCGCCGACGAGGTGTTCCTCGGCTACTTCATGCAGATCGACACCTCCGGTGAGGTCGGGCCGTACTATTCCTCGCCACGTGCCCGGTTCGCTTTCGCCCTGCTCAATCCGGGCTTCATCGGGCCGCTGGCGGCCGCTCGCACGGTGCGCCGCCGATTCGACGAGGACCTGGCCCACCTGCCCGCTCGGGTGCGCACCGACAAACGCAGGCTGATGCACTATCTGCAGCTGCGGTTCACGCTGCCGTATCTGCTCGATCGCGCCGACCGGCTCAGTGCCGCGAAGTCGCTCGAGCTGCGGGTTCCCTACTGCGACCATCGGATCGCCGAGTACGTCTTCGGGCTCTCCGATGACCTGAAATACACGACGGCGGAGAAGAAGCTGCTGCGTGACAGCTTCGCCGGACGGTTCAACGACGAGGTCGTGTACCGCAAGAAGAGCGTCTTCCCCTTCTCCGAGGACGAGTCACAGCTCGAGGAGCTGCGTGCCGAGGTCGCCGCGATCTGCGCCCGCCACCGCCGCGACGCCGGTCTGGTCGCTCAGGTCTACCGCTTGCCGTTGCTGACCGCGATGGTGGCCAACCGCACGGTCTTCGGCCAGCTGGTCCGGGTACTGGGCACCTTCTATCTGCAGGCGTTCCTGTGCCAGATCATCTCGATGGACACCCTCGGCAGCGAGTACGGACTCTCGACCGGTCCGGCCACATCTACCCACCGCAAGTGAAAGGTGTTCCGATGCAAGACAACAGCTTCGCCGAGCGCTTCCCCGTGCACGCGATGCGGGGGGACGCCACAGCGGTCCGCGAGTATCTGCGCACCACCGCGCGGGCCGAGTTGCTCGAACACGGCGCGGTGCTCCTGCGCGACACCGGACTCACCGAAACCGGTGAGCTGGAATCGATGTCGCGTGAGCTGATGAGCACGCTCTACGAGGCCTACACCGGCGGTGTCGTACCGCGATCGAACCATTCGCGGTACGTGTTCAGCTCGACGGAGCTCAACGGCCTGTTCAATCTCAAACTGCACAACGAGATGGCGTATCAGCGCAACTATCCGCGCTACATCACCTTCTTCTGTGAGACACCGAGCCGGTGGGGCGGGCAGACGCCGATCGCGCACGAGAGCGACATCCAGCGCGAACTGGGCGGTGAGTTCGGTGCGCGGATCGCGGGCGACAACGTCGTCTACACCCGCCGATATCTGTCGCGGGACCGCCATCCGTCACGGGTGCGCCGGTTCCCCTCGATGTTCGTGTCCTGGCAGGATTCCTTCGGCACCGAGGACCGGGCCGAGGTGGAAACGAAATGCGCCGAACTGGAACTGAAGTTCGAGTGGTCCGCCGAGGAGACGCTCGAGGTGCGCTCGGTGCTCCCGGTGTTCCGCACGCTGCCCGAGACCGGCCGCGAGGTGTTCTTCAATCAGGTACTGACGCAGAACTTCAGCCGGGGCGGCCTGGGCACGGCCGGATACGCGGCGCATCGGCTGTTCGGTTTCAGCACCGCCTCCGCGCCGCGCCACTCCGCCTTCGAACGCGAGGGCGAACTCACCAGTGCTGATGTCGCCACCCTCAATCGCGCCTATACCAGGGCCGAGGTGTCGTTCCGGTGGCGGCGGGGCGACTGGATGCTGGTCGACAATCTCCAGGCGATGCACGCGCGCAGGCGGTTCCTCGGTGAACGATCGATCTGGGTTGTGATGGGCGAGTGAGCACGGCGACTCGCGCCGCCCCGCCGCACGATGAGCGACCGCCGCGGCGGCGGCTCACCTGGGGACAACTGCTCGCGGTGGTGATCGCGCTCGGCTTCGCGGTGGGTGGCGCCCTGGCCGGGCCGGGTCTTTCGGCACATCTGACGGCGGGCGGTTTCGTCGACGAGAACGCCGCGGCGGCCCGCGCGGCGGACGAGTTGTCCGAGCGGCTCGGCGTCGGGGCGCCCAATCTCGTCGTCCGGGTGAGCTCACCACGTGGCGTGGACGATCCGGCGGTGCGGGCGCGCGCCGAGCAGATCGCGGTGACGCTGGCACCCGTACTCGGCGCCGGTTCGCTGCAGTCGTACTGGAACACCGACATCGCGTGGCTGAAGTCCGACGACGGGCGCTCCGGGCTGATCTTCGGTCTGATCCCCGGCGACGAGGACCAGGTCGCGGCGGTGACCCAGCGCATCGTGCCGCAGCTGACCGGGGAACAGGACGGTGTCGATGTCGCCGTCACCGGGCAGGCCGCGATCCTGGACGAGGTGACCACGGTCTCGCGCGAGAGCCTGATCGTGGCCGAGCTGATCGCGCTGCCGATCACGCTGCTCATCTTGCTGTTCGTGTTCGGCAGCGTGCCCGCCGCGGTGCTGCCGGTGGCGCTGGGCGGGCTGTGCGCGCTGGCCTCGATCGCGGTGCTGCGGGTGATCGCCTACGCGATGCCGGTGTCGGTGTTCGCGCTGAACCTCACCACCGGATTGGCGCTCGGCCTCGCCATCGACTACAGCCTGCTCATCGTCTCCCGCTATCGGGAGCTGGTGAAGCAGGGGCACGACTACGACACCGCGCGCCGGATCGCGCTGGGTCGCACCAGGATGACGGTGGCGGTCTCGACCGCGACCCTGGCCTTGTGCCTGGCCGGATTGCTCTGCGTCCCACTCGGATACATCCGGTCGGTGGCCGTCGCCGGGTTGGTGGTGATCGCGGTGACCGCCTTCTTGGTCCTGACCGTGCTGCCGGTGTTGCTGGCGCTGCTGGGCGCGCGCATCGACGCGCTCACCGTGCGCCGCGTCGACCTGGCCGCCGCGGGCCCGGTGCTGCGGCGCGTGCTCACTCTGGCGTTCCGCCGTCCGGCCGTGGTGGCGGTGACGGTGCTGACCTTCCTCGGCGTGCTGTTGCTGCCGTTCTTCTCGGCCCAGTTCGGCCCGGTCGACGACCGAGTACTACCCAGCGACGCGGCGACCCACCAGACGGCCGACGAACTCCGCCGCGACTTCCCCCGGCTGTCCAGCGACGTCCTCTTCCTGCAGGTACCGGGCGGGCCGGACCGCGCCGACGAGTTGGCCCGCGCGCTGTCGAAGACGCAGGCCGCCGCCGCGATCATCGGGCCCGGCGCCACCTACTCCGGCGGTCTGGCCGTGGCGCCGGGCAATCCCGCGCAGACCGACGGCACGCTGTCGGCACTGGCCTTCGTCCCGCCCGGCGGCCTCGATCCACAGGAATTGCTCCGGGGCGCACGGGATCTGCGGGCCGCGGTGCCCGACGATGTCGTCGTCACCGGGACCTACAGCAACGAGATCGACAAGCAGGACGCGATATTCAGCCGGCTCCCCTTGATCCTGGCGATCGTCGTCGCGACCATGGTGCCGATGCTGCTGCTGGTGACGGGCAGCCCGGTGGTCGCGGTGAAGACCGTCGTGCTGACCGCGCTGAGCCTGACGGCCAGTTTCGGGGTGATGGTGTGGACCTTCCAGCAGGGCCACCTGTCGTGGCTGCTGAACTTCACCCCCACCGGCAGTCTCGATGTCACCTCCCCGGTGTTGCTGTTCTGCCTGGCCTTCGGCCTCGCGATGGACTACCAGATCATGCTGCTGGCCCGGATTCGCGAGGAGTACGACCGCTGCGGGGACACCGCCATCGCGGTGCGGACCGGGGTCGAACGGACCTCGAAGCTGTTGTCGGCGGGGGCGATCCTGGTGGCGGTCGTGTTCTTCGCCATCGGCTCGGGTGGGACGACCATCGTGAAACTGCTCGGCATCGGACTGGGCGTCGCGGTCCTCGTCGACGCGTTCGTCGTCCGGGTCACCCTGGTACCCGCCGCGATGTTGCTGCTGGGTCGATGGAACTGGTGGGCGCCGCGATGGCTGCGCGTCCTGCACGCCCGGCTCGCCGGAGTGCACTGAGCCACGATGCGACGCCGCGGCGCCCGCCTCCGGACTCGGGACGGGCGCCGCGGTGTTCAGTGGGCCGGTCAGGACACGGCGGCGATGACCAGTTCGCGCACGCGCGCCGCGTCGGCCTGGCCGCGCGTCGCCTTCATCACATCACCCACGATCTTGCCCGCGGCGGCGACCTTGCCCGAGCGAATCTTCTCGGCGATGTCGGGGTTGGCCGCGAGAGCCTTCTCCACCTCGGTCTGCAGGGCCGAGTCGTCGCTGACCATGCCGAGGCCCTTGGCTTCGACGATGGCGGCGGGTTCGCCCTCACCCGCGAGGACGAAGTCGACGACCTGCTTGGCGACCTTGTTGTTGACGGTCTTGGCCTCGACCAGGGCGATCACGGCGGCGACCTGGGCGGGGGTGATCGGCAGGTCGGCCAGGGCGATCTCGCGCTCCTTGGCCTTCTCGGTCAGGTAGGCGACCCACCAGGAGCGGGCCTCGTTGGCGGGGGCGCCGGACTCGACCGTGGCGATGATCAGGTCGAGGGCGCCCGCGTTGACCAGGTCGCGCATGACCTCGTCGGACAGGCCCCAGTCGGCCTGGATACGGGCACGCACCAGCCACGGGTACTCGGGGATGGTGGTGCGCAGTTCCTCGATCCACTCGGCAGCCGGGGCGACGGGCTCGAGGTCGGGCTCGGGGAAGTAGCGGTAGTCCTCGGCGGTCTCCTTGCGGCGACCCGCGGAGGTCGACCCGTCGGCCTCGTTGAAGTGGCGGGTCTCCTGGACGATCTCGCCGCCGTCGGTGAGCACGGCGGCCTGGCGGCGCATCTCGTAGCGCACCGCGACCTCGACGCTCTTGAGCGAGTTCACGTTCTTGGTCTCGGTGCGGGTACCGAACACCGTGGCGCCCACCGGCATCAGCGAGACGTTCGCATCGCAGCGCAGCGAGCCCTGCTCCATCTTCACGTCGGAGACGTTCAGCGACCGCAGCACCTCGCGCAGCGCGGTGACGTAGGCGCGAGCGACCTCCGGGGCGCGCTCCCCCGCGCCGGTGATGGGCTTGGTGACGATCTCGATCAGCGGCACACCGGCGCGGTTGAAGTCGAGCAGCGAATGGCTGGCACCGTGGATGCGCCCGGTCGCGCCGCCCACGTGCAGCGACTTGCCGGTGTCCTCCTCCATGTGCGCGCGCTCGATGTCCACCCGGAAGGTCGACCCGTCGTCGAGGACGACATCGAGGAAGCCCTCGGTGGCGATCGGCTCGTCGTACTGGCTGATCTGGTAGTTCTTCGGCTGATCCGGGTAGAAGTAGTTCTTGCGCGCGAATCGGCCCCACGGGGTGATCGAACAGTTCAGCGCCAGACCGATCCGGATCGCCGATTCCACGGCCTTCTCGTTCACCACCGGCAGCGAGCCGGGCAGACCGAGGCACACCGGGCACACCTGGGTGTTGGGTTCGGCGCCGAACTCGGTGGGGCAACCGCAGAACATCTTGGTCGCCGTGGACAACTCGACGTGGACCTCCATGCCGAGCACGGGCTCGTACCGGGAGATCACATCGGCGTAATCCATCAACTCGACCGTGGGTGCGCTCATGCCTTCGCCTCGCTGCCGCTCGGCTCCGGCATGACCGCACGGGCGGCTGTGCCCCTTGTTCGCTCGCTGCGCTCGCTCATAGCTTCCTATCTTAGGAAGCGCTAGCGGGGCGGGACGCGCTGGGTGAGCCAGTCGGTGACATAGGTGAGCACCGACGGGTCGATGGTGGTCTCGATGGAGACGTACTCACTGGGCTTGCCGGTCTGCGAGGGCTGCATCATGTGGTTGAGGCCCGGGAAGGTGTGCACGGTGGCATCGGGCGCACCGGCCAGGTTCTCGCGCATCGGGCCCTCGTTCTGGGTGGCGATGACCTGCTGGTCGGTGCCGCCGAAGAAGGCGAGGACCGGCACCCGCAGTGCCTCCAGCGCCGGCTTCGGGTCGTAGGTGACGAACGAGGTCATGTACGGGGTGCTGAAGGAATCGACCGCGGACTGCGGGGTGCGTTCGGCCTCGGGCAGCGAGTCGTTGTGCTGCTGGGCGTAGGCCTTGGCGCCCTCGGTGTCGCCCGCGCGCAGCAGCGCGGTCCACTCGGTGACGAAGGTGACCTGCGCGTCGATCTGCTCCTGCGGGGCGCCCGAGGAGGCCATGATCACTTCGTTCTGCTCGATCAGCACATCGGCGCCAGGCACCGAGGGACCGGCCATCAGGATGGCGAAGGCGATACCGCTGTCGGGCCGGGCGGCGACCAGCGGCGCCAGGTAGCCGCCCTCGCTGTGGCCGAACAGGCCGACGCGGGCCGGGTCGATCTCGGGACGCTCGCGCAGGAACACGACACCGGCGGCGGCGTCGTCGGCCAGATCGGAGTAGGTGGCCTGGTCGAGGGTGCCACCGGTGCCGCCGACACCCCGGTCATCGGCGCGCAGCACGGCGTAGCCCGCGCGGGTGAAGGTGTCGGCCAGCAGCTGGAAGGGCTTGTGGCCCATGATCTCTTCGTTGCGGTCCTGCGGGCCGCTGCCGGTGATCAGCAGCATCGCCGGGAACGGGCCGTCGCCCTCGGGTGTGGTGAGCGTGCCCGCGATGGTGATGTCGCCGCTGCGGTAGGTGACGTCCTCGCTGCTGTACGGGAACGGCGGGGCCGGGTCCTGCGGGCGTTCCATCGCCTCGATCGGGCCGCGGGTGAGGGTGACCGGCAGCTTCTCGCCGAACTGCACCCAGTCACCGGTGATCTGCTCACCGTCGAGGCGGCCACGGAAACCCGGGTCGCCCGGCGCGTCGGGAATGGTGAACTCGACCCGATCCGGTTCGGTGTGCACATCTTTCAGCGCACCCTCGGTCACGCCCTGGACCGGGATGTCGATCGTGGCCGACCCGTCTTCGGCGAAGGTCAAGCCGATGCCGATGACCTGCCCGGGAACCTCGATGTCGCCGTGCCACTGGCCGAGCACCGGCGACGCCGCCGAATCCTGCGACGAGTCCGAACATCCCGTCGCCAACGCGGCGACAGCGAACAGTACCGAAACGATCACTCGACCAGTGCGCATACGGCCACCGTACCGATGGGTCTCGAAAAGGCGAGAACCCGAACGACTCCGGCTCAGCCGAAGAAGGCCTGCGCCTCGCTGAGCCGCTCGACCGGCACCCGCTTGAGCTGCTTGGTCGCCTCCGCGAGCGGGACGAGACCGATGGTGGTCCCGTGCAGCGCGACCATCTGACCGAAGTGACCCGCGTGCACTGCCTCGGCGGCGTGCACACCGAACCTGGTCGCCAGGATGCGGTCGTAGGGGGTGGGGCTGCCGCCGCGCTGGATGTGCCCGAGCACGGTGGTGCGCACCTCCTTGCCGATCCGGCGTTCGATCTCCGAGCCCAACTGCTGGGCGACGCCGGTGAAGCGCTCGTGCCCGAACTCGTCGATCCCGCCCTCGCGCAAGGCGAACCCGGAATCGGGCGCCGGATGCGCGCCCTCGGCGACGACGCAGATGAAGTGCTTGTCGCCGCGCTGGAAACGCTTCTTGATCATGGCGCACACCTGCGCCACGTCGAAGGGTTCCTCGGGGACCAGGGTCAGGTGCGCGCCCGCGGCGATGCCGGAGTTCAGCGCGATCCAGCCCGCGTGCCGGCCCATCACCTCGACCAGCATGACGCGCTGGTGGGATTCGGCGGTGGTGTGCAGGCGGTCGATGGCTTCGGTGGCGATGGACAGGGCGGTGTCGTGGCCGAAGGTGACGTCGGTGCAGTCGATGTCGTTGTCGATGGTCTTGGGCACACCGACCACCGGCACGCCCTCGTCGGAGAGCCAGCTCGCGGCGGTCAGGGTGCCCTCGCCGCCGATCGGGATCAGTGCCTCGATGCCGTTGTCGTCGAGTGTCTTCTTGATCCGGCCGAGCCCGGCGCGCAGCACGTCGGGATTGGTGCGCGCGGTGCCGAGCATGGTGCCACCCTTGGTGAGCAGCCGGTCGGTGCGGTCGTCATTGTGGATCTGGACCTTGCGATCCTCCAGCAGCCCGCGCCAGCCGTCCTGAAAGCCGACGACCGCGTCGCCGTAGCGGCCGTTCGCGGTGCGGACGACAGCCCGGATCACCGCGTTCAGCCCTGGACAGTCTCCGCCTCCGGTCAAGACTCCGATGCGCATGGCGACCATCTTGCCGCACCGAGCCCGATCAGGCGCAGCGACCTCCGGCAAGCTCGCTCAGATGACCGGACAGCAGCGTCGTCATCTCGTCCAGCATGGTCATCCCGTCGGCGAACGCGCCCGAATCCGGTTGCGCGGCGAAGGCTATGGCGATCCGGCCCGAGGGCGAATCGATCAGGCCGAATTGGCGGACCAGGTACTTGCCCGACGGGTCGGGCCCCCACCCGCCCTTGAACTCGGCGCTGCCGAACGCGCCGAGACCCCAGCGGTGACTCGGCACGATCTGGCCCATGAGGTCGAGCACGCGCTGACTCTGCGGCACGCATGGCAACTGCGCGGCGAAGCGCACCTGGTCGGCCAACGTCCAGTCCGACTGCCCGTAGATCGAGGCGTCCGAACGTGTGCGGACACTGGGCACGGTGGTGGTGTCGTCACCGCCCTCGCGCAGCACGCCCTGGACGGCCGCGGCGGCGTCGACCCCCGAGCCGAGCGAGGCCCACAAAGTATCGGCGGCGCCGTTGTCGGAGGCGGTGATGGCGGCCGAGGCGGTGGCGGCGTAGGCGTTGTCGGCGCGCAGGGCCGCGATCGCCATCGGCACCTTGATCGTCGACCAGGCCGGACCGGAGGTCCAGGTCCCGAAGGTGACCATCTTCTCCCCGCCGACCGGCATGATCGCCAACCCGGCGCGGCCGCGGAAACCCTGTTGGAGTTCGGCGAAGTCGGCCGCGAGGCTACCCGGCAGCGCGATGGAGACCTCGCCACCGGCACCGGGGTCGATGACCGGCACCGTTCTGGTCACCTGGGGCGGCTCGATTTCGGGTTCGGCGCCACAGGCGGCGGTGAGTAGCACGACCGCGCCCAGCAGCGCGGCGAGCACCGTCCGAACACGACGGTGTCGATCAATCGTCATAATGTGAAGCATCTTTGTTTGTGAACTCCCCCGGGCTTTCAGTGCTGGGTAGCCGTCCCGACACCGTACTGGGCAGTATGGCCGATCGCCCACCTGGTCGGGGAAACGCTCAGCTCAGACGGTGTTCTCCGGTGTAGATGTTCATCGTCTCGCCGCGCAGGAAGCCGACCAGCGTCAGATTCGATTCGGCGGCCAGGTCCACGGCGAGGGAACTGGGCGCCGAGACCGCGGCGAGCACGGGAATGCCCGCCATCACGGCCTTCTGCGCGAGTTCGAACGACGCGCGGCTGCTCACGACGAGCACCAGATCGTGGGCGGGGACGCGGTTCTCCCGCACCGCCCAGCCGATCACCTTGTCCACCGCGTTGTGTCTGCCGATGTCCTCACGCAACGCCAGGAGCGTGCCGTCGGTGGTGAACAGTCCGGCCGCGTGCAGGCCGCCGGTGGCGTCGAACAGTTTCTGTCCGATTCGCAGCTGGGCGGGCAGCCCCGCGAGCACGTCGGTGGACAGCGTGATGCCGTCGTGCGGGATCGGGTAGCGGGTGCGCGTGCGCACCTCGTCGAGCGCGGTCTTGCCGCACAGGCCGCAGGAACCGGTGGTCAGGAAGTTGCGGGTGTGCAGCGGGACCTGCTCGCGCAGGCGCAGATCGAGGACGTTGTAGGAGTTGCGGCCCTCGCTGTCGGCGCCCGCGCAATAGCGGGCCGTGACGATGTCGGCGACCGAGCCGATGATGTCCTCACCGAACAGGAAGCCGTGCACCAGGTCGATGTCGTTGCCGGGGGTGCGCATGGTGACGGTGAGCGACCGGCCGTCGACCCGGATCTCGAGCGGTTCCTCCACCGCGAGGGTGTCGGGCCGCTGGATCCGCCCGGCCGGGGACAGCCGGGTGGTCTTGCGCCGTGCGGTGACTCTGCTCATCAGACGTACCGATCGCTCGTTGGCTTGCGGGCGGCTCACTCAGCCGGTGGCGACACCGGCGAGCGGGGTGTTCGTCCTCGCCAGAACGACCGTACCCACAGGGGCCGAGGTGGTCAGTCGTCCTCGTCGTCGGCGGCCTTGTTGCGCGCCCGGACGATCTCGAGCGCCTGCTCGGCGGTGGCCTTGTCCGGGTACGGGCCCATCCGGTCGCCGTACCAGCAGGTCTTGCCCGGTTCGGCTGTGTGATGCTTCAGGCAGTAGTACCACTGTTCGTTGTCGTCAGCCATATCGCCAGTATGCATGGTTACGCATGCCTGCGTCTCGCACGTCGGTGCGGCGTCGGCAACCGGTTCGCGAATCAGCGGGGCTCCAGCGAATCCCACCGCGATGTCGAGCCCCCGGCCCGCCTACGCCATTCCCGATCAGTAGACGTACACCACGGCGTTGTCGCCACCGGTGCAGGTGACGAGGGTGCCGTCCGGGGAGCAGGTCATCGTGTAGGCGCGGCCGGTCACCGGGCTCGTCGCGACCACCGACTGGGGGCCGGTGCGGCCGGTGGTACCACCGGCCACGTACGCCTGCCTGACCGCTTCGGCGAAGCCACAGCTGGTGACCGTGGTGCCGGTCGCGGCGTTGCCATAGTCGCCACCGGCGCCGCCGGATTCACAGGGCTGGGCGTCGGCGGGCAGGGTGACCGGGCCCGCCGTGGTGGTCGGTGCGGTGGTGGTGGCGCGCGGTGCGGTGGTGGCGGTGGGTCCACCGGCGCCAATCGGTGAGCCGGTGGTCGTGGCGGCCGCGGCCGTGTCGGCGGTCTCGGCGGTATCGGCGGCCGACATCATGCGCCAGCCGATCGCGCCGCCGATGACCACGACGACGAGGCCGAGCACACCGGCGAGCACCGGCAGCAACAACGAGCGTTTGCGCCGCGAATCCTGTTGCGGCCAGGCCGGTTCGGACCCGTACGCGGGGTCGGGACCGTAGGCCGGATCACGGTAGGCGTGATCGCCGTAGGCGTCGGGATCGTCGTACTGGGAGTAGGCGACCGGGCCGGAACCGGCGTACTGCCTGGCCTCGGCCGCGCGCGCCGGATCGTCATAGTCGTCCGGCCCCGCCTGATGCGCGGCGAACGGCGCCGCCCCGCCACGGTACTGATGGGTCGCCCGCGCACGCTGCGGGTCCGCGTCGTACTGCTCGGTCGGCGCACCGAACCCGGCGTCAGGCCCGATCGGCGCGCCACCATAGTGCTGTGTCGGCGCCGCCCGCCGCGCATCGAACCCCTTCGGATCGAACTGCTCGGCGGCCGGCCCGAACGGCTCCGGCGCCCCACCGTAATGCTGTGTCGCGGCGAATCTTTGCGGGTCCTCGTGCGCGGGACCCCGGTACTGCTCGGTCGGTGCGCCGAACCCGGCATCGGGATCGTCGTACCCGTCGTCATCGAATCCGGGCCGAGGACCGAACCCGGCATCGGGATCGTCACTGTAGCGCTGGGTCGGCCCACCGGGAGGCGAGGGACGTCCGCCACCGAACTGCGCTGCCGGGCCACCGAATCGGGCGTCCGGGGCGTTCCGGTCGTCGTCGAACGGCGCACCGGCGGGACCGAAGCGGGCGTCCGGATCGGGCCCGCCGGCGAAGTGCTGCGTGGGGGCCGAGCGGGGGTTCTCCGGTGGGCGGAATTGCTCCGTCGGAGGTGTGAACGGCGCTGCGGGAACAGGATGTTCGCCGGAGTAGCGCTGGGTCGGCACCGCTCGCTGGGGAGCGGGACCGTGCGGCGGCTGGAAGGCTCCGGCATGCGGGGGTTGGGCGAGGCGGTGGGGGCCGGTCGGGGCCGGGTAGGGCGGAGTGGGCTGTGGGACCGGGCCTGAGGTCTCGCCGGGACCGTTGTCGCCGTAGAGGTGCGCGTCGGGGAACGGGCGCATGCGGGGCAGGCCCTGGTCGGGAGTGTAGGCGGGTGGGGGTTCGGGTGCCTCCGCCGGGCCGTCGGCGGGGGGCAGCGGGGTGAAATGGGTGTCGGCCACGCGGATTTCCGCGGGGCCGGTCGGCTGGATCACCGCGGGGATGGACATCTCGCCGGTGCTCTCCACGGGAACGCGGCGGAAACCCGTGGTGTCCGGCCGCGGCTCGGGGGGCCGGATGATCAGAGTCGGCTGGGCGCCGGTGGCCGGGGTCTGGCTGCGTGAAGTCTCGATGCCGCCGGTCGCGGTCACCGCCCCGACGACACGGAACTCCCCGGTCGGTGTGGGCTGCGGCTGATCATCCTCGTCGTCCTGCACACCGGACGGCACGACACCCCTGGCACCGGTCACCGATCTGGGATCCTTCGCAGCCCCAACCGGACCGGAACCGGGCACACCACGCGGACCGCCGGCCCCCGGAGGCGCCTCTCGACCCACCAACGGCGTGGCACCGGTCGTGCCGCGGGGTCCAGTGGATCCGGGCACGTCGCGACCCGCGATCGGTGTGGCACCCGTTCCGAAACCACCGGGCACACCATGCATCACGGCTGCGGCCGAACCGGCGGGCACGTCGCGGCCGACGACCGGACCGGCCGGGATCGGGTGGGACCCGGTCGAACGGCCGGGGGTGTTCGGTCCGGCGCCGGGGTGGGCACCGGGCCCGCCGTAAGCAGGGTAGGCGGGCGGGCGCGGCGCCCCACCGTGGCCGGCCGAGGCCAGCGCGTCGCGGGCCGCGATCGCCAGGTCGCCCGCGGTGGCGTACCGGTCGGCGGGGTCCTTGGCCATGCCACGCGCGATGACGTCGTCGAGGGCGACGGGCAGGCCGGGCAGCAGGGTGCTGGGGCGCGGCGGCGCGTCGGAGAGGTGGGCGCGGATGAGCACGCTCATGCTGGCCGCGGGGAACGGAGAGGCACCGGTGAGGCATTCGTGCAGGACACAGGCCAGCGAGTAGACGTCGGCGCGGTGCGAGATCGGGCCGACGTCGAAGCGCTCCGGCGCCATGTAGATGTAGGAGCCCATGGCCATCCCGACCTGGGTCACCGCGCTGTCACCCTCGGTGTGCGCGATGCCGAAGTCGGCGAGATAGGCGAAATCGGCCGGGGTGACCAGGATGTTGGCCGGTTTCACATCGCGATGCACCAGCCCGCCCGCGTGCGCGGCGTCCAGAGCCGCGGCGATCTGCTCGACGACGGCGACCGCGCGATCCGGACTCAGCGGTCCCCCGGTGTGCAGCACGGTCCGCAGATCGGTGCCGGGGACCAGACGCATGTCGATGAACAGCACCCCGTCGATCACGCCCCAGTCGTGGATCGGGATGACGTGCGGCTCGGCCAGTTTGGCCGCGGCCTGGGATTCCCGGCGGAACCGGACCTGGTAGGCCGGGTCCTGCGCGAGTTCCTCGGCCAGCAACTTCAGGGCGACCACCCGGTCCTTGCCGGTGTCGTAGGCCTCGTAGACCTCGCCCATCCCGCCTTTGCCCAGCATCGACCGCAACTCGTACGGGCCGAAGCTGCTCCCCGTCCGTGACCCAGGTGCCTGCACCGGCGTCCGCCTCCCACTCCATGCGGGCCCTGCAGAGCTCGCGTGTCAGAAGGAGGATTCTCCCGGTGTCACCACGCCGTGGTCAAACGCGAACACGATCGCCGCGGCGCGATCACGCAGGTCGAGCTTGCCGAATATGTGTCCGACGTGGCTTTTCACGGTGACTTCGGAGATACCGAGCTCGGCGGCGATCTCACTGTTCACCCGGCCGCGCCCGATCAGCTCGAGCACCTCGTACTCACGGGCGGTCAGTTCACCGAGCCTGCGATCGGTGCGGGTACCGGCGGGTTTGACCGTCCGGTAGGCGGTGAGCACCCGCCCGGTTACCGAGGGATCGAGCCACGCGCCACCGGCGGCGACCGTGCGCACCGCGCGGATGAGGTCCTCGGCGGGGGAATCCTTGAGCAGGAATCCGGCCGCCCCCGCGCGCAGGGCACCGGAGAGCAGCTGATCGTCGTCGAAGGTGGTGAGCACGAGCACCGGCGGCGCGTCCGGCCGCGCGCGCAGCAGTCGGGTGGCGTCGATGCCGCCGACCCGCTTCATCCGCAGGTCCATGAGCACGACGTCGGGCCGTTCGGCGGCGATGGCCGCCGCGACCTCGTCCCCGTCGGCGCACTCGGTGACGGTGAAGCCGTCGCGGCGGCGCAGGATGCGGCGCAACCCCCCGCGCACGAGTTCCTGATCATCGACGACGAGCACCGTCACCGGGTTCTCGACGGGCGCGGCGGCCGTCACATGTCCTCCTGGAGTTTGGGTCGGAGCAGGCCCGAGACGATCTGGCACGGCCCGGCTTTCAGCGGAAAGTCGGCCCGGACCATCCAACTGCCCTCGGCGCTGCCCGCGATGATGGACCCGCCGAGCAATTCGGTGCGTTTGCGCATCCCGCGCACGCCCATGCCGGTGTCGTGGCGCGCGGGTGGACCCAGTGGCAGCGCGTTGCGCACCACCAGGGTCGCGGCCTCGGGGCTGATGTCGAGGCGCACCGTCGCCGCCGCGCCGGGGGCGTGTTTGGCGACATTGGACAGCGATTCCTGGCCGATTCGATACAGCGCGTGGCCGACGGCACCCGCGACCGCGGTCAGATCACCGGTGCGCGTGTAGTCGACGGTGAGTCCGGCGCGGCGGAAGTCGCCGACGAGTTCGTCGAGGTCGGCGGCGCCCGGTTCAGGGGTGATCTGGCCCTTGCCCTGGTCGAGCATGCCGACGGTGCGGCGGATGTCGGCCATCGCCTGGCGGCCGAGGCGTTCGGCGTCGACGAGCGCCTCCACGGCCTCGGTGACGTCGTCGTCGGTCTGCAACGCGCGCCGGGCCGCGGTCAGGTGCAGCAGGGTGATCGACAGCGAATGCGCGATCACATCGTGCACCTCGCGCGCGATCCGACGCCGCTCCTCGTCGGCGGCCTGACCGGCTCGGATGGCCTGGTTCTCGCGTTCCTGATAGAGGAAGCGGCGCTGGTACTGCAGCATCACCCCGACGAACATGCCGAGCAGGATGCCCAGCACATACATCGGCAGCCCTTGCAGCCGCTGCCCCTCGAGACCCCACTGCACATTGCCCGCGAGGTCGAAGGCGACCAGTTCCAGAATCGCGATCAGGGTGAAGCCGATGGTGATGCCGCGCGGC
This sequence comes from Nocardia mangyaensis, assembly GCF_001886715.1. Taxonomy (NCBI): domain Bacteria; kingdom Bacillati; phylum Actinomycetota; class Actinomycetes; order Mycobacteriales; family Nocardiaceae; genus Nocardia; species Nocardia mangyaensis. The sequence continues at coordinate 4,964,102 of NZ_CP018082.1, forward strand.
GCGATAGCGGCCACCTCACCGGCCACGATGACCAGCACGAACGGCGCGAAATCAGCGGGCACGGGTTGCAGCAGGAACAGCGCGCAGGAGAGCAGTCCACAAGCCTTGAGCAGAACCGGATGGGGTTTCACCCCGAAGATCACGAACAGCGGGATCGGCAGGAACGCGGTGAGCATCGCCAACAGCGGCAGCAGCGACGGGAAGTAGGAGTGCCGCTGCACGACCGCGGCGACGGTGATCACGAGCAAAGCCAGGTCGGCGGCGAGGATCACCGCGGGCGGATAGTCGAACGGCAGCGATTCCATGCGGGCCCGTCCCGCCTCGACCAGCCGTCGCGCCATCGCCCACGGCCGAGCCACCCACCGTGGCCGGCTCGGCTCGGTGCCGGGGATGGCGTGGACCACATCCATGTAGCCAGGCTAGCTGGCGCACTCCTGGTGAGGCATCGTCCCGCGAACGGTCCCGGCCTCCTACCGGGGTAGGAGAAGAAGTCGGGTCCCGGGCACGACGTTTCGCCCGGTGGACGACCGTAGCGTCATCGATACCGATCACGGAAGGTGAAGCCCATGACCTGGACCGATCAGCATCAACGCACCGAGATCGTGCACACCGTGCTGGCCAGGGCGGCGCTCGACCCCGCCGACCCCGAGCTGTTCGCCGGTCTGCCCGAGCTGGATAGGCTCTTCGGCGGAGTCGACGGCGTGGTGCGCGCACTGGCCTACCGCTGGAACAACCACCTGCACGCCAAACTCGAACAGGCCGAGTTCGAGGGCAACACGGCGGTGGAGGCCTATCTGGAGCTGGCCGCCGAACAACCCGCACTGCGCGCGATTCTCGACACCCATCAGCCCGTCGGCCGTACCATCCGCTCGCACGTGCTCGCACGCTGACCATCCACGATCGAACACGTTTGGGGGACACCACATGCCGGAGACCGACACAGCACAGCCGCCGATGCTGGAGCTGACGCGGGTGATCAAGCAGTACCGGATCGGTGACGAGACGGTGCGCGCGCTCGACGGGGTGAGCATGCGGATCGAGGCCGGGCAGTTCACCTCGATCATCGGACCGTCCGGGTCCGGCAAGAGCACCCTGCTGCACCTGCTCGGCGCCCTGGATCGCCCCGATGAGGGCTCGATTCGCTTCCGCGGCACCGAGATCGGTGATCTCGACGAGGATCGGCAGGCCGCGTTCCGGCTCGAGCAGGTGGGGTTCGTCTTCCAGTTCTTCAATCTGCTGCCCACGCTCTCGGCGTGGGAGAACGTCGCGGTGCCGAAGCTGTTGGACGGCACCGGACTACGCAAAGCCAAGCCCCGTGCGCTGGAACTGCTGGACCTGGTCGGCCTCGGCGATCGCGCCCAGCACCGGCCCGCGGAACTGTCCGGCGGGCAGATGCAGCGGGTCGCGGTGGCGCGAGCGCTGATCATGGACCCGCCGCTGATCCTGGCCGACGAGCCGACCGGCAATCTGGACTCCAAGACCGGCGCGGCCATCCTCGCCCTGCTCAGGGAGATCACCGCACAGGGCAATTCGGTGGTCATGGTGACCCACGACATGGGCGCGGTCGCCTACTGCGATCGGATGATCACGCTGCACGACGGCCGCATCGGTGCCGATGACGCGGTGCCGACGCGGGTGCGGGCATGATCGCCGCGCTGTGGGATCGGCTGCGGCTGTTCAATATCGGCGAACTGGTGCGGCATCCCGGCCGCACCGTCATGTCGATGGCGGTGATGGCGGTCTCGGCCGCGCTGCTGGTCGCGGTGCTGAGCATCTCCGGATCGGTCACCGGTTCGGTCGACCGGCTCACCAAGGGGTTGGCGGGCACGGCCGCACTGGAAGTCACCGGGATCACCGACGCCGGATTCGAGCAGGCCCTGTTGCCAGCGATCGCCGCGACTCCTGGCGTGTCGGCGGCGGTGCCGATGGTGCGCAGCGCACTCGGCGCCGGCCCCGATCGGGCGTTGCTGATCGGGGCCGACACGAGCATCGCCGCCCTGGGCAGTGATCTGGCCGGGCCGATGTCGGGATTCACCAACAAGTTGATCACCACCCCCAACGGAGTACTGGTCGGCGCCGCGATGGGTTACCGGGAGGGCGACACGCTGCCCATCGGCACCGGCACCGCGACGGTGGCCGGTGTGCTCGATGCCGAGACCACCGACCGGCTCAACGGTGGTCACGTGGTCGCCGCGCCGCTGGGCTTGGCGCAGCGGCTCACCGACCGGGTCGGCAAGCTCGACTCGGTGCAGATCATCGCCGCCCCCGAGACCGATATCGGAGAGCTGCGCGCCGCGCTCACCACCGTCGTCGACGGGCGCGCGGTGGTCGCCGAACCCAGTCTGCGGACCGCGCAGGCGGGCGGCGCGATCCAGATCATGCGCTACTCCACACTGATGTCCTCGGCGGCGGCGCTGATCGTCTCCGCCTTCCTCATCTACAACGCGATGAGCATGGCGGTGGCCCAGCGCAGACCCACGCTGTCGCTGCTGCGGGCGATCGGCGGACAGCGCGGACCGATGGTGCGTGACCTGCTGGTCGAAGCGTCGCTGCTCGGCCTGATCGGCGGTGTGCTCGGTGCCGGAATCGGTGTGCTGATGGGTCGGTTCGCCATCGGGCGGCTGCCCGCGGCGATCGTGCAGTCGGTGGAGGCGCGCACCGAGTTCCTCGTCCCGAATTACGCGGTGCCCGTAGCGATTCTGGCCTGCGTCCTGGCGACCGTGCTGGCCGCGGGAATCGCTGCTCGACAGGTGTACAAGGTGGCCCCGGTCGAGGCGCTCGCGCCGGTGGAGGCCAGTGATGCGGCGTCGACCGGTTCGGCACTGCGCTGGGCGGCCCTGATCACCGGGCTCGGTCTGGCCGCGCTCGCGGTGACGGTGGCCGTGCTCGATCTCGGCCGGTTGTCCCTCGCGGCGATCTCGACGTCGTTCACCGCGGCGGTCCTGCTGTGTTTCGCCGCGACCGGGCCCATCGTGCGCGCGGCGGCGGGAATCGCGCGCTGGTTCGGCGCACCGGGTGCCCTCGGCGCGACCACCCTCGAACGCGCGCCGCGCCGGGTCTGGGCCACCGCCATGACGGTGATGATCGGTGTCGCTGCCGTGGTCGCGCTCGGCGGTGCCTCGCGCAACATGGTCGACGCGGCGACCGCCTCGTTCCAGAACCTCGGCGACACCGACCTGTATGTCAGCCCGAGCCCGGTCGAGCAGTTCCCGACCGGACCGATTCTGCCGCCCGAGCTGGCTGATCGGGTCGCGGCGGTGCCCGGCGTCGAGCAGGTCAGGCCGGCTCAGATGGCCTTCGCGACCGTCGGCAGCGGGCGGGTGATGCTGCAGGGCTATCCGCCCAGTGGCGACGACGCGCGCCTCGGGGCCGTCGATCCGGCCGTCATCGACCGGATGAGCCGCGGCGAAGGCGTCGTCATCACCAGGGACGTGGCGCGCTCGCTCGGCGTCGGCGCGGGTGAGGAGATCACCCTGCCCACCCCGACCGGCGCGCGCACCACCCCGGTCCTGCAAGTCATTCCGTACTTCACCGCCGTGTCCGGTGTGGTGATGATGGACCTGGACCAGATGCGCGAGTGGTATCAGCGTCCCGGCGAGACCATCCTGTCGGTGCAGTTCGCGCCCGGCGCCGATCCGGACGCGGTGCGCGCCGCGGTGCGGGCCGTCGTGCCCGAACAGATCCACGTCGACGCCGGTGCCACCATGGTCGCGGCCATCTCGGCGAGTGTGGAACAGGGTGCGGCGATGAGCGGCATGATCCTGTGGATCGTCGTGCTGGTGGCGACCGTGGCCCTGCTCAACACACTGATGCTGTCGGTCCTGGAACGGCGCCGGGAGTTGGGGGTGCTGCGCGCCATGGGCACCAACCGCAAGTTCCTGCTGCGGTCGGTGCTGGCCGAGGCCGCCGGGATCGGGGTCGTCGGGGCGGTGATCGGGCTGGTGATCGGCGCGGCGGTGCAGTACCTGGCCACCGTGGCGATCGGGCACGCGATGACCATCGACATCGTCTACCAGGCGAGCCCGATGCTGGTGCTCTACGGCGCGGTCGCGCTCGGGCTGGCGCTGCTCGGCTCCATCCCACCCGCGTTGCGGGCGGCGCGGATGCCGATCGTGGCGGCGCTCGCGGTGGACTGAGCGCTCACAGCGGTACCTCCTCCCACCAGGCGATCACCTCGTCCAGTGCGGAGGGGCGCGGGGCACCGTCGACTCCGCTGCTGCCCCGGCGGCTCACCGCGACCACGTAGTTGGCGCGGGACGGGTCGCCGGGGAAGCTGACCACCTGGTGCGCGGTCGCCACGCGACTGCTCGCCGGATCCTCGACGACCCAGCGGCGCATCGAGAACGGGATGTCGTCCTTGTCGCCGGTGAAGCGGATCGGGGCAGGTAGCGCCTCGACGACCGAGCGCGCCTGCGCGGCCTGGGGATACTCGAGCACCAGATAGCTCACCGCCGCCGCGCCGGTACCGGTGCGCTCGCACTGCCAGCCGGCGGTGATCGGATTCCACTGCAGGGCAGGTTCTTTCCACTCCAGATCACTGACACTGCGCACCGCGACGCAGTGGGCGCCGCGATACCCCGGCCCCTCGGCAGTCTCGCCCTGCGGAACCAGCGTCGAGAAGATCCGCCTGCTGGCCGCGAACGAATCATCCACCGCCGTCACAGAACTCGACGGCGCTGTCGTCGCCGCGTCGGCTGCGGCATCCTCGTCGCCATCGGGCAGTACCACGACCACCAACGCCCCGACCAGGACCAGCAGCGCCGCGAGGAGCGCCGCGAACACCAGCCACCCGAGTCGATGCAATCGCGAGGCAGCCCGTCGCCGCACCGGCCGCCGCGGCCCCGGCCAGGGCGCCTGGTGCACCATCCCGGGCGCCATCCGCGGAACCTGCTGCGCTCCTCGCCCATTTCCCGCCACTGGCGGACCCTGACGCGAACTCACTTGCACCGGCGCGGAAACCGCGGCGGGATCACCCTCCGACCCGCGCCGCACCGCCGCGCCGTCGGGTGGGCCGGGCGGTGCGACCATCGGCTGTCCGCCCAGCGGTTTCACCGGCGCTCCCCGATCCTCCTGTGCCGCAGACCCTTCAGCGGAGGTATCCGACCCGGGCCCACCGGATGCGAGCTCAGCGGCCGAACCGGCCTCCGACGATCCCTTCGCCCCCTCGGCGGCAAAGGACTTCTCCAGCGAGATCACCTGTGCGGCTTCCCTGTCCACCGCCTCGCCCGAACCCGACTCGGCGGCACCACCCGAATCCGGCTGTGGTGCGCTGTCCGAGCCGAGCACAGGTTCCCGCGCAGGCCGATGCCGACTCGAATCAGCGGCAGCAGTGGACCCCGAAGGCTGCGCGAGCGCCGTCACATCCGTCTGCGCGGCGGAGTTCTCCGCGTCCAGCACACCGGCATTCGGCATGGCGACCACATCGGTCGTGGCCGAATCGGAGACATGGGTTGTGCTGTCGAGCCCGATACCGCTACCTGGCTGCGCCGCACTGCCACCCGGTGCGCTCATCTTCGCGGAAGTCTCCTCAGCAGGTTTCCCGGCTTTGTCGAGGTCCGCCTGCCGCTGCGCGCCGGGCGGCGACTGCTGCGGTTCCGGTGACTGCGGCTGCGGCTGCGGCTGTGGCTGTGGTGGCTGCGGCTGCGGTGGCTGCGGCTGCGGTGGCTGCGGCTGCGGTGGCTGCGGCTGCGGTGGCTGCGGCTGCGGTGGCTGCGGCTGCACGCCGTATGGATGGGCAGGCGCTTGCGCTGCGGGTGGGCGCGGTGGGGGCGGACTCGACGGCACCGCTGGTGGCCGGGGGGCTCGAGGCTGCCAATTACCTTGGGGCACAGCAGGCATCGGAGATACCGGGTATCCGGGAACAGGTACCGGTTGACCTTGCGGTGGAAAGGGCCCGGCCGGTGCAGGCTGTTGCGGAGGGTAGGGAGGCGCGGGGTTCGGGGCCGGGCGCGGGAGGACGGGCGGGGTGGTGGACGTCAGGGCCTGGCGGGCGGCCGCGGCGAAGGCGGCGCACGAATCGAACCGGGCGGCAGGGTGTTTCGCCATCGCGGCGGCGAGGACCGCGTCCATGACGGGAGGCAGGCCGGTGCGACGCAGGGCCAGGGGCGGTGGGCCGAGGTAGAGGGTGCCGTGGATGATCTCGTTCGGGTCGGGTGAGTCGAAAGGGGCGATGCCGGTGAACAGCCAGTACAGGGCGCAGGCCAGCGAATACTGGTCGGAGCGATGGTCGAGCTCGGCGCCGGTCATCTGCTCGGGCGAGGCGTAAGCCAGGGTCGCGGTGAACATGCCCTGCTGGGTGAGGTGGGTGGAGTCGGCGCGCAAACGGGCGATCCCGAAGTCGGTCAGGAAGACTCGCTCCCCCTGACCTCCGCTGGAGCGGGCGAGCAGGATGTTGGCCGGCTTCACGTCCCGGTGCAGCACTCCTCGCTCGTGCGCGAAGTCCAAGGCGTCGGCGACCCCTTCGACGATCTGCACGGCCCGCTCGGGTGGCAGCGTCATCGGATCGACGGTCGCGGCATCGACCCCGTCCACATACTGCATGCTGATCCACAGCTGGTCACCCTCGGTGCCACGGTCGTAGACGGTGACGATGCCGGGATGATCGAGCCCCGCCGCGAGATCGGCTTCCCGCTCGAACCGAGCGCGAATCCGCTCGTCGGCGAACAGATCCCGGTTGAGCAGCTTGAGCGCGGTCAACCGGTCAAGGCGCGGATGCCGAGCCAGGTACACCGTGCCCATCCCGCCCTGGCCGAGCAACCGCTCGATGGTGAACCCGGCGAACACTTCACCGTTCTCGAGCACCGCGACCCCCTTCCGATGCCGGTGGCGGATCAGCATCGTAGCCGTTCGACCGCCTGACCACCCACATTCGAATTCTGGCCCTCGATCGGTGAGACTTGCCGGTAGGCGTCCGATAGTGTCCGGGCGCGCTCGACGAGTAGTTTGCACCGCCGAAGCAGGGCGCCGACGCGCAGCGGGTGGTGGGGAGGATTCGGTAGTGTTCTCGACCCGCAAGGCGGCCCTCCGCCGCAGGCTGCTGCAGTGTGCGGTGGTGTTCTCGGCGGTGTCGCTGTCCACCTCGTGTGTCGTCAGCGGCACCGCGACTCCGGTCGCGCCGACGGTCACGGTGAACAGCGACGACCCGCGGCATCCTGGCCTGTCCATCGTGCTGCCCGATTCGCTGGGCGCGGATTTCACCCGGTTGCAGTCCGCGCTGCCCGGTCAGGTCGGCATGGCGCTGATGCCGGTCGGCGGCGGCCGGATGACGATCTACGGCGACTGGACCTCCGGCATCGCCTGGTCGACCATCAAGGTGCCGCTGGCGGTCGCGGCGCTGCGCCACGAGCAGAACCAGTCGATCTTCGAGATGGTGCGCGCGGCGATCACGGTGTCGGACAACGACGCCGCCTACGGGCTGTGGACATCCCTCGGCGACGGGCCCGCAGCGGCCGAGGCCGTGCAGCGGGTTCTCGACGAAGCCGGCGGCACGACCACCGGTACGGCGGTCCGGCACCCCGAGATGAACGCCACTTCCTTCGGCAGCACCGAATGGTCGCTGGCCGACCAGGTCCGCTTCGCCTCGCGGCTGCCGTGCCTGCCCCACACCGAGGTGGTCACCGCGCTGATGGGTGAGATCGACCCGGACCAGGGCTGGGGCCTCGGCCTGCTCGACGGCACCGAGTTCAAAGGCGGGTGGGGCCCCGATGACGACACCGGCGTGTACACCGTGCGCCAGTTCGGGTTGGTACCGGTCGGCAGCGGACAGCTCGCGGTCGCCCTTGCCGCACAAGCGGATTCGGGTGCCTTCGAGGACACCACCGCGCTGCTGGACCGGATGGCGGTGCTGCTGGACCGGCACCTGCCGGAACTGCGCGGTGGTGTCTGCCCGCGCTGAGCGCCGCCGCGGCTCAGCCGGGGACGACCAGGCCGGATTCATACGCCAGCACCACCGCTTGGGCCCGGTCTCGCAACCCGAGCTTCGAGAACACCTTGGAGACATGGGTTTTCACCGTTTGTTCGGCAACGTAGAGCGAGGCGGCGATCTCGGTGTTCGACAGTCCCTTGGCCACCAGTTCGAGCACCTCGCGCTCGCGCGGCGTCAGCGAGGACAGCGCGGGCGCGGCCGGGGTACGCGCGGTGTTGCGCCTGCGCGTGACGTCGGCGATCAGTCGGCGCGTGATGGTCGGCGCGAGCAGCGCCTCGCCGTCGGCGACCACCCGCACCGCCCGCACGAGTTCCTCGGCGGGGGCGTCCTTGAGCAGGAATCCGCTCGCGCCCAGGCTGAGCGCCTCGTAGACGTAGTCGTCGATGTCGAAGGTGGTGAGCATGAGCACCCGCACCGGCGGTTCGAAACCGGCGGCCAGGATCGCGCGGGCGGCGTCGAGTCCGTTCATCTCCGGCATCCGCACGTCCATCAGCACCACATCGGGACGCAACCGCTTGGCCTCGGCCACCGCGACCTTGCCGTCGGGCGCGTCCCCGACGACGCTGATGTCGGGCTGCGCGGCGAGCAACGCGCCGAAACCCTGCCGCACCATCGCCTGGTCGTCGGCGATCAAAACGGTAATAGCCACCCAACCACCCTAGTGGGTGGGTAGTTTCGCCGAGACCTCGAATCCGCCGGTCGGCGTCGGTCCCGCGCGGAGTTCGCCGCCGACCGCGGCGACCCGGGTGCGCATCCCATCGATCCCGTGGCCGCCTCCCGCCGCCGGGCGCGGCACGCTCGTCGCGGGGGCGTTGAGCACGGTGACCGCGACCAGGCCCGGATCGACCGCGACGGTGACGTGCACCGGCGCGCCCGGCGCGTGCCGCGCGGAGTTGGCCATCGACTCCTGCACCACCCGGTAGACGACCAGCCCGGTCGTGTCCGGCACCAGCGTCAGGTCCCCGATCACAGTGCACTCGACCGGCATCCCCGCCCGCAGCGCCGAGGCGCACAGCGCGGGCACCTCGGCGGCGGTGGGCTGGGGCGCGTGCTCGGGCAACTGGCCGTCGCTGCGCAGCACCCCGAGCATCCCGCGGATCTCGTTGAGCGCGGTGCGGGCGGTGGCGCCGATGGATTCGAACTCGGTGCGCGCGGCCGGGTCCATGTCGGCGATCCGGTACGGCGCGGTCTGGGCCTGCACGACGACCATGGACATGTGGTGGGCGACCACATCGTGCAGGTCACGGGCGATGCGCGCCTTCTCCTCGAGAATGGCCCTGCGCGCGCGTTCGAGCTCGGTCACCTCCTCCTGCTGTTCGAGCCGCCGTCGCGAGACCACCAGGATGCGCAGCAGGTACCCGAACAGCGCGAGCGCGCCGAAACCGATCGGCCAGCCCCACAGCGGCCCCGATTCCGATCCGGGCATCGTGGTGGCGAACAGCATGGAGGTCGCCGCCCACGCCACGACCACGATCGGCGCCGAGGCCCGCAGGGCCACCGCGAACAGCAGCACGAACAGCACGATCACGTGCACGACCTGGAAGGGCAGGTCGTTGCCTTCGGTCGGGTTCAGCGCCAGCGACAACAGCAGCGCCGAACCCGCCGAGACCGCCCAGCCCAGCGCCGGATTCACCCGGACGAACAGGATCGGGAACACCGCCAGTGCCGACAGCAGCGGCGCGAGGGTCGCGGGTACCTCGTGGGTGACGAACAGCGTCGGCCACGCGATGCTGTACAAGATCAACGCGACAGCCACCGTCCCCAGATCGAACCAGGTGCGCGCGGTGATGGGTCGCGCGGCGGCGCGCAGATGTCCGGTCATGACTGTGAGCCTACGAACCGTCCGGTCAGCGGACCTCATACCCACGAGCGAATTCGGACCCCCTACCCTGGGGTGACCCCGGCGCCGGGTCACCCGCCCGCGTGCCCTTCAGAACCGGTCCGCAGCGGGATGCCCGTCGCACGACCCGCTCCTTATCGTCGGAGGCCATGAACACCCCGCTTCGCCCGGTACCCGCCGCCGGCCCTACCGCAGTCTCCGCGTCCACCCCGGCCCAGCCCGGGCAGCACCGCCGCCGCAGTGGTGTCGCGCTGTGCACCGCGGGGCTGGCCATGGCCGCCGCCGTCATCATGTCCTCGCCCGGCGCGCTCGGCACCACCCCGGACGCGGCCGAGAACGCCGCGGCGGCCGCGGTGGTGCACGCGCTCACCGACGACCAGCCCGACGCGCTCGCGCTGATCCCGCGTGATTTCGGCTACAAGTTCGGCTATGACCCGGCGGTGGAGAACGGCCTGCTGGTGAACCCCCACGGCGACTGCTCATCCCCGGTGACCCTGCCCGCGGAGTTCCAGCCGGCTTGCAGGGCGCACGATCTGGGCTACGACATGCTGCGCTACGCCGAGCGGTTCGACGAGCCGCTCGGCCCGTGGGCGCGCCGCTCGGTGGACGCGGCCTTGAACCGGCGCATCCACGCGGCCTGCGAGCAGCGTGCCGACGACTTCTCCCGCGCCCGCTGCTCGGTGATGGCCGATATCGCCTTCACCGCGGTCGATGTGAACTCGCGCAGGCAGGAGTACGGCGCACCGGTGGTCGAGAACGTCTTCGCCAGCACCGACCCGGCCGACCGGCCCACCCTGTGGCCGCTGGCGCGCACCGCCCTCGGGTTGTTCGCGGTGACGGCAGCCTCGGCGGTCATCATCGATGCGTTGCGGAAGCGCCGCCGCCGCCTGATCTGACCGGCCCTGTTGCCTGAGACTAGAACATGTCCTAGTTTTCACGCATGGCTCTAGTCATCGACGAGACGATCGAGATCGACGCCCCTGCCGAGAAGGTCTGGGAGGTGCTCACCGATTTCGAGCACTACGGCGAATGGAACACCTTCTGCGTCGAGGCGGCCAGCACGCTGGTTCCGGGCGAACCCATCGACATGCGGGTGCGCCTCGGCGCCAACACCCGAACCCAGCGGGAGTGGATCCGCTCCCACACCCCCGGCACCGAGTTCAGCTACACCATGAAGCCGGTGGCCCTCGGCGCGCTGCACAGCCTGCGCTCGCACACCGTGGTGGCGCTGGGCCCGAACCGCAGCCGCTACGAGTCCCGGTTCACCCTGGCCGGATGGCTCAGCCCGGTAGTGGTACTCGCCCTCGGCAAACACCTCCGAGCCGGGTTCGGCGCGATGACGGCCGGAGTCGGCGAACGGGCCACCACCCACTGAAAAGCGGGGTGTGCCTGGCCGATTCGGCCAGGCACACCCGTTTCTGAACTCAGACTCCGGTGGGAGTCGGCAGCGCACCACGTGCCGCCTCGTAGGCCGCGCCCACCCGGTACAGGCGGTCGTCGGCCAGTGCGGGCGCCATGATCTGCAGGCCCACCGGCAGGTTGTCATCGGCCGACAGACCCGACGGCACCGACATGCCGGGATGGCCCGCCAGGTTGGTCGGCAGCGTGCACAGGTCCGACAGGTACATGGCCAGCGGGTCGTCCACCTTCTCGCCCAGCTTCCACGGGGTGAACGGGCTGGTCGGCGAGACCAGCACGTCGACCTGCTCGTAGGCGGCGTCGAAATCGCGCGCGATCATCGTGCGGACCTTGAGCGCCTGGCCGTAGTAGGCGTCGTAGTACCCGGCCGAGAGCGCGTAGGTGCCGATGATGATGCGGCGTTTGACCTCGGGTCCGAAACCCGCCTCGCGGGTCAGCGACATCACCTGGTCGGCGCTGTGGCCACCGTCGTCCCCGGCGCGCAGGCCGTAGCGCATGGCGTCGAAGCGCGCCAGGTTCGACGACACCTCCGAGGGCATCACCAGGTAGTACGAGGACAGCGCGTACTCGAAACTCGGGCACGACACCTCGATCACCTCGGCGCCGAGGTCCTTCAGCACCGCGACCGCGGCGTCGAAGGAACCGAGCACGCCGGGCTGGTAACTGTCGGAATGCAATTCGCGCACCACGCCGACACGCACACCCTTCAGGTCGCCCTCGGCGCCCTGCTTGGCTGCCTCGACGACCGGAGCCACCGGCACATTGCGCGAGGTCGAGTCGCGCGGGTCGTACCCGGCGATCACCTCGTGCAGCAGCGCGGTGTCGAGCACGGTACGCCCGCACGGACCGCCCTGGTCCAGCGAGGACGCGCACGCGACCAAACCGTATCGGGAGACGGTGCCGTAGGTGGGCTTCACACCGACCGTCGCGGTGACCGCGGCGGGCTGACGGATCGAGCCGCCGGTGTCGGTGCCGATGGCCAGCGGCGCCTGGAACGAGGCCAGCGCGGCGGCCGAACCACCGCCGGAACCGCCGGGGATGCGGGTGGTGTCCCAGGGGTTGCGGGTGGGACCGTAGGCGGAGTTCTCGGTGGAGGAGCCCATCGCGAACTCGTCCATGTTGGTCTTGCCGAGGATCGGGATGCCCGCGGCGCGCAGCCGGGAGGTGACCGTCGCGTCATACGGCGAGCGCCAGCCCTCCAGGATCTTCGACGCGCAGGTGGTCGGCATGTCGGTGGTGGTGAAAACGTCCTTGAGCGCCAACGGAACTCCCGCCAGCACCGAGACCGGGGTCTCGCCCGCGGCGTGCGCGGCGTCGACCACGGCGGCCGCGGCCAGCGCCTCGTCGCCCGCGACGTGCAGGAAGGCGTTGAGCTCACCGTCGACCTTGCCGATGCGATCCAGGTGCGCCTGGGTGACCTCGGTCGAGGACACCTCGCCCCCGTGGATCTTGGCCGCCAGTTCCGCCGCCGACAGCTGGGTCAACTCGTTCATTCGCCCTCTCCCAGGATCTGCGGGACCAGGAAGCGCTGTTCCTCCACCGCGGGCGCCTGGTCCAGCGCTTGCTCGGGGGTGAGTCCGGGAACCACCACATCGGGCCTGGTCACATTGGTCGTCGGGTTCGGCGACGCGGTGGCGGGGACGTCGGCGGCGACCTCGGAGATGGTCCGCACGTGGCTGAGGATCGAATCCAGCTGACCGGCGAACTGGTCGAGTTCGGCGTCGGTCAACGCCAGGCGGGACAGCCGGGCGAGGTGAGCGACCTCGTCACGGGAGATTGCGGGCACCGCGGGACCCCTTTCGGCTTCGGTGGGCAGTAGTCGGCTACAGCCTAGTTGGCAGCACCAGGCCCCGATCCCGCGCCCTGCACGGCCGCGGGCGGCCTCGTCGAGGCATCGGACCCGCTCGCCGTGCGCGAAAGTTCGCGCATGTCGGGCCGTTGGGGTCATACTTCGAGTCGATAACCCGCGTACCGGGGTGTAAGTATTGGCTGACCGGGTATTCGTTCCGAACAACCCGGCAGCGCCCTAGGAAAGGAACGCACGTGTCATTCTTGCTCCGCGTGCAACTTCCGGATCGACCGGGAAGCCTCGGCTCCCTGGCACTCGCCCTCGGCGGGGTCGGCGCGGACATCCTCTCGCTCGATGTCGTCGAACGTGGCGCCGGGTTCGCGGTGGACGACCTCGTCGTCGAGGTCCCGACCGGCGCCCTGCCCGACACCCTCATCACCGCGGCGGAGTCCGTCCACGATGTCACCGTCGACTCGATCCGGCCCTACTCCGGGGTCCTGGACACCCACCGTGAGCTCGAGCTGATCGACCAGGTCGCCAACGCCCGCGACGATCGGCTCCAGGTGCTCGTCGACGGGGTACCGCGCGTGCTGCGCGTGGGCTGGTCGACGATCATCGGCCTCGGCCCCACCGGCGCCTACCGGGTCGTCGGAAGTCCGAGTGCCCCTGAGACACAGGCGGGTTCGGCGCCGTGGATGCCGCTGCAGAAGCCCTCGTTGCTCGACCCCGACGCCGACTGGGTGCCGCAGATCTGGCGCGACATGGACACCAAGCTGGCCGCCGCCCCGCTGGGCGACACCGGCAAGGCGCTGCTGCTGGGCCGACCGGGCGGCCCGGAATTCCGGCCCTCGGAGGTGGCTCGCCTGGGTTACCTGGCCGGCATCGTCGCCACGGTGCTCAACTGATCAGTTCAGTGCCAGGCGCATGACGAACAATCGCAGTCCGTCGTGTGTCAGCCAATTCCGTTCCGGCACAGCCACGAAACCGAGCCGCTCGTAGATGCTGTGCGCGTCGACCATGGTGGCCATCGTGGTGAGCGCCACGGCCTCGTAACCCCCCGCCGTCGCCTCCTGGATCACAGCACGCACCAGCGCGGTGCCGACACCATGTCCACGGGCTTGTTTCGCCACCGCGAGCATGCGGAACTCGAGCTCACCGGGCCGGGCGATCTCGGCGTAGGTGGTTCCCGGCTTCGCGACGGTGAGCGAACCGGCGATCCGGCCGTCGTGGACGGCCACGAGCACTTCCGCCGCGGCCGCGCGGTGGGCGACGTCGGCGAGTTCGGCGGCGTAGTCGTCGTCGGCGGGGACATAGCCGTCACCCACGTACACCTGCACCGTCAACTCGGCCACGGCCTGGTATTCGTCGGGCCGCGCCGGGCGAATCAGTACACCGGTCTCGGGGGTCAGGTCGTGGTCAGCGCGCATCTGGGCATGATCGCACCCCACGGGGCTGTGAACTCGCACGCACCCTGTCGTCGACCGACCGCACCGCCCCCGATCGCTGCCGCGCAGCCGACGCTCACGGACCAGGGACGCACGCCTGGTTCAGCGCAGGCCGGGATGCTGGGCGACCCACTTGCCCGGATTGTTCGGCGGATAGGCCACGACGAGCTGGTCCCCGATCGCGGGCCACTGCGCGGCGTCCCACACGAAGCGGCGGTACACGACCTTCCCGGTGACCGAGGGCCCGGTGAGCGTGCCGGTGATGGTGACGAAGTGCTCGCCGGTCATCTCGGGAAGCGGGCTGACCCCGGTGATGTACAGCGAACCCTGTTCCAGGTTCGCTCCCCCACCGCCCATGCCCCGCCGCCGGGCGAGGATGGCACCGATCATCACGACCAGCATCGTCACCAGCGCCAGCGCCATCACCACTTCGAGCATGCCGCCCATGCTAGGCGCTGGGTGCCGAGGCGGTTCCGGGCGGCTTCAGAGCGGGGTGAGCTCGCTGACGCCCTGCTCGCGACGCAGCTGCCAGACCGCGCAGCGCCGACGCTGCGAACGCCCGTTGCCGCGATCGATCAGCGTCCGGTTGGCGGTGGTGTAGATCAGCTGCGCGCCACGGGCATTGGTCTCCGGATTCTGGAACAGCTGCACGAGACGGTCGGTCTCCTCCACCGGCAGGCCCGCGCCGAGATCGTCGACGGCGAGCACCTGGCCGGTGTCGAGCGCCTCGAGCATGGCGGGCAGCACCCGCAGCAGCGAGCGGGTGGCGGTGGACTCGTCGGCCAGTTCGAACGCCACATCGATACCCTCGTGCACCAGGCCGAGGCCGACCCCGCGCCGGTCGACCATCCGGCGATACAGCGCGTCGCGGGCGGCGCGCAGGGTACTGAGTTCGCGCTCGAGCAGGATCGGGTCGGCGCCGCCGTGATCGAGTCTGGTTGCCAGCGCGGCGATCTCGGTGTCCAGGTCACGCAGGTAGTCGGCATACATCGGATCGGGTTCGGCCACGAGCAGGTCCTCGATGCCGAGGTCGGCGGTGCGCAACAGCATCAGCAGGCGCGCGGCGTTGTCGGGCGAGCGGGAGATGTGGCTGCCCAGATCGAGGGCGAGGGCGGCGGTGTCGACCGCACCCTGCTGGACCTGGAGGTTCGCCGCGAACCAGCGATAGGCGGGCACCAGTGCCTCGGCGTAGAGCTGCCCGGCCAGGCTCAACAGCAGCGCGTTCGGCCGCACCAGCGGCACCAGCGCCGCCACCCCGTAGCGGGCCGCCTCGAACATCGGGCCGATCTTGATCTGGTCACCGGTGCGCTCGAACACGATCCGCTTGCGCGAGCGCGGATGGGTGTGGAGCCATTCGGCGATCACATCGGCGTTGTCGAGCCGGAAACCGTAGGTGTAGGGCACGCCCTCGGCGATGAAGCCCGCCACGAATTCCGAAGGCCGGTCGGCGAATCCGAGATGCGGGCGGCGCACCGGACCCGCGTAGGGATCCCAACCGCTCACCGAATGCAACACGGCGTCACGCATCTGGGCGAGCGCGTCGATCAGGCTGGTCTTTCCGGCGGCGGCGACGCCGTGCACGGCGGTCACCGGAACGGACACGGGACCACCCGCACCCCGGCTCAACCGCAATTGCTGCGCCTGGGCCAACGACCCGTGATTGGACACCTGAAAACTACGCAGCACGGTGCTGTCCCGCCTCTCCGAGATTCTTGGCCAGACTAAAGGATGGGGCGAGTTGGGGACGCGACCGGCGGTGGTATGGGGGTCGAGTTCGCCCGTACCCGGGGAGTTACCCATGTTCTCGCCTGCCACTTCGCGTCTTTTGCCGGGCGTGAGGGACGGGGCGGTGCTTGCGGCGGACGCCGGTTGGTCGGTGGGCGGGTTCTGGGCGTTCCGGTGAGTTGCCCATGTTCCCGCGTTGGTTGTCGGTGCTGGACTTTCGATGGGCGGGGGTGGGGGTGAGGAACTAGCATGCTGGGCAATGCGGCCGGGAGGTCGCCGAGTGGGTCGATGACGAGGATGGGTGCGCGTGATGGCGGTTCGGATCATGGTTCGTGGGGTTGTCGTCGCGGCGGTGAGCGCCGGTGCGGCGGTGCCGATGGTGTTGCTCGGCGCCCCGAACGCGGCGGCCGATCCGTGTCCGACCGGGACCGCGCGGGTGTTCCTGGCGAACTCGACCAACTCGTGTCAAGGGGCGGGGACCGTCCGCTACACCGACGCGCCGGTGTCGAAGGTGTGCTCGATGGCCAGCACCGACGTCACCATCGTGATCGAGACCAACATCAAGAAGCGGCCCCGGCACGAGGTGCAGGTCCACAACGGCCGATGCGCCTCGTTCGACTTCCGCACCCAGATCGGCAACTCGGTCACCGTCAGCCCGAACTGAGTCCGTGCCCGACCCGGATCGTCGATCCCCACGCCCTGGTGGCGTTCCTCTCGGCGGATACCTACCCGAGAGCGTGGTGATCAACCGTCCAGATCTTGGGCTGGTGCCTGTTCGGCGGGCTCCGGGGTGACGGCGGCGGGACCGTGCGCCAGGAGGGCGCGGAAACCATCTTCGTCCAGGATGGGGACACCGAGCTCCTCGGCCTTGGCGGCCTTGGAACCAGGCGCTTCGCCGATCACCACGAAGGCGGTCTTCTTCGACACCGACCCGGCGGCCTTGCCGCCGCGGACCAGGATCGCCTCCTTGGCGCCGTCGCGGGTGAAGGTCTGCAGGGAGCCGGTGACCACGATCGACAGGCCCTCGAGATGGCGTTCGATGGACTGGTCGCGCTCGTCTTCCATGCGGACACCCGCCGCACGCCACTTGTCGACGATGGCGCGATGCCAGTCGACGGCGAACCATTCCGCGACCGCCGCGGCGATGGTCGGGCCGACGCCGTCGGTGGCCGAGAGTTCCTCCACCGTCGCGGCTTCGATGCGTTCCAGGCTGGCGAACTCCGCGGCCAGCGCACGCGCGGCGGTCGGACCGACGTGGCGGATCGACAGCGCGACGAGCACCCGCCACAGCGGACGGTCCTGCACGGTCCGCAAGTTCTCCAACAAGCGCAGACCGTTCTGAGTGATCTGGCCTTTCTGATTGGTGAACAGGGGGACCGTGAGCAGCTTCTGCTCGTCCAGGTCGAACAGGTCACCCTCGTCGACGATCGCGCCGGAGCGCAGCAGGGCATCGGCGGCCTTGTCGCCGAGCGCCTCGATGTCGAAGGCGCCGCGCCCGGCGAGGTGGAACACCCGCTCACGCAGCTGCGCCGGACAGTGCCGCTGGTTGGGGCAGCGGATGTCGGCGTCGCCCTCCTTCTCCGGTGCCAGTTCGGTGCCGCAGTTCGGGCAGTGCGTGGGCATCACGAACTCGCGTTCGGCGCCGGTGCGCGCGTCGACCACCGGGCCGAGCACCTCGGGAATCACGTCACCGGCTTTGCGGATGGTGACCGTGTCCCCGATCAGCACACCCTTGCGTTTCACCTCCGAGGCGTTGTGCAGGGTGGCCATGGCGACCGTCGAGCCCGCGATACTCACCGGTGACATCACCGCGAACGGCGTGACCCGGCCGGTGCGGCCCACGTTGACCTCGATGTCGAGCAGCGTGGTCGTGGCCTCCTCGGGCGGGTACTTGTAGGCGATGGCCCAGCGCGGCGCGCGGGAGGTGGAACCGAGTCGGCGTTGCAGGGCGGTCTGATCGATCTTGATCACCTGACCGTCGATCTCGTGCTCGATGTCGTGGCGGTGTTCGCCCCAGTAGGCGACCCGCTCGATCACCGCGTCGATGCCCTCGACCAGCCGGGTGTGCTCGGAGACCGGCAGACCCCAGGCCGCCAGTGCCAGGTAGGCCTCGTGCAGGGAGTCCGGCCGATAGCCCTCGATGCGGCCGAAGCCGTGGCAGATCATCCGCAGCCTGCGCCGCGCGGTGACCGCCGGGTCCTTCTGGCGCAGCGAGCCCG
Organism: Nocardia mangyaensis; assembly: GCF_001886715.1. Taxonomy (NCBI): domain Bacteria; kingdom Bacillati; phylum Actinomycetota; class Actinomycetes; order Mycobacteriales; family Nocardiaceae; genus Nocardia; species Nocardia mangyaensis. The sequence goes on from NZ_CP018082.1 coordinate 4,982,463, forward strand.
CGGCGGTGTTGCGCGGATTCGCGTACGGCGGTTTGCCTTCGGCGACGATGGCGGCGTTGAGCGTCTCGAAGTCCGCGAGCCGGAAGTACACCTCGCCGCGCACCTCGAGCAGGTCCGGGATCGGGAAGTCCGCGCTCGGGGTGAGTTCGGCGGGGATGTCGGCGATGGTGCGCGCGTTGAGGGTGACGTCCTCGCCGGTGCGCCCGTCGCCGCGGGTGGCGCCGCGCACGAGTCGGCCGTTCTCGTAGACCAGGTTCAGCGCGACGCCGTCGATCTTGACCTCGCACAGATAGTGCAGGTTCGCCCCCGCCTCGGCCTCCACCCGGCTCGCCCAGGTGCGCAGTTCGTCGTAGTCGAACACATTGTCCAGCGAGAGCATCCGCTCGAGATGGTCGACCGCGGTGAACTCGGTGGCGAACCCGCCGCCGACCAGCTGAGTCGGCGAATCCGGCGTCCGCAGATCCGGATGTGCCTCCTCCAGCGCCTGCAACTCACGCAGCAAGGTGTCGAACTCGCCGTCACTGATGATCGGCGCGTCCCGCACGTAATAGCGGAATTGATGCTCACGCACCTCATCGGCCAGCTTCTGCCACCGCACTCGTTGATCGGAGGTCGCCTCCACCGACTCGACACCCACCGAAACCACGCCGTCGCTGTCACTCACATACCGCAGAGTAGTCCAGCCCACCGACACTTCCGCCCACCGTTACCGCACGTCGCAGGGCTTATTCCGGGGGCTGTCACCGCGCCGTTTCCGGCGAGATCAGTCGAAGGTGATGGACTCCGGTTCGTCGGCGAAGGCACGAGCTACCTCGGTGGTGAGGGCGAGAGCTTGGCGCGACCATGGGAGGGGTGCGCCTGCTAGGCCGCAGGCGGGGGTGACCAGGATCTGGGTGGCCAGGGTGGTGCGGGGCAGGGCGAGACGGTCGATGAGGCGGACGGCGGGTTCGGCGATGTCGCGCCAGGTCGGCGGCTTGGCGGGGGCTTCGGCGGGGGTCAGGCCGAGGGCGATCTTCTTGCCCGCGTCGAGGATCTCGCCGAGGGCGTCGAGATCGGCGGTGGTGATCGTCGAGGCGTCGAAGGAGATCGCGGCGGCGGCGGTGCGGCCGAGAGTGGTGAGGGCGGGGCGGGAGGCGCAGGCGTGCAGGAGAACCGGGGCGGACTGGGCGTTGATGACGGTGTCGATGATGTGCAGGGCGTCCGGTTCGGGGAGCGCGCCGATGGTGTTCAGGATGCTCGGGCCCTGCAGTGCACCGTTCAGAACGGTGGTGAGCTGGGGTTCGTCCAGTTGCAGGACGACCTCGGCACCCAACCGCCTGCGGATCTCGGCGACGTGCCGGGCCAGCCCTTCGGCGAGGGACTCCGAAAGATCGCGCACCGCACCGGAATCGGTGAGGATGCGGTGTCCGCCGGGGAGTTCGACCTCGGCGGCGAGGGTCAGCGGGCCCGCCGACTGGAGTTTCACCACGCGACCGGTGCCCGCGAGACCCAGTGTCTCCCACGCTTCTTCGATGGCGTCCAGATCCGCGTGCAGCAGGTCCCTGGCCCGGCGAGACACCGCGCCCGGTCGCGCGGCCAGACGATAACCCCGGGTCGTCGAATCGAATCGCAGGTCGACGAGCAGGGCCGAGACCCGGCCGATCATGTCCGCGCCGATGCCGCGATCCGGCAACTCGACCAGGTGCGGGAGGTCGGGCAGTTCACCGATGATCGTCGCGGCCGCCTCGCGCGGATCGGTTCCCGGCCAGGAACCGACGCCCGTGGCGACGCCGCCCCTCAGGGTCTCGACCGGCTCCTGAGCAGTCTCCGGAGAGTTCTCGCTGCGCCACAATGTCACGCGCTCAGCACCTTTCGTGTCATCGAAACGGAGCCATCACCCGGTCGGTGAGGACACCACGCTCCACGGACCGCACACGCTGATTCTGCGACGCGCGGATCCGCCCATTCGCCATCATCCCCCCACCACCCGACGCGGTACACACCGCCCGGGCCGATCAGCGCATGCCCGCGTACGCCCCGGCCGATTCGATTCGTACGCCGCCCTTGCGGGTCAGCCGGGTGGTCGCCAATCCGTGTGGCCGGCCGTTCGGCCTCGTTGGAGGCCACCGCTACCCGGCCGAGCCATCGATAGCACCGGCGGCTGCAACGACACCTGAGCGCCATCGGACACCTGAGCGGTCGATGGCGACCTGCGATCCGGCCGAGCCGCGGACTCCACCAGCAGCTACGCCGTAGCGTCGGCCGAATCCATCGGGACACCAGCGCGGTCGGTACCGCTGATCGTGCCGCTGCCGAGCACGGTGTCCCCACCCTCGGCATCGGGCAGATACAGCACGATCGCCTGTCCCTTCGCGACACCGCTGAGCGGTTCACGCAGGCGCGCGACCAGGCCGTCACCATCGGGCTCGACCACGGCGGGCGCGGTACCACCGTGCGCGCGCACCTGCACGACGCACTCGACCGGCCCGCCAGGCCGCGCACCGGAGGTCCAGATGGCGCGCTCGGCGGTGACGACGTCGACCTGCAGGTCTTCGACCGAACCGACCTTGACGGTGCCCGAGTCGGGGTCGATCTCGGTGACGTAGCGCGGCTTGCCGTCGGCGGCGGTGTGGCTCAGGCCGAGGCCCTTGCGCTGGCCGACGGTGAAGCCGTGCACACCCTCGTGACTGCCGAGCACCGTGCCGTCGGAGTCGACCAGCGCACCGGGCCGGATACCGATCTTGGCGCCGAGGAACGCGCGGGTGTCACCGGAGGGGATGAAACAGATGTCGTGGCTGTCGGGCTTGTTCGCCACGGCCAACCCGCGCTCGGCGGCTTCCTCGCGAATACGCGGCTTCGGGGTGTCCCCGACCGGGAACATCGCGCGTGCCAGCTGCTCGGCGGTGAGCACCGCCAGCACATAGGACTGGTCCTTGTCGGCGTCGACCGCACGGCGCAGCACACCCTCGTCGAGGCGGGCGTAGTGACCGGTGACCACGGCATCGAAGCCCAGCGCCTGCGCGCGGTCGGCGAGGGCGGAGAACTTGATCTTCTCGTTGCAGCGTAGGCACGGGTTCGGCGTCTCCCCCGCGGCGTAGGCAGCGACGAAATCGTCGATCACGTCTTCCTTGAAGCGGTCGGCGAAGTCCCAGACATAGAAGGGGATGCCGAGCACGTCGGCGGCGCGGCGCGCGTCACCGGCGTCCTCCTTGGAGCAGCATCCGCGCGACCCCGTGCGCAGCGTGCCCGGCGAGGCCGACAGCGCCAGATGCACCCCGACCACCTCGTGGCCCGCGTCCACGGCCCGCGCCGCGGCCACCGCCGAATCGACACCACCACTCATCGCGGCGAGAACTCGCATCAGGCACCTCCTCTAGCGCCGGCCAGGCCGGCGGCCCTGGCCCGATCGATGACCTGCGGCAGCACGGTCAACAGGGTTTCGACATCGGCTCCGGTCGAGGTATGGCCCAGCGAGAACCGCAGCGAGCTGCGCGCCTGCCACGGCTCGACGCCCATCGCGATGAGCACATGACTCGGCGAGGCCACGCCCGCGTTGCAGGCCGACCCGGTGGAGCATTCGACCCCGGCGGCGTCGAGCAGCATCAACAGCGAGTCGCCCTCGCAGCCGGGAAAGGTGAAGTGGGCATTGCCGGCCAGCCTGCGTTCGTCGGCCGGGCCGTTGAGCACCGCGTCGGGCGCCAGCGCGCGCACGCCCGCGATCAACCGATCGCGCAGCGCACGCAGCTGCGCGGTACGCCCTGGCAGATCGTTGGCCGCGTCCCGCAGCGCCGCGGCCAACCCGACCGCCGCCGCCACATCGGAGGTTCCCGAGCGCAGATCGCGTTCGTGTCCGCCGCCGTGCACCAGCGGCACACAGGGCACCTGTCTGCCCAGCAGCAGTACGCCGATACCGTGCGGACCGCCCACCTTGTGTCCGGCCACGCTCAGCGCGGCCAGCCCGCTCGCGCCGAAATCGATGGGCAGCTGGCTCACGGCCTGGATGGCGTCACTGTGCATCGGAACGTCGAATTCCGCGGCGACCGAAGCCAATTCGGTGATCGGCTGCACGGTACCGACCTCGTTGTTGGCCCACATCACGCTGACCAGCGCCACCTCGTCGACGTGCGCGGCGAGCACCTCCCGCAGCGCGTGCGGCGAGACGGTGCCCTCGTCGTCCACCGGCAGCCAGCTGACCTGCGCACCCTCGTGCTTCTCCAGCCACTCCACCGCGTCGAGCACCGCGTGGTGTTCGACCGAACTGGTGACGATCCTGGTACGCCGCGGATCGGCCGCCCTGCGCCCCCAGAAGATGCCCTTGACGGCCAGATTGTCGCTCTCGGTGCCGCCAGAAGTGAAGATCACCTCCGAGGGCCGCGCCCCCAGATCAGCGGCAATCGACTCGCGCGCCTCCTCCAGCACCCGCCGCGCCGCCCGCCCCGAACCGTGCAGCGACGACGCGTTCCCGACCGTGCCCAACGCAGCCGTCATCGCCTCGACGGCGGCGGGCAGCATCGGAGTTGTCGCCGCATGGTCGAGGTAGACCGTCTTGGGCGCACCGGTGACCGGACCCGTATAAGCCGACTTCATGACCGACAAAGCCTATACCACCGCTGACCTGGTCATCTTCGGGGTCCACCCCTGCTTTCTACGATTTTTCTACGATTTACCCAGGATTTCCAACACGTGTATCACCTACTTTCATTCCCGAATCGTCGATGAGCAGGCCGGTGAGACGGTCGAGACAGCTGGGAGCGAAGGGGCCGAGGGGCGGACCGCGGCGGTCCGGCGACCGGGCAGACAGATGAAGGCGAGATTCCGCGCCCGTGCAGATGCTTCTTGGCCCCGCCGAACGGCCGTATGCCGCGCATCCGCGCGCTGGGCCGGGGCCGCTGCGCAGTGGCCGACAACGGCCGCCAGCGGCGCCGCTGGCGTGACAAACCCAATATTCCGCAGGCCACCTGTCGGGGGCGCCGCTGGTGCGTGCACGGGGCGGGTCCGAGATCGCTTGGCACGCTTGTCGCCGTTCCATCTCGGGAGCCCGCGGTCGGGAGGCGGAGGGTTGGCTACCGCTCTCGTCGGTCGTCGATGGCGGGGCCGCCGAGGTCAGCATGCCCAGATCCAGCCCCCGCCCTTCCTTCGGAGGGGCAGGGGTCAGCTGAGGGCCACGGACTGTACCGCCCACCCCGCGGGAAACCGGAGTAGCGGCCGCCGCGGTCGGAGGCGAATACCGCGCCTCTGCTGGACAGCTGGTGCACGGTGTTGGGAAACGACCGAACACTATCGCCAGTCGTTGTGGAGACACCGCTCGCCGCCGGGAGCCGCGGACAGCTGCCCGGCACATCGACGGTCGTCCCAGCCATACTTGCCGACGTGAAAGAGGTCGAGGTCGTCAACGCCCATCACGAGCGCGCGACCTTGCGCGTCGGCGAGGTGTTCTTGAAGATCGACACCGATCAGTCGAACACCGAGGTCGAGGTCGAGGCCATGGCGCCGGTCCCGACCCCGGAAGTTTTGTGGCGTAGGCCGCCTGTTCTCGCGCTCGCGACCGTGCCGGGGACGGCGCTCGGTCGCCTCGGTGAGCCGTCGACCGCATCGGCGGCGACGGGGACCGCGGCGGGTGCCGCCACCTGAATTGTGTTCTCGCCCAACCCGAGAACACGACCGCCTCGGCCGCTCGGCGGGCGAAGCTGCGCTCGGCGGATGTGACAGGGGCGGCCGGAGACGACGCGTGCGCGGGCCGCCGGTCGGGGGTATGGCCTCGGTTGTGCTGGTCGGTCACGGATTGCCCCTTCGGTGCAGGGCCGCGACCGATGTAGGGGCCTCCACTCTGAAGAGATGGCGAAAATTGGGTCGCTGTGACCGCCGGCAGCAAAGCACTGAGCCCACCCTCCGTGTGATGCAAAAAACCTATAGTGGTGAATGTAGACATTCTCGAAGTTGGCGTATACAGTCGCTGTCGTTCCACAAAATCAGATGGGCCGGGCAGGTGAGCTGCCCGGGACACAGTTCGACCGCTTCGCCTGGCGGAGAAGAAGATCCGGTGCAGTCGGCCGGACCGCCGGCGGGGCGATGAAGCAAGGCAAGTGCAGTACCTAGCAAGTGAAGTAAGTGAAGTACCAGCAAGTGCAGTAGATGCCCGGGCAGGTGATTTGCCCCGGGACAGTTCGACCGCCCCGCCCGGCGGAGAAGAGAATCCGGTGCAGTCGGCCGGACCGCCGGCGGGGCGACGAAGCAAGGCAAGTGCAGTACCGCAGGAAGAACCCAACGATCCAGGAGGTGGTCGGCCACTGAGTGTTCCTTTACCAGTTCCGCATCCTGGAAGTGTCGGATGCGGTGTCCCAGACCGGGCCCCCATGGCCGGTGAACGCAGTTGAACTCAATCCCTAAGTCGTAAACCAAAAGGCCCCGGCGCACAGCGCGCCGGGGCCTTCCAGCGTTGAACCTGAGAGGCCTCGTGCAGCATCCGAACACCCATCCCGCCGATGGCGCCAGCGCCGCGGACAAGCTCGACGACGACACCTATCCCGCCTACAGCATGGGACGCGCCGCGGAGATCCTCGGCGTCACCCAAGCGTTCCTGCGTGGCCTCGACGCGGCCCGGCTGCTGACTCCGCAACGCTCAGACGGCGGGCACCGCCGCTACTCGCGCTACCAGCTGCGGATCGCCGCACGCGTGCGCGAACTCGTCGATGCGGGCAACGCTCTCGACGCGTCGTGCCGGATCGTGATCCTGGAAGATCAGCTCGCCGAGGCCCAGCGCATCAACACCGGCCTACAGCGCGAACTCGACGACCGTGGCGACGACCCCTCGTCCTGAACAGGGGTTCCGGTAGTAACCGCCGAAAAACCAACGGATATGCCGTGGCTGGTCACGGGTGAGTCCTGGTTCATCCTGCGGTGATGGCCTGTTGCTGGTTGGCTTGGCTCCCAACGCTATTGGTTGGTGCCGGAGGTCAGGTTCGTGGCAACGCGGGTGTTCGCGGATGAGGAGTTGGCGCGGCTGCGGGAGTTCCCGGAGCCCGGCGACGATCAGCTCGGGATCGACGGGCTCGGGCTCGGTGCGGGTGCCGGCCGCGGTCCCACCGCGCAGTGCGGTGGTGTACTTGTCGCCCTCGCGGGCGGCGGCGCGAGCGGGTTTGGCGGCGGTGGGCTGCTTCTTCGGTGACATGCGTACTCCAGGTCTCGGCGGTACCCACGCTTCCCGCCGGGCGGTGTACGTCGGGGACCCGCGGTTCCGAATGGCGAGCCGACATATGCAGAAGTTAGGACTTACTGCGTGCGAAAAGAATCGCTTGCTGAGCTTTCGCATCCGGGTCGAGCAGCATCTGGGCCTCGACCACGAATCCGGCATCATGCAGCCAGGACGCCACCTGGTCCGGCTGACGGCGGTGGACATGGACCTTCATCGGGTGACCGCCGTAGCCCTCCGTCTTCAACAGCGACTCCTCGCCGACGTGAAACAGGAGTTGCAACGGTCCGCCGGGACGCAATGCTCGGTGGAAGCGCCCGAATACAGTCGGCACCTCGTCGTCTGGGATGTGGATCAACGACTGCCAGGCGAGCAGGCCGGCCACCGAAGCGACGGGCAGGTTCAGTTCCGTCATCGAGCCCACCTCGAACCGCAGGCCGGGGTGGTCGCGCCGGGCCACGTCGATCATCGCCGGGGAGAGGTCGATACCGAAGGCGTCGACACCGAGCTCATGCAGGTGGGCGGTGACTTCACCGGGGCCGCAGCCGACGTCCGCGACCGGTCCGCCGCCAGCGGTCCGCACGCTGTCGGCGAACAACGCCAGAGCCGCGCGAAGGTACTGGTGTCCGGCGAGGGCGCCGCGCACTTGGTCGGCATAGCTGACCGCGACTGTGTCATAAGAGGTTCGGGTGTCGGCCAACCAGTCATCCGTGGTCATGACCGGCACGATATTCCATGATCGCGGCGGACTCGGCGCTAGCCGGGAGCACCGGTAGGCAGGACGGCATTGCTCATTGCGCGGGCCCCGAGAGACTCTGGCCGACTCTGTCGTCCGGGGGCGTGGGCATCGGTGACTGCGGCGAACGGCGGTACGCGTCTGGCCGTGACCACCTCGGGGAAGCCGGGGCCAGCCTGCTGGAACTGATGGCCAAGTCCCGACACCGCAAGGCCGAGAACCTGCGCCGCTACTTCAAACCGTCCCCGCAGGCGATGCGCGAGCTGACCTCGATCCTGGGCCCGGGAGCCGAACGCCGACGCTGACCAGCAGCTACGCCATATCCGTTGATTTTTCGGCGGTTACTACCGGAACCCCGATCAGCTCCACAGATGACCAGACTCGTCCGCGCAGCTGCCGGTGCCCGAGGCGTTCGGAAAACGAACGTTTACCGAACACCCGCGCGCAGGGCGGGCGCCGAGGACAGACTCGCAGGGGCGGATGTTCGGAAACCCGTTCGGAAACAGGTAGTCTCATTTCCGGTTGTCGAACACGTTTTCTGAACGGGCAGAGGAGTTTTCATGGCGTTGGTCGGTCTGGTCCGGGTCAGTACGAGCAAGCAGGAGACCGCGCGCCAGCACGATGACCTCGACCCGATCTGCGTGAAGGTCTTCGACGAGAAAATCAGCGGCACCATCAAAGTCGCCGACCGGCCCGGCCTGCAGGCCGCCCTGGCCTACCTGCGGCCCGGCGACCTGCTGACCGTGCAGGAGGCCGATCGGCTCGGCCGCAACCTGCTCGAGGGGCTGATCGTGCTCAACGATCTGTTCCAGCAGGGCATCTCGGTCAAGGTGCTCCACGGCATCGCGGCCGGCGAGCACACCGAGCGCAGCCTGATCCTGGACCTGGCGCTCGCGCTGGCCGAGGACCGGCGCCGCGATATCGCCCGCAAGACCCGCGACGGCCTGGATGCCGCAGCCCGCCGTGGCCGCAAGGGTGGTCGGCCGCGGGTGGTCGACGCCGACAAGCGCCGCGCGATCCTGGCCCGTCATGCCGAAGGTCAGTCGCTGCGCGAGATCTCCCGCGGCGTTGGGGTCAGCCTGGCCGTTGTCCACGGCGAAGTGAAGGCGACACGGGAGCCAGCGACCGAGTCGGTGTGAGCTCCGCGCGGCATTCCGACTCACTTCAGCCGGGACTGTCAAGAGGGATGGATTCCCGCACGGAACCCTGTGGCCCCGGGGTGCGTCAAAGAAGGTGTAGGCGAGTTCTTCACCTACACAATCAATTTGGGGGTTACAAGAATGCGTAAGATCCTGACCAGGGCCACGATTATCCTCGCTTTTGCGACGGTGACAGTCGTCTCCGCTGGGCAAGCCTCGGCGATCACCGGGGGGCAGTGTGTAGGTGGCGGTGGGGTCGTGATCCACGAGATGGACGGGACCAAAACCTGTATCGGCGGGTTCTACACCGGACTCGAGATTCTCTTCTGACGGGAGTACCACATGACCGAAACCAACGAAACTCACGTGACTCTGACCGGTGCGGCTCCGGCCCTGATCCGAGCCTTGCGCCAGGCCACCGAATCAGCCGAGCGCAACGGCCGCGCGTGGTTCGGTGTCGAAGACGTCCTTGCAGTCCTGCTCGACGAGAACAAGTCGGCGCTGCGGCACTACGCAACCCAGCGAGGCTTGGTCGACCAACTCGATGCGATCAGCGAACTGGCACAGTCGATCGTGCCCGGTTCCGCCAACGAGGCGAGCACACCGGTAGTGCCAGTCGGTGTCGAATTCACGATCACGGGCCCCGACGCCGCTGAGCTCGAGGCAAGCATCCGCGCCTAGTTCAGAAGCTGGCAGGGGCGCACTCGCAAGGCGAGTGGCGACGCGGCACCGCGAGCTCTCTCGCGTTCCGGGCATGGAGGAAGCGGGCGGCCGCCGGTACCAAAGTGACAGGGCACCCATATGGGTGCCCTGTCTGCGTTGCACGACGCGAGATCTCGTCGCGTTTGTTGACACCGGAGACCGCCCACGCGACCGAGTCGGTGTCGAGAACCGATCGCTTCTCGAAGTCTCTGTGTGGTTCGGCGGCTACGGACAAGCCAGAGTGGGCGCCGCCCAAGGCGGTGAATCTTCAGCGCGGCTTCTTCTGACGTTTGCGTGCGGGTTCAGCTACCGGCCCGCCCTTGTGATCGGACAAGGACTGGAGCAACTGCAGTGTGTGGGTGCGTTCCCCTTTGGTTCTGGCTTCGGCGGCGGCGCGTACAACGCGCCGATGATCGAGGGCGCCGAGGAGATGTGGTCCGTGCACACCTACGGTCCTCAATATCAGGCCCACCACAACCAGCGCTACGCCGATGGCGAGACCAACAGGTCCTGCGGTGTCGAACAGAGCCTGCCATCCGATGCTCATGTGTCAGACTTCCCTTCCAGTGCAAGGTTTCTGATCACAGGATCGCCGGTTGCCGCCGCCAAAAGTCGTAGCGTGGAAGAGGTTGGAAGAACTTGGAAACCGATAGCGGCCTGACGCCTGCAGGCAACCTTCTGACCCAAGTCTCCGATGCCATCAACACGGTGGGACTGAACAGGCACGAAGTCGCCCAGCGGGCTAACCGACTCCTGCGGGCAGCCAGTGTGCCGGGGACGCCCAGAGTGCCAAACTCGACTTTCTACAGCAGGCTGGGCTCGAATCCGCGCAAGTGCCCGGACTGGAGCTTCGTACAGTCAATCATCATGGTTCTGCTGGACGCGTCGGACCATCCCGATTCTCAAGGTCATGGTCAGATCGGCACCCTTGACGCCTGGAAAAAGTTCCAGGGCGCCGCCCAGATGGGCCAGATCGTGGATTCGCCTCTCACATCTCTTGCATCGGTGCCGAGGCTGACCCCGACCGAGTCAGCGAGGCAGCAGAAGCGAGCCGCCGAGAAGGAGCGGGCCGATCTCTTGACGGGTAGCGGCGTGGTCCAGACCCTTCGCAGTATCTATCCGAACTACGATCTCGTTCGACTGTGGGATGTCGACTACCCTATCTGTGCCTTCCCTGCGCCAGAGTCCGAGCATCTCGATTGGGAAGCTGTCCTCGCTGGTAAGCCGCAGGGTGATGTCCTTCCCTCGAAGAAGGACTACTCGGACAGGTTCGATCGTGACGTCTACGACCGATTCGTCGCTCTCAACGACCGATTCGACAAGGCCGAGGACCTCGGCGTTGATACGCGCGCGTTCTTCTCCGGCTCCACTTATGCCTTCGAGAAGCTCTGGTTCGACGACGCAGGTGCACCGCGCCTGGACTGCAAGTTGGGCCGATACTTCGCGTCCATCGCGACCTCGGAGGACCTCGATAAGGAGCTGATGGACGCTCTGCGGCCTGATCGCGACGGTGTGGTCAGGCTGGCCGATCTGCCGCGCCGGTCGTGGTTGCACCAATCCACCGACAGGGACGGCTCCATAATCGACCCGGTTGTCGCCGGCTCCACTCGCGCCGCAGCGCTATCGCACGCCACTGTCCTTCTCGTGGCAAATGGTACTGACCGCTACGACCTCCTTCTGCCGTTCCGCTCCGAGGCGGTCGCCACCCACGCCTACTTCAACCACGTGGCGCCGTCAGGAATCCTGTCTCCCCACTTCGAGGACCCGGTTCCGTCGATAGACGAGTGCTCAGTGGAACGAAACTTCTTCCGCGAGTGGGTAGAAGAGATCTACGCCCAAGATGCCTTCGAACGTCCAGAAGGCATAGATGCACCCGACCCGGAGTACGCCCCCGAAGTGATCCGGCTCAAGCAGGCGATCAGTGACGGGCGGGCGGCTCTGTACTACACAGGAGTCTCTGTCAACCTCCTGACCCTGCGCCCGGAGATCTGTTTGGCGCTGGTGGTCCACGACTCCACCTGGCTGAAGGAGGAGACACGCACCGCGCGGGAGTTCGGACGCCCGATGCGGTTGGGCTGGGAATACAGCGACTCTCGACAGCCGATACACACGCTCTCCGACAACCAACGAACTGATGATCCCCGCATCTGCCTCGAAGCTCCCGACTTCCGGCCCGTGAACTCCGCGACCTTCGACCGCGGATACCTGGTGCCCAATGCCGCCGCGGCAATACATCTAGCGTTGCGAATGCTCAACACCTGGCCTACCCAGCCGCAGAACGGATCAGGAGTCTAGGAGCCTAACCGGACAGCGTCAGAATTTCGTCGAAGCGACTTCAACTTTGACGCTGCTCGCGCTGGCATACCGGCGTGGTGTTGGGGTGTACCCCAACTAGACAAACTTCGAATCACGAACGCGAGTACTCCACCAGGAGCTATCAGTCCACCTCCTTGCGGTTGCCAGTGTCGGCGGCTTTGCGGTTCCAATGTTCGGCCTCGGTCAGGTCCCCACGCCGCTTGAGCAGGACACCGAGTTTAATCATGGCGTTCGGGTGGCCTATGTCGGCGGCTTTGCGCCACCAGTGTTCGGCCTCGGTCAGCTCCCCACGCTGCTTGAGCAGGACCCCGAGGTTAATCATGGCGGTGGTTTCGCCGATGTCGGCGGCTTTGCGCAACCAGTGTTCAGCCTGGGTGATCTCCCCACGCTCAAGGTGCAGGCCCCCGAGGTGGGACATGGAGTTGGTGTCGCCTGCGTCGACAGCTTTACGCCACCAGTGTTCGGCATCGGTGAGCTCCCCACGCTGCTTGAGCCGGATCCCGAGGTCGGTCATGGCGTACAGATGGCCTGTGTCGGCGGCTCTGCGCCACGAGTGTTCGGCCTCGGTGAGCTCACCACGCTCCATGTGCACAGCCCCCAGGATGGACATGGCGTCGGTATTGCCGAGCTCAGCGGCTCGGCGCCACCAAATTTCGGCTTCGGCGAATTCACCCTGATCCCAGAGCATGTTCCCGAGTTTGTTCATTGCGTTGGTGTCGCCGAGCTCGGCGAGACTGCGGTACTGGCGCTCCTGGGTGTCTCCAAAGAGCTTGAGCTCGCCGGCGGCATCAACCGTACGTCGTTGGGGTCGGGGGTGTCCGTGTTCGATGAGGTGTTGTTCGGTACGGAAGTAGAGCTCATCGAGAGTGAGATCCGCGGTGTTGGCCGCAGTCAATAGAGCGGCAGTGAAGGCGGTGTTTCGGTTGCCGTGGGGAGCGAGGGACGGTTCGTTGGCCGCCGAAGAGGGATCGTGTAGGTGCCACGGATACCGGTCTCCCCCGCGATCACGCTGGCGGTGTCGCTCATCGCTTCGAACGCCCGACCGGAGAAGCAGCAGTCCAGGATCAGGATGCGCGCGGTGGCGCGGGATTCGAGAATCTCCTCACGCAACGTCTGGAACGGCACCGAGGTCCAGGAGGGCCGTGTCGGGTCGGTTCCAGTCACGGTCAGGTAGAGACGACCGCGGGAGTCGAGGACCCCGTGCCCGGTGTAGTAGACGAACAGAACATCGGTGGCTTCACCAGCGGCAGCAGCGACGGAGTGCCCGATCTGCGCGCCACTGACCGGGTCAGGCAAAGCGACACAGTGTTCGGTAGCGAATGCCCCACCGGTGGAGGTCAACGCTGTGCTCAGGTCGGTGAGGTTGTTGAGCGCGGCGGGGATCGCGGTCAGATCGGGGTGGGTGTAGGTGGCGGTGCCGATGAGGACCGCACGCGAACCCTGACCTCGGGATGGTGCGGTCACTGTGGGGTGTCCGCCTCGCCGAGCAGCTTGTGGATCTCGCGGACGAGTTCGGGAGCTTTGATGATTGCGGCATCGAGTTCGAGTTCGATGCCGTTGCGTTTCAACGTGATCTTGACCTGGGAGCGGCGGGTCTTCAACCAGGCGTTCAGTGACATGGCCAGGGCCGTGCCGAATCCGCCGGCGCCGCCTGCAACGGTCAGGACGTCGTAGACATCGCCCATCTGACCTTCACGGATCTGTGGGGTGGGAAGGCTGACCCGGCCGCGTAGCGCGTCGTCGTTGCGGAACCACTCCAACAACCGGAACAGCTCGTCGGAGTCTCCGCTGGTCCGAATCGTCAACTGGCCGTTGAGGTCTGTCATGACGCCATCTTGCCCGACCCGCAGAAATCGGTCAGGCGAAGCCCGCCTAGGGGCGACCATGCCCGATATCCATAGTTATCGGGCAACATGTCCGGTGCGAACTCCGCCGGAGTGCACCAAGTGCACCGAAACGCACCAAGTGCACCACTTACGCCCCAACCGCTTTCGGAGTGAAGTGGACGCCGTGCCCTCCACCTCCTTCGCTGTGCCTACGCCGGACCTGGGCGAGCGCTCCTGCGCGCGCCCAGGTTTGCACCGCAACCCGAAGCGCCGACCGCACTCCATCGCGCTGGCCGACCGGCCTGGGACCCCGGCTGAAAAACTCGCGAGATGTCGGTGCAACACACAGCCCAGAACCCGCCGTATGACCAGTAATCGCTTGCATCCGTGCGGCGCCTGACACACCCGCGAGGACTTCATATGCGCAAGTACATCGACTACACCGGAAAGCTGACTGCTGCCGGTCAGAAGGTCACTGCTGAGCTCTACGACCCGGCGATTTCGGCCATGATCAAGTGGCTTGCCGACGGCGTGGCCGGTCAGTATTCCCGCTACGGGAAGCTACCCCGGAACGTCCTCGACCTCGCCGAGTTCGATCGCGATCTGCGCGAGGACATCGCGCTCGAAACCTTCATGGCCACCCTGCCCGGCTTCCTCGCCCGGCTCGACCGTGAATTCGACGACACCCGTTCCTCGATGAGGACCTACTTCATCGGTGCCTGCCGCAACCGGCTCGGCGATGTCATCCGCGCACACCAGGTGACGATCGCCGAACTGCGGCCCAACACCGATGAACTGTTCGCCGTCCTGCGATCCCCCGACGCCGGCCTGGCCGACTTCGAAGGCCGCGATCTCGCCCGCTACCTCCTGCTGCGAGCACCGGATGACCTGCGAGATGTGCTGATGCTCCACATCTACGACGGCATCACCGTCTTCGATGCCGCCACGGAGCTCGGGCTGAATCCGTCGACGGTGCGCACGCAGCTGCGCCGCTTCAAGAAGAAGATCCTGCGGCAGCACTTCCTCGGCGAGATCGCCATCCCCGAAGACACCGGTCTCGGACAGTGGATCCGCGCCAGATCCCAGGTCGAGTTCGGCGACCCGCCGCTGCGGGGCAATGCCACCCGGGTCGTCGCGCGCCTCCGAGTCGGATAGGCGCCGCATGAACTGTGCCTGGCCCTGGCGGATCCGCGATCGGGGGCCTCCCTGAGGGCTGTCCTCGTCTGCTGCAACAGGCGAGGACAGCCGGGGCACCTCAACTTCGCAATCGCTGACAGCTCTCACCATCGAGGTAGGAAATGACTGTAGTAAGGCCGCCAGAACGGTCGGCCCAGCCCCGCGACGACAACGCTGCTGCGCCGACGCCGTCTGTCGCCGGAGCGGAGAAGTCTCGGAGGGTGTTCTTCTCCGCGGCGATCGGCTCATTCACCGGCCGGATCGTCGGTGACTGGGCAACCGAGATCCGCAGGGAGTGGCTCCCGAAGATCTGGGACTGGCTCGCGTAGCTCACCAGGACGCGGTCGTGGTGGGATCCGGGGCCCCGTATCCCACCACGCGCAGTGCCGGGAGCGACGCCGGAGATCTCGACACGTTTGTCCGACACCTGGACTCGCCTGCTCGACTTCGGGAGTGATGGTGTTGAGAACCGATCGATTTTCAACAGCGACCGTAGGGGCGGCGAACCGCCGGCGGCCTTCGGCGCCGAATGAGCTGGGATCTGTTGAAACTTCTTTGTCCAACCGCGTACGCGTTGGCTCGGTCGCGCCTATAACTGTGCGTGTTCTCTTCGCCTCGGCGATCCGTTCTTGTGCTTCCGGGCAGAAGGTGGTCGATGTCCGATCCCACGGACGAACACGCGCTCGGTCGTCCCGCCGATGGTGCGCCCGGTGTCGGCGTCGACGCCGAGGAGCTGGCAAGGCTGGAGAGGAAGGCCCGCGATATCGAGCTGCTCGCTGCGGCTCACGAGGCCGGGATAGACAGCTGGCAGTTCAAGGAACTCGAGCGTGAGCTGGTGAAGTACGCGCTGCCGGTGATGCGGGCGTGGATACGTAGCGAGGCCGTGTACGTCAAGGCCTCCGAACTGATCCAGAAACGCGGCGGCTCGTTCTCGGCCACCCCGCAGGAGCGTCGACGCGTACGCAGCGATGCGGGGCTGCGCGACGATCTGCTCAACGAGACGCTGGTCGAGGCGATCAAAGGGTTCCGTGCGCAGGTGTTCGCGGGAACGGGATGGGATCCGGACAAGGGCGCCGACATCCGCACCTTCTTCACCAACGGCTGCGTCCTGAAGTTCATCAGTGTGTTCCGGCGCCTGCTCAAACCCGCCGACCAACCGGCATGGCATGACGATCTCGATGAGGCATTCTCCCTCATCGGCGGCAGCATGGTGTTCCCGCCTGTCCAGTCGGCTTCCCCGGAAAGCGTCCTCGACGACGTCGAAGGAAACCGCCTCTGGGACCTGCTGACACCGTTGGAACGAGAGATCATCGCCGCCAGGTTGGACGGCTACTCGACCAGTGAAATTGCTGAGATCTGTGGATTGCCGACACCCGGAGCGGTACGTGCCGTGCTGCAGCGACTTCGGCAGCGGATGCCGGGAATCTATGCGCGTTTGAAGCTGGAGGAGGACCAGTGACCACCACTCCACCACCAGGCCCGTCCCCTTCCGAACGGCAACGGTTCCGCCAGCTCATCGAGGACTCGACCCTCGGCTCCGAGGGCGGGCGCGCGCTACGTGAACGCACCTCCGACACCGAAGTCGACCAGCTCCTCGCCCGCGCCGACAACCAGCGCACACCGCCGCCTGACGACCCACCTTCAAGCCGAGACCGGTTGCATCACAAGAAGAAACGGTCACCCGCACGGAAGTCGAATGGCGACCAGATCCGCGACCGATACGCCGTCGGCGGGGCCTACATCGGCGGTGTGGTCGCCGAGGGGGGATCCGTTGTGGTTCGAAACAACGTGATCAGCCGTGCCCGGCGCCCAGGATGGCGGGGTGTGGTCGTGCTGGCGGTCCTGGTGCCGTTGATGGTGTTCGGTGTACGCGTGTTGTTCTTTTCCGACAGTACGCAGGCGCCACCGGTCACGATCGATGCGCAGCTGCTGCGCGCCGATGACCCCGGTGGCACGCCGTATCTGTCGGTACCGCCCCCAGGATCTGCTCCACCCTCGGAGCCGATCACCCCGTTGGTGACTTTGCCTGGAGGCACCAGCAGGTATTCGGGCGGGACCGACGGCCTCTACAGCGGTATTCGCGATCAGATGATGGGGGGACGTGAACAGATCATCGACTTCTACCGATCCGACCGTGCGGCGGCTGCGGCGGCTGCGGCGGCTCTCGAAACCGATGCCACGTTGACGTGGCCGGGAGGGCCTTTGACCGCCGTCAACCTGGTCGACTATCTGAACGAACTGACCGCGGTGTGGCTACGCGCCGATACCCGCGTCACCGACTACGCCACCAACTGGGGTGACGGCGGCACAGCCAACCAGGTCGTGCTGCAAATGGGGACCGTGGTGCTAATCGATCGAACCGGGGTCCCGCGGATTCGCAGCATCAGCGGATCACCACTGACCGCGCCCGAACAAGTCGCCACACACATCCACTACACCGGCACCGCTTGGCAGGAGTTCTCGCCCGCGACCGTCGTGACGATCACTCCCAGCGCGCCGCTGCAGGCCTTCACGTTGTTGGATCTGCGCGGGGGCATCCTGTTCTCGCGGCCCAGCGGAACCGTCGGTGTTCAGGACCAGGACGCATCCACCACCACGACACCGCCGGCCACGACGACCACCCTGCCGCCGGTACCGATACCGGGAGGGGCTCTCGCCGACGTCGATACCAGCGGGGACTGGCTGCTCGAATCAGAACGCAGTGGAGTGTCCGGAACGTTTACACGAACGGGGCCGACTTCCTTCCAGTTTCGGACCGAAAACACCAGCGAACACGTGGGGTGGGACTGCGAACTGCGTGTCCAAGGCATCGATGCGGCCACGATGAGATGCCTCCCCCTCGCCGGGCCTTCGCCGGTGGAGTGGTCCTCCACCGGGAGAGTCACGATCTTGCACGACAACGAGGGGCGTGTCCGGCTCTACTACACCGGGAAGGTCGAACCGGGCACGGGCGTGGCAACGATGATCCTGCGATACCCATAGCCTTCCGGGCTGGTGTAGGGGGTGGAGTCGCCGCGCGTACGCGAATGCGAGAAACCTCTCAGCACCGCTTCCAGGCGTACGAGTCCCCACGTATCAGGCCTAGACCCTCATGAATCAGCAAACCCAACAGTGGATTTCGGGGCCTTCCCGACTATCCGCAGGTTGCCGACTATGAGGGAACTCGATGTTGTCATACGACCAACTGCGCCAGCGGATCAAGTACCTCTACTTCGTGATCTGCGTGCTCCTCAGCCTCCTCAGCGGAGTCATCGGAGCGTGGGTGGCCCGCAGCGCGGAAAACTCTTGGGCCACCTGTTTTTTCACCGGCGTCGGGATCTTCACCGGAACGCTCACCCTGTTCGTTCTCGTTCTGACATTGCTCTGGACTGTCTAGACAGTCGGGCAGCAGTCCATCAGCCGCACGGCGAGGTCGACGACGACAAGCGCCGCGCGATCCTGGCCCGTCGCGCCGAAGCCAGACCCTGCGCGAGATCTCGCGCGGTGCCGGGGTCAGCCTCGCGGTCGTGCACGGCGAAGTGCCGGCGGCCGAGCTCGCCGTCGGGCAGGATCGCCCCATGCCCGACGTCAGCGTGTACGACGAGCTGCTGCCCTCGCGCCGCACCGCCGACAGCGCTTCGGCCTGATCGACCTCACCAGAGAGAACACGATGGACGACTGGACGACCCCACATGAGCTGCCCTGGGGTGGCGACCCGAAGGCAGGCTGGACCCCAGAGCAGCACCAAGACTGGGCCGACGCCGAAGCTGAGCTGTATGCGTCGGGGTACCGGCCGCCGCAGCCGGTATGCGAGCTGCTCGACACCATTCCCCCGGCTGGTTTTATCGGTCATCTCTGACGTCACCGATCGGTGGATGCCAGCGTCGCTGGCGATCGGAAGATGTTCGTATCGGCGAATTTTGACGTCGTGATCTTAGTTGCGGTGCAAGGATGCGTGTGCTTCATCCCGAACTTGCGTGGAAGAAGGTCACAGTTGCCCCGTCAGTCGAAGGTCGAGCTGTATGCCGCGATCCCGCGTGATGCCCGAGCGGGAGTGACGGGCAGGGCACTACAGGCCAAGTACGGGGTAGGTTGGCGCACCGTACAGGCCGCAACCGAGTCGGTCTGGCCAGCAACGCGCAAGCAGTATCCGAAGCGGGCCTCCAAGCTCGACCCGTTCAAGTCGTTCATCGATGAGGTACTGCAGGATGACCTGCGGGCTCCGAGGAAGCAGCGGCACACTGTCAAACGTCTTTATGCCCGACTGATCGACGAGCACGGGATGGACGAGATCTCGTATCAGACGGTCCGCGACTACGTCGCCGAGCGCAAGCCACAGATCAAGACCGAAGTCGGGAGGGGCCCGGCCGAGGTGTTCATCCGGCAGACCCATCGGCCGGGTGAAGAAGCCGAAGTCGACTTCGGCGACGTGACGATCCGACTGCGCGGCGAACTGGTCGTGGTCTGCTTGTTCGCGTTGCGGATGTCGTTCTCGGGCAAAGCCGTCCACCGCTGCTTCCTATCCGCGGGTCAGGAAGCGTTCTTCGAAGGCCACGCGCATGCGTTCTCGGTGCTGGGCGGGGTCCCCACGATCAATGTCCGCTACGACAACCTGCGCGCGGCGGTGTCGCGAGTCCTCGGATTCGCCCGGCTCCGTGAAGAATCCGACCGTTGGACAGCGTTTCGCTCCCACTATGACCTCGAAGCGTTCTACTGCCAGCCCGGGATCGGCGGCGCCCACGAGAAGGGTGGCGTCGAGGGCCAGATCGGCTGGTTCCGGCGCAACCACTTCGTTCCCATTCCCGAAGTCGAGTCGATCGACGAGTTGAACGAGATGATCGACGCCTGGGATCTCTCCGACGAGCAACGGCGCATCGGCGCACGCCCCCGCACCATCGGTGAACTGTTCGCCGTCGAGAAACCCTTGCTCAAACCTCTTCCGGAGGAGACATTCGAGACTGGGCGGTGGTTCACCCCGCGCGTCGACAAATTCTCCCAGATCACCGTCCGCACGAATCGCTACTCGGTTCCGGTCCGGCTGATCGGACGCCAGGTCCGGGTCCTGCTCCACGCCAACCACCTCATAGTGTTCGACGGCCGCACCGAGGTCGCCCGCCACGAGCGCCTGCCGGCGAAAGCTGGAACACGCCTGGATCTCGACCACTATCTGGAGGGGTTGCTGCGCAAACCAGGTGCACTGCCTGGTGCGACCGCGCTCGAGCAAGCCCGCTCGGCAGGCAAATTCACACCGGTCCACGACAGTTGGTGGTCGGCAGCGCGGCGAGCACACGGTGAGCGCGACGGCACTCGGGCGTTGATCGAAGTCCTTCTTCTTCACAGGCATCTCCCGCACGAACATGTCGTCGCCGGCCTGGCCGCCGCACTGCAGGCCGGGGCACTGACCGCGGACGCGGTCGCGTTGGAGGCCCGCAAAATCGGCGAGTCCAGTCCAGCCGAGACACCTGTGGTCGATCTCGATGGCCCGGGCACCGTCTCGTCGTTGACCCAGCGTCGGCTCGCGTCGCTGCCCCCGGACCGGCGGCCGTTGCCGTCGGTGACCGCCTATGACCAGTTGCTTCGCCGCACATCCACAACGAAAGGGAGTTCCGCATGACAACCACCACACCTCGACGGCACGGCATGACCGAGCAGGCGGCCGACGCCGCGGTCGACCAGGCCTGCCGAATGCTGAGACTTCCCACAGTCCGGTCCCAGTTCAACGAGATCGCCGAAGGCGCGACCCGCGATCAGATGACCTACCGGGCGTTCCTGGCCGAGTTGCTGATGGCCGAATGCGACGACCGCGCACGCCGACGCTCCGAACGCCGCATCCGCGCAGCCGGGTTCCCGCGCGACAAGTCGCTGCGCGCGTTCGACTTCACGGCCAACCCCAACATCGAGGAAGCAACGATCAACACCCTCGCCAAGGGCGATTGGATCAAGAAGGGGCTTCCCCTCTGCTTGATCGGCGACTCCGGCACCGGCAAGTCACACCTGCTCATCGCGCTGGGCACCGAAGCTGCCATGCAGGGACACCGAGTGAAATACACTCTCGCCACGAAACTGGTCAACGAACTCGTCGAGGCCGCCGACGAGAAGCAGCTGACCAAGACGATCGCCCGCTACGGCCGCGTCGATCTGCTCTGCATCGACGAGCTCGGCTACATGGAACTGGACCGCCGCGGCGCGGAACTGCTGTTCCAGGTCCTTACCGAACGCGAGGAGAAGAACTCAGTCGCGATCGCCTCCAACGAGTCGTTCTCCGGTTGGACAAAGACCTTCACCGACCCGCGGCTCTGCGCCGCGATCGTCGATCGGCTCACCTTCGGAGGCCACATCATCGAAACCGGCACCGACTCCTACCGACTCGCTCGCACAGCCGCCGCGGCTGCTGCGAGGTGACGTCGCTATTCGCCGATAGATCCCAGTTCAGGGCATGATTTGATGTCAGTTGCACTGCGCTGGTCTGAATGTTCGTTCGCTGTCCTTTGAGGCCGGGATGGTTTGGGTCGACGGTCATGCGGGTGGTGCTTGCGCGTCGAGACCAAATCTGGGCGCGCATACAGTCGGATTGTGATCGAGATTCCCGATGATTTCGCCCGCGAGACCGTTCTCCGAGAGGGAGATCCCGGCAGGACATGGATATCAACGCTTCCAGGTTTGGTCGATGAACTGCTGCAACGGTGGGACTGCGTGCCCGACGGGTCGGTGCTGCACGGCCACATCGGAATCATCGTGCCGGTGCGACACACCGACCTACCTCCCTCGGTCATCAAGGTGTCGTTCCCGCATCCGGGCAACGTCTATGAACCGGACGCGTTCAGTGTCTGGAACGGCAGCGGAGCAGTGCACCTCTACGACCGTGACGATGAACAATTCGCCATGCTGCTCGAACGGGCTGGGCACGGAACGCTGGCCGACGTCACCGACTTCGACCAAGCCGTCAGCACGCTGGGCCAGCTGTCTCAACGCCTCGCAGTCGACGCACCAGAGGGATTGCCGAGACTCAGCGACCTGGTCGCAGACTGGGAGACCGAGATCCTCACCACCGCCGCCGAACTCGGCGATCCGCTGCCACGCCGAGCTCTGGACGCCGCCATAGCGACCTTGCGGGAACTCGGCCCAGACCAACCCGACACCCTGGTACACGGCGACCTTCACGACGCCAACGTCCTGCCAGGCGAGCGGGAACCCTGGCTTGCGATCGACCCGAAAGGCTACGTCGGTGACCGGGCCTACGACACGATCACTGTGATCCGCAGTATCCGCTTCGCGCATCTGCTGTTCGGTCCGAACCCCGAACAGGGCCTTTCGCGCGGCCTGGACCTGTTCTGCGAGTCAGCGGGCATCGACCGCGAGCGGGCCCGCCGCTGGGCACAGGTCCGTGCGATCAATGCAGCGCTCTGGGGACGCCAACACCACGACCCAGACTGGGTGATCCAAGCCACCGACCAGCTCGTCGACATCCTCACATAGCGCCGCAGGGGATCGAACCGCACCCGGCCGACTGAGCCGTCACCAACACGCCGGATCCTCTGGACTCGAGCTGACACGAACGGCCACAACTAACGTCATTTTTCACCGTCACGATCGAACTAGACCTTGCCTGCGTGACGCCAGAATTCATCGACAAACGGTGCCAGGATTCGCTGGCATAACCACTAAGCCGAACGGGAACATCGAGCGGTGTTGACCTACAAGTGATTTCAAGTCGTGGTGACCGATGAGTGCGGCTACGGCCGGTTCGGGACGTTGTCCCGTGTTGAGCTGGAGCGGTTCTTCTACCTCGATGACGAAGACCGGAAGTTGATCGCGGGTCGGCGTCGGGACTACAACCAGCGCGAACCTGCGCGGCGCGGACCTGACCGGCGCGAAACTTGGCGACGCGGACCTGACCGGCGCGGACCTGGGCGGCGCGGACCTGAGTGGCGCTTACCACGATGAGAACACTGAGTGGCCGAAGGGGTTTCCAATACCGGCCCACCCTGGAGACTGTGCTGACCTCTGCATCCGCAGCTTGCTCGGGATCCCGGGACGTTGCGCGTGTTCGTAAAACCCGTACGCGCTCACCATCCACCGCGGTCTTACTGCAAGAGCAGGATGGCCGCCGAGACAAAGCCTCGGCGGTCATCAACGCCCTGACCGGAACCTAGTGCAGGTCCCGGCTACTGGCTCGTTCCCTCCTGCGGCGAGGTCCTTCCAGCCCTGCGTCGGCACATCGTCGGGGATCACGTTGATCGCGAGCTGGAGATCATCGGGATTGTCCTGGTGCCAGTCCGACTGGCGCGCGGACTCAAGGCGGGCAACGGCGAGATCATCGCGGCGTACGGGTCCAAGGAGTCGGCGAAGAAGGGCATCTCCTCGGTGCAGACCAACGCCGTCGGCGCGGCGATCGTGGACACCACCACGACCTATAAGCACCGCATCAGCAAGGATCGGCGGTCAGCTCTCTCCACCTGAGGTCGACCACATGAGTTCCTGCTCGTCCCAGACCCCGTGCTCCGAACGCCATGAGATCCGAACCGCGCACTTGTCTGGGGGGCCAATGCCCGGCATGTCCGGCCCTCGGAGGTTGTCCGGCAGGTTCTGGAGCCATGCGGGCTTATGCCACTCGGTCTCGACTTCGACAGGTGTGTCGCAGTCGAGAGCTTCGAAGCTTCTTTTCACCGGTTTCGCGAAAGGAGCTTCGAGAGAGATAACTACGTGATGGGCGGTATCAAGCCCTCGATTCACTACCGAGACGCTGTAGTGGCCCCGAGGGCCACGGCCGACCGACCCTGCCGTCTCCAGGATTTCCCACCGGAAGTTCCTGCGCTCTGCGGCTCGTTGTTCCGCCTTCTCGGCTCGCTGCTCTGCTGTCTTGGCTCGTTCTTCTGCAGCCGCAGCTCGGAGATCAGCCTTCTCGGTCAGCTTGTATGCCTTGCGTGCATGCCAGATGCTGGCCCCGCCCATGATCAGGGCCACGGCTGAACTGATGTACGGAGCAGCGGACATAAGTCAATGCAAGCACTGAACTGAGCACGTTCTGCGCCCCCGCGCCGTGCGGCTTGGAGGCTGGCAGTGGACCAGCCGGGGCGCGGATACTCGGAAACTCGTTTCGGGAAGCTCGCGGCCGTCCAGCCCGCGCGGTTCAAGACTCGTCTGCTGCCGCTGATATCTCGGCGATGAACTCGGCGAACTCTTCGGGGTGCGCAATCGGCGTCAGTTCACTCTGAAGGTCGTAAGTGGAGTCGTAGGGCTGGTCGCCGTCCCGCATTCGGGTGTGATCCCTGATCAGCGACATCTCGGCGAGCTGGGCTACGACCTGCAACTCACTCAGGACAGGGTCGGGCTCGACATCGAGCGGGGAACCGAACCGCCCGCCTTTACCCGCCGCGGAGTCGACATAGAACCCTGCCTGCTTGTCGCTGTTGAGGTGGTCGATCTCGGCCTGGCTGCTCAGTGGCGGAATGTCGTCGTAGTCGCCCCAGAACGGGCCCAACTCTCGGCTGTAGCTGTCGGTGGCCGCGATCTTGTTCGGGTGGCTGGTCGAGAAGCTGAGGTGGTGCTTCGGGAACTCACATATCCCCCGGCCCTCGGTCCAGCTGAGGTGGGCGGTGTTGTAGACCGCGTTGGCTCGCGCGAGTTCCTCGCGAGCCAAGATCAGCAGCGACCGTGCCCGCCCCGCTGACTCGTGCTCGAGCAGGGTCTGAGCGTCACAGATCAACCCGACCACGTTGGCCGTCAGCGCTCGCCAATACCGGCGCGATACCTCTGGCTTCATCTTCACTCCCATGCCCGCATGATGGCCTACCCCACCGACGTGCAGCCGCAACATCGTTGTGCGCAGTCCAGCCCATAGCGCTGCGACACAGGCATGAGTGTTCGCGGGCCGGTGTGCAACTGCGTGCTGAGCGAGTGCTAGAAGATGGGTGTTTCGTCGTCGAAGTGCTTCGCCCCAGTGGGTTGGTTCCCCGCTGGGAACGATGCCCATGGGTCGATCTCGGGTACGGCTTCCGGCCACCGATTCATGGGCTTCGGCTCAATGTCGGTGTTGGATACTTTCGGCTCCGTGTCGGGCTTGGATGTCGCCGGCGGGATGTACAGCGGGTCCAGCCGGTAGAACCGGCGCTTGATGGTGCGGTAGCCGACGTCGTGCGCCGCGTCGACATAGTCCTCGCGCATGGTGGCGACGCCCAGGTTCACCAACGTGTTCAACCCGTTGAGGCGGGTCGCCTCGGCCATCCCATGGCGCTCCCGGAACGCGGTGTTGGAGAACCAGATCTCGTTTCTGGAGTCCAAATTGGTGTAGTAGATCAAGAGCAGGTACATCGCCAGCGCTCGCGCATCGAGCTCGCCGATGAGGCCTCTGGTCCACAGGGTTTCGGGGACCCTGATGAAACTCGGGTACGGATCCAGATGCGGCCTCACGTACGGCTCGCCGGTGCCGAGCTCGCTGCGCAGGCTTACCTTCGGCAGCAGGCCATCGCGGCCGGCTTCGAGCGTGATGAATCCCCGACGGTCGAGCTCTCTCAGATTCGCGACCACGGACCGGCCTGCCGCCTGACCTCGAGGCTCGGGCAGCCCGATCATCTCCGCCCACCAGCCTGCCGAATGCTTCGTGCTGTGAGGCGGCTTCGAACACACCCACAGCGCGGTCAGCAGCAACGCCAGCCGCTGCCGTCCGCCGCGGCCGCCACCGGCTGCGCCCTGGCTGCTCATGAGCCGGTTGAGCGGTGTCGGCTCGCCGCGCTCAGACCGGACCACGAACTCCCGACGCAACGGCGCGCCGTAGTGCCCTCGCAGACGCGAGGCCACCTCGTTGGCTGCGGTCAATCGGACTGGTCTTCCCATGACAGCCTGCTGCCCTCCTGCGTGCGGCGGAACGCGTTCCTGATTAGTAATAACATATGACCTAACGATACAGGGGGGTCTAACCTCACGCTAGCGTCGAAGATCCCAGCCGGGTACTTGCGAGCGGCGATGCCGGTGCCGTAGCTTCGGACTTACGTCGTCGACACCGCACCTGAAACGCCTCCTCGGAGGCAGCACCGTCGGCCGCCCCTTCAGAGCGCTCTGGAGTCCGGCGCATAAAGCGTGCGTGGAGCCCCGGGGAGGCCAGGTATGTCTTCCCGGGGTTTTGCGCGTCTGGTGCCCCCTCGGCGCGACCACCGTCTTCTATCGCGGCATTGCGGGGTCGACCTGCGACGACAGCGTCGGATCGCCCCGGCGCCGTGTACTCGCCTCACCGGCGCCCCAGCTGCCGTTCTCTCAGTCGTTCGAGACGGTGGAGATCCCGGCGTCGCCTCGCCACCGCGGCCGCGATGAGTGCCTTCACAAATCGCACGCTGGAAGCTTTTGCACCCCTGGTCGATACCGTGCGCGTCGCACGCTCGAAAACTGTTCTGACCAGCGATCCGCAGACAGGCGGGCGTGCTACACCAACCACCGGATCGCGATAGAGGAGACACCATGAACCTGTCCTGGATGGACTCGGTGAAGGACGCGATCAACAACAACAGCGCGGTCAGAGCTCAGCAGGCCCGGATGCTCGAAGACATCCGCGAGACGATGCGGCCCGAGCTCGACAAAGCCGGGCAGCTGATGGCGATGAAGATGCAGGGCCCTGACATCTCCTGGATGTCGCGCCCGGCCGGGCGACGACGCAGTCGGTAGGCGTCACGCCGGGGTGCTGCACCTGCTGGTGCAGCACCCCGCTTTTCAGTAGTCGAAGTCGGGATCGGCGAATAGCTTGCAGGCGAACAGGATGCCCGCACGGAAGTCGTCGGGGGTGCGGCCGGATCTCCTCGCCGAGCCCGACCAGCTCGTCGGCCGGCGAACTTCTTCGCCATTACCGATGTTCTCCCTCTTCGGAATTCGTCGCGACCGCCAGCGTGCCTACCGGCGACGCAAGAGCAGCTCTGCAGGCTCGCCGCAGTGAACGGCGCAACACTGGATTGCCCCAGTCCGGGTGCACAATCCAGTCATGCCGTCATGGACGCCCTCATCCGGAAAGCCTGACACCAAAGAAGACGATGACGTTCTTCAGCACATCCCCTATTTCGAGAGCAAGGAAGCGGAATTTAACCGCGAAGGTGATCCTGAGGCCGCCGCTCAGTGTCGCGAAGCCGCCGAAGAGTATCGGGCGGAGGCCAAGCGCCGTGGACTGATCCCCGCCGACGAATAGTCAGGTCGTGATCGAGACCGCGGAGGAGTCGATGCTCGGCTTTCCGGCGGCGGCGAGGTCGGGGACGTACTTGTAGATCGTCGAGCGTGAGACGCCGAGCAGCCGGGCGACCGAGGAGACGGTTTCTTCGGGCCGGGTCAGGATCGCACGGGCCTGGCGGATCTGTTCCTCGGTCATCGCCGGTGGACGTCCGAGGCGTTGCCCGCGAGCGCGCGCGGCGGCCAGGCCCTCGTTGATGCCTTGGACGATGAGTTCGCGGATGAACTCGGCCAGTGCGGCGAAGACGTGGAAGACCAGTCGCCCGCCGGGGGTGGTGGTGTCGATCGCTTCGTGCAGCGACCGGAACCCGATGTCGCGCTTGCGGAGTCCGGCGACGATCGAGATCAGATCCTGCAGCGAGCGGCCGAGCCGATCCAATGACGGTACGACGAGGGTGTCGCCGGCGCGCATGTACTCAAGGCACTTCCACAGTTCGGCGCGCTCGGTGTCCTTGCCCGACTTCTTGTCGGTGAAGATCTTCTGGCAGCCGGCCGCGGTGAGCGCGGCGAGCTGGCGGTCGAGCAACTGGCCGGTGGTCGAGACCCGCCCGTACCCGACGAGCGCTCCCCCGCCTCCGATCGGATCGAGCGCATCCCCGTCGAGGACAAGCGGTTCCGGGAGATCGAGTGCGGTCGACTTGGAGACCATGCCCGGAACTGTACGAGAAAGGGCTGACACGGATTTTTGAACACTCCGACTTTGCAACATGTTTTCTCGACACCGTAACGGCGGACCCGTCCTGGCGCTGTGAACTCGCAGCGATAAGTGGCGGTCTTCTCGCACGTCTAGGTGGCGCCGATAACCAGTGTGCTGCGGGCGGTTTCGACGACGTCGGCGGTGATGGTGTGCAGGTCGTTGATCTTCAGGATTCGGTGGATCTGGGCGAACAGGCGTTGAAGGAGACGGAAGTTGCCGCCGGTGATACGCGCGACCGCAGCTACGGCTTGGGCGTCGGTGAAGTCGCCAGAGTCCAATTCCAGGCCGAGTTTGTGCCAGTGCCGGGCCAAGACGAATGTCAGCTCCTCGCCGGTCAATGGCCGGTAATGGTGGGCGAATCCGACGCGGCTGTAGAGCTGGGGGTAGCGGGAGAAGGTCTTCTCGATGCCGGGCATGCCGATGAGCAGAAGCCCGTGTTCACTGCGGTCATATCGGTCGCGTAGGTGCTCGATCCCGATCGCGGACAGGCGTTCGGATTCGTCGATGACGACCAGCTCGACGTAGTCGGGCATCGGGCGCGGACCGACGTGGGTGTCCACGTGCTGGTCGATACAGATATTGACCCGGCTGTGCAGCCGTTTGAGGTCTTCGCGCAGTTCGCGCGGGGCGGCTGCGACGGTGGGTGTGTAGAACACCGTGCGTGAGCGTGCCAGTGCGGCGTAGATGTCTTTGTCTGACTCCTGGCGGGGTCCCCAGTCCCTGAGCAGGGGTTCGGCCTTGTCCCACCGGGCGTAGCGGGATGCGGACAGGGTTTTCCCGATTCCTGCTGCTCCGTAGCAGATTCCGATGGTGCGGTCGCGTTTGACGGTGTCGGCGAACTCGACGAAGCGGCGGTATTCCTTGGTGGCGATGAACGGCCAGTTCCGCGGCTGCGGCATTCTCACTCCTCCAGGTAGGCGCGAAGCGGTGGCGCCGGCGGTGGCGCCGGACTCGTGGGAGCGCGGACGCGCGAGGGTGCGGGCAGGTAGTCGGCCACCACGGTGATGCGTTCGTTGATCTGGGCGCGGACGCGCTGGCGGTAGGCACGGCGAGCGGCCTGAATGTCCCTGAGCCCGATGGTGTCCCCGGTGTGGTCGGGGCTCACGGCCTTGCACAGGAATCGATTCTTGTGAAAGACCCGGATCTCGGTGATGTCGCGCGGGTCGTAGCGGATGGTGACCGATTCGCGCACGTACGCGGCCAGGGCGGGATGCAGGAATCGCAGGCCTTGGAAGTGAATGCCGTCGCGGTGCACCATCCGTCGCGCGGCGACCTGCACCAGCAGCACGTCGAGATGTTCCAGGCTCTCGGGCATGCGCGGGAGCCAGCCCTCGGCAATCCATGCCTGTTGTGGGGTGCATCCGATCTCCGAATGCACGCGCCGGTGATAGGTGTCGGTGAGGAACCGGCCGATCTGCTCATCGAGCTCGCGCAGCGACACCGCCGGTGCGGTGACCGGCTTACCGGCGATGAGATGGCCGGGCAGTTCGGCGAGTAATTCGGTGTTGATGCTGCCGAAGAACCGCTCGATCTTCCCGCGGCCTTGCGGGCGGGCCACCGTGGAGTGCACGATCTGGAACTTCAGATCGGCCGCGACGTGGGCGAGGTGCTCGCTGGTGAAGTCGCTGCCGTGATCGACGTACAGGATTTCGGGCAGTCCGCACATCGGCCACGCCGGGTCGGATTTGGTCCAAATCGCCTGGCGCAGCGCCAAGGACGTGTTCAGCGCTGAGGGTGCGCCCAGGGTGACGGTGTAGCCGGTCACCGCCCGCGAATAGTCATCGAGCACCACCGTCAGCCACGGCCGGCGCGCGGTCTCGGAATCCAGGACCAGGATGTCGAGTTGAGTGTGATCGACCTGCCACATGGTGTTCGGACACTCGGCGCGGCGCCGGTAGACCAGCTCGAAGGTATCGCGGAACGCGACCGTGCCCTCGTGCGCCAGGGTGAGCACGGCCGGGTCGAGGGCGGTGACGATCGAGCGAACGGTGTTGTAGGACACCGGTACCCATCCCTGGTCGGTAGCGATCCGGGCGCATCGGCGGGTGATCGCCGCCAGTGATGGGCGCGGGCGTCGTAGCGCCATGCCTTCGATCAGGCGCACCAGATCCGGGCGGGTGCGCCGCTCACCCGATCGGCGCCGGGCTGGGGCGAGCCCCGCGAACCCTGCGGTTCGGTAGCGGCGCAGCCACCGTTGAGCGGTCCGCAGTGGCACACCGGCTTCGGCCGCGGCGCACGTGAGCGGCACCTCGTCGTGCAGGTGGGGACGCAATACCTCGAAGCGGCGCATCGCGTGCCGGCGCTCGGCGTCGGTCAATTCGGTCAATTCGACCGTGCTCATGCCTCCATTTTTGCTGCGGCGGCGGAGAGATGGCGGTAAATGGTGGGTCGGGTGACGCCGAATTCGGTGGCGATCTGCTCGACGGTGTACCGGCGTTTGCCGTGGTCGTCGAGTTCGTCGTACATCTGCCGGGCGAGGGCTACCTGCCGTGGTCCGAGTTTGGGCTTCTGCCCGCCGGTTCGCCCGCGGGCGCGGGCGGCGGCCAGACCGTCGCGAGTACGTTCCGACATCAGGGCGTGCTCGAATTCGGCGATGGAGCCCAGGATCTGAAAAAACATGCGCCCGACCGCGGTGGAGGTGTCGATGCCCTGATCGAGCACCACCAGATCGACCTCGCGGTCTTGGAGGGCTTTCGACAACTCGATCAGGTGCTCGAGGGAGCGGCCGAGGCGGTCGAGTTTGGTTACCACCAGTTGGTCGCCTGGTCGGTGGGCCACAAGCAGCGCTTTGCTCAGCTCCGGGCGCAGGGCGAGTTTGCCCGAGGCCTTGTCGAGGAAGA
Source organism: Nocardia mangyaensis (assembly GCF_001886715.1). NCBI lineage: Bacteria > Bacillati > Actinomycetota > Actinomycetes > Mycobacteriales > Nocardiaceae > Nocardia > Nocardia mangyaensis. Next base: position 5,013,246 of record NZ_CP018082.1, read on the forward strand.
TCTCCTCGCACCCGGCCGCGGTGAGTGCGTCGTGCTGGGCTTCGGGATGTTGATCGCGGGTCGAGACCCGCCCATAACCGATTCTCATGGCGCGGAGTGTATTACGAACCTCCGACAGGTTGACATTGCCGCGTACACAGCAAGCGTTACAGAACCGACCTGCGGGAAACCGGTTCGCCACTGAGTGTCTCGAGAACAATCGTTTCCGATCCGCGAAGCCACGCGCGTTACCGCGGACCCCGCTGGGCTGATGGTCAGTCTCGGCCCCTTGGTACCGATCAATTCTTGACCGGATCTGTCCATCGCTGTCCGATGCTGTCCGTTGGCGATGCCAACACCACCTCCAGCGGTTGAACTTGATACATGAACTCCAGCAAGCGAATCGGCAACGGGATGTGGCACGAAATCGGGGCGACTGTGCGGCAGGCGATGGCTAGCTGGGCACACACGGCACGGTTTGTCGTGATCGTGGTGGTCGTGGCTTGTCTCGAGCCACTCCACTGGGTTCAAGCCATTTGGCCCCTCTAACCCTCCGACCTAAGGAAATCCAGCCATGACTACACCGGCAAGCGAAAACCAGTCCCGACTGGCGGCCGAGCTCGAGGTGCTGCGCGATGCATGCGGCAGACCCAGCTTCGGACGCATCGAAGCAGCGGCCGCGAAATCGAACCGGTTTCTTTCTCGAAGCGCTGCGTGGGCCGCGCCCAGGGGAAAAGGCATGCCGTCTCTCGAGGTCGTGCTCGCCTTCGTGGAGGGATGCCACGGCTACACGCAAGAGGTAGGCGTCGCGGTCAGCGAGGAACTTTTCTCCGAACAGGTATGGACGGCCCGATGGACCGAGGCCCAGAAGACGGCGAGACCACCCTCCTCGGAGTTTCCAGATGGAGTGCCCTACAGCACTCGGACAGATGCCGGCGGACCAGCCAACGGCCGGATAACCGAACAGCTGACTACGACTGACCTGGCGTCCGAGCATGCCCGCGCAACATTGGACGCCGTATCGGTGCCGGGGTTCTTCGCCGTCGATGACGCGATCTGCCTTACAAGCTGGGCGCAACCAGTGGGCAGCGTGATTTGCCGGACGGTCGACGGCGCACTCGACAGCTCTCGGTACCAGCGAATCGAGGACCCGACACGAGGACAACTCGAGCAGGCCATCGACACATCCGCCCGGGACCCGGAGGTTAGTGCGTATCTGCGACAACAACTTCCGGAGGACGTCGAGCACGGCACCCACGACTACAAGGTTTCGGTGTCGAGGATCCTGCGGGGCAAACCAGGGGACACGATAGCGCCCCAGATACTGGTCGAACCCCAATTGTGGTGGGTGGAGAACACTTTCAATCGACAGCTCCTCCGGGCCCATCGGACAGGCCCCGCAGCGGCAGACAAAGAACAGAGCCACCTACGAGACCTCGCAGGACGCCTCGTGGGTGCACTGCTCGATACCGACAACGATGCCGGCAACTACCGGTTCCGGTTCCCCTCCAGCCTCTATGTCGAGGTGGCGGTCATCGACCAAGACGACCAGATCCTTTTGCTCTCCAAAGACCCCCGCGCAGGCGGTGGCGAGGCACAGAGCGGGCGTCGATGGACATGCTCAATGGAGCAGGGGGTCAAGGTGTCCGACATTGTCGCAGGTCAAGTCGATATCACCGGTGTCGCCCTGGGCGGCCTCAAACGCGAGCTGGGTATCGACAGCACTGACGTACTGGGCATCGAGTTCAGTGCCATCGCACTGCAATCGAGGCACTTGAACTGCGCGGTGCTGGGGGTGGCGAGAACTTGTAGAAGCGTGTCCGATATCGCTGCCGACGCAGATGCGCAACGACTCGACTACTTCACCGCCGGGCGAACGGCAACCCTCCAAGAGGCAACCGAGTTGATCCACAATCCCTCCGGAGCGTTCGCTCGGGACAAATGGCATGTCACCGCGCGCATGCGAATGATCTTGGCGCTGGCTCAGAGAGGACTGTAGGAACCATCGCGGCCCGGCAACAGAGCCGACGCCACACCCGCAGCGCTTCGCCAGCTTGATCTAAACCGGTCAGCGCATCCGCCGCTGGTGCTCCGAGTTCGATACTCGTGTCGCTCAGGTCATCTCCGAGAGTCGGTTGGTGGCCGCGCGACCGTTCGACGCCGGAGACACGCGGGACACACTCCAGGCTTGACCCAGCCCAGAACGTGAGTCGCCCCGGCGTGTCCGGGGACTTCATCTCTTGGAGAGGATGGAGTCATGTCGAGGAGCAAGTACCCGCCAGAGCTGCGTGAACGTGCGGTGCGGATGCTGGTCGAGATCCGGGATCAGCACGAGTCGGAGTGGGCCGCGATGCGGGCCGTGGCTGACCTGCTCGGCGTCGCGACGCCGGAGACAGTCCGGCAGTGGGTCCGGCGGGCCCAGGTCGATGACGGTGCCCGTCCTGGCATCACCAGCGATGAGTCCGCGGAGTTGAAGCGACTGCGGCGTGAGAACGCAGAACTCAAGCGCGCCAACGGAATTCTGAAAGCCGCGTCGGCTTTCTTCGCGGCCGAACTGGACCGGCCTCAGCGCTGATTGTGCGGTTCATCAGCGAACACCAGGGTCACCGCGAGGTCGGCGGCTTGCGATGGGGTGTCGAGTCGATCTGCGCCGGGCTGGCCGAGCTCGGCGTGAAGATCGCCCCATCGACCTATTACGAACAGCGACAACGATTTCCGACGAAACGGGAAGTCGCCGACGAAGAGCTGAAAGTCCAGATCAGGCGGGTTCACGGCGAGAACTTCGGTATCTATGGGGCACGGAAGGTGTGGTTGCAGCTCAATCGTGAGGGCATCGCGGTAGCCCGCTGCACGGTCGAACGATTGATGAAAGCCCTCGGGCTGGCTGGGGCGGTGCGTGGCCGGATCAAGCGCACTACGGTCGCTGATCCGGCCGCACCGCGGCCGGCGGATCTGGTGCGACGCCGGTTCGCGCCGAGGGCGCCGAACTGATTGTGGGTCGCCGATATCACCTATGTGTCCACGTGGTCGGGGTGGGTGTACGTCGCGTTCGTCATCGATGCTTATGCCCGGCGGATCCTGGGTTGGCGCACCTCGACAACGATGACGACCACGTTGGTTCTCGACGCGATCGAGCATGCGATCTGGACTTGAGAAGGAGCGGGAGCCGAGGTGAAAGATGTTGTGCACCATACGGATAGAGGCGCGCAATATACTTCGATTGCGCTGACCGAACGTCTCGCCGAGGCCGGGATACAACCGTCGGTCGGGGCAGTGGGATCTTCGTATGACAACGCACTCGCCGAGACGATCAACGGCCTCTACAAGACCGAGCTGATCAAACCACGTAGCCCGTGGCGCAGCGTCGAGCAGGTTGAGTTCGCCACCGCTGAATGGGTCGACTGGTTCAACCACCGGCGCCTCTATCGGTACTGCGGTGACATCCCGCCTGCAGAGATGGAATCGGCCTACTACGCTCAACACCCAGCCCAGCAACCTACCGGGCTGTCACACCAATAAGTCTCCGGACTCACCGGGGCGACTCATCAAGGTCAGCGAGGACGCGTTGTGTGGATCACGACGGTGTCTGCCGACCGAGCTCCAATGCAAGGCCGTCGTGCCGGCTGCGAGGAATCCGAGAAGCAGCAACCTGTCGGCGGGCGATGCTGTAATGAGACAGGAAGCTGCTCAGGGCTAGGGGGTTTGGATTGGCCGAATTGACTGCGGAACAGCTCTTCCACGAGTTCCGCAACAGTGCGATAGCGGATGTCTCGCTGTCGTTGTTGCGGTCCCGGGGCGCGCTGCTCGACCTGGCGCTTATGGCCGCGCACCTGGGAGACGGGCAGATCGTCGACGGGCAGACCCTGACCGCGGCGATGGACGCCGATCTGCCGGCACTGCTGCGCGGGAGTGCCGCAGAGGAGGGCGGTGCCGAGCAGGAATCGGGGGGCGCTGACGAGGTGCTCACTCGATGGCGAAAAAGGAACTGGGTTCACCGCAGTGCCGACCCGCGTGATCCGCGGGTGGAGCGATATCAGTTGACCTCGGGGGCGCATGCGGCGGTACGGCAGATGCGTAATCTGCGGCGGCGTACATCCGTTGCGACCGGGTCGGGTCTGGGCATCGTGATGTCGGAACTCCACCTGATCGCCACCGAGGCGAACCCGGATCGAGCGGCTCGCCGGCTCGCGATCGACGAACGGATCGCGAAACTGGTCGCGCAGCGCGATGCGCTCGACAGCGGCGCGGAGCTCACGGTGGATCACGCGGAGCTGGTAGACAAGATCGCCACGCTGGCCGAGCTCGTTGACCGGATTCCCTCCGACGTCGCCAGTTACGGCGAGCGGATGCACACCAATACCGCCGCGCTGCTGCGGCAGAGCCTCTCCGATGATGCGATGGAGTTCGCCGAGTCTCTTCAGCGCATGTTCGACGGGCATGACGTGATCGCGGAATCACCTGAAGGCCAAGCATTCCGGGCCTTCGCCACGCTCATCGCGACGCCGTCGCAGCGTGCCCAGCTCGAACGCGATATCTCCGAGATCATCGACCGGGTCGAAGGACTGCCAGCACATCTGGAGCGGTCACTGAACGGATTCATCGGTGCCATGTGGCAGCGGGTGCGCGAAGTCGAGGACATTCGCCGCATCGCCTTCCGCCGCATGAGCAACTTCGTGCGTGGCGGAGATCTGACGCACTATCGGAGCATGCGGACACGGATCAGCGAAGCGCAGGCCTCGGCGGCGCTGGCGTTCCAGCACACCCATGGCAGCCGTGACATCGGCTTCGTCGTGCCGATGAGTGGCGTGGATACCCATTCGGTGGGTCGGCTCCGGCTCGACCAGGGCCTGACCACCAAGCCCGCGGCGGTACAGGACACCAGTGCGGAGTTCGCGATCGATCCGGCGGAGATGGTAGGGCGGGAATCGATCGACTGGAGCGCGTTGCGTGAGGCTGTCCACGCGACCATGGCAGCGCAATCGGGCTTCGCTACATTATCCGAAGTGCTGAAACGACTGCCCGCCGCGCGTACTGGCGACGTCATCGGATTATGGTCGCTGGCAACACGTTATGGCGAAGTCGATGACACCGCGACCACCCCGGTTCGGGCGGTCACCGCAGGCGGACACCGGGAAATCTTGGTTCCTTACGCGATATTCGGCGAGCCCATTCCCGCTCCGGCCGCCCCGGTACGCGCACCACGCCGCCTGGAACGGCAGCTGACCCTGGCCGAGGAGCTGAGCGATGAGTGACACAACTGCCCCATCCTTCGCCGACGTGTTCGGCGACGATCTGTCCGGCCAGGGGAACGCGGCGTCGCTCGCCGATCAAGTGCGACTCGATCCGGACGCCGTGTTCACTGGCGATGACGAGAACGTTGGGGCACGGGTGAACGACGACGCTCCCGCCGAGCGTTTCGACGGTGACACCAGCGAACTGCCATCCGAATTGTGTTGGACACTGCAAGAATTGGTGACCGCGCCGCACATTACAGAGAAGTCCAGAAGCTGGCCGGTGGTCCTGCAGTACGAACAGCCCCTGCGGTCGCGATTGTCGGAGCTCGGTCTGATTCTCGAGATCAACCGCGAGTTCCGGTACGCGTTCACCCGACAAGCCGAGGACCCCAGCCCGCGTAGCCGTACCTTGCTGCGCGCCAAAACGCTCAGTCTGGCGGCAAGTGCACTGGCACTGTATCTGTATCGGCTGTATGTGGTTTCGCCGGACGATCCGATCGTCGACCGCGCTGATATGGTCGAGCATCTGCTGGCCTACCGGCCGAGCGACGATACCGACGAGATCAGATTCCGCGACAAGATCAATGCGGCAATCCGGTCGCTCGACGAAGCCGCAATCATCAAGCCCATCAAGGGGAACAGCGATCGATTCACCATCTACGGAGTGATCACGGCTCTCCTGACCGCCGATCAGGTGGCCGCACTCGAAGCTCGATACCGGGCGATCGCCACAGGGGAGTCGGCACCGTCCGCGGATGGTGCCAGCGCGCAGGAAGAGGGATCCGAATGACCGAGCCCGCATCATCGCGCACCGTGCATTTGGGCCAGTTCCGCCTGACGCGACTACAGGTAGTGAACTGGGGAACCTTCTGCGGCTATAAGGACTTTCGCATCGACGATCGCGGGGTGCTACTCACCGGCCCGTCTGGATCCGGCAAATCCTCGCTCATGGACGCGCATTCACTGGTGCTGCTACCGACCCACGACCAACGGTTCAACGCCTCAGCCGACCTCACCGCGCGCGGTTCGAAACGCAATACCCGTACCGTCGCCGACTACGTCCGCGGCGCGTGGTCGGAAACCAACGACGAGAACGAACATTCACAGGTCCGCTACCTGCGTGGCGGCGCGCCCACCTGGTCCGCGGTTGCGACCACCTACGATGACGGCCAAGGAGCTGTCACCACGGCGGTCGTCGTGAAGTGGTTCACCGGCGTCGAGAATGACGGCGCGGCCATGAGCACCCTGCATCAACTCAACGACGGCGACTTCGATCTGCAGGAGCTCAATGGCTGGGCTGACCGCACATTCGACACCCGATGGTGGAAGAGCGTCAATCCCACGGCGCAATTCCCGCCGACTCAAGACAAGTACATGACCGAACTGGCCAAACGCATCGGCCTGAGCAAATCGCGCACCGCGCTAGCGCTGCTCGGTAAAGCGAAAGCAATGAAGAACGTCGGCGATCTCAACCTCTTCATTCGCGACAATATGCTCGACCGCCCCGACACCTTCGACGACGCCCAGCACATGCTGTCGGCGTTCACGCCTCTCAACGAAGCCTACGAGACGGCAAAGCGCGCCAACGCGCAAGCCCAGGTGCTGCATGATCTTCCCGAAAGCTGGCGGACATACAGGGAATCCGCGCACATGATCGACCGGGCTACCAACCTGCGGGGAGCGGGACTCGAACGGTATGTGCGCGGGCTTCTGCTCTCGGCGATCCAGCGTGAACTCGACGAGATCGACACCGAGGTCCAGAGCCTCGATGCGGTGATCGGCGACCAGAAGGCCCGTAGCGAGGCCGCCCGCGCGGCTCTGATCGACCTGCAAATGCAGCTCAACAAGGAGAACCAGAGCCTGCGCGCCCTCGAAACACGCCACGAAGCGCTGCTGGACCAAGCGCGCGCGGCCAAGCTGCTGTACCGGCAATACAGCGGGCATGTGACGAAGCTGGGCGAACCGTGCCCGCAGGATCCCGAGGGCTTCGAGCAGTTGCGAACCCGGCTGCCGGAGCTGCGCTCCGTGGCGGCTGCGCGCGCGGGAAATCTCACGCCACCAACCCATACCGCCATTGCCGCCGAGTACATGGCTGCCAAGGCGCACCGAGAAGCCGGGGAAGAACTCGCCCGGCTGCGTTCGGCGAAGTCCCTGATGCCCGGCCCTGCCATCGAACGGCGGGCCCGCATCAGCGCGGAAACCGGTGTGCCAATCGCCGACCTGCCCTATGCCGCAGAACTGATCGATATGGCCGAAGGCCACGAACGCTGGCGGGCAGCCGCGGAGAAGGTGCTACGCAGCTACGGCATGCGGATGCTCGTCCCGCAGCGGCACAAGGAAGCGCTACGTCGCTTCATAGACCAGCACGATATGCGCGGAGTCATTGAATACAGCGTCGTCACCGCAGTCTCCGCGCACGAGCCGCGCCCCTTGCCCACGACCCTAGCGGGAAAACTCACCGTCGACCGAGACCATCCACATGGACGATGGCTCGCCGATCAGCTGACCCGCCGCTTCAACCACGTCTGCGTCGAATCCGCACACGACCTCGACGATCATCAAATAGCCGTCACAGTCAACGGCACCGTGAAACTGCACGCCAACCACTACCGCAAGGACGACCGCCCCGAGCTGACCAGCACGTCGAGCTACATTCTCGGAGCCAACACGATCGCCAAACGTCGAGCGCAGGAAGCGGAAGTCCAGCAGCTCGCCGATGAGAAGAAGATCGCCGAAGACACCGCCCGGGACCTGCAGTACCAACTCGAAGAAGCCAACCGGCACCGGGACGCCGCCACCGAGCTCACTGGCTTCACCACTTGGACGGAACTGGATTACTGGACTCCCGACCACGAAGCGAGCGAGCTCAGTGACCGCATCGACGAGATCCGCTCGGGCAATGTCGATTTGCAGAAACTCGAAGCCAAACGGGACAAGGCTGCCGACGAGGACAAGAAGGCTTACGGCATCTGGCACCGCACCGAGCAACGGATCATCGAAATCACGACCCGCGAAACGACTCTGGTGGACCTGCAATCCGATGAGGAACGCCGCCCCCACGCCCTCGACGCAGACGACCAGCAGTACCTCGACGAGCTATACGTCTCGACCGGTGTCATTGCCACCGTCGACACCATCGACGACGTTCGGCGCCAGCTCCGTTCGACGCTCGACAAGAGTGTCGGCATCGCCAACGGCGAACGGCAGGCCGCACGCGAGCGAGTCCGGTCGGCGATCACACGATTTCTCGACCAGTGGCGCGACAGCGCACCCGACGACAGCGGCGACGTCGACCGCAGCGGCCAGGACTTTGCAGACCTGCACGCCGAGATCGTACAACGCCGATTTCCGGAAGCGATGCGGCGATTCGAAAAGATGATCAGCGAGGACATGGTTCCCTCGATCGCCATGCTGCAGCGCAGCATCGAGAACGCCGCCACCGAGATCGAGCGACGTGTCGGGATGGTCAATGCCGGCCTGCGCCGCGTCGAATTCAACACCGGGACACACCTGCAGATCTCGTATACGACCAGCTCCTCCGTCGACAGCAAGGCCTTCCGTGCCAGCGTCGACACCCTGATGCGCAAGGCCGCCCAACTCGGCAACGACCCCCAGCGCTACGTCGAACAGTTCAAACGGGTCAAAGCACTCATGGGAAAGTTCACTGCCACCGACACCGCCGCCGAACGCTGGCGCCGCAATGTGCTCGACGTCCGCAACGGCTACGTCTTCTACGGACGTGAGGTCGAGGGTGAGATCACCAAACACACCTACCGCAACACCGCTTCTAATTCCGGTGGGGAACAAGAAAAATTGGTCGCCTTCTGCCTCGCTGCGGCACTGAGCTACAACCTCGCCGATGACCAAACCGACGCGCGCCCACGATTCGGCACCCTTATGCTCGACGAAGCGTTCAGCAAATCTGACGAGAACTTCTCCGCCCAGGCCCTGTCGGCGTTCGACGAGTTCGGCTTTCAACTGGTCATCGCAGCACCCATCCGCCTGTCAGGCATCGTTGAGCCCTACATCGGCCAAGCCATCCTGGTCGAAAAGAGACTCTTCCCCGACGGCACCCGATCGCACGGCCGCTCCGCCACTTTCGGCGAGCTTGCCACCCAGCGATTCGCCGAAAGCGACGGAGCCACCCGTGCTACGGCCTGACGAGGTTCTCGATCGACTGCACCGGCGGTTCCTCGACGAATACCCGGCATGGGCCCGCGGCAAAGGCAGCTGGCCCCTTCGCATCTCACTACAACCACCGAGCACCGCGCAACGATCCACCGCTCCGGTCGCGTGCCACGAATGGGCCGCACACTGGGCTGCCCACCCCGGCCCGGGCACCCTCGAATACACCAACCTGCGATTCCCGACCGGCACCCACCGCATGCCGAAAACGCTGATACTCCAACGACCAGGCGACGTCGCCGCGGGGCATGCCGACGACAAGCAGACATGGCAGCGGTGCGGGCAGCGCCTCACCGCCCTGCAACGCGAGTTTCCCGAGACACGCTTCACCGGCCTGGTCCGCCGCATCACCGAGCTCAAGCAACGCGACTACGACCGCCTGACCCACACCGTGCGCTGGCTACGTGCGAACCCGACCTCCGGGCTACTGCTACGACAGTTGCCGATTGAAGGCATCGACACGAAATGGATAGGCGCACACGCGAACCTGGTCCTCGCGCTGCTCGGAGACGAACCGAACCCCGAACCCTCCGACAACGAGTCACCCCAATCTCGCAAGCGCACCCTGCACACCCGACTCGGCCTGCGGGTCGTCCCCGAACTCGTCCAAGTCACCGTCTGCGATCCACAGCTGCGCCATCAGCTGGCAGGTATGCGCCACCTCGCTGCCCCGGTCGACGATCTCAACCGATGGCCGCATCATCCCACGACCGTGGTGATCCTGGAAAACAAGGAAACCGCCTTCGCAGTGCAAGATGACCACCTCGGCACGGTCATTTTGCACGGCCACGGCTTCTTCGTCGACCAATACGCCCGGATCATCTGGGTACGCGACGCCGAACGAATCATCTACTGGGGCGATATCGACATCCCCGGCCTGCAGTTCGTCAGCGACTTGCGCGGCCACGGCATACCCGCCACCACCATCCTCACCGATACCACCGTCCTCGACCGTTACCAGCATCTGCTGGTTGAAGGTGCAATGCCGCAACGTAACTCGACACCTCCGCATCTGAGGGACCACGAGCGCCGGCTGTACAACCACCTCGTCGAGCACGCGACCGAACATGGGAGAGGGCTGCTACTCGAACAGGAACGAATCCCCTGGGACGACGCCTACCCGCAGTTCATAGACGCGCTCCGGCAGGAAGGTTCTCGCCTCGACCGAAAACCTCATTCGGCCTGACTGCCGGGTCTCGACCAATCCGCCGCAAGTATCAAACGTACTTTGGGTTACGGGGTGGATCCGCATAGCGTGCGAATCGAACCGGCAGGAAGTGCATTGCTGACGAGACCAACTGAGGCCCAGGCGCAAGCCCATGCCGACGACGAGCGTGCATTGTCCCGGGACCGTTGAGCCGGGGGCACATCTAGCCTGGGGTTCTCGATGACCGTTCCGTTGCCAAGCTCATTCCTCACCGCTGCGTGGCACAAGTCGGCACAGAACAACAGTTGAGGTCACCGACGCCGGTACCCTGGTCGTTCGCTCCGGAGGCCATCAGGCTCGGAAGGTCAGCCGGACCGAGCACATGGGGTCAGGTCATACCCACGTCGACGCAGGAAAGGGCCCCTCTACTGAATCCCCGAACAACGAGCCCCCACGTCGGAATCCAGGTACTACCTAAACATTGACCAGAACTCTCGATCAGCGGGTTCAGAATTCAAGTACCCACCGACGATGATCGTCCGCTCCCCCAGCTCAGAGCGAAACCGCTTCGACTACCAGTCGACCCGAACGTACTCGAAGTCGCCCGCGTTCCAAAGTACTTCGATGTGGCCCGGCGGCGCATGACGACAGACAGATACCGCTGGGCCGCTGAGCAGGCCCCACCCGCCGCCCGTTCCCATCGCAGTTTTGTTTCTACGATTCTTCTACGATTTGCGCGCGGGTTTGCACGGGCATTTTCGGGAAAGGTCCGGCACCTTCAGGACTTTCAGATAGGTATCTAGCTGCGCAAAGAGGGGAGAACGGGAAGAGTCGAGCAATTCCGGGAACCTGCGGAAACACTGGGCTGAATTCATGACCGACAAAGCCTATACCACCGCTGACCTGGTCATCTTCGGGGTCCACCCCTGCTTTCTACGATTTTTCTACGATTTACCCACGATCCACAACACGTGTATCACCTATCTGTATTCCTGAACCGGGTCCGAGATGGGCCGTGAGAGGGTCGAGTCGACGGGCCGAGACGGACACAGATCAGGCGAAGCCGCAGGGCTGACCGCTACGCCTTCCGCGCTGCCGCGGCTCGGGTGAACCTGGGTCTGGAGGGGCCAGAGGCGTGAGATTCGGGATACCCATCAGGACGATCGGCTTCACCGACAACCGATGGCCGGGCGCGAACGCGCGGCTCCAAACCGACCGAAGAAGGATGTCGCACGGCACCAGGACACCGCGACGCCGGACCACCTGGCCCGCACACTGGCCCCCAGCGCCGCGCCTATCGGACCACTACCCAGGATCGGGCGCGGTACCCAGGTTCGAGCAGTGCGCGGACATCGCGTGTTCGAGAACAAACCGCGGTGCGGCCACTCGGCCCTCAACGGGACTGCACCGTGACGGCGACAACTCGGTCGCGGTCATCATGCAGTCGTCAGCCCCGATGACGGCCTGCCGCGCTCCGTCAGCGCCCGCAAACGCTCTCTTTCAGCTTCGGAGGCCGGGGGATCACGTCGGAGCGGGGTAGCAGCAGTGTCATCGGACACGACCGAGCATCGTTGAACCGCCCCGGGTTTGATGCGCACCGGGGTTATCTGTCTCCAGCCGGTTGCTCGGCGTGGAGTGCATAGCAGTCGGCTTCGTAGTCGTCGCGGTGATCGACGACCAGCCGGACAGCCTTGGCCTTGGTCGCTTCGTCGTACTTCGCAGGCATGATCTGCCCATCCTTCCCAAGAAAGAAGGTGGGCACCAAACCCGGGGTGGTTCAGCGGGGACGATCCCGACGACAATGCCGTGAAGCGCCTGGACCAACCCATCGTGATTGCCCGCGATCAGCGGGACACGTCCCTGGCCGCTATCGGCAAGTTGCAGGCTGTCGACCAGCAGAACGCGGGCGATATCGCGGCCAACGGCAACGGCATCCCCTGACCTGAAGTGAGGAGTCCAACAAGAGGATTCGATGCCACCGCGCCGCTTTGACGGCAGGGATGGTGCCAGGTAGGTTCTGCACCAAATCGCCATAATGGGGGACGCTTGCACGAGAAGCTGCTAGAGGAAATCGCACAGTTCCACGCCTACACCCAGGCCATCGGCAACGTGATGCGACAGGCTTCCACGCTGGGGCCGGATCAGTCGAGCGGACGAGACGCCACCGGCACGGTGACGGTCACGATTCAACGATCAGGCGAACTGGCGGACCTGCGAATCGCTCCACGAGCGGTCGTCTGTCATCGACCGGGGTGATCTGGGTAAAGCGATAGTCGAGGCAGTGAAGAACGCCGAACTGGCAAGCCTGGAGGCAATCTCCGACGCGACTGCAGCCAGCGGACTCGTCGAGAGGCTCGATGGACTCAAGGTCGAAGACTTCGCTCCGACGAAGTTCGATCTGCCCGAGCCTCCTCGATATCCCACGGTCGGGGTCAACCAGCTCACCAACGAAATCCTTGACGCAGTGAACACCTCGACGGCGGACGAGCAGGCAACCTCATTCACCGGAACCCGAGAGACCGAAGATGAGCTGTACGCCTCGGTGAAACTCACGGCGACCGGCATCTCGTCGTGCACCGTGGGGCTGCCCTGGGGGATGGACCCCTCTGCGGAATCGATAGCCGCCCTCGTCTCGGAGGCGTACGCAGACGCCTTCAATGCGCGCTGGACCGCCGCGGCATCCGGAGGAAACCCGCTGGAATCTCTCGCCAACGACGCCATTCAACTCCTTGCCGCAATGCAGGTCGACCAACCCGGGAGAGCGCAGTGAGCCCCACTCCAGAACAACTCAACGTAGCCCTCGGCTCACTGCGGAACGACGCGCGCACCTGGGCGAACGAAGCAACCCAGATCGCATCGGTCAAGCCCAAGGTGGAGGCGCTGACCTTCAACCGAATCGAAGCGGGATTGTTCCAGGTCATCGTCGGCGCCAACGACGAGCTCGTTCCGAAGGTGGCACGTCTGGCCGAGCAGGCGGAAACGAGCTTCGACCAAGTCGCCGACACCATGATCTTCTGCGCCGATACGTACCAAGCCGAAGACGAAGCGGGCAAGCACCGCATCGACAACCTGTGGTAGATGGGGGATCACCATGACATTCGACGTCGCAAGCTACAACTCCATTATCGATGACATCGAGGACTTCCTCACCAAGGTCGACAACTCGATCAATGTCAAGATTCCGAACGACAAATCGGACGCCCTCGACCTGCCGTACGTTCGCCTCATACCTCCGCTGCAGAAGCTGATCAAGACTGCCGCGACCAAGCTGATCGAGGCCGCACAGTGGATGTTGAACAAGATCAAAGAGATCTACCAGGGCATCCGAGCACCGTATGAGATGTACCTCCGCAGCAACGACTGGGCGGACATTCGTCAGATCGTCACCACTACCCAGAGCGTGATCGACGCCAACAACCTCGAGGCCAACCGCACCTGGAGGGGCGCGGCACAACTGTCCTACCTGAAAACGTGCACCCAGCAGAGCGGCGCAGCCAAGTCTCTCGGCGACATCTCCGACAAGGCTCGCAGTGCGATGATGGACTGCGCGATCGGCGGAGCCGCCTTCTACGCAGGCATTCTCGCGATCACCGGCGGTTTCATCATCGGACTGATGAGGGCAATCGCGGAGATGGCGTCCGGCGTGGGTGCTGGAGTGAGCATTGCCGATATCGCCGCTACATCGGGGGTCAGCACCGCGCAGCTGTGGGCCGCTGTCGGTCTGCTGACGACTTTCCTCGGCATGCAGTACAAGGCATTCGGCGAGATAAACTCAACCCTGTCGGATAACGGAGCATTCCCCGGCGGCGCCTGGCCCGCGTCCCAAGCCTCCACATTCAACGACGCCTCGGTCGAGGGCGACAACGAGTCCAAGTGGAGGCTGAACTGACACCGAATACGACGAAGTCGAGGGCGGTCGAGGCGACAGTCCGGCTCCTCGGCCTGGTCGTCGTCGCGCTCCCGGCCGCAATAGTCGTGGCCATCCTCCTGCTTCTCGCGCCAACCGGCACTGCGGCAAAAGCCCTCCTCGGATTCGCGATGGCTGCTGCTGGGCTGTGTGTCGTTGTCTGCGCCTTGCGCCCGCCGCGGGGGGCCTGGCGGGTCGCCGTCCGGGCGGGCTTCTTCGGTGTGGCCTACCCTGCTCTCGCCATCGCGGGCGTGCTCCAGCTAATGGCGGTTCTCGACGGGCGCGCACCGGATTTCGGACCATGGCTTCTACTGCTTTTCCCGTGCACGATCTTCCTCCTCCACTCACTGCTCGAACGTTGCCTCGAAGAACCGGTCCGGTTCGGAGAGCGCAAGGCTGAGAAGTAGCCTGAACGCAGAAAAGACCCCCAACCATTCGGGAATTCCGAACAGTTGGGGGTCTTCTCGTGCTACAGCCCCAGATCCCGCAGCTCGCGAGGAATCGAGGAGACCGGGATACCGGCCTCGATCATGTTGTTGCGCAAATCCTTGACGTACTCCATCAGCAGCACCCGCGCGCGCTTCTCGTGTTCCAGCTCGGTATTGAGCCGTTCCATCATCTTGATGGCGAGGTCCACGGCGCGCTCGGAGGCTGCGACGGATGACGACTCGGTCTATGCATACACATGCCTGGCGTTCGCTGCGCGGATTCGGTGCTCGGAGAGGTGCTGCAAAAGCCCTTGGCCTCCGAAGACGGCACCGATCAGGACTGCCAGCGTCGGCCAGTCCATGGATCAGCCCTCGACGGTCTTGGGCGAATACACCGCCGCCCAGGTGTTCTCCACGGCCAGCGTGCCAGCGGTCTGAATCCCCCGGTGATTCCGGAGACTTCATCTCTTGAGGAAGGATGAAAGTCTGTGAGTTCGAGGAAGTACCCGCAGGAGTTGCGTGAGCGGGCGGTGCGGATGGTGGCGGAGGTCCGCGACCAGCACGAGTCAGAGTGGGCGGCGATCGGGGCGGTCGCCGAGTTGCTGGGTGTCGGGACCTCCGAGACCGTCCGCAAGTGGGTGCGCCAGGGTCAAGTCAATGTCGGTGCGAGGGCCGGAGTCACCACCGAGGAGTCCGCGGAGCTGAAGCGATTGCGCTGGGAGAACGAAGAACTCAAGCGCGCCAACGCAATTCTGAAATCGGCATCGATCTTCTTCGCGGCCGAGCCGGACCGGCCCCAGTGACCGGTCCACCACCGGCACCGCCAGACGCCCCAAGACCGGGGCGGTGAACCGAAGCGGGCCCGAATCTGTGACGCGCATCAGTGTTTTCAGCGCCGACAGCGCCTTGGGTAACTGCGGCCCGAAGGCGCCTCCGGTCACGAACCGCGGTCAAAGGGGTATGAGTTCGCCTTCTCTGCCCCCTTCCGAGGCGCACTGGCGTGACGGCGGCGACGTGGGCGAACGGACGGGGTCTCGGATCCGGGACACCTCGGGGCATTCCCTGATGTGCGTGGGTGGTCGCGACGCCTAGCGTTGTGGGGGTGAAGGCAATCGTGCAGCGGGTTTACGGATCATCGGCGATGTTGGCGGTGGCCGATGTCGAGCGCCCGGAAGCGTCGGCGGGAGAGGTGCTGGTTCGGGTCCGTGCGGCGTCGGTGAACGCGCGAGATTGGCATGTGATGCGGGGGGATCCGAAGATCGCGCGGTGGATGGATCGGTCGGTGTTCCGAGGCAAGGGGCCGGCGAACCTGGTGCAGGGCGGAGACTTCGCGGGGACGGTCGAGGCGGTGGGCGAAGGGGTCACCGATGTCGCGGTGGGCGACGAAGTGTTCGGGGAGGCGGTCAGCGGAGCGTTCGCGGAGTACCTCGCGGTACCGCGCGTCCTTCTCGACCGAAAGCCGAAGAATCTGAGCTTCGAACAAGCGGCGGCCGTGCCGCTGGCCGCCAACACGGCCCTGACCTGCCTGCGCCACCTCAACGCCGGGGAGCGGGTGTTGATCATCGGTGCCTCCGGTGGGGTCGGCACGTTCGCGGTCCAGATCGCCCGGGCCAGAGGTGCCGGGGTCACCGCGGTGTGCAGTACCCGCAATGTCGAGGCGGCACGGTCTCTCGGCGCCGGACACGTTTTCGACTACACCCGCGAGACCGTGACCGGCCGCTACGACACCGTTGTCGACCTGGCTGGCACGCGGGGCCTGCGCAAGCTCCTTCGCCTGGTCGAACCCACCGGCACCCTGGTCCTGTCCGGCGGCGGCAACTTCGACGGTGGCAGCTTGTTCGGTCCGGTTGGTTTGCTCGCGCTCGGCCAGCTGGCTCGGCCGTTCGTGAAACCGTCGATCCGTGGTCCGCTGGCTGCGCAGAGTCCAGCGTCGCTGACAGAGCTCCGCGAGCTCATCGAGTCGGGCGATGTCCGCCCGGCCATCGACCGGACCTATCCACTGGCCGAGACCCCCGCGGCCATCGACTACATGGAGTCCGAGCATGCCAGGGCGAAGATCGTGATCACCGTCGCCGCGTAGACGGACATGGCCGGTGCGGCACGCGACGGCCGTGGCGCGGCGGGTTGTCGACACATCGCCTTCGGCGTAGTCGCGGACCGCGGGCTCACCCTCGACGCCGGGGCATTCACCCCCTCGCCGCGGCCGGGGCAGGTGCGGTGGCCCGCAGCACGACCCGCACGGTGATGTCCACCCAGCGTCCGATCAGCACGTTCGGTGCGCGCAGCCCGAGCTGCTTGCGGTCGAGCACCGCGTGCGCGGTCAGGGCGACGGTCGTGTCGGTGATGTCGAAGCCGTCGACGGTGAAGATCAGCGGCACCGTCCTCCCCCGCGCCGACGCGACACCGGCGACGCGCCATTGCCCGTCGGTGGTGGTGATGTCTTCGGCGGTGAACGTCATCCGTGGATGCCGGTCGAGGTCGAGGAACCGTGGTTTGCGCAGGTCCCGGTCGCGCCGGGGGTTGCCGGTGCTGATCGCGGCCAGGTCGACGACGCCCGACACCGTGATCGGTTGTCCGTCCGGCCCCAGCGCGAGCAGCCCCGCCCGCACCGGTACGTTCCCGTGTACCGCGCCACCGAAGTGGGCGACCTGGAAAACGGCGCCGCTGTGTTCGGGGTCGGCGGTCCACCGCGTCCCCGCGCCCATCAGGTTCATGACCGTGCTCCTTCGGCGTAGATGGTTGCCTGGTCGCGGTGCTCGTGAACCGGGTAGATCTCGACACGGTCCGGGCCAGGCAGCAGGGCCGGGTCCTCGTCCGGCAGCAGTGCGGTGGCGAGGATCGCGGTGCGAACGGCATCCAAGGTGGCTTCGGTTTCGGCGATGCCGATCAGCACGCCCGACCCATCGGCGCGGCGCAGTTCGTAGTAGTCGAGCAGGCCCGGCACGGAGGCGAGAGCGGGCCTGATCCGGTGGGTGGCGGCGAAGTCGGCGGCCGCCAGTTCGTCCGCGCTGCGTGGGCGGTCGAACCAGATGAGATGTGCGTACATTATTTCAGCTCCTGACCTGTGATGATGCGACTGATTCCAGCTTCGTCGCGCGCGGTCGTGCCCGGATCCGTGCCAGTACGGATTCGCGGTACTGAACTGTGTGACGCGCTGCGATTTCGGCGGATACTGGTGCGATGCGGACTCCGTCGGTCGGACGGCATCAGGAGATCGCGCGGTTGCGCGCGGCGGTGCTGGCGGCTGGGTCGGGTGCGGGGCGGTTCGTGCTGGTGAGCGGCCCCGCCGGGATCGGCAAGTCATGGCTGACGGATCGAGCCGCCGAACTGGCGGCGGAGGCTGGCATGCGATCAACGCGCGGCAACGCCGTAGACGACGTGGGGATGCCGCCGCTGTGGCCGTGGCGGCGGGCGGCCCGATCGCTCCCGGAGCTGACCGCCGCGCTGAACACGGTCACCGAGCCAGGTCGCGGCGCCGCCGAGCGACAATTCCGGATGTTCACCGAGGTCGCCGATGCGCTCACCGCCGCGGCCGCGCCGACCGGGCTCCTGCTGATTCTCGAAGACCTGCACTGGGCCGATCCGACTTCGCTGGCCCTGCTCGGCCACGTCGCGGCCCACACCGACCGGGCCCAACTGCTCATCGTGGCCACCGCGCGGGAACCGGCGGGCGAAACCTTGCTCGCCTACGAACCCGACTGGCTGCGTCTGGCGCACACCCAATTGATCAGTGTCGGTCCGCTTTCCGAACAGGACGTGCGGTACTGGCTCGAATGTCATGGCCTCCGTACCGATTACGCGGCCCGCGTGCACGCCCGCACCGACGGCAACCCGCTGCTGGTCCGCCTGGTCATCGAATCGGACCCGGCGCAGTCGGATGATCCACTGGTCGCGGTTCCCGGCTTCCGCCGCCTGGTTCTCACCCAGCTCGACCGTCTTTCGGCCGAGGATGTCGACATCCTCGGTGCCGCGAGTATGCTCGGGGAACGGATCGATGTGGATGTCCTCACCGCCGTCGTCACCACCGTGGGCGACCCGCCCCAGCGGGGCACACCCGGCGAAACCTCGGCGCGGACGGAGCATCGCGGCAGCCCCGCCGAGGACGGTCGCGGCGGCGCACGGACGGTCGGCCGCGCAGCCGCGTGCTAAGGGCCATCGATGCGGCGACCGCCGCCGGTATCGTGCGTCGCTTCGCGGATGACACCAGCGGATTCACCCACGCGTTGATTCGGGACGCGGTGTACGCCGACCTCACACCCTCGCGACGGACCGCCCTTCATCGTGCGGCCGCCACCGCCCTGACCGAGCGCCGCGGCCCGGATTCCGCTGTCGCGGGGGTGATCGCGACGCATTGGCGACGCGCGAGTGCCCGCGCGGAGTCACCACCGTGCCTGGACTGGTCGCGACGGGCGGCGCGTTCGGCGCGCGAGGCGGCCGCCTACGCGGAGGCGATCCGGTTCGGGCAGTGGGCGATCGACGCCGCCGGGTCGACGGCGACCGAGGCCGAACGTGCCGAGCTGCTCATCGATCTGGCTCGTGACGAGTTCGCCGCGGGCCGGATCACGGACAGCCTCGAGCGTTGTGTTCGAGCCGGCGCCCTGGCCGAGAGCGCGGGCAGGCCCGATCTGCTGGCCGAAGCCGGTCTCGTCGTCCACGGCGTGACCGCCCCGACGGTCATGACTCAGCTGGATCAGCTCTGTGGCAGGGCTCTACACCAGCTCGACCCGGCCGAGCACGCCGATCTGATCGCGCGGATTCTAGCCCAGTACGCCCTGTCGGCCGCCGATCGCGGCGCGGGCGCACAGGCAAGGGAACTGTCGGAACGGGCGATGCGCGCCGCGGCGCGATCCACCGACCCCGACGTTGCCCTGGACGTGATCCACGCGCGGCATCTGGCGTCATCGAGCCTCGAATTCCTGGACGAGAGAATCGAACTGGCGGCCAGGGCGGTCGAGATCGCCGCCGACGCCGAACAACCACTCGCCCAGCTCTGGGGATACGCGTGGACGGCCGACGCCGCCCTGCAACGCGGCGACCTCACCGCCTTCGACGCCGCGCTCGACCACATCGAACTCCTGACCGACCGGCGTCGCCTCCCGATCGCCCGCTGGCATCTGCTTCGCTTGCGCGCGACGCGATCGGTGCTCGTCGGTGAGCTCGCCGCGAGCCTCGAATACGATTCCGCCGCGCACGAACTGGCCGTCGGCATCGGCGACCTCTCGCTCGCGGGCCTGCACCACGCGTTCCGCGGTATGTACGCGGCGATCGTCGGCCACGTCGAGCGCGCCGAACTCGACGCCGCTGTCACCGCGCTCGCCGTCGCACCGAAGATTCCTATCGCGCAACTGTTCGCGCCGATGATGCACGCGCTCGCCGGGGATCTCGACGAGGCACGTGCGCTGTTCGAACCGTTGCGGACGCTGCCCGACACGCTCGAGGTCGGCCCGCGCTGGGCAGGCACCATGCACTCGGTGGGGATCGTCGCCGGACTCCTCGACGACACCGTCACCGCCGACCGTGTCTACCGGGTGTACCGCGGCGTGGAACAGCACTACTCCGCCGACGGCACCGGGGCACTGATCTGTGTCGGCTCGCTGGCCCGAGTACGCGCCGACAATGCCAGGGTGGCCGGCCACCTCGACGAGGCTGTCGCGCTCTACCACCGCGGCCTCGCGATGGACGCCGCGATCGGTGCCAAACCCTTCGTCGCCCTCGGACATCTCGGCCTCGCTCGCACTCATCTGGCACGGGCCATCCAGCCCGGCGCACATGCTCGCGAGGTGTGCGCCGACCTGCGTGCTGCCCGTACCGCCGCCGAGCAGGCCGCCGCGGTGTTCCGTCGTCTCGGCATGTCTTACCGCTTGCTCGAAACCGATGCGCTGCTGACCGAGGTCACCACCGCCACCCGCGCTGCCGACCCGCTCACCGCCCGCGAACGCGAGGTGCACGACTTGGTCGCCTGCGGCCTCTCCAATCGCGAAATCGCCACTCGACTGGTGCTTTCCGAACGCACCGTCGAATCCCATGTGCGCAATATCCTCGCCAAACTCGGGATCGCCGCCCGCACCGAGATCCCCCGCAGACCGGCCGAAAGCCCGCATTCCGGATAGCACCGACAGGTTGCGCGGAACGGGCGCGGTCGGGCGCGCAACCGGCTCGGCCTGCCGGCCCCGACAGACCCCGGCTCATCAGCCGTCGAGGAAGCGCAGCAGTTCGGCGGTGACGAACTCAGGGTTCTCCTCGACGAGCCAGTGCCCCGCGTTCGGGACATCCGCCGCCCGCACGATGTCGGTCATCATCGGGGCCACGGTTGCGCGGACTTGGTCGAGCTGTCCCTGGGCGGTCAGCAGCAGGGCCGGGACCCGGACCGGTGCGGTCGTCACGGTGTCGCGTACGTCCTGGTCGAGGGCGCGGTAGAGCTCGAAGCCACCGGTCAGCGTCTCGGGGCGGGTGTAGGTTCGGGCGCACTCATCGATTTCGGCCTCGGTGAACGGGGAGCGGTTCGACGTTCCGCCGAAAGCCGTTCCGCCGAACGCGACCTGGGGGTAGAACAGCGCCAGGTAGTCGCGGACGTCGTCACCGACCACCGCCTCGGGCACCCGCGGCTGGGAGTGGAAGGCGATATGCCAGCTCATCGCACGGTAGGTGGCGGCGTCGATCGCGGGGCCCGGCAGGGGGAGGTCGAGGTAGCCGAGTCGTGCGGTGTCGGCCGGGAATTGGGCGGCGTACTGAAACGCGACCGCGGCACCGAAATCGTGTCCGACGATGTGGGCGTCGCGCACGCCGAGCTGTTCGGCGATCAGGGTGTGGATGTATCGCGCGAGGGTGGCTTTGTCGTAGCCGGCCGGTGTACCGGTGCTGTCACCGAGTCCGGGGAGGTCGACGGCGTAGACCGTGTGGTGTTCGGCGAGCGCGGGAATGATCGGCCACCAGCCGTACCAGGTCTGCGGCCACCCGTGGATCAGCACCACCGGGGTACCGCTACCTCCGGTGACGTAGTGCATGCGGACGCCGTCGACATCGGCGAATTCGTGGCGGAAGCTGTTCTGGAACTCGGGGTCGTTGTGGGTGACGGCGGCGTAGGAGGGAATCTCGGCGGCGGGCGTGGTGCACGCCGCGGTTCCGAGCATGAGCAGCAAGGTGAGCGCGGCGGCCGCTACGGTGCGCGCTGATCGGCGCGATGGTGGCCGGGTTGCGGTGGTCATCATGATCCGTCCTGGGAGAGGTGGGGTTCCGGGGGCGCCTTGGGTCGGGACGTATTCAGTCTTTCGGGCCCCCGGTCGCCTGGCACGAAATCTTGCGGTTCCGGCAAGATGGCTGGATGGACCGTGAAACGGAAGACGTTCTCGACGTGGTGGGTCCGCGATTGCGCGCACTGCGCCGCGACCGCGGGATCACCCTCGCCGACCTGGCCGAGAAGACGGGAGTGTCGGAGAGCACCCTGTCCCGGCTGGAGAGCGGGCAGCGCCGGGCGAGCTTGGAATTACTGCTCCCGCTGGCGCGGACCTACGATGTCCCGTTGGACGATCTCGTGGGTGCCCCGCGCACCGGCGATCCCCGGATCCATCTGAAACCGATCCGGCGGTCCGGGTTGGTGTACATCCCGCTGACCCGTCGGCCGGGTGGGGTGCAGGCGTTCAAGATGATGATCCCGGCCCGGCCGCACCCGGTGGAACCGACCCCACAGACGCATGACGGTTTCGAATGGCTGTATGTCCTCAACGGCCGCCTGCGGCTGATCGTGGGTGACCGCGACCTGACCCTGCCGTCCGGCGAGGCCGCCGAGTTCGACACCGCCCTGCCCCACTGGCTGGGTAGCGCCGACGGCGGTGCGGTCGAGTTGCTCATTCTGTTCGGCTCGCACGGAACGCGTGCGCATGTGCGCCCCGGCCCGCAGCGGTCCGAGGACGATGCGCAGTGAGACGGGTGCTCCGACGGCCCGCGGTCTCGCT
The DNA here is from genome assembly GCF_001886715.1 of Nocardia mangyaensis. NCBI lineage: Bacteria > Bacillati > Actinomycetota > Actinomycetes > Mycobacteriales > Nocardiaceae > Nocardia > Nocardia mangyaensis. The sequence goes on from NZ_CP018082.1 coordinate 5,036,078, forward strand.
ACCTGCGGACCATCGGGTGTTCACGCGACGATGTCGGCGATCACCTCGCCGGGCCAGCCCGATCCGACGACGACGACCTCGACATCACAGGGCAACGAACACCGCGCTGGACCAGAACCCGACCGGTCCTCCCCCACGCCGACGGTCTTCACCCACCCCGGGATGCCACACGGCGACGACTGGCTCGACAACCTGCCCGCCTGGTTCCACAACGGCCGCAACGGCTACGACATCCGGCTGGTCCGCGACCTCGCCGCCGTCGGGATACGGACCTACGGACTCAGCGACCTCGCGAAAATCCCCACGATCCCACCCGTCTGGTCGAGAGCCATCCGCCCACAAGGGATGGCTCGACCGCTCTGATATAACTGCGACCGATCGCTAGAACCTGTCTGTGTCGGCGAGCCACCCTTGTCAATCGTCCCTCAAGCCGAGATCGGGTTGCGGTATGGCACAGAACATCTGGAGCGGCGTCGACATCGGGAAGTCGGCTCATCATTGCATCGTCATGGATGACGCCGGCAAGCAGCTGTTGTCTCGACGTGTCCCCAACACCGAGGCCGACCTGAACGTTCTGATCGACGATGTCCTAGGGCTCGCCGACGGCGGCGTAGCCTGGGCCGCCGATCTCAACCGCGGCCCCGCTTCGCTGCTGCTCACTCTGTTGCACAACCGTCAACAGCGGGTGATCTACCTGGCAGGTCGAAGGTTCCATCATGCCGCGGAGTTGTATCGCGGTGAGGTGAAGAGTGATGCCAAGGATGCCGCCGTACTCGCTGATCACGCCCGGTCGTCTCTAGATCCGCACTACCTGCCGCCGGCGGATACTGCTGCACGCCATTTGAAGGTGCTCACGGCCCGTCGCAGCATGTTGAGGAGGACCGTGTCCGCGCGATCAATCGTCTGAGAGGGTTGCTGACCGAGTCCTTCCAGCCCTCGACGCGAGTTTCAGTTCGCCAGAAGCGCGGCAGCGGTCATGCTGGTCAGCCAGTACCAGACGCCAACGGCGATCCTCCAGGCCGGAGCGGCCGGGATCGAGGCGTGGCTACAGAGTCAGGGTGCCCGTTGCTCACGCAAAATCGCTGTCGCCGCAGTCGAAGCGGCACAGAAGCAGACTGTTCAGATCCCCGGGGAACAGCTCGCAGGCGTGATCATCGGACAAATCGCAGACGACATCCTGTTACTCGACACCGCGATTGCCCAAGTCGAGCGGTCCGTGGAGGCCATCCTCAGGCGACACCCCTACACCCCCATCGTGTCGAGTATGCCGGGTTTCGGCCATGTCCTTACCGGTGAGTTCCTGGCGCAAACGGGCGGGAACATCCAGAACTACCGCAGCGCGAACCATCTGGCCTCCTGCTCGGGCAGTGTCTCCAGTGTCCAAGGACTCAGGGGCAACATCATGGGCAACAATCGTCGGCCCCGCCACTACGATCGACGGTTGCTGCGCGTCTGGCGACCTGATCGAGAACGCGCTCGATCTCTACAACAACGAGACACTCTTTGTCGAGAACGCCTATTGCGACCTGCGCCAACTTCAGCTCTACGCCGAGATCCATCACCGCCTCACCAGCCGCTACCTCGGCCGCCACGGCTACGCCCACCGGTGGCCAGAAGTCCGGTCCTGGACATGGCCCTGATGATCCCTCTCCCTCGGGCAGAAACGTAGCCTTCGGTCGGCACCTCGCGGAGGAGTAGCGGATTTCTGGCGCTTTGATGTCGCGGGCGTTCGAGATCACTGCGGCCGAGCCGTGGTTGCGGTCGGATATGGCCTGCCGTCAGGGGCACGGGATACAGCCGGGGTCTTCCGTTTTCGATCTCGCTACGCCGCCCCGGAGCGCGATCAGTCGGCGAAACGAACTACGGTCGCCTTGCGGAGCTGACCATGGAAACGGTCGCCGACCTCGTAGTCGACTCGAACCCCTGGGGCGATCGCCGACAGGTCCCCGACGAATTCGTGCTCGGAGAACCACACATCGCCCGCCGGGTCAGCGATCACGCCGACGAACCAATATCCCAGCCACCACCGGACCACCGCGTCCAGTGAACTGTCCGGTCGGTGGGCCCCGCCCGCCTGACCGTACGGGACCACCACACCTGGCTCACTCTCCCGGTGCCACCCGGAATCGCCTGGAACCAGCGGCTGGTCACCCTGGCCCTGATCTTCGGGCCAGATCATCCCGGTCTTGGACAGGATGTCGTCCTGAATGTGGCTGGCCAGCTGGCAAGCCACCGACTCCGGCGCAACCCCGGCAGCGGGACGGTATCCCATCTCGATCCCCAGATCGGGAACCCGGATACCGATCGAACTCGTAGCGGTTTCGCCGCCTAACCGATCATCGGTCTCGGCATCGATCTGCACCTCATAGCCCAGTGCGTTCGCTATGTCATCAGCCAAAAGTCGCGCCCCGACAACAGCGTTGGACTCAGTCATTTCCACGATTCTTCCACACCTCCTACGGAATGCGGCATCTGTTGAGCGGGGTGACGTACAGGTTCCTACCCGCCGCGTGGGCAGCCTCAACGTGGAACACGTCACCGGAGTTGTACCGGGTGACCCCGTCGCGGTAGCGACGAAACGCCGAATGCAAGTTGTCGTCCTTGACGTTCCATTGCGGACCCTCCGGCGCGGTGCTGTTGATGAACACCGTCCAGTCGTAGCGGCCTGGAACATCGGCATGGACGTTGATGAACCACGCCCAGCTGATAACTCCGATGGGGTCGCCGTCGTTCGACCGCCGCGTGTCCACGGTCAACTTGCCCCACTGGGCGTTGACCACATAGTTCTGGCAGGTCGGAAGACTTTGCGCTCGTGCCAACCCCGGCTCGACCAACCCCGTTGCGAGAATCCCGAGAAGCAATGCACAGGCCCGAACGGGCCGACTGTTCCGAATCATGCTGTACCCCCATGACTTTCGGGCACATCGAGAGTTCCGATGTGTCGCATGGTAGGACGGGACACGCCCAAGACCGGTTCCCTCAACAGGCAGTGACCTACAACACACCCGACATCTGATTGAGATGTGCGTTTCGGCTGATCATCACCGTCCGCTGCCAAGAGAAGCGAGCATCGTGTGGACATCGAACCTGAAATCCGCACCGCGACCGGAGTGGTACGCGGCAGATGGGAAGACCCTGTCGCGGTGTTCCGGGGCATCCGATACGCCGAACCACCGTTCGGTGCAAGACGATTCGCCGCCCCCGTTCCTGCACAGCGGTGGGACGGCATCCGGGACGCACGCCGGTTCGGTCCACCCGTGCCCCAACCAGGCAACACCGGTTCGGTGATGACGTCGCTTTCCGGCGGCACCTATCTGGAGAACAACACCGCCAACCCGCACCTGGACGCCGCGACACTCGCCGGGGCGGGCGTGGTGGTGGTCAGCATGAACTATCGCGTCGGCGTCGACGGCTTCGCCCGCATCACCGGCGCCCCCGACAACCGCGGCATCCTCGACCAGATCGCCGCATTGGGCTGGGTCCAGGACAACATCGCCGCCTTCGGCGGCGACCCATCCAACGTCACCGTATTCGGCCAATCCGCCGGCGGGGCAGCCATCGCCGCCCTCCTCGTCATGCCGAGGGCGGCCGGACTGTTCCGACGCGCGATCAGCCAATCCATGCCCGGCACCTACTTCACCCCACAACTCGCCGCCGCGATCTCGACCACGATCGCCACCGAGGCAGGCGTCCAAGCCACGGTCTCCGACTTCAGCCAGCTGCCACCGCGCGCCCTGACCGACGCGACCACTGCGGTGATCGCGAAGATGCCCGAGTTCGTCGATATCTGGGGCCCGCTGACGTTCACGCCCACCCCGTTCTCACCCCTCATCGACGGCGACGTCCTGCCGAGCGCACCGTGGAGCGCGGTCGCCGGCGGCGCCGCGCGTGGGGTGGACCTGCTCATCGGCCACACCAGAGACGAGTTCCGGCTCTACACATCCCGGCCCTGCAGCGAACCGACCCCCGCGCACATGACCGCGGCATTCCACCACCTCGCCCCCAATGCGGACGGCGACAGGCTCTACCGCACCGCCTACCCCGACGCCTCCCCCAGCCAGCGACTCGAAATACTCAGCACCGACTGGCTGTTCCGCATGCCGAGCCTGCATCTGGCCGACGCCGCCTACGCCGGCGGCGGACCCGTGTGGCTCTACGAACTCACCTGGAGCTTCAACGCCGAACAGGGCGCCTCGCACTGCCTGGACTTCCTGCTCCTGTTCGGCACCCTCAGCCCCGACGAGGTCCGCGCCCACCGAGCCGCCCATCCGAACGCCGCGAACGAAATCAACCAGGTCGGCCAGTACATGCGTGCCGACTGGGTGCGGTTCGCCGCCACCGGCAAACCCGGTTGGGCACCCTACGATCCACGGACACGAACCACCCGCGTCTACGACGCCGAACCGATCACCCGGCCTTACCCAGAAGACGCTTCGCGGCGAATCTGGTCGGCCCACCGATTCGACACCCTGGACCTCACTCACTGAAACAACCTGCACGGCAACGAATTCCAAACTGCGTGGTCGTCCTCTCCGCCGAGCCGCCGGGTCGCTGTCGGCATGGAAGCGGCGCAGCCCCTCGTCGGAAACTCGCGCGTACTTCACCAAGCTGCGCACCGAGGTGTGCCCGGACAGCTTCATCAGCACCGGCGTCGGCGCACCCTCTTCCGCGGCGTGAGTCAGGCGGGAATGGCGCAGCTGGTGCAGCGATGGGCAGGCCGGTGAGACGGTCGAGACAGCTGGGAGCGAAGGGGCCGAGCGGGCAGACCGCAGCGGTCCGGCGACCCGGCACACAGATGAAGGCGAGATTCCGCGCCCGTGCAGATGCCTTCTTGGACCCCGCCAGACGGCCGTCTGCATCGCATCCGCCCGCCAGGCCGGGGCCGCCAGCGGCGCCGCTGCCGAGACAAACCCGATATTCCGCAGGCCATGCCGGGGGCGCCACTGGTGCGTGCACGGGGCGGGTCCGAGATCGCTTGTCGCCGTTACATCTTGGTCGCTCGCGGTCGGAGGCGGAGGGCTGGCTACCCCCTCGTCGGTCGTCGCTGGCTGGGCCGCCGACGTCAGCATGCCCAGATCCAGGCCCCTGCCCCTCCTTTGGAGGGAGGGCCACCGACTGTACTGCCCACCCCCGCAGGGAAATCAGAGTAGCGGCCGCCGCGGTCGGAGGCGAACACCGTGCCCCTACTGGAAAGGTGGTGCACGGTGTTCGGAAAACGACCGAACACTACCGCCAGTCGTTGTGGAGACACCGCTCGCCGCCGACGGCGTCTCCATCGGCACCGCGACCATGGACGACCGCACCGGCCCGCTCGGCATTTGCGTGGTGACCTCGCTGTCCAACGCGGAGAAGCTGATCGACTACACCGCGCTGCGGCGGTGATCCGGGCGTTCCCCGATCGTTCTACGCGCTCCGGTTAACACCGGGCGCGCGCCGGGATATCTTCGGGCAGAACCCGCCGTGCGCCGAACCCGGGAATCCGCCGGACGGGGTGTCGAATCACTGGAGGCAGTCGTGCCCACTCCACTTGTCCGGAAAACCGCTGTGGCGGCCGCGCTGGCCGTCGCCCTGCTCTCCCTCACCGCCTGCAACGACGAGGTCGGCACCGCGACACCGGCCAGCACGACGGTGGCCACCTCCGCGGGCACGCCGGCCGGCGCCCCCGCCGCGGGCCGCGCGGGGCAGTCCACCGTGCGCACCGTCGGCAAGACCGGCTGGTACGACGATTTCGCCATCACCGTGGACAAGGCCACCGTGGTGCCCGACGAGTATGGCGGCGCCGAGGTGACCATCGACATCACCTACGCCAATACCGGCCTCGCCGACCGAATGCTGGGGCTGACCCCGACCCTGCTGGTCAACGGCGAGCTGGAGGGCGGCGCGACCTTCGACAGCCCGACCGTCGCCGCAGGCGGCAAGGGCAGGGGCAAGGCCGAGGTCCCGGTGCGCTCGCTGGACGACGCCGAGCACCTGATCGACACCATGACGATCGTCTACGGCACGGCCACCGACAACCAGACCATCATCGCGCTGAAGAAGGACGCGCAGGTGCAGAGCGTGGAGCCGCGCAGCTTCCCGACCTCCGCGAAGCTCACCCAGGGCGAGACGACGGTGACCGTCACCGGCGCAAGCCTGCACCCGAGCTACAGCACCGGCGAGCGCGGGAAATCCGATGTGGCGCTGCACATCACGCTCACCGGCGGCTCCGGCATCCCGGCCGGCGGCGCCAACATCTACTACCAGTACTTCAGCGTGCGCACCCCGGACGGCCGCACCGTGCCCGCCGACTTCAAGGGCCCGATCAACGAGCTGCTCGGCGCGCGCCAGACCATCGACAAGCCGGACAACTTCGTGGTCTTCGTGGTCGACTCCCCCGGCACCGGCGACTACACGCTGGTCTACAACGCGCTCGGCGCCGAGGGCGAAGCCTCCGCGCCGACCGCCGCCTTCGCCCTGAACTGACTCAGGGAAGGCGAACGGCGGTACCGCACCTCGTCGTGCGGTACCGCCGTTCTCGTTCCTGACCACCGCCACTTCCCATGATCTTGAAAAAGTTTTCGGGGACAGATGTTCTGAACGAAAATCGGCTGGTCGGCCGCTTGAGGACGAACCACCCTGGGTTCGGTGTACCGGTGCCGACGAGCCGACCCGAACAGCCACTCCTGGCGTACCGACAACTACGACCGGCTCCGAAAACCACGGCAGCGCATGGTCGACTCGGCGACGATCGGTCGTCCCTGGCGTGAAACCGGCTGGCCGGGTTCAGGTTTCGTCGTACACCGTCTATCGGGCACGATGACGACCACCACGATGAAGTGGGCCGATGGGGCCGACAGCGATGAGGGGTCGATGTGGATATCGAGTTGAGTGATGCTGTCGCAGCCTTGCGCGACGAATTGCTGGAAGCCGCGGCCAAGGGAGCCGGAACGGGCCTGCAATTCGAGGTGGGCCCGGTCGAGTTGTCTTTCGAGGTCGAACTCCGCAAGGACGCCAAGGCCAAGGCCGGGTTCAAAGCCTGGGTGGTGTCAGCGGACGTCGAGGCAGGAGCCGGGCACTCACGTCGCCAACGGGTGACGCTCACCTTGACCCCGCAAGCCGTCGGCGGCGGGCGAGTGCTGGTCGGCAGCCAGGCCGGTGAGGAGGGGCCAGGTGATCTGTCGGAACGGATCGAGCCGTAACAGCTCGGTGCGATAGGACCCTGAATCCATGACGTCACCGGCTGAAGCTGTTGGGATGCACTGGGTTCGCGGTGAGAGCGGAGCGATGTGATGCGGTGGGAGCAACTGCTGCGGGTGACCGGGCAGCAGGCAGGTTCGGGGTATCTGATCGCACCGCGTTTGGTGCTGTCCTCCGCGCACGTGACCGGCGGGGTCGGTGCGGCGGTGCGGGTGTTTCGACCGGGCGCGTCCGGTGTCTACGCCGCGAGGGTGTTGTGGTGTGGAACCCCTGGTGGACGTGATGACGCCGCGCTCGTGGAAGTCACCGACCCGCAGTGGGTTCCACCGGCGATGCGGCCGGTGGTGTGGGGACGCACGGTCACCCACCAACCCGGTATCGCCTGCCGTAGCTGGGGTGTGCCCGACTTCGCCCAGCATGAGGGCGGTGCAACTGAGCTGGCGCAGCCGACCGGACGTATCAATCCTGGTGCGGGGCTGGTCGGCAACCGCTACGTCGTCGAACTCGACGCACACCCACCAGCGCAGCTGGGTGAGTCACCGTGGTCGGGGATCTCCGGCGCGGCGGTGTATTGCGGGGACCTGTTGACCGGTGTCGTGGCCGCTGATCCCGCGCACCGCGCTCATGGCGCGCTCGATGTCGTTCCCGCGTACGTGCTGCTCAATAGTGACCGGTTCCGGGAAGTAGTGACATCCCATGGCGGGGAAGCGGGTTCGGGATGGGCGCCGGTCGAACTCCAGCACCTGTCCGACCGCCATTCCCCCACCCGAACAGCCACCGCACCCGCGACTCCGGCCTCGCTGCTGCTGGCACGCCGAGCAATCGTGAAGTTCCGGCCCGGCCGCGAAACCCTCCTCGACCAACTCCTCGAGTGGGCAAAGGCACCGGGGATCGGAGTTCAGCTGATCACCGGCGCGGGAGGACATGGCAAGACCCGACTTGCACACCATTTCGCCGGCCAGCTGACCGACCAGAAATGGACAGTACTCTGGCTGGACCCGCACGCCCCGCACACCGATCTGGCGGTGCTGGCTCAGGTGGTGACCTCGTTGCTGGTGATCATCGACTACGCCGAGTCACGGGTTGGCCAAGTCCAAGAGCTGCTGACCACGCTGGCCGCGACGACAGGCGATCGGTCGATGAAAGTGCTGCTGCTGGCCCGCACCCACGGCGATTGGTGGAACGAGATCCCCACCGGCAGTGACGACATCGCCGATCTGACCGACACCGCCGCGATCACCGAACTGAGCGCGCTCGATCCCGACCCCGGCGCCCGCGCAGAGTCCTACCGGGCAGCGGTCGAAGCGTTCGCGACCGCGCTGCCGGGACTGCCCGGCCCGACACAAGCACACGGGTGGGCCGAAGCCGCCGACAAGGTCCTGGCCGCGCCGGTACCGGAGTTCGTCGAAGACACCAGCGTTCTGACTGTGCAGATGACCGCGTTGACCGCGCTTCTGGACACAAGTAGTCCTCCATCGTCAGCCAGGGCGGGTGCGCGAGGGATCGAGGACCGGGTACTGGACCACGAATACCGATACTGGGGCCACATCGCCGCCAGCCACGGGCTCACCAGCCTCGACACACCCGCCCTCAAAGACGTGGTCGCCACCACCGCGGTCCTCGCCCCCACCGGCGGAGCCGAACTCGATGAAATCCTGGGCTGGGTACCCGAGCTGGCCGAACAACCCCTGCTCATCCGCAACCGCACCCGCGCCTGGCTGACCAGCCTGTATCCCGGACAGGAACCGGGCGTGTTCACCGGGCTGGCACCCGACCGGGTCGCCGAACGACTTGTCGGGCGGCTCATGCTCGACCGCACCCGCCCCTGCGTCATCGAACACCTCACCGCCCTGCCACTCACCGACACCCGTGCCCGCCAGCTACTGACGGTGTGCACCCGTGCCGCCGCCCACCCGATCCTCGGACCCATGCCCGGGCAGCGACTCACCGCATGGTGCCGCACCCAGCCCGACACGATGCTGGTCCACGCCATCGAGGTCGCCACCCACGTCGAGAACCCGACACCCTTGACCACTGCCCTCGACGACGCCATCACCGACCCGACCACTCCCACCACGGTTCTGATCACTCTGCACGACAGCCTCCCCGACACCAGCCAAGCGCTCGCAGAGATCGCCACCGCCATGACCGAGGCGCTCGTTCGGCGTTACCGCACCGACGGAACCCCACCCGAAACGAACCCTGCCCTCGCCGGCAGCCTGAACAACCTCGCGAACCGGCTGGGCGACCTCGGCCGACCAGAAGACGGACTGGCCGCGATCGAAGAAGCCACCCGGATCCGACGGGCCCTCGCCCAACAACGACCCGACACCTACCGCCCCGCCCTCGCCGGCAGCCTGCACAACCTCGCGAACCGGCTGGGCGCGCTCGGCCGCCACGAGGACGGACTGGCCGCGATCGAAGAGGCCACCCGGATCCACCGGGCTCTGGCACAACAACAACCCGACACCTACCGCCCCGCCCTCGCCATGAGCCTGAACAACCTCGCGAACCGGCTGGGCGACCTCGGCCGACCAGAAGACGGACTGGCCGCGAGCGAAGAAGCCACCCGGATCCACCGGACCCTCGCCCAACAACGACCCGACACCTACCGCCCCGCCCTCGCCATGAGCCTGCACAACCTCGCCGTCCGGCTGGGCGACCTCGGCCGACCAGAAGACGGACTGGCCGCGAGCGAAGAAGCCACCCGGATCCACCGGACCCTCGCCCAACAACGACCCGACACCTACCGCCCCGCCCTCGCCACCAGCCTGCACAACCTCGCAAACCGGCTGGGCGCGCTCGGCCGCCACGAGGACGGACTGGCCGCGATCGAAGAAGCCACCCGGATCCGACGGGCCCTCGCCCAACAACGACCCGACACCTTCCTCCCCGACCTCGCCATGAGCCTGAACAACCTCGCAAACCGGCTGGGCGTACTCGGCCGCCACGAGGACGGACTGGCCGCGATCGAAGAAGCCACCCGGATCCGACGGGCCCTGGCCCAACAACGACCCGACACTTACCTCTCCGCCCTCGCCAACAGCTTGAACAACCTCGCAGTCCAACGGGGCGACCTCGGCCGACACGAGGACGGACTGGCCGCGATCGAAGAAGCCACCCGGATCTACCGGGCCCTCGCCCGACAACGACCCGACACCCACCTCGCCGCCCTCGCCACCAGCTTGAACAACCTCGCAGTCCAACTGGGCGACCTCGCAGTCCAACGGGGCGACCACGGCCGACCAGAAGACGGATTGGCTGCGATCGAAGAAGCCACCCGGATCTACCGGGCCCTGGCCCAACAACGACCCGACACTTACCTCCCTGACCTCGCCATGAGCTTGAACAACCTCGCAGTCCAACTGGGCGACCACGGCCGACACGAGGACGGACTGGCCGCGATCGAAGAAGGCACCCGGATGTACCGGGCCCTGGCCCAACAGCGACCCGACACCTACCTCCCCGACCTCGCCACCAGCCTGCACAACCTCGCGAACCGGCTGGGCGATCTTGGCCGACACGAGGACGGACTGGCCGCGATCGAAGAAGCCACCCGGATCTTCCAAAGATTGAACGAACGGCGACCTGGGCAATACGACGCCGCTATCGAACGCGGAGAAAGGGTTCGGTCCTGGCTGACTTCCCTGCCCGATTCGTGAGTACCTCGCTTCAGGGCGTCGGCGATGGTGTCTTCGGACACACCCGCGACCTATCGGCCCCACCGCTGCTGCGGCCGGGGGCCAGGCCCGGGGTTTACATCCCCTGCTACCGCCCACCGGTCGATAGCGAAGGCAGGGCGACCAATACACGACGCGACGTCAAGCTGGTCTGTCACCGACATTGACCGTCGAACCTGCGGCTTCCCGGCAGCCAGGCACCACATCCACGATCATGGTTTCGCGGCCATTCGTACCCGAGGGGGTGGGCGCTGGCGCGGGCACACAGGCAACCCCAGGGCGATCCTGCGCCACCAACTTTGACCGCCGGGGCCAGGGAGTCGGGCCCGCACACGGCATTCCTCACCACGCATCCCGGTCGAACACGCAATCGCCGCACACAAGCAATGGCGAGGCCTGCGCCGCTGGCACCACCGCCGCCACACACTCCCGCCAACCCATCTTGCCGTCGCCGGGCTGGTCTCCGACCGCGACACCACCCGGTAAACCACCGCCCCCGCAGACCAGCACGTCTCGACCCCAATAGCGAATCATGTCGTTGAACAAGCCACGGGCGAGGCCCGCACCAGCTCTGCGCATCGAGTTGGGCGTGGGCCTCATCGGCTGTGCGGTGGCGGGCCGGGAAGGGTGTCCGGCAGGCCGAATCGTGGGAATACGTGCCGCTCGAACGTGGTGATTTCGGTGATACTGCCGCCGTCGAATCGCAGGACGTCCATTTTGAAGGCGTGGAACAAGGTGTCACCGGCGGGGCGGACATAGCAGGCCGCCGCCGGCATGCGGTTCGCGCTGGTGGGTATGACATGCCAGTCGCCGAAGCCTTGTGGGCCGAATGCCCGTTCGAGCAGGGGAGCCAGATTCTCCCAGCCGTCGAAGCACAGCGGCTGGGGTGGCATGGTCACTCGGATGTCGTGGTGGACCAGTGCCGCCATCCGCGCCAGGTCGGGACGTTCGTGCAGCGCGATGTACTGCTGAAGCAGGTCACGCTCTTCGGCGCTGAGGTCGCCGCCGGTGGGCTGTCGGTCGCGTGCGGAGTGGCGGGCCATCGTCGCCCTGGCTCGTTGCAGGGCGCTGTTGACCGCAGCAGTGGTGGTCTCGAGCACCGCCGCGGCCTCGGCAGCCGACCAACCGATGACATCGCGCATAACCAGAACGGCTCGCTGTTGGGGCGGCAGCAACTGAAGGGCGGCAAGGTAGGCCAGCTCGATCGTCTCCCGGGCGACGACGGCAGCACCGGGCTCGTCCTCCCGTGGAGCGAGTTGGTCGAGAAGCCGATCCGGATAGGGCTCGAGCCATGCGATCTCGGCGTAGGAGTGCAAGACCGGGATCCGGCGGGCCCGCTGCCGGAGCAGGTCCATGCAGGCATTGGTGGCAATGCGGTAGAGCCACGCACGGATCATCGGACCGCCGTCGAAGGTTTCGCGCTTGCGCCAAGCACGCAGGAAGGTTTCCTGGACCATGTCTTCGGCTTCCTCGAACGAGGCGAGCAGCCGGTAGCAGTGCACGTGGAGTTCACGTCGGTGCCGCTCGAACAGCGTCGCGAAGGCCGACTCGTCACCGGCTACCGCGGCAGCTGCAAGGTCCTCGGGGTCGAGCTCCTGGGCATCCTTCATCGTGGCGGCCTCCAGCCGGATCGTGACGGTAGCGGCAACGACGTCCCGGCTACTCGGTGTCATCGGTGAATACGACCGCAAAGTTTCTTCCGCTGAACCGATGGATTCGGATCTCGGCGGACGTTTCACCGATATCACACAAGCTGGGCGCCGCCCGGCATCATCGAGGAGGAACAGCATGAGCACGGTCGTGTTCGACATCAGCGTATCGATCGACGGTTTCATCACCGCGTCGAACCAGACGCCGGACGAGCCCATGGGCGAGGGCGGCCTGAGGTTGCACGACTGGATCGGTCGCGACGATGCCAACCGCCAGTACATGGAAGAGGCACTCGGCGGCCTGGGCGCGGTGATCTGCGGTCGCCGGACCTTCGACCACTCGATCACGTGGTGGGGACCGAACGGACCGTCCGGCCCGGCCCGGCGCCCGACCATCGTCGTCACTCACCACGCTCCGGACACCGCCCCGGAGAACGGGGTGTACGAGTTCGCCACCGACGGCATCCACGATGCCCTCGATCGAGCCCGCGCCGCGGCCGGGAACGGGAGCGTCTGTGTGATGGGAGGCGCCGACCTCGGTCAGCAGTACTTGGCCGCCGGCCTGCTCGACGAGGTCTCCCTGCACGTCGTACCGGTCATTTTCGGGGCAGGCACCCGCCTGTTCGAGAACCTGCCCACCGATCATCTGCCACTGGAAACCCTGCAGGTCGTCGAAACCCCAGCCGCGATCCACACCCGATTCCGCATCGTGAAGTAGCCACAACTCAGCGTAGGAGGCTTCAACTCGCTGACGGGAGGCGGCGATCTTCGCACCTACGGCCAGGTAGTAGACCGATCCGGAGATGGTGCGTACCAACACGCCGCTGCCCAGGTATCTTCCCGTGGCTTTCGCCGACGTGGAGGGTTTGACCAACATCCGAGCGGCCAAGGGCGTTGGCGTGGTGATCTTTGTGTCGTCAGCGCCTTGGCCGCTCGGATGTTGGCGGCGTCTATTGTGTTGCAGCCGAGCCCAGTTCGTTTTGCCGTGAGTTGAGGGGGAAATGTGTGGATCAGTAGAGTTCTTGTTGATCTCTTTCGCAAACGGGTTGCCCCGCCGGTCGCTCGGCTGGAAGAGGCAGGAAGAGCCAGCGGGGAAGCCATGCATGGGGTCGCTGGCGAGCTTCGAAGGAGTAAGCAACAACTACAAGAGGATGACTTGGAGGGTCGGCGTCCGATTCTCGGGGCGGGCGCCGATGGTGGCGACACGCAACATCGGCGGCCGGAGGACACCGATCCCGGGTTGCCGAGTTCCTCGACGGGCTCCGATTCTGTGACGAGAATCCGACTTGATCTTTCAACCCCCGACTACACGGCCAAGCTCGCCGAGGCCCCGATCTACAGGAAAAAGGGCATGGTCCGTGCCCATGCAGCGCGCGAGGACGAGCATGTCGAAACCATCCTGGCCGACGGTACTCGGGAAACCACGAATCGGGCACGCGAGGGTCAGATCATCATCACCAACCCTGGCGGTGAGCAGTACATCTACAAAGCAGCCGAGCCGGATATCGCCGCCGCGCGAGCCCACTTCGACCAGCGCCACGAGGCGACCACGGAACCCGGCGTCTACCGACCCAACGGAAAGATCCGGGCAATCCCGAACGACACCGGCCATCCGATCGAGATCATGGCGCCGTGGGGTGAGCCGATGAACACCGGCGTCGACGGCAAGATCGCCGTTCCCGTTGATCCGCAGAATCCAGACGAAATAAGCATGGACCGCTACCTCATCGGCGGCCAGGAATTCACCGACACCTACGTACTGGACACCTGACGAGTCGGTGAGCATCTGGTGCAATAAGAACCTGAAGCCCACTGAGGTTGTAGTGGTCGCACGATCGGTCACGTGCGCAGGCTCGAGGCTGTGAACTGGGCTGCCGAATTTGCGGCGACAGGTCACAGGGTCGAGTCCCCGAGATGCAAGACCTCTGATGCTCCCAAGTGTCAAGTTGCGGCGGGTTCCGGGGTGGGGCGGGTTGGCCGAAGAGCGACCTGTCCCACTCTCCACGGCGCCCGCAGCCCTTGTTCTGGACAGCGCTGGTTCCGCTAGCGGAACAGTCCGCGCGGATGTTCCTCAACCCCTGGTAGCTGCTGATCGATCATCGGCTGGGGGGCTATAGGACCCGTCAGCGTCCGGAAAGCGGCGGCGACGTGGTCGATGCGTGCGTCCTCCAGTTCCGGGCGCGGATAGGTGGTGCGCAGAATCGCCTCGCCGTCGAACATGTGGATCAGCGAGGTGGCCAGTAGCCGGGCCGCCTCGGGCGAGACGTCGGGGGTCAGCACGCTGACCGCGAGCTCGTCCAATTCATCATAGAGCTCCCGCAGGACCGGCGCGATCCGGAGCCGGAGCTCGGGCTCGGTGCGGGCGGCGACCAGCAGTTCCAGCCAGACGGTGTTGATGTCGCTGCGAATCTGCTTGCGGATCAGGTGCATCAGCGCCGCAAGATCGACCGGGTGCGCGACGCTCTCGGGGATGCGTAGCTCGGCGACGACGGCCAGGTGCCGGCGGCTGACCTCGCCCGCAGCCGCCACCACCAGGTCCATGCGCGAGTCGAAGTGCCGGAAGATGGCCGCCTTGGAAACCCCCGCGCGACTGCTGATCTCACCGAGCGAGGTGCTGTGATAGCCGACCTGCTCGATCGCCTCGATGGTGGCCTCGACCAGTTTGGCGATGGTGGCGGCGCTGCGCTCGGCCTGTGTTCGTCGCGCGTTGGTCACTTACTCTCCGGCTCGTAGGAAGCGACCGGTGCGCCGGACGCCGAGCACCTCGGCGGGTTGCCCCTCGCCGAACACATACTGACCACCGACGAACACGGCCGAAACGGCTCTGTCGTTCCTGTTGACCATACGAGCCAGGTTGCCGTACATCGCGACAGGGGATTCGGCGTAGGCGTCGAGCGAGTCGTCCAGGCCCGTCGGATCGACCACGACCAGGTCGGCGCGGTCGCCCGGGCGTAGATGCCCGGCTGCCACACCGTACCAATCCGCGAGTTCGCCGGTGAGCCGATGTACCGCCTGTTCCAGGGTCATGAACGGCTTCCCTGCCTGCTCGGCGCGGTGGACGCGGCGCAGGAAACGCAGCCCGAAGTTGTAGAAGGCCATGTTCCGCAGGTGCGCGCCGGCGTCCGAGAAGCCCAGCTGCACACCGGGATCGACGCTGAGCCGGTTCAGGATCTCGGGCCGGTGGTTGGAGATGGTGGTGCGCCAGCGCATCTTGGTGCCGTGCTCGACCACCAGGTCGAGGAAGGCGTCGACCGGATGTACACCGCCCCGGTCCACGCCGACTTGGCCGAAGGTCTTGCCGACGACACTCTCGTCCGGGCAGGCCACGATCTCGGCATCGAAGAAGTCCCGGTGCCAGACCCGGATGCCGAATTTCGCGTCGTAGTCCTTGCGGAAGCGGCGGCGATAGGCTTCGTCGCGCATCAGCGCGTTGCGCTCGACCTGGTCGGCCAGGTGCAATGCGGCCGCCCCGGACCCGAACTCCTCGAAGATGACCAGGTCGATGCCGTCGGCGTAGACCTCGAACGGAACTGGCAGATGCTGCCAGCGGAAGTCGCCGTTGAGTGCGTTCGCCGCGCGGGCCAGGCCGCTCATCAGGTAGACGATGAGCGGGCTGGCCTTGAGGTCGGCGGCCGAGATCAGCGTGGTCTTGAGCCGTTTGCGGAGCAGGCCCGCGCTGGCGAAGATCATCGCGGCCAGCCGCGGCGGATTCTTGATGTCGGGCCCGCCCTGCAGCAGCCGGCCGTGCCGGCGCAGAATCGCGTTGAGCCGCCGCCGTTCCCGCCAACCGGCATAGGTCGAGGGCAGCGTCCGCGAGCGCGCGACCTCGCCGTCGAGCTTGTCGAACAGCAGCTGCTGCGCCGACATGCCGACGAACCCGGCGTCCAGCGCCTCGGTCAGCCAGGCCTCCATCCGCGCCTGTTCGGCGCGCGTCGGCCGCACGTCCTTGCGGGTCGCGCGGTCCAGGCCCATGGCGGCGGCCCGGATATCCGAATGTCCGATCATGGCAGCAAGATTCGGCCCCAGCGGCAGGCGCTCCAGGGCTTCGGCGTATTCGCGCGCCGAGTTCCAGGACTTGACCTCCTCGACAGTGCCGATGACATGCGGGCGCGGAATCGCCTCGACGCGGCCGAACAGATCACCGGCGTCAGTGGGCTCGACGTGCACCGTCGACAGTGAGCAGGACCCGAGCACGATGGTGGTCATGCCGTGCCGCACGGATTCGGCCAGCGCCGGCTCTTTCAGCACCTCGACGTCGTAGTGCGTGTGGATGTCCAGCATGCCCGGCAGCACCCATTTACCTTCGGCAGCGACGACGTTCGGGCAACCCGCTTCATCCAGCGGGTCCGCCGAGACCGTGACGACACGATCTCTCCGCAGGCCGAGGTGGCGAATGGCGGATGGGGAACCGGCGCCATCGAACCAGCGCCCGCCTCTGATGATCGTGTCGTAGCTCACAGATAACATTGCAACCGATCGGTCATAAAGTGTCAAGAGGCGAACATCCGGGGGCCGCTGGAGCTAGCGCCTCGTCCAGGAAAGCTGCCTCGAGATCGTGCTGCCGGACTCCCGGACCACAGACTGGCGCAGCGCCGCGGAGGCCGCCGCCGTCGGCATGTACGCCATGATCACCCGGCACCCCTGGGTCGTGCAGGCCCAATCGGGATATCTGCTCTATGGTCCCAACAAGTCTCACCACGATGATCGGATGCTGGCCATCTTCGAACAGGCCGGATTCGACGAGGACGGTGAACCTCTCGCTCGATCGCCGCCTCAACCGCAACGGAAACAGCGCACAAACCCCACTCGCGCAGGCCATGTCCGAGGCAACCGAGATCGCTCGGGGATATCCGAGGCTCCGTCGCCGTATCGAAAGGGCGGCCGCAGCCACCGAATACAACGCCGCACCCGACAGCGCCTTCGAATTCGGTCTGGCCGCACTGATGGACGGGCTTTTCGAGCGGCTCACCGCACGAAATCCCACCCCGGCCGAGTGACCTTCAGTACTGAGCCACAACTGATTCGGTGCGTCGCTACGGAAGCTGCAGTGGGCCATTTCATCCTGCCACTGAGTCCTGTTGCCCCGCAGCATGACCGATGACTCACACCGCACTAGAACTGGCGAAGCCCCTGGTAAGAGCCGGTCAAGTCCACGTCGCGGCGCTTGGTCCCCGGGCTCAGAATTTTCCAGCCATTGGCGACCTCACGCAACGCGTCCCTTTCCAGCTCGGCATCGGCAGGTACCGCTCGAGCCGATGCCGGTTGACAAATACAGAGGTATCACGGGTAGGGCACGATTCTCGTCAGCGTTCCAGGGCCACCTCTCGGCACCGCGTGTCGTGCTCTGGTCTCACGGTCGCTGAGCTAGGTTCGCTCTGCCCGAGTGCCGCGCAGGTGCATCAACTCCTCGGCAGCGGGATACAGGAGCCAGACACAGGTAGCCGACGACATCCTGATCGACTCGACAGAGAACCTGAAGGAGACGACCGTGCGATTTACTCGTGTTCTCGCTGTGCCGGCAGCCGGACTGCTGCTCAGTTCCGCCCTCACGCTCGTTGCCGCGTCGTCTGCTCTCGCGGAGGACACCGGAGTCGACATCGCCGCCTTCAACTGTCCCGAACCAGACGGGCTCTTCCCTTATCCCGGAGATGTGACGAAGTACGTTGAGTGCTCGAACAACGTTCCGGCCGTGCACACCTGTCCGAGTGGCCTGAACTGGAACCGGAAGGCACAGTACTGCGATTGGCCGAGCAGCGCCGGCGCGGTGGCCGAACGGCACCGATCCGGGAATTTCCGTTGACCCCACCGGGTTCCGGTAGCAATCGCCGAGGAGCCAACGGGGTTCGACGTACCCACTGGTAGGGATGATTTTTCGGTGATGCCGCCGCGTACTTGTGTTCCTCCCCTTTGATGCCACGTACGTCGTCAGGGCGATCGCTGTCGCGAAACGATCGAGGACGCGATAGCCCTGGGGTGGAGTTTCAGACCAGAAGTCACTGGCTCGCGGAAGACCGGCATCGCCCCGCGAACGAGAATCGGCCAGCGCCTACCGGGACTGCTGCAGGATCGGTGACACTGACCTGCCCCACCAGTTGGGTTCCAGTCTCACCCGACCCCGCAGCAGTCCCCATCGCTGATGGAGTTCTTGGCCATACCGGTCTGCTCGGCCAGTTCCCCGACGGATGGATGGCCAGCTCTGCATACGAGTTCCAGCACCTTCTCCTCGGCCGTCCCAAGGCCGACCCGTCCGGACAGGTTGGTGTGGAACACGATCATTGCGGTACTGAATCTCGTTGCGGTACCGATGGTTTGGTGGGTGCTGGTGCCGCTGTCGGTGGCGTCTCTGGTGACCGGTGTGGTGCAGTCTCTGGGCACACCGTGGGGATTGATCGGGCATTACTGGGTGCTGTTCGAATTGGTGCTCAATGTGGTGGCTACGGCGATATTGCTGCTCTACACCGGCACTGTCGACCACTACGCCGCCCTTGCCGCCGACCCCGCTTCCACTCTGGACGCCTTGCGTGCGCCGACGTTCGTCGTTCATGGTGTGGCCGCGACCGTCATCCTGGTCGGGGCGACGGTCCTCGCGGTCGTCAAGCCACGCGGGCTGACCCTGTTCGGGGGCGCCCAAGCGACAGGTACGCCCCGCCCCCGACCACGTCACGGATCTCGTCGACGAACTACGGATCGGTCGGGAGTTTCCAGGTTTCCACGACATGTGGTGTGAGCCGAATACCTGCCCGATCCGCGAGATCGCCGACTGGAGACTGCTGCACCGCGGTGCCTTCCTGCCGCGTTTCGGCGGTACCGTGCCCCGAGTCCATGCGCGTGAGCGTGGTCCAGCCGGTCCAGCCTCGCTCGTTCAGCAGCTCGATCAGTCGACGGGCCGGCGGCGCGGTGTCGAGCACCAGTGTGTCGAGCTGCTCGACCAACGATGGTTCGATGTCGCCGCCGATGTAGTCCTCGCCTTGCTCGCATGCCAGCTGTGTGAGGTAGGCGGCCATATTGTCGACCAGCTCGATCAGTATGGGGTCGTTGTCGGTCCGGTCGAGAGCCTGGCTCAGGGTGAGATAGAAGTCGACGAGCTGTGGGTGGGCGATCTGCTCCCGCTTGCGCGCCATCAACTCCGGGACTCGCTCGGGTGAGCGCGCTGCCAAGGGGATCCAGCCGTCGCGTTCGACCTGGACGATCCGCTCGTCGACCCCGAGCTTCCGCAACTGGTCGAGAAACTCGACCACCTCCGTCGGCAACGCTAGATTGTCCCCCGCAGCCAGGCCGGCGATCTGCTCGCGGTGCCGCTGCCGCTGCCGAATCTCCGCCCGCAGCCGCTTGTCGATGTCTGCGACCGCCGCTGCGAACTCCTCCGTGTCGGCCTGAAGCAGCTCTCGCACACGCGCCAGCGGGACCCCTGCCGCGGCGAGGGTCCGGATCTTGATCAGCTCGACCACGACGCCGGCGTCGTACCTGCGATAGCCGGAATGATCCCGCCCCGGCTCCGCGAGTAGCCCTTTGGCGTGATAGTGCCGCACCGCACGCACCGTCACTCCGGCGTACGCGGCCAGCTCACCGATGGTCAGCATCGGACCAGTCTCCTAGAGATCTGGAAGCGACTCGAGAAGTCGCCTGGCCAGCTGGGCCTGGTGTGCTCCGGATCATCTGGGCGATGTCCGGAGCGTGGGTGACGACCAGCGCGTGAGTGGCATCGAGCCAAGAGGTGGTGATGCGTGGCTCGCGGACGAGCCGGTCGATACCGGCACGCCAGAGCCGGTTGTGCCGCGGTGCGCGTCCTTCGCCACTGTCGCCGGCCATCGAGGTCGACATGATCATGCGGATCGGAAGGTCGATCGTGCGGTACCGGTCCAGGATTCCGGGTCCGACCACGTCGATCCCGAGGTCGATTCCGGACCGGATGACATCCAGCTCGAGATTGAGGTCGAGGATTTCCTGTGCGGTGAGCAACACCTGACGCGGGGTGCCCCGCAGAGTCTCCTGCGCCGTCGCCAGGTTCTCCCACAGCGCGCGGAACTCCGGCACGTCGGCTTGGGTGATGAACGGTGCGGGGATCGGGTTCGCCCCGTCGATGACAACGAGCTCCCCGACGGTGTCGGGATGCTCGGCGGCGTAGTGCACGATCAGATCCGCGCCGTACGAGTAGCCCGCGAGCAGAGGCGCCGAGGGCAGGCCGAGTCGTCCCACCTCCGCCATCACCGCGACGACATCGCCGAGGAACCCATCGAAGCAGTACCGGTCAGCAGCAGAGGAAAGACCGTGGCCCCGCAGATCGAAACTCACCACATCGAAATCGTGACGCAACAGCCCGAGGAGCTCGCCCAGTTCATCCTGTGTCGAAGTCAGCCCGGGACACAGAACCAGGGGCGTCCGTCGCCACCGCGGGACACCGAGATCGTGACGTCGTCGTGGTGAACCGTGAAGTGCCGCGTCGCACTGGTTTTCGTAGGCATGCCGACCATAGTGCGAGATTGACCGTGCGTCAGGGTCAACCTGCGCGAGCACCACACCCCAGTGCCGGGCGGCGATGCGATGAATCCCTGAGATTCTCGTGTCGCCCAGCTGACGTGGTGGTGCTGGCACCACCACGTCAGGCCAGCAGGCAGTACCCAGCATTCGGGTGCGCGCGTCATGGGCGCGGGAACTCCGGATTCCTAGGCTCGAATCGTCGGGGACGCACCCATGCCTTCCGACTCGAACAGGAGGAAGACACTGCTCATGAACCCATTTCGGCGCAACTCCGGCAAGGCGGCTCTCTCGGTCGTCGTGGTGGGCGCGGTACTCGCCTCGGCCGCGTGTGGTGGTGAGGCACCGGACGCGGCAACGATGACACCACCGCCCGCCGTGTCCACCGCGATGGATAGGCTGATGCGGCAAGGGTTTCCCGGTGTGCAGGTGGTGATCGACGGCCCCGCCGGACCTCGAACGTTCACCGCGGGGGTCGGTGATCTCAGCACACGCGCACCGTTCCCGGACAACGCGCGCGTCCGGATCGGCAGCAACACGAAGACCTACGTGGCGGCGGTGATCATGCAGCTGGTCGCCGAGGGCAAGGTCGAGTTGGACGCGGCGATCGAGCGCTATCTGCCCGGGGTGGTGCGCGGCAACGGCAACGACGGCAACCGGATCACGGTGCGGCACGTGTTGCAGCACACCAGCGGGGTGCCGGACTATCTCGGTCGTGGTTCCGGCGACGGCATCAGCGCCCAGAGTTCCGAACAGCTCGACCCGGACGAGGAAACGCTGCGGTGGCAGCACTTCGAGATGATCGAGCTGGTGCGCCGCGCGATGACGTTGCCGCCGCAGTTCGACCCTGGCGCGAAATCCGTGTACACGAACACCAATTACCTGCTGGCAGGCCTGCTGATCGAGCGGGTGACCGGCAATCCGGCCGCCGACGAGATCGGGCGCCGGCTCCTCGAGCCGCTCGGCCTGCGCGACACCTATGTGCCCGCTGCTCACGAGACCGGCATCCGTGGCCCGCACGCCCGTGGATACCACCGGATCGACGGCGAGTCGGTCGATTTCACCGACTTCGACCCATCCTGGGGTGCCACCGCCGGTGACATGGTCGCCACCGCGACCGACATGAACCGGTTCTTCATCGCACTTCTGTCCGGAAAACTTTTGCCCCCTGCGCAATTGGCCGAGATGCAGCGCACCGTGCCGTTCGACCGCATGCCGGGCGCCGACTACGGACTCGCCCTGATCCACCGGACCGCGCCGTGCGGCAAAGAGGTGTGGGGTCACGGCGGCAGCATTCCCGGCTTCGAGACACGCAACGGTGTGACGGCCGAAGGCACCGCGGTGACCGTCACGGTCAACCAGTTGCCCTCGACCGAGGAGGAGGCCGAGGCGGTCAACGGCGTGCTGGACGCCGCCTTGTGCGCCTCGTAATCGTCCCGTTCAGTGACCACGGCCCCGTTTCGGTTGCGGCCGACCAACTTCTGAGGAGAAACAGTGAAACGCGCGAAAGGGCTGACGGCCGCCTTGGTCGGCTTGGTGGCCTGTGCGGGTCTGATCGGCTGTGCCGGTCCCGACGCAGAGGCGAATCCGCACACCGCGGTCCCGGACCGGTTCACCGGTCAGCAACTCGATTGGAAAGCCTGCGGGGCGCCGACATTGGATGAGGTCGGGGCACAATGCGCCGACGTCACCGTGCCGGTGAATTACGCCGACCCGCAGGGGCCAACGCTCACGGTGGCGATTTCCCGGATCGCAGGGACCGCCCCACAGCGTGGCGTCATGCTGTCCAACCCTGGTGGCCCCGGTGGCGAAGGTCTGGACTTCATGGTCGCTGTCGCCGAGGCGATGACGCCGGAGGTGCGGGCTCGCTACGACCTGATCGGCATGGACCCGCGCGGGGTCGGGCGCTCGTCCGCCGTCGATTGCCGGTGGCCGGTCGGCTTCGGCCTGCATTCGGCGGGGCTCGACGCGGTGGGCTTCGCGGAATCCGTTGCGATACAGGGCGACCTGGCCGCCCGCTGCGCCGCCACCGAAGGGGCACGACTGGCCCATGTCACCACCCGAAACACCGCGCGGGACATGGACGTCATCCGCGGCATTCTCGGCGCGGAGAAGATCAGCTACTTCGGCACCTCCTACGGCACCTACCTCGGCGCGGTGTACATGCAGATGTTCCCCAGCCGCAGCGACCGGATGGTGCTCGACAGCGCGGCCGATCCGGACGAGTACGGGACGGTCGGCATGATGCGGGCCATGGGCCCGGCCAACGAGGCCGCGCTCGACCTGTGGGCGGATTGGGTCGCGGCACGCGACGGGGTTTACCACTTCGGCACCAGCCGAGCCCAGGTTCGCGGTGCCGTCCAAGATCTGATCAGGCAGGCCGCCGACAAGCCGATCCGGTTGGGTGAGTACGAGATCGACGAACACTGGCTGCCGGTGGTGCTGTTCGTCGGGCTGGACAGCCCCGACCAATACGA
Organism: Nocardia mangyaensis; assembly: GCF_001886715.1. NCBI lineage: Bacteria > Bacillati > Actinomycetota > Actinomycetes > Mycobacteriales > Nocardiaceae > Nocardia > Nocardia mangyaensis. The sequence continues at coordinate 5,059,535 of NZ_CP018082.1, forward strand.
GATGCTCGCCGGTCAGATTCGTACCATCGCCGACGCCGCCGCGGGCAAGCCCGCCCAGCCCGACGACACGTTGGACTCCACCCTCGGTTTCGCCTTGCAGGCACGGCCGAAGGACAATTCGGCACAGATGGCGATCATGTGCGGTGACGTGGCGGCCCCACGGGATCCGGCGTTCTACCTGCGCAATATCGAGGCCGCCCGCGCCACCCAACCGGTGTTCGCGGGGTTCACCAACAACATCACCCCGTGCGCGTTCTGGACCCCGCCGGCCGAACCGGCCACGGCGGTGCGCAACGCGGTACCCGCGATGATCGTGCAATCCACCGGCGACACCAGGACCACCTACGCAGGTGCGGTCGCCCTGCACGACGACCTGAGCGCCTCTCGATTGATCACTCTCCAGGATGTGCCGATCCACTGGATCTTCGGGCGCTACCAGAACTCCTGCGTGTACTCGGCGGTGAACACCTACTTCCTCGACGGCACACTGCCCGCCGACGATCGGACCTGTCCAGCCGACTGACCGGAACCGGGTGCGGCCCTGAACCCCCAAGGGGTTCAGGGCTTCACGCGTTCAAGTAGGCGAGGACGGCCAGCACTCGACGGTGCCCGACATCGTCGGCGGAAAGCCCGAGCTTCGCGAAGATACTCCGAATGTGTTTGTGCACAGCGCCTTCACCGACCACCAGCCGCTGCGCGATGGTCGTGTTGTTGTGCCCCTCCGCCATCAGCGCGAGCACCTCGCGCTCGCGGGCGGTCAGCGCGGCCAGCGGGTCATCGGCCTTGCGCCGCACCAGCAGTTGCGCGATCACCTCGGGGTCCATGGCGGTGCCGCCCGCCGCGACCCGGCGCAGCGAATCGAGAAAGCGATCCACCTTACCGACCCGCTCCTTGAGCAGATAACCAACGCCGCCCATGCCGTCACCGAGCAGTTCCGCGGCGTAGCTGTCCTCCACCCAGGACGACAGCACCAGCACGGGCAGGCCGGGATGCAGCTTGCGCGCGCTGACGGCCGCGCGTAATCCGTCGTCGGTGAACGTCGGCGGCAGGCGCACATCGACGACGACCGCGTCCGGCCGATCCGCGGCCACCGCCGCGAGGAAGTCGTCCGCGTTGTCCACGGCGGCGACCACCTCGATGCCCGCCGTGCTCAGCAGCAGCACCAAGCCCTCCCGCAGCAGGGCATTGTCCTCGGCGATCATGACCCGCACGGCAACTCCACCCGCACTACAGTAGGTCCACCGGGTGGACTGGTCAGCACCATCCCGCCGTCGAGCGCTTCGGCCCTGCGCCGGATACCGGCCAGCCCGCCGTCGTAGGTCTCCACGGCGCCGCCGACCCCGTCATCGCGGATCTCGATCGTCAACAGCTCGGGCAGACCTGCGAGCACCAGGGAGATGCCCGTGGCGCCGGAGTGCTTGGTGGCGTTGGTGAGCGCCTCGGTGATGACGAAGTACGCCGCCGCCTCCACGGCGGCGGGGCGTCTGCCCACGTCGCGGAGATCGAGGACACAGGGGATCGGGTTGCGAGCGGCCACCGCCGAGACGGCACTGGCCAGGCCACGATCGGTGAGCACCGGGGGGTACACGGTGCGCACCACATCACGCAGCTCGGCCAGCGCGGCCGTCGCGGTGTCCTGCGCCTTGCGCACGAGATCCCGCGCGGTTTCCGGGTCCTGGTCGCGCAGCTGGTCGGCCATCCCGAGCTGCATGATCACCGCCGCGAGCCGGGCCTGCGCGCCGTCGTGCAGGTCACGCTCGATCCGGCGCAGCTCGGCGCCGTGCGCGTCGAGTGCGGCGGCCCGGGTCGCGGTGAGGGCCGCGACCCGGTCGGCCAGCAAGGCGTCTTCGGTCGGTGTCAGCAGGGCACGGGTGGCCATCGCCTGCCAGCGTGCGGCCACCGGAAGCTGCAGGGTCACCAGGGCCACCGGGAAGGCCAGGAAGAAGCTCAGGATCGCCTTTGGCCACGAGTCGACCGCGAAACCGAAACTGGCGAACTCCTCCCCCGGCGGCATCAGCTGCCAGAATCCCGGGATCGCCAGCTGAACGAGGGTGGCGAGCGGCAGCGCGAGTGCGAACACCGCGAGATAGATGCCGGTCAGCGCGTGTGCGGCCAGCCAGCCGACGTCCCGGCGGTTCGCCGGATCGGTGAACACCGTCGCGACCCGCTGCCGCAAGCCGCCGGTGAACGGCTGATAGGCCCGCACCGCCTGCTCACCGAGATACCCTGCCGCCCTGCGCCGATCGAAAGCCACCAACGGCCGGACCAGCCGAAGTGCCTCCGGCAGCGCTGGTATCCCCACGCCGATCAGGCAGAACGCGCCGACGATCAGCAGGCCGACCACCGCGACCAGCGCGAGCAGCGCGGTGACACCGCCGACCGCCAGGTACCAGACAGCGCCCGGCAGCCGCCGTGCTGTGTCTCGCGCGCAGCGCAGGGCCTCGGTCACGCTCGTCATGCTGTCAGAACAGGGCGCGACCGCGCCTGGCCGGTGCCCACCGTGCCAGTGACCAGCGGGCCGCGGGCAGGTGTGGGCGACATGGCTGGTCGCGTGCGCACCACAGACATCGGACCTACGTCGTCTCCAGGCTTGACCGAAGACTCGTAGGTGTCATGGACCGGTCATAGCGATACCCGGCGATAGCCTCGTGATATGACCGACAACGAGCAGCCCGCCGAGCGGCACCGACGGCCCGACGGCGTCGACTCCGCGACCGTGGCCGCGGTGGGCAAGCTGTCCGAGGCGTTGGAGACGACCGAACGTGCCCGTGGGCACCTCTACAGCTTTCACCAGCTCACCGGTGGCGCCGATCTCGCGCTCGGTGAAGCGGTGGACATGCTGCACGACGCCGGCCACCATCAGCTCGCCGACAAGCTCGCTACCGAGTTGGTCGGCCGCAACGTGCTGCCCGGCCGGTGGACTTTCCAGATCGTGGAGGAATACGACGAGAGCTACTATGCGCGGTTCCGGCTGATCGAGCGCGAGATCCGCGACGAGCTCGTCAACGGCCGCACCCACCTGTACGAGGCCGAGATGAAGGAAGCCCGCCGCACCCACGGCCGTCCCGGTCACGAAGCCACACCGGACAGCTAGACCCGTTGTCCTGAGGCGGAATACGGGTCACGGTTCGGAGTTCACGGCTCAGGCACGTTCGCCGGATGGTTCCGCGGCGCAGCGGCTCATTCCTGGAAGCGATAGCCCATGCCCGCCTCGGTCAGCAGGTGACGCGGATGGGCCGGGTCGTCCTCGAGTTTGCGGCGCAGCTGGGCGAGATAGATCCGCAGGTAGTGGGTCTCGGTCGCGTAGGCGGGGCCCCACACCTCGCGCAGTAGTTCCTTGCGGCCCACGAGTTTTCCGCGATGCCGCACCAGCATTTCCAGCATTCCCCACTCGGTGGGCGTGAGATGCACGGCCGCGCCGTTCTTGGTGACCTTCTTCGCCGCCAGGTCGACGGTGAACGAGTCGGTGACCACCACCGGGGTCGCCCCGTCCGCCGCGGTCGCGCCACGGCGGACCGCGGCGCGCAGCCGGGCGAGCAGTTCGTCCATGCCGAAGGGCTTGGTGACGTAGTCGTCGGCGCCCGCGTCCAGCGCTTCGACCTTGTCCGCGGAGTCGGTGCGGGCCGACAGCACGATCACCGGTGCCGAGGTCCAACCGCGCAAGCCCGCGAGCACCTCGATGCCGTCGAGATCGGGGAGGCCGAGGTCCAGGATCACCACGTCGGGTTGTTTCTCGGCGGCGATCCGTAGCGCCGCGGCACCGTCGGCGGCGGTGACCACCTGGTAGCCACGCACCGACAGGTTGATCCGCAGCGCCCGCAGGATCTGTGGTTCGTCGTCGACGACGAGCACGGTGACCGTGGGGTGCGCGGTCGTGTCCTTCTCACTCACCTGTGTGCCTCTGTCCGTTGTGCCGCCGTGTCATCGTCAGCGTCGGGGCCCGCGGGCGCGGGGAGGTCGACGAGCATCGTCAGCCCGCCGCCCGGTGTGGGCTCGGCGTGGACCGTGCCGTCCATCGCGTCGACGAAACCCCGCACCACCGACAGGCCGAGGCCGACGCCGGTGGAGTTGTCGCGGTCGCCCAGCCGTTGGAACGGCTCGAACAGCTGTTCCTCGCTGCCCGCGGGCACGCCGGGACCGAGGTCTACCACGGCGATCGACACCCGGTCACCGTCGTGTTCCGCACTGACCCGCACCGGGGTGTCGGGCCCGGAGTGTCGCAGCGCGTTGTCGATCAGGTTGGCCAGCACCCGTTCGAGCAGACCCGGATCTGCGCGTACCGACACCTCGCCGACCTCGACCCGGACCCGGTCCATCGCGGCACGGCGCGGTCCGCGCGCGCCCATCCCGACGCTGACCAGTGCCCGGTGTACCGATTCGTCCATGTACACCTGTCGCAGCTGTGGGCTGACGACTCCGACCGCGAGCCGGGAGGAGTCCAGCAGGTTGCCCACGAGCGCGGTCAGCTGATCGACGGACTCCTCGATCGCCTCGAGCAGTTCCGCGGTGTCCTCGGCGGAGAACTCCACATCGTCGCTGCGCAAGCTCGACACCGCGGCCTTGGCACCGGCGAGCGGGGTGCGCAGATCGTGGCTGACCGCCGAGAGCAGCGCTCTGCGCAGGCGGTCGGCCTCGAGCAACGCGGCGGCGGCGCTGGCCTCCTCCGTGAGACGCTGCTGGCGGACGAGTCCGGCGGCCTGGTTGGCGACGGCGTTGAGCACCGGCCGTTCCCCTGGATCGAGTGGATGCCCGGCCAACAGCAGCAGGCTGGTGGTGTCACCGGCCTCGATCACGGTCGTGGCGTCGCCGGATCGGCGCGGCGAATCGGTGCCCACCTCGGCGACGACGACATCACCACACAGCATGCTCACAGCCCGCTGACCATAGATCTCCCGCACATGCTCGAGCAGGTTCGGCAGATCGGCGCCGTGCAGGACCGCGCCGGCGAACAGCGTCAGCAACTCGGCTTCGCGAGAAGCCTTGCGGGCCTGCCGAGTGCGCTTGGCGGCGACATCGACCAAGGCGGCGACCGCGACCGCGACGATCAGCAGCACGACCACGGTGACGAAATTGTCCGGTTCGGCGATGGTGAGGCTGTGGCGCGGAGAGGCGAAGAACCAGTTCAGCATGAGCCCCGAGAGCAGCGCCGACAGCGCCGCCGGAACGACACCGCCCAGCAGCGCCACCGCCACGACGCCGACGAAGAACATCGCGCTGAGCCCACCCAGCTCGAGATAGTCGTCGAGCAACGCCCAGCAGAGCGCGCTGACCAGCGCGGGCACCACCAACGCGGCGAGCCAGGCGAGGAGCGGGGCTCTGGTGCGCAGCGGATTGCGGCGCACCCCCCGGTTGGCCTGCTCATGGGTCACCATGTGCACGTCGATCTTGCCCGAACGCTGCACGACGGTGGCGCCGATGCCCTGGTCGATCATCCGCGCCCAGCGCGAGCGGCGTGATGTGCCGAGCACCAACTGGGTCGCGTTGACCTCCCGCGCGAACTCGAGCAGCGCCGTCGGCACGTCATCGCCGGTCACCGTGTGCAGCGATGCCCCGAGTCCCGCCGCGAGCGCACGCAACCTGTTCATCCGGTCGGTCGAGACCCCGGCCAGGCCGTCCCCGCGCACGACGTGGACCACCACCAGGTCGGCGCTGGACTTCGAGGCGATCCGACCGGCCCGCCGCACGACGGTTTCCGATTCGGGCCCGCCGGTGACCGCCACCACGACCCGTTCCCGTGCCTCCCACACCTCGGTGATCTTGTGGTCGGCGCGGTACTTCGCCAGTGCCGCGTCGACCTGGTCGGCCAGCCACAGCAGCGCGAGTTCACGCAGCGCGGTGAGGTTGCCGGGACGGAAGTAGTTCCGCAGGGCGGCGTCGATCTTGTCGGCGGAGTAGACATTGCCGTGGGAGAGCCTGCGCCGCAATGCTTCTGGTGTGAGGTCGACGAGCTCGACCTGGTCGGCGCCACGGACCACCGCGTCGGGGACGGTCTCGCGCTGTTCGACGCCGGTGATCTGTCGCACCACGTCGTTGAGACTCTCGAGGTGCTGCACGTTCACCGTCGAGATGACATCGATGCCCGCGTCGAGCAGTTGCTCGACATCCTGCCAGCGCTTGTCGTGCGCGCCGCCCGGAATGTTGGTGTGCGCGAGCTCGTCGATCAGGACCACAGCGGGTCGGCGCGCCAGCACCGCCTCGACATCGAGTTCGGGCAACTCCGCGCCCCGATAGGTGGCCAGCTTCGGCGGGACCTGCTCGATACCCGCCAACAGCCCCGCGGTCTTGGCGCGTCCATGGGTCTGCACCACGCCCGCCACGACGTCACGACCGCGTTCGAGCCGCCGGTGCGCCTCGCCGAGCATGGCGTAGGTCTTGCCGACGCCCGGCGCGGCACCGAGGTAGATGCGCAGTTGACCGCGTTTCACCTGTCCATCATCGCGCGCGATCGTGCCGGACCCCGCGAACGCACCGGGGGGAGCACCTCGGCCGTCACCATCGAGGGGCGGGCGGCGTCGAACCGATTCAGCAACCGGATGGCCAACAGCAACCCGACGAAACCGACGACCACCGCAACGGTCACCACAGACACCGCGATCTCACTTTCCATCCTTGGGGACCGGCGGGCCTTCGCGCCGAGCCGGTGACCCTTTCTACCGCCGGAAAAGTCTTCTGGTCTGGATCTTTACGCATTGTTGACGGCAATTCGCTCGACCTTGACGGCATTCGCGCGCCCGATGACCGAGGGCTGTCAACAATCCGCAAAGGTACGCCCACACGGCGCAAAAGAGTCGTAAGGAGACCGCACCGAGTCGGAATTCAGCGTTTCACTCATCTCGGAGCTTCAGCTCGAAGCGCCAAGGAGGTTGGAATGTCTGTCGTGGTGTTCACGGTGCTCACCGTGGCTGTCTTCGCGTTGCTGGGCCTGATCCAGCGGGGGGTGGAGAAGCTGTGATCGCGAACCTGATCGGTCTCGTACTGGCTGGGCTCGCCGCCGTCTTCCTGGTGGCGGCGCTGTTGTTTCCCGAGAGGTTCTAGGTGAACACGACTACTGCGGGGATCGTCTTCGTCGCGGCCCTGGTCCTCGCGCTCGCACTGGTACACGTCCCGCTCGGCGACTACATGTACCGGGTCTACTCCAGCGACGAGCACTCGCGCGTCGAGCGCTTGATCTACCGTGCCATCGGCGCGAAACCCGAGGTCGAGCAGAGTTGGGGCGTCTACGCGCGCAGCGTGCTGGCGTTCTCGGCCGTCGGCATCGTGTTCCTGTTCCTGTTCCAACTGGTCCAGCAGGCGCTGCCGCTGCACCTGACCGATCCGGGGACCGAGCTGACTCCGGCGCTGGCGTGGAACACCGCGGTCAGCTTCGTCACCAACACCAACTGGCAGAACTATTCCGGTGAGTCCACCCAGGGCCATCTGGTGCAGATGGCCGGCCTCGCGGTGCAGAATTTCGTCTCCGCGGCCGTCGGCATGGCGGTGGCGATGGTCCTGGTGCGCGGCTTCGCGCGCCGCCGCACCGGCGAGCTCGGCAACTTCTGGGTCGACCTGGTGCGCGGTACCCTGCGCATCCTGCTGCCGATCGCGTTCGTGTTCGCGATCGTGCTGATCGCGGGCGGGGTTGTCCAGAACTTCCACGTGCACGATCAGGTCGCCGAGACCGTCAGCGGCGTCCAGCAGACGTTGCCCGGCGGCCTGGTCGCGAGCCAGGAGGCGATCAAGGAGCTCGGTACCAACGGTGGCGGCTTCTACAACGTCAACTCCGCGCACCCGTTCGAGAACCCGGCGACCTGGACCAACTTCATCGAGATCTTCCTGCTCATGATGATCGCGTTCTCGCTGCCACGCACCTTCGGCCGGATGGTCGGCAGTACGAAACAGGGCTACGCGATCGTGGCGGTGATGGGCACGATCGCGCTGGCGAGCATCGCACTGACCAACCTGTTCCAGCTCCAGCACCACGGTACGGTGCCGACCGCGATCGGCGCGTCCATGGAGGGCGTGGAAACCCGCTTCGGCGTGGCGAATTCGGCTACTTTCGGTGCGGCGACCACGCTCACCTCGACCGGTGCGGTGAACTCGTTCCACGACTCCTACACCAGCCTCGGTGGCATGATGTTGATGGTCAACATGCAACTGGGCGAGGTCGCGCCCGGCGGCGTCGGATCCGGTCTCTACGGCATGCTGATCCTCGCCGTGATCACCGTGTTCGTCGCGGGGCTGATGGTCGGGCGTACCCCGGAATACCTGGGCAAGAAGATCACCCCGCGCGAGATCAAGCTGGCCGCGTCCTACTTCCTGGTGAGCCCGCTGATCGTGCTCGTCGGCACCGCGACGGCCATGGCGCTGCCCGGCCAGCGAGCCGGCATGCTCAACAGTGGACCGCACGGCCTGTCGGAAGTGCTGTACGCCTTCACCTCCGCAGCCAACAACAACGGGTCCGCCTTCGCCGGTCTCACCGGTAGCACCGAGTGGTTCAACACCGCGCTCGGCCTGGCCATGGTGTTCGGCCGGTTCCTGCCGATCATCCTCGTGTTGGCACTGGCCGGTGCACTCGCCCAGCAGGGCACCACTCCCCCGTCGATCGGCACGCTCCCGACACACCGTCCGCAGTTCGTCGGCATGGTCGTCGGGGTGACGGTGATCCTGGTCGCGCTCACCTTCCTGCCCGCTCTCGCGCTCGGGCCGCTCGCCGAAGGAATCCACTGACATGTCCACTCCCACTCTCGAAGCCCCGGCCGCGCCCCGGCACGAACACCGGACCCCGGGCATCCTGGATCCGAAGCTGCTGCTCACCTCGCTTCCCGACGCGCTACGCAAGCTCGACCCGCGCACGCTGTGGAAGAACCCCGTCATGTTGATCGTCGAGATCGGCGCGATCTGGTCGACCATCCTGGCGATCGCCGACCCGAGTTTCTTCGCCTGGGCCATCGTCGTCTGGTTGTGGCTCACCGTGGTTTTCGCCAACCTGGCCGAGGCCGTCGCCGAAGGTCGTGGCAAAGCCCAGGCCGATTCCCTGCGAAAGGCCAAGACCGACACCATCGCTCGACGACTGGCCGAGTGGACCCCCGGTGGCCGCATCGTCGAGGAGCGGGTAGCGGCATCCGAACTGCGGCGCGGTGACTTCGTGGTGGTCGAGGCAGGACAGGTGATCCCCGGCGACGGTGACGTCGTCGAAGGCATCGCCTCGGTGGACGAATCGGCCATCACCGGGGAATCCGCTCCGGTGATCCGTGAGTCCGGTGGCGATCGCTCGGCGGTCACCGGCGGCACCACCGTGCTCTCGGACCGAATCGTCGTCCGGATCACCCAGGAGCCCGGGGCCAGCTTCATCGACAAGATGATCGCGCTCGTCGAAGGCGCGAGCAGGCAGAAGACTCCGAACGAGATCGCGCTCAACATCCTGCTGGCCGCGCTGACGATCATCTTCGTCTTCGCGGTGACCACCTTGCAGCCGCTGGCGATCTTCTCGAAGGCGAACAACCCCGGCGTGGCCGACACCTCGGCGCTGGACGCGCACGGCATCACCGGCATCGTGCTGGTCTCGCTGCTGGTCTGCCTCATCCCGACCACCATCGGTGCCCTGCTCTCCGCCATCGGCATCGCGGGCATGGATCGCCTGGTCCAGCGCAATGTGCTCGCCATGTCCGGGCGCGCGGTGGAGGCCGCCGGCGATGTGAACACCTTGCTACTCGACAAGACCGGCACCATCACCCTCGGAAACCGCCAGGCCGCCGCGTTCGTGCCGATGCCCGGGATCCCCGACGACGAGTTCGCCGATGCCGCGCAATTGTCGAGCCTGGCCGACGAGACACCGGAGGGCCGCTCGATCGTGGTGTTCGCCAAACAGGTGTTCAACAAGCGCGAACGCAGCGCGGGGGAACTGCCCGGCGCCACGTGGGTCGCGTTCACCGCACAGACCCGCATGTCGGGTGTCGACCTCGCCGACGGGCACCGGCTACGCAAGGGGGCGGCCGGTGCCGTCACCGAATGGGTGCGCGCCCAAGGCGGTTCGGTCCCGAGTGCGGCCGCCGTGATCGTCGACGGCATCTCCGCCTCCGGCGGCACCCCGCTGATGGTCGGTGAACTCCGCGACGGAACACCGCGTCTCCTCGGTGTCATCCACCTCAAAGACGTGGTCAAACAGGGCATGCGGGAACGCTTCGACGAGATGCGCCGCATGGGCATCCGCACGGTGATGATCACCGGCGACAATCCGTTGACCGCCAAGGCGATCGCCGAGGAAGCCGGTGTCGACGACTTCCTCGCCGAGGCCACCCCGGAGGACAAACTCGCCCTGATCAAGGCCGAGCAGGACGGCGGCCGCCTGGTCGCGATGACCGGTGACGGCACCAACGACGCCCCCGCGCTGGCCCAGGCCGACGTGGGTGTGGCCATGAACACCGGCACCTCGGCCGCCAAAGAGGCGGGCAACATGGTCGATCTGGACTCCGACCCGACCAAGTTGATCGAGATCGTGGAGATCGGCAAGCAGTTGCTGATCACCCGTGGCGCGCTGACCACGTTCTCCATCGCCAACGACATCGCCAAGTACTTCGCCATCATTCCGGCGTTGTTCGTCGGGCTGTTCCCCGGCCTGGACGCGCTGAACGTCATGCGCTTGGCCAGCCCGCAATCGGCGATCCTGTCCGCGGTCATCTTCAACGCCGTCGTCATCGTGGCGCTGATCCCGCTCGCCTTGCGCGGCGTGCGGTACCGGCCCGCCGACGCCTCGACACTGTTGAGCCGCAACCTGGCGATCTACGGGTTCGGCGGCATCATCGCCCCGTTCCTCGGCATCAAGATCATCGACCTGCTCGTCCACCTTCTCCCCGGGATGGCCTGAAATGCGTCTGTCCACCTGGCTCCGGCAACACCTGGCTGCCCTGCGCGCCCTGCTCGTGCTGACCGCGATCACCGGAGTCGTCTACCCCGTGGCGGTTTTCGCCGTCGCTCAACTGCCCGGACTCGACCGCAGGGCCGACGGCTCGCTCATCGAGCGCGACGGACAACTGGTCGGCTCCAGCCTCATCGGGCAGTCCTTCACCGACGCCGGCGGCGATGCCCTGCCGTGGTACTTCCAGAGCCGCCCGTCCGCCGCGGGTGCGGGCTACGACCCACTGGCCACCTCCGCGAGCAACCTCGGACCAGAGGACATCGTCGACACCGCCGACCGGACCAGCCTGCTCACCACCGTCTGCGCCCGGTCCAAGGAGGTCGGCGACCGTGAGGGGGTCGACGGCTCCCGGCCGTTCTGCACCGAAGCGGGAGTGGGCGCGGTGCTCTCGGTGATCGGGCCGCGCGATGCCAACGGCGATGTCTCCCGGCCCGTGCGGGTCGTCAGTGTCAACGAGGTGTGCCCCGCGACGCCGTTCCTGTCCACCTTCGGCGAGGTCACCGTCGAGTGCGCGCAGCCGGGAGCGGACTACTCGGCCGGCCGGATCATCCCGATCCTCGGCGACGGACCCGCCGAACCCCTGGTGCCCCCGGACGCGGTCACGGCCAGTGGCAGCGGGCTGGACCCGCACATCTCCCCCGAGTACGCGGCCATCCAGGTCGACCGGGTGGCCCAAGCCCGGGGTGTGACCGTCGAGCAGGTACGCGACCTGCTCGACACGCACACCGAGGGACGCACGCTCGGTTTCCTCGGCGCGCCGAGGGTGAACGTGCTCGAACTCAACCTCGATCTGGACGAACGGTACCCCTTCCCCGGCTGACCCACCGGGCGTCGGCACGACAGTCCGAACAGCGCGAACATCGGCGTGTCCCGGTCCGATTGAACGGACCGGCACACGCCCGTTCGCGTACACCGATCTCGTCGATTCACCCATCCTCGACGAGGAACAGACACGCGGTCGGGCCACGGTCGGTGGGCCGTCGGTTTGCCATGGGCACGACATTTACGGCATCTTTACGGGTAGGTGCGCCGGGAAGTCTGGTCGGCAACCCGTCCCGCGAACGTCGGGCCGGGCCGATCGACGATAGGTCCACCCGTGCTACTTCGTGATGCCCTATGAAGCCCGAACCCATGCCGCGTCAACGCCTATTGACACGTGGCAGCTGGTCGGAAGCCCGCCGCATCACCACGGTGCTCCGACGCGAAACCGTCGGTGGAATCCTGCTGATCATCGCGGCGGCCGTTGCCCTCATCTGGGCTAATTCTCCCTGGTCAGCCAGCTATGAGGCACTGCGCGAATTCCACATCGGACCCAGCGCGCTGCACCTGAACCTGTCACTGAGCGAGTGGGCCGCCGATGGGCTGCTGGCGATCTTCTTCTTCGTCGTCGGTCTCGAGCTGAAACGCGAGTTCGTCGCGGGAGATCTGCGAGACCCCCGGCGGGCGGCCCTCCCGGTCGTCGCCGCGGTCGGCGGGATGGTGGTCCCCGCGCTCATCTATGTCGCGATCAACAGCTCGGGCGGTGGACTCAACGGCTGGGCGATCCCGACCGCCACCGATATCGCCTTCGCGCTGGCGGTCCTCGCCGTGCTCAACACCCACTTGCCGACGGCGCTGCGCACCTTCCTGCTCACCCTCGCCGTGGTCGACGATCTGTTGGCCGTGACGGTGATCGCCGTCTTCTACACCAGCTCTCTCGACTTCCGCTTCCTCGCGCTGGCTGTGGTGCCCCTCGTCTTGTTCGCGGTGGCTGTGCAGCGCCGGATCACCACGCCGTGGCTGCTGATCCCCCTGGCACTGGTGACCTGGTGGCTGGTCCACTGGTCCGGTGTCCACGCCACCGTCGCCGGTGTGCTGCTCGGGTTCACCGTGCCCGTTCTGGCCGGACGAGGCGAGAGCGACTCCGACTCCGGTCTCGCCCATCGCCTCGAACATCTCATCCGGCCGTTGTCGGCGGGCTTCGCCGTCCCGGTGTTCGCGTTCTTCGCGGCCGGCGTCACGATCGGCGGGCTCAGTGGGCTCACGAACTCGCTCGGCGAGCGCGTGACGCTCGGCATCATGGCGGGACTGGTCGTGGGCAAATTGGTCGGTATCACCGCGACGACATACCTGACCGCGAAACTGACCCGTGCCGAGCTCGATGCCGAACTGTCCTGGATCGATGTGGCCGGAGTCTCACTACTGGGTGGAATCGGCTTCACCGTCTCGCTGCTCGTCGGCGAGCTCGCCTTCGCCGGCGATCCCTTCCACGGCGACAACGTGCGCATCGGCGTGCTGTTCGGCACACTCGTCGCGGCGGCGCTGGCCGCGGTCGTGTTGCACACGCGCAATCGGGCCTACCGTGCCGTGGCCGAGGCCGAATCCCGGGACGACGACGGGGACGGCATCCCCGACGTCTATCAGCGGCCGAACCCGCCCGCCTGAACTGGCCGGCTCGAATCGAGCATTCACCGAGAAGGCACAGTATGACCCGCACTGTCTCCACGATCCGTCGCCTGTTCGGGGCAGGCGAACTGACAGCGGCGCAGGTGGTCCGGCTCGTCATGTGGCCGCTGGCCGTGATCACCGCGCTCGACATGGTGTTCGACAAGGCGTTCCGGGGAAGCGTCACCGATGATTTCAAACCGGTCTACGCCGCTGTCCGCGCGTTCCTGGACCAGCAGCCGGTGTACACCGCCGAGTTGTCGTCGGTCGATCCGCACTACCTGTACCCACCCGGTGGGACACTGCTCCTCGCCCCACTGGGCCTCCTCGGCGAATCGGCAGGACGGACGGTATTCCTGCTGCTCAACGCCGCCGCGGCGGTACTCGCTGTCTACCTGCTGCTACGGATGTTCGGTTACACCCAGCGGTCGGTCCTGGCACCGATCTGCTACTTCGCGCTCTTCGCGTCCGAAGCGCTGATCAACACCCTCACCTTCGGCAACATCAATGGGCTGATCTTCCTCGCCGAGGTCGTGTTCCTCGCCTTGGTCCTGGCCCGCCGCGACATCCCGGCGGGCCTGGTTCTCGGCCTCACCATCGCCATCAAACCGATTCTCGCGCCGCTGCTGCTCATCCCCGCCGTCCGCAAACAGTGGTCGACGATCGTCGTCGCCGGTGTGGTTCCGGTCGCGGCCACCGCGATCGCCTGGCCGTTCTCGGTCGACCCGGCCACCTATTTCGTGCACAACCTGCCGTACAGCTTGAGTGTGCGCGACTACTTCAATTCCTCGATCTCCGGCTTCGGCGCCTATTACGACATCGCGCCGACAGCGATTCTGATGGTCCGCGTGCTCGTCGCGGCGATGGTCGCCGTCAGCCTGTGGTTGCTGTACCGGTATTGCCGCCACGACGAGTTGTTCTTCGTGGTCACGATGACCGGCGTGCTACTGACCGGCGAATTCGCGCTGAGTTCACTGGGACAGCAGTACTACTCGCTGTTCCTGTTCCCGTTCCTGCTCGCCGTTGTGCAGAAGCGATCCGTACTCAGGAATTGGCCTGCCTGGCTCGCGATCTTCGGCTTCGCCACCTACGACAAATGGTTGCTGTTCCGGTGGCCCGCCTTCGGTCGCGACCTGGAGTACTCGCGGGCGCCCTTCGGCTGGACGCTGCTGCTGATCGTCGTGTTCTGCGTACTCGGCGACCGCTACCTGGCGGCTCGTCGGGAGAATCGCCTCGCGCTCGGTATCGATCCGCTGCACCTGGCACCGGATTTTCCCACACCCGACCGCAGGCCGATCACGGCGTCAGCGGAGAAGACCCTCGCCACGCACGCCGAGGCCAGCCCGCGCGAAACTCGCAGCACGGAGTCCACCAGCGCGCCGACCTCGGCGTAGTCGTCCGCGAGCAGCAGGTGCCCCACGCCTTGCAACACCCGCGCCTCCTCGGCGAACCGGTCTCGCACCACGGGGCCGAGTCGACGTGGTGGCAGGAACACATCGTGGTCACCGACCGCCACCACACAGCGGCTACCGCGTCGCCTGCCCAGCAGATCCGCCGACAGTGGCGGCGGTGCGAGGCTGCTGCGGCAGTCGGCGGCCACCATCGTCATCCATTCGACCAGGTAGCCGGGGGCCTGGATGCCGGGCGTGAGCAGGTGACCGAGCAAGCGTTCGGTGCGACTCGGACTGGGCCGCGTCATCCAGGGAATCGTGGCCGCCAGCACCCGAGGCGGCACCGAGAGCCTGATCAGCCCGGCGGGTGCGAGCAGCACCCGGGCGGTGATTCTGGGGGACGGACAGGCCAGCGCGATCGCACCGCCGAGTGAATGGCCGACGAGCACGACCGGGCCGGGATCGACGTGGTCGAGCACGTCGGTGAGCCAGCGCGCGTACCAGTCCATCCGGTCGCGCCGTGGCCGCCGATCGGCGCTCATCCCGGGCTGGCCGGGCAGGTCGGCGACGACGGTGTGCCACCGGCGGGCGAGTGCGTCGAGCAGATCGAGTGAGACCGCCGCGCACATGTTCGTCCCCGGCACCACCACGACGGTCGGCGCGGCGGCGCGGCGGGCACCGACGGTGACCACGCTCGTCGGGCCCGCGCCGGTGGACACGCTGATCAGTTCATGCGGCGTGCGCCATGCGTCGAGCCGGGCGCCACACCACGCGCGCACCCGGGTCCGCGCGTCGTCGCTTCGGTAGACGGGCTGCATGTCGGTCTTCCTGTCGTTCGTCGTGCTGCCCGTCCGGCCGGTGCCGAGACGCGCAGCACGAGCGGCTATTTCGAATGCACATCCCGCCGACGGAATCCGAGGAATCCGAGTGCGGCCGCCGCACCGGCGAAGACGGTGAGCCACCACAGGGCGGGCCACCGGACGGTATCCATCGGCAGCCGGGCGATGTGTTCGAACGGTGACAGATCGTGTACCCACCCCGGCAGGTCCATGATCGCGCCGAAGAAGCCGAGGACCATTGCGAATCCGAACAGTGCCCAGGTCGCGCCGATCGCACGCGGTGCCACCCCGTACAGCAGCGCCGCCACCGCCAGCACCACCAGCACAGCGGGCAGGTAGACCAGATGCGCTGCCGTGGCCGCCCAGACATAGCCGCCGTCGCCGACCGACAGCGCGGTCGACAACCCGAACACCAGACCGGTCACCAGCAACAACAGCACCGCGCCGAGGGCGGTCACGCCGATGTTGGCGAAGTACCAGGCGCGGCGCCCGACCGCCGTGGCCAGGACCGGGTCGGCGCGACCTCTGGTCTCCTCACCGCGCAGACCCCCGACGCCGAGGATGACGAACACGGTGATCAGGAGCGCGTCGAACAGGGCCATGGTGCCGACATAGCCGTCCAGCATCCGCGAGGCATCTCCGCCCATCACCTCCACGAGTTGATCCGGCAGGTCCTCGAAGGATGCGACGATCGAGTTGCCGATGCCCCCGTACAGCGCCGACGACGCGATCAGCGCGCATCCCCAGCCGATCAGGCCGGCGCGCTGCAAGCGGAAGGCCAGCGCGGACGGCGAATTCAGCCATCGCGGGGCGTGCGGTGAACCCGGTCGTGGCGGGACCAGTCCGGCACCGAGATCACGGCGGGTCGACAACACATACGCCACCGCGACGGTGACCACCACGAACACCACCGACAAGCCCAACGGCCACCAGCGCCCGTCGGCGTAGGCCCGCGTCTGCTGGGACCAGGCCAGCGGGGACAACCATGACAGCGCGCTCCCGCCTTCACGCATCGCGTCACCCGCGGCGCGGAGCACGTAGGCCAGGCCCAGAATCGCACCACTGAGTCCGGCCGCCGCCCGCGAGTAGGCGGTGATCTGTACGGTCACCGCGGTGACCGCGGCGAACACCAGACCCGCCATTCCGACACTGGCGCCGAACAACAGCGCGT
The DNA here is from genome assembly GCF_001886715.1 of Nocardia mangyaensis. NCBI lineage: Bacteria > Bacillati > Actinomycetota > Actinomycetes > Mycobacteriales > Nocardiaceae > Nocardia > Nocardia mangyaensis. The sequence goes on from NZ_CP018082.1 coordinate 5,076,254, forward strand.
CATCGGTGGCCAGACCGGCCGCCGCGATCGAACCCGCGACCGCCAGCGCCAGGATCAGGTCCGCCACCACCGCCACCAGCAACGCGGCGGTGAGCTGGGCGTGCCTGCCGACGACGTCGGCGCGCACGAGTTCGGCCCGGCCATTCTGCTCTTCGACGCGAGTGTGCCGCGACACCAGCAAGATGTTCATCAGGGCGGCGAGCAGCAGGAAGTACAGGCCGTAGATCGCGACGATCAGCGATTCGACGGACGGATCCGCCAGGCCGTAGCCCGGCCCGGAGAGCAGGGCGCCGACCACACCCCGGCCGAACTGGCTCACCGCCCGCAGATCGTCCTCGGTCTGGTAGATCTGCGGCAGGGCCGACCCGTAGTAGAGCCCCATGAGCGCGATGCCGAGAATCCACGCGGGCAGCTTCACGCGGTCGCGGCGCAGGAAGAATCGGGCCAGGATCAGCGTCCCCACCAGCGCTTGCGGGCGTGGGCTCACTCGACGGTGTGGCGCGACGCCGGGCACAGTGGCGGTCGCGGTCATACCGCTGCTCCGTTCCCGGTCGCGGCCAGTTCATCGCCGTAGTGGCGAAGCATCAGTTCCTCGAGGGTCGGCGGGTGGCTGGTCAGCGAACGGATACCGGCGATCCCGAGTCGGCCGATCGCGGCGTCCAGCGCGGCACCATCGACATCAAAACGCACCCGATCGCCCTCGGTGACGACCTTGTACACACCGTCGAGCTCGGCCAGGCCCGCCACCGCACGAGTGGTCACCGCTTCCACGGTGGTCCTGGTCAGATGCCGCAATTCGGTGAGCGTGCCCGATTGCACCGTCCGGCCGTGCCGGATGATGCTGACGCGGTCGGCGAGCTTCTCGACCTGCGCGAGGATATGGCTGGACAACAGCACCGTGGCACCGGCCGACTTGGCCTCGTGGACGACGTCCTGGAACACGACCTCCATCAACGGGTCAAGCCCTGCGGTCGGCTCGTCGAGCAGGAACAGCTCCACATCGGCCGCCAGCGCGGCGATCAGCGCGACCTTCTGCCGGTTTCCCTTGGAATAGGTGCGTCCCTTCTTGGTGGGGTCGAGGTCGAAACGTTCGATCAGTTCGGCGCGGCGCGCGGTGTTCAGGCCCCCGCGCAGCCTGCCGAACAGATCGATGGCCTCACCCCCGGTGAGATTGGGCCACAGCTCGACATCACCGGGAACGTAGGCGAGCCTGCGGTGCAGCGCGACCGCGTCCGCCCACGGATCGCCGCCGAGCAACCGCACCTCGCCACTGTCGGCCCGAAGCAGCCCGAGCAAGGTGCGGATGGTCGTGGTCTTTCCGGCGCCGTTGGGGCCGAGGAACCCGTGGACTTCCCCGTGTGCCACTTCCAGATCCAGGCCGTCCAGGGCCGATGTCGAGCCAAAAGACTTGTGCAACCCGGAGATTGCGATCGCGGTGTCCATGCGGCAAGCGTACACACTTTTCACAAATTTGTGAATGTTATGACAGCTATGATGGAACTGGTCCGAAATCACCCGAGAGGAGGCCGGTCGTGGACGAGGGCGATCCGCAGGAGGAAGCCGTGATGCGGTTCGTCGAGCAGTTCGCGCTCCTGCTCACCGACTCGGGGATGCCGCGGATGTCCGCCCGCGTGTTCGCCTACGTGCTGGCCGACGACGCCGACCGCTATACCGCTCAGGAACTGTCGACCGGACTGCGAGTGAGTCCCGCGGCGATCTCCGGCGCCGTCCGTCATCTCGTCCGGATCGGACTGCTCGGCCGCGAACGCGAGCCCGGCGCCCGCAGCGACACCTATCGGGTCTACGACGACGACGTCTGGTACGCGATCACGATGCAGCGCCAGGACGCGCTCGACCGCTCCATACGCTTTCTCGGCGAGGGCGTCGAACTGCTCGACCAGGCCAGACCCGGCGCCCGGCGAGTGCGCGAGACGCTGGAGTACTACCGGTTCATGCGCGCCGAACTGCCGGCGGCGATGCAACGGTGGCGCGTCAGGCACGACGAGCTGTTCGCGAATCCGCTCGGTACACCGAATCAGTGAAAGGGACTCTCGTGACAGAGGTTTCGAGTTCATCGCACGCCGACGGCACAGTGCGATTCATCGAGAAACTCGCCCTCGGCCTGGTCGACATGGGGTGGCCGCGCACTCCGGCGCGCGTGTTCGGCGCGCTGCTGGTCACCGACAGCGGACGCCTGACCGCCGGTGAGCTCGCCGATACCTTGTCCATCAGTCCCGCCGCGGTCTCGGGCGCCGTGCGCTACCTCGACCAGGTGGGCATCGTCGCCAAGGAGCGCGTGCCCGGACAGCGCCGCGACAGCTATCGCCTCTACGACGACCTCTGGTACGCCAGTTTCATCAAACGCGACCGGCTGATGAAGATGTGGGCCGACACCGCTTCCGAAGGCATGGGTCTGCTCGGCGCGGACAGCGACGCGGGCAAACGGCTGGCCGACATGCGGGACTTCTTCGAGTTCTTCGCCGCCGAGCTACCCGCCATGTTCGACCGGTGGCACGCTCAACGACCTGGTCGAGACGCCTGACCCGGCCGTCAATTCAACTGCCACAGCCCGTACATCCACGCGAGGTCGTACACCAGCCAGACCGCGTAGCCGCCGAGCAGCGCGCCGGCGATCCGGTCGGCCCTGCGGTAGACATACCGCGCGACCAGCGCGACGTACAGCGCGAACGGCCACAGCACGGCGAAGGCCAGAAACAGGTCGTGCCAGCCGAACAGCACCACGTTCCACAATTCGTTGCCGAGCATGATGCCCAGCGTCACAGCGAGCGGAACGAACCGGCTCGGGTCCTCGCGTCCGGCGCGCGTCACGCCGAGCAGACGAAACAACACCACCGTGAAGGCGCAGTAGTAGATCGCGCCGACGACACCCCAGCCCCACAACGGCAGCCCGAACGCCGGCTGGCGCAATCCGCGGTACCACCCCGACAGCGCGTCACCGGCCGCCACCGCGCCGATGGCCGCGGAGATCACCACGATCACGACGGCGATGATCAACCGAACGATCGTGCTCACCGAGCCCCTTCCGCTCGCCTCGCCGTGGTCAGCTCGCCATCAGCACACCGAGCACGGGCGCGGCGAGTCCACGCCTTGACGCGGCGGCGTCGAGAGGTTCCCGTTGTCGAACGACACGTTCCTGAGGATAGTCGCCCGACCTGCACTTCGGGTGGCCGCGCACGCCCGTGCACCGGATCGACGCACCAGTGCCGCAGTCCGGGCTCGGCGTTACCGGGCGACCATCGATATGCTGAGCGGGATGGACCTCGGTGACAGCATCCTGCGAGAACTCTCCCCCGTGGCGCGCTATGGATTGTGACGAATTCGTCGAGCTGGTCACGGCTTTCCTCGACGACGCGCTCGACGAGCACACCGAGCGGCGCTTCATCGCCCATCTCGCCGAGTGCGACGGCTGCGAAATCTACCTCGACCAGATGCGCGCGACGATCAGCGAAGTCGGTTCGCTGCACATGGTGGATCTGTCCGACGGTGCCCGCTCCAGCTTGCTGGCCGCGTTCCGTGATTGGAACACCCGACCGTGACGGCGACGCCAGGGCGGAGAGAGTCCGTGGTCGGCCAGTCCCCGATGCCCGCCGACGACGAGCTGGTCGAGCGCCTGCGCGACGGCGACGACTCGGCCTTCGCCGTGATTCTCGGCGCCTGGTCGGGGTCGATGCTGCGACTGGCGATGTCGTTCGTCTCGACCCCGGCCTCGGCCGAGGAAGTCGTCCAGGACACCTGGCTCGCGGTCATCCGCGGAATCGACGGATTCGAGGGCCGGTCGGCGCTGAAGACCTGGGTGTTCCGCATCCTGGTCAACACGGCGAAAAAGCGCGGCATCAAGGAACACCGCACCGTGCCCTTCGGCAGCCTGCTGCCCGAAGACAGCGGACCCACCGTCGATCCGGACCGATTCCGTCCGGCCGACGATCCCCATCCCGGCCACTGGCGGCCCGGCGAGAAGCCCCGGCGTTGGTCCGAACCGGAGGACGCCGCCGAACGGGTGGAGTTGGGGAACGTGCTCGCCGCCGCGATCGCGCAGCTCCCCGCCCGCAGCCGGGTCGTGCTGACCCTGCGGGACGCGGAAGGCTATACCTGCGAAGAGGTTTGCGCACTGCTCGAGATCACCCCGGGCAATCAACGAGTGATCCTGCACCGCGCCCGCGCGGCCGTCCGCGCCCAGCTGGAGCCGTACTTCCGCACGATCACCGGCGACGTGACCACGGAGAGCTGATCGGCGCGGAACCGGCTCAGGCCAGGGTGAGCGCGGCGGCGCCGAAGGACACAGCGAACCGCTCGCACCAGATGGTGACCGTGCGCAGCTCCGTCAGATCGGTCCCCGCCGGCACCGCGTAGTTCTGGTTGCCCTCGTTGCCCTTCAGCGCGCCCAAATCGACGTGCCTGCCGTCGTCGAGATTGCGGCCCAGTCCTGTCGGTTCGACGGGTTGGTCACTGAGCCACACCCGCAGGGCCGGACCGTCGGAGGTGCGCAGGTCGGCGAGCCGAAGGGTGACCGTGCCGTCGGGCAGCGCCGTCACCGTCACCGTCCCGGAGGTCGAATGCTCGTGCGACAGGAACGAACCCGTGGCGATCGTGCGCGCTGTCCCGCCGTCGGGGGCGACGACCACGGTTTCGTCGACACGGACGGTGGTGAAGGCCCGCCAGGGCTGGAACAAGTACAGGCCGACCGCCACGAGGGCGGCCAGGAACAGAGCGAGCGCCGAGAGTACGCGGCGCCGGGTGGGAGTGGAGGCCATGAGATCTTCCGTTCGGTGAGAGGTCGGCGCGCGCCTCATCGACGGACACACACCGTGAACCCAGTGCCTCGCACTCCAGTGCGCGTTACAGCGGCCAAGGATCAAACGAACCGTTTCGTCTCGATGCGTTGTAGGCTGCGGGCATGTCGAATGCCCAGAGTCCGGCGACCTCCCGGCGCAGTGAGCGGTCCCGACAGGCCATCCTCACCGCCACCCGCGAGCTGGTCTCCGAGGTGGGATACGGGAAGGTGTCGATCGAGGCCATCGCGGCGCGGGCCGGGGTCGGCAAGCAGACGATCTATCGATGGTGGCCGTCCAAGGGGGCGGTGATCTTCGATTCGTTCCTGGCGCTCAGCGAGGTCACCGGGCAGGAGGCGGCGCTGCCCGATACCGGCGATCTCGCGGCCGACCTGAGACTCGTCCTGCGCGCGACCGTGGCCGAGTTCGCCGACCCCGACTTCGAGCGCCCGATTCGCGCGCTCAACATCGAGATCATTCATGACAGTGAACTCGCCATCCAGTACCGCGAGAAGCTGGCCGCGCCGGTGGACGAGATCAAGAAGGCCCGGCTGCGCAGTGCGCAAGAAGCGGGCCAGCTCGATCCCGATGCCGATCTCGATCTGGTCCTCGAGTTCCTCTACGCGCCCCTGTTCCAGCGCTGGCTCCTGCGGTCGGGACCGCTGACCGCCGACTACGCCGATTCCCTCGTGGAGACCACCTTGCGGGCCTTCCGCCCCTGACCAGGCAGGCCGCGCCGCCATGATGTGCCCGCGTGCCACAATGCGGCATGACCATCAAGTTCGACGCGCTGGATTCCGCGTTGCTGGCCGAACTGGCCGACGACCCGCGCGTGCCGATCCTCGAGCTGGCCCAGCGCCTCGGCGTCGCCCGCAACACGGTGCAGGCGCGGATGAAGCGGCTCGAGTCCTCCGGGGCGGTGCGCGGCTACCCGCCCGACGTCGACCTGCAGGCGATCGGCTTCGCGGTGCACGCGTTCCTCGGTGTCGAACTCGACCAGAACCGGATCGACCCGATCATCGAGACGCTGCGCGGGTTCCCGCACGTCCTCGAGGTGCACGCCACCACCGGCCGCGCCGACCTGCTGGTCCGCATCGCCGCGCGCTCGCAGCAGGATCTGCTCGAGATCATCCAGCGGGTGCACGCCATCGACGGCGTGAACCACACCGAGACAATGCTCGCCCTGGCGACCCCGATCGGCTACCGGAGCCTGCCGCTGGTCGACCACTTGACCCATCGCTCGACCGACATGTGACCCAGGTCTCCCACCTCGAGCAGACTGACACCTCCACCGCAGTGGCGTAGCTCACTTTTGCGCAGAATGATCAACTTTCCGACCGACTGTTGACACCGATCACCCCACCACGGCAGATTTCGCTGCACCGACAGCAAATTCCTTCGTTGCGCAGCTCGCGATCCGGGTTGTGGAAAGTGTGGTGAGGCGTTCATGACCACCATCGTCTGTCCCAGTGCCGGAGCGCAGGCCCAGGCGGGGGCACCCTACGATCTCGCCGATCGCTATCGCTCCGGGGCGGGTCCGGTGCTGCTCACCGGCGTCCAGGCCATCGCCCGGCTGCTCGTGGAACAGCAGGTGCGCGATCTGCGCGCCGGGCGCCGGGTGGCGACGTTCGTGTCCGGCTACCAGGGCAGCCCGTTGGGCGGGGTGGACAAGATGCTGCTCGGCATGCCGGAGGTTCGCGCCGAACACGACATCACCTTCGTCCCCGGGTTCAACGAGGAACTCGCCGCCACCGCGGTCTGGGGCAGCCAGGCGGACCTGCCCACCGGGACGGCGACCCACGACGGCGTGGTCGGCGTCTGGTACGGCAAGGGGCCCGGCGTCGACCGGGCCACCGACGCGATCCGGCACGCGAACATGTACGGGGTGAACCCGCGCGGTGGCATGCTGCTGCTGGTGGGCGACGATCCGGCGGCGAAGTCGTCGACCGTGCCCGCGGTGAGCGAGCGCTCGCTGGCCGCGATGGGCGTGCCGGTGCTGTTCCCGCGCACTGCGCGGGAGATCATCACCCTCGGCATGCAGGGCATCGCGCTGTCGCGGGCCTCGGGGTGCGTGGTGGCGCTGAAGATCGTCGCCGATGTCGCCGACGGCGCGTGGACGGTGGACGCGGACGTGGCGAACCTCGTCGTCACGGTTCCCGAGGTCCACTGGGAGGGAAGACCGTTCGCCTACCGGCAGCGGCCGATGGCGGCGCCCTCGGACAGCGTGCTGGCCGAAGCCGATCTCTACGGTCCCCGCTGGGAGATGGTGCACGCCTACTCGGCGGCCAATGTCCTGGATGTGATCGAGGTGGATCCCGCGGGAGCCAAGCTCGGGATCGCCGCCACCGGAACCACTTTCGATGCCCTCCGCCAGGGACTGCTGGACCTCGGCGTCGACGAGGCAGCCCTGCACCGGGCCGGAATCCGGCTGCTGCGCATCGGCATGCCCTATCCGGTCGGCGCGACCGCGGTCACCGAATTCGCCCGCGGCCTGGACGAACTCGTCGTGGTCGAGGACAAGACCGCGTTCATCGAGACCCAGATCCGCGAGATCCTCTACGGCACCCCCCACGCCCCGCGCGTCCTCGGCAAACGCGACGAGCGTGGGGCCCGGCTGATACCGGTCGACGGCGAGCTCACCCCGGGTCGGCTGCTCGCGCCACTGCGCCGGGTACTGCACGGCCGGGTGGAGCTGAAACGGGCCGCGCCACCGCCACTTCCGCTGGAGGTCCTGTCCGCCCAGCGGACCCCGTACTTCTGCAGCGGCTGTCCGCACAACCGCTCGACCGCGCTGCCCGAGGGTTCGATCGGCGGCGGCGGGATCGGCTGTCACACCCTGGTGACGATGTCGGGACGCAGCGACAGCGCGGTCACCGGACTGACCCAGATGGGCGGCGAGGGCAGCCAGTGGATCGGGCAGGCGCCGTTCACCGACGTACCGCATCTGTTCCAGAACATCGGCGACGGCACCTTCTTCCACTCCGGACAGCTGGCGGTGCAGGCGTGTGTCGCGGCAGGGGTGAACATCACCTACAAGCTGCTCTACAACGAGGTCGTCGCGATGACCGGCGCCCAGGACGTGGAGGGCGTGCTCACCGTCGCTCAGCTGACCCACAAGCTCACGACCGAGGGTGTCCGGCAGATCATCGTCTGCGCCGACGAACCCCAGCGGCATCGCAAGCGCTCCCTCGCCAAGGGCACACTGCTGTGGCACCGCGACCGGCTCGACGAGGCCCAGCGGATGCTGCGCGAGATCGAGGGTGTCACCGTGCTGATCTACGACCAGCACTGCGCCGCCGACGCGCGCAGGCAGCGCAAGCGCGGCACCCTGCCGGTCCGCACCACCCGGGTCGTGATCAACGAGGCGGTCTGTGAGGGCTGTGGCGACTGCGGCACGAAATCGAACTGCCTGTCCGTGCAGCCGGTCGACACGGAGTTCGGGCGCAAGACCCGCATCGATCAGAGCTCCTGCAATACCGACTACAGCTGCCTCGACGGTGATTGCCCGTCGTTCGTCACGGTGGAGGTACCGGAGGAGACGCGAAAGGCCAAGCGTCGCAAGGCCGCCGAACCGCCGGCCGTAGCCGATCCGGGGCTGGGCGCGCCGCAGCGGACCCAGAACGTGTTGATCGCGGGCATCGGCGGCACCGGCATCGTGACGGTGAACCAGGTCCTGGCCACCGCCGCGCTGCGCGCCGGGTACGCGGTGGAGAGCCTGGACCAGATCGGGATGAGCCAGAAGGCCGGCCCGGTGGTCTCGCACCTGCGGTTCGCCGCCACGGAACTGGAGCCGTCCAACCGGCTGACCCCGGGCAGCGCGGACTGCCTGCTCGCCGTCGACCTGCTCACCGCGACCGAATCCCGCTACCTCCAGTACGGCGACGTGGACCGGACCATCGCGGTGGCCTCGACGAGCCAGACGCCGACCGGCGACATGGTCTACGACAAGTCGGTCGACTATCCCGCCACCGATGCCCTACTGGATCGTCTCGCGGCGGTGTCACATTCGATCAATCACTTCGATGCCCTCGCCGCGGCGCAGACCCTGTTCGGCAACACCGCCTCGGCCAACTTCCTGATCGTCGGCGCGGCCGTGCAGTCCGGTGGGCTGCTGCTGCCCGCGTCGGCGGTCGAGGAGGCCATCGAAATCAACGGTGTCGCCGTGGCGGCCACGATCGCGGCATTCCGGTGGGGGCGCGTCGCCGTCGCCGAACCGGGCGCGTTCGCGGCGGCCGTCGGTCAGGGGCAGCCGCGGCGCAGCACCGCGACGGTTCCGCCGGAACTGCTGGCGCACATCGGTCTTCACGGTGAGGTGCGGCGGCTGGTGGAGTTGCGGGCCGCGAATCTGATCGACTATCAGAGCATCGCGGTGGCGCGGCGCTATGTCGAGACCGTCGACCTCGTGTGGTCGGCGGAGCGGACGGTCACCGAGCGCACCGATTTCAGCGAGGCGGTGGCGCGCGGGCTGTACAAGTTCACCGCCTACAAGGACGAGTACGAAGTGGCCCGGCTGCTGGTCGATCCCGCGTTCCTCGACGAGGTACGCGCCCAGGTGCCGGGCGGTGAGAAACTCACCTACAAGCTGCATCCGCCCGCACTGCGGGCCATGGGCCGACGCAAGAAGATCGACCTGACCCCGAAATCGCATGTGGCGCTGAAGGTTCTCGCCAAGGGCAAGTTCCTGCGCGGCACCCGCCTCGATCCCTTCGGCTACGCGCACGTCCGCAAGGTCGAGCGGGAACTGCTGGCCGACTACACCGCGATGGTGCGCCGACTGGCGAACGATCTGGACGCCGAGAACTACGACACCGCGACCGCGGCAGCCGCGCTGCCCGATGTGGTGCGTGGCTACGAGGACATCAAGCTCGGCAATGTCGAGGTCTACCGCGCCGGGCTCCGCGACCTCGGCATCGAGAGCTGACCGCGAGACACCGACACTCGTATCGGCAGCCCGATCACGCCGCCGATACGCCACAGCACCACGACCCCGTGGTGCGCCGACACCGCCGCGGACCCGCGGCACCGCACACCGTCGCACCCGGGCACGACCCGCGATGCGCGGCAACCCGAAAGGAATCGAACAGTGACCGTTGTGCACTCCGAGGCAGGCGTCTTCGGCCGATCGCACGAACTGAGCGCCCGCGCCCACGAGCAAGTGGTGTTCTGCGAGGACGACCGGTCCGGGCTGAAAGCGATCATCGCGATCCACTCGACCGCGCTCGGCCCTGCCCTCGGCGGTACCCGCTTCCACCCGTACGCCGACGAATCCGCGGCCTTGCAGGACGTACTGCGCCTGTCCTGGGGCATGACGTACAAGGCCGCGGCCGCGGGTGTCGACCTCGGCGGCGGCAAGGCCGTGATCATCGGCGATCCGGCCACGCAGAAGAGCGAGGAGTTGCTCGCCGCCTACGCCCGCTTCGTGGAGACCCTCGGCGGGCGGTACATCACCGCCGGCGACGTGGGCACCAACACCGACGATCTGGATGTCATCGGCCAGCACACCCGCCACGTCACCGGGCGCAGTGTCGCCGCGGGCGGCAGCGGTGACAGTGCCCGTCTGACCGCCCTCGGCGTCTTCCACGCCATGCGCGCCGGGGCCGAATCCGTGTGGGGCGCACCTACACTGGCCGGGCGCACCGTCGGCATCGAGGGTGTCGGCAAGGTCGGCCGCGAACTCACCGCGCTGCTGCTCGCCGACGGCGCCGAGGTCTGCGTCGCCGATGTGAACGAGGCCGCCCTGCACCGCATCGCCGACGAACAGCCCGCTGTGCGGCTGCTGTCCACGGTGGCCACGGCACCGGTCGACGTGTACGCCCCGTGCGCGATGGGCGCCACTCTCACCGCGTCGAGCGCCGCCGCGATCGAGGCCACGCTGATCTGCGGCGCGGCCAACAACCAGCTCGCCACCCCCGCGGTGGAACAGGCGCTCACCGGTCGCGGCATCACCTGGGTGCCCGATTTCGTCGCCAACGGCGGCGGGCTCATCCAGGTGGCGGGCGAGCTGCGCACCGCCGCTCCGGCCGAGATCGACGACGAGGTGGCCGAGATCTACCCGCGCTGCCGCGAGATCATCGCCGCCGCCAAGGCCGAGGGCATCGGGACCGGCGCCGCCGCCAACCGGTTCGCCGAGCGCCGGCTCGACGCCATCCCCGGTCGCTGTGCATGACCTGAGCGAGCGGACTGACCGTGCTCGTCGGCGTGGTCTGCGCGCTGCCGGCCGGATTCGTCGGCTTCGGCACCCTGGAGGAGATGGTCAACCTCGGCATCCTGCCGGTGGCTGATGCTCGAGCTGTCGGTCAAGACCTGGTTGCGCTTCGCGATCTGGATGGCCCTCGGTGTCATCGTGTATTTCACCTACGGTCGCGGGCACTCGGTCCTCAGGCGCGAACGACCACCCGTGGCCGAGTCCGGGCCCACTCCGGCTCGGTAGCCGAAACCGCTGGGCCGCCCCGCTTGTCGACCCTGGCAGGGGCGACCCGGTCGGTGTCGTCGGACGTGGCGGGCAGCACTTCGCACAGCCTGTGGCACTGAGTGCCAGACAGGGGTGAAATAATCCCAGGGACAAGCAGGGCGACGCGATGGGAAGTGACTGCAGTGGAGTTGATCGGAGTGATCGGTGGCGGCACCATGGGTGCCGGTATCGCCGAGGTGTGCGCCAAAGCCGGTAGCTCGGTGCTGGTGCTCGAGACCAAGCCGGAGTTCGCCGAGGCTGCCCACCAGCGGATCGCCGGGTCGATCAGCAAGGGCGTGGCCCGGGGCAAGATCACCCAGGAGGAGGCCGACGCGGCCATCGCCCGGGTGCGAGTCACCCTCGACATCGACGAGTTCGCCGACCGTGACCTGGTGATCGAGGCCGCGCCGGAGATCGAAGCGGTGAAGTACGAGATCTTCGGCAAGCTGGACAAGATCGTCAAGCCCGAGGGCATTCTCGCCACCAACACCTCCTCGATCCCGGTGATCAAGGTGGCCGGTGCCACCGAGCGGCCCGAGCGGGTCGTCGGCGTGCACTTCTTCAACCCGGTGCCGGTGATGCCGCTGGTCGAGATCATCTCGACCCTGGTGACCGCGCCGGAGGCGGCCACGGCCGTCACCGACTACGCCAAGAACACCCTGGGCAAGCTGACCGTGCAGGCCGGTGACCGCTCCGGCTTCATCGTCAACGCCCTGCTCATCCCCTACCTGTGCTCGGCGATCCGGATGCTCGAGTCCGGCTACGCCACCGCCGAGGACATCGACGCGGCGATGAAGGGCGGCTGCGGCTACCCGATGGGCCCGCTGACCCTGCTCGACACCGTCGGCCTCGACATCGCCCTGGCCGCCTCGGAATCGCTGTACGCGGAGTTCGCCGAGCCGCACCTCGCCCCACCCGCGCTGCTGCGCCGGATGGTCGAGGCGGGCCGCCTCGGCCGCAAGTCCGGTCGCGGGTTCTACGACTACGCGCAGTGAGCCTCCACCCCGCGGGCGCCCACTCGGCGCCTGCGGGGCCGGTCCCCTAGGTCACCGGCTGCGCCCGGCCGCAATTCGCGCAGAAGGCGGCGCCGGCCTGGGATTCGTGGCCGCATTCGCAGCGCACACGCAGGTCGAGGGCGGTGCCGCAGCCGCGCAGAGCCGGAAGTCACCGCGTACTTCCTCGACGGCCTTCGTGAACGCCTTGTCCTTGGTGGCCGAGGCCGATCCGCCCCAGCTGTTGGAGTAGCTCGGCGCGGCATGGGACGCCTTGTACAGGGTGGGGATTCGATCGCCGAACAGGTTGCTCAGCGCGCGGAGCGCACCGCGCCCCCTGGACAGGTAGTTCTGCTGAGAACCGGAGGTGTGGTCGGTGCTGCAGCGGTCGGTGACCCGAACCACTCTGTGCGAGTTGATATCGCACCGGCGGACCGCGGCGCAACGGATAGCGGGCGCCACGCCGACGACACGTCACCGGCGCAGCCGTCGCGCCGAGGCCGTGAGCAGCTCGATGAGCTCGCGATCGTCGACCGCGAGCCGCCCGGTCCGCCCGATCGCGGCCAGTGCGCCGACCACGGCCCCACCGGCCGCGCGGACCGGCACGGCGATCGCGCTGCGCCCGAGCCGGCATTCGTTCACCTCGGTCGCCACGGCGGCGCGGCTGACCCGGCGCAGCTCCTCGGCGAGCGCGACCGGTGAGGTGATGGTGAAGGTGGTGACCCGGCGCAAAGGCGCGGCGACGAGTTCCGGATGATCCGCCATCAGCAGTTTGCCGATCGCGGACGCGTGCGGATGACTGACCAGAACCTTCTCCCCGCCGAGTTCGTGATCGGGATCCTTGTCGACGATCCGGATCCGGCTCCCGGCGAAGGAGGCCAGGTGGATGCCGAAGCGCAGCTGATCGCGCAGCTCAGCCAGGACATGGTCGGGCTCGGGGGCGGCGGCACCAGCCAATTCGCGGGTACGGCGGCCCAGCGCGAAACCCGACAGGTCCTCGATCCGCACCAGATAGCCGTCGGCCACCAGCAGATTCAGCAACCGATAGGCGGTCGCCGGCGGCGTGCCGGTCTGGGCCGCGATCTGTTTCGCGGTGGCGCCGGGCCCCAGCCGCGCGACCGCCTCGAGCAAGGCCAGCGCCTTCTGTACCGCCCTCGGCTCGTGCCCGGTGGGCCCGTCGCGGCGGGTCGAGACGCTCACGACTCGCCGCGACCGGTCCGATTCGCCCCGACCAGGGCGATCGCGCCGCGGGCGTTGATGGCGAACGCCCCGGCGCCGGGCAGCACGTCGGCCGATTCCGGACTGTCGAAAACCCCGATGGCGGTGAGACTTCGGGGCCTGGCACACCAGAGATAGCGGTACCAGACCGCGCCGACGACCAGCACGGCCAGCACCGTCGCCGGGGCGACCAGCACCCCGTAGCGCGCGTCGGAGACCGTCAGATAGCCGAGGACGGCGACCAACGCCGCGGCGCCGAGCAGACCCGCCGCGCGGTCGAGCCGATTCACCTCATCGATCCGGGCGAGGAACAGCACCGCCGCGATCGCGACCAGCACGTAGGCGACCGCGAGCGCGGTCCGGACGGCGGTCTTCACCGGGTCGGGCACGCCGTCGAGGGCGACGAAGGTCAGCCCGGCTGCCGTCACGATCCCGATGATCACCGTCAAGGCCACGTGCGGGGTCCGCAGGCGCGGTCCGACGCGGGTGAACACCCGTGGCAGCACGCCTTCCACGCTCATCGAATAGACCAGCCGCGAGGCCGCATTGGCCGAGGCCATCGACGAACCGAGCCACGAACACGTCAGGCCGGCGTCGAGCAGCAACACCACCACCAGACTCGAGCCGCCCGCCGTCCCGTACAGGTAGGCGTTGACAACCGCGCCCGCGTGCCCGGACCAGGCGGCCCAGGACGCGAAGATGAACAGCGCCCCGCACAGGACGGGGGTGAGCAGCACGGTGCGGGTCACCGTCACCAGCGGTCTGCGGGTCTCCGGCGCGAAGAACGTGGCGCTCTCGAATCCGGCGAGCGCGAACAGCGCCACCATCGCAACCGCGAGCACCGCGGGCACATTCGCCGCGACCGGGGTGACCGGCGCCGCCGGACCCGAGACCAGCATGAGCCCCACGATGAAGGCCAGCGAACACGCCTCGACCGCGAGGATCGCGATGGCGGCGAACCGCACCCCGCGCACCAGCACCGCGCCGATGAGCACGGCGATGCTCAAATACACCGCCGCGATTCCCCAGCCGCGCACGGTGATTCCGAGTTGGTCGGCCAGCGCCAGCACGGTCTGGGAGCCGTGATACATGGTCAGCGCGGCGCTGCCGAGATACTTCACCAACATGCCGACACCGCAGGTGAGCGCCGCGCGTGGACCCGCGCCGTGGCTGACGAAAGTGTAGAGCCCACCCGCCGCCGAGAGCCGCCGGGTGAACTGGGCGACACAGTGCGCGATCAGGGTGACGACCAGGGTCGCCACGACGATCGTGATCAGTCCGGGTAGCAGGGTCTCGTGGGTGAGCATGGTGACCGGTACCAGCACCATCGACGCCGCGGGCGCGGTGGTCGCCACCGACTGGCCGAGCACCGCGGCGCCGGAGAGCTGTTTGCGGCCGAGCGCGCGCAGCGGAGACAGCGCGGGCCGCTCGGGTTCACCCGCCGCGAACGAACGCGCGAGCGCGTCGGCCAGAGCAGTCACCACTCACCTCCGCCGAACCGTGCCCACTGTGCGGGCGACCCTATCCAGATCGGGTTTCGGCGATATTGCGGTCAGGAGTCCGTCGGTGCACGCCGAGCGAGAATGCGCCGACACCGCTCTCACTCGCCGACCGGTGAACGTTTTCGCCGGTGTAGTCGAACCGACCCGCGCGCTGCGCAGACTTTCGCAGCAGCACATCGAGGATCGGACCGCGGACGGAGTCACCCATGGCAGTCACCAGAAGATCGTTCATGCAGAGCCTCGGGGTCACCGGTGGCGCCGGGCTCGCCTACGGCGCGTTGTCGACGCTGGGCCTCGCCCCGGCGAGCGCACAGGTCTCCTACCGGTCCCCCGCCATGGGCGATCTGATCGGCAAGGCCGGAGCGGGCGCCAGGGTCGCGATCCTCGGCGGCGGTCCGGCCGGGCTGTGCGCGGCCTACGAACTGGGCAAGGCGGGATACGACGTCACCGTGCTCGAGGCGCGGAGCAGGCCGGGCGGGCGGGTGTGGTCGGTGCGCAACGGCACCACCGAGACCGACCTCAACGGCGAGACGCAGACCTGCACCTTCGCCGAGGGTCACTACTTCAATCTGGGCGCGACGCGCATCCCGCAGAGCCACATCACCCTCGACTACTGTCGCGAACTCGGCGTCGAGATCCAGCCGTTCGGCAATCAGAACGCCAACACCCTGGTCAACTACCAGAGCTCGACGCCGATCTCCGGGCAGTCGGTGCAGTACCGGACGGCGAAGGCCGACGTGTACGGGTACATGTCGGAGCTGTTGCAGAAGGCGGCGTCCCGCGGCGCGCTCGACGACGTGCTCTCGGTCGACGACAAAGAAGCGTTGTCGTCGTTCCTGAGCGATTTCGGTGACCTCTCCAGCGACGGCCGCTATCTCGGCTCGTCGCGGCGCGGCTACGATTCCGAACCCGGCGCCGGGCTGAACGTCGGCGACCAGCGCACACCCTTCGGCATGTCCGAGACGATCCGCAGCGGTCTCGGCCGCAACTTCAGCTTCGACTTCGGCTACGACCAGGCCATGATGATGATGACCCCGGTCGGCGGCATGGACCGGATCTACATCGCGTTCCAGCGCGAGATCGGCGACGAGCGAATTCATTTCGGCGCCGAGGTCTCGGCGATGCACAACACCCCGGAGGGGGTGCGGATCGACTACACCCGCGACGGAACGCGCACGTCGCTCGACGCCGACTACTGCATCTGCACGCTGCCGCCCAATCTCGTCGGCCGCCTGGCCAACAACCTGCCCGGCGACGTGCTGACGGCGTTGAAGGCGGCGATCCCGATCTCCTCGGGCAAGCTCGGCATCGAGTACACCCGCCGGTGGTGGGAGCTCGACGACCGCATCTACGGCGGCGCCAGCAACACCGACAAGGACATCTCCCAGATCATGTTCCCCTACGACCACTACCACGGTGATCGCGGTGTGGTGGTCGGCTACTACAACACCGGCAAGCGCCACCTGGCCTTCGAATCCCTCACGCACCGGCAACGATTGGCGAAAGCGATCGACGAAGGCGCGGCGCTGCACGGCGAGAACTACCGGCGCGACATCGCCTCGGCCTTCTCCGGCAGCTGGCGGCGAACCAGGTACTCCGAGGGTGCGTGGGTCGGCTGGTCCGGTAGCGATTCCCACGGCGGGGAAGCCACCGCCGAGTACACGAAGCTGCTCGAGCCGGTCGAGCGGATCTACTTCGCCGGAGACCATCTGTCCAATGCGATCGCCTGGCAACACGGCGCGTTCACCTCCGCCCGCGACGTGGTGACCGCCCTGCACACCCGCGTCGCCGCCAGCTGACACTTCAACCCTCACAAGGAGTATCGACCATGAAGCGAACCATCTATGTGGCCGTGGCGGCCGTGGCGGCGATGACGCTGACCGCCTGTTCCTCCGGCACGGACGCCGCCGAGCCCGACACCGCACCCAGCACCTCGATTCTCGAAGCCGGACAGGCCACTCCGATGATCGCCCAGGGCGTGGTGATCGCCAAGGACGCCGCGATCTACAAGTCCAGCGGCCTCGGCCCCGCCGCGGCCAACAAGGCGGCACCCACCGGCAGTCCCGAATCCTTCATCGACACCAGCCAATTCCCCGACGCGAAGCTGAGCCCGGGCGTCACGATCACCGAGGCACAGGGCATGGCGGCGCTGGCCGCGATCAAGGAGAACCTCGAGGCACAGCGCCTGTCCCTCGATGACGTCATCACCATGCGGGTCTTCCTCGACAACGCCCCCGGAACCGACCGCGCCGACTACGCGGGCTGGAACCGCGCCTACCGCCAGTACTTCGCCAACACCAACCTCGACACCGGCGACACCGAACTCGTTCCCCTCGGCACCGCCGCCCCGGCCGCTCCCCTCGTCCGCAACCCGGCCCGCCCCTCCCGCTTCGCCCTCGAGGTCGCCAGCCTCCCGGTCCCGGGCTGGCTGGTCGAGGTCGAGGTCGACGCCGTCTTCCCCACGGTCGGGTAGGCGCCGCGAGGTCTCACGCCCTGGCCAGTTGGCCGCCGGGGGTGGGAAAGAAGCCGGTTTCGATGTAGTGGTCGAAATAGCGGGTGATGGCGGTGGCGTCGACGGCGGGGAAATCGATGGGCAGGCCGCGGAAGACCTCGGCGGGAGCGCCTTCCACCGAACTCAGGACGGTGGCCGGGTTCGCCTTGGCGATGGCGGCGGCGTAGTTGCCGCTCAGGGCGGCGGCGCGGGCCAGGATCGGGTCGGCGTCGGGGCGTTCGGCGGTGGAGTTCAGCGTCTGCCCGAACAGCATCGGGTCGATGAAGTCGAATCGGTAACCGCGGCGCAGGATTTCCTCGTACACGACCTGCAACGGCACGTGGGTTCCCGAGGCTCGGTAGATGTTGCCGAGGGAGACCGCGTCGCGGGACTGGCGCACGATGCCCGCGGCGACGTAGTCGACGGGGGCCATCTCGATGCCGATCGCGCGGACGTCGACGGCGACGCCGAGGACGAGCATGGCCCGCAGCATCGTCCACCAGGCGTCCTCGGCGGGCGCGGCGCCGGTGCGCGAGTCGCCGGTGATCAGGCCGGGGCGGTAGATGGCGATGGGGACGCCGCGTTCGATCGCGGTGTGCACCAGCTGTTCGGCGACCCACTTGGTCATCGCGTAGCCGGGCAGCCCGCCGGGGACACCGTCGTCCTGCGGGATGCCGGCGAGCACCGACAGGGTGGAGACGTAGTGGATCGGCTTCACCCGCGTGGTGGTGGCCAGCCGCAGCACTTCGATAGTGCCCTCCACATTGGCCGCGCGCATCCGCGCGTACGGCTCGAGATGGTTCACCAGCGCGCCGTTGTGGTAGATCACCTCGATGTCGGCGGCCAGTTCGGCCAGGCGCGACGGGGCGATGCCGAGGCCGGGGCGGGCGAGATCGCCTGGTACACCGATGATTCGGTCGAGGTGGGGTGTCACGTCGATGCCGAGCTTCGCGGTGGTGGCGACCACGCGGTCCACCGCCGCCCGGTCGTCGGCGGCACGGACCAGGCAGTGGATGGTGGCGTCGGTCTGGTCGAGCAGTTCGCGCAGCAGGAAACTGCCGAGGAAGCCGGTGGCGCCGGTGAGCAGGATCGTCGCCGGCGCGCCGGTGCGACGCGGCGCGCACCCGGTGGGGTCGATCGTGGGGTCCAGGGCGGTGTCGGCGGCGGGATCGGGGCCGGTGGACGAGGTCGAGGACTCGTCGCGCACCGCCAGCGCCAGCTCGCTGACCAGCGGATAACTGAACAGCAACCGCAGCGGCACCGCTACGTCGAGCCGCTCCGACAGCTGGGCGCGGACCCGGATCGCCGAGAGCGAGGTGCCACCGAGGACGAAGAAGTCATCGTCGCGGCCGACCTGTTCGAGCTCGAGCACCCGCGCGATCACCTCGGCCACGATCTGCTCGTCGGCAGTGACCGGAGCCTGGTATTCGCGAATCTCCACCGCGGGCGCGGGCAGGGCCTTGCGGTCCAGCTTGCCGGTTGCGCCCAGTGGGAACTCGTCGAGCACCAGGAGCCGATGCGGAATCATGTAGGGCGGCAACAGGGTTCGGATGGTCGCCAGCACCTCGGCGACATCGACCGTACGACCGGTGGCCGGGATCACGTACCCGACGAGCTGCTCGTGGCGCACCGCGACCGCCGCACCGGCGACCGCGGCATGCGTACGCAAGGCCGCCTCGATCTCGCCGGGCTCGATACGCAACCCGTGCAGTTTGAGCTGGACGTCGGTGCGGCCCAGATAGGTCAGATCGCCGGACGCGAGCCTGCGGACCAGGTCGCCGGTGCGGTACATGCGCTCCCCGACCGGGCCGTACGGGTCGGCGACAAACCGCTCCGCCGTGCGATCGGGGCCACCCAGATAGCCGCGCGCCAACTGCGCACCCGCCAGGTAGAGCTCACCGGGGGTGCCGACAGGCACCGGCCGCAGCCGGGCGTCGAGGACATAGGCGCGAGAGTTCCAGTGCGGGTGGCCGATCGGGACGGTCCCGTCCCCGATCTCGGTGACATCGGCACCGGTGATGGACACGGTCGCCTCGGTCGGACCGTACAGATTGTGCAGGCGCCCCGAGGTCGCGGCGGCGAAGCGGGCGATCGTGGCATTGGGCAGCGCCTCACCACCGACCCACACCGCGCGGATCGAACCGAGGGAGCCCGCGGGGGCGGCCTCGAGCAGCATCTGCAGCACCGACGGCACGATCGTGGTGCCGCTGACCCGGTGCCGGGCGATCAGCGCGGCCAGGTAGGCCGGATCGGTGAGCCCGTGCGAGGCCGCGACGATCATGTGCGCGCCCGCGCGCAGCGGGGTGGCGAAACCGATCATCGACGCGTCGAAGGTGAACGGGATCGACTGCAGGACAGTATCTTCGGTGTCCACCTCGTACTCGCCGACCATGAACGCGGCCTGGTTGACGATCGCCGAGTGCGGCACCCCGACACCCTTGGGCTTGCCGGTGGACCCGGACGTGAAGATCACATACGCCAGGTCCAGGGTGCGCAGCGGCCGCGAGCGGTCGGCGTCGGTCAGCCAGCGATCCGAGAACGCCGACAGGGCACCGGAACTCGCGACCAGGTCGACCGAGACGACCGGCAGGCCGTCGACCTCGATCGCGTCGGCGGTGGTCGTCAGCACACAGACCGGGCCCGCGGCCGCGAGGATGTCGGCGCGGCGTTCGGCGGGCGAGTCCGGATCGATCGGCACATAGGCACCGCCGGCGGCGAACACCGCGTACATGGCGACCACCAGCTCGATCGACGGCCGGATCGCCACCCCGACTGTGCCGCCGGGGCCGACACCGGTCGCCACGAGCAGCCGCGCCAGCCGGTTGACCCGGCTTGCCAGCTCCCCGTAACTCAGGGTGATCTCGGCGAAGGTGACCGCGGGAGCGTCCGGACGACGCTGTGCCTGCGCCCGGAACGCGTCGAGCAGGGTCGGGTCGGGCACGAGCCGGACCTCGCCGGCGGGCTCGACCCGCTCGGCCTCGGTCAGCAGGGGCAGGTCACCGACCGGCCGCTGTGGAGCGGCGACCGCGGCCGCCAGCAGCCCGGCCAGCCGCTTGCCGAGGCCGGCCATGGTCGACTCGTCGAACAGATCGGTGGCATAACGCCAGGAGCAGCGCAGGCCCGCCGGGCCATCGGCGTCCTCGTGCGGGACGACGGTCAGCTGCAGGTCGACCGGCGAGACCTCCTCGCCGAGATCGACGGCCGCGACCACCAGGTCGGGCAGTTCCAGCCGTGCGCCGCCGAAGTTCTGGAACGACAACGCCACCTGATACAGCGGATGATGGGCCTGCGACCGCGGCGGATCCAGTTCGGCGACAAGGCGTTCGAACGGCACGTCGGCGTGGGCGAAGGCGGCCAGGTCGGCCTCCCTGACCCGATCCAGCAGGGCGGCGAAGGGTTCGGCGGCATCGATGCGGGTGCGCAGCACGACGGTGTTGACGAACATGCCGACCAACTCGTCGAGTTCGGGCTCGCCACGGCCGGCGACCGGCGCACCGACGGTGACGTCATCGGTACCCGCGACCCGGGCCAGCAGCACCGACAGCGCGGCGCGCACCACCATGAACAGCGAGGCATTGTGTTCGCGCGCAAGGGCTTCCAACCCGCGATGCAGGTCGCCGTCCAGCTCGAAGTTGTGCGCGGCCCCGCGACTGCCCGCGATCGGCGGGCGCGGGCGGTCGGTGGGCAGCTCCAGCAGGGCAGGTGTGCCCGCGAGCGCGGCGTGCCAGTAGCCGAGCTGCTGGGACAGCAGTGATTCGGGGTCGTCGGCGGCACCGAGCAGCTCCTGCTGCCACAGGGTGTAGTCGGCGTACTGCACCGGCAGTGGCGCCCAACCGGGCGCCCGGCCCTGGGCGCGGGCGACGTAGGCGGTCATCAGGTCGCGGGTCAACGGGCCGAGGGAGAAGCCGTCGGTGGCGATGTGGTGCACCACCACGGCCAGTACATGCTCGGTGCGCGAGAGCTGGAATACCGCCGCGCGCACGGGAACTCGCGTGCAGACGTCGAATCCGCCGAAGGTCAGCCTGGCCAGTTCGCCACCCAGGTCGGCCTCCTCGATAGGCACCACCGCCACGTCGAGACCGGCCTCGGCCACCGTCAGCACCCGCTGAGATCCCGCGCCGTCGTCTTCGGGGTAGACCGTCCGCAGGACCTCGTGCCGGTCGAGGACGTCGTCGAGCGCGGCGGTCAGCGCGGCGGTGTCGAGCGGACCGGACAGCCGAAGGGCCACGGGGATGTTGTAGGTGCTCGACTGCGGGTCCAGGCGCGCCATGAACCACATGCGCTGCTGGGCGAGCGAGAGCGGCACCCGCTCCCCGCGCTGGCGGCGAGTCAGCGGGACGCGGACCGCCGCGCCGCCGACCAGGGCATCGAGCGCGGCGGCCAGGTCGGCGACCGTGCTGTGTTCGAAGACGGTCCGGGCGGGCACCCGAACTCCGGTCACCGCGCCGAGGCGACCGGCCAGCTGTGTGGCGAGCAGCGAGTTGCCGCCGAGGGCGAAGAAGTCGTCGGCGCGGCCGGGTTCGTCGGCGCCGAGGAGATCGGCGAAGACCGCGGCGACAGCTCGCTCGGTCTCGGTGCGCGGCGCCTCGAAGGCGCGAGCGGTGAGCTCGGGCTCGGGCAGCGCCCGGTGGTCGAGCTTGCCGACCGGGGTCAGCGGGAGCCGGTCGATGGGCACGATCGCGGCGGGTACCGCGTGCTGGGGCAGTCGCTGCTCGGCGAGCCGGGTCAGCGCGGCCGGGTCGATCGTGGTGCCCGCGGCGGGCACCACATAGGCGACGAGCGCGTCCACGCCGCTGGGCAGCGCGCGCACCACCGTGGTGGCGAAGCGCACGGTGTCGTCGGTCGCGAGCACCGCGTCGATCTCGCCCAGTTCGATGCGGAAGCCACGCAGCTTGACCTGAGCGTCGGTGCGGCCGAGGAAGGCCAGCTGCGGACCACTGCCCGGGATGGTCTCCCATCTCACCAGGTCACCGGTGCGATAGAGCCTGCCGCCGGTGACCGGATCAGCGACGAACCTGGCCGCGGTCAGACTCGCCCTGGCGTGATAGCCCCTGGCCAGCCCGGGCCCGGACAGGTACAGCTCGCCGGGGACGCGGTCGGGAACCGGGTGCAGCCTGGCATCGAGCACCAGCGCGGTCATGCCGGGGATCGGGCCGCCGATGGTGATCGGGTCGCCCGGGGTGAGCGGATCGCTCATCAACACCACGGCGGTGGTCTCGGTGGGGCCGTAGACGTTGAAGAACTGGCGACCGGTCGACCAGGCGGCGATCAGCTCCGGCGGAACAGCTTCGCCGCCGACCGCGAGCGCGGCCAGATCCGGCAGTCCGGCGGGATCGACACCGGCCAGCGCGGCGGGGGTGATGAAAGCGTGGGTCACCCGTTCGGCGCGCAGCAGCTCGGCCAGCTCGTCGCCGCCGTAGATGTCGGTCGGCGCGATCACCATCGTCGAACTCGCGCCGATCGCCAGCAGCAGTTCCAGGATGCTGGCGTCGAAACTGGGCGAGGCGAAGTGCAGGGTGCGCGATGCCCCGGTGATGCCGAAGCGGCGGACCTGTTCGGCGCACAGTCCGGCCAGGCCGGTGTGAGTGACGGCGACTCCCTTCGGCACGCCGGTCGAGCCGGAGGTGTACACGAGGTAGGCCAGGTCGTCGGCGAAGAGCCTGCGGGTGCGCTCGGCCGCGCTCACCGGTGCGTTCGACGCGCGCGACAGCTCCTCGGTGATCTCGGCCGAATCCAGTGCCAGCCAACGGAATCCGGCATCGAGCCGGGTGGCGTCGGCGCCGAGGGCCAGACCGAGGTCGGCGCCGGAGTCGGCGAGCATGTGCTCGACGCGTTCGGCCGGGTAGCGCGGGTCGACCGGCACGAACGCGGCGCCGGTCTTGGCCACCGCCCACATCGCGACGATCGCCTCGATCGACCTGGTCAGCGCGAGTACCACCCGGTCACCGGGGCCGGTTTCGCGCGCGATCAGGATTCGGGCGAGCTGCGACGAGCGCTGATCGAGTTCAGCGTAGGTGAGGCGCCGTCCGCCGGACCGCAGCGCGATCGCCTCGGGTGCGCGATCGACAGCGGCCATCAGCAGGCGGGGCAGGGTCGGTGTCGCCGCCCGGCGGGCGCGACGCAGAACTGGTCGGCGGACGCCAGGAACTTGCTCGGTCACCGTTAACGCTTCCCTTCACCATGGATCACCCATGCGATCGCACTGCTCTCACGCTCGCTTGGACTCTCGGCTACACGGGGTATCGGAAAGATCCGGCGTGACGGTACCGCAAATATCTCATCAATTTCGGCGTCACGACAATCAGTGGGTTTCACTTCCCTTCGACTCGGGTGGACCCGACTGCCCGGTCTGCAGCACAGGTCATACGCAGGTCATATGCATGGCGAACAATCTTGGCGCGGACGCCTCCTTTTCACATTTCTCCGAATCGGAACCCTCGGCAACCGTCCAGAGCATCACTGCCGGTCCAGGGCCCAGACACACGAACACCGGAGGCCGCGCGGCGGCACTCCGGTGTTCGATGATGTGCGGCGGCGAAGATTACCGGGCGGTAGCCGACGTCGATCGCGTATTCTGCGCGTCCACCGACGGATCCTGCACGCGAGTGTTGCCCGAGGCGATCCACTCGGTGTCGAAGACTCCGTGCCGCGAGCGGTCGGCGCCGCGGATCGCGGCCTCGCACCGCCGCGCGAGATCGCGCCGATCCAGGCCGGGCCGCTCCAGCGGCTCCAGGACGATCTCCACGACCATCCCCTTGCTGCGCAGCACCCGCTCGGCCGAATCGGCGAAGGTGTCGTCGCCGACGAAGCCGGGGACCGTACTCGGTGTGCCGTGCCGGTCGAGGTAACGCAGCCGAACCGGCTGCACCGGGGTGGTGGTGTCGATCGCGGCCTGCAACATGGCGGGCCGCAGCGAGCCGTAGGCGCGCCCGCACCAGGTGGTGCCCTCCGGGAACACCGCGATCCGGTTGCCCTCGGCCAATCGCCGCGCGACCTGATCGACCACTCCCGGCAGCGCGCGCAGGTGCGCGCGTTCGATCGGGATCACGCGGGTGAGCCGGGCGAGCTTGCCCAGCACCGGCCACTCGACCATGTCGGCGCGGGCGACGAAACTCACCGGCTGCACGGCGGCCAGCGCGACGATGTCGGTCCAGCCGATATGCCCCGCCACGACCATGACCGCGGTCCCGGAATCGGCGAAACCGTCCGTCGACGCGCCCTGCTCGGGTGCGCGACGGTCCACGATGCGCAGCCGCATCCCCAGACAGCCGAGCGCGGCGCGAGCGTAGCTGCGCTGCAGGTTCTCGCGCCGAGACTTCGGGGTGGCGACGGTGAGCACCGGGAAACTGAGCACCAGGCCGACGACGCCCGCCAGCCGGGCGAGCATCCTGGCGGTGCCGACCTGATCGATCGGCTCGATGCACCCGGCCCCACAGGGGCTCGACGGCATCCACGAATGGGTGGCGGTGGCGGGCGGCGCGTCGAACACCATGGTGATTACTTCCCGTCGAAGGTGGCGGCCGCGCTCTGCAGCCGCTCCAGGTAGCGGGTGTTGATGGTTTCCATGCCGAGCAGGGCGACGAAATCGGCGACCGCGAACTCGGGGTCGTGCGCCGGTTCGCCGCAGATCTCGGCGCCAAGGCGCAGGTATCCACGCAGCAGTGGTGGCAACTTGGGGCGGCTCGGCGGGGTCAGCTCGTCGAGGGAGAGCCCGTCGACGACGACCGGACGGTGCGGGTGCACGCGACGCTCGGGGTCGCACGCGTGGCGTCCGAGCAGCAGGTCACGCACGCCGCGGACATTGACACCGGCGGGATCTTCGGGGGTGTCGCGCATCGGAACCGACACGCAACCCATCACCCAGTCGTAGCCGGTCAGCTGGATGTAGTGCAGAATTCCCGCCCACATCAGGGTGAGCACCGAGCCGTTGCGGTGATCGGGCACCACGCAGGCCCGGCCCATCTCCACGATCCGGTGGCCCTCCGGATCGAGCTGGGTGAGATCGAATTCGGTGGCGGTGTAGTACCCGCCCGCCGCGGTGACCTTGTCCGGCGGCAGCATCCGGTAGCAGCCGACGAACTGCTCGGTGAGTTCGTCGCGGACCAGCAGGTGGTCGCAGTGGTCGTCGAACCGGTCGGCGTCGAGGCCGGTACCGTTGTCGGGCATCTGGAACCCGGGCTCGGAGGCGAAGACCTGGAAGCGCAACCGCTGGGCGGCTTCCCTGTGCTCGGCGTCGGCGGCGACAACCAACGAGTACCGAGACTTCCCCACCCCGGAGTCCGGCGCCGGAGTGGTCAACACGGACGAAATTGTCATACCGATGATGAAGCCAGCCCGAATTGGCATCGGAGCGACGCGTCAGTGTCGTGTCGATGCCCGTTCGGTGAACGAGATACCCGTCACACCGCGCGTTCACCGATGCGCTGCCCATCGTTCGTCCACCTGCGGGTTTCTGGCCGAACTCCGTGGTTTCGGTGCAGAATCCGCTTCGACGGCAGGCTTTCCGGGGCGTGCGGAAACAACGATCGGCCCGCCGTGCGCACAGCGGGCCGATGGGGAGTGGATCAGACGGAGGCGCCCACCCGTTCCGACTCCTCCCGGCGCGATGTGGTCTCGGGCTCGGCCGGTGCGGCCCGCACAGTCCGCTCGGCTTTCTCGAGCTTGCCGACCGTGCCGACCTCCTCGGTGTCGGCGAAACCGGGCCGCGCGGTGCCGATGAAGGCGACCAGCCACGAGGCGACCGCGGCGAAGCGGTTGCGGAAGCCCACCAGGTACAGCAGGTGCACGGCCAGCCACATGCCCCAGGCGATGGTGCCGCGGAAGCTGATGCGGTCGTTGAGCTTCACCACCGCGCTGAACCGGCTGATCACCGCCATGCTGCCCTTGTCCCAGTAGACGAACGGGGTACCGGCGTCGATCTTGCGGCGGATGATGTCGGCGGCGTGCCGACCCTCCTGCATGGCCACCGGCGACTGGCCGGGATAGCCGTTGAGCGAGGTCATGTCGCCGATGGCGAAGATGTCGGCGTGCCCACCGACGGTCAGGTCGGGATTGATCAGCAGCCGGCCCGCGCGGTCGGTCTCCGCGCCGGTGGCCTCGGCCAGCAGCTCGGCGAACCCGCCGACCTGCACGCCCGCCGACCACACGACGGTCTCGGCGGCGATGCCACGCTCGATGCCGTCGGCATCGCGCACGGTCACCTTGCCCTCCGTGATATCGGTGACGAAGGTGCCCAACAGCACCTCGACGCCGCTGTCGGTGAGCGAGCGCTTCGCGTACTCCGAGAGTCCGCCACCGAAGGGCGGGAGCACCTCGCCCGCGCCCTCGACCAGGGTCACCGAGACCCGCTGGCGGAAGTGACGCTTGGCGAGTTCCTTGATCTGGCCCGCGACCTCGACGCCGGTCGCGCCCGCCCCGACCACGACGAAGCTGAGCAGCTTCTGCCTGGTCGCCTCGTCGGCGCCCTTGGCCTGAGCGAAGACCCGGGCGATCTGCTCGCGCAGGCGCTGGGCGTCCTCGATGGTCTTGAGCGAGTAGGTCTTCTCGGCGAACTCGTCGCGGCCGAAGTAGCCCTGGCTGGCGCCGGTGGCCGCGATCAGCGAGCCGTAGCGGATCTGACGGGGTCCCTCGGCGGTTTCGTAGGTGAGCACCGCGGCCTCGGCATCGATGCCGGTGACCTTGCCGAGGCGGACGTCGCCCTCGCGGTGACGGCGCAGTACGTTCTTGATCGGCGGGGCGATTTCCTCCGGCGCGAGCACCCCGGTGGCCACCTGGTACAGCAGCGGCTGGAACAGGTGCTCGGGGGTGCTCGAGATCAAGACGTAGTTGATCCGTGACTTGGCCAGCTGCTTGGCAGCGGCCAGGCCGCCGAAGCCCGAACCGACGATGACGACATCAGTGTGTTCCATGATCGCGCGCTCCAAGATCGGTAATGATTCCTTTCATATGAGTAAACGCGATGCGGAACGGAAACGTTTCCCGTGTTTGGGCGCATACTGAAGATGACTCTTATCTGTATGACTAATCAATGGAGGTCACCTCGTGGAACTTCGCCAGCTGGCGTACTTCGTCGCCGTCTGCGAGGAGCTCAGCTTCAGCCGGGCCGCGAGCCGCTGCTTCATCTCCCAATCCGCGATCAGCCACCAGATCGCGAGACTGGAACGTGATCTCGGCGCGCAACTGTTCGAGCGCACGACCAGGGCCGTCGTCCCGACTGACGCGACCCTGCGCCTACTGCCGCTCGCCAAGCAGATGCTGAGCCTGGAATCGGCCATCCGCGCCGCCGTGCGCACCACCGGGCCCCGGGTGCGACTGGCCGCGAACATGTCCTTCGCCGCACCCTCGCTGTCCGCGATCGCCGCCGCCCGCGCCGCGCATCCCGACGCCGAGATCGAATACGTCATCAAGCCGTTCCGGCAGCGGATCAACGCCGTCGCCGACGGGGACTGCGATCTGGCGTTGATCCGCGGCAGCGTGGAACAGCCGGGCCTGGCGGTCGAGCAGTTGTGGGTCGAGGACCTGGTGATCGCCATCTCCAGCAGCCACCCGCTGGCCGAACGCGGCGCGGTCACCCTCGCCGACCTCAGCCCCTACCCCCTGCTCCTACCCCCGGAACAAGAGCAGGTCCTCCTGCACACCCTCATCCGCACCGCTTTCGCCGACCTCCCCACCGGCCCCACCTTCGGCCCACCCATCCCGCCCGACCACACCGCCACCATGGAACTGCTCAACCGCCCCGACGCCTGGACCATCCTCTACGAAGGCCCCACCAAGGGCCTGCTCACCCTCGACCTGACCGACCACCGCCTCCGCATCCCCGTCTCCGCCGTCCTGCGCGAAGACGGCCGCCAGAACGCCATCATCGCCACCCTCCTCGACGCCCTGCATCGCGACTGAGCCGCGCGGACCGATCACCAGGTTCCGGTGAGGTCCGTCGGCGAGTCGAGCGCGGGTGCTCGCGGAGCTTTCGCGCCAGAGTTTCGGTTCCCGCGCCACCGCGCGGGGTCAGGCCACCGGCAGGTCGGCGAGTGCGTAGGCGACCGCGGTGTGCAGGGCGAGCATGTCGGGGTCCTCGTCCTCGATGGCCCACGTCATCGACGCGTTCGCGCAGTGCAGCCGAGATCTGCTCGGTCAGAAGTGGACTCGGGTCGGCGAGCCGTTCGCGAAGACCGGCGATCCACCGCACCCCGCCCGCCCCGAACACCTGCCGAATAGTCGCCTCCACCTCGACCGGCAACGACACCACAACGCGCTCCAACGCCACCACTCGACCCTGCCAACCCCGCACCCGTCTCGTCAATCCGAATTACCGAGCGAGACAAGTAAATGACCCCCCAGTGACACCAGTCGACCTGCAAGGATCAGAAGACCAGTGCAGACCAGGGAATCTCTAGCGAGAAGGGATAGGGGAAGGAAACGCGTGCTGCGGAATCGGGTGTCCACTCCCCTGCCAGCAGGTAGTTCGCCTTGCGCAGGGGACGCACGCCCGGCGGGAGCTCGCCGTGACCGGTCTCGAGGATGTACACCCGCAATGCCGCGATGCCGGTGAGGTCCTTTCGCAGTTCGACTTCCCAGTACGACGGAATGCCCGCACCCGCGTAGCGGGCCTTCTTGGCTTCGATCTCGGTCGGTGTGTTCGAGGGTGACAGCACCTCACCCACCAATACCGTGTCAGTGGCGCGCACGTCGGCGCCCGGCTCCAGGCACCGGTGAACGAGGAAGTCGGGGGTGACGAAGTCGGACTTCCCCGTGTGGCCGAAGAAGACATTGGTTTCGAGATTTCCGCGCCAGCAGCGCTCAGGGTGCGAGGACCTGTCATCACTGGAACACCGCCTGATCTCCTGCGTCAGCAACAAGGTTGCCAACTGATGCTCGCCCGACCCCCTACGCATCCACACCACCCGCCCGTCCCACAACTCGATCTGGGCGGCGATCTCTTCGGGTAGCGCCTCGAGCTCCTCCCAGGTCATCCACTCGGGAAGGTCAGGGCGATCGACACTGGGCATGACCATGCATTCATGCTACGCACCACGTCCAGCGCCGATCTTGCAAGACGCAAGTGGCCCCGCCCGGAATCCCGGACGGGGCCACTCGGTGCGCTCAGCGCCGAAACTCAGCCCTTGTGGGACTTCACGGCCTCGGTCAGCTGCGGGGTGACGTTGAACAGGTCGCCCACGATGCCGTAGTCCGCGATCTCGAAGATCGGGGCCTCTTCGTCCTTGTTGACCGCGACGATGGTCTTCGAGGTCTGCATGCCGGCGCGGTGCTGGATGGCGCCGGAGATGCCGAGGGCGATGTAGAGCTGGGGGGAGACCGTCTTGCCGGTCTGGCCCACCTGGAACTGGCCCGGGTAGTAGCCCGAGTCGACCGCGGCACGCGAGGCGCCGACGGCGCCACCGAGCGAGTCGGCCAGCGCCTCGACGACCGCGAAGTTGTCGGCGGATCCGACACCACGGCCGCCGGAGACGACGATGCTCGCCTCGGTCAGCTCCGGACGGTCGCCGCCCACGATCGGCTCACGCGAGACGACCTTGACGACGCCGTCTTCCTGCGCGGGGACCTCGACCGCGACCTGCTCACCGGCCCCGGCCTGCGGAGCGGCCTCGATCGAGCCCGGACGCACCGAGATGACCGGCACGTCGCCGGTGGCCTTGGCGTCGACGGTGAACGCGCCACCGAAGATGGAGTGCACGGCCGAGCCGTCGGCGTTGACGTCGATGACGTCGATGAGCAGACCGGAGCCGATGCGCGCGGCGAGGCGGCCCGACACCTCCTTGCCCTCGGCGGTGGCGGCGACCAAAACGGCGGCGGGCGCGGCGGAATCGACCAGCGCGGCCAGCACGTCGACCTTCGGGGTGACCAGGAAGCCCTCGATGTCGTCGGACTCGGCGACATAGATCTTCTCGGCGCCCGCGGCGGCCAGCGCGGCGGCCAGCTTGTCGGCGGTCCCGGCCGGGCCCGCCACGACAGCGGCGGGCTCACCCAGGGCACGGGCGGCGGTGAGCAGTTCGGTGCTGACCTTCTTCACGGCACCGTCGGCGTGCTCGACGAGCACAAGTACTTCAGCCATTGTTTCTTTCTCCTTCGAAGTCTCGGACGGGCCGGATCAGATGATCTTCTGACCGATGAGGTAGGTGGCGATCTGGTTGCCGCCCTCGCCCTCGTCCGCGATCTTCTCGCCCGCGGTGCGGGCGGGCTTCGGGGTGGCGCCGGTGACCTGGGTGCCTGCGTTGGCGACGCCCACGGTCGACGGGTCGATGCCCAGATCGGCGAGGGTGAAGACCTGAACTTCCTTCTTCTTCGCGGCCATGATGCCCTTGAAGGAGGGGAAGCGAGGCTCGTTGATCTTCTCGGAGACCGAGACGATCGCGGGCAGCGACGCCTCGAGCTTGAACACGCCCTCGTCGGTCTCGCGGTCGCCGGTGATCTTCTCGCCGTCGACGGTGAGCTTGCGCAGGTGCGTCAGCTGCGGGATGCCGATGTACTCGGCGATGATCGCGGGCACGGCACCGGCGCGACCGTCGGTGGCCTCGTTGCCGGCGATGACCAGCTCGACGCCCTCGACCTGGCCGAGCGCGGCGGCCAGCACGTAGGCGGTCTGCACGGCGTCGGAGCCGTGGATCGCCGGGTCGTTGATGTGGATGGCCTTGTCGGCGCCCATGGACAGCGCCTTGCGGATGGCCTCGGTGGCGCGATCCGGACCGGCTGCGAGCACGGTCACCTCGCCGCCCTGGGCCTCCTTGATCAGCAGCGCTTCCTCGACGGCGCGCTCGTTGATCTCGTCGAGCACGGCGTCGGCCGCCTCGCGGTCGAGGGTGTAGTCACCATCGGTCAGCTTGCGCTCGGACCAGGTGTCGGGGACCTGCTTGATGAGTACGACGATGTTCGGCATCGGTCTTCGTCGACCTCCTTCTGGGGACACGGGTGTGGTGGGCCGCACGAGCTGGGCCGTACGTCCGGGTGAGTAGCTCAGAGCGGAACACTACCCTACGCTAAGTTACTCGTGGGTAACCTACTTGCACAAGAGGTTCGCAACCGATCCCTGACTCCCACCCGGACCGGCGGTACCAGTAACGTCAGGGTCATGAGCGAGGCTGTGATCCCTGCCGCACCTGTGGCCGACACACATGAACCACTGCCACTGACCGGCGAGCGGACCGTGCCCGGCATCGCCGAGGAGAACTACTGGTTCCGTCGGCACGAGATCGCCTACGCTCGCCTGCTCGACCGCTGCGCCGACAAGACCGTGCTCGAGGCGGGCTCCGGGGAGGGCTACGGCGCCGACATGATCGCCGGCGTCGCCGCGGGCGTCACCGGTGTCGACTACGACGAGGGCGCCGTCGCGCACGTGCGCGCGCGCTACCCCCGCGTGCGGATGATCCAGGGCAATCTCGCCGCGCTCCCACTCGACGACGAATCCGTCGACGTGGTGGTGAATTTCCAGGTCATCGAGCACTTGTGGGACCAGGCGCAATTCCTGCGCGAATGCCTGCGGGTGCTGCGGCCGGGCGGAGAGCTGCTGATCAGCACGCCGAACCGGATCACCTTCTCCCCTGGTCGCGACACCCCGCTCAACCCGTTCCACACGCGCGAACTCAACGCGGCCGAACTCACCGAACTGCTGGTCGAGGCGGGGTTCACCGTCACGGAGATGCTCGGCGTGCACCACGGCGCGAGCCTGAAAGCGCTCGACGCCAAGCACGGCGGGTCGTTCATCGACGCCCAGATCGAGCGCGCGCTGGCCGGCGAGCCCTGGCCCGCCGACCTCACCGCCGACGTCGCCGCAGTCACCATCGAAGATTTCGACCTGCGCGCGGGCGATATCGACGCCAGCCTGGACCTGGTCGCGATCGCTGAAAAGGCAAGCGCCGGGCGGGCAAGAAGGTGACCGACTCCCGCTCCGCCGGGTCCGGCTCCGTGCCGGGCCAGTTCACTCTCGTCCTGCACTCGCACCTGCCCTGGCTGGCCCATCACGGCCGCTGGCCGGTCGGCGAGGAGTGGCTCTACCAATCCTGGGCCGCGTCCTATCTACCCCTGGTCCGCGTCCTGAAAAACCTTGCAGCCGAAGGACATTCACATCTGCTGAGCCTCGGCATCACGCCAGTGCTCGCCGCCCAGCTCGACGATCCGCACAGCCTGGCGGGCATGCACCACTGGCTGGGCAACTGGCAGTTGCGTGCCGATGAAGCGTCGATGTCGGGCAATGTGGCACTGGGCAGCCACGAACATCGGCTCGCCGCAACGGCTTTGACGGAGTTCGAACGCGACTGGCGGCACGGCAGCGCGCCGGTCTGGCGCTCGCTCATCGACGCCGACGCGATCGAACTGCTCGGCGGTCCGCTGGCCCACCCCTTCCAGCCACTGCTCGACGACCGGCTGCGGCGGTTCCAGCTCACCGAGGGCCTGGCCGACGCGCGGTTGCGCTGGGGTACCACCCCGACCGGAATCTGGGCGCCGGAATGCGGCTACACCCCCGGCATGGAACACGGCTACGCCGACGCGGGTGTGACGCATTTCATGGTCGACGGACCGTCACTGCGCGGCGACACCACCCTCGGCAGGCCGGTTCGCGACTCCGATGTGCTCGCCTTCGGCCGCGATCTGCAGGTGAGTTACCGGGTCTGGTCGCCGAAACAGGGCTATCCGGGCCAGAGCGCCTACCGCGATTTCCACCACTACGACCACGCGACAGGTCTCAAACCCTCGCGCGTCACCGGCAAAACCGTCGCCGGTCCCGACAAGGCCCCTTACG
The DNA here is from genome assembly GCF_001886715.1 of Nocardia mangyaensis. Classification (NCBI taxonomy): domain Bacteria; kingdom Bacillati; phylum Actinomycetota; class Actinomycetes; order Mycobacteriales; family Nocardiaceae; genus Nocardia; species Nocardia mangyaensis. The sequence goes on from NZ_CP018082.1 coordinate 5,109,449, forward strand.
ATCCGCAACTCGCCGCCGAGGCCATCACCCGCGATGTCGCCGACTTCGTCGAGACCGTGCGCGCCCGGCTGATCGAGGAGTCCGCGCGCATCGGCCGACCGGCGCTGGTGGTCGCCGCCTTCGACACCGAACTGTTCGGGCACTGGTGGCACGAGGGGCCGCAGTGGCTCGAGCAGGTGCTGCGCGCGCTGCCCGCGGCCGGTGTCACCGTCGGCACTCTCGCCGACGCCCGCGACAACGGCTTCGTGGGCGAACCCGTGCAGCTCAACGACTCGTCGTGGGGTTCGGGCAAGGACTGGCGGGTGTGGGCGGGTGACCAGGTCGCCGACCTCGTCGAACTCAATGCCGAGGTGGTGCGGCTGGCGCTGGACACCATCGACAAGGTCCGCGGCGACGAGGCCGGCCTGCGCGATCCGGTCGCCGACCAGTTGCTGCGCGAAGCGATTCTCACCGTCTCCAGCGACTGGGCGTTCATGGTCAGCAAGGACTCCGCGGCCGGGTACGCCCGCGACCGGGCGCACGAGCACGCGCACGCCGTGCGTGAACTCGCCGAGGCGATCGGCGCCGGTCAGTTCGCCAAAGCGGCCCGACTCGCGGCAGGATGGAACGCGGCCGACGGATTCTTCCCAGGTCTGGACGCGCGGCGGGTGCCGACCGCCGTCCCGTCGGCCGCCGCTGAAGGATTCGCATGAAGATTTTGATGGTGTCGTGGGAGTACCCGCCGGTCGTGGTCGGCGGGCTCGGCAGGCATGTGCACCACCTCGCGGTGGAGCTGGCCGCGGCCGGTCACGAGGTGGTGGTGCTGGCACGCAGGCCCACCGGCACCGATCCGCTGACCCACCCCACACACTCCTACATCGCCGACCGCGTGCTCGTGGTCGCGGTGGCGGAGGACCCGCCGTGCTTCGACTTCGGCGAGGACATGCTCGCCTGGACGCTGGCCATGGGGCACGCGATGGTTCGCGCGGGGGTCGCACTCGGCAAGCCCGGGGTCGGCGAGGGCTGGACGCCCGACGTGGTGCACGCCCACGACTGGCTGGTCGCGCATCCGTCGATCGCGCTGGCCGAGTACTACGACGTGCCGCTCATCTCGACCATTCACGCCACCGAGGCCGGTCGGCACAGCGGCTGGGTGTCGGGGCGGGTCAACAAGCAGGTCCACTCCGTGGAGTGGTGGCTGACCAACGAATCCGATCAGCTCATCACCTGCTCGGCCTCCATGCAGGACGAGGTGGACCGGCTCTACGGGCCCGAGCTGTCCCCGATCACGGTGATCCGCAACGGCATCGACGTCGGCTCGTGGAGTTTCCGGCCCCGCGCTCCGCGCTCCGGACCGCCACGACTGCTCTATGTCGGCCGTCTCGAATACGAGAAGGGCGTGCAGGACGCGATCGCGGCCCTGCCCCGCATCCGCCGCGCCCACCCCGGCACCACGCTCACCGTGGCCGGTGTCGGCACCCAGTTCGACTGGCTGCGGGAGCGCGCCCGCGTGCATCGCGTCGCCCGCGCCGTGAATTTCGTGGGCAGCCTCGGCCACGCCGAACTGCTCGGCTGGCTGCACGGCGCCGACGCCATCGTCTTGCCCAGCCGCTACGAACCCTTCGGCATCGTCGCCCTCGAGGCCGCCGCCGCCGGTGTCCCCCTGATCGCCTCCACCGCGGGTGGCCTGGGCGAAGCGGTGATCGACGGCGTCACCGGCGCCTCCTTCGAACCCGCCGACATCGACGGCATCGTCGACGCCGCCCGCGCGGTCCTCGACGACCCCGCCACCGCCCAGGACCGCGCCTACACCGCCCGCGAACGCCTCACCGCCGACTTCGCCTGGGACGTCGTGGCCGCCGAAACCGCCCAGGTCTATTCGGTGGCCAAACGCCGAGTCCGCACCTCCCTCGGCCGCCCCACCATTCTCGAACGCCCCCTCCCAGAACGGGATCCGAAATAGTCCCTACGGCATCAACCCAGTCCGTGTAAACCTGCCCTTGACAATCCAGCCACTACCCCGGCAACCGACGCGACACACTTCCCCCGCATCATCGCGGCACGACAAAAGGTCGCCACCGCAGAAGCCGAGTTGCGGGCCGCAGTCCGCGAAGCGCATGCGGGGGGGGAACTCCTGGACCGTCATCGGAACCGCATTGGATACAACCCGGCACGCTGCGTTCCAGCGGTTCGGCAAAGCTTGACCGGTCACACCACAAGTCCCGCGTGAGTCGACGACGAAGCTGACTCACGGGAGCTGGCGGAGGCCCCTCACAGGAGCCCGTCGGGGTGACCCGCGCAGTCCGCTAGCGCCCCGACCACCCCTGGCAGCGGTGTCGCCACTACCAAACGGCCGGTGCGCAAGACCAAGCCTGATCCCAACAGAACCCGTCGAGTGAACGCGCTCGACCGCACTCAGCGGTCGGGACCTATCGGGCGGCGACGGGTTCGATGCCGCCGCGGTGGTAGCGGGTGGCGGCGTTCCAGAGGAAGAAGCTGTCGATGCCCGCGTCTCGGGTGGCGTCGATCTGGGCGCGGATCTCGTTGTCGCCGTAGGGGACGCCGAGGCTGAAGTCCTGGAGCCAGGGGATCACGGTGGCGCCGGTGTTCGCGGTGACGGTTTGGAAGTCTTGGAGTGAGCGGAAGGTGATGTCGTAGGGCTGGGCGTTGGGGTTGGCGACGCCGTATTCGCCGGAGTTCCAGTGGGAGGGGTAGACCATGGGGGCGACGAAGTCGACGCTGCGGGACATGAGCGGGATGTCCTGGGCGATCTCGTCGGGTCGGGTCGAGGCGATACCGTAGACCGCGGCGCTGAGGTGGGCGCCCGCCAGATGCACCGGATACCGGCTCTGGGCAAGGAAATCCGCGACCGCCTGGGACGGGGTGCCGGTGAGTCCGGCGAAACTCATGCTGTTCAGGCTGCCGTCGGGACGGCGGACGTAGTCGTACATGACGCCGTCGAAACCGAGCTGCGCGGCTTCCACCGCCAGATCGATGTTGTATCGGCGCACCTCGGGATGGGCGAAATTGGTGAAGGCGATCGCGCCGTAGTGGCTGGAATAGGGTTGCCCGGAAGGGTTTTGGACGACCCAGTCGGGTCGGCCGTGGCGCCAGGCCCACGCGGCCACCGTCGGATCACGGAACGCGACGATGCGGCCGACCACCTGCACGCCGAGATCATGCAGGTGCGCGAGAGCCGCTTTGGCATCGTAAATCGTTTCGACCGCACCGGATTCGCGAGCGAGCGGCACCTGGGAGTCGTAGCCGACGACGCCGTCCTCGTCCTTGATGTCGAGCTGCACGGTGTCGATACGGCCTTCGCGGGCGAGATCGAGCACGGCTTCGCGCAGCCCCTCGTGTGACCAGGCATGCGCGGTGACGTGCACCGCCCGCATCCGCGGCAGCGTGACCGCGGTGACGACGGCGCTGCTGCTCTGGTTCCCGGCAGCGTCCACCGCGACGACCTCGACGGCGGGCGCCCACGGCACCTCGATCTCGAAGGAGCCGTCCGGATCGGGCGTCACGCTCACCGAGCCGATGAAAACACGCACCGCGTCGATGGTGTTGCCGCGCACCACAACCGGTGCACGATAGGAGCCTGTGGGTTCTACCGGGAGCACCTGCAGTGCCGGCGGCGCGGTATCCGCCACCGGCGTGCCGCCCGATCTGCTCAGCGCGAATCCGGCCGACAACGCGACCACCACCACGGCGAGAACCACCCCGACGACGATCATCACCGATCGTCGTCGATCGACCGACCGGAGTCGCAAACCCAACGCCCACACCAACTTCCACTGTTGTCGTCAGGCCACTATCTCGCAGATCGAGGATCCGCCGCCGGATATCGAAAGATCGAGGGAAAACCTTTGCCGCCGCGTAATATCGCCACGATGGCAGGTGGTTCGAACACGATGATCCGAGTTGCGCCCGCGCTCCTGCTGGCCGCGGCACTCACCGCCTGCACGGCACCGGCGCAGAGCGAGCAACCGCCCGCACCGGCGACGACAACGACACCGGCACCACCGAATCCGGCCGAGATCGCCGCCAACGAACTGGGACTCGTCCCGGTGCTGATGTATCACCAGATCACCCCGCATCCGGCAGGCGAGTACGACCAGACCCCGGCGGAGTTCCGCGACGAACTCGAACGGCTGCACCGCGAGGGCTACCGACCGGTGACCGCCGCCCAGTACATCGCCGGCGAGCTCGACCTACCGGCCGGCACCCATCCGGTGGTGCTCACCTTCGACGACTCCACCCGCAGCCAGCTCACGTTCACCGACACCGGGGAGGTGGACCCGGACAGTGCCGCGGGCATCCTCGCCGAGTTCGGCGCCCGCTACCCGGATTTCCGACCCGTCGCCACGTTCTACGTCAACAACGAGCCCTTCGGCGGTGACCCGCGCGCTCTGCCCTGGCTGGCCGCGCACGGCCACGAGATCGGCGCGCACACGGCCGCTCACGCCCACCTGGCGAGCCTGGACGCCGACAACGTGCAGCGCGAGTTCGTGCAGAATGTGCGCGCGGTGACCGCGGCCGCGCCGGAGGTGACCGTGCGCACCATGGCACTGCCGCTCGGCATCTATCCCCGCGATCACGCCCTGGCAGCCGCGGGCAGCTGGGATGGCACGTCCTACGCCTTCGACGCGGTGATGCTGGTCGGCGCGAATCCGGCCCCCGCGCCGTACGGCGCCGTCGACCGGGCCGCCGTGCCGCGCATCCGATCGGGTCTGGGCGCGGTTCCGTTCGATTCCGCCTACTGGTTGGACTGGCTCGCCGCCAACCCCGACCAGCGTTACACCGCCGACGGCGATGCCACGCGCATCTCCTTCCCCCGGCACCTCGCGACAGAACTCGATGCTCGCTGGGCGGACCGGGCCAACCCGTACTGAGGTCAGGCGGGGGTGAAGGTGAAGATCTCGCCGAGGCGGGTGGCGACGACGATCTCGCCCTCCGGACCGATCGAGGTGCCGGTGGTGGTGCCGGTGGCACCGGGGAGGGGGTCGGAGTCGACGGTGTTGCCGTTGCGGGTGTCGAAGGTGATCAGGTTGAGGCCGGGGCCGATGGCGGCGACGGTGTAGCCGATGCCGCCCGCGGTCTGGGCGGGCGTGCCGCGCAGGGCGAGATCCTTGCGCTCCCAGATGATCTCGGCGCGGTCATCCTCGTCGCGCAAGGCCGTCAGGTAGCCTTCGTCGCCCGCCGGGATGATCAGGCCGTCGGCGACGGCGATGCCCCCGACGGGGGTCCAGCCGAGATCGTGGGTCCAGCGGGTGCTGCCATCGGAGGTGTTCACCGCGATCAGGCGCCCGCTGTTGTCACCGACGTAGACGGTGTCACCGTCGGCGGACAGGGCGGGGCTGGTGGCACTGCCGCCGGTGAGCATGTCGGCGCTCCAGTCCTGGGTCACCTTGCCCTCGGCGTAGCGCATCGCGCGCAGCGAGGCCGCGCCATTGCCAGGCTGCCACACGGTGACGAAGAAGCGGCCGGTGGCCGGGTCGACGGCGGTGGTGTTGGCGACCGCGCAGCGCGGGCCGCCGGTGCGGCAGTCGTCGAGGCCGTCGCCGGAGGCAGGGCGCGTGAGGCGGGGGAACCGCAGGAAGTCGGGTTCGCCGAGCAGTTGCAGGGTCGGCACCTCGCGACCGCCGGTCTGACGGCTGAGCACATCGACCTGACCGGACTGGGTCACGGTCAGCAGCTTGCCGTCGCCGGTGAACTGGATCGCCACCGGGACCCCGGCCACGGGCGTGCGCCAGCGGGGCTGACCGAGGTAGTTGAACGAGTTGACCGCGCCGTCGTCACCGACGTAGACGTTGGAGACCTGGTCGACCACGGTCGGCGCCTCGATCGTGGACGGCCCGAGCGGGTTGCAGAAGCGTTTGCGGCCGGTCAGCATCTGGAAGGAGAAGATCGCGCAGTTGCCGGTGCTCGTCGTGACGAACATCTGGCCCTCTTCGCCGATCGTCAACGGCTGGGCGATCGGTCCACCCACCGGACGCGACCAGCTCAGTGACACCGACTCCGCACCGCTCACCGGGCTGGTGCCACCGTTGCGGCCGTCGTGATGGACCGCGGGCCAACCCTTTCCGGCGCCGACCGTGATGTCGTCCACATCGGTGCCGCAGCCCGCCAGCGCCACCACACCGGCGGCAGCGAGCGAGGTCACGACACGAGTCCGAGTTCGCACCTGCTGATCTCCCTGTGTCATCGAGCCAAGGATCGGGGTATGGCACGGTAAGTGTGCGCTCCGAAAGTACTCTGTGTACCCGATGACCGAATCCCCGGGTGCTTGCCCGACGGATCGCCGTTCCATTCTCGAGGGAGTAGTTCGTGACGAGCATGTGGGGCGCGCCACTGAGCGCGCGCTGGCGTGGATCACGCCGCCGCGATCCGCAGCAGGCGCGGTTTCTGACCAGGGACTCGCTGCGCTGGGTGCTCGCCAACCGCGCCTACACCCCCTGGTACCTGGTGCGGTACTACCGGCTGGCCAAGTTCCGGCTGACCAATCCGCACATCGTGCTGCGCGGGATGGTGTTCCTCGGCCGCAATGTGGAGATCCACGCGACGCCGGAGCTGGCTCGCATGGAGATCGGCCGCTGGGTGCACATCGGCGACGGCAACGCCATCCGCTGCCACGAGGGTTCGCTGCGCATCGGCGACAAGGTGGTGTTCGGCAAGGACAACGTCGTCAACACCTACCTCGACATCGAGATCGGTGAATCGACCCTGGTCGCGGACTGGTGCTACATCTGCGACTTCGACCACAAGATGGACGACATCACGCTGCCGATCAAGGACCAGGGCATCGCGAAGAGCCCCGTGCGGATCGGACCGGACACCTGGATCGCGGCCAAGGTGACCGTGCTGCGTGACACCCGCGTCGGCCGCGGCTGTGTGCTCGGCGCGCACGCGGTGGTGCGCGGCGATGTCCCCGACTTCTCCATCGCGGTCGGCGCACCGGCCAAGGTGGTCAAGAACCGCAAGGTCGCCTGGGATGCCACCGCCGAGGAGCGCGCTGCCTACCTGGCGGCGCTGGCCGACATCGAACGCAAGAAGAACGCCGCCAGCAACGCGAACTGAGCCTGGACGTACCCGCCGTGTCGGTGCCGGTGGGTACGGTCACAGCCATGAACAGCTATGCGGCGTTGCTGCGTGGGATCGGGCCATCGAACCCGCAGATGACCAACGACAAATTGCGTGCGGTGTTCACCGGCCTCGGGTTCACCGACGTGGGCTCGGTGGTGGCCAGCGGCAACATCGTCTTCCGCTGCGCCGACACCGACGTCCCGGCGCTGGAGGACCGCATCCAGGAGGCCCTCAACGCCGAGCTGGGCATCCCCGGCGGCACCATCGTGCGCTCGCGGGAGGAGCTGCGGGCTCTGCTCGACAGCGACCCCTTCCCCGGTCTCACCCACAGCCGCGGGACCTACCTGATCGCCACCTTCTTCAAGGCGCTCGAGGCGCCCGCCGAGATCCCCGATTTCGACGATCCCCTCGCCCGGGTGGTCGGTGTCGACCGTGCCGCGCGTGCGGTCCTGGCCGTCGTCGACAACTCCGTGGGCAAGACCCCCGATTTCATGGCGTGGCTGGAAAAGCAGTACGGCAAGGACATCACCACCCGCACCTGGCTCACGGTCCAGCGAGTGGTCAAGAAGATGGGCTGATCCGCGATGGCGGGCCTCGGGACAACCGCTTCAGGCGGCGAAGGTGAGGCCGCGGGCAGCCAGTTCCTCGGTGAGGATGCGAACGGCTTTGGGGCCGACGCCGTGGATGGCGAGCAGGGTCGCCGCGCTGACGGTGCTGAGGTGGGCGTAGCGGGTGTACCCGTGCGCGGCCAGTTCGCGGGTCGCGACCTTGCCGATCGTCCGCGGGAACTCGGTGTCGACGGTCTCGTCGGTCATCGGCGTCCTTTCGATGCGTGCGCGGTGCACAGGAACACTGTCCCCGCGCGGCCGACTCGGGTGATCACCAGGGTGTAGGGGCGGGTGCCGCGGAGTTTGAGTTTCTTGCGGAGGGCGTCCGGGTCGATGTCGATGCCGCGGACGAGGATTTCCAGTGCTCCGCAGTCGCGGCGGGCGAGTTCCTGGCGCAGGGTCTTCTCGCGGAGGTCGAAGCGGTCTTCGATGCGGAAGCCGCGGACGCCGGACGGGACCGTGTCGCCGGTGAGGTAGGCGATGTGGGGATCGAGTTGCCAGAGGCCGTGTTTCGCGGCGTAGTGGCGGACCAGACCCGCGCGGACGACGGCGCCGTCGGGGTCGATGATCCAGTCCCCGGGGGCGCGCTCGGGGATGTCGCCGGGGTCGGCGTCGGTGAGCGTGATCGCGGCGCCGCGCGAGTCGAGGACGGTGGCGCGGCGGGTGATGCCGTCACTCAGACCGGGCGACCAGAGGCAGGCTTCGCGAACGGCGCCGTCGAGGGAGACGATCTCTACTTCGCCGTCCCAGCCGAGCCGGTCGAAATCGAGGCCGGGGGCGGATTTCACGGCGATGTCGCGGCCCGCGTAAGCGGCGAGCAGGTCGGGCAGCGGGGGTTGGAGTTTCGCCGGATCGTAGGTGCGGCGGCCGTCGGCGCGACGGGCCGGGTCGGCGATGATCACGGTGTCCTTGCTGATCGGCGTGCGGGCATCAGCCCTGGCCAGCAGGATGTTTCGGCTCCGAGCCGCGGTGTCGGCGAGATCGGGCTCGCTGCGGTCCCCGGCGACAAGGCCCCGGGCGAGCCGGTCCGTACCGGCGACACGAGCGACTCCGGTCCCTCCGACATCCGACAGGGGCGCGACGCCGAGATTGTGGGCGGCCATGGCCAACCGCACCTCGTCGAGATCGCTGCCGATCACCGCGGGGCACACCGCAGCCAACTCGGCCAGTTCCGCACCGATCGAACAGGTGACGTCGTGCACCGAACGCCCGGCCAACCGGGCGGCCCGATGCCGGGCCACCAGCGCAGGCGTGGCCTGCTGCAGCGCGTCGTCGGTGAACAGCCAGTCCGCGGCCGCGGGCAGCTTCACCACGGCCTTGCGACGCAAGCGCACCGTCTCGATCAGCGCCGCGGCCTGGTCGCCGAACGAGCGACGCACCTGCTCGATGTCGCGCAGGTGCGTCGCGGGGGTCAGCTCCAGCCGGTCCACCTCGGTCAGCGCGGCGCGTCCTGCCGCGCTGCCGAGGTAGGCGACGTCGTCGCGGCCGAAGCGGTAGCCCACCTACTTCTGCGCGGCGCCCGGCTTCACGCCGGTGATCATCGCGTTGTAGAAGAACTCACGCGGGACGACCTTGCGCAGCACGTTCTCGTCGAGCCAGCTCAGGCCGAGCCAGGCGCGGTACTGCGCCATCCGGTAGCCCATGGTCAGCTTCTCGTCCGGCACGGCCGCTTCGAAGGTACGCACCGGCCAGCCCCAGAGGGCGGCGGCGAATTCTTCGGTGGTGGCCTTCACATCGACGGCACCGGCCGAGGACGCCATCTTCTCGAGGTCGCTCGGGTCGAAGGTGTGCAGGTCGACGACGGCCTCGAGCGCGGCGGCGCGAGAGGACTCGTCCAGTTCGGTCTGCGGACGACGCCAGCCGGACAGGAACGGCAGCTTGGTGATCTCGGTGGTCACCTTCCAGGTGGCCTGGCCGAGCTTGCGGGCGTAGAGGTTGCCGACCGTGGTCGGTTCACCGGCGAAGACGAACCGTCCGCCGGGCTTGAGGACGCGCAGGCACTCCTTCAGCGCCAGTTCCACGTCGGGGATGTGGTGCAGCACGGCGTGGCCACAGACCAGGTCGAAGGTGTCGTCGTCGTACGGGATGGTCTCGGCGTCGGCGACGCGACCGTCGACATCCAGGCCGAGGTGCTCGGCGTTGCGCAACGCGACCTTGACCATGCCGGGCGAGAGGTCGGTGACCGAACCGGTCTTCGCGATGCCGCCCTGCATCAGGTTGAGCAGGAAGAACCCCGTGCCACAGCCGAGCTCGAGCGCCCGCTCGTAGGGCAGCGGGGCGGGGCCGACGGCGAGATCGAATCGGCCGCGGGCATACGCGATACAGCGTTCGTCATAGGAGATCGACCACTTGTCGTCGTAGGTCTCCGCTTCCCAGTCGTGATAGAGGACCTGGGCGAGCTTGGTGTCTTTCAGCGCTGCTTCGACCTCGGCCTCGGTGGCGTGCGGGTTCGGCGCCGGGTCATCGGGGTGAACCGTCATAACAGCGCAGCTTACCCGCCGCCCCGAATCTTTTGCCGGGGCTCCCGACGTGACAATTCCGGCATCGGGCATGCGGTCCCAGCGAGACCTGTTCGAGGTGGCCGGGGAGTTACCCATGTATTCGCGAGATCAGCACTTACCTCCGGCCAGGAGCCTCGGAGTCGGCCGTAACTCACGGTGAAGTTCACCGGGATTCCGTCTACCGTCCGGTGAAGACCGCGCTGTTCGGGCCCTCGGCGGCATAGGTGCGGGTGCCGACTCGGGTGTCGTCGGTCTCGAACAGGGCCGACCATTCGGTGACGGCGGCGGAGTGACCGTGGGGGCCCGCTTCGAAGACCGCTTTGGCCGCGGCGAGGGCGCGGGGGGCCGCGGTGACGAACTGGGCCGCCCAGGTGCGGGCGGCGGTGAGGACGTCGTCGGGCGGGACGACTTCGTCGACCAGGCCGAGGGCGGCGGCCTCCTCGGCGTCGACCAGCCGCCCGGTGTAGACGAGGTCTTTGGCCCGGCTGGCACCGATCAACAGCGAGAGCCTGCGGATGCCCGACAGCGGGATCAGGCCCGCTTTGATCTGCGGCAGGCCGAGCTTGACGTTGTCACCGACGATGCGGTGGTCGGCACCGAGCGCCAGCTCGAGGCCCGCGCCGAGGCAGTAGCCGGTGATCGCGGCGACGGTCGGCTGCGGGACCCGGGTCAGGCAGCCCAGCGCGGCCTGCAGATCGGCCGCCATGGCCGCGGCCTGCCCGGCGTCGAGCTCGGCCAGCTCGCGCATCTCGTCGCCCGCGCTGAACACCCGCTCGTCGCCGTAGACGATCAGCGCGGCCACCCCGGGATGCTCGGCCACCGTGGCGGCCGCGGCCGCCACCTCGCGGGCCAGCTGGGTGTCGACGAGGTTCATCGGCGGGCGGTCGATGCGCAGCAGCGCGACGCCCCGCGTTGTCGGCTCGGCGGGCAGCTCGATGGTGACGAATTCGGCCATGCGGCAAACCTACCGGCCGCGCAGTGCGCCCAATTCGGGCAGCTCCGCGAAATACCGTTCGTTGTCGGGGAAGTCCGAGAGCGGATGGCCCGCGGCGCCCGGGGAGTACTTCGGCATGATCGGCTCGATCACCCGTTCGCCCGCCAGCACGGCGGTGGTGTCGGCGAAACCGCGCAGCGCGTCGAGCTGCGACCAGGTCGGCGGCATCAGCACGTGCTCGCCCGCCCGCCAGCTCGCCAACGCCTGCTCCGGTGTCCGCCAGGCCACGTGGGCGGCCTCGGAGGTGGCACCGTCGGCGTCCTGGCCGTGCGGGAGCACGGCGACGAAGAAGCGGGTGTCGTAGCGGCGGGGCTCGGCCTCGGGAGTGATCCAGTTCGACCACGGCCGCAGCAGATCGGCGCGCAGCACCAGGTTCTCGGCGGCGAGGAATTCGGCCAGCGAGAGTTCGCGGCACTCGAGCTTGCCCCTCGCCGCGCGGTAGCGCGCCGAATCCTCGACGACCGAATCCGGGGTCGGCCCGGCCAGCAGGACACCGCATTCCTCGAAGGTCTCGCGCACCGCCGCAGCGACCAGGGCCTGCGCGGTCGGCTCGTCGGTGGCGAAACGCTCGGCCCACCAGGCGGGTTCCGGTCCGGCCCACGCGATGTCGGCGGTCGCGTCGGTGGCGTCGACGCCACCGCCGGGGAATACGGTGACCCCGCCCGCGAACGCCATCCCCGTGACCCGCCGCTGCAGGAACACCTCGATGCCCTCGGCGGCGTCGCGCACCAGCATCACCGTCGACGCGTCGCGCGCCTGCACTCCGGACTCACTCATGACGTTCCTCTCCACCGCTCGCGCGATCACCATTGATCGCAGTCGAACGCCGCGACGTCGACCTGCCAGCACCCTAACGCGTGCTTGGTTCCTATCGGAACGGGAGCTGTCCGGGGACCGGGACAGGTTCAGGCGCGGCGGTGCTGCCCCGAGCGACGTGCCCGGCGCGCGAACCAGCGCCCGTCGACCCGGTCCAGCGCGATGGACTGGCTGAACGCCGCACTGAGGTTCTCGGCGGTGAGCACGTCCTCGAGCAGTCCCTGCCCGACGACCTCGCCCTCCTTGAGCAGCAGTGCGTGGGTGAACCCCGGCGGGATCTCCTCCACGTGGTGCGTCACCAGCACCATGGCGGGTGCGTCGGGATCGGCGGCCAGATCGCCGAGGCGCTCGACCAGTTCCTCTCGCCCACCCAGGTCGAGACCGGCGGCGGGTTCGTCGAGTAGCAGTAGCTCCGGGTCGGTCATCAGCGCACGGGCGATCAGCACCCGCTTGCGCTCGCCTTCGGACAGGGTTCCGTAGGTGCGGTCGGCGAGGTGTTCGGCGCCGAGGGTCTCCAGCATGTCGACGGCGCGTTCGGTATCGATGTCGTCGTAGCGTTCCCGCCAGCGGCCCAGCACCGCGTAGCCCGCCGACACGACCAGGTCATTGACCTTCTCGTCGACCGGGATGCGGCTGGCCACCGCCGCCGAGGACAGGCCGATGCGCGGGCGCAGTTCGGTGACGTCGACGCGACCGAGCGTCTCGCCCAGCAGGTTTGCCGCGCCGGAGGTCGGATGCACCTCGGCGGCGGCCATTCTCAGCAGCGAGGTCTTACCGGCCCCGTTGGGGCCGAGCACCACCCAGCGTTCGTCGAGCTCGACCTGCCAGGTGACCGGGCCGACGAGCGTTCGGCCCGAGCGGCGGATGGTGACGTCGGAGAAGTCGATGAGCAGATCGGGATCGGGTTGCGACACGCGCTCCATCTTGGCCCACGCGGGCGCTCAGTGGAACGACCGGCCCGTGTGGGATTCGTCGGTTCGCCGCGCGCAGCGATCGCGGTCGGGGTCGATCCCGCTGCGCAACATCCGCGCCGCAACGAACGACACCGGGATCGACAGCACCAACCAGACGAGCAAGATCACCACAATCGTCATCGTCATCGCGGAACCTCCGTGTGCCTCGATGTGGGTCAGCAGTCGGTTACCTATACCCCCGAGGAAACACCAGCGCCCCGTGTTGTGGCGGCGGGTCGCGAAAACCGCAACCGAACCGTCGAATCCGCCCCGCGCGTGTCGCCGAGGTTCAGCGGCGCGGCGCCACGGCGATCACCGTCATCGAACCGGGGGCCACCTCGGTGAATCCGGCGTCGCGCACGGCCACCGCGCGCCCCGCCGCCACCTCGGCCGACACCTGGGCCCACTGCCGCTCGTCGGCATCGCGCACCGCGCACCGGAATTCGCGGTCGGCCCACGCCGCGGCGGCCGCGACGGGCAACGCCCCGGCCAGCAGCATGCTCGCGTGGCCTACCTGGGCGGCGGCCTTGCCGACCGACATCTCCAGCGCCGCGTTCACCCACAGCACCGGCAGCTCCGGGTCCGGCGGGCCCGGGTCATCGTGGGCGAGGTCGGTACCACCGATCTGGAGTTTGCGGATTCGCGGGTCGATCGCGCCGATCGGTCCCGGCACGAACGCGCGGGCCTGGGCGCCGTCGACCTCGATGGTCACCCCCTCGACCTCGCCCGCAGCCACCCACTGCGCCCCGCGGGCCCGGCGCGCGACCTTCCTGATCCGCGACCGTTTCCACGCCAGATACCGCGCGGCCCAGTCCCCGCCCGGCCCCGATCGCGAATCGAGACACACCGCGACGGCGGCGGCCGCCGCGGCCGCCAGCAGCGCGCTGCGCGCGGGCGGATCGACCTTCGGGATGTGCAGCACCATCTGCATCGCCTGGACGAGCGCCGGGTCGTCGGGATCGCCGTTGCCGCCGTACCCCCGCGCCAATTCCGCGTGCCGCACGGCGAATTCGGCTGCCTCGTCGCGCTCGTCGACCCGATCGTGGATCTCCACGCTGCTCGACTCCGCGCTACCCATAGCCACCCACCCGATCCGATCGACGCCACCCAGTCCGTCGACCAGCCTAGCGAGCGGCACCGCCCCGGTTCGACTACGAGACGCGGACGTCGACGACGAACGTGGGATCGGGCTCGACCGGCGGTGCACTGGCCGGGGCGTAGACGAACTCGAGCGTGGCCACCCCCTGCTCGATCGCCCGGAACGGCCACACCGTGGTCTCGCCCTCGCTCTCGGGCCCGCCGTCGGCGATCAGGACGCCCTCCGCCTCGTTCACCATCCCCCACTGCTCGGTGGCCGCCGGGTCCTGCGGCAACCGCACGACCAGACGCTGCCCCACGATCAACTCCACAGTGCTGCCGTTGGCCGACTGATCGATCGTCATCGGACCCGCCGCGGACTGCGGCGTCGTGCCCCTAGTGGTGGTGATGACGACATCCGTGTCCGCCGAGTCGTCGTCAGCACCACATCCGGCGAGCAGGGCGCCCACCGCGGCGACGGCGACCAGGACGAGCGAGGACCTACGCACAACAGCCTCCCGGTGACGAGAAGTGACGACGATTCGGATACTCGCCCGTCACTCTATGTCCCGAGATCGCGATTGGACCCCTACCGACCGAGCAGCGGCACCCGCCGCACGCCACCGTCCCGAGCGTCGGCGGCTTCGACCTCGTCGCGGGTGACACCCAGGATGAACAGCACCGCGTCCAGATACGGATGCGACAGGGCCGTATCGGCCACCTCGCGCAACGCGGGCTTGGCATTGAACGCCACCCCCAGCCCGGCGGCATTGAGCATGTCGATGTCGTTGGCGCCGTCGCCGACCGCCACGGTCTGTTCCATCGGCACGCCCGCCTCGGCGGCGAACTTGCGCAGCGCGGTCGCCTTGAACGCCCGGTCGACGATCTCGCCGATCACCCGGCCGGTGAGCTTGCCGTCGACGATTTCCAGGGTGTTGGCCTGCACGAAATCCAGTTCCAGCTCGTGCGCGAGCGGCTCGATCACCTGCCGGAACCCGCCCGAGACCACACCGCAGCGGAATCCGAGCCTGCGCAGCGTGCGGATGGTGGTCCGGGCGCCCGGGGTGAGTTCGATCCGGTCGGCGACCTCCTCGATCACCGACTCGTCGAGCCCCTCGAGGGTCGCCACCCGCTGACGCAGCGATTCGGCGAAGTCGAGTTCGCCGCGCATGGCCGCCTCGGTGACCTCACGCACCTGCTCCTCGACGCCGGCGTGCGCGGCGAGCATCTCGATGACCTCGCCCTGGATCAGCGTGGAGTCCACGTCGAAGACGATGAGTCGCTTGGCCCGGCGGGCCAGCCCGGCCCGTTCCACCGCGATGTCGACCTGTTCGGCGACGGCCACGTCCGCCAGGGCGGTACGCAGGCGCGCGTCGGTGTCGGCGCCGGAGTCGGTGGCCGAGACCAGCAACTCCATGCCGGTCACCGGGTAGTCGGCGATGCCGCGAATGGTGTCGATATTGGCGCCGAGGCCGGCCAGCAGCCGCGAGATCGCGCTGAACGCGTGCGCGGTGACGGGCGCGCCGAGTACCACGACGGCGTGCGTGGACATGGGCGGTTTGCCGATCCGCGCGTCGACCGACACGTCGACCTGCATGCCGACGGTGTTCATCGCCTCTTCGAGCTCGTCCTGCAGCGCCTCGGGGTCGTTGGGGCACGACACCAGCACCCCGAGGGTGAGCCGTCCCCTGATGACCACCTGTTCCACGTCCAGCAGGCTCACCTGATGCCGTGACAGCGCCGCCAGCAACACCGACGTGACGCCGGGTCGGTCGGGGCCGGTGACGGTCACGAGAACTGTGGTGTCGGCCAAGTCGGTTAACTCCGTTCGAATACCCACAAAAAGAGTGTGCACCTGCTGGTGAACCCAGCAGGTGCACACCCTGGTCCTACGGTGTTTCTACTTCTTCGCGAGCGCGTCGTCGGCGACGTGCGTGCTGTGCTTGCTCGAACCCCAGCCCACGTGCGCTTCGGCCTTCATCCGCTCGATCATGTGCGGATAGTGCAGCTCGAAGGCCGGACGTTCCGAGCGGATGCGCGGCAGCTCGTAGAAGTTGTGGCGCGGCGGCGGACAGGTGGTCGCCCACTCCAGGGAGTTGCCGTAACCCCACGGATCGTCCACCGTGACGACCTCGCCGTAACGGTAACTCTTGAACGTGTTCCACACGAACGGCAGCATCGACGAGCCCAGGATGAAGGCACCGATGGTGGAGATGGTGTTCAGCGTGGTGAAGCCGTCGCTGGGCAGGTAGTCGGCGTAGCGACGCGGCATGCCCTCGGCACCCAGCCAGTGCTGCACCAGGAAGGTGGTGTGGAAGCCGACGAAGGTGGTCCAGAAGTGCCACTTCGCCAGACGCTCGTCCATCATGCGGCCGGTGATCTTCGGGAACCAGAAGTAGATGCCGGCGAAGGTGGCGAACACGATGGTGCCGAAGAGCACGTAGTGGAAGTGCGCGACGACGAAGTACGAGTCGGTGACGTGGAAGTCCAGTGGCGGCGAGGCCAGGATGACGCCCGACAGGCCACCGAAGAGGAAGGTCACCAGGAAGCCGATGGACCACAGCATCGGTGATTCGAACGTCAACTGGCCACGCCACATCGTGCCGATCCAGTTGAAGAACTTCACACCGGTCGGGACCGCGATGAGGAAGGTCATGAAGGAGAAGTACGGCAGCAGCACGGCGCCGGTGGCGTACATGTGGTGGGCCCACACCGCGATCGACAGCGCCGCGATGCCCAGGGTCGCGTAGACCAGCGTGGTGTAGCCGAAGATCGGCTTACGGCTGAACACCGGGAAGATCTCGGAGACGATGCCGAAGAACGGCAGCGCGATGATGTACACCTCGGGGTGGCCGAAGAACCAGAACAGGTGCTGGTAGAGCAGGATGCCGCCGGTGGCCGGGTCGTAGATGTGGCCACCCAGGTGGCGGTCGTAGGCCAGACCGAACAGCGCCGCGGTCAGCAGCGGGAAGGCCAGCAGCACCAGGACCGAGGTCACCGCGATGTTCCAGGTGAAGATCGGCATGCGGAACATGGTCATGCCGGGTGCGCGCAGGCAGACCACCGTGGTGAGCATGTTGACGCCACCGAGGATGGTGCCGAGACCGGAGACCGCCAGACCCAGGATCCACAGGTCGGTGCCGACACCGGGCGAGTGCAGGATGTCGGTCAGCGGCACGTACGCCGTCCAGCCGAAGTCCGCCGCGCCGCCGGGGGTCACGAAGCCCGCGGTCGCCATGGTGCCGCCGAACAGGTACAGCCAGTAGCTGAACGCGTTCAGTCGCGGGAAGGCGACGTCGGGGGCGCCGATCTGCAGCGGCAGGATGATGTTGGCGAAGCCGAACACGATCGCCGTCGCGTAGAACAGCAGCATGATCGTGCCGTGCATGGTGAACAGCTGGTTGAACTGTTCCGGCGAGAGGAACTGCAGACCCGGGCGGGCCAACTCGGCGCGCATCAGCAGCGCCATGAGTCCACCGATCAGGAAGAAGCTGATCGCGGTCACCAGATACATGGTGCCGAGGACCTTGGGGTCGGTGGTGGTGACCGCCTTGTAGAGGAACGAGCCCTTCGGCCCGGTCCGAGCCGGATACGGTCGAGTCGCTTCCAACTGAGGGACTGGCCTGGGCTCTACCGCAGTCACTGATCCTCCTGAAGATGCCTGTACGTCACTCGCAGACCCGACCGCGCCTTGATCAAGGACAGCAGCAGACATGCGTTGGAGTGAATCGTAAACCGTGCTGCCGCAGCATTCCGCGCGGGTCCTACTCTGTGTCGTATTCGGCGCGCCGTAGACGATCGGTGGCGTGTCGAGTCGACGCCGTTCCCGATCCTCCTCCGCAGGTAGCGCGGGTGCAACGGTTGTCGGCGATGACTTTTCGCGCTTGGGCGCGTCATGATCGACAGCTCCTACGGCAAGTCGGCCGGGCGCACCGACCCCGACCGGCGCCCACCACTTCAGCATCGGCGCAAACACGCGCTGCGGCGCCGGCTCGCCGGGTTCATCCACCTTGGGTGGGAATCGCTCCACCTTGGAGGCGGGGTCTCCAACGCTGGGGTTGCTGTCGGATCCCCCTTCCGAGGGCGAGATTGGAGGTGTACCGAAAACACCTCCCACCAGCCTCGAAGGGGAACCCGATGAGCACTCTGGCCACCGCCACCGCCACCGTCGTCCAGCTGCCGCGCCGCGCGGACGCGCCGATCGCCGCCGGGCAGCTCGCCGACGCCGATCTGGACCGCTGGGCGAACCGGCTGGCCCGGTTGCTGCTGGCCGGTGGTGTCGGCGTCGGTAGCCGGATCGCGCTGGCGGTCGACCCCGCGATCGAGGCGACCGTCGCGGAGGCGGCGGTGCGCAAGATCGGCGCGATCCCGGTGCCGGTCGCCGAGGGCACCGCCCCCGTGGCCGGTTTCGGGATCACCACCAAGGAGCGCCGCGCCGAGCTCACCGACACCGCCGACTGGCTGGTCCTCGACGACCGGTCCACCCTGCGCCGCTACCTGGTGAGTTCGGACGCGCCGCTGTCGGGTACCGATCTGCGCGCGGTCTGCTGAACCCGTTCCGATCCGGTCCCCGCGGGTCCAGAATGGATCTGGAGCGCAGTACGCAGCGGCGAGTACTACCCACCGGGTAACTCGACGGTCGGGGACACACGGTGAACACCGAGATCCAGACATGAGAACGCAGGTCCGCTCATGATCCAGCCTTCTTCGCACGCGCCGGGCGCGGTCGAAGTCCCCTTCCCCTTGTCCGCGGCCCAGCGCGGGATCTGGTTCGCCCAGCACATCGCGGGCGACACCCCCATCTCCATCGCCCAGTACGTCGAGCTGACCGGCCCGGTCGATCACGCGCTGCTGACCGAGGCCGTGCGCCGGACCGGCCGCGAGTTCGGCACCGGCTACCTCCGCCTGCTCGACGTCGACGGCCAACCGCACCAGCTCGTCGATGTGACCCTCGACGCCGACATCTCCGAACTGGACCTGCGCGCCGAGCCCGACCCCGAGCGCGCCGCGCACGCCTGGATGCGCGCCGAGTACTCCGCGCCCCTGGACATGATGCGCGACCGCCTGGTCCGCCTCGCCATGCTGCGCGTCGCCGAGGACCGCTGGTTCTGGTATTCACGGATGCACCACATCGTGCTGGACGGCATGGGCGCGCTGGCGCTGGTACAGCGCACGGGCGAGCTCTACAACGCCGCGCTCGAGGGCCGGGAACCGCCACGCTCCAAGGCCGAGCCGCTGCAGAAGATCGTCGAGGCCGATCTGGCCTACCGGACCTCCGACCGGTTCGCGGCCGACCGCGAGTACTGGCGCGAACACCTGACCGGCATGCCCGACCCGGTGAACCCCGCCGGGCGCGAGGCCGAAGTCGACAGCCATCCGAACCGTGTCTCGGGCGCGCTGCCCGCGGAGACCGCCGTCCTGCTCGACTCGGTGGCCGCGGCGGTGAACTCGGGGGTCGCGCCCACCGTGGTCGCGGCCTTCGGCGCGTATCTGGCCGCGATGACCGGAGCGTCGGAGGTGGTCTTGAGCCTGCCGGTGTCCGCGCGGACCTCGGCGACGCTGCGCCGTTCGGGCGGCATGCTCGCCAACGTCGTCCCGCTGCGCGTCGCCCCCACGCCGACGACGACCGTGGGCGCGGCGATCCTGGCCGTGCAGAGCGAGCTGACCGGTGCGCTGCGCCGGCAGCGGTATCGCCAGGAGGACATCGTCCGCGATCTCGGGTGGGCGATGGACGAGGCGGCCTCGTTCGGTCCCGCCGTGAATCTGATGATGGTGGACACCAGGATCGCACTGGGTCCGGTGGTCGGGCGGCTGCACGTGCTCACCTCGGGGCTGATCGACGACCTGTTCGTCAACCTCTATCCCGGTGTGGGCGGCGAGAGCACCCACATCGATCTACAGGGCAACGGCAATCTGTACAGCGAGGCCGAGCTGGCGGCCCATCACGAACGGTTTCTGCTGTTCCTGCACCGGTTCCTCGTCGCCGGTCCCGATGCCCCGCTCTCGACGGTGCCCGTCCTCTCGGCCGCCGAGCAGTCCGTCTCTGTGCCTGCCCGTGGTCCGCAGGGACCCGAGCCCCGGACCTTGCCCGCGATTCTCGCCGCCGGCGCCGCGATCGACCCCGACGCGACGGCCCTGCGCTGGGGCACCGGCGACACGATGACCCATCGGCAGGTCGACGACTACACCAACCGGCTGGCCCGACTCCTGATCTCCGCCGGTGCCGGTCCCGAACAGACTGTCGCCCTGTCGATTCCGCGGTCGGCGGAGTCCGTACTGGCGACGATCGCGGTCGCCAAGACCGGCGCCGCCTTCGCACCGATCGATCCGACCCATCCGGCGGATCGCATCGAGCACATGATCGACGACAGCGGCGTGGTCACCGGCCTGACCGTCGCGCGGGCCCGAGCGTCGTTGCCCGACACGGTCGACTGGCTCACCCTCGACGGCGAAACCACCCTCGGTCGCCTCGCCGCCCAGGACTCCACCGCGATCACCGACGCCGACCGAGCCGCCACGATCCACCTGGATCAGGTCGCCTACGTCATCTACACCTCCGGATCGACCGGGCTGCCCAAAGGCGTGCTGGTCTCGCACCGCGGGCTGGCCGGTCTCGTCGCCGGCTCGGGTGCCGGGTTCGGAGTCGACGCCGATTCCGTTGTCGCCCACGCGGTGTCGCCGAGTTTCGACATCTCCGTCGAGGAGATCCTGGTGACGCTCGCGGCGGGTGCCACGCTGGCGGTGGTCCCGCCGTCGGCGTACGCGGGCGAGGACATGGCACAGGTGCTGCGCGCGCATCGGGTCACCCATCTCAATGTCACTCCGGCCGTGGTCGGTTCGCTCGATCCGGCGGCACTGCCCGACCTGCGCACGATCGTCGTCGGCGGCGACGCGTGTCCGCCGGAGCTGGTGTCGAAGTGGGCCGGTCGCGCACTGCTCAACGGCTACGGCCCCACCGAGACCACCATCACCACCACCCTGACCGAGCCCATGGTCCCCGGCGCCCCGGTCTCGATCGGCAGCCTCACCGATGGCGTGTCCGCCCTGGTCCTCGACCCCTGGCTGCGCCCTGTCCCCGCGGGCACGGTGGGTGAGCTGTATCTGGCCGGGCCCGGCGTCGCGCGCGGCTATCACCGGCGCACGGGATTGACCGCGAGCCGTTTCGTCGCGCATCCACACGCCCCGGGCCAGCGGATGTACCGGACGGGCGACCTGGTCCGGTGGACCGCGCCCAACCGACGATTCACTCTCGAATACCAGGGCCGCAGCGATTTCCAGGTGAAGGTCCGCGGCTACCGCATCGAGCTCGGCGAGATCGATGCCGCCCTCCAGCGCCTGCCGGAACTCGATTTCGCCATCACCCTCGGCGTCGAAACCCCCACCGGCGCGACCGCGCTCGTCGCCTACGTCACGACCGAACCGGGGGCCGAGGTCCACCCCGAGGCGGTGAAAGCCGCGGTCGGCGAGCACCTTCCGTCCTACATGGTGCCCGCCGTCGTGATGGTCCTCGACAGGATCCCGCTCACTCCCCTCGGCAAGATCGACCGCAAGGCCCTGCCCGCACCGGATTTCCACGCCGGTCCCGTCGTCGGCCGCGCACCGTCGACGCCGCGCGAGCAAACGCTGGCCACACTGTTCGCCGAGGTACTCGGACTGGAGACCATCGGTGCCGACGACAGCTTCTTCGCTCTCGGCGGCGACAGCATCGTCTCCATCCAGCTCGTCTCCCGGGCGAAGGCCGCGGGCATCACCTTCAGTGCCCGAGATGTCTTCGAGCGCAAGACCGTCGCCGCACTGGCCGCCGTCGCCGCCGAGACCGAGATCGACGTGGTCGAGGAACTACCCGGTGGCGGCATCGGCCCGGTGGAGCTCACCCCGATCGTGCACGCGATGCTCGACGACGGTGCCCCCTGGAGCCGCTACAGCCAAGCGGTGCTGATCGGCCTGCCGGCCGGAACCGGACGAGCCGCCCTGGCCACGGCCCTGCGAACGCTGATCGACCAGCACGACCTCCTGCGTTCCACACTGCGCAGGTCCTCCGGCACCTGGGAATGGGTTGTCGCCGCACCGGGCGCGGTCGACGCCGACACCCTGATCGACTCCGCGCCTGATGAGGCAGCTCGAGCCGATTCCGACATGGCCGAGACCATCGAACGTGCTCTACAGCGCGCCGCGGACCAGCTCGATCCCGCATCCGGCGTCGTCGCCCGCTTCGTGCTGATCGAGCGCGCGGACGCCGACCCGCTGTGCTGGCTGGTGCTGCACCATCTCGTCACCGATGGGGTCTCCTGGCGAATCCTGCTGCCCGACTTGGCGACCGCGGCTTTCGGCGGCGCGCTCGACCCGGTCGGCACCTCGTTCCGGCGCTGGGCCCACGCGCAGCCCGAGCAGGCGGCCGCGCGCACCGAGGAACTCCCGGTGTGGCAACGCATCGTGTCGACGCCCGACCCGGCCTTCGGTGACAGCGTCTTCGATCCGGCCCTCGACACGGTCGCCACCATGGCGCAGTGCCAGACCACCGTCCCCGCCGAGACCGCGCACACCGTCCTCACCACCGTGCCCGAGCAATTCCATTGCGGCGCCGACGATGTCCTGCTCGCCGCGCTCGCTCTCGCCGTGTCCCGCTGGCGCGCTCGCACCGGCACCCTGCTCACCGTGGAAGGCCACGGCCGCGCCGAATCCCTGCTGCCCGGCGCCGACATCGCCCGCACGGTCGGCTGGTTCACCAGCGTCTACCCGGTGGCCATCGACCTGACCGGGATCGATCTCGACGATGCCTTCGCCGGTGGCGAAGCCGCGGGATCGGCGATCAAGGCGACCAAGGAACAGCTGCGCGCGGTCCCCGACCGCGGAGTCGGCTACGGCCTGCTGCGCTACCTGAACAGCGACACCGCCGCCGCGCTCGCCGACGCACCGATACCTCAGCTGAGCTTCAACTACCTCGGCCGGGCGGTCACCGGCGAGGGCCCGTGGCTGCCTCGACGCTTCGCCGCCACCAACAACGACGACGCGCCCCTGGCCGCCACCGTCGACATCAACGCCGTCCTGACCGACGCGGGCCTCGATGTCACCTGGGCCTATGCGGGCAGGCTGCTCGACGAATCCGATGTGCGCGAGCTGGCCGACCTGTGGTCAGCGGCCCTCGACGCGCTCGGCCGCCACGCCCGCTCGGCCGACGCGGGCGGCCGTACGCCCTCTGATTTCCCCCTCGTCACCGTCGACCAGCCCCAGATCGACAGCTGGGAGCGCACCTATCCGGCACTCACCGATGTCTGGCCACTGTCTCCCCTGCAGTACGGCTTGCTCTTCCACGCCCTCTACGACTCCGACACCGCCGACGGCTACACCGTCCAGTCCCTGCTCACCCTCGCGGGCACTGTCGACGCCACCCGTCTGCGCGCCGCCGCCCAGGCACTCGTCGACCGGCACGAGAATCTGCGCGTGGCCTTCGTCGAAACCGACGACGGCCCTCGCCAGCTGGTTCTCGCCGCAGCCGAGATCGGTTGGCACGAGGTCGATCTCACCTCGATCACCGATGACGCCCAGCGCGCCCGCGACCTCGACCGGGTGATCGAGCTCGACGCGCTCACCCGCTTCGACCTCACCCGTCCCCCACTGCTGCGCTTCACTCTGATCCGGACCGACCAGGACACCTGCCGTCTCGTGATGACCAATCACCACCTGGTGCTCGACGGTTGGTCGACCCCCCTGCTGGTCCGTGAACTGCTCACGCTGTACGTCACGGCGGGCGACGCGTCGATGTTGCCGCCCGCCCGGTCCTATCGGGAGTTCCTGGCCTGGCTGGACCAGCAGGACGCGGACGCCTCGATCGCCGCGTGGAAGGAGTCCCTGGCAGGCATCGACACCCCCACCCGTGCGGTTCCCACGCTCGCCGGGATCGCCTCGACCGAGACCGCGATGCTCTCGCACGACCTGTCCCCGGTCGCGGTCGCGAAACTCGAGGCCGCCGCGCGCGAGGCGGGCGCGACGGTGAACACCCTGGTCCAGGCGGCCTGGTCGATGCTGCTGGCCATGCTCACCGGCCGCACCGAGGTGGTGTTCGGCAGCACCGTGTCCGGCCGCCCGCCGGAACTGCCCGGCGTCGAGGAGATGGTCGGTCTGTTCATCAACACCGTCCCGGTACGGGTGAGCCTCGACCCCGCCGAGAAGGTCACCGACCTGCTGGCGCGGGTGCAGGCCGAGCAGGTGCGGCTCATGGACCACCAGCATGTCGGCCTCGCCGCGATCCACCGCGCCGTCGGCCTGGCCGAATTGTTCGACACTCTCACCGTTTTCGAGTCCTATCCGATCGACCGCGAGGCGCTCTCCCAGGCACTCGACATCGCGGGCATGCGGGTGCTCGAGGTGGAAGGCACCGACGCGACGCCGTATCCGGTGAACCTCATGGTGATTCCGCTGCGCGGTGACACCGGCGACGCGCTGCGCGTGAGCGTGAAGTACATGGCCGATCAGCTCGATCCCGCTGCCGCGCAGTCACTGCTGGACCGCTTCGTCCGGCTGCTCGGACAACTCGCCGAGAACCCCCACGCCCTGGTCTCGCGGCTGCGCTGTTGCGACGACACCGAATTGGCCACGCTGGCACCGGTACACGGCGCGCCGCCGCTGCCCATGCGCACCCTGCCCGACATCCTGACCGCGGGCGCGCGCATCGACTCCGCCGCGATCGCGGTCAGCTCGGGCGATCTACGGATGAGCTACGGCGAACTCGACGCCTGGTCGAACCGGTTCGCCCGGGTCCTGCTCGGTCGCGGAGTGGGCCCCGAGGTCTTCGTCGTCCTGGCGCTGACCCGCTCGCTGGAATCGGTGGTCGCCGTGTGGGCGCTGGCCAAGACCGGCGCGGCCTTCGTCCCCCTCGACCCGAGCTATCCGGTGGAGCGCATCGAACACATGCTCGCCGACTCCAAGGCGCCGATCGGGGTCACCGTCACCGAGACCGGCGAAACCCTGCCCGGCACCATCGACTGGCTGCTGCTCGACGATCTCAACACGATGCGCCGCGCCATGCTGGTCTCCGACGCGCCGATCACCGATGCCGAGCGCGGCGGTCCCCTCGACCTGGACCACACCGCCTACCTCATCTACACCTCCGGTTCCACCGGCAAACCCAAGGCAGTGCTGCTCAGCCACCGCGGCATCGCGAATCTGGTTGCCGCCCAGCAAGCCACGCTCGCCCTCGATCAGAACGCCAGCGCGCTGCAGGTCGCCTCCCCCAGCTTCGACGCCTCGGTGTTCGAGATGCTCACCGCGCACGCGGCGGGCGGACGACTCGTGGTGTCGCCACCGGAGGTGTACGGCGGCAGCGAACTCGAGATGCTGCTGCGCACCGAACGGGTCACCCACGCGGTCATCACCCCGTCGGCGCTGGCCACGATGGAACCCACCGATCTCGCCGATCTGCGGGTGCTCTCGGTCGCCGGTGAGGCGGCCACCCCCGAGCTCATCGAGAAGTGGTCGGCGGGCAGGCGGATGATGAACCTGTACGGTCCCACCGAGTTCAGTATCTGGGCCACCGGTCCCGCCGAACTCCGTGCGGGCGAGCCGGTCACCATCGGCGGGCCGATCCGCGGCGCGGCGGTAGTCGTGTTGGACAGCTGGTTGCGGCCGGTGCCGGTCGGCATCCAGGGCGAGCTGTATCTGGCCGGGCCGGCGCTGGCGCGCGGCTATTTCCACCGGTTCGAGATGACCGCGAGCCGCTTCGTCGCCAACCCGTTCGGCACCGCCGGAGAACGCATGTACCGGACCGGTGACATGGTCCGCTGGGTCACCGGCGAGGACGGACTCTCCCTGGAATACCTGGGCCGCAGTGATTTCCAGGTGAAGATCCGCGGCCTGCGCATCGAGCTCGGTGAGATCGACGCGGTGCTCTCCCGCGACGACGAGGTCGAGTACGCGGTGACCATCGGCCGGGAGGGACCGGCGGGCGCGACCGTCCTGGTGTCCTATGTACTGCCCGGTCCAAGCATCGACCTCGACCCCGAGCGCCTGCGGGCGGGGGTGGCCGCGGAGCTGCCCGGTTACATGGTGCCCGCCGCGGTCGTCGTCCTGGACGAGATTCCGCTCACCCCGGTCGGCAAACTGGACCGCAAAGCCCTTCCGGTACCGGACTTCTCGGCTGCCCAGCGCGCCTACCTCGCCCCGCGCACGCCGATCGAAGAGTCCGTCGCCGAGGTGTTCGCCGAGGTCCTCGGCAGTGACCGGGTCAGCGTCGACCAGTCCTTCTTCGAACTCGGTGGCAACTCCCTGAGCGCGACAAAGGTCGTCGCCCGGGTCAATTCGTCCCTCGGCGCCACCATCGCCCTGCGCGACCTGTTCGACGCACCGACCGTGGCCCAACTGTCCGCGCGGATCGTCCCCGCCGCCGAAGGCGCCCGGGGCCGCCCCGCCCTCGCCCCGCGCGTGCGCCCCGACCGGATCCCCCTCTCCCCCGCCCAACAGCGCATGTGGGTCCTCAACCAGCTCGACCCGGACTCCTCGGCCTACAACATCGCCATCGCCCTCCGCCTCACCGGCACTCTCGACGTGCACGCGCTGCGCCAGGCCCTCGCCGATGTCATCACCCGCCAGGAAACCCTGCGCACCCGCTACCCCGCCGACGCCGAGGGCCCCCGCCAGGTGATCGTCGGCAGCGACACCGCCACCCCCGCCATGCCCCTCCTCGACACCGAGGACGGCGCACCTCTGCGCGATCGAATCAACACCCTCGCAGCCACCGGCTTCGACCTCACCCGTGAACCTCCGCTGCGAGTCGGCCTCTTCCGACTCAACGGCGTCGTCTCCGGCACGCCGGATCGGGGGGAAGCCCACCCCGTACCGGAGGACAGGCCAGGTGTGGTGAGCGGACCAGAAGTCTCGCACGCCGACGGCACCGCACCTGTGCATGTTGTCGTGCTGGTGGTGCACCACATCAGCGCCGATGGTGCGTCGATGGCACCGCTGGCGGCCGACCTCGTCGCCGCCTATTCGGCGCGGGTCTCGGGCGAAGCCCCCACCCGGCCACCGCTCGCCGTCCAGTACGCCGACTTCGCGCAGTGGCACCGTCAGCTGCTCGGGAGCGCGGCGGATACGGAATCCTTGGCAGCGCAGCAGATCCGATACTGGCGCGAGACCCTCGCCGATGCTCCCGATGCCCTGGAACTGCCCACCGATCGTCCCCGCCCGGCCGTCCAGTCCATGCGCAGCGACGACATCGACTTCTCTCTCGACGAGCAGACGCACCGTGCCCTGGTCGACTTCGCCGCCGCGAACAACGTCAGCGTGTTCATGGTGGTCCACGCCACGCTCGCGGTCCTGCTGGCCCGGCTCGGCGGCACCTCCGACATCGTCATCGGTACCCCGGTGGCCGGTCGCGGCGAGGCAGCGCTGGACGACCTGGTCGGCATGTTCGTCAACACCCTTGCCCTGCGCACCCCGGTCGATCCCGGCACCGGGTTCCGCCAGCTCCTCGCCACCGTCCGCACCACCGACCTCGATGCCTTCGCCCACACCGATGTCCCCTTCGAGCAGCTCGTCCAGGCCATCGACCCCACCCGTTCCACCGCCCACCACCCGCTGTTCCAGGTGTCTGTGTCTCTCCAGAACTTCATCGAACCGGTTCTCGAACTCCCCGGCCTGCGCTTCGAGGTCGAGGATTTCGACCGCCGTTCCTCCGCCTTCGATCTCACCCTCGACCTGCGCGAACGCTTCGACGACACCGGCCCCACCGGCATCGAGGGCGTCCTGACCTACGCCAGCGACCTCTTCGACGCTCCCACCATCACCTCGTTCGCCACCCGCTGGCAGCAAGTGCTCACCACCGTCCTCACCGACATCGACGTCCGCCTCGCCGACATCGACATCCTCGCCGAATCCGAACGCACCGAACTGATCCCGGTCTGCGGGCCTGCCACCGCGGGCACGATCACCCTGTCCCATCTCCTCACCGCGACCGCCGGAGCCTTCCCCGACCGCCCCGCTCTCATCGCCACCCACACCCGCAACCAGCACACCCTCTCCACCGCCGGTGCGATCTCCCCAGACCACCCCGCTGTTTCCACCCCGAACGGCACGGACTCCGCGCACCCACCCGCGCTGGGCGCCGAAACGATCCCCTACCGCGTCCTCGACGCACACGCCAACCAGCTCGCCCGCTTGCTGATCGAAGCCGGCACCCACACGGAAACCGTTGTTGCCCTGGGCCTCCCGCGCTGCGCCGAACTGCACGTCGGCATCTGGGCCACAGCCAAGACGGGTGGGGCATTCCTGCCGGTGGACCCGAAACATCCGGCAGACCGCATCGAACACATGCTCACCGATTCCGCCGCGCGCGTGGGCATCACCCTTGCCGAGTATCGCTCCCAGCTCCCCGACACGACCCGGTGGCTGGTTCTCGACGACCCCGAGATCGCCGCGCGCCTGCGCACCACCAGCGACGCCGCACTCACCCCCGCCGACCTCCTGGTCCCGATCAGGCTCGAGAACCCGGCCTGGATGATCTACACCTCCGGCTCCACCGGCACCCCGAAGGGCGTCACCGTCACCCACCGTGGCCTGGCCGACCTGGTGGCCGCCCAGCGCGCCGACCTCGGGCTGGACGAGCATTCCCGCGTGCTGCAGGTCGCCTCCCCCAGCTTCGACGCGTCGATCTTCGAGGCTCTGATGGCCTTCGGCTGCGGCGGCGCTTCGGTCATCGCCCCGCCGGCGGTCTTCGGCGGCGGCCCACTCGCGGAGCTCATCGCGGCCGAGCAGGTCACGCACATGGTGATCACCCCCTCCGCGCTGGCCACCATCGACCCGGCCGAGGTGTCGAGTGTGCGGGTGCTCGCGGTGGCCGGCGAGGCGGTCGGCCCCGACCTCGTCGCCCGCTGGTGCGGCGGTGTCGAGGGCCGGACGATGGTCAACCTGTACGGCCCGACCGAATACACCATCTGGGCAACCGGTTCCGAGCCACTGTCGGCCACCGAACCCGTCACCATCGGCACCCCCATCCACGGCGCGGCCACCCTCGTCCTCGACGACCGCCTGCACCCGGTCCCCGTCGGCGTCCCGGGCGAGCTGTATCTGGCCGGCACCGCCCTGGCCCGCTGCTACCACGCCCGCCCCGCCCTGACCGCCACCCGATTCGTCGCCAACCCCTTCGGCGAGCCCGGCGAACTCCTCTACCGCACCGGCGATCTGGTGCGCTGGGCCCGCCGTTCGACGCCGACACCCGACACCGCTGCCATGCCCTCGTCAGACGCTCCCGTCGCAGCGGTCGCCACCACGACCGGACCCTTGACCCTGGAATACTTGGGCCGCACCGACTTCCAGGTGAAGGTTCGCGGTCAGCGCATCGAGCTCGGTGAGATCGATGCGGTACTCAGCGGCATCGATGGCGTCGATCTCGCCGTGACACTGGGTGTTCCGGGCCCCACCGGCGCCACTGCTCTCGCCGCCTACCTGGTGCGCCCACCCGACGTCGACCTCGATGTCGCGCGAGTACGGGCCGAAGCCGCCGACATCCTCCCCGCCTACATGGTCCCGGCCGCTTTCGTCGTGCTCGATGCCATCCCCGTCAACGCCGTCGGCAAACTCGACCGAAAAGCTCTGCCGGAACCAGTGTTCGCCACCGACGACGCCCCCTACCGTGCCCCGCGCACACCCACCGAACACCTCCTCGCCGAGATCTACGCCGAACTCCTCGGCCGCGAACAGGTCGGCGTCGACGACTCCTTCTTCGCCCTCGGCGGCGACAGCATCCTGGCGATCCAGCTGGTCACCCAGGCGAAGCTGCGCGGCCTGCACTGCACACCACTGCAGGTGTTCGAGCACCGCACCGTGGCGGCGCTGGCCGCGGCCGTCGAGGCCACCGGCACCGTCGAAGCCCTCGCGGAACTGCCCGGCGGCGGCACCGGCGACCTCCCGCTCACCCCGATCGTGCGCTACATGACCGAACGCGGCGGCAACTTCGACCGCTTCGCCCAGACCGCCGTACTCGACCTGCCCGTCGGCATCGACCGCACACAGCTGCTCAGCACCCTCACCGCCGTGATCGACCGGCACGACATGCTCCGCGCCCGCCTGTGGTCGACCGAGGACGGCTGGCGACTGCGCGTCGACGACCCCGGCTCGGTCGAGGTGGACGCACTCGTCCACCGAACCCCCTTCGACGCGACCACCGACCCGGTCGAACTCCGCGAATACGCCCGCGCCGAGCTCGACTCCGCGATGAACCGCCTGCACCCGGCCGACGGCGTCGTCCTGCAATTCGTCTGGCTGGACCCGGTCGGCGACGCGGGTACCCACACCCGACCGGGAAAGCTGATCGTCGTCGCGCACCACCTCGCCATCGACAGCGTCTCCTGGCGAATCCTGGTGCAGGACTTGATCGCCGCCTGGGCACAGGTTGCCGCGAGCACCACCCCCGTCCTGGCCGAGACCGGCACCTCGATGCGCCGCTGGTCGCATGCGCTGACCGAGCAGGCCCACTCCGGGCAGCGTCGCGCCGAACTCGCCTACTGGCAAGACATCGTGCACGGCCCCGACCCGCTCCTGGGCACGCGACAACTCGACCCCACCATCGATTCGGCAAAGACGGTGCGCCGTCTGGAGATCGAGGTCGACGACGCGGTCACCACCGCCCTGCTGACCACCCTGCCCCGCCTCTTCCACGGCAGCGTCACCGACGCGTTGTTCACCACCCTGGCCCTGGCCCTGGTCCGCTGGCGCGCCCGCCGAGGCATCGACGAACGCTCGGCCCTGCTGCGCCTGGAAGGCCACGGCCGACAGGAAGAAGTGGTGCCCGGCGCCGACCTGTCCCGAACCATCGGCTGGTTCACGAACCTGTACCCGGTGCGTCTCGACCTGACCGATATCGACATCGCCGACGCCTTCGCGGGCGGCCCCGCGATGGGTGCGGCCATCCGCGCGGTCAAACACGAGCTCCTGACAGTTCCGGACAAGGGCATCGGCTTCGGCCTGCTGCGCTATCTGAACCCCGAAACAGCCGCCCAGTTCCCCACCGCCCTCCCCGGTCAGATCTGCGTGAACTATCTCGGCAGGCACACTTCCGTCGAAACCCCGACCGGCCTGGAAGGTCTCGGCTGGCTCCCGACCGACGAACTCGGCGACCTGGACGCGACCGAACACTCCGACGTCGCGATCATGTCGCCGATCGACATCAACGCCATGGTGACCGGCAATCGCCTGCACGCCGAGTTCGGCTACGCGGCAAAACTGTTGACGCGCGACGAGGTCGCCGAACTCGCGGATCTGTGGGTCGAAGCACTCGGCGCGGCCGCGAGCTTCGCCGAAACACCGGCGGCCCGAACAGCTTCTGCCGACGAGGCGGCGGCGATGGCGGCGCGAACCGCCACACCGGCAGGACCCACCGGCCTCGGCCTCGACGTGCTCCTGCCCATCCGCCCCGACGGCGACCGCCCCGCCCTGTTCTGCGTCCACTCCTCCTCCGGAATGTCGTGGAGCTACCTGGGTTTGGCCGAACATCTCCGACCGGGCCGACCGATCTACGGACTCCAAGCCCCCGACCTCAGCGGCCGCGAACCTTCCGCACGCTCCATCGAGGAATTCGCGCATCGCTACATCCGCGAGATCCGTACCGTCCAACCCAACGGCCCGTATCACCTGCTCGGCTGGTCCTTCGGCGGACTCATCGCCCAGGCCATGGCGGTCGAGCTGGCCGCCATGGGCGAACGGGTCGGCATCGTCGCCCTGCTCGACACCGATACCGCCGACATCGACGGTGACAGCATCGAACGCCTGACAGCGGGCCAGTTCATCAACACCTTCGGCGCCATCTTCGGCATCGACGACGTCTGCGCCGAGGCCACCGCCGAGGAAGCGGCCGCGATCATCACCGAGCGGCTCGGCGGCGTCGAACTCCTCGACGCCGCCACCATCGAGCGCATGGCGGGCTCCTACAACGCCTCCGCGGGCACCCGGACCGGCTATCAGCGCCCGGTCTACCACGGTGACGTCCTCTATGTGCGCGCCACGGTCGATCCCTCGGAACACATGGGCCCCGACGGCTGGCGGCCCTACGTGACCGGCGAGATCGTCACCCACGACGTCGCGGTGACCCACGACGACCTGACCAACCCCTACGCACTGTCGGTCATCTCGCCGGTGCTCGACGACCACATGGAAGCAGGAGACCGGATATGAGCGTCGAACCCACTCTCGCGCACAGCGATTCGCGAACCGGCGGCGTCCTCGTCGAGGGCATCGAGAAATCCTTCGGAGAGGTGCGAGCCCTGCGCGGTGTCGATTTCACGGCGGCGCCCGGTGAGGTTCTCGGCATCCTCGGCCCCAACGGCGCGGGCAAGACCACCATGGTCAACATCCTGTCCACACTCATCAGCCCGGATCGCGGGCGGGCGGTGGTCGCCGGACACGATGTCGTCGCCGACCCGGCGGCGGTCCGCAAACGCATCATGCTGACCGGTCAGTACGCCGCGCTCGACGACATGCTCAGCGGCTACGAGAACCTGGTCATGTTCGGCAGACTCATGGGCCTGCGCAAGCCCGCGGCCCAGGCCCGCGCCCGCGAACTCATCACCGAATTCGCGCTCGAGCACGCCGCGAACCGTCGCGTCGGCACCTACTCCGGCGGGATGCGGCGCCGCATCGACATCGCCTGCGGCCTGGTGGTCCGCCCGGATGTGGTGTTCCTCGACGAGCCGACCACCGGCCTCGACCCGCGCAGCCGTCAAGGCGTCTGGGACCTGGTGCGGAGCTTCAAGAACGCCGGGATCACCACCCTGCTCACCACTCAGTACCTGGAGGAAGCCGATGCCCTCAGCGACCAGATCATCGTGATCGATCACGGCGTGGTCATCGCCTCCGGCACCGCCGACGAGCTCAAACACCGCACCGGCGGCAGCTATTGCGAGATCGTGCCGCTGGATCTCGAGGGCCTGCCCGCGATCGTCTCCGCGCTGGGTTCTCTGCTCCCCGCGGAGAACCTGGCCGCGCTGACCCCGGAATCGGATCGCATCACCATCCCCGCCCCCGACGGTGCCAAGACCCTCGCCGAAGCCCTGCGACGCCTCGACAACGCCTCGGTCGAACTCGTCGACATCGCCCTGCGACGCCCCTCGCTCGACGATGTCTTTCTCCAGCTCACCGGCCATCTCGCCAGCACCGAGACGCAACCGGAGCCGGTCGCGTGACCGCCACCACCTGGCACACCCACACCCCCGCCACCCCGGACACGGTGCAGCAGTGGTGGGTGCTGACCATGCGCCTGATCGTGCCCTCGGTCAAGACCGGCGAGGTGCTGGCCTCGGTCCTCGCCCCCGCGGCGTTCACCGCCAGCTTCTACATTCCGCTCAAGACCGTGATGATGTTCTCCGGCAACGGTTTCAGCAGCTACGCCCAGTACATGATGCCGTTGGTGATCCTGCAGGCCGCCGCGTTCACCGCCATCTCGGCGGCCTTCCGCTCGGCCACCGACTCCGTCGCCGGACTCAACCGCCGCTTCGGCGCCATGCCGCTGCGCCCGCTGGTGCCCGTGGCGGCCCGGATGTCGGCCAATCTGTTCCGGCTGCTGATCTCCCTGGCCGCGGCCATCGCCGCCGGATACGTCATCGGTTTCCGCTTCCGACTCGATGCCGTACACACCCTCGGATTCCTGGTGTTCTCGGTACTGATCGGCCTGGCCCTCACCCTCGGCGCGGACGTGATCGGCACCCTGTCGAAAAGTCCGGAGGCCACCTCCCAGGCACTGGTGTTGCCGCCGTTGATCTTCGGCATGCTCTCGACCGGTCTGGCGCCGGCGAGTCAGTTCCCGGAGTGGATCCAATGGTTCGTCCGCAACCAGCCGGTCTCCCAGTTCGCCATCGGCCTGCGCGCGCTGGCCGGTGACACCGCGGGCAATGCCGGGACGGTGAGCTGGTCACTGATGGGCCCGTCACTGCTGTGGCTGGCCGCCATCGTGGCGATCTGCACGCCCGTCGCCATCCGCCTGAGTTCGAGGAGAGCATGATGTCGCTGCTCGCCGCCCGCACCGGTGACACCGCAGGCGAGACCTCACCGGCCGCGCTGATCCGGCACACCCTGATCCAGACCCAGCGCCTGCTGCTGCGCTGGGCGCGCAACCCGATCACGCTGTTCGAGACCCTGCTCATCCCGTGCCTGCTGCTGATCATGCTCGACATCGTGGTCGGCGGTCAGATCGAGCGCTTCACCGGCGAGGACGCACTCTACGGCTCGGTCCCGATGGTCGCGCTGGTCGGTGCCCTCTCCGGCGCCGTCGCCGGCGGGGTCCTGCTCGGCCGCGAACGCGATGCCGGCCTGCTCGCCCGATTCTGGGTGCTGCCCGTGCACCGCGCCTCCGGCCTGGCCTCGCGCATCCTCGCCGAGGGCTGCCGCATCCTGCTCGGCACCATCGCGGTGCTGATCGTCGGCTTCCTGCTCGGCTTCCGCTTCCACCAGGGCCCGCTGGCCGCCCTGGCGTTCTTCTTCGTCCCGGTGATCTTCGGACTCGCCTTCGCGACCATCGTCACCGCGGTCGCCGTCTACACCGCGAAGGCCTCCCTGGTCGAGGGCATCACCATCCTCACCTCGCTGATGATGTTCTTCAGCACCGGATTCGTCCCGCTGGTCGCCTTCCCCACCTGGATTCAGCCGGTCGTGCGCAATCAACCGATGTCGGTCGCCGTCGACGCCATGCGCGGCCTCGCCGACCAAGGCCCCATCGCCCGGCCGCTGACCATGACCCTGCTCTGGTCCGCTGGTGCGGTCCTGCTGTTCGCCATTCCCGCCGCCATCGGCTTCCGGCGGGCCAGCCGCCGGTGAGATCGGCCCGCGGGGTCCGCACCACCAGCTACGCAGTACCCTCGTGCGCATGCCGGTGAGCGCCCGAGAACGCACCCGATTTCGTCGCACCGCCGAGCCGGGCGCCCGTGCCCGCTCGCGCGGCATCGTCGCCATCGCCACGCTGCTGTGCGCCGCGATGCTCGCCGCGGGGTGCGCGGACAAGGCCGACGACGCGAGCACGATCATCCGCACCACCACCAACATCGCGGGCGCCGGTGTGGTCGGTGCCGACCGTGACACCGCCACCGCGTGCCCGACACCGAGCGCACCCGATCCCGGTGGCGCCACCCGCACGGTCACCCATACCGCCGGTGTCACCGAGGTGCCCGCCGACCCGCAGCGCATCGTCGCACTGACCAGTTCGGCACTCGACGCGGCCTGCGCGCTCGGCCTGTGGGAGCGCGTCGCGGGTGCGGTCACTCTCGACGGCGACCGCCCGCAGCCGATGTACCTGGGCTACGGGGTGCTCGAGGTGCCCAGTGTCGGCCCGATCGGTCACCCCGACCCGGCGCGCGTGGCGGAGCTGAAGCCGGACCTGATCCTGGGCGACATCGCGCCCGCCGCGGGCGGTTACGAGGCGCTCGAACAGATCGCGCCGACCGTGCTCATCGGTGCGGGCGGCAGTTGGCAGTCCGATTTCGCCGCCTACGCCGCCGGGATGAACCGCGCCGACGCCGCCACGGCCGCCCTGCGGAGCTATCTCACCGAGGCGCACGACCTCGGCGACGACCTGAACGCCGCCCAGTCGCAGGCCTCGGTCCTGCGCTTCACCCCCGACACCATCCAGGTCCAGGGCACCGAAACCTTTGCCGCCCAGGTGCTCTCCGATGTCGGCGTGCAACGACCGACCGCCCAGCGCGCGGAGTCCTTCGACATCGACCGCGCCGACCTCGCCACCAAGGCCGAGGGCGACATCATCTACGTGATGTTCGCGGGCCCCGACGGCGAGGAGTACGGCAAGCAGGTCCTGCGCTCGACGGACTTCGAGGAGCTCGGCGCCGCGACCGACCGCCGCGTCTTCGCCGTCGACGACAAGATCTGGCACACCACCGGCCTCACCGCCGCCCGCGCCGTCCTGACCGACCTGCGCAACAGCCTCAACGGCTACGTCACCGACTGATCGCCGGGCTCCCAGCGAACTCCCAGCGCGTCCCCAGCTCCGACGCAGTTCCCGCTTTTACCGTCGTCGATGACACGGCCAAGACAAAGGAGCGGCGATGCACGAACACGATCTCGGACTCGGTCACGACCTGCGGGTGATGTCGCGCCGACGGGTATTCGGTGCCCTCGGCATAGCCGGGGTCGCGGCCGCGGCGGCGGCCTGCGGCACGTCGCCGGATACTCCCGCGGCGGAATCCACGACGACCACCACGACCACCGCCCCAGCGGCGGCACCGCAGGAAACCGCGGGCCCCTACCCCGGCGATGGCTCCAACGGGCCGAACGTCCTCATCGAGTCGGGCGTGGTCCGCTCCGACATCACCACCAGCTTCGGCGCGTATTCCGGGGTCGCCCAGGGTGTCCCGATGGACCTCACGCTGAACCTGTACGACCTGGCCATCGGCGCCGCGGGCGCGGGCATGGCCGTCTACGTCTGGCACTGCGATCGAGAGGGCGGCTACTCCCTCTACAGCGAGGGCGTGACCGAGCAGAACTATCTGCGCGGCGTCCAGGTCGCCGACGAGGCGGGCACGGTCCGCTTCACCTCGATCTTCCCCGCCTGCTACACCGGCCGCTGGCCGCACATCCACTTCGAGGTCTACGACTCCCTCAGCACCGCCGTGGCCGGCGACAACGCCCGCCTCACCTCCCAGATCGCCCTCCCCCAGGACGCCTGCGAGGCCGTCTTCGCCGCTGACCCCGGCTACGCCACCAGCACCCGCAACATGTCCGGCGTCACCCTGTCCTCCGACAACGTCTTCGGCGACGGTTGGGACGCCGAACTCGCCACTGTCACCGGCACACCCACCACCACCATGTCGGTTTCTCTCACCGTCGGTGTCGCCGAGAAGTCCCAGAACACCCAGTCCGACAGCGAATTTCCCGGTGGCGGCCGCCCGCCTGGCGGCGGCCCGCCGCGCTGATCGGCACACGTCTGCTCGTCAGTCGAACTGCACTGCCGCCAGCATGACCCGGGCAAGCTGTTCCGGATCCGGCGACCACGCCGGCTCCGAGCCGCCGAGTGCGCCTTCGCGCCACAGCGTGGCGAAACCGTGGACCAGCGACCACTGCTCCAGGCAGTGCTTCTCGCCGCCTGCGCCGTGGTCGCCCTCAGCTGAACCCGGTCAGCAGAGCGAGGGCCCCGGCCCGCCGCCGAGACCGCCACCAAGCCTCAGCCCGCCGACCGCGCCGCCGCCAACCCCAGGTGCACGATCTCGATGAACGCGGTGAGGTCGCGGATCAGGGTGTCGATGTCGCCCGCGGCGCCGGCGTCGGTGTGCAGCCAGTCGGCGACGGTGTCGAACAGGCCGCCGATGGTGGCGACCGCCAGGGCGTGCAGATCGCGGCCGATTCCTTCGGGTGGCACGAATTCGTGGTCGCGCCAAAGGTTTTCGAGGAACTGGGCGGCCCAGCGGCGGTTGGTGCGACGTTGCAGTTCGACCTTCGCCGAGATGCCGCTGGCCTCACCGAAGGTCACCTTGGCGACGCGGGGGTCGTCGACCAGCGCGTGAGCGAGGCCGCCGATGACGGCGGTCACGATGGCGTCGCGGTCACCGGAGGTCTTCGCCAGCTCCGCGACGACCCGGTCCTGCGCCTGTTCGCTGAGCTGCTGGAGCAGCGCGAGGTAGCAGTCCTCTTTGCTGTCGAACAGTTCGTAGAACGCCTTGTTACCGACGAAGGCGGTCTGACAGATCTGCTCGATGGCGGTGTTGACATAGCCCTCGGCGGCGATCAGCTCGAACGCGGCCGCCAGGATCTGCTCGCGTCTGCGCGCGCGGCGTTGCTCGGCGTCGAGTCCTTGGATGCGCCGGGCGCGGACTTGGCTCTTGTCGGTCGAGGTCACGCAGCTCAGCCTACCGATCACCTGTTTAGAACAAGCACTCTTGTTCTAAACAAGAGTGCGTGCTGTAATCAGGATCACCTACCGAAGGAGATGCCATGCAGCGCAGCACGGCCACCCACCCGTCACCGCGATCTCGATGGCGCCGTGTGCGCACCCTGCCGCTGGTCGCCGTCGCCGCGCTGGTCACCGCCGGTCCCGCGGCCGCGCAGGACTTCCAGCTCCCGCCCCTGCCCAACGAAGCGCAGGTGTATCCGGCGCTCGTGCCTGTCCCGACGCCGCAGAACGATCCCTGGTACGACGACCCGGCCGATTTCGCCGCCTTCGCCAACGGCGATGTGATCCGCAGCCGCGTCGTGCAGACCTACTCGCTCGGTATCCCGATCCCGGTGCACACCACCCAGCTGCTCCTGCGCAGCACCGACGCGCACGACGCGCCGCAGGCGACCGCGACGACCGTGCTGATGCCGGGCATCCCGTGGCTCGGCCCCGGTGCGCGCCCGCTGATCTCGTATCAGGAGGCCATCGACAGCCTGGGCCAGCAGTGCAATCCCTCCTACACGCTGCGGGCCGGGCTGCAGAAGGAGATCGCGCTCATCGGCCAGTTCCTCGCCGCGGGCGCAGCGGTGGTCGTCACCGATTTCGACGGCAAGAACAACACGATCATGTCGCCGAGCGAGGGACGCATGGTCCTCGACGGCATCCGCGCGGCTCAGCGCGGCGGGCTCGGTCTCGAGAATTCGCCGATCGGGCTGTGGGGCTACTCGGGCGGCGGCAATTCCTCGGCGTCGGCGGCCGAGCAGCGCCAGCACTACGCGCCCGAACTCGACATCCGCGGCAGCGCCCAGGGCGGTATCCCCGGCGACAAGGTCGCGATCGCGCCGTTCGCCATCTCGGGGCAGCAGCCGCAGGCCAACTTCACCGGCTGGCTGGCCATTCTCGGCCTGGCTCGCGAGTTTCCCGAGTTCGACCGCGCACTGCAGCAGTATCTGACTCCGGAAGGCAAGCAGGTCGCCGAGGACCTGAGAGATCGCTGCCTCTACACCGCCGTCGGCACCACGTTCCTGCGCCCGGTCATCGACTACCTCACCGATCCGGACGCCGCGCTGGCGGCCGCGCACGCGGGTCTCGCGCAGGCGAGCTTCGGCAAGCCGGAGAACACACCCGACATGCCCCTGCTCATGTGGCATTCGACCACCGACCAGCTGCTGCCCGCCGAACTGGCGATCACCGACATCGCCGCCGCCTACTGTGCGCGCGGAGTGGACATGCGCATGTTCTGGGTGCCGATGTCGGAGCACATCAGTGCCGAGATCGTCCCCGAGCTGGGCACGGTGGCCTGGCTGCTCGCGGTGACCGCGGGCGCCGATCCGGGGCCGCGGGTGTGTTGACCGTGTGTTCTGACCTCGACCCCCTTGACCGACAGGCTGATTCGACATGAACCCCACCCACTGGATTCGCACCGCCGGCACATCTGCGCGACAGATCCGCGCCATGCAGCGCGCCGGACTCATCGACCTCCGGCGTCCCGATCAGGTCGTCCAGACCGCCCGTGCGATGCGCATTCTCGGGCCGATCGCCGGCGGCATCCGGACCGCGGCGCGGCGCTCACCGGACCGCATCGCTGTCGTCCACGATGATCGGCAGGTCAGCTACCGGGAACTCGACGAGCGCACCGACGCGATCGCCGCCCGCTGGCATGCCGAGGGGCTGCGGGCACGAGACACCATCGGCGTGCTCGGGCCCGATGGCCTGCGCCTGGTCGAAACCATGGCCGCCGCGGCGAAACTCGGCTGCAAGCTGGTGCTGCTGAACACCGGATTCGGTGCGGCGCAGCTGCGTGATGTGCTCGTTCGCGAACAGGTCGGCGCACTCGCACTCGACCCGAGCCTGACCGCGCTCGCGGCCGATCTGCCCGACGGGATCACCCTGCTCGACACCGAAGGCGCCGACACCACCTCCCGCCTGCCCGACCCGGCCGAGCAAGGCGGGTTCGTCCTGCTCACCGGCGGCACGACCGGCACACCCAAGGGCGCCCCTCGTCGGGTCGAATCACCCTTGGCTGGTGCGCAATTCGTCGATCGAGTGCCCTTGCGGCGCGGACAAACCGTTTTGCTGTGCGCACCCCTGTTCCACGGCACCGCACTGTCACAGTTCATCCTGGCGCTGAACCTCGGTTCGACGATCGTGCTGCACGGCAGGTTCGACGCGGCGCGGGCACTCGCCCAGATCGCCGAGCATCGCGCCGACATGGTGGTGCTGGTGCCGACGATGCTGCGCCGCATCCTCGATCTGGATCCAGAGGTGCTGTCCGCCACCGATACCGAGTCGCTGCGGATCATCTTCACAGCGGGCGCCGCTCTACCCTCCTCGCTGGGGACGCGGGCGATCGAGGTGTTCGGTCCGGTGATCTACAACTTCTACGGCTGCACCGAGACCGGCACCGCGACCATCGCCACGCCGCAGGACTGGCTCGCCGCCCCGGGCACGGTCGGCAAAGCGCCCGTGGGTATCTCGGTCGCGCTCTACACCGAGGACGGCACCCACATCACCGAGCCGGAGGTGGTCGGCACCGTGTACGTCGGCAACTCCATCGCCTTCAACGGGTATTCCGGTGGTGGGTCCAAGCAGGTGCGAGGCGGGCTGATGAGCACCGGCGACCTCGGCCATTTCGACTCCGGCGGCAGGCTTTTCATCGACGGCCGAGACGACGACATGATCGTCTCCGGCGGTGAGAACGTCTTCCCCGGCGAGATCGAGGACCTGCTCTACCGGCACCCGGCGATCACCGAGGCCGCGGTGGTCGGCGTCGGTGACGAGGAGTTCGGCCAGCGTCTGGCCGCCTTCATCGTTCGCGGCGCGGAACTCGACGCCGACGCGGTCCGCGCCTACGTGAAGACACACCTGGCCCGCTTCAAAGCACCACGCGATGTCGTCTTCGTCGACGAACTACCCCGCACGCCCACCGGCAAGATCGATCGCCGCGGCATCGCGGCATTGAGCTGAGGCACAAGACGGCGGCGACGAGGGGTCGCCGCCGTCTTGGGTGTCACCCGGCGCTACCGCCTCAGAACTCCCAGTCCTCGTCCTCGGTGTTGACCGCCTTGCCGATGACGTAGCTGGAACCCGAGCCGGAGAAGAAGTCGTGGTTCTCGTCGGCGTTGGGCGACAGCGCCGACAGGATCGCCGGGTTCACCTCGCACTCGTCCTTGGGGAACAGGCCCTCGTAGCCGAGGTTCATCAGCGCCTTGTTGGCGTTGTAGCGCAGGAACTTCTTGACGTCCTCGGTGAGGCCGACCTCGTCGTA
This sequence comes from Nocardia mangyaensis, assembly GCF_001886715.1. Lineage (NCBI taxonomy): Bacteria > Bacillati > Actinomycetota > Actinomycetes > Mycobacteriales > Nocardiaceae > Nocardia > Nocardia mangyaensis. Next base: position 5,150,582 of record NZ_CP018082.1, read on the forward strand.
GAGGTCCTGGGTGTAGTCCACCTCGTTGTCGTAGAGCTCGAAGAGCAGCTCGAAGGTGTAGTTCTTGAGCTCGTCGCGCTCGGCCTGCGAGACCAGCTCGAGGCCCTTCTGGTACTTGTACCCGATGTAGTAGCCGTGCACCGCTTCGTCGCGGATGATCAGGCGGATCATGTCGGCGGTGTTGGTGAGCTTGGCCCGTGAGGACCAGTGCATCGGCAGGTAGAAGCCGGAGTAGAACAGGAAGCTCTCCAGCAGCGTGGAAGCGACCTTGCGCTTGAGCGGGTCCTCGCCGTTGTAGTACGACAGGACGATCTCGGCCTTGCGCTGCAGGTTGCGGTTCTCCTCCGACCAGCGGAACGCCTCGTCGATCTCCTTGGTGGAGCACAGGGTGGAGAAGATGGAGCTGTAGCTCTTGGCGTGCACCGACTCCATGAACGCGATGTTGGTGTACACCGCCTGCTCGTGCGGGGTGAGCGCGTCGGGGATGAGCGAGACCGCGCCGACGGTGCCCTGGATGGTGTCCAGCAGCGTCAGGCCGGTGAAGACCCGCATGGTGAGCTGCTTCTCATCTGGGCTCAGGGTGTTCCAGGAGGGGATGTCGTTGGACACCGGCACCTTCTCCGGTAACCAGAAGTTGCCGGTCAGCCTGTCCCAGACCTCGGCGTCCTTCTCATCGGGCACCCGATTCCAGTTGATGGCCGACGCCCGATCGATGAGCTTCATTCCGCCTCCACACCTTTCTGCCAGACCATTACCCACACCTCGCCGCGCGCGAGCCGATTCACCCTGAACACTACTCGTAGTGGGTGACAACTCCGGCCAACACAACAGCTTGTGTTGCGGCGCGCCGAAACCGACTCCAATGGCCGGGGCCGCGCACCACACACGCGGCCCCCATTGTGCGCCACCGGAGCCACTGGTCCCGCATCGCATCGCCAGTGATTCAGCGCATAGGCGGGGCCGCCTACTCCGAGTCGTCGGAGTTGCGGCGGAACAGGGCGATGGACACCAGCAGCCCGCCCCACACCACCACGATCGAGATGATCATCATTGTGATCGCACCAGCCGACATCAGGACTTCGCCTCCTCGGTCACCGGCACCGCGGGGGTGCCGTCTTCGTCGTCAGGGGTGCCGGCTCGTTTCCACGGCAGCAGGGACATGAGCACACCGAACAGGATCGCCGCGCCCGCGACCCCCCAACCCGCGGCGAGCACGTAGCTCGTGGTGTATCCGCCGTAGTTCTCGTCGAACTCCTGGCGCAGGCTGTCGATCATCATCCACACCAGAACCAGCGGAGTGATCACCCCGAGCAGGATCACCCACACCGGTCCGACCTTCAGGCTGGAGACGGTGTCGGTGTGCAGTTTGAGCACGCCCAGCTTGCGCAGTACCCAGGCCACGAGGACCACTGCGACAAAGGCCGCGAGGACGATGCCGTACTGGTTGATGAAGTGGTCGGCGACGTCGAGCAGGTACAGACCGTTGCGCGTGGGGAACAGCGCGATCGAGACCACGGCGGTGAAACCACCGATGATCAGCACCGCGGGAACCCTGGCCAGGCCGGTACGGTCCTGGACCGAGGAGACGATCACCTGGACGATGCTGATGAGCGAGCTCAGCCCGGCCAGCACCAGGCAGGTGAAGAACAGGATGCCGAACCAGGCCGCGCCAGCGGACAATTCGGAGATGATCGTCGGGAAGGCGACGAACGCCAAGCCGGGGCCGCTGGTCGACGCCTCGCTCACCGCGACCCCGGTCTGGTGCGCCATGAAGCCGAGGGTGGCGAAAACGCCGATTCCGGCGAGGATCTCGAACGAGCTGTTGGCGAAGCCGGCGACCATGGCGGATCCGCTGAGGTCGGCTTTGCGGCGCAGGTACGACGCGTAGGTGACCATGATGCCGAAGCCGACCGACAGCGAGAAGAAGATCTGCCCGTACGCGGCCACCCACACCTTGCCGTTGGTGATGCTCGACCAGTCCGGGCTGAAGAACGCGTTGAGCCCGTCGAGCGCGCCGGGCAGGAACAGCGCGCGTACCACCAGGATGACGAACAGCACGATCAGCAGTGGAATGAAGACCTTGCTGGCGATTTCGATGCCACGCCGGACACCGAGCGCGAGCACGATCAAAGTCACCGCCCACACCGCGATCAGCGGCCACAGCACCCCGGGCACGAACGGCGCGGCGAATCCGGGTTGCTCGGCGATGTGCAGGAAGTCCTCGAAGAAGAACGTCTCCGGATCGGCGCCCCACTGCTGACCCACCGAGAATCCGACATAGCGCATCGCCCACGCGATGATCACCGCGTAATAGACGGCGATGACGAAACTGATCGCCACCTGCCACCACCCGATCGGCTCGGCCGCGCGCGCCATGCGCCGGAAAGCCAGCGGCGGTGAGCCACGGAACTTGTGGCCGATCGTGTATTCGAAGATGAGCAGCGGGATGCCCGCCGAGAGCAGAGCGACGAGATAGGGCACCAGGAAGGCACCGCCACCGTTCTCGTACGCGACATAGGGGAACCGCCAGATGTTGCCGAGGCCGATCGCCGAGCCGATCGCCGCGAGCAGGAAGCCCGCCCTCGTCGCCCACTGTTCCCTGGCCGGTGCGGTCATGTGCACTCTCCATCCGCTGACGACGCCGTCTGCTCCGATTCGCGACAAACGTAGTGTAGGGAGCCGACAGCGCTCGATTCTCGCGAAACAGGTCTCGTCATGGCGTCGATCGGGCCGGATCAGGCATCCGGCGGATCGGCGCGGTGAGCGAGCGCCTCGACGACGCGGGCCGACCTGATGCGGCTCCGCGACCGGAGATCGGGCACACTGGGCACCCGGTACAGGCAGTGGACAGGCGGGGATGCCCCGTGCGAGGGGGATTTTCGATGCTGGTGCGCCGTTCGGCGATGGTCGTCGCCGTCATGCTCGGCCTGGTGGCGTGCCAGGACGAGCTGCCCGGACAACCCGCCGACACCCCGATCTCGGTCGCCGCTTCGATGCCGGAATTCTGGAAGACCGCTCCCAGCTCCGACGACAAGCGCTGGGAGCTTCTGCGCAGGATCCGCGCGATCGACGTGTGTGCGCTCATCCCCCGCTCGGTTCTGGCACGCTTCGGCGAGCCGCTGCGCGTCGAGATCGACGATCCGGACAGCTGCTCGGCGACCTTCGGCTCCCTCGAACACGGCAAGGGAACCGAGATCAGCTGGGCGCTCGGGGTGGCTCCCCGCGGCTACACCTGGGGCGAAACCAAGCGCGACGAGGTCGACGGGATCACGGTCGGCATGCTCCGCGATCTCGATGCTTCACCGCAGCTGGAAGGTCAGCTCACCGAGCGGAGTTGCTCGGCCATTGCCAGTTTCGCCAATACCGTCACACTGCCGCTGCGGGTGAGCACGCCACTGGGCACCGAACCGTGCCCAGCCGCCCAGGCGGCGCTGACCCAGGCGATGAGCGCACTCGCCGACGAGCCTGCCCAGGGCACATCCCCGGACACCCCGGACACGGTGCTGCTCGGGGAGGATCCGTGTGCGGTGGCGACCGCCCTCGGCGTGCAGGCGCCGGTGCTCGACCAGCGACTGTGGGGCTGCCAGTTCAGCTATCGCGATGGCACCGTCGACGTGGACTACACCTACGACAGCGAGGGTCTGGTGGTGCGCGGCGAGCCGCTGTTCGTGGTCAACGGCCACAAGGCGTACGGAGATCCGGACATCGACAGCGAATTCGGCTCCTATGCTGCGGTTCTCGGACCCGAGCTACCCGGTCCCGACACCTATGCCGGCCCGAACCTTCCCGTCGTCCGGGTCTTCGGTTCCGACCGCGCGAACGTCGAAGCGGTCCTGCGCGCCACCACCGAACTCTTTCCCGCCCGCTGAACCGGAACGAGACGACCGAGTCAGCTGCCGGCAGTTCGAAGCGGCCTCGACATCAGCGCCAAAGAAGGGAAAACGACTGTGCGACGGATTCTCATGCTCATCGCCGCGAGTCTGACGGCAGTCGCCTGTCAGGGCGGGCAGGCCACGGATTCCATGCCCGAGGGCGGATTCTGGTCCACGGGAGCGGTATCCGATGACGAGAAGCTCGCCGTCATCCAGAAGGTGCGTGCGATCGATGTGTGCGCGCTGCTGCCTCGCGAATCGCTCGCCGCGCTCGGACAGGTGAGCGAGGTCGAGAATGTGCAGCCTGATCAGTGCCGGGCGAACATCGCCGTCGACGGACATCCGGGCGGGATCGCCGCGACCTGGAGCGTCGGGACGTCGTACGGGGTGGTGGAGCCAACGATGGGTGAGCCGGTGGTCGAGCGGGCCATGGGCGATGTGCGGGTGCTCTATCGCGACGAACCATCCACCTCCGCCGACCCGCAGGTCCGCGACAGTTGTGACGCGCGCGCCGCGTTCGTCTCCGGTGCCGACCTCATGCTGAGTGTGCGTGCGCCCCAGGATGCCTGTGCGACAGTCGAGGACCTGCTTCGCATCGCACTGGTCCAGTGGCGGGACGAACCCGCCCACGGAAGCTCGCCGGATTCCGACCGCACGGCGATCACCGGGGCCGATCCGTGCGCGGTCGCCGCCTTCCTCGGCACACGTGTCCCGGTGGCCGATCATGGCATCGCCACCTGCAGGCTGACCGTCGATGGCCATGAGGCCATCGTCACCTTCGGCTACGGCCCGGAACGCTCGGTCACCAGCGCCACCCCCGCCTTCGCCGCCGGGCCTGGCCAGGTGTATCGCTCCGAGGGTGCGCAATCCGACATCACCTCGCTGACCGCGATCGTCGGCCCCGCTCTCGCCGCGAGTGCGGCCGACTCGCTGCTGGGCCCACAGGTGCCGACGGTCCGGGTCACCACCGACGCCGCGGTCGCCGAGAAGATCATGCGCGAGGCGCTGGCGCTGCTGCCCTGACCTGCCCGCGCCGACCGGGATGTTTGCGCACCAGTTGCTGCTGCGGGCAGACTCGATGGTCGGACGCCGATTCCGGCCCGAGTCTGTCGAGGACAGGGGTGACGATGTACCGCACGCTCTCGCTGGCTGCTCTCGCAGTGCTGACCGTCGTGAGTTGCGGCGGTGACGATTCGTCCGCCCCTGATCGCGCCGACCTGCCCCCACCGCCGTCCCCCGTGGTCCCCGCGCAACCACCGGAGTTCTGGTCGACGCCTGCCACCACCGAGGAACAGCGTGCGATGGTCGCCCAGGCCACCCGCCAGGTCGACGTGTGCGCCCTGCTCCCCCGCGACGTCCTCGACGAACTGGACCACGTGCACAGCGTGACCGTTGGCCTCGACTCGTGCCGGGCCATTCTCGACACCGACCAGCCCGGCCAAGGCACCACCCTGACCTGGCACTCCACCCTGCTCGACTCGCTCGGCTCCTCGGGACGCGGCACCACCAAGCAGTTCGGTGACGCGAGCGTGCGCCTGGTGCCCGACCGTGATGCCGGCGAGCCGCGCTCGTGCGGAGCCACCGCCCGCTTCCCCTCGGGCGCCGCGTTCTACCTGGGCCTGTCGACCCCGCCGGGGCAGAACCCGTGTGATGTCGCCGATGGGCTGATGCCCGGCATGCTGGACCGGTGGCGAGAATCGCCGCCGCAGGGCACCTCGCCCGACACCGTGTCCACGGTGCTGCTCGGCGCCGACCCGTGCGAGGTCCGCGAGAGACTGGAAGGCACGGCCGAGACCGGCGAGCAGCGGCTGACCACCTGCCTGTTCACCTATCGGGGCGAGCGGGTCACCGTCAGCTACGAGTACCGGGTGCCCGACTACCTCGGTGCTCGCGGCACCGAAGAGCGGATCGACGACCATCCCGTCTACCGCTCGGTCTCGATCTACGACAGCCGCATCCCGATGTTCACCACGGCGGTCGGACCCGAGTTGCCCGCCGACAGCACCCAGTTCGGCACCCGGATCCCGGTCGTCGAGGTGGTCTCGGTGACCGACGATGTCGGCCGCGATGTGCTGGGCCAGGTGCTGACGCTGTTTCCGCAGGGCTAGATCCCCAGCACCAGCTTCGCGGTGGTGAAGTAGATGATCAGCCCGGTCGCGTCGACCAGGGTGGTCACCATGGGCGCCGAGACCACCGCCGGGTCGATGCGGAACCGCTTGGCCACCAGCGGCATCGTGCCGCCGATGGTGGCCGCCCAGCCGCAGATGATGACCAGCGTGATCGCCACGACGATCGCGATCTTCGGCCCGACGAACACCGTGCCGATGAGCAGCCCGGCGGCGGCCAGCATGGTGCCGAGCACCAGCCCGACCCGGCATTCCCGCCAGATCACCTTGAACAGATCCGAGACCCGCACTTCGCCGACGGCCAGCGCGCGCACGCACGCCGTCGCGGCCTGGGCGCCCGCGTTCCCGCCCGCCCCGATCAGCAGCGGAATGAACAGGGCGAGGCTCGCGGCCTGCTCGAGCGTCGTGGAGAACATGTCGGTGACGCTGACGGTCAGCGTGGCGGCGAACAGCAGCAGCATCAGCCACAGCGCCCGGTAGCGCGCCAGCTGGAACACCTTGGTGGCCATGTAGTGGCCCTCCCACGGCGCCGAACCGGCCTGCTTGGCGACGTCCTCGCTGTCGGCGGCCTCGAGCACCTCCATCGCGTCGTCGATGGTGAGCAGACCGACCACCCGGTCCTCGCTGTCGACGACGACCAGGTTGATGTCGTTGGTCGAACTCATCAACCGGGCGGCCTTCTCCGCGGAGTCGGTGGCCCGCGCGAACGGCGGTTCGGTGACGACGAGTTCGGACACCATCGCCTCGGGCGCGTGCAGCACCAGTTCGCGCAACTCGACGATGCCGGTGAGCCTGCGGCCGCGGTCGACGACGGGCAGCGTGTACACGGTCTCGGCGGTGCCGCCCTTGACCCGCACCCACGCCAGCGCCTGGGCCACGGTCAGATTGCCCGGCAGCGCGACGACCTCCGGGGTCATGTACTGCCCGACCGAGCCCTCCGGGTAGCCGAGCAGGGCGGCGGTCATCCGGCGTTCGCGCGGGCTCAGCCCGGCGAGCACCTTCTTGGCGACCTTGGCGGGCGCCTCGTGCAGCATGCGGGCGCGGTCGTCGGGGTCCATTGCCTCGACCAGATCGCGAAAGCTCTTCTCGCGCAGGCCCTGCAGGATCTGCTGCTGGTCCACGGGCTCGAGTTCCTCGAACACCGCGATCGCCCGATCCTTGTCGAGCAGCCGGAACACCACGCCGGCCTGCACGGCGTCCATGCGGGCCAGCGCGTCGGCGATGACGTGCGGTGGGCGGTTGTCGAGCCAGTCCATCGCGCCGTCGACCCGGTGGGTCTCGACGATGTCACGCACCGAATCCGACAGGATCGCCAGCGCCTCGGTCACCGAGTGGTCCTCGATGTCGGCGTTGCGCGGCGAATTCGATTCCGGCACAGCGGAATCAGCGGGTACGTGACGGGCTTCGACAAGATCGATCTGCGACATGGGACAGTCCTCTGGCGCGCGTGCGGCATACCTACGGCCGGGCTGCAGGAATGCGACGAGTGGTTGGGGAGACGGCGATGTACACCGCGGGCGTCACCGCGCCACGACCATCACGCACCACCGGGCCGAAACCGGCCGGGACTCAGTGCGAGGACGAAGGGGCGACGCCGCGCGGCCTTCGACTGGGGGGTTCGTTGCACATGGCAACACCACCTCCTCGTCGTCGCTGCAGGCTGTCGCCGATACAGATCGTTGGAGTACCCGTTCGGGCACACACTCGACCCAGAACAGTACACGCGGAGGCCAGGCATTTCATCTCGACCCGTGCGTACCACTGGTCACAGTCACCCCACCGGCGGCAACCCCGCGATGACGGTGTCGACGGCCTGTTCGGCCAGGACCCACAGCTCGGCGCGGTCGACGTGACGCAGCGGTCCGCGCAGGGCCAGCTCGGCGAAGCCGTGCACGGTGGACCAGCAACTCCAGGTCGCGCCGGTGCGGGCCGAGGGCGCCAGGTCGCCGATGTGGACCATCAGGTCGAGCGCGTCGGCGAGCGCGAGGTAGGCGGGTGAGTCGAGCACCGATTCCGGTGAGGTGTCCCCCGCACCGAAGAAGGCGGTCGCGAACCAACCCGGTTCGGCCAGCGCGAACGCGAGATAGCCGAGACCGACGGCACGCAGGCGCTGGCGCGGGGTGGCCAGGCCGCGGTCGGCCGCCATGCCCGTCGCCATCCGCACCTCGATCGCGGCCGAGACCGCCCGCAGCAGTGCCTGCCGGTCGGGAAAGTGCCGGTAGGCGGCGTTCGGCGTGACGCCGACACGGCGGGTGACCTCGCGGATCGTCAGCGCGTCGGGGCCGCCGGACCTGGTGAGTTCGAGCCCGGATTCGACCAGTGCCGCAGCGAGGTCACCGTGGTGATAGGCCAACCCTTGAACCCCCTTCCCGCGAAGTATACGCTGTGAACATATCAAATGTGCACGCCGTACACATCGAAGGGTGGCATCATGACCGCACTGCCGAGCATCGTCGATCAGGACACCTGGCAGGCCGAGTTGGACCGGCTCCGGATCAGAGAGAAGGCGGCGACCCGCGAACTCGACGCCGTCGCCGCGCAGCGACGCGCCCTGCCCGCGGTCCGCCTGCCCGACTACACACTGAAAGCCGAAGACGGGACCGAGGTTTCGCTCGCCGAGGTCTTCGACGGACACTCCCAGCTGATCACCTACCACCACATGTGGACCCCGGGTAACACCTGGCAGTGCCCCGGCTGCACCGGGCTCACCGCCCAATACGCACGCCTGGACTTCCTCGACGCCTACGACGCGCGATTCGTCATCGTCACCCAGGGCCCGATCGACGAGGCCTTGGCCTACAAGCGCCGCGTCGGCAACACGATGACCTGGTATTCGACCGCCGAGAGCCCCTTCGGCGCCGACATGGGCGCGGCACCGGGCGGGAACTTCGCGGTGAACACCTTCCTGCGCGACGGCGACACCGTCTACCGCAGCTGGCACACCGACGGTCGCGGCACCGAGCAGCTCTCCTACACCTTCGGCCTCGTCGATGCCCTCCCCTACGGCCGCCAAGAGGAATGGCAGGACAGCCCCGAAGGCTGGCCGCAATCACCGACCTACAGTCGCTGGCCGAGTTCCCAGGACATCGCCGCCTCCTACGGCGACCCGAGCGCGTGAGCCATGGGTGAGTATCGGCGCACACCGGCCGGTCCAGGATCAGGCCCGACGCGCGCACCACAGCTGCCCGGGCGGCCGACAGTGCGACAGTGGACCCGACACCCGCGGTGAGTCGCGCCGCGACATCGGTTCAGGACAACACCGTTCAGGACAACACCGAGGAGAAACCTGTGCGCTTCGGCATCTTCATCCCCCAGGGCTGGCGACTCGATCTGGTCGGTATCGAACCGGCCGACCACTGGGCGGTGATGCGGGAGCTCGCCCAGCGCTTCGACAGCACGCCCGAGTGGGAGTCGATCTGGGTCTACGACCACTTCCACACCACGCCCGTTCCCACCGACGAGGCGACCCACGAGGCATGGACGCTGATGTCGGCGTTCGCGGCGACCACCTCGCGCGTGCGGCTCGGCCAGATGTGTACGGCCATGAGCTACCGCAACCCCGCCTACCTGGCCAAGGTGGCCGCCACCGTCGACCTGATCTCGGGCGGACGAGTCGAGATGGGCATCGGCGGCGGCTGGTACGAACACGAGTGGCGCGCTTACGGTTACGGCTTCCCGTCCGCGGGTGAGCGGCTGGGCCGCCTCGACGAGGGCGTGCAGATCTTGCGCCAGGCCTGGCGGACCGGCCGCGCCACCCTCGATGGCGAGTACTACCAGGTCGACGACGCCATCGTGCACCCACGTCCGTTGCAGGAGCACGGGATTCCGATCTGGGTCGCGGGCGGTGGCGAGAAGAAGACGCTGCGTATCGCCGCGAAGTACGCCGACTACACCAATTTCAGCGGCGACCCCGAGGAGTTCGCCCGTAAGTCGGAGATCCTGCGCCGACACACCGTCGACGTCGGTACCGACTTCGACGCGATCACCCGCAGCGCCAACTTCAACGCCATCGTCGGCAGCACCGAATCCGAAGTCCAGGAACGCCTCTCGGCTATCGTCGAACGCCTCACGCCCTTCCTCGGCGCCGACGAAGCCAAGGTCCACGTCCACGACCAGTTCACCAACAGCGCCACCACCGGCACCCCCGAACAGATCATCGAACGCCTCACCACCGTCAGGGATCTCGGCCTCGCCTACGCCGTACTCAACTTCCCCGAAGCCGCCTACGACACCTCCGGCATCGAACTCTTCGAACGCGAGGTGATCCCCGCCCTCACCGCCTGAACCTCTCCGCCGCGGCCAGTTGCACTCTCCCGGTAGCGATTTCGAATTGCTGTGGCCTTGACCACACCGCGTTGCTCCGGCTATGTTCTCTCGCCAACAGACTTGGACGGACGTTCAGTTCAACGGACGTCCTGCTGGGGATCGAGGGATACGAATGATGTTGACCGATGCGCGACGAGTGCGCGCAGTCAGTGGGCGGCGGATCACTGCGCGATGGTTGGCGGTGATCTCCCTGGTCACGGGCGTGGTCGCCGCCGGAGGCGGGCCGGTGGTGGCCGAACCCGGGGGCGGGTTGAGTCCGTTGCGGACGCAGGGGGCCGAGATCGTCGACGGGTTCGGGCGGACCGTGCTGTTGCACGGGGTGAACAATGTCGACAAGTCGCCGCCGTATGTACAGCCCGGAGACGGCTTGACGCTGACCGATGCGTCGGCGGCGTTGTTGGCGCGGCACGGGTTCAACACCGTGCGGCTCGGGGTGTCGTTCGACGGGTTGATGCCGACCGAGGGCGTGGTCGACACCGCGTATCTGGATCGGCTCGCCAACGTGGTCGACACCTTGGCGGCGCACGGGATCTACACGCTGCTGGACAACCATCAGGACGGGTTGTCGAAGATCTGGGGCGGCAACGGCTTTCCGGAGTGGGCGATCCGGGCGCGACCGGCGGCCGACGAGCCGAATCCCGGGTTCCCGCTGTACTACCTGATGCCCAGCATGAACAAGGGCTGGGACGAGGTCTGGAACAACACCTATGGCGTACTCGATCATCTCGGGGTCGCGCTGGCGGCGCTGGCCGAGCGGATGAACGGGCGCGCGAGCGTGCTCGGCATCGAACTGCTCAACGAACCGTGGCCCGGCACACCATTTCTCACCTGCTTCCCCAACGGCTGCCCGGACTTCGACGCGAAATATCAACGCGCACTGCAGCAACTGACCGATGCCGTGCACTCGCGCAATTCCGCGGTACCGGTGTTCTGGGAACCCAATGTCACCTGGAACGAGACCATGCCGAGCCACCTCGGCAAGAACCCGCCGATCACCAGCCCCAATATCGTGTTCTCCCCACACGACTACTGCATCCCCAGCCAGCTCGCCATCTACCTGGGCCTGCCCGAGGAACTGCGCGCCCTGTGCCCGGTGCAGCAGGACAAGACATGGTCGAACATCGACTCGTTCACCGAGCGCACCGACATTCCCACCATGGTCACCGAATTCGGGGACGGCGACCCGACGGTGCTGCGCAACACCGTCACCCGCGCCGACGAACGCTTCATCGGCTGGCACTACTGGCATTACAGCGCGAGCGACGGCGATCCGTTCCGCGGCGAACTCGGCAGGGAACTCGTCCGCACCTATCCCCAGGCCACGGCGGGCACTCCGGACCGCATGATCTTCGATTCCGGCAACGGGGACTTCGCCTACCGCTACCACCCGCGACCGACCTCGGCACCCACCAAGATCTACGTCTCCGACCTCGCCTATCCCGAGGGCTACGAGGTACGGATCACCGGCGGCGCGGTCACCTCGGCGCCTGGCGCCCGCATCGTCACGGTGGAAGCCGACGGCACCGATCCGGTGACTGTCCGGATCCACCGCCCTGGCTCGCCGGGCGCCGACCTACCGTCCGGTGGTGACGGCGGATCATCGTCGGGTGGCACCGGATCGTCCTCGGGCTTCCCCCGGCTGCCCACCGGCTCGGCGGGCTGACCACGTCGTCCGAACTCGGTTCCCGGACAACGCGCTACGGACGGAGCATGCCGTTTCCCGAGGAATCCGCGACCCGGTAGCCTCGACCCCGAATCTGTCGGATCGCCACCCGGACCGGCGATCTCGACAGATTCGGAAGGGGGAATTCTGGTGATCGACACTCTCGCCGACACCGCGGTGCTGCTCCTCGCGGCAGGTTCGACCACGGTCGGCGCGATCTACGCGGCGGTGCTGCAGCTCTTCGATGCCCGTGGCGCGGCGCGACAGGTCGAGCAGCTGAACGAGGCCATCGCGGTGGCCGGCGACCACAGCGAGGGTGCTGCCCTCACCGTCGAGGCCAGGACGCAGACCGGCGAGGCCCGACTGGACTGGCTCGAGTCCATCGCACGGGAACGTTCCAGCCTCGATGTCAGGAACCATGCCGCGGCACTGCAGCAGCAGCGATGGACCACGGTGGCCAGCCTGCTGTGCGGTGTCATCGCGATCGGCGTGGTCATGTTCGGCCTGTTCGTCGGCAGCGCGAGCGATCCGCAAGGCGTCGCCGCCGCGGCCGCGGGCATCCTCCCCGGCGCGGCCAGCGGTCTGCTGTTCTGGCAGTCCCGCAGCGCCAGCATCCGGGCCGACAAGTTCGCCGAACGGATCTCCACCACGGCCGCGCGCGCCGAGGCACTGCGCATGTCCGCGGTGATCCTCGACCGCGGCACCCGCGACCGTTTCACCACCGCCGTCCTGCTCAGCTCGGCGTTCCCCGCACTGGCGGGGCCGGAGATCTGGCGCATGGCCGAGCAGATCGAGAGCGAATGCGAAGCGGACCGGGCCAAGGTCGACGAGGTCGTTCCAGAATCCACACTCCCGGTGGCGAATTGAGCAGTCAACGCCTACCGACGCCACTGCGGTGGTGACACGAGCGATCAAGCAGGGCAGCAAGGTCGTCACTTGGTGTCTGTTAAGCGGCGTTCACCACGCTGACCCGTATGACCACTGCAGTACGGCCCCAGCGTGCGGCGAACGAGTTTCCGCTCACCGGAAGCACTTCCGACGGCGACGAGACCGGGGTGATCGCGGCGTTCCTCATCGACATGACGCTGCACGCCGCGATCGGTGCCACCGCCTGGTCCATCGCGTCCGGTCCGACCGCCGTCCTCTACGGCATCGTGGCGTGGCTGGGTGCGTCCTTCCTGCACCGGACCCTCATCCAACGACTCACCCGCACCACGGTCGGCAAGTGCTCGTTCGGGCTCGAGCTGCGCCACGTGGACGGCACCTACCCCTCGACCGGGCAGTTGGTCGGCCAGTGGTTCCGAGGCGGCCTGTGCTGCTTCGATGTCTTCGGCAGCGTCGACTGAAGTCGGCGGTGGACCGTGGCCACCTCGGCCGCCGCGGAGTGGTCGGATACCACACCGACGTCTGATTCCCTGCCATACCAGAGGGTTACCGGCATCGAGAATTCCGCCGATAGCGTCGAGTCATGACCACATCTGACCTGGCCCCCGGATCATCTCGACGGGTGTCGCAGCGTGGCGCCGAGGGTGACTACGCCCGTCTGCTACGCCGGATCTCCGACGCCGGGCTGATGACGCGGCGTCCCGTCTACTATGCCGCCCGGCTCGGACTCGTCGGGCTCGCGTTCGTAGCGGGCTGGGCGGCGTTCGTGCTCCTCGGTGATTCGTGGTGGACGCTGCTGGTCGCGGCGTTCATGGCGGTGACCTTCGCACAGATCGCGCTGGTCATGCACGATGTCGCGCACCGTCAAGTGTTCCGGTTGCGGCAGCCGACGGAGCTGGTGGGGCGAATCGTCGGCAACGCCGGCATCGGCCTCGGCTACGGCTGGTGGCAGGACAAGCACACCCGCCACCACGCCAATCCGAACCACGAGGAACTCGATCCCGATGTCGCGCCCGACGTTCTGGTCTGGTCCCAGCGGCAGGCACGGTCCAGCCGAGGTCTACCGCGCCTCATCGGCCGGGCGCAGGCGTTCCTGTTCTTCCCCCTGCTGTTGCTGGAGGGTCTCAACCTCCACGTGGCAGGCGTTCGCGCGCTCCGAAATCGGTCGGTCAAACACCGCGGATGGGAGGGCGCCCTGCTGTTGGGTCACTTCGCCCTCTACCTGACCGCGCTGTTCGCGGTACTGCCCGCCGACAAGGCGCTGGCGTTCTTCGCCGTCCACCAGGGCCTCTTCGGCCTCTACATGGGCTGCATCTTCGCCCCGAACCACAAGGGCATGCCGACCTTGACCGGCAACGACCGCCCCGACTACCTGCGACGCCAGGTACTGACCTCCCGCAACGTGCGCGGTGGCGCGCTGACCGGTCTCGCCCTGGGCGGCCTCAACTATCAGATCGAACACCATCTGTTCCCGAGCATGCCGACCCCGAACCTGCGCCACGCCCAAATGATCGTCCGCGACTACTGCACCGAAATCGGCGTGCCCTACCACGAAACCGGGCTGATCGCCTCGTACCGAGAGGCACTCAGGCACCTGCACAACGTCGGCGCCCCGCTCCGCAACCCCTGATCGGCAGACGGACGCGGGCGGCCCCGATTCGAGGCCGCCCGCGTCCGTCAAACGCTTACAACATGCAGCTGACGCAGCCCTCCACCTCGGTCCCTTCGAGAGCCATCTGTCGCAGGCGGATGTAGTAGAGCGTCTTGATGCCCTTGCGCCACGCGTAGATCTGGGCCTTGTTGAGGTCGCGAGTGGAGGCGGTGTCCTTGAAGAACAAGGTCAGCGACAAACCCTGGTCGACGTGCTGGGTGGCCGCCGCGTAGGTGTCGATGATCTTCTCGTAGCCGATTTCGTAGGCGTCGTCGTAGTACTCGAGGTTGTCGTTGTCGAGGTAGGGGGCCGGGTAGTAGACGCGGCCGATCTTGCCTTCCTTGCGGATCTCGATCTTCGACGCCACCGGGTGGATCGAGCTGGTGGAGTGGTTGATGTAGGAGATCGAACCGGTCGGCGGGACGGCCTGCAGGTTCTGGTTGTAGATGCCGTACTCCCGGACCGACGCCTCGAGCACGCGCCAATCGTCCTGGGTGGGGATGTGCACGCCCGCGTCGGCGAACAGCTGGGCGACCCTGGCGGTCTTGGGTTCCCACACTTGATCGGTGTACTTGTCGAAGTACTCGCCGGAGGCATACTTGGAGTCGGCGAAGCCACCGAAGGCGCTGCCGCGCTCCTTGGCGATCAGGTTCGAGGCCCGGATCGCGTGGTAGACCACGGTGTAGAAGTAGATGTTGGTGAAGTCAACACCCTCTTCGGAGCCGTAGTGGACCCGCTCCCGCGCCAGGTAGCCGTGCAGATTCATCTGCCCGAGGCCGATGGCGTGGGACTCGTTGTTGCCCTGCTCGATCGAGGGCACCGAGTAGATGTGGGTCTGGTCCGAGACCGCGGTCAGCGCACGGATCGAGGTCTCGATGGTCTGACCGAAGTCCGGCGAATCCATCGCCTTGGCGATGTTGAGCGAACCCAGGTTGCACGAGATGTCCTTGCCGACCTTGGAGTAGGACAGATCGTCGTTGAACTCCGAGGGGGTCGAGACCTGCAGGATCTCCGAGCACAGGTTCGAGTGGGTGATCTTGCCTGCGATGGGATTAGCTCTGTTGACCGTATCTTCGAACATGATGTAGGGGTAGCCCGACTCGAACTGCAGCTCGGCGATGGTCTGGAAGAACTCACGCGCCTTGATCTTGGACTTGCGGATGCGCTTGTCGTCGACCATCTCGTAGTACTTCTCGGTGACGTCGATATCGGCGAACGGCTTGCCGTAGATGCGCTCGACGTCGTACGGCGAGAACAGGTACATGTCCTCGTTCTTCTTCGCCAGCTCGAAGGTGATGTCGGGGATCACCACACCCAGCGACAGCGTCTTGATCCGGATCTTCTCGTCCGCGTTCTCGCGCTTGGTGTCGAGGAAGCGGTAGATGTCGGGGTGGTGCGCGTGCAGGTACACCGCACCGGCGCCTTGACGCGCACCCAACTGGTTGGCGTAGGAGAAGGAGTCCTCGAGCAGCTTCATGATCGGGATGACACCCGAGCTCTGGTTCTCGATCTTCTTGATCGGCGCGCCGTGCTCACGAATGTTGCTCAGCAGCAACGCGACACCGCCGCCACGCTTGGACAGCTGCAGCGCGGAGTTGATCGAGCGCCCGATCGACTCCATGTTGTCCTCGATGCGCAACAGGAAGCAATTGTGCACAACCGTGCCGCGGATCGAATAGGTGTGTGTGCCCTCGACATGGAGGTTGTACACCTTCTCCGGCGCTTCGGTCGTGCACGTGATCGCACGAACACCGTAGACATGGCGACCGTGCACAACCTGGTAGGTCGCGCGCTTCGTACCCTTACGCCCGACGTAATTGTGCAGGTTCTTACCGATGTCGAAGATGAATTCTTCGTTGTTGCCGGGGAGACCTGGGATGAAGACCTGACCGGTCGTGTTGCCCGCTTGATTGACGTACTGGCGAACGGTCGACACGATGCTCAGGCGGCGCAGCATCAGCTGCACCTGGTCGATGAGTTCAGGATTGACCAGGTCGAGCACCATCCCACCGGTGGTGCTGCAGCCGTCCCCACGGAACAACCCGGCGAGCAGCCCGCGCTGGAAGTCCTCGTTCGCGGTCAGAACATCGTGGTTGAGCCGCTTTTCCCCGTAGCCGGTTCCTGCCAGGGACATCAGCAGCGACGCAACGACCTTGCTGTTGCACACCATCTTCGTCGAGTGATCCGAGTGATTGGTGTGCAGGGAAAGATCCGCGCCGAACACCTGCTTGAATGCCATACCGAGCTCGACGTGATATTCGGCCTCGTGTGCTCCGAGCGTGAAGTGGACGCCGTTCGGCTGAACGCCCTCGACGCCCGACCGTTTGGACACATACCCCTCGGCGACATACCAACCGAGAACCAAACCCAGTTCGTAGGACTCCTCGACGTAACGGTTGACCGAGACGAAGCGCTGGCTGTGCCGCTGCTTGTTGCGATGCTTGGCATCGACATTCACCTTGCGGATCGCGCCATCGACCTCTTCGTAGACGCCTGCGCCGACATACTCCATGAGGTCGAACGTGCGCCGGTCGCGCTCACCGAGCGGTGCGGTGGTCACGACGAAGTCGGACGGTTGCACGTCCTTGGCGGCCAACCACACAAAGCCGTTGAACGGGTCTGCCCCGTCACCGTCGATCAACGTTTCGACATCCCTCGACGTCCACACCAGGATCGGATGCTCGGGCGTACAGCGAATCGGCTCTTTGTGACCGAAGTGCGAAATCGACACCAGCGCTTCGGTATTCGGATTCTCGATCATAGCTTCCACCACACGGTAAGACCCGTCGTGCGAAAGTACCTTGTCACCCGGCAGCAACGTCTCGATAGCCCGCTGGCCGTCGATCGTGTCCACGGGAGTACCTGCGGGGAAGCACGACACCGGCTCGCCGCGCTGCTTCTTGCCGGAGTTGAGGAAGGTGGGGGTGGCGGGCTGGAAACGGCCGTCGATGATCTCGTCGACCAGCTTGCCCGCGAGCACCTCGTCGCCCGCGGCGAGGGTGAGCGCGACCATGCAGACGCGATCCTCGAAGCGCTCCAGGTAGCGCTTGCCGTCGAAGGTCTTGAGCGTGTAAGAGGTGTAGTACTTGAACGCGCCGAGGAAGGTGGGGAACCGGAACTTCTTGGCGTAGGCCTGCTGGAACAGCTGCTTGACGAAGGCGCGATCGTACTGATCGAGCACCTCGGTCTCGTAGTAGTTCTCCTTGACCAGGTAGTCCAGCTTCTCGTCCAGGTTGTGGAAGAAGACGGTGTTCTGGTTGACGTGCTGCAGGAAGTACTGGTGCGCGGCCTCGCGGTCCTTGTCGAACTGGATCTCGCCGTCGGGGCCGTACAGGTTCAGCATCGCGTTGAGAGCGTGGTAGTCCAGAACCTCGCCCGCGTCGGCACGCGTGGCGGCCTGCTCTAGACGGGCTGACTTGCCTGCCGGTGCTGTGGTTGCTGTTGCCAAAACAATCCCAATCCCTCTCGGACGCGCGCGACGTCCTCAGCGGTTCCCATGAGTTCGAAGCGATACAGGTACGGCACCCCGCTCTTGCGCGAGATGATGTCGCCTGCGGCGCAATAGGTATCGCCGAAGTTCGTGTTTCCGGCCGCGATCACCCCGCGCAGCAGGGCGCGGTTGTGCGGGTCGTTGAGGAACTTGGCGACCTGCCGCGGTACGAGGTCCTTGTCGGACCGTTGTCCACCCATCACGTGCCGACCACCCCCGTAGGTGGGGGTGATCAGCACGTAGGGTTCGTCGACGCGCAGCGATTCAGCGGTGTGCAGTGGTAGTCGAGTGGCCGGGAGACCCAGCTTCTCGACGAAACGATGAGTGTTCTCCGAAGCGCTGGAGAAGTAGACCAGCCCGCCCGGAGTCGTCCGCTCGGGCATGGGAGCCTCCTTCGGCGCGAAGTCCTAAGCGGCCGCGACGGCGAGCGACTTGATGCGGTCGGGACGGAAGCCCGACCAGTGATCCTCGCCCGCGACGACGACCGGAGCCTGCAGGTAGCCGAGCGCCATGACGTAATCGCGCGCCTCGGCGTTCTCGGAGATGTCGATGATCTCGTAGTCCACCCCGACCTTGTCGAGCGCCTTGTAGGTGGCATTGCACTGGACGCAAGCGGGCTTGGTGTACACGGTGATGGTCATCTAGGTTCTCCCTCTCCTGAGCCTGTTCGCGGCGTTCGCGAGCCCTCCGTGGTGACGCAGGCTTCCGCCTCCGGCCTCCGAGCTCACACCGCAGTGCCTGATCCACAGCCTGTGATCCGTATGCAAGTGCACGAACGGTGATGCTGCGCAAACTCCTGGATCTGGCGAAGAAAGCCCTGCTCGTAACCCCTTCCCTTGGGCCCGATCAGTGGTGGCTTCACACCGTGTTCCAGTACCGAAGACACTACACCTAGTGTCCGACAGATGTGAACAACACAAGGTGTTGCGAGTCGCACAGATGTAATTCCGACGTCGTAAGTCCCAGTACACCCGATCGGCAAGCAGGCGAAACAGTGTCCCAGATCACGATTTCGCATCCCGGCGAGTCTTCAGCAAACTCCTCGGACACGCGAAAGGGGCGTCGCGTCCCTACCGGATGCGACGCCCCTTTTGGAGCCGAACGACAGCTTACGCGTTCACCCGCGCGCTCTCGACGGCGGCGACGAGCTGATGCACGGTCGCACCGAGCTGAGTCAGCGCCTCGGCGTCCTGGGCGGGGTGGGTCTGACCGAAGCGCTCGCCGATGGTGGCGAACTGCGCGGTGGCGGCCTCGACGACGACGCCACCGGCGATGCCGACCGACTTGACGGTGTCGCCGTGCGCCCACGCGGCGGCGTTCGGGCTGATCGACGCACTCACCACGGCGACCGGCTTACCCTTGATCGCACCGGTGCCATAGGGACGCGAAGCCCAGTCGATGACGTTCTTGAGCACGGCAGGCAGGGTGCCGTTGTACTCGGGAGTGAGCAGCAGGACCGCGTCGGCCGCGGCGACAGCGGCGCGCAGCGACTCGGCCTGCGCGGGCACCGAACCCGCGACGTCGAGGTCCTCGTTGTAGAACGGGATCTCGGCGAGACCCTCGTAGATGCTGATGTCGACGCCGTCGGGCGCGGTCTGCACCGCGGCCTCGGCCAGCTGCCGATTGATCGAGCCCGCGCGCAGGCTTCCGACGAGAGTGAGGATGCGGGTCTCGCTCATGACAACTCCTGGTGTACTCAATGGACTGTTGCAAAGTTTCATCCGACAATAACCGGACCCCGGTCCGATTACTTCCCGCGGAGGACGTGTGAGCGGCGTGAGCTACACCACACCCAGGTCCGACGAACCGCCCATGCTGCGGATCGGACCACCGACGCCCGGCAGTGCCGAACCCGTCGAGCGCGCCGATGCCGCGCGCAATCGCGCGCTGCTGCTCGACGCGGCCCAGCAGTTGGTGCGTGAGCACGGTGTCGCCGGGCTGACGATGGACGCGCTCGCCAAACGCGCGGGCGTGGGCAAGGGCACCGTCTTCCGCCGGTTCGGCAACCGCACCGGGCTCATGCTCGCTCTGCTCGACCACTCCGAGCAGAAGTTCCAGGCGGCGTTCATGTTCGGGCCAGGTCCGATGGGTCCCGATGCGAGCCCGGTCGAGCGATTGATCGCCTTCGGGCGGACCCGGCTGCTCGACATCGAGGTCGAGGGGGACTTACACCGGGCCGCCGAGGAGAACGGCGGCCGTTTCGGCGACGGACCATATTCACTGCACCGGGCGCACGTGGTGTTGTTGTTGCGCGAGGCGGGCGTGGCCGGCGAGTTGCCGCTGGTCGCCGACACCCTGCTGGCGACCCTGTCGGCAGCGTTGATCACCCACCAGCTCGCGGTGAGCGGCTACACCCGCGCGCAGATCGGCGACAACTGGGAATGGCTTGTTCGCCGAGTCGTTTCCGGTGCCGCGCACGTAGAGTGAGACGGCATGGGGACACTGCGTGAACAGATCATCACCGAATTGGGCGTGCTGCCCGAGATAGAGCCGAAGCAGGAGGTCCGCCGCCGCGTCGACTTCCTCAAGGACTACCTGGCGACCACACCGGCCAAGGGCTTCGCGCTCGGCATCAGCGGTGGCCAGGACAGCGCGCTGGCCGGTCGGCTGTGCCAGCTCGCCGTCGAGGAGTTGCGCGCTGACGGTGTCGAGGCGAAGTTCCTCGCGGTGCGCCTGCCCTACGGCATGCAGGCCGACGAACACGACGCGCAGATCGCGCTGAACTTCGTCGACCCCGATCGCGCGGTCGTGGTGAACGTCCGGCCCAGCGCCGACGCGGTGGCCGCCGAGGTCGCCGGCGCACTCGATCACGAACGGTTGCGCGATTTCGTGCGCGGCAACATCAAGGCGCGCGAGCGGATGGTCGCCCAGTACGCGCTCGCCGGGCAGGAGAGCCTGCTGGTGGTCGGCACCGATCATGCCGCCGAGGCGGTGACCGGATTCTTCACCAAGTTCGGCGACGGCGGCGTCGACCTCACGCCCCTCACCGGCCTCACCAAACGGCAGGGCGCGGCGCTGCTGCAGGAACTGGGCGCGCCGTCGAGCATCTGGTCCAAGGTCCCCACCGCCGACCTCGAAGACGATCGCCCCGCCCTGGCCGACGAAGACGCCCTGGGTCTGCGCTACAGCGAGATCGACGACTACCTCGAGGGCAAGGACGTCACCGACGAGGTCGCCTCGCGCATCGAGACGATCTTCACCAACACCCGGCACAAGCGCACCGTGCCGGTCACCCCCCTCGACACCTGGTGGCGCTGAGCCATTGCATTATGACTGACTGGTCAGTCATAATGATGGGGTGAGCCCAAAGATAGTCGACAAGGCCGCGCGTCGGCAGGAGATCCTCGCCGCTGCCGTGCGGGTGTTCGCGCGCAAAGGTTTCGCGGCCGCGCGCATCGATGACGTCGCCGCCGAGGCCGGTATCGCCAAAGGCAGTGTCTACCTGTATTTCGACAGCCGCGACGCCCTGCTCGAGGCGGCGTTCGACGCGCACGCCGCCAGAGTCACCGACACCCTCGCCGCGGCCGACGACAGCGCCGAGCCGCTGGATCGGCTCGCCACGCTGATCCGCGCCACGGTGACCATGCTCGCCGAGGACGCCGATCTGGCCCGGATCCAGCTGGATCTCTGGTCGACCCCCCTCGACATCTCGGGCGTCTATCGCGACTACCGCGCGCGCATCGGCGCCCTGCTTCGCGAGGCCGAGCTCCGGCCCGGCCTCGACCCGGACCGCACGGCCACGGTGATCATCGGCGCGATCGAGGGATGCCTGGTGCAGTGGCTGCTGGATCCGCAGATCTCGCTGCTCGAGCTCGCCGACCCGATCGTCGAGGTCTGTGTGGAGGGTCTGCGATGAGCGCGATTCACAACGTACTGATCGCGCCGGGCACGACCGTGCCGGACCGGGTGCTCTGCTACGGCACGGCGGTGGCGGGCGGGGTATTGGCCTGGGCACTCGCGGTCGACGAAGGGTGGCCGTGGTGGACGCTGGCCATCGTCACGGTGATCGCCTTCGATCTGTTCGGTGGTGCTGTCGTCAACGCGACCTCGGCAGCCACCCGCAAGTTCCACGGCCCGAACCGGACGGCCCGCCATCATCTCGCCTTCGTGGCGCTCCACGTCCAGCCGTTCATCATGGCCCTGGTCGTCCCCGGTTTCACCTGGGCCACAGCGCTCGGGATCTACGTCCTCGCGCTGGCCGGTGCCGTGCTCGTGCTGCGGGTGGGGCGCCCGGCGGGGTTCGCGATCGCCGTGCTCGGCCTCACGCTGTTGCCCGCGCCCGAAGCGGTGCTGTGGTTCACGCCGGTGCTGCTGATCAAGCTGCTGCTGTCCTACCTGGAGCCGACAACCCGCTAGCAGATCACGGCGCCTCACCAGATGCGTTGGCGCGCAACAGGTCTCGGACTAGGTCGAAGTCCGCGCCCGTACGGAAGCGCAGGCAGCCCTTGCCCATGTCGTGGCTCGCGAGGCGGTCGGCGAAGGCGTCGCGGACTTCGGGGGCCTTGCTCTGCACCACCTGCTCAGCCACCCGCGAACGGGGGCAACACGTCGACGCGGTCGCGGAGCATGGCTGACGGGTCGCGGGTGAGTTCGTCACCGATGAGGAAGGCGCACACCCCGACCAGGCCGTCGACCTCGGAGCCGTAGGTGGCGGCAAGGGTGGCGCGCAGGTCGGCGACGGTGGCGCCGTCGGGTAGTTCGAGTGATTCGGTGTTCTTGCCGACCGCGTCGGCGATGGCGGCGAAATAGCGGACCTCAACCACCGATGGCTCCCATCGTGCGTTCCGGGGGGACGAAACCGGCGGCATCGATACCGTGCCCGGCCCATTTCTGCCACATCGCGCCGCGCCACAGCTCGGCGACCTCGGCGTCGTCGGCGCCTGCCCGCAGCGCGGTACGCACGTCGAACTCCTGGTCGCTGAACAGGCACGAGCGCAGCATGCCATCGGCGGTGAGCCGGGTGCGGTCGCAGCTGTCGCAGAACTTGCGGGTGACCGTCGCGATGATGCCGACGGTGGCGGGGCCGCCGTCGACGAGCCACTTCTCGGCGGGTGCCGAGGGGTCGACGCGACCGGCGGGGGTGAGGGTGAAGCGTTCACCGAGCACGTCCAGGAGGTCGGCGGCGGTCACCATGTGCTCGCGCGCCCACTCGTGGTCGGCGTCGAGCGGCATTTCCTCGATGAAGCGCAGTTCGCAGCCCTCGGCCAGGCACCAGGCGAGCAGGTCCGGCGCACCGGCCAGGTTCTGCCGCATGAGCACGGCGTTGACCTTCACCGGGGTGAGACCGGCATCGCGGGCGGCGCGGATGCCGTTGAGTACCGACTCGAGGCGGTCGCGGCGGGTGAGGCGGGCGAAATCGGCCTGGTCGACGGTGTCGAGGGAGACATTCACCCTCGACAATCCCGCCTTGACCAGCGCGGCGGCGCGGTGTTCGAGGCCGACGCCGTTGGTCGTCATCGCCAGCGGTGTCCCTGGCACCGCCGCGTGACAGCCGGCGACGATCTGCTCCAGTTCCCGGCGCATCAACGGCTCACCGCCGGTGAACCGCACCTCACGCACCCCGAGTTCGGTGACGGCCAGCGAGACCAGGCGCACGATCTCGTCGGCGGTGAGCAACTCCTCGCGCGGGATCGGCGGCAGCCCCTCCTCGGGCATACAGTAGGTACAGCGCAGCGAGCACTTCTCGGTGATGGAAACGCGCAGGTCGCGTGCGATCCGGCCGAACCGGTCGACGAGGAGCGGCGTCTCGGGTCTGCCGTGCAGGGACGGCAGCTCCGATCGCACAGCGGGAATCCCCATATCGACCAGCGTCATTTCTCCAGTATGACCTGTCGGACCCCGCCGGATCCGTGCGGCGGGCCGAATGGTCACGAACTCGTCGGGCTCACCGCGAGCAACCCCCCGCGGTGAGCGACGCGGGCCGAACCCACCGGTCCGGCGGCGATTAGGCTGACAGCATGACTCCCCGGCCCGCCACCGCGTCGGCGCGCAGCGTCGACGAGTACCGCGACACCGTCGCCGCGCTGCTGGCCCACCTGTTCGAGCGCCCCGACGAGCAGGCGCCGGTCCCGGCCGCGCTCGGCCGGGTCCTCGCCACCGATGTGGTCTCACCCACCGATCTACCGGTCTTTCGCAACTCGGCGATGGACGGCTACGCCGTGCGGGCCGCCGATGTGGCCGTCACCCCGGCGCAGCTGCCGGTGGCCGGGGTGATCGCGGCGGGCGATGCGGGGACGTCAGCGCTGGACGCCGGGTCGGCGATGAAGGTGATGACCGGCGCGCCGGTGCCGCCCGGCGCCGACTGCGTGATCCCGGTCGAGGATGTGCAGGTGGGCGCGGACCGGATCGTGGTCGAGCGCGGTCGTGGTCGGGGCGAGTTCGTGCGCGAGGCCGGCACCGATGTGCGCACCGGCGAGCTGGTCGCCCGGGCGGGCACCGTGCTCGCGCCCCGGCACATCGCGGCGCTCGCCGCCGTCGGGCTGCCCACCGTGCCGGTGCTGACCCGGCTGCGGGCGGTGTGCGTCACCACCGGTGACGAACTGCGGCCCGCGGGCAGTGCGCTCGCGCCGGGGCAGATCTACAACTCGAACGGGATCGCGCTGGCCGCGGCGTTGCGGGCCGACGGCGTCGAGGTGGTCGAGGTCGCGCACAGCACCGACGATCCCGCGCGGTTCACCGCCGTGCTGCGCGCCGCGGTCGCCGCCGCCGATGTGGTCTTCACCTCGGGCGGGGTGTCCAAGGGCGATTTCGAGGTTGTCAAGGATGTGCTGGCGCCGCTGGGCGGGACCTTCGGGCCGGTCGCCGTGCAGCCGGGCGGACCGCAGGGATA
Organism: Nocardia mangyaensis; assembly: GCF_001886715.1. Taxonomy (NCBI): domain Bacteria; kingdom Bacillati; phylum Actinomycetota; class Actinomycetes; order Mycobacteriales; family Nocardiaceae; genus Nocardia; species Nocardia mangyaensis. Next base: position 5,175,424 of record NZ_CP018082.1, read on the forward strand.
CACGGTGGTCGACGGCGTTCCGGTGCTGAGTTTCCCCGGAAATCCGGTGAGCACGATGGTGTCCTATGCCGTGTTCGCGCGGCCCGTCGTGCGTGCGCTGGGCGGGCTGCCCGCGCCGGAGACCCGCGAGGTGACCCTGTTGACCCCCGTGCGCTCACCCGCCGGGCGACGCCAATACCTGCGCGGTCTGATGACCGAGAATGGAGTGGAAGTGATCTCGGGACCGGGCTCTCATCTCATCGCGGGCATGGCCTGGGCCGACGCACTCGTCGACGTGCCCGCCGAGGTCACCACGCTGCCCGCCGGTTCCCCTGTGCGAATCTTGTCGCTATGAGCGAGTTGTCCCACGTCGACCGCGAGGGTCGCGCGCGCATGGTCGATGTGAGTGCCAAGGCCGACACCACTCGGATCGCCGTCGCCGCAGGGGAATTGACCACCACGGCCGAGGTTGTCGCACTGGTGCGCGCCGACGGCATGCCCAAGGCGGATGTGCTGTCCACGGCGCGGCTGGCCGGAATCGCCGGGGCCAAGCGAACTTCGGAGCTGATCCCGCTGTGCCATCAGCTGGCGTTGTCGTCGGTGAAGGTCGAGTTCGGGTTCACCGACACCTCGATCACCATCCAGGCCTCGGCCAAGACCACCGGACCGACCGGGGTCGAGATGGAGGCGCTCACCGCTGTCGCCGTGGCGGGGCTCACGCTGCACGACATGGTGAAGGCGGTCGATCCGGCGGCGGTGCTCAACGGGGTGCGGTTGCTGACCAAAGAGGGTGGCAAGCATGGGCATTGGATGCGGCCCGAGGCGCGGGTGGCATCCGAGACTGCGGGTAGCGAGGCGCTGAGTCGTTGGGCACCGGTCGACGCTGCGGCTGGGCGCACGGAGACGGCCGGTGCTGCCGGACATCGGGAGACGGTGTCGGTGGAATCGCCACGAACAGCGGCGATAGATGCCGCAGTCGAGCACACAGCATCAGCGGCGGTGGTTACGGACAGCGCCGAGCGCGCAGAGCCGTCGCCGGTCGTCACCGACAGCTCCAGGCGCGCGGTCTCGTCGCGGACCGCCGTGGTTGTCGTCGCCTCGACCGGTACCGCGGCGGGAACGCGCACCGACACGACCGGCCCTGTTCTCGCCGAATGGCTCACCGCGCAGGGGTTCTCGGTGCGCGGGCCGCTCGTCTACGCCGATGCCGACATCGCGGCCGGGTTGTGCGATGCGCTCGACGGTGCGCCCTCCTTCATCGTCACCACCGGCGGCACCGGCGCCTCCCCCACCGATGCCACCCCAGAAGCGACGCGCGCCGTGCTCGACCGGGAACTGCCCGGTGTCGCCGACGCGATCCGGCAGCGGGGCACCGCGAAGTTTCCCTTGGCCGCGCTCAGCCGTGGTGTCGCGGGGCTGGTCGGCGGTACCGTGGTGGTCAACCTGCCCGGTTCGCCCGGCGGGGTGAAGGACGGGATCGCGGTTCTGGAACCGCTGCTGGATCATCTGCTCGCGCAAGTAGCCGGAGGGGGCGCCCATGACTGAGGACGGGGCGGTCCGCCTGACGGCGATCCTCGAGCACGATCTAGACCCCATCGCGGTCGAGAAGGCGGTCGACGGACCGGAATTCGGCGCGGTCGTGGTGTTCACCGGGAAGGTGCGCAACCACGATGGCGGGCAAGCGGTTTCGGCACTGGAGTACTCCGCGCATCCGCAAGCCGAGCGGTTCCTGCGCCAGGTGTGCGCCGAAGTGTCCACCGGCAGTGGGCTGCCGGTCGCGGCGACGCATCGGATCGGCTCGCTGAGCATCGGCGACCTCGCCATTGTGGTAGCAGTCGCCGCTCCCCACCGAGGCGAGGCGTTCACCGTCTGTGCCGAGCTCGTCGAGCGGATCAAGCACGAGGTGCCGATCTGGAAACGCCAACTCTTCGCCGACGGACTCTCCGAATGGGTCAACGCCTGCGGCTAACCGCACTGGACCAGCGATCACCAGGCTCTGGTGCAGGTATCGGTCGAGTGGGCGAGGCCACCACAGCCTGGTGATCAGCTGTCCGGGTCGGGGGTCAGTCGACGGTCGGGGTGTAGCGCCAGATGCCGAGCATAGCCTGTTCGTCCAGCGGTGAATCGCCGTCGAACACGGTGTCGGCCAATCGTTTCCGTGCGTCGTCGGTGTTCAGACCCGACCCGATCAGGACCAGGTTCGTCACCCGCTGTTCGCCGCGAGCCCAGGTGCCCGGGGTGAACACCACATGCCTGCCGACCAGGTGCACCTCGAACTTGCGACGTTCTCCGGGTACCGCGAACGCCACGCAGCCCTTGGCGCGGAACACCCCCGGTGGCGGGTCTTCCAGGAACGCGACCAGGGCGCGCGGGTCGAGGGGGCGTTCGCTGGTGAACGAGACCGAGACGTACTCGTCGTGCAGGTGCCGGTGCTCGGGGTCGTCGTGATCGTGGTCGTGTTCGTCGAGCAGGGAGTCGAAACTCAGCTGCTGGGCCACCTTCGGTTCCTCGGGCGCGTGCTCGTCGAACAGCAGGCCGGGATCTACCCGGCCGTGCGTCGTCGCGTAGACCGGGACCTGGCCGACCCATCCGGCGACCTGCGCGCGGAGGGCGGCGAGCGCTTCGGGTGCGACCCGATCCGCCTTGTTCACCAGCACCAGATCCGCCAGCCGCAGATGCGTCACCAACTCCGGGTGCCGCTCGCTCGCCGCACCGAACTGTTCGGCATCGACCACCTCGACCAACCCGCCGTATCCGATCCGCGGGTTCGGATTGGCCACCACCATCCTGATCAGATTCCGTGGCTCGGCCAGCCCGCTGGCCTCCACCACGATCACATCCACCGCGCTGCGCGGTTGCGCCAACCGCCCGAACAGATCGTCGAGCTCGGAGGCGTCCACCGCACAGCACACGCACCCGTTCCCCAGCGACACCATCGCGTCGACCTGCCCCGCCACCAGCATCGCGTCGATGTTCACCGCCCCGAAGTCGTTGACCACCACCCCGATCCGGGTCCCCCGATTGTTGCGCAACAAATAGTTGAGCAGGGTCGTCTTCCCCGACCCGAGAAACCCAGCAACGATCACCACAGGAATCACCGAACCCATGGTGCCAGCCGCCGCGCAGACACCCCCGAGCACCCACCCGCGCGATCCGACTGGTTGCCCGGTGCCGACCAGTGTTGCGGTGCTGATCGAATCGCCGACTCGGCGCACCGGCCGGCGTCACCGACATCTGGCTGGTCACCATCGACGGCGAAGCGCCGCGGTCCTACTTCGTCGGGCCGAAGACCAGGCCGACCAGGGTGTAGGCGAGGTTGATCAGCTGGCTGGTGATCGCGGTGTTGTCCATGCCGAGTGCCCTGGCCAGTGGCATCAGCAGGTCGAGGACGGTGGTGATCGGGCCGCCGAGTGAGCTCAGGTCCGGGGCTGCCTCTTCCGGGGCGGGTTCGGCCTTCGGCGTGGTGCCGCGCGTCCTCGGCGTGGTGTTGGAGGGCGCGGAGGGTGCGTCGGGGGCTGCGGTGCGGGCCGGGGCGACGGGGATCGGGGCCGGCGCGGGGGCGCGGACCGGGAGCACGCGGGGGGCGAACGCCAGTGCGGCGGCGGGCTGCCCGTTGGGAGCCTCCGGCTCCTGGGGTTCGGTTGCGGGCCGACCGGGTGCGGGGTCCGACTGGGTCGGTTCGTCGGTGGGCGAGACTCCGTCACTCGATCCGCTCGGCAGGAGAGGTCCGAGAGCGGAGTCGGGGGCGGCGGTTCCGTTCTGTGGGGCGGATTCGCTCGTGCCTGCCCCGTCGGCCTGGGGTGCCTGGTCACTCGTACCGTTCGGGAGTGGCGGCGGGGCTGCGGCGGGTGCCGCTTCCGGTGTGGTGGCGGTCGGTTCCGATGCGGGATCAGTGGGGTCGCTCGCGGGCGGTGTCACCACCCCGTGAGAGGTGGTCGGCACAGCGGTGGCGGACTGACCCGAATCCGTGCCGGGGCGACTCGAATCCTCAGCGGGCCGGTCCTGCTCGTTCGGGCTGGTCGGCGGACTGGGCGGAGGGACAGCGGTCGGAATCCGGCCGAGCACCGAGGATGCCGGGGTGGTTGCGGCGGATTCCGGGTCGGACTCGGTCGGCGGCTGATTCGGGTCAGCGGGCGCGGGTTCGGTGGAGGGTGCCTCGTCGCTCGAACCACTCGGCGGAGCCGTTTCGTCGGCTGGTGCCGCCTGGTCGCTCGAACCGGTTGCGGGTGCCACAACCGGGCCGAAAGCTGTTTTCGCGGCAGGTATTTCGATCTCGCTGCCCGAGTTGCCCGTCGCAGGTTCGGATTCGATGCTCGAGCCCGTCGAGGGGCTACGATCCGCCCCTGGCGGAATCTGGATGCTCGAACCGGTCGACGGTTCCGTTCCTTCGGCCTGCGAAGAATCTCCGCTGGATCCGGTCGGGATCGCGGCGGAGATCCGGCCCGCGGCCAGCGATGCCGGTGCCGTCGAGGTGCCGGGTTCCGATTCGGCCGGGGGCGGGTCCTCGGCGGGAGGTTCGTCGGGCTGGGTCGAATTCTCCTCGGCCGGGGCCTGGTCGGTCGGGGTTCCCTCGGCCGGCGCCTGCTCGACGGGAGCCGCGTCGGCCGGGGCTTCGTCCACCGGGGCCGACTCGGCGGGAGCTCGATCGACCGGAGCCTCGGCGGCGGGGGCCGGATCGGCGGGAGCCGACGCGCCCTCGGCCGGCGCGGGCTCGGCGGCCGGGATCGCGGCCGCGACGGGTGTGTTCAGCAGGTACCCGGCGACGCCGGTGACGATGGCGATGGCGTGCTCGAGCTGACCCTCTCGAGATTCGAGCAGGGCCGCGTCCGCGGGATTGGCGGCATTGCCCATCTCCACGAAGACCAGGGGGACCTGCGTCAGCGCGGGCCCGGCGATATCGGCGCGGGTCTGCAGACCGCCGCTGACGCCCGCGTACGTGGCGGCGGGGAATCCGGCGGCCAGGTAGGCGTCGCGGACGGCGGCGGAGGCGGTGCGCCCGGGGCCGGACTGGGCGCGATCGGCAGCGGCGTCGGGGATGGGCAACTGCGGGACGATCAGGTGAAATCCCCGCTGGTCGCCGGGGGCGCTGTCGGCGTGGATGCTCACCGCGACCGCGGCGCCCGACTCATTGGCGGCGCGGGCACGATCGTCGACGCACCCGCCCCAGCCCGCGTCGTCGGTGCGGCTCAGTACCACCTGGGCACCGAGTGCCTGCAGCGACGCCTTGACCAGCTGGGCGACTTCCCAGTTGATGGTGTGTTCGGGGATGCCGTTGAGCGAAGTCGTGCCGGTGGTCTGGCAGTCCTTGGTGCCGCCGCGGCCGTTGTCGACCTGGCGGGCGAGGTTCTCCGAATGCGCCGGGCCCTGATGCCCGGGGTCGAGAAAGATTGTTCTGCCTGCGAGTTTGTCGCCGGTAGCCGGATCCGGCGCCGCGTGTGCGTTCACGGGCGCCAGCCCGGACAGCGACACGACGACCGCAGCGGAGACAGTGGAGCAGAGACCGGCCTTGATGATGTTTGGCTGCATGTTCGGTCGGTGCCCCGGGACGGAGCACCCCTCCCTTCCCATTGGTAACATCAAACCCAGTGGTTCACTCTTGCAACGTGAGTATCATCAGAGCAAGCACAGTTACCGAAATGTGACCGCGCCCAACGATCCGTTTCCGCTGGTAAAACGCCCAAATGGGCGATCTGGGCGACGGTCAGGCAACTTCGGGCAATTGACGCAGTGAACGCAGCGCGTAGTGCACCCGGGTCTTCACGGTGCCGACCGGAACACCGAAATCCTCGGCCACTTCCCGGTAGCCACGATCGCGCAGGATCACCTCGACCACGGCCGCGCGCTGCGGCTCCGGCAGCCTCGACAGCAGGTCATCGACCAGCAACCCGTCGACCAGACCATCGGCGAAATCCGGCCCGCCGCAACCGGTCACCTCGGTGATGTCGGCCCAGCCCACATCACCGGGCCGGATCGCGCGCGCCCGTACGATGTCGACGACGACATTGCGTTCGATCGCCAGCAGCCACGTCCGCACGCTGCCCTTGCGCGCGTCGAAGTCACCGCAGGCCCGCCACCCGCGCAGTAATGCCTCCTGCACCGCGTGCTCGGCCAGCCCGGAATCACCGAGGTCGCGCAGCGCCCGCCAGTGCAGCAGGCCACGATCGGCGGCCAGCACCTCGGCCAGCCCGTCTGTGGTACACAGTCGCGCGCAGTGCGGACCGCAGGAGTTCTCCGTCATGTTCGGTTATCGCCGCAGGCGCCTCCGATGACAACGGTCGCGTTAAGCGACTCTTCAGGATCCTGATGGCCCGGCGCGCGACACTTTTCCCACGAGCCCGGCCGGGCCTGCTCCAGGAGGGGGGAGCAGGGCCACCGGGCTCGTTCCTTTTCCGGCTTCGCCCGAATCGCTGACACGATCGCGCGTCGGCGGCGAGAATCGCGACGAGGAGCTGAGTACGTGGACATCCATGCATACCCGACCGACGCACGCACGCCGGTCGATCGAGAAGAAGCCATCCGCATCGCGGCCGAACATCTGCCCGGCGAGATTCCGGAAACCGACCGGCATATCGTCGAATTCGCCGACGGTTTCACCGTTTTCGACGTGCGGCCACTGCACGCGCCATCGGATCGACCGATCCCGGTGGGCGGTTCGGTACACGTGATCGACAAGGAGACGGGGGCGGTGTCGTTCTGGCCGACCTATCCGTCCGACCTGATCGCCGCGCAGTACGCGCTGATGCGAGAGTCGGGGCGGTTGATCGTCGAGGCGAACTGGCCCGATCCGGACTGACCACGCGGGACGTGGCTACACCACGATCGCGCGCTCGGGCCTAGGCTGAACTCCGGTGCGAACACCCCCGCCCGCAGGGCGGTGACCAGCGACGATTCGGACATCGCGTGCCACTCGGCAACGAGCAAATTGCATATATAGACATGTGTGCATACTATGGCGACGATCGAATGGCGGGGAGAAGGGAACGCGATGGGCGCAGGACACGGACACGACCACGGGGTGTCGGCCAACAGCGACAAACGCTGGCTGGCCGGGGCGCTGGCGGTGATCGTCACCTTCCTGATCGGCGAGGTGATCGTCGGCATCATCGCCCAGTCGCTGGCCCTGTTGTCCGATGCGGCGCACATGACCACCGATGCCGCTTCCATCGTGCTCGCCCTGGTGGCGATCCGGCTCGCGGCGCGGCCGGCGACCGGACGGATGACCTTCGGCTGGAAGCGGGTGGAGATCCTCTCGGCGCAGGCCAATGGCCTCACGCTGCTACTGCTGGCGCTGTGGCTGGGCTACGAGGCGATCCGCAGACTGTTCGAGCCGCCGGACGTGCACGGTCCGCTGGTGCTGATCACCGCACTGGTGGGTGTCGCGGTGAATGTGCTGGCCACCTGGATGATCAGCCGGGCCGATCGCACCAGTCTCAATATCGAGGGCGCGTTCCAGCACATCCTCAACGACCTGTACGCGTTCATCGCGACCGCGGTCGCGGGCCTGGTCATCATCCTGACCGGCTGGGTGCGGGCCGACGTGATCGCGACCCTGATCGTGGTGGCGCTGATGACCAAGGCCGGTGTCGGCCTGATCCGCAAGTCCAGCCGGATCTTCCTCGAGGCCGCCCCCGAACATCTCGATCCCGAGCGGATCGGCCGCGACATGGCCGATCGCGACGGCGTCACCGAGGTGCACGACCTGCACATCTGGGAGATCACCTCCGGCTCCCCCGCGCTCTCGGCACACGTGCTGGTGCGAACCGGCCACGATTGCCACGCCGTCCGCGAGGACATCGCGCACATGCTCGACCACGAACACCACATCGAGCACGTCACCCTGCAGGTCGACCACGCCAGCCCGAAGCTGCTCGACATCGGCGTTCGCGACAGCGACTCCGGCCACTGCGGCGGACCGCACGGACCGACACACCTCGCGCGCGCGAGTGTGGCGCACCGGCACTGATACCAGTGAGATCCGGACCGGAGACAGCGGGGCGATGGCGCCATGGGCGAGGCGAGGCGCGACGGTGACGGGTCGATCACCGCGGAAGGCCCCACACCTGGAATCCGCCGGACAGGTGCGGGGCCTTCTCGTCGGTCACGCGTCAGGGCGGACCCGGTCGTTTCATCGACCTGTGCGGCGTGATCAGCCGCCGAAGGAGCCGGTCCACAGGGTGTCGACCAGGCCGTGGAGGGCAGCGCCGAAGGTGTCGAAGAGGCCGTTCAGGGCGGCGCTACCGGTGTCGATGATAACGGGGATCATGGTAATTCCTCTGTTTCTCGCATAGGCCCAGCCGGAGCTGGCTTACAGAGGGAACATCGACCCACGAACACTCCGAGTTACCGAATTTCCGATTTCGTGACTCTCGTAACAACAACCCATCGAAATCTATCACTACCTGGCCTTATGCGCGAATACAGCATCATCCTGAGGGTAATATGAGAAATCTTTGAGATTCATGTTTCGCAATCAGATAAGGCCGAGTTTCCAATGCCCATGGAAATCGGGGCGCCAATCTCGATTGCGCTACGTCGGGTCACAGCTACTCCGGGCGCTTGCCGCGAACCGGTCGGCCGCCGAGCATCTGAGCGACCAGCGTGAGGAAGTCGAGGTGGGTGCGCACGGTGGTGGGAGTGCGGGCGATCGAGGCGATGGTGGTGGTGCCGTGGGTGACCGGGCGGGCGGCGAAGCGGTCGGTGAGCCAGTCGAGGATCACCGGAACGGCGAGGAATTCGAGGGACAGGTGGGCGCCGCGACGTACCCGCAGATAGTGGACGGTGGCGCCCACGGCCCGGTAGCGCTCGACCTGGGCGTCGATGTCGGCGACGGCGATCACCTCGTCGTGCACGCCCTGGACCACCAGGAGCGGGGCGGCGGGTGCGCGGGTACCGGGTTCGATGTCGGCGAGGATGCGGCGCAGGGCCGGTTCGGCGAGCAGTCCGGCCATGCCGTCGCGCAGATGCCGGGTGACGTCGCGGCGGGCGAAGCGCAGCAGCAGGGCGAAGGTGCTGCGCCGCTCGGCCTCCCCGAGCAGGGCGCGGTAGCGCTCGTCGAGGTGATCGTGCAGGACCGCGTCGAGTTCGGGATAGGCGCGACGCAGCCCGGCGACGAAGGCGGCGGGGAATCCGGCGAACCAGCCGCCATTGAGCCGGACGAACGCCGCCGCCGGATCACCGACCGGGGATCCGGCGGCGGCGCCGACGATGGTGAGCTCCGGGGCGTAGTCCTCGGCCAGTTCTGCGGCCCAGGTCGTCGCCAGACCACCGCCCGAATACCCCCACAGGGCAACGGGAGTACTGGCCGCCAGACCCAAGGGAGCGAAACCGAGGGCGGCCCGGATCCCGTCCAGCGCACGGTATCCGGGCTCGCGGGCCGCGCCGAAACGCCCACCCAGCCCTTCGTGATCGGGCACCGACACCGCCCACCCCTGCCGCAAGGCCATCGCGACGATCGGCAGTTCCAGCGGCGCGATCGAGCCGATGGTCGCCGCCCCGTGCCGCAGGGCGTACGACGGAAAGCACTGCGGGGCAACGGCATCAATGGCGCACTGGAACGACACCAACGGACGCGCCTGCCGGGGATCGGCGCCCCACGGCATCAACACGGTGGTCACCGCGACCTCCGGCGCATCGTCGAGATCGCACGTGCGGTACAGCAATTGCCAGGCAGTGATGCGCTGGCGGACCACCCCGAACAGTCCGAGTTCCACCGGACGGGACCGCACCACCTCCCCCGGCGCGAGCAGCTCGACGCCGGGCGGAGCCGCATAGAACGGATCCTCGGGCGGCAGGAGCGGCACCCCGGACCGGACAGTGACGTCCGAGTCCGGGCCGACGCGATCGATGATCGTCACAGGCTGCCGCCACCGCCGAAGAACCAGGGATTGAACGCGCAGGCCAGCGGCGCGTCGCCGACGGGATCGAGGGCCCGCAGCGCGATCGAGATGGCGCGCGGCGAGTACATCATCGTCAGGTGATCGGAGAGGTCCTGTTCGCAGCCCTCCTGCAGGGTGATGTTGTCGACGGTGGCGCCGGGACCGGCGTGCAGGAAGGTCAATTCGAGCGGATTCATCACCTCGTCCCAGCGGGATCCGACCACGGTGAAGTCGACACCGGGGACGGTGTGGCCGCCCGCGTTGAGCGTGTCGTAGAACGGTGAGCCGACCACCTGCTCCACATTGGCGACGCCGATGATCGGCCGGTAGAAGCCGAGAATGTCGATGCCGACGTTGTTGATCATGCGACCGAGCGAGGCGATGCCGAGCAGCGAGGTGCCGCGATGGGTGGCGCCGAAGGTGATCAGCTTGCCGACCTTGCCCTGGCCGCCCTCGAATTTGAGGTAGTGGTTGGCGATCGTGCCGCCCTGGGAATGGCCGATGATGTCGACCTGGTCGGCGCCGGTCGCGGCGAGGACTCGATCGATGAACGTCGCGACCTGACGGGAGGACTCGCCCATCGGGCCGACACCGTTGCGGCCCGGCAGGATCGCGCCGAGGCCGCCGCCCTCCAGCAGTGCGGACTTGCCGTAGTTGAGGGTGAACACGCAGTTCCCGGCGTCGGCGACGCGCGGGGACAGGTAGGAGAACGTGTCGTAGGCGTTGAGCCAGGTCCCGTGCAGCAGCACGACCGGGCGTGGGCGCTCCGCGGTGGGTTTGCAGTCCCAGCGGTTGGCCTTGGGCGGTGCGGCGTCGGGATGCAGGAGCCCATAGCCGAAGGCGGGCAGGTAGGCCGACATCGCGGGGCCCTCACCGATGGTGTCGGAGGACCGGCTGGTCGACGCCGAGCCGGTGCCGCTGCCCGAACTGCTGCCGGTGTCGGCGATGGCGGTCGGGCGGCGCCCGTCGGGTGCCGCGGCGACCGTGCTGTCGAGGTATTCGGCCAGTGACTCGACGGTCGGTTCGAGTGTCGGTTCAGCCGCGACCGAGCCGGTCGCGAGCCCCGCGATCAGGCCGGTGGCGATGCCGAGTCCACACAGGACACGGCGAAGGGAATGCGTCGTTGCAATCAAGGGGTATCACTTCCGTAGAACCGCGTCGGCGAGCGGACGGCTCGGACGCGCTCTGTGAATCTATGACCCACACCACATCGCTGTCACTGCACCGTGAACCGAGAAAACGGCCGGCGGTTTGGCGCGGGCGCCAAGTTCTGTACGACTTCCACCGGAGTGCCCCCCATCGCCCTGTTCTCGGACACAATCAGGACATGCTCGTCGAACACCCTGTCTCCGCGTCACCCACATTGACTGTCCGTCTGCTGACCCGCTGGCCGCAGATCGCCGAGCGCATCCTCGCCGACGGCCTCGGCGCCACCGCGCCCGCCGAACTGCCCGCCGACCATTTCACCGCGGAAGTTCTGCCCACCATCTACGCCTGCGGTCGAGCGGTGCTCGAGGCGATCGCCGCCGACCGCGAGTTCACCTATGCCGAGGTGTCGGCGTTCGTGGCGCCGGTCGCCGAACGCCATGCCGAGGACCGGCTACCGCTGCCGATGCTGGTCAGCGCGATCCACGGGTCCGCACAGGCAGTACTCGCCGAGGCGTCGGCGTTGGCGGATCCGACGGAGATGGGCGAGTTCCTCCGGGTCTTCGGCCGATTGCTGGAGTTGCTGCGCCACATCAACATGACCGTCGTGGAGACCTACACCGAGGTCGAGCAGTCGATCTACCACGCCGAACGCGAGGCGCGGCGCGAGCTGTGTTCGGCGCTGGTGCGCGGGCTGCCCGCCGAGGAACTGGCCGCGCGCGCCGACACGCTCCTCGCCGAGCAGTACACGGTGCTGGCGATCCACCTGAGCGAACCGCCCCGCCCCGGCAGCGCCGCGAACCTGGTGACGCGACGTCGAATCCGCGTGCTCCAGCGCGCGCTCGACGAACTCACCGGCACCACCACGCCGGCCACCTTCGACGGTGCGAGCGGAATCGCGTTGCTGAGCAACAACTCCGAAACCGACGTCCTCGACGCCCAGCGCTTCGACGACCTGGCCGCCCTGCTGAGCGAACAGTTCGGGGTCACGGTCTATCTGGCCGAATTCTCCGGCGTGAGCCGCGAAGCCATCCCGGCCGCGGCCAAGGACGCGAGCGAACTGACCGAGCTGGCCCGGCTCCGCGGCCGCCCCGGCGGCTGTTACCGCCTCGACGATCTGCTGCTCGAATACCAGCTCACCCGACCGGGCCCGGCCCGAGAACGCCTTGCCCAGCGAGTGATTCCCCTCCTGTCCAGCCCACACCTGATCGAAGCGCTCGAGGCCCACCTCCGTCACGGCGCCGACCGCAAGACTGCCTCACGCCGAATTCACGTCCACCCCAACACCTTCACCTACCGCCTGCGCCGCATCGCCGAGGTCACCGGCCTCGACCCCGCCGACCCCACCGACTCCCGCATGCTCGCCGCCGCCCTCACCGTCCACCGCCTCCACCCCCAGCGCGCCGAGGAGTAGCAGCGTCACCAGAGCATGGTGATCAACGGTCCAGATCCGCGTCCGGGCGGTCGGTGAGGCGGTCGGCGACGGCGCTGAGGCCGGCGGTGATGGCGGCGCGTTGGGTGGGGTCGAGGACGTCGAGGAAAACTCGGCGGACCAGGGCGACGTGGTGGGGTGCCACCTCGACGAGACGGGTCCGACCGGCCTCGGTGAGGACGGCGTTGACGCCGCGGACGTCGGTGTCGTCGTCGACACGCCGGACGAGTCCGGCGTCTTCCAGCTTGCCCACCTGGTAGGTGAGGCCGCTCTTGGAGGTGTAGAGGGCGGCGGCGAGATCGGTCATGCGCATGGCGCCGCCGGGTTCGGCGGACAGGCGGACCAGGACCTCGTATTGAGTGTGGGAGAGTCCTTCGGTTTTCAGGTGCTGGTCGACCGCGCGGTCGACGAGGGCGCCCGCGGCGAGGAATCGATCCCACAGCCGCATCTCCTCGGCGTCGAGCCACCTGGGTTCGTCCATGCGCACAACCCTAGCCACCGGCGCGGAATAGCATCGCACGCGAGGTTGTTCAAATTTGAACAAGACTGACCGAGCGTGAAGGAGCCGACCGTGACCATGCCGGTGCTCTACCTGTCCCACGGCGCCCCGCCGCTGATCGACCACGACACCTGGCCCGCCGAACTGGCCGCATGGGCCGATGACCTGCCGCATCCGCGAGCGATTCTCATCGTCTCCGCGCACTGGGAGTCGGCCCCGATCGCCCTCGGCGCCACCACGACGGTGCCGCTGGTCTACGACTTCAGTGGGTTCGCCCCGCGCTACTACGATGTGCGCTACCCGGCGCCAGGCGCACCCGACCTCGCGCGACAGGTACGCGCGCTGCTCGGTGGCACGGTCACCGACGCCGCCGAACGCGGCCTCGACCACGGCGCCTACGTACCACTGACCCAGATGTATCCCGATGCCGACGTGCCCGTTCTGCAACTGTCGATCCCTACACTGGATCCGCAGGACCTGATGAAGCTCGGCCGCGCACTCGCCCCGCTGCGCGCTGATGGCGTGCTCATCATCGGCAGCGGGTTCTTCACCCACAACCTGCGGGCGCTCACCCCCGACGACCAGCACGTGCACTCGTTCACCGCCGAGTTCGACGACTGGGGCCGCCGGGCGCTCGATGATCGCGATCTCGACGCGCTACTCGACTTCGAGCACACCGCACCCGCGCCACGACTGGCCCATCCGCGCACCGAGCACTTCGCTCCCCTGTTCCTCAGCCTCGGTGCGGGCGCCGAGGACATCGACTCCCTGCGGACCGTCATCGACGGCTACTGGTTCGGGATGGCACGACGCTCGGTTCAGATCGGCTGAGCCGGGCAGACACGGAAGGACACACGTCATGACGACATCGACCACGGCCACCAGCTCCGGTCTGCTCGTGCTACGCCTCGGCGTCGGTACGATCATGGCCGTACACGGCACGCAGAAGCTGTTCGGCTGGTTCGACGGCGGCGGGCTCGACGGCACCGATCGCTTCTTCACCGCGAGCGGCTACCCGTCGGGCAGGATGTTCCCCCTCCTCGCCGCCCTGAGCGAGACCCTCGGTGGTATCGGATTGATCCTCGGGGTGCTCACCCCACTGGCCGCCGCGGCGATCCTGGGCACGATGCTCAACGCGATCTCGGTGAAATGGGGCAGCTTCTTCGCGCCGAACGGCGTCGAATACGAAGTGATTCTCGCGGTCGCCGCGGCGAGCCTCGCCCTCACCGGCGCAGGCGCTTTCGCGCTCGACCGGTTCCTCCCCGGACTGCGTAATTACAAGCTCTCCTATGGCATCGCGGCCATCGCGCTGGCATTCATCGCCGCGGGAATCACGCTACTCATTCGAAATTGACTCGAAAAAGCCCGCTATTCGATGTGTGCATCGAATAGCGGGCAATTCGTTTCCCGACAAGGAAAGTCTTGCAGTCAGCGCTCTTTACAGGTAGGCGCCGCAGGTCGGCCAGGCGCCGGGGCCCTGTCCGGCGAGCACGTTCTCGGCCACGCGGATCTGCTCTTCGCGGCTGGCGTTGTGCGCGTAGCCGGTGCCACCGTAGGCCTCCCAGGTGCTCTGCGAGAACTGCAGGCCGCCGTAGTAGCCGTTACCGGTGTTGATGTTCCAGTTGCCCGTGCTCTCGCACTGCGCCACGGCGTCCCAGTTGTTCGCCGAGGCGGTGGCGGTGGTCAGACCGGCCGGAACGGCGATCATGGCACCGGCGACAGCGGCGAAGCCGAGGACACGGGTGAACTTGCGATTCAAAGACATAAGTATTTCCTGCCTGCGCCCACCGGCTCGGTGATGGAAACTACCGCGTCCCTGCCCCTCAGGTATGTCGGGGATCCTCGAATCACGGGGCAGGCTTTCCGGTGTTCTGCGATTCGATTCGGCTCGGATTGTTGTTCAAGCCGTGACCGAATGTAGCCGGGATGCACGCTGAGATCACGCCCCGATCACGTGGGCATCTGTAGCGGACATTGTCCAAAGGGACACTGTTCGCCGCTGGTCGGCCGTGACAAATCCGTAATCACAGCACTGTTGTTATAGGCATGTTATGTGTCCGGGATCACCCGGTGATAGAGAGCCCGGTCACGTTTACCACCCGACAAATCGGGCACGACGCGCTCGCGTTCAGGCGAGCAGGCGGCGTTCGGTGGCCACCGCGACGGCCGCGGTACGCGTGCCTACGCCCAATTTGTCGTCAATCCGGCCGAGGTGGGTTTCACCGTCGCCTCACTGTTGTGCAGCGCGCGGACGATCTCGCGGTTGCCCAGGCCCTGGGCCAGCTGCCCGAGGATGTCGCGGCGCACTACCCTCGGCATCCTCGGGCAGCCGGCCCACGCGCGCACGGATGGCCGGTAGCCCCTGTCCCCGGTGTTCGGCGTGGTCCGCCGGATTCGCGGCGCCGAAGCCGCGGCCGTCGTCGGCGACATCGAGCACGCTGTTCCTCGGTGGTGGGGCGCCGGTGCGGGCCAACGGTGCGGCTGTTGCCTCGCCTCGAGAAGACGTCAGCGCTGTGCTGCGACCACGATGCGACTCAGATCAGTCCGTCCCGGCGCCCCAGCCACTTGGTCATTGCTCGCGGCGTGCGCGGGCTCGGCGCTTACCCTCGTGCATCGCCTGAACTCGGGCGATCGGGATGGTGTGGCCCTCGGCGATCAGATCGGGTGGGAGTTTCTGGGGTGCGGGCATTTCCGTTGTCCACGGGTCGGTGTCACCGAGGAGGTTCGGGGCGGAGCGGAGGGTGAAGTCGGCGGGGGTCACGTCGTCGATGTCGTTCCAGCGCAAGGGGAACGAGACGGGGACTCCAGGGCGGATTCGGGGGCTGTAGGCGGCGATGACGGTGGCCCCGCCCGCCCGCGTGGAATCGAGGAACACCTTGCCCTCGCGGTCTTCTCGGATGAAGGCCGTGGTTCCCAGTTTCGGGTCGATCCGTTCGGCTCTGGCCGCGATCGCTCTGGTCGCCGCTGCCGCGTCCTCGATCGCGACGCCCGGTTCGATGGGCACGAAGACGTGTAAACCCTTGGCGCCGCTGGTTTTCACCGCGCCGTCGAGGCCGTCGGCGGTAAGGGCCGCACGAATCAGGTGGGCGCCTGCCGCGGCATCCCGGAATGTCTGGCCCGGTGAGGGATCGAGATCGAGCACCAGATGCGTCGGGCCCGCACTGTGCTCAACCGGCAGCAGGGTGGGGTGGTATTCGACCGCGCGCTGATTGCCGAACCAGAGCAGGGTCCGCACATCGTCACCCAGCGCGTAGGTGACCTCCCGATGCGAACTCTCCGCCCACACCGTCACCCGCGGCACCCATTCCGGCGTGTACTTGGGCAGGTTCTTCTGCATGAACGGCTCCTGCCCCGGCCGCACCCGCACCACCGACAGCGCCCGCGCGCGCAACACCCGCACCAATCGCTCCCCGACGAACTCGAGATAGTCGACCAGATCCCGCTTGGTCGCCTCGGCTCCGTCGAACAGCAACTGATCGAGATTGCTCATCGCGACCCCGTCACGCACCTCGCCTCCCGCCATCGCTCCACCCTCCCCCGGCACCGAGCGTCCGTCAATCGCCGCGCGATGGTCTACACGCGCCAGGGGGGATTGTGACGGTTCTCGCCAGCGTGGAAGAGGCAGAGGCGGTGGCCGACGGGATCGCGGAGTCTGGCTTCGCGCCAGAGCCAGGGCATGTCGGTGGGCGGCTGGTCGAACGCGACACCCGCGCGGACGAGACGGGCGAACTCGGCGTCGAGGTCGTCGGTCTCGAAGTAGAGGAGGGCATGGCGAGGCTCGAACCTGCCGTTTTGGTCGAACGACCGCTCGTCGGCTATCGTATGACCCGCACGTTCACCCCAGGGTGAACAGTTCTGGCCCCGTCGTCTAGCGGCCTAGGACGCCGCCCTCTCAAGGCGGTAGCGCGGGTTCGAATCCCGTCGGGGCTACAGCGAAACTCCCCGGTCATCGCGACCGGGGAGTTTTTTGCGCCCTCAGCGATGCGACACATTGACAGATGTTGCACACGCCATACACTGTGGAAAATGTTGCGGCGGGCACAGGAGGTGGCGGCATGGAGCAGACGGCGCTGGGGCAACGGCTCGCGGAGGTCGCCGCTCGACCCGATGCCGTGACCGCGTTCCGGGCGGCGCGTGCGGGGTTTCTCGCGGGGCGCCGACTCGAGATGAAGGAACTTGCCGTAGAACTCGGGGTCAACCGGGCGACGCTGTTCCGATGGGTCGGCGGGCGCGACGAGCTGCAGGCCGAGGTGATCTGGTCGGTGGCCGAACCCACGCTGCGCCGCGCGGCCCAGGCCGCCCAAGGTCGCGGCGCGCACCGAATCGCCACGGCGCTGGGCGATTTCGCGCACGCGACCAACACCTCCGAGGGCTTCCGCCAGTTCCTGCAGCGCGAACCCGAACGGGCACTGCGGCTGCTGACCACCACGGCGAGCTCGGTGCAGCGCCGCATCGTCGCGGTGATCGCCGAACTGCTCACCGAGGAGATCGCCGCGGGCGAACTCGATCCGCCGCTGCCAGTGCCGGAACTGGCCCTGCTGCTGTCGCGGATCACCGAGACCTTCATCTACACCGACGTGATCATCGGTGAGGAACCCGACGCGGACAAGGTCGTCCGCGCGTCGCTGGTTCTGCTGGGCGAACGGCCCGAACGCAAAGATTGAGAGAGGACACCCATGCAGCGCACCGTCTACACCGAGGACCACGAGGCCTTCCGCGCTTCGGTCGCCGAATTCGTCAAGCGCACGATCGAACCGAACGCCGAACGGTTCGCCGAGGAGCGCGCGATCGATCGCGAGACCTGGCTGGCAGCAGGCGAACTCGGCTACCTCGGCCTCGGTGTGCCCGAAGAGTTCGGCGGTAGCGACGCGGGTGACTACCGGTTCAACGCGGTGCTCGGCGAGGAACTGGCCAAGGCCAGCGCGGCCCTGTCGTCCTCGTTCGGCATCCACTACGACGTGTGCGCGCCGTACCTGGTCGAGCTGACCACCGACGAGCAGAAGCAGCGCTGGCTACCCAAGTTCTGTACCGGTGAGATCGTCACCGCCATCGGCATGACCGAGCCGTCCGGCGGTTCGGACCTGGCCGCGCTCAAGACCACCGCCGTGCGCGACGGCGACGACTGGATCGTCAACGGCTCGAAGACGTTCATCACCAACGGTTTCAACGCCGACCTGGTCATCGTCGCCGCCCGCACCAGCCCGGAGAAGAAGGCCAAGGGCATCACCCTCTTCGCCGTGGAGAACGGCATGGACGGGTTCACCCGCGGCCGCAAGCTCGACAAAGTGGGCCAACCCGAATCCGATACGGCCGAACTGTTCTTCGACAATGTGCGGGTCCCCGACGCCAACCGGATCGGCGAGGTCGACCGCGGCTTCATCGCCATGATGGAGCGGCTGCCGCAGGAACGCATCGGCGCCGCGGTCTCCAATCTGGCCCACGCCGCCGCGATCCTGGACGAGACGCTCGCCTATGCCAAGGAGCGCAAGGCTTTCGGACAGCAGATCGGCAGCTTCCAATACAACAAATTCCTTTTCGCCGAGCTGGTCACCAAAATCGAAGTGACGCAGGCGTTCGTCGATCAGGGGGTGGCCGCGCACGCGGCCGGCACGTTGTCGGCTGTCGATGCCGCGAAGGCGAAGTGGTGGTCGGCGCAGGTGCAGAACGAGGTGCTCGACGCGTGCGTGCAACTGCACGGCGGCTACGGGTACATGCGTGAGTACCGGGTCGCACGGGCCTGGATGGATGCCAGGGTCACCAAGATCTGGGCGGGTTCCAACGAGATCATGAAGGAACTGATCGGCCGCGATCTGGGCCTGTAGGACGTAGGTGCGTCGCGCCCGGGGTGGAAACCCACCGGGCGCGACGCTGCGCCGGTCAGCTCAGGTGGATCGGCAGGGCGGCCAGATCGTTCTGCGTGAGCACCGGCAGGTTGCCGAGCTCGGTCTCGGGGACGGCCAGCCGCAGGTGCGGGAACCGCTCGAACAGCGCGGGCAGCGCGATGGCCGCCTCGAGCCGCGAGAGCGCGGCGCCGGGGCAGATGTGCGGACCGTAGCCGAAGGCCAGGTGGCGGTTGGCGGTCGGGCGGGTCACGTCGAAGTCGTCGGCGGTCTCGCCGTGCACCGTGGTGTCGCGGCCGATGGCGCGATAGGACATCACCACGCCCTCACCCTTGGCGATCACGGTGTCGCCGACGGTGATGTCCTCGGTAGCGAAGCGCATCAGCAGGTGGGTGACCGGGCCGTCCCAGCGCAGCGACTCCTCGATCACCTGCTTCCACTCCACATCTCCGGCAAGGACTTTCGCCAGCTGCTCGGGTTCACTGAGCAGCGCGCGCACGGTGTTGACGATCAGGCTGACGGTGGTCTCGTGCCCGGCGGCGACCAGGGCCTTGATATTGCCGATCGCCTCCTCCTCGGTGAGCGGCTCGCCGCCCTCCTCGTCGGCGACGATGAACGCCGAGGTGAGATCGTCGCCGGGATTCGCGATCTTCTGGCGGACCTGATCGGTGAAGTACACGTCGAGCTCGTCGATCACCCGCAGCCGCTCGTCCTGCGGGGTCATCACCGAGAAGAACGCCTTGTACCACTGCAGCAGCTGCGGATGGTCCTCCCGGTCGACGCCCATCAGCTCGCCGACGACCCGCATCGGCAGCGCGTAGGCGAAGACCGACTTGAGGTCGACCGGCGCGCCATCGGTCCCGGCGGCCTCGAGATCGTCGAGCAGTTCCACGGTGAGCCGTTCGATCACCGGGCGCAGGTTCTCCAGGCGACGCGGGGCCAGCGCCTGCGCGGTCTTGAGCCGTAGGCGACGGTGCTCGGGACCGTCGACGGTGAACATGGAGCGACCGGCGGCGATCATGCCGATCAGCGGCCACTGGCGGGTCACCACGCCATCGGTCCACAGCGACCACGCGTCGATGTCCTTGACCAGGCGGGAATCGGTCGTGAGCTGTCGGGCGACGGCGTGATCGGTGACGGTCCAGGCCGGGACACCGAGCAGGTCGATCCGGGTGATCGGGCCTTGCTCGCGTAGTCGGGCGGTCTCGCCGTCGAGGTCACCGACCATCGGGTCGATGGCGAAAGGGCATTGCGAACTCACGTGGAACCTCCGACGGGTCGAACTGGTGTGAAACGAACGGGCAGTGCGGTCATGCCCCGTAGAAATGCCGAAGGTCGCCGGGTCAGGTGCTCGGCGGGAACCGCCAGGTCGACATCGGGGAGCCGGTCGAGCAGCACCTCGATCCCGGTCCTGGCGATGATCTCGGCGATCTGCTGCGCCGGGAACGGGCAGCGGTATTCGCCATAGCTGAACGCGAAGTGCGCGTTGTTGCCGGTGGGCACCACATCGCCGTCGGTGAACGACTGGCGCACATGCGGATCGAGATTGGCCGCGGCGAGGCCGAGCAGCAGCATGTCGCCGGCGCGGATCGTCCGATCGGCGAGGCGGGTGTCGCGCGCGGCCCACCGCCCGGCCAGGATCGAGGTGGGTCCTTCTTCCCAGAGCACCTCGTTCATGGCCTGTCCGACGCTGCGCCGGCCACCGCCCAGCGCCGCGGAGAACCGGTCGTCGACCAGCATCAACCGCATGGCGCTGCCGATCCAGTCTGCCGTCGGCAGCTGACCGGCGGCGGTGATGGCCATCAGGTCCATCATGTATTCCTCGTCGGTGAACGGCTCCGGGTCGGCCAGCATGAGCGAGACCAGATCGCCCGCGGGGTGCACCTTCTTGGTCGCCACCAGGCGCACCATGTGCTCGGCGAAGCGCGCGTGCCCGGCCTGGGCGTCGGCGCCGCCGTCGGCGAGTGCCTTCATGACCAGCACCAGGTCGGCGGCGTCGGAGTCGGGCAGGCCGAGGATGCGGGCCAGCGCGAGCACCGGCAGCGATTCGGCGAACTCGGCCACCAGGTCGGCGGTGCCGCGTCCGCAGAAGCCGTCGATCAGCCGGTCGGCGAGTTCCTCACAGGCGCGGCGCAATTCGAAGTGATCCACCGCGTCGAGCGCGGGTTCCACCATCGCCAGATGCCTGCGATGTTCGGCGCCGGCGGTGAAGTAGATCGAGGGCATGGGCCGGCCGACCATCGGCAGCAGCGGCCAGTCGTCGGGCACCCGGCCCCACTGGTTCCACAGCGAGACATCGCGCGGGAACAGCAGCGGGTCGCTGGTCACCTGGTGCAGTTCGCGGTAGCCGATGATCAGCCAGGCCGGGAAGCCGCCGGGCAGTTCGACCGAGACGACCGGACCGTGCTCGCGCCGCATCCGCCGGTAGACCTCGTGCGGTTCGATGTGGAACTCGGGTCCGCTCAGCGGAACCGCGCCGGTGATCGGGCACGCGCCGGTGCCGGTCGATGTGCTCATGAAATGGTTTCCCCCTGCGGGACAGCGGAATACAGATGCTCGACCAGGGCGATCAGCACCTGTTTGCTCGATTCGCGCGAGCGCGCGTCACACATCAGCAGCGGCACCGCGGGGTCGAGGTCGAGCGCGTCGCGCACGTCCTGCGGGGCGTGCGAGTCACCGAAGTCGTTGCAGGCCACCACGAAGGGCGTGCCCTGGTGTTCGAGCCGGTCGATCGCGTACCAGGAGTCGGCGATCCGGCGCTGATCGACAAGCACGATCGCGCCGAGCGCGCCCGCGAACAGCCGGTCCCACAGGAACCAGAACCGTTGCTGCCCCGGGGCACCGAACAGATACAGCACGTGCTCGTCATCGAGGGTGATACGGCCGAAGTCGAAGGCGACGGTGGTGGTCGACTTGCCCGGCACCGCGGTGGCGTCGTCGATGCCCTCGCCGACATCGGTCATGGTCGCCTCGGTGTCGAGCGGCCGGATCTCGCTCACCGAGCGGACCAGGGTCGTCTTGCCGACCCCGAATCCACCGATGACGACGATCTTCAACCCGTGCCTGGCCGTGGAATTCAGCGGAGCACGGGCACGCTCGGGCTTGTCTTCAGAGCTTGCGGAGTCCAACGAGCACCTTTTCCAGAGTGGATGCGTCCAGCGACATCGCCGCCGACAGCGGCGGACGGACGGTGATCTTGCCCGCGTGCAGCAGATCCGACAGCACCACGGTGGCGACACCGACCGGCAGCCGTAGTTCCGCCGCGATCTCCACCACCGCGGTCGGCGCCCGGCACATGTCCAGGATCGCCACCTGCTCCGACGTCATGCCCGCGGTGGGCGCCGACTCGCTGACCACCAGGGTGACCAGGTCGAAATCCTCGGTGACCGGGGTGCGTCCGCCGGTCAGCGTGTAGAACCGGTCGGGATCGTCGTCGCGGCCCGCCCTGGTCAATTCGGCGCTCCGTGTCTGGGTTGGGCAGCCATATGCTCGCCGAGCTGCTCGACCAGCTCGTGCATGGTGTGCCCGACCAGGCCCGCGTCGGCGTCCTCGGCCGCGACCACCGCTAAATGCGCGCCGCGCCCCGCCTCGACCACGAACAGGATGCCGCCGTAGAACTCGGTCATCGACTGGCGAACACCGCCACGCCCGTCACCGAACTCGACGGAGGCCCCGTGCGACAGGCTCTGGAATCCGGCGGCGATGGCGGCCAGCTGGTCGGCGCGATCGACGTCGAGTTCCGGGGTGTGGCAGATCTTGAGGCCGTCACCGGACAGCAGCAGGGCGTGCCGGGTGCGCGGGGTGCGAGCGAGCAGCTTCTCGAGCAGCCAGCTCAGGTTCGTGGGTGCGGTGGTGGTCATCGGTCCTCCAGGGGGTCGGAAGCGGCGGCGGCGCTGCCTGATTCGTGCCCGTGGCCGGGCGCGGAACGTTGGAAGGCGCCCAGTGCGCCAGGCCTGGCCGGTGCGGCCGGCGCGGGCGGCGTACTGGTCAGACCTTCGGGATGAACCTGGGCCAGGGTGTCGCCGCGGCGGCGGCGGGGCAGGGCGGGGGTGTCGGCGGTCCGAGGTGGGACCGCCGGCTGCTCCGGCGCGGGTCGCGCGTGCTGCCCGACGGTGTCGGCCCAGCCGAGGTCTGGGGTGTCGGCCCTGGTGTGCTGGGCGCGCGGGGTCGGGGTACTGAACTGGCCGAGGGTGGTGAGCTGGGTGTCGGTGGGGCGCGGGGTGGGCGCGGTGAGCTGATTGGGCGTGTGGCTGCGGCGCTCGGCGCGCGCGGTGAGTTCGCGCGGGACGACGACGACCACGGCGGTGCCGCCGATGGCCGAGGGCCGGTAGGACACGGTCAGTTCGTGCTTGCGGGCCAGGTGGCCGACCACGGCGAGTCCGAGCCTGGTGCCCGACAGCGAAGCGAGGTCGGTGCCCTTGCCCTTGTGGTCGCGGCCGGTGACGGCGGCCTCGGCGCGGCGCAGCGCCGAATCGCTCATCACCAAGCCGCTGTCCTCGATCGTGATCACCACGCCCGCTGGCACTTCCGCGGCGTAAACGTGCACCTCGGTGGTGGGCGGAGAGAAGTTGCAGGCGTTGTCGAGCAGTTCGGCGAGGGTGTGCATGACGCCCTCGGCGGCGTGTCCGGCGACGCCCACTTCGGCGACCGCGCGCAGTCGCACGCGCTGGTATCCGGCGACCCGGCCCATCGCACCGCGCAGAATGGATTCCATCGCAATCGGTTTCGCCCAGCGGCGACCGGTGCGAGCGCCGCTGAGCACGGCGATGCTGTCGGCGAGGCGCCCGGCCTGGGCGGTGCGGTGGTCGATGTGCAGCAGGTCGGTGAGCACCCGGGGATCGGCGTGCCGGTGCTCCATCTCGCGCAGTTCGGCCAGCATGCTGGTGGTCATCGCCTGGATGCGCCCCGCGGCGCCGGCGAACGCGGCCAGCGCCGCCGCGCCGCGCCGCGCGTTCTCCTGCGCTTCCCAGGCGTAGGCGGCGGAGTGTTCCTCGGCCTTGGCGATGCGGGTGCTCGCCTCGGCGACGGTGGCCGCCACCTGTTGTTCGGCGCGCTGGGCGGTGGCGCGGGCGGTGGCGGCGTGCGCGCGCTGGCGCAGGGCGACGAAGACCGCGGGGCAACCGATCAGAACCGCGCCGAGTGCCGCGGCCAGCACCGGAATGCCGATGTCTTGCGGAGCGAACACCGCGGTCACCGCCGCGATCGCGACAATGGCCACACCGGCACCGAACACGACATATCCCGCGTAGCCCCCGGATTCACCGCGGGGCACGAACTCCCCCACCGGTGCCATCGGCGTGACTTCCGCAGTACTCACAGGCCCCCAACCGCCGATCGCTCCATCGAACACGCGGCATCACAGCACGTTTCGATAACGCGGCAGAGCATATCGAGCCCTCGCCCTGCCTGCCACTCCTACGGAAACGGTTCATCGCCCGTTCGGACGCCGGTCAGCGGACCGTCGGATCACCACCGCGCCCCGCTGACCGGCTCCGCGCTGGTCACGTTGGTGCGCGACCCCGCATCACCTCTGGCCCCGCCCCCTGTCACCGGCCGTCGGCGTGCCAACGATCACGCGCGGCCCAACCGCCGCCGCTCAGTCGAGCACGGCGGTGGCCTCGACTTCGACCAGCAGATCCGGCTCACCCAGCGCGGCCACGCCGAGCAGGGTGATCGGCTTGACGGGGTCGACGCCGAGTTTGGCCGCGGCTCGTGCCACGCCCTCGCCGAGCAGCGGGTATTTGTCCGGCCCCCAGTCCACGACGTAGATGGTCAGCTTCGCGACGTCATCGAACGAACCGCCGATCGCGGCGAGCGCGGTGCCGATGTTGAGGTAGGCCTGTTCGACCTGTGCGGCGAAATCGCCCGCGCCGACGGGATTGCCTTCACCGTCGCGCGCCACCTGTCCGGCGAGGAAGACCAGCCGGGAGCCGCTCGCGATCGAAAGTTGCCGATACACCTCCGGTTGCGGCAGTCCCTCCGGATTCACCAGTACCACGGCCATGCTCGCTCCCCTTCCTCGACGGTTTCGCTCAACATAGCGGCGGGGTCCGACAGGTTTCGGTCATCGGCCGAGCGCATCCACGGCGAGCCTGGTCGCCTCGGCGATGCTCTCGTTCGAGGGGTCGGTGTCTCGCTCGGACTTGGTGGACAGCACCGCGAGCACGATCGGCTCGCGACCGGGTGGCCAGGCGATGGCGACATCGAGGGCGGTGCCGTAAGCGGGGGTGCCGGTTTTGTCGCCGACGGTCCAGTCAGCGGGCACCCCGGCCTGGATGCGCTCGCCGCCGGTGGTGTTGGCCCGCAACCAGTCGGCGAGTTGCGCGCGTTCGGGTGCGGGCAGAGCGGTGCCCAGGACGAGGGCGCGATAGTCAGCGGCGATGGCGGCCGCGGTGGTGGTGTCGCGTTCGTCGCCGGGGATGGCGGTGTTGAGTTCGGTCTCCCAGCGGTCGAGGCGGGTGACGGTGTCACCGAGGGTACGGACGAAGGCGGTGAATCCCTCCGGTCCACCGAGTTCGCGCAGGAGCAGGTTGCCCGCGGTGTTGTCGGAGACGGTGATCGCGGCATGACAGAGTTCGGCGACGGTCATCCCGGTCTCGACGTGCTGCTCGGTTTCCGGGGAATACTCCACGAGATCGTCGGCGGTGTAGTGGATGACCTTGTCGAAGTAGCCGGTGTCGAGCGGATGGGCCTGCAACAGCGCGCCGCAGGCGATGCCCTTGAACATCGAGGCGATCGGGAAGCGCTCGTCGGCACGGTGATCGACGGCGGTGTTCGTACCGGTGTCGACCACCGAAAGGCCCAGGCGGACACCGTATTCCGACTCCAGGTCGGCGAACGACGGGGTGGCTGCCAGCGTTGTCGCGGTTTCGGGGACGGCGGATTCGGTGCTGGTCGAGCAGGCGGTCACGGCTACCGCGGCCATGGCCATGGCGACGGCGGCGAGGCGCCTGCGGATCGGGAACACGCGGTGGGATGGGGTGTAGGTGGTCACCGGTGCACCACACCATCGTCGGCCTGCTCGCGGCCAATACCCGGTCTCGGCGCGTCCGAGTCGCGTTCGATATCGGGGCAGGTCGGCGTGGGCGGAACCGGGTGGGTGGACCAGCGGATTTCCGGTCGATCGGCGTGGCGAGAACGGCCGCGCTGGTTCAATGGCCGTCATGGATCTGCTCCGCCATCTCCGGTTCTTCGTCTCCGTCGCGGACGAGGGCCATTTCGGGAAGGCGGCAGCCGCGCTGCAGATGACCCAACCGCCGCTCTCGCAGGGTCTGCGCCGGCTCGAACAGCATCTCGAGGTCGAGCTCATCCACCGCACCAGCCAGGGCGCGATGCTCACCGAGGCGGGGCGGCAGCTACTGCCGCGCGCCCGGCTGCTCGTCGACGATGCCGATCGGCTGCTCGCCGAATCGCGGCGGATCGCCCAGCTCAGCGGGTCGGTGCGGTTCGCGGCGACGACGGCGCTGCCTGATCGGCTGGTCGCCGCCTGCGTCACGGCGTTGCGGGTGGACGGCGCCGAGGTGTCCACGACGCTGAGGCCGACCGTCGATCTCGTCGCCGAGGTGCGCGCGGGGGTGTGCGATGTCGCGGTGATCGAGCATCCCGCCTTGGTCGACGGCGTCGAGGCCGGGCCGGTGGTGAAGCTGCCGCGCTGGCTGGTCGTGCCCGGCCGGCATCGCACCACCACCGCCGAGCGGCCCACCTTCCCGATGCTGGCCGGCCTGCGGTTCGCGCATCCACCGCGTTCGGCCAACCCGCCCGCCTTCGACAGCGTGCGCGATCTGCTGCGCGAGCGCGGACTCGACGCCGAGCCGCTCGCCGCCGCCGATGATCGGGCGGTGCTCGCCGCGGTCGCCGCGGGATCGAGTTTCGGATTGACGGCGACACCGCCGACCCCGACGCCCGGGGTGGCCTGGATGACATTGGCACCGCAGTCGGTTGCCCTGCGGGTCAGGGTGGTTCGGCGCGCCGATGCCGAGACGCAGGCAGATGCGCTGGATCGGGTGCTGTACCGGGAGCGGCTGCGATGAACGCGCCGCACGCCGACGGTGTCCGCGGCGGGCCACGACGTGGCGATGCGGTCGCCAGGGGCAGCACACGCGCGAGGTCGTCCGATGGCACGGTGGGCCGGATTCGCGCGGTCTTCGCCGATGCCGGTTGCAGCGGATGGTTACATGCCCGCCGGTGTGATGATTCCGGCGCGGAGGTCTGCGTGGACGGTCGGGACCGGGTGGTGCTCGCGTCGGTGTACAAGGTGTTGCTGTTGGTGGCGTTCTGCCGACGGGTCGAGGACGGAACGATCGACCCGACGGCTCGGCTCACCATCGATCCGGCCGAGTGCACGCCGGGGCCCACCGGCCTCGCCGCATTGCATGATCCGGTGACGTTGAGTCGCCGGGATCTGGCGACATCGATGATGACGGTGTCCGACAACGCGGCCGCCGACGTGCTGCTCGGTGAAGTCGGTCTCGCCGCGATGACCGAGCTGGTCGACGAACTCGATCTGACCGAGACGCGGGTACTCGGCGGGACCGCGGACCAGCATCGAAGCCTGGTGCGTGACACCGACACGCACAGTACCGCCGAGGCGTTCGCCGCATTGGCCGACAACGACGAAGCCTGGACCGTTGCGGCATACGACCCCTCCTATGCGAGCGCGACGACACCGGAGGAGATGACCCGGCTGCTGCGGCGGCTGTGGACTGGCGAGGTGTTGTCGACCGCGAGTGTCGAATTCGTTCGCTCGGTGATGGGACGCCAGATCTGGCCGCATCGGATAGCCGCCGCCTTCCCCCATCGAGGAGTGCTGGTCGCGGGCAAGACCGGGACCATCGGGGTGATCCGCAACGAAGTGGCTGTCGTGGAGTTCCCCGGCGAAACCCCGGTCGCGGTGGCGGTCTTCACGCGGGCGGCCCGCGCCGATCCGATGCTGCCTGTGGTCGATGCGGCCATCGGCGAGGCCGCGCGCATCGCGGTCACCGAACTGCGCCGTCCCCGCTGACCGCCGCCGTGACAGGTGACGGACATCGGTCGGGGGCGCGTCGATCCGGACCACCGAGTTCGTCGAGTCGCGCACGGCGGGCGCGTGCTCGTCGCCGTCGACCTCGCGACACCCGATCAGGCGGTTTACCGTCGCCGACGGATTCTGGGCGACCCGGTCGCGGAGCTGGACGCTAGGCTGGGTGGTCGATTCGTGGTCGCGCCACCGGGCGACCCTGCCCAGGACGGAACCCCGTGAAGCTCGCTGTGCAACTGCTGTTGTTCTTGCTGGTCCCCGCCGTGATGTTCGCGGTGCCGTGGTGGACGCTGGTCGCGGCGCCCACCGGCGGCAGCGGGCCGCTGTTCCGGATCGGCACCGCACTGTGCGTGCTCGGGGTCATCGGCCTGCCCCTGGCGATGTTCCTCGGACACGGACCGATGCAGTCCGATCCGGCGTCGATCATCGGTGACACCGCGCTCGGCGTGCTGTGGGTGGTGTTCTGCTGGTCGGTGATCGGTGTGTTCGTGCGCGGGGTGCTCGCGGTCGGCGGGGTCGACGGCAGGCTGGCCGCGAAGATCGTCGCGGTCGGCGTGGCGGTGGTAGCGGTCTCGTTGAGTTCCTGGGGCGTGTACGAGGCGCGCAAGGTACCGCAGGTACGCACCGTCGAGGTCGCGATCACCGGCCTGCCCGACGGGATGGACGGGCTGCGCATGGTCGTGGTCACCGACACCCACTTCGCCGCTCTCGACCGGCAGCGCTGGTCGGAGGATGTGGTGGACGTGATCAACGCGCAGAATCCCGACATCGTCGCGCACACGGGCGATCTCGCGGACGGCTCGGTCGAGCAGCGCAGCGCGCAGGTCGACCCGCTGGGCAAGGTCGACGCGCCGCTGGGCCGGTTCTACATCACCGGCAACCACGAGTACTTCGGTGATGCCGAGAGCTGGATGGACCACATGGCCTCGCTCGGCTGGCAGCCGCTGCACAACGAGCACCGCACCGTCACCCGGGGCGAGGACCAGCTCGTCATCGCCGGCATCGACGACCCGACCGGCACGATCCTGCCCGGCCACGGCCCGGATCTGCCGCGCGCGCTCGAGGGTGCCGATCCGGACGTGCCGGTCGTGCTGCTGGCCCATCAGCCCAAACAGATCGTCGACGCCGCTGCCGCCGGGGTGGCCCTGCAGATCTCCGGGCACACCCACGGCGGCCAGATCTGGCCGTTCCACTACCTGGTCCGGCTCGATCAGCCGGTCGTCGCCGGGCTGAGTCGCCATGCGGACAACACGCAGCTCTACACCAGTCGGGGCACCGGATTCTGGGGTCCGCAGCTGCGGGTGTTCGCGCCGAGTGAGATCACCGTGCTGGTCCTGCGGGTGGAGCGCAACGCCTCCTGACCAGCACGGCCAACCGGGTCAGCGGTGCGGCTGGGTGACCTCCGGCGGCAGCGGGTCGCTCATCGCGACGCCCGAGCCGGTCCAGGTGTAGGTGATCGTGGCGGGGCCGCCCTGGGGCGCGGCGAAGGGTTCGTCGCCGACGAGCCACTTGTACTCGACGGTGACCGCGTTGCCGTTCGCCCCGGCCACATGGGTGAAGGCGTAGGGCTCGGACGTGGCTGTGCCCAGGTAGGCCCCCTCGTGGAAGAACATGATGTGGATCGGGGCGCCCGCGGAGTTGCCGCCCACGGCGCGGACCCACAGCAGTTGTCCGCAGTTACCGGGCTGATCGGGGGACGCCTGCACGGCGACCCAGCCCCCACCGAATCCGGCCAGCGCGTTCTGCACACCGGCCGACGCGGGATCGATGCAGCGATCGGGGCCGCTGATGTCGTCGCCGGGCTGGGGTCCGGGGTTTCCGGCGGTCGGGCCGGGATTTCCCGCCGTCGGTCCGGGGTTTCCGGCCGTCGGGCCTGGCTGTTCGGCGGCCGGGGCTTCGGTCTCCGTGCCGGGTGCGGGCTGAACCGGGGTGCTCGTGGTGGCCCGGGACGTGGATGTGCCGGTGGCCGAACCGCTCTCGTCGCCGCATCCGACGATCAGCGCTGCGGCGACGGCGATCAGCGCTCCCATGCGCACGGTCTTCTTCATGATGTCCTCGATTCTGTATCCCCCGCGCAGTGCGCGCGTACTGCTGACTCCATCGGGACACTCGAGGGGGCCGTTAGGCGATTTTCCGGGATCTGCACCCTAGGGTGCGAAATCATCACCCTTTGACCGGCCGGACCGAAAAACGACGAATCCAGCGGGGCCGCAGGTCCACATCGAGCAGTGGCGCGGCCACCACGTCGACCCGGCCCCACCACCGACTGGGCCGGGCCGGAGTAGGTCACAGGCGCGCGATCACCAACGCGGCGCAGCCGATCAGCGGCGGGGTGAGCTGGATCAGGGCGGCCCGGGCCTTGTCCGGCGAAGAGATCAGCAGGATCAGCCCCGCGGCCACCATCGAACCCGCCCCGGCCAGTACCAGCGCCAGCCCGATTCCGGCGTCGCCGAAGGCGGTGAAACCCATGCCGACCGCGGCGACGATAGCCAGGAACAGGTTGTAGAAGCCCTGGTTGAAGGCCATTTCTCGGGTGGCCTCCGCCTCCTGGGCGGAGGTACCGAAGGTCGCTCGCGTGCGCGGTGCGGTCCACTGCAGCGATTCCATGACGAAGATGTAGCCGTGCAGCAGCACAGCGATCCCGGTGAAGACCAACGCCACTACCGTCATCGATCCGCCTTCCGACGTGGCCCGGCGAACGCCGCGCGCTGATCGTGATTATGACCCACGGTGACAGGTGGGGGCCGGGTAGAATCGCAGCCAGATGGCCAGCGTCGGCCGGATGGCCGGGTGTGGTCACGGGAGTGGCAGATGAGCGCACACGACGGATCCGCTTCGACCCAGCTGCCGCGAGGGCTGCGGCGGCTACTGATCGCGGTCACGGTGTTCTTCGTGGCGCTGATCATCGTGCCGCAGCTGATCGGCGCCTACATCAACTGGTTGTGGTTCGGGGAAGTCGACTACCGCGCGGTCTGGGCGACCGTCTTGCTCACCAGGATCACCCTGTTCGCCCTGATCAGTCTGTGCGTCGGCGGCGCCGTGTTCACCGCGATGTGGCTGGCTTACCGCTTTCGCCCCGCCTTCTTCCCGCGCACGAAAACCGACGATCCGCTCGATGTGTATCGCCAGCTCCTGGCCCGATGGCCGCTGCGGTTCGGCCTCGGCGTCGCGATCGGTCTCGGGCTGATCTGCGGCGCGATCGGGCAGTCGCGGTGGGAGACGGTGCAGTTGTTCCTGCGCGGCGGCTCGTTCGGCCAGCGCGATCCCGAATTCGGACTCGACGTGGGCTTCTTCGTCTTCGATCTGCCGTTCTACCGGCTCGTGCTCAGCTGGCTGTTCGTCATCGTGTTCTTCGCCTTCCTGGTCTGCCTGGCCACGCACTATCTGTTCGGCGGAATCCAGCTGCGCGGCAAGGGCGTCGGGCTGTCGCACGCGGCCCGCATCCAGCTCGCGGTCCTGGTCGGAACGTTCTTCCTGTTGAAGGCGGTCGCCTACTGGTTCGACCGGTACGCGCTGCTGACGAGCAAGCGGCGGGAGCCGACCTTCGCCGGAGCGGGGTACACCGACGTCAACGCTGTGCTGCCCGCGCGGTTCATTCTGTTCGCCATCGCGCTGATCTGCGCGGTCGCGGTGTTCTCGGCCCTGGTGCTCCGCGATCTGCGAGTGCCGGCGATGGCCGCAGCGCTGCTGTTGCTGTCCTCGATCGTGGCCGGTGGCGTGTGGCCGCTGGCGGTCGAGCAGTTCTCGGTGCGACCCAACGCCGCCGATATGGAGAGCCCGTACATCGAGCGCAACATCGCGGCCACCCGGCAGGCGTACAACATCGGCAGTGATCGCGTCGAGTACCAGTCCTATCCCGGTGTCGGTTCCGCGCCGCCGCCACAGGTGCCCGCTGACCGGACCACCATCGCCAATATCCGGCTGCTCGACCCGCAGGTGCTCTCGCGGACCTTCACCCAGCAGCAACAGCTGAAGAACTTCTACAGCTTCCCGGACAATCTCGATCTGGATCGCTACCGCCTCGATGGTGACCTGCGCGATTACGTGGTGGCGGCCAGGGAGTTGACGCCCAGCGCGCTCAGTGGCAATCAGGCGCACTGGGTCAATCGGCACACCGTCTACACCCACGGCGACGGGTTCGTCGCGGCGCCGGCCAACCGGGTCAACGCGGCGGTCAGGGAGGCCGGGGACGCCTCGGCCAGCAACAGCGGCTACCCGATCTACGCGGTCAGCGACATCGCCTCCCAGCAGGCGGGCAACCAGGTGATCCCGGTGGAGCAGCCGCGCATCTACTACGGCGAGGTGATCGCCCAGGCCGACCCGGATTACGCCATCGTCGGCGGTGGCGACGAGCCACGCGAATACGACACCGACACGACCAAGTACACCTATACCGGTGCCGGCGGGGTGCCGATCGGGAACTGGCTCAATCGGCTGGCCTTCGCTGCCAGCTATGGCGAGCGAAACATCCTGTTCGCCAAGGCGATCGGTCCCGAATCGAAGATCATCTTCCATCGCGATCCGAGCACGCGGGTCGAGCGGGTGGCGCCGTGGCTGACCGTCGACAGCAATCCCTATCCGGCGGTCGTCGATGGCCGGATCGTCTGGATCGTCGACGCGTACACCACGATCGACGGCTATCCCTACGCGGCGCGGACCTCACTGTCGGCACTGGGCGGCGACGAACCGACCGCGCCGGGCTCGCAGCGCGAGATCTCCTACGCGCGTAACTCGGTCAAGGCCACCGTCGACGCCTACGACGGCACCGTCACGCTCTACCAGGTCGACGAGCAGGATCCGGTGCTCGCGGCCTGGATGCGAGTGTTCCCCGGCACTGTCGAACCCGAGGACGCGGTGAGCGAGGACCTGCGCGCGCACTTCCGGTATCCGGAGGACCTGTTCGTCATCCAGCGCGAGATGCTGGCCCGCTACCACGTGGACGAGCCGCGAGAGTTCTTCACCAACAACGCGTTCTGGTCCGTGCCCAGTGATCCGACCTCCGACACCAATCCGCAGCAGCCACCGTTCTACGTACTGCTCGGCGACCCGGCACCCTCGTTCCGGCTCGCCAGCGCGATGGTCGGGTTCCGTCGAGAATTCCTCTCCGCCTATATCTCCGTGCGGTCCGACCCCGAGGACTACGGCAAGTTCACGATTCTGCAGCTGCCCACCGACACCCTCACCCAGGGGCCACAGCAGATCCAGAACTCGATGATCTCCGACACCAGAGTGGCTTCCGAGCGAACGCTGCTCGAACGATCGAACCGGATCCAGTACGGCAATCTGCTGACGCTGCCGATCGCCGACGGCGGGGTGCTGTATGTGGAACCGCTGTTCACCGAACGGATTTCGACGAGCCCGAACGGGTCGACCTTCCCGCAGTTGGCGCGGGTGCTGGTGAGTTACCGCGAGCCGGGCACCGGCGGGGTGCGAGTCGGTTATGCCCCGACCCTGGCCGAGGCGTTGGATCAGGTCTTCGGCCCCGCGACCGGCAATCTGGCCACCGCGCCCGGTGGAAGTCCCGCCGCGCCGCCACCGCCGGGCCGACCGGAGGCGCCGCCCGAGGAACCCGGCGAGGACGCGCCGACGGTGGCGCCGCCCGTGCTCGACGAGGCGGCGATCGCTCGGCTGGAGGCGGAGCTGGACGCGGCCCGGCGCGCGCTCGACCGGCTCGAACAGCAGCTCGGTGAGGTGCTGCGGCCCGGCGAGTGAGGGGGTCGCTCCGACGGGCGCAGTGCGGTCAGCTCGGCGGCGACGATGAGTGGGCGTCGTCTGCGACCCCTGGGCCGGTCGGGAAAACCAGTGGATTGGCCGTGACAAGATCAATCAGTGCTGTTGACGATCTCCACGACCCATTCACCCGCGACCGATCTCGGGTACCTGCTGGTCAAACACCCCGACCGGGTGCAGTCGTTCGAAACGACCGGCGGGACGGCACATGTCTTCTACCCGCGCGCCGATGTCGAGCGCTGCACGGTCGCCCTGCTGCTCGAGATCGACCCGGTGGAGTTGGCGCGACCGGCCAAGGGCCACCACGGTTCCGCGCTGGGACGGTATGTCAACGACCGACCCTATGTGGCGTCGAGCCTGCTGTCGGTGGCCCTGGGCAAGGTGTTCCGGTCGGCGCTCAACGGCACCAGCCGTGATCGCGCCGAGCTGGCGGACACCGCGATTCCGCTCGAGATCGAGGTGCCCGCCGTGCCGTGCCGTGGCGGCGGCGCGATCGTGGAGCGGCTGTTCGCGCCGCTGGGCTGGACCGTCACGACGACGACGGTGCCGCTGGACCCGGAGTTCCCGGATTGGGGCGATTCGCCCTACATCCAGCTGCGGCTGACCGGCACGCTGCGATTGGCCGACGCGCTCAATCACCTCTACGTGCTGCTGCCGGTGCTCGACGACGCCAAGCACTACTGGGTCGATCAGGACGAGGTCGACAAGCTGTTGCGCGCCGGTGACGGCTGGCTCGGCGACCACCCCGATCGAGAGTTGATCGCCCGGCGCTACCTGGCCGGACGACGCTCGCTGACCCAGTCCGCGCTCGAACGCCTGCGCGGGGTGGACGAGCAGGCCGAGGACGTGGACGCACCCGCCGACGCCGTCGAGCGCGCCGAAGCCGCCGAGCGGCGCACGCCGTTGGTCCGGCTGCGCACCGCCGCCGTGCTCGCCGCGCTGGCCGAATCCGGCGCGGCCCGCGTCCTCGATCTCGGTTGTGGTCCCGGCGCGCTGCTGCTCGCCCTCGATGCCGAACCCCGCTACACCCGGATCGTCGGCGCTGATGTGTCCGCGGCCGCCCTGGCCATCGCGGAACGACGGTTGAAGTTCGACCGCAAGTCCGACCGGCAGCGCGCCCGGCTCACCCTGATCCAGACGGCGCTGACCTATCACGACGACCGCCTGCGCGGCTTCGACGCGGCGGTGCTCATGGAGGTGATCGAGCACCTCGACGAGGCCCGGCTGCCCGCGCTCGAACGCGCCGTGTTCGGCCATGCCGCGCCCGGCGCGGTCATCGTGACCACGCCGAACGTGGAATACAACGCCCGCTACGAAACCCTCGACGGGCACCGTCACCACGATCACCGATTCGAGTGGACCCGTGCGGAATTCGCCGCATGGAGTGCCCGCGTGGCCGAGACCTTCGGCTACACCGTCGACCTGCGTCCGGTCGGCGATCTCGACCAGGAGCTCGGCTCCCCCACCCAGCTCGCGTTCTTCCGGAGGGCCGCATGAATCTCGACATCCCCGAGCTCTCGCTCATCGCGCTGATCGGCATCTCCGGGTCCGGCAAGACCACCTTCGCGCGCGAACACTTCAAGCCGACCGAGGTGCTGTCCTCGGACGTCTTCCGCGGCTTGGTCTCCGATGACGAGAACGACCAGTCCGCGACCAAGGACGCCTTCGACGCGCTGCGCCACATCGCGGGGATCCGGTTGCGCGCGGGGCGACGGGTGGTCATCGACGCCACCAACGTGCAAAAGCACGCCCGTGCCGAATTGGTCGCGCTGGCACGCTCTTTCGACGTGTTGCCGGTGGCGATCGTGCTCGACACCCCCGAGTCCGTCGCCTGGGAACGGACCCAGGGTCGCACCGATCGTGGCTTCGGTCGCGGGGTGTTGAAGCGGCAGAGCCAGGATCTGCGCCGGTCGCTGCGCGAGCTGGGCCGGGAGGGGTTCCGCAAGGTGCACATCGTGCGCGATCCGGCCGAGGTCGAGATCAGCTACCAGCGCGCGTGGAACGACCGGCGCGAGCTCACCGGCCCGTTCGACATCATCGGCGACGTGCACGGCTGCCGGTCCGAATTGGAGAGCCTGCTGGGCGAACTGGGCTGGGAGCTGGTCCGCGACGAGGCGGGCCGGGCTGTCGACGCCACCCATCCGGCGGGTCGCCAGGCGGTGTTCGTCGGTGATCTGGTCGACCGAGGTCCCGATTCGCCTGGCGTGCTGCGGCTGGTGATGGGGATGACGGCCAGCGGTGCGGCGCTGTGTGTG
Organism: Nocardia mangyaensis; assembly: GCF_001886715.1. Taxonomy (NCBI): domain Bacteria; kingdom Bacillati; phylum Actinomycetota; class Actinomycetes; order Mycobacteriales; family Nocardiaceae; genus Nocardia; species Nocardia mangyaensis. Next base: position 5,211,196 of record NZ_CP018082.1, read on the forward strand.
CCGGGCAATCACGAGCAGAAGCTGCTCCGGGCACTGCGCGGGCGCAAGGTGACGGTGTCGCACGGGCTGGCCGAGACGCTGGCCCAGCTCGAGCACGAGCCGCCGGAGTTCGTCGACGCGGCGGCGCGGTGGATCGACGAGCTGGTCAGTCACCTGCGGTTGGACGGCGGGAATCTGGTCGTCGCGCACGCGGGTCTGAAGCAGGAGTATCACGGGCGGGCGTCGGGGCGGGTGCGCGATTTCTGTCTGTACGGCGAAACCACCGGGGAGACAGACGAATACGGGCTGCCGGTGCGGTACCCGTGGGCGCGTGACTATCGGGGCGCGGCGATGGTCGTCTACGGGCATGTGCCGACCTCGAAGGTGGAGTGGGTCAACAACACCGTGTGCCTCGACACCGGTGCGGTGTTCGGTGGTGAGCTGACAGCCCTGCGCTATCCGGAGAAGACCTTCGTCGCGGTGCCGGCCGAGGACACGCACTACGAGCCGATCCGGCCGCTGGGTGAGGTGGAACCCGCGCGCGACGACACCACGCTGTCCCTCGCCGATGTCACCGGGCGCAGGCACCTGCGCACCGACTACGGCACGGTACTGGTCGACGCCGAGAGTTCCGCGGCGGCGCTCGAGGTGATGAGCCGGTTCGCGATCGACCCGCGCGCGCTGCTGTGGCTGCCGCCGACCATGTCACCGCCGTCGACGTCGACGGTCGAGGGCTACCTCGAGCACCCGACCGAGGCGTTCGCCGACTATCGCGCCGCGGGCGTGGACCGGGTCGTGTGCGAGGAGAAGCACATGGGCTCACGCGCCGTGCTGCTCGTCTGCCGCGATACCGACGTTGCCGCAACACGTTTCGGTATCGGCGACGGCTGTTCCGGGGCGATCCACACCCGGACCGGGCGCTCGTTCTTCGCCGATGCCGTACTGACCGAGACGCTGCTGACCCGGGTGCGCGCGGCGGCCGGACCGCTGTTCGACGAACTCGACACCGACTGGCTGCTGTTCGACGGTGAGCTGCTGCCCTGGTCGGCCAAGGCCGGTGCGCTGATCCGCACGCAGTACGCCGCCACCGGCGCGGCCGCGCGCGCCGCACTGCCCGCAGCCGTGGCCACCCTCGATGCCGGTCTGGCGCGCGGGCTCGACCTCGGCGCCCTGCGCGATCGGACGGCCGCGCGCGCCACCCACGCCGAGGATTTCGTCGCCGCGTATCGCCGATACTGCTGGCCGACAACCGATCTCGACGGCGTCCAGTTCGCGCCGTTCGCCCTGCTCGCCAGTGCGGGCGCCAGCCACGCCGGACGCGACCACGGCTGGCACCTGGCGATCAGCGACCGGCTGGTCGAGGCCGACCCGTCGACCTTCCGCGCCACCGGCCGTCGGGTGGTCGACCTGTCCGACCCCGCCACCGAGGCGGAGGCCACCGCCTGGTGGCTCGCGCTGACCGAGGCGGGCGGCGAGGGCATGGTGATCAAGCCCCACGCCGGCCTGTCACACCGTGCCAACGGCAAGCTCGTCCAGCCCGGCATCAAATGCCGCGGCCGCGAGTACCTGCGCATCATCTACGGCCCCGACTACACCGCCCCCGACCACCTCACCCGCCTACGCGAGCGCGCCCTCAGCCGCAAACGCGGCCTCGCCCTGCGCGAACACGGCCTCGGCCTGGCCGCCCTGGACGCCGTCGCGACCGGCGAACCGCTGTGGCGGGTCCACGAACTGGTCTTCGCGATCCTGGCGATGGAATCGGTCCCCACCGATCCCCGACTCTGACCGCTGACTCGAACCGCTCAGTGCAGGGTTTTCAGCATTGCCCCATCGAAGGGGGTGATGGATTCGGTGCGACCGGTGAGGGTTTTGATGGCCCATTCAGGGTCGGCGATGAGGGCCCGGCCCACAGCGACCAGGTCGAATTCGTCGCGTTCGATGCGGTCGAGGAGTTGGTCGATGCCGGTGACGGCGGAGTTCTCGCCAGTGGCGAGGGCGCCGAAGAAGTCGCCGTCGAGGCCTACCGAGCCGACGGTGATGGTCGGCGCGCCGCTGATCTTCTTCACCCAACCGGCGAGGTTGAGGTCGGAGCCGTCGAATTCGGGCAGCCAGTAGCGGCGGGTGGAGGCGTGGAAGACGTCGGCGCCGGCCTCGACCAGCGGGGTGAGGATGGTGTCGAGTTCCTGAGGGTTCTGCGCGAGTTTCGCCTCGTAGGCGCCCGACTTCCACTGCGACATGCGGAAGACGATCGGGAAGGCGTCCGAGACCGCCGCGCGGCAGGCCGCCACGATCTCGGCGGCGAAGCGGGTGCGGGCAAGGATGTCGCCGCCATAGGCGTCGGTGCGGCGGTTGGTGCCCGCCCAGAGGAACTGGTCGATGAGATAGCCGTGGGCGCCGTGCAACTCGATGCCGTCGAAGCCGAGGCGCTCGGCCGCGGCGGCCGCGGCGGCGAACGCGGCGACGACATCGTCGAGATCCCGCTGAGTCATGGCGCGGCCCTTGGGTTTACCGGTCAGCGAGATCCCGGAGGGTCCGACCGGCTGCGCGTCGGCGATCGGCGGGGCGCCCTCGGTGCGGGTGACCCCCACGTGCCACAGCTGCGGCATGATCGTGCCGCCCGCGCGATGGACGGTGTCGACCACGTTCGACCAGCCGGCGAAGGCGTCCGCCCCGTAGAACCGTGGGATCTGGTCACTGGTACCGGCCGAGGCATGGTCGACGTAGGTGCCCTCGGTGATGATCAGCCCGACACCTCCGGCCGCGCGTCGACCGTAGTAGTCCGCCACGTCCTGACCGGGGACGCCGTCGGGCGAGAACTGCCTGGTCATCGGCGCCATGGCGATGCGGTTGGGCGAGGTCGAGCCGCGCACCGTGAAGGGTCGCGCGAGCGCGTCGGCTGCCCGGTGGGCGTTCTCGTCGGTCACATCGTGTCCTGTTCGCAGTCGGTCCGATCCACCGCCGGCAACACGCGCGCGAGTCGGCCGCATCCCGCGCCGGAGCCGATGTGACGAAGGTCTCCGCCGGTCAACGCCGACGGATGACGACTCCACTCATTCCCGAGATCGCCCCGTACAACCGGATCACCTGCCCGCCAGGGCGTTTCGGTGGCCCCGCTTTGTCCTTCACGCTGGACCAGCCGATGGACTCGACATCGCCGTAGTCGATCGTGTGGTCGGCGCCGAGCATCAACTTGACCGTCGACACCGACACCTGCAGTTCGATATCGACACTCGGACCAAGGAACTCGGCCTTGACGAAGTTCAGGTCGATCGTGCCCCACGAACCGATGATCAGCAGCCGCGCGGGCACCTGCCACAGACCCTTGCGACGGACCGTGGTCCAATCCGCCTCGATCTCCATCGGCGCCACGCCGACCGGCGCCGGCACCATCGCGCCCGGCCGCGCTACCGCATCGGGAAACAACTGTCCGGCAACGGGAAGCTGTGCCAGCACGCCGCGCAACTCACCGCGCGTCCGTGCGCTGTATGCCACCAGCGACCGCTCCTCGAACTCGGAGATCTCGAGATATCCCGCGGCGAACGCGTCATTGAGCAACGCGATGGCGCGTTCACGCTCCGGGTTGCCGACCCGCAAATCGTCGTCAGGGAGTGATTCGGCCATGAGTCACACCCTAACGAAGACCGCCGGCGCGCCGTGCTGGGTCCATCTGCCACCTACCTCGCTACCGGAACCCCAGGTCAAGCCCTGGGTTTTCGGGGTACCAGCCCCGCGGGAACTGTGGAACGCTCCGCTTCACGGGTTCCTGGCGAGCGCCAGGGCTGACCACACCGAGACAAAGGACCACCGAACCATGCGAATCGCAGGACTGACCGCGCTCGCGGCGGGCGCACTGATCCTCCCCGCCTTCCTGGCACCCGCGGCCTCCGCGGAGGTGGAGGACATCACCATCTACTCCTACGGCAACAGCGAAGTACCCGTCGGCTGCGACTATGTAGGCGCCAACTGCAGCGTCATGGCCCGGATGTTCGGCCCCGACTACGCACTGCCCGCCACCGTGACCGTCAACGGCCGCGAGCTCGATTCCCCGGAGCGCCTGGACTACCCGGACCTGCAACGCAGCGCGATCCGCGGCACCTGGCGCCCGCTGGCCAAGGGCACCTACACGATCGTGGCCACCCAGGGCACCTCCACCAAGACCCTCGTCGTCGAGGTCACCGGTGACCCCCAACTCGGCAGCGGCTCGGCGGGACTGCTGCCCGGTTCCAGCTGAGGACCGGTTCGGTCGGTTCCAGGACGACAGCGGTTTCGCGGTCCGCCCAGTCGACCATTTCCCTGGCCTGGCCGGGTCGGCCGCCGCCGTATGGCTGGCGGAGGCCGGCGGACAGGTGACCCTGCTCGAGCGGCGAGGTCGGCTCGGCGGCCGCACGCAGGCGATGCGGGTCGCCGAGGTGGACGACCTCGCCGACAACGGCCAGCACGTCGTGGCCAGCGGGTACCGAAGCCTGTGGCGATACCTGGACAGCGTGGGCACTCGGCGCGGGACCGCTCGACCGGCGTGCGGCTCGCGGATGGCTCGACGGTCGAGGCCGACGCAGTGATCTGCGCGGTCCCGAACTCCGCCCTCGGCGGTCTCCTCGACGACCTGCCCCAACATGCCGAAATCTGTTCCGCCCGGAAGCCGCCGAGGCCCAGGTCGTGGCCGGTCACGTCGTGAGATGCCGAAGGCGACGTTCTCCCAGGTCGTCGGCACCGACAACCTGCGCTCCGGCCAGCGCGCCTCGGTCCCGAACCTGATGCTGGCGGGCGACTGGACCCGCACCGACTGGTCGGCCACGATGGCGAGCGCCGTCCAGAGCGCCGAACGTGCCGTCGAAGCGCTTCTCACGCAGCCGAACGGGAGCCGCTGAGCCCGAGCCCGTCGCCTCGTCCACCCCGATCAACACGCCTGCGCGGTGGGCGTCCGATCAGGGTCGCGCAGGTCGGTCGACTCCTCCTCGGCACCGATCAGGCGCGCGACGAGCACAGAACGAAGGCGCCAGGCTCCATCCGGTTGCATCGGGGAGGTGGTCGAACATCACCCGCACGCCCGCGTGCACTGTCTTGTGCGTCGCTTCCATCGCGACGCCCGCGTGGATCATTCGAGCAGGCCGACGCGGAACTCGGCCAGCGGTGCCGCGGTGTCATCACCGGCCAGCAGCCTGGTGGTCACCTCGCGGCCAATGCTCATCAACGCAGTGACCTCACGACGCACCACCGCGATGGGCACCTGGGTAGGGCACTGCTGACGGGGATTCGGCTCATGATCGTGCCCGAGATCATCGATGCCGCGGGGAGACAGTCGGTCGCCGGTCGGCCCGCCAGCGTGACCGAACGGGCCAACAGAATGCTGTCGGACATGCGCTGGTTTCCTACTTCCCGATAGTGCTCTCCATCGTGTGGTCTCGACAACCGCATGCCAATGGCGCTTCGCACCCGAATGACGTTCAGGTTGTGCACTAGGCACCACCAGCGACTGGATACGCGCACCACCTGTTCACCGAGATGGTCCTGTTGCTCCACCTGCCGCGGCTCGCCGCATCGATGAGCGACCTCTGCGCGCATCGCCGCCGGATCACCGCGAGATTCGACGACCCGAACATCTCACCTGAACAGGACCGCCAAGCAGGCCCGCGACGGGAGGTCTGACACCACGGCCACGGCGCTGATCCGCCGTCGGCATGCTCTGCACTATCGCATTCGGTATCCGAGTGAACACATGTACTATTTTTCCGTGACCAGCTCGGGCGCGCAGCCGCTACAGAGTTCGACCAGCTACGCTACTCCGCCGGGGTCGCGCCGGTGACCACAGTCGTGATCACCGTGCTCGCGATCGTCGCCGCCGGTGAAGCCGTCGGCTTGATCACCCTGTCGATCCTGCTGGCCCGCAGTCGGCGCAAACGCCGAGCCCCGCGCCGGTCGACGACTACGCAGCGGTTGGTGGTGGGCAGCCGCGAAGCGGTGCGAACCGCCTGGCAGGCCGCGGACCTGGTCCGGGCCAAAGGCTTTCGAGCCGCAGTGCTGACCTCCATCGAAGACCTCGCGGGCTGGGCACAGGTCGAACGTCCCGACCTGGCCAGGCTGGCCCCAGACGGCAACGTCGTGATCATGTTCTCCGACATCGAACAGTCGACCGCCCTGAACGAACAACTGGGCGACCGAGCCTGGGTCAAGCTGCTGGGACGCCACCATCGCCTGGTCGAACGATGCGTGCACAGCCACCAGGGTCATGTGGTCAAGAACCAAGGTGACGGGTACATGATCGCCTTCGCCGCTCCCGATCGTGCGGTCCGATGCGGTGTGGCCATCCAGGCGGCATTGCACAAGGATGTCGAATCGCGCAGCGAGACCGATTTCCGGGTCCGGATCGGTATCCACATGGGGACTTCCGTTCGCCGGGGCGATGATCTGTTCGGACGCAACGTCGCCATGGCCGCGCGCGTCACCGCCCAGGCCGAGGGTGGCGAGGTCCTCATCAGCGAACCGGTGCTCGAGGCCATCGGCAGCAGGAGCGATCTCACCATCGGGACGGCTCGTGACGCGACACTGAAGGGTCTGCGAGGCACGCACCGCCTCACCCCGGTGTGCGCGGCGCGCTGACCCGGCGTCGCCATTCGACCGCGTGATGGCAGGTTCTGCCGCCAGTACAGCGCGTCCAGCGCGACAGCGACATGCACGCTGTTGTCCGCCAGTGGCCGGGGCAGCAACTCGTCGGCGCGGGCGATCCTGCGCAGAATCGTGTTGCGGTGGGTGAACAGGCGCGCCGCGGCGCGGGTGGCGTTGCACTGCTCGTTGACATAGGCGAGAACCGACTCGCGCAGTTCGCTGTCGGCATGCTCCAGATCGCCGAGGGTGTACTTGATGAATCTGTCTGCCTGGGCACCGTTTTCGGTGATCAGCGAGGTCAGTGGCACCTCCCCCGACGGTGACCAGCCGGCAGCGTGGGCGATGGCCCCGGTTATCCGATGCGGTTCATCGAGTTCGGCACCGGGAATGTCACTCCAGGCGATGGCCGCGGTATGGGTCGTGTCGAGCCGGTATCCGAGCCGCCTCGCCGCCCGCCAATCTCGACGCTTTCGACGTCATCAGGCGAGGTCGGTCAGGCACGACGCAGACCCTGTGCGCGCCTGCGAACTCGATCAAAGCCGCTACCGCCGGGCGCCTCCCGCGCCACCACCCGAAGGAGGCCCTCCATGGCCGAAATCGACCTGTACGTCGATCCCGTATGCCCGTTCGCGTGGGTCACCTCCCGGTGGCTGCTCGCCGCCGCCGAGGGCAGCCCACACACGGTGCGGCTGCGACAGATGAGCCTGGCCGTGCTCAACGACGACCACGACGTCGACGCTGATCATCAGCCGATGATCGAGCGCTCACGCCGACTGGGACGGGTGTTCACCGCAGCCACCGCCACCGCAGGACACGACGCGTTCGCGCGGCTGTACGACACGCTCGGCGGCAGCGGTGGCAGTCCGATCATCGTCATCGACGGACACGGCTTCAACGGCCCCGTCCTCACCGAAAGTCCTACCGCGCAACACGGTCCGGCTCTGCTCGACGCGCTCGTCACCGCCGCGACCACTCCCGGATTCGCCGCGCTACATCGCCCCTACCAAAGCCCACCCCGCATCGAGACCACCCCAGAGGACACCCACTGATGTGCTCACCGATCCCATGCCGTACCTGCGGCAAAACCACTTGGTCCGGCTGCGGTGACCACATCGAGGCCGTCCGGTCCGGTGTCGCGCCCGAGCGATGGTGCCCGGGACATCCGACGCCCGAACCCTGCACCCCCTTCTGGCGTCCCCGCAAGAGATGAGGACGGGTCCCCACCGCGGCCCTGGGGTCAGGCCCGGTCCATGATCGGAGCTGACCTGCTGTTTCGGCGGCACCAAGGGAACTCGAACCCCTGCCCCCACAACGCCACCGACCAGGTCCCGGGACCTCAGCGCACGAGGCGAAGTCGGGTGGCAGCGAGTCCGACACTCAACCGCTGCCCCCACGACAGGCATAGTGCATCGTGCTCGATGCCGTCGCCGAAGGCCACCAGCCCGTCGGACTCGACGTCGATGTGCAAGCTTTCGTCAGTGATCTCGCCTTCGGTGTGCGTGATCCCGGTGGTCGGCGAAGGCCATGCCTCCCTGACGAACCAGACGAGTCTGCGCTCGGTGGGTTCGGGCAGGAGCACTGGACTTTTCCGTTCACGGTGCGTCGATGCGCACCAGCCGGTGGCGCCCGTGCCGCTGCCGACGAGGACGCCCGAGGATGCCTGGCGTTCGTTGTGGATGCGGTAGCGGCTGGTCTGGTGACTCGGATGGCCGAGGTAGATCTCGTTGAGCGCGTGCAGTGTCCGGCCATCGTCGGCTCTCGCCTCGACCATCGTGAGGTCGTCGGTGTCGTCGGTGCGGTGCAGGAGGTCCGCGGTGTCGGCGGGACTGTGCTCGGCGAGCACACCCGGCTCCGGGCTGATGCCGATGACGGCCTGGCCGTCGAGATATTTGGCCACGTTGGCGACCAGCCCGTCCTGTCCGACGATCACGACGACGTCCTCGGGCGCGAACAGAAACCGCGACAGGTCCTCCCGCTCGACCATGCCACGTCGCCATCCCAACGGAATCGCGGCGCTGACCTCGGCCAACGCCGCGCGGGTCCGCCGGTCACGCTCCACCACCTCGTCCAGTGATCTGTCGCGCGACCTCAGGAAGAACTCCACCTGCCCGCGCGTTCCGTGCCGTGCCAGCAGCTCGGACAACTCGGTGCGCCGGTGCACCAGCACGATGCGCGGAGCCAGGCTCATCGGGTGAGCCGTTGCAGGATCGGCGCGATCATGTCCGGGGTCAGGGTGATGCTGCCGATTTCCGGCAGGTTGCCCGCGAGCTCCTTGGCGGCCAGCGCGTAGAGCATCTTCTGCGGGATCTCCCGGTACACGTCCAGACGGGCCTTCTCACCGGCGGCTTCGGCCTCGGCGAGCTTGCGGATGCCTTCGGCTTTGGCATTGTCGGCGATCCTGCTCGCCCTGGCCTGGTACTCGGCCTTCTCGAGCGCGTTCGCGCCGCGCTGGACGACCAGGAGTTCCTCTCGCTTCGCCAGCTCGATCTGATTCTGCAGTTCGTTCTCGCTGATCGCGCGCTCGCGTTCGACGGCGAGCGCGCGCCGCTCGAAGGTCGCTCTGTCCGCTTCCTGCTGAACCTTTTCCCGGATCGTGGTCTGAAGCGCCTTCTCCATCTCCGCGTCGGGGCGGATCGCGACGACGCGGATGTCGATGATCTCCAGTCCGATATGGCCCGCGGTCAGCTTGCGCGTGGTGGCTTCCTCGACCTTGTCGACGCCGGTGCGGATGGCGGTCTCCAGGTCGAGCGTGGCGAGAACCTCGAGGGCGTGTTGCTGGGCGTTCTCGGTGAGAGTGTTCGCGATCTGGCTCAGCGGATCCTGGCGCCAGATTCCCGTGTCGGGGTCGATCGAGAAGTCGATCCTGCTCGTCGCCGTCTCGGGATCGGCGCAGCGGTAGGTGACCGTGAGCTGGACGGTGACGTCCTGGGAGTCGCGGGTGCGGGCGTGGAAGAGCATCGGCAGCTCGCGGTCGTCCACCGGCACCTCGCTGAGGACCGCGGTGCTCGGACGGAACCAGAAGCTCAGACCGGTGCCGTCGTGCAGGACCTCACCCCTGCGAACATGCCTGACATGGACGGTCGGGGCTCCCCTGAGATGCCGCAGTCCTGGGTAGCCACTGATGTCTGCCATCGCCTTCTCCTTTGTTATTGTCATACTGACTATAACAAAGGAGAAGGCGACATGGGCCCGCCGGCGAACCGCTACGGCTACGACAGGTCGGTGCCGACCTCGCTACCGGGCGCGCCCGCCACGATGCGCTGCAGACGTTTCCGGTCATGACGCTTTGTGGACCGGCGGCGGGGTCCAGGTTCCGTCGAGGGCCTCGGCGGCGGGCGCGTAGAGGCGCAGGGTGATGCCCATGGGACCGGTTGGTGCGGGCAACCAGTTCGGTTCGCGGTCGGGGCCCGGGTTCTGGTGCGAGATGTAGATGTCGAGCGATCCGTCGGCGTTGTAGTTCAGCGGATCGCGGTCGCCGAGGGCGTAGCGGTCGAGTTCGTTGGCGATCTGGAAGCCCTCGAGGTCATACATCGTGACCGACCAGAACGCCGCGACCGGCGGCAGCTTCCCGGCGTCGAAGTGGAGCACATAGTCGTCGTCACCGACGAGCGGGTTGCCCGCGGCGTCACGAACCAGCAAGGGGTAGATCGCGTCCTCGGCGGGATTGGCACCGAGGCCGACCAAGGTGATCGCAGACCTGCGGAAGTAGTCGTTGCCGTAGACGCCGATGTTGTGCAGGATGCTCATCCAGCCGTCGATGGGCGGGATCATCGTGGTTCGCGCGGCGAGGAGGTCGGCGCGCGCTGCACCGACGCCCGCGTCGATCTCGGCGAGGTCTGCCGCGGAGAACCGCTTCGCGTCGAAGTCCTGGCCGACAACGATACCGAGCAACGAGATGCGGGCGAGGATGGAGAAGTCGGTCGAGTGGGCGGGGATCGTCTTCAATACCGTGGCAGCGTGGCTGAAGAACTCCGTCGCGGGCATCTCGTTGACCTCGCGGAGCGGTTCGATCTGGCTGACCAGGCCCGGATCGGGGACGAATGGCGGGCGGTCACCGAGTTCGGTGATCCGCAGTCCGGCCTGGAACTCGTTGACCGCCGCGTAGTCATCGGGGCCGTTCACCTGAGTTCGCCCGATCACCCACACGATCGGCGTCGGCGCCTGAATCACCGGGATGCCAGCGGGCAACTGGCCGCGACAGCTCGGCCCGACGACGACATAATCCTGGGCCTCGGTGCCGGTTGTTCGTTTACCAGGGGTGGCGAATGCGTCCGTCCAGGCGTCGAGCATCGGCATCATGTAGTACCGGTCGTGACTGTCGGGAAGATGAATCTGGACCGGGCCGGCGGCAAGGTCCAGCCACGCCGACGAGTACAGCGTGTCGAAGTTCGGGCGTACGACCGCGCGGAAACCGACATCAGGCAATTCGCGCAGGTGATGGAACTGGTTCGGCGGTCCGAACCCCGGGGTTGCACCGGCCGGGGAGTTCGTCTGCTGCCGGCGAGTGACATCCATCGTGACCAACGAGTACAAGTAGACATACGCCTCGTAGCTGACGGTTCGCAGATCGCTGGACAACACGCTCATCACGCCTCCATTGCCAATCATGATCCCGGTGGGGCCGGCCGCATCCATCGTCGGTGCCGGCGGAGGGCGAAACATCACCCACGGGGGATGAACTGTGCGAAAAGTCCGCGCCGTCGACAGCTTCTGGCGCCCACCGGCCAAGGGGGCCTACACGATCGTGGCCACCCAGGGCATTCCCACCAAGACCGTCGTCATCGAGGTCACCGGTGACTCCCAGCTGGGCAGCAGCTCGGCGGGACCGCTGCCCGGCGGTTCCAGCTAGGAGTCGCGGCGGCGCAGCGCCATCCAGCCCACGCCGATGGCCGCCGCCGCCCAGCATGCGGTGACCGCGAGACCTGTCCACGGACCGAGGACGCCGGTGGGGTCGTACACCAGGACCTGGCGGCCCGCACGGTCCGGCAGGAACTCCGCGACGCTCCCACCTCGAGTGACATCGCCGAGCGCGAACGACAGCATCAGGACGAGGGGGATCAGCACACCCATGGTGGCGGCCGAACTGCGCAGCAGGGTGGCGACCCCTGCGGCCATCAGCGCCATCAGCGTCAGGTACACCGCGCAGCCGAGCACGGCGCGCCAGCCGACCGGATCGTCGAGTCCGATCGCGCCGTCACCGATGAGTGGTCGGCCGGCGAGCAAGCAGATCACGCCGGTGGCGAGTCCGGCCGCGAAGGTCAGTGCCCCGATCACGGCCAGGTTGGCCGAGTACAGCCGGCCGCGCCGGGAAACGGCTGTCAGCCATACCCGCATGCCGTTGTCGCGGTACGGTCCCGCAGCGCAGGCCGCACCGAACGCGATGGCGATGACCTGCCCGAAATTGATGCCGAAGAACGACAGCAGCACCGGATCGAAATCCGCTGTGCCCTTTTCCTCGTGGGCGAGCGTGGCGCTGCCGAGCAGCGAGAGTCCGACCGTCACCACGAACAACAGCACCAGAATGCCGTTCAGTGAGGGCAGTGACCGAGCCTTGATCCATTCCGAGCGCAGTACCGGGGTGAACGTCATTGTCATGCCTTCTCGAGTGTGGGGGTCGCGGCCGCGTATTCGCTGTCGGCCGAGGTCAATTGGAGGTATGCCTGTTCCAGCGACGCCTGCTCCTCGGCGAGTTCGAGGATCGGGACGCCCGCGTCCACGAGCAGCGGGCCGATCTGGTCGAGGCGCCGGCCTTGGACGAACCAGCGCCCGGAGTCCTCGATCGCATCGAGTCCGGCCCCGGCCACTACCTCGCGCAACCGCGCCTCGTCGGTCGTACGCACGCGGACTCGCGGCTGCACGTGATCGCTGATGAAGGTCTGCAGAGCGGTATCGGCAAGTACCCGACCGCGACCCAGCACGAGCAGATGGTCGGCGAACGCCGCGGTCTCGCCCATCAGGTGACTGGAGACGAGCACGGTACGGCCCTCCCCCGCCAAGCGGCGCAGCGTTTCCCGAATCCAGATGATCCCCTCCGGGTCGAGCCCGTTGGACGGTTCGTCGAGCATGATCACCGGTGGATCACCGAGTAGCGCGGCGGCGATACCGAGACGCTGGCGCATACCGAGCGAATAGGTGCGAACCCGGCGCCCGGCCACGCCCCCCAGCCCGACCTCCTCGAGGACCGCGGTGACCCGGCTGGCCGGGATGCGGTTGCCGACGGCGAGCGCGAGGAGATGGGCATGCGCGGTGCGGGCCGGATGCGCGGCGGCGGCATCGAGCAGGGCGCCGACCGTGTGCAGCGGCCAGTCGATGTCGCGAAATCGGCGACCGCCGATTGTCGCTGTCCCCGAACTCGGCCGATCCAGGCCGAGGATCAGCCGCATCGTGGTCGACTTGCCCGCGCCGTTGGGGCCGAGGAATCCGGTGACGCGCCCGGGACGTACCGAGAAGTCGATCCCGTCGACAGCCCTGGTGCCTCGATAGACTTTGCTGAGTTCGCGGACTTCGATACTGGTCATAGTCACACCATCGCCGGATTGCGATGACAACACTTCCCCCACCGAGTGGGTGTCGCCTCCCCCGCACGGGGGAATTTTCGGCCGCCGTGCGCTGGCACGATGGCATGGTGTTCACAACACTGTTGCGGCCACTGGCGCGTTCGGTGACCTATTCCCGCGGACTGCATCTGGCCCTGCCGATGATCGCGGTGGCACTGTGGATGTTCATCGACAAGCACAGTCCCTGGGTACCGCTCCTGCTGGCCGTGCCGATCGGCTTGATCCCAGGAATGCGGCTGGCCGAGGCGATCCAGGCTCAACTGTTTCTCACCCCACACGAACGCGGGGCCACCGATGCCTCGATCGCCGTGGCGCCCGCCGCCGACTGGGCGGATCGCTGGCGTACCGTGCTGTGGCTCGAGATCCGGTTGTTGTTGAGCGTGACACTGTTCGGTGCCGGCATACCGGCGATCCTGCTGTGCTCGGATCTCGTGAGAGCGGCGCTGGGCGCCGAGCCCACGCGGGACACGCTGCTACATCTCGCCGGTCCGCAGTGGTGGTACGCGCTTGTCGCGCCGCTACCGATCCTCGTCCTGCTCGTCCTGCTCGTCGGCCTCGGCGAGTTGGTCACCGCCTGTGCGCGGTGGTTGCTCGGCCCGTCGGCCTCGGCACGGCTGCACGCGCTGGAAGAACGCACCGAGCGGCTGCTGGAGAACAACCGTATCGCCCGGGAATTGCACGACTCGATCGGCCACTCGCTCACCGCGATGGTGTTGCAGGCCGGCGCCGCCCGCACGACCGGTGAGCCGGAGTTCACCGGCACCGCGCTCGCCGCGATCGAAGACACGGGCCGCGCCGCGTTGGAGGATCTGGAGCGCGTGCTCGCAGTGCTGCGTGAGCCGAGCACACCCGTGGGCCAGCGTCCGATGCTGACCGCGGCATCTCGACTGTTCGACTCGGCCCGTTCGGCGGGAGCCACCATCGATGCCGACATCACCGGCCCCATCGAACGGGTTTCCGGTCCGATCTCGCGCGAGGGCTATCGAATTCTGCAGGAATCACTCACCAACGCCCTGCGCCATGCGGGCGGTGTCGCCGTGCGGGTTCGGGTGCGCGCGGACGCGCACTGGCTCGAGCTGGAGGTGTCGAATCCGGTCCCCGCATCTGCGTCCGATCGAGCTGTCCCGGCCGGTCACGGCAGCGGGCTGCGCGGGATTCGGGAACGTGCCGAACTACTCGGCGGCGATGCTCGCATGGGTCTGGCGGACGGGCAGTGGCGGACATGGGTGCGGCTACCGACCCACAGCCTAAGGTGATTCGGTGACCATCTCGGTGCTGCTGGTGGACGACGAACCGTTGGCGCGGGCGGGACTGCGGGCGATTCTCGATGCGCAGGAGGGAATTACGGTGGTCGGCGAAGCGGCCGACGGCGTGTCGGTGGTCGGCGAGGTCAAACGACTGCGCCCGGATGTCGTCGCCATGGACGTGCGAATGCCGCTGCTCGACGGGATCGAAGCCACCCGGACGGTACTTCGAGCCATCCCGGACCCACCGAAGATCCTGATCATCACCACCTTCGAAAACGACGACTACGTCTACGAGGCCTTGCGCGCCGGCGCCGACGGGTTCCTGCTCAAACGCGCTCGCCCCGCCGAGATCGCGAACGCGGTACGCACCGTCGCACAAGGCGATTCGGTGCTCTACCCGGCCGCGGTCCGGTCGCTGGCGGCGGGCCGCAGAAACGACAGCGCACGCGCGATAGTGGAGCGCGCCGACCTCACGCAACGAGAAGTGGCGGTCCTGCGACTGATGACGAAAGGGCTGTCGAACGCGGAGATCGCGGCCGACCTGTACGTCGGGTCGGAAACGGTGAAGACCCATGTCAGCTCGATCCTGGCGAAATTCGGCGCCCGAGACCGCACCCAGGCGGTCATCGTGGCCTACGAATCCGGATTCGTGTAGCGGATCCGCTACACCGAGCGCAATGTCCTGGGGGCTGCTTCGGCGAGTTCGGCCGAGGCCTGGAATTCGCCGTCGGCGGCGATGCCCCGGGCCCGACGGCCGCGCTCGGCCTCGGCTTGGCGCGATATCGATCGCATCATCGTTTCGGGCGAGGCGACGTCCTTGACCTCGACTCGTTCGATGTGCGGGCCCCACGGTTCTTCGGTGGGGCCATCGATGACCGATTCGAGTTCGGCGTTGATCCGATCGCGGTCCGACAGCGAGGTGTCCGGGTCGGCGCGCCCGATGACCGCCCGCAGGGAGGTCTGGGCGACCTGGGAGACCGCCATCGGGTAGCGCTCAACGTTGATCACGGCTTTGACCGGGTCGGTGTCACAGCGTCTGCCTGTTGCGTTGCGGGGCGTTGCGGGATTTGACGTCGTCGAGTTGGCGGCGCAGATCATCACGGACCTCGACCAATGACGCGGTCAGGGCCTGATGTGAACTGGTGGACACCAGCCGGGGCCATCCGGTGAGCCAGCACTGCAGCGTCGTCGCCTGCCCTGGGCGGTCGCGGTCCTTCATCGACAGTTCCAGTTCGACGGCATCGCTGAGGAATGCCGCCAACGCGTTGTCCAGTGACGACAACCGTTCGATGATGTCGGGGCGCTCGGCGGTGGCGAACCCGCTGCCCAGGCGTAGCTGTCCGGCCACGGTCGCGGCGTGCTGTTCTGGTGCTGAGCGCAGCATCTCGCGGGGCACAGCCGCAGACAGCTCGGCGAATGCCTCGATGGGCTTGTCCTGGTCGACCTCGGGTCGGTGCCCGGGCTGATTCTGCGGCGGCACCGGGCCGGCGTGTCCGTCGTCGAGGGGCATGCCGGTGTCAGCGTTCTTGGCGGCAAAGTGTTCGCCGAGCGGGGTGTGTCCGCTGCGGGCCAGTTCGTTGGAGCGGGGTCGGGCCATGGGACCGATTCCTTCCGGGTGGCTGTGTGGGGTCAGCGGTAACGCAGGAGCGCGGCGATGCCGTCGGGGCCGAGTTCAGGGGTCCCGGCGGGCACGATCCGCATCGCGGCGCCGGTCGCGGCGGCACCGCGGATCGCGACGTCGGTGAGCGATGCGCGCTGCGGGGTGCTCACCCCGGCGGTGAGCAGCGGCTGGGGGGTGGCGCCGACCTGGCCCCGTTCGGGGCCGAACCAGGCGGTCTGTCCGGTGCTGAGCGTGGGATCCAGGATCAGCGTGTCGACCTGACCGGCACGCAGTGCGGTCAGGGTGTCCTTGGCGCCGGCCACCGCCAGACCCCGCGAATGCCGCTCTTGGCGGTAGCCGGAGAGCAGGGCGGCCGTCTCGTCGGCGGCCAGGTCGGCGACGACCTGAGTGCTTCGGTGCAGCGCTTCGTCGAGGGTGCTGTAGTCGCCCTGGACCTCGGTGAGCAGGTCGGTGACCCGGGGTGGCAGGTGCTCACGCAAGAACTGCACGGCGCGTACGTCGCCGCTGACGATGACGAGGCGGGTCGGAGTGGTGTCGACGATGCGGGTGATCTCGTCGGCCACCTCGCGGGAATTGGCTTCCCAGCGGTTCTCGGCGCGTTGCTGGAATCGGCGCTGTGACCAGCCGCCGGGCGCTGAACGGGTGACATGGAGCGCTTCTCCCTCGATCGAGGACTGCACGTCGGTTCCATCGGGCACCACGCAGATCAGATCGGCGCCGACCCGGTCGATGACCACCACGAGGTGCGGCAGAAGCACCTGGGTCGCGGCGAGCAGGGGCGCCAGATCGGGCAGCGACCCAAGGGACGCACTGTCGGCCTCGGGCGGTTCGGGCAGGTGCGCGGTGTACAGCAGTCCGGTCCGGTCGGCGAACGCGACGAGCGCCTCTCCGGCGGTGAAGGATCCCTCGATGAGGGGGTCGATCGCGGCCAGCGCCTCGGGTGGGGCACCGTTCTCGGCGAGCTGGGTGCGCAGGTTCTTCCATCGCAACGCGACCCGGTCAGCGGCCTGGGGTAGCGACGACTCGGTGGTCAGATACACCGAGACCACCGTGCCGGTGGCGGCGAACACGGCATCGGGAATGGCCAGGACCGGTGTGGGGCGCGGAAACGTGGTGTCGTGTGTCATCGGTGAGTCCTCCTGGGAAACGAGTGAGCATGTGGTGCTCGGTGTGAGCCGCCGAGGTCGTGAGGATGCAGTTGGCCGCCGCCGCTGGAGTCGGTGTCTGCGAGTCTTGTTTCAAGGATGGGCTTCGCTCTCTGCGCAGTCACGGCGCGACCAGGCTGTATTTGCGCCTATTCTGTTTCCGTACTCCGGCAATATTCGTGGTAGGGGCGCCAGATCGAGAGGTGGACTCCGTGCCGACTGATCCAGAGGATGCGGGCAAGGACGCCGCCACAGCGCTCGAGACGGGCGGGCCGACCGATGCAGCGCTCGCCGACTCGGGCGGACTCGATCCGGCGCTGTTGGGGAACTACGTGTCGGCACTGACACGGGTCAGCGCGTCGCGGACCGCACTCAGCCGCGACGAGCTGGAGGACTACCGCGGCTGCGGTGGACAAGCCGCCGCCGCCGGCGTGCCGTTGGCGGCGCTGGTCGATCTGTACCTCTCGGCGACCTGGCGATTGTGGTCTCATCTTCCGGCCGTGACAGCCGCGGCGTCGGATCTCAGGAGCATCCACGCCGTCGGCGAGACCGTGATGCGCGCCGCCGGTGACGCTGTCGCCGCGGTCAACGATGGCTACCAGGTCGCCCGCCAGTCGGTGATCCGCCGACAGGAGGCGGCCCGACGGGAATTCATCGACGATCTGCTCACCGGTAGCTCGGATGTCGCGGGTCTGCTTTCTCGCGCCGCTGGATTCGGTCTGGACCTGTCCGGGCCTCATGGCGTCGCGGTGGTCCGCGCCCATCGGCCGTTCACCGAAGACAGTGAGCTCCTCGATGACATCGAACGATCACTGAGTGGACGGAACTCACCCCCGACACTGGTCGCCAGCAAGGACGGGGTGCTCGTCGTCGTCGTCACCGTCGTCCAGCCCGACGCCTTCAGCTCGGTCACCTCGGCACTCGTCGACATATTGGCGACATCGGCCGGCCTCGCCGATGGTGACTGGCAGGTCGGTGTCGGACGGGTACGCCCCGGCCCAGGGGGCGTGCTGCGCGGATATGACGAGGCCCGCGACGCGCTGAGCCTCGCCGCCTTGCTTCGCATCGAGACCCGCGTCGTCGCCGCGGTCGATCTGCTCGTCTACCGGGTCTTGTTGCGCGACCGGGCCGCCATCGCCGACCTCATCCTCACCACACTGGGCCCCCTCGACGACGTCAGGGGCACGGCGATTCTCCTGGAGACCCTGGATGCGTACCTCGACACGGGCGGCAACACCGCGCAGACCGCGCGCCGGCTGCATCTGTCGGTGCGTGCCGTCACGTACCGACTTGCCCGTATCCGCGACGCTATCGGGCTGGATCCCACCGACGCCGCCGTCCGGCTGCCGTTGCACGTCGCCGTGCTCGGGGCTCGGCTTCTCGACTGGCCCGCCGACACGCTCCCAGAGCCCGACTGACCGTCCCACGGAGCGGCGACATTTCGCCGGAAAAGTTTGAGCCGCAGGCCAATTCGTTGCGAATCTCTACTGGCCACCCATCACAGACGAGTGTGATCACAGTCGGACAGCATGGATTCAACCGAATGGCCCGCAGCGCCCCGTGAAGGCGCCTGCGGGACCACGAAGATCAGGGAAGCGCGATCATGCCGCCACGCCAACGCGCTGACACAGCTGCCGCACATCCTTGCTCATCCCCGCCGGGGGTTTTTTCAGCAGGCCGAGCAGCAGTTGGCGGGCAAACCCGTTGTAGCTGATTGTTTCGGGTGCGGTGCGCTGAGAGCTGTCCAGCAGGGCAAGCACTGCGGCGTGTTCGTCGCGCTGGTCGTAGGCGCGGGCCACCTCGATCAGGTGGCGGCTCCGTCGTGGCACCGAGGGGATCGCCGCGGCGTCGAGATCGCGAGCCGCGCGTAGCGCTTCCCCGGACCGGCGCAGATCCACGCCAAGCGTCACAGCGTTTGCAGTCTGAATTGCCTGGCTGAAGCTGGTCTGCACGTGCCGGTAGTCCGGGCCGAGGGCCTGCGCCCACCGGTCCGCCCGATCCCATGCAGCCCAAGCATCACCGTGACGACCGCGGCGACCGTGTACGAGGGCAGCTTCCGCCTCGAGCGCGCCGACGATCCCCCGCCAGTCGTCGGGAGTTTCGTCGCGGTCGAGGTACGGGGTGAGCAGCTCGGTGCTGGCGTCGATCTGGTCCAGCGCCTCCTCCCAGCGGCCGGAGTCGCGCAGTGCCTGCACCATCGCCCACGTCGAGCACGCGATCAGGTACGGGTCGTCAGCCTCGTATGCCTCGTTCAGGGCGCGGTCGGCCACCATCCACACCAGCGCCGCATCGCGTTGATAGGCGACGTAGAAGTCGGCCAACTGGTAGACCCCCGCCAGCACCCGCCGCGCCTCCCGTCGATGAGGGCCAGGGGTGCGAGCAGCCGCCTGCGCGTCGCGAATCAGGCTGGGCAGGATGGTGCCGAGCTGTGTGCGATGGTCGGGGCTGGAATGCCGCACCTCCCACGCTGCACGTAACCGCTCCGCGATATGGGCGACGTTGTGGGATCGGCCAGCTGGCGGACGACGAAAGTCGGTGAGTGCGGCTTGGACGTCGCCAAGCGCGGCATGCTTCTCCCCTGCGTACAGATTCACAGAGACAGCGTGCCCGTTGCCGGTCAGCTCGGCGAGGTCGGCCAGGCCGAGAGCATCGGCGATGGCGAGCAGCATCGGTAGCTTCGGTGGCTGCATACGACCATTCTCGACCTGCTTCACCCAGTCCGTGGACCGGTTGACCCGGTCTGCAAGTACGCGCTGGGAGATACCAGCACGCTCGCGGTGGCGTTTGATGCGCAGCCCAATGGGTGCCTGATCTTCCATGGTTCCAACCCCTTCACGGCGGGCGTGGAATGCGTCTGCCCAGTCTATCGGGATGGGGGGAGATATCCTCCCCCTTCGCTGCTGCAGCCGACCTTAACGTCAGGTCATCAACGACGCCGGGCGATGAGCCACATCGCCTAAGGATTCCCGCCGTGAAGGGGAACACGATGCTTGAACAGTCGGAAGCGCGACAAGCGTTCGGGGTGGGGGGCGATGCCGCCCGGATGCTTGAACTGGACGCTGATGTGCGCGCCGCGCTAGGTGTGGTCAACGACCAGACCCGAGCCGCCCCGCGTGCGGTGTTGCCGCAGCGCACGAGGAAAACGCTTCGCGCGCAGATGGTTCGAGCCGAAGTCGGGGGACACAATCCGTATTCCCCTGCAGTGGTGTTCTACGTCGACAATGTGCCCGCACTGTCGTGGTCGGACATCGGTGGGGTGGTGCCCGCCCGAACATCGCCGTCACTGCAAGCCATTGCCGCGGCGTGTTTTCCGATGCGTCACACGCCGCGCGTCGATCGGCGCCGCGAGGTCCTGCAGCGGTTGCTCGATGCGCTCGAACAATGGTCGAGCACAGGGCAACCCCTCGGCGGGAGCGTGCCGAGGTGACGCCGACGCAGGCTCGGTTGGAGAAGCTGAAAGCGCGGGCTGCACTTCGCAATATGGGGTTGCGGCCCTCCATCGAACCGCCACATGGGTGGGAACTGGAGAACGCATTCACCGTGCTCGCCAGCGGCACGCTCGAAGACATCGAGGCGTGGCTCACCCGCACCGACCCGGAGAAGTGATTCCGTGAACCAGCGCAGAGCGATCGGTGTCCTGAATACCGACCTGTCCCCACAGCATCGGCGGCGTGACATCGAGGTGATCGCTGCGATCGCCCGGGACCGCGGTTATGAGCTGGCACAGCTACTGACGATCAACGCCGACACCTACATGCCGATCACCTACATCGTGCACGAAGCCGTCATCAGCGGAGCTGTCGCGGTCGTTGCCCCAGGTGTGGTGCATCTCGGTGAGCACGCGGAAGCGTTGACGCACGCGGTCACGCTCGAAATCGGAGCTGACACGGTGCGGCGTCAACCCGAATGGGACGGCGCACGGTGACCTGAACCGTCTCCCTCTGAACTCCCCCGGTCCTTCCGTCACAAGTCGACCGGGGTGTTCGTGACCCCCAGAACCCTGCCTACAGCGGGTTTCGGAGGTCGCAAGCAGCTTTACCCCCAGAGACACTCGGTGGATACGATGATCGAAGCACGAACCGCACTCGGGGCAACCCCTGCCGTGCCAGCTGCCACGTGGCCGCCAAGTCCGAAGCGCACCGCGAGATGCAGCGCTACTACTCCGACCTTCGCCCCAGTTTCGCGCTCTCGGATCGGGTATCCGCTGCTCAACCGCGCCCTGCCACCCACTGCACAGGCGCCACAGCCGTCTCTACGCCACCACGAAAACTTGGTCCACCGACTGTTCGAATGACACCTGCACAACCGGGCTACGCGGCGATCTCGCTGCCGACTTCTGCACAGCGTCCGTCGCGGTGGATCAGAACCGCGACAGAGGCGGTCCGCAGGCTGCATCCATCGAACACACAACCAAACGGGGGTTTGCGGGGGCCTGGACCGAATAGCAGGTCAGGCCCGGTCTTAGACCGGGCCTGACCTGCTATTTCTGTGGAGCTAAGGGGGGACTCGAACCCCTGACCCCCACACCGCAGGGTTACAACCAGGAGGCGATCCAGCCGAGCGCACGCTCGGCACCGGGACGGAACTCTTCGGGGACAGTTGGCAGCCGTTCGACGACTACCCGTGGGTCGACAAGTCCGGCTTGAAGCAGAGCATTGACGAAGTTCTGGTCTTTCTCGCGAAGGGCACAGAGTTTCGCGACGCACAGGTCTTCCTTGTCGAGACACCAACCGGTGAACCGAGGTTCGCCTGATGGCGCGGCGGTGTTGGAGTTTCGCACCTTGACCAACCGCTTTCGCCAGCCGTCTGGCAACGCCGAAGTCTTCAGGTCGACTCCGTCGATGCTGAATCCGTGCATCTCCTCGAAGGGAGAGAACTCGCCCGCCACACCTTCGATCAGATCCGCGAGGCGGGCCGTCTCCTCGTTGTCGTCGGCGATCGGGAGGATGTCGACCTCCATCGACATCGTCGCGTCGGCGGGGAGCTCGGCTTCACGGAAGGAACCGAGAATGGACTGCGAACCGACCACGATCACCTCGGGCTGCCCGATGATCTGGCACGCGGTGCGGATCGCGTGCTCCAACTGGTCGCGGCGCATCAGCTCGCCGCGCGGAGAACATCAGCGCGCTCGTCCTGCGCGAGCAATCCACCCATCGGCGAGACCTCACGCATTTCGATCGACTCCCGATCCAGTCCGGTGAGAACGCGATGCAGACACGGCACATCAGAGCGCTCGATCAGCGACTCCCAGCGGTCGAGATTGCGCAGATGGGGCTGACCGGATACCCCACCGCGAAGCCTCGCGAGGTTGCGTTCGATCCGAGGAAGCCACAGCTGGAGACTCGCCTGGGTCAGATGGGTGGACAGCTGCCGATGCAACCGCCAGGAGCGAGCCTCGGAACGCGTGAGCTCCGGAGCAACCGGACGCCGCACAACCTCGAGGCAGAAGCCCATGCACGCGAGCAGCCGGGAAAGTTGTTCGTCACTCATGTTGGCTTTGCCGGACAGGAACTGGCTGATGCTGGACTGGCGAACACCGCTCAGCCGCGCCAGATCCGACTGAGTCGTGCCCGTTTCGAGCATCACCTCATGGAGCACGTCGCGTCGACTGGACATACCAAACTATAGCATTCAGCACTATATCTCGGATTGACACCGGCTCCGAAATGACAAAAGGTCCGGCTCGAAAGCCGGACCTTTGTATCGGGTGGAGCTAAGGGGACTCGAACCCCTGACCCCCACACTGCCAGTGTGGTGCGCTACCAGCTGCGCCATAGCCCCGTGTTCAGTTGTTCAGCGGCTCTCGCTGCTGCCTGAATGAAGTTACACCATGCTTCTCGGAGACAACAAATCGGCTGGTAGGCGGCGAAAAGGTGGCGTTGGGGCGGGTGTGGGACAGGGAGGCTCGTGGGGGTCGAGAGGGTGCGTGTGCGCAACCTCACTGGTCTCAGGGGGCGAGGTCGATGACCCAGTTCTCGTTGGTCCAGTCGATCTTGGTGGTGCCGTCGTAGATGGCGGGGGTGGCGGCCTTGTTGTCGGTGCGGGCGTCGAGTTCGGCCAGGGCGGTCGCGGCGGCGGCGCGGGCGGGGTCGAGTTGAGCGCTGTCGCCGATGCAGAGGGCGACGGACTCGGGGGCGCCGGATTCGGTGGCGAGGGTGGCCAGGGCGGGGTTGCTCAGGTCGTCGCGGCCCTCGTCGGGCTGGCGGGTGGTGAACAGGGCCTCGTGGAACTTGCCGTAGGTCGGGCCGGAGCCGGTCTGGGCGACGCAGAGGTTCGCGGCGATCGCACGGGTGGAGTAGTCCTTGCTCTTGGACTGGGGGTCGAGGAACGCGACGAAGTGGTAGTTCACCGCGAGCTTGCCCTCGTCGATCTTCTGGGCGAGTTCCTGGCCGTAGCTGGTCTCCATGGTGCCGCACGCGGGGCACAGCGGGTCCTCGAAGATGTCGATGCTCTTCGCGGCGTCGGGACGGCCGAGCCGGATGACGCCCTCGGGCGAGACGGTGACCTCGACGGCGGCCTCGCGCACGGGCCCATAGCCGTCGTTGCGCACGCCGGGCGGCTCCTCGCTCCAGCGGAAGGCGGCGAACACGATCAGCCCGATCAGGACGACCGCCACCGCCGCCAGCGCGTAGGTGGTGTTGCTGGAGACGGGACGTGGTTGGTGCGGGGAACCGGCGCTACTCACCCGTCCACTCTGCCTCGAGCCGGGATCGGGCCGCCGACGGACCCGCCCGCGACGATGTTGACCAGCGGATTCGTTCAGCGCGACGGGTCGCTGTCGGTGGGTCGTTGCGACGGGACCAGCCCGGTGCGCACCACCGGGACGCCGTCGCTGCCATCACAGGTGCACTGCGGGTCGATGCCGTCGCCCGCGTGATCGGGATGCGCCGGGTCCTCGGGGTGCACGATCCGCGACGGTTCCGGGGTGAACAGCCAGGCCACGGCAGTGACCGCGAGCAGCCCACCGGTGATGGCCATGCCGACGCCGAAGGAGGTGTACTCGGCGATCCAGCCGATCGCGATCGGACCGAGCACGGTACCCAGATCGGCGGCCATCTGGAAGGCGGCGAGTACGGGACCGCCGCGCGCCCGCGTCCCGATCACATCGGCCAGCGCCGCCTGCTGCGCGGGACTGAACATGCCCGAGCCGAGGCCGGCGACGAACGAGGCGAGCAGGAACCAGGGCAGCGAGGGCGCGAAGCCGAGCACGCCGGTCCCGACCGCGCAGATGGCCGAGCCGAGGATGAGGAACGGTTTACGACCGAACCGGTCCGAGAGGCGGCCCGAGGCGAACAGCACCACCGCGTTGCCCGCCGCGAACACCGTCAACGCGACGCCGGCCATGCCCGAATCCTGCTCGAGAATCTCCACCACCAGCAGCGGCACGAACGCCATCCGGACGCCGAACACCGCGACACCACCCGCGAAACTCGACAGCAGAATCGCCCGGTAGGCGGGTTCGGACCAGCCTTGCCGGAAGGTGAACGCGGGCGCGCCCGCCTTTTCCTCGGCCGACAGGATCGGCGAATCGCGCAGGCCGAGGAACACGATCACGCACACCAGCAGCAGCGCGACCATGTAGATGATGAACGGCGCGCGCAGACCGAGCCCGGCCAACGCGCCACCGACCAGCGGGCCCAGCAGTGACCCGAGCAGGAAACTCGTCGAATAGACCCCCGAGACGCGACCGCGCGCGGCGGGCGGCGACACCCGGATGATCAGCGCCATCGACGACACCGTGAACATGGTCGACCCGATGCCACCGAGCGAACGCAGCACCAGCAGTTGCCAATACGTCTGGGCCAGCGCGCACGCACCCGTCGACAGCGCGACGATCACGATGCCCGCCAGATAGACCCGCCGCTCCCCCAGCATCTGCACCAGCCGCCCGCTGGCGGGCGCGAACAGCAGGCGCATCAACGCGAACGCGCTGACGATCGCCGAGGCCGCCGCGATGCCCACGCCGAACTCGCGCGCGTACTGCGGCAGGACCGGAGCGACCAGGCCGAAGCCGAGCGCGATCACGAACGCCGCCGCGATCAGTACCCAGATCTCACCGGGTAGCCGGACTTTGGTGCCGGAGCTCACTCGCCCAGCGCCTGGTTCACCATCTCCTCGGCGGCGGCCTGCACCTGGGTCAGGTGCTCGGGGCCGAGGAACGATTCGGCGTAGATCTTGTACTTGTCCTCGGTGCCCGACGGGCGCGCGGCGAACCAGGCGTTCTCGGTGGTCACCTTCAATCCGCCCAGTGGGGCGCCGTTGCCGCGCGCGGTGGTGATGATGCCGGTGATCTCCTCGCCCGCGATCTCGGTGCCGGTGACGGCATCCGGACTCAACCGGGCGAGTTTGGCCTTCTGGTCGCTGGTCGCGATCGCGTCGATCCGCGCGTAAGCGGGGCTGCCGTGCTGGCGTTCGAGCTCGCCGTACCTGGCCGAGGGTGTCTGTCCGGTGACGGCGGCGATCTCGGCGGCGAGCAGCGACAGCAGGATGCCGTCCTTGTCGGTGGTCCAGACGGTGCCGTCCATCCGCAGGAAGGACGCGCCGGCACTCTCCTCACCGCCGAAAGCCAGGCTGCCGCTGAACAAGCCGGGCACGAACCATTTGAAGCCGACCGGCACCTCGTGCACATCGCGCCCGAGCACGCCGACCACCCGGTCCACCATCGAGGAGGTGACCACGGTCTTGCCGATCTTGGTGAGCGCGTCCCACCACATCCGGTTGGCGACCAGGTATTCGATCGCCACGGCCAGGAAGTGGTTGGGGTTCATCAGGCCACCGTCGGGGGTGACGATGCCGTGCCGGTCGGCGTCGGCGTCGTTGCCGGTGGAGATGTCGTAGTCGTCCTTGATGCCGACCAGCGCGGCCATGGCGTGCCGCGACGACGGGTCCATCCGGATCTGGCCGTCGCTGTCGAGGGTCATGAAACGCCAGGTCGGATCGACGGAGGGATTGACCACCTCGAGCTCGAGGTCGAAGCGCTGCCCGATCTCCTCCCAGTAGTCGACGCTCGCCCCGCCCATCGGGTCGGCGCCCATCCTGATCCCGGCGCCGCGAATCGCGTCCAGGTTCAACGCGTTCGGCAGATCGGCGACGTACTGGTCGAGGTAGTCGTAGCGCTCGACGTGGGTGGCCATCGCCTGGGCGAGCGAAACCCGCTTGACCTCGGCCAGACCGCCGCGCAGCAGGTCGTTGGCGCGCGCGGCGATGGTGTCGGTGGCCTTGGAGTCGGCCGGGCCACCGTGCGGGGGGTTGTATTTGAAGCCGCCGTCGCGCGGCGGATTGTGCGAGGGGGTGACCACGATGCCGTCGGCCTGATGCTTGGTGCCGCCCCGATTGTGGCGCAGCACAGCGTGACTCAGCGCGGGTGTGGGGGTGTAGCGACCACGGGCGTCGACCACCGCGGTGATGTCGTTGCCGGCGAGCACCTCGAGCGCGGTGGTCCAGGCCGGTTCGGACAGCGCGTGGGTGTCGCGCGCCAAATAGACCGGACCGGTGATCCCGCGGGTGGCACGGTATTCGACGATCGCCTGGGTGATCGCCATGATGTGGGCCTCGTTGAACGCGCCGTCCTCGCTGGACCCGCGATGACCGGAGGTACCGAAAACCACCTGCTGGCTCGGCTCGGCCGGATCGGGGACGCGGCTGTAGTACGCGGTGACCAGGTGGGCGATGTCCACCAGGTCGGTCGGGCGGGCGGGCCGTCCGGCGCGATCGTGGGCCATGGTGGGGGTTCCCTTCCGTGTCGGCTGCGCGCGGCTGGTCATGAGGATCATGCGCACAACCACTGGGTCAGGGGACCGAGCAACGCCGAACCGACAATGCTAACGGTTGGCGACTCGCACGGCAGCCGGTCCCGAACCGGGGCCACGCCGCCTCCTGATGTGGGAGCTCGCATCTCGACCATCGGATGGCCCCCTTCCCTCGTCGGATTCACGTACTCGCCCCGCCCGCCGCGCACCAACGGACCGGAAAGGCCACCGCCGTACCCGTCGCACCGGTGCCGGTCAGTCCAGGGAGCTCACGGCGCCGATCCGATGGTGGTCGTTGCTCATGGTATCGAGCCGCACCGACACGACAACGGCCCGGACCGATCATCGCCAGGTCCGGGCCGTTGTCGTGTCAGCGGATCAGTGCGCGAGCACCGGTTCCCCCTCGGCCGGCGCGGGCACCGTGTTCGGCATGAGCACGCCGATCACGATCGCACCGAGCACGAAGGCCGCACTCGCCCACCAGAAGCTGGTGACGTAGCTCTCGATCGCGCCCTGCGCCATGGTGAGTGGGCCCGCCTCGTGCGCGGACACGTAGTCGGCCATCGCGGTGGCGGCGATCGTGCTCAGCAGCGCGGTGCCGATGGAACCGCCGACCTGCTGGCTGGTGTTGACCATCGCCGAGGCCACGCCGGCGTCCTCGTGCTGCACTCCGGCCGTCGAACCCTGGAACGCGGTGGCCATCGCGCCACCGAGACCGAGGCCGAGCAGGATCAGCGCGGGCAGGATGTGGGTGGCGTAGGCGGTGTCGAGGCCGATCCGGGTCAGCCACACCATGCCCGCCGCGGCGACCAGGAAGCCGCCACTGATGACCACCTTCGGACCCACCCTCGGCAGCACCAGCGAAGGCACGGTCGTCGAGGACGCGATCATGCCCGCGACCATCGGCAGGAACGCCACACCGGTCATGATCGGTGAGTAGCCCAGCGTCAGCTGCATGTAGTAGGTGAGGAACAGGAAGATCGCGAACATCCCGATGCCCATGACGAACACCGTCAGATAGGCGCCACCGCGGGTGCGGTCGGCAACGATGCGCAGCGGCAGCAGCGGATGCGCGACCCGGGTCTCGAGCCAGACGAACGCGGCGAGCAGCACGGTGCCGCCGATCAGGAAGGCCAGTGTGGTCGGATCGCTCCAGCCGTGCGACTCGGCGTGGGAGAAGCCGTAGACGATGCCGAACAGCGCGGCGGTGACGGCGATGGTGCCGGGCCAGTCCAGCTTGGGCCGCGAGCTTGCGGTGTGCTTGGCCAGCAACAGCACGGCGCCGACGAGCGCGACGGCGGCGAAGATCAGGTTGACATACATCGCCCAGCGCCACGAGGCCCATTCCGTGAGCACGCCACCGAGCAGCAGGCCGATCGCGCCACCGGTACCGGCCACGGCGCCGAAGATGCCGAAGGCCTTGGCGCGTTCCTTGGGTTCGGTGAAGGTGACCGTCAGCAGCGACAGCGCGGCGGGCGCGAGCAGCGCGCCGAACACACCTTGGCCGACCCGGGCCGCGACGAGCATCTCGAAACTGGTGGCCGCGCCGCCGACCGCGGAGGCGACCGCGAAGCCGACCAGGCCGACGATGAAGGTGTTGCGGCGACCGAACAGGTCACTGAGCCTGCCACCGAGCAGGAGCAGGCTGCCGAAGGCCAGCGCGTATCCGGTGATGACCCATTGCCGATCGGCGTCGGGGAAGCCCAGGTCGGCTTGGGCGGCGGGCAGCGCGATGTTCACGATCGTCGCGTCGAGCACGACCATCAGTTGGGCGATGCCGAGCACGGCCAGCACCCACCAGCGCAGGGCATGCGAGCCGCGGCGGCCGGCCTCGGGGCCGTTCGCGGGGCCCGGTGTCCCCTTTTCGAGTGTGGTGGTCATAACTCCCCTTGTCAGTCTTCGGTGGGCTGCCCCGGTGGCATAATTGGAGATACTTCCTCCGCTTCAAATGAAGCTACCAGAGTAACGGAGAAACCACCTCCACTTAATCCGTGAATTGATAGGATGTAGTTGTGAATCACGCCACGACGACTGCCGTTCCACCTCGCCGCCTGCGCGCCGATGCCGTGCGCAACCAGCAGCGCATCGTCGCGGCCGCTCGCGAACTCTTCGCCGATCACGGCCTCGAGATCACCCTCGACGACGTCGCCGAGCGCGCCGGGGTCGGCGTCGGCACGGTCTACCGTCGCTTCGCCAACAAGAAGGAACTCATCGCCGAGGTCTTCGATCAGCACATGGTCGACTTCGCCGACGCGGCCGACGAGGCCATGCGCAATCCCGACGCCTGGCTGGGCCTGGTCGAGTTCTTCGAAGACGCCTGCCGGCATCTGGCGACCAACCGCGGCTTCGGCGAGGTGATGCTCGAACTGGAGGAGGATCCGGCCCGCTTCGCCGAGCTGCGCGACCGGATCCGCCCCTCGGTCACCGCGATCATCGATCGCGCGCGCGAGGCCGGCGCGGTCCATCCCGACGTCACCACCACCGACTTCTTCGCGCTGATCCACATGGTCAACGCCTTCGCCGAATTCGCCGGACCGGTGAATTCCGAAGTCTGGCAACGCTATATGGCCATCACCCTCAACGGCGTCCGCACCGATGCCGTGCCGCGCAGGCCACTGCTGGTCGATCCACTCACCGACCAGGAGGTCGAGCAGGCCAAGGCCGCCGGCTGCCTCGGACGTCGCCGCTGAGCGGTAGCTCAGCCGTAGCAGTAGCGCGCGTCACAGTCCATCCTCTACTGTTGGACACATGACCAAGAGCACCTGGGTGAACTGGGCAGGCGAGCAGCGCTGCACACCCGCCGTCGTCGCCGCGCCGCGTGACGTCGAGGAACTGGCCGAGACCGTCACCTCCGCCGCCGAGGCGGGCCGGACCGTGCGCGTCGCGGGGTCGGGCCACTCCTTCACCGACGCGGTGCTCACCGATGGCACGCTGGTCGACCTGCGTCGGCTGAACAAGGTGCTCGACGTCGACGCGAGCACCGGGCGCGTCCGCGTGGAAGCCGGTCTCACCCTCAACGCGGCCAACCCGCTGCTGCATCAGCACGGCCTCGCCTTCCCCAACCTGGGCGACATCGACACCCAGTCCCTCGCGGGCGCCACCGCCACCGCGACCCACGGCACCGGCGCGAAGTTGCCCAACATTTCCGCCGCCCTGCACGCGGTGGAGCTCATGCGGGCCGACGGCACGACCGTCGAACTCGACGCGCGGACCGATCCGGACGGATGGCGGGCCGCGCGGGTGAGTATCGGCGCGCTCGGCATCGTCACCGCGGCGACCCTGCAGCTGCAGCCCTCATTCGTGCTGGAGAACGTCGAGCGGCCGGTGCCGATCGAGGAAGTCCTCGCCGACCTCGACGAATACATCGACGGCAACGACCATTTCGAGTTCTTCGCCTTCGCGCACAGCACGCTCGCGATGACCAAGGCGCTCAACCGGACCGACGCGCCGGAACAACCGCGCGGCGCGGTGCGCGAGTGGCTCAACGACATCCTGCTCTCGAACCACCTCTATGACGGAATGTGCAAGCTGGGCAAGCGAATTCCCGCCACCATTCCCTACATTCACCGCGTCGCCTCCCGCGCGGGCAGCAACAATCGCCAGGTCGATCGCTCCTACCGGGTCTTCGCCACCCCGCGCCTGGTCAAGTTCAACGAGATGGAATACGCCATCCCGCGCGCACACGCCGCCACCGCGATCCGCGAGATCCTGGAGCTGAGCAAGCGATTCGACACCCTGATGCCGATCGAAGTGCGCTGGGTCGCGCCCGACGACGCCTTCCTCTCCCCGGCCGGCGGCCGCGAGACCTGCTACATCGCCGTGCACCAGTACGAGGGCATGGTGTGGGAACCGTATCTGCGGGCCTGCGAAGCGGTTTTCGACCGCTACGACGGCAGGCCGCACTGGGGCAAGCACCACTTCCAGACCGCCGCGACGCTGAGCCCCCGCTACCCTGAGTGGGACCGGTTCACCGAGGTCCGGCGACGGTTCGACCCCACCGGCGTGTTCGCCAACGACTACGTGCGCCGGGTACTCGGCCCGCTCGACTGACGCGGACACCGCCGGACAACCGGTGCGCCGGTTCTCGCCCACCGGTGCGCCGCGCGCCCGCACTGATGGAATGATGGTCGGTGATAACCGAAGCGCCACAAGCACTTCGCCCCTGCACCGAAAGGGCGACCATGGCCCACACCCCCAGCGTGCTGTTCGTCTGTGTCCACGATGCGGGCCGATCACAGATGGCGGCGGGATTCCTCCGGGCGCTGGCCGGTGACCGCATCGAGGTGCGCACCGGCGGCAGCGAACCGGCGAACGAACTCAATCCCGCCGCGGTCGCGGTGATGGCCGAGATCGATATCGACATCTCCGGCGCACGGCCGACCCCGCTCGCCCACGATGCCGTCGGGCTCTCCGATGTGGTGGTGACCATGGGCTGCGGCGAAGTGTGTCCCTATTTCCCCGGGATCAGCTATCGCGACTGGGTGCTCGCCGACCCGGCCGGTCAGCCGATCGAGGTGGTGCGCAACATTCGCGATCACCTGCGGATCCTGGTCGGCAATCTGATCGCGGAACTGGTACCCGTGCCGGCCCGGTGATGTCCGATTCGTTCAAGACGACCTCGCGCGAGTGTCCCTAGGCTGCGGGTATGACTCCACAGCTCGACGTGATCTCGATCATCGTCTCCGATATGGCGACCTCACTCGCCTTCTACCGCAGGCTGGGACTGGTGTTCCCGGACGGCGCGGAATCCGAAGGACACGCCGAGGCGCCGCTCGGTGGTGGCCTGCGCCTGGCGCTGGACACCGAGCAGACCATCGCCTCGTTCACCCCGGACTGGCGACCCCCGACCGGCCCCGGCCGAAGCAGCATCGCGTTCCGCTGCGCCGATCCGGCCGAGGTCGACAAGGTCTACGCCGAACTGGTCGAGGCGGGCCACCACGGCGAACTGGCGCCGTGGGACGCCTTCTGGGGTCAGCGTTACGCCTCGCTCACCGACCCCGACGGGCACGGGATCGACCTCTACGCGCCGTTGCCCAGCGAATAGGCCGACCAGGAGTGTGGTTCGCGTAGCCGCTGCTGGTAGCGGCCGAGGATCTCGCGGACCTCGTCGCTGACCGGGAGTTCTCCGGTCAGCCGCGTCCAGAGATGGGCGTCGTGCTCGGTCAGCGTCACCGGGCCGGTCGTGGCGACCTCGGCGACGAAGGTGAACTGCCTGGTGCGGGCGCCGCTGCTGGACAGGTAGTCGAATTCGCCCAGGTAGTCGCTGACCTCGGTGACCCGCAGGCCGGTTTCCTCGGCGATCTCGCGGGTCAGCGCGTCGTCGAGGGCCTCGCCCGGCTCGACGACCCCGCTCGGCAATTCCCACCGGCCACCCAGGAAATCCGATCGTCGGCGGCGGAGGATGAGCACCCGGTGATGGCGGACGACGACGGCGCCGACGACAAGTCGACGGACTTCATCTCGTTCGGCTTCGATACGAAGGTTTGAATACACGGATTCGTCGATCATCGGGTCACATCCTCTCGTCGGTGTTCCGGACTGGCCTTGTACAAGCGACGGGGCGTGCCCACTGAGCATAACTTTCCCCGGTGACGTTTCCGAACGGGACTTTCCGGGCGCCGAGCTCCGACGATCACCGGGAGCACAGCGCGCCGACCGTGCATCCGGCCAGGTCACGCACCTCCCTGGACAGGTGCGCCTGGTCGGCGAAGCCGGTGGCCGCCGCCGTCTCGGCCGCCGATCTCCCCGCCCGAATTCGCGCCAGGGCCCGTTGGAACCGCAGAACACGAGCCAACATCTTGGGTCCGTAGCCGAAGGCCGGCAGTGAGCGCCGGTGCAACGTCCGTGCCGACAGCCCCGTTCCGACTGCGATGTCGGCGACCGATCCGCCCGCGGCGAGCATGCCCACGACCGCGGTGAGCGCGGGATCGGGTGGTTTCGCCTCGGCCGCGAGCTCCGCCGCGATCGTGTCCAATGCCGCAACGCGGTCGGGCGCGTTGTCGAGGCGGTCGAGGAGTGCACGGGCCCTGCGATCGGTGAACACCTCCGACAACCCGACCCGCTGGTCGCGCAGCTCGACCGCGGGAATCCCCAGCAGCGCCGGTGCGGTGCCCGGCGCGAACCGGATGCCGACGTAGTCGCCCGCTGGGCCGGCCGTGGTGTGGAAGGTCCGCGAATCCGGACCGGCCACCATCAGCGCGCCCTCGGTCCAGATCAGGTCCATACAGCCGTCGGGATACACCGGGACCGAACCGGACCGCCCGGACACGCTCCACACCACGGCACGGTCGACCCGTGCTGCGCGCTCCCGGTAGTCGGCCATGCCACGACGGTAGACCCGGCCACCGACAGATTTCGATCCCGTCCGCGCACACCGCTGTCCCGCTACCCTGGGCGCACCGGGACAGCGGCGTCCAGCCGGGACTGTCCTGTTCGCGAAAGGACGGGCCATGTCGACAGCGGATTCCCTGGTCGAAACCATCAACAGCGCCATCGAACTCACCGTTCCGGCCGCCGCGAAGATGGGGGTGCGCGCGGTCGAGGCGCGGCGCGGATTCGCGGTGACCGCGGTGCCGAACGAGGGCAACGGCAACCACTTCGGCGCGATCTACGCGGGTGTGCAGTTCACCGTCGCCGAGGTGCTCGGCGGGGCCATCGCGGCGGCCAGTTTCGACACCAGCGCGTTCTACCCGCTGGTGAAGTCGTTCGACATCTCGTTCAAGGCGATGGCGCGCAGCGACCTGCGGGCCGAGGCCACCCTCGACGAGGCCGAGATCGCGCGGATCGGCGCCGAGGCCGCCGAGCGCGGGAAGTCAGATTTCGTGCTGGAAGCGGTGGTCACCGATGCAGCCGGTACGGTCGTGGCCACCTCGCGCGGGGTCTATCAGTTGCGCGCGATCGGACGCTGAATTCCGCCCTGAGGTCTGCTCATGACCGTGGCGCGTTCGGTGTTGCTGTTCGCTCTGGCCGCCTACGGTGGTGTGCCTGGGGCGGAGTCGGGATCATCATCGATGTCCCACGCGTCACTGGCCAGGGCTGACGCCGCACGGCGGGAGCCGATTCCGTAAGATCTGGCGGCACGACAATTCGGCTCGGCGGGAGGGGTGGGGCTCGATGCAACCGGCAGGATCAGTGCGCGGCGGACGACCGCGCGTCGCGGGGTTCCCCGGCCCCGACATCGACACCGAACCCGATCTGTGGTGCGGCGCGCCGATCGCCGACGACCGGATCAGAGCGCTGGCCGTCGGCGCCTACTACGGCCGCAGCTGGGGCGCGCACTGCGACGGCGTCGCGTTCCTGCCCGAGGAGGACGACAGCACCTCGACCCGGCGCGAGACCGCGATCGAGGGCCTGCACGAGTCGTGGGGCGTCGACAATGCCGAGGACGCCCGCGACACCATCCGCAGGCTGCTCGCCGGCATGCACGCACCGCTGTTCGAACTCGTCCACCCGCTCGCCGTCGCGGCCGCGACCGACACCGGACGGGTCGACCGGACCGGCGTGGCCGACGAACATCGCGAATTCCTGCACACCCTCTCGGGTTTCCGCGGCTACCGCGGTCCCGCCGGCATCGACCGCGACTACGACGCCTGGCTGCAGGCCATCAAACTCGGCATCGCCGACAGCCTGCCGACCCCGCTGCAGACCGACGCCACCGCCTGGGATCTGGCGCGGCTGGTCTTCATCGCCAGGGCGGCGCGCACGGCCGAATACCTCACCGAGGACGAGGCGTGGGAGCACATGTTGACCGGCTTGGATCGGGCGCGCCAGCACTACCGCAACTGGCGCCAGTTCGGCGACGGATTCCTCACCGGCGCCATTTTCTGGGCGGCCACCCAGGATCTCTCGGCCGCCAAGGAGCAGATCGCCCAGCGCAGACGGATGATCGCGGGCTTGCATCTGCGTCCGTCGAGCCCGTGGCGCCGGGTGGCGCTGCATTCGGGCGCGCCGGTGTTCAGCCCGGCATCGCCAGCATGATGCCGACCGCCTGACGCCGGAACGGGTCGTCGGCGACCATCCCCAGCTTGCGGCGCTCGACCAGCAGCTGCCATTCGCCGAACAGGTCGGCCGAGGACGGCAGCGACTGCGCGATCGACCCGTCGGCGTGCTCGACCTCGCAGGCCAGGCCGATGGCCTCGACGACGCGGGCGAAGTCGGCCGGCTCCCAGTCCAGGAAGTCCAGCTCGGTGCCCGCGCCCGAGATCCGCAGCGTCACCACCTCACCCGGCGCGGTGCGCACCTCGGCACCGGTCAGGACCGCGACCGGGAACTCGTAGACCGCCCACGCCGAGACGAACAGCAGGCGCAACGTGGTGATGGCGACCAGCCCCGGCGCGCCCTCGTGTCCGGCCTGGGCCAGCTCGAGCACGTATTCGTCCGGGCGGGCGCAGCCGTGCAGGATGTCGATCTCGCGAAGGGAGTTGCCCGCGTATCGCATTCGGCCCGCCGCGGCCGACACATCGGGACGCCGCAGGCCGTTCGGACCGGGAACCGGACGCGGCGGAACGAGATTCGGGCGCGGCGGAAACACCCGACGCAAACCGATCAGGTCGCGTTCGACCGCTCTGACCAGCACCTGCGCCTGCTCGCGCAGCCCGGTTTCGAGGAACACCGGCACCGGGTGACGGTCGGTGGGCACGCCGTTCACCGCGAACTGCGCCGAGCGGAAGAACAACAGCATCGCCAGTTGGTCCTCGTCGGTGGTGGCGAGCGCGATCCTGGCCAGCTCGGCCACCGAGATGTCCAGTGCCGCCTCGTTGTCGGCGCGCAGCGGTGTCGTCACCAACCGGCCGTCGCAGTACCGCACGGCCACCCGCGCACCCCACACTTCGATCACAGCCACGTCCCTCCTGGCCAGCCCCACCTGCGAGATCCTACCGAGACCTCCGGCACGGTCCACGACGCGGCGTCGTTTCGGCGGGGCGGGACTCAGCGGGGGCCGATTCACGCGTTCACTGATGGCACGGACTGCGACGCCCCCGAGACGCGCGAAATCCTGGCCGGCCGGGCCCAGACGACGTGGTCGGCCAGGGTCAGCGAGGACACGATCGGCGCGACGTCATCGCTGGGGTCTGTCGCCCGGGGTGCGGGATCGTGCCGTCACCGAGTCCAGTCGACGCGGTCGGCCATGGTGAGCAGTTTGTCGCGGCGGTGGGGGCTGGTCTCGCCGATCCAGGAGATCAGACCGTAGACGTGGGCACGGAAGTCGTTGTGCCCGTGCAGGTTCTGCGCGGTGGCGCCGGTGCGTAGGCAGTTGTGCAGCAGGGCGCGGACCGCGTCGTAACGGTCGCGGGGCGCGGTCGGGTGCGCGTTGACGACGAGACCGGCCAGGATCTGACGCTGGTGGGCGCGGCGGATGCGGGTCTTGGCCGGATGCACCGTGAAGCCCTCGTCCTCGGCGATGCGGGTCACCGTCCAGACCAGGTGGGCGGTGTTCGCGTTGCCGGACAGGGCGAGATCGTCGGCGTAGCGGGTGTAGGTGAGGCCGTGGCGGTTCGCGTAGCCGGTCAGCCGGCGGTCGAGGCCGCGCGCGACGAGGTTGGCCAGGCGCGGGGAGGTCGGAGCGCCCTGCGGTAGGTGCGGGACGGCGAGGAGGGTGCGCTGGGCGTGGTCGAGGCCGCGCAGTTCGGCGACCGGGGACGCGGTGGTGCACAGTTCGGCGAGTACGCGGGCCACCGCCGGGGAGTAGCCGCAGGCGGTGAACACCGTGCGAACCCGCGCCAGTCCGATCGTCGGGAAGAAGTCGCGCAGATCCATCCGGACCACGACCGGGGCGCCCGCGTGTGGGGCGCCGAATGTCGCCGCGCTGCGTCCCTTCTCGAAGCCGTGGCAGGCGGGATCGGCGGGAATGCCGGTGAGCACCTTGTGCAGGATGCGGCGCTGGATCTCGCGCAACCGCACCTTCGGCGCCTCGACCAATCTGGTGCCGTTGGCCTTCGGCAGCCGTCGATACCGGTAGTGCGACAACGGTTGTGTCGAGCGGCGCAACCACCCGCCCCTATCCGCGAACCACTCCAGCTCACTCGGGGTGACGTTGAGCAGCATGGCCAGCGTGGCCAGATCCGGAATCTCCACCGCCCCGAACCGCATCCGCACTTCCGGCGGATCGAGCGGGACGACGATCGTCGGCAACTTCGGCAGTTCGGCCAGCAGTCGGCACAGGGTCGCCACGGGATCGACCGGCACCACGGGCATCAGATCCACGACCCGACGCGCGATCTCCTCCGCCAACCCCGGCTCGATCACCGCACCGAACGCCTCGGCCAACCTCGCCTGCGCCCACTCGTCATCGAGCAACTCGAACGCCCGAGCCAGCTCCGCGGCCAACTCGACCGAGATCATCCGGCTCATGAAGATGCGACGGTGATGGAGCGACCAGAATCCTTCGTCCACGGTGCTGCGCTGCACGCGAAGCGTGCGCCCTTGCTCCGGACGCTGTACCCAACCGACAAGAAGCCCCCAGGGGTTACCCCTGAGATGGGTCGCCTTTCAACCCCACTCTCGCTCCACCACTGCCGCACCGGAACACCTTGCCACACTCCCCCAACCCGAGGATGTCACCGAGGCCAGGCGCGCGATCCGCCTCTCCACGGCACTCTCCCCTTGCTCACCGAGCTCGGCAACCACGCCGCCGCCTGAAACTGCGCGGAAGACAGTGGACACCGCGAGTTCTGAAACCCTCGTTCGGCAGTGGATTCGAAGGGGGCGCGGAGGTGGCAGGCTGTGGGTATGGCCGATGAACAGGATGTCACCTCCGCGCAGTCCGGTGGCGAAGCGAACGAGTCGCCGGAAGAAGCGACGAAACGGAAGTTCCGCGAGGCGCTCGAGCGCAAGAACGGGAACGCCGCGGTGGGCGGGGCGGCACAGAACGCCGCCAAGGTACGTGGGACGCAGGCCGCGGCGGGCGGCAAGCGCACCTTCCGGCGCAGGGCGGGTGGCTGAGTTTCACCGGAACCGCCGCACGGAAAGAGCCCCTCACCGGGATTCCGGTGAGGGGCTCTTCGCCTCATCTGGGCGATTCACCGGGCCACGGGGAGGGAGCGTCGGGGAAAGCAGTGCGGAGGACGGTGTCAGGGTCGCCGTGGAGGGTGATCCACGAGGAATCGGCGAAGGCGAGGGAGAATCCGCCGTTCCCGCGGGGGCGGGAGGCGACGACATGCGAGCGGTGAGCCCACCAGGCGATCAGGGCGGGGCCGAATTTCCGGCCGACGCCGCCGCGGATGCGCAGGAGGATCAGGCGTGTGTTCGTCAGGGCGAGGATGTGTTCGCAGCCGTTGGTCACCGGGTCGAATTGGATGCGGAGCCGGCCTGCCATGCTGTCGAGGCCGCCGTGGAGGGCCGACCGCCGGGGGTCGCCGAACCACTCGCCCGAAGCGACGGCGGCGACCCCAATGGCCGCCCCGGCGATCTTGCGTGTCGTCGACCTGCCCCCGAAGCCGTCTTCGACCTTTCGTCCGCGCGGTACCTTCGGGCAGTCGAGGTCTGGAGTGAACCTGCCGAATGCCACCCCCTGCTCACCGGGCTCCACAACACCGGCAAGGAACGCGGTGATGTCCTCGTCGTTCAGTGCGAGAGACCCGCCTCGCTGCCTCGCCTCCTCCGTGACGGCCTTGGCCGCCTTCCCCGCCATACTCCGAAAATCATTGGCCACCAGGTGATCTCCCCTCCAGAGAACTGCCGGAAGGTCACGACACCCTCCGATACGTCAGACGCGCACGACGCGCAACCTTGCAACACTTCCAAACCAGACCGGCCACGGCAAGACATCCTGATGATTCCGATCGGCAGCTCATAGCCGGCGTACGAAAAGCCCTCATTCGGGTGTCGAGCGAGGTCCTCGAGTGGAGTTGCTGGGAATCGAACCCGGATCAGGGCCCTGGCAGGGGACTCAATTGTGGATCTACCTGCGGCAATTCATCACTGCAGATCACAGTGAATCACGGGTACTCCCGGCGGATGGTGCCCAAAATGTGCCCGCTCACACGGGGGGACGCTGGTAGGTGTCGAGGGTCGCTTTGCTCGTGCTTGGGCTCTGCAGCACCAGTTCCCACGGCCCGCTGTTGATCTCGAAGTCCTTGCCGAACCCGAGCCACTTCCCGGCCAGCCGGTTGCCGGTCGGGTCGGCGAGCAGCTGCAACGCACCGTGGTAGCGAGCACCGCGGTAGTAGCCCTCGACCGCGGTGCGCTCGGCCCAGGTGCCGGTGGCCACCGACCCGTCGAGGGTGAGGTCGAGCTCGATCGTCGACGGCGACGAGCCGGGCAGGCTACGCACGGTGACCTGTGTGCCGTGCTGCAGGATCACCGCGTAGTGCGCGACGGTGAACGAGGAGTCGCGCCCGCTGGAGTAGTACTCGTACCGTGACAGCCAGACGCCGGAGTAGTCGCCGACCGTGCGCGTCGGCGCGGCCGGGCTCGGGGCCACCGCGCTGATCTCCGACTCGACTTCGTGACTGCGGTCGATCGCTCCCCCGACCTCGCGACCAGCGCGCACCGTGCCGAACCCGAGCGTCTCGATCGGCAGGCCCATCACCCGCTCCAACGCGCGGGCATGGCTCGGGCGGGGCTGTGTGGTGGTGCCGGATTCCCATCGCTGGACGAGGCGCTTGGTCGCGCTGGCACACCCGGCCTCACGCAGGGCACGGGCGAGGTCGTCTTGGCTCATGATCCGGGCCGTGCGTGCGGCGCGGAGTGCCGTGTTCGGAGTGGTCCGCATGTGCTCACGATAACGCTGATGACGCCTAAATGTCGCCTCGAATAGGGGGCGATTGACGCCCGCCCTGTCGTCGCGCACACACATCGACGGCGCGCACGATTCACCTACGCCGCGGCGCCAGCTCCGAACTCAGATTCGCTGGCGCCGGGGCGAATCACTTCACCCAAGGGGGTAGCCCATGGCTGCGACACCAGAGATGGCGGCGCATATCGCCGCCGATGACGCCCTACTAGACCGAGACATGCTGGTCATCGGGTGGCCGCACGAGGCTCTCGACAGGGCTTTCACAGTCGAGGGCGCGCACCGCGCCATGCAGCGGCACGCCTCGTGCCCGCTCGACACATGCGCCCGAAAACGGGCAGCGCGAAAGACCCTCGTCGACGCCGGTCACATGGTGCCCGACCCGCGGAACTCGCGGGGCCTCGAATGATCGGCAGCGAGGTAGCCCGGATCGACAAGCACGACGGCGGCGAACACGACCGGCCCGCCGGGTGGGTGCAGCGCGACGACGGCAGTCTGTGGGTGCTCGACGAGTACGGGGTGCTGTGGCCGGTGGCAGCGTTCACCCTCGCCGAGCTCTACGCCGACGTACAGGGCGCCCTCGGCGCGCTCGGCGACCCGGTCGACGTGACGCCGCTGTCGGTCGCCGACACCGAGGCCGACCGGTGACGGCCGCGTCGGTCGCGCTGCTACAGCCCGACCCGCGAGACGCCGGGATACGCCGGTACTTCGGGCTCGGCACGCTCGCGATGCTTTCCGGTCACCCGTATCAGCAAGTGCGGGAGTGGCGTTGGAGCGAGCGCGTGTGGGTGCCGTCGCCCGATATCGAGGTCGGCCGGTGGTCCGGCTGGTCGCTGGCGTGTATCCGCGCGTGGTCGCCGGACGGCGCGCCGTACCTCCGTCCGCCGCTCGTCTCGTTCGCCGACACAGCTGAGATGACGCGCCGCCATCGGGTGACGCGAGAAGCGCCGTGGCGCTGCATCTACGACGGCACTATCGCCGCGCCGGTGGTCTGGGTAGACGACCGACCGGGTTGGCTGCGGTGAGGGCGATCGGCGTCATACGCACGGCGGTGTCGGCCGACCCGCGCGTCGACGGGCGTCTCGTGCGGGGTCTCGCCGAGGCGCGCCGGTACGACTTGTGCCGCATCCTCTTGATACAGCCGGGCGAGTACTTGCCGACCGTGCTCACCGTACAGACCGTCCTCGAGCACCGCGCCGATGCGGTGCTCGCACCCGCGCTGGCACACCTCGGCGGCACAGAGCGCGCCGTCGCGCTGGTGTGCGACGTGATCACACCTCGCGAGACTGTCCGGCGAGGGGGTGAATCGCCCGGCCGTCACCCGTAGTAGCAATTCCAGATCCGCCCGCGCGATCATGGAGTCGACCGCACAGCCCACCGAGAGGGGACACCGTGGTACCCGCGACCGTCTACCGATGGAAGCCGACCAACGGCACCGGCGTCATCAGGACAGACGACGGCACCTACGTGTGGTTCCACGTCTCCGATCTCGACGGCCTCCGCTACGCGGACGTGCACGAGGGCCTGCCAGTCGAGGTCGTGATCGACTGGACACCACAGGACAAATTCGAATGTCGAGCAGAACACGTACGTCCACCCTCACCGCTCTCGGCGCCTTAGCCGCCGTTCTCCTACTCGCCGCCCCGGCGACCGCGCAGGTGCCACCCGTCGTCACCTTCACCCCCGGGAATCAGTCCGCGACCTACAAGAAGCACGGCACCTGGACCGGCGATGTCGTCTATGCCTCCGACAGTGGATTCAGTAACCGCATGTTCTGGACGTTGGTCCTCGACCCGTCCGTACAGGCGATCATCACTAACAACACGATGAGCTGCGTGGCCTCGGCTGACGGGATACCGGGCTACCACGATCGGCACCCGGCCGTGCCCGCTGACTACAAGTGGCACTCGACGATCAAGGATCTCGCCCTCGACACCCCGTACACGTGGCGCGCGCACTGTGCGTTCGGCACGGCCGAGGGGCCCGGCGAGGTGAAGTTCGCCGTCAGCTTCGTCATGCGGCCTTGACGAGATCGCGCCCGCCGGAAGGTATTCCGGCGGGCGCGCCATCACCGTAAGGTCACCTATCGCCGAGGCGATCATCCGGCATCATCCCAACCACCAGGGGAAACGTTGACCCAGCCGCCCATGCCGCCGCCCTACCCTCCTCGCCCAGGACCGCCCTACCCCGGGCGGCCGCAGCCGCCCCGAAAGAGCAACACTGGCCTGTGGGTCGTGCTCGCCGTGATCGGCCTACCGATCCTGTTGTGCGGCGGGTGCGGCCTGATGACCTTCGGCGGCAACGACCAGGCATCGGACACGACCACGACGACCCGGGCCACCACCACGTACGCGGCACCGGCACCGGCGTCACCCACCGCCGCGCGGTCGACAGCAACCGCGACCGCGCCCACCACCGCGCCGAGTCAGGGCCGCAGCTCCCGCTGCGTCGAGGCGCCCGACCAGTACGTCGCCGTGATCGATGCCGCGTTCAACGACAGCGGGCACTCACTGGGTGAACCGTGGGCGATTCGCGACGGTGACCGGTGGTGGATCGGCGGGCACATCATGGAAGGCGAGCGCCGGGTGTCCTCGGCGGATGTGTGGGTCACCGACGGGCCCGCAGTCTTCGCCCTGTCCGGCGGCGCCCGCCGGAACTCGATGCTCGTCGACGGCCGAGACCCGCTGGGGCTCAACGCGGGCGACGACATCGGGCTCGCCGTGCAGAGCTGCGTGACCGGCCGCTGACCCCCGGACACACGAATGCGGCCCCACCGAGGATTTCAGTGGGGCCGATTGCGTTTCGATGCCACTCAGGTGATCGTGCAGAACGTCCCTGCTCCGGACGACATCGTGCCCGCCGAGAATCCGCCCTGCATCTGCACCTTGACGGCAGTGATCGCGGTCAGGTCGACATCGTCCACCGTGACCGTGCATGTACCAGCCGAGGAGGTGACCGTGCTGCCGGTGGCGATGACGTTGTTGGATTGGTCGACGAGGCGGATGGCGTGAGAGACGAAGCTCGAGCCGGTGAACGACTACGGGCATCTGTCCGACGACGACCTCGACGGCGTGGCCGATCGGATGGGCGTCGGATTCCGGACAGCGGCGGCTAACGCCGCGGCCAGGTGTGGGCAAAATGTGGGCACACGGCCAGATCTACGGGCCGTCGGGGCATGAAAAAAGCCCCCCACCTGCGCTAACAGGTAGGGGGCCTTGGTGGAGCTGCCGGGAATCGAACCCGGGTCCTCCGCCGCGTCTTCAGGGCTTCTCCGTGTGCAGTTCGCTAGGTCTCTACTTGGACCTCCGGGTCTCGCGAACAAGCTCGGATGACGGTCCCAGTCGCTGTTCGATGTTCCATCCGACCCCGCGACCGGGCCGGACAGTAAGTCTCTCTAGCTGATGCCAGGGTCCGGGTCGAGAGACGAACCCGGTCTGACAGAGACGACCTGCTACTTAGGCAGCGAGGGCGTACTCGCGCTGATTGGAATCGGCGCTTAATTGGTTGCAGCGACGCTTACGGTGGTCTCTTGCCTGCACCGACACGCTTCCCCTGAATCAACGTACGCAGTCGAAACCGTTCAGCCCCGTACGTGCCCGCACCGTGCGGACTAGTCATATTAACACTCGCGGCGGCGGGGATCTTCCCATTATTTCTGCCAGTGGGCGGTGTCGCCGGGGTGACCGGGTAGCGAACCCGTCACATCGGCCTCGGCGAATCCGGGTCTCCGGGCCGGTCGGGGCGAGTACTGTTCTCGTTCGGTCGCACCGGAACCACGAGATCCGCTGGGCGGCTGGAGCGAGGAGTTACTTGATGGCATTCACCAGACCGCGTGCGCTGCGCCGCGCCGCGGCCATCTCCATCGTGGCCGGTCTCGTCCTGGCCGCGGCCTGCTCGTCGGGCGAGCAGGACTACGGGCCCGGGGTGACCAGTGCGCCCTGTCCCGGCTCGGCGAACAAGGACCGGGGCTGCATCTATCTGGGGGTGCTCTCCGACCTGGGCGGCGGGCCGTTCGCGCCGCTGGGCATCTCGATGAACGAGGGTCAGCTGGCGTTCTGGAACCAGGTGAACGAGTCGGGCGGCATCGGCGGCTACGACATCGACATCACCACTTACAGCCGCGACACCTCCTTCGATCCGCGCGTGCATCGCATGGCCTATCACGAGATCGAACCGCACGTGCTCGCGCTGGCGCAGAGCCTGGGTACGGGGCAGTCGATCGCGATGCTCAATCAGATGGACGCCGACGACATGGTCAGCGTGGCGGCCACCCAGTGGTCGGGCTGGAACTATCGCAGCGCCGACCGCAATCTGGTGCTCAGCGCGGGCTACTCGTACTGCACCGAAGCGGTGATGGGGCTGGACTGGTTCGCCGAGACCCACTACGCGCCGAGCAATATCGCCGTGGTCGCCTATCGCGGCAACTGGGGTGGAGACTACGCCAGCGGCGCGCTGAAGTGGGCCCTGGCCAATGGGGCGACGATCGCGGACCGCATCGACACCGGCCCCAACGGCGAGGTCGGCGATCAGGACGGTCCGGTCGAGGAGATCCTCGCCGCGGCACCGGATCTGGTCATGCTGGCCACCGGGCCCGCCGAGACCGCGGAGATCGTCGGCAAGCTGGTGAAGTCGGGCTTCACCGGCCGGTTCCTCGGCTCGCTGCCCACCTGGAACGCGGCGTTGCTGCAGACGCCCGCCGCGTCCGCGCTCACCGCGCTCTACAACTACACGACACCGGTCGACAGCTGGGCCGGCGACAGCGTCGGCGCGCAGCGCGCCCGCGCCGCGGTGGACAGCGAACCGGCCAACTTCGGCTACTCGCTGGGCTGGGCGATCTCCTACCCGCTCGAGGCACTGCTCATCGCGGCCGCCGAGAACAAGGAACTCACCCGGTCCGGCTTGCGTCGCTCTGTCATGAATCTGAAGCCGGACGGCGAGGGCATGGTGGTGGTCCATCCCACCGGCGCCGAGAGACCCGATCTGAGCGCGGAGTGGTCGGTGGTGTTCGAGCCGGACCAGCAGGCACCGATGGGCGCGCGGGCGATCAGTACCGGCTAT
This sequence comes from Nocardia mangyaensis, assembly GCF_001886715.1. NCBI lineage: Bacteria > Bacillati > Actinomycetota > Actinomycetes > Mycobacteriales > Nocardiaceae > Nocardia > Nocardia mangyaensis. The sequence goes on from NZ_CP018082.1 coordinate 5,255,888, forward strand.
CAGGGCACGACGCTGGCGCGTCTCGGCATCCACGAACCCTGCACCCGGCTCTGACCTCAGTTCGCGGCGATCATGGCGACCGCCGTGAGGACGAGCGCCATGCCCACCTTCTGCATCCCGCCGATTCGCTCGCCGAGCAGCACCATCGCCAGCAGCACCGTGGCGGCCGGATACAGCGAACCGATCACGCTGACCACCGACAGCAGGCCGCCGTGGAAGGCGTACAGCAGGGCGGCGTTGGCGATCACGTCGAGCACGCCGATGGCCAGTGCCAGCCGGAGCGGCTCGCCGTGCAGGCCGCGGAACTGGCCGGCGGCCAGCGCGGAAGTCCATACGACGGCCGTCGCGGCGGCGCGTTGGCCGAGTAGCGGCCACAGCCCGGCGCTCGGGCTGGTCGCGTGCAGGAAGTAGAAGGCGAAGCCGAACGCGGCGCCCGAGCCGACGGTGAGCAGCGCGACCCGGCGAGTGAACCGCAGTTCGCGCCCGCCGATGATCTCCTCGGTGGTCTTGTCGGGCGCCTCACGGCTGACCAGCACCACCGCGATCAGGGCGAGCGCGATCCCGGCGACGGCCAGCGGGCCCGGTCGTTCGCCGAGGAACAATCCGGCGATGACCGGAATGCCGGCGACCAGCACCGCGGTGACCGGGGAGACCACCGACATCGGACCGTCGGCGAGCGCGGCGTAGAACCACCACACGGCCAGACCGCTGGCCACCCCCGCGGCCAGACCCCACATCATCGACGCCGTGTCGGCGTGGCCGCCGACCAGCGGCGCGATGAGCAAGACCAGCAGCACCGAGAACGGGTACGACACCACCACCACGCGCAGAGCGGTGACCCGGCGCGCGGCCACACCTCCGAAGAAATCGCTGACTCCGTAGCCCGCCGCCGCGATCAGGGCGAGCGCGACAGAGATCAACGCATGCCTTTGACCCGCCGACCGATCTCGCGGGTGACCTCACGCTCGGCCTGACGGCGAGCGAGGTCCTGGCGCTTGTCGTAATCCTGCTTGCCCTTGGCGAGCGCGAGCTCCACCTTGACCTTGCCGTCGGAGAAGTACATCGACAGCGGCACCAGCGTCTGGTTGCCCTCGCGCGACTTGCCGACCAGGTGCTCGATCTCGCGCTTGTGCAGCAGCAGTTTGCGGGTGCGTCGCGGCGAGTGGTTGGTCCAGGTGCCGTGGCTGAACTCCGGAATGTGCAGGCCGCGCAGCCAGACCTCGCCGTGGTCGACGGTCGCGAAGGCGTCCACCAGCGAGGCCTTGCCCTCACGCAGGCTCTTCACCTCGGTGCCTACCAGCGCGATCCCCGCCTCATAGGTGTCGAGGATCGTGTAGTTGTGCCGCGCGCGGCGGTTGGTCGCGATGACCTTCCTGCCCTTTTCCTTCATAACGGTCAACTCTAAGTGACGACGCCACCGGTTTATTCCGTGGTCTGATCAGCCGCCGGGACGCAGTGCCAAGTAGAGAGCCAGCGCGGCGATGAACAGCAGGACCAGACCCACCGTCGTCCAGCGGGGGCGGCCGCGGTGGACCACCTGGTGGCGGGTGCCGAGCAGGGCGGGCGCGACGACCGGGTCGACGTGCTTGCGGGGGCGCGCCGGGGCGTCCGCCCCGCCCGCGCCACCGCCGCCTTCGGCCGTATCTCCTTCGGAGTCATCGCCGTTCGCCATGAATCGACAGTAACTCGCGGTGGCCACGATGTGGGGCCTATTCCTCGGCCAGCGTGGTCAGCACCCCTTCCCCGTAGCGGGCCAGCTTGTTCTCGCCGACGCCCGCGACGGTGCCCAGCGCGGCGAGATCGGCGGGCTTGCGGGCGGCGATCTCGCGCAGCGTGGCGTCGTGGAACACCACGTAGGCGGGTACGCCCTGCTCCTTGGCGGTGGCCGCGCGCCAGGCGCGCAAGCGTTCGAACAGGGGCACGTCGCCGGCGGGCAGGTCGACGGTCGCCTTCGCGGATTTGGGGGTGCGCGCGGGGCGGGCGGCCCGTTCGGGCTCGCGGCGCATCGGCACCTTCTTGCCCTCGAACAGCACCTCGTTGCTGGCGTCGGTGAGCGCGAGCACGCCGTACTCGCCCTGCACGGCGAGCAGTCCGCCCGCCAGCAGCTGGCGCACCACCCCGCGCCACTCGGTGTCGCGCAAGTCGGTGCCGATGCCGAACACCGACAGTTCGTTGTGCCGGTGCTGGGTGACTTTGGGATTGGCCTTGCCGAGCAGGATGTCGACGAGGTGGCCCGCGCCGAAGGCTTGTCCCCGTTCGCGTTTGAGCCGTAGCACCGTGGAGAGCAGCTTCTGCGCGGGCACGGTGCCGTCCCAGGTCTGCGGCGGGTTCAGGCACACATCGCAGTTGCCGCAGGCGGCGCCGGGCTGGCCGAAGTAGTTCAGCAGCTGCACACGACGACAGCCGACCGTCTCGCACAGGGCGAGCATGGCGTCCAGGTGCAGTTGCAGCTGTCTGCGGTGGGCGGCGTCACCTTCGCTGGAGTCGATCATCTTGCGCTGCTGCACGACATCGTTGAGGCCGTAGACCATCCATGCCGTCGACGGCAGTCCGTCGCGCCCGGCGCGGCCGGTCTCCTGGTAATAGCCCTCGACCGACTTGGGCAGGTCGAGGTGGGCGACGAAGCGCACGTCGGGCTTGTCGATGCCCATGCCGAAGGCGATGGTGGCGACCACGACCAGGCCGTCCTCGCGCAGGAACCTGGCCTGGTTCTCGGCGCGGGTGCGGTTGTCCAGGCCCGCGTGATAGGGCACCGCGCGCACCCCGTTCTCGTTGAGCAGCGCCGCGGTCTTCTCCACCGAGTTGCGCGAGAGGCAGTAGACGATGCCCGCGTCGCCGGGGTGCTCGGCGCGGATGAACTCGAGCAGCTGGCGGTCGGCGCGGTTCTTGGACTCGATCCGGTACTGGATGTTGGGCCGGTCGAAGCTGGAGACGAACTGCTTCGCACCACCCAGATCGAGGCGTTCGACGATCTCGGCGCGGGTCTTGGCGGTGGCGGTGGCGGTGAGCGCGATGCGCGGGACATCGGGCCAGCGCTCGTGCAGCAGCGACAGCGCCAGATAGTCGGGCCGGAAGTCGTGGCCCCACTGCGCGACGCAGTGCGCCTCGTCGATGGCGAACAGCGCCACCGTGCCGCGTTCGAGCAGCCGCTGGGTGGCCTCGAGGCGCAGCCGTTCCGGCGCGAGATACAGCAGGTCGAGGTCGCCGGCGACGAACTGCGCTTCCACGGTGCGCCGCTGGTCCGGCGACTGGGTGGAGTTGAGGAAGCCCGCGCGCACACCGAGGGCGCTGAGTGCGTCGACCTGGTCCTGCATGAGCGCGATCAGGGGTGAGACGACGACGCCGACACCGGAGCGCACGAGCGAAGGCACCTGATAGCACAGGGATTTTCCGCCGCCGGTCGGCATCAGGACCAGGGCGTCACCGCCGCTGACGACCTGCTCGACGATGGCGGCCTGGTCACCGCGGAAGCTGTCGTAGCCGAAGACGCGGCCCAGCACCTCCTCGGCGGTCTCGCCGCGCGCGGGGGCGGCCGCGCGGCCCGGGGTGGCAGGGGCGAGGTCGTCGAAGTGGAGGCCGCCGGTGTCGTCGAAGTCGTGCTCGGCGACGTAACCGCCCTCGTGGGGGTAGGCGTCGTCGGGGGGAAAGTCGTCGACATCGGGGGCTGTGGCGCCGGAATTGCTCACCGGGCCATCCTACGAGCGCACCGCGATCGCGCAGCCCGTCCACCGGAGCCGACGACGGCGTTCACCGGAATCTGCTCACATGTGGACAACTGCGATTCAGCCGCGCAAACGGGCCAGGACCTCGTCATGAAGCGGCCCGTTGGTCGCCACGGCATCGCCGCCGTGCGGGCCGGGGCGCCCGTCCAGGGCGGTGAACGCGCCACCGGCCTCGCGCACCAGGATGTCGAGAGCGGCCAGGTCCCACAGCGACACCTCCGGCTCGGCCGCGATGTCGACCGCGCCCTCGGCGACCAGGCAATAGTTGAAGAAGTCGCCGAAGCCGCGGACCCGCCACACCTCATCGGTGAGGTCGATGAGCTTCTCCCGCAGGCCACGCGCGTGCCAGCCCGACAGACTGGAGAAGGCCAGGCTGGCCGAGTCCAGCTCCCCCACCGCCGACACCGAGATCGGCTTCGGCGCCCCCGGGTGCACCTGTGCCCAAGCCCCTGACCCGGCGGCGGCCCACCAGCGGCGGCCCAGGGCGGGCGCGCTCACCACGCCGACCACGGGAACGCCGTTGTCCAGCAACGCGATCAGACTCGCCCACACCGGCACGCCGCGCACGAAGTTCTTGGTGCCGTCGATCGGGTCGACCACCCACTGCCTGCCGGTGAACTCGGCATCGCCGCCGAACTCCTCACCGAGCACCGCGTCGTCGGGGCGTTCGGCGCCGAGCACCCGGCGGATGACCTGCTCCACCGCCAGGTCGGCGTCCGAGACCGGCGTCAGGTCCGGCTTCGAATCGACCTTCAGATCGACGGCGCCGAAACGCGCCCGTGAGATCGCGTCGGCTTCGTCGGCCAGTCGCAGGGCAAGGTCCAGGTCAGCGGAGTATGCAGCCACGCGCCGAACTCTAGCGCCCCGACGGATCGGCACCGAGGCACGGCGTCCCAGGTCCTGACCTGCCGCCACTCCCGACCTACGCGCCCGCCTCGAGCATGGTGGCGATCCACTGCGGCCACCGGCTCGTCATGCCGTCATTCGCACGGTGCGGATCGCGACCCGCACCGGTCGAGCAGCAGCGCGCACCGGGGTGCCGTTGTCAGCACGACCGCCACGGGACGAGGGCGAGATCACCAGGCTGAGCGCGACACCGCTCAGACCGCGATCGGCACCGATCGCGCGGCGGTCAGGGCGCTGGCCCACCAGTGCACCCGGTCGAGCATCGTGGCTGCCGCGGCCGCGGGCTCTTCGGGAGCGTGCAGCTTCCCGTTCTCGTCGAAGAGCAGGTAGTAGCGCGGGAACGACACGTACTCACGCACGGTGTGGGCGTCGAGTTCGTTGAACACCTGCCGCAGGCCTTCGATCGCCAGCAGACCGCCGGAACCACCGCTGTAGCCGACGAATCCGATCGCCTTCCCGGCCCATTCGGTGAAGTGCCAGTCGATGGCGGCCTTGATCGAGGACGGGTAGCTGCGGTTGTACTCGGGCACGACCAGCACGATCGCGTCGGCCTCGCCGATCACCCGGGTGAACTCGGCCATCCCGGCGGGGCGCACCGGATGCGGTTCGAACAGCGGTGGGGCGGCGGGCAGTTCGTGCGGCAGGTCGACCTCGGCCAGGTCGATGGTGGTCACGTCGAACCCGCCGTGGCTGGCGGCCTGGTCGGTGAACCACTCGGTGACCACCGGGCCGAACCGCCCGTCGCGGACGCTGGTGGTGATGACGGCGAGTCTCAGGCGCTCGGTCATGGGGACTCCTTCGATGCTTCGAATCGGCTGTTCGACACCCAGAGTCGTCCAGCGGTGCGCCCCCGGGGAGACCGCCGTGAGAGTGGTAGTGACAGGGACACCCTCGGCGCCGACCCCGCCGGTAGCGTGGGATTCGTGAGCGACAACGAATTGGGCCTGTTCCTGCGCTCCCGCCGCGAATCCGTGACCCCCGCCCAGGTCGGGCTGCCGACCGGTGCGCGACGACGGACGCCGGGCCTGCGCCGTTCCGAACTCGCCACCCTGGCCGGGGTGAGATGTTCGTTACACACTCCTTCGCCGATGCCGATCGACCCCGGGTATGATGGCTCCCATATCGCTTGCTAGGTCTCCGACAACCGCGTTCCGAGAGGGTTCTAGTGCCGAGCTATCCCTACATATCAGGCCAGAGCGCGCTGGTCCAGACCTTTGCGCAGCTACGCAAAAGTGTCCCAACAAAAGTCGACTCAGGTTACCTGCAGCGCTTCAATATAGCCCCTGCCAACGAGTCGTACATAATTGCGACACTTCGGTTTCTTGGCATAATTGACGAGGACGGAAATCGAGTCGACACTAAGAGTGAATTTCTCTACGGGAATGAGGACTCGTTTCAAACTGGCTTCGGCAACATTCTTCGCGTCGCCTACTCGGAGCTGTTCGACGAGATGGGTGATGCACTTGAAGCCGAGCGGGACGATTTGATTCATTGGTTTCGAGCTTCTGACAAAACTTCGGCCGTGGTAGGGCAGCGTCAAGCAACGACATTTCAGACGCTTGCCGCACTCGCGGGCCATGGGGAACTTCCCGCCGCTCGTTCCGCCACTAATAATAAATCGGGTACAACTCCCGGTCGTTCCCGCAAGAAGCTAACGACCAAGGTGGATAAATCCAAGCAGGGCGATGGTGCGCAACTGCTACCAAGCGATAGCAAAAACGGTACAAGCCCTGTTGCCGGGCCTACGAGCGGCCAGGACGTTGGGCTGACGGTACGCATCGAGGTCAACTTGCCAGCCGGCGGGGATGCTGAAACTTATGATGCGATTTTCGCAAGTATTCGGAAGCACTTGATGTCGTGAGTGGGTTGCTGGACCGTTTCGAGCGCGTCGCCCGATCCGTCGGCACGGAATGGTTACCTGATGTGGCCGTGTCCACTGTTGCCATCGCCCCTGAGGGTGAGAATGAACTACACCCCTTTGAGACGCGGAATATTCATCCTGACCTACCGAATAAAGTTCGAACCCTATTCGACGACGGTCATTTTGAACAGGCCGTATTCGAAGCGTTCAAATTCATTGAAATAGAGGTTAAGAGAATTTCTGGGCTTAACGGCAAGACTGGCTACGCCCTGATGATGGATGCCTTTAATGAGAATAATGCAAAGGTTAAGCTTAATGCTCTAGTTTCCGAGTCGGAACTGGATGAACAGCGTGGCTTTAGATCGATGTTTGCGGGTGCTGCGGCCGGTATCCGCAACCCGCGTGGGCACGAGATAGATATAGGTGACACACCCGACGAAGCTCTGGACTATCTAGCTTTTTCTTCACTCTTGTTACGCAGACTTGATGCAGCTCATGTTCGATAGTGATATGCGGCGGGCGACATCTGATGGACCGGCAGTTGGGTGACCTCTCGTTAGATAGATGGCAAGCCCCGGAGGGGTGCGGCAGTCCGGATGCAATCATCGCCGACTTCTCGTCCTGCGAAGAGCCTGACTCGCTCGGGCGCGACGTCCAGCTTTCGCCTACCGTGCACTCCGCTTGGGGTGCGGAAGCGTTGGGTCGCCAAGGTCTCCTGATAGATGCTCCGTATGGATCAGCGTCGCATCTTCCCGCTAGGTGTATGAGGCCATGACGTTGGTGACACCGGCGTGGAGACGGATGACTGGTGGTCGGTTCCCAGCGGCGGTGTGCGGACGATGGTAGTTGTAGTGGATGTTCCAGACCTGCAGGGCTTGACTGCGCTGAAGGTCTGAGGTCCATGCTCGGGCGTAGAGGAACTCTTCGGCCAGGATCCGTTGGTAGCGTTCGACTTTGCCGTTGTGGCGGGGTGTGTAGGGGCGGATTCGCTGGTGACGGGCCCCGCGGAGCACCTTCGCGAAGTCGTGGGCGCGGTAGCAGGAGCCGTTGTCGGTCACGATCCGGTGGATGTGGGTGATGCCGTGGGCGGCGAGGAAGGCCCTGGCTCGGTGCATGAACCGGATCGCGGTCTCGGCTTTCTCGTCGTCGAGGGCTTCGGTGTAGGCGAGCCGTGAGTAGCCGTCGACCACCGAGTGCAGGTAGACATAGCCGGCTCTGGCCCCGCGCTTCTTGGCTCGTGCGGCGAGCTTGGCCTGTTCGGAACCTGCGCCGTGAACCCGCCAGCCGCCGCCATCGGGGATCCGGCCGACCTTCTTCACATCGACATGGACCATGTGTCCTGGCCAGCGGGCCACGATCGGTCGAGGTGTCCGGTTGTTCTCGCCGGTGGGGTCGAGGAACCGGCGCCGATGCAGTCCCAGATGGGCGAGCTGGCGGGTGACGGTGCGAACTGCGATCGCGGTGCCGTCACCGTCGAGTTCGAAAGCGATCCGCCGTGCCGACCATTTGTTGTCCCTGCGTAGCCGCTCGATCCGGGAGACGACCCCGGCGGGGGTCGCCCTGGGTTGGTGGTGTGGTGTCGAGGATCGGTCGAGCAGGCCGAGTTCGCCGTGGCGGCGCCACCGGTTCACCCACTTCGACGCGCACTGGCGTGAGATACCCATCTCGGCGGCGACGTGGGCGATCGAACGGTGCTGGCAGCGGGCGACGAGGCGGCGACGGCCTTCGACCGACAGCGGGGCATTACGGTGGGTCACGGACGGATCTCTCGGCTGGGGCAGATGGGGGATGTGGTGTTTTCCATCCTGCCGCCGGGAGGTCCGTCCCCTCAGCTCACCCCTGCCCGGGCGTCAACAACCTCATGACCCGCAACAGCTAGGGATGAATGGCAAGACCGGCGTCGGAGGGCTTCGAGGGCAGCTGGGACACTGACGGCTCGCCGCCGACTGGACTGTGCCCTTCCTGGCACAATGCACTGGGTAGTTCGTCGCGCGAATAGTGAGTGTCGCGGGTTGGCAACCACGGCATACTGGAGACCGTGAGTAACAACAGCACCAACCTGGTTGCAATCGGCGTCGGCGGGGCTAGCGTCACGGCTGCGTTGTGGGGTGCCTACGCAACGGTGGCCGCATCGAGCTCTGATGTCCAACTATGGGCGTGGCCGACGTGGGTTGCAATCGCGGCGCTTGTAGCCTTTGGGTTGATCGTCATATGGGGGCTTGTTGCAGGGAAGCAAGGCGGTTCTCCCGGAATCAGCAATATACGTCAACAATCATCGGGAACGAACTCTCCGAATCAAATTTCCGGTGGGGACATCAATAACTCATGAGCATAGTGTCGCGTTCGCAGAGTACCTCGGGAGACAATTCGCCCAACCTGAGTGCAGCAAACGACATTGTTGTAAACAACAATGGGCCATCGTTTGGCGAGGTGAGGCAAATAGTTTCAGATGCCGTGATCGCCGAGTTAGTTAAGTATGGGGTCCTAGCGCAGGCTGAAGCTATTAGGCGGATCGAACGCTTCGTGCAGCAATTGGCTGTACGACTGGCGAGCGAGTCGCTTACGGATGCGGCATCGGACCCAGATAGGATGCATGCGATAATCGACTCTGGAACAGGTTTCGCGCGTTCGGGAAATGACGCGACGGCAGAGGTGCTGATTGAAACGCTAGTGGCAAGATGTGCTAGCGAATCTGGCTCACTGTTGGCTAGCATTCTCAATGACGCAGTGGTGCTTATCCCCAAGCTTACTGAGGCTGAACTCGCCATCCTGAGCGTTAAGTGGTATCTGGGCCCAAGATGGTACCTCGGTAACAACGCCTACGAGCTCGTTGAACAATATGACACCGTGCTGGCGGACCTCGTAAAGCTACTACCCGTGAATGAGTCAAGTTATCTCAGCCTAAACGCCAGGGGATGCGTGTGGCTGGTAGTTGCAACTGGATTTCCGAAGATTTCCAAGGCGCTCCCCAAGAAATACCCTGGACTTCTATCTTCCGGATTTGGTCGGGAGGACCTGGATCCCATGTTCGAGGGCGTTCTAGGTACGGCGTACTCGCCGGTGGTTCAATGCATCCATGCGCCACATCGGTTTCAGATTTCCGCGCCTTCTGAAGATCATTTGAGAAATGCATTGCCATCTCCATGGTCTCCAGCTTCGCTGGCCGTATTCGAGAAGCTGCTGTCGGATAACAGGATGGAACCTGAGAGATTTAGCCAATTTCTAGCATCAAGAAGGGCAAGTACCTTGATTGATCTGCTCGAAATGGAAGAGGGGATACTGGGAGGAATTTCAGTTACACCTCTGGGTGAAGCCATTGCCTACGCCAATATGCGAAGACTCGGCAAGATAGATTGCGGCCCGTGGATCCTTTCATTCGCTGAGTAGATTTGACGAAAGGCACGACCCCGTCTCGGGTTGACCGCGGCAGCCGAGGACAGCAACTGGCTACCCACAGTGCCCGGCAAGGGATACTTCGCGATCCTGCGCCTGTACGGACCTGGCCAAGAGTTCTTCGACCAGACGTGGAAGCCCAGTGATCTGCAACCGATCCAGTAGCCCTTCCCCCAAGACGACGGACCTCAACTGCTCTCACGCCACCGCTGGCCAGTCCCCTAGCACAGCAGCTCGGCCAACAGCTCAACCCGCGACAGTGCCACCTACCTCGCGACTGGCCGGCCTCTCCGACACTTGCAATGCCGCCTGCGCGCAGGTCTTGATCAGCTGACGGGGTCGGTGGTGGAACTGAGCGAGGAATTCGGAAGTGTCTTTGCGCAGCTCAGGCGACCTGAAGTACATAGTGCGCACATCTGGCGGGGGTGAGATGTTGGTTACACACTCTCTAGTCAAGTAATCGAGCAGTTGGTTGAGTGCTGCTGCGCAGGTGGGGCACCGACCTGGTCAGGTTCATTGCATGTGCAAATGAGCCTTGCGGGAACGAAGGAGCACGAAAGTGACCGACAACGAGTTGGGCCTGTTCCTGCGTAGCCGACGCGAGGCGGTCTCACCTGCCCATGTTGGTTTGCCTGCCGGGCCGCGACGCCGCACGCCCGGTTTGCGTCGTTCCGAACTCGCCACCCTGGCTGGAGTTAGCGTCGAATACCTCATTCGCCTCGAACAAGGCCGCGACCGTCACCCGTCCCCGCCAGTGCTCTCAGCCATCGCCAACGCACTACATCTCGCGCCGAGCGAACGCATTCACCTGTACCGACTAACCAAATCGGCTGACGCGGGCTTCAGCTGCATGGGCAACGCAGACCCTGCCCGGTCCGTTCGTCCCACTGTCCGCGCCATCCTCGAACATCTGGAACCAGCGGTCGCGGTGGTCGTAAACCGCCTCAGCGATGTCCTGGCCTATACCGAGGGCTACCACCGTCTGATGGCACCAACCGGTGTGCTCGACGATCCGTCCACAGCCAACCTCGCTCTCTTCATCTTCGGCGACTCCCGGGCTCACGACTTCTACCCCGATTGGGAACACATCGCCGACCTCCAGGTCGCCGCACTCAAACAAGGCCCCTTCCGCAATGATCCGGCCACTGCCGCCCTGGCTGATCAACTCGAGATCGTGGCAGGTGAGCAATTCACGCGCCGTGTCGCTACCGTCCCCAGCCTCCCCGCCGCGACCGGCACCACCCGCGTCGAACACCCCGAGGCCGGTCCTCTGCGCCTCGTATACGAAACCCTCGATCTCCCGGCCGATGACGACCAGCAGTTGTTCGTCTACCTCCCGGCCGATGAAGCCACTGCGACCGCATTAGACAAGATCGCGGGCCGCCACCCCGGCGCGCTCCGTGTGATCTCGATCTGAATCAGGTTAGACGCATACCGATCGCAGCAGTCTAGGGGAACGACTCGGTGCCGGACATAGGACGAGCTCGGCGGTCAGTCCCGCGGCTATTGCCACTCCATCGCAAGTAGATCCAACAGATGCCCGAGGAAGAATGGTTGTTGAACTGGCCGCGCACAGCCCCAACTCGACGTTGCATCTCTGCTCATTGCCTACACCTTCCCGATAGGCGTAACCTCAGTCGTCACAGCATCGTCCGTCGCCACGGGGGTGAACGTCTAAGAGCCGCAGCGCATCTGGATGAGCTGCAGGAGATCCGGAGGGCCAGCGAGTGTCAATGGAGACCAGAGGCGACCTCTTCAAGGGATTCGAAGCGTTCATTGTGCCAGGACCGTCTGATACAAGCGCGGCGTTGCAGACTGGGATCCTGGCCGTAGACACCAATGTCCTGTTGAATCTGTATCGCTATAACGAATCCACCAGAGCAGACTTCCTCTCGGTCCTGCGTGCCGTGCGCGAGCGGCTGTTCGTACCCCATCAGGTTGTACGAGAGTTCTGGCGCAATCGACAGAGTGTGATCGGCGGACTCGGTGCGTCAAAGAAGGATGCGCAGTCCGCCCTAGCCAAGAACTGTACCTCGACGAAGGACGCGATCAAGCGGTGGGCCAAGAGCGTCGCGTTGCCAGAAGACCAGCTCAACCAGCTCCTCGAACGGACGGACGCCTTCTTTGAATCGATCAGCGGGGACCTGGGTGATGAACCGGCTCGTGTGAGCGCACATCTTCCAACGTCCGAGGATCGCCTGTTAGCCGAACTGGCCACTTTGCTGGATGGCGCGGTAGGCGACGAATTGAGCTCGGACGCATGGGACGCAGCGGTTGCCGAAGGCGAGCGTCGGGTGAAAGGCCTTGAGCCACCGGGATACATGGACGCGGCCAAACTTGAGTCTGACCTGCCCGAACGCGCATCGGGTGACTACATTGTGTGGCTTCAGCTCCTCACTAAAGGCGAGTCCGCGGGCAAAGACCTTGTACTGGTCACAGCAGACACTAAGGAAGACTGGTGGGACCGAACTGAACGCGGTCAGCTGATCGGGCCCCGGAGAGAGCTAATCGATGAGTATCACCGCAGGACCGGCTGTCGCATCTACCTCCTAGAGCCATCCGACCTATTGGAGCACTCAGCATCGATTGGCGTTGGCACCCGCGCGGAATCGGTACAAGAAATCCAGCGCGTCCGGGACGAACCGGAATGGACTCCCTGGGACTTCGACACTGTCAACGTAGTGCTCACCCATTTGGACCAGAACAAATACACACAAGCCGAGGTCATCAGAGAGGCGGCAGCCAACGGCGGCGTCATCTCTCGACGCCGTGTCTATGAACTTGACGGGCGCGCCGAAGATCAGACGCTCCGCGGATTCACCCGTCCCGTTACAAGGCTCACTACCGAGCTCCAGACAGCAGGATTAATACCCTATGGCGTTGAGCCCCTGCTCGACGCCAAATATGACGCGGGGGCGAAGTCCTCGCATTTCGCCATCCCCGCGGAAGTGGTCACCTTACTCGCAGTCAATACCGATAAGGCGACGAGATTAGGGCCAAAAGAACCCCGAAAGTCCCCTATCTCCGATATCGAGGCACGAGTCGAGAAGGCTTTAGCTGAATCCAATTTCGGCTACGAAGCAATCGATCCGAAAAATCTACTTGACACTGATAAATTCAGAATCGCGGAGTCGTTGGAGCAGGAACTACTCAAGATGCGCGAAGCCCGCCGACAAGCTCGCCTTAGGCAATTGTAACCCGCACACCCGCATGAGTGAACACTTGAAGCTCGGACCGCCGACTAGCTCGCCGTAACACCAGCGACTAGGACGCTCAGTGAATAGCGACGGCTCGCACGAATATTGCGCTGCATAAAATTTGGAGGCCCTGCAACTTTCATAGTCGAGAGTTTATCCACGCCAAAATCTCCGAGATGGAGGGATGATTCAAGTGCGCGGGCAGCACGACGACCAAGAAAGCGGTTCCGAGGGTGGTCCACCCCAGGCATGTCCGGTTCCCGCTGCGCATGAGCACTTTGGCACCTACACCAGATGCTGCTGAATTACCATAGCCCTCAACCGTTTAGGTTCTCCGCGAACGTTTTCTCTACGCTCTGAAATCGGTGATGGAGATGCTCCGAGTCGACCTTGAGAACACCCCACATGCTAACTGGCGCAGCGTTCGGGTTAGTTCGAACAGTGCGATGGCGTGTGATCCACAGCCCGGGTTGCGGAGATCGGCGGCGGGTAAGCATTTTTGCCGGTCGGGCCTACGATCTGAGCCGACGGTATCCCCCTCACATCGTGCGCGAACTGAGGTAAAACGCAGCCCAATATCGAGCTGACTGCAGTGGACGCGCATCGAGAGGCGCGGTGGCCGGTGGTGCCCATCGCACCCCGTGTTCGTGTAGGAAGCGCTCCAGTTCCTGCACGGTCACGCTCCTCATCCACAGTTGTACTGTGCGCAGTCGCGAGGACAACTCCTCGGCGCCAAGCGCTTCCAGGACCGCGACTTCCTGGAAGAAGCGCACCATGAACGCCATGCCTGCGAGGTCGTTGACCTGCCAAAGGGAGCCGACGGAGAACGCGAATCCTGCTTTCAGTGCGGCGGCATTGACGCTGATCGCTTCATCGCCGAGAACCAGCGTAGAGGGCACTCCGGAGCTGCACGAGCTGAAGGCGGCTAGAAAGGCGCCGGGGTCGGTCCGCTTCCAACCGCTCATCGACTGAACCGTGACGTCGGCGTCAGTCAAAATAAGCGCCGACCGTCTCGGGTCCAGATGATCAACACTGGAGTGACCCGAAAAGTGCACAACCGAAGATGTGCGGGCGGCCGTAGTCAGGTCCTGGACGCACGCTTCGTGTTTCGTGTCCGCATGGAGCCCTGCCGTGCGGAGGATTTCCTGCACCGCCGATACCTCAGCGTCGGGGTATCGCAGCTGGGATGCGTGGGGAGGGTTCATGGCGCTCACGCCGTGGTAGGAGAATCTGTCATCGAGAATGAGACGGCTGGTGCTCGATGATGTCGCGTGGCGACTAGAAACCACGCTGATGAATGGATGCCGATAATCGGGATGGTCGAGCACCGCAGCGGAGACTGGTAGCTGAGAGAACAGACCACATGCGACGAGACAGATTCCGGAAGCTGCGGGGGCGAGGCGGCAGATTTGTTCCGCGACCGCACGCAGGCTTTCAAGCGTAGCCACCACGGCCGTTTCGAGGTGCGCGGACATGCCCGTGGTCTGCACTGTCACCAGCCCAGGTGCGCTGTCGGCGAAGGAATTCGTCAGTTGCACCAGATTTCGCCCGGCAAGCGCATTTAGCCGAATTCCTCGTGCACGATCCCATTCCTCGCGGGCCACGGCAATGTAGGTGGCGACGGGAGAATGATTCAGATAGACCCACGATGGACCCCGGTGTGCGGTGGCGTCGTGTGACGGTAAGTCAGGGGTGTCGGTCAGCTCATGGATCAGAGCTCGACTGGCCTCAAGGGTCTCAATGGCTTCGTCCCACAAACCGTACTCGGACAATTGGCCGGCGATGAATCGCATCTGCACCGGCTGCGATCGAAGGAACGGTTCCAGGCGTTCGCTGGAACGTGCCGTGGACACTCTATTGAATGCGGATACCGCGGCTCGCAGCACCGGGACCTCCGTCTCAGGTTCGAAGAGATCCTGCCCGTTCTTGATGATGAAGTAGGCGCAGCCGAAATATCGCTCAGGGTCGGTGTCGAAGTCGTGGAGTGCGCTGATCAATCCTTGGAGGGTCGTGCGGGATCGGTGCAGCAAGAATTCGATTCGCGCCCGATACCACCTCCCGTGGGCGAGTTGATGCCGCTCGGACGACACGTCGAGCAGGCGTTCCAATTCCCGTGCGACCTCTTCGAGCATGGTGACGTGCTGTGGGCTCAACGATATGCTCGCATCCAAGTCCAGCCAGACAGGAGTCTGGTCGACACCGATCGCCACCGGGTTGCTTTGGAGCAGGCCTGCGATCGATTCGGGAGCGTTCGAAGCCCTGTTGTACAGCGAAGCCGGCAGGTCATCGATATGCGCCAGGATGAGGGCGCCTGTCTGTGCGTGCCGGTCGGCATCGATCAGCTCCAGCACAACTCGACCCAGTTCGGCGATGCCGCCCACCGGAGTATCGCCCTGGTGTGCGCGAAGGAGTCTCAGTCCGTCCAGGATGTTCGTGACTGCCTCGGCCAACATTCGGACTCGGTCTGCGCCATGCTGACGATAGGCCATCTGGCAACCCAATCGGCCTGCCGTGAACTGGGAATATCCCCAGTCGAGTGAGTTCTCTTCCTTGTGCTCGAAACTAAAATCCAGGAAGGTCGCTGCGTTCTGGAGGTCGGAGTCACGGATGCGACTTTGGTCGAGGATCACGCTCGCTGCGTTGGTGTATACGATAGCTGCGGTCCTCATGTTATCGAGTTCTCGGTATTGTCCCGCAGCCTCTTCGAGGAGACTGGCCGCGCGGGCCTTCGCGAGGTCCGTGTCCTCAGTGACGTAATCGCTGATCGCCTTTCCGAGGCTGGCAAGGATCGAAGCGACCGTAGCTTGGTCGTGACGTGCCAGAGCGATTCGTTGTGCCGCACCGAGTTTGAAGGCTGCTTTCAGGAGGTCTTGGTTACCTCGCGCACTAGGCAGTAACAAGCTACGGGCCTCATTGCAGTACCTGGCCATCGTCTCGTAGCCGTGCCTGGACCGCGGGTTGCGGCCTGTTGACTTTCTCGTCCCCCGCTCGAACTCTTGCTCGACCTCGGTCACGTTGATTGCAATACCTCTCTCCAACATCGACGAATAAGTCCGCGGCCTTGTACCCTCCGAGTCGTTGCCACAACGAACGGTCGGGGCATCGGCAAGGGCTGGTCAGCCTATCAGGCAGTGCAGGGTGCCACGCATCCTCAATCCTATTGGTGCGCAACGCTTATGATCGTGGTTCGCAAACTGGCCAGGGCATGCGGTGGGCAAAGGCGCGTATCCTGGCGACTGGTTCGGGAGCCAGCCTATCGCCTTGGGTTAGCGGCGAGGATCGCGAGGACGCATTGGCCACCGTGTCGCGAACCCGCCTACCGCGCGTTTAAACCATCCAGATAGGGAGTGGAAACACCGCGAGGATTTGATCCAAACGAGACTAGGGCCCGGAAAATTTGGGAATGGTTTTTACGTCGCATCAAAGGATCTCAGTATTCTTACGCAATTTATTGACTAAGATCTTTCCATCCTCGGTTAGCGCATATCCGCGAGTGATGTGAAAGGTTCGGCCGTCTGCCAATTCCCCGTGCATCGCTTCTTCAACTTCCGCACCTGGGAGACCTTCGATCAGGCCATCTTTCAATAGATATCCGAAGAGTACTGATGTTTCCGGAAGGAGGACGTACGGAGCAGTATCATTTTCGACGAAATGTTCAATTATTCGACGTTCGACGTCATTGTATCGACGATTCACGAGAGCAAGGTTTCGTTTTATGATTCTCAGCGCCTTTTTGTCGAGATTTCGAGGTCCAATACCTTTCCTGCGATGACAGTTTGCACACAACACGATCATATTGGAAAATTCGTGTTTCTTGACTGCGGCGTATTCTTCTATGTGTTCGATTTCAAGTGGTTCCGCCGTCCGGCAGGTTGTGACAGCGCAGCGGTATCCAGCCTCGATCATCAGATCACGTTGGAGCTCGGCGGGTACGGGTTCTCGATCGGTCATGCTCCACCTCGCTGCGTTGAACCGTTATCATATTGTCCTCACCGCCCAACCGTATGCTCGGTCAGGCGTGTCGCGAGTGCATGTCTCCGGGAGGATAGGTTCGTACCCGGACAGGACGGCGCGCTCGGAAGTCGAGCTGAGTCGAGATCGGTGACGGCGATGATGTCTATCGACCCAGGCAGACATACGCCTCCTACTGCACTGCGCCAAGAGGCGAACCCTCGTGCAGCATCCAAGTCACTGCGGGCGGTTCACCGCCATGCGCATCCGCACCGGCCGCAACGTGGCGCAGCACTGCGCTACCGGTCGAACGATGCACCGCCGCTGCGAGCCGAAAGACCCCGAGGCCAATCCGTTGCTGGCGCAGGCGAATCGAGATGCAAGGTGTATCCTGCGTCAATGCTGGGTTGCGCCTGTATTCGTTGCATTCGTGTCGCCAACACGATTGGCTACTCTATCCCGACTCCGAAATAAGAACATGGACGTAATAGATGAGTTTATCAAACAGTACGAGCGAGAGTTCGACTACTATTCAGAGGTTGCCAGGATAGTTGAAGGCCGCCTCAAAAGCGCTCTACATTCTGCTGGCATTAGGTGCATTGTTACCAGCAGGGCTAAAAGCATTGACCGCCTCCGTGACAAATGCTTCCAAAGAAGCAAGAAGCGCGACTATGCTTCGGTCGATATTTTGCGGGCCGATATTGCCGACCTAGCCGGCGTTCGAGTCGCTCTATACTTTCCGGGAGAGAGGGACGAGGTTGACCGAATCATCGCCCGGCTATTCGACCAGGTCGGTGCGCGCAAAGAGTTTCCCGAGGAAACAATCAGCCGCAAGGGGAATCGTTTCTCTGGTTATTCCGCAATCCACTATCGTGTCCAGATTAAATCGGACGATCTAATCGGAGCCGATGTCAGGCTCTCGCTGGCTCGCGTGGAGGTACAAGTCGCATCCGTTCTCATGCATGGATGGTCGGAAGTAGAACACGACCTTGTATACAAACCCCTCAATGGGGACCTATCCGATGAGGAGATTGCCCTACTCGACCAGTTGAACGGCTTAGTGCATGCCGGAGAAATAGCGCTGGAACAGTTGCAAAAAGCTGAGCGGAAGAGAATTGATGAGGGTGTCAGAGAGTTTGCAATACACTATGAACTCGCGAGTTTCCTTCTCAACCATGCACGAGAGCTAGGAAAGGGAGAGGTAAGCGAGACGGAACTTGGCCCTGTTGATGTCCTTTACCGATTTGCAAAGCGACTGAACCTCGCGACCCCGAACGAACTGAAACCCTACTTGAACAAAGTCCACGAACGATTTGACGAAGGAGCCCTCGCTGAGCAGGTCATTAGTCAAATCCTAAACGAAGACCCGGAACGCCGGATCGAAATACTAAGAAAGGCATCTACGCTCCCACAAAGCGTGCATGATAACTTCATCAGTACCGAGCGTTTGCACCTTTTGGGTAAATTCGTAAGGGAATGGACGAAGCTTGAACAGCTACTTCTGGATGTAGCACCAGGGTCGAGAAATCCAATTTCGGCAATCAAAGCACTTGACAGTGGTGGGAAAATCAGCCCCGAATTGGCCGCCGAAATCCGACATCTTAGGCATATGCGAAATAGCATCGTGCACGCTTCGTCAGATCCTGACCCGCAGGTTCTAGCTAGCCAACTGCATCGGATAGAGAATGTGGCAGAGACGATTTCGAAGCTCGGTTGACGGCTAAGCGCTTATCGGGATGCCATCATCGCCCCCACTGGTCCCGATGTCGTTGTGGGTGCACGGATGTAGGCGATCACTGCGGCGTGCAAGCTTCGGCGGCTTGTTTCAAGGCGCAACCCATCGCCAGGGCGCAAGCCCCGGTGCCCACGTAGGCAGGCCAACCGGTAGTCCGCCTGCTGGCGGGCGTGCTCGGAGACAGCGGCGTGACGTAGCGCGAACAGACACAGCTCGAAGGATCGGACGTCACGAATTGCCGGGTAGCCGTCCCACCCGGTGACATCGGAGCCGTAGGCGTCGGCGAACTGTTTCCATCGGGCTGGTGGGTCCGAGAGGGTATCGGACTGGAAGGCGACAGTGGCTTGGTCCCACTGTGGGGGTCCGATGCAGCAGCGTTCCAGGTCCACGACGTGCCCCCCGGTAGGTGCGGCCATCGTGTTGGCCGGGGACGGGTCGCCGTGGATGACACACCACGGGCTCGGCCACTCCAGCGCGTCCCACCGTGCCGCGAGGTTGTCGGCGTAGTCACGCAGCCACACCTTTTCCGTTTCGTCGGTGAGGCATTGGTCGATACGGTCGGTGAAGTCGGGCAAGGTGAAGAGCGGCAGTCCAAGGTGGCTGGGCACGCGCAGGGTGTGCAGCCGTGCGAGCATCGCCCCGGTTTCGGGGGCCTCGGCCGGGCCGCCCGATCCGAGGTCTTCCCAGAAGGTGACAGGACGTTCAGCCACCACGACCGGGTCGGGCACCAGGGGTTCGGGTGCGCGAACGTGGTGGGAACGCAACCAGTCCGCCGCGCGTAGCTCCCGGACCGCCGTCGCGAGTTCCCCGCGCTGATGGACGCGGATGATGGTCGCGGTGTCGGTGCGCAGCATGGCGTTGTCGCGCAGTCGGATCGGGTCGATCCGGGCAGCGGGGACCTGGGCCTGGGTGCAGGCAGCTCGGGCCAATGCCACGATGTCTTTGCTTCTCATGATGTTTCGTCTCTTCTGGTCAATGACCGGTGGCGAGTGTTGCGGCGGTCTCGAACAGGCCAGCGGAGTTGGCACCCTTGATCAGGACGACATCGCGACCGCGCAAACCTTCATTGAGCAGGTCCAGTACCTGGCCTTTGGTTTCGACGTGGGTGACCTGTACGGAGCCCGCGTCGCGGGCGGCGGTGGCCATGAGTTCGGCGTGGTGGCCGCCGACGGTGATCAGGGTGCCGATGCCCAGATCGGCGACCTGACGTCCGATCGTTGCGTGCAGGGCCGGTGCGGTGTCGCCGAGTTCGCGCATCTCTCCGAGCACCGCGACGGTGGGCCGGACGGTGGCCGCGATCGTGGCCAGCGACCGCAAAGCGGCTTCGACACTTTCCGGCGAAGCGTTGAACGCGTCGTTGATCACGGTGACCCCGTCGGGGCGTTCGGTGACCTCCATTCGGCTGCCCGACACCAACTCCGCGCCATTGAGACCTTCAGCGACAGTGGCGAATTCGACACCGGAGCTCAACGCCAGTGCAGCTGCGGCGAGTGCGTTGGTCAGATGGTGCTCGCCGACCACGCCGAGGGTGACCGGCGCGGCGTTGTTACCGTGGCGCAGGGTGAACTGGGCGCGGGCGTTGGTGTCGAGGTCGATGTCGGTGGCGCGCACGTCGCCATCCGGGTTGGTGCCGAATCGCAGGACTTGGGCGCGGGTGTGCTCGGCCATGGCGTTTACCAGTGGGTCGTCGGCGTTGAGGATCGCGATACCTGTGGCGTCGAGGGCTTCGACGAGTTCGCGTTTGGCGACCGCGATCGCTTCGCGGCTGCCGAACTCGCCGATGTGGGCGGAACCGATGCCCAGAACCGCGCCGATCTGCGGTCGGGCAATTGCTGCGAGGTGGCTGATATGCCCGCGCCCGCGCGCACCCATCTCCAAGACGAGGAAATCGGTGTCGGACTCGACCCGCAGCACTGTGTGCGGAAACCCGATCTCGTTGTTGAACGAACGCTCGGTGGCCACGACACTGCCGTGGCGGGCCAAGATCTGGGTGAGTAGATCCTTGGTGGAGGTCTTTCCCGCCGAACCGGTGATCGCCAGTACCCGGCCGGTGTAGCGGGTGGCAACGGCGTGGGCCAGATCGCTCATCGCGGCCACCACGTCATCAACGATGACCGCCGGGGTGCCAGTCGGTCGGGAGCCTAGAACCGCGACCGCACCCTTTTCTATTGCAGCGCTTGCGAAGTCGTGGCCGTCGACACGGTTGCCGCCCAGCGCGGCGAACAGTCCACCGGCTTCTACCTGGCGGGAGTCGAACGCGGTCGGCGCGGTGACGGTGGCTTGGTCGTCGCTGACGGTGTCGAGCCGACCGCTGACCGCGTGTGCGATCTCGGCGAGGGTCATGGGGATCATGTGTTCCAACCTTTCGATTTCACTGTGGTGCTGGGTGTTTGGGACTGACCTTGTGCGGGCGTCGAGATCGTTTGTGCGCCACGATCATGCTCGCCGCCGGTCCGGCCTGATAGCCCGGATCGGCTCAGG
This sequence comes from Nocardia mangyaensis, assembly GCF_001886715.1. NCBI lineage: Bacteria > Bacillati > Actinomycetota > Actinomycetes > Mycobacteriales > Nocardiaceae > Nocardia > Nocardia mangyaensis. The sequence goes on from NZ_CP018082.1 coordinate 5,277,134, forward strand.
TCCGGCACCGTTGGCCGATCGCTGCGTAGGCGCTCAGATCCCACGCCGCGCGATGGCGGGGCGCGGTAACCGACACCCGCCGAACTCCATACCCGTCACCGCCGTCGTCGCCATGGTCGTTGTCGTTGTCGTCGTGGTTGGGGGTGGGTGCCCATCGGTGCGGGGCGATCAGACCGGGTGCGAGGAGCTTGTACCCGGCGAGCATGGTCGTTATCTCGTCTCGGCCGCGTGGGTGATAGGGGATGCCCGCTCGACGCAGGGTCTCGGCGGCGGCGTGGATGTGCTGGGGGTATGCGTTGTCGGTGACGTGGGTGAGCACCAGCCATGTCCCGACCGGGAGTCGGTCGGTCAACGCCGCGAGTACGACTGGGGCGTCGCTGATCCATTCCGCGGTGCCCGACACACACACCGCGAACGGCGCGGCCATGTCCATCACCGTGGTGATATCGGCCAAAATCGCGTCGGCGTCGGTGAAGTCGGTATCGGTGAAGAACCGGGTAGGCGGGTCGTTCAACATCGCGCGACCATAAGTAGCCGCGACGATGTCGGAGTCGACATACAACGTCCGCGCGGTGTCGCTGCGTTGTTCGGCGATGTCGTGGATGTTCGGGACGTGAGGCAGGCCGCACCCGAGTTCGACGAACTGGGACACCCCGTGATGGTCGGACAGGTATTCGACCGCGCGCCGGGTGAAACGACGGGATTCGGTGATCGCGGACCTGATCGTGCTGCTCGACAATTCCTCGGCTAGCGCCTCGTCGGGTTCGTAGTGGTCTTTCCCGCCGAGGAACGCGCTGTGCAGGCGTGCGGGGGTGGGCTGGTAAGGGTCGATCAGGTTTCGTGAGCGGGTGGTCATAGTCGGGGCTCCTGCCGCATCTGCGACGGAAAGCCCCCGACCAACTTAAGGGCCCGTGGCGAGGGGCGCACGGTGTGGGCGTTGGTCGGGGCCTTCCAGTGTTACCAGTCATGTGGGTGGTGTGGGTGCCCCCGGAGGCCGGGTTGGGCGGCCTCCGGGAGCGTTCCCCACCCTCGAACCGGCGCGGCTCGGGGTCGCCGGTGTGGTTCGAGGTATTCAGGTGGTCTTGTGGCGTCGCGACCGCGCTCGTAACGGATGGCGTAACGCATTGTGGCGCAACGGGATTAGTGGTCCAGGAGTTCGTATCCGGCATCGAGGGTTGTTCACACGGTCAGGGTTGGAGGTAAAGCCGTTCGTTGGGGAGCCTCGACAGTCCCGCGCAGTAGCTGGGATCGACGGTGACGGTGCCGGGTCGGCGGGCGGTCACCTCGCAAACGAATACGAGTGCGGCCGTCAAGCAGGCGACGAAATCCATTCGGACACTGGTGAATTGGATTGTGAGGTGGACGTCGGGTTCGTCGGGACAGGGTGAGCGACTGCCGTGGTTCATCGCAGGTTCCGCCCCGGCAAGTGCCCGAGGGCGCAATGAACGACTACCGACCCTGCTGGTCGGAACGCGCTGATCGCCGGAGATACCCATGTGCGGACCATCAGCGGGTCCGGGTCCGGGTCCGGGACCGGGACCGGGACCGGGACCGGGACCGGGACCGGGACCGGGGACGGCAACGCGATATCGCCTTCACGGATCACCACCACTCGCGCTTCCCACAACCGGGCCACGTTTTCGGGCTCACCGATCGGCTTGATATCGCAGCGAACCAAGAAGGTCCACATGTTGGATCGGGGGTGGCCGATGATCGGCAACGGCGTGACCCCTCGAACGTCGAGATCGGTTTTCACGCGTCGGGCGAGGTCGGTGGGCATCATCACTGCCCCGACCATCCCGGCCTTCATCGTGATCCGCCCGGTTGCCGGGTCGATCACCGTGGGTAGCGAGCATGTGCGGCGGTAGAACTCGCACCGCGATCGGGGGGTTTCGGTGTAGGCGGTGGCGGGTGGGCTTGCCTGGGTCATGAGAACTCCTCGAGCGACCCGGTAGCGGGGTCGGACGACTCGGGCGCGTCGAACGTGGGTGTCGCGGGCGTCGTGGTGATGAAACCGGCTTCGCGCATGGCGTCGAGTGCTCGGGTGAGGTCGGCAAGTGTGTGTTCGAGGGTGACGGGGACGAGGTGTGTCATCGCGCGGCCTGCCTTGGCGGGCGGCGCTGTCCGGCCGTGATTTGCCATTCCGCCTGCTGGTTCCGGAAGGCGTCGCCGTTGCGGCGCAGCGAGTGCAAGGCGCGCACCACACGCCATTTCGGTGCGTTCAAGTTGCGGGCGATGGTGTCGGTAGTGAGCTTCCCGCCGGGTGTGAGGACGGCGAGAACATCGGCTTCCAGGATGGATGTCATCGGGCCACCGATGAAGTAGGCCGCCCAACCATGACCACTCTTGTCTGACCTCTTGACGGGTCGGGCTCGTTCATCGTTCCTCCGTGTCATCCATCGCAGGATGTCCGTTTCGTGTGGCGAGACGGGTAACCACCACAAGTCGAGTAGCCCTACGAGATCAACAGTGACTCAATACAAAGGTCGAAAGAAGGACAAATAAGAGGACATAAGGCGGCCACCTGCAACATGCTTCCTCGTCAAATGTCCCGATAGCGGACTACGCTCGCCCGCATGGCAAACACCGGGAATGCGGCTCTTCGCGCGGCCCGCCAGGCGCTGGGATATCGATCCCAAGCGGCTTTGGCCGACGCGTTGACTGACGCCGCGCGCGCGATCGGACTCCGTATCGAAGTAGCCGCCCGCACCGTACGGCGCTGGGAGTCGACCGATCCGCCTTGGCCGCATCCAGAACATGCCGCTGCCCTGGAAGCGCTGTTCAAACGCCCCATTGCCGAACTCGGGTTTACACCTCCCTGGCCGAACGGCCCAGAAGGGCGAGGTTCCAGAGAAGTATTGGGCACCAGCGGGATTCAGAAGACAGGTCGGTATCGGCGCGTCATGGGTGGAGCGGAACTGCCCGCGACGGTCGCGAAGAACTTTGTGGCGATCACGGTCGCTCATCGCGGGATGTACTGGTCACTGCCAGCAAAGCAACTCCACCGATCCGTCTCTTATCACGCCCGGCTGGGGTCCGACCTCATCTCGCAGATCGACGTTCGGGCCACAGTGCCCTTGGCAAGGGCAGTCTCGGAATCGGCGCTGCTGGCGGGCCGTCTCGAGTTCTTCGATCTTCAGCAGCCCGACGATGCCCAGACAAGTTTCGTCCTCGCGCTACAGGCGGCACACGAAGCAGCAGACGCCCTACTCGGCTGTGCAGTCCTCGCGCACATGGCCTTCATCCCTGCATTCTCCGGCGAAGCGAAAAGGGCTGAGGAAGCGAGAGAGAGGGTACGGGCGGCTCGGGCATTCGCGCGACGAGGCAACGGAAACCACGAACTGACGGCCTGGCTCGATGCCGTCGAGGCCGAAGTCGAGACGCGGTTCGGCAATACGCGACAGGCACTGAGCCTCATCCGGCACGCCGAACAGTCCTACGCGCTGCACGATCCGCAGGAGCAACCGTCGCCGCAGTGGCTGGACTGGTTCTCCCCGACACGGCTCGCGGGTTTCAAGGCCAACACTCTGATCTCCGCAGGAGACGGCCGTGAGGCCCTGACGACCCTGCGCCACGTCCTCGACGAACTCCCCGCGGAATCGGTGAAACAACGATCGGTATACCTTGCCGACGCTGCGGCTGCATGCGTGCTGGAGAAGCTACCCGAGCAAGCGTGCGGTTTCCTCGAGGATGCATTGGACGGGATCAGCGAGCACTGGTACGCAACGACTTTGGATCGGATCAAAGTGGTTCGGCAGGACCTGCGTAAATGGGACTCGATCCCCGAGGTGCGCGCGTTGGACGAGCGGTTGTACGACTGGCATACAACCGTCAATTCGCTTTCTGGCTAGCGCTCAGCCTTCACGATGTCGGGGAGTTCCGACAGGTTGAGGATTCGCCAATCCGACAGCTCCTTCACGTCCTGCCGGTCTTTGTGAATCCACCCCCATGGTCCGCGCTGGATGTAGGCGGTTCGCATCCCGACCTTTTTGGCCGGGGTGATGTCGTTGTCGATGCGGTCACCGACGTAGATGATCTGTTCTGCCGGGCATCCGGCGACCTCGACAACCTTGTCGAAGAACGCGACGTCAGGCTTTGCCACCCCCCAATCATCGGAGGTCGCGATGAAGTCGGTCGGCAAATCGAGCCCACGCAGCAGGCCACCCGCGCGTACGGTCTGGTTCCCGACGATGCCCACCCAGACACCCAACTCGCGCAGGGCCGACAAAGCTGGACGGACATCCGGGTAGAGGTCTTCCTCGCCGAACCACTCCGGCTTGCCTGCATCCGCGCGAGCTTGGCGCTGCTGGTCCAAGTCAAACCCTGGCTTGAACACCTGGAACGTCTCTCGGTAGTCCAGACCTTGGGCGATCACAGCGCCGAACACCGAGACGAAGGTATGGCGAGGTACGCCCAACCAGTCTGCCCAGGTGCCGTACTCCCGAGTCTCGTCCACAAGGGTCTCGCCGACATCGAACACAACAGCCCGGATCACCACACAACTCCTACTTCGACCGCCCTACGGAGCGGTGCCAACCTTGCCGGGGACAGTCTAGGGAGCGCAATGCGAACAGGCTGTTCCTAGCTACGCTCGCTGTCGCCGGATGTGCCGACGGTCGAGACCGACGATGGCCTACCAGCCGAATCCGTGACCAGCGTCGCGTTCCCGGTGGCTGTAGGAGTCGAACTTTTCAATGCCGTCGTTATCACCGGCGTATTCGGTGTAGCCGCCAGGTGTAGCGGCATCGATCGCGCTGGCGATGACCGATCCGACCGGGTCCGGTTCGTCGCCCGGTTCGACTGCATCGGAGGGTAGGGGTTCGGTCGCGCTGTACCGGTCAGGCTCGGGAGCGCTGAGGTCAGTGTCGGTGATTTCCAGGCGTGCCCAGAGCGCGGCAGCGGGCATTTCATCGGGGAGCGGGCGGGCGCCGGCGGCATCGGTGAGCTGGTCTTCTATGTCGAGGCCGGCTGCTGCGGCGGCGTCGATGTTGGTGGCGATGATCGGCCATGTGGGATCGGCGCTGATGCGGGGGTCGATGCGGTCGACGGTCGCGGCCCACCGGTGCTGCGGTAGGCGGGTGTTGCCGTCTACCTCAAGGATGCGGCGGTGCAACTGTTGTTGGTGCGCGCGTTCGATCGCGATGTATCGTGCGGGTCCGGTCGGGCGGGGGTCGGACTCCGCGACGTGCAATCCCGCACGCCAAATGGCTAGGTCGGCAACGAGTTCGGGATCGGTACCGAGCAAGGGGCGCGCCCATTTCGGGGCTGTAGCAGTGGTCCAGGCGCGGGCGGTATCGCTGATCTGCCTAGCGAGTTCGGCCACGATCCGTTCGCGCGCCTGCACGGGGGCGGTCTCTGTGTCGGCGGTGGGGGCCTCGGTAGGTAGTCCTGGTGTCCATGCCAACGGTCCGGATCCGGCCGAATGGTTGCCGGTGGGGTCCAGTCGCCAGTCCAGCACGGCGGCGGGATCTGTCACGGTGTCGAGTTCATGCGCGGCGATGGCGGTGCGCAGTTCGGTGACGGGGTCTGCCCCGGACAGGGCGAGCATGGCGAGGTGTTGGCGTAGGACCGAGTAGGCGGGGCTGTCGGTCAATCCTGGTAGGAGTTGTTCGGCGATGCGGTCGATGGTGTCGAGTCGTGGTGTTCCGATGGCATTTTCGGCGGTCATGCCGAGTGTGTCGAGGTAGATGTCTACCGCGCGTCCGATCCGGCGTGCGGGGTCGAGCGCGTCACGGAGTTCGGTGTGGGCGGAGGTACGCACCCCGTCGCGGTCCAACACGTGGTGCAGGTGTTCGACGGCGGTACGCGGGTAGTGCGCGGGCACGGTGTAGATATCGCCCTCGTCGCCGTCGAGCGCGGTCGCGATGTAGGCGTGGTTGGCCTGGCGTCCGCGTGTCATCGCGACATAGAACTGTTGGCGCGACTCGCGCCCGGACAGCGCGACGTGGCAGGAATCCGCGGTGATACCTTGCGCGGAATCGATGGTCGCGGCATAGCCCAGGTGCAAATGTTCGTGCACGTAGTCCCCCGGCAACCGCACCACCGCGTCGGTATCGCGACCCTGCACGCGCCGTGCGACGGTGACCGCGCCGTCGGAATGCACTTGCCGGATGGTCCAGGAGTAGCCGTTGCGCACCCAATCACGGGCACCGACGCGTAACCGGGGGTCGTTGCGGCGGGTACGCACGATGTCACCGGCTGAGGCCACCAACCTGTCAGCAAGGAACACATGCGGGTCGGGTACACCGGCAGCGGTGATCGCGGGAGCGGTGCGCGCGATCCTGTCCGCACGCGCGCGCACGTTCAACGCGGACACGATGTCGTGAGTCGGGGCCAACATCACCGCATCCCATCCGTGGGCGATGTCGGCGGCCCACGCTCGGTAGGCGTCGGCGTAGATAGTGCCGAGGTGTCCGGCGTGGATGCGGCCGTTGTCCAGATACCAGGCCAATGCGAGCGGGTCGCCCTGGCGTAGCCCTGTTGACGCCAACGCTTCGCCGCGATGAGCGAACCGCACAACCTCGGTCAAGGTCGGTGCTTGCTCGGGTGCGGCATGGGCCATGTCAGCATGGATGCCACCGGCATCGATCGCCGAGAGCTGCCGATCGTCACCGATGCACCGCACGGTCGCACCGCGTCCGCTCAGATACCGCAGCAATTGCAGGCGTTTGGTGGTCGGCAGGGTGACGTGTTCATCGACGATGACCAGCGTTGTCGCGTCGATGTCGAGGACCCATTGCGGCAGAAACGGCAGGTTCTCGCTGGCGTTGTCGGGGCGGTGGGCGTCGATGACGTGCAACAGTTTGTCCACGGTTTCGGCGCGGGTGCCGATCGAGTCGCCCAGCACGGACGCGGCGGCGGCTGTGGGTGCCATTCCGAGTACGGTTCCACCACCGGATTCCCACGCGGTGGCCAGGACTTGCATGGCGGTGGTTTTGCCGGTTCCGGCGGGGGCGTTGGCGGTGTGGACACGCATTCCGGCGCTGGCGAACGATTCGATCACCCGAATCTGGCCGGGGTTCAAGGGTCGGTCGGGGTGGGCGGTGTTGTATTCGTAGACCGCGCGCGAGACGAATCCGGGGTTCAGGATGACTCCGCCGGGCTCGACCGACAGCGCGATCAGTTCGGCTTCGGCGGCCAAGGTGGATTCGGTGGTGTAGATCTGGGAGTTCGCGCGGGTGTGGATCGGGGTGCCGTCGCGGCGACGTAACCACGCCGGGACCGCGCGTAGGTCGGGTTGCTCGGTGACGTCGGGGTCACCGCGTGCGACCGATGATGACGGCGATAATGCTTGTGTCAGTACTTTTTCGGTGGCGTCGGCCCATTCGGTGGGGGCGATGTTCCCGCGGATCTGGCGTTCCACTTCGGCCCGGAGGTTGAACTCACGCCAGGTCGCGCGCTTGTCCGAGACTGCCGCTAACGCTTGGTCGGCGAGGTGGGTGACGAACGCGCGATCTGGTGCCGGACGCGGCACGCGCGGGACACCGACGACACGGGCTTCGATGTTGTCCACCACGTCGATCCCGCCGAGCGCTGCGGCGGCATCGGCACGCCAGCTCGCCCGTTGTTCGGTGCGTGAACCCGGAGCGTGCTTGCGGGGACGGGTTTCCAGGGTCGCGCGTTGGCCGAGGTCGTGGACTTCGCTGGGGGTGGGTTCGCGCCCGAACGTGGTTTGAAACGCGGCGGTGAGAGTGTCGAGTCGGTCAGCGATCACGGCAGTACGCCGGGACCAATGGTGGATCAACGGCAGTGGGAAACCGACGATTTCGCGGACCCGGACTTGGTCGGGGGTTCGGTCGGTGCGGGTTTCGAACTGCACGTTCAGCGCGGTTTCTAGGTGGTGTTCGAGTCGGGTGTCATAGATTTCTGACACCGTGACCACCGCTTCATGGATCACGGTGCCGTTGACTGTGCGCCATTTGCCATCCGGTGTGCGGACCCGATTAGCGACCAGAACATGGGTGTGCAGGTCCGGGTCACCGGCGCGGGAATCACGGTGGTCGAACGTCGCGGCGATCGCGCCCTGCACGTCGACGTGTCGAACCCCGTTGCGACCCAACCGGGTGAACAGCGCATTGTTCTCCAACCACGACAACGCGTCGGCAATCGCGGCACGGTGGGCGGTCTCGATCGTACGCGCCAACTCGGGGGTCACGACTGCCCACAACCCCGACACACTCTTGACGGGACTGAACGTGAAGTCGAAACCGGCGACCGCTGTGCGGTCGGGGCGCGAATTCTTCGCGACCCATCCCGACAGTTCGCGCGGGTCCAACGGGGCACGTCCGTACTCGGTGGTGAACATTTCGGTTGCGATATCGGTGCGGATCTGCGCGCGAATCTGGTCGGGAATATGGGCGGTGACGCACTCGTCCACGCTGGTGTTGTAGTCGCGGTATGCCTGCGCGGTGGCAGCGGGGAACTCCGAAGTAGTCGAATAGACGGCGAACTTGTTGCCGAGTTTGGTTGCCTTCTCTGCCAACCGGGCGGCATAGGCGGGACGCACCCCTGCCGCAAGGTGGTGCGCTTTCACACGTTCGCGGACCTGGTCGGCGTTCGGGTGCATCCCGGCACCGAACAGAAACTTCATCTGATCTTCGGCGACTTCCGCACCGGGGGTGATCTCGAGGGCGGAAAGTCCGCTGCCGTGCCAGGTTCCGGGGGCTTCGCCGTGTTCGTTGTAATAGTCGGACAGCGATGCTCGCCCGCGCGCTGTGGTGTCGTTGGCGGCGGTGTTGCGCAGGTAGTACTCGTAGCCGTTGCCTGCGGCGACCTTGTGCATGGTCGCGACCATGCCTCCATGAGACACCCAAAACGAGCGAATTCAAGGCGATCTGGTCTGTGAATCCTTGCCGCAGATAGCGTTTCCGCAGGACGTTATTAACTCGTTACCCTGAGATGAAAGATGTCTGAATGTGAAGGAGGGGAAAATAGGGGTAGGGGGTATATGTGGGTGAGGGTGAGTTTAGTTGTGTGGGTGCGGCATTGATGGGGTGGGGGTGGGATGTGTTGCGGGGGTATGGGTGTGAGTGAGATGCGTTGAGTACCGATGGGATGGGGTCGGTAGGGGTGAGGTGATGAATCCGGCGCGCCGCTGGGACCAGCGCGCCGGGCGACCGTGAACGCGTCGGCCGGGACACCGTTGATCAACAGGCACTCAATGTGGCGGGCCGCCGACGATCCACACGCAAATTTCCCGGTCGCCTAGGCGAGGTCTGCGACCAGTTCGGTGATGGACTTTCGGCGACCTGTGAAGAAGGGCGTTTCCTCACGAACGTGCATGCGGGTTTCCGAGCCACGCAGATCGCGCATGAGGTCGACGGGCGAGGAACGCCGGGATGTGGGAGCGGTTGAACTCTGCGGGGCGGTGTATCGCCATGTTGGACCAGACCGGGACCAGTGCGCGGCCGAGCTTGGTGCGGCGGAACAGGTTGTAGGCATCCTGGAGTTGGTCGCTGTTTGCAGCGTGCCACCAGATCATGAGGTCAGCGTCGGCACGTAGACCGGACACGTCGTAGGTGCCGCGAATGGTCACGTCCTTGGAGGCGAGCTCGTCGAACAGCGTTTGGACTTCTTCGGCGTAACCTGCGCGGTGCTCGGGGAGTACATCTCGTAGCTTGAACACAGACCACAGGGCGTATCGGATCACCTCGTTGAGGTTCTTTGCGACCTTGCCCTTGTTGGGAATCCTGCCGGGGGTAGCGGCGTCGTCACTCATCGTTCCTATTCTGGTGGCACGGATGGTGGACTATCCACTGGGGTAGGCGGATTCGATCCCGGACGGGCACAGACCACAGCGACAGCGTGCGCTACGACAAAGCGACACCTTCAGCCTGAGGTGATGAATCCGGCACCGGGCGGACCCGCGCGCGAGCGGCGGCACCGACCGGGTGAACCACCGGTACCGCGATTTGCATACTTGCCGCCCTCCGACCACCAGGCACACTGGAAGGTGGAAGAGCCACAAGATCAGGGGACACACCGACAACCGAAAAGGAACGCGATGTCCCACAACAGAAAAGTTCGTCCACACACCGGCCGGTCCGGTGTCTCTCAGTCCGGCCGATCTGACGAGCAGGCCACGCCGGTCTCCGACTCCGACCCCGTCACATCCACAGCGCGGGGCAACGGCAACAGCCCACGCGAACAAACATCATCGCCCGCCGACAATCCGGCACCCCCGGCACCGGCCGACAGTGCGGCCACCGATGGCACCGACTCCGGTACCGCAGCGCACAACAACACCGATAGGCGCGGACCCGCGCTGATCGGACCGACCAGCGAAGCCACCCGCCGCTGGGTCGCCGAAAGCCGAATGCGGCAAGGGCTATCGCCTCGCATCACAGATCCCGTCGTGCTCGATTCACTGGCGCTGTTCCTGCGCAACGCGATCGACTCCCTCGACCGCGACCGGCGACGCCGCGACGACACCTGAGGCCGGTCACAACGGACGCCACACGATTTCGACTGAGGACTTGTCGAACCGCCACACGCGTCCGTTCTGGTCTTCCCACTTCGCGGCGTAGATGTTCGCGGGCCGCACGATCACTTTCTCGATCACGCGGGCGGCGGCTTCGTGCCGCCAGCGCGACCCTTTGGTGGTCCATGCCTTGCGCAGCTCGCCCGGTGTGGAACCGATGTCGGCCAACACCGCCAGCGCCTGACTCGAGCGCAACGAATCCTGCTCGGCCCGCAAGGTCTTCAAGCTGGCTTTGAGTCCGGTGATCGTGCGGTCGATGACGCGCAAGTCGAACTCGTCACCGGCACCGGTCAATACCTCGGTGCGGCGGTCGGCCTCGGCGTCCAAGTTTCCTGCGGTAGTTTCGATCCGTTTCTGTAGTGCGGCGATCTGTTCGGCGTTGTCGTTGCCGCGATCCAACCGGGCGAGGATGTCGGGGTTCTCGTATTCAGCGATCACCGCTTGCCCGACGAACGTTTCCAACGCGTCCGCGTCGCGGAACACCCGCCCGCACGCGCACGCGACGTTGAACCCGTCCTTGGAACGGCACCCGTAGCGGCGCTGAACCGCCGGGGGCCCGGTCTTACGCTTGCGTTCCAATGCTGAGCCGACCAACCATCCCCCGCAGTACTGCCCCGGCCGGTCAGTGCCTTCTTTCCACGTGCCGCCGCATTCGGCCAACCCGGTCATCCAATACTCACCGTTGCGTTGGCGTGGCCGCTCGGGGTTCTTGGACCGGCGGTGCGCGGTCACTGCCGCGCGCATCGCGTCATGCTCGGCGCGAGTGAAGATCGCGGGCCACTGCCCACGATGACGGGTACCGCTGCGCTCGTGGAAGCGAATGCCGTTGCCTTCGGGGTTGTTCAGGCACTCGCAACGATCACCGTTGGCGTCGGTGTGCTCGCCCAGGTCGTAAGCCACATACGCTTCCAACAGCAGCAAGTGAGACAACTTGCCCACCCGCCACCGATCACCCTCCGACGTTGTCACCCCGCGCGCGTTCCAGTCGGTAATGATCGCGGTCTGCGTCTCACCGTTGATCAGCCGGTCACGGCCTTCGCGCAACACCGCGACTTCCTCGTCACGCAATGCGCACCGGTCCAGGATCTCGTCCCCGGTGATCGGGTGCGTGCCCGCGACTTTCCCGTAGCCGAAACGGCGCGAGCCGCCCTGCATGACACCTTTGGCGGCTTCCTCGCTCATCCGCTCCAACAAATTTTCGGTGTTGACTTCGCGGTACTCGACCGCCTCGGCGACGGCGACCATGAAATTCTTGCGGCCCGCACCAGTGGTCAGGTCATAGTCGGTGGCGTTGACGAAGCAGTACCGCACACCCTCATCACGTCCGAGCTTCATCAACTCGTTGCCCAGGTCGTAGTCACGGGTCAACCGGGACACATCACGAGCAAGAACAACTTTGGCCGGTCCACCGGCCACCAACCCCAGCACTTCCCGCAAGGCAGGCCGGTCCGCGTCGGCACCGGACATGTCGTTGTCACAGAAGATCCGCGCCAACGGCAGCTTCTTGCGCTTGGCGTGCTTGACCTGATTTTTGGCCTGTAGGTGCACGCCTTCGGCGCGGTCCTTCTCGTCACGGGAGATACGCACGTAGCCATACACCCATTGAGCAGGGTCGATGTCGGCAACAGCGACGGCTAGAGCCGCATTGATCTCGGTAAGCCAAACGGGCTCTACCTGGGTCTTTGTCTTCGATCGCGTCATGACTCAATTCTCCCAAGAGGAGTGCATAAGCACTACCTTTCGGGGGTCAGCGTCGAGTACCTCACCCGGCTCGAACAAGGCCGCGATCGCAGGCCCTCACCGCCGGTGCTGTCCGCGCTGGCCGAGGCCCTGCGGCTGGCCTCGAGCGAACGAATCCACCTGCACCGGTTGACCAAGTCCGCCGACAGCGGGTTCAGCTGTATGGGTGGCGCGCAGCCCAACCGCACCGTGCGGCCCACCGTGCGGGCCATGCTCGATCGGTTCGAGCCCGGCGCCGCGCTGGTGGTCAACAACATCCGCGAGGTGCTGGCCTACACCGACGGCTACCACCGGTTGATGGCGGATTCGGGGCTCTTCGACGAACCGGAACCCGACCTGGCCACCTATCTGCTCACCGATCCGCGGGCACGCACCGTGTTCCCCGACTGGTCGCACGTCGCCGACGAACTGGTCGCGGCATTCAAGCAGGGCCCTTTTCGCGCCGATCCCTACATCGCCCACCGCGCCGACGAGCTGACCGTGGTGGCCGGGGCCGAGTTCACCGAGCGGGTCGAGCGGGTGCCGAGCCTGCCCGCCGCGACCGGCATCGTCCGGCTGGCCCATCCCAGCGCCGGTCCGTTGCGGCTGGCGTTCGAAACACTCGACCTGCCCGCCGACGACGACCAGCAGCTCATCGTCTACCTGCCCGCCGACGACGCCACCGCGGCCGCGCTGGACGGCCTGGCCGGTCGTCGTCGCGGCGGGCTCCGGTCGATCACCGGCTGAGTTCGCGTCGCGCGGTTTCACCGCCGCCGAGCCCGACCGGTAACCTAGGACATCGTGCATCCTGACGTTATCGCCGACCTCGCCGAACTCGACACCACGCTCAAGACGGTCGAGTCGGTCCTCGATGTCGAGGAGTTACGCCGACGCATCGACGAGCTCGAGCATCAGGCCGCCGACCCCGAGCTCTGGAACAACCAGGACCACGCCCAGCAGGTGACCAGCGAGCTCTCGCACGCACAGAGCGAACTGCGCCGGGTGGAGGAACTGCGCCAGCGGCTCGAGGACCTGCCGGTGCTCTACGAACTGGCCGAGGCCGAAGAGGGCGCCGCCGAGGCGGAGGCCACCGCCGACGCCGATGCCGAGCGGGCCGCGCTGCGCATCGACATCGAGGCGATGGAAGTGCGCACCCTGCTCTCCGGTGAGTACGACAAGCGTGACGCGCTGGTCAACATTCGTTCCGGCGCCGGTGGCGTCGACGCCGCCGACTGGGCGATGATGCTGATGCGCATGTACATCCGCTGGGCCGAGCGGCACAAGTACTCCGTGGAGGTCTACGACACCTCCTACGCCGAGGAGGCGGGCATCAAGAGCGCCACCTTCGCGGTGAAGTCGCCCTATGCCTACGGCACCCTCTCGGTCGAGATGGGCACCCATCGCCTGGTGCGGATCAGCCCGTTCGACAACCAGGGCCGCCGCCAGACCTCCTTCGCCGAGGTGGAGGTGCTGCCGGTGGTGGAGACCACCGACCACATCGAGATCCCCGACGGCGATGTCCGCGTCGACGTGTACCGCTCCTCGGGCCCCGGTGGCCAGTCGGTCAACACCACCGACTCGGCGGTGCGCCTGACCCACATCCCCACCGGCATCGTGGTGACCTGCCAGAACGAGAAGTCGCAGCTGCAGAACAAGATCTCGGCCATGCGCGTGCTGCAGGCCAAGCTGCTCGAGCGCAAGCGCCAGGAGGAGCGCGCTCAGATGGACGCGCTCAAGACCAACGAGGGCGCGTCGTGGGGCAATCAGATGCGTTCCTACGTGCTGCATCCGTACCAGATGGTCAAGGATCTGCGCACCAACCATGAGGTCAACAACCCCTCGGCGGTGCTCGACGGCGACATCGACGGCTTCATCGAATCCGGAATCCGTTGGCGCATGCGGGATCAGGCCGAGGCGTAGCCACCTGTTCGCTCCTCCCGGAGCGTTCCGGGCACGTTTGACCTGGCACTGTGACCGCGCTGTAACCTTTCTGGTGTGTGTTCGAACGAACCGGAACAGTGCCACCGCCAGCCCCGACCCCGCTCTGCCGGGTCGGCGCGGTGAACGACGTCCTCGCGATCAGCGCCGGGTCCGAGGTCACCGCCTGGCTTCGCTCGAGCGGCCTGGAAATCGTCCTGCTGGTGATCGGCGCGATGCTGTTCGGCCGGTTGGCCGCGTTCATCCGCGACCGGGTGACCAGCAAGATCGACTCGGGTTTCCAGTCCAGCGACGCCCTGGTCCGCACCGAGGCGGCCAAGCATCGGCACGCGCTGGCGCAGGTGGTCACCTGGGTGGTGTTGACCATCGTCTACGTGCTGGTCGGCATGGAGGTGCTGCAGCGGCTCGGCTTCGCGGTAACGGGGCTGGTGGCGCCCGCGGCGGTGCTCGGCGCCGCCCTCGGTTTCGGCGCGCAGCGCATCGTCCAGGACATCCTGGCCGGGTTCTTCCTGATCACCGAGCGGCAGTACGGCTTCGGTGACGTGGTGCAGATCGCGGTCGTCGGCGGCGGCGACCCGGCCGAGGGCACCGTCGAGGATGTGACCCTGCGCATCACCACGCTGCGCAATTCCGACGGTGAGGTGATCACCGTCCCCAACGGGCAGATCGTGAAGGTCATCAACCTGTCCAAGGACTGGGCGCGCGCCGCGATCGACGTACCGGTCTCGGCGCAGGCCGACATCACCAGGATCAACGAGGTCCTGCACCAGGTGTGCACCGAGGCATATCAGGACCCCCGGCTCGAACCGCTGCTGCTCGACGAGCCTTCGGTGATGGGTGTGGAAGGTCTCTCGCTTGCCGAGATGAACATCCGGATGGTTGCCCGCACATTGCCGGGCAAGCAATTCGAGGTGGGCCGTGAGCTGCGAGTCCGGGTGGCCGCGGCCCTGCGGAAGGAAGGAATCAGTGAAACCACGTAAGTCCACAGCGATCCTGATGGCTGCCTGGGTGTCCACGTTCGTCGTCTACGTGTTCGTCAAGCCCGCCGATCCGGCGGCCACCGGGCCCTCGACGCTACTCAATGCCGTGCCCACCTGGGTCGATCCCCAACCGTAGGTCCGGTCCGCGCCTCGCCGGTGTGCTCGGGGCCCGCTGAGCGGCCTGGTCGCTGGCTAGACTGGCTCCCCGTGATCACCATGCGCAACGTCACCAAGTCGTACAAGACGTCGACGAGGCCGGCGCTGGACAATGTTTCCGTCGAGGTGGACAAGGGCGAGTTCGTCTTCATCATCGGTCCGTCCGGCTCGGGCAAGTCGACGTTCATGCGACTGCTGCTCAAGGAGGAGGCGCCGACCTCCGGGGAGATCCGGGTGGCCGATTTCCGGGTCGACCGGTTGCCGGGGCGCAAGGTGCCGAAGTTGCGGCAGCGGATCGGCTGCGTGTTCCAGGACTTCCGGTTGCTGCAGCAGAAGACCGTGGAGCAGAACGTGGCGTTCGCGCTGGAGGTGATCGGCAAGCGACGCCAGTTCATCGAGCGCACGGTGCCCGAGGTACTCGACATGGTCGGGCTCGGCGGCAAAGGCAATCGGTTGCCCTCGGAGCTGTCCGGTGGTGAGCAGCAGCGGGTGGCGATCGCGCGCGCGTTCGTCAACCGGCCGCTGGTGCTGCTGGCCGACGAACCGACCGGCAACCTCGATCCCGAGACCAGCGCCGACATCATGGCGCTGCTCGAACGCATCAACCGTGTCGGCACCACGGTGCTGATGGCCACCCACGACAACCACATCGTCGACTCGATGCGCAGGCGGGTGGTGGAACTCGACCACGGCAGACTCGTGCGCGACGAGGCGACCGGGGTCTACGGGGTGGGGCGATAATGCGACTGAGTTTCCTGTTCACCGAGGTCGTCGACGGCCTGCGCCGCAATCTCACGATGACCATCGCGATGATCCTGACCACCGCGGTCTCGCTGATGATGCTCGGCGGCGGCATGCTGTCGGTGCGGATGGCCGACAAGACCGAGAACTTCTTCATCGGTCGCCTCGAGGTGCGTTTCTACCTCGACGAGTCCGTCTCCACCACCGATCCCGACTGCGCCGCCGAGCCGTGCGCGGGTCTGCTGGCCGACCTCAAGCAGACCTCGGGCGTGGAGAGCGTGCAGTTCCTCAACCGCGCCGACGCGCTGGAAGAAGCCAAGGAACTGTTCGCCGACCAGCCGGAGATGGTGCAGTACATCGCCGATTCGCCGCTGCCCGCCTCGCTGCGGGTGAAGATGACCGATGCCGATCAGTACCAGCACATCTACGACAGTTTCGCGACGCGCGACGGGGTGCGGATCGTCGCCAACGACAAGGAGTTCGTGGATCGGTTGGTGAGCCTGTTCGACGGGTTGCGCAATGCCGCGTTCGGCCTGGCGTTGGTGATGGCGCTCGCGGCGATGCTGCTGGTGTTGAACATGGTGCAGATCGCCGCCTTCACCCGGCGCACGGAAGTCGGGATCATGCGCCTGGTCGGCGCGACGCGCTGGTATACCCAGCTGCCGTTCCTGCTCGAGGCGGTGGCGGCGGCGTTCGTCGGATCGGTGCTGGCGGTGCTCGGCCTGGTGATCGCGCGTCCGCTGGTGATCGACCGGGCGCTGGGCCCGCTGTTCGACAGCAACGTGTTCCCGCGAATCACCGGTGACGACATCGCGGTGGTGGCATTGACGATCGCGCCCATCGGCGTCGTCTTCGCGGCGGTCACCGCCTATCTCACGTTGCGGTTCTACGTGCGGGAGTGACGGGCTTCTGGCCGGGTCGTCATCCCACGCCTCGACTTGGACCGTTGACCACCACGCTCTGGCGGCGTTCGCTTCTCGGGCGATGCCGCCGCTGGTGCGTGGTGATCAACGGTCCATTCGGCGATCCGGTGGGTTCCGGGGCACCCTCGAGTCCTGGCAGCCATAACGAATCGGGATCGATCGCCGCCCGTCGATCGGGCGAGCGCGATGGCTGATCGGGCCAACCCCAGTCCAGTCGACGACCAGCTGTGAGGAAGTACAGCTCATCGCGGTGACAGCCGTACCGGGCCGAGGTCACCAGCAGAATGAGGGGCGGCGACCGGTGCGAAGATGGTCGCTTGTCCAGCGCGACACGGTTTCGACGATTATGCTGGCGATCATTGCACTTCTTACTCCAGAGTAAGATAGTCTTACCGAGGAGTAAGATAGCTGGGGACGCAACCGCCCCGACAGCCGAGGAAATCAGGTGATGATGAGCACTCGAGACAGCGCGACGAAGCGACGTCCGAACGACACGTCCGCGGTCGGCCTCAGCCAGCCCAAGCGGGACTGGATGGGCGCCGCCATGCGCGCTTTGACGACCATTACCGGGTCGGAGCTCGCCGAGAAGTACAACTTGCGCAAGCCGATCGAGCGAGTCACCTACGAGGGCACCAAGACCGGGTTCCGCACGCTGGGCGCGGCCACCCGGACCTTCGCCAAGGTGACCGGCGGCGGTCAGCCCAAGCGGCTGCCCGACAACGAGGCCAAGACCAAGGACTTCTTCGACCTCACCCCGTCGGACGAGCAGCAGATGATCGTCGAGACGGTGAAGGACTTCGCGGGTGAGATCCTGCGTCCGGCCGCCTACGACGCCGACAATGCCGCCAAGGCTCCGCGCGATCTGCTCGAACGTGCCGCCGAGCTCGGCATCACGTTGATCAATGTGCCCGAGGAGCTCGAAGGCGCGGCGTCCGAGCGTGGCGCCGTCACCAACGCCCTGGTGGCCGAGGCTCTTTCCTACGGTGACATGGGTCTGGCGCTGCCGATCCTGGCGCCCAGCGGCGTGGCCGTCGCGCTCTCGCAGTGGGGCACCGACGCCCAGCAGAAGACCTATCTGCCCGCCTTCACCGGCGAGAACGTGCCGCAGGCGTCCGTGGTGATCAACGAACCGCGCGCCCTGTTCGACCCGTTCGCCCTGCAGACCAAGGCCACCCGCTCCCCCAGTGGCTACCGCCTCAGCGGCGTGAAGAGCCTGGTCCCGGCCGCCGCCGACGCCGAGCTGTTCGTCGTGGCCGCCGAACTCGACGGTCGTCCGGCGCTGTTCCTGGTCGAATCCGATACCGCCGGGCTGTCGGTGGAAGCCGATCCGAGCATGGGCCTGCGTGCCGCGGGCCTGGGCCGGCTGATTCTGGACAACGTGGCCGTCGGCACCGACGCCGTGCTCGGCGACGGTGACGCCAAGGCGCGCGCCGCCGAGTACGCCGACGCCGTGCAGCTGGCCCGCCTCGGCTGGGCCTCGCTGGCGATCGGCACCGGCCAGTCGGTGCTCGACTACGTGATCCCCTACGTCAACGAGCGCGAGGCGTTCGGCGAGCCCATCTCGCACCGCCAGGCGGTGGCGTTCATGGTCGCCAACATCGCCATCGAGCTCGACGGTCTCCGCCTCGTGACCCTGCGGGGCGCCTCACGCGCGGAGCAGGGTCTGTCGTTCGCCCGCGAGGCGGCACTGGCGCGCAAGCTGGCCACCGACAAGGGCATGCAGATCGGCCTGGACGGCGTGCAGCTGCTCGGCGGCCACGGCTTCACCAAGGAACACCCGGTCGAGCGCTGGTACCGCGACCTTCGTGCCATCGGCGTCGCCGAGGGCATCGTGCTCGTGTAATTGGCGCGCTGGCGCGCGCGGATTCGCGGCCCTGACGGGCCTTGATTCTTCCCTCCTCCGCTCAGTCGCTTCGCTCCATCGCTCCGTCAGTCCAGAATCAAGGCGGGCCGCGAATCGGCTATCTCTCCTAGGAGAACCCTTACATGATCAATCTCGAACTCCCCAAGAAGCTGAAGGCGAGCGCCAACCAGGCCCACCAGGTCGCCGCCCAGATCTTCCGTCCCATCTCCCGCAAGTACGACCTCGCCGAACACGCCTACCCGGTCGAGCTCGACACCATGGCCGCCATGGTGGAGGGCCTGGCCGATTCCGGCACGCAGAAGATCGGCGGCGCCGCGGGTGGCCGCAATGACGAGGCGGGCACCGACCTGCTCGCCAATGCCAACGGCGGCAACATGTCCGCGCTGCTCAACGCACTGGAGACCTCCTGGGGCGATGTCGGCCTGATGCTGACCATCCCCTACCAGGGTCTGGGCAATGCGGCGATCGCCGCGGTCGCCACCGACGAGCAGCTCGAGCGCTTCGGCAAGGTGTGGGCCGCGATGGCCATCACCGAGCCGTCCTTCGGTTCGGACTCCGCCGCCGTCACCACCACCGCCGTGCTCGACGGCGACGAGTGGGTCCTCAACGGCGAGAAGATCTTCGTCACCTGTGGTGAGCGCGCCACCCACATCGTGGTGTGGGCCTCGGTCGACAAGAAGCTCGGTCGCGCGGCGATCAAGTCCTTCGTCGTTCCGCGCGACGCTCCGGGTCTGTCGGTGGCGCGGCTCGAGCACAAGCTCGGCATCAAGGCCTCCGACACCGCGGTGCTGCTGCTGCAGGACTGCCGGATTCCCGCCGACAACATTCTCGGTTCGCCGGAAGTCAACGTGGAGAAGGGCTTTGCCGGGGTCATGCAGACCTTCGACAACACCCGTCCCCTCGTCGCGGCCATGGCCGTCGGTGTCGCTCGTGCGGCGCTCGAGGAACTGCGCACCATCCTCACCGACGCCGGTGTCGAGATCTCCTACGACACCCCCGCGATCAACCAGCACGCCGCGGCCGCGGAATTCCTGCGCCTGGAAGCCGATTACGAGTCGGCCTACCTGCTGTCGCTGCGCGCCGCGTGGATGGCCGACAACAAGAAGCCCAACTCGCTCGAGGCTTCCATGTCCAAGGCCAAGGCGGGCCGCACCGGCACCGACGTCACCCTCAAGGCCGTCGAACTCGCCGGCACCGTGGGCTATTCCCAGCGCCTGCTCCTGGAGAAGTGGGGCCGCGACTCCAAGATCCTCGACATCTTCGAGGGCACCCAGCAGATCCAGCAGCTGATCGTGGCTCGCCGTGTGCTCGGAAAGTCCAGCGCTGAACTGAAGTGAGCTGGTAGACAACGAATCCGGTGCGAGTCGACCTTCTGACTCGCACCGGATTTCTTGTTTCCGAGAACCTTCCGATTCGGATTCGCGGTCACTCAGGCCGCTTCCAGGCCGTCTTCGGAGGGAAGCTCCCAGAGGTGGGCCGAATCGTCGACGGCCTGGCGGGCGCGCTCGTGGCTCGACGACAGCAGGTGCGTATACACCCGCAGGGTGAAGCCGGGGTCTTCGTGACCGAGGTAGTCGGCGAGCTCCTTCACCGAGACACCGCGCGCGAGCAGTTTCGAGGCATAGAGATGACGGAGGCCCGTGTGCATGCCGTCTGCCCGATTGACGTACACAAGATCCGCTTTGCTGAACGCTGGCCTCCACACGATCTTGTCAAGGGCGCCTGCGGCGGCGCGTGCGCGCCGCCGCCGCGCTACGACGCGCACCCCACGCTGGTAAGGCGCCGCCTGGGCGCGTCGGCACGTCGGCGACGAGCACGCGCTATCGGCAGACGTCGGAGCTCCTGACAGCTCGGACAGCATCGACCCGAGCGCGTTGACGAGGGCCAGGAGCATCCCCGTCAGAATTGCTGAACGGAATTCCCGAGCCCGAATCGGCAAACACCCTGCCCGGTCGACGGCCACCAGCGCACCGAGTCGCATACGTACTGCCGCACGACTTCGTCGCTTGCCTCGTAGGACCAGCCTGCCGAACCCGTGCAGGTGGTTATCGTGCCGTCACCGGTCCCAGCCGAAAAGGCCGGCATAGTTCCCGATCGCCTTGGCCGGTCACCGGGTGCGAGTGAATTGCTGAACGGAATCCGCGGTGAGGTCGGTGGTATCGCGACCGGTGGCCGCGTGGCCCTGTTCTGGGTTGGCCTGCATTGTGATCCCGCGCCCCTCACACCTCAAGGGCGCCGATGGCGTCAGCTTCGCTGATTGCTGAGCAACCCTTGACCTGTGAGCCTCTGCGCGTGAACGGCAGGCCGTATCGGGCAGGCGGTGAGCCAGCCCCGAGGTGTGCACCCCAACCCAGAGCAGGGCCAGAAAGGCCAGGACCCCCAGCGCGATTGCGTCCGGGGGTCCTGGTTTGTGAATGCGCTACTTGCGCTACTTGCGCTTCTTACCGGCGTCATTGCGCTTTTCACGCCACCGGCCGTCGTTGTTGCGGTCGCGTTCTTTCTCGCCGCCGCCCTGCTTGGGGACCTGAGGTGGCTTGCTCATTGCCTGCCCCTACCGCGCGGGCTTCACGGTAACCGTGCGGACCACTCGTGTGATCCGAACGGGAACGCGAACAGTGCGGGTAGTGCGGGTGGTACGAACCGTCTTGCGCAAAGGCATGATCGGCTCCCTTCTTGCAGGCCAGACCATCCGACAGGCGGCGTCGCATATGACGAAACAGCCCTCAAGGTGTATGGTCTCGCTTGCATGCCCTGTCAAAGTATGCAGCGAGACCAGCCTTACGTCGGATACTCATCCATGTGAGGCTGGTCGTTTTTGTGCGACCATGCCTGGCTTCGTCACAGACACTACTCCTAGTGGCGGACACTTCGGCTGACCACAACCCGTGGTAATCACTCGGTGTACTTCATATCGGAAAGATTTCCGACAAAGTCCCAGCTAGATCGTTTGCCGGTGTATCACAGATATGATCTTAGTCACATCTTCTGACCTGGGGGGATTCGGGTACGAGTTGCTGTCTTGACCTCTGGCGGACCATTTTTAAAACTGGCCCCCGATTCCCGCTCGAGTCAAAATAATCCACCAGAAGCCCATATGGGCATCGTTACCCCGCTGCGGGCTAAGGTCGAGTATTTGCGGACTGTTAGCTAGATCGAGACGTTGAAACTGGTAGTTGTATATTCACGAAATACGTGGTATTAGCGGTCGGTTTCTGGTTGATCGACGCGGTGCCGTCAGCGCATCGCCGGAGGGCTGTTAGGTGGACAAAGGTTGTCACGCCGTTGTCACAAGTGGTGCGGACGACCCCGGACGCGACGAGACCCCCGGCGGAAGTATTTCGCCACTTCGCATAGGGGTGCGGACGTCAGCAGATCGTCAGCGGACACGAGCTTTTCGACTCGTAATCTAGCGGGCACAGTGTCACGACGTCGCCCAGACACTCTCCTGCTGGGGCGGCCTGATGGATCCAGGGCAAGTACCACTGCGGCGAGCATCAAGGCCAGGCAGGTTGCTGAACGAAAATTCTCTCCGCGGTCGCGATCGAGCCGTCGGCTAACGGCCGAGCTAGATCGCTGTGGTCCGGTCCAACACGCTGACACTCAGCAGCCGACCAGAGGAGGGAACACCCCCGCTCTTTCGGCGTTCAGCCGGACCAGTTGGTTGGCCAGCCGCTAATGTGCTGCAAGACAACCTAACCGAGATAGATTCATGGCGACATACGCCGACTCACTGACTTGCATCGACAGCAGGGCAGGACGACTTCATCCGTTGCATAGCCACCATCACATAGTTCGTCAACCTTCGAAACTATACGACCACCCGGGGGCCTAGTGCCTCGTCAAGCAACCTTCGGTAGGTAATCCGGTCGCCGGATCTTGGAGTTGACGGCGAAGTCCCGCTTGGGTCGGGCGTGCTGGTTGTACCAGCGGATGTAGGCACCGATCGCGGCGTCCTGTTCACCATGGCTGCGGTGATCGGTGCCGTTGAGCGCGAAGTAGCGCAGCGCCGCGAACTCGGACTCGATCCAGTTCAACCACGATGAATACGTCGGCAAGAACACCAACTCCACATCATGATCGGCGGCCCAGTCCCGGACCTCGGCCCGCTTGTGCGGGGAGAAGTTGTCGGCGATGACGTAGAGCCTCTCACCTGGCCACCGGGCTCGCAGCGACTTCAGCAACCCGAGAAACTCCTGCCACCGCTTCCGGTCCCGGATCCGGTAATGGATCTTCCCCGTCGCCAGATCCAGGGCACCGAGCAGGTGCCGAACACCCTGAGTGCGGTGATATGTCGCCCGCAACCGTCTCGGCTTACGCCGCGGAAACCAGCCTCGACCAGCACGAGGTTGCAGGTTCAACGGCCCGAACTCATCGACACAGACCACCCGCCCGTCAGCAGGCCGGTGGTCGTAGAGGTCGAGGATGCGGTCCATCTTGGTGGCGAACTCGGGATCGGTGCCGGCTTTCCAGGTCTTGACCGCCTGCCACGACACACCCTCGGCCTTCAAGAGCTTGCGCAGAGTCTCACGACTGATCTCAGCGATGTTGTTGGTGGCCAACACTTCTCGGAGTTTCGACAAGCTCCAGGCCGAGAACGGCCAGCCGAGGTCTCGCGGGCAGCACCGGGCGATACAGGCAATGCGTTCACGCGTTGCCCGGTCCACCTTGCTCGGTCTGCCCGCGCTCCATTTTGGGTCCAACGCGTCGAACCCCCGCTCGTTGAAGTCGTGGATCACTTGCCGCACATAGGCTTCGCTGACCTGCATCAACCTCGCGATCGCGGGGACCGGCTGGCGGTGCGCCGAGGCCATCACCACGATCGCACGCCGCATCCTGATCGGTTGTTTGCTCGTCTTCGTGATCTTCTGCAGTCGGCGGCCCTCGTCCGGGGTCACTTCTCGCACAAACACTTCCGGTTTCCTGGCCACCGGCACCACCTCCACCGGGGAGCATCACCGGTCACAGGCGCGCGATCAACTCGACACCCGGTTACCAGGGCAACCTTCCTGGACGAGGCACTAGATGCCAGACCAAGAGATCCCGCCAACTGAAGATGCTACCGAGGCAAACGATGAGCTAAGACCGCCAACGTCAGAGATCGCTCGAAGCGATGGACCGCGCACCTCGGTCGAGCAGTCTGAAGGCGGTCGCCGTAACCGTCCAGCGCTTTGGAGATCCCGAAGGTCTCGACAAATCCTCAGCAGAAGGCAACGGGCGGGCACCATGACACAAAGTGTGGATGGCACCAGCATCGGCGGCAGCCTGACAATAATCAACGACAACTCGGGCACCCTGAACATAATCAATGGCCCGGACGGCGAAGCTGCCGAAATTAAGCGAATATTCGTTGATGCGCTTCGCGACCGCAGTATTTTCATTGAGAAGATGCACCGACAAGCCCTTCAACAGGCCAATTTGAACTATGTCATCTATACCATTTTCGCCGTATTTGGTGGTGTGGCTGTACTTGCGGCTGCAGCGTTGGCGCTCGTCGATAGAACTAATACCGTGCAATCAATTTCCTTAGTCTCCGGCCTCGGGGGTATCCTTGTGGGAACCTGCGGTGCCGCATTGGCGTACCGGGCAGACCAGGCCCGCAAGCATTTAGCGGCACAGGGCGAAAAGGTTCACGAAGAGATTCGAATGGAACGGCGATTGGCCGAGGCCGCAGGCCTAGTTGCCGGTATAAAAAATCCGGAGCTAGGCGACCAGGCCCGCATTTCACTAGCGTTGCGTATCCTGAACGAGGGAAACGCCCCTGGAGATACCGCCGAAACGCAGCGCGATACCGATCCGACGTGAATCCTCACGACGTATAGCACCCCAGCATCCTCGTGGCCCGATTATCTGATCTCACTCGGCCGTGTCAAGGGAAAGGACGCCTGAAGGACCTTCGACCGCAGGACCGCAGCGAGACCAGAACGGGACCACCCGCTACGAACGATGCCGAACAACCCCATGTCACCGTCGATCGACGCACAACCGAAAATCACTCGTGGCTTGGGGTTTCGGCCACCGGCTGAACTGGGGGTCAGGTGACATTGCTCGCGGTTGGACCTACATTGCCCAGTTCGATCATCGCCGGACTTCCATCGTCATCGTTGCAGCCCCAAGCGAACCCGTGGATCTCCTCAGCGCTAGCCTCCATCGCCCTCCGCTGAATCAGCCGAAACTCAGCTTCGCGGGCCTCATCGAACTTGTCCTCGTACGCAATGACCCATACGGCGCCGCCTGTTGCCAACGAGATGCGCCCGACGTCGCCGATGTGTTCTTTCACCGTGAGTGTTTCCCGATCCGGCGCACCGATCAAGACAACAAACCGGAGGGACCTTCCTGCTCCCGGAGTCGGAAACCACCGAACCAAGTTCAGGCGTCGTTCGCCAAACGATGCAACTAGCGAGCAATGCGGAACGGTGATCGTCGCCCCTAGTCGCCACCCGAGAGCGCACTCATCAGTGTGATCCCACCTTGAGATGACGCGGTCCTCACCAGCCGGAAGGCGCGTCGCGGCTGCTTCTTTCGTCAACGCCATCCGCCACTTCGCTGGATGCAGGCTTAGCTTCAGATCTTTCATTCCCATTCGTGGCGCGATGTAGACGTCACCTGACTTTTCGCCTACTACAGTCCACGACCGCGAGCGCAGGCCATCAGGGCTGCCCACTGCCCACCGGATTGCTCCACTGCCCTCTATGACCTGAACTTCGGGTGGAATCAGCACGGCAGGCACACTATCGGCGGGACGCTTGACCCGGACGTCCTGGTCCGGACTCCCGCCTTGCCAGGCCGCCCACAGGCCGTCAGAGGTCAAAAATCCACCAGAAACGCCGAGAAGCATCGAGATGGATACGGGCAGCCCAAGGCCGTTGTTCAACCGTTTCTCCAGGTTGCCGGCACCTCGCCGCAAGATCCTCGACATCTTCGAGGGCACCCAGCAGATCCAGCAGCTGATCGTGGCTCGCCGCGTGCTCGGAAAGTCCAGCGCTGAACTGAAGTGACCGCTCTGCGGCAGAACGCGCCGCCCCGATCGCCGTACAGCGATCGGGGCGGTTGTGTGTCCGGGGTCGTTGCCTCCGCTCTCGGGGAGGGACACGACCTTTCGCTTCGCGGCGACGCGTTCAGCCGAGCGTGAAAAATCGCCCGTGGCACCATCGCGGCTGACAAGCTGAGGCGCATGGAAGATCTACGGGATGCCGAGCATCGGCTACAGGCCGCACAGCTCGCCGGCGATGTCGATGCGTTGGATCAGCTGTTGGACGATCGCCTGCTCTTCACCCTCGGCGGTGATGTCTACACCAAGGCCGACGACTTGGCGCTCCATCGCTCAGGGGCACAGGTGTTGACGAAGCTGGTCGAGGAGGACCTGACCGTGCTCGCCGACGGATCCACCGGGGTGACCTGGTTCCTCGGCACCGTCGAGGGCAGCGCGCAGGGCACGCCGTTCGCTGCCAGGATGCGCTACACCCGGACCTGGCTGCACGATGAGGTCCATGGCTGGCGGATCATCGCCGCGCACGCGGGCGTCGCCTGACGCGGGCCGTCCACGCCGGTCACGGTCCCGACGGTCCGTTCCGGGGGTCGAACAGGCCAGCAGTCATGTGGCGGTGGTGTTCGGTGCGTCACGGTGCTCACCCAGACCGGTCCGGTCTGTCATCACCTGCACGACGCGTGGGAGGCCGTCGTGGCCTCGCTGTCGGCGGCCGAGCAGTAGGTCAGAGGCGGGTGTGGTCGTCGGCGTCGAGCCGGCGGTCGAGTCGGTGCGGGTCGACATCGAGCAGCTTGCGGTCCCAGTGGGCGAGGTCGGCGGCCGCGGCGTAGGTGGACTGCAGGAACTCGAGCAACGTCGCGTCGGGGTCGTCGGCGGCACGGACCACCTCGTAGGGCAGCACGAATTCGCCCAGATCAGCGTCCCAGTGGGCGCTCTCGGGGGTGACCGGGTGCTCGGAATACCCTTCGGGGGCGGGGTAGCTGTAGGCGTAGAAGGTTCCTTCGGCCCCGCCAGGCCAGAAGCCCGCGCTGGCGCATTCGCGCGAATACCCTTCCTCCATCACCCAATTCGCGCAGTTCGGTGCGCCGCCGGGGTGCGGTGGCGCGGTGCGGCCGGAGAAGCGGGTGCAGGCGAGGTCGAACGCGCCCCAGAACACGTGCACCGGACTGGATTTCCCGGCGAAGCCCGCGCGCCAGAGCTGGAAGACCCGATTGATCTGCACGAGCTGCTGCCAGAACTGCGCGGCGGCCTGCGCGTCATAGGAGTGATGAGTGGTGTCGCGGGCGAACGGGATCGCCGTTTCGACCTCGTTGGGCGTGGCCTCGATGTCGAGGACGATGTCGAGCCGGCCGAGCGTCTCGCCGACCGCGGCGTAGAAATCGGCGACCGTGCGCGGTCGCAACGCCACTGTGGCGCGACGGCCGTCGCTGGTGCGCAGGACGAGTTCGTGGTCGACGAAGTCGAATTCGATGTCGAGCAGGCGCCCGTCGACGGGGATGGCGCCGGTGCTCAGCCCGCGTGCGCTCACCGCGAATGTCACGTTCCACCAGTGGTTGACCAGCGGCGTCCCCGCCATCTTCAGCTTGCCGACGATCTGGGTCCACATGTGCAGGGTGTCGCGGGTATCGGTCCAGGAATCGACGGTCAGTGCGGGCCAGATCGCCTTGGCGGGGGTCAGTCGGGTCATCGCAACGCTCACTCTCTCGGCGCGGGGCCGGTTCGGTCGGGTCCGTTGAGCAACCGGGACATGGCATCGATGCCCTCGGTGAACACGTCGCGGCGATCTCGCTGCCCGCAGGAGGTGAGCAGCCGGACGTAGTCGGCGGCGGCCTTGTCGATGCGCGCGGCCAGGCCACCCGATTCCCAGGCGCCGAAGTCGTCGGTGGCGGCGTAGACACCGGTGGGCGAGATGATCGCGTGCAGGTACGAGAACATCGGGCGCATCGCGTGTTCGAGCACCAGCGAGTGCCGGTCGGTGCCGCCGGTGGCCGCGATGAGCACGGGCATGTCGGTCAGCGATTCCTCGGGCAGCACGTCGAAGAAGGATTTGAACAGTCCGCTGTAGGAGGCGTTGAAGGCGGGGGTCACCGCGATCAGCCCGTCGGCGCCGGCGACCGCGTCGAAGGCCGCCTCGAGGTCGGTGCTCGGGAATCCGGTGAGCATCGCGTCCATGATCGCGCGGCCGTGGCGGCGCAGGTCGACCATCGTCACCTCGACCGGCCGCTCCCTCAGCGCGGCCTCGACGCCCGCGGTGAGCCGGTCGGCGAGCAGCCGGGTCGAGGATGGTTCACGCAGGCCACCGCTGACCACGGCGAGTCTCGTCACGACTGTGCCTCCTCGGTCTCGGCCCGCCGCGCCGCGGCGACCTGGGTGGCGTGGGTGGGCGCGTCGGGCACATCGACGGGTCTGCCGACCGCGAACTCCTTGCGCAGCACCGGAATCACGTGCTCGCCGAGCAGGTCGAGCTGTTCGAGCACGGTTTTCAGCGGCAACCCAGCATGGTCGACGAGGAACAGTTGACGCTGATAGTCGCCCACGTAGTCACGGAAGCTCAGCGTCTTGTCGATCACCTCTTGGGGCGAACCGACTGTCAGCGGCGTCTGCGCGGTGAACTCCTCGAGCGAGGGCCCGTGCCCGTAGACCGGCGCGTTGTCGAAGTAGGGCCGGAACTCGCGGACCGCGTCCTGACTGTTGGGCCGCACGAACACCTGTCCACCGAGGCCGACGATGGCCTGCTCCGGGGTGCCGTGCCCGTAGTGGGTGAAGCGCTCCCGGAACAGCGCGACCATGCGCTCGGTGTGCGAGGACGGCCAGAAGATGTGATTGGCGAAGAAGCCGTCGCCGTAGAAGGCGGCCAGCTCGGCAACCTCGGGGGTGCGGATGGCGGCGTGCCAGACGAACGGCGCGACCTCGTCGAGCGGTCGCGGCGCCAGGGTGAAGCCCTGCAGGGGCGTGCGGTACTTGCCGCTCCAGTCCACGACCTCCGAATCCCACAGCGCGCGCAGCAATTCGTAGTTCTCCACCGTCAGCGAAATGGCCGCGCGGATGTCCTTGCCGAACCACGGGTAGACCGGGCCGGTGTTGCCGCGGCCGAGCATGATGTCGACCCGGCCCTCGGCCAGATGCTGCAGCACGCTGAAGTCCTCGGCGATCTTGACCGGGTCGTTGGTGGTGATCAGCGTGGTCGAGGTCGACAGGATCAGCCGCTCGGTGCGGCCCGCGAGGAAGCCGAGCAGCGTGGTCGGTGAGGACGGCACGAACGGCGGATTGTGGTGCTCGCCGGTGGCGAAGACGTCCAAGCCGACCTCTTCGGCCTTCTGCGCGATCGCGACGGTCGCGATGATCCGCTCGTGTTCGGTGGGATCGCGACCGGTGGTGGGATCCGACGTGACATCACCGACGGTGAATATTCCGAACTGCATCCCGCTCATGCGTTGCCCCGCTCACTCAGAGCCAGTGGACCCGGCTGACTGGTCGATCGTTCGGAGTGTCCCGCGACGACCCATCGTACGTCGGGGCAGCTCACTCCCGCAGCACGCGAGTCGGGACCACTGTACAGTTGTCTGGGACCGCGAGTCTCATATAATGTGCGACGCGCGCCACACGAAGGAGACATCGCCGATGCTGTCGACAGCCCCCAAGAACACCGCCACCGATCCCGAGTACCACGAGATCCTGCGCAGCCTGTCCGAAGGCTCGGTGAACCGCCACTTCGATCCCTACGTCGACATCGACTGGGACGCCCCCGAATTCGCCGTGCACTCCGACGATCCGCGCTGGATCATGCCCGACGAGGACCCACTGGGCCGGCACCCTTGGTACAAGGCCCAGTCGATCGACCGCCAGATCGCGATCGGCATGTGGCGCCAGGCCGGCATCGCCAAGGTGGGCCTGGACTTCGAACAGCTGCTCATCCGCGGTCTCATGCAGTACCTGATCTCGGTGCCCAACGGCGATCCGGAATTCCGCTACATCACCCACGAGGCTGCCGAAGAGTGCAACCACACGATGATGTTCCAGGAGATGATCAACCGCATCGGCTACCACGATGTCGTGGGCATGGGCACCATCGATCGCAAGCTGACGATGATCATCTGGCCGGCGGTGAAGTATTTCCCCGAGTTGTTCTTCACGATGATCCTGGGCGGTGAGGAGCCGATCGACCACCTGCAGAAGTCGCTGCTGCGCGGCGGGGTCGACCTGCATCCGATGGTGCAGCGCGTGATGCAGATCCACGTGGCCGAGGAGGCCCGCCACATCTCCTTCGCGCACGAGTACCTGCGGCGCAACGTGCCGGGGATGAACGTGGTCACCAAAACCGCGCTGTCGGTGCTGTTCCCGATCGCGATGCGGATCATGCTCGACATGATCATGACCCCGCCCAAGGAATTCGTGGCGAAGTTCGACATCCCCGCCGAGGTCATGCGCGACGCCTACTGGCGCAGCCCGCAATCGCAGCTCACCATGCGCAACATCTTCGGTGACGTGCGCGCGCTGGCCACCACCAGCGGGATGATTAACCCGGTCGCCAAGCTCACCTGGCGCCTGCTCGGCATCGATGGTCCGGTCACCCGGTACCGCAGCGAACCGGCTCGCAAGGCCGCCTGATCCAGCGAGCCCACTGTACACAGCGGTGTACAGTGGGCTATGGCCGATTATGAGACTGTGCCGTTGACCGAGTTGCGGGGGCAGCTCGGCAGCGTTTTCGACGGCGTGTCCGCGAGCGGACGACCGGTGATCGTGACGCGGGAGGGGAAGGAGCTGGTCGCGGTGGTACCCGCCGAGGTCCTACGGCACGGGGCATTGCCCCCCGCCTACTTCAACGACGATCTGCGTGAGCAGATCCTCGGCGGTCTCGACGACCGGATCAAACAGCATTCCGCGGCCGAGATCGCCGACGCGGAAGCGAAACTGAGTGCCCTGATGGCAGCGTTGAACGGCACCGGCGTGAGCCCACGGTGAGCGTCGCCGACCACACCGCCCTCACCTCACTGGCCCGCTCGCCACTGTTCGGGCAGGTGATCATGCGCCAGTTCACCCAGCAGCGCCGGATCCTGGTGGTGCCCTCGGTGAGCCTGATGGCCGCCATGCGCGCGGTCGACAACATCGACGAACTCGGCCGCCTGCTCGACAATCGCGTCGCCGTGCGCTGGGCCGAGCTGGACGCGGCCACCGCGATCCGCGTCGGCACCACGGTGGCGATGGTCGACGACCACACCGACTGGCCGCTCATCGCGCCCGTCGTGTTCACCGCGCTGCACCTCGACATGCCGGTGCTCACCGCCAAACCCGAGCTCTATCGCGGCTACAAGGTGCAGATCGCCCCCATGCCGTGAGCCCGCAGCGAGGAGGCCGACCTCGGCTTTTCCAGGGCAGTAAGTACGGCGAATGTGATGTCCGTTACGGTGCGTTGGTGGCCGGGGAGCCCGCCGGGGGATGATCCGCGGCGGCCCGCGTCCGACATGCTCAGCGAACGATTCACCCAGGGAAAGCTGTACCAGGAACACTCGAGGAGAGCTGGTTATGCATCATCTGAGTTTCACGCGTCGCTTCACCACCGTCGTCGCCGCCGCCTCGGCCGCGGTCGCCATCGTCTTCGCCGGTCCCGCGGTCGCCGATCCGGCGACCGCGCCCACCACCGTGGACGTGGCCGAGGCCGTCACCCAGCTGCGCACCTCCGTGGCCGACAACCCCGGCGCGCTGGCCGCGCTGGACAAGCTCGCCACCGAGGGCACGGTCGAGGTCGCGCTGCCCGCACAGCCGTTCCAGATCCCCGCGACCTCCGACATCGGCCAGAGCGGCGGTGGTCCCGGCGTGTACGGCTCGGGCATCGCCCTCGACGTCGACGGCTTCCGCTTCGGCTTCTTCGGCGGACCGGGCACCATCTCGCCGAATCAGGGCGAGGCCAAGCTCGAGGTCATGTGGCTGAACCTGTCGAACGGACAGAGCGGCACCGCGGTCCTGACCGAACACCAGGACATTCCGGTCGACACCACCATCCGCACCGGGGTGCTCAGTCCCGGCGGCGGCCTGATCGTGGCCGCGGTGTACGGCCAGCTGTGGCACCGCTGGTCGGTGCCGGTCAGCGAGCAGCACCCGGACGGCTACGCCTACCAGCTCGCCACCATCCAGCAGCCGTCGTTCGGCGCTGTCCAGGGCTGATCTCCGATACACACGCACCCCCGACGCGGATGTTCGCGCGGGGGTGCGCGCGGGTGCGGCACAGGCCGATCCGGACCGTTCGACCCGCTCACGACCGAGTGGGTGGCGTAGGTTGACCGCGTGGAACTGGTCGACCGAATCGAAGAGTTGGAACGGCGGGTGGCGGCACTGGAGAGCGCGCGCCCCGAGCACGAGGACGCGCGGCTACCCTGGGCGGTGACCCGGCTGCGGCACGAATTCGACGAGGCGGGCGAACGCAACGGCGGCGTCCTGCTGGCCGGCGCGCTGCAACTGCCGACCGGTGAGCGGGTCGACTGGCAGGCCCAATACGCCACCGATGCCATCGTCGGCGACATCTGGACCATCGAGGCCGCCAACTGCCTGGCCGTGCTGGCCAACCCGGTGCGGCTGCGGCTGCTGCGCGAGATCGTCTACGGCCGTCGCACCGCGGCCGACCTCGCCGCCATCGAAGAACTGGGCACCTCCGCCGACATCTACCAGCACCTGCGCCAGCTCGCCGCTGTCGGCTGGCTGCAAACCGCAGGTCTGGGCCGTTTCGAGGTTCCCGAGGGCAGATTGGTGCCGCTACTCGCGGCACTGGCCAGCGCACAGCGCTGATTTGGGAATATGTCCCAAATGCCCGTTTAGATCGCTGTGATGCAGGGCACATATCCTGCTACCGTAAGCATCGATACATCGATGCTGTGGAGGTAGACGAGTGAGCATGGCCCATCTTCTCGAAACTGTGAAAGGCCTCGGTGTCCTGCGCAAGCGCGGTGTCTCCGATCCCACCAAGCCGCTCGAGACCCTGCGGACCATGAAGGAATCCAAGATCTACGGCCCGCAGGCCACTCTGGTCCGGCACTCCGCGCGCGTGGCCCCCGACCAGGTCGCCCTCGCGGATGAGCGCGGCGAGCTGACCTATCGGGAACTCGACGAGCAGTCCACCGCCATCGCCCGCGGCCTGCACGACGCGGGCATCACCCAGGGCACCGTCGTCGCCGTGCTCGCCCGCGATCATCGCGGCCTGATCATGTCGATGATCGCGGCGGGCAAGCTGGGCGCGCGGATCGCGCTGATGAACACCGGCTTCGCCAAGCCGCAGTTCGCCGAGGTGTGCCAGCGCGAGAACGTGCGCGCCGTGCTGCACGACAGCGAGTTCCTCGACCTGCTCGACGCCCTGCCGCCCGAGCTGCCGCGCTACCTCACCTGGGTCGACGAGGGCACCACCCTGCCCGAGGGCGCGGTCACCTTCGACGACCTGATCGCGGGCAACTCCGTCGAGCCGCTGCCCGCGCCCAGTAAGCCGGGCGGGTTCATCATCCTCACCAGCGGTACCACCGGTCTGCCCAAGGGCGCGCCGCGCACCAAGGTGACCCCGCTGGCGACCGCGCAGTTCGTCGACCGGGTGCCGTTCCCCAAGAACGGCACGATGATGATCGTCTCGCCGATCTTCCACAGCACCGGTCTGGGCACCTGGCTGGTCGGCACGATCTTGTCGAACAAGATCGTCATGCGCCGCCGGTTCGACGCCGAGGCCACCCTGGCCGCGATTTCCGAGCACAAGGTCGAGATGCTGGTCTGCGTGCCGACCATGCTGCACCGGCTCACCGAATTGCCCGCCGAGGTCCGCGCGAAGTACGACCTGTCCTCGCTGAAGGTGATCCTGTTCGCCGGGTCCGCGCTCACCCCCGAGCTGTGCATCCGGGCCACCGAGACCTTCGGCCCGGTGCTCTACAACCTCTACGGCTCGACCGAGGTGGCCATCGCGACGATCGCCACCCCCGCCGAGCTGGCCGAGGCGCCGGGCACGGTCGGGCGCTCGCCGATCACCTGCGAGGTCCGCCTCTATGACGACAACGACCAGCGGATCGAGACGCCCGATACCACGGGCCGGATCTTCGTGCGCAGCGGCGCGCCCTTCGAGGGCTACACCGACGGCCGGAACAAGCAGATCATCGACGGCTACATGTCCAGCGGCGATCTCGGCCGGTTCACCGAGAGCGGGCTGCTCATGGTCGAAGGCCGCGACGACGACATGATCGTCTCCGGCGGCGAGAACGTCTTCCCGCAGGAGGTGGAGAACCTGCTCGTCGAGCGGCCCGACGTCTTCGACGTGGCGGTCATCGGCGTCGACGACGTGGAGTTCGGCAAGCGGCTGCGCGCGTTCGTGGTGCTCGAGGAGGGCCACAGCCCCGACCCGGCCGAACTCCAGGCCCACGTCAAAGCCAATCTGGCCCGGTTCAAGGTGCCCCGCGAAGTGATCTTCGTCGACGAGCTGCCCCGCAACGCCACCGGCAAGATCCTGCGGCGCGTGCTGGTCGACTATGAGATCTCCCAGTGATCGCCACCTTCTGAGACGGACCCCACAGCGCGGCCGGATCGCTTGCTATTGTTAGCACCAGCACTGGATCTCGATGACGCGGTCCGGCCCCGCGTCTACCACCGGGATCGGTCTGCCGAAAGGCTGTTCGATGTCTCTGTCTCTGCCCGCGCTCGGTGGGACCGCTCGGCGCGCAGGTGATTTCGCGCTCGGCGTCAAGGTCATGGTCGACCGCAAGCTGTTCAATCCGCTGCGTCTCGACCATGCCGCCCGCTCGTTCCGCAATGTCTCGAGGTTCGGCCCGTTCGCCGGCGTCGTCATGCACGCCGCCCAGACCAGGCCGGACGCGGGCGCGATCGTCGACGAACTCGGCGAGCTCACCTTCGGCGTGCTCGACGAGCAGTCCAACGCCTTCGCCCGCGGCCTGCGCGCGAACGGGATCGGTGAGGGCGACGTGATCGCCATCCTCGCCCGCGATCACCGCGGCATGGTGCTGAGCATGCTCGCGGCGGGCAAGCTCGGCGCCCGCGCGGTGTTGATGAACACCGGTTTCGCCAAGCCGCAATTCGCCGATGTGGCCGCGCGCGAGAAGGTCAAGGCGGTGCTGCACGACAGCGAGTTCCTCGACCTGATGAGCGCCATCCCGGCCGAGATCCCGCGCGTGCTCACCTGGGTCGACGAGGCGCACGAGGTGGATCCGTCGATCCCGACCGTGACCTCGCTGGCGTCGGGCCGTTCGGTCACCCCGCTCAGCCCGCCGAGCAAGCCGGGCGGCATGGTCATCCTGACCAGCGGCACCACCGGCACGCCGAAGGGCGCCCCGCGCGACAAGGTGAGCCCGTTCGCCTCGGCCCAGTTCGTCGACCGGGTGCCGCTGCCCAACAACGGCACCATGATCATGGCGGCGCCGATCTTCCACGGCACCGGTCTGTCACAGTTCACCCTCGGGCTGGCGCTGGGCAACCGGGTGATCTTCCAGCAGCGGCGCTTCGATCCGGAGAGGACACTCGCCAATATCGTGAAGTACCGGGCGAATTCGCTGGTCGTGGTACCGACGATGCTGCAGCGCATCCTCGACCTGGACGAGCAGGTGCTGGCGAAATACGACCCGCGCACCATCGACGTGATCTTCGCCGCGGGCTCGGCCATCGCCCCCGACGTGGTGACCCGCGCGCTGGACTACTTCGGCGACAGCCTCTACAACCTCTACGGCTCCACCGAGTGCGCGGTGATGACGGTGGCGACCCCGGCCGATCTGCGCAAGGCGCCGACCACCGCGGGCAAAGCGCCGGTCGGCATCCGGATCGTGCTGCTCGACGAGAACCGCAAGCCGATCACGGCACCGAACGTCACCGGGACCATCTTCGTCGACAACGGTTTCGCCTTCACCGGCTACACCGACGGTCGCACCAAGGAGATCGTCGACGGGATGATGTCGTCCGGCGATGTCGGCCACTTCGACGAAGACGGGCTGCTCTACATCGACGGCCGTGACGACGACATGATCGTCTCCGGCGGTGAGAACGTCTTCCCACTGGAAGTGGAGAATCTCATCGCGGGCCGTCCCGATGTGTTCGAGGCCGCCGTGGTCGGCGTCGACGACAAGGACTACGGCAAGCGGCTGCGCGCGATCGTCGTCCCCGGCCCCGATTCGGCGCGCGACGCCAAGGAGATCAAGGACTTCGTGCGCGACAACCTGGCCCGCTACAAGGTGCCGCGCGAGGTGATCTTCATCGACGAGCTGCCGCGCAATGCCACCGGCAAGCTGCTGCGCAAGCCGCTGGTCGAGCTGGCGTTCGACGCCGACTGAGTGCGATTGTTCGCGCCGGGCGGCCGAAACCGGTCGTCTATCATCAGCGGGTGATCATCGAGTTCGCGCGGGTTCCCGCGCCGTCACGTGCCATCGGCGCGCGGCTGCGTGGCGCCTGCGCGGGCTCGATGTCGGGCGCGCTCTCGCTGGCCGCGCACGGACTCGCTTCCGGTGGCGTGCTCCCGGGCAGCACCACCGTCGTTCTGCTGGCAGCCGCCTCGGCGATCGTCGGCGCTGTCGTGGCCGGGCTGCCCGCGCTGCGTAGCGGCGCTCTGGGATTGGCCACTGTGCTGCTGGGCGGTCAGCTGCTCGGGCACACCACGATGAGCTGGTCCGGGCACGGCCACCACGGTGCCGACACCCTCGGGCTCGGGATGCTCACCGCGCACATCGTCGCCGCGCTGCTCGCGGCGGTGGTGATCATCGGCGTCGAGGCGGCCTATCGGATCGGTGCCGCCGCCCTGGCGCGCATCCTGCCGCGGCGCTGTCGCGCGCCCCGCATCCCCGATCCGGCGCCGCTGCGCCTGATCCATCGTGACCGCGTCATCCTTCGGATCTTCGCCGCGCAATCGCTGCGAACGCGTGCTCCGCCGCTCGCGATTCCTTTCTGAAACCTTTCCCTCGCCCGGTGCACGGACTTCGTCGTGCGCTGTCCTTCCGTCGCGACAAGTGAGCTCGTCGGTTCGAACCGCTCGGCGCACTCGCGCTGATCGACTCGGCCACGTGGCTACCGCACTGTCACGCCGCGGCCGGCCATCGCGCCGTAGCAAGCCCGTCACGCCATCGACGACATCGCGCTGCGGCCGGATCGTCACGCTGCGGCCGGATCGTCACGCTGCGGCCGGATCGTCACGCTGCGGCCGGATCGTCACGCTGCGGCCGGATCGTCACGCTGCGGCCGGATCGTCACGCTGCGGCCGGATGGTCGCGCCATGGCCGAGCCCGCGGACGGCGCCCGAACTCCAGGGCGGCCCGTCCACACCGGCTCACCGCCCGCTTCCTTCGACCGCTACAGCCGGGCCGAAGGGCGCACGGTCGACCGCGTGCGACCCTGTCCGCGCGCACCGGGTATCCAGTACTCCAGAAAAGAAGCACGATGAGCATCACGGACACCCGCCCGGCCGAGGATCAGCCCACCTCGGCACCACCGGTCTCCGGTGGACGTCCCCGCCCCGGCGCGCGCCGGGGTCTGCCCCTCCATCCGCTCGCCCTGCGCCTGCACTTCTACGCGGGTTTCTTCGTTGCCCCGTTCATCCTGATCGCGGCGCTCACCGGCGCGCTCTACGCGATCGCGCCGACCATCGAGGGTTTCGTCTCCCGCGACCTGCTGCGCGTCGAGACCACCGGACCCGATCAGTCCCTGGCAGCCCAGGTCGACGCTGCCGTCGCGACGCGTCCCGACCTGGCGCTGGCCGCGGTCGCCCCCGCGCCCGCCGACGGCGACACCACCCGGGTGCTGTTCAACGACCCGACCCTCGGCGCATCCGAGCGCCTGTCGGTGTTCGTCGACCCGCACACGGCCCAGCCGGTGGGTGAGTCGGTGGTCTACGGCAGTGGCGGCGCCCTGCCGCTGCGGGCCTGGCTCAGCGAATTCCATCGCAACCTGCATCTGGGCGAGCCCGGCCGCCTCTACAGCGAGCTGGCCGCGTCGTGGCTGTGGGTGATCGCACTGTTCGGCCTGGTCCTGTGGGTGCACCGGGTACGCAAACGGCGCGCGCGTTCGGCCGCGCCGTGGTTGCTCGCACCCGATCTGTCCCAGCCGCGGCGTCGGAAGATGAACTGGCACGGCGCGATCGGGATCTGGATCCTGCCGGTGGTGCTTCTGCTCTCGGCGACGGGCATGACCTGGTCGACTTACGCGGGCGAGAACGTCACGATGCTGCGCCAGGAACTGAGCTGGACCACCCCCGCGGTGAGCGCCACCCTGCCCGGTGCGGCGGCACCCGCCCAGCCCGCGGGCGGTGACCACCACGCCGCCGGGCACAGCACGCCGGCCCCGGTCGATCCGGCGGCCCGGATCGCCCAGCTCGATCGCGTGTACGCGGCGGCCAGGGTCCAGGGTGTCACCCACGGTGCCGAGATCGCCATCCCGGCCACGCCGGAACAGGCGTTCGTGGTCAAGGAGATCCGGCTGCCCGGCACCTACACCATCGACGCCGTCGCGGTCGACGGTGAGACCGGCGCGATCACCGACCGGCTTTCCTACGCCGACTGGCCGCTGATGGCCAAACTCACCAACTGGGGCATCGCCTTCCACATGGGCCTGCTGTTCGGCCTGCCGAATCAGCTGCTGCTGCTGGCGATCATGGTCGGCCTGATCACCGTGCTGGTACTCGGCTACCTGATGTGGTGGCAGCGCCGCCCGACCCGCAAGGCCACCCGGCTCGCACTGGCCGCTCCACCACGGCGCGGAGTACTGCGGCGGACCTCGCCGTGGCTCACCGTCGCGCTGGTCCTCGCCGCGATCGCGGTGGGCTGGTTCATCCCGCTGGTCGGCCTGAGCCTGCTGGGATTCCTGATCATCGACGTGGCGCTCGGCCTGGCCGCGCGCGCCCAGCCCTCGACCCGTTGACCGGGTGCGCCGCGTTCGGCCAAGCTCTCGCGAACGTCGAGCCTGGTCGGATGCGGCCACGCCGATTCGGCCCGCACACCGACGAGAGCTCGCTCGGGGCCGGGCAGGTGACCGCGCTGCCGCACCGCCCTCGCCGATCCGGCCCTCGGAAACGAGACCGTAGCTCGTGTCCGGTGTGGCCGCCGCGCGCAATCGGACAGAATCGAGGGAGAACCCCCGGTCGGTCGCGGCGAAAGGATGACGAGGATGACGCTCTCGCGTCGCGAACTCCTGCGCTACGGCGTGGCTGGGTCGGTCGCGGCGGCAGTGGGGGTGTCGGCGGTGAGCAGCGCCCGGTTCGCCGCACCGCGACGGCTCGGCGATCCGTTCTCCCTCGGAGTCGCCTCCGGCGAACCGACCTCTGACGGCGTCGTGTTGTGGACGCGGCTCGCACCCGATCCGCTCGCACCGGATGGCTACGGCGGCATGGCGATCGACCCGGTGACCGTGGACTACGAGGTCGCCGAGGACGAACGCTTCGCGCGGGTGGTGGCACGCGGGTCGGCCGTGGCCACCCGCGCGCTCGGGCACAGCGTGCATCCGGAGGTCGGCGGGCTCGCGCCGGATCGGTGGTACTACTACCGATTCCGCGCGGGCTCGGCGATCTCCCCGGTCGGGCGCACTCGCACCGCGCCGGTACCGGGGGCGCCGACCGACCGGATGCGGTTCGCCTTCGCCTCGTGTCAGGCGTGGGCCTCGGGCTACTACACCGCCTACGACCACCTCGCCGCCGAGGATCTCGACCTGGTGGTGCACCTGGGCGACTACATCTACGAATCGTCCTGGACGCTGGGCCGCCGGGGCGCGACCATGCCGCCGCACCTCACCGACGAGGCGGTCAACCTGACCGGCTACCGGCTCCGCTACGCCCAGGCCAAGGCCGAAGCGCCGCTGCGGGCCGCGCACGCGGCGTTCCCCTGGCTGGTCACCTTCGACGACCACGAGCTCGACAACAACTGGGCGGGCACCAATCCCGGGCTCGGCATCGACGTGTATCTGCTGCCGCCGCTGTACCGGCGCCGCAAGGCCGCCGCCTTCCAGGCCATGTACGAGAACCAGCCGATGCGGTTGGCCCAGCTACCGGTGGGCCCCTCGGTGCGGATGCATCGCCGCTACGGCTTCGGCGATCTGGCCGAGTTCACCATGATCGACACCCGGCAGTACCGCACCGCGCAGGCCTGCGGCGACGGTTCCGCGGTGGTCGGCTGCGACGATCGTTTCGACCCAGATCGCACCATTCTCGGTGCGGCACAACGGGACTGGCTCATCGATGGCTTCGCAGCCTCGACCGCGCGCTGGCAGGTACTCGGCAACCAGGTCGCCATGGCCCAGTCCGACTACGACCCCGGCCCCGACCTGCTGCTGGGCACCGACGCCTGGGATGGCTACATCGCCGACCGCAACACAGTGCTGGGCGCGGCCACCGATCACGACGTCGCCAACCTGGTGGTGATCACCGGCGACCGGCACGAGAACTACGTCGCCGACCTGCGCCGCGACTACCGCGACCCCGAATCCCCCGTCGTCGCCACCGAATTCACCGGTACCTCGATCACCACCGGCGGCGACGGCACCGACATGTCCGACACCGGTCGCGTGCTGCTCGCCGCCAATCCGGATCTGAAGTTCTACAACCGCCAGCGTGGCTATGTCCGCGTCGACCTGGATCATCAGCAGTGGCGCAACGACTTCCGCGTCGTCCCCTATGTCAGCCGCGAGGGCGCCCCGATCACCACCCGCGCGAGTTTCGT
Organism: Nocardia mangyaensis; assembly: GCF_001886715.1. NCBI lineage: Bacteria > Bacillati > Actinomycetota > Actinomycetes > Mycobacteriales > Nocardiaceae > Nocardia > Nocardia mangyaensis. The sequence continues at coordinate 5,317,577 of NZ_CP018082.1, forward strand.
CGTCCAGGACGGCATTCCGGGCGCGCTGGAAGCCTAGGTCAGGGTCAGCACGACCTTGCCCTGCGCCGCACCGCCACGCAGCCGTTCTCGCGCGGCCGCGGCGTGAACCGGGTACGCACAACACCAGTTGACGAGGTTGTCCCCGGCGATCACCCGGCCCTGGTCTCCGCACAGGAGGTGCAACACCCACCTGACGAGCACAACCACGACTTTGCTGAGCACGAAGCCGAAACGCCGGGCGACCAGCGCGCCGTCGAGCGGGCCCGCCGTCCAGCCACTGCATCTCGGACACGTCAAGGGTGCTGGGCGAGAGGACAAGCGCCCGGGTGTCCCTCCTGGTCTGGCAAACCGCGCAGGGTATGAACCGCTTCTGGTCGTCCTGCCGCGTGATGGCGCACTGCTGCTCCGACGACTGCGCGCGACACGAACGGCGACCGGTCAGCCGAGTCTGCGTGCTCCGTCGGCGGGCTCGACGGCGAACACCCGTGGGGTGGGTAGGGACGCTGCCGCGAATCGCTCCAGGATCCGCGTGGTGACGCGCTCGGTGACGTCATCGGCGACCAATGCGAGGACGCTGCCACCGAATCCCCCACCGACCATCCGCGCTCCGTGCGCCCCACCGTCCATGGCCGCGGCGACCGCGAGCTCCAGTGCGGGCGTCGACACCTCGAAATCCTCCCGGAGTGAACGGTGGGACGCGGTGAGCAGCCCACCGACGATCTTCGGGTCCGTGCCGACGCGCAACTGCTCGACCATCGCGAGGACCCTGGCATTCTCGGTGACGACGTGGGTGGCGCGGCGGCGCAGCAGTGGGTCGGCCAGGCGCGCCAGGTCGGTCCTGGTGGCATCGCGGAGGGCACCGACACCCAGCGCGACCGCGGCGGCTTCGCACTGCGCTCTGCGTTCGGCGTAGGCGCCATCGGCGAGGTCGTGGGGGTGACCGGTGTCGGCGACGAGCAGCGTCAATCCCGCGGCGCGCAGGTCGAACGGAATCTGTTCGGCAGCAACGGGTTCGGAACCATCGACGGCGAGGAAGGCGCGGACGTCGAGGAACAACGCGTGGCCCGCGGTGCACAGGATCGACGCCGACTGATCGAGCACGCCGGTGGGTACGCCGGCGAAACCGTTCTCCGCCGCCCTGGCGATCTCGACCAGCGCGCGCTGGGAGAGGGCGGGCGCGAACAGATCGCGCAGCGCCACGGTCACCGCGCAGCACAGCGCCGCGGAGGAGGACAGCCCGGCACCGATCGGCACGGCGCCGTCGACGGCCAGCGTCACCCCGGTGACCGGATGCCCACCGCGGACGAACTCGTGCACGACCCCGAGCGGGTACCGAGCCCAGCCGGGCACCCGATCACGCTGTACCGCGAGGTCGTCGACGGCCACCTCGACGACCTCTCCCGGCCGCTGCGCCGAGGTCACCCGCACCGACCGGTCCGCGCGCGGCTCGACGGCGCAGACGACACCGAGCGACAGCGCGATGGGCAAGACGAACCCGTCGTTGTAGTCAGTGTGCTCACCGATGAGATTGACCCGTCCCGGCGCGATCCACCTGTCCACCCGCACTCCTTGCGCTCGTCCGGCGGCGGCGCTCCACCCCCGCGACACCTACCGAACACCGCGTCAAGACCACGCCGGACACCGGGTGCGAAATCGGTATCGACCGAATGCGCCACAACGCGTCGACAGCACGGTGGCGATCGTGTCATGATCGACTGAGTTGTAAAGGTTTTGAGCGTCGGCACCCGTCGGCTGGGAATTCTGCTCGGACAACAACACTCGGTGCTCCTCGGCCGAACAAAATCCACGAGCGAACTCATCGGCCTCGCGTTCGATCGGCGCTCGTCGCGTGCGCAGCAGGATCGAGGGGGCTGATGATCATCAGGGGGACACGCCACGGCAGTTCACGATGGTGGGCGGTGGTGGGCGGTGCGGCGGGGGCCGTACTGGTCTCGGCGCTACTGGGCGCCCGCACACTGTCGCTGCTGCTGCTCGTGGTGATCGTCGCGGGCAGCCTGGCGATGATCGGGATCGGTCTGCGTCGTCATCGGCCCGCCCACCGACTGCCGTGGCACCTGCTCGCCGCCTCGGTGCCGCTGTTCGCCGTCGGCGCCGCACTACGGGAGACCGGGCTGCACCAGAGCTGGCATCCGGTCGATGATCTGAGCACGCTCGCCGCCTACCTCTGCCTGGGCTCGGCCGCGGTGGGCTGGCTGCAACCGCGCCGCGTCGTCGGCGCCCGTGATCTGTGGCTGGACTCCACGCTGATCGGGCTCAGTGCCCTGCTGGCCTCCTGGACCTTCCTGATCTCACCGATCCTGCGGCACGGCAGTGGTTTCGACACCGTGCTGGCGGCGAGCCATCCGGTGATCCACGCGCTGCTGCTCACCGTGCTCGCACACTCGCTGGCGACCACGGCCGGTTCGCGGACCTCGCTGCGCCTGGTGCAGGCGGCCTTGATCGCCGTTCTCCTCGGCGGTCTGCTCGAAAGTCTCACGGCGGCGGGCACGCTCGTCAACGGCAGCGAGTTCGCGCTGGTTCCGCATCAGTGGGCGTATCTGCTGGCCGGGCTCGCCGCGCTGCACCCGACCATGAGCACGCTGCCCGAGACCGGCGATGTCCATCCGCATCGCTCGCGTCGGCGGGCGGGGGTGATCGCGGTCGCGCTGGTGGCGGCCTCGCTGGTCAGCGTGGTCGGCGCTGACCTCGGCTCCGGCGACCGCGTGGTGATCTGCCTGCTGCTGACGCTGCTGCTGGTCGGGGTGCTCGTACGCAGTGAGCGCGCCATCGCCCGCAGCGTCCGCAGCGAACGCCGCGCCCAGTACCAGGCCGACCACGACCTGCTCACCGGCCTGCTCAATCGGGCCGCCCTGCTGCGCGCCCCGCACCGCTGTCGCGGCCAGTGGGCCGGAAAACCACTGTGCCTGTTGTTCATCGACCTCGACGGTTTCAAGATGGTCAACGACAGCTACGGCCACGCCGTCGGTGACGAACTCATCGCCAACGCCGCCGCCCGCATTCGCCGCACCACCGGCAACACCGACGTCACCGCCCGCTACGGCGGTGACGAGTTCGTCGTCCTCGGCGCACGCACCCGCGCCGAGGCGGCCGTCCTCGCCCAGCATCTACTCGGCGCCTTCGTCCGTCCCTTCGACCTCAGCTGCGGGGAGATCCCGATCACCGCCAGTATCGGCGTCGCCTGTGTGAGCAGCCGCCCCACCGAAACGACGATCTACGACCTGCTCCGCGCCGCCGATGCCGCCATGTACCACGCCAAGGAATACCGGCTCGGCCTGACCTTCCACGACGACCTTCGGAAGGCCCGGCGCCGCACCATCGTTCACACCACCACACACACGAGCAAGGCCGTATAGCGGGGCAGGCGCCGTGGCGTTCGCCGCCCCGCCCCGATCACTCAGTCACCGAGTTCGGCCAAGAGTTTTTTTGCTGCCTCCAGTTCGGCCTGCAACTGGGCGACCTTGGCCTGCTGGGCACCGCGGACGGCCTCGAGCACACCGTCGACCACCTCGGCCACCTCCGGGTGCAGGATCTTCGCGGCCTGAGCGACCGCGGCACTGCTCACGGCCATCCCCTTCACACTGCGCTTCTTGCCGTTGACCACATCGACGGTCCACTCCCCGTCGGCGGTGCCGGTGAGGGTGACGGTCACCTCGGGCGCCTTGGTCTTGCGCGCGGCAGTGGTTTTCGCCGGACGCGAGGCAGCCGGTGCCGGCTTGGCCGCGGTCTCCTCGGGCACGGGGGCGAGCGACCGTGGCGCGGGCGACGTCGGTGCGGCGCTCGGCAGGGTCGACGGCTGGGTCACAGTGGTGTCCTTTCGGTTGCTCGGCTCGGGGACACTCGCGGGGCGGGTCCGAGCGGACCCGCCCGCCGCGACAGTGGTCCCGCGGGCCGGTTTGGTCAGCGTCACCTCGCTCGGGCCGAACGAGAGCACATCCTTGGAACCGGTGGGCCGCACCTGCAGGAAGTCGCCGTCGGCCGGATTCCCGAGCGCGACGACCTTGCCCGATTTACCCTCGGCGACACCGACGGCGGCGGCGGTGAACCACACCATCGGCGGTTTGCCCTCGGCGAGCTCACCGGCGATGCGCGCGAGTTCGTCCTCGGACAGGACCGGTGGGGCGGTTCGACGGGATGCGGACTTGGTGCTCGGCGAGGACATCGTGGACTCCGGGAGGTTGGTGCGTGGCGTGCTTTCAGCGTGGTGTGCCCACGATGATGCCTCGAGTCACCGACAGGTTCCGCCCGAGGCCGCCGACCCGGCCCGAAAACCCCACCCGTTCCAGGTTTCCGGGCCGTCCCGCGCTCAGCCGCGCGAGGCGTTGCCGCGCGTGCTCGGCCGGATGTTCTCGCGGACCGCGGCCACATCGGGATAGCCGTTGACCGCCATCAGCAGATCGGCTTCGGCGGCGTAGCTGCGCAGCACGTGCACCAGACCGCGCACCCCGCCCAGCGCCAGGCCGTACACATACGGCCTGCCGAGCCCGACCATGCTCGCCCCCAGCCCGAGGGCCTTGACCACGTCGGAACCCGAGCGCACACCGGAGTCGAACAGCACCGGCACCCGGTCGGCACAGGCGGCGACGACGGCGGGCAGCGTCTCGAGCGCGCTCAGACCGCCGTTGGCCTGGCGCCCACCGTGATTGGAGCAGTAGATGCCGTCGGCGCCCAGATCGATGGCCCGGCGCGCGTCCTCGGGGTGCGCGATGCCCTTGAGGATCAGCGGCAGATCGGTGAGCGAGCGGAGCCAGCCCAGATCGTCCCAGGTCAGCGCATTGCCGAAGGTGGAGATCCAGTGCAGGACAATCAGCTTGGGATCATCGGAGCCGACCATCGCCTGGAACACCGGATCGCTGGTGTAGTTCTTCAGCACGTGACCCCGCAGCTGGGGGAAATTGCCGCTGGCCAGATCGCGTGGACGCCAGCCCGGTACCCAGGTGTCGAGGGTGACGGTGATGCCCGCGTAGCCCGCTGCCTCGGCGCGGCGCACCAAGCTCTCGGCGAGTTCGCGGTTCTTCGGGGTGTAGAGCTGGAAGAACGACGGCGTGTCACCCGCGTGCGGGCGCACGTCCTCGAGCGGGTCCTCCATCAGCGTCGAGTACATCGCGGGCACACCGGTTTCCGCCGAGGCCTTGGCCACCGCGATGTCACCGTGGCCGTTCTCGCCGACCAGACCGATCACCCCGACCGGGGCGAGGAACAGCGGACTGGCGAAGGTGTGGCCGAACGCGGTGACCGACAGATCGCGTTCGGTCGCGCCGACCAGCATGCGCGGCACCAGGCCCCAGTCGGCGAAGGCCTCGGCATTGCGCCGCTGGGTGAGTTCGTCGCCCGCGCCACCGGCGATGTAATTCAGCAGTGGATCCGGCAGCGCGGCGGTCGCTTTGCGCTCCAGCGTGGCGTAATCCATCGGAAAATCGGGCTGGATCCCACCGAGCGCGGCCAGGTAGATCTCGTTCTGATAGTCGGCGAACTGACTCATCGCTGAACTTTCCCATGCCAGCCCTGGTCCACGGACCGCAGGGGGGATGTAAGGTGCGTCATACTCGAAAATAGGCAGCAGCGTACCCAGCAGCGCGTTCCGAGATTGTGAGTGCCCCTGTCGTGACCGTCGTCGAACACTCGGCCGCACCCGCCGACCCGGACGTCCTCCTCGCCCAGCGCATCAAGTGCGACGCCATCCGTCGGCTCACTCGCCTTGCCCTCGGCCTGTCGCAGGACTCGATGGATCTGCTCACCTCCGTCACCGATCGGCTGCGCGCCGCCGAGGGCGCCCTGCGCGATCCGCTCACCGCCGATCTCGGCTTCGACTGAGCCTCACCGCCGTCGCGCCGTCATCGCCGCCAGGTCGGCGAGCCGATGCGCGCGGGCGATCTCGGCCGGGGTGAACGGTTCGTCCGGTCGCACGAAACCCCAGTGCCGTTCGTCGCGATCGAGTTCGAGCACCGTCCCCTCCCCCGGATCGATCGCCGCGGGAGTGCCGGGCGCCAGGTAGCGGGCGCCGAGCAGTTCGGCCACGGCCAAGGGCAGTTCGTCCGGATCGCCGACGATACGCGCGGCGATGGCCAGCGCTTTGGTCTGCCCATCGATCAGTGAGAGCACGGTGGCGGGCCACACCCGCACCCCGGAACCACCCGCCTGCACCACCGCCGCGGTGATGCCGTGCGCGGTGATCTCGGCGGGCGCGGACACCACCAGTTCGTCGAGCACCGCGTCCTCGAGCTGGTGCACGTGCACGGTGAGGATGTTGGCCTCCCGGTGCGCCAGCTGGGCGGCGAGCGTCTCGAGCGCGCCAGGCCGGTCGGCCAGGCGTACCCGGATCCGCCACAGCGTGGGCGCGGCGTCGATGCGGTCGCGGTGGCGCAGTTCCGGGCCGTGCAGCCAGCCGCCGAGCATCCGCATCGCCGACGGTTCGACCACCCAGATCACCAGGATCGTGGTGGTGACCGTCAGAACCACGACGGTCACCAGGTAGGGCGGGTGCAGGTGGATCACCAGCGCGTGCAGCGCCAGCTCCACCGGGAACACCGCCGCCAGTTTGGCCAGCGCCAGTCGGGTCCGCCGGGGGTGCGGCAGCCGCCCGCACACCTCGCAGGCCAGCGTCGTGACACGGGGTCGCACTGCGAATCGCCACATGCGGGTCAGCCTCACCAGTGTGCGTGTCGATCACCGAAGAGGCGCGTAACAGCGACGTGACGGTTGCCGCGAAAGTCGTTGACCTGCAGCGCGTTCCCTGGTGATACCCACCACCTGGGCGGGTGTTGTGTGACCACAGGCACCTTTCGGGCCCGATAGGCGAAGGCAACGATTGTGACTCGGCTCACCAAAAGCCATTGACAAAGCCACACAAATGGGCATAAAACAACATGAGTAAAGATTTGCGAACCGGAGGAACCATGTACGCCGAGGAACGGCAGCAGGCCATCGCCACCCTCATCGGGCAGCGCGGGCGCGTCTCGGTGGCCGAGCTGGCCGACCAGTACGGGGTCACCACCGAGACCGTGCGTCGCGACCTCGCCGTGCTGGATCGCCTCGGCCTGATCCGCCGGGTGCACGGCGGCGCGGTCGGCTCCGGCGCGCTCACCACGATCGAACTGGGCACCGTCGAACGCGACAGCACCCGCGCCGCCGAGAAGGACCGCATCGCCGAGCTCGCCCAGCGGTACCTGCCCGAGTCCGGTGGCAGCGTGCTGTTCGACGCCGGGACGACCACCGCGCGGGTGACCGCCGCGATGCCGACCGACCTGGATCTGGTCGCCGTCACCAACTCCCTGCCGATCGCCACCCGGCTCACCGGATACACCGGGGTGCGAGTGCACCTGCTGGGCGGGCGGGTACGCGGGGTCACCCAGGCCGCTGTGGGCGCCGAGACCCTGCGCCTGCTCGGCGAACTGCGCGTCGATGTCGCCTTCCTGGGCACCAACGCGCTCACCGTGCGCCACGGCCTGTCCACGCCCGATCCGGAGGAGGCCGCTGTCAAGCGCGCGATGATCGCCGCGGCCGACCGGGTCGTCGTGGTCGCCGACGCGCGCAAGATCGGCCGCGAGGACTTCGTCCGCTTCGGCGACCCCGCCGACATCGACGTCCTGGTCACCGATACCGACATCCCGGCCACCGCGCACGCGGATCTGGTCGCCGAGGGAATCGAGGTGGTGCTCGCATGATAGTGACACTGACCGCCAATCCGAGCGTCGACCGCACGGTCACGCTCACCGAGCCGCTACGGCGCGGGCAGGTGCACCGCGCCGACAGCGTCACCTCCCATCCGGGCGGCAAAGGCGTCAATGTGGCGCGGGTCGTCGCCGCCGGGGGTGCGCCGGTGCTGGCTGTGCTGCCGGGCGCCGACGACGATCCCGTGGTGAGCGGACTGCGCGGTGCGGGCATCGGCTACCGCACGGTGCCGGTACCGGGCGAACCGCGGACCAACCTGACCATCGCCGAAACCGACGGCACGACAACCAAGATCAACGAACCGGGCCGGCCGCTCACCGGCCGACACCTGGACGAGCTCACCGCCCAGCTGGTCGAGCTGGCCGCCGAAGCCGACTGGATCGTGCTGTCGGGTTCGCTGCCACCGGGGGTGCCCGTCACCTGGTACGCCCAGCTCGTCGGTACGCTCTCGGCCCTGGGCGGTGCCGCGTCCGCGCCGCCCAACGGTGCCATCGGCGCCCGCGTGCGCACCCGCGTCGCCGTCGACACCTCCGATGCGCCGCTGCTGGCGCTGTTCGCCGAATCCCGGGGCGCCACCCCAGATCTCATCAAGCCCAATGCCGAGGAACTCGCCCAGCTCACCGGCCGCGACCCCCGTGCCCTCGAAGACCCCACTGCCGCGGCCGAAGCCGCGACCACCCTCGTCGAGCGCGGGGTCGGCGCGGTGCTGGCCACCCTCGGTGCGGCAGGCGCGGTCCTCGTCACCGCCGAGAACGCCTGGTTCGCCGCGGCCCCGGCGATCGTGCCGCGCAGCACCGTCGGCGCGGGCGACTCGGCCCTGGCGGGTTACCTGCTCGCCGACCTCGCCGGGGCCGGTCCGGCCGAGCGGCTGGGTTACGCCGTCGCCTACGGCAGCGCCGCCACCGCACTTCCCGGCACCGGACTACCCGGACCTGCCGACATCTCCCTCGACGCGGTCACCGCCCATCCGCTACCGATCACCGCGATCCGACCACCCACCCCGCTCTGATCACCCACCACCCGTCCATCGCCCGACCCCAGTCGCCCGCACCGTTCGAACCGCTTCCACCCGACCAACACCCTGCTCCACACCCACTCCGGAAAGACACGACGATGGCCGATTCGATCATCACCCCCGACCTGATCGCTCTCGATGCCGATCTCGGCACCGACAAGGACTCGGTGATCACCACGCTCGCGCACAAGCTCGCCGCCGCGGGGCGCGCGAGCGACGCCGCCGCGGTGGCCGAGGCCGCCCTGACCAGGGAGTCGCAATCGGCGACCGGTCTGCCTGGCGGTATCGCCATCCCGCACTGCCGATCGGCGGCCGTCACCACCGCGTCGCTGGGGTTCGCCCGCCTGACCCCTGCCGTCGACTTCGGCGCCCCGGACGGCCCGGCCGACCTGGTCTTCCTCATCGCGGCGCCCGAAGGCGCGGGCGCCGAGCACATGAAGCTGCTCTCGTCGTTGGCCCGCGCCCTGGTCCGCCCGGCTTTCGTCGCCGACCTCCGCGCCGCCGCGACCCCGGCGGACGTTGTCGCCCTGGTCGAGGGCGTCATCAATCCTCCGGCGCAGGCAGCCGGTCCGACATCGTCAGCTTCCGGGGGCACACCACCCAGCACCGCCGCTGGAGCGGCTTCCAGTGGTACAGCGGGCAACGCGCCAACCGGTGCCGATACGTCCGCGGATGCCAGAACCTCCGCAGCTGCGGCGGCCGGTACGACGGCAGGCGACGCGGCGGCCGGCGCTGGTTCAGCCTCCGGTGTCGGTACCGACGCCGGGGATGCGGCGGTCATCGGTGACGCAGCCGCGGGCGGCGCAGCGGCCTCCGGAACCTCCACGACACCGCCAGGTTCCAGCACCGGCCCGCGACGCACGATCGTCGCGGTCACCGCCTGTCCGACCGGCATCGCCCACACCTACATGGCCGCCGATTCCCTCACCGCCGCAGGCGAACGGGCCGGGATCGACGTGGCGGTGGAGACGCAGGGTTCCAGCGGCGGTGACAAGCTCGATCCGGCCACCATCGCCGCGGCCGACGCCGTCATCTTCGCCACGGACGTCGGGGTGAAGGACCGCGAGAGATTCGCGGGCAAGCCAGTCGTCGAATCCGGCGTCAAGCGGGCCATCAACGAGCCCGACACGATGATCGCGGAGGCGCTGACGGCGAGCACCACACCTGGCGCCGCCACGGTCGGCGGCACGGCACCGGCGCCCGGACAGGCAGCGGCCAAGGGAATCGGCTGGGGCACCCGGCTGCGCCAGATCCTGCTCACCGGCGTCAGCTACATGATCCCGTTCGTCGCCGCGGGTGGTCTGCTGATCGCCCTGAGCTTCCTGCTCGGCGGCTACACGATCTCCGACAACGCCGCTTCGATCGTGCTCGACAACTCGATCACCGATCTGCCCAGCGGCGGCCTCAAAATCTATCTCGGCGCGGTGCTCTTCCAGATCGGCGCACTCGCCTTCAGCTTCCTGGTCCCCGCCCTGGCCGGATACATCGCCTTCGCGATCGCCGACCGCCCCGGTCTGGCACCGGGTTTCACCGCGGGCGCCATCGCGGTGTTCGTCGGCGCCGGCTTCCTCGGCGGCCTCGTCGGCGGCCTGATCGCCGGATTCGCGGCCCTGTGGGTCAGCAAGCTGCCGGTGCCGGTCTGGGCGCGCGGACTCATGCCGGTGGTGGTGATCCCGCTGCTGGGGTCGCTGATCGTCGGCGTCGTGATGTTCGTACTGCTCGGCAAGCCGCTCGCGGCGGTCACCAATGGACTGACCGACTGGCTCAACGGCCTGTCCGGCACCTCCGCGATCGCTCTCGGTGTCATCCTGGGCGTGATGATGTGCTTCGACCTGGGCGGGCCCGTCAACAAGGCCGCCTACGCCTTCGCCGTGGCGGGGCTGTCGGTGACCGACCCGGCGACCCTGCGGATCATGGCCGCGGTGATGGCGGCGGGCATGGTGCCGCCGCTGGCGATGGCCGTGTCGACCCTCGTGCGGCCACGCCTCTACACCGAGGCCGAGCGCGAGAACGGCAAGGCCGCCTGGCTGCTGGGCGCCTCGTTCATCTCCGAGGGCGCGATCCCGTTCGCCGCGGCCGACCCGCTGCGCGTACTCCCGTCGATGATGATCGGCGGCGCGGTCACGGGCGGGTTGGTGATGGCCACCGACGTCACCCTGAGCGCACCGCACGGCGGCATCTTCGTCTTCTTCGCGATCGGACACCTCGGCTGGTTCCTCGTGTCCCTGTTCGCGGGCACCGCCGTGGCCGCCCTCTGCGTCACCGTTGCCAAGGAACTCACCCGCAAGCCGACGCCGGCCCCCGTCCTCACCACCGCGTAATCCACTCGCACACAAGGAGATATCCATGGCAAGCACCACCGTCACCGTCGGCTCCTCGGTCGGCCTGCACGCCCGCCCCGCCGCCCTGATCGCCGAGGCCGTCGGCGCGGCCGGCGTCCCGGTCACCATCGCCGTCGTCGGCGGCGACCCCGTAGACGCGGGCTCGGCCCTGATGATCATGACCCTCGGCGCCGCCCAGGGCGCCGAAGTCGTCATCACCAGCGACGACCAACCCACCCTCGACAAGATCGCCGAACTCGTCGCCAGCGACCTCGACGCCTGACCGACACCCGACGAAGCCCCCCGTCGCCGCGGGGGCTTCGTCGTCTTCGGTGGCCGATACCGTCCCGCTCAGACCGAGGACGCCACGCCGACCGCGGACAGCAGTTGCAGCTTCTCGTAGCTCTCGCTCCCCGGTACCGCGGTGTAGACGAGCAGCGAGTTCGACTGCGCGGAGTCCTGCAGGATCTGGCAGTTCAGTTCCAGCAGGCCGACGGCGGGATGGAGGTATCGCTTGACTTCGTGGGGCACGATGCCGACCTCGTGCTCGTTCCACAGCACGCGGAACTGCGCGCTCTCGGCGTTCAGCAGTTCCGCCAGACGAGCGGCCTTGGACTCCGGACCGCGCCGGGTGAGCACACTCCGGAGGCCGGAAACGTACATGCGCGAATAGAACTGGTGATCCTCCGGTGGGTGTAGCGCGCGGGCCGCCGGATCGGTGAACCACCGGTAACCGATACTGCGCGATGGTCCGGTGAAGCGGCTCAGATCACCGACGAGCGCGACACCGAGCGGGGTCTGGCGCAAGGTCTCGCCGAGTTCGGTGACGATCTCGGCAGGAGTGTCGTCGGTGAGCCGGTCGAAGATGCGCAGCATGCCCGGGCTGACATAGTCGCTGTCCGCCGCCCGTGTCGGCGGTTGGTGGCCGGCGAGCCGGAACAGGTGGTCGCGCTCGTCCCTGGACAGGTGCAGGCCCTGCGCCATCGCGGCGATCATCTGTTCCGAAGGCCGCGGCCCGCGTTCTCGCTCCAAGCGCGAGTAGTAATCGGTCGACATGTGACACAGCGCCGCGACCTCTTCCCGGCGCAACCCGCTGGTGCGACGGCGCTGTCCCCGCGGAAGCCCCACGTCCTCCGGCTGCAATGCCTCTCGACGACGGCGGAGGAACTCGGCCAATCCCGCTCGATCGATCATGCCCACATTATCTACCGGGACTGATCGCACAGACACGGATCGTCGAGGCGTGGATAACTCCCGCACCACCAGGAAGGCTCGGTTCAAGGCACCCGGCCGGGTGCGTCGACAGGTCGACGTCAGGAGTGAACCGCATGCCTCGCAGACAGTACGACATCACGATCCCCGACCTCACCGGGAAACGCGCGGTGGTCACCGGCGCCAGTGACGGCATCGGACTGGGGATCGCGACGCGGCTCGCCGGCGCGGGCGCCGAAGTGATCATGCCGGTCCGCAACCCGCGCAAAGGGGAAGCCGCCGTCGCGACGATTCGCGCACAGCATCCGGCGGCGAAACTCTCGCTCGAAGAGCTCGATCTGTCCTCGCTGGCATCGGTCGCCGCCCTGGGCGAGAAGCTGCGCGCCGACAACGCCCCGATCCACCTTCTCGTCAACAACGCGGGCGTGATGACCCCGCCCGAACGACAGACCACCACCGACGGGTTCGAGCTGCAATTCGGTACCAACCACCTCGGCCATTTCGCGCTCACCGGCCACCTGCTCCCGCTGCTCGTGGCCGGGCAGGCGCGGGTGACCTCGCAGACCAGCATCGCGGCACGCAGCGGCACGATCAACTGGGACGACCTGAACTGGGAGCGCCGATACGACGGCATGGCGTCCTATCGGCAGTCGAAGATCGCGTGTGGGCTGTTCGGGCTCGAACTCGGTCGCCGCAGTGGCGCGGCGGGATGGGGGATCACGAGCACCATCGCTCATCCCGGTGTCGCGCCGACCAGCCTCCTCGCGGCACGCCCCGAGGTGGGACGCGCCGAGGACACCCGAGACGTGCGGATGATCCGGTGGCTCTCGGCACGGGGACTCGTCGTGGGCACCGTCGACAGCGCACAACTCCCCGCGCTGATGGCCGCGACCGAGGCCGAGGACGGCGGCTTCTACGGTCCGCGATGGATCGGGAACCTGGGTGGTCCGCCCGGCGAGCAGAAGCTGTGGGCACCGTTGCGCCGCACCGAGGACGCGGCACGGCTGTGGACGGTGTCCGAGGAGCTGACCGGCGTCACCTTCGCACACCCCTGAGCCGAATCTATTTGTACGATAGTTCTACTTGTACTATCGTACAAATAGATTGTTCTGGCGAGGCGGGAGTTGTCGATGCGTGCAGGAGCGAGACAGTGGGCGGGACTGGGACTGTTGGCATTGCCGACGGTGCTGCTGGGGCTCGACGTGACGGTGCTCTATCTCGTGGCACCGAGCATGGCGCGCGACCTCGACCCCTCGGGAACCCAGCTGCTGTGGATCATGGACGCCTACGGCTTCTTCATCGCCGGCCTGCTGATCACCATGGGCACCCTCGGCGACCGGATCGGTAGACGCCGTCTACTGATGATCGGCATGGTCGCCTTCGCGGCCGCCTCGGTTCTCGCCGCGTTCGCGCCCACGGCCGAGTTGCTGATCCTCGCGCGCGCCCTGCTCGGCGTCGCCGGTGCGACGCTGATGCCGTCCACGCTGTCGCTGATCTCGAACATGTTCCCCGATGCCCGCGAGCGCGCGGTGGCGATCGGGGTGTGGGCGACGATGTTCGCCCTCGGCATGGCGGCCGGGCCGATCGTGGGCGGACTGCTGGTCGACGCCTTCTGGTGGGGCGCCGCGTTCCTGCTGGCAGTGCCCATCGCGGTCGTCGTTCTCGTCGGCGCTCGCGCCCTGCTGCCGGAGTACGCCGACCGCACGGCGGGCCGGCTCGACCTGGTCAGCGTGGGCTTGTCGCTGGCGTCGATCCTGCCGGTGATCTACGCGGTCAAGCATCTCGCCGTCGATGGGGTCAGCGCGCAATCGGTCCTGTTCGTCGTAGTGGGCATCGTGGCCGGAGCGGCGTTCGTGCGCCGTCAGCGTCACCTGATCGACCCACTGCTGGACATGTCACTGTTCGGAAGCAGGGCTTTCACCGTCGCTCTTCTCGTACTACTGATCGGGCTGGTCGGCGTCGGCGGTTCGATGTACCTGGTCACCCAGTACCTCCAGCTCGTCGAAGGCCTCACTCCCTTCACAGCAGGTCTGTGGATGGGCCCACCGGCGTTGGCGATGTTCGCCGCCGCGGTCGGCGCGCCGGTGCTGGCCCGGCGCATCCGCCCCGGCTACCTCATGGGCGCCACGCTCGGGCTCTCGCTGGTCGGCTACGGACTGCTCGCGACAGCCGGACTCGACGACGAGACGGCGGTGGCGATCGGCTTCGCCTTCATCTACCTGGGCCTGGGGGCGATCGCGGCGCTGGGTACCGACATCGTCGTCGGTGCGGCGCCTGCGTCGAAGTCGGGTTCGGCGGCGTCGATGTCGGAGACCGTTCAGGAACTGGGCATCGCCGTCGGCGTCGCGTTGCTCGGCAGCCTCACCACCGCGATCTATCGCAACCAGGTCAGCGTGCCCGAGGGGCTCTCGCCGGAATCGGCGGCCGCGCTCGAGGACAGCCTCGGCGCGGCGCTGGCCGGTGATCTACCTGCCGGAACCGTGGAGTCGGCGCGGGTGGCCTTCACCACCGGCCTGAACGCGGCCGCCCTGGTCGCGGGTCTCGCCATCGCCGCCGCTACCGTGCTGTGCTTGCGCATGCTTCGCAGCGTCCCCCGGCTCGGCCAGGATCAGGGCGACAAGGTCAACGTTTGAGCAAGGAGGGGCGCATGGTCGACGACGACCTCGATGAGCACGTCGACGGACGCCGGGTACGCGGTGAGAAGCGGCGGGCGGAGATCATCGACGCGACCCTCGCCGTGGTCACGCGCGATGGCGCGGCGGGCGTCACCCATCGCACCGTCGCGAAGCAGGCGGGCATCACCACGTCGCTGAGCACCTACTACTTCACCACGCTCGACGATCTGCTGATCGCCGCCCTGACCAGCGTCGCCGATGGGTACACCGCCCGAATCCGGGGCCTCATCGACGGCGACGGCGACAAGCTGACCGGCCTGGCCGAACTGATCGCCGAGAGCGGTGGGCCCGGCCGGGATCGCGCCCTCGCCGAACGTGAACTGGCGACCATGGCGGCCCGCCGACCCGCCCTGCGCCCGGTCGCGCGGCGCTGGCGCGACAACATCGCCGAGCTGGGGGCCACCCTCACCGACGACCCGCAGGCGGTCGCGGCGCTGGTCGCCGCCTCCGATGGCCTGTGCACCGCGATCCTGCTCGACAACGGTCCCGCCGGTATCGACCATCTGCGCGCGGTTCTGCACCGGGCCATCGCGAGCTGATCGGACCAGACAACGCGAAAGGCCCGGAACCTGATGGTTCCGGGCCTTCGTTTGTAGCGGGGACAGGATTTGAACCTGCGACCTCTGGGTTATGAGCCCAGCGAGCTACCGAGCTGCTCCACCCCGCGTCGGTGAATACAACATTACACACGGGTTAGCGTGGATGCCAAATCGCCAGGTCAACACCGGTTTTCAGCAACGGATCGACGATCTTCCGCGCAGCAGGGCCGACCAAACGTGAGGTGAGACACACTTATGGTGAACAGGGAGCTATGGGTGCGAATTCCCGTGAGCGGCGTCACTATTTCTGCGTGATCTCACGCACATAACGACCAGATAACAGACCGAACGGGATCTAGTAATTCCCACAGGGTATCCAGCACAAACATCGAAAAGACACCTGTTCCGTTCATAGAATCGACCCGTTATCAAGATGTGATCGTCATCGATTTCTTGGTTAGCGTCTCCCCCATGACTGAGACCCGGAAATTCCGCACCCGTGCCCTTGGCGTCGCCGCCATCACCGGCGCCCTGGTTGCCGTTCCGTTCAGCCTGGCCGCCGGCACCGCGTCCGCCGCGAACTACAACTGGGACGGCGTCGCCCAGTGCGAGAGCGGCGGCAACTGGGGCATCAACACCGGCAACGGCTACTACGGTGGCCTGCAGTTCTCGCAGAGCACCTGGGCCGCCAACGGTGGCCAGGGTTCGGCGCACAACGCCAGCAAGGAAGAACAGATCCGCGTCGCGGAGAACGTGCTCACCACCCAGGGCATCGGCGCGTGGCCGCACTGCGGCCAGTACCTGCAGGCAGGCACGTCCGAGCCCGCCCCGGCGCCGGTCGAGGAGCCCGCCGCCGAGCTGCCGGTCGAGCTGCCCGCCGAGGCAGCCGACACCGTGCAGTCCGCCGTCGAGCAGGCCAAGGCAGCCGGCCGTGACCTCGCCGAGCAGTACGGCGTCGCCGGACAGTACCAGCAGCTGCTCGACGCCTCCGCCCCACTGATCGCCTCGATCGGCGGCTGAACCACCCCTCCCCCTGCACACGAAAGGCCCCGCCGACCGGCGGGGCCTTTCGTGTTGTCCTCGGGTGTCCGGGTTACCGGCCGCCCGCGTCCTGGTACGCCTTCACCGCGGCGTCCAGTTCGTCGAGCGCCCTACCGAATTCGGTGAAGTTGCCCGACTGCATCGCCGTGCGCACCGCCTCGATCTTGCGGTCGAGCTCAGCGGCCGCCGCATCCTGGCCGGTCCCACCGGTCGGTGGCGGCGTCACTCCCGGCCGACCGGTCCCGTCGTCCGGCGGAGTGGTCGTGGCAGCGCCCTGATCCACCGGCGGAGTAGGTCCGCCGCCTGGCTCCGGTTTCACCGCCGGATTCCCACCGGACGGCGTCGCCAGCGCACCCGCACCCGGAATCACCTGGTTGAGCGCTTCGGCCAGGGTCGGCGCGTAGCCGACCTTCACACTGCCCGCGGCGTCGCGGTAACTCACCAGCACACGCAGCAGCTGCGGGAACGTCGAGGAACCCGTGTTGCGCTCGTTGTAGAACGGCTCGACGTAGAGGATGCCGCCATCGGCCACCGGCAGGGTGAGCAGATTGCCGTAGCGGATCTTGTTCGAGTTCGAGAGCAGGGTTTTCTCGCGGGACACCGCGTCGGCGGTGGTCATCGAGTTCTGGGTCTGCTGCGGACCCTGTGTCTGCGTCTCGACCGGCAGCTGCTTCACGGTGAACTTGCCGTACCCGTCCGGGTCGGAGCGCACCGAGATGTAGGCGGAGAGGAACTGCCTGTTGTAGCCGACCATCGCCGAGGTCAGGTTGAACACCGGCTCGTTCGTCTCCGGATCACCCAGCAGCACGTAGTACGGCGGCTGATTGAACGTGCCGCCCTCGATCGTCGGATCGCTGGGCACCGACCAGAACGCGTTGTTGGTGAAGAACTCACGCGGGTTGTCCACGTGGTACTTGGTGAGCATGTCGCGCTGCACCTTGAACAGGTCCTCCGGGTAGCGGAAGTGCGACCGCAGCTCGTCGGAGATCTCGCTCTCGTCCTTCACCGCGTCCGGGAAAACCCCGCGCCAGGCCTTGAGCACCGGGTCGGTGGTGTCGGTCTCGTACAGGGTGACGGTGCCGTCGTAGGCGTCGACGGTGGCCTTCACCGAGTTACGGATGTAGCTGACCTCCTTGCGGGGGATCACCCGGCCGGTCCGCTGATCGATGCTGTCCTCGACCGCGCCGTCGAGCGAGGTCCGCTGCGCGTAGGGGTACTTCTCCAGCGTGGTGTAGGCATCGACGATCCAGACGATCCGCTGGTCGACGACCGCCGGGTAGGCGTTGCCATCGGCGGTCAGCCAGGGCGCGACCTTCTGCACCCGGTCGCGCGGGCCACGGTTGAACAGGATCTTGGAGTCCGCGCTGATCGCCGAGGAGAACAGGATGTTGCGCTCGGCGTACTTGGCCGCGAAGGCCAACCGGTTGAACCAGTTGCCGATCGGCACACCGCCGCTGCCGCTGTAGGTGTACTGCGCGGTGTCGGAGTCGTATTCGCGCGGCGCCTGGCCCTCGGCGGTGCCGACGATCGCGTAGTCGGGATCGGTCTGCGCGATCAGCTCACCGAAGTAGATGCGCGGCTGCTCGACCTTGATCTGCTGGTCGTCGATGTCGGTGAACAGATCGCTCACCATGAACAGCGGATAACCCGAGTCACTGCCGCCCGCGGCGCTCTGCGCGTCGGACTGCGGCTTGTTCACCCGGTTGGCGGGCGCGGCGACGAAGCCGTTGCCGTGGGTGTAGACGGTGTGCTGGTTGATCCAGTCCCGCTGGTTGCCCGAGAGCGCGGCCGGCTGCAGCTCACGCGCGGCGACGATGTAGTCCTGGACATCGCCGTTGAGGTTGTAGCGGTCGATGTCGAGGGCCTCGGGGAAGCCGTAGAAGTTCTTGCGCTGCTGGAGCTGGGTGAACGTGGCCGAGAGGATGTTCGGGTCGAGCAGTCGGGCATTGCCGATGGTGGCCGCGTCCGCGGGCACGTCGAGCGGGCTCTTGCTGCTCTCGCCCTTGTAGGGCTCGTATTCGACCTTGTCGTCGGTTATCCCGAACGCCTGTCGGGTCGCCAGGATGTTGCGTTCGATGTATGGACTCTCCTTCTCGGCGGCGTTGGGACGCACCGAGAACTGCTCGACCACCATCGGCCACACCGCGCCGACCAGGATCGACGACAGCACCAGCAGCGCCGCCGCCATCGCGGGCACCCGCAGATCGCGCAACACGATCCCGGCGAAGAACGCGACAGCGCAGATCACCGCGATCGCGAGCAGGATCAGCTTGGCCGGCAGCACCGCGTTGATGTCGGTGAACGACGGACCGCCGAAGGTGGGCTCCTTGCGGGTGCTCGACAGCAGGTCGTACCGGTCGAACCAGTAGGCCACCGCCTTGAGCAGCACGAAGACACCGGCCAAGATCGCGAGCTGAACACGGGCGGCCCGGGTCAGTGTGCCCTCGCGCCCGGCGAGGCGCAGGCCGCCGAATACGTAGTGGGTCACCATGTTCGCGAAGAACGCGATCACCACGGCGACGAACAGCCAGGTCAGCACCATCCGGTAGAACGGCAGGTCGAAGGCGTAGAAGCCGACGTCGAGGTTGAACTGCGGGTCCCTCTCGCCGAACTCACCGCCGTGCAGGAACATCTGCAGAGTCGCCCAATTCGACTGCGCGACGAGCCCGGACAGCAGGCCCAGCAGCACCGGGATACCGATGCCGAACACGCGCAGCTTGCTCATCACGGTGGTGCGATAGCGCGCGATCGGATCGTTGGGCCCGGCGACGGGCACGAACACCGGCCGCGACCGGTAGGCCAGCAGCAGCGCCGCCCACACGACCAGGCCGATGAACAGCGCCACGACGACGAACAGGATCAGCCGCGTGCGCAACACTCCCAGATACACACTGCGGTAACCGACCTCGCCGAACCACAACCAGTTCGTGTACGCGTCGGTGAATCGGGGCCCGAGCAGCAACAGCGCCGCGAGGACGACTGATGCCACCAGCAGCACACGGCTGCGTCGGGACAACGAAGGTAAGCCGGTGGGGGGCCGCATGCCCACGGTGCCACTCTCCCAGAGTCCAGCGGCAACCACGCCGGTGATCGGCGCAACGACCGCAGTCGAATGTTGCGGTAGGTCCGGAATCGGACCGTTGGCGCCCACTCTACGGAAATCGGACACTGCGCAAGCGGCGGGGCCGAAAATGATTGGATGGAGGGGTGACCGATGACCAGCACGCCGAAGTCGTCCTCGCCCGCTGTGTGCGCGAGGTCGTCGAGTTCGCCGACGCCGACGGGTGGGGCAATCCGCCACAGATGTTCGCGTTGGTTCCGACCGCCGACCTGGTCGCGGCCGAACCCGGTCTGCTCGATCAACTCGACGACGGCAGCGAACTCACCCCCATCGCCCAGGACGCCTTCCCCGACGACATCGCGGGGGGTTCGATGGCGATGGACGAGTTCCTCGCCACCACCACCTGGCCGCCCGCGGTGCAGGGGTGCGTACTGGTCCAGGAGATCGTGGTGCTGCCGCCCGACGCCGAGAGCGATCTGGACGAGGCCCTGGTTCCGTTGCTCGCCGACGACGATGCCGCCGACGCGGCCGGGCGCGCGGCGGCCCATGCCCACCCCGGCCGCCGCGACGCCCGGCTCATCGCGGGCGTGCTGCGCCACGGCACGTCGCTGTGCCTGCTGCAGATCCGGCCCGAGGACGACGACGGTTTCGGTGAGCTGGACCTGCGCACCTACCCCAACCTGGCGCCCGGCCTGGTCGAGGCCCTGCACCACACGCTGGAGTGACTGGAGTGATCAGCCGCAGCTGACAGCCTCGCGGCCGGCGTCGATGTCGGCCAGCGCGGTGATGGCGCTGTCGAGGGTGTCGACCTTCACCAACCGCAGGCCCTCCGGCGCGCGCTGACGGGCCTCGTTGCAGTTGTCCGCGGGGACCAGGAAGGTCTCCGCGCCCGCCTCGCGCGCGGCGATCATCTTGTACTGGATGCCGCCGATCGGGCCGACCTTGCCCTCCTGGTCGATGGTGCCGGTACCGGCGACGAACCGGCCGCCGTTGAGTTCGCCGGGCGAGAGCTTGTCGATCAGCGCGAGGCTGAACATCAGCCCGGCCGACGGTCCGCCGATGTCGGCGAGGTTGAACTCGACCTGCAGCGGCGGTCGGCCGCCCTCGCCCGGGGTGAGGCCGAGGTAGCCCTTGGCCGGGTCGTCCGGGCGGGCGGCGAGGGTGATCGGGGCGGTCTGCTCGGCGTCCCCGCGGCGGTAGCCGACCGAGATGGTGGTACCGGGGCTCTTGGTGGCCACGAGGTCGACGACGTCCTTGGGCGTGGTGATCGGCGTGCCATCGATGCTGATCAGCTCGTCGCCCTCGGCCAGGACGTCCTTGGCCGGGCCCTCGTCCCCGAGGCCGCGGACCAGCACCACGGTCGGCAGCTTCAGGAAGTGCAGCGCGGCGACCTCGGCGTCGCTCTCGGAGTCCTTGAATTCCTGCTGATTGGACTTGTCGACCTCCTCGCGCGACACGCCGGGCGGGTACACCTCGGCGCGCGGCACGAGGCCGTGCTCGCCGCTGACCCAGAACCCGAAAGCCTCGAACAGATTCAGCCCGTCGCGCACCGACACGGTGGTCATGTTGAGCTGTCCGGTCGTCGGATCCACCGGCGCTCCGGTGACATCGACCACCTCCTTGCCATCGACCTGACCGAGGGTGTCGAAGGTCGGGCCGGGCCCGAGCGCGACGAACGGCACAGTGACCACGCTGCCGACCACGCCGAGCACGAGCACGGGAACCAGGGCGACGATCAGGGTGAGGATCCGACGATTCACTCGGACCACAGTAGTGATCAGGTGCCGTGACCGACCGCAGTGGCACGCATTTGCGCCGCGCGTGCTGTCGGCGATTTCGCGATGCGCGAACACCGTCGACCCGGCGGTCCCGCGTAACGTAAGAGGTATGAGCGATCTCCCCTTCGGCTTCTCGAACCGCGACGACGACGAGTCCGGCAAGCGTCGCGACGAGGCGAACGGACCCGGCGGAACCGATCCGTTCGGTTTCGGAACGGGCGGCGCGGGCGGTTTCGATCCCTCGCAGCTCGGTCAGATGCTGACTCAGCTCGGGCAGATGATCAGTGGGATGGGTCAGGGCATGGGTCCGGGCGGCGCGCAGGCGGGCCCGGTCAACTATGACGTGGCCAAGCGGCTGGCCCGCCAGCAGCTCGGCGCGACGGTCGCCCCGATCACGGCGCGTACGACCACCGCGGTGACCGATGCCGCGCACCTGGCCGAACTGTGGCTCGATGGCGCCACCGTGCTGCCCGCCGGCGCCACCAGGACGGTCGCCTGGACTCCCAACGACTGGATCGAAGAGACCCTGCCCACCTGGAAGCGGCTCTGTGATCCGGTGGCCGAGCAGATCTCGGGCATGTGGACCGCGCAGTTGCCCGAGGAGGCCAAGCAGTTCGCCGGGCCGATGGTCGGCATGCTCGGGCAGATGGGCGGACTCGCCTTCGGTTCCCAGCTCGGCCAGGCGCTCGGACAGCTGGCCAAAGAGGTCCTGACCTCCACCGATATCGGTCTGCCACTGGGCCCGGCCGGTACCGCCGCGCTGCTGCCGACCGCCATCTCGGCCTTCAGCGAGGGACTCGAGCAGCCCGAGAGCGAGATCATGGTGTTCCTCGCGGCCCGTGAGGCCGCCCACCAGCGCCTGTTCGCGCACGTCCCGTGGCTGCGGCAGCAGGTGCTCGGCGCGGTCGAGGATTACGCTCGCGGGATCAAGATGGACTTCTCCGCGCTGGAGGAAGCCGCGCAGAACATCGACCCGATGTCGCTGAGCGATCCGTCCAAGCTGGAGGAACTGCTCTCGCAGGGCACCTTCGAACCGCAGACCACGCCCGAGCAGAAGGCCGCGCTCGAGCGGCTCGAGACCCTGCTCGCGCTGATCGAGGGCTGGGTCGACGTCGTGGTCAGCGATGCTGTCGGCGAGCGGCTGCCCGGCGCCAGCGCGCTGTCGGAGACGCTGCGCCGCCGCCGCGCGACCGGCGGACCGGCCGAGCAGACCTTCGCGACCCTGGTCGGTCTGGAACTGCGGCCGCGCAAGGTCCGCGAAGCCTCGGCACTGTGGCGGCGACTGAGCACCGACGCGGGGATGGACCGGCGCGACGGCATCTGGGCGCACCCGGACCTGCTGCCCGATTCCAGCGACCTCGACTCCCCCGCCGGGTTCATCGACTCCGTGATCGGCGGTGGCACCGGCGCTTTCGACGATCCGATGGCCCAACTCGCCGAGACCGAGGCCCGCGAACGCGACGAGCGCGGCACGTCGGATTCCGACTCCGATACCGACCCGGACAGCGGCACCGACCGCCCCTGATCCAGCCTGTCCACCCCGGTCCGCGAGAAATCGCGGTTCGTGGTGCGCGACACGCCGACACGGCTCGAATCCCGGCAAGGAATGTGGCGACGACGGGCGGTACACCGGCTGTTCACAGTTCGACCTCACCTCGCCGACACGCCGAAAGCCTGTGGACAACCAGCCTTTCGGCGGACGTCCCGGTAGCACTCACTGCCGATACTTCAGGCATGACGACCACGACGCCGCTCCGCGGCCCGATGCTCCATCCGCGGGTGATCACCTTGGTTCGCCCGTCGGGCACGGTCCAGCTGGGCTGGGACCCCGAACGCGCGCTCCTGCTCGAAACCCACGAACTCGACACGCGCACGGTGCTCGCGTTCCTGCGGCTGCTCGACGGACTACAGTCGCGACCGCAGATCATCTGGCGGGCGGGCGAATTCGGGATCACTCCCGAGCGCACCGGCACCCTGCTCGCCGCGATCGAGGCGGCGGGCCTGCTGCTCGAACCCGAACGCGGGCACGGCCGGATCCGGGCGATCACGGTGCACGGCCTCGGCCCGCTCTCGGACGCGGTGTCGATCGGCCTGCGACGCATGGGCCTTCGGCCCGCGCGTTCCCGTCCGCATCGCCGGGATGCGCTGGTGGCCGCCACGAAGTGCGATCTGATCGTGCTCGCCGACGCGCTGATGATCGATCCACGACTCTCGGTGGACCTGGTGTTGCGCCGGATTCCGCATCTACCCGTCCGGGTGCGTGACGGTGTGGGGGTGGTCGGGCCCCTCGTCCTGCCGGGCGAGACCAGCTGTCTGCGCTGTGCCGACCTGACCCGCGCCGGATTCGACGCCGACTGGCCACACCTGGCGGCACAGCTGCTCGGACGCACCGGGCACGCGTCCCCGGCGGGTGTCGCGGCCACGGCGGCGCTGGCCATGGGCGAGTTGGAGGCGATCGTCGCGTGCTCCCCGCGCCGGCGCCCCGGCACGCTCGACGCCACCGTGGAATTGGACCTCGACACCCATCAGGTGCAGCGGCGACCCTGGCCGCCACACCCGGAGTGCGGGTGCCGCACGCTGACTCCGCGGGCCTCGCAGACCTCGGAGGCGGCCGGATGAGCGCCCGGTGTGAGCATTCCCATGGCACACAGGCCCCTGATTCGGCCATGATGGGTAACGTGTCCGAGATCGTGCGCCGCAGTTCCAGCCGCAATGCCAAGTTGGCCAAAATTCCACTCGGCATCGCGGGTCGAGCCGCCGTCGGGTTCGGCAAGAAGCTCGTCGGTGGTGACAAGCAGGAGATCAACGCGACGCTGAACCAGAAGGCCGCCGAGCAGTTGTTCACCGTGCTCGGCGAGCTCAAGGGCGGGGCGATGAAGTTCGGCCAGGCCCTGAGTGTGATGGAGGCCGCCGTCCCGGAGGAGTTCGGCGAGCACTACCGCGAGGCGCTGACCAAGCTGCAGGCCGCCGCACCGCCGATGCCCGCCGAGACCGTGCACCGGGTGCTCGACCAGCAGCTCGGCACCAAGTGGCGCGAGCGCTTCGAGTCCTTCGACGACACCCCCGCCGCCTCGGCCAGTATCGGCCAGGTGCACCGGGCGGTGTGGTCGGACGGGCGCGCGGTGGCGGTGAAGGTCCAGTACCCGGGTGCCGACGAGGCCCTGCGGGCCGACTTGAAGACGCTGTCGCGGATGACCGGACTGCTGTCGTCGGTGATTCCCGGCGCCGATGTGAAGCCGCTGCTGGCCGAGATCACCGAACGCACCGAGGAGGAGCTCGACTACCGCATCGAGGCCGCCAATCAGCGCCGTTTCGCCGCGGCGTTCGACGGGCATCCGCAGATCACCGTGCCGAAGGTGGTGGCCGGTGCACCGAAGGTGATCGTCACCGAATGGCTCGAGGGCACCCCGGTCTCGGCGCTGATCAAGGCGGGCGCCGAGGACCCCGAGGGCACCCGAGCCCAGCGCAATCGGATCGCCGAGCTGATGGGCACCTTCCACTTCTGCTCTCCCGAGCTGGTCGGCCTGCTGCACAGCGACCCGCACCCCGGCAATTTCCTGGTGCAGGCCGACGGCAAACTGGCCGTGCTCGACTTCGGCGCCTGCGCGCCGATGCCCGACGGTTTCCCCGAGGTCCTCGGCCGGATGCTCGCTCTCGCCGTCGCCGAGGACCACGCCGCGCTCACCGAGTTGCTCTACGAACACAACTGGGTCATCCCGGGCCGCACGGTCACCCACGAGGAGATCGAGGCCTACCTCCTCCCCTTCAGCGACCCCATCCGCACCGACACCTTCCACTTCACCCGCACCTGGATGCAGCGGGTCGCGGGCACCGCCTCGGAGTTCTCCAGCCCGGAGATGAAAACCGCCCGCGCCCTGCAACTTCCGGCCGAATACCTGATGATCTTCCGCGTCCTCGGCGGCTCGGTCGGCATCCTGGCCCAACTCGACGCCGAACTGGGCTTCATGAGCTTGGTCCGCACCTGGGTCCCCGGCTTCCGCACCGAACGCGCCTCCTAGGCGGACCGACCGCACCGGCTCCACTCGTCCAGGCCACCGACGGCACCTACTCCTGCCAGACGGCCGCAACACCGATGGTGGGCGTACACCCCGGACACCACCACCTGGCCGTCGCCGACGACCACACCGTCACACGCGACGCGCGGAAACGACAAGCGAACCGCCCACCAGAACGCGGTGAGCGGTTCGCTTGCGGTACAACCCTTTTCCCGGGTTCATGCCGAGATCGCGACCTTGCGCGGACGACCACGGGGGCGCTTGCGGGCGATCACGACACCCTGGTCGAAGATCTCACCGCCCCACACACCCCACGGCTCGGCGCGGTCGATGGCCGCGGTCAGGCAGCCCTTGCGGATCGGGCAGGCAGCGCACAACTGCTTGGCCTGCTCGAGATCGGTGGGGCTCTCGGCGAACCACAGATCGGGGTTTCCGGCCCGGCAGGGCAGGGTCCTGGTGACCTCACGGACGCGAGGGCTCTGCGCCACGGTTCGGCATGTCACGTCAGTAGTGGCCGACGGCCAGTCCTGGGCGGTGAACACGTCGTTCTCCTTCAGCTCGTTTGCAGCGGTCGTGGTGTTCGTGTGCGAACCCGGTGCCAACGGCTGAGGAGCCGAAATAACAATGGCCACGGAATTCGCTTCTCGCGATCCGTGGCCAGGAGGTCGGGGAGTGTTCCCTACCTAGTTCGACATCTGTGTCGAGACCTGTTCACGGTCGCTGGGTGGACGCGGAGGCGGGTTGCGCCGACGAAAGCCGGTGCGTATCCGGCTTCCTCGGCGGGTGCTGCCGGTGCCGAAACGGCGGCCGGCTGCCAACCCACGCTGGGCTTGTCCTGGAGACGAATCGGGGTGTGCTGATGCATGACAGTCATCGGCACAGCGGTGGTATCGACGCCGGACAGACCGGTCCCCTGCAGAGCGAGGACCCCCCGGGAGGCGGACACCATGAATTCGTTCACCAGGACGCGATTGCCCGCGTCGAACGTGGTGTTGCTGTTCATCTGACTGCCTCCCTCCTGAACTCGTGTGCTGACAATTACCGCGCACCGAGATCACTCTCGGTGCGTGTTCTCCACCATAGGCAATGATCGAGAACCGAACAACCTATTTTCTACCTGCGGTTTTGTGTCGTGGCCCGCATCCGAGACGCGACGATGGCGAGCACGTCGGCGCCGTACTGTTCGATCTTCTTCGGACCGACGCCCGCGATGGCCGCCAGCGCCGTGTCGTCGGCGGGCAACTGCTCGGCGATGGCGGTGAGGGTGGTGTCGGTGAAGACGACGAAGTCGCGCACCCGCAGCACCTCGGCCTTCTCGGCCCGCCATTCCTGCAGTGCCTCGAGCAGAGCCGGGTCGTGCTCACCGGGACAGCGGCGACAGCGGCCGAGCATGGTCGCATAGGTGCCGATCAGCGGTTTCGCGCACACCCGGCACAGCGGGCGCTTGCCGTCGGCGTCCTTGGGGCCGGTCGCGGTGGCGGCGATCCGGGAGGCGGGCGAGTCGTCGGGAACCAGGCCGTTGAGGAAGCGCGAACGTCTGCGCACGCGTCGACCGCCCTCGGTCCTGGCCAGCGACCAGGACACCGCGAGGTGTTCGCGCGCCCTGGTGACGCCGACGTAGAGCAACCGGCGCTCCTCTTCCAGCCCCGCCTGGTCCGATGGACTGCCGTCATCGCCGAGCACGTGCTGAATGGGCAGGGTGCCGTCGCTGACGCCGACCAGGAACACCGCGTCCCATTCCAGCCCTTTGGCCGCGTGCAGCGAGGCCAGGGTGACGCCGTCGACGGTCGGCGGATGCTTGGCCTCGGCCCGGATGGCGAGCTCGCGCAGCAGCCCGGTGAGATCGATCTCGGCATCGTGGCCGACCAGTTCCTCGGTGAGCTGGACCAGCGCGAGCAGCGAGGACCACCGCTCCTTGGCCTGCGCACCCGCCGGTTCCTCCGCGGTGAGCCCGACCGGCGCCAACACGGCCCTGACCAGGGTGATCAGTTCGGCGCCGCTGCGCGACTCGTCGGGTAGATCGTCACGCGCGTCGGCTTGGCGCAGGGCCTGTACCGCCTGGCGGACCTCCTGCCGCTGGAAGAACCCCTCGCCGCCGCGCACCTGGAAAGGGATGTCGCGGTCGTTGAGCGCCTGCTCGAACGGCTCGGATTGGGCGTTGATCCGGTAGAGCACCGCGATCTCGGCGGCCGGTGTGCCCGCGGCGATCAGCTTCTTGATCCGGCCCGCGACGGCGGCGGCCTCGGCGGGCACATCGGGATACTCGGCGAACTCCGGTTCCGGACCGTCCGCGCGCTGGCCGATCAGTGCCAGCCGGGTGCCCGCGATGCGGCCGCGCGCGGCGCCGATCACCCGGTTGGCCAGCGAGACCACCTGCGGGGTCGAGCGGTAGTCGCGCTCGAGCCGGATCACCGTGGCGTCGGGGAAGCGCCGGGAGAAGTCGAGCAGGTAGTTGGGGGTGGCGCCGGTGAAGGAGTAGATCGTCTGGTTGGCGTCGCCGACGACAGTGAGGTCGTCGCGCTCGCCCAGCCACGCGTCGAGCACCCGTTGCTGCAGGGGTGTGACGTCCTGATATTCGTCGACGACGAAGCTGCGATAACGACCGCGGAACTCGTCGGCGACGGCCGGATAGTCCTCGAGCGCCGCGGCGGTGTGCAGCAGCAGGTCGTCGAAGTCGAGCAGTAGACCGTCGGCGGAGGTCTTCAACGATTCGTAGCCCGCGTAGACCTGGGCGACCCTGGCCACATCGACCGGCGCGTCGCGGTGATGCCTGGCGGCGGCGGCCGGATAGTCCTCCGGTGCGATCAGCGAGGCCTTGGACCATTCGATCTCGCTGAGCAGGTCGCGCACCAGTTCGGTGGAGTTGCCCAGGCCCGCGCGGTTCGCCGCCTGGGCGACCACCGGGAACTTGCTGTCGAGCAATCGCCACGGCACGTCACCGACGACCTGCGGCCAGAAATAGCGCAGCTGCCGCAGGGCCGCGGCGTGGAAGGTGCGCGCCTGCACCTGACCGGCCTCGCCGCCGAGGCCCATCGAGCGCAGGCGATTGCGCATCTCCCCCGCCGCACGCGCGGTGAACGTCACCGCGAGCACCTGATCGGCCTTGACGTGTCCGCCCGCGATCAGATGCGCGATCCGATGCGTGATCGTCCTGGTCTTGCCGGTCCCGGCACCGGCGAGCACACACACCGGCCCCCGTGGTGCCCGCACCGCGGCGGCCTGTTCCGGGTCGAGGGCGGTGAGATCGAGTGCTGGCACGCGCACCATCATGACAGCGACCCCCGACAATCGCGCCCACGCCCGCGCACCGGACCCGCCCCACGCGGTGACCGGGCGGGGCGCGGAACACCACGGGCCCTCGCGACGTTGCACAACGCGTGACTGAAGCAACCCCTGATCTGACGATGTACTCGACCACCTGGTGCGGCTACTGCCGCCGTCTCAGGACCCAGCTCGACGAGGCGGGCATCACCTACACGGTGATCGACATCGAGGACGACCCCGCTTCGGCCGAGTTCGTCGGCAGTGTCAACAACGGCAACCACGTCGTCCCGACCATCAAGTTCCGCGACGGCTCCACCGCCACCAACCCGTCCCTGGCCGCGGTCAAGAAGGCGCTGGCAGCCCAAGCCTGATCCGGGCCGACGACTTGCCCCTACAACTCAGCCCAGGATTCGATGATCGTTCGCGCGATCGAAATGGATCCTGGGACCAGGAGTCGGGCGCCGGTTTCCCGGGCAGTCCAGTCGCCTAGTCGCAGGGCCGCGCGGACCTCGTCGCGGGTGAACCAGTGCGCTTCGGCGATCTCGCCGTCGGAGAACACCAGTTCCTGGGAGGGGTCGCCGACAGCGGCGAAGCCGAGCATGAGCGAGCGCGGAAACGGCCAGGGCTGGCTGCCGAGGTAGTGGATGTCGCGCAGGTCGACGCCGACCTCTTCGCGGACCTCGCGCTCCACGCAGTGCTCGAGCGATTCGCCCGCCTCCACGAAACCGGCCAACAGCGAGAACATCGTCGCGGGCCACGCCTGCTGACGGGCCAGCAGCACCCGGTCGGCGCCGTCGTGGACCAGGCAGATCACGGCGGGGTCGATCCGCGGGAACTCCTCGTCACCGGTCGCTGTCCGCCGCGACCAACCGCCGCGCGCGGTGGTGGTCGTGGTGCCGTCGCCGCCGTGATAGCCGGCGCGGTCGTGCCAGTTGAGCAGCGCGTACGCGGTGGCGAGCAGATCGGCGGTGAAATCGTCGACGCCGCCGAGCGTGCGCAGGTCCTTCAGCGTGCCGTCCAGCTCTGGAGTTCGCACCGCCCACAGGTGACTCTCCTCGGCGACACCGACGAAAACCGCGCCCTCACCAGGCTGTTCGGCGATGGTGACCGCCGCATCGAGAACGACGCCGCTCTCGGTGACCCGGACCCGTCCGCGCGCGTCGACGCGCAGGATCTTCGCCTTGCTCCACCCTTCGCGCAGGGCGTCGGGATCGAGCCGGACGTGCTCGGCGCGATCGATGATGGAACGTGACAGCAGCGGTACGTCTTTCAGCCGGAAGGACACCTCCCGAGCCTAACCGGTCCACTGTGCGCGCGAACCGCCGATCACTTGCCGGTGCGCCGGATGTAGAGCAGTTTGTCGCCGGATTCGAGCGCGTCGACCGAGGGTTCACCGACTCGGATCAGTTCACCGGCGCGCACCACTCCCAAGACGATTTCCCGGAGATGCCGCGGCGAACCGCCGATCTCGCCCGGCTCGACCTCGCGTTCGGCGACGGCGAAGCCCTGCTCAGGGGTGAGCAGGTCCTCCATCATCTCCACGACTGTCGGCGTGGTGGTGGCGATGCCCAGCAGTCTGCCCGCGGTCTCCGAGGAAACGACCACCGAATCGGCGCCGGACTGCCGGACCAGGTGGGTGTTCTCCGACTCCCGGATGGCGACGACGATCTTGGCCGACTTGTTGAGTTCGCGCGCGGTGAGGGTCACCAGCACCGCGGTATCGTCGCGATTGGTGGCCACGACCACCGAGGCCGCGCGCTGCACGCCGGTCAGTCGCAGCACATCGGACTTGGTCGCCGAGCCGTGCACGGTGACCAGCCCGGCGGCCTCGGCGGCCTCCAGGGCGAGTTGGTCGGTGTCGACGACGACGATGTCGGACTGCTTCACTCCGTCGCCGATCATGGCGTCGATCGCGGTGCGTCCCTTGGTGCCGTAGCCGACGACGACGGTGTGATTGCGCACGGTGTGCCTCCATCGCTGAATCTTGAACGCCTGCCGGGACCGTTCGGTGAGCACGCTGAGAGTGGTGCCGACGAGCACGATCAGGAACAGAATGCGCAGGGGAGTGATGATGATGGTGTTCGCCAGCCGCGCGGACGGCGTCAGCGGGGCGATGTCGCCGTAGCCGGTGGTCGAGAGCGAGACCGTGGCGTAGTAGAGCGCGTCGAGGTAGGTCAACTCGGCATCGGTGGAGTTGCTGTATCCGTCGCGGCCGATGTAGACCACGGTCGCCGCGGTGAACAACAGCGCCGTCGCGAACAGGACGCGGCGAGCGAGTGAGATCCACGGACTGGTTTGCACCACGGGGATCCGCAGCAGCCCGACCAGCGAGTAGTCGGGCCTGGTGTTCAGCCCGACCGGGCTACGCGGGTCACCGAACATCGCCCTCTCCTGTGTTGTTCTGGCGGCTGGCGCCGCGGGTTCTCGGCCTGTTCCCTCGATCTCCCTCCCGGCGGGCACTCCTTCGCCGCACCCGGAAGGTCAGTTCGGATCGAGGCGGCCGAGAACCGTGGGGACCGTCGACTTCGTGCCGTCGGCGCATTGAGGTTACCGGCCGTTTCGGGTTGGGGTGGTGTCGGCTCATCGAACATCCGGTGGTGTCGTTTCCTCGTTTTCCGGGGCGGCGTCACGGATGAGGTCGGCCAGCTCGTCGGGACCTGCCAGGTCGGTGGGGGCGATGGTGCGACCGGAGCGGATGTAGTGGAAGGCGGCGCCCACTCTGCGCAGCACCCGGTCCTCGGGTTCGCCGGTGTGGGCCGCCATCAGGCGGGCCCAGGCGAGGCGGTAGACGGCGAGCTGGACGGCGACGGCGGGTTCGTCGGCGGGGCCGGGTTCGGCGCCGGTCTTCCAGTCGACCACGATCCAGCGGCCACCGGGTTCGGCGAACACGGCGTCCATGCGGCCGCGAATCACGGTGCCGGCGATGGTGGTCTCGAACGGGACCTCGACATCGATGGGGTTGCGATGTGCCCACGGCGAGCGCCGGAACGCCGTCTGCATGGCGGCCAGTTCCTGATCGGCGCGGCCCAGCTCGGCGGTGCTGTCGGCGGCGCCGGGCAGTTCGTCGAGGCCGAGCAGCCGGTCGGTGCCGAACCAGGACTGCACCCAGGCGTGGAAGGCGGTGCCGCGCCGGGCCATCGGATTCGGTGGGTACGGCAGCGGGCGGCGCAGACGCGCGGCCAGGCGGGTGGGATCGGCGCGCAGCTCGACCAGGGCGGTGGCGGGGAGCTGGCCGGGCAGTTCCACCTGCTGTTCGGCGAGTTCGGCGGCGGTGAACTCGGCGAGCAGGGCGTCGACGTCGTTCGCCCAGCCCTCGGGGTCTTCGTCCTCGTCGTCCGCAGCCGGATCGGCTGGGCCACCGCGCAATTGTTCGAGCGCCTCGCGAACCAGCGCGGCACCCTGTTCGATGGGATCGCGACGGCCACCGAGCGGGTCCCGAGGCCACTGGGCGGTCGGCGGATTGTCGGCGAAGGGGTTCACGGCGTCCGGTGGCGGCGTGTCGTCCCAGCGGGCGATGGTGGCGACGCCGTAGGCGTCGCTGCCGGGGTCCTCGTTCGCCTGCTTCAGTTCGAGCAGGAATTCCGACGGACCCTTCGGCGAGGTCCCGGTCTCGGGCCAGTGGTAGGCCGACACCAGCAGTACCCGTTCGGTTCTGGTGAGCGCCACGTAGAACAGCCGTCGTTCCTCGTCGAGCCTGCGGCTCTTGAGCGCGTTCTTGTGCTCGGCGAGCGCGTGTTCGAGTTCGGCGCGATCGCCGACGTGGGTGAGGTCGAGCACCGGAACACCCTCGGCGGCGTCGGGTTGGGCACGGTCGCCGCGCAGAGTGGTCGGCAGTTCGGCGAGCGCGCCGAGCCAGGTGCTCAGCGCGGTGGTCGAGGGGAACACCGTCGCGCTCACGTGCGGGACCGCGACGACCTCCCATTCCAGCCCCTTGGCGGCATGCACGGTGAGCACCTGCACGCGGTCGCGCGCGACCTCGACTTCGCCTGGCTCCAAACCGTTCTCCACGGATTCGGCGGCGGTGAAGAAGGCGAGCAGACCGCTCAGCGAAGCACGGGAATCGGCCGCGTAGCCGGCCACCACCTCGGCGAAGGCGTCGAGGTGTTCGCGCCCGGCGCCGCCGCCCGCGATGGCCCGACGAGTCTGGGTTTCCACGCCGACCCCGATGGTGCGCTCGACATCGGCGACGAGTTCGACCAACGGCTGACCACTGCGTTCCCGCAGTGCGGCCAGCTCCGCGCTCAGCGCGACGATGCGCGCGTATCCGGCCTCCGAATACTGTTCCGGCGCACCGGGATCGGCGATGGCGTCGGCCAGCCCCGCCCGCTCGGTGGGTTCGGGCGCGACCTCCCGTAGCGCACTCGCCAGGCCCGCGGCGTCGGTGATCGCGGCCGAGGCGTCCCCGGACACACTCCCGATCGACAGCATTCGCGCCCGCTTGGCCAGCGCCGCCAGATCCGCCACCCCGATCCGCCACCGCGCCCCGGTGAGAATCCGCACCGCGGCGCTACCGGTCCCCGGTTCGGCGATCAGCCGCAACGTGGCGACGACATCGGCCACCTCCGGCGTCGCCAACAGCCCACCGAGCCCGACGATCTCCACCGGCAGCCCCTGCTCACGCAGCGCCTCGGCCAGGGGCGCGGCATCGGCATTGCGCCGGATCAGCACCGCGGAGGTGGGCGGCGGATTCTCCTCTTCCCGCGCGAGCGCCCACTCCCGCGCGATCCGCTCCGCGATCCAGTCCCGCTCCTGCGCAACGGTCTCGGTGAGCGCGAACTCCACGACTCCGGCATGCGCCTCGGGTTTCGCCCGCAAGGCGTCCACGGTCGCACCACCCGCGGCCCGTGCACGCAGACGCAGAGGATCGGCCACCAGATTCGCCAGTGCCAACGCTTCCGGCGGATTCCGCCAGCTGGTCAGCAGCGGCAAGATCGGCGCGGGAACGCCTGGGGCGGTCGGGAAATCGGTGGCGAAGCGCGGCAGATTCGCCGCGGATGCCCCCCGCCATCCGTAGATGGACTGCATCGGATCGCCGACCGCGGTCACTGCCAACGCGGTGGCACCACCGCCTGCTTCAGCGCGTTCACCGCCGCCCATGTCGCCGCCACCATGCTCCTCGCCCCGGCTACCGTCGCGGGCGGCCGCCGCATCGTCGGACCGTCCCGCGACCGCACCACCTCCGGCGCGATGTCCGACGGTGCGCTCCCGACGGTCGGCAACACCATGTCCCAGCACGAGCTCCGACTCCGCGGCAGAACCCGATTGTCGTTCTTCCTCCAGCGCCCAGAGCGCGTCCGCCTGAGACGCCGGAGTGGTCGGCGCGGTGACTCGAACCCGGACCGGGGGGCGGGGGCCGGCCTGATGGACCGCGTCGGCGTCGCCGAACAAGGCCGACAGCAGGACGCGTTGGGCGTGGCCGGTGTCCTGGTATTCGTCGAGGAGGACCAGCGTGAAGCGGGCGCGTTCGGCGGCGGCGACTTCGGGGTGGTCGACGGCCAGGCGGGCGGCCAGCGACATCTGGGAGCCGAAATCCAGCGCGCCACGGCGGTTCAGGGCTTCGGCGAGTTGGTGGACCAGGGGTAGCAGCGCCACACGCTCGCGCTGCGCGGCCACTACGTTCTGCAGGGCCTGGCTGGGCCCACCACGCTGACGTGGCCCGGCGGGCAGCGTGTACACCAGTTTCTCCAGCTCGGCGTGCGCCTCGGCCAGCTGTTCGGGCTCCACCAGGTGTTCGGCGAGCTGTCCGGCCAGGGCGAGCACCGCTTCGGTCACCGAGACGGGGGTGCGGTCGGTGTCGAGGTCGCCGTCCCAGGAGCGCACCACCTCGTGCGCGAGCTGCCACAGCTGGGTCTGGGTGAGCAGCGCCGCCGAGGGTTCGACCGGCAGTAGCAGCCCGTGCGCGGTGAGCAGTCGGCCCGCGTAGGAGTGATAGGTGCTGATCTCGGGTTCGGCACCCACGATCAGCGTCCGCAGCGCGCCGCTCGGGTCGACCTCGCGCAGCAGCGGCGCACCGGCCAGCCGGGCGAGGCGGGTGCGGATGCGGGCGGTCAGCTGCTGGGCGGCCTTGCGCGTGAAGGTGAGGCCGAGGACCTCGTCGGGGGCGACGAGCTGATTGGCCACCATCCACACCACACGCGCGGCCATGGTCTCGGTCTTTCCCGCGCCCGCACCCGCGACCACCAGGGTCGGTCCGGGCGGCGCCGCGATGACGGCCGCCTGCTCATCGGTCGGTGGGGGCAGACCGAGCGCGTCGGCCAACCGTTGCGGGGTGACGCGCACGCCGCTCACTCGTCGGTCACCTGCCGTCCGGTGTCGCGCACCGGGCAACTGCCCGCGACCGGACAGTGCCTGCACCCGTCGTTACGCACGGCCAGATAGCCGGGCCCCTTGGTCGCGTCGGCGGCATCGTGGATCGTCTCGCGCCACTGCTCGAGCCCTTCGTCGTCGAGCGGGGTCTGGGCACGTTCGGTGGCGCCGGTCTTGTTGTGCGGCTTGGCGACATACACCAGTCGCGCCCCACCGGGATCGGCCACCGGCGTCGCGTCGTCGGCTTCCTCGTCGAGGGCGCCGTGGGCGGCCGCCACCTGGTAGGTCGCCAGCTGGGCGTGGTCGTCGACGGCCTTCGCGGCGACCGGCGTCTTGCCGGTCTTCACGTCGACGATCACGAACCGCCCCCGCGCATCCCGCTCGAGCCGGTCGATCCGCCCTCGGATGCGCACGCCGCGCGCACCCTCGGATCGCGGCGGCAACACACAGTCCACCGGCACCTCGACGCCGGCCTGGGTGAGTTCACCGCGGGTCGTGCGCACCCACGCGAGAAAGGTCTCCAGCATGGTCTCGGTGCGCCGCAGTTCCTGGCGCGAATGCCAGCCGGTGGCCGGATCGACGGTCTTCCAGGCTTGATCGAGCGCGGCGCGCACCTGCGCCTCGGGCACATCACCCGCGAGCGCCTGCACCAGCGTGTGCACGAGATTGCCCTTCACCGCATGCGGATTGTCGCCGTCGGTGCCACCGTGCCGTTCCAGCGCCCAGCGCAGCGGACAGGTGCGCAGCAGCTCGACCGTCGACGGGGACAGCCCGATCGGGGAATCGTCGTCGTCCCACAGTTCCCGCTCCGAGCTGAGCGCGGCGGTGCCGTACCAGTCGCCGGGGTCGGTACCGGGCACGCCCGCCTCGGCGAGCCGGGCCAGCTGACGCGCCGCCCGGTCGCGCCGCCGCGGATCGGTGCCGGGATCGCAGACCACACCGCGCAATTCGGCGACCAGCGCGTGCATCACCAGCGCGCGACCGGGATCGGCGACCGGCAGTGCCCCCGGTTCACCGGTGTCGTCGTCGCCCAGCAGTTCGGTGAGGAATCGCGAGGGCACCAGATCCTGGTCACCCGCGGCCGATTCCACGGCGGTGACCAGCAGCGAGCGCCGCGCCCGGCTGCAGGCGACGAGCAGCAGCCTGCGTTCCTCGGCCAGGATCGGCGCGGCCCGGCTCGTCGTCGCTCCCGGATCGACCCCGGCGACCAGGTCGACGAGCTCCTCGGTGTGCAGCAGGGTTCCCCTGGCGCGCGGGTTGGGCCAGATGCCCTCCTGGACGGCGGCCACCGCCACCACATCCCATTCCCGGCCCGCCGCCGCGTGCGCGCTGAGCAGCGACACCGCCTCGCCCTCGGCGGTCAGCGGCCTGCCCTGCTGCGGAATCTGCTGGTGCAGCAGGTACTCGACGAAACCCTCGATACTCGCCTTCGGCAACCGGTCGACATATCCCGCTGCGGCGTCGAACAATTCGACCGCCGCGTCGAGATCGCGATCGGCCTGCATTCCCGCCGCACCCCCGCGCCGCGACTGCCGGAACCAGCGCCGTTCCAGCCGGGAACTCGTCCACAACGTCCACAGCACGTCCTCGAGCCCCTGCCCTCTGGACTGGGTCTGACGCGCCTTCTCCACCGCGCGCAGCACGCGTCGCAGTGGCGCGGCCTCGATCTCGGTGAGCCCGTCGAGCAGCCGGTCCTCACCGATGCCGACGATCAGATCGCGCAGGACCTCGGCCGAGGACTGGTCGATCAGCGGCACCGCGGGTGGTTCCGGCTCGAAACGCATCGGTTCGGCGACAAGCGCCGCCGCGGCGGGTATCTCGGTGTCGAGGAGCTCGACATCGTCCGGGATGCGTTCGGCGACATCCCAATCGGGTTCGGGCTCCGGGCGCAGCGGGTCCGGAGGCAGCCACTCGTCCTGGATCGGTTCCGGTTCCAGCTCCAGCGTTTCCGGCGGCGACTCCCCCCACAGCAGGAACTGGTCGGTGCCGTCGGCAGACGGATCGGCGGCGGCCAGCGCACCAGTGCGTTCCAGATCCAGCACGCTGCGGCGCACGCCGCGACGCAGGCGGCGCAAGGCGATCTGATCGGCACCACCGAGCGGCCCGGCCAGCAGATCCATCGCATCATCCGGCGAGAACACCGCGTCGATCGCCCGCCGCGACCCCGGCCGCGACGGATCCCCCGCCAGCAACACCCGCAGCGCGAGCACCATCCACGCCGCCCCCCGCCGCCGCGCCAGCGGTTCGGCCACCGCGGGCCTGCGCACCGGCACCCCGGCCGCCAGCAACGCCCGCCGCAACGGCGCCAACGACAACGGCACCGACCGCACGATCACCGCCATCGCCGCCCACGGCACCCCGTCGGTGAGATGCGCCCGCCGCAGATGATCAGCGATCAGCGCCGCCTCTTTGGCCGGTGTCGACAGCACCCGAACCCGCACACTCGCTTCGTCACCGCGATCACTCGACTCGGCAGTGGTTGCGTCAGTGGACAACTCGTCGCCGGAGCGATCGGAGGACGGCGACCGGAGTTCGCCGGGCCCCTCGGCTGCGCGATCGGAGGCCGCGGAGCCCGAGCCGAACAGGGAATGCTCGTCGTCGGGAGAGATTGCCGGCACCGCGCCCACCCCGCGGGAACCTGCGAAGTCCACCACCTCGGCGGGTTCCGGCGAACGATTCTGCTGGCCTGGCAGCACCCGATGACGCGCACTACCGGGCAGCCGAGCGGCGATGCGAGCGGTGGTGAGGCGGATCGGCGCACCACCGCGGTGGTTGTGGCGCAGGATGATCCGGCGTTGCGGCACCGTGTCGAGATCGGTGAGGAAGTGGGTGTCGGCGCCACGGAAGGTGAACACCGCCTGGTCGGGGTCGCCGGTGATCACGGCGCTCGCGCTGCCGCTGCCGATGGCGCGGACCAGGATGGCGGCCTGCGGGTCCAGGTGTTGGGCGTCGTCGACCAGCAGGTAGCGAATGCGGTCGCGCTCGGCGGCGAGCAGGTTGCGGTCACCGGCGAGCGCGTCCAGGGCGGCACCGACGAGTTCGGCGGCGTCGAGCGCGGGCGCGGTGGCCTCGGGCGCGGTGACACCGACCGACCAGCGCAGCATCGATGCCTCTTCATAGCGCTGGAAGAACCGGCCCGCCGCCACCCAGGCGTCGTTGTCGTGTTCGCGCCCGAGCGCCATCAGATCCTCGGGCCCGAGACCGCGTTCGGTGGCGCGCAGCATCAGGTCGCGCAGTTGTTCGGCGAACCCGCCCAGCGCCAGCGCGGGCTGTAGTCGAGGTGGCCACAGGCCGCGCGCGCCCGCCTCGATGTCGGCGAGGTCGCCGCGCAGCATCTCGCGCAGCACCGCGTCCTGTTCGGCGCCGGTGAGCAGGCGTGGAGGCGGGTTGCCGTGCAGCTCGGCATGACGGCGCAGCACCGAGAACGCGTAGGAGTGCAGGGTGCGCACCATGGGTTCGCGACTCGCGCCGGGGATACCACCGGAGCGCGGACCGAGCTGGTGGGTGATCGCGTCGCGCAGCGCGGCGGCGGCGTGCTTGGTGTGGGTGAGGACCAGGACCGAGGCGGGGTCGGCACCGCCGGCCACCCGCGCGCAGACCAGGTCGACGAGCAGCGCGGTCTTACCGGTGCCGGGCCCGCCGAGCACCTGCCAGGGCAGCCAGCCGGGCCGAGGCGGCGCGGGCTGGGCCTGCTCGGCGAACAGGGCGCGAACAGCAGCGCCCCAGGCCCGCGGCCGGGGCGCCCGCGTCGTCCGGCGCACGAGTCGCACCGAGCTATCCGATCGCACCACATCGGCTATTGCAACAGACCAGTACGACACCCCGGCGCTCCCCTACCGGGCCGCGCGCTGCGCGACCCCGCGCGACCGGCCACAATGACAGGTGTGTCGTCGCTTCATGTGCACCGGTTCGGCCCCGCCGACGGTCCCGTCGTCCTCGCCCTGCACGGTCTGACCGGCCACGGCAACCGGTGGGAGAACCTCGCCACCGAGCACCTGCCGCAGGCCCACGTGCTCGCCCCCGACCTGCGCGGACACGGCCGTTCCCCCGCACTGCCGCCGTGGGATCTCGAGACGATCGCCGAGGATCTGGCCGAGCTGTTGCGCACCGAGACCGCGGGCCCGGTCGTGGTGGCCGGACACTCCTTCGGCGGCGCCGCGGGCATCCACCTCGCCCGGCGGAATCCGGAGCTGGTGCGGGCACTGGTGCTGCTCGATCCCGCGATCGGCATCGACGCGAAGCTGATCGAGCAGATCGCCATCGCCAATCTCGCCTCCCCCGACTACACCGATCTCGCCGAAGCCAGGTCCGACAAGCAGGCCAGCGCGTGGGGCCCTGGCGAGGTGGACCCCGCGATCCTGGAACGCGAACTCGCCGAGCACCTCGTACCCACCGAAGGCGGCCGGGTCGGCTGGCGGATCTTCCAGCCCGCGATCACCTCCTACTGGGGTCAGCTGGCGCGCCCGTTCGTCCTGCCGCCCGCCGACCTGCCGACCGTGCTCGTGCGGGCCGCCAAGGTACAGCCGCCGTACGTGACCGCCGAGTTCCGCGCCGCGCTCGCCGAACACCTCGGCGACCGGTTCACAGCCCACGACTGGGACTGCGACCACATGGTCGCCCAGGCCCGCCCGGCCGAGACCGCCGCCCTGATCGCGGCGGTGCTGTAGGCCGATGGCGGCGACCACGGAGGAACAGGTCGAGCGGGTCCGCGCGCTGGTGGCCGCCATTCCGCCCGGTCGCGTCGCCACCTACGGCGACATCGCCGCCGCCGCGGGGCTGTCCTCCCCGCGCACCGTCGGCTGGATCATGCGTACCGACTCCGCCGATCTCCCCTGGCACCGCGTCCTCGGCGCCTCGGGCCGCCCCGCCGCCCACCTCGCCACCCGCCAACTCCGGCTCCTCACCGAGGAAGGCGTCCCGATCATCGACGGCCGCGTAGACCTCCGCACCGCCCGCCTCTGACCTGCCACATCGCACCGGCAAACACGTCTCGACTCCGCCCCTGCTTTCCGGAGGGTCTGGTGATCAACCCTGCCACCAGGAGCAACGCCGGCTCTGTACCGACCGGGTGCCCGAGCATCCGCGTCACGTCCCACTAGCATGACTTTCGTGTCAGCTACCGTGCGCCGAATCAGCCGATGACCACCGTCGACGCGATCGTGCTCGCGGGGGGTCGAGCGAGCCGGATGGGCGGGGTGGACAAGCCCGCGATCATGGTCGGGGGTCGGTCGATGCTCGACGCGGCGCTGGCCGCGGTGGGTGACTGCGCGCGAATCGTGGTCGTCGGACCGCGTCGGCCAGAGCTGGACGCCCGGATCGAGCAGGTCCGCGAGGTGCCGCCGGGGTCTGGCCCGGTAGCCGCGATCGGCAGCGGTCTGCGCGCGCTCGGCCCGAACGCGGCGCCGTGGATCGTGGTGCTCGCCGCCGACCTGCCGTTCCTCACCGAGGACACCGTCGGCGAATTGTCCCGGCACGCCACCGAATCCACGGCGGACGCGGTGTTCGCGATCGACGCGTCGGGACGCCCACAATACCTGGTCGGCATCTGGCGTCGCGCCGCACTCGAAAGCGCACTGGGACAATTGGATTCGCTGGTCAATCAGCCGATGAAGGCGATCATGCCCACCGAGACCGCCGTGCTCGAACTACCGGGCACCAGCGACTGCGACACCGAGGAACAGGTCCACTCGGCCCGCGTCACGATGGCCGCCGACCGCACCGCCGCGCGCCTGAACCTCACCGAGGCAAGAGAACTCATCGTTTCCGGCCTCACCCCGCTGGCAGCCCACGACGCCGAGTTCGGCGAGGTCACCGGTGCCGCCTTGGCCGCGCCGATCCACGCCGCGGGCGCGCTGCCCCGCTTCGACGTCTCGGCCATGGACGGTTACGCCGTCCGCGGTGACGGCCCGTGGCGGCTGCGGCGCGACATCGGCTTCGCGGGCGGGGCGCGCCCGGCCGGCCTACTCTCCGGCGAGGCGGTGCGGATCGCCACCGGCGCGCACGTCCCCGACGGCACCACCTCGGTCCTGCGTGACGAGTTCGCCGCCATCACCGGCGACGAACTCTCCCGCCGCCCCGACACTCCGATTCGCGGCGATGTCCGCCGCAGCGGCGAGGACCGCCGCGTCGGTGACCTCATCGCCCCCGCGGGCACGCCGGTCACCGCGGCGCTGCGCTCGGCCGCCGCCTCGGTGGAGGTCACCGCGGGACTGGTCCGCGGTCCGGTGCGAGCCCGCATCGTGATGACCGGCGACGAGATCCGCAGCACCGGCCCCCTGCAGGCCGGCCAGACCCGCGACTCGATCGGCCCCGTCCTGCCCGATCTGCTCACCCGCCTCGGCGTGCAGATCCTCGACACCGTCCACCTGCGCGACTCCGCCCACGGGTTCGACGACATGCTCACCGCCACCGATGGTTTCGACCTGCTGGTCGTCGTCGGCGCGACCGGTGGCGGGGCGGCCGACCAGTTGCGCACCGCCCTGGCCCGCACCGAAGCCCGCGTCCTGGTCCCCAGACTCGCACTGCGTCCGGGAGGTTCGACAATCGTCGCCGAACTCCCCACCAGCCCAACAGTTCTCGGACTACCGGGGAACCCTTTCGCCGCGATCGCGGTACTCCTGGCCCTCACCCCCGCCATCGTCGCCGGACGCACCGCGGCGCCCGCACCGCGTCGCGTCCTCGGCCCCCTGCACAACGCGGCCGAGATCGCGGGGCCGGTCCAGCGGATCACCCCGGCTCGCTACGCCCCCGAGGGCGGCTGGCTCGGCGACGCCGTGGTGCGCACCGCCCACCTGGCCGGTCTCATCGACCGTGACGGCCTGGTGATCGTCCCGGCCGACGCCACCGACGCGACCATCGTCGAATTCCTGCCGCTACCGGCCTGAATTGCCAATTTCTCCGACAATTCACGCTCGGGAAAAACCTGCCCGCGAATTCATCGAATCATTGTGGACACGCCGTTGCGCGGCCGGTCGGCACATTATTTTCGCCGACCCTCTTCCCGAGCGCATTCGCGCTGGTTATCGTTGGCGCGTTAGGCGAATCACT
Organism: Nocardia mangyaensis; assembly: GCF_001886715.1. NCBI lineage: Bacteria > Bacillati > Actinomycetota > Actinomycetes > Mycobacteriales > Nocardiaceae > Nocardia > Nocardia mangyaensis. The sequence goes on from NZ_CP018082.1 coordinate 5,359,541, forward strand.
ATCCCTCGGAAAGGACCGTGTGGAGATGGCTGACAAGTCGAAGAAGACGCCTAAGAAAATGCCCAAGCAGATGCCGCGCCAGCAACAGGAACAGCGGCAGCAGCAGGGCGAGGAATCGCCAGGAATGCCGCGAGCGGGCCAGGACGATCGGCGCGAACCACGCCGACCCGGCCATCACTGATCCACGCGTGTCGACGAGCCGCCGGTACCCCTACCGGCGGCTCGTCCACGTTGTGCCCCGACTGTCCGCAGCGCGTTCGCCACGGTTTCGGCCCGTCCCCGGCGAGCCGTCGTCGGATCGGGAGCGGATACCGCGTCGAGCAGGCCAGCTGCTCCCCGATCGCGGCGGCGACATCGCGCCGTGGATCGGCCGACGCGCTCACACCCTGACGCACCAGCGCGACACTCCTTGTGCGGGTCCGATACCGTTTACCAGCCACAAACCCCCGCAAGAAGGACACGCTCATGGACGACAGCTCCCTGATCTGGGACGACGGTGCGCTGGTCACCATCGACCAGCGCGAGCTGCCGCACGAGGTGCGTGAGCTGCGGCTGCACACTGTCGACGAGATCATCGACGCCATCGCGACCCTGGCCATCCGTGGTGCGCCGGCGATCGGGATCGCGGGGGCCTTCGGTGTGGTCATCGCGACCAGGGCGCACACGGTTGACGGTGTGGTCGACGAAGCCGCCGTGGGGGCCGAGGCGGACCGGATCGCGGCAGCCCGGCCGACCGCGGTCAACCTGGCCTGGGCGGTGCAGCGGGTGCGCGGGCGCATCGCCGACGGTGCGGACGCGGTACTGGCCGAGACCCTGGACATGCTCGCCGAGGACGGCCGGGTCAACCGCGCCGCCGCCACCCACGCCGCCGACCTGGTGCAGCGACTGTGCGGCGACCGGCCGCTGCGCCTGCTCACGCACTGCAACACCGGCCGCCTGGCCACCAGCGCGTTCGGGACGGCGATCGGGACGCTGCGGGTGCTGCACGAGCGTGGTGTGGTCACCGATGCGCTCGTCGGCGAGACCCGTCCGCTGCTGCAGGGTGCCCGGTTGACGGCGTGGGAGCTGGCCGAGGCGGGTATCCCGCACCGCCTGACCATCGATTCCGCCGCCGCCTGGGCGATGGCCACCGGCCAGGTCGACGCCGTCCTGGTCGGCGCCGACCGCATCACCGCCAACGGCGATGTCGCCAACAAGATCGGCACTTTCCCCCTGGCCCTGGCCGCCCGCCACCATGGCATCCCGTTCATCGTGGTGGCCCCGGAATCCACCCGCGACGCCGCGATGGCGACCGGCGCGCAGATCGTGGTGGAACAGCGGCCCGCCGCCGAGGTCACCGGATTCGGCACCGTCTCGACCGCACCCGCGGGCACTCCGGTGTTCAACCCCGCCTTCGACGTGACACCCGCCGACCTGGTCACTGCGGTGGTCACGGAAAACGGTGTGGCCTACCGGAATTCGGACGAATTCACCGAGCACGGCCGCTTCGCTCGGGCGGACCCGGCCGAGGCCACCGACCCCAGGGGCTCGACGGGGCCGCCCGAGCAGGGGCGGGCGATCGCCGCGGTGGCCCGCCAGCTCTACGGGCGGGGGTGGATGCCGGGGACCGCGGGCAACATCTCGATGCGAAGGGGCGCGGATGCGCTGATCACCGCCAGCGGGCTCTCCAAAGGTGAACTGAGCGGGCACGATACGGTGCTCGTCACCGTAGCCGGCACGGTGACTCATCCTGGCCAGAGCCGTAAGCCCTCCGCGGAGGCCAGCATTCACACCGCCGTCTACCGCACCACCGGTGCGGGCGCGGTGGTGCACGTCCACTCACCGTTCGCGACGGCCCTCGCCACCACCGCCGACCAGCCCGGCGAGACCGTGACCACGCTGCGGATCAGCGGTTACGAACTGCTCAAAGGCTTCGGCCTGGCCGACCCGTCGTCGGTCCAGGTCCCCCGCTTCCCGAACTGGCCCGACGTCGCGCGCATCGGCACCGACATCGAGACCCACCTGCGCGAGAACCCCACCGCCCCACCGATTCTGTTCATCACCGGACACGGCATCACCACCTGGGGCGACACGCTGTCCCAGGCGCGGGATCGCGCCGAATGCCTGGAAGCCCTGTGCGAGTTGATCACCCGTACCGGACGCACCGATGCCACGCCCCTCGAGATCGGACCGACATGACCCTGCTGCAAGTGATGGCCGCCGACAATGCCGCCGAGGTCCGGGTACGGACCACCGACCCCGCCGAGATCGGCGCCGAGCTGGCCAGACACGGCATCGAGTTCTCCCGCTGGGACGTCCGCACCGACGCCGCCACGGATTCGGCGACCCTGCTGGCCCACTACGGCCCGCAGATCGCCGAGCTCAACGCCTCGGGCCGCTACGAACACATCGACGTCGCCCGCATCCACCCCGACGACGACAACCCGGACTGGCCCGCCACCGCCGCGGGCGCGCGGGCCAAGTTCCTCGACGAGCACCGCCACGCCGAGGACGAGGTACGCTTCTTCGCCGCCGGGCGCGGCTGCTTCTATCTGCACCTCGACGATGCCGTGCTGGCCACGGTCTGCGAGGCGGGCGATCTGCTCTCGGTGCCCGCGGGCACCCTGCACTGGTTCGACATGGGCACCCGCCCCGATTTCATCGCCATCCGCTTCTTCGAGGAGGCCGACGGCTGGATCGGCGACTTCACCGGCGACAAGATCAGCGCGGGCTTCCCCACCCTGGACGAACTGCTCACCGCCTCGTGACCCGCGCGATCGTCCTCGACATCGAGGGCACCACCAGCCCCACCGACGCGGTGCGCACCGATCTGTACGGCTACACCTCGGCGCACCTGCCCGCCTGGCTCGCCGAGAACACCGGCGGCGCGGCCGATTCCGTCCTCGCGGCCACCCGCGAACTCGCCGGGGAGCCCGACGCGGGCCCCGACCGTGTCGCCGAGATCCTGCGCGGCTGGCTGGAATCCGACGTGAAGGCCGAACCCCTCAAGGCCGCCCAGGGCGCGATCTGCGCCCAGGGTTTCCGCGCGGGCGCCCTGCACGGCCGCTTCTTCGACGATGTGGCGCCGGCCCTGACGACCTGGCACAAGGCCGGGTTCGGGCTCTACGTCTATTCCTCGGGATCCGAACGCAACCAACGCGATTGGTTCACCTTCGCCGAGCACGGCGACCTCTCCGGGCTGATCACCGAACACTTCGACCTGGTCACCGCGGGCCCCAAGCGCGAGGCCGCCTCCTACGACCTCATCGCCGACCGTATCGGCCTGCCCGCCGCGCAGATCCTGTTCCTGTCCGACCACCCGGACGAACTCGATGCGGCCGGGGCGGCGGGCTGGCGGGCAGTCGGTGTGCACCGCCCGGGGGAACCGCAGTCGCCACGGCCACCGCACCGATGGATCAGCTCGTTCGCGCAGCTAGAGCTCGAGCGCTGATCCGCCGATGCGGTGCCGCGTCGGCTCGGGTCAGGAGCTGACCGAAGCCTTTTCGCGCTCGGACTGTGGCTCGTAGGTCTCCCAGAACGTGGCGTTGACGATCCCGAGCTCCTTCGGATCGAAGACCGGGTCCTTGCCCGCCTTCTTCTGCCGCTCGTAGTCGCGCAGCGCCTTGAAGGCGGGCTGCTGGATGATCAGGATGCCGAGGATGTTGAGCCAGGCCATCAGACCGACCCCGATATCGCCCAGCGTCCACGCATCGCTCGCGGTCGAGACCGCGCCCATCGCGACCGAGACCAGGATGAGTGCCTGCAGGACCAGGGTGGTGTTGCTACCGACCGTGCCGCGAATCACCGGCACCTGCACGGGCGCGTACTTGCCGATCAGGAAACGCAGGTTCGTGTCCGCCATGTAGTAGTAGGCGATGATCGTGGTCAAGCAGAAGAAGCCCAGCGAGACCGCGACGAACGACGAACCGAATCCACCCCAGAGGGTGTCGACCGCGTGCTGCGCGTACGCGGGGCCGACCACGACGTCCGAGGGCAGCATGCCGCCGTCGGACAGGACAGCACCGGAGGCCGACTCGCCCTCGAAGACGCGGTAGGCGCCGGTCGACAGGATCAGGAAACCGGTCGCGGTGCAGATGAACAGCGTGTCGATGTACACCGCGAAGGCCTGGACGAGGCCCTGCTTGGCCGGGTGGGAGACCTCGGCCGCGGCGGCCGCGTGCGGGCCGGTGCCCTGTCCGGCCTCATTGGAGTAGACGCCGCGTTTGACGCCCCACATGACGGCCGCGCCGATGATGGCGCCGAAAGCGGCGTCGGCGCCGACCGCGCTGCGCATGATCAGCGCGAACGTGTCGGGCAGCTGGGACGCGTTCGCGAAAACGATGACCAGGGCGAGCAGAATGTAGACGACCGCCATGAAGGGGACGACGACCGACGCGAACGCCGCGATGCGCTTGACCCCGCCGATGATCACGAACGCGAGCACGATCACCGCGCCGAGAGCCACCGCCCATTCCTGGACTCCCCAGGCCTGGTGCATCGCCGCGGCCATCGAGTTGGCCTGGACACTGGGCATCAGCAGGCCGCAGGCCAGCACGGTGACCGCGGCGAAGAGGACGCCATAGACCTTGAACAGCGGCGCGGCCTTGGTGTGCGCCATCGCCGTGCTGAAGTAGTAGGCGGGGCCGCCTCGATACTCACCGGTGAGGCGATCGCGAGTCTTGTAGACCTGGCCGAGCGTGCATTCGACAAAGGAGGTCGACGCACCGAGGAAGGCGACGACCCACATCCAGAACAGCGCGCCCGGCCCGCCGAACGCGATCGCGGTGGCGACGCCGGCGATATTGCCGGTGCCGACGCGGCCCGACAGCGACATGGCCAGGGCCTGGAACGACGAGACACCCGCCGCTGACTTCTGACCGCGCAGCAGCAGCCGGACCATCTCCGGGACCTGTCGGATCTGGACGAACCTCGACCGGATCGAGAAGTAGAGCCCCGCGGCCAAACACAGATAGATCAACGAGTTACTCCAGATGTAACCGTTGATCGTGGTCAAGAAGTCAGCCACCGCTCGTGCTCCCTCATTCCAGGTCGATGTCGGCAGCCATGCTCTCACGCTCGATAACCGTCGGATAACTGATTGCGTAACGTTCTTGTTAGCTGCGGTAACAGATCGCGGCGCGCCGACGAGCTAGTCCTCACGGACCCCCAGGTAGTACTGGATGTGCCCCGGGTGGATGACGGAGTCGAGCCGGAAGAGCTGGACATCGACGGTGTAGTGCTCGCCGGTGCGCAGGTCACACAGGCGCATGGCGGTGTGGTCACGGCCATAGACGGTGTCGCCGTCGTCCCAGATGCGGCGGAAATCGGGGTACTCGGCGAGTTCGGCCAAGAGCTCGGTGGCCCAGGTACCGCCGCCCTGCTGGCCGATCAGCCCGCGCAGCCAGTGCACGGTGAGCGCGGATTCGCGCTCCCATTCCACCATCACCTTGCGCGAGAGCGGATTGCCGAAGAACCAGCGCAGGATGTTGACGTCGTCGATCAGGCCGGGAAAAGCGAGGTGATACGACTCGTTGCCCGCGAGCACGTTCCAGCGGATGTCGACATAGGCGGCCAGATCGGGTTCCTGCAGGGTGAGGGTGCGCCGCATCTCGTCGGTGATCTCGGCCCGCAGGTCCTCGACGGTCGGGTTGTCGGCGGGGGCGAGCCCGGCCAGATCGAACAGGTGTCGGCGCTCGATCTCGGTCACCGGGCCGATCCGGTCGAGATAGCGCACGAGCGCCTCGACGACGGCCAGGGTCGGGCGGTCCCGGTCTCCGCTTTCCAGGTGGGTGATGTAGCTCGTGCTGACCCCGGCCGCGAAGGCCAGCTTCTCGCGCGAGATCCGCCGGTCGTCACGCAGCCGCCGCAGCAACCCGCCGAGCGTCGGCGGTCGCGGTGGCCCGTCGGCCCCGTCCGGCGATGACTTCGGTGGCAACCCAACCCCTCCCTGTCTGCAGGGCACCATCTTCGGTGACATTTCCGTATCGAACGCGACGCCGACCGGAAAAGATGCGGTTTCTTTATCTTGACACCACGACATGCGCATCGGTTAACGACAGGCAAACAATGGATCGTCGGAGACTGCGCGAACCGCCACAATGTCACCGAAAGGGTGCGCCGGGCCTGTTAACAAATGTAAACCGCCCGAGAACCCCCCATTTCCGAAGGATCACCGCGGCCCGCTTCCGCGGTGTGGACCGATGGCGTCCGGCCAGTTCGCGAACCCATCGTCGCTGGTCGCGCTCCAGCTCGGTCCCGCGCCCTCGGCCGATCCGGTGACTACCAGATTTCGACCGGCTCACAGCTCACAGCGACCCGAATAGGGATGTGAAAAGTTCGTTTTGCGGGATGCGTCCGCCTCCTTACAGTTGCGCCAACAGCCCGATTTCACAGCTCGAAGGGGGCGTCGTGGTCAATTCGCTGCTGAACCTCGGTAAGTATTTCCAGCGCGCCGAGGTCTCGCCGGACCACCGGTCGGTGTACAAGGTCGGTGGCCGCGACGCCGACGAGTTCTATCGCGACCGCTGGTCGCACGACAAGGTGGTGCGCTCCACGCACGGCGTGAACTGCACCGGCTCGTGCTCGTGGAAGATCTACGTCAAGGACGGCGTGATCACCTGGGAGTCCCAGCAGACCGACTACCCCTCGGTGGGCTCGGACAAGCCCGAGTACGAGCCGCGCGGCTGTCCGCGTGGTGCCTCGTTCTCCTGGTACACCTACTCCCCGGCCCGGGTGCGCTACCCGTACGTGCGCGGCACCCTGCTCGACCTGTACCGCAAGGCCAAAGCCGAGCTCAAGGACCCGGTGCTGGCCTGGGAGTCGGTCGTCGAGGACCCGGTCGAGGCCAAGGCCTACAAGACCGCGCGCGGCAAGGGCGGTTTCGTCCGGGCCGAGTGGTGGGAGGCCGCCGAGATCGCCGCGGCCGCGCACGTCTACACGATCAAGCGGTACGGACCGGACCGTGTGGCCGGCTTCTCGCCGATTCCCGCGATGTCGATGGTCAGCCATGCGACCGGTGCGCGGTTCGTGTCGCTGATCGGCGGCTACATGCTCTCGTTCTACGACTGGTACGCCGATCTGCCGGTGGCCTCGCCGCAGGTGTTCGGCGACCAGACCGACGTGCCGGAATCGGCCGACTGGTTCGACGCGGGCTATCTGATCATGTGGGGCTCCAATGTCCCGGTGACCCGCACGCCGGACGCGCACTACATGACCGAGGCGCGCTATCGCGGCCAGAAGGTCGTCGTGGTCTCGCCCGACTACGCCGACAACACCAAATTCGCCGACGAGTGGGTGGCCGCGCGTCCCGGTACCGATGCCGCGCTGGCGATGTCCATGGGCCATGTCGTGCTCAAGGAGTTCTTCCTCGAGAAGCAGACTCCGATGTTCACCGATTACATCAAGTCCTACACCGACTTGCCGTACCTGATCTGCCTCGACGAAGCGGCCGATCACGACGGCGCCCTGCCCGGCAAGTTCCTCACCGCCGCCGATCTGGGTCACACCGGCGAAGGCGTCGAACACAAGCCGGTGCTGCTGGATCAGGCGGGCAACCCGGTCGTGCCCAACGGCTCACTGGGCCACCGCTTCGGTGCGGGCGACGCGGGTAGGTGGAACCTCGATCTCGAGGGCGTCGACCCGCTGCTCACCCTGCTCGGGCACTCCGCCGACGCACCGGCCACCATCGCCCTGCCGCGTTTCGACACCGATGTCGCCGGGTCGATCATCCGTGGCGTGCCGACCACGATCATCGCGGGCAAGCGGGTGACGACAGTCTTCGACCTGCTGCTCGCGCAGTACGGCGTCGGCCGCGACGGGCTGCCGGGCGAGTGGGCCACGGGCTATGACGACGCCGAGTCGCCGTACACCCCCGCCTGGCAGGAGACCATCACCGGCGTGCCCGCCGTGCAGGCCGCCCGGATCGGCCGCGAGTTCGCCGACAACGCCGAACGGTCCGGTGGTCGCTCGATGATCCTGATGGGAGCGGGCACCAATCACTGGTTCCACTCCGATCAGATCTATCGCGCCTTCTTCACCCTGACGCTGCTCACCGGCTGCCAGGGCAAGAACGGCGGCGGCTGGGCCCACTACGTCGGCCAGGAGAAGTGCCGCCCGGTCACCGGCTGGGCCACCCTGGCTTCGGCCACGGACTGGCAGCGCCCGCCGCGCCAGATGCAGGGCACCGTGTTCTGGTACCTCACCAACGACCAGTGGCGCTACGACCCCTTCACCTCGGACTCGTTCGCCTCACCCTTGGGCAAAGGCACGTTCGCCGGTCGCACCGCCGCCGACAACATCGCCCTGGCCAGCCGACTCGGCTGGATGCCGAGCTACCCGACGTTCAACCGCAACCCCCTCGACCTCGCCGACGAGGCCGCCGAAGCCGGAAAGACGCCGGCCGAGCATGTGGTCGACGGGCTGAAGTCCGGTGACCTGCGGTTCGCCTGTGAAGATCCCGACGCGCCGGAGAACTTCCCGCGTGTACTCACCGTGTGGCGGGCCAACCTGCTCGGCTCCTCCGGCAAGGGCAACGAGTACTTCCAGAAGCATCTGCTCGGCTGCGGCTCCAACCTGCAGACCACCGACGCCACCGGCGTGCGCCCACAGGAACTGGAATGGCGCGAGGAAGGCGCCGAGGGCAAGCTGGATCTGCTGCTGGCACTGGACTTCCGGATGACGAGCACCACCCTGTTCGCCGACATCGTGCTGCCCGCCGCGACCTGGTACGAGAAGCACGACCTGTCCTCCACCGACATGCACCCCTTCGTGCACGCCTTCTCCCCCGCCATCTCCCCGCCATGGGAGGCCAAGACCGACTTCGAGGCGTTCCACCGGATCGCGCGCGGGTTCTCCTGGCTGGCCGAGAAGCACCTGGGCACCCGCAAGGACATCGTCGCGGTACCGCTCCAGCACGACTCCCCCGACGCGCTCGCCCAGGTCGGCGGCAAGGTTCTGGACTGGAAAGCCGGTGAGTGCGAACCGATTCCGGGCAAGACCATGCCCAAGATCGTCGAGATCGAGCGCGACTACACCAAGATCGCCGAGAAGCTCGCGGCGCTGGGCCCGCTGGTGGACACCCTCGGCGTGACCACCAAGGGCATCACCACCTACCCCGATGCCGAGGTCGAATACCTCGCGGGTCAGAACGGCACCATCGTCTCCGGGATCGCCGAGGGCCGGCCCTCACTGGCCAAGGACACCCACGCCGCCGAGACCATCCTGGCGCTGTCGGGCACCACCAACGGCCGCCTCGCGGTCGAGGGCTTCGAGACGCTGGAACGCCGCACCGGCACCGAACTCGCCGACCTCGCCAAAGAGGCCGAGGGTAAACGCATCTCGTTCGCCGACACCCAGGCCAGGCCGGTCCCGGTGATCACCTCCCCGGAGTGGTCGGGTAGCGAGAGCGGCGGTCGCCGGTATTCGCCATTCACCATCAATGTCGAGCGGCTCAAGCCCTGGCACACCCTCACCGGCCGCCAGCACTTCTATCTCGACCACGACTGGATGATCGAACTCGGTGAGCAGCTGCCGATCTTCCGGCCACCGCTGGACATGACGGCGCTGTTCGCCGAGCCGTCCATCGGCAAGGTGAGCGGGGGCGGGGTCACCGTGCGCTACCTGACACCGCACTCCAAGTGGTCGATCCACTCGGCCTACCAGGACAACCTGCACATGCTCACCCTCTCGCGCGGCGGGCAGACGATCTGGATGTCGGACCGTGACGCGGCCAAGATCGGGGTGGCCGACAACGACTGGATCGAGGCGATCAACCGCAACGGCATCGTCGTCGCGCGCGCCATCGTCTCGCACCGCATGCCCGAGGGCACCGTGTTCATGTATCACGCGCAGGACCGCGCGGTGGATGTGCCGCGCATCGAGGGCACCGAGGACACCAAGGTCGGCAAGGGCAAGCGCGGCGGCATCCACAACGCGCTGACCAGGGTGTTGATCAAGCCATCACACCTGATCGGCGGCTACGCCCAGCAGTCCTTCGCCCTGAACTACCACGGGCCCACCGGAAACCAGAGGGACGAAGTGACCACGATCCGCCGCCGGAGCCAGGAAGTCGAGTACTGACATGGACCACTCTGTTCGACCGCCGAGGCGACGACTGATCTCGAACCGTCCGGGTACCTCGTCGGGCACGCCCGGAACCGGATCGACACCCGACCGCACGGCCGCGGGCAGGACGCTCGGCGGCTCCCGAGCCGTGCGCAAGAATCGCGGAGAGGCGGAATAACCATGCGCGTCATGGCTCAGCTCGCCATGGTCATGAACCTCGACAAGTGCATCGGCTGCCATACCTGCAGCGTCACTTGCAAGCAGGCGTGGACCAATCGGGGTGGCACCGAGTACGTCTGGTTCAACAATGTGGAAACCCGTCCGGGACAGGGGTATCCGCGTCAGTACCAGGATCAGGAGAAGTGGAAGGGCGGCTGGACGCTCAACAAGCGCGGCAAGCTCTCGCTCAAGTCGGGTTCGCGGTTCAAGCGGCTGATGAACATCTTCGCCAACCCGGATCTGCCCACGGTCGAGGACTACTACGAACCGTGGAGCTACGACTACGACAACCTGCTCTCCTCGCCGCCGATGGACACCACCCCGGTGGCCCGGCCGAAATCGCTGATCACCGGCGAGGACACCACGGTCACCTGGGGCGCGAACTGGGACGACGACCTGGGCTCGGGTCCCGAGGCAGTCGGCAAGGACCCTTTGCTCGGCAAGCTCGAGGACAAGGTGAAACTGGAGTTCGAAGAGACCTTCATGTTCTACCTGCCGCGCATCTGCGAGCACTGCCTCAACCCCTCCTGCGCCGCCTCGTGCCCCTCGGGCGCGATCTACAAGCGCGAGGAAGACGGCATCGTGCTCGTCGACCAGGACAAGTGCCGTGGCTGGCGCCAGTGCATCACCGGCTGCCCGTACAAGAAGATCTACTTCAACCACAAGACGGGCAAGGCGGAGAAGTGCACCTTCTGCTACCCGCGCGTGGAGGTCGGCATCCCGACCGTGTGCTCGGAGACCTGCGTCGGGCGGCTGCGCTACATCGGCGTGATGCTCTACGACGCCGACGCGGTGCTCGAGGCGGCGTCGGTGACCGAGGACAAGGATCTGTACCCGTCCCAGCTCGGTGTCTTCCTCAATCCGCACGACCCGCGCGTGATCGCCGAGGCCGAGGCGGCGGGCATCTCCACGGAATGGATCACCGCCGCGCAGGATTCACCGGTCTACAAGTTGATCGTGGACTACCAGCTGGCCCTGCCGCTGCATCCGGAATACCGCACCATGCCGATGGTCTGGTACGTGCCGCCGCTCTCGCCGGTGGTGGACGTGCTCACCGAGACCGGTCACGATGGCGAGAACGCCGACAACCTGTTCGGTGCCATCGACGCGCTGCGGATTCCGGTGGAGTACCTGGCCGAGCTGTTCACCGCGGGTGAGGTCGGGCCGGTGCGCGCGTCGCTGCAACGCCTGGCCGGAATGCGCGCGTTCATGCGCTCGGTGAACCTCGGCGAGGAGCCCGATCCCGGGATCGCGCCGTCGATCCGGCTCGAGCCCGAGGAGATCGAGGCCATGTACCGGCTGCTGGCCATCGCCAAGTACGAGCACCGGTACGTGATCCCCTCCGGCGCGACCTCCCGCGCGCACGAACTGGATTCGCTGGCCACCGGCTGCAGTCTCGACACCGACGGCGGCCCCGGCATGACCGCGTTCGACCAGATGGTCGAGAAGTTCTCGCTGACCGACACGAATCAGGCCGCGCCGGAAGAGAAGTCGGGCCGGATCAACCTGCTCAACTGGGACGGCCGCGACACCAGCGGTCTGGTGCCGAGCAGCGACACGCTTGCCCCCGCCACGAACGGCAATGGCGCCGTGGGGAGCAACGGCCACGGAAGCAACGGCGCTGCCGTGGTCGACCCACCCGTGAGCGGAGTGACGCGATGAGTCTGCTCTCGATCCGTCGGCGACCGCAGCCGGTCACCGTCATGAGTGAGCACGACCGCCGGTTGGTGTGGCGGCTGGCCGCGCTGCTGCTCGACTACCCGGGCGAGAAGACCCTGGCGCTACTCGACGAGATGACCGGTGCCGCGGCGGAATTGCCGGCGCAGGTGCGCGCGCATTTCACCGGCCTGCTCGGCTACCTGCGGGACACCCCGGCCATCGAGTCCGCGCAGAGCTATGTCGAGACCTTCGACATGCGCCGCCGTGCCAGCCTGCACCTGACCTTCTACGCCTACGGCGACACCCGCAAACGGGGCATGGCGCTGCTGCGGTTCAAGCACGCCTACCGTCAGGCCGGGGTGGAACTCGGCGACGAGGAACTGCCCGACCACCTGCCGGTGCTGCTCGAATTCGCCGCCACCATCGACCCGATCGGCGGCGAACGCCTGCTCGGCGAACATGTGCCGGTGCTCGAACTGCTGCGACTGTCACTGGGCGACAACAACTCTCCCTACGCCGGTGCGCTCGGCGCGGTGCTGTCGACCCTGCCGCCGGTGACCACCGCCGATCGTCGCCGCATCGCCGAACTCGCCGCCCAGGGCCCGCCCGAGGAAGAGGTCGGTCTGGAACCCTTCGCCATGGACCCCGCCCTGTTAGACGCCGAGGAAGGCCGCCGATGAACGCCACCATCCCCGTTCCCGAAGGTGTGTGGCTGATCCTGCCCTACATCGCGGCGACTTCCTTTGTGCTCGGCCATGTCTGGCGCTACCGGTTCGACCAGTTCGGCTGGACCACCCGCTCCTCGCAGATCTACGAGTCCAAGCTGCTGCAACTGGGCAGTCCGCTGTTCCACTTCGGCATGCTCGGCGTGTTCGGCGGGCATGTGATGGGCCTGCTGATCCCGCAGTCGTGGACCGCGGCCGTCGGCATCTCCCAGCACACCTACCACCTGATCGCGGTCGGCGCGGGCTCGGTCGCGGGGCTGATGGTTGTCGCCGGTGTCGCGATCCTGTGCTACCGCCGCATCGTGGTCCCGGCTGTGCGCAAGGCGACCAGCCGCAACGACGTGCTCATGTACACCCTGCTGACCCTGGCGCTGGTCACCGGTCTGCTCAACACCTGGGGTTCCAACCTGGCGTGGGGCACCTACAACTATCGCGACACCGTCTCGCCCTGGTTCCGCGGCCTGTTCACCATCCACCCCGAGCCCGGCCTGATGGTCGGGGTCCCGTGGACCTTCCAGCTGCACGGCCTCGTCGTCCTGGTCCTGGTCGCCGCCTGGCCCTACACCCGCCTCGTCCACATGTTCAGCGCCCCCATCGGCTATCTCACCCGCCCCTACATCGTCTATCGCCGCAAGGAGGTCAAGGCCAGGGACAAGACCCGCTTCGCCAAGGCCTGGGACGCCCCGGTGACCCCCGACCGCTGGTAGCCACTGAGTGGGACGCTCCCATTGCCACAAAAACTGTAACGTGTTTCACTTCTGGCATGAGCGATGTCCTCGCACCAGCCCGCCTCGGACCACTCACCCTGCGTAATCGGGTGATCAAGGCGGCCACGTTCGAGGGGCGAACACCCGAGGCGCTGGCGACCGATGAGCTGGTGGAATTCCACCGGGAGGTCGCCGCGGGCGGGGTGGGAATGACGACGGTGGCCTATTGCGCGGTGGCGCCGGGTGGGCGCACGGATCGGCATCAGATCTGGATGCGGCCCGAGGCGGTGCCGGGGTTGCGGCGGCTCACCGACGCCGTGCACGCCGAGGGGGCGGCGATCAGCGCGCAGCTCGGGCACGCCGGACCGGTGGCCAACGCGAAATCCAATCGGGCGCCCGCGCTGGCCCCGAGCCGGATGTTCAATCCGCTGGGGATGCGGTTCACGAAGGTGCCCGACGCGCTCGGGATCGCCGAGGTGGTCGCCGCGCACGCCAGGGCGGCGCGACTCGCGCGAGAGGCCGGGTTCGACGCGGTGGAGATCCATCTCGGGCACAACTATCTGGCCAGCGCGTTCCTGAGTCCGATCCTGAATCGGCGCAAGGACGACTACGGCGGGGCGCTGGTCAATCGCGCGCGCGTGGCCAGGGAACTGGCGCGGGCGGTACGCGACGCGGTCGGTGACACGATGGCGGTGACCGCCAAGCTCACCATGGAAGACGGTGTGCGCGGCGGATTCTCGGTCGAGGAATCGCTCCAGGTGGCGAGCTGGCTGCAGGACGACGGCGCCCTCGACGCCCTCGAATTGACCGCGGGCAGCTCACTGCTCAATCCGATGGCGATCTTCCGCGGTGACGCGCCGCGCAAGAACTTCGCGAAGGTGCTGCCGATCCCCGTGCGCTGGGGCTTCCAGCTCGTCGGCAAGCAGTTCCTGCGCGAATACCCTTATCGCCCGGCCTATCTGCTCGACAAAGCACGCCGGTTCCGGCAGGAATTGTCGATGCCGCTGGTCCTGCTCGGCGGCATCACCGATCTGGCCACCGCCGAGCAGGCGAGGGCCGAGGGCTTCGACTTCGTCGCCATGGGCCGCGCCCTGCTCCGCGAACCGGACCTGATCAACCGCTGGCACACCGACGCGACCACCCGCTCACTCTGCACCCACTGCAACGAATGCATGCCGAGCATCTACACGACCACCCACTGCATCCTCCGCACTCGAGCCACCACCTGAGCCCCGAGTCGGACAGTTGATCACCAGGCTCTCAGGCGAGTATGGCCCGAGAAGCCGACGCCACCAGATCCTGATGATCGGTCGTCCAGGTGATCAGAGGGATGCGCGGACGGTGTCGAACCAGGTTTGGGTCGCGGTGAGGCCCTTTTCGACGTCTTTGCGGCCGTCGAGGAAGCCGAAGAGGTCAGCGGCGTAGCGAGTGAGGACCGTGCCTTCGGTCTCCTCGAGGTCGGCGAGGACCTCGGCGTCGCCGAGCAGGTAGGCGACGACGGCGAGCTGGCCGGGGGACCATTCGGCGCGATAGGGCGCCCACCCGGCGGCGCGGACCGCGCGAGCACGGGTGAGCAGGTCGTCCCGGAGCGCGTCGCGGTCGGCGTCGCTGGGACGGCGCGGCTTACCCCAGCTGATCCGTTTCGCATCCGACATCTCGAATCCTCTCGCTGACGTGGGGCGGTGGACCGGGCGAGGTCCGCGCGGCCATGAGGTGACTGTCCCAGATCGACACCGGGCCCGCGCGCGCCAGCCCCGGAACACGCGCTCATCCGCAGGCCGAGGTGGCGGACCGCGGACGGGGCGCCGGTGCCGTCGAACCACCGGCCGCCCTTGATGATGCAGTCGAACGTTGCCGACCCTTCCTACAACGCGAGCCGACGCCGGGTGACCTTGCCGGTCGCGTTGCGCGGCAACTCTTCCGAGGTGATCCGCCAGCGGACGGGCACCTTGAAATAGGCCAGCCGCGCGGCCAGGTAGGCGCGCAGTTCCTCCGGGTCGACCGCGCCCGGCTCGGCGACGACCACGGCCGCCACCTCCTGGCCGAGATCGGGATGGTCGACGCCGAACACCGCGCACTCACTGACCGCCGGGTGTTCGGCGAGCACATTCTCGATCTCGGTGGGGTACACGTTCTCCCCGCCGCGCAGGATCAGGTCGGTGCGCCTGCCCGCGACCGTGAGCCTGCCGTCGGTGAGCGCTCCGAAATCGCCGGAGCGCAACCAACGTTCGCCATCGATGGCGGCGGCCGTGGCATCCTCGTCGTTCCAGTAGCCGAGCATGACGTACGGGCTGCGGATACAGATCTCGCCTTCCGCGCCGTCGGGGACCACCGCGCCCTCGGGATCGCGGATCTCGACGGCGACGCCGATGATGGGCCTGCCCACCGATTCCGGGTCGACCGCGAGGTCGAGCGGCGTCGCCACCGTCGCCGCGGTGCCGCTCTCGGTGAGACCGTAGCTGGTGGTCAGCGCGAGTTGGGCACCGGCGAGGTGGGTGCGCAATCGGTCGAGCAGCGCAGGTGAGGACGGCGCGGAGTTCAGGGACAGGGCGCTCAGCGAGGACAGGTCGTAGCGCGACACATCATGGTCGAGCAGTCTGCTCGCCATGGTCGGCACGGCCGCCCAGTTGGTGACACGTTCGCGTTCGACCAGGCGCAGCACCCGGTCCACCGCGAACGCGCCGTCCGGGAACACCACCGAGGCGCCGGTGGCCAGGCGCGGTATGACCAGGTTGTGCAGGCTGGCGATGTGGAACAGCGGCGCGGTGACCAGGTAGCGCCGCTCGCTCGGTCCGTCGCCCAGCGGCTGCCCGGTGAAGGCGGCCATCATCGCGTCGGTGAAGCGGTGATAGTCACTGACGGCCACCAGGTTTCGTTGCGAGTGCACCACGCCCTTGGGGCGGCCGCTGGTGCCACTGGTGTAGAGAATCACGGCCGGATCGTCCTCGCCCACCGGGGTATTCGGGATCTCGCCGCCGAATTCGGCGATCAGCGCGGGCAGATCGTCCTCGAAAGTGAGAACCGGCACGTCGCTACCCGATTCTGCTAGGCGCGCAGCTCTTTTCGCGTCGGCGAGCACCACGGTCGGGCTGGTGTGGCCGAGACCGTAGGCGATCTCCGGTGGCGCCCACCAGGCGTTGTAGCCGACCGGGATCGCGCCGAGACACTGCGCCGCCCAGAACGCGATCACCCAGTCGGGGCCGTTGGCGGCCAGGATGCCGACCCTGTCGCCCTTACCGACGCCGTGGCGGGTGGCCAGTGCCGTGGCCAGCGCACCGGCAGCGGCAGCGTGCTCGGCGAAGGAGATTCGGCGGTCGTCGGTGACGAGATAGTCGCGCTCACCCCAGGTCAGCGAGTGCTCGAGGAGTTCGCGCAGGTTGCGGCGGCGGTGTGCCAGCACCGGAATCTCGGCGCCGAGCACCGACTCGACGGTCATCTCGAAGGGGGCGCCGGGCGCGGTGAGGCCCGCGGCGACCTGCGCCACGAAGGTCTGGGGGTCTGTTTGGGGGGATACTGCTTCGGTCATGTCTTCCTCCATCAGGGAATGAGCACGGCGCGTCCGCGGATCGCGCCTGCGTCGAGTCGGTCGAAGGCGGTGCGGGCGGCGGCGAGGTCGAAGCATTCGACCTCCACGCGCAGCGCGCCCTCGGCCGCCAGCGCGACCACCGCCGTCAGGTCGTTTCTGGTGCCGCCGTAAGACTTGCGCACCGTGGCGCCCCAGGGCAGGCCGGGCCCACCCGCCGGGCCGGAGTCGATGCCGGGGACACCGCCCGCGAGTCCCACCATGCGGTAGGCGCCGTTGGGGGCCACGGTCTCGACGGCCAGCTTCGCGGTGACGTCGGAGCCGACGAAGTCGAACACCGCCTCCGCGCCACGGCCATCGGTGAGTTCGAGGATCGTGGCGGCCGTGTCGGGACCGGCCAGCAGGGTGATGTCGGCGCCGCAGGCGGTGGCCAGGTCCAGTTTCTCGGCGCTCACGTCGACCGCGATCACCCTGGTCTCGGTGGTGGACTTCAGCAATTGGATCGCGACGTGGCCGAGGCCCCCGATGCCGATGGCGACCGCGGTGGCGCCCGGCCAGAGCTGGTCGGTGGCGCCACGGATGGCGTGCATCGGGGTGAGCGCGGCATCGGCGAGCGGGGCGGCCTGGGCGAAGCTCAACTCGGCGCCGATCGGGACGAACGCGCTCGCCGGGATGCGCACGTACTCGGCCATTCCACCGTCGGGGCCGAGGCCGGGACACGGCGGCATCGCGCCGCGCCCGGCGGCCAGACAGACATTCTCGTTGCCGCGCAAGCATTCTCGACAGTCCCCGCAGGACCAGCACAGGTAGACGATCCCGCGCTCCCCCACCGCGCGCCCGACCACCTCGGCGCCGATCGCCTCGATGGTTCCCGCGATCTCGTGGCCGAGGGTGAGCGGATCTTCGCGCAGCGGGAACGGCAGTCCGAGGACGAAGGAGTCCGAATGGCAGATCCCGGCGGCCCCGACCCGCACCAGCAGGTCGCCGGGGCCGATCTCGGGCACGGGGATGGTCCGCAGTTCGAGGGTTCCCGGTGCGGTCAACTGCATCGCGCGCATGGTCATCGCTGCCCCACCGCGTCGAAGACCGCCTTCAGGTACAGGTCGCAGCGATCGGACCCGATCAGGCCGGTGGCCATCCGATTCATGGTGTAGGCGAAGGTGACTCGACGATCCACATCGTTGACGACCATCGAGCCGCCGTACCCCGCCCACCAGCAGACCCGGCCGTCGGGGATGTGTGGGAAGGTCTGTGGGCGGGGCAGACCGTAGCCGATGCCGAAGCGCAACGGGGTCAGCAGGGCCAAATCGATGCCGTCGGCTTGCTCCCGGAAGATCAGGTCGATGGTGGCGGGCGAGAGGAATCGCCTGCCGCTCAGCTCACCGCCGCAGGCGATCAGCGATTGCACGCGGGCCACCGAGCGGGCATTGCCGTGGCCGTTGACCGCACCGTTCTCGGCCTCGCGCCACCCCGCGGAGGCGGTTTCGGCGATGTCGAGCAGCGGGCTGGTGAGCGTCTTGACGAGCACGCTGTCCTGGTCCAGGGTCGACAAGTCGAATTCGGGCATCTCCGGCGGGATCAGGGTGGCGATCCGGTCGGCGTGCTCGGGACCGGTGCCGATGTGAAAGTCCGCGCCCAGGGGGCCCGCGAGTTCGTCGGCGAAGAACCGGCCGAGCGTGCGGCCGGTGATCCGGCGGACCAGTTCGCCGATGAGGTGGCCGTAGTTGAGCGCGTGATAACCCGAGGCCGCGCCGGGTTCCCACCACGGAGCCTGGGCTGCCAGGCGGGCGGCGGCGGACTCGGTGTCGTAGATGTCGGTCAGTTCGATCGGGCGGTCCCAGCCCGAGACGCCCGAGGTGTGCGCGAGCAGCTGCCTGACCTCGATCCCGCCCTTGCCCGCGGCCGCGAATTCGGGCCAGTAGTGCGCCACGCGTTCGTCGACCTCGAGTTCGCCCGCCTCGACGAGCAACAGGGCGCACAGCGCGGTCATCGTCTTGGTGACCGAGAAGACGTTGACCAGGGTGTCGGCGCCCCAGGCGGTGGCGCGTTCCGGGTCGGCGTGACCGCCCCACAGGTCGAGGACCGGCTCGCCGTCCACGGTGACACACAGCGCGGCACCGAGTTCGGCGCCGGAGACGAGTTGTTCGTCGAACACCTGACGGACACCGGCGAATTCGTCGCTACAGAAGCCGCCGCTCATCGCCGCACCCCGGCCGTCGCGCGAGCCGGCACCGGCAACGTGTTGCCCGCCGCGGCAGCGCGCTTGGCGCCGCGCGCCATTTCCTTGCGCAATCGGCGCACATAGGGCTCGAATTCGAGCTGGATCGTGTGGCGTGGCGAATCATAGTAGCGGCCGGTGCGCGCGGTTTCCTGTTCGCGCACGGCGGCATCGATCTGATCGCGTGGCGGCAGGTGGTAGCGGCCGGTCAGATAGGCGGCCACCAGCTTGCTCTGCTGCTCGGCGAAGTTGACCAGGGTGGGCAGGGGCTGGGCCAGGCCGAGATGGAACAGATTGTCCACGCCGGGCTTCATCATCATCGCGAACAGCGGGAGCCGGTTGGCGGCATCGGGGACCAGTGCCGGGTCGGTGAAGAACGGGAAGCTGATGTGATAGCCGGTGGCACACAGCACCACATCGACCTGTTCGCTGCTGCCGTCGGCGAAATGGACGGTGTCGCCATCCAATCGGGTGATCGCGGGCTTGCACTCCACATCACCACAGCCGGCCCGGTGCAGGAATTCCTCGCTCGCCGACGGGTGCGCCTCGAACGGTTCGTGATCGGGCGCGGGCAGGCCGTAGTTCGGCATCTCGCCACGGTTCTTGCGGACGAACCGCTGCTTCAGCTTGAGGGCGACCCTCGGCGGAATCCACGAGGGCATCGAACGCCGGTCCCCCACTTGACCGTTGACGTATTTCGGCAGCACCCAGACACCACGGCGGGCCGAGACGAACAGTTTCTCGGCGAGAAATCGCTGGGACAGCTCCGAGGCGATGTCGAGGCCGGAATTGCCCATCCCGACGACCACGATCCGCTTGCCGCGCATGTCGATCGGATCGAAGGGGTCGTTGTAGGCGTGACTGTGCATGAGCACACCGTCGAATTCGCCCGGGTAGTCGGGGAATCGCGGGTTCCAGTGGTGGCCGTTGCAGACGATGAGGGCGTCGAAGATCTCGGTGTCGCCCGTACTGGTCGTGACCCGCCACAGGCCCTCGTCATCGCGTTCGGCGGCGGTGACCAAGGTGTCGAAGCGGATGCGGGACCGCAGGTCGAAATGGTCGACGTAATCCTTGAAGTACTGCAGCAATTGGGAGTGATGCGGGAAATCCGGCCAGTCATCGGGCGCGGGAAAGTCCTCGAACTGCAGGCGGTACTTGGAGGTATCGATGTGCAGGCTCTGATAGCAGGCCGACATGCCGTTGGGATTCTTGAAGTACCAGTTGCCGCCCACCTCGTCGGAGGCTTCGTAGCAGACGAACGGAATACCGTGTTCGGCAAGACGTTTGGCGGCAGTGATGCCCGACGGCCCGGCGCCGATGACGCACACCGTGGGCAATTCACGTGTATTCATGCACAACTCCTGAGCGGCGGGTCGACGATGACCCGGCCGAAGTGACGTGAACCACACGATAGCGGCTCACTGGACATCATGTCCAGTGAATGAGCGGATCGTCTAGGATGGGGGCATGTCGTCCGAACCGCCCGCCCGCCGCGGCTCCCTGCGCGAGGAACAGAAACGCCTGACCAGGGCCCGGATCGTCGAGACCGCCCGCCAGCTGTTCGAGACCCAGGGCTATTCCGATGTCCGGGTCGACGACATCGCCGCGGCGGTCGGCTGCAGCAGAGCCACCTTCTATCTGCACTTCACCGGCAAACCCGAGGTGCTGCGCGCCATCGCGAACGAGGGCACGCTCACCAGCGTCCGGCTGTTCTACGCCGACCTGGACCGAGTGCTCACGACCGGTTCACGCGAGGCGTTCGCCGGCTGGATGGCCCGGGCGATCGACTGGTTCCTGGTCAACAAGGACATGCTCCCGGCCTGGGACGAGGCCACCGCGGTGGAACCCGGATTCCGCGCGGTGGCGCGCGAAGGCATCATGACGCTGGCCGACAGCATGCCCGCCTATCTCGAACGCTGGCCCGAGAGACGCCGCGATGAGGCCCGGCTGCGGATCGAACTGCTCGTCGCCCAGCTCGAACGGTTCTTCACCCGCTGGGCCATGCACGGCACCATCGAGGTCACCGCCGAACAGGCCGCCGCCGTGCTCACCGACGTCTGGTTCCCCGCCCTGCAGGCACCGGCCGACTGAGCTCAGAGCAGGCCGAGACCGCGGGCCTGCGCGATGGCCTCGGCGCGGGCGTTCACGCCGAGCTTCTGATAGATGCCGCGCAGGTGGGTCTTCACGGTGTTCACCGAGATACCGAGGTCGCCGGCGATACTGATCGCCGTCATCCCCGACGGAAGTTGGCGCAGCACAACGAGTTCGGTGTCGGTGAGCTGTGGCGCGCCCACCGCCGCGCCGCGGTGGGCGCGGATCCGGTCGACGAAGGTGTCGAAGCGGCCGAAGCGGCCACCCAGCCGGTCGAGCAGTTCGGCCGCGCCCGGCACGTCGAGGAACGGGCGGATCAGCTGCTCGTCGTCGGCGTGGGCGAGCGCCTGTTCGATCGCGTCGTCGACCTTGCGGGGGCGATCGAGCCGGTCGGCGGCCACCGCGACCAGCAGCCAGGCCGTCACCACCGCGGCGGGCCCGAGCCTCGGGGCACCGGTCAGCAGCGGCTCGAGCAGGGTCACGGCGGCGGCGGGACGATGGGTGTAGATGGCCAAGCCCGCCTCGGCGACCGCCAGTTCCGGCGCCGGGCCGAGCGTGCGCGCCGCGTGATCGACCAGCTGCTGGGCATCGGTGCGCGCCTGCAGCCGCAGCAGCAGCCACAGCACGTCGATGACCTGCGCGCCCAGCCCGAGCAGCATCGGCGACTCGTCGAGCAGCCGGTGCACCTGCTTGCTCATCGTGGTCGCCGCGGCCGCGCGGTCGGCGGCCTCGGCGAAACTCAGCAGACCGAGCGCGATCGCGGCCTGGCGCAGCGGCGCGGGCACCATCGACTCGTGCGCGGTCGTCCCCGGCAGACTCGGCAGCGGACGTTCGAACTCCCTCCCCTGCCGATAGGCGCCATCGGCCGCGATCAACCGGGCCAGCGCCGCCTCGGTGGACCCGGCGAGCTCGAAGCGTTGCGCGCAGTCGACGGCCTGCGCGGCCAGGGTACGCAACTCCCCCACCCGGCCCGCGACGCCCGCCGCCATGGCCGAGGCGGTGCGCGCGCGGACCGCCACGCGCCCGAGGCCGGCTTCCTCGGCGTGCACGATGGCGTGGCGCAGCGCCGTCGCCCCGGTCTCGGCGTCACCACCGAAGACCTCGGCGGCACCGCACTGCAGCGCCGCATAGCAGTCGAGGTCGTGTTGACCGGTCAGCGTGGGCAGTGGCCACCGCGTCGAGGCCGAATCACCTACCAGCACAGCAACTCCCGCGCTGACCGCCTGATCGAGCGCGTGCACCCAGTCGGCGGGCGCCAGCCGCGAGAGTCCGGCAGCGCCGACATGGGCGGCTTCCAGGTAGACCTCGGCGGCGGCGATATCGCCTTCCTCCACGGCGACGGCCGCGCGCAGCAGGCGCACGAAGGTGTCCTCGGCCAGCTCGGGCACGTGCTCGACGGCCGCGAGCAGGGTGTGCCCCGTGCCATCGAGCACCATCCGTGGGCCCCAGTCCCGCAGGAAAGCCGCCAGGCCGGGCGTGCCCGGCTCGGCCAGCACGTGCTCCAGCGCGGGAGCGGGCATGGCAGCGGCGGTGAACCACTCGGCGACCCGGCGATGACCGGCGGACAGCCGTTCCGGCCTGGTGTGCACGGCCTCGGCGAGCAGGTAGGCGCGCAGCAGCGGATGGTAGGTGTGCCAGAGTTCGCCCGCGTGCGCGACGGTGTGCAGGGGGAAGTTGGCACGCAGGAGTTCGTCGATGATCCGGGCGGCGTCCTCGCCGGCCAGTTCCTCGGCCAGCGGCAGGCAGAACTGCGCGGGGACCGCAGTGGCGAGCAGGAAGTCGAGGGTCGGCGCGGGCAGCGAGTCGAGGAGCTCGGCCACCAGGAAGTCGGCGACCGCGTGCGAGGGCCGCGCCAGCGCGGTGAGCGCGGTGTCACGGTCGGCCGCGTTGGTGGACAGGTAGATGGCCGCGATCCGGACCAGCGCGGCCCAGCCACGGGTGAGGTTCTGCACCACGGTGAGTTCGGCGTCGTCGAGGCGGCAGCCGTGCTGGGCCAGCAACTGGGCGACGCGGTCCGGCGAGAGCGCCAGCTCGGTGGCGCCGACCCGGGTGAGCCGAGCGGCCAGGTCGAGGGTGTGCCAGCGTAGTGGTGGATCGAAGCGGCCCGCGATCAGCACGGTGAACTGGGTCGGCAGGTGGGTCAGCAGGAATTCCAGACCGGCCAGTTGCAGCGGATCGGTGAGCAGGTGGGCGTCATCGATCACCAGGACCGTCGGCTCGTGCTCGGCCAGCACCGCGATCAGGTCGGCGGCGCGATCCACCGGCGTGCGCAGCAGTCCGTCGGAGCCCAGATCGGGGGCGGGATCGAGCGTCCGGGTCAGCATGCCGAGCAGGTCACCGCCCTCGGCGAGCTGTTCGGTGACGGTCGACCAGACCACGCGCGGTCCGCGCTTGCGGTGCAGCCGGGTCACCCAGTCGACCAGCACCACGGTCTTGCCGCTGCCCGCCGGGCCGCACAGCAGGACCGTGTGCCCGTCGGCCGCCAGTGCCCGGTCGAACCGGGCGAACGCCGCACCGCAGCGCACTGGCGCGAAGGACAGATCCGGGATCGGGCTGTCCACACCATGGCCGGCGACAGCAACCACCGGGCTGTCACCATGGAAGTCCAGCGAACTCGACGACGAAGCCATCATCACCCTCCTGAACTCGCAGTTTCACCGCGCGGCGGTGAGATCCGCAGAGCTCGACGGTAGGTGAATCGGCGGCTGCGCGTTTGCCGGTGGCGGGCAGACAGGCCGCTCGTTATCAGATCGACGTCATCGCGAAGGTGTGGCGATCAGTCGGGAAGCTGGGACATGCCCAGCAGGGTGAGACCGAGGGTGTCGATGCGGGCGAGGACGCCACGCATGGCCGTGTTGTCGGCGATGACGCCGTAGAGGGTGGTGGTCCCGGTCGGCGAATGCGCGCTGGGGCGCAGCTCCGGAAATGCCGCGAGGACGCGCTCGGTCAGCTCGCCCTCGATGACGAACTGATAGCGGCGGGGCCCGGACGTCGACATGGGACAAGTGTCACGGCCGGTCGTCGCGACCACCTCATCCCCTGCGGGTGATTTTCGGGGGTCACCGGCGACGCAGCGTCGACAGGCCACCACCCCGCTCGATGGTTGGCGGCACAGGTTCGGCCGGTCTGGGCGGTCTGCTGGCGCCTCGGCGGGCTGGTTCGTCCCGGCGGCCGCCGCGATGCCGCGCTCGGCGACCGTTGCCGTACCGGGGTCGGCGCGATCTAGCGTTTTCGCGGCAGGGTTCTGGCGTAGGACACCCCGCGCCCGACCCATTCCCGCAGGACCGCGGCGTCGTCGAGGGCCGCGGTCGTGACCAGGATCCAGCCGGTCATCTCCCGTGCGCCCATCATCATCGGCGTCGCGGTGGGCGCGTCCAGCAGCGCATCGAACTCGGCGCGCTCGACCCGCACCATCAGCCCGTCCTCGCCGGTGACGGCGACGGCCATGTTGCCGCCGATCAGGAAGGCCAGTCCGCCGAACATCTTCTTCTCGACGAAATCCGGCGCCGGGTCCAGGCACTCCCGGATCCGCTCGGCGAGTTCCTCGTCGTATGCCATCGGCCCAGTGTGCGCCCGGGCACCGACAGGTTTCTCAGGCGCCGAGGGCAGCCGCGAACATCGGCCAGGAGTCGTGGATGTCGTCCTGCCAGTAGGGCCAGGCGTGGGTGCCCGCGGCCCGGAAGCGGACGTCGGCGGGGATGCCGAGTTCGGCCAGGCGCCCGGCCAGCGGGCTCGAGCAGCTGCCGACGACGGCTTCCATGGTGCCGCCGACCAGCAGACGATCGAGCAGGACGCCGACATTGCCCGCGATGCTCGGGGCGTTGATCGCCTCGTGCGGGCCCGGCAGGCCATTGCCCGAGGACAGGTAGATGGCGGTGCCGCGCAGCCGCTCCGCGTGCACGACCGGATCGTTCGCCACCCAGGCCGGGTCACCGGGGCCGCCCCACATATTGGAGGCGTCGGCGCCGAAGGTGGCCAACTGGGCGCGAATCAAGGTCTGGGCCAGCGCGCTGGCCGTCTGGGTGCAGCCACTGAACGCGCCGACGGCACGGTAGAGACCCGGTGCGGCGATGGCGAGGTTCAGCGCGGAGGTGGCCGACATCGAGAGTCCCGCGATGCCGTTGGCGCCACTCATGCCGAAGCGCTCGTTGAGCAGCGGCGGCAGTTCGGCGGTGAGGAAGGTGGCCCACTTGTTGCGGCCCAGCGCCGCGTCGTCACGCTGCCAGTCGGTGTACATACTGGCGCGGCCACCGATCGGGACGATCACATTGACCGGCTTGTCGGCGAAGAAGTCCACGACATCGGTACGCCGCATCCACGGCCCGCCGCTCTCGCCACCGTCGACGGCGTTGAGCAGATACAGCGCGGGCGCGCCGGCGCCGGGATGCGACATCCACACCGTCACCGAACGATTCATCGCCGCCGAGTACACGACCACTTCGAGCTGTCTGCCGCCGAGCGGGCGGACTTCCAGGATTCCCGGAGCGGCCGAGGCCACGGGCGAGGCCACGACACCGCAGCCGAACAGGACGAGCAGGCAGCACAGGAGCCGACGCATGGCGTCGAGTGTGCCGCACCGACCGGCTAATGTCCGGCATTGCCCCGTTCGTGTCCGGGTTGTGCGTGTTCGTCCGGAAAATGCGCCCGCAGTTCGGTGATCGATCCCGCGCCGGAGTCGGGGACGTGCATCCGCTGAGCAATCGCGGCGCGCAGCTTGCGCGGCAGGCCCGGGGCGTGCACGGCCAGGTAGGCCGAGAGCCATTCCGGTTCGCCGACCAGGAACGGGAAGTCGGTGTTCATCATCGGGCGGATCACCAGCATCGGCAGTGGCGCGTCGAGTGGGCGGTAGTCGCGATTCCACAGCCCGGCGACCGGGCATCCCGGGTAGAACTGGCCCAGCATCGCACCCGTGCCGACGATCTCGGTCTTGCGGGCGGCATGGGCGTCATCGATGCGGGCGGTGTGGGTGAGGCCGGGGAAGACGGTGAGGACCGCGCAGGGGCCGTCGGTGGGCAATGCGCGGTAGAGGGTGAACGCGTCGTCGGCGGCGGTCGCGATGTCGGCGGCGGTGAGGGTGTCGCCGCCGGGGTGTTCGGCGATCCACAGGGCGTGATGGGCGGCAGCGGGTTTGACGAAGGGGCAGACCGGGCCCGGCCTGCCCTGCGCGGGGTCGGGGCGGGTCAGATCGGCGAACCAGTCGAGGAGGGTGGCGGTGCCGGGGTGTTCGGCGCGCCAGCGCGCGGGGTCGTCGTGGACGCACCACCAGGTGGCGCCGGTGCGCGGACCGGTGACCGAGCGCATCGTCACCGCACCTCCCGCGCGGCCGCGTTGTCCACGGTGCGCAGGTGCTGGTCGATGATCGGGCCGATCCGGGCGACCACGTCGGCGTTGGTGAGCTGGGCGTGGGTCGTCGCGACCGGATGCTCGATCAGCCGACCGGTGACATGGGGACGCCACATCCGCGCATCGAGGAAGCCGGTCATGCCCTCGGTCGCGCAGAAATAGAGCAGGTCGCCGTCGAAGACACCGGGGCGGTATCCGTGGGAGAGGCGGACACCGTCGGCATAGGCGGCGTGCAGCGTTGTCAGCTGTGCCGCGGACAAGCCCGATCCGAGACTGGCTCCGGTGGTGGCCAATTCGCTCGCCGCCTGTTCCGCGGACAGATCCGCGAGGGTGTCGGCGTCGGCGGGCTCATCGCCGAGCAGGTGGGTGAGCAGGTCACGCATCCTGGGCCGAGGCGGCGGTTCGGCACCGTCGGGGATCACCACGCTGTCGAGCATGGTGAGGCTGGCGACGGCGCGTCCCTGCTCGTGCAACCGAATGGCGACAGCGTGGGCCAGCTGCCCGCCCAGTGACCAGCCGAGCAGGTGGATCGGGCCGTCGGGATGCACGCGACCGATCTCGGCGGCGTACGTCTCGGCGAGACCGGCGATGGTGAGGGCGTCTGTGCTCGCCGGGGCGGAGAGGGCGGGGCGGCCTGTCGTGCGGATGTCATCCGGGTCGAGCATGGGCAGGCCGGAAAGGACGGGGGCTTGCAGGCCGTAGACGGGGCGGTCGGTGATCTGGTGAGACAGGCCCGCGTAGCACCAGGCCAGCGGGACGGCGGAGTGGATGCAGAACAGAGGCGGGCGAGCACCGCCTCGGCGCAGCGGCAGGACCGTGGCGAGGGCATCGGTGCCGGGATCGGAGTCGGCGCCGTAACCGGTGATTCGGGCCGCCAGGGCGGACGGGGTAGGGGCGGTGTAGAGCCAGCGAACAGTGATCGGGAGCCCTGTCGACCCGGCGAGTTCGGCGGCGACTTGGACGCCGAGCAGGGAATTGCCACCGAGGGCGAAGAAGTCGTCGTCGGCGCCGACCTGGTCGGTGGCACACGCGGTGGCGAAGCGTGTGGCGATCAGCTGTTGGAGTGGGGTTTCCGGTGCCCGGTAGTGGGTGGCGGGCGGTGTCGGGAGCGCGTCTCGGTCGAGTTTTCCGTTGCCGGTCAAGGGGAGCTGGTCCAGGACGACAAGGGCGGCCGGGACCAGGGCGGCGGGAAGGGTGGTGCGCAGGCGAGCCAGGGCGGCCGAGCCGTCGAACGGGATACCCGGTGCGGCGACGACATAGCCGATGAGGCGGGCGGTCGGGGTCCCCGGGTTCGCGAAGTCGACGGCGGCGTGGGTGATGGCGGGGTCGGCGAGAAGAGCGGCTTCGACTTCGGCCGGTTCCACGCGGCGGCCACGCAGGCAGACCTGGGCGTCGATCCGGCCGAGGAATTCGAAGCCGCCGTCCGCACGTGGGCCGACCAGGTCGCCCGTGCGGTAGATCCGCTGCCCGGTTCCACTCGGGTCGGCCACGAATCTCGCGGCGGTGCCTGCCGGATCGCCCACATAGCCTGCCGCGACGCCGGGACCTGCGAGATACAGTTCCGCCCGCGCACCCGCTGGGGCCGGGCGAAGACGCGAATCCAGCAGCAGTGCGCGCGTTCCCGGCAGCGAAGCACCGATCGTCACCGGCTCCCCCGCCACTAGGGCCGCCGACTGGGTCGCCATCACCGTGGCCTCGGTCGGTCCGTAGCCGTTGTGCAGACGGACCCGCGGTGCCCACAGCGCGACCAGTTCGGCGGGGCAGGTCTCACCGCCGACCACCACGGTCTCGAGGCTCGGTACCGCCTCGGGCGCCAGGGTCGCCAGCACGGCGGGCGTCGTGAGCAGGTGAGTCACCGTGTGCGCGTCGATCAGCCGCGCCAGCTCGACACCGGCGACCACCTCGGGCGGCTCGACCACCAGGCGGGCCCCGGCGGCGAACGCGGCGAGGAGTTCGAGCAGATGTGCGTCGAATGCGGGTGAATGCGCGTGCAGCACTGTCGAATTGGGTGTCGTGCGATAGCGGTCGAGCAGATGGTCGGTGAGCGGTCCGAGCCCACGGTGGGTGACCTCGACGCCTTTGGGCGCACCGGTGGTGCCGGAGGTGTGGATCAGGTAGGCGGGGTGGTCCGGCGACAGCCGACGGTCGCGGTCCACCTCCGAGATCGGCTCCACCGAGAAGTCACCGAGCCGCGCCGCGGTGTCGGGGTCGTCGACCACGAGCCAGGTGATCCCGTTCCCGCGCAGCCGCGCCTGTGGTTCCCACGGTGCCTGCGGTGGCGGCTTCGCCCCCTGGACCGACCGCGCTCCCGGCTGACCTTTTCGCCGCAACGCCGGTGCGGCCTGCGACGGCGTTGCCTGGTTGGTCGAGGTCCGCTGTTCACCCGCGTGATCCCCGTCGACGATCGCCCGCACGCCGAGGCGGTGGGCGACCGCCATGGTCGTCAGGCCCAGCACCGCACCGGAACTGGTGATGATCCGATGCAGTCGTTCACCAGGGTCGGTCGTGTCCACCGGTGCCAGGCAGGCACCCGCGGCGGCGATCGCCCGCACCGCGAGCACCGACTCCAGCGATCGCGGAATCGCCATCACCACCGGTTCACCAGGGGCCGCGCCGTGGGCCAGCAGAATTCTCGCCCACTGAGCCGCTGACTCGGCCAGCTCCCGATAGGTCATCGACCGTGCGTCGTCGACCACGGCGACAGCGTCGGAATCATCGAAGGCACTGAACAATTCACCAAGCACACGATGCGTGCCATCACCGGTGCCGCCGAGCCGAAAGGCACCGTGATCACCGGAGAAGGGGGTACCACGCGGGCACTCGTTCGCTGGGCCACGCTCCGCACCATCGGTGTTCGAGCCCGCAGGTGGACTGACGCAGGGGGCGGTCGCGCCGCCGGCACTGAGCCGACGGGTCCGCACGGAGAGCGGCGGTGTGCTCGGTGACAGGTCGCGGAGTCGGGTGCTGGAGTCGGCGGCGAGGAAAGTATCGAGCCAGGTCAGGAAGAGACGGTGGTACCAGGCGAGGGTGGCGGGGTCGTAGCGGGCGGGGTTGGCTTGGAAGTCGATGGTGGTGTCGGGGCCCAGTTGGTAGGCGTTGACCAGGAGGTCTTCCACCGGGCCGAGGCTCAGGAGGTGGGCGTGCCCGGTGACCGGGCCGAGGGTGAGCGCAGTGGTCGCGCCGAGGAGATTGAGCACCGGGCCGAATCCGCCTCGGAGGACGTGGGTTTCGCCGCGCGCGCGTTGGATGTCCTCGTAGCCACAGCGTTGGTGGCGGAGTGCCCCGATCACGCGCAGGCGCACCTGGGTGATCAGGTCGCCGACGGTGGCGGTGGCGAGGCCGCGCACCCGCAGCGGCACGACGTTGGACACCGACCCCGCCGAACGGCGCAGCGCCGCTGTGGGACGGGCGGCGACCGGCAGCGAGACCGTGATGGCATCGGTGTCGGCCATCCGGGCGAGGAAGGCGGTGAAAGCGGCTGCGCTCAGTTCGGGAAAGGTGGCGTCGTGTCTGGTCATGGCGCGGGCGAGCAGTGCGGCGGTGCGCTCGTCGAGGCAGGCCGACACCCGGTGCGGACGGGCCGACGCGGGGGCGGGCACACCCGCCAAACCGACCGGATCGACCGGTCCCGCGACCTCGTTCGCCCAGTACGATCGATCGATCTCGGCACGCGACGAACGGCGGTACCGCTGCTCTTGTTCGACCAGTTCTCGGATCGACAGTGGCGCCCGGTCGCCGCCTGCCCGCGCCCGGCCCGACCGTGGTCCCCGGCCGATGTCCGTTCCTCGCGAATAGATGTCGGCCGTCCGTCGCAGCAGCGCCGCCGCGCCGACACCGTCGAGAACCAGGTGATGGCTGCGCAGGTACAGCAACCATCGCCCGGCCGCCACCCGGTACAGCGACGCGACGGTGATGGGATCGGCGCACAGGTCCAGCGGGGCGAGCCGGTCTGCTTCCATCCGCCGCAGCGCCTCGTCGACGGGATCGGCGCGGCCGGTGAGGTCGATTTCGCGTGGCGCGGTGAACACCTCGGGGTCGAGGTATTGCCCGGGTTGCCCGTCGCGCACGCACAGGCGCACCTGTGGCGACTGCAGGGCCACCGCCGCCGAGACGGTGGCGGCGGCGAGTTTCACGGGGTCGAGCGGTCCACGCAGATCCAGATACATGGCGATGGTCGCGGGGACCTCGGGTGCGAGCTGAGCCGCCACCCACCAGCGCAATTGCCCGGGCGACAACGGGATCGGCGCCGCCATGTCCTGCTCGGCGGCCACCGCCGTACCGACACCACCCTCGCCTCGCCGCACCGGGCCTCCCGAGATTCGGAGCAACCGTTGACTGGTCCTGCGGCAAACCTACGGCATCGGACCCGCGGCGGTCACCGACACCCGCGCGGCCGCGTCGGCATCGAGGACAGCGGCGAGCACGGTATCGAGTGCCTATCGAGCGAACTCCACCACTACGCGTTGGGCGGGTAGCCTGGGTAGGGCAGGTAGCCGATCGGCGGCGGCGGGGCGAAATACCACGCGGACTTGCGATTCCACAGCAGGACCAGCGCGGCGATGCCGATCGCCAGGATGACGGTGCTGAACAGCACCGGGATGAGCTGGCCTTCGACTCCGGTGAACAAGCTCACCAGGCCGAAGAGATAGAACAGCACATTGATGCCGAAGAACACGGTGCTGGTGATCCTGGCCCAGTTCTTACCCGACCGGTTGGCGAAGGCCATCCACACCCACAGACCGGCCGTGATCAGCGCGCCGATGACGGCGCCGCCGAGGGCGCCGTAGACGATCATGTCGATCCCGGACTCACTGAGCTCGCCCTCGGACGACCGTTCCGCCTCCGCCCTGATGTCGGAGATGGTGGTGAGCGAGTACAGCGCGCTGAGCACGGTGACGATCGCGCCCGCCAGCATCACGTAGAACGCGGTCTGGATGTTCTGCGGCACCACGCGCGGACCGGCCGGGCCCGCCTGCGGGGCGCCGGGATACGCCCCCGGCGGGCCGCCCGGATACGGGGGTGCGGGATACGGCGTCTGCGCCGAGCCGGGCTGCGCACCGGGGTACTGCGGCTGCGCGGCGGAGTACTGCGCACCTGGGTATTGCGGCTGCTGCGCACCCGGGTTCTGCGGCTGCGCACCGGGGAACTGCGGCTGCGCGGCAGGGTACGCGGGCTGCGCGCCCGGGTACTGCGGCTGAGCCGCCTCCGGTGCCTGCGCGCCCGGGTAGGCGGTGCCCTGCGGGGTCGGTGGCTGCGGGATCGGCCCGCCCTGCGGCGGCGCGGGCGCCGACCACGGGCTCACCACGGTCTCGTCGGGATACGACGTCGGCTCGTCCTGTGACGACTTTCCCTGACCTGCGGACGGGTCTGTCATGGCTGCTCCCCCTTCGAACGGAATCAGGTCAACCTTATCCGCAGCGGCCGGCATCGATGATTCCTGGGCAAGCGTCCGGCTGCAACCGCCCCAGTGACCCCGAGCCCAGTGACGACCTGACCCCGCGAGCAGCTCAGCGCACGCGCGCGCGAACCAGCTCCCGGGCCGCGCTGCGGTAACGATCGGCGATCAAGCGCACCACCGCGGGGTGCACGCCGATCGGTTCGGCCACCCCGTCGGCACCGGCATCGTGCAGGCGTTGATGGAACAGGCCGTGCGCCAGCAGATAGGAGGCGATGAACACCCGCTCGGCGCCCGCGGCACGCAGGCCCGCGACGGTCTCGGGAACGCGGGGAGCACCAGTTGCCACGTAGGCGATGCGCACCGGTGCGCCGAGCTGTTCGGCGAGCATGCCAGCCGCGCGTCGAACATCTTGGCGCGCACGCGAATCCGAGGAACCGGCGGCGGCGAAGACCACCGCGTCGCCGGGGCGCCAGCCCGCGGCCCGCAACCGCATCGCCATCACCCTGGTCAGTGCCGGGTCAGGGCCCATGGCCGCGGTCACCGCGACCGCGATGTGGCCGCTCTCGACAACCTCACGCGGAACGTCCTGGTAGACGTGATATCCCGAGGCGAGGAACGCCGGGACCAGTACGGCGGGACCGTCGAGGTCGCGCAGGACCTCCGAGGGCGAGGGGCCGAGGACGTCGACGAAGGCCGTGCGCAGCGCCGCGTTGGGCGCCGCGCCCTCCGCCGGCTCGGCGCCGCGCCCCGAAACCGCGGCGCCGAGTTCGGTGGCCACCGCGTCGGCGAGCGCGGCGATCATCTCCACGCCGCGCGCGCTGCGGGTACCGTGCGCGACGAGCACCAGGGCCGGATCACCCGGCCGCGCGGTACTCACCACGCCCCGATCGGTTGCGTCGGCCGCGGCGACCTGGCCGGGGTGCCGATGCCGGCGGGGTGCGGCGGCTGCACGGGTGCACGCACCGGGGTGTCGGAGCAGTCGGCCGCGTCGAGGGCCAGCCGGTAGCCGCGCTTGACCACGGTCTGGATGGCCTTGGGTGTGCCGAGTCCGGCCCGCAGACGGGCGATGGCGGTCTCCACCGCGTGGGTGTCGTCACCGCCGCCGGGCAGCGCGGCGAGCAGATCCTCGCGCGAGACCACTCGGCCGGGCTGGCGGGCCAGCGAACGCATCAGTGCCATCGGCGCGGGCGCCAGCTGGCGTACCGAACCGTCGACGACCACGCAGCCGCCGCGCACGCTGATCAGATGACCGGCCGCGTAGATGCGGCTGGCCCGGCGCGGCAGTTCCTCGGCCACGTGCCGGGCCAGCGCGCCGAGGCGGGCACGACCGGGCATGGTGGTCGGCACGCCGAGTTCCTCCAGCGGTGCCGCGGTGATCGGGCCGACACAGGCGGCCAGCACCCGGCCGCGCAGCGCGTGCAGCACCGATTCGAGCGAGCCGGTCTCCTTGGCGCGCATCAGCATCGAAGCCACGGCGGGCGCGCTGGTGAAGGTGACGCAGTCGAGGCTGCCGGAGACGATCGAGTCGATCATGGCGTCCATCGGGCCACGATCGGCGGGCGGTTCCCAGCGGTAGACCGGCACCGGAACGACGTCGGCGCCCGCGCAGCGCAGCACCTCGCAGAAGTCGGGAACCGGCTCCCACTCGGTGGTCGCGCCGTGCAGCTGCACCGCGATCCGCACACCTTCCACGCCTTCGGCGAGCAGGTGGTCGAGCACCTCGGCCGAGGACTCGGACGCGGGCGACCACTCCTCGCGCAGTTCGGCGGCGCGGATCGCGCCCTTGGCCTTGGGGCCGCGAGCCAGCATCCGGGTCGAGCCGAGGGTGTCTCGCAGCACCTCGGCCAGGCCCCAGCCCTCGGCGGCCTCCATCCAGCCGCGGAAACCGATGCCGGTGGTGGCGACGGTGATCTGCGGTGGGTCGGCGATCAGCTGCTCGGTGACCCGTTCGAGCTCGGTGTCATCGGCCAGCGGGATGATGCGGATGGCGGGGGCCGAGACCACGGTCGCGCCCTTGCGGGTGAGCAGCGTGCCGAATTCCTCGGCACGGCGGGCGGCGGTGATGCCGATGGTGAACCCGGCCAGACCAGGAGCGGCTTCGGTCGGTGAGGTCATGAAGTCACCGGTTCGTTGGACACCGAGACGACGCCACCGTCGAGCTGCACGGCATGAACCGGCAACGACTGGGACTCGTCGTCGAGACAACGCCCGTCGACGAGCGAGAACGCCTGCTTGAGCAGCGGCGACGCGACGACGGGAACGCCACCGCGATCACCGATGATGCCGCGCGACATCACCGCGGCCCGACCGATCGGGTCGATGTTGCCGACGGCGGCGAGTGTGCCGTCCGCGAGTAGGAACAAGGCGGCCTGCCGGCCGCCTTTCAGCAGGACAGCAACGCCGCGGCCCGGGATCAGGAAGTCGAGCCGACAGGCCTGGGTCCAGCCGGTCGTCGTCTCCGTGGTGATGGTGGGTGTGTCGATAACGGTCATCGGTTCCTCCTCCGAGCGCCCTACCTATTGGTACAGGCGCCCTGTTTCCGCAGGGTTAAGCGCCTATTTCCCGGGCTGCCGCTGTGTCCGAGCCAACACCGGCGCCGACCTGCGGCAGCTGTATCGACACGGACTTCCCGTCATCCCCTCCGTGGCTACGCATCACTGCCGCCTGCGGGGATGCCGGGAAGTCCGAGAAGCACCGGCACCTTGCGTTCACCGCTGTCGTCGAACGAGATCGTGGGATCGGCCTCGTCAGGGGCATTGACGAAGGAGACGAAGCGCGACAGCTTGTTCTCGTCCTCGAGCACGGCGGCCCACTCGTCCTTGTAGCCCTCGACATGGGAGTCCATGGCCGCCTCCAGGTCCCCGGCGATGCCGAGGCTGTCCTCGCAGACGACGGCCTTGAGGTAGTCCATGCCGCCTTCCAGCGCCTCCTGCCAGGGTGCGGTGCGCTGCAGGCGGTCGGCCGTGCGGATGTAGAACATGAGGTAGCGGTCGATGTAGCGGATCAGGGTCTCGTCGTCGAGTTCACCGGCCAGCAGCACCGCGTGCTTGGGGGTCAGGCCGCCGTTGCCGCCGACGTAGAGGTTCCAGCCGTTCTCGGTGGCGATCACGCCGACGTCCTTGCCTCGGGCTTCGGCGCACTCCCGCGCGCAGCCCGACACGGCCAGCTTGATCTTGTGCGGCGAGCGCAGGCCACGGTAGCGCTTCTCCAGCAGCACCGCCATGCCGACCGAGTCCTGCTGGCCGTAACGGCACCAGGTGGACCCGACGCAGCTCTTGACCGTGCGCAGCGACTTGCCGTACGCGTGCCCGGACTCCATGCCCGCGTCGACCAGGCGCTTCCAGATCAGCGGCAACTGCTCGACGCGCGCGCCGAACAGGTCGATGCGCTGACCACCGGTGACCTTGACGTAGAGGCCGAACTCCTTGGCCACCTCACCGATCACGATCAGCTGCTCGGCGGTGACCTCGCCGCCGGGCATCCGCGGCACCACCGAGTAGGTGCCGTTCTTCTGCAGGTTGGCCAGGAAGTGGTCGTTGGTGTCCTGCAGCGCGGCCTGCTCGCCCTCGAGAATGTGGTCGCTCGAGGTCGAGGCCAGGATCGAGGCCACCGTCGGCTTGCAGATGTCGCAGCCGGTGCCCTTGCCGTGCTTGGCGATCAGCTCGGAGAAGGTGCGGATGCCGGTGACGTTGACGATGTCGAACAGTTCGGCGCGCGACTGACCGAAGTGCTCGCACAGCGCCTTCGACATGGTCACGCCGGACTGCTCGAGCAGCTTCTTGACCATCGGCACACAGCCGCCACAGGAGGTGCCCGCGTTGGTGCAGCTCTTGACGGCGGGAATGTCGCAGGCGCCCTCGGCGATCGCCCCGCAGATCGCGCCCTTGCTGACGTTGTTGCACGAGCAGATCTGCGCGTCGTCGGGCAGCGCGTCGGCGCCCAGTTCGGCACCGGCCGGGGAGATGAGCGTGGCCGGGTCGGCGGGCAGCGGGCGACCGACCAGCGGGCGCAGCGCCGAGTAGGCCGAGGCGTCACCGACCAGGATGCCGCCGAGCAGGGTCTCGGCGTCGTCGGAGACGACCAGCTTGGCGTAGGTGCCCTTGGCCGCGTCGTGCAGGACCACCGACAGCGCGCCCTCGGTGGTGGCGTGCGCGTCGCCGAAGGAGGCGACGTCGACGCCCATCAGCTTGAGCTTGGTCGACATGTCCGCGCCGGGGAATTCACCCGCGCCGCCCAGCAGGCGGTCGGCGACGATCTCGGCGGTGGTGTAACCGGGAGCGACGAGCCCGTAACAGACCCCTTCGACCGCCGCGCACTCGCCGATCGCGTAGATGTTCGGGTCCGAGGTCTGCAGCCCGAGGTCGGTGAGGATGCCGCCGCGCGTGCCGGTCTCGATGCCCGCGTCCTTGGCCAACTGGTCGTGCGGGCGGATGCCGGCCGAGAACACCACCAGCGAGGCCTTGATCTCGGACTCGTCGGACAGGTGCAGGGTGACCTTGTTCGCCCCGTCTTCCTCGAGCGAGACGATCTTCGCCGTGCCCACCCCGGTGTGCACCGTCAGGCCGATCTCGGAGACCAGCTTCTCGAGGATCGCGCCGCCGCCCGCGTCGACCTGGGCCGGCATCAGCCGGTCGTTGTACTCGATGACGTGCGGGGTCATCCCGAGCAGGCGCAGCGCGTTGGCGGCCTCCAGACCGAGCAGACCGCCGCCGATGACCACACCGTGCGCGCCGGGCCCGGCCGCCTCGGCCGCGGCGCGAATGCCGTCGAGGTCGTCGATGGTCCGGTAGACGAAGCACTCGGGCAGGTCGTGGCCGGGCACCGGCGGCACGAAGGCGTAGGAGCCGGTCGCCATGACGAGCGCGTCGTAGGCGATCACGTCACCGGTGGAGGTGGTGACGGTCTTGGCGTCGCGGTCGATGGCCTCGCCGCGCTGGCCCAGGCGCAGGTCGACGAGTTCGTCACCGGCGTACTGGTTGCCCGGCAGGGCGAGCGCGTCGGCGACCCAGGTGCCGACGTAGGACGAGAGCCCGACGCGGTCGTAGGCGGCCAGCTTCTCCTCGCTGAGCACGACGACCTGCCACTGGCCTGCCTCGTCGCGCGAACGCAGGGCCTCGACGAAACGGTGTCCGACCATGCCGTGGCCGACCACGACCACGGTCTTGCGCTGGGTGGGAGCGATGGGGTTCATGAGATGACCTCCTTGATGATGGTCGGGCGTCAGCCGCGAGCCGACGAAGTGGTTGACTGCTCGGCTTCGAGCACCAGGTTCTCGGCCTCGACCACCACATCGGAGTCGAGCACCGCCGAGCGGGGGCGCCGCAGGAACACCAGGTAGGTGACCGTGGCGCAGACCACGTAGAACCCGAGGAACACGACGAAGGCCGCGGTGGCGGAGTTGGTGCTGGCGTAGGAGGTGCGCAGCACCAGGTTGATCCCGACCCCGCCGAGCGCGCCGATGGCACCGACGAACCCGATCAGCGCGCCGGAGGTGTTCTGCGCCCAGGACGACCGCTCGGCCGCGGTGCCCGCGATCGAGCGGGACTTGGCCTCGAACACCGAAGGGATGATCTTGGTGACCGAGCCGTTGGCGAAGCCCGACACGATGAACAGCGCGATGAACCCGGCAACCAGCAGTGCCATGGTCGCGCCCGTGGCGACACCGGCGTTGCCGTCGGCCCGCGAGCTGGCGAACACCACGACCAGCGTGGCGACCATCATGACGAAGAAGCTGGCGATGGTGACGAGGCTGCCACCGATCCGGTCGGCCATCTTGCCGCCGTAGGGACGGGCCAGCGAACCGAGCAGCGGGCCGATGAAGGCGATCGAGGCGGCGTGCACGGCGGCCTGGGCCGCCGTGTCGCCACCGGCCACGAAGTTGATCTGCAAGATCTGGCCGAACGCGAAGCTGTAGCCGATGAACGATCCGAAGGTGCCGATGTAGAGGAAAGCGATGGCCCACGACTGCGGCACTCGCAGCGCGGTGACCATCGAGGACAGGTCGGCCTTCTGGTTGGTCAGGTTGTCCATGTACAGCGCCGCGCCCACGGCCGTCACAGCGACCAGGACCAGGTAGATCGCGCAGATGACCGAGGCGTAGTCGCCGCC
Organism: Nocardia mangyaensis; assembly: GCF_001886715.1. Taxonomy (NCBI): domain Bacteria; kingdom Bacillati; phylum Actinomycetota; class Actinomycetes; order Mycobacteriales; family Nocardiaceae; genus Nocardia; species Nocardia mangyaensis. Next base: position 5,397,573 of record NZ_CP018082.1, read on the forward strand.
GAGGGTGGCCAGCACCAGCAGACCGAGCAACTGGATGACCGGGACGCCGATATTGCCGCCACCCGCGTTCAGCCCCAGTGCCCAGCCCTTCAGGCGCTGCGGGTAGAAGGCGTTGATATTGGTCATCGACGAGGAGAAATTGCCGCCACCGAACCCGGCGAAAGCCGCCACGATCAGGAAGGTCGTGTAGGAGGTGCCGGGCTGGTTGATGAAGTACAGCGTCAGCAGCAGCGGGATCAGCAGCATGAACGCGCTGAAGATGGTCCAGTTGCGCCCGCCGAAGCGCGCGGTGGCCACGGTGTAGGGCACTCGCATGACCGCGCCGACCAGGGTCGGCACCGCGACGAGGAAGAACTTGCCCGCCGCGTCGATGTGGAACTGGTCGGCGGGCATGAACAGCACCATGACCGACCAGATCGACCACACCGAGAACCCGATGTGCTCGGCGAACACCGACCAGATCAGATTGCGCTTGGCGACGTCCTTGCCACCGGCCTCCCAGGCCGCGACATCTTCGGCATCCCAGTGCGCGATGTCGTGGTTACGCTTCAGCGTGCTCAAGTTGGGCCTCCCAAAAGTGCGATGGCCCAACGGTAGGAAATGGGTATTGCCGGAATGCTGCGGGAAATGTCGCGCGAATCAACGGTTTCTCACCATCCATGCCACAGGCGGGTGAGATCAGCCCTTTTGTTTCGGGCATGTGACACAACGATTTCCGCAGGTAAGCAAGCGGCGAGAATTCACCGAACTCACCAGTGAGACAGTGATCTGTACTTCTTCCCCGCGACTTTAAGCCAGACTCGTGCGCGCCGCACTTCGGCGGGCGGCCGACGGTGAGGAGTTCGCTACGTCAGCCCGTACCCGGAGAGTTACCGACGAACTCACGAGACCCGTCGGCTACCACGAATCTTCGAGCATTCTTGGCTTGCAGGCCTGCCACGCGCCGGCGAGCAGGACACCGAGGGCGACGAACAACAGGGCGAAAGGGGCCGTCCAGCCGCCGGTCCAGTCGTGCAGCATGCCGAACATCAGCGGGCCGGTGCAGGCGATCGCGTAGCCGACGCCCTGGGTGAACCCGGACAGCGCCGCCGATCCCCGCGGGGTGCGGGTGCGCAGGTTGATCAAGGTCAGCGCCATCGGGAAGGTGCTCGGGCCGAGGCCGAGCAGCACCACCCACAGCAGCGGTACGGACATGGGAGCGACCAGCAGGCCGACGAAGGCGGTGGCGAACAGCACCATGCAGCCGACGACGACCGGGAACGGATTGCGCATCCGCGAGACGACGGTCGGCGCGCCCAGCGCCGGGATCAGGCCCATCAGCGCGAACAGCCCGACCATGCTGCCGCCGAAACCCGCGCTCGCGCCCGCGTCGGACAGGATCATGGGCAGCCAGGCGAACATCGCGTAGGTGGTCAGCGAGGTCATGCCGAACATGCCCGCCATCCCCCAGGCCACCGGCGAACGCCACACCTTGCCCGCGGCGGCCGCGGGTTCGGCGGGCAGCGCGGTGGTGTCGACCAGGTCGCGACCGCGCCGAGCACGCAGCACGACCAGCCACGGCACAGCGGCGGCGAAGCCGACAAGCGCCCACACGCCCATCGAGATCCGCCAGCCGTGACCGTCGGCCAGCGGCACCGCGACGAACGCGGGAATCACGGTACTCAACTGCACCATCACGATGTAGAGCGAGCTGATCGCGGCGAGCTGATCGGCGAAATACCGCTTCACCAGCGGCGGTATCACCACATTGCCCACACCCATCCCCAGCAGCGCGACCCCGGAGAACACCAGCAGCTCGGCGGTGTTGGCCATGAACACGCGCACCAGCGACCCGGCACCGGCCAGCAGCATCGCGATCAGCACCGTGCGCTCGAGCCCGAATCGGCGCACCAGCATCGGCGTGCACAGCCCGGCCACACCGAACATCGCGGTCGGCAGCATCCCGAAGATCCCGACCACGGCCGTCCCGTACCCGATATCCGCGCCGATCCGCTCGGCCAGCGGACTGAACGCCGTCACCGCCGCCCGCAGGGTGAGTGCCGACATGACGATCGCGGAGAGAACAAGTAGGCGACCCTGGATGATCGCGCGGGCACGAGCGCGCTTGTTGGTTTCGGGCAGAGTTCGGCGGTCAGGAAGGGTCGCGGTCACTCGGGAATCATAGGATGACCCGATGACTAACGCCAAGTATTTGTGAGCCAGCTCCACACGCGAGAACATGGGTAACTCACCGGGGACGGGCTCACCCGCCCCGCAACCAAGGCTTGCCGCGTCCCCACATCTCCCCGCGCCTGAATCAGGCCAAGATACGCGGGGAGGCGGATGAGTACTCTGACTACGTGCAACCCGTCCGGCGAACCAGCCTCATCGCCCAGGTCACCGAGCAGCTTCGAGCCGAGATCCGTTCCGGCCGTTGGCCGGTCGGTCGACGTATCCCCACCGAACCGGAGCTCACCGAGCTCACCGGGACCGGCCGCAACACCGTGCGCGAGGCCGTCCAGGCCCTCGTGCACGCGGGCATGCTCGAACGCCGCCAGGGCTCGGGCACCTATGTGATCGCCACCTCCGAGGTCGGCGGAACCCTGGCCAAGTACTTCGCCGACGCCGAGGAACGCGACATCCTCGAGCTGCGCCAGGCGCTCGACACCACCGCGGCGGGCCTGGCCGCACGCCGCCGCGACGACGCCGACATCACCAACCTGCGCAGGCTGCTCGCCGAACGCAGCAACCGCAGCTGGACCGAACCCGACCCGGCCACCATCGCCGCCGACGTGGAATTGCACCGCGCGATCGTGGTCGCCAGCCACAACGCGGTATACCTGGAGTTCTACGATTCCCTGCTGCCGATCATCGAGCACGTGATCCACGCCAGAACCGCCAAATCCGACGATTCCTACGACACCGAGCACGCCGAACTCGTGCAGGCGGTGATCGACGGTGACGCCGAGAAGGCGGTCCAGGCCACCAGCTGCTTCCTCGGCTCGCTGATCGCCGAGTATCCGGACCGCTGAGCGGCGTCCTACATCCAGGTAACCGACCTGTCACCGCGCTGGATGGGCCCCGGTGAGCCCAAGTTGGCGGGAACGTCACCTGAGGCCATTCTCACGCAACAACCGGTTTCTACCTTTGTCAGGACCCCACACGAAGCCCGTCGATACCGCAGACGACGCGCTTCTATCGAGCCCGATCGAGAGGAAGCCGATGACCGCAATCGCCGCCACCGGCCAAGAGACGGAAGCTCCGTCCTTCGAATATGAGAAAAAGGGCCGCTGGCTGACCCAGTGGGAGCCCGACAGCCCGAAATTCTGGGAATCCGGTGGAGAACGCACCGCCAAGAAGAACCTCTGGTTCTCGGTGTTCGCCGAGAACCTCGGCTTCAGCGTCTGGGTGCTGTGGGGCGCCATTGTCACCAGCATGGGCGCCGCGGGTTTCAGCTTCCTGGAGGGCCTGGGCACCGGGAACCCGACCGCGGTGGCCAACGCGCTGCTGCTGACCTCGATTCCCACGCTGGTCGGCGCGACCCTGCGCATTCCCTACACCTTCGCCGTTCCCCGCTTCGGTGGCCGCGCGTTCACCGCGTTCAGCGCGGCGATGCTGCTGATCCCCACGCTGGGCATGGCGTTCTTCATCAACCAGCCGAGCACCCCGATGTGGGTCTTCGTGGTGCTGGCCGCCCTCGCCGGCGTCGGTGGCGGCAACTTCTCGTCCTCGATGGCGAACATCTCGTTCTTCTTCCCCGAGGGCAAGAAGGGCGCCGCGCTCGGCATCAACGCCGCGGGCGGCAATCTCGGTGTCGCGCAGACTCAGCTCGCCGCGCCGCTGCTGATCACCCTCGGCACGCATCTGCTGGCCAAGGACGCGGCGGGCTACCGATTCGGCATCACGCTCGCCATCCTGGTGTGGGTGCCGTTCATCGTGGCCGCCGCGATCGGCGCGCTCCGGTACATGGACTCGATCGTCTCGGCCAAGGCCGACGGCAAGTCCTACAAGCTGGCGCTGACCAATTCGCACACCTGGATCATGTCGTTCCTCTACATCGGCACCTTCGGTTCGTTCATCGGCTTCTCGTTCGCCTTCCCGACCCTGATCAAGGCCAACTTCCCGCACCTGGCCGGGATCGGCTGGATCACCATGGTCGGTAACCTGGCCTTCCTCGGCGCCTTCGTCGGCTCGTTCAGCCGTCCGGTGGGCGGGTGGATCTCCGACAAGGTCGGTGGCGCCCGAATCACCGTGTACGTGTTCAGCGGTATGGCGATCGCGGTGGCGCTGATCATGGCGGCACTGTCGATGAAGAGCTTCCCGCTGTACCTGGCCGCGTTCCTGCTGCTGTTCGTGCTCACCGGCATCGGCAACGGCTCCACCTACCGGATGATCCCCTCGATCTTCGGCGCCACCGCCAAGGAGTACGCTGCCGAGCACGGTCTCGAGCTCACCGAGGCACAGGCTTCGGCACGGCGTCAGGCCGGTGCCGCGATCGGCGTGATCGGCGCGGTCGGCGCCTTCGGTGGATTCATCCTGCAGCAGGCACTTCGCCTGTCCAACATCAACTTCGGCACCATGGCACCCGCCTTCTGGGGCTACGCGGCCGCGTTCCTCGTGATGGCCGGGGTCACCTGGTGGTTCTACCTGCGCTCCTCGTTCGCCGTCGAGAAGGTACCGTCGCTGGCCTACGCCAACGTCTGACCTTCACACTCCAGATCGAAAGGCCGCGTCCGGAATTCGCTTTCCGGGCGCGGCCTTCCGCTGTGTACCAACGCCTTTCGCGTCGATGTTGGTCAACGCACCCGCGCACCCCGTATTCTGGAGTTCGGACTTGCACCGGGGCGGGCAGAGGTGAGCGCGAGTGAACATCTCGAACGGGGTGGTACAGCCACGGTTGCGCGATGCCTCCGTCGACGATCTGGCCGCGATCGCCGAGCTCGAATCGAGGACGTTCACCCCGCTCGCCTACCCCTATTTCGCCCTGCGCCAGCTCTACGACATCCACGGGTCCGACTGGGTGGTCGCGGAGCTGGACGGCGCGCTGTGCGGGTACGCACTGGTCGCGGTCGGCCGACACACCGCCTGGCTGTTGGGTCTCGCGGTGTCCGCGGGCCACCAGGGACGCGGACTCGGCAGCTCGCTGCTCGATCGCGCGGTGGCACAGTGCCGTTCGTCGGCGGTCGACGCGATCTTCATCACCGTGCGCCCGTCCAACGCACCCGCCGCCAAGCTGTACGAGAACTCCGGGTTCACCTGGGCGGGCCACGAGGCCCAGTATTTCGGCATCGGCGAGCCACGCGATCTGCTGGTGCACCGCATCGCCTACGACTGGACAGCCACCGACCGGCGCTGGCACAAGGGCCGTGGGCCGGTCGACAACGGATGAACAACTACCCCGCACACGAGCGACCGGGCGATTTCGTCGCTTCCAAGACCATCCTCATCCGCCGCCACGCCGACGCCTACGCCGAGACGATCGACGAATTCCTGCGCGGCCACGGCAGCGCCGACGAGTACCAACTGCTCGACGACCTCAATCACCGGGTCGAGCAGTTCCTCGCCGACTACGTCCCGCCCTCGACTCGCCGGATCGGCGACAGCCTGGTCTTCACGCCCCTCTACCGCGACGCCGACCCCGACGTGCTCGACAACGCGGGGCGCGAATTCTCCAGTGAGACCGTGCTGACCGCGCTGTTCGCCGCCGAGGTGGAGTTCCGTGGCCCGCTGAGCCTGAGCCGGACCCAGTCCACCCTGCTGGCCGATGTCTACGAGGAACTCGGCGAACTGCTCTCGGCGCACCGGCTGCCCGCCCACGCCGCGCTCGCCTACCGACAGGCCTACCGGCTGCACACCATCACCGAGAATCCGCGCGGCCAGGACCGGTGCGGATTGCGCATGGCACGCGCCCGCACCAGGGCACGCACGCCCCGCTGGCGGCGGATCCCCGGGGTCGCCTCGGATCTGTTGTGCGGCTATGGGTATCGGCCGTTCCTGCTGCTGGCCTGGATCGCGGTGGAGATCGCGGTGTTCGTGCTGGTGTTCTACCTGACCGGTGGCGAGATCGATTTCGACACGGCGTTGCGGGTGTGTCTGGTCAACTTCCTCGACCCGACGACGCCCGACGACACGGAAGCGATGACCGCGGTGGGGCACTACACCCTGATCGTGGAGTCCTACGCCGGGATCGTGTCGACCTCGGTGTTCTTCGCGCTGCTGGTGCGACAGTTGTTCCGGCTGTGATCACCAGTGCGACTGGCTGCGGGTCAGCGCGCCCAGGGTGGCCACCGCGATCCGGTCGCGCAGCTGCCCGATCCGCGCGTTCCACTGCACGCTGAACCCCGGATCGGCCTCCAGCCCGGTCCACAGTCCACGCAGCACCGACGGGGTGAACGCGCCGGGCAACCACAGGTGGACGAGATGTTCGAGCATCGGGGTGAGCACCTGGGCGGGCGAACTGTGCGAGAGCTCGGCCATCTCGGCCTCGTCGATCACGTCGGTGAGCACCGTGAGCAGCCAGTCGTGCATCGCGAGGTCTTCGCAGAAGCGTTGCACCGCAAGCAGTTCGGTCGCGTCACCCACCACCACCGAGGCCAGCCGGGTCTCGTCGTCGACCAGGACGAACGACATGCTCGGCGGCTCCCCTGGCCGGACCCGCGCGGCCCAGCGCAGCATCGAGGCGCCGGTCTGGATCGGGGGCCGCTGATTCAGCATCGGATCGGTGCGCACCCGCATGTGCAGCCGGGCCGCCACGGCACCGGGGTCGAGCGTGGCGACGGCCGGATCGGGCGGCCCGAGGAATCCCTCGACGAGGTGGCTGCCCAGGTTGGCCGGTGTCCGCGTGAGCACTTCCACGATGCCGACCCGTCCGAGGTAGTGCCCCCAACTGCGCCGGTGACCGCCTTCCCCGGCGACCACGGTGGTCTGGGCCGAGCTCTGCAGGATCCGTCCACCGAGGACCACCGCGTGCGTGGCGACGGTCCCCACCCCGCGCACCCTGGCCCGGCTCGGCGTCGCCAGCCGGCAATCCACCCCCTCGGGGATCACCGGCGACTGCGCCCAGCTGACCGGACGCTCCCGCGATTGCACGCCGCGGCCACGAACCAGGGTCAGCAGTTCCGCCGCCGACCCCCTGCTCAGGGCCGCGGACTCGGGAAGCAGGCCGGTGCGCACTTCGCCCAGAAGTGCCAGCGGACCACCGCTGAGTTGCATCACTGCAGCGTATCGGGTCAGACGCCGCTGAGGAAGTGATGCGAGAGCCGATCGGTGACGAACTCGGTCATCGGCACACCCTGCTGCTGGGCCCGCTGGGCGATCATCCCGACGACGACCTCGTCGAGCGCGACGTGCTCGAGAATCGTGCGCACCGCGTGCTCGATGCCCAGATAGCGCTGCGGCAGCAGCGACAGCGAACGGAACGCGGCGAACGGGGCGGCGTGCTCCTGGAGCCGGATCACGCTCGGGAACTGGTCCCAGCGCGCTGGCCACTCTTGGTCGGGATCCCAATAGTCGGCCCGCACAATGGCTTTGCCCTCCTCACGGAGCATGCCAAGGCGCAGCAGCTGCCAGACCGAAGCCAGGAACGGGCACGACCACAGCACATCGCGCGGCTCGCGACCCGCACCGCGATCACGCCACATCTCCACATCGAGGAAGATCGAGTGATTGTGCGCCGAGAACTCCACCGGGTGCCGGTAGTTGACCTCCATGGCCTGACCAGGCTCGTCGTCGCTGGAGCGACTGCCGTTGCACAGCCAGCCCGACTCCGCGGTGGGCGGGCGACGCCCGGTGCTGCCCGGCGCGGGCTCGGCGACGACCGAATCGGCCACCATCTGCGCCAATGGAACCCGCGGTTCGTCGTGCAGCCTGCGCAGATGCTTGTCGCAGCCCGCCTCACTGCCGAGGTAGTCGATCCGCACCCCGCAGTCGGCGGCGATCCGGAGCAGTTTGGGCACCACCTGGCGGGGGTCGGCGTCGTTCTGGAAGTAGTCGTCGAGCAGGAAGCAGGTACTCACCCGCACTCGCGACGGACCGCCCGCGGCCTCGGCGAACTCCTGGCGGGCCAGCTCGGTGAAGGCGTCGAGCAGCGGTGCGACCCGGCGGAACTGGGCGGCGATCGCCTGTTCCCCGTTGATCAGATCGGACATGTAGAAGTGCCCGGCTTCGATGGACACGTGCGCCAGCGCAACGTCCTCGACCCGTGTCGACGCCGTCGCCTCGGCGTAGGCGGCACTGCTCACCTCGGGCACACTACACCCGGACCCAGGTCGAACGATCCCACAGCCGCCGCGCCAGTTCCTCGAACGCCTCGACCGTCGCGCGATGGGCGATGCCGGCGTTGACATCGGCGTCGAGCACGATCTGCTCACGCCACTGCAACACCGGTTCGACCGGCGTCTCGCCCAGCAGCGCGCCGGCACCGAGGCGATATTCGGCGGCGAGCGAGCGCAGCGCGTCGTTCTGCTTGATCAGCCAGGCCGCCTGCGGTCCGCCGCTGGCCGCGTGCTCGTCGGTGACGCGCGGAACCGCGGTGCGTACGAAGCGGATTCGCGACAGCATCTCGTCCGGGGCGTACCCGAGCTCCACGCCGGTCTTGAGCAGACCCTTGGGCCCGTGCACAAGCCCCTGGGCGGCCATCAGGTGCTGACGGGTCCAGCGGTGATACACCAGCCAGGCCACCTGCTTGCCCGGCATGTCCTGCGGCCGAGTCGCTTCCAGCGCGATCTGCATGGCCACCGACCGGCCCGCGCTGAGGTCGACGATCACGACTTTGAACGTGGCGTCCAGGTCCAGCAGCAGTTCCCGGCAGCGGCGGACCACCTGGGGATCGTTGGCCGACATGGCCTCGCCGCCGCCCTCGTCACCGGGGAGCAGGACCAGCTTGCCGCCCCGGGAGCGCTGGCGGCGCAGGCCATCGCGGTTGGTGCTCGCCCGCACGTCGATACGTTGGGGCAGGCTGTTGTGCCCGCGCAGATACGAGTGCAGTCCGTTGCCGGGCTGGGTGCCGCGTTCCACCGAGCCGATCTCGAACAGCGCGCCCGCGGTGGGCGAGCCGAAGTCGAAATCGAGGTAGGCCGTGCTGATTCCGCGCAGTCCCAACCGGTAGGCGAGATTGCAGCTGGTCACCGACCGGCCCGTTCCGCCCTTGTCGGAGGTGGCGAACACGATCATCTGCTCAGGTGCTCCTTGTCGCGTCGAGACGGGCGTAGGCGAGCCGATCCAATTCGATCAGCGCGGCCGAGGCGAGGGTGAACGCGGTGCCCGGCTGGACATTCACCACCTGCCGCGCCCTGGCCAGCTGCTGTTCGACGCCGTCGAGGGCGATCCGATTGGCCGAGGTGTCGGAGATGCTGACATTGAGCATCTCCTGATTGAGCAGGTGCTCGGCCTCGTTGAGCAGCTCCACCGCGCGCACGACCATGGCCGGTGAGCGCAGCGGCACCTCGCGGTAGGTGCGGTCGGCGGTCACCAGACACTCGATGACACGTTCGGTCATGTACCACGACGGTCGCTGCTCGTCGGTGGTCGAACCGCCGAACACCGCGCCCGGCACATCCCACAGGCCCGCCGCGTCGCCCTCGGTGATGACCCGTCGGTCCAGATGGTCCATCACCTCCTTGGCCAGCTCCATCAGCCGGTCGCGCGCGGTGATGTTGCCGGACAGCCGCGCGGCCTGCAGACTGCGCTTGAGCAGCACCGTGGCGAAGTCGGAGGCGATCCAGTCCAGGCGCGGGCCGCCGCCGTCGACGTTCTCGCTGCCGCGCAGGCTCATCCGGACGCCCGGGTGGTGCAGCGCGACGGCCGGATCGTCCCGGGTCGGTCTGCGCACGATGCGGCCGCGCCGGGCCAGTTCGTCGAAGATGCCGATCGCGCGGGTCAGGTCGTCGTCGGAGGCGGTGCGCGCCACCAGTTCCTGGATGAGCACCGCGGAGACCAGCAGACTGAAGTAGTCCGACTCCTCGCCGTCGGAGGTGCGCCAGGGAATGTCCTCCAGCGGCCAGGTCTCGGTGCCGAAGCGCGCGACCGTGGCCCAGTAGCGCTGGGTGATGTCCCAGCGGATGCGCAGTGCTTCGGCCAGCCGGTACTGGGTGTCGTCGAGCAGGTCGAGTTCCCTGGTGCGCTGGGAGAGCACGTCGTTGATGCCGTCGAGGGCGATGATGGTGAAGTACAGGTACGGGCGTGGATCGGCGTAGCCGACGCCGGCGCCGATCTCGGGCGGCACGAAGTCGACCGCGTCGGAGCCCGCGACCACGCCCCAGCTCCAGCCACACTCGAACAGCAGGTCCTCGTCATCGAGTTCGGCCTCGGTGGTCCGGCCCAGTGTCACGTCGTTGCGCAGGCGCGCGCGGACCCGTTCGAGGCTGCGGGCCACCGATTCGGCGACCACTTTGTCGGGCTGGCCGGACTGGTTGAGCATGCCGACCAGAACCTCCCCCGAGGGCGAGCGCGGCGACATGGTGTTGACCACGAAACTGCGCACCAGGCCGGTCATCGCGGCGGTCAGCCGGGCGCTCATCCGCTCGTTCAGCGTGGTGATACGGGTGCTGATGTCCTTGCGTCGCTCGGTGCGCGCCCAGCGGTCGAACACGCGGGCGAAGCCCAGCGCGGCGATGCACAGCGTCACCGACATCGAGTAGCCGTCGACCACCTCCAGGTGGTGCTGGGCCGGGGACGGTTCCCGATCACCGCTGGCGCGCAGGTAACTCCCGGCGTCGAAGCGGGGCAGACCGTCGGGGTCGGTATTGCGCTCGAGGTATTCCTCGAGCAGACCCAGCACGGTGATCCCGATCTTGGCCTGACCGCCAAAGGCCTCCAGCACGGCCCAGACGTCGTCCGACATCGACTCGGGGCGATCCAGCGCGAAGCTCTCGATCTCGGTCGCCGGGTACAGCAGGCACAGCAGCTGTTCGGAGTCGCTGATCGAGTTGGCGGCGAGCACACCGTCCCAGTGCCACTTCTCGTCCCGGTAGCAGGCCGAGAGCATGGCGCTCCAAATGTCCAGGATCTGTTGTCTGGGCTGGATTCTCACCCGCAGCCGTCCTCACCGCTCGTGACGAGCCGCGCTGGGTCCCCCGGTCCAGCGCAGGACACATGGCGGCGATGCCTGCTGAAGATAGCACGACAGACCTCGAGAAAGGTTGAGTCTCAATGGATTTGAAACCACATCCGACCCAACGGTCACGATCGGCGCAATTGCCGCTTACAGCGCCAAACGGACCATGTCGGCGGTGCGCGCCAGGCCGGGGAAGGCCTCCGGCGTCGAGCGCGGGTGCAGCGCGTGCACGGCCAGGCGGAACATCAAGGCGCGCAGCAGCATCTGCGGCCATTCGGGCAGGGTGGACCAGCGGTCGAGCAGGCCGTCATCGCCCCCGCCCCAGGCCAGCGCGTCGACCACGACCACGCCCGCGGCCCACACGGCCGGACGCCAGTAGGGCGTGATGTCGGTGAGGCCGGGAGTGTGCGCACCGGCGAACAGCACGGTGCCGAACAGGTCGCCGTGCACGAGCTGGTCGGGGCTGCGGATCGGCTTGCGCAAGGTCGAGAGCTGCCCGATCAGCTCGAGGCTGCGCTGCCCGTCGGGCGTGGCGGCGATCGGCACGCCACCAGCGCGCAGACTACGCAGCGGCACCGACTCCCAGGCCGCGCGATCGGCGGCGACGAACACGTCCACATCCACCCACGGCGCGACCGGCGGCTGGACCAGGAACCGGGGACGCTCCAATTGCGCTGTCGCCTGGTGTAATCGCAGCGAGACCGAGACCACCTCGTCGTGGCGCGGCTCCGGCGCGCCGTCGACGTAGGTGTCGGCGCGCCAGCCGGAGACCACATACCGGCCATCGGTGGCCCTGACCGGCCGGGCCACCCGCAACCCGTCCACCGCGAGGGTCTCGCGTACCTTCGCCGACCAGGCGGCCCGCGCGTGGTCGGCGACCGGGCTCAGCACCACGTCACCCAGCCGCCAGCCCCCGTCCCAGTCACCGAGGGAAACCGGTGTCACTTCGCGAAGTCCGAATGTGGCTCGCACATGCTCGGGAGGTTCGACTGAGGTCACGGCCGTACCGTAACCCCGGACCGGCGACGGTCGACCGAAGGCACGCTGGCACATCGCACTTTGCGACCACACCGCAATCAGCGGCGTGGTCGCTACCGTGTGGCTACCGGATCAGTAGACCGGCAGCGAGGGATCGACCTGCTTGGCCCAGGCCACCACACCACCCTGCAGATGGGTCGCGTCGGCGAAGCCGGCCCGCTTGAGCGCGGCCAGCGCCTCGGCCGAACGGATACCGGTCTTGCAGTGCAGCACGATCGGCTTGTGCTGCGACAGCTCCGAGAGCGCCTCACCGGAGAGAATGCGGTCCTTGGGGATCAGGGTCGCGCCCTCGATGTGCACGATGTCCCACTCGACCGGCTCGCGCACGTCGATCAGCTCGATCTTGTCCGCGTCGAGCAGGTCCTTGAGCTCGGCGGCGGTGATCGTCGATCCGGCCGCGGCCGCGGCACCTTCCTCGGAGACCACGCCGCAGAACGCCTCGTAGTCGATCAGTTCGGTGATCGGCTGCCGTTCCGGATCACGGCGCAGTTTGATGGTGCGGTAGTTCATGTCCAGTGCGTCGTAGACCATCAGGCGGCCCAGCAGCGTCTCGCCGATGCCAGTGATCAGCTTGATCGCCTCGGTCACCATCACCGAACCGATCGAGGCGCACAGCACGCCCAGCACGCCACCCTCGGCGCAGGAGGGAACCATGCCCGGCGGCGGGGCCTCCGGGTACAGGTCGCGGTAGTTGATGCCGCGCCCGTCGGGAGCGTCCTCCCAGAACACCGACACCTGGCCCTCGAAGCGGTAGATCGAGCCCCACACATAGGGCTTGCCCGCGAGGACGGCGGCATCGTTGACCAGGTAGCGGGTGGCGAAGTTGTCGGTGCCGTCGACGATCAGGTCGTAGTCGGCGAACAACTCGACCGCGTTGTCGGGTTCGAGCCGGATCTTGTGCAGGTTGACAGTGATCCCGGAGTTGATCTCCAGGATGGAATCACGAGCGCTGTCGGCCTTGGGACGGCCGATGTCGGATTCGCCGTGGATGATCTGGCGCTGCAGGTTCGAGGCGTCGACCTCGTCGAACTCGACGATGCCGAGCGTGCCCACCCCGGCGGCGGCCAGGTACACCAGCGCGGGCGAGCCGAGGCCACCGGCGCCGATCACGAGCACCTTGGCGTTCTTCAACCGTTTCTGACCGTCGACGCCCAGATCGGGGATGATCAGGTGCCTGCTGTAGCGGGCGACCTCGTCCTTGGTCAGTTCCGCGGCCGGTTCGACCAGCGGCGGCAAGGACCCGTTGAAAGACACGTCCACAACTCCTGTGTTCTGGCGGCTGGCGCCGCGGGTTTGCGGCCTGGAAGCACACCGGTAGCCGTACTGCAAGTGCAACAGAGCCCGCCGCGCTGTTCTTCCCTCCCATGGTCCCGCATGGGCGAGGCCACTATCCGCGGGGGTAGGGCCAGGGGTTGAAGCGGCAGGTCTTGCCGTCGGCGGGCACCACGCCGTGCGGGTCGAGCACGGCGATGTCGTTGTTCTTGGTACCGAAGGTCTGCTGCATCATGATCGGCGCGAGGCCACCATCGGTCTCACACGGCTGGTGGCCGTGATAGCCGATCGCGTGGCCGACCTCGTGATTGATCAGGTACTGCCGGTAGGAGCCGATATCACCGTCGAAGGCGAGTGCGCCGCGCACCCACCGCACCTCCGAGAGCACCACCCGGCCGAGGCTGGCGTTGTAGCACGAGGAATCGATCGGGATCTCGAATCCGCACGACGCGCGAGTGCTGTCGCGTGAGGTGAGCGAGATCCGGAAGTCGGGGACGCCGGCATCGACGCGCTGGAAGGCGAACTTGGCGTCGTGAGTCCAGCTCTTCGGGTTGGCCAGCGTGGTGTCCACCATCGTGGCCACCGCGACGTCACCGCCGAACGGCGAGGTGTCGATACCGTCCTCCACCTCGACGGTGTAGCGGAAGACCCGTTCGGCGCCCTGCCCGACCTGCGGGGTCGTGCCCGGCACGACATGCCAGGTGCCCGCCGCCCGCTCGACGAACTCACCGCCCTCCGGCAGCGCGCCCAACGGCAGATCCGCGGGGAACTTCCCGTCCCCGGGCGGAGCGCCGATGATCCCGGTCTTGGCCACCTCGGGGCTGTGCGCGCCGAAGGTCGGTTCGAGCTGCGTGGTGACCGGCCCGGTACGCACCGCATCGGCGATCACCAGCACCGTGACGGCGAGCAACACCGGCAACGCGTACGCCCGCCAGCCATACGTGGAGACGAACCGGCCGATCGCACTCTGCTTCTTGGCATCCCGCTGCGGGCTGCGCGGCCTGCCGTTGTCGGCGTCGGTGGGGTTCCAGCGGGCCCGCAGCGGCTGGCGGGATCGGTCGGCGGGCTGATACAGCCCCGGGGGGTCGTAGACCTGTAGTCCCGATCCCTCTGGCGCCGGAGTCGCGGAACCGGACTCGGTGAGTTGCGTGGGGCGAGCGACATCGCGCCCGCCGCCGGACGAGGGTTCCGGGCGGTCGGTCACCCCACCAGATTCTCACAGTGGGCGGCCGGAGGTTCGGGCGGCCGGGGCGGATCCAGCGGTTACGGCCCGGCGAACTCTGGGTACTGGTACTACATTTCCAGGGGGAAACTCCCACGGAACACCGTGCGAGTATCGTTCGTGTGATACCCGGACCGCACACCCACGGACCGGGAAACGACAAAGAGAGCAGAGATGACTGACCTCGTGGACCGCATGACCTCGCGCCGATCGGTGCCGGAGACGGTCCCGGCCAAGCGCGGCACCCGGCTGCCCCGGGACGAGCGCCGTCAGCAGCTGCTGCTGGCCGCCAGCGAGGTGTTCGTGCAGCGCGGGTACCACGCTGCCGGGATGGACGAGATCTCGCAGGTCGCCGGGGTCAGCAAGCCGGTGCTCTACCAACACTTCGCGAGCAAGCTGGAACTGTATCTGGCGGTGCTGCAGAACTACGTCGACATCCTGGTCTCGAGCGTGCGCCAGGCGCTGCGTTCCACCACCGACAACAAGCAGCGCGTGCGCGCCGCCGTCGCCGCCTACTTCGACTTCGTCGACAACGAGATGCAAGGCTTTCGCCTGGTCTTCGAATCCGACCTCACCAGCGAACCGCAGGTGCAGCGCCGGGTCGAGCAGGCCACCGAGGCGTGTGTCGACGCGGTCTTCGATCTGGTCGCCCACGACTCCGGCCTCGACCCCTACCGGGCCCGCATCCTGGCCGTCGGACTGGTGGGCGCGAGCCAGTTCACCGCCCGCTACTGGCTCGAGGCCGACCGCCCGATCCCGAAGGACGAGGCCGTGGACACCACAGTCGCCCTCGCCTGGGGCGGCCTGAAGCACGTGCCGCTGTCCGCCGCACCCGGTACCTTCGGTCGGCAGGATCGCTGACCCCGTCACGACAACGGCCCGTCATCGCCTGCGATGACGGGCCGTTGCTGTTATTCCACGCTGTTGGTTCTACACCGTGGCGAAGCCGACACGGCCGGTCGCCGGGGAACCGATCTCCACGTAGGCGACCTTGGCGGCCTGGATCAGGAACTTGCGGCCCTTCTCGTCGGTGAGCGAGACGACACCGCTCTGGCCACTCAGCGCATCGGACACCAGCGCCTCGATCTCGTCAGGGCTCTGCGCGCTGTTGATGACGAGCTCGCGCGGGCTATCCGAAATACCGATCTTGACCTCCACGGCCAACCTCCGAACGTAAGAGTCCTGTGTTGTCGCCTTCAGGTTAGTGCAGCGTGAACGCCACCGTCCCCGCGCCCAGCTGCGCCCTGAGCGAACAATGCCGTCCACCGTGACGACTGATCTCGCGCGAACATGCGCGACTGCGGATGACTTCCTGAACGGTCGAGCCACACGAAGTCAGCTCTGCCACGCGGCGCTCAGACCACGTGCCGGATACAGAACACCCCGGAGACACACAACGCTGAACCTGCACTTTCGCCGGAAGGCGGTCGTTGATCAGGACCGGTTGGGGCGTTGGTGCACGTTCAGCGTTGGAGTTTCGAGCCTCGCCTAAGCGTCTACGGTGACCGCTGCGTCATTCGCCGTGGCCTCGGCGGGCTTACGACGGCGCCTGCGCCGGGCGGGCTTGGCTTCGGCCGAAGTATCGCCGGCGTCAGCGGTGTCGGCCGGGGCCTGGTCGGCGGCGGTCTCGGTGCCGGAGTCGTTCGACTCGGTGTTCGCCTCGCCCGCCTCGCCGGAGCGGCGGCGGCGACGACGGCGGCGGGCGGGCTTGTCGCCCTCGGTGCCTTCGGCCTGGTCGGCGTCGCTGATCGCCTCGGTAGGCGTGCTGCCGTTCTCGGCGGGCTGGTCGGCCTTGCCGCCGCGGGTGCGACGACGGCTGCGGGTCGACTTGGGTCGCTCGGTGCGCTCCTCGACCACGTCGCCGTCCGCACGGGCGGGCGTGGCCTTGCGGATCACGCCCGTGACGCCCTCGGGGATGCCGAGTTCGGCGTACAGGTGCGGGGAGCTGGAGTAGGTCTCGGCGGGGTCGGCCATGTTCAGGCCGAGCGCCTTGTTGATCGACTCCCAGCGGTGCAACTCGTCCCAGTCGATGAGGGTGATCGCGACGCCGGTGCGGCCTGCGCGGCCGGTGCGGCCGATCCGGTGCACGTAGGTCTTCTCGTCCTCGGGGCACTGGTAGTTGATGACGTGGGTGACGTCGTCGATGTCGATACCGCGCGCGGCGACATCGGTGGCGACGAGCACGTCGATCCCACCCTTGCGGAACTTGGTCAGCGCCTTCTCACGAGCGACCTGGTTGAGGTCACCGTGCACGGCACCGACATTGAAACCGCGCTCGGCGAGATCGTCGGCCACCTTCTGCGCGGTGCGCTTGGTGCGGGTGAAGATCATCGTCGCGCCCCGCGACTCGGCCTGCAGCACCCGCGCGACCAGTTCGGCCTTGTCCATCGCGTGCGCGCGGTAGACGAACTGCTCGGTGCGGTCGTGCACCGCGGAATCGTTGGCCAGCTCGGCGCGGATGTGCGTCGGCTTGGTCAGGAAGGTGCGGGCCAGGGTGATGATCGGGCCGGGCATGGTCGCCGAGAACAGCATGGTCTGGCGTGCGGCGGGGACCATCGACAGGATGCGCTCGATGTCGGGCAGGAAGCCCAGGTCGAGCATCTCGTCGGCCTCGTCGAGGACCAGCACGCCGATCTTGCCCAGGATGAGGTGGTTCTGGTTGGCCAGATCCAGTAGTCGGCCCGGGGTACCGACGACCACGTCGACACCGTCGCGCAGGGCGGCGATCTGGGTGTCGTAGGGGCGGCCACCGTAGATGGCGCAGACCTTCAGCGAACCCTGGTGGTTGGTCAGGTACTTGCTCGCGTTCTCCAGGTCCTTGCTGACCTGGATGCACAGCTCGCGCGTCGGCACGATGACCAGGGCGCGCGGGGTGCCGTCGAGCGGGGTGGTTCCGGTGTCGGCGGTGGCGATGCGGTGCAGCAGCGGGACGCCGAAACCGAAGGTCTTACCCATGCCGGTGCGGGCCTGGCCGATGAGATCGTCACCGGCCAGGGCCAGCGGCAGGGTCAGTTCCTGAATCGCGAAGGTGCGTTCGATCCCGATCTCGCCGAGCGCGCGCACGATTTCGGGGCGCACGCCCAATTCGGCGAAACTCGGCGGGATGTGGGTGGTGTCCAGTTCGGCCGTCAGGAGGTTGTCGGTCAAGCCGGGTTCCTGTTCGACAGTGATCTTGCTCAGGGTTCGTGCCTTCCTCGTCATTGCATCTCGCACGCACGAGGTGGGGCGGGCCGGTCGGCCCGCGACGACCACATATCCGCCTGTGATACCCACCGGGCCCTCGCCGATCGCGGAGTGCGTCATCGGCGCGGCACATCGGTGATGCGGATTCGGTGCGCGCACATTTTCCTGGTCAACGCCGCCGTCCGCCCGCGCTGCGCACCGGTGGATTGTCGCGTCCACCGGGGTACCGGGGCGACGAAACTAGCGTTGTCCACGGTGATTGTAGCGTGATAATGTGCGCAAACCGAATTTCCGCGCGGCGTCACGCTGCCCGAAATCAGGTCTGATCAGGGTCGCCACCCGCACCGATGGTGTGTCGCAGCGCAATTCGAGGATGCCGGATTCCGCGCGTGTCCGCCGATGTAATCGAGCTCACTTGGTACCGGCGGTACCGGGTGTGAGACATTCATGACGTGAGCATCACCGAGACCGTCACCACTGCCGCGCGCAACGCGTGGGCGCTGAGCTTCGGCGCCGGTATCGAGCCCGTCGACCCGACGCCCTCGACCGTGCTGTGGGACGAGCCGCACCGCCTGCTGCGTCGCTACCATACCGAAATATCCTCTGCCACAACGGATTCCGCTGTGCTTCTGGTACCGCCGCTGGCCGCGCCCGCCACCTGTTTCGACCTGCGGCCCGACCAGAGCCTGGCGCGGCACCTGGTGCGGTCGGGTCGTGCGCCGTATCTGGTCGACTACGGCGAGATGTCGTTCGCGGACCGTCGCATGGGTTTCGAGGACTGGGTCACCGACATCCTGCCCGAGGCGATCCTGCGGGCCAGCGCCGATCGTGGCGGCGCACCCGTCGACCTGGTCGGCTGGTCGATCGGTGGGGTGTTCGCCCTGCTCACCGCGGCCGCGAATCCCGAACTACCGATCCGCTCGGTGACCGGCGTCGGCCCGCCGCTGGACTACGACAAGATGATCGGCATCCCGCAGTTACGCGCGGTCGCCGGGCTGACCGGCGGTCTGGCGATGACCACGGCCGTGCGAGCCGCAGGCGGCATCCCCGCCTCGCTGACCCGGATCGCCTACCGCCTCGCCGCCATCGACCGCGAACTGGCGCGACCGCTGTTCGTCGCGACCAATCTGGCCAAGACCGACACGCTGGCCAAAATGGAATCGATCGACCGATTCCAGGCCGCCATGCCCGGCTACCCCGGCCGCTTCTACGGCCAGCTCTGGGGCCGGTTCATGCTCGCCAACGACATCGGCAAGGGCAAGATCGAACTACGCGACCGCACGATCGAACTCGCCGACGTGCGCGTGCCGGTCCTGCTGGTCGGCGGCACCGCCGACGTGATCACCCCGAAGTCCGCCGTCGAGGCCGGTCTGCGCACCCTGACCGGCTCCCCCTCGGTCACCTACGAGATCGCCCCCGGCAGCCACCTCGGCATCCTCGCCGGCCCCGACGCCCGCGACACCACCTGGACCTACCTCGACAAGTTCCTGGCCGAACGCGATTGATCGCCGATCAGGACTAAGGTTGGCGAACATGGGAGCACAGACCTCTGCCGTGCCGGATGTTGTCACGGGCGAGCCACTCGCCGCCGATCACCCGGGGGTGACCGAACTGTTCGCGGTCATCGCCTATGGCGAGGTGTCCGCGTTCTATCGGCTCGCCGAGGAAGCCAAGCTGGCGCCCTCACTGCGCGGTCGGGTGGCGGTGGCCAAGATGGCCGCGGCGGAGCTGGCGCACTTCGAGACGCTGGAGGCGGCACTGGCCGCGCGCGGCGCCGACGCCGAGGCGTCGATGGCGCAGTATCAGGGCGCGCTCGACTCCTACCACGCCTCCACCGACCCCTCGACCTGGCTCGAGTCGATGGTGAAGTTCTACGTCGGTGACGGCCTGGCCGCCGACTTCTACTCCGAGATCGTCGGCGTGCTGCCCGCCGAGGTCGCCGAGGTGGTGCGCGAGGTGCTCGCCGAGACCGGCCACTCGCAGTTCGTGGTCGACGAGGTGCGCAGCGCGGTGGCGGCCAGCCGCTCCGAGCGCGACCGCCTCACTCTGTGGGGACGCAGGCTGCTCGGCGAGGCGATCACCCAGGCCCAGTACGTGATGGCCCAGCGCGACGAGCTCGCAGAGCTGGTGCTGGCCGCGACCGGCGATCTCAACGGCATCGCCACACTGTTCGACCGGATGCAGGAGCGCCACGCCGCCCGGATGGCCGAACTCGGGCTCTAGACCATGGCCGGGCGCGACCGCGCCGCACACGGCACGGTCGCGCCCGGTTACTCAGTTTTCGTCGGCGCTGCCCGAGGCGGCGTCACCGGCCGCGTCGGCGGCCGAGCCCGCCGCGCTCCCGGAGTACTTGGCCGTCGAGCCCGCGATGCTGCTGCCGGTGCCGAGCACGCTCAACAAGCTCCCGACGCCAGGAAAGGCCAGGCCCGCGAAGTAGCTCGCGGCCGAGCTACCGGAACCGAGTGCGCCGAGCAGAGCGCCCGTCGAGGCGCTGCCCGCGCCCAGCTCGGCGCTGCCCGCCGCGGCGGAGGCGCTGCCCGCGGCCAGCCCTGGCGCGGCGGAGGCCGGTGCTCCGACGGCGAGCGTCATGGCGATTCCCGCGGTGAGCGCGACGGCATATCCGAACCTACGTGTGGTCATGAGATCAACCCCTTGATCGGCCCGCCACCCTGCGGCACGGACCTGCTGTAGCAGAAACAGCCGGACGAACATAATGGTCATCCGACCTGTACGGATTACAGCATGAAAGACTTTGTAACGCGGGACAATCGAGTAATTCGTGAACGTTCGATGAAGCGCCGGGGTCAAGCGCGCCGGGCCACCACTCAACGCTCCGATTACACTGCCAGTCGTGCTTGCACCGGAGCGGCGGACGCGCGCCGACATCTTCGCCGCGGTGACGATCGCCGTCGCCCTCGTGGTGGCCGCGGTCGTGGTGTGGGCGCGCGCCGACGCGACCGGGACCGAGTCGGTCACCGCCGACTCCCCCGCCCCGACCGTCACCGCGGCCACCCAGCTGCCCGCCGAGCTGCGGGAACTGTGGCATGCGCCCGACGGGTCGAGCGGGCGGGCCCTCACCTCCGGCAATGTAGCGGTGACCGGGAACGACGGGACCGTGAGCGGACGGGATCCGGCCACCGGTGAGCAGCGCTGGTGGTATCACCGCGACATGCCGCTGTGCGGGGTGGAATCGCAGTTCGGCACCGTCATCGCCACCTATCGCGATCAGCGCGGGTGCAGCCAGACCACCATGCTCGAAGCCGACACCGGCGAGCGGCGCGTCGCGCGCAGCAGCTACATGGACGACGCCATCCGCCTCACCGGCGATGGCACGTACCTGCTGGCGCTCGGCCCCGACCGGCTGGAGATGTGGCGCTCGGATCTGGTGCGCACCCTGGAGTACGGCTATGTCGACGCCCCGGTGAACCCGAACACCCAGCCGCGCTCGGGCTGCGCGCTGCGCTCGGCCGCCTCGAGCTCCGCGCGCCTGTCCGTGCTCGAACGCTGCCCCGGCGACACCACCGACCGGCTGACCGTGCTGAATCCGGCACCGAAGGAAGCGACCCACCCCGAGGAACACGGCTCCCGCGTGCTCACCGCGCCCGGCGCCGATTCCCCGGAGCTGCGCGTGGTCGCGGTGTCGGAGAACAAGACCGCGGTCTACTACCCACCCACCGAACCCACCGCGACGGGCCCCGGGCTACCCGCCCGGATCGCCGTGCACGACGGCACCGGCAACGAGATCGCGACGCACCCACTGGACGCGCCGTGGAGCGAGCGCGCCACCGTCACCCGAATCGGCACGGCGGCCTACATCTTCACCGGCGACAGCCTGATCGCCTTGAGCCCGAACACCTTGCAACCGGCGTGGACCGTGCCCGATGTCCTCGGCACCCCGGCGGTGATGGCGGGCCGGCTGCTCGTCCCGGTCGCCGAAGGACAGCTCGCGCTCGACACCTCCGACGGCAGTACCGTCGCCCGGATCCCGGTCCAGCGCAGTGGCTATCAGGGCGAGGTCATCTCCACCGCCGTCCTCGGCGACACGGTGTTCGAACGGCGCGGCGGACAGTTGTACGCGCTCGGCTGAGCGCGCGGCGCCTGCCATGATGGAGACATGTCCGCACCCGACGCCCGACTGGTCCTGCTGCGCCACGGGGAAACCACCTGGTCCAGTCAGCGACGGCACACCAGCCACACCGACCTGCCACTGACCGAGCTCGGCGAGGCGCAGGCCACCGCCGCCGGGCTGGTCCTGACCTCGCTCGAGCTGCGCGATCCGCTCGTGTTCACCAGCCCGCGATTGCGGGCGCGCACGACCGCGGAGCTGGCCGGGTTGCCGCACGCCGAGGTCGACGAGGACCTGGTCGAATGGGACTACGGCGACTACGAGGGCATCACCACCGCCCAGATCCGCGAGTCGGTCCCCGGCTGGACGGTGTGGACCGCACCGGTGCCCGGCGGCGAGACGGCCGAGCAGGTGGGCGCTCGGGCCGATCGGGTGCTGGGCCGGGTCGAACCGGTGCTGCCCGAGCGCGATGTGGTGCTCGTCGGCCACGGGCACTTCTCGCGGGTGCTGATCGCGCGCTGGGCGGAGTTCGGGGTGCGCGAGGGCCGCCGGTTCGCGATGTCGACCGGCGCGGTCAGCGTGCTCGGCTTCGACCACGACGCGCACACCATCTGGGCCCACAACCTGACCGTCCGCACCGAACCGACCGAAGGAGCCGCCCGATGAGCGCGGTCGTGCGCCGCGCCGTTCCCGCCGATGTGACCGCGATGGTCGGGCTCGTCCACGATCTGGCCGAGTACGAGAAGGCGCCCGCCGAGTGCACCCTCACCGACCCGCAACTGCACGCGGCGCTGTTCGGTCCGGCCCCAGCGCTGTTCGCACACGTCGCCGAGCGCGACGGCGTCGTGGTGGGCTGTGCGATCTGGTTTCTGAACTACTCCACCTGGGACGGCGTGCACGGCATCCATCTGGAGGACCTGTATGTGCGGCCGGAGACCCGCGGCAGCGGCCTCGGACGCGCCCTGATCGCAGCGCTGGCCGCCGAGGCGGTCGAGCGCGGCTACAGCAGGGTGTCGTGGTCGGTGCTCACCTGGAACACCCCGTCGATCGCCTTCTACGAATCACTCGGTGCCGCACCGCAGGACGAGTGGATCGGTTATCGGCTCTCGGGTGCCGAACTGGCCGCACTCGCCGGCTCCGGGAGCTGAGTCATATGCATATCGCATCACCGCACCAGTGGCCGGGTACGCCCGCCGAAGCCGTCGCGTTGCAGGACGCACTGCGGCCACTGGTGCGCGCCGAAAACCCGGCGCCGCCGCAATACCGCACCGCCGCCGGAATTGATTCGGCCCATGCCGAGGACGGCACAGTCGCGACCGCTGCGGTAATTGTCGATATGAACACCCTGGAAACCATCGAAACAGCCGTCGCACACGGGATTTCGACATTCATATCGGGGTGCTCACCACGGGATTCCGGCAGCCCGAGACCACCCGCAGGGCCGATCGGCTGTGCCGCGCGGCATTGCGCGCGGCGACGGCCTGACTACCGAGGTTCCTCGGGCAGCTCGCCGTAGTCCTGGGCCATCCACCGGCTCGACGCGGGCGCGAACAGCGCGACGATCGCGCCAACCACCACGATCCCCAGCAGGCTGCCGAACAGCGGCTGATGGGAGTCGGTGAGCAGCGACCACACCACCGGCAGCAACAGCACCTGGGCGATGACCGCGACGGCACGGCCCCACCGCCTGCCGGTGAACAGCGCGATCCCGGCCGCGAGCACGCCACCGAAGAGCACCGCGAACCAGATCGCCGTGCCGACGCCGCTGGCCATCGACTGGTCGTGGCCGTTCATCGCCCGCACGATCAACACGATCGCGGTGACCACCCCGGCCATCCCCTCCAGCGCGACCAGTCCACCGGCCACCCGCACCGTCGTCGGAATGCCGGTCGGCACCTGGTCGCCGCTGCCCTGCTGGTCTCCATCGGTCACGTCGTGCTCAGTCACCCGCCCAGCCTACGACCCCGGCCCCGCACCCCCGACCCCTAGGGAGGGGCGTTCGCGGCCCGGCCCGCCGGTCAGGTGCCGCGGCGTAGGCGACGAAGGAGCAAGCCGCGGTGCCTGACCGGCGGGCCCCACAGGGGCCGCGAACACGCCGTGCCGCAGGCGCGGCAAGATGGGCACAGTGCGGACGCTGCTCATCGTCAATCCCAATGCCACTTCGACCACCCCGGCGACCCGGGATCTGCTCGCGCACGCGCTGGAGAGCCGAACGCAGCTGACCGTTGCGCACACCCAGCATCGCGGGCATGCGGCCGAACTGGCCCAGTGGGCGTCCACGCAGGAAATGGACCTGATCGTCGTGCACGGCGGCGATGGGACGGTCAACGAGACCATCAACGGTTTCCTGCCGCTGCCGCAGGTGGACGACGGCCAGGTGTGGCGGCCGCGGCTGGGGATCATCCCCGGTGGCTCGGCCAATGTGTTCGCCCGCGCGCTCGGCATCTCCCCCGATCCGGTGACCGCGACCAATCAGCTCATCGATCTGCTCGGCCGCGACGCCGATCGCCGGATCGGGCTCGGCCTCGCCGACGATCGATGGTTCACCTTCTCGGCGGGAGTCGGTCTCGACGCCGATGTCTGCGAGGCGATCGACGCCGCCCGGGCAAAGGGCCGCAAAGCCACGCCCGCGCGCTATCTGCGGACCACGGTGCGCCAGTTCTTTCGCGCCAGACGACGGGAACCGAGTGCCACGGTCGAGGTTGCCGGACACGATCCGGTCGAGCAGGTGTATTACGCCTTCGTCACGAATTCGAGTCCGTGGACCTATCTCGAGGACCGCCCGATTCGCACCAATCCCACGACAACCTTCGAAACCGGACTCGGGGTGTTCGCGGTGCGGTCGATGAGCGTGACGCGCACGCTGCTGCTTGCCCGCCAGTTGCTGGCCGAGAATGGAAACCCCAAGTCAGGTGCGCTCTTTCGCGCCGACGACGTGCCTTCGGTGCGGATCGAGACCGACTCCGAGATCGGCCTGCAAATCGATGGCGACTTCATCGGAAAACGCAAGATGGTGCATTTCACATCAGTGCCCCGGGTCCTCGATGTGGTAGCCCCCAAGCCTTCCTGAGCGCCGAACACGCAGAAAATCTCCCGGTTGCGCTGCGAAAACCAGGAGACGCGAGTACAAAGGACCGGGCAGGTCCCCCTGTGGGGCCCTCTACAGCGTGAGCTTCCCCACGGTGCGCCGGACACCTATTGACATCTACGGTGTTCGTGAAAGCATTCACAAGCAACCGTGCGGAAACATTCGAGTCGCACAAGTGAACGATCCACTAACCAGAGGCGCCCTTTGGGGTGCCCGCGCAAAGGAGCAGAGGAATGGACTGGCGCCACAAGGCCATCTGTCGCGATGAGGACCCCGAACTGTTCTTCCCGGTGGGTAACAGTGGTCCTGCGCTCGCGCAGATTGCCGATGCCAAGCTGGTCTGCGCCCGCTGCCCCGTCACTGCCGATTGCCTGTCGTGGGCCCTGAAGTCCGGACAGGATGCCGGTGTGTGGGGTGGAATGAGCGAAGACGAGCGTCGCGCGCTCAAGCGGCGTAACGCGCGCACCCGCACGCGTACCTCCGTCTAGTTCGACGGAGTGGCGTTGCCGGGCCATCAGCCCCGGCCCGGTAACGCATGAAGTAAAAACCCGGCACCTCACGGTGCCGGGTTTGTTGTTTTCTCCGGGGGAATTCAGCGACTCGCGCGCCGCCCGAGCGGTACCCGCAGCACCGCGTCGGTACCCACATCGGCGCCGGGATGCAAGCCGATCGAACCGCCGAGTTCGGAGGTCACCAGCGTCCGCACGATCTGCAGGCCCAGCCGGTCGGAGCCCTCCAGACTGAAGCCGGCGGGCAGACCGCGGCCGTCGTCGCTGATGATCACGTCGAGCCAGCGGGCCGAGCGTTCCGAGCGAATCGTCACGGTACCGTTCTGGCCCGCGTCGAAGGCGTGCTCGATCGCGTTCTGCACCAGTTCGGTCAGCACCATCACCAGCGGAGTCGCCCGCTCGGCGGAGAACACCCCGAGCGATCCGGCCCGGCGGACCGTGATCCGCGCGGTGTGTACCGTCGCCACGTCGGCCATGATCGGCAGCAACCGGTCGACGACCTCGTCGAGATCGACCTCTTCGTCCACCGACATCGACAGCATCTCGTGCACCGAGGCGATGGAGGTGACCCGGCGCACCGATTCGGT
Organism: Nocardia mangyaensis; assembly: GCF_001886715.1. Classification (NCBI taxonomy): domain Bacteria; kingdom Bacillati; phylum Actinomycetota; class Actinomycetes; order Mycobacteriales; family Nocardiaceae; genus Nocardia; species Nocardia mangyaensis. Next base: position 5,423,570 of record NZ_CP018082.1, read on the forward strand.
CAGCGCCACTTGGGCTTCCGGATTCTCGGTGCGCCGCGCCTGCAGGCGCAGCAGTGCCGCGACGGTCTGCAGATTGTTCTTCACCCGGTGGTGGATCTCGCGGATCGTCGCGTCCTTGCTCAGCAGCGCGCGGTCGCGCCGCTTCACCTCGGTGACGTCACGCACCAGCACCGCGGGTCCGGCCAGTTCGCCGCCCGGCCGCATCACCAGGGTGCGCAGCAGCACGGTCGCCCCGCGCGCCTCGACCTCCATGCGACGGCCGGTGCGCCCGGCGAGCGCGGCCTGGATGTCGGCCACCACTTCCTGGGCGTCGAACGGATCGGTGATCAGTGAGCGAGTGGTCACCGCTAGGTCCTGGCCGACCAGATCGGCCTGCATGCCCATCCGGTGATAGGCCGACAGGGCGTTCGGACTCGCGTAGACGACCAGACCTTCGGTGTCGAGCCGGATGAAACCGTCGCCCGCGCGCGGGCTGGAATGGGTCGCCGCCCGGTCCTCGGGGGTGGGGAAACTGCCGTCGGCGATCATCTGGCACAGGTCGTCGGCGCAGGCGACGTAGGCCGTCTCCAGGGTGCTGCGCACCCGCGAGCGCGCCAGATCGGAGTCGCGGCTGAGCACCGCGATCACGTCGTCCCCGCAGCGCACCGGAATGGCCTCGCGCACCGCGTGCACCGGGCTCGGGTGGTAGACGGCGCTCACCTCGACCTCGGTGTCGGTGCGCACGGTGTTTCCGGTGAGCAGGGCGTCGAAGACCTGCGGGAAGTCCGTGCGCGAGGCGGTCGTGCCCACCTTGTCGTCGAGGTGCACGGTGGGTGCGGTCGTCGGGCGGATCTGGGCGACGCAGACCACGTCGGCGCCGTTGGCGACCGGGCCCGCGCCCACCCACAGCAGCAGATCCGAGAAGGAGAGGTCGGCGAGCAACTGCCAATCGCCCACCACCCGTTGCAGGTGGTCCACGGCGGTGCCGGGAAGGTCGGTGTGTTCGGCGAGTAACTCGCTCAGTGTCGCCACGTGCGTCTTACGCGATGGTGGCGATCAGGTCGCCCGCCTGCAGAACCTGACCCGGCGTCACGTCGATCGAGGTGATGTCGCCTTCGATCTCGGTGAGCACCGGGATCTCCATCTTCATCGACTCGAGCAGCACCAGGGTCTGGTCGACCCGCACGTGCTGACCCACCGCGACCTCGACAGCGAGCACGGTCGAAACCATCTCCGCGCGCACTTCTTCAGGCATGACACCCCGTTCGTTAGTCGTTGGGCCACGCGCGCGGGCGCGGTGGCCGTATCCGCCGAAGCTACAGCCAACCACACGTGAAACAATGACTGTCGATCAGATTGTGCTCCGCGCTCCGGCGGGGAGGACCCAGAGAAGGGAGCTACCGAATGGGTAAGCGTGGACGTAAGAAGCGCAGCCGCAAGGGCAACGCAGCCAATCACGGCAAGCGGCCCAACGCCTGAGCCAGGCTCGGAACGTGAGAAGGGGCACCCGTTCGGGTGCCCCTTCTCTGCTGTCCGGGCGCCTCAGCCCTCGGTCGTCTCGATCCTGGTGACCGTGATGGTCCGGTGGATCTCGAGCTTCAGCCGCTCACGCAGGCCCTCGGGCGCGTGCTCACCACCACATTTGCGGCTGAGCAGGCCCTTGAGCTTCTCCTCGATCCCGTAGGCCTCGATGCAGGGACTGCAGTGGTCCATGTGTTGCTGCAGCCGCTCGCGGGTGGCCTGATCGCATTCGCCGTCGAGCATGAGCCACACATCCGCGAGTACAGCGGTGCAGTCCATCTCCAGATCGGGGTCGCTCACTTGATAACCTCCTGGCGTTCCCCACGGTCGAATCCACGTTCGCGCGCCACGTCGGCGAGCAAACCTTTGAGTTGCTTGCGGCCCCGGTGCAGCCGGGACATCACGGTACCGATCGGGGTGCCCATGATGTCGGCGATCTCCTTGTACGGGAAACCCTCGACATCGGCGTAGTACACCGCCATCCGGAATTCCTCCGGCAGCTGCTGCAGCGCGGACTTGATCTCGTCGTCGGGCAGGGCGTCGAGGGCCTCCACCTCGGCCGAGCGCAGACCGGTCGAGGTGTGCTCGGCGGTGGCGGCCAACTGCCAGTCGCTGATCTCCTCGGTCGGGTACTGGGCGGGCTGACGCTGCTTCTTGCGGTAGGAGTTGATGTAGGTGTTGGTGAGGATCCGGTAGAGCCAGGCACGCAGGTTGGTGCCCTCTTTGAAGGACTTGAACCCCTGGAACGCCTTGACATAGGTCTCCTGCACCAAGTCCTCGGCATCGGCCGGGTTCCTGGTCATCCGCAGGGCGGCGCCATAGAGCTGGTCGAGCATCGGGAGCGCGTCGCGCTCGAACCGTGCCGCCAGCTCGGCTTCGTCGACTTCCGAGCCGGACGCCTTTGTAGGCACCACGTCATCGTCGCTCGTCACACCAATCCCTTCGATCGCCGTCGTAGCCGAATCTACCGGCACGACGGAATCGATCGGCAATCGCGCACCCCGAGCCGCGACGGGACGCTCATCGAGCAGCAATGCCACTGTCTCTCCTGACGTTGTGCGGCGGGGGCGCCGAAGGGGGCGGGCTTGTCCTTCGTGTGCAACAGAGACCCCCGCGCGGGTGTTCCCGGCTGGCGCCGAAAACTCGTTGCCGTCAGGGACCGGGGCGCCGTTAAGGTGACGCCATGGTTGCCGCGTCCACTCCCGCGATCAAAGTCCTGACCGGTGCGGGAATCGCGCATCGGGTGCACGCCTACGCCCACGACCCGCGTGCGCAGTCCTTCGGCGAGGAGGCCGTCGACGCGCTCGGTGCCGAGCTCGGAGTGCGGGCCGAGCAGATCTTCAAGACGCTGGTGATCGAACTGTCCACGGGGACACTGGCGGTCGCGGTGCTGCCGGTTCCGGCGAAGCTGTCGCTCAAGGCCGCCGCGGCCGCGCTCGGTGCGCCGAAGGCGAACATGGCCGACAAGACCAAGGCCGAACGCACGACCGGCTATGTGCTCGGCGGGGTGTCACCGCTCGGACAGCGCAAGACCTTGCCGACCGTGATCGATGCCTCGGCACTGGACTGGGATCGGGTGCTGTGCAGTGCGGGCAAGCGCGGCCTCGAGATCGAGTTGGCCCCGGCAGAGCTGGTCCGGGCCACGGGCGCGGTCACCGCGCCGATCACCAGCTGAGCACCACCCGCCCCATCCGTCACTCGCCTCGCTCCGAATGCCGTGGGACGCATTCCGCGCCCGGAACGACCCCATTCGACCCGAGGATGTAATGCGAGATGTCCGCACGCCCCCGTCTGCGTACCGTTGTCGCCGCCGTGGCCACGGTGCTGGCCGTGACCGCCGGTCCGGCCGTGCTCTCCACCGCCGTCGCGACCGCCGTGCCGGGCGGATCGGAGTTCCCGTTCGACGAGAACGCCCCCGGCCGTGGCACCGAGCCGAAAACCGACGAGCGGGCCGAGCGGGCCGAGAAGTTCGGCGGCGGATTGGCCACCGAGCTCGTCGATCTGGGCGGCAATGTGCTCAAGTGCGGCCTGAGCATCGCGACCAAGACGGTCACCTGCCCACTGTGACCTGACACCGCCGATTCGGGTGGAGCGACCGACGCCGCGCGGGTACCCTCGGGTTCCGCGCCAGGAACCGTGGGTCGCCGGTCCTGCTGTGAGCGCAGTCAAGCCTATACTTTGTGAACGTCAACACAGTATTGGCAGCAGGAGAGGTTGGTGAGTGGGCTGTCCCGCTATTCCCTCGGCGGTTCGACACGACTGTCCTGGCTCGATGCCCTGCCCTGGCTCGGCGAACATCGGTCCGGCCCACCACTGCTCGGCGAGGGTGACCTGCTCGCCAGCGCGTGGATGACGACCGCCGCTGGCGAGTCGGTCCCCCCCGAGCACCTCGACGAGGTGTACCGCAGGTTGGCCACGGTGTTCGTCCACGATCATCGCGAGCTCCCGCTGGCCACGGCCTTCCCATACGCCCCCGACCGCACCACCGACCTCGACCTCGGGGACCGCACCGACGCGGCCCTGCGCGCCGCGGGCGTCACCGAGCTGGCCGAGTTCACCGTGGCCCGGCTCGCGGACCTGCGCGGCGTCGGACCCGCGTCGATCACCGAGATCGTCACGGCGCTGATCCAGCGCAGCATCGAGACCGTGCCGGCGAACGCGCCCGCATTGGCCGAATTCGACCGGCTCTACGGCGAACTGGGCGAGCGCGACCGCTTCCTGCTGACCGCGCGCATTCTCACCGACAGCCGGACCACCCTGGCCGAATGCGGTACGGCACTCGGCATCTCGCGTGAGCGGGTGAACCAGCTCGACAACCGGTTGCGCGATCGCGTGCACGCGGCCTTCCATTCCTCGCGGTACCTGCGTGCCGCCGCCGATCGGCTGGCCGCCGCGGCGAAGCCGGTCGCGGTACTCGATCGGCTGGTCGCCGCCGTCCCCGAACTCGGTGCGCCGCTGGGCGATACGGGCATCACGCTGTGGTTCGCGCTCGCGCACCTGGACACCCGCTTCGACGTGGTCGACGGCTGGGTGGTCGCCGAGACGATGGACTCGGCCCGCGGCCGCGTGCGCGCCACGCTGACCGCGCTGGCCAGCGACGAGGGCCTGGTCTCGATCCCCACGATCGCCGCCGAACTCGACATCCCCGAGGCCGAGGCCGCGACCTGGCTGCAGTACGCGGGCTACCGCGTGCTCGACGGGCACGTGCTGGTCCGCTCGACCTCGGTACACGACAACATCGCCGCCGTGCTCGCCCTCGCTGGTTCGCCGATGACGATCGATGACATCCACGCCGCGGTGGTCCCGGCCCGCTCGCTGTCGAGCGTGCGCAACGCGATGGTCTCCGACGACCGGTTCGTCAAGACCGATCGCGCGCACTGGGCGCTGGCCCGCTGGGGCACCTCGCGCTATGTGCCGATCCATCGGCAGATCGGCGAGGCGCTCGACGCCAGCGGCGGTCGCATCCCGGTCGAGGAGCTGGTCGCACGGCTCACCGGCGCGTTCGACGTCAAGGAGTTCAGCGTCCGCACCTACGCGGCCTCGGGCGAGTACATGACGATCGACGGGATCGTGACCCGCCGCCACCAGACCCAGCGCGCCCGGAAATCGCCGGCCAAGACCCGCAATCTCTATCGCGAGGGCCCGGTGCTGCGGTTGCGCACCACGATCGTGGCCCCGCACGTGAAGGGTTCGGCGTTCAACCTGCCCGCGGCGCTGGCCGGACTCGTCGGGGCGGGCCCCAATCGGTCGGTCGAGTTGAGCAGCAGGCTGGGCCCGCAGTCGATTCTGTGGGTGGCGGTGCAGGCGCGCTCGGGCACCATCAAGCGATTCATCGACCACCTCGGGCTCACCCCGGGTGACGAGGTCTTCCTCGAGTTCGCGCCCGAGGCGACCGAGCGTCCGCAGTTCGACGTGGTCCCTGTCGCCCCGACCGTGCGGGGTGGCGCGCTGCGCCGGGTGCTGGCCGCGACCGGCCACAGCCGCGCCGCCGAACTCGGCGACGCCGAGCTGGCGCCCGCGCTGGCCGAGGCGCTGTGGCTACCGGCCGACGCCGAGATCGCGACCATCGCCACGACACTGCGCGCCCGCAAGGAGGACGCGCTCGCCGAGCTGCTCACCGCCGAGCGCGACTGAGCGCTCGCGCAGCGGCTCGATCAGTCCTGGTGCCGGCACGAGCACACCTGTGACCGGCGCGCCGAGCGGGCGGGCCGACTGCCGCGAAAAGCGGTGACGCCGAGCCGGGTGCGGCTGTGCGGGGCCTCGGGCAGGACCACAGCAGGCATCGTCGGTGCGGCCGGGTCACCTGCCGAGGGCAGCACCAGGACCCGCACCGTGTGCAGTGCGTGCGATCCGGCCGCGCGCAGTTCGGCCAGACCAGCTGCCGTGCACACCAGCACCGAGGCTTCGTCGTCGCCGAGTTGTTCGGCGACCTGGGCCGGGTCACTGCCCGGGTAGCGGCGCAGCGACAGGCAGGCGCCCGCCTGGACGGCCGCGAGCACGGCGACGACGGCGGCGCGAGTGGTGAGCGGCGCGGTCACCGCGACAACGTCCTCGGCGGTGATCGCGAGTTCGGCGCGCAGTTCACCGGCGCCGGCGGCCAGTCCCGCGCTGCCGACGGTGAGCGCGGCGGCGGCGCCGGACAGGCAGAAGGCGAATCCACCGGGCCCGGTCGACGGGGCCTGGCGGGGACGCCACAGGCGGATCAGGGTGTAGTCGTCGGCGACCGTCACCGCGGTGGCACCGGAGGTGGCGGGATCATCGGCGAGTTCGTCGACGAGGTGACCGTCACCGATGTGGCCGATCAGGTGATCGACCCGGGTGGCCAAGACGGTGCGCACGGCGTGTTCGACCGGTTCGAAGATGTCCAGCGGCACCGCGACGGCGCCGAGGTGTTCGACCGCGAGCATCACCAGCAGCGATTCGTACCCCGAGCCGATATAGATCGCGGCGCGCTGTCCGGGCCGCACTCCGGCGGCGGCGAGGTCGGCCGCGAGGAGCCCGACCGCTTCCCACAGCGTCGTGTAATCGTGCAGGCAATCGCCGTCGAGCACGGCTGCCCGATCGGCGTATGCCACCGCGGTCGACTCCACACACAGAGCTACACCTGACATGCCCGCACACCTTCCGACAACCGCCGAGCCCACGGAACGAGTTCCGCCTTCGGCCATACTGTCACAAAGGAAAGGCAAACCTAACTTTCAAGTCACCCTGTGTGGTAAGTCACACCCACTGTCGCCTCGTCAGCGATGGGAAGACCGCACGGGTGCATCGTCTCAGGCGACGCGCACCTCGCGCAATGCCAGCTCGAGCGCGTCGGAGGTGGTCACCACGCCACACCGGCGAGCCGCGTAGTCCATCGCCATGAGGTGTTCCTCGCGGCTGAAGTCGGCGGTGGCGTCGAGCACGACGAACGGGCGTATGTCGTTCATGAACGCCTCGGCGGCGCTGAGCAGCACGCCCATGTGCGCGTAGACGCCGGTGACGATGAGCTGGTCGCGGTTGTAATGGCTGAGCAGCTCGCGCAGGTCGGTGCGCTGGAAGGCGGAGTAGCGCCATTTGGTCACCTGGATGTCGGAGGGCTGCGGCGCCAGTTCGGGCACCACCTCGGTGTCGACGCCCGTGGTCAGGCCGGTGCCCCAGAAGTCGGCGAGGATGCCACGCCGGGACGGGTGCTGATCGCCGGGCTGCATCGTGTAGACGACCGGAATGCCCGCCTCGGTGCACATTCGGCGGATGCGCGCGATATTGGCCAGCGCCGAGGAGATCGGCTCCTGGTCGCGCTCGTAGGCGTTGATGAAGTAGCGCTGCATATCATGGATCAGCAAAACGGCACGACCCGGATCGATCGACCACGACACCCGGTTCTCGGCGACCTCCTCGGGCGCGGGAATCGAATACGGTGCGATCGGCGCAATGGCCACAGTGGTCTCCAAGTCGAGTTCGGCAGAGCGGGATGTTCGAGAAGCGAGCGCGGGCGCGCCTCAGATGTCGAGCGTCGCGCCGCCGTCGACGCGCAGATCGTGCAGCGTGATGTGCCGCGCGGCGTCGGAGGCGAGGAAGACGACCGCCGCGGCCACGTCGGCGGCGGCGGCGACCCGCCGCAGTGGGATGCCGAGCTTGTAGGCGTCGGGGTCACCGGTGATGATCCGCGCCCGGGCGGCGGCGGCGAGTCCGTCGGGCGGGCCGTCGGCGGACCACATCTCGCGCAGCATCGGGGTGTCGGTGGAGCCGGGTGAGACGAGGTTCACCCGTACGCCGCTGCCTGCCACCTCGAGGCCGAGCGAGCGGGTGAACGAGGCGGCCGCCGCCTTGGACGCGCCGTAGGCCGCCATCCCCGCGCGCGGGGCGGCCCCCGCGTTGGAGGTGACAACGACGATCGAGCCACCTCCGGCCGCCACCAGCTCGGCCGCGGCCCGGCGGGTCACGTTGACGGTGCCCGTCGCGTTCACCGCGATGCACCGATCCCATTGCGCCTCGGTGAGTTCGGCGACCGGTCCGGTCGCCAGCACCCCGGCCGCGTGCACGACGACAGCGAGCCCGCCGACGGCGGCGATCGCTTCGTCGAAGGCGCGATCGACCGCGCCGCGATCGGTGACGTCGACCACCCCGGCGTATCCGTCGACGCCGAGCCCGGCCATCACCTCGTGCACCGCCGGATCGTGATCGAGCAGCGCGATCGGTGCGCCCAGACGCGCGAACGCTTCGGCGACCGCGGCCCCGATTCCGCCCGCGGCGCCGGTGATCACAACCGGCCCGTGCGCTTCCGCGACAACTGACATGTTGTTTAGCCTAAACTAACCAAACTGCTGAATACAACGTCTCTTGGAAGGTACGATGTTGGACACCCACCTGCCCGGCTTCACCCCGTGGCCCGCGCCGGAGGCGCGACAGTACCGCGAGCTCGGGCTGTGGACCGGCGAGACCTTCGACGACATCCTGCGGGCCCGCACCGCGGCGAACCCGACCGCGATCGCCGTGGTCGACCAGGCGAATCGCTGGACCTACGCCGAGCTCGACGCCCGCGTCGCGAGCCTGGCCGCCGGACTCGCCGGACAGGGTGTCGCCGCGCGCGACAGGGTCCTGGTGCAGCTGCCCAATGTCGCCGAGTTCGTCGAGGTGATCTTCGCGCTGTTCCGGCTCGGCGCACTCCCGGTGTTCTGTCTGCCCGCGCACCGCAGGGGCGAGCTGGTCCCGATCGGCCAGGCCAGTGGCGCCGTCGCGATCATCACCTGCCATCACCATCAGCTCTTCGATCATGCCGCGCTGGCCGCCGAGGTGAGTGCCGAAGTTCCCGCGATCACCCGGGTGATCGTCCTGCCGGACCGCGATCGGACCACGGTGCCCGAAGGCGCCGTCAGCCTGGACGAACTCCGTTCCGCGCCACAGGAATTCCCGCGCGCCGCCCCTTCAGACGTGGCGTTCCTGCAGCTGTCGGGTGGTTCCACCGGCATGCCGAAGCTGATCCCGCGCACCCACGACGACTACCTGTTCAGCGTGCGGCGCAGCGCCGAGATCTGCGAACTCGACACCGACACCGTCTACCTGGCCGCACTGCCGGTCGCACACAACTTCCCGATGAGTTCGCCCGGCATTCTCGGCGCGCTGTGGGCGGGCGGCACCGTGGCGATGGCGGCCGATCCGACCCCGGCGACGGCCTTCGCGGCCATCGAGACGTTCGGTGTGACGATCACCGGCCTGGTACCGCCGTTGGCCCGGCTGTGGGCCGAGCGCGCCGAAGCCGGTGACACTCCCGATCTGTCGACCCTGCGTGTCCTGCTGGTCGGCGGCGCGCGCTGCCCCGACGAGCTGGCCGCCCGGATCGGCCCGGCGCTGGGGGTGACCCTGCAGCAGGTGTTCGGCATGGCCGAGGGCCTGGTCTGCTACACCCGGCTCGACGATCCGGCCGAGGTGATCGTGTCCACCCAGGGCCGCCCGATGTCGGAGTACGACCAGGTCGCGGTGGTGGACGAGGCGGGTGAGCCGGTGCCGCCGGGCACCGACGGGCTGCTGCAGACGAAGGGGCCGTACACGATTCGCGGCTACTACGACAATGCCGCGGCCGACGAGCGCGCGTTCACCAGCGACGGCTGGTATCGCACCGGTGACGTGGTGTGCCTGCGCCCGGACGGCAATCTGGTGGTCAAGGGCCGTCAGGACGACCGGGTCAATCGCGGTGGCGAGAAGGTCTCGGCCGAGGAACTCGAAGAGCACCTGCTGGCCCATCCCGCGGTGCGCGACGCGGTCATCGTCTCGGTGCCCGACACCGTTCTGGGTGAGCGGACCTGCGCGTTCGTGCTGGCCGCCGACCCGGCGACACCGCCGACGCTGGCGACCGTCCGCAAGTTCGTGCGGGAGCGCGGGGTCGCGGCGTGGAAACTGCCGGATCTGGTCGAGGTGGTCGACAGCTTCCCCGAGACCGGGGTGGGCAAGACCAGCAGGCGCGCACTGCGCGCTGCCCTGCTGGCCGCCTCCAGTCACGTCGGCAGCACCTCGTGAGCACGCCGGAGCGCAGCCGGATCAGCGACATCATGCCGCTGACCCCGCTGCAGCAGGGCCTGCTGTTCGTCTCCGGCCTCGGCACCGAGGTCGACGTGTACACCGTGCAGGCGACGATCGAGATCACCGGACCACTCGACGGCGACCGACTGCGCGCGGCAGCGCACGCGGTGCTGGAACGGCACCCGAATCTGCGGGCCTGCTTCCGCACCCGCAAGACCGGTGAACCGGTCGCGATCGTGCCGTCACGGGTCGAGATTCCTTGGCGCACCGTCGATCTCACCGGACTCGACGAATCAGCGCTGGAACCGCGCTGGTCGGCGATCCTCGACGCCGACCGTGCCGAACGGTTCGATCCGGCCAAGCCGCCGCTGCTGCGGTTCACCCTGGCCACGCTGAGCCCCGACCGGTTCCGGCTGCTGCTGACCAATCATCATCTGCTGCTCGACGGCTGGTCCTCGCCGCTGTTCGTGCGTGAACTGTTCGCGCTGTATCCCGATCCGGATCCCACGGCACTGCCCGCCGTGCGCCCGTTCCGGGATTTCCTGCGCTGGCTCGACGAGCGCGATCACGACGCGGCCGTCACGGCCTGGCGCACGGCACTGGCCGATGTGCCCGGCCCCACGCTGCTCGCCCCGACCGGCGCCACCCGCAATGCCGTTCGCCCGCATCGACATACGCTGCCGTTGCGGGCAGAGACCGGCGTCCGGCTCGGCGAGCGAGCCCGTGAGCTCGGGGTCACGGTGAACTCCATCGTGTCCGCGGTGTGGGGACTGACGCTCGGCCAGGCCGTCGATTCCGCCGATGTGCTGTTCGGTTCCACGGTGTCGGGGCGTAGTCCCGAGATCGAGGGCGTCGAGTCGATGATCGGCATGTTCCTGGGCACCTCGGTCGTGCGTATCCAGCAGGAGGCGAGCGACGACCTCGCCGAGGTGATCCGGCGAGCGCACCGGGCGCAGACCGCGACCATGGATCACCAGCACCTGGGCCTGCCCGCGATCCAACAGGCGAGCGGGCACGGTGAACTGTTCGACACGCTGCTGGTGTTCGAGTCCTATCCGGACGCGCGCGCGGCCATGGCGGCGGTCACCCGGGCAGCGGGGCTGTCCATCGAATCGGTGCAGCCGCGCGATTCCACGCACTATCCGCTGACCGTCACGGTGATCCTCGAACCCACCCTCACCGTGCACCTGTTCTTCCACGACACGGTGTTCGCCGACGCCGAGATCGCCACGCTGTCCCGGCATTTCACCACCCTGCTCACCCTGGTCGCCGAGCAGCCGAAGACGCCGTTGGCCGAGCTGGCACTGTGCACCGAGGCCGAGCTCGCCGAGCTGTCGGGCTGGGGTATCGGCGCCGCGCGCACCACCCGCCCCGCCGACATCGAGGCGGTGATCACCGCTCGCGCCGACGCCGCGGTCGCGATCCGCTGCGACGGAGTCGACTGGACCTACGCGCAACTGGCTCAGGCCACCGCCGGTATCGCCGCAGAACTGCGCCACCGCGGCATCGGCCCCGAGGACCGAGTCGTCGTGGCTCTCCCCCGCGGCTTCGCCTACGCCGCCACGCTGCTCGCGATCCTGCGCACCGGCGCCACCTACGTCCCGGTCGACCTGGGCTACCCCCGTGAGCGCATCGACCACATCCTCGCCGACGCCACCCCGACCCTGGTCATCGGCGACATCGATACGACTGTGGCGCAACTGAACAGCGTCGAATTGTCCACGCTCGGCGCACCGGAGGCACCGCTGTCGCGCAGTGCCGACCCTGTCGCACCGGGCACGGCGACCGCACCGGCCGCACACAGCGGCGAGTCGGCCACGTTGGACACGATCGCACCAGCGACACGCGGCGGTGACGCGCTGGCAGGCCACGGCGGCGAGGCGGTCGCGCAGTCGCGGGGTGTCGACCCGAATCACCCGGCCTACCTCGTGTACACCTCCGGCTCGACCGGTCGGCCCAAGGGCGTGCTCGGGACGAGAGCGGCGCTCAATGCCCGGATCGACTGGGCGGTGAACAGTTGGAGCGCGGACGAACCCGATATCCGGCTGTCGAAGAGTTCGTTCGCCTTCATCGACGGGACCACCGAGCTGCTGGCCGGTCTCGCGGCGGGGGCGCTCGTGGTGATCGCCACCGACGCCCAGCTGCGCGATGTGCCCGCGCTGGCCGAGCTGATCGAGGCCGAGCGGATCACCCACCTCACCGCGGTGCCGACCCTGGCCGCCGAGCTGATCGCGCACGCACCCGCGGTGCGTGAGCAGGTCGGCACCTGGATCCTCAGTGGCGAGCGCACGAATCACACACTGCTGGAACAGCTTCATAGCACCGGCAACCGAATCATCAACACCTACGGCTCCTCCGAGATCGCCGGTGACGTGACCTGGCAGGAGATGACCGGCGCGGACGTCGCGATCGGCAGGCCGGTGCCCGACGTCGAACTCGAGGTGCTCGACCGGTTCCTGCGCCCGGTCGCGCCGGGCGCGGTGGGTGAACTGTATGTGCGTGGCGAGCAGGTGGCGCGCGGCTATCACGGCGACCCGGCCGCGACCGCCGCCCGGTTCGTCGCCGCGCCGCAGGGACAACGGCGTTGTGCCACCGGCGATCTGGTGCGCTGGCGCCGCGACGGCGTACTCGACCATCTGGGTCGCGCCGATCAGCAGGTGAAGATTCGCGGCAACCGGGTCGAGCCCGGTGAGGTCGACGCGGCGCTGGCCGCACTGCCCGGTGTGGAGGGTTCGGCGACGGTCGCCGTGGCCGATGGTGCGGGCGCGATGCTGCTGCGCTCGTTCGTGGTCGGCGCCGAACTCGATGCCGGTGCGCTGCGACGCGCGCTGGCGCGGCGACTGCCGTCGTATCTTGTTCCGGCCGTGGAGATCATCGCGGAGATCCCTCGTCTGCCCGGTGGCAAGGTCGACAAGCGCGCACTGTCGGCCCGGTCCGGTTCAGCCCAGGCATCGCGCGCGGCGAACACCGAGCTGGAGACCCGGCTCACAGCGATCTTCGGCGAGGTCCTCGGCCTGGACGACTACGGCGTCGAAGACGACTTCTTCGCCCGCGGCGGCCATTCGCTGCTCGCGGCCCGCGTGGCCATCCGGGTGCAGGCCGAACTCGGCCAGACGGTCTCGGTGCGTGACCTGTTCGAGCACCCGACAGTCGCGGAACTCGCGGCCGGGCTCGCCACCGAAACCCTGACGACGGTCACGCTTCCGCCGATCACGCCCATCGAACACGGCGCCACGGTGGCACTCTCGCACGCCCAGCATCGCCTGTGGGCTGTCGAACAGATCGCGGGCGCGGCAGGCGCCTACAACCTGCCGTTCGTCCTGGAACTGCACGGCCGCATCGAGGTCGACAACCTCACCGCGGCCTTGACCGACCTCGTCGACCGCCACGCCGCCTTGCGTACCCTGCTCGTCGATGTCGACGGTGAACCCGCCCAACGCGTCCTCGGCCGCGGCCAACAGGTCCCGTTCACCGAACTCACCGTCGCCGAGACCCCGCCCGCCGATGCCGAACACCTCGGCGCCATCGTGGATCGGCCGGCCACCGGACCGGCGTCGCGCGGCGGTGTGGATGCGGCCATGGCGGCCGTCGAACACCTTGGCGCGCAGCCGTTCCAGCTGGACACCGAGTTGCCGATCCGCGCCGCTCTCGTGCACACCGGCACCGGCACCGCGCTGCTGTTGGTCTGCTTGCATCACGTCGCCGGCGACGAATGGTCGACGCCGATTCTGTTCCGCGACCTGGCCACTGCCTATCGCAGTCGGGTGCTCGGCTTCGTCCCCGCCTGGTCGGCGCTGCCGCTGACCTACGCCGACTACGCGGCCTGGCAACGGTCGACCGGTGCGGCGCTGGCGCCGCACCGGGAGTTCTGGTCCAACACCCTGGCCGGCGCACCGGAGGAGCTGGCACTCCCCTACGACCGGCCGCGGCCCGAGCAGCCCGACTTCGCCGGTGCCGTCGTCGATTTCACCATCGATGCCGTCCGCGCGCAGGCACTGGCCGAGCTGGGCCGCTCGGTCGGTGCGACCGGGTTCATGGTGGTTCACGCCCTCGTGGCGACCCTGCTGGCCAAACTCTCCGGTGGTCGCGACATCGTCGTCGGCACTCCGGTGGCCGGGCGCACCGGCGCGGGGGTCGAGGAGATCGTCGGCCTGTTCACCAATACCGTCGCGCTGCGCACCGACCTGTCCGGTGACCTGAGCTTCACCGAACTGGTGCGGCGGATTCGCGCCGAGGACTTGGCCGCGTTCGAGCACCAGGACCTGCCCTTCGACGTGATGGTCGAGCTGGCGGGCCAGGATCGGGTGACCGGCCGGACCCCGCTGTTCCAGACGATGGTGCAGTACCGCAAGCCGATCACCGCCCCCGATTTCGCGGGCCTGCGCGCCGAGATCCGGCATCCGGGGGTCCGTTCGGCCAAGTTCGACCTGACCTTCGACTTCCTGGAACAGGCTGCCGGACACGGCATCTCGGCCCGCATCGAGTACGCGACCGCGCTGTTCGATCACAGCACCGTCGCCACCGTCGCCGAGCGCCTGCTCCAGCTCGTGGACGCGGTGACCACCGATCCGGGAATCGGCCTGCGCGCGCTGCCGGTGCTCGAACAGGCCGAACGCGAGCAGTTGCGGCACTGGAACGACACCGCCGCACCGTTCGACCCCGCGCTGGATCTGCCCACGCTGATCGCGGACAGCTTCCGTGATCACCCCGAGCAGACCGCGCTGGTCTTCGGCGACCGGGAACTGAGCTACCGCGAGCTCGATCGCGCCGTCACCGTGCTGGCGGCCGAACTCGACGCCCGCGGTGTCGGGGTCGACGACATCGCCGCGGTGGCACTGGACCGTTCGTTCGCGCTGCTGGTCGCGGTGCTGGCCGTGCACCGGGTCGGCGCCGCCTACCTGCCGGTGGACCGCGGCTACCCGGCCGACCGCATCGAGTACATGCTCTCCGACGCCCGGCCCACGGTCCTGATCGACGACCGCCCGCACGCGGCGCTCGAAACCATCGCGGGGCTGCTCGTCGACGAGAACGGCGCACCGGCGGTCCCCGTGGCCGCGGGCCACGAGTTCGCGCCGCGACCGCTGCCGGCCAAGCGAGCGGCCTATGTCATCTACACCTCCGGCTCCACCGGCAAGCCCAAGGGCGTGGTCGTCGCCCACGACGCCATCGTCAACCGGCTGCGCTGGATGCAGCGGGAGTACAGGTTGGTGCCGGGCGAGCGGGTGCTGCACAAGACGCCGATCAGCTTCGACGTCTCGGTGTGGGAGTTGTTCTGGCCGTTGACCGTCGGCGCGACCATCGTGCTCGCCGCACCCGAGGGGCACCGCGATCCGGCCTACCTGGCCGACCTGATCCGGCGCACCGAGGTCACCACCGCGCACTTCGTGCCCTCGATGCTCGGCGCGTTCCTGGCCGAGCCGACGCTGGGCGAGCTGCCCCGGCTGCGACGCGTGCTGTGCAGTGGTGAGGCGCTCACCCCCGCGCTGCGCGAGCGCTGCCACGAACTGCTCGCGGTGCAACTGCACAACCTCTACGGCCCCACCGAAGCCGCCGTCGACGTCACCGCGACCGAGGTGCCGGCCGGCGACAGCCCGATCGTCGCGATCGGCGCGCCGGTCTGGAACACCGCGATCCACGTCCTCGACCGGGATCTCGCGCCGGTGCCGGTGGGTGGATACGGCGACATCTATCTCGCCGGTGTTCAGCTCGCCCGCGGCTACCTGCGTCGTCGGGCGCTGACCGCGGACCGGTTCGTCGCGAATCCGTTCGCCGCCGACGGTTCCCGGCTGTACCGCACCGGGGACATCGGCCGCTGGAACACCGCCGGGCAGGTCGAGTACGCGGGCCGGTCCGACTTCCAGGTCAAGATTCGCGGGCAGCGCATCGAACTCGGCGAGATCGATGCCGCGCTGCACGCCGTGGACGGCGTCGACCGCGCGGCCACCCTGGTGCACACCTACGACGACGGCAGGCACAATCTCGTCGGCTACGCGGTCACCGAACTGGCCTCGCGCGCGGTCATCGACGCGCTGGCGCACACGCTGCCCGCGCACATGCTGCCTGCCGCGGTGATCGTCGTCGACGAGCTGCCGGTGACGGCCAACGGCAAGCTCGATCGCGCCGCGCTGGCGAAACTCGTTCCTGCCCAGCAGGATTCGGTCAGTGAGCCGCTGAGCGAGCGCGAAACCCTGATGGCCCAGGCCATCGCGGAGGTCGTCCGCACCGCCGATGTCGACACCCTGGGCCCCGACAGCGACTTCTTCGCCCTCGGCGGCGACAGCATCGTCGCGCTGAGCCTGGTCGGCAAGCTGCGCAAGCGGGGTCTCGAGCTGTCTGCCCGCGCGGTGTTCGAACATCGCACGGTCCGCGCGCTGGCCGCCGCGGCGACCGAGGCGGGCACCCTCGCCGATGACGCCGGCATCGGCCCGGTGCCACTCACCCCGATCGTGAGCAAGCTCGTCCAGCGCAGCGGGCCGAGCACCCGGCTCAACCAAACCGTGGTCGTGCGGCTGCCCGCGGGTACCGAGACCGCGCGGGTCGAGCAGGTGATCTCCGCCCTGGTCGCCCGGCACGACGCGCTGCGGCTGCAGTCGACCAGGGTCAGCGGTCAGGTCTGGACCCTGCACACCAGGTCGGCGGCCGCCGTCGACGCCACCGCCCTGCTCGACACGGTGACGCTGCCCGCGCAGGCGCCGATTCCGGCGGCGCTCGACGAACTCGCCGACACCGCGGCCGGTCGGCTCGCTCCCGAGGCGGGCGTGCTCGTCCGGTTCACCCACGTCGATCGCGGCGCGGGCGAGCCCGGCTACCTCGTCATCGTCGCCCACCACCTGGTGGTCGACGGCGCGTCCTGGCGCATCCTGCTCGACGATCTCGACCAGGCCGCCCACGATCGCGAGCTCGATCCGGTGCCGGTCTCGCTGCGCAGCTACGCCGACGCGGTGACCGCCCAGGCCGCGTCCGCGCAGCGCCTCGGTGAGCTCACGCACTGGCGAACGGTGCTCACGCCAGGCGCTGATCTCGTTGCCACAGGCGCTCATCCGGGCACGGTCGCGGAGCTGGCGCAGCTCGACATCGAGGTCGGCGACGAGATCGCGACCGCGATCACCGCACCCGCCCGGCCGATCCCGACCACCGAGCTGCTGGTGGCGGCGCTGCGGCTGGCAGTCAGCCGCTGGCGCGCCGGCGCCGGGGTACCCGACGGCGACCTGGTCGTCGATGTGGAACGGCACGGCCGCGACGGCTTCGGCGATCTCGATCTCACTCGCACCGTCGGCTGGCTCACCACTGTCACCCCGGTCCGGTTGCCCGCGAGCGACGACCCGGACTCGGTGGTCCTCACCACCGCGGCCGCGATGGCCGCCGCACCGGACGGTGGGATCGGTTTCGGCATGTTGCGCTACGCCAACCCGCGCACCGCCCGCGTACTCGCCGCCCTGCCACGGCCCCAGGTGCTGTTCAACTACCTGGGCCGAGTCGAGTTCGGTGCGGCCGCGGACTGGCGACCGGCGCCGGAAGCGCGCACCGTGTCCGCGGCGGCCGACGCCGAGCTGGCGGTGGAATACCCGCTGGAGATCAATGTGCGCGCCGAGGCGTCCGGCGACCGAGTGCTGCTGTGTGCCCGGTTCACCTATCTGCCCGGTGCGATCCGGCACAACGATGTCGCGCTGCTCGCCGAACTGTGGGCGCAGGCACTGCCGGAGGCGACGGACCTGACAAAGACCGACCAGTCAGGTTAGATAAGCCTATCCCAACTAAGTGCAATGAATGGAACATCAGTGAGTAGATTCTCCTTCGCGCGCATCCGTCCGGGTGCCCGTGCCGTCGTCGCCGCACTCGCGGTGGCCGGCCTGGTCGCGGGCTGCGGTGGCGCCGATTCCGGCAACGCGGACTCGACCAGCGGCGCACCCGCCACCCGCGTGATCACCGGAACGGGGCTCGGAGACGTCGAGATTCCCAGCGAGCCCAAGCGCGTGGTCGCCGGCTGGCTGGTCGGCACGCTGCTCGTGGACATCGGCGTGACCCCGGTCGGCATGTTCGACGACCTGAAGAAGAACGCGAGCCCGGCCGCACTGGACAAGATCAAGGACGTGCCCTCGGTCGGCGGCGTCGAGACCTCGGTCAACCTGGAGAAGATCGTCGAGCTCGAGCCCGATCTGATCGTCACCATGTTCCGGCCCGGGATGAAGAACATCGAGCTCGAGTCGCTCCAGGAGATCGCGCCGACGGTGGCGATCGAGATCGTCGATCCGAGCCATGTCTGGGCCAACTACGCCAAGGTCGCCGACGTGGTCGGCAAGGGCGCCGACGCGACGATGAAGCTGTCGGACCTGGACAAGACCTGGGCCGACATCGCGATCAGCGACAAGGACAAGATCGCCGGGATCGGCGAGGTCGTCTACGCCGAGGGGTCCGCGCAGGCGGGCAACTTCCAGATCGCGACCAACACAGCGCTGGTCTACGAACGACTGACCAAGTCCGGCCTGACCTACTTCAGCGGTGCCGACCCGAAACCCGCGCGCTACAACCAGCAGATCTCGCTAGAGGATCTGTCGCGGCTGTCCTCGGCGAACGCGATCTTCTTCGAAGCCGACATCGACGGCAAGCCCACCGCCCGCACCCAGGCGCTGCTCGACTCGCCGGTGTTCAAGGCGCTGCCGGCCGCCGTGGCCGGAAACGTCTTCCCGCTGCGCACCCCCTACGCCTACACCTTCGAAGCCGCTGAGCTGCAGGCCGAGGACATCAGGGGCGCGATCGAGAAGTTCAAGCCCGCGGCCTGAGGCCGCCCGAAGACGGCACCGGCGTTGCGTTGCGCGCGCCGGTGTCGTCGCTTGACGGCGCGCAGTACCCGCACCACAGCTCTATCTTTCGACCGATGGGAAGTGACGAAAGTGACCGACAACGCGACGACGACCGGAAATGGTGGCGCCGGAGGACCTTTCGCACTCACCGCGGCACAACAGGAGATCTGGATCGGCTCGTCGATCATCGCCGACGCCAGCGGCTTCACCGCGGGCGCGATGCTCTCGATCACCGGCGCGGTCGAGCTGGACCGGCTGCGGGCGTCGATGGCCGCGGTGCTGGCGGCCGCCGATCCGGTGCACATCGCGATCCGGGACGACGCCGACGGCTTCGCCCAGCAACACAGCGACCGACCGGTGCCGCTGATCACCGTCGACCTGTCCGGCGAACCCGATCCCGATGCCGCCGCCCGCACCTGGATCGACACCGACATGGCCGTCCCCTACGACCTCGGCCGTGGTCCGTTGGCCCGCACCGCCATCCTCGTGCTCGCCCCCGACCGGGTGTTCGCCTACCTGTCGGTGCACCACATCGTCGCCGACGGCCTCTCCATCGCGACCATGCTCTCGGCCGTGATCGACGCCTACTACCGCGGTGGCGTCGCCTCGCCACAGCCGAGCTGGAACGCCGAGGCGCTCAGCGCGGCCGACCGCGCCTACCGCGCCTCGCCCCAGTACGCCGAAGACCATCGCTACTGGCAGAACTTCGTCGCCGACGCTCCCCCGGCGGGTGCGCTGTGCGGGTCGTCGATCATTCCGATCGGGCGGCCGAGCGAGGTGGAAGTCGTGGTGGCCGACGGCGTCTCCGAGCGCCTGTTCGCCCTGGCCGAGCAGTGCGGTGTCGGCACCTCGCGGGTGGTCTTCGCCGCCGCCATCGGCTACCTGTACACCGCCACCGGCCTGTCCGACATGACCGTCGCGGTGCCGATGTCGGGCCGAACCACCGCGCAGACGCGCGCCAATCTCGGCTCCACCTCCAATGTGGTGCCGTTCCGTGCCCGGCTGCTACCCGGTGACACCATGCGCACGGTCACCGCGCGCCTGCACGGCGAGCTCGCCGAGATCAAGCAGCACAGCCTGTTCCGTGGGGAGGCGATCAGCAGGCTGGCCCGCACCGGCGGCCGCACCGAACGGCTGATGGGCGCGGGTGTCAACATCCTGCCCGCGATTCCGGTGCTGGCTGCGGGCGAGGATCTGCGGTGGTCGATCGAGCTCGCGTCGGCGGGTCCGGTGGGCGACATCGAGATCCTCATCCACGTCGACCATGGCGCCAGGCTGATCCGCGCCTTCCTGCGTGGCCCCCGCGCCGCGGCCGCCGAGTTGGCACAGCACCGGCACGGCGTCGCCACCTACCTGGCCACCATCGACGCCGACGCCGATACCGAGATCGGTCCCGGATTCGCGGTGCCGGTCACCCGGCCCGCGCAGTCGGCCGGTCCGCTGGCGCCGCTGCCCGGTGTCGAGGATCTGTTGCGCGCGAGCGCCGATGCCACACCGAGCGCTGGCGACAACGCCCTCGCCCGGCTCGAGGTTCCCGCCGGTCTGCGCGCGCAGGCCGTCCGCGCTGCCGTCCAGGCCCTGGTCGACCGGCACGACAGCTTGCGCCTGCGCGCGACCGAACTCGCACCAGGGCTGTGGGATCTCGAGGTCCGGCCCGTCGGTGAGATCGTCGTCGAGCTGGCCGCCGACGCCGATCCGCGCACGCTGATCCGCGCCGAGGACGGCGCACTGCTCGCGGCCGCCTTCACCCCCGGAAACCTCGACAGCGCGGGCGAACTCGCACTGGCGGTGCACCCCTTCGCTGCCGACGGGTACTCCTGGCCCCTCCTGATCGCTGAGCTGACGGCCTCGTTCGAGCAGCTGCTGGGCGGTGAACCCGTCGAGCTGCCCCTGCCATCGAGCACCCTGCGCGAGTTCGCCGAGGCCGCCGGTGCCGCGGCGGCCGAGCCGAGCGTCGTGGCCGAACTGCCGACGTGGCAGCGTGTGCGCACCGCCTCGACCCGCCCGTTCGCGGCCCGCGCCGCGGCCCTCGGCGCGCCCGGCGCGGCCGAGCCCGTGCACCGGGTGATCTCGATCGACAACTTCGTCCGCAACCTGGCCGGGCTCGCGGTCTGGCTCGAATCCGCGATGCTCGCCTCGATCGCGATGACCACCGAGCGGATGTGCGGCATCGACCGCCCCGACGCCGCCATCGTCGTCGACCTCACCCGCGACGGCCGGCAGCTGCCCGGTGCCGCGCACCTCGGCCAGGTCGGTCGCTTCGGCATCACGGCGCCGGTCGCGCTCGGACTGCGCGCCGAGGCCGCCGCCGCACTCGCCGAATCCCGGCAGCGTCTGCGCGAACAGCGCGACAACGGCACCGGATACGCCCTGCTGCGCCACCTCAACCCCCAGACCCAGCTCGCGCTCGACACCACGGTCGCCCCGGATTTCGCGGTGTCGGTGACCGATTTCGGCGCCCTCGGCCCGGTCGTGGTCGAGCTGCCCGCCGTGGCACGCACGGCGGCACCACTGGCCCTCGACATCGTGGTCCGCGAGATCGACGGCAGGTGCGCGCTGGAGGTGACGATCGAGGCCGACGACACTGTGCACGCCGAGCTGCTCGACGAGTTCGCACGGGTGTGGACCGAGATCATCGACGAACTGGCCGAACTGGCCGCCGACCCGGCCAACCGGGTGAACCTGGTGCCCGCCGACCTGACCAGGATCGAGCTGACCGTCAGCGAGTTGACCGCTGTCGAGTCCTCGACCCCGGCGGTGCTCGACGACGTCTGGCCGCTCTCGCCGCTGCAGCAGGGCCTGTACTTCCAATCCGCCTACGCCACCGATGATTCGGCGGGTTCCGCCGACGTCTACACCGCCCAGTTCACCCTCGAGTTCGACCGCTACCTCGAACCGGAGCCGCTGCGGATGTCGCTGGCCGATCTGCTGCGCGGGCACCCCGCGCTGCGGGCCGGATTCGTCGACACCGGGCTGCCCGAACCGGTGCAGGTCATCGCCCGCGACGCCGAGGTCCGACTGCGGGTGGTCGACCTGACCGCGCTCGATGCCGCCGATTCCGCGCAGCGGGTCGAGGCCGCGCTGGCCGAGGATCGGGCCACCGGCTTCGATCTCACCGCGCCGCCGGTGTGGCGGGCGACGCTGTTCCAGCGCGCGCAGACGGGTTCGCTGCTCGCGGTGAACCGGCAGTTCCTGCTGTGGGACGGCTGGTCCAACGGGCCGTTCATCGGGCAGCTGCTGGCGGGCTACGCCGCGCATGCCGCCGGGACCGCTCCCGTCGTCGAGCCGCACACCGCCTTCGCCGACTATCTGAGCTGGACGCGGGAACGCGACATCGAGCAGGCCCGCCGGTTCTGGCGCGGCGCGCTCGCCGACCTGACCGAACCGTGCCTGGTCCGCCCGGACGCCTCGCTCGACGTGATGGTCAGCCCGCGGGTGCGCACGGTCTCGCTGTCGGTGGAGAGCTCCGCGGCGCTGGAGATGGTGGCCGAGCAGCATGCGGTGACGGCGAACACCGTGCTCAATGCCGCACTGGCTGTGACGATCTCGCGCCTGCTCGGCCGCGCCGACATCGTCTTCGGCAACACCGTCGCCGGACGCCCGCCGGAGATCCCCGACATCGACAGCGCCATCGGCATGTTCCTCAACACGGTGCCGGTGCGCGTGGGTCTTCGCCCCGAGCTCACGTCCGCCGAATTGTTCGCCCAGGTGCACACCGACCGGCTCGACCGGATGGAATTCGAGTATCTGCCGCTGTCGCGGATCATCGAGTCCACCGGGCACCGACAGCTTTTCGACGTGCTGTTCGTGCTGCAGAACTTCATCGACGACGCGCGCCTCGGCGCCGAGCACGGCATCGTCGGTGGCAGCAGTCTCGACCACACCCACTACCCGCTGACCGTGGTGGTGACGCCAGGACCGCGGCTCACCGTGAAACTGGAATCGCGCCCCGATCTGGTCTCCGACACCCAGGCCCAGCACTTTCTCGACGAATTCACCGGTCTGCTCGAACGTTTCGCCACCGAGCCCGGCTCGCTCAGCGCACCGCTGGCGACCGTGGGCACCGGGGCGCTGGCCGGTGCCACGATCGCGGGCCACCCCTGTGCGGTGGGCACCGAGAGCATCGCCGACCTGCTGGCCGCCCAGGCGCTGCGCACGCCCGAGGCCGAGGCGCTGGTGCTCGGCGAGCGTACGCTGAGCTTCGGCGAACTCGACGCCGAGATCAACCGGATGGCCCGGCTGCTCAACCGCGTGGGCGCTCGACCGGAAACCTATGTGGCGCTGGCCATTCCGCGCACCATCGACATGGTCGTCGCGCTGTTCGCGGTACTGCGCACCGGCGCGGGCTATGTCCCGCTCGAACTCGAGCATCCCGACGAACGGCTGCACGCCATCCTGGACAAGGCCGCGCCCGGCGTGCTGCTGACCACTGAATCCGCCGCCGCCCGTTTCGCGGTCAACACGCCCACCCTGGTCCTCGACAGCGAGCAGGTGCGCGACCGACTGGCCGCGACCGATCCCGCGCCGCTGACCGACGACGAGCTGGGCACCTTCGCGCGCACCAATCCCGACCGGCTGCGCCACCCGGCCTATGTCATCTTCACCTCCGGCTCCACCGGTGAACCCAAGGGCGTGGTGACTCCCTACGCCGGACTCACCAACATGCAGCTCAACCACGAGCGCGAGATCTTCGCTCCCGCCATCGAACTCGCGGGTGGTGGGCAGCTGCGGATCGCGCACACCGTGTCGTTCGCGTTCGACATGTCCTGGGAAGAACTGCTGTGGCTGGCCTTCGGCCACAGCGTGCACGTGTGCGACGAGGAACTGCGCCGCGATCCGACCGCGCTGGTGAACTACTGCGACGTCCACCGCATCGACGTCCTCAACGTCACCCCCACCTACGCCGAGCACCTCATCGCCGAGGGCTTGCTCGAGCACGACCCCGCCACCGGTGCGCACCGGCCCGCGCTGGTGCTGCTCGGCGGCGAGGCGGTCGGCGTCGGAGTGTGGGACAGCCTGCGCGACACCGAGTCCACCTACGGCTACAACCTGTACGGCCCCACCGAGTACACCATCAACACCCTCGGCGGCGGCACCTACGACAGCCCCACCCCCACGGTCGGCAGGCCGATCTTCAACACCGACGCCTACCTGCTCGACCCGTGGCTGCGGCCCGTGCCCGAGGGCATGATCGGCGAACTCTACGTCAGCGGAATCGGTGTGGCCCGCGGCTATCTGGACCAGCCCGCGCTCACCGCCGAACGGTTCGTCGCCGATCCGGCGGCGCCGGGACAGCGGATGTATCGCACCGGTGACCTGGTCCGGCTCGACGCGGCGGGCAATCTGGAATTCCACGGCCGCAGCGACGACCAGGTGAAGATCCGTGGCTACCGGGTCGAGCCGAGCGAGATCGCCGCCGTGCTCAGCGGATTGGCCGATGTCGAGCGCGCGGTCGTCATCGCCGACAAGTCCGGCGACACCGCCCGGCTGCTCGCCTTCGTCGTCCTGCCGCCGGACACCCCGCCGCAGCGCACCGACACGATCCGCGCTGAACTCGCCGACCTGCTGCCCGCCTACATGGTGCCCGCCGCCGTGACCGCCATCGCGACGATCCCGATGACGGTCAACGGCAAGCTCGACGTGTCGGCCCTGCCGATCAGCAGAGCCGACGGTGCGCGGACACGACCGCCGCGCACCATCCTGGAACGGGTGCTGTGCGAGACGTTCAGCGAGGTACTCGGCCGGGTCGCCGGTGTCGAGGACAGCTTCTTCGACCTGGGCGGGCACTCGCTGCTCATCATGACGCTGCGCCGCGCCCTGCGCGATCGCCTCGATCTCGACATTCCGATGGCCGACCTGTTCGGCTACGCCACCCCCGAGGCGTTGGCCGCCAAGATCGAGGGCCACGACGGTGGCGGCTTCACCCGGATGACCGCGCCGGTGCTCACCCTGCGCCGGGGCGAGGGCGACCCGGTGTTCTGTCTGCCGCCCGGTACCGGGTTGGGCTGGCAGTACACCCAATTGACCCGCCACATCCCCGGCGACGCGCCGGTGCACGCCATCCAGTCGCCCTACATCACGGGCGAACGCGAGGTGAGCACCGATCTGGGCGAGCTGGTGCGCCGCTACGCCGATCTCATCGAGGCGACCGCGCCCGGCCGCGACTACCGGCTGGTCGGCTGGTCGTTCGGCGGCAACGTGGCGATCGCGGCGGCGGCCGAACTGCGCGAGCGGGGCCACCGGGTGCCCGCGGTGGTCATGCTCGACTCCGCGGCCGAGGTGCCGCGCGAGTACCTCGAACGCGCCGCGCTGATCACCCCGGCCGCCGCCGCGCTGCTCTCGCTCGGCATCGCGGTGCCTCCCGCCGAGTTCGACTCGCTGAGCATCACCGACGCGACGGCCAGGGTCCGCGCGACCGAGACGTTCATGTCCACCTTCGATGCCGACACCATCGAATCCGTGATCTACGGCAGCGCGTGGAGTCTCGAGGTGATGATGCACGCGAAGTACCCGGTGTTCGACGGTGACGTGCTGTACGTCCGTGCCGCGGGTGCCGAGGCCGGCGCGCAGGTGCTGTCCACCGAGGCGGTCCGCCAGTGGGAACCGTTCGTCGGCGGCGAGCTGCGGGTGATCGAGGTCCAGGCCGTGCACGTGCAGATGCTCGACCGCACCGTCGTCGACGCCTACGGACCGGAATTGGAACGGGAGCTGAACCGATGACGCGCACCGTGGCCACGCCGCCGAGTATCACCGGGAACATCGCGCTGCCGCTGTCAGCGGCGCAGAGCTCGATCTGGTTCGCCCAGCAGCTGCAACCGCAGAATCCGATCTTCAACATCGCCACGGCGTGCGAGATCCGCGGCGAACTCGACCGGGAGGTGTTCGACCGCGCGGTCGAGCACACCATGGGCGAGGCGAGCTGCCTGGCGATGAACATCGACGCGGGCGGGTTCACCCAGCGCCCGGGTGCGCCGATCGCGCCGCTGGGCGAGGTCATCGATCTGTCCGGTGCGGCGGACCCGTGGGCCGCGTTCCATCGGTTCATGCACGACGACGTCACGCAGGTACACGACGTGTCGACCGGGCCGACCCTGCGCCACGAACTGATCCGCCTCGCCCCCGCCCGGCACCTGTGGTTCCTGCGCTCCCATCACGCGCTGATCGACGGCTACGCGGTGAACCTGGTGTTCCGCCGGGCCGCCCTGGTGTACACGGCACTGGCCGCGGGCCGCGAGCCGCGCGGCGGTTTCGGAGAGCTGGGGGAGCTGCTCGACGAGGAACAGCGCTATCTGGACTCCGCCGAGCATCGCGCCGACGCGGAGTTCTGGGCCGCCCAGCTGCGCGACATCGGTCCCGGCGTGGTGCTGGTGCCCGGTGCCGAGCGGCTGGCGCGGCGGGTTCGCTTCGGTGAGATCACCCTGGGCGCCGAGTCGTTCGCGCAGGTGAACCAGCTCGCCGAGGAGACCGGCTCGAGCTGGGGCACGGTGGTCACCGCCGCTTTCGCCGCCTATCTGGCCCGCCACACGGCCCGCCGCGACATCACCCTGGGCTACCCGGTGATGAACCGGCTGGGGTCGGCGGCGGCGCGCATTCCGACGATGAACGTGAACCTGCTGCCACTGGCGATCGAGGTGGATCCGTCGGCCACCCCGCGTGAGCTGGTCTCGCGCACCCACGCCGCGGTCACCAGAATCCAACCGCACCAGCGCTTCCGCGGTGCGCCGGTCGGCGACGGTACCCGCCTGGCCGGTGGATTCGGCGACCGCATCGGCCCGGTCGTCAACGTGAAACCCTTCGGTGACGAGCTTCGTTTCGGCGCACTGCACGGCACCATCCACTCGCTGTATCGCGGCCCCGTGCAGGACCTTTCGGCCACCATCTCGGCCACCACCAGCGGCGACCTCAAGATCCAATGCGACGCCGACGCCGACCTCTACTCCGCCGAGGACCTGGACCGGCACCTGCGCGCACTGCGCCGCTTCGTCCGCGCCTTCGCGGCACCGGGCGCCGAATCCGGCTCGGACCCCACGCAGGTGCGAGCCGCTGGCAACCCGGTGACTGTTCGCACACTGCCTGTGGACGATCCCGACGAGATCACCCGGATCCGGGACGAGTGGAGTGGTGCGGGGGTCGCCGCCACCGCGTCCTCGGCTGTTTCCTTCGGTGCCGAGGCGACCCTGGTGGAGGTGTTCGAGACCTCGGCGTCGGCGGATCCCGATGCCACCGCCATCGTCGTCGACGGGCGGGCACTGTCCTTCGGCGAACTCGACGCGCACTCGAATCGACTGGCCCGGCACCTGATTCGCCAAGGCGTCGAGGTCGAGGACCGCGTCGCCCTGCACTTGGCATCCAGTGTGGAGATGGTGATCGCCATTCTCGCCACCTGGAAGGCCGGGGCGGCGTACGTGCCCGTCGACCCGACCTACCCCGAGGACCGGGTCCGGTACCTCCTCGACGACTCGGCCGCCGCGGTCGTGCTCACCGCCGCCGACATCAACGGCGCGATCGATGGACAAGCACGCGGTGACCGGAAGAAGGCCGACGGTTCGGACACGCCACATCTCGACGGGAGCGGTCGTGACCTGGCCGAAGGCCGGTCGGACACTGACGATGCGGCGGTGCCTGCCGCTGAGCGGCGGGGCGTGTTGTCTGCCGACAGTGCCGCCTACGTCATCTACACGTCGGGATCGACGGGCAAGCCGAAGGGCGTAGTGGTTCCGCACCGGGGACCGCTCAACCTCCTTCGTTCGCACCGGCATTACACGATGGATCTGGCCGCGGGCCGTCCGCTGCGGGTGCTCAACACCTACAGCTTCTCCTTCGACTCCTCCATCGGGCCGCTGATGTGGATGCTCGACGGGAACGAACTGCACGCGCTGGGGCGCGATGCCGCGCTCGACGCGAGTGGGGTGGTCGGGTACGTGCGTGCGCACCGGATCGACTACATCGACGCGGTGCCGGTGCTGATGGAGCAGTACGTCGAGCTGGGATTGCTCGACGGCGCGCATCGGCCCGGGCGGCTGGCCGTCGGCGGCGAGGCGGTGCCGAACCGGTTCTGGACCCGGCTGCACGAGCAGCGAGATCTGCTGGCGTTCAACCTCTATGGTCCCACCGAGGCCAGTGTCGACTCTGGTTTCGCGGTGGTCGCCGACGCGCCGGAACCCACGATCGGTCGGCCCACGCACGGCGGCAGGCTCTACGTGCTCGACCCGCTGCTGTTGCCGTGCGGTGTCGGCCGAGCCGGTGAGCTCCACATCGGTGGTCCGCAGTTGGCGCGCGGCTATCACGACCGATTCGGTTTGACCGCACAGCGTTTCGTGGCCGACCCGTTCGAGCCCGGGCAACGGCTCTACCGCACCGGCGATCTGGTGCGCTGGCGCGCCGACGGCCAGCTCGAGTTCATCGGCCGCGCCGATGACCAGGTGAAGATCCGCGGCTACCGCGTCGAACTCGGCGAAGTGGAGACCGCGCTGGCCCGCCACGTCGACGCCGAGCGCGTGCTCGCCGAGGTGCGTAGCGGCTCCAACGGGTCCATCCGGCTCATCGCCTACCTCGTGCGCCGCGACACCGAGTGGTCCGACGCCGAACTGGACACGCTGCGACGCAGGCTCGGCGACGAGCTGCCGGACTACATGATCCCGTCGGCGTTCGTCGGCATCGCCGAACTGCCACTGGGCCCGAACGGCAAGGTCGACCGGGCCGCCCTCCCCGACCCGCAACGCGCGGTCGGCGGCGCGCACGCGGTGAGCGACGACCGGATCGGCGCGATCTGCGCCGCCTTCGCCGAGATCCTCGACCTGCCCGGGGCCGGACCCGACGACGACTTCTTCGCACTCGGCGGCGACAGCATCGTCTCCATCCGGCTCACCACCCAGCTCAAGCGGATCGGCGTGGCCACCACCCCTCGCGATGTGTTCGAATGCCGCACTCCCACAGCGCTGTCCGTGCGTGCCGAGGCCGCCTCGGCGCCCCGGATCAGCGAGCCCGACGGCTACGGCATCGGCGAGATCCCCCTCACCCCGATCCTCGCGCGCGTCCTCGGTCAGGGCGGACACATCGACCGCTTCTCCCATGCCATGGTCCTGCACGCACCCACCGACGTCTCCCCCGGCGCGCTCACCGAAGCCGTTGCGGCACTGCGCAGTACGCACGACATGCTGCGCGTCCGACTCGTCACGAACCCCTCGGCGAGGGCTCGCCTCGTGGTCTCGCCCTACGACGAAGTCGACGGCAGTGGAGCGGTTTCCGAGCATCTGCTCGACCGCGCCGGTGACGAGCACACCGTCCTCGATCGGCTGGCCGACAGGCTCGACCCGGCTACCGGTGACCTGCTGCGCGTGGCACTCCTGCGCTACCGCGACGGAACCACGCCCCGCGTCGGCGTCCTGGTGCACCATCTCACGATCGACGGCGTCTCCTGGCGCATCCTGCTCGACGATCTGGCCGCCGCCTACGACCTGGCCACCACGGGCCTACCGGTGCGCCTCGACCCCGTCCCGACCTCGTTCCGCCGCTGGGCCGAATCCCTGCGCGAAGTGGGCCGTACCGGCGCACTGGCCGCGCAGTTGCCGTTCTGGAAGGCCACCGCGACCGACCGCGAGACGAGTTCCTTTGCCCGCGAACTCGATCCGGTCCGCGACACCGCCGCGACAACCCGCACCCATACCGTCGAGGTGCCCGCCGCCGTCACCGAACGCCTGCTGACCGACCTACCGGCACGCTTCAATGCCGGCGTCCAGGACGCGCTGCTCGCCGCGCTCGCCGTGGCGACGGCCAGCGTCCTCGGCGAGACGAGTTTCGTCGCCGACGTCGAGGGCCACGGCCGCGAGGAGAGCACTGTCGAGGCGGCCGATCTCTCGCGCACTCTCGGCTGGTTCACCAGCTTCTACCCGGTCCGCATCGACCTCACCGACATCGATCCGGCCGAGGTCCGCGCGGGCACGGCCGCGGCGGGCACCGTGGTGAAACTGGCCAAGGAGGGCCTGCGCGCCGCCCCGGACAGTGGTGTCGGCTACGCGATCCTCGCCGAACTCGACCCCACCGCCGGCGAACTGGGCCAGCGCCCCCGGCCCGAAATCCTGTTCAACTATCTCGGCCGCATGGGCACCGGAGCCACCGGCCGGCCCTGGTCCCCCGCCGACCCCGATCACCCCCTCCAGGTCCGTCACGACCCCACCATGCCCGCCAGCCATCCCCTGGTCGTCAACGCCATGGCCGTCCCGCACCCCACCGGCACCGTCGTCCGCGCCGAATGGACCTGGCCGGCCACCCTCGTCCCCGACGCCACCATCACCAGCCTCCAGCACTGCTGGCTGGAAACCCTCACCGCCCTGTCCACCTACCTGGCCAGCACCGACACCACCGGCCTGACACCCTCCGACACCGCCGTCGCCAACCTCACCCAGGCCGAGATCGACGAATTCGAAGCCGACTGGGACCTGTGAACTGACTCAGAAGTTCAGAAACCCCGGCTTTGAGCGGTTATCGGTCGCCACCAGCGTGGGGTCAGCTCTCGTCGGCGACCTTGTGGCTGTCCAGCTTGCGCAGCGTCCCGAGCACGCACCACAGTGCGATGGTCAGGACACAGCCCACGGCGCCGTAGACCAGGAACACGTCCCTGGTCGGTACCACGCTGGAGACCAGACCGGCGACGACCGCGCCGACCGAGACCGCGACGGTGATCTGGGCGGTCCACACACCGGAGACCCGGCCACGGAACGCGTCGGGAGTGTTGGCCTGGACCACCGCGAAGCGGGCGATATCGCTGACCACGCGGCCCGCGCCGTGCGCGACCAGACCGAAGAACACCGCGAGGGTGGCACCGACCAGACCGGCTCCGACGAATCCGGCCGCCGAGATCAGGGTGGCGGCGAAGATCACCTGACCGCCGCGCCGGATCGAACCGGTCCAGCCGGAGGTGAGCGAACCGAGCACCGCGCCCACCGCGGGGGCGGCGAACAGCAGGCCGACGGTGGCCTCCCCACCGTGCAGGACTTCGGCGACGTATGCGGGGACGAGCACGTTCCAGCCCGACAGCAGCATCGTCACGAAGCCGGCCAGCAGCGTCGCGCCGACCACCTTGTGGCTGAAGGCGAACTGGAACCCGGAAACGATGGCACGCATCGGTGACTCGCCATGGGTGCTCTCAGGAATCATCGGGCCGAGCCGGGCGATGAGGATCGTCGTGATCAAGCTGGCTCCGGCGGCCAGCCAGTAGTTGACGGTGACCCCGGCAAAGGCGATGAGCACGCCACCGAGTGCGGGCGCGGCCATCGCGCCGAGGTCGGAGGTCAAGGCCATCAGCGCGCCCGCCGCGGCCAGCTTGTCGCGCGGGATGAGCCCTGGCGTCGCCGCTACCAGGGCGGTCGCCGAGATACCACCGGCGAGACCATCGACGACAGCGCAGACGAAGATCGCCCAGATCTGCGGATCGGGCAGCATGGCGTTCAGCGCGAGCAGCGCGAACCCGATGGTCGCCGCACCGCGCGCGCCGGCGATCACGGTGCGCCGGTCGTAGCGGTCGGCCGCGACGCCACCGATCAGCGTGCCGCCGAAGGCGGACAGACCGATGACGGCCGAAACCATCGCGACCTGCGCCGTGGAGCCGGTCAGCTGATAGACCTGGATCGGCAGCGCCACCACCAGGAAGCCGATGCCGAACACCGAGATGGTGCGGGCGATGAACAGGGTGCGGAACTCGCGGCTGGTCCGCAGCGGTTCCAGGTCGATCGCGATCTTGCGCGGCGGGGCCGCGGTCACGGCGCGACGACGTCGAGCCAGAGCCCGAGTACCGGGTCGGCGGCGAGGGTGACGAAGTCCGCCTGCGGTGCGCCCCCGGAGCGCCACTTCTCGACCAGCTGCATGAGCCGGACCGAGTCGAGGCCCGCGTCGAGGAGATTGGTGTCCTCGGTGAGCTCACCGGGTTCGACGCCGAGCGCGGCGGCGATGTCGGCGATCACGGAGTCCCGGTCGACAATGGTTGCGGTTTCCTCGGACATCGGTCCCTCTCGGTCTCGTGTGGTCAGCTCAGCGCGACGACAGCTGGTCGACGGCGCCCGGCACCGGCTCGGCCGCATCGTTGCCGAGCGCGACGATCTTGTTCTGGTCGTCCACGTGGACGACCTTGGGCTGGTGCACGAGAACCTCGGCGGGCTCGAGCTGGGTGTAGGACATGATGATCACCAGATCGCCCGGGTTCACCAGGTGCGCGGCGGCGCCGTTGATGCAGATCTGTCCCGAACCCGCTCGACCGGTGATCACATAGGTCTCCAGCCGGGCGCCGTTGGTGATGTCGACGACCGACACCTGCTCGCCCTCGACCAGATCGGCCGCCCGCAGCAGATTCTCGTCGATGGTGATCGATCCGACGTAGTGCAGATCTGCCTGTGTGACCGTAGCCCGGTGGATCTTGCCGTTGACGAGCGTCCGAAGCATTCGCTTTCTCCCACTGCATAGTTCGATGGGCCGCCGGTGCCAGCGCAGAACACGCCACGGCCGACCGAAAAGTTAGGCTACACTAATAGACCAGCCCAGTGGCAACCTTGGATGTACCTCACACGTATAGGCTATTTAACTCACTCATCGTCTTCGGCGTGATGGTCCAGATTGACCGTGCCGACACGCCAGTAGCCGTCGACCTTCATCTGCTCCTTGGACAGGCCCAGCTCGTCGACGAAGAAGCGCCGTACCGGCCGCAGCGAGGTCGATTCCCCGGCCGCCCAGGCGAAGACCCGGCCCTCGGGTCGCTCCAGTTCGCGAATCGCCTCCACCAGCAGCGTGGTGGTGCCGGGCGCGGCTGCACCACGGTGCAGATACCGCACCCGAACGCGGTCGGAGACCGGCAGGGCGATCTCGTCCTCGACATCGGTGACCTCGACGACAGCGCGCACCTGCTTGTCGGCGGGCAGTTCCTCCAGCCAGCGGTTCAGCGCGGGCAACGCGGTCTCGTCGGCGGCCAGCAGGTACCAGTCGTAGCCGACGGGATAGATGTGCGAGCCACGCGGGCCGATCACACCGATCCGGTCGCCGGGCTGCGCGGCAGCGGCCCAGCTGCCCCCGACGCCATGGGTGTGCAGCACGAAATCGATGGTGACCGCGCGCTTCTCGGCATCGTAGGCGCGAATGGTGTAGTCGCGGAACTGCGGACGCCGCCCGTCGGCGCGCGGGGCGAGCCCGAACGGACCGATCTCCGGCATCACCAGCTCACCGGTCTCCGGCTCGGGGAAGAACAGCTTGAAGTGACTGTCCGCGGCCATCGGCACGAACGGGAAGTCGTCCTCGATATCGGTGCCGCCCAGCACGATCCGCTGCATGCGCGGGGTCAGCGCGATGGTCTCCAGCACCTCGAGCACCCGGGGCGCGATCGGATGCATGACCAGGTTGATCGTGTCCTGGCCGGGGGTCGCCACATTGTTCACAGCAGTTCCTTTCGTGCGGAGGCAGCCTGGTGCTCGCGCGCGCGTTCGGAGGCGCGGACGCGCGGAATCACCAGGGGGGTACCCGATTCCGGGTCGTCGATGATGCGGCAGGCCAGCCCGAAGACGTGCTCGACCAGCTTCGCGGTGATCACGTCCTCCGGGCGGCCCTCGGCCACGATGGCGCCGTCCTTCATGGCGATCAGGTGATCGCCGTAGCGGCAGGCGTGGTTGAGGTCGTGCAGCACCGCGACCATGGTGTGCGCGCGGTCGCGATTGAGATCGCGGAACAGTTCGAGCAGTTCGATCTGATGGGCGATGTCAAGGAAGGTCGTCGGCTCGTCGAGCAGCATCAGCGGCGTCTCCTGGGCCAGCACCATGGCCACCCACACACGCTGGCGCTGACCGCCCGACAGCTCGTCGACCAGGCGCGGGGACAGTTCGGTGACCCCGGTCGCGGCCATTGCCGCGATCACCGCGTCCTCGTCGGCGCGCGACCACTGCCGAATCAGCTTCTGGTGCGGGTACCGGCCGCGCGCGACCAGATCGGCGACCGAGATGCCGTCCGGCGCGGTCGAGGTCTGCGGCAGCAGGCCCAGCTTGCGGGCCGCCTCCTTGGCCGGATACGACGAGATCGCCTTGCCATCGAGCAGCACGGTGCCCTTCGACGGTGTGAGCAGCCGCGACAGCGCGCGCAACAGCGTGGACTTGCCGCAGGCGTTGGGCCCGACGATCACGGTGAACGCGTTGTCGGGGATCTGCACAGTCAGCTGCGAGCTGATCACCCGTTTGTCGTAGCCGATGGTGATCTCGTGCGCGGCCAGCCGCGAAATCCCAGTGCTCAACGTCGTACCTCCCGTGCCAGCAACCAGACGAAATACAGGCCGCCGATCGACACCGTGACCACCCCGACCGGCAACTGGTTCGGAGCGAAGGCGCGCTGGGCGATCCAGTCCGCGGTGACCAGCAGCAGCGCGCCCATCGCCGCGGCGGGCAGCACCGCCACCGACGCGGTCCTGGTGAGCCTGCGGGCGAGCTGCGGCGCGGCCAGCGAGACGAACACGATCGGACCGGCCGCCGCGGTGGCCAAGGCGGTGAGGGCCACGCCCACCAGCACCAGCGCGAGCCGGGTCGGTTCCACCCGGACGCCGAGCGCGCGGGCGGCATCGTCGCCGAGGTCCAGAATCGGGATCCGGTAGGCGAGCAGCACCGCGCACGGCAGCAGCACGGCGAGCACGATCGTCACCGGCAGCACCTGCTCCCAGCCCAGCCCGGCCAACGAGCCCTGCCCCCACACCGCGGCGGCCATGGCCGCGGTCAGGTCGGCCTTGAGGATCAGCCAGACGTTCATCGACTGCAGCATCGCGCTGATCGCGATGCCGACGATGATCAGCCGGAAACCCTGCACGCCGTTCTTGAAGGCGAGCACGTAGACCACCGCGGCCGTGGCCAACCCACCGAGCAGGGCGCCCGCCGCGGTCTGGTAGTAGCCGCCGCCGATGATCAACATGACGAACAGCGCGCCGGTGTAGGCGCCGAAATTGAAGCCGATGATGTCGGGACTGCCCAGCGGATTGCGGGTCAGCGACTGGAAGATCGCGCCACTGGCGCCCAACGCCGCACCGAACAGCACAGCCAGCAGCACGCGCGGCATCCGCCACTTGCCGACCACGAGTTCGTCGGTGCGCGAGCCCTCGCCGACGATGGCGCGCACCACGCCCGGCGGGGAGATCGTGTAGTCGCCGGTGCCGAGCGCGATGATCGCGACGACGCAGGTCAGCGTGAGCAGCACGGCGACGACCGCGACGACCCGAAGGCCGATCCGCGCCGAGAGCTGGTCGGCGACGCGGACCGTGCTGACGGCACGGCCGAAGTCGACGCGCGCGCTGTCCCGGATGATCCTCACAGTCCACTCGCCTTCTTGCGGCGGACCAGCAGGATCAGCACCGGCGCGCCGACGAAGGCGGTCACGATGCCGACCTGCAGTTCCGCGGGTCGCAGCACGATCCGGCCGAGCACATCCGAGAGCAGCACCAGGGTGGCCGCGCCGAACACGGTGTAGGGCAGGATCCAGCGCTGATCCGGGCCGACCAGCCAGCGGGCGACGTGCGGCACCATCAGGCCGACGAAGCCGATCGGACCGGCCGCTGCCGTCGCGGCACCACACAGCAGCGTCACCGCGATGATGCCGAGCGTGCGGGTGTTCTTGATGTCGACACCCAGCGAGCGGGCCAGGTCGTCGCCGAGGGCGATCGAGTTGAGCGGACGTGCCACCGACAGGCCGAGCAGCAGCCCGAGCGCGACGAATCCGCTGACCGCCCAGACCACGTCGAGGTCGGCGCCCGCGATCGAACCCGCGAACCAGAACCGCAGGTGATCGAAGGTCTTGGGATCGATCAGCATCAGCCCGTTGGTGATGCCGGTGAGCACCGCGCCGATCGCGACACCGGACAGGGTGATCCGGATGGGGGTCGTCCCGCCGCGACCCAGTGAGCCCAGCGCGTACACCGCGACCGTCACCACCACCGCGCCGAGGAAGGCGAACCACACATACGACCAGATACTGGTGAAGCCGAAGATCGCCACGGCCAGCGCGACGAAGAAGGCGGCACCGGCGTTCACGCCGAGGATGCCCGGGTCGGCCAGCGGGTTGCGGGTCAGCGCCTGGATCAGCGCGCCCGCCACCCCGAGCGCCATGCCGACCAGCAGGCCGAGCATGGTTCGCGGCACCCGCAGCGACCGAACGACCAACTGATCGGGCGAACCGTCGTAGTGCCACAGCGCGTCCCACACCGTGCCGAGCGCGATGTCGCGCGTGCCGACGGTGAGGCTCAGGGCCAGTGCGACGAGCAGGATCAGCGCCGCGACCAGCAGGCCGAGCGCGCGACCGCGGTTCGAGGTGACCGTAGCCTTCGTGCGGACCGGCTTCTCGGTGGTCCCCACGACGTCCTCGGCGGTGGTCGTGGAACTCATGCCGTGGTCCCCGCGCCGATCTTCCAGTGTTGCGCGCGTTCCTGTTCGGTCCAGAAATCGGCGTAGCGGCCACCGGCGGCGAGCAGTTCGTCGTGGGTGCCGGTCTCGGCGACGCGGCCGTGCTCGAGAAAGACGATGCGGTCGGCGGCGCGCACGGTGTCGAGCCGGTGCGCGATGACCAGGACCGTTCGCCCCTCGGTGAGCGCCGTGGTGGCGGCGCGGATCGTGGCCTCGTTCTCGGCGTCCAGCGCTGAGGTGGCCTCGTCGAGCAGCACCACGGGCGCGTCCTTGAGCAGGGCGCGTGCCAGCGAAATCCGTTGCCGCTCACCGCCTGACAGTGCCGCGCCGCCCTCACCGACGGTGGTGTCCCAGCCCTCGGGCAGCCGGTCGACGATCTCGTCGACCCTGGCCCGCGCGGCCGCGGCGGCCAACTGCGCCTCGGTGGCGTCCGGGCGGGCGATGAGCACGTTCTCGCGGATGGTGCCGTCGAACAGGTACACGTCCTGGAACACCATCGATACCGCGGCCATCAGCTCGGTCGAGTCGATCGCACGGATATCCTTGCCGCCCAGGGTGATCGACCCGGCGTCGACGTCCCAGAACCGGGCGACGAGCCGGGCCAGGGTGGTCTTGCCGGAACCGGAAGGGCCGACGATCGCGCAGACCGTGCCTTGCGGGACGGCGAAGCCGACCCCGTCGATGATGGTGCGCTCGGCGTCGTAGCCGAAGGTGATGTCCTCGACCACGATCGAGGTGTCCGCGGGCGCCGAGGTGTCGGAACCGGCTGCGGGTTCGGGCAGCACCGGGGTGGCCACGATGTCACCGATCTCGGCGAGGGTCCGTTCGGCGGCCCAGATGACGCTGCCGGTGCGTCCGAGCGCGGCCATCGAGTCGACCAGCAGCGCGGCCAGCACGATGGCGATCGTCGCGACCACCGCGCTCACCGCACCGGATTCGGCCCGGTACAGCGCGGTCAGCAGCACCGCGGACAGGAACAGCGCGGTACCGGTCTGGAAGACGACCGACCCGGTCACCGCGCCACGGAAGTAGGCGGCCGAGGCGGCGCGCACCCGCTCGAGCGCGCCGGTCATCTCCGAATCGGCCTGCGCGGTCTGCCCATAGGCGCGCAGCACCGACTGCAACTGGGCGAACTCGACGAGTTCGGCGTTGATCTGCTCGGTGGTGCTGTTGCCCGCCGCGGTGGCACCGCGCAGCAAGCGCGCGGCCGCGAAGTACAGCACCACCAGGATCGCCAGCCCGATCGCGGCGACGGCGCCGGTCACCGGATCGACCACCAGCAGCACCACCCAGACCGCACCGGCCAGCGCGGCGGCGCGAATGTTCACCGCGACCACGCCGTTCAGCGTCGCGGCCAGCATCCGGGTCGCCTCGTTGGTCAGCCTGGTCAACGCGGCGGCGCGGGCCGGGGAGAACCAGCCCAGCGGCAGCGCGACCACGTGCTCGGCCAGGCGATGCTGCAGCGAGGCGACGATCTCGCTGGTCACCGCGCGCTGACGCGCGGTGGCGGCGCGGTGGGAGCCGACGGCGAGCACGAGCAGCACGCCCAGCGTGGCGGCCCACCACCAGGCCTGCGGGAACCGGTCCCCGATCAGGGTGTCCAGCAGCGGCACCAGGACGGCGAAACAGGCGCCTTCGACCAGCGCCGAGGCCGCGACCAGCCAGTAGCATCGGCGCATCCGCTGCCGGACCGGTTCGGTGACGACACCTCCTGCCAACGCGATCATCGCGCCGTCACCTCCGTCTGCCGGGTGGAGCCTTTCGCCGAGGCCGCCCACATCCGGGCGTAGTGCCCGTCGGCGGCGAGTAGTTCGGCGTGCGTGCCGGATTCGGCGATCCGGCCCTCGTCGAGCACGACAATGGTGTCGGCGTCGACCACGGTGTTGAGCTGGTGAGCGATCACCAGGGTGGTCTTGTCCGCCAGGAGATTCGACAGCGCGTCCTGGATGCGGGCGGCCGATTCCGGATCGGCCGAGGCGGTCGGCTCGTCGAGGACCAGGATCGGGGCGTCGGCCAGGATCGCGCGCGCGATCGCGACGCGCTGGGACTCACCGCCGGACAGGCGCGCGTCGTCTCCGACCACCGAGTCGTAGCCGCGGGGCAGCTCGGCGATGCGGTCATCGATGCCGGCCAGCCGCGCCGCTTCGGCCACGGTGGCCTCGTCGGCGTCGGGCTTGGCCAGGCGGATGTTGTCGGCGATCGAGCGTCGCAACAGCTGGGGGTCCTGGAAGACGAAAGCCAGGTCGCGGTACAGCTGCTCGGGTTCGACCTCGCGAATATCGCGCCCGCACACCCGGATCACGCCCGCGTCGACATCCCAGAACCGTGGAATCAGCCGGGCGAGGGTGGATTTGCCCGAGCCGGACGCACCGACCACGGCGGTCACGGTGCCCGGCGCGAGCCGCAGATCGATCTCGCGCAGCACCGGCTTGTCGGCGCGGTAGCCGAAGCTCACCCCGGCGAATTCGACGGCGGGTTCTGCCCGCGGCGTCTCGCCTCGGCGGACCTCGAGCGGGGTCTCCCCGAAGATCTGGGCCAGCGACATCCCGACCATCCGGGCGCGCCGACCGGCCATCAGCACCATCGGCAGCGACCACACCCCGCGCGAGATGACCCACGACAGCAGCAGGAACGGCACGACGACGATGCCGTCGATCCAGCCCGCGGCGGTGAACACGGTTCCGGCGAGCGCGGTGACCACGAGGGTGACGATCCACGATGACAGGATCGAGGTGAGCCGGGTGCGGCGGGCCTCGACGGCCTCGGCGCGCAGGTAGGTCTCGGCGAACCGGTCCGCGGCGGTGCCGAAGCGCTGGGTACCGCGTTGGGCCTGGCCGAAGACCTTGAAGACCGAGATGCCCTGGGCGAGTTCGGTGGTGCGGGCGCCGAGCAGGCGCGCGGCGTCCTCGTGCTCGGCTTCCTCGGCACTGGGGTTGCGGCCCTGC
Source organism: Nocardia mangyaensis (assembly GCF_001886715.1). Classification (NCBI taxonomy): domain Bacteria; kingdom Bacillati; phylum Actinomycetota; class Actinomycetes; order Mycobacteriales; family Nocardiaceae; genus Nocardia; species Nocardia mangyaensis. The sequence continues at coordinate 5,462,720 of NZ_CP018082.1, forward strand.
CGGGTGATGATCACGGTGGCGGCCACGGTCGGCGCCATCACCACCAGCGCGAGTCGCCAGTCGACCCACAGCAGGTAGCCGGTGGACAGCACTGTCGTGGCGACGAAGCGCGGCAGCATCGGAATGCCCTCGCCGACCAGCACACTCAGCGAACCGATGTCGGCGCCGACCGTCTTGCGGACCTGGGCCGAGCCGTTGCGGGTGAACCAGCCAAGCGGCAGGCGTTCGAGGTGAGCGACCACCGCGCGGCGCGCGGCGTACTCCACCTGGCGACTCGCCCCGAAGCTCAGCGCGAACGAGATCCCGTGCGCGGCGGGCGCGGCGAAGAGGCCGATCACGGCGACCCAGGCCCAGCCACGCACCGAGTCGGTGACGCCGTCGCCGATCAGCGCGCTCAGCAACTGGCCGAGGGCGATGAAGGTTAGCACCGTCAGCACGGCGACGAGAAGTTGCAGCAGGGCCGCGGCGATCAGTCGCGTCCGCACCGGGCGCAGCAGCAGCGCCAGCTGCGATGGGCCGGCCGGATGACCGGGCCCGCCATCCGCGGCAGTCCGCGACATGGAGGTCCTCCTGAACTCATCGCCCGACCAGCGACAACTACTTACAAATGCACATACTGACAGTACAGGCTAAAAATCCCGCACATGCCGATCGGCGGGCCCGAGAACCGGACCCGCCGAGGGCTGTACCGAAACCTGTTCGAGAAGAATCAGGAAGCGGAAACGGTGAGGAAGTACTCGATCGCGGCGGCGATGGCCACCGGGACACCGACGAACAGCGCGCCGGCCATGGTGCCGACGGGCGCCAGCATGACCGCACCCGCGATGCAGCCGGCGATCGGGCCGCCACCGAGCAGCAACGCGATCGGCGCGGTCACCGCGCCGCCCACCACGCCACCAGCGATGCAACCGACACCCGCGGCGCCGACAGCGCCGATCAGGGCGCCGATCGCGGCACCGACCGACAGGCGGCTACCGAACTTCTGCCAGGCCGAGGCCTCGCGCTGCTGCGGAGAGACCGCGTTGATCTCCTTGGGCGCATTGGCCGAAGGCTTGTAGTAGGCCCCGTCGGTGGTCGGGGTCAGGCGCGCGGTGTTGCCGTTGATCTCGGCCTTCACCGGGTACGCGATGTCATCGATGCTGACCTCGAGCGGCACGCCGCCCACGATCACGCCGTCGGCGTTCTTGATCTGGAACTGGCCGTTGGCGACAGTCAGGGTGCCCGCGTCGGTGGTGATGATCGCCGCGGTGTCGTCACGATCGGCGGTGTAGTTCACCATGCCCGGGATGATCTGGGTCGCGATGCCGCCGGGGGGCGCGACCGGAGCGGGGACCGCACCAGCGTTGCCAGCCGTGCCGGCGATCCCGACCGCGGCGATAGCCACCATCGAGGCGATCGCCATCTTCCTCATCTTCATGCTTTTCCTTCTGCTCGTCGACCGAGTGCCAGAGAACGGCCCGCTCGATCCGTCGGGAGTTGTTCGGCCGGTCGATTGCCGCAGACCGGCGACAACCGTGTTGCGCTGGTGTCTGGCCACGTCACAGCATTGTTCAGCCGAACGACGGTTAAGTTAGCCTATCCTGACTCAACGCACAAGCGGTTGGTAACCGTCAAGCAAATGTCAGCTGACCGGAGCATGGACACCGACGATGATCGAATCGAGGATTTCCGCCGCCCGCACCGCGACGACCGAGAGCAGCGAGGAACTCAACCCGTGCGTTTCCTCGACACCACCGTTGAGATACACCCCACATGTCTGCCCCGCCGGCAGCCGGAGCCGATAGTCGCGTTCCACCGGCGGTTTGCCCACCGCGGCGCCGACATCGACGAGCTCGGTGACATCGAAGGACCGGAAACCGGTCGCGTAGACCACCGCGTCGACCGTCAGCGCGCCGCGCCGCTGATCCATCGTGTCGAACAGCTCCAGCCGCACGCCGTCGTCCTGCTCGGTCACCGAGTCGATCCGGGTGGCGTTGTGCACGAACTGCCTGCGCTGCCCGGCGACCTTCTCCTCGTACTCGCGCCGGAACAGCTCGGCGATGAGCTCGCCGTCGACCGCGCTGTAGTTGGTGCCGCGGTGATACGACATCATCCGCTCACGCACCGGCTCGGCGGCGCCGTACCAGCGGTCGACGGTGTCGGGGTCGAAAACCCGGTTGGCATAGGGACTGTCATCGGAGGGACTGAAGCCGAACCGGGAGATGATCGAGTGCACCTCGGCCTCGGGATACTGCGAGTGCAGGAACCGGATCACCTCGCCCGCGCTCTGCCCCGCGCCGACCACGGCGAAGCGCCCGTGCGGACGGCTCGGCACCTGCCCGAGATGCTCGAGCAGCCGATGGTTGTGGAACACCCGCGCACTCGGCGTCACGCTCTCGGGCAGCTTGGGCACCAGGCCCGGTGCCACCACCACGTTCTTGCCGTAGACGGTCGTCACGCCGCCGGGACCGTGACAGGTCACCTCGACCAGCTCACCCACGCAGTCGACCTGGACGACCCTGGTGCCGTAACGCACCTCGGCCTCGACCCGGTCGGCGGCCCACCGCAGATAGTCGGCGAACTCCTGCCTACTGGGGAAGAAGGTCTGCAGGTTGACGAAGTCGACGATGCGCCCGTGCTCGTGCAGGTAGTTGAGGAAGGTGAACTCGCTGCGCGGATTGCGCAGTGTCGCCAGATCTTTGGCGAACGAGATCTGCATCGACGACCCGGGCAACAACATGCCAGGATGCCAGCCGAACTGCGCCTTCGCCTCCAGGAACACCGCGTCGATCCGGGTACCCGCGATCTGATTGCGCTCGTGCACGACTGTCGCCAGCGCCAGATTCGACGGCCCGAATCCGACCCCGATCAGGTCGTAGACGTGCGCTGCGACATCCGCTCCATTCGTTGTGTGACGCAAGGAATATCCCATCGATCGACCCCGGAGCCCCCGTTAACAATTCGCGGCGCGACAGTAGCACATAGCCTATCATTTTTGCGTGCCTCAATGTAGGCCGTTGGGGTACTTCACGTGGGGTCGAACCGCTGCTCGACGCAGCTCAGAACAGACCGGGTTGCCCGCCACGCGCCTCGGCGGCCAGCAGCTCGGGACCGTTGTTGCGAACGTTGTTGACCAGTGTCGACACCGGACGCGCCGTGATCCCCGCGACCAGCTCCGCCGACGGCGGCTCCAGCAGCTCCGCGGGCGCGGGATGGTCGGGGTCGAGCCAGGCCGCCCAGTGCTCGCGCGGCATCGGCAGCGGCATCCGGTCGTGGATGTCGGTCAGCGCACCCACCGCGTCGGTGGTGAGGATGGTGCACGACAGCAGCGGCGCCGCCTCGGGCTGGGACCGGTCCCGCCACACCGACCACAGTCCGGCCATGTACAGCCGCGAGCCGTCGGCGTTGGCCATGTAGAAGGGCTGCTTCACCGCCTTGCCCTGCCCGGTCGGCGAGGGTTCGACCAGCCACTCGTACCAGCCGTCCATCGGCACCAGGCACCGCTTGCGCTTGGCCGAGTCCCGGAAGGAGGGCGCGCTGACCGCCCGGTCGGCCCGGGCGTTGAACAGCGGCTTGCCCTTGGCCGGGACGCCCGGTTCGGCGGCCTTGGTCCAGGCCGGGATCAGCCCCCAGCGCATCGTGCGCACCCGCAGGCGCGGATCGTCGTCGGGGTCACCGTGGGCGTGGCGTTCCACCACCGTGAGCACCTGGGTGGTCGGCGCCACGTTGTAGCTCACCGCCGTGTCGGCACCGGATGCACCGGTCTCGTCGACCGCGTCCAGATCGGCCGCGAGCCGCGCCGGATTCGTCGTCGTCGCGTAGCGTCCACACATACCTCCATGGTGGCACCGCCCACCGACACCCGCGGCGAGTCGAGGCGCGCCCGGCGAAACCAACCGGACCCAACCCGTGTGTCAGTCCCGCACATGGGCGAAGATGGTCGGGTGAGTTTCTGGCCAGCGCCCCACATCGAGGTCCCCGTCCACGCGACCGTGACCCTGCCCGGTTCGAAATCCATCACCAACCGCGCCCTGATCCTGGCCGCCCTGGCCGATGGGCCCGCGACCATCACCGGTGCCCTGCGCAGCCGCGACACCGACCTGATGATCGCCGCCCTGCGCGCCCTCGGCACGAAGATCGTCGGCGATGCCGAAACGCTCGAGATCACCCCCGCCCCGCTGCACAGCGCAGCCGTGGACTGCGGCCTGGCGGGCACCATCATGCGGTTCCTGCCGCCCGCGGCAGCCCTGGCCACCGGCGATGTCGCCTTCTTCGGCGACGAGCAGGCCGGCCACCGCCCGCTGACCACCATCCTCGACGCCCTGCGCGCACTCGGTCTCGACGTCGACGGCGATGCGCTGCCGTTCGTCGTGCACGGGACCGGCAGCCTGCGCGGCGGCGCCGTCACCATCGACGCCTCCGGCTCCTCGCAGTTCGTCTCGGGCCTGCTGCTCTCGGCCGCCCGCTTCGACGAGGGCATCACCGTCCACCACGACGGCAAGCAACTACCCTCGATGCCGCACATCGAGATGACGGTGGAGATGCTGCGCCGCGCCGACGTGGACGTGCGGACCCCGGCCGATTCCCGCAGCGCGCAAACCTGGGCGGTCGCGCCGGGGCCGATCCGCGCGGTCGACTGGGAGATCGAGCCCGACCTGTCCAACGCCACCCCGTTCCTGGCGGCCGCGGCGGTCACCGGCGGCCAGGTGAGCGTGCCGATGTGGCCGCGCGGCACCACCCAGCCCGGTGACGTGATCCGCGAGATCCTGGTGCGGATGGGCGCCGAGGCCCGCGTCTTCGACGGCGTGCTCACCGTGCACGGCCCCGAGCGCCTGGCCGGGATAGACATCGATCTGCACGATGTCGGTGAGCTCACCCCCACCGTCGCCGCACTGGCCGCGCTCGCCGATTCGCCGTCCCACCTGCGTGGCATCGCGCATCTGCGCGGTCACGAGACCGACCGGTTGGCGGCGCTGACCACTGAGATCAACCGGCTCGGCGGCGATGTCACCGAGACCGAGGACGGGCTCGAGATCGTGCCCGCTCCCCTGCGCGGCGGCCGGTGGCACTCCTACGCCGACCACCGGATGGCCACCGCGGGCGCGATTCTGGGCCTGCGGGTGCCCGGTGTCGAGATCGAGGACATCGGCACCACGGCCAAGACGCTGCCGACCTTCGTCACCCTGTGGGAGCAGATGCTGGCACCGGCGTCATCCGGCGAGGGGGCGGCGCACTGAGCCGCGGCGGCCGTTCCACGGCCAGCTACGACGAGTCCGATGTCCGGGTCCGCCCGGGCAAGGCGTCCTCACGTCCGCGCACCAAGACCCGGCCCCAGCACAACGACGCCGAGGCCGCCATGGTGGTCGCGGTGGACCGCGGCCGCTGGGGCTGTGTCCTCGGTGGTGACGCCGAACGGCGGATCGTGGCCATGCGGGCCAGGGAACTCGGCCGCACTCCGATCGTGGTCGGCGACCAGGTCGACGTGGTCGGCGACCTGACCGGCAAGCCCGACACCCTGGCCAGGATCGTGCGGGTCTCCGAGCGCAGCACCGTCCTGCGCCGCACCGCCGACGACACCGATCCGTTCGAGCGGATCGTGGTGGCCAATGCCGAGCAGCTGTTCATCGTGGTGGCCCTGGCCGATCCGCCGCCGCGCACCGGTTTCGTCGAGCGTGCCATGGTGGCCGCGTATGCCGGTGGGCTGGAACCGATCCTGGTGCTGACCAAACGCGATCTGGTCGCGGAATCCGAATTCGCCGCCGCCTTCGAGGGTTTGGATCTGAAGATCCGCTACGCGGGGATCGACGATCCGGTCGAGCCGGTGCTCGAACTGCTCACCGACCGGCTCACCGCGCTGATCGGGCACTCCGGCGTCGGCAAGTCGACCTTGGTGAATCGTCTCGTGCCCGATGCCTATCGGGCGGTCGGCGTGGTCTCCGGGGTCGGCAAGGGCAAGCACACCTCCACCCAGTCGGTGGCGCTCGCGCTGCCCGAGGGCGGCTGGGTGATCGACACCCCCGGCGTGCGCTCCTTCGGCCTGGCCCACATCACCCCCGACGATGTGATCGCCTCGTTCACCGATCTCGCCGACGCCATCGAGGACTGCCCGCGCGGCTGCACCCATCTCGGCCCGCCGGCCGATCCGGAATGCGCGCTGGACCAGCTCCCCGGCACGGAACGCCGCGTCGCCGCGATTCGTCAGTTGCTGACGGCCCTGATCTCCAACGAGAGCTGGTAGCAACCGTTTCCGTGCCGGGAAGGGCGGGTCAGAACCCGAACGAACCGGTTCCGGTGCCGCCGTCACCGGGGTCGGGGTCGGTCGGGAGTTCGGCCACGGTGACCACCTTGGTGGTGGAGGAGCTGGCCACCCCGCTGCGGCCGGAGAAGGTCGCGCCGATCGTGTAGGCGCCGGGCGCGCCCGGGGTCCAGACGATGCTCGCCTTGCCGTTGGCGGCGACGGGGATGTCGCCGAGCACGTTGTCGCCCGCCTTGAACTGGACCGTGCCACCGGCCGCGGCCGGGCTCACACTCGCCTCCAGTGTGACGGCCTTGCCGACCTGGGCGCCCGAGACATCGGCGAGCACCGTGTTCGACACCGCGTCGCTGGACACCGTGATATTGGGGCCCTTGCCCTGGTAGGTGCCGTCGCCGAGCGACCCGCCGTAGTGCATCGAGGTCGGCAACGGGGTGTCGCGGGCGCAGTTCACGCCCACCGTGTACTGCACCTCGAAGGTCTGCGACTTCGGCGAGATGTTCGGGTACACCGGGTATTTGGTGATGCCGAACTCGGCTCGCACCCAGTCCGAGGAGGAGGTGTCGAGCTGCACCGCGTCGCCCGACATCTTCGCCGAGCCGGGGACCGGGGTCAGGCACGCCGGGTGCAGGTCCTTGATCGAGTAGATGTATTCCACCGGGATGCCGGTGCGTTCGAACTTGGTCGTGACGGTCACGGTGTCGCCGACGACTGGATTGGTGTTCGACACCGTCCTGGTGAATCGGCTGTTGCCGTCGTTCCAGGTGATCGTGCCCGGCGCGGCCGAGGCCGTCCCCGGCACCGCCGCCACCGCGAAACCCGCTGCCACCGCGAAGGCCGCCATCGAACCGGCCACTCGCTGCACTCTTCTGTCCACCATTGTTCGCTCCAGGTACCACGGACGCCCTCGACCACCTCGTCGAGGCGCTGATTCGCCCGGGTAGGCGAGCAGTAGATCACGGCCGGACGCCCCGACGGAGAAGAATCAGAAACAGATATCAGTCAGATTGCGAATTCGACTCGTGTCCGCTCGCGTTCACGACGTCGACACCCCGCGCCGGTACCGTCATCCCCATGAAACCACCGGCGATCGGTTATCTGCGCCGCGACATCTCGGGTGTCGCCCAGTCCTGGGACGAAACGCAGATCCGTTCCCTAGCCGAACGCCTCGGCTACCGGTTCACCAAGACCGTCGTCTTCAGCGACCGCACCACCGAGCCGCTGCGCCGCCTCCTCGATGTGGTCACCACCACCGAGGCCGCCGCGGTCGTCACCCCCAGCCTCAACCATCTCGGCGATCTCCCCGACGCCCTGCTCGCCGCCTGCGACGTCATCACCGTCACTCCCGAGATCACCCACACCAGAACGCTGCCCGCGTTACCCGCGTGACTCCTTGTCCAGGGCCTTCCACGCGCCACTGAGTTCCATCAGTTCGCGGTAGGCGGCACGGTCGGCGGCGAGCCGCTCGGCGGCCGCGGCCAGGGTGGCCGGGGTGTAGTCACCGGCGCTGATCGCGGCCTGATGTTCGACGGCTTCGTCGGCGAGGGCGACCAAGAGATCCGCCAGCCGGTTGATCTGCTGCTCCACCGCACCGGACTGCCGGCCGCCGAGGTGATCGGTCATCCCGTCGGCGACGGCCAGTTGGTGCAGCCGCGCCATGGATGACGGCAGCCCGCGGACGCTGTTCGGGTCGACCCAGCCCTGCCGCTGCAGTTCGGTGATCACGTTCCATGCCTGGACGAGCCGGTTCCACGGCATCTGCAACCGACCGGGCAACGGAGGGGGCGGAGGGGGCGGCAGGGGTGGCGGATACCTCAGAGCCGGTGGTGCGATCGGCGGCACGGGCACCGAGTCGTACACGGCCGTGCGCTTCCCGCGCGCCACCGCCCGCTCGTGCGCCAGCACATATCCCGCCGGCAACAGGCCCAGAACCACCAGTCCGAGAACGAGTTTGGCGGCGCCCACGATGACACCACCGTCGTGAAACGACGGCTCGGACGCGGCAGCCACACACAGCGCCAGCATCACCAGGAACCAGCCACCCGCGACAGCCCGGAGAAAGTGCACCGGATCGGTGCCACGAGGCTTCATCGCGGCCCGCCGGCGCCAGATTTCCACACAGCGACCATTATGCCGTCGAACCACCCGCTGGGATCGTGCGACCCGGATCGGCCACCGGAGCCGGGCACCTCAGAGTGCCGCGAGGACCGCGGCCGCGAGTGGGCCTGCCGAGGCGGGGTTCTGGCCGGTGTGCAGGTTGCGGTCGGCTTGCAGGAAGGGTTCGAAGGGTTCGCCCGAATGGTAGTCGGCGCCGAGTTCGACGAGGCGATCCTCCAGCAGCCAGCGGGCCTGATCGGCGAGGCCGCTGTGCCGCTCCTCGGCATCGCTGAACGCGGTGAGGCGGTACCCGGCGAACGGCGACGGACCGTCGGCAGCGGTGGCCAGTAGCGCGGCGGGACCGTGGCAGACCAGCGCCAGCGGCTTCCCCGAGCGCAGCGCCTCGACGAGCAGCGCCGCCGAATCAGCGTTCACGGCGAGATCTTCCATCGGGCCGTGGCCGCCGGGATAGAACACCGCGTCGTAGTCGGCCAAGCGCACCTCCGCCAGCGCGAGCGGTTGTTCGAGCGGCGTTGCGCCGGCGATGATCTCGGCGACCTTCGCCGCCTGCTCGTCCCCGCCATTGGCGTAGGGCGCCAGGCTCCCCCGGTCGACCGGCGGCACCACCCCGCCCGGCGTCGCCACGACAACCTCGTGCCCGGCCTCGGTGAAAGCCCGATAGGGCTCGGTGAACTCGTGGGCCCAGTAGCCGGTGTGGAATTTCGAGCCTTTGACCAGGGTCCACCGATCGGCGCCGGTCATCACGAACAGAATCTTCGCCATTGCATCGCCTCCGAGCACTCGGTCGCCGGATCGGCCTGATGGCGCCAAGCCTAATCGCCGAGTGGACAGCCCCGCTATCATCTTTTCATCTGTTCAGATAAACATGAGTAGGGACGATAGATGAGGCTCCGCACCCGGCCGCTGTTCGCTCTCGGGGCCGCGGTCGCGCTGGCCGCCGCGCTGGCCTCGTGCTCCGCACCCGCCAGCGGACCCACCGATTCCCTCGTCCTCGCCGACGCTTTCGAGCTGGGCGGCTACAACCCGATCGCGGGGTACGGCGCGGCCGGTGAGGCCAAGATCTACGACGGACTGCTGCGGCTCACCGGCGGCACCGGCCTGCCGGACTTCGCGCCCGCCCTGGCGACCGAGCTGCCGACAGCCGATGCCGATGCCACCGTGTGGACCGTGCCGCTGCGCGCGGGCGTGCGGTTCAGCGATGGCTCCGACTTCGACGCCGAGGATGTCGTCGCCACCTACCGGGCCATCCTGGATCCCGCGTCGGCCTCGGAGGTGCGCTCCTCGTTCTCGATGATCGAGCGGATCGAGGCGGTGGACCCGACCTCGGTCCGGTTCACCCTGCGCCACCCCTATGCCGCGTTCCCCACCAAGCTGCTCATCGGCGTCGTGCCCTCGGAGGCCGTCGCCACCCCGGGCCCAGCGACCGAGTCCTCGCTCAACTCCGCGCCGATCGGCACCGGCCCCTATCGGCTCACCACGCTGGAACCGACCAGGGCGATCTTCGAGGCGAACGAGGGATACTGGAACGGCGCACCCGAGGTCAAGCGACTCACCCTGCTCTACGTCCCCGACGACAACACCCGCGCGCAGCGGCTGGCCGGCGGCGAGCTCGACGGCACGACGCTGCCGCCACTGCTGGCCGCAACCTTCGCCGATCGCGCGTCGATGTCGTTGCACGCCAACACCTCCGCGGACTGGCGCGGTGTCTCGATGCCCGCGGGCGACCCGGTGGCCGGTGACCCGGCGATCCGGCTGGCCCTCAATCACGCGGTGGATCGTCAGTCGATGATCGACAACATTCTGGGCGGCTACGGTCGCCCCGCCTACACGCCGTTCGCCGAGGTCTACGGCGAATCCCACGATCCGGCAGTCACTTTCGCCTTCGACCGGACCCGTGCCGAACACATACTCGACGAGGCAGGCTGGCGCGCGAGTGCCGACGGTGTCCGCGCGAAAGACGGTGTGCGAGCACGATTCACCCTCATGTACAACTCCGCCGACACCCTCCGGCGCGATCTCGCCCTGGCGTTCGCCTCCGATGCCCGCCGGGTGGGCGTCGAGGTCGACCTGGAGGCGCTGTCGTGGGACCGGATCGAACCGCGGATCGACCGGGCGGGCATCCTGCTCGGCGGCGGCAGCGAGCCCTACGATCCCGACACCCAGGCCTACAACACCCTGCATTCACCGTCGGCCGACCCGAGCGCGAGCAGTCCCTACGACAACGCGAGCCGCCACAGCGACCCGACGATCGACGACCAGCTCGAACTGGCACGGCGCAATGTCGATCCCGCCGTGCGGGCGAGCGCGTATCGGGCGGTGCAGAGCCGCTACGCCACCGCGCCGAGCCATGTGTTCCTGGTGCACCTCGATCACACCTATGTGGTGAAGGACTCGTCGTGGACCATGTCGGGGCCGATCCTCGAGCCGCACAGCCACGGCGTCACCTGGGGGCCGTGGTGGTCACTGCAGACCTGGACCCGGTAGTGCCGCGCGGTCGGCTGCGCGACCGCGGCATCGGGTCGATGGCCGGCTGGCGGCTGGTGACGCTGGTTCCGGTGCTCGGCCTGGTCTCGGCGGGCCTGTTCGCCGCCGCGGCGGTCTCACCGTTCGACCCGCTCGTCGGCTATCTCGGCGCACGCTACGAGACGACCAGCGCCGCCGATCGCGCGCTGCTCACCGAGCAACTCGATCTCGACGCCGCCTGGTATCAGCTCTATGGCCGATGGATCACCGACGTGTTCACCGGCGATCTCGGTGTCTCGCGCAGCTTCGCCCAACCGGTGAGTGAGCTGCTCGCCCAGCGTATTCCGTGGACGATGCTGCTGGTGGTGGCCGGGATGACGATCGCCGTCGTGCTCGCGCTGAGCGTGGGCGTGTGGGCGGGGATGCACCGCGGCGGACTCGTGGACCGGGCCGTCGCCGCCACCTGCGTGGCGCTGCAGGGACTGCCGCCGTTCGTGGTGTCGCTCGCGGCGATCGGGCTGTTCGCGGTCGGGCTCGGCTGGCTGCCACCCGCCGGCCTCACCGATGCCGGGGCCGATGCGAGCCTCGGGCAGGTGGCGCGCCACCTCATCCTGCCCGCGGGCGCGCTGGCGGTCTCCCAGGTGCCGTGGTTGCTGCTGGCGGTGCGGGAATCGGTCTCGGCCCAGCGCGGTGAGGATTTCGTGGTCGGCGCGGTCACCCGTGGCATCGATGCCCCCACGATCACGCGCCGACACATCCTGCCGGCCTCGCTGGCCCCCTTCGTGACGATCCTCGGCGTCCGGTTGCCGGAGATCGTGGTCGGGGCGGTGCTGGTGGAGGAGATCTTCTCCTGGCCCGGGATCGCCGGGGCGTTCGTGCAGTCGGCCAAGGACCTCGACATGGCCCTGCTGGCCATCCTGACCGTCGGTACGACCTGCGCGGTGATGCTCGGTTCGCTGCTCGCCGATGTCGCGGTGGCACTGCTGGATCCACGGGTGCGGGCCGATGGCTGAGCGGCGGTTGTCTCTCGCGCTGTCGGTGCTGATCGCGGTGCTCGCGTACGCGGTGCTCGTGCCGTGGTTCGGCGGCGCCGACGATCGGCTGACCGATTTCGCCGACGCACGCCAGGCGCCGTCGGGGCAGTGGTGGTTCGGCACCGACTCGGCGGGGCGCTCGCTGTTCGTGCGGATCGCGGCGGCGTTGCGGACCTCGCTGGTGGTGGCCGCGTGCGCCGCGGCCTTGTCGACGGTGCTCGGCGTGCTGGTGGGCGCGGTGTCGGCGCTGGCGGGCGGGTGGGTCGACCGGGTGCTGATGCGGATCGCCGACACCGCGAACGCGCTGCCGCATCTGCTGCTCGGCATCGTCATCGTGGCGCTGTTCCGGGGGAACGTGCTGGCGGTGGTGTTGTCGATCGGGCTCACCCACTGGGTGCAGGTCGCCCGGATCGTGCGCGCGGAAAGTCTGAGTCTGTGTGAGCGCGACTATGTTTCGGCCGCGGTGCTGGCCGGAGCGAGCCGCACGCACTTGTTCAGCCGGCATCTGCTGCCCGCGGTCGCCCCGCAGGCGTTGATCGCCGTGGTTCTGCTCCTGCCGCACGCGATCTGGCACGAGTCGACACTGTCGTTCCTCGGCTTCGGGCTGCCGCCCCACGAGCCCAGCCTCGGCACCCTGCTGGCGGAGGCCCGCACCTCGCTGCTGCTCGGCGGATGGTGGACGCTGGTCTTCCCCGCCGGGTTCCTGGTGGTGACCACCGTGGCGGTGGCCGTCGCCGGATCGTCGCTGCGGCGGCGGCTGCTGCCACCGAAACCCTCGAGGATGCCGCGATGACGGGCCTGACCATCGACGCACTGACCGTCCGGATCCCGCTGCGCGGCGGTGCCGTAGTGCACGCGGCGACCGAGGTCTCCCTCGAGCTCGCGGCGGGCACGGTGACCGCGCTCGTCGGCGAATCCGGTTGCGGCAAGTCGATCGTGGCGAGCACGGTGCTCGGCGTGCTGCCGGGCGAGGCCGTCACCACCGGGTCGGTGCGGCTCTCACTCGGTGATCGGACGATCGACGTGCTGGCCGGTGTCGAACCGTACCGGGGCCGCCACATCGCGCTCGTACCGCAGTCGCCGAGTACGCATTTCACGCCGGTCCGCACCATCGGCTCCCAATTGGCCGAGACGATCGACGCGCTCGGCACCACACACACTCCCGGCGATCTCGTCGCGCGTGCCGGTCTCTCGGTGTCCGCGCTCGAGCTGTACCCGCACGAACTCTCCGGTGGAATGGCCCAGCGTGCGGCGGTGGCGGCCGCGCTGGCCGGCGATCCCGAGGTGATCGTCGCCGACGAACCGACCTCCGGGCTCGACCGCGACCGCACCGACCAGGTCGGAAAGCTCCTGCGGACGTGCGCTGACGCCGGGGCGGCGGTGCTGCTGATCACGCACGACCTGGGCCACCTGCTGCGCGCCGACCTCGCCGACACCGTCGCGATCATGTACGCCTCGCGGCTGATGGAAGTGGGACCGGGGACCGAGGTACTGGCCGACCCGTGGCACGACTACACCCGCGATCTGCTCTCGGCGCTGCCCGAGCGTGGTCTGCGCCCACTCCCCCACCCACCGCGCGCCCTGACCGATCTGTCCGAGATCTGCCCCTATGCGGGCGGACCCACCACGCTGATCCGCAAGGAACAGCGCATGATTCGAGTGAGGTCCTGATGCTCGTCGCCGAGGCACTCACCGTCGGCCACCGACCCGATCGGCCCATCGTGCGGGACGTCGATCTGCGGGTCGCCCCCGGCGAGATCATCGGCGTCACCGGCGAATCCGGTTCGGGGAAGACAACTCTCGCCCGCACGCTCGCCGGACTGCTCACCCCGACCGCCGGCCGGGTCACCGTCGACGGGAAGTCACCGCGTCAGGCGCGCGGCGAGATCGCCATGGTCTTCCAATCCCCCCGCACCGCGACGAATCCCCAGTTCACCCTCGCCCAGATCATCGCCGAACCCGCCCGCATCCGCCGCACCCCCACCCCCGACCTCACCGCCCTGGCCGGCACCGTCGGCCTCACCCCCGACCTCCTCACCCGCCGCCCACACGCCCTCAGCGACGGCCAGCTCCAACGCGCCTGCCTGGCCCGAGCCCTGGCCCAGAACCCCCGCTACCTGATCCTCGACGAACCCACCGCCATGCTCGACGCCGCCACCACCGCCACCATCATCCACCTCGTCGCATCCCGAGCCGCACAGCACACCGGCGTCCTGCTCATCAGCCACGACACCCCCCTGCTGGAGGTGGCCTGCACCCGCATCGCCACCGTCCACGCGGGCACCCTGACCCCGCACGAGGTATCTCCGCGATGAGCACGCACCGCTCAGCCTCAGCGCGGGGGTCTGTCTCGGACCTGTCGCGGCGACTGGGGCTGCTCGCCGGTGGTCAGCCCGCGAGGCGGATTCGCAGGGTTTCGTAGGTGGGGATGAAAACCTTGCGGCGGTAGCGGCGTTCGACGATCTGCCAGGGGCGACCGTCGGCGGTGAGGGCGGCCAGCAGGGCGGTGAGTTCGGAGTGGACGAGCTGGGCACCCAGGCACAGGTGGCGGCCACCGCCGAACCAGAGTTGGCGGGTCTCGGGGACGTAGTCGCGGTGGATGGCGAAGTCGCCGACGGCGTTGTTGATCGTCCAGGTGAGGATCTTGACGTGTTCGCCCGCGCGCAGATCACGGTCGGCGACGCGCACATCGGCGATGACCGAGCGACCGACCAGGTAGGCGGGACTGGTCACCCGCAGGGTCTCGCGCACCGCGTCGGGCAGCCGGTCCGGCGCGGCGAGCAGGGCGCGGTGCTCACCGGTGTCGTGCATGATCGCGACCATCCTGGTCATGGCGCTGGCGAGAGTGTCGGTGCCCGCCACCGCCATCAGGATGGCCAGCCCGGCCGCGTGCTCGACCTCGAGACCGAGTTCCCGGCAGCGACCGAGCGTGGTGTCGGGATCGGCGCGCGCGTAAGCGGTGGGGACATTGACGGCGAGCCGGGTGGCCAGCTCGCGGGCGCGCGCCACCGCCACCGGGTCGAGGGTGGTTGACGCCATGGTGCCGAATCCGAGGTTGACGAGCTCCTCGACGTGATGGAACAGCCGCAGGAACAGCGTGTCCTGATCGTCGGTGTGGTCGCCGCCGATGGCCGCGGCGATGTCCTCGGGACGCATGCCGACCAGGTCGGACACGCTGCGCCCGACCAGGATCTGGGCGCGGGCGGCGATGTCGACGGTCTCGCCCGCCGCGAGCCGTTCGCGCAGGTCACGCAGGTCGGGACCGATGACGCGCTCGACCAGGGCGTCGGTGTGGGCGAGGGTGAACAGGTCACGCACCTTGGTCCGCAATTCGGTGTGGCCCGGACCTTCGAACAGGTCTTCGACCCAGTCGCCGATCACCTGCGCCCACCAGTGCCCGGCCGCGCCCTCGGAGACGATGCTGAAGTGCGTGCTGTCGTTGTAGATCTGACGCGCGACCAGCGGATCCGCCACGAACCAGCCGAGTGTGGGGACCTTGCGGATCGGCCGCGCGACCCGCCCCAGCAGCAGTAATCCGGGCAACCACGGTTGACCTGCGGCGAGTAAGGTGAGTTCATGGCGTCGGGCAGCACTCCACACCCCGGCACAATCTAGTTGACCTGGCCCGATTAGTGAAGGTCTGCGACTAGGATCGACGGGATGCGCGGATGGCGGACTGAGCATCCCGCGATATCCGGAAGTGACGAAGTATGAGATCGACTATCGAAGCCGTCGGGGCCTACCTGCCCAGCCGCGAGGTGACCACGGCCGACCTGCTGGGTCAGCTGGCGGTGGACACACCGCTGGATCTGGAGAAGGTCAGCGGGGTGCGGGCGCGGCGAGTACGCGGCGTCGACGAGGACTCGTTCACCCTCGCGCTGGCCGCCGCCAGGAGCGCGCTGGCCAACTCCCGCTACACCGCCGCCGACCTGGATGTGATCATCTCCTGCTCGATCACCCGCACCCGCGGCGCGGATTTCTGTCTGGAGCCCTCGTTCGCGCTGATGCTGCGCACCACGCTCGGCGCCACCCGAGCCATCCACTTCGACGTCTCCAATGCCTGCGCGGGCATGATGACCGGAGTCCTGCTGCTGGATCGGATGATCCGTGCCGGCGCGGTGCGCCGCGGCCTGGTGGTCTCGGGCGAGTGCATCACGCCGATCTCCGACACCGCGGTGCGCGAGATCTCGCAGAAGTACGACCCGCAGTTCGCCTCGCTGACCGTCGGTGACGCGGGCGCCGCGGTCGTGCTCGACGGCACCGACGGGCCCGGCCTCGACTATGTGGAACTCAACACCAGCGCGGCCTTCGCGAAGCTGTGCCTCGGCATGCCGAGCGACCAGGGACCGGGCGTGGCGCTCTACACCGACAACCGGGCCATGCACAACGAGTCGCGCTATCTGCTGTGGACCTCGCGCCAGCAGGAATTCCTCACCGGCCGCGGTTCCCGCTTCGCCGACGAGGGCTACGACTACCTCATCCACCACCAATTCAGTGGCCCCGCGGTGGAATTGATCGACAAGATCGCCGAGCGGGAATTCGACGCTCCGATGCCGCCCAAGCTGGCGGTGTTGGACAGGTACGGCAACACCGCCTCCACCTCGCACTTCGTGGTGCTGCACGACGCGCTCTCGCGCGGACTGCTCGCGCCGGGGTCGCGCGTACTGCTGGTTCCGGCGGCCTCCGGGGTGGTCGCCGGGTTCTTGTCGGTGACAATCGGCGATCTTCGGGTATAGGACAGTATGGGAATCATCATTTCTTCGGCCGTCACGCACACCGGCGGAGTCAGCTCGGTGGGACAGGCGGCCGATGCCGCGCGTGAGGCGCTGACCGGTGCGGGCTGTCCGCCCGAGCAGGTCGACGCCCTGATCAACGTCGGTGTATACCGCGACGCGAACCTGGTCGAACCGGCCGTGGCCGCGCTCATCCAGCAGGCCGCCGGGATCGGCCTCGACTATCGGCCCGGCGATGTGCCGTGCCTGTCGTTCGACCTGATGAACGGGGCGTGTGGACTGGTGAACGCCGTCGGCGTCGCCGCCTCGTTGCTGGCCGATCTGCCCGCCGGGCACGTGGTCGTGGTCTCCGGTGACGCGCATCCGTCGATGCGGGCCGATGCGGAGTTCGCGTTCGAACCTGTCGGCGCGGCGCTGGTCCTGGAGAACTCCGCCGAGGCGGCCGGATTCGGTGGCGTGCACGTGAGCGCCGGTGACACACTGCCCGATCCACAGGGTTACGTCACCCTGTCGGAGATGGGCGCCGAGGGTCGGTCCGCGCTGACGGTCGAACTCGCCACCAGCACCGCCGAACTGGTCGAGCACGCCGCCACCGCGGGCCGGGAGGCCCTGGCGGCCGACCACATCGACGCCACGCGTGCGGTACTGGTGTGTGGCAAGCCGACCGAGGACTTCGCCACCGAACTGGCCGCCGAACTCGGCATCGCCGTCTTCGTCACCGACGAATTCACCGGCGACGCACACACTTCCGCACTCACCGCGGCCTATGTCGCGGCCCGCGATGCCGGCCTGGCCGATCGCCCCCTGCTGTTCGTCGCCGCCGACGGAGGACCCACCGCCGCCGCGGTGACCTATCGCGGGCCGGGTGTGGCATGACCGGGGCGCACCGACCGAGGCGCGCCACACCCGCGCGCGAGGGCAGCGCGCGGGAGGCGTGGGCAGCCCGGATTCAGCACGGCGAGCAGCCGCGACACCGCGCGATCGGCACCACACCCCCCGCGCCGGGCCGATCGACCGTCCTGGCCCTGCGCTCGATTCCGGTGCTGGGCTGGGCTTTTTTGCTGCTCGGTGTCGTGCGTCCGTTCCGGTCGAAGCCGCTGCGCGCGATCTTCTGGATCGACGCGTTCCTGAGCATCGTGGTGCACGCGGCGCAGATTCCGGTCGCCCGCCGCGAGGCCGCCAAGCGCGGGATCGCACCCGGGCGGACCGCGGTGATGACCATGGTGTTCGGGGCGACCTGGTGGAAGACACTGGGTGAGGACGAGCGGTGAATCCGGTTCTGCCCGACGCCGGGTCGGGGACGGCACGGAGCGGCCGGGCCGACACCGCGGCGCGTGGCGATCGTCGGTCACGCACACCCCGCACCTCCGAAGCACGGCACCCACTGGCAACAGCAGGTCGGCGGGCACATCGACCGCGGCGCGCTCGGCCGGCGCCATGACGCGGCGACCTTCCGCGCGGTCGGCCGGGTGCACTCGCGGGGCGTGGTGACGCGATGACCAATGCACTGTGGGTGGTGATTCCCGCCTTCGACGAGGAGCACGGCATCGGTGCGACACTGGCTGCCCTTGCCGCACAACGGGATACCGACTTCGCCGTCGTCGTGGTCGACAACAACTCGTCGGACCGCACCGTCGAGGTCGTCCGTACCTTCGCTGCCGAGCATCCGGTGCCGCCGATCGCGGTGATCACCGAGCAGCAGAAGGGCACCGGGGCCGCCGCCGACACCGGTATGCGACACGCCATCACCCAGGGCGCCACGTGGGTGGCGCGCACCGACGCGGACTGCCTGCCCGCGCCGGAATGGACGCAGCGGATCAAGGCGGGCTTCGACTCGGGGCTGCGGCTGGTGAGCGGGCAGTTGATTCCGCGGACCGACGAAGGGGTTTCGTGGCTCGACCGCACCATCATCCGGGTCGCATTGGAGGTGGCGTCGATCTTCGGGAAGGTGCGCTCGGGCAATCGGGGCCCGAAGTATCTGGGACCCTATGTGATGACGCCGGGCTGCAATATGGCGATCACGGCCGAGCTCTATCTCGCCGCAGGGGGTTTCCCGCGCACGGCCATCGAGGATCTGCACGAGGACCGTGCGCTGGTCAACGCGGTGCGCACGATCACCACCGACTACGGGTTGCGCAGGGATGTGCGCGTATACGGGTCGAATCGCCGGGTCCGCGCCTGGGGCATTCGTAAGACACTGGCCTGGTATGCCGATCACCGGTACCGACCCGAGGTGGTCGATATCCGGTGAGTTCGCCACTACCGTTGCCACTGACGCCGACCGCCTTGCCCAGGTCAGTACCGAGGGTGTCCATCGAGCCACCCGGATGATCGCGGCCACCATCACCACCATCCCGCCGATGGCGATTCGTGACTGTCGTGGCGGTGACCACACAGTCGGTCGGATCGCCGACTTCCGAGGAGCCAGCCGATGAGCCCCGATTTCCTGGATCGCCTCGCCGCACAGGCCGACCGTATCCCGGATGCCTCGGCCCTCGGCACGGTCGGCAAGCGCGCGCTCACCTATCGCGAACTGGTCGACACGATCGGCCGGGTCGCGCACAACCTCGCCCAGGCCGGATTACGGCCGGGCGATCGGATGCTGTTCTCCATCCGGCCGAGTGTGTCCTCGGTGACCTTGATCTTCGGGGCGATCGCGGCGGGCGCGACGATCGTCTTCGTCGATCCCGGAGTCGGCCCCGAGTTGTTCGCCAAGCGGATCGGATTGGTCGAACCGGCTTGGGCGGCAACAGAATCCTTGCTCTACACCGTGAGCGGGCCCCTGGCAGCCTTCGGTCGCAGGCGCGGGTTGGCGCTGCCCCGGTTCGGCGCGCTCGATGTGCGCCACATCCACAGTGGCGTGTGGATGCCGGGCACACCGTTCGGTTCGACTCCGTTGCGCCGGATCACCGGCGACGCCTCCAGGACCGACCTGGCACCGGCCGATCCGGATGCCGCGGCGCTGATCGTGTTCACCTCCGGGACCACCGACGAGCCGAAAGCCGTTGTACACACGCGTGCTTCGCTGAGCGCCGGCCTCACCGCGATGGGCGGCCGGACCAGCCTGGCCCCCGGCGCCTTCCTGCACACCGAGCAACTCATGATGGGCTTACCAGCGCTGATGACCGGCGCGCGCTGGGCGATGCCGCGCTATCCGCGCTTCGGCACCCACATCGACCCCGTGCGATTCACCCGCAATCTGCGCAGTGCCACCCACGCCTTCTACACACCCGCCGATCTGGCCCTCGCCCTCGACGCGCTCGAATCCGGCGCGATCACGCCCCCGCCACATCTGCGCCAGGTCGCGCTGGGTGGCGCGCCGGTCACCACCGCCCTCCTGCGCCGAGCCCGTCAATCGTTGCCCGACACCGAGTTCCTCGCCATCTACGGAATGACCGAGATCCTGCCGGTGGCCGTCGCGACCGACACCGCCAAGCTCGCCCACGACGGTGACCTGCTCGGCGCACCCGTGCGCGGGGTCGTGGCCCGCGTCGCCGACGACGGCGAACTCGTCCTGGCCGGCCCGAACCTGTGCCGCGGCTACCTCGGCGCCGAACCCCTCACCGAGGTCGCCACCGGCGACCTGGCCCGCTGGGACGACGGCCAGTTGGTCCTCACCGGCCGCAAGAAGGACATGATGATCCGCGGCAAGACCAACATCTACCCCGGCCTCTACGAACCGGTGATCACCGCCATCGACGGCGTCCGCGAGGCGATCATGGTCGGCATCCCCGACGAGATCGGCGACGAAGCCATCGTCCTCGCCGTAGTAGCCGCTCCCGACGCCGGCGACATCGCCGCCCGCCTGCGCACCAGCCTCCCCCACCTCATCGACACCACCGCCCTCCCCGACGAGATCGTCGTCCTCGACCACATCCCGGTCACCGGCCGCACCAACAAACCCGACCGCAACGCCTTGCGCGAACTGCTCGCCCAGCGCCGACGGGCTTCGTAGCATTCTGTACACGGTGTAGCGCGCGAGTACACTGTCGACCATGAAGCAGATCGCGCAACGCGACCTTCGCAACGACAGCGGAAGAGTGCTCGCCGCGGTCGAAGCGGGCGAGAGCTTCATCATCACCCGCAACGGCAATCCCGTGGCCAAACTGGAGCCGCTCGTCCGCCGGACCTTCGTGCCCGTGGCCGAACTCGCGCGGACCAGCGCACGGCTCCCGCATGTCGATTACGCCCAGTGGCGGGCCGATCTGGATGCCATGATCGACCAGGAAATGCCCGACCGTGAGTGATTCCGCCGTGCCGCTGTACATCCTCCTGGACACGTCGGTTCTGATCGACTACGCCGAGATACACGCGAGTCTGCCTGACGACGCCGATGCCGCGATCAGCGCCGTGAGCCTCGCCGAACTCGCCGCCGGGATCCACGCAACGAAGGACCCGGTACGGCAGGCGCAGCGTCAACTTCAGTTCCAGTGGGTGGTTCGATCGTTCGATCCGCTCGCTTTCGATGCCGAGACAGCGCACGTGTATGGCTCGCTGGCCCTGCTGGTCGAACAGGTCGGTCGAAAGCCGCGCGGTCGCGTGGCCAACCTGCAGATCGCGGCGACCGCCGTCCAACACGCGCTGCCGCTCTACACCCGCAATCCGGACGACTTCAAGGGGCTGGGTCCGCTACTCGACGTCGTGTCCGTGTAAGCGAGGGCGTGCACGTCAGTGCCGCGTGGTCACGGGATGCGAGATTCCGCGCGCCAGGGGTGCGACGGTGTGGTCGGCCAGGGTTTCGATGGTGGCGTGCTCGAGCACGGTGTCGACGTAGCAGAAGGTGATCGACAGGGTGGCGTCGAGGGTGGCCACGGCGACTGTCAGGGCGCTGGCGCAGGGGTTGGTCCCTGCGACTGTGAGGGCCGAGATATGGAGGGGCTCTGGGGTTTCGGGCTGAGTGAGGCGGCCGAGGTTGCTCATGGTGACATTCCAGGGGGCGCGGCGGTCGATGAGTTCGATGGTGCGCCTGCCGGATTCGAGGGTGCGGGGGCAGCCGTAGCGGATCGCGGCCAGAGCGGAGAGATCGGCGCCGCGGGTCAAGCGCTGGGAGAGTTGCCCTTTCGCGGTTCGGGCAGCATCCCAGAGTGACTTTTCGGGTCCGTAGGGGACGAAAGTGGGGACAACGGCGGTGAACATGCCGGGTTCGTCGTCGTCCGGAGCGGGGTGCAGTCGCGAGCGTAGGTCCACCGGTATGCCGATACCGGCGACACCGGAGCGCCGCGGGCGGGCGAGGTCGCCGAGGGCACCCGCCAGTGCGGCGGCGAGGGCGGCGTTGACGGTGACGCCTTCCTGCTGGCAGCGGGCGCGCAGGGCGGCGAGCTGCGCGCCCTCGATGGTGCGAATCACTGTGCGGGTGCGGCGAATCGCAAGCGGTGGCAGGACGCCGGGGAGTTTGGTGGCGCGTCGGATGACGGCGGTGAGCTGCCCGGCCAGGTTGGCGCGCAGGCAGCGCAACAGCCCGGTGTGCGCGGCCGGGATCAGATCGTCGGGAGCGGGGATCGGTGGGCGCGAGGTCGCCGGAGGCTCTTCGCCGAAGGCACAGGCGAGAATTCGCCAGCCGAGCGCCGTCATCGAGCGGCCGTCGAGCAGCACGTGGGACAGCACCAGGATCAGATCGTGGTGTTCCTCGCAAGTGCCTGGGCGCCAAGCGAGATCGATGAGCCGGCCCGACGCTGTCGACAGGTCGATCGGGGTGGCGAGCTGGTCGTCGAAGACGGTGTGCCACTCGTCGGGGTCGGTGACGATGCGGTGTAGGACCGGGAGGTGTGGGTCGGCCGAGGTCACGAAGCTCGGACCGTCGGTCACCACCGCGCGCAGCAGCGGAAACTCCGCGACCACCGCATTCGCGGCCTCCTCCAACCGATACGCCCCGATCGGCCCGCGCACCCGCAACCGAACCACACAGTTGGCGGGCGAGAGCTGGTCGATGAGCCAGAACCACCGCTGCGCCGCCGACAGCGGTCGCACGACCTCTTCGCCCATGGCCCGAGCGTAGGGCCTGACGACCCCGTCGCGTGCCCCAGTGACCGAGACGCCGGTCGCGCTCGCCACACTCCGTCGCGGGCAGAATCCTGTCCTCCGCATCTATCGTGCCGGTTACTACGTGCGTATTATGGACCTCATGGGTTTCGAGTGGCCTGATTGGGCGATCGCTCACCTGATCGGCATCGAACCCAGCGAGGTTCGGCAGGTCCTCGCAGCGTCACGACGGTGGCCACGCCCGGCCTTCGACGGCCAGGTGTCCGTCCTGACGGTGTGGGGGCGCACCACGGCGGGCCGCCCGCTGATCGTGGTCACACGACAGCGCGACGACTGGACGTGGGTGATCATCGGCGCCCGCGCGATGCGCGCCGAGGAACTGGCGCGATTCGAGCAGTGGGAAAGTGAGACCCGATCATGAGCGATCTTCCGTCCAGCAAAGAAGAACTCGCCGATTTCATGGATCGGCTGAGCTTCTCCGACACCCCCGCCGACGCCCCGCCACGCCTGCCCGCCAACGAAGACATCATGGTGACGACGTCGATCCGCCTCCCCCTCGGCCTGCATTCCCGCCTCAAGGAACTGGCGGACGAACGCCGAGTCGGCGTCTCCACGCTCCTGCGCGAATGGGCCGAAGCGGCGGTCGCCGAGATCGACGACGAAGACCAGATGATCTCGTTGGCCGAGGCCAAGCGCGCCCTGTCCCGAGTCCACCCGATTCATCGAGCCAGCTGAACCGGCCGTCATTTCGAATCGGTCCCGACCGTCCACAGCGAACTGATCGGACAGCCTGAGTGACGATCTGCCGAAGGGGTGGGTGACGATCTGCCGCCCGCCTCGCCCGGTGGAGACGTTTGTGGTCACGCTGCCTGCGCGATGGCTGCCGAGGTAGCAAAAGCCCAGATCAGTGCCCGGCAGATTGCGATCTGCCTGGAACCTGTCTTCCTCGTGGCGAGCGCGGCGGCGATCACCGTGCCTGCGCGTTCCTTGCGGGATTGCCGGAAACAGGGGAAGCGGTAGGCTCGGCTCGCCTGTGACGACGAGGAGCTGACCATGACCGCGGCGCATCCGGACGAGACGCATCGCATCACTGCCGAGGAATTCCTGGCGGCCGAGCCCGACTCGCTCAGTAGCACCTTCGGCGATTTCGAGGTCATTGACGGGCTCGTCGTGCGCGCGATGGCACAGAGTGAGGCACACAGTCGGGTGGTGCGTCGGCTGGCCGCTGCGCTCGAAGACGCACGCGACCCTGCCGGGCCTTGCTTGCGGATCGGGTCGGACGTGGCGGTGCGATTCGCGGATGCCGAGGAGGGATCTGCCGACCGCCGACTCAATGTCAGGTACCCCGACATCTTCGTGCGCGACTGTGAACCGTACGACGTCAACACCGTTCGTGACCACATCACGCTGGTCGCCGAAGTCGCCTCACGGGAGACGGTCGACAGCGACACCGGGGTGAAATACCAGCTCTACGCTCGCGCGGGCATCGCGGTCTACCTGATCGTGCACTTCGACAAGAGCTGGGAACTCATCGACCGAATCGAGGAGTACCGGCTCGACTGGTCCGGGATGCGGTACATGCCGCACCGAGTGCATCGCACGGCGCTGGTTCTGGACACTCCGGTCACGTTGGCCGTCACCCTCGACTCACTGCATCGTCCATAACACTCTCGGCGCCGTGCGGGTGCCGCCCACCGCGAACGGGTGGCGGCAGGCGGGGTCTCCGGCGCGGGACCGTCGTTGCGGCAGTGCCGCGGCCATGGCGGTCGCGATGGACTCGGCCCCGGCGCGCAGGTCAGCCCGCAGGTCCGGCGAGCCGCGCACGGGGAACGAGCGGTTGGACCAATCCGCTCCCCAGGTTGTCGCGGAGATCCCAGATTCTGGGGACGGGTACGCGGGTGACAGGGACTTCTGGATCGAGCTTTTCAGGGCGGCGACGGCTTGCGCGGCTCGGTTGACGTTTCCTGTTCGGGTGAAGTGGTGGATCACCGAGAGGACATCGATGGTCCAGTGCTGCGGGGCGATCCAGCGGTTGTCGGCTTCCAAGGCAGTGCGGCACTGATCGCCGAGGGGATCGGGGTTGAGTGTCCTGACGGCGGGCCTCGTCGCGGATGAGGTCGAACAGGAAGGCCTGCGGGGAGTGTCCGCGGCGCACATACCGGATGCGACGAAGGCCCCCGCGTCATGACGGGGGCCTTCGGTGGAGTTACTCAGCGGCGGCGCTTGCCGCCCTTGCCCTTGGCGTCGGAGCGGGCGGCTTCGCGGCGCGAGCGGCGGGTGCCGTTGGGCTGCTGGCCGCCGTATTCCTGGGCGTCGGAATGGGATTGGGCGCGGCCGTCCTCGGCGGGGCCGGAGTAGTTCAGGCCCTTGGGGGCGGACTCGTCGATGCCCTTGGCGCGCAGCGCGGGCGGAGCCTGGGGAGCAGGTGGGGCGGCGTCCTGGGGGCGGGTGCCGACGGGGGAACGGAGGTTCTTGTCGACGGAGACGCCCTCGGGCTGAGGAGCCGCGGGCTGCTGGACCTCGACCTGGAGGTTGAACAGAAAGCCGACGGACTCTTCCTTGAGGCCTTCCAGCATGGCGGCGAACATGTCGAAGCCCTCGCGCTGGTATTCGACCAGGGGGTCGCGCTGGGCCATCGCGCGCAGGCCGATGCCCTCCTTGAGGTAGTCCATCTCGTAGAGGTGCTCGCGCCACTTGCGGTCCAGGACCGAGAGCAGGACCTGGCGTTCCAGGTTGCGCATGGCGCCCTCGCCGGCCAGGCCGTCGATCTCCTGCTCGCGCTTCTCGTAGGCGGTGTGCGCGTCGTCGAGCAGGGCCTGGCGCAGTTCGTCGCGGGTGAGTTCGCCCGCGTCACCGGTGACGGTTTCGCCGGCGAGTTCCTTGTGGTCCAGGCTCACCGGGTACAGCGTCTTGAGCGCGGTCCACAGCTTGTCCAGGTCCCAGTCCTCGACGTAGCCCTCGACGGTGGCACCGTCGACATAGGCGGTGGTCACGTCGGTGATCATGTTCTGGACCTGACCCTCCATGTCCTCGCCACGCAGGATCCGGTTGCGCTCGCCGTAGATGACGGTGCGCTGCTGGTTCATCACCTCGTCGTACTTCAAGACGTTCTTGCGGATCTCGAAGTTCTGCTGCTCGACCTGGGTCTGGGCGCTCTTGATGGCCTTGGAGACCATCTTGGCCTCGATCGGCACATCGTCGGGCAGGTTGAGCCGGGTCATGATCGACTCCAGCGCGGCACCGTTGAAGCGGCGCATCAGCTCGTCACCGAGGGACAGGTAGAAGCGGGACTCGCCCGGGTCACCCTGACGGCCGGAGCGGCCACGCAACTGGTTGTCGATACGACGCGATTCGTGGCGCTCGGTGCCCAGCACGTAGAGGCCACCGGCCTCGCGCACCTTCTCGGCGTCGTCCTCGGTCTGCTTCTTGACCTGCTCGAGCGCGGAATGCCAGGCGGCCTCGTACTCGTCGGGGGTGTTCACCGGGTCGAGGCCCTGCTTGCGCAGCAGGATGTCGGCGATGATGTCGGCGTTGCCACCGAGCACGATATCGGTACCACGACCGGCCATGTTGGTGGCGACGGTGACCGCGCCGGGCCGACCGGCCTCGGCGATGATCTGGGCTTCCTGCTCGTGGAACTTCGCGTTCAGCACCGAGTGCGCCACACCGCGCTTGGTGAACTGCTTGGACAGGTACTCCGAGCGCTCGACGCTGGTGGTACCGATCAGGACCGGCTGACCCTTCTCGTGCCGCTCCACCACGTCGTCGACGACCGCGTTGAACTTGGCCTCTTCGGACTTGTAGATGAGGTCGGCCTGGTCCTTGCGGACCATCGGCTTGTTCGTCGGGATCGGGACCACGCCGAGGTTGTAGATCGAGTGCAGCTCGGCGGCCTCGGTCTCGGCGGTACCGGTCATGCCGGAGAGCTTGTCGTAGAGGCGGAAGTAGTTCTGCAGGGTGATCGTGGCCAGCGTCTGGTTCTCCGGCTGGATCTCGACCTTCTCCTTGGCCTCGATCGCCTGGTGCATGCCCTCGTTGTAGCGGCGCCCGACCAAGATGCGGCCGGTGAACTCGTCGACGATGATCACATCGCCGTCGCGCACGATGTAGTCCTTGTCGCGCTGGTAGAGCTCCTTGGCCTTGATGGCGTTGTTCAGGTAGCTGACCAGCGGGGAGTTCGCGGCCTCGTAGAGATTGTCGATGCCGAGCTGGTCCTCGACGAACTCCACGCCCGCCTCGTGCACGCCGATGGTGCGCTTCTTGATGTCGACCTCGTAGTGCAGGTCCTTCTTCAGCAGCGGCGCGATGCGCGCGAACTCGGCGTACCACTTGGACGAGGCGTCGGCCGGGCCCGAGATGATCAGCGGGGTGCGGGCCTCGTCGATGAGAATGGAGTCGACCTCGTCGACCACGGCGAAGTTGTGCCCGCGCTGGACGAGATCGTCCAGCGAGTGGGTCATGTTGTCGCGCAGGTAGTCGAAGCCGAATTCGTTGTTCGTGCCGTAGGTGATGTCGGCGGCGTAGGCCACACGACGCTCGGCCGGGGTCATACCGCCGAGGATCACGCCGACCTCGAGGCCGAGGAAGCGGTGCACGCGGCCCATCCACTCGGCGTCGCGCTTGGCGAGGTAGTCGTTGACGGTGACCACGTGCACGCCGTCGCCGGAGATCGCGTTGAGGTAGGCCGGCAGCACACAGGTCAGGGTCTTGCCCTCACCGGTCTTCATCTCCGAGATGTTGCCCAGGTGCAGCGACGCGCCACCCATGATCTGCACCTTGTAGTGCTTCTGGTTCAGCACGCGCCAGGACGCCTCACGCGCCACCGCGAACGCCTCGAGCAGCAGGTCGTCGAGGGTCTCACCCTCGGCGTGGCGCTGCCGGAACTCGTCGGTCTTGGCGCGCAGCTCCTCGTCGGTGAGCAGCTCGATCTCGTCACCGACCGCGATGACCTCGTCGGCGAGGTTCGAGAGCCGCTTGACCATGCGGCCTTCACCAATCCGTAGCAACCTCGTCAGTGTCAGCGCAGGCACGGGTCTCGTCAGTCCTCTGGTCGGAGTTTTTCGGCTAGTCAGCCACGGTGTAGTGGGCGTTGTGGGCCATCGTAGTCCGCAGACCACCGTACCCGGCGGCGTGTACCCGTGCCCGGTGTACCGGGGGCTCGTATCGGCCCAGGTCACGGCGTCCGATGAGCGCCCTTGCCCGGCACCGCGATCCACCTACGTTGACGTAGGATGTCCAACGTGCCCGATCTGCGCCATACGGCACCGGAAGGAGCTTCGGAGCGCGTGATCACGAGACTGACGCCGCAGGACGCGTCGTTCTATCGGCTCGAGTCGAGCAGCAACCCGATCCACATCGGCTCTCTCGCGATCCTCCAGAACACCTCCCCCGATGCCACGGGCCAGGTCCTGGATTACGAACGCCTCATCGACCTGGTCGAATCCCGGCTGCCGCTGGTGCCGCGCTACCGCCGCAAGGTGCGCGAGATCCCGCTGGCGCTGGGCCGGCCGGTGTGGGTCGAGGACAGCCGATTCGACATCAGCTATCACATCCGCCGCTCCGCGCTGCCCGGTCCCGGCAGCGACGAACAGCTCTACGACCTGGTCGCCCGGCTCGCCTCGCGTCCACTGGATCAGGGCAGGCCGCTGTGGGAGATGTATCTGATCGAGGGGCTGGCCGACGGCCGCAGCGCGGTGTTCACCAAGTCGCACTCCGCACTCGTCGACGGTGACACCGCGCTCGAGATCGGGCACGTGATCCTCGACAACAGCCCGCTGCCGCGGGAACTGGCCGACGACGCGTGGCGCGCGCCGCGCGAACCCAGCGATGTGGAGTTGCTCGCCGGGGCACTCTCGCAACTGGCCGCCCAACCCGGCGAGGCCTACGAGGTCGTGCGCGACGCGGGATCGAACGCGTTCGGGGTGGTGCGCGGCACCCGGATGGCGGTCAGAGCCGCGGCCAACGCCGTGCGCGCGGCGACCTCGGGCGCACCCGACAGCCCGCTCAACGCGCGCACCTCCCGCAGCCGCCGCTTCGATGTGGTCCGCACCGACCTCGAGGACTACCGCACGATCCGGCGCCACTTCGACTGCTCCATCAACGACACGGTGCTGGCCGTGGTCACCGGCGCGCTGCGCAACTGGCTGCTCTCGCGCAACGAGGCGCTGGTCGAGTCGACGAATCTGCGCGCGGTGGTGCCGATGTCGGTCTACGTCGACGGCGACAACCAGCTGACCCCGGCCAGCGAGGTGTCCTCGTTCCTGATCGACCTGCCGGTCGGCGAACCGAACCCGACGATGCGCCTGTCCCACATCTCGCACGCCACCGAGGCCACCGCCCGGCAGCGGCGCGGGGTGCGGGCGCGCACGCTGGTCCATCTGGCCGGATTCGCCCCGGCCAGCCTGCACGCCATGAGTGTGCGGGCGGCGAGTACCTTCGCCGACAACACGTTCAATCTGGTGATCACCAACGCGCCGGGACCACAGACCGCGATGTACATCGGCGGAGCGCGGATGCTGGAGATGTATCCGGTCTCGCCGCTGCTGCGCAACCAGACCTTGAGTTTCGGGCTCACCTCGTACGACGGTCAGGTCTTCTACGGACTCAACGCCGACCGAGACGCCATGGCCGATATCGACGTCCTCGCGGCGTCGGTGCACGAATCGATGGAGGAGTTGCTCGGTGCCTGTCTCTGAGAACGGCAAGTTGCGGGTCTACATCCCGGCGACGATCCCGATCCTGCGTCAGTTGGTCGAGGACCGGGAGTTCTTCCCGCTCGGCGCGACCGCCTTCGCCGTGACCCCCGCCCTGCGCGAGGCCTACGCCGCGGGCGACGACGACGAGCTCGCCGAGGTGGCGATGCAGGAGGCGGCCCGTGCCTCGATGCGCCTGATCGCCGCCGAACGCGACGGACTCGACGACACCACCGCCGACGACGAGGGCGCTGCCGCGAACCCGGGCAGCCCGGTGTACCGGCGCGCGGTGGTCGCCGCCGATGTCATCGGCGCGAAGCTGCGGCCCGACCTCGACGACGCCGTGGTGAAGCTCGCCGGGCCGATCGGCTACGACCAGGTGGCGTCGGTGCACGTCGACCTGGCCGAGGCCGAACCGCAGGTCGCCAAGGCGGTCGACGTGATCGACGCCGCCGACCTCGGCGATCCCGATGCCGAGTTCGTCCTCGGTGACGCCGAGGACCACCAGCTGGCCTGGTACGCCACCCAGGAGCTGTCTTTCCTGCTCGATCTCCTGTGATATGGCGGCTGGTGCCGCGGTTCTCGGCCCTGTTCCCCGACTCTTCCCTCCCTCCGGGCACTCCTTCGTCGCACCCTCCACTCAGTCCAGAGCCGGGCGGGCCGAGAACATGGCATATGACAACTCGCGCTCAACCTACGATGCCGTAACCTGAGGTGCGAGCGAGCCACCCCACGGTGGCACGGATGCACAACAGGGAGTAACGGCACAGATGGTCCTGAACAAGTTCCGGGAATGGCTCGAAGCACCGGCCGCCGAGGTCGGCGATCGCGGCGGCAAGCTCAATGTGCTGCGTGGCGCGGTCGCCCGGGTGACCACGCCCCTGCTGCCGGACGACTACCTGCACCTGGCCAACCCGCTGTGGTCGGCACGTGAGCTGCGCGGGCGCATCGTCGAGGTGCAGAAGGAGACCGCCGACTCGGCCACACTGGTGATCAAGCCGGGCTGGGGCTTCGACTTCAAGTACCGGCCGGGCCAGTACATCGGCATCGGCATCCTGATCGACGGCCGCTGGAACTGGCGCTCCTACTCGCTGACCTGCCCGCCGGACTGGACCGGCGAAGGCGGCAAGCGGCTGATCTCGATCGCGGTGAAGGCGATGCCCGAGGGCAAGCTCTCCAGCCATCTCGTCAACGGGGTCGCCGCCGGGACCATCGTGCGCCTGGCCGCGCCGCAGGGCGGGTTCGTGCTCCCCGAGCCGCCACCGGCGAAGGTGCTCTTCCTCACCGCGGGCAGCGGGATCACCCCGGTGATGTCGATGCTGCGCACCATGGACCGCCGCGACGGCGTCACCGACGTGGTGCACGTGCACTCCGCGCCCACCGACGCCGATGTCATGTTCGGCGCCGAACTGCGTGACCTGCACGACCGGCACCCGAGCTTCGTCTCGCACCTGCAGCTCACCGACTCCCACGGCCTGTTCTCCCTCGACAGCCTCGACGAGCTCTACCCGGACTGGCGCGAACGCGAGACCTGGGCCTGTGGACCCGCGGGCATGCTCGACGCGATCGAACAGCATTGGAAGAGTGCGGGTGTCGCCGACAAGCTGCACATCGAACGCTTCGAGGTCGAACGCTCGGCGGTCGGCGAAGGCGGCACCGTCACCTTCGGCACGACCGGCCGCACCCTCACCGTCGACGGCGCCACCAGCCTGCTCGAGGCCGGTGAGTCGGTGGGCGTGCAACTGCCCTTCGGCTGCCGGATGGGCATCTGCCAGACCTGCGTGGTGACGCTGTCGGCGGGACACGCCCGCGACCTGCGCAACGGTGACGAGCGTCAACCGGGCGACAAAGTGCAGACCTGTATCTCCGCGGCGGCAGGCGACTGCACACTCGACATCTGAACGGCCCGCCCGTGCCGGCCAGCAGGTACTCTCGGAGTAATGCATCGGTCGGATAACGACTGACAAGTGGCTGGTCCAGGTCTACCGAACCGCGCCGCCAACAAACAGAGAGGACCCCGGTGGCGATCACCGATATCCAGGGCTACACCCATCTGACCGCAGCCGACATCGAAACACTGGGGAAAGAACTCGATTCGATCCGCCGTTCGGTCGAGACCTCGCGCGGTGAACGTGACGCGCGCTACATCCGGCGCACCATCGCCGCCCAGCGCTGCCTCGAGGTCGCGGGCCGGGCGGTGCTGTTCGGCAGCCGCAACCGCTGGGCCTGGCTGGGCGGCACCGCGCTGCTCTCGGTGGCCAAGATCATCGAGAACATGGAGCTCGGGCACAACGTGAGCCACGGGCAGTGGGATTGGATGAACGATCCCGAGATCCACTCCACCAGTTGGGAGTGGGACATGACCGGGCCCTCGGCGCAGTGGCGGCGCGCGCACAACTATTCGCACCACACCTACACCAATGTCCTCGGCAAAGACGAGGACCTGGGTTTCGGCATCCTGCGGATGACGCGCGACGAGGCATGGCGCCCCGTGCATCTGGCACAGCCCGCGGCGAATCTGCTGCTGGCGGCCACCTTCGAGTGGGGTATCGCGCTGCACGATCTCGGCATCGAGAAGGAGCTCGCCGGGATTCCGGACAAGAAGCTCACCTCGCCGCCGGACCTGGAGTTCGCCCGCAAGGTCAGCCGTCAGGTGGCCAAGGACTTCGTGCTCTACCCGGCGCTGACCGGTCCGGCGTGGAAGTCGACGCTCAAGGCCAACGCGACCGCCAACCTGGTGCGCAACCTGTGGGCGTACGCGGTGATCTTCTGCGGGCACTTCCCCGACGGCGCGGAGAAGTTCACCATCGAGCAGCTCGACGGGGAGACCCAGGGCGAGTGGTACCTGCGCCAGATGCTCGGCAGCGCCAATTTCAAGGCCGGTCCGGTCATGGCGTTCATGAGCGGCAACCTCTGCTACCAGATCGAGCACCACCTTTTCCCGGATCTGCCGAGCAACCGGTACTCCGAGGTCGCGGTGCGCGTGCGTGAGCTGTGCGACAAGTACGACCTGCCCTACACCACCGGCTCACTGGGCAAGCAGTACCTGCTCGCCTTCCGGACCATCCACAAGCTGGCACTGCCGGACCGCTTCCTCAAGCGGACCTCCGACGACGCGCCCGAGACGTCCTCGGAACGCAAATTCAGCGACATCTCGCTGCCCGAGCGGCTGCGGGTCGACCCGGAGACGGGTAAGCGATTCGGTCTGCGCTCGGCGCTGCAGGACGCGAAGGCGTCGCTGCAGGAGAAGGCGCGGCACGAGAAGGAAGTGCTGCGCGAGGCCAAGGTGGCCCTGAAGGCGCGCGCCCGGCAGGAGAAGGCGGCGCTGCGCGAGGCCAAGCGGGCACTGGGCGAGCGCGCGACCCATGAGCGCGAGGTCCTGCAAGACAAAGCCGCCCGCCGCTGGGGCCGACGCGTCGCTAGATAACATCTCCATCTCGATTTCGCAATAGGACCTATCACACAATCCGGGCTCGAATTCACCAACCTACGCTCTCGTAACTTACGGTACTGTAACCGCCATGGCGATCTCGGATGTCAAGGAATACGCGCACCTCACCGCCGCGGATGTCGAAGCTCTCGGTGCGGAGTTCGACGCGATCCGCCGGGAAATCGAATCCGCACGGGGCGAGTCGGATGCCCGCTACATCCGCAACGTCATCCGTTTACAGCGCGCACTGGAGATCAGCGGCCGCACCGTGCTGTTCGCCAGCTTCCTGCCCCCGGCCTGGCTGGCCGGCGTTGCCCTGCTCGGCACCGCCAAGATCATCGAGAACATGGAGATCGGGCACAACGTCATGCACGGGCAGTGGGACTGGATGAACGATCCGGAAATCCACTCCACCTCGTGGGAATGGGACAACGCGGGCCCCTCGGCGCACTGGAAGATCACCCACAACTTCCTGCACCACAAGTACACCAACGTGCTCGGCATGGACGACGACATCGGCTACGGCCTGCTGCGCGTCACCCGTGACCAGCGCTGGATGCCGTTCTACCTGGGCAACCCGATCTACAACTTCCTGCTGCAGGCGCTGTTCGAGTACGGCGTCGCGATCCAGCACCTCGAACTGGGCAAGGTCGCGAAGAAGAAGTGGGACAAGGACTCTCCCGAGTGGAAGCAGTTCGACGCCGACCGCAAGCTGGTGCTCCAGAAGATCGGCAAGCAGGCCGCCAAGGACTACGTGGTCTTCCCCCTGCTGACCGGTCCGTCGTTCTTCACCACCCTCACGGCCAACTTCGCCGCCAATGTGGTGCGCAATGTGTGGACCAACGCGGTGATCTTCTGCGGACACTTCCCCGACGGTGCCGAGAAGTTCACCAAGGAGGACATCGCGAACGAGACCAAGGGCGAGTGGTACCTGCGCCAGATGCTGGGCAGCGCCAACATCACCGGCGGCCCAGTCATGCATTTCATGACCGGCAACCTCAGCCACCAGATCGAGCACCACCTGTTCCCCGATCTGCCGAGCAACCACTACGCCGACATCGCGGTGCGGGTGCGCGAGCTGGCCGACAAGTACGACCTGCCCTACACCACCGGCTCGCTGCCGGTGCAGTATTTCAAGTCCTGGCGCACGATCCTGAAGCTGGCGCTGCCCAACAAGTACCTGCGCCACACCAGCGACGATGCCCCCGAGACCAAGTCCGAGCGGCTTTTCGGCGGCAACACCGTCGCCACCATCGACCCGGCCACCGGTCGGCGTCAGGGCCTGCGGACCGCGCTGGCAGCGGGACGTCGCCGTGGCGTGCGCACCGCAGTGTCCGCTGGGCGGACCCTGGTCCGCCGCTGAGGAAACCCGCGGGTCTGGTTCACTGGTCGGCGTGAGTACCGACCAGTTGAGCGTTTACGACGCGATCCGCCTGCGTCGTGATGTGCGCGCCGAGTTCACCGGCGAACTCGTCGACGACCAGACCCTGTGGCGAATCCTGGCGGCGGCCCATCGCGCGCCCAGCGTCGGCAATTCGCAGCCGTGGGATTTCGTGGTGATCCGATCCGCGGACACGCTGCGCCGATTCGCCGAGCATGTCGCGGACAAGCGCGACGAGTTCGCCGCCGCGCTGCCCACCGATCGGGCCGCGACCTTCGCCCCGATCAAGATCGAGGGGATCGTCGAGAGCGGCACCGGCGTGGTGGTCACCCATGACGATCGCCGTGGTGGCCCGCAGGTGCTCGGGCGGGCGAGCGTGCCCGAGACCGGGGTGTACTCGACGGTGCTGGCGATCCAGAACCTGTGGCTCGCCGCGACCGCGGAGGGTATCGGCGTGGGGTGGGTGTCGTTCTACGAGCCCGAGGTCCTGAGCGAGCTGGTCGGGCTGCCCGCCGGGATCAAGCCGGTGGCCTGGCTGTGCGTGGGTCCTGTGCGCGAATTCCAGCAGGTGCCCGACCTGGAACGGTTCGGATGGCGGGCCGGGCGCTCCCTCGACGAGGCTGTGCACCGCGAGACCTTCGGCGGCTGAAACGAGATCCGGGCACCCGCTGCTGGCGGATGCCCGGATGTTTCGACGGGGTCAGGCCAATCGGATCAGGCCGTAGTCGAAGGCGTGTCTGCGGTAGACCACCGAGGGACGGTCGGTCTCGCGATCGTGGAACAGGAAGAAGTCGTGGCCGACGAGTTCCATCTGGTAGAGGGCATCGTCGACTGACATCGGGGTAGCGGTGTGCACCTTGGTGCGCACGATGTGGCCGGGACCGCTCTCGTCGGGTTCCTCGGCATGCTGATGCGCGGCGCCGTTGGGCGGGGCGAACAGTGAGTCGTCCACCAGGGTGGCGGTCGCCTGGGCGACGGAGACGGGGGTCTTCTCGCCGTAGTGCACGACGCGCCGCTTGTCCTTGGCTCGGCGCAGCCTGCTCTCGATCTTCTGGGTGGCCGACTCGAACGCGGCGTAGAAACTGTCGGCGCACGCCTCGGCACGCACGATGGGTCCCCGGCCACGCGCGGTGATCTCCACACGCTGACAGGCCTTGCGTTGACGACGGTTGCGTTCGTGGAAGAGCTCCACATCGAAGAGAAAGATCGACGGATCGAAGCGCTCGAGTCGAGCGAGCTTCTCCGACACGTAGATTCGATAGTGGTCAGGGATTTCGACATTGCGACCGGACACCACCACTTCGGCGTGTGTGGTCTCGGTCGAGTCGTCGGCACTGTCCACCAGGGCCGAAGGGTCAGCGTCTCGCACTGATGCCCGTGAAGAAGTCGTCACGCGTACCTCCCGGATATGGCCGCACGCTGCGAAGCGAGTGCGGCGGGATTGAGCTGTGCCGATCGGGAATCGCTCGGCACCAGATGTCCGCGGCGCCACCTCCCAAACTCGTGTTCGGTGTGTGATCGCGACGCTAGTCCGCCACGGGCAAGTCCGCCACTGTTCACGCAAATTTCGCGCCGTCAAGCCGCACAGGTCACCAAAACGGCTCTCGCCGGTACACCGATCCGACCAAGAACCCGCACCGATTCGCATGCGGTCGCCCCGGTCGTGAGCACATCGTCGACCAGGACCACCTCGACTTTCGCGCCGATTCCGGCCCGCGCCAGCACCGCCTCGTCGACCATGACCTTGTCGCGCAGATTGTGTGCACGCTGCCACGTCGTCAGGCCCACCGAATCGCGCACGCCACGCGCGAGCCGCAGCAGCGGGACGGTCCGGCAATCGATCAGCCACCCGGCCGCGCACCGGGCGGCGCGGGCCACCGGGTCACCGCCGCGGCGCCGCGCGGCCGCCGCTCTGGTCGGGGCGGGCACGAGCACCAGGGGGCGGTCTGGGGCCCGTAGCCGGGCCAGCGCCAGCGCCGATGCCAGGCCGAGCGGTTCGGCCAGGTCGCGCCTACCGTGTTCCTTGGCGGCCAGTACCGCGCGTCGACCCGGACCGGCGTAGGGACCGAGCGCCCAGCACGGCACGCCGGGGTCGGCGCGGGGATGGATCCGTACCGGAGGTCGCGCGAGCTCGGCCGCACACGCGACACACCACGGCTGCCCGGCCAGGCCACACCCGCCGCACCGGTCGGGCAACATCAGATCGAGCAGTGCCGTCATAGCGAGCGAGTATGGCAGTGGGTACCGACAGGCTCAGCTCGGCAGGACCGGGACGACCTGTTCCCCCGTCAACCCGGGCACCTCACGCCAGAAGCGGTCGTTGCGCGACGGGTCGGCGGTCTGCAGTTGCAGGACAGCGCGAGAATCGGCGACGTACTGGGTGGCCGGCGCCGCGGTGACCACCCGGACCGGCGGGGTGAGATTCTGGGGAGTGACCGGGGTGAACTGCGAACCGTCGATCGACACGGTGAAGACCGGGTCGACATTGCCCTCCCGCGCCACCATGAGGGTGTCGCCGGTCGCCCAGCTCAGCGACACCGCACTGGTACTCAGGCCGAGCGCGACCGGCAGCGGCGAGGTGAGCGCGTACCGGCCGTCGGGACGGCGCTCGATCACCGCGACATAGACCTTGCCGTCGGCGATCAGGGCCGCGCGCACCCCGGTGCGCGAGACCGCCAGCTCGCTGATCTCGGGATCGGTGGAACCGAAGGCCTCGAACAGCGCGGTGGTGTCGACGTCCTGTACCGAGACGTTGCCGGTGGCGCGGTCGGTGACCGCCCGGATCACCTGATCACCGTTGAGCACGGTCCAGGCCGCGCCGCCGTCGGGTGTCCACGAGGGCCGGGCGATGGTGGCGCCCTCGGCGACCGGGAACGCCCTGGCGCCGTAGTTGCCGATCAGCAGTGACCGCGCCGGTTCCGGGTCGGCCCGGCCGGTGTCGGCGACCGCGGCCACGAACTGACCGTCGGCGGAGATGCCGACCGACTGCAGATTGGTCGCCTCGCCGAAGGACCCGCTCGGGGTGACGATGCCGTCCGGGGTGACCTGGACCAGCGTGCCGTTGCGCAGCGCGTGCAGGCCGACCCGGTTCTGGCCCGGCGCCGAGGCGCTGTACTGGTCCAGATCGGCGACCGACCAGCCGTTGGCCGCGTACCGCTCGTCGAGCGGTTTGCCGTCGGCGAGCAGCACGTACGGGCCGAGGATGTCGGCGCCGGACAGCGTCATCACCACCTGCGCGGCGACCAGTTCGCGCTCGCGCTGGCCGAACCCGCCGAGCCCGGCGAAGTCGATGCGCACCCCGCCGATCCCGATCCCGACCTCGCCCGGTTCGTTGTTGGCCTTGGTGATCGGCTCGCGCACGGTGACCGGCGGGGCCAACTGATTGCGGACCACCGGCGCGATCGCCGATTGCGGGCCCTGCCCGAGCATGGTGATCAGCCGCTCGGTGAGCTGGCCGCGTGGCACCGAGACCCAGCGCGGATCCGGCACCAGCAGGGAACTGTCCGGGTCGACGTAGTACAGGACGTGGCGACGGTAGGACTTGTCGAAGGCGTTCGCGTCCATGACGACGCCCGAGGGCAGCGAAGTGATCCGCCATTCACCGTCGATCTTGCTCATCTCGATCTTGTTCTCCAGCGTGCCCTCGGTGGCGCGGTAGCCCCCGTCGCCGGCGAGCTCACCGACCTTGCGGGCGCGGATCACGTAGCTGGCCTTGTCCGCCGAGCGCGACTCGCGCAGGGTGTCGGGCCGGTCGACGATGGTGGTGCTCGCCTCGTCGTTCCAGCTGCCCGCGGTCTCGGCCGTCAAGTACTGGCGGGCGGCGGCGTGCCGGTCGGTCGGGTCGGCGCTGGCGGTGAGGAAATCGCTGACCAGCAGGTCGGGATCGCGACCCGACAGCGGCGGCGGTGGGCCTGCCGAGGTGGGCGCCCGGTTGATCGTGCCCAGTGCCTGGGGGGCCGAGGACTCCGGCAGACTGGCGCATCCGGTGAGGACGAGCAGACCGGTCAGGATGGCCGCGAGCAGTGCCACGCTGTGCCGTCCCGTGCGATCACCACGCGCCATCGTCATGTCTGTCGGTCTCCGGTCTCGGTGGGCATCGGCTGGTCGTCGTCCGCGCCGCTCGCGGTGTCACCGCGACCGTTGGTCGCGGCCAGGTCGCCGGTGCGCTCGGCCGGTGTGCTGTCCTGGGGTGTGTGCTCCGGCGCCGTGGGCTCCGTGGCGTCGGGATCGTCGGCCGATTCGGCGGCGGGCAGCTCGATGACGGCCGGCTCGACCGATTCGGATTCCGGCAACGCCGGTACCTTGCGCAGCATCGGTTCCAGCGCGAGCGGGCTCTGCCCGAGCTTACGGCCACGCACCATCGGCAGCAGCAATCGGAAGCTGGCGCCGATGCCGGGATCACCCCAGGCCTCGAGCCTGCCCTCGTGCAGGTTCGCGTCCTCGACGCTGATCGACAGGCCGAGCCCGGTCCCGCCGGAGCGACGCACCCGCGAGGGGTCCGAGCGCCAGAACCGGTTGAACACCAGCTTCTCCTCGCCCGGCCGCAGCCCGACGCCCTGATCGCGCACCACCGTGGCGACCGCGTTGGCCTCGGCGTCGCCACGCATCCGGATCAGCACCGGCTTGCCCTCGCTGTGGTCGATGGCGTTGGCGAGCAGATTGCGCAGCACCCGTTCGACGCGCCGCGGGTCGACCTCGGCGACCACCGGCTCCTCCGGCAGATCGATGACCACCTCGACCCCGGCATCCTTGGCCAGGTGGCGCACGGTGGAGATCGCGGCCCGCGCGCACATCCGCACGTCCAGCGACTCCACCTGCAGCTCGGCCACGCCGGCGTCGTGGCGCGAGATCTCGAGCAGATCGTTCAGCAGACCCTCGAACCGGTCCAGTTCGTTGACCAGCAATTCCGAACTGCGGGCCAGCGCCGGGTCGAGATCGTCGCTGGAGCCGTGGATGAGATCGGCGGCCATGCGCACGGTCGTCAGCGGAGTACGCAGCTCATGGCTGACATCGGAGGTGAAGCGGCGCTGCAGATTGCCGAATTCCTCGAGCTGGGTGATCTGGTTCGAGAGGCTCTCGGCCATCTCGTTGAACGCCTGCGCCAGGCGGGCCATGTCGTCCTCGCCGCGCACGAGCATGCGTTCCTTGAGCCGGCCGTCGGCGAATCGAC
The DNA here is from genome assembly GCF_001886715.1 of Nocardia mangyaensis. NCBI lineage: Bacteria > Bacillati > Actinomycetota > Actinomycetes > Mycobacteriales > Nocardiaceae > Nocardia > Nocardia mangyaensis. The sequence goes on from NZ_CP018082.1 coordinate 5,501,952, forward strand.
CCGCGATCCGCGCGGCCGACCGAATCGGCAGCACCACCTGCCTGGTGACCAGTGCGGTGATCGCGGCGAGCAGCACCAGCAGCACCACGCCGCCGATGAGCATCGTGCCGCGCATCAGCGACAGGCTCGACTCCTCGCTGGCCAGCGGGAAGATCAGGTAGATCTCCAGGGTCGCGACCTCGGCGCTCGGGCTGCCGATGATCAGCGCGCGGCCGCGGTAGCCATCCGGGTCGGCGACGGTGGTGAACTGGTAGGAGACCTGATTGCGCTGGACGAAGCGGCGCAGTTCCTGGGGCACCTGCGAGATAGGGCCGGTGGTGAGCTCCTGGGGCGGGGTGCCGCCCACCATCGCCAGCGCCGAGTCGAAGCTGCCCGCGGCGCCGCTGGACTGGCCGGTGCCGCCGCGGCTGGACAGCGCGCTGCGCGCGTCGGCGAGCCGCTGCTGCTGACTGCTCGCGTCGTGCACGCCGGCGAGCCGGTTCTCGACCGTGCTGCGGGCACGATCCATCTCCTCGACCGCCGCGTTGATCTTGGCTTCGAGGAGCCGGTCGGTGATCTGACCGGTCAGCACGACCCCGAGGATCGTGATCACGATGAGCGAGAGGGTCAGCGTGGACACGATGACCCGCAGCTGCAGCGACCGGCGCCACAGGTGGCCCAGTGCGGTCCCCACGGCCTGGAACCAGGCCAGTACGGGGGCCGCCCATCGCCGCAGCTGCGCGATGAACCGATCGGTCACCGCGGCGCCTCGCAGCGACCGATCACGGCGGTCCGGCCTTGTAGCCGACCCCGCGGACGGTCAGCACGATCTCCGGGTTCTCCGGGTCCTTCTCGACCTTGGCGCGTAGTCGCTGCACGTGCACGTTGACCAGGCGGGTGTCGGCGGCGTGCCGGTAGCCCCAGACCTGTTCGAGCAGCACCTCGCGGGTGAACACCTGACGCGGCTTGCGCGCGAGCGCGACCAGCAGGTCGAACTCCAGCGGGGTCAGCGAGATCTGCGTACCGCCGCGGGTCACCTTGTGCGCGGGCACGTCGATGACGATGTCGGCGATGGAGAGCAGCTCGGCGGGCTCGTCCTCGGTGCGGCGCAGGCGCGCGCGCACGCGGGCGACGAGTTCCTTGGGCTTGAACGGCTTGACGATGTAATCGTCCGCGCCGGACTCCAGACCGAGCACCACGTCGACCGTGTCGGTCTTGGCGGTGAGCATCACGATCGGGACGCCGGAATCGGCCCGTAGCACGCGGCACACATCGATGCCGTTCATGCCGGGCAGCATCAGGTCCAGCAACACCAGGTCGGGGCGGATCTCCCGCACCGCCGACAGGGCCTGCGTGCCATCGCCGACCACGTGCGGGTCGAACCCTTCCCCGCGCAAGACGATGGTCAGCATCTCAGCGAGTGCCATATCGTCGTCGACGACCAGAATCTTGGGCTTCATAGTCCTATGTTGTCATCTCCCAGGCCAGGATCGGGCCGCCACGCCATTAATGGTGCGAACCCGTCGCGTATCCAACCTCATCCGGCATGAATTTCCGTACAGAGGGTGAGTAGCGCTGGTCTATCGTCATCGGATCGGTATGTCCACCACCGGCCGAACCAGTCGCGGTCGGCCAGCTCACGATAGACCTCCCCCGTGCGCCGCTGCAGACCGCCGTCCCGTTCGTAGGCATCCAGCGCTCGCGTACCGTCGAGTTCGCCACGGCGCCGGGCACGTTCGGCCGCGACCTCGGCGGGAATGTCGAGCAGCACGGTCAGCTCCGGGACGGGCAGGGCGAGCCTGCCGAATTCCAGATCACCCACCCAGGAGACGATTTCGCCGTCGGCATCCTGTTCGGCCCGCGCCGCCGAGTACGCGGCATTGGAGGCCACCCAGCGGTCCAGGATCACGATGTCGTTGGCGTCCAACGAATTCGACAGCTCGGCCGCGGCGTCGGCCCGGTCGAGGGCGAACATGATCGCCATGGCGTTGATCGAAGCGGCCAGGTCGCCGTGGGCGCCGCGCAGCGCTTCCGCCGCGAGATCGGCGTGGATCGAATGCCCGTATTGCGGAAAGGCCAGGCTGTCGGCCCGCAGCCCTTTGCCCGACAGTTCGGCGATCACCCCGTCGATCAGCGTCCGTTTACCGGCACCGTCGAGGCCTTCCACCGCAATCAACACGCCCATATCGCGTGAGGCTACCGGCGCGTGTCACGCGGTGTCGGCCCACCCCCCAAGCAATACCGGTCCGGTCGGGTAGAGCGCCCACGCCGGCCGGACCGGCCATGGGGCCCCCAACGTTCGTGGCTACCGGGATTCGGAGACGACTGACATGGTCATTGGCGAACCAACACGATCACCACGCACTCCGAGGGCATCATCGCCCCGGGGACCGCGTCGAATCAGGAGTCACCATGCATCGCAAGTCACTGCGCACCGCCGTTGCCGCCCTCACCGTCGGCTTCGCCCTCCTGGGTGGCGCGGCTACGGCGGCCGCCGAGCCGTACTCGCCCGCTCCGGTTGCCGACTCCGGGAGCGGCGGCATCATCGTCTTGACGCTCGCCGGCCTGCTTCGTGAGCTCGGCCTCGCGACGGGAAGCATCGAGCCCTGCGACTACACCGAGTTCCCGTCCAACTGCGCCTACTGATTCCCGGCTGCCCGCGGCGACAGCTGAACGCCGCGCGACTGACGAACAGTGGCCCGTCGACCGATGTCGACGGGCCACTGTCGTTCAAGGATCAGTAGCGGTAGTGCTCGGGCTTGTACGGGCCCTCCACGTCCACGCCGATGTACTCGGCCTGGTCCTTGGTGAGCTTGGTCAACGTGCCACCGAGGGCCTCGACGTGGATCTTGGCGACCTTCTCGTCGAGGTGCTTGGGCAGACGGTAGACCTCGTTGTCGTAGTTCTCCGGCTTGGTCCACAGTTCGATCTGCGCGATGACCTGGTTGGAGAAGCTGTTCGACATGACGAACGAGGGGTGGCCGGTGGCGTTGCCCAGGTTCAGCAGGCGACCTTCGGAGAGCACGATGATCGCCTTGCCGGACTCGAAGGTCCACTCGTCGACCTGCGGCTTGATATTGATCCGGGTCGCGCCGCAACGCTCGAGGGCGGCCATGTCGATCTCGTTGTCGAAGTGGCCGATGTTGCCCAGGATCGAGTGATCCTTCATCGCCTTCATGTGGTCGAGGGTGATGATGTCCTTGTTGCCGGTCGAGGTGATGACGATGTCGGCGTCGCCGATCGCCTCCTCGACGGTGACCACGTCGTAGCCGTCCATCAGCGCCTGCAGCGCGTTGATCGGGTCGATCTCGGTGACCTGCACGCGCGCGCCCTGGCCGGCCAGCGACTCCGCGCAGCCCTTGCCGACGTCACCGTAACCGCAGATCAGCACCTTCTTGCCGCCGATGAGCACATCGGTGCCACGGTTGATGCCGTCGATGAGCGAGTGACGGGTGCCGTACTTGTTGTCGAACTTGGACTTGGTGACCGAGTCGTTGACGTTGATCGCCGGGAACACCAGCTCGCCCGCGGCGGCGAACTGGTACAGGCGCAACACGCCGGTGGTGGTCTCCTCGGTGACGCCCTTGACCGACTCGGCGATGGCGCTCCACTTGGTCTTGTCGGTCTCGAAGCGCTCGCGCAGCAGGTTCAAGAACACCGTGTACTCGGCGGAGTGCTCGTCCTCGTCGGGCGGGATCACCCCGGCCTTCTCGAACTGCGCGCCGCGCAGCACGAGCATGGTGGCGTCGCCACCGTCGTCGAGGATCATGTTGGCGGGTTCGCCGGGCCAGGTGAGCATCTGCTCGGCGGCCCACCAGTACTCCTCGAGCGTCTCGCCCTTCCAGGCGAAGACGGGGGTGCCCTTGGGCTCGTCGACGGTGCCGTGCGGGCCGACGACGATCGCGGCCGCGGCGTGGTCCTGGGTGGAGAAGATGTTGCACGAGGCCCAGCGCACCTGCGCGCCGAGGGCGACGAGTGTTTCGATCAGGACGGCGGTCTGCACCGTCATGTGCAGTGAACCGGAAATACGCGCGCCGGCCAGCGGCTGCACGTCGTGGTATTCGCGGCGCAGTGCCATCAGGCCGGGCATCTCGTGCTCGGCGAGGCGGATCTCCTTGCGGCCGAATTCGGCCAGCGAGAGATCTGCCACCTTGTAATCGATGCCGTTGCGGACGTCAGCGGTGAAGCCCGCAAGAGCGGACGACGCAGCGTGCGCGGGAAGTTCTGAGGTCGTCATCAGCCTCTCCTGGTAGTCAGTACCGAGGCAAGGCTACCGCCTGTGGGCGCGCTCGTTCCCCGGTCCTTGGAGGCCATGGTCAGGCCGCGGCGCGGTATCGGGCCAGCAAACGTCGCGGTTTGCGTGGGGCGACGTTGGCCAGACTCAGGTCGCCGCCGTAATGCGCGGCGACTTTGGGGTCCATCACCACACGCCACAGCGGCGGGATGGCTGCCAGCAGGATCATCGTGGCGTATCCGGCGGGCAGCTGTGGTGCCTCGCTGGTGCTGCGCAGGGTCTGGTAGCGACGGCCGGGGTTGGCGTGGTGGTCGCTGTGACGCTGCAGATGGAACAGGAAGATGTTGGTGACCAGGCGATCGGAGTTCCAGCTGTCGCGTGGGGAGCAGCGTTCCCAGCGGCCGTTGGGCTTGCGGGCGCGCAGCAGACCGTAGTGCTCGACGTAGTTGACGGTCTCGAGCAGCGCGGCGCCGATCGCGGCCTGCAGGATCAGCCACGGCAGGATCTCCAGGCCGAAGGCGACCAGCAGCGAACCGAACAGCACCACCGTCATCGCCCACGCCTGCAGGATGTTGTTACGCGGGCTCCACCAGCCACGACCCTGTCTGGCCAGGCGAGCACGTTCGAGTTCGAGCGCGGAACGGAAACCGCCGAACACGCTGCGCGGCAAGAACTCCCACAGCGATTCGCCCAGTCGCGCGCTGGCCGGATCCTCGGGCGTGGCGACGCGGGCGTGGTGGCCGCGATTGTGCTCGACGAAGAAGTGACCGTAGGCCGACTGGGCGAGCGCGATCTTCGACAGCAATTTTTCAGCACGCTCGACGCGATGGCCCAATTCGTGGGCGGCGTTGATGCCGATGCCGCTGACGAAGCCGACCGTGGCGGCCAGACCGAGCTTGTCGACGAGGTCCAGATCGCTGCCCGCCCACATGAAGCAGGCGATGGTGAGGCCGATCAGCTGGATCGGCAGGAACAGATAGGTGCACCAGCGGTAGTACTTGTCGGCCGAGAGTGCCTCGTAGTCCTCGTCGCGGGGATTGTTGCCGTCCTCACCGACGATCCAGTCCAGAACGGGAATGGCGATCAACACGATGACCGGGCCGATCCACCAGAAGACTTCGGCACCGGTGCGGTACACGAGCTGGGAAGGCAACAGCGCACACGCCGGAGCGATCAACCCTAGAGCCCAGAGATACCGTTTGGGATCACGAAAACCCCCCGGTTTGCCAACCGTTTGCACACCCGCTCCGCTGTAAAAAGACCAATCGTCGACCGATGTGAATACTGACAGACCGCAGACGCGTTACACAGCGGCAGATCCGCAAACGTGGCGATGGTTACACCCTGGCGAATCAGAGCACATCAGCGCGAATCGTGACTATTGTCACCGACTGGGGTGCGGACACCTCGCACCTGCACGATCGCCTCCACATAGGGACTGAGCAGGGCGCTCATCTCGGCGGGAGCATCACGTTCGGGCACCGGCGGATTCGGGATGTAGCTCAGCGCGATCCGCACCAGGGCGTGCGCGAACACGTCGGCCTCCTCGTCGCTCGCGTCGACCCAACTGTGCTGAACCACATGTGCCAGCCGCGCGGTGGCGTGTTCGAGCAATGGTCCCGCGTCGAGGGTGATCAGGCGCAGCAGGTCCGGCTTCATCTCCCCCGCCAGCAGCGAGCGCACCAGCGGGTCGGCCGCGGCGGCGAGGAAGAAGCCGGACATGCCGACCCGGATGGCGGCGCGAGCGTCGCCGACATTGGCGTCGAGCGCCTCGCGCACATGGTCGACGAGTTCGTCGGCCAGGCGCAGCGCGTAGGCCTGGGAAAGGCCGGAGCGAGAACCGAACTCGTTGTAGAGGGTCTGCCTGCTCACTCCGGCCCGCGCCGCGACGTCACCGAGGGTGATCTTGGACCAATCCCGCTCGGTGAGCAGTTCGCGCATCCCGTCCAGGACCGAGGTGCGCAACAACTCGCGCACGGCCTCCTGATACGGGATGCGCGCACCCGTGCGCGGCGCGATACTCACGAACGTTCGATCTCGACCATGAAGAAGTCGGCCTTGGCGGCGCCGCAGTCCGGGCAGCTCCAGTCGTCGGGAATGTCGTCCCAGCGGGTACCGGGGGCGATGCCGTCATCGGGCCAGCCCTCGGCCTCGTCGTATTCGAAACCGCACTGAATACACTGGTAGAGCTTGTATTCGGTCACTGGGAAACTCCTACCGCCTCGAAGTCGATCTTTTCCCGCACACCGCAGTCCGGACAACACCAGTCGTCGGGCACCGCCGCCCACCGTGTGCCTGCCGGAAATCCCTCGCGCGGGGCTCCTCGCGTTTCGTCGTAGACATAATCACAGACCGGGCACTTGTAGGAACTCATGGCCGGACCTCCGTCCCGTACCGCGCCAGCACCTTCTCCCGACGCTTGGGTTCGATGTTGGCGCGGGTGACGTCGCCGTCGTAGTGGGCGAGCACGCGCTTGTCCATCACCTTGCGCCAGATCGGCGGGAAGTAGGCGATCAGGATCATGCTGGCGTAGCCGCTCGGCAGATTCGGCGCACCGTCCCAACTGCGCAGGGTCTGATAGCGCCGCGTCGGGTACGCGTGGTGGTCGCTGTGTCGCTGCAGGTGGTACAGGAAGATGTTGGTGACGATGTGGTCGCTGTTCCAGCTGTGCTGGGGCGCGGGCCGCTCATAGCGTCCACTCTTGGTCTTCTGCCGCACCAGGCCGTAGTGCTCGAGGTAGTTCACCGACTCGAGCAGGCTGAAGCCGATGATGGCCTGCAGGATCAGATACGGCAGCACCTCGATGCCGAAGACCGCGATCAGGCCGAGCCACAGCACCACCGACATCGCCCAGGCGTTGAGCACATCATTGCGCAGCGTCCACGGACTCTTGTCCAGTCGGCCGAGGCGTTCTTTCTCCAGATGCCACGCCGAGCGGAAGCTGCCCCACACGGTGCGCGGCCAGAACGCCCAGAAGGTCTCACCGATGCGGGCGCTGGCCGGGTCCTCCGGGGTGGCGACGCGGACGTGGTGGCCGCGGTTGTGCTCGATGTAGAAGTGCCCGTAGAACGACTGGGCCAGCGCGATGCGGGCGAGCCAGCGCTCCATCTCGACCTTCTTGTGGCCGAGCTCGTGCGCGGTGTTGATGCCGATGCCGCCGATCATGCCGACGCTGATCGCGATGCCGATCTTGTCGACCAGGCTCGCCCCGCCGGAGAAGCCGAGCCAGTGCAGGTTCGGCGCGGTGATGATGTAGCAGGCGAAGATCAGCGACGCGTACTGGAACGGCAAGTACAGGTAGGTGAGGTAGCGGTAGTACTTGTCGTTCTCCAGGTACTCCATCACTTCGTCCGGCGGATTGTCGCCGTCCGGGCCGAAGAACAGGTCGGCCATCGGGATCACCAGGTAGACCAGGACCGGCCCCAGCCAGAACGGCACGTGGGCCAGGCCGTGCCAGCCGAGTTGGTTCAGACCCCAGATCAGCGGGATCGCGATCGTGAACAGGCCGGTCGGGGCGAACAGGCCCCACAGCCACAGATAACGCTTGGCATCACGCCACTGCGGCGGCGCCACCCGCTGCTCGGACGCGTTGGCATCGGTCGACATCGTCGTCTCCATCCTGAGGCACATCTCACATCTGTGATGTGCGTAACTCTCTGTCACAGACGATAGAGCCCGATTTGTCCGGCGTCTAGACAAATTAGGAAATTTGTAAAGACGCAACGGTCAGATAACGAAACGGCGGTCGTGCCCATCGGGGCACGACCGCCGTAGTTGCAGGTCAAAGACCTGTTCAGCAGAAGTTACGCGCGCAGCGCGACATCGGCGCCAGGTGGTAGCCCGGCCACCGGCCACCACCGCAGATCGGTCGACTCGGCACTGCGCACCGGCACCGCCTCGGGCGGCGCGACCAGCTCGAACAGCAGGTCGAGGTGCCGTGTCGGCAGTCCGAGCGAGCAGGTGATCGGATGCGCCTGGGCGCCGTAGAGACCGGGCGTCAGGCGCAGGTCCGCGATCCCCGATTCCTCGGTCGCCTCGCGCAGGGCGGCACCGGCCACCGTCTCGTCGCCGGGCTCGCAGTGGCCGCCGAGCTGGATCCAGCGACCCACCCGCGGATGCAGGGTCAGCAGCACTTCGCTGCGGTCGTGGGAGAACACGATCGCCGAGGCCGTGATGTGCCCGGGCGCGTGTTCACGCAGACAGCCGCGCGGCGCCGAACCGAGGAACGCCAGCATCGCCTCGCGCAGTGAGCGATCCGCGCGCTCCTCGGGCCGCCAATCGGTGAGCAGTTCCGTCGCCGAGGCGTGCAGGGATTCCGCGCTCATCGGACGGCCTCCCCTACCGGCCGCCACGTGACGCGGCCGGCCGCGACGAGCACCGAGTTCACAGCTCGACCAGTCCGGCCCCCGGCTCGCCGAGGGTGCGCGGGGCGGGCTCGTCGAGCGGGTGGCCGATCGCAATGGCGCCCAGGGGCATCCAGTCGTCGTCGAGGTCGAGTACCTCGCGGGTCACCTCCGGAGCGAAGATCGTCGAGCCGATCCAGCAGCTGCCGAGACCGTCGGCGGCCAGCGCCACCAGCAGCCCCTGCACCGCCGCGCCGACCGCCACGGTGAACATCGTCTGCTCGGCACCCTGGCGGCGCGCGTCGGGATAGTCGTGCGCGCCGTCGGGGACACAGAACGGGATGATCATCTCCGGCGCGTCGAACAGGATGCGCCCGCGCGCGATTCGGCGCTCCACCCGCTCGGGGTCGAGCCCGTCGGCGGTCAGATCGGCGCGCCACTGCTCGGCCATGGCGGTGAGCAACCCGGCGCGCAACGCCGGCTCGCGCACCCAGACGAAGCGCACCGGCCGGGTGTGATGCGGCGCGGGTGCGGTGAGGCCGGCGGCGACGGCGGCTCTGATCCGCTCCGGATCGACCGGCTCGGCGGAGAAGGCACGGACCGAACGGCGCAGCGGCACAGCCTCTTTGCGTCCCCGTTCGATCGCCTCGGCGGTGCCCAGCCAGAACAGGTCGTCGACCCCGCCGCGCAGCAACGCCGCCGCGGTGGACCCGTCGTCCTCGGTCGCCAGCCCGCGGACCACGGCCACCGGGACGCCGCCGAGCTTGCCCTTCACCAGATCGGCGGCAGCGGCGAGTTCGTCGGCGACGGCCACCTGGGTGACGTGTAGTTCGTTGCCCTGTCCATCGACCGCGCCCGCGTAGTCGTGCAGCACGCGCAGCCCGGCCGAGCCGATGGCCGCGTCGATCTGGCCGTTGCGCCAGGCCCGGCCCATGGTGTCGGTGATGACCACAGCCACCTCGACCCCGAGCCGTTGGGCCAGCGCGGTCCGCAGGGCTTTGGCACTGCCGTCGGGATCGGTGGGCAGCAGCACCAATTCACCCTCGGCCACATTGGAGCCGTCGACGCCGGAAGCGGCCTGCACGATGCCGAGCCGGTTCTCGGTGATCAGGGTGCGCCCCTTGCGCGCCAGCACCCGTACCGCCTCCTCATCGACCAGCTTGCGCCGGGCGGCGTCGCGCTCGTCGGGATCGGTCGGCGCGGCGACGATGCGTCCCTCTGCCTTGGACACGATCTTGCTGGTGATTACGACGACATCGCCGTCGGCGAGCCAAGGCGCCCGCGCGGCAAGATGTTCGGCGAGATCGTCGCCGGGACGGAACTCCGGCAGACCGGTGACCGGCAGGATCCGCAGTTCGGTGGCGGCGTGGTCGGGCAGCACACTCATACCTTGACTCCCGCCAGTTCCAGTGCGGCACGGGCCATTTCGGCTGTGGCTTCAGGGTCGGTCATGAGCAGCGGAACACTGCGCACCTCGACGCCGGGCACGTCGGCGGTGTCGGTGGAATGCACCAGCCAGCCGTCGAGGATGCCGGTGGCCGAGCGGGCACCGTAGTGGCGGCCGATCGCCTCGGCGGTGGACTCGACGCCGATCACCGACAGGCACTCATCGGCCATGCCGCGCAACGGCTTTCCGTCGATCACCGGGGACAGCCCGATCACCTTGGCGTCGGTGGTGCGCAGCGCGCCCCTGATCCCGGGGACGGAGAGGATCGCGCCGATGCTCACAACGGGGTTCGACGGGGCGAGCAACACCGCGTCAGCGGACGCTATGATATCGGTCACATTCGGGGCGGGAGAGGCTTGTTCGGCGCCGATCGAGGCGAATCCGTGGGTCGGGAGCGCCGCGCGGTACCGCACCCACCACTCCTGGAAGTGGATCGCGCGACGTTCGCCAGCATTGTCGGGATCGCTGACCACGACGTGGGTTTCGCAGCGATCGTCGGTCGCCGGGATCAGCCGCACGCCCGGCTGCCACCGATTGCACAGCGCTTCGGTGACCGCCGAGAGCGGGTATCCGGCGTTGAGCATCTCGGTGCGAATGAGGTGGGTGGCGATGTCGCGATCGCCCAGGCCGAACCAATCGGGCTGGGCGTTGTATTTCGCCAGCTCCTCTTTCGCGTGCCAGGTCTCGTTGCGGTGACCCCAGCCGCGCTCGGTGTCGATGCCGCCACCGAGGGTGTACATGCAGGTGTCGAGGTCGGGACAGATCCGGAGGCCGTGCATCCAGACGTCGTCACCGACGTTGACGATCGCGGAGATGTCGGCGTCGGGCAGCAGCTGCCGGACGCCCTGGAGGAAGCGGGCACCGCCCACGCCGCCGACCAGAACGGCGATCTCGGGCTCGCGCGCCGCGTGTTGTGCAGTCACAGGGTCACAGCCTATGCGGTGGCCGCTACCACTCGGTGCCCCGGCGAAGTTCAGCAAAGTAGCTGGTCATTTGCCACAACGGATAACAAGATCAACACGAAAGGCGGGTGTGGAGTGTAACGGAAGGGTGACGGCGGGTTGACCACCGGCAAGTGCGGCGTGTCTAATCACAGACATGTCATTCCGGTCACCGCGAAAAGGCATGACGCGGGGGCGTTTGCGAGCGGGTGTTGGCTCGCCGGAAGGCAGGCTCGGGGAAGCCCGCGAGACTACGTCGCGGTGTTGGGCCGTCGGGGTTCGAGTTGGTCCGACGGAAAGAATCATTCTGCGCTAACACATGAGTGAGGAGGCGGAACGATGACCGATGACATGGTCTCGCCGACCGATTCCACAGCAGGCGCAGCTCACGCTGTCTGCGCTGAAACGAGCTGGCCGGAACCGGACGTGGTAAGCGAAGTCGCGGCCCCCCGGCTGAGTCTGGTCGTGACGGGCTTCGACGAGATGTTCGAGTCCATCGAGGAACAGTGGCAAGAGCGCGCACTGTGCGCTCAGACAGACCCCGAGGCGTTCTTCCCCGAGAAGGGCGGCTCGACTCGTGAGGCGAAGCGAATCTGCTTGGGCTGTGAAGTACGCGATCAGTGCCTGGAATACGCACTGGCGCATGATGAACGTTTCGGTATCTGGGGCGGTCTCTCGGAACGAGAGCGTCGCAGGCTGAAGCGCGGAATCGGTTAAGTGACTGTTCGAAAGTAGACTCTCCAGGCCTGGCCCGGAGCCACGCAGGCGCAGTACGTCGGTGTCTCCGGGCGAACGCCCTTTTCAGACGGTGCAGGCGAGAGAGCGGAGAAGTCCCATGGCCCGATCCCGGCGTCATCCCCCGGCACCCACCGCACGCTCGGTGACCCGCCGAGGCCGAGGTGTTCGTGGCCCCATGCTCCCGCCGACGGTGCCCGCGTGGCGCACCAGGGGGCAGAAATTCGACCGGCTGGTGCTCGAGGCCTTCGCACCGCTGGACACCCGCTGGCACGACCGGCTCACCAAGCTCGACATCGCCGTCGACGACGTGCCGAAAATCCGTCCACTGCATCCCGATTCGGTCACCTGGCCGGACGAGGTGGTCGCCGACGGACCGGTGCCGCTGTCGCGACTGATTCCCGCCGGTGTCGACTCCCGTGGCGCGGCCACCCGGGCCAGGGTGGTGCTGTTCCGCAAGCCACTCGAATTGCGCGCCGCCGATCCCGACGATCTGGTGGAACTGTTGCGCGAAGTGCTCGTGCAACAGATCGCGACCTATCTCGGCGTCGACCCGGACCTGATCGATCCAGAACCCGAATAGGCGAAACCTCCGCATCCGCTCCGGCCATGCGCGGTTTAGGGAACGCTGCCGCGACTGCGCCACTTGGGCGAAACCTCCGCATCCGCTCCGGCCATGCGCGGTTTAGGGAACGCTTTCGCGACTGTGTCCACTTTGGGGCGTGTCCGTATCCACTTTTACCGGCTGGAGGGTTAATCTCGACGTCGTGATCCCCATGCGTCGTTGCTGCCGACCCGGCTGCAAGAACCCGGCTGTAGCGACGCTGACGTATGTGTACTCCGATTCGACCGCCGTCGTCGGACCACTGGCCACCGTCGCCGAACCACATTCCTGGGATCTGTGCGAAACCCACGCCTGCCGCATCACCGCCCCCAAAGGCTGGGAACTGGTGCGCCACGAAGGCGGCTTCTCCTCCAGCACACCCGACGACGACGATCTGACCGCCCTGGCCGAAGCCGTCCGTGAGGCCGGCCTGCGCCGCCGCCCCGGCGACCCGGACCAGCCCGGCTACCGCGACACCGCCCCCGCGGCCCCACGCACCACTCGCACCGGCCGCCGCGGCCACCTACGAGTCCTCCCCGACCCGTAAGCAATCCCGCCTCTCCGCGACTTCAGGCCAGACCAGTCGGGACCTCGACAGTACGTACAGGTCCTACCTGTCGAGCGCACAGCTGGGAGGCGGCCGCTGAGTTACCCATGTACTCCCGAAATCAGTGGGTAACGTCGACTACCTGGCGGGTGCCTCGTCACCACCGAGCGACCGCGCCGTTTAGGGTAGAGCCATGACGACTGTCGCGCGCTCCAGCGAACTCGTGAACGCCGTGATCAAGGCCTATGACGTCCGCGGAGTGGTGGGCGAACAGATCGACGCGGGGTTCGTCGAAGACGTCGGCGCCTCCTTCGCCCGGTTGATGCGCGCCGAAGGCGCGACCCAGGTCGTGATCGGGCACGACATGCGCGAGTCCTCCCCCGCCCTGTCGCGGGCCTTCGCCGAAGGAGTGCAGGGGCAGGGCCTCGATGTGGTGCACATCGGGCTGGCTTCCACCGATCAGCTCTACTTCGCCTCCGGCCGGCTCGGCTGCCCCGGCGCCATGTTCACCGCCAGCCACAACCCGGCCCGCTACAACGGCATCAAGCTGTGCCGGGCCAACGCGCTGCCGGTCGGGCAGGACACCGGACTGGCCACCATCGCCGCCGAGGTCGTCGACGGCGTGCCCGCCTACGACGGCGCACCGGGCACCACGACCACCACCGATCTGCTCGACGACTACGCGAGCTTCCTGCGCGAGCTGGTGCCCCTCGACCAGATCCGGCCGCTGACCATCGCGGTCGACGCGGGCAACGGCATGGGCGGGCACACGGTGCCCGCCGTGCTCGGCGCGCTCGGCCCGATCACCATCGTGCCGCTGTACTTCGAACTCGACGGCTCGTTCCCCAACCACGAGGCCAACCCGCTGGACCCGAAGAACCTGGTCGACCTGCAGGCGCTGGTCCGTTCCAGCGGGGCCGACATCGGCCTGGCCTTCGACGGCGACGCCGACCGCTGCTTCGTCGTCGACGAGCGCGGCGAGCCGGTCTCGCCCTCCGCGATCACCGCGCTGGTGGCCCAGCGCGAGCTGGCCAAGGAGCCGGGCGCGACCGTCATCCACAACCTGATCACCTCGCGAGCGGTGCCCGAACTGGTCGAGGAGCTGGGCGGCAAGCCGGTACGCACCCGAGTCGGGCACTCGTTCATCAAGCAGGAGATGGCCTCGACCGGCGCGGTGTTCGGTGGCGAGCACTCCGCGCACTACTACTTCCGCGCCTTCTGGGGTGCCGACTCGGGCATGCTGGCCGCGCTGCACGTGCTGGCCGCCCTCGGTGAGGGTCAGCGGCCGGTCTCGGAGCTGATGGCCGCCTACGACGTCTACGCGGCCTCCGGCGAGATCAACTCCACCGTCGCCGACGCCGCCGAGCGCACCGCGGCCGTGCTCGCCGCCTTCGCCGACCGCACGGAGTCGGTGGACCGTCTCGACGGCGTGACCGTCGATCTCGGCGACCACGCCTGGTTCAACCTGCGTGCCTCCAATACCGAACCACTGCTTCGGCTCAACGTCGAAGCCGGATCGCAGGCCGACGTAAACGCACTCGTGACCGAGATCCTGAGCATCGTCCGCGCCTGACTGGGAAAATGAAACCAGTACAGGTGCGACCACATGTCCCAGACCAACCAAACGGCTCTGTCCGATACCGAGATCCTGAGCATCGTCCGCGCCTGACTGGGAAAATGAAACCAGTACAGGTGCGACCACATGTCCCAGACCAAGCAGACGGCTCTGTTCGATTTCGAGATCGTGGGCATCGGCCGCGTCTGGCTGGAATAGTGGAATCACAGACCTTGTATTCGCCGACGGCTCGGCGCACGACACAGCGCGATGAGGGGAGGTGGAATCGGCGATGATCGCTGGAACACCGGTATTCGACCTCGACGATGCCGCGTCGCTGGAGGCCGCCGACACCGGCGGCGCCTTACGCTCGGCCGCATCCGGCGGGGCCCAGGTGCGGGCGACGGCGGCCGCGGTCGCGGAGACCTCGCTCACCGAACGACTCGCCGAGCTGCGCCCGCGCAGTCTCGTGCTGGTCACCGGCTCGGGCCGGGCGACACGCGCGGCCGGACTCCTCGTCGCCACCCTGGGCGATCGGGCCGGGCTGCCGATCGTGCCGGTCAGCTCGCTGCCGCCCTGGGTCGGCCCGCTGGACGTGGTCCTGGTCGCCGGGGACGACGCGGGCGATCCCCGCCTGATCGATGCCGTCGATCGTGCGCTGCGCCGCAGTGCCGAAGTGGTGATCGCGGCGCCGAACGAAGGCCCACTGCGTGCGGTCGCGGCCGGTCGGGCGATCGTGCTCGAACCGAGGGTGCCGGTCCTCGACCACAACCGGCTGCTGCGATTCCTCGCCGTGGGCATCGCGGTGCTGCGCGGCATCGACGCCCAGCGCAGCGGACCCGCTACCCCCGACCTCACCGCGCTGGCCGACATGCTCGACGCCGAGGCGCTGCGCGACGGCCCGCACAACGAGGTCTTCCACAACCCGGCCAAGACCCTGGCCGCGCGGATGCACGGGGTCGGCGTCGTGCTGGCCGGTGACTCCCCGGCCGCGGTCGAACTGGCCGGGCACGGCACCGAGGTGCTGTTGCAGTCGGCGGGCAGGCTGGCCTCGGCCGCCGATCTGGCCGACGTGGTCGCCGCGGTCGGTCGCCTGACCGCGGCCGCGGGCGGCAGCGCGCCGGGTTTCGATCCGCTGTTCCACGACGAGGAACTCGACGGCCCCGCGCCGGTCGACCGGGTGCGGGTCCTGGCGCTGAGCGTGCACCCCGATCAGGCCGCCGCCCGGCGCAAGCTGGCGGTGTTCGAGGGCACGGGCGCCGGACTGGTCGATGCCGATCTGGTGCACGCCGATGTCGATGTGCTGCGGTCCCAGCTCGACGAGCCGGGCTCCGCACCGAGCACCGAGAGCGCGACCGCCGGCTCGGCGGCGGGGGGCGGCCATGGCAGCGAGCTCGAGCAGCTGGCCGTACTGGCCGTGCGCCTCGACATGGCCGCGGCCTATCTCCGACTGACCGGTGCGCGCGGTACGGCCGCGCCCGAGCCGGATCGATACCACGACGGGGGACGCTACTAGTGCAGGAACTCGTTGGTGCGCTGCGTTCTTACGCATGGGGATCGCGCACCGCGCTCGCTCAGCTGTGCGGCAGGCCGGTGCCCTCGGCCCATCCCGAGGCCGAACTCTGGTTCGGAGCGCACCCGGCCGATCCCGCGCACATCAAGACCAACGGCAACACCCGCTCGTTGCTCGCGGTGCTCGATGCCGATCCGGTCCACGAACTCGGGCCGGTCGCCGAGGCCTTCGGTGACCGGCTGCCGTTCCTGCTCAAGATCCTGGCCGCCGAGGAACCGCTGTCGCTGCAGGCCCATCCCAGTTCGGCGCAGGCACGGGCCGGTTTCGAGCGGGAGAACCGCACCGGGGTGCCGTTGGACTCGCCGCTGCGCAACTACCGCGACGACAGCCACAAGCCGGAGCTGGTCGTCGCGCTCGAACGGTTCGAGGCGCTGGCCGGGTTCCGCGATCCGCACCGCACCGTCGACCTGCTGCGCGCGCTGAACGTCCCCGGGCTCAATGTCTACGCCGAACTGCTTGCCGCTCAGCCCGATTCGGCGGGTCTGCGGACGCTGTTCACCACCTGGATCACGCTGCCGCCCGCCGCGCTGTCGGCGCTGCTGCCCACCGTGCTCGAAGGGTGTGTGCGCTACCTGTCCGGGAAGGGCGCACGCGAGTTCACCGCCGAGGTTCGCACCGCACTCGAGCTGGCCGAGGTCTATCCCGGCGACGCGGGCGTGCTGGCCGCGCTGCTGCTCAACCGGCTGACCCTCGAACCCGGGCAGGCGCTGTTCCTGGCAGCCGGAAATCTGCACGCCTACCTGCGCGGGGTCGGCGTGGAGATCATGGCCAACTCCGACAACGTGCTGCGTGGTGGGCTCACCCCCAAGCACGTCGACGTGCCGGAACTGCTGCGGGTGCTCGACTTCGAACCCATCGACCTGCCGATCATCGAACCCGAGCCGGGCGGGGACGGTGGCGTCCGGTACCGCACGCCCGCACCGGAGTTCGCGCTGTGCCGGTTCGATCTGCCCGCCGGCGCCGAACCGGTGGTACTGGCCGATGCCGGGCCCGGGATCGTGTTGTGCACCGAGGGCACGGTCGAGCTGTTCCAGAACGGGCGCGTGCTCACCGTCGAGCGGGGTGGTGCGGCCTGGATCTCCGCGGCCGACACCGATATCCGCGCTCGCGCGATCCGTGGGGCCGCGCAGTTGTTCAGCGCGTGCGTCGGTAATCACCACTGAACCCGGACCAGGCTGTTGCCGCACGAGCGTATCCGCCGCCGCGGACGAGACAGCGGCTGGTGCCGCCGCGGTTCGGGCGACACGATGAGTGGGTCGGCGGTGCGTCCGGGGACTGGCGGTAGCGTGCCCGGGTATGGCCGCCGAAGGTGGAGACAGCAGGATCGCGATCCTCGCCGCGCTCGGGGCGAACGCGGGGATCATGGTCGCGAAGTTCCTCGGCGCGTTCATCACGGGCTCGTCGTCGATGCTGGCCGAGGCGGTGCACTCGGTGGCCGACACCGGCAACGAGGCGCTGCTGTTGGTCGGGCGCAAGGGCGCCGAGCAGCGGCCGGACACGCTGCATCCGTTCGGGTACTCGCGCAACCGCTACTTCTACTCCTTCGTCGTGGCGCTGGTGCTGTTCACGATGGGCTGCCTGTTCGCCGTGAACGAGGCGATCCACAAGATCCGCTTCCCGGAGGAGATCTCCTCCCCCGCGGTCGCCTTCGTCATCCTCGGCGTGTCGATGGTGTTGGAGGCGGCCAGTTTCCGCACCGCGCGCAAGCAGTCGGCGCCGTTGAAGGGCAAGCATTCCTGGTGGCATTTCATCCGCAACACCCGTAATCCCGAACTGCCGGTGGTGTTGCTCGAGGACGCGGGCGCGCTGACCGGCCTGGTGTTCGCACTCGGCGGAGTGAGTCTGACGGTGCTCACCGGCAACGCGGTCTGGGACGGCATCGGCACCCTGCTCATCGGCCTGTTGCTCGGGGTGAACGCCATCGTGCTGATCATCGAGACCAAGAGCCTGCTGATCGGCGAGGGCGCAACAGCCAAGGAGGGCACCGCGATTCACGCCGCGCTGCTCGCCGACCCGCGCATCCTGCGCGTCATCCGCGTCCAGACCCAGTACCTCGGCCCCGAGGACCTGCTGGTCAACGCCAAGATCGCCATGCGCCCCGGTCTGGACATCGCCGAGGTCGGCGAGGCCATCGACGCTGCCGACTCCCGCATCCGCGCCGCTGCCCCCAACGCCTGCACGGTCTACCTCGAACCAGACGTATTCCAGGATCTGGACAGCTGATCACCAGGCTGCGGTGGCGTTCGCCTCTCGGGGCCGATACGTACCGGAGTGCCTGGGGATCAACTGTCCGACAGGGGAACCCGTCAGTGGTAGGCCGGTGCGGCGCCGCGGAGGAGGTCGAGGGGGTCGGTGACGATGCCGAAGCGGGTGCGCAGGACGTGGTGGGCGGCGTGGAGACCGGACATGCCGTGGACGCCGGGGCCGGGTGGGGTCGACGACGAGCACAGGTAGGTACCGGGAATCGGAGTGGCGTAGGGGTTCCAGCGAGCCAGCGGGCGGAAGGCGGTCTGGCGCAGAGTCATCGCGCCGGCGGAGATGTCGCCGCCGACATAGTTGGCATTGTGGTCGGGCATGAAGGCCGCTGGCGTCACGTGCTCGGCGAGGATCAGGTCGCGGAAACCGGGGGCGAAGCGTTCGATCTGGGCGATCACCGCCTCGCTGATGTCGCGATCGGAGCCGTTGGGCACGTGGGCGTAGGTGTAGAAGGTGTGCTTGCCCTCGGGGGCCCGGGTGGAGTCGACCACGCCGGGCTGAATGGCGAGCACATACGGGCGCTCGGCGAATTCGCCTGCGGCGACGCGGCGCTCGGCGGCCATCGCCTCGTCGCGGGTGCCGATCAGGTGCAGGGTACCCGCGAGATCGCTGCCCGGCGCGGTCCACGGCACCGGGCCCGACAGCGCGAAATCGACCTTGCAGGCGGCGCCGCCGTAGCGGAACCGGCCGAGGCTGTCGCGGTATCGCGAGGGCAGCCGGTCACCGGCGATGCGCAGGAGTTCGGCGGGTGAGGTGTCGAACAGAACGGCGCGGGCGGTGGCGAGTTCGGCGAAATCGTCGACGCGATGCCCGGTGACCACTTCGCCACCGAGGCGTTCGATCTCGGCGATGAGCGCGTTCGGGATCGCCTGGCTGCCGCCGCGCGGGATCACCCAGCCGCCCGCGTGCGCGAGGGTGCCGAGCAGCAGGCCGGCGCCGACAGCGGGCAGGGCGCGCGGCTGGGTGATCGCGTGCGCGGCGACGCCGGTCAGCATCGCGGGTGCGACGTGCTCGCGAAAACGGTTGTTCCACAGGGGTGATCCCTGTTCGAGCAGGCGTAGGCCGAACCGCACGGCGGTGGGCAGAGTAGGTACTCGAATCGGCGGACGCCGCAGGTCCGACATGGCCAGGTCGACCACATCGGGCCAGTGCGCCACCAGCGGCCCGAACAACTCGCGCCAGGTCGCCCCGTCGCGGCCGAGATCGGCCACCGTCGATTCGAGATTGCGCCAGGCCAGTCCGGCGATCCCGCCATCGAGCGGATGGGCGTAGGAGACGGTGGGCGTGAGCAGGTCGACGCCGTGCGCCGCGAGATCGAAGGCCCGAAAGAACGGCGACGCCAACGCCATCGGATGTGCGCCCGCGCACACATCGTGGTGGAAGCCCGGCAGGGTGAGCTCGGCCGTGCGCGACCCACCACCCGGCTGCGCCTGCGCTTCGAGCACCCGCACCGACAGTCCGGCACGCGCCGCGATCACCGCCGCGGCCAAGCCGTTCGGCCCGGACCCGACTACCACGACCTCAGTCATCCGCCGTCCCTTCGCCCTCGGCCGCCGCGGGCGACCTGCGTCGTCCTCTCCAACCTACGCGGCACGGGGACCACCGCCGACGAGTCGTCGGTCACCGCGCCGGGTCCCCCAGCGCTGACGCCCCGTCGCCCTGACCGGCGCGCTCCTGCCGCGCGAACGCCGCACCGCCACCACCGAGTGGGCCGCCGTCACCCGCCTGAACCGCACCGATGAATTCCGAGCGCCCGCGCCGTCTCTCCATGACCAGCTATACGAGGAGATCATCATGGCGAATGCCCCGCACGGCCCCGCGTCCTACTTCCCTGCCATCGAGGCCAAGTACGGCCGCGGCGTCGACGAGTGGCTGACGCTGCTCGACGTCGCCGAGCCGACCGGACACACCGCCCTGGTCGCCTGGCTGAAGGCCGAACACGGCCTCGGGCACGGCCATGCCAACGCGCTGGTGCAGTACCACCTCCATCCGGAGAAGTGGGCCAGGGACTGAGCACCGCCGACCTGGCCGGCGGGGTCGCCGCACACACCGAGCCGATCCCCAGCACGATGGTGCGGCAGATCACGGGTGCGATCATGATCGTGATCAGACCCACGAACAACGTGCCCAGCGGCGCCAGGGATCGACCGAGCACGGGTGCGAGCTCGCCGACCACGATGCCCGCGAGGACGGTGAAGAACACCGCGAGGCGCAGCCAGTGGGTATGGTCGCGGTTCGCGGGAACAAGGTTCAGATTTCGGGTCGGAGGGCATCATGCGACGAGGACGACTGTCGCTCGCCGGACAGGCCTTCGTCTGGCAACTGGTGGTGCTGGCGCTGATGATCGGCACCGGGACCGTGCTCGCGGTGCTCGACACCCGCCGCGACCACGATGCGGCGACCGAGCTGCAGGTCCGTGACGTGGCGCTCACCGTGGCGCGGGCACCGTCGACGCTGGCCGCGGTGAACTCCCCGTACCCCAGCGGCTTGCTGCAACCCACGACCGAACGCATCCGCGCCGACACCGGCATGGACTTCATCGTCGTGATGGCCACCGACCGCACCCGCTACACCCACACCAACCCCGACCTGATCGGCCAGCCGTTCATCGGCAGCATCGACGAGGCGCTCGCGGGACGCACCTTCACCGAGACCTTCACCGGCACGCTCGGCCCCTCGATCCGCGCGGTCAGCCCGGTCTTCGACAGCGGTGAGGTGGTCGCGCTGGTCTCGGCAGGCGTCACCCGCGACAAGATCGGCGCCCAGGTCGCCTCCCAGATCCCGGTGATCCTCGGCGTCTCGGCGGGTGGTCTCGCCCTCGCCGCGCTGTCGTCGTTCCTGATCAGCCGCAGACTGCGCCGGCAGACCCACGGCCTCGCTCCCGACGAACTGCGCGCGCTCTACGAACATCACGACGCGGTGCTGCACTCGGTGCACGAGGGGCTGGTGGTGTTCGGCGCCGGACCCGGGCCGGCGGAAGTGGTCAACGATCAGGCGCGCACCCTGCTGGATCTGCCCGAAGGCCCGGTGCGCCGCACCGACCTGCCCGTCTCGATGCAGCAGATGAGCTGGGGCGTGGTGCGCGACGAGACCCACGTGACCACCGACCGGATCCTGCTGGTCAATCAGGACGTGGTCAGCTGGGAGGGCAAGGCCATCGGCACCGTGCTCACCATCCGCGACCAGACCGAACTGCGCGCGGTGCTCGGCGAGCTCGATTCGGTGCGCAGCTTCGCCGAGTCGCTGCGCTCGCAGGCGCACGAGGCCGCCAACCGGCTGCACACCGTCGTCACGATGGTCGAATTGGGCCGACCGGAGGAGGCCGTGGCTTTCGCGACCGCCGAGCTACAGCTGTCCCAGGTGCTGATCGACCGGTTGCTGGCCGACGTGGGCGATGCCGCGCTGGCCGCGCTGCTGCTGGGCAAAGTCGACCAGGCTGCCGAGCGCGGGGTGACGCTGGCCATCAGCGAGGACACCGCGCTGGACTCCGCGGACCCGCTCTCGGCGCACGAGGCGGTCACCCTGGTGGGCAACCTGGTCGACAACGCGATCGACGCGGCCGCCGGGACGGTCGAGAAACGGGTGGAGGTCGCGGTGCACCACCGCGACGGCGACCTACTGGTTCGCGTGGCCGACAGCGGTCCCGGCATGTCCGCCCAGATGTTCGTGCGCGCCGCCGAACGCGGCTACACCACCAAATCCGACCACGCCGGACTCGGCTTGGCTCTCGTCCACCGCCTCGTCGACCGGCACGGCGGTGCCATCACCACCACGGCCGCACCACACAGCGCGGTCATCGTCACCATTCCGTTGAGGGAGACTCCATGATCCGCGTCCTGATCGTCGAGGACGAACCGTTGATCGCCCAGGCACACCGGGCCTACCTCGAACGGCTCGACGGCTTCGTCACCGGCGGGATCGCGCACAGCGGGCGCGACGCGCTCGCCAAGGCCGCGGAAGCGATCGCCGAGGGGAATCCGTTCCACCTGGTGCTGATGGACATCGGGCTGCCCGACATCAGCGGACTCGAGGTCGCCGCCACGCTCGTCGGGCTCGAACCACGTCCCGATGTCATCGCGATCACCTCCGCCCGAGAACTGAACATGGTGCGGAGCGCGGTCGCGCACGGCGTGGTGCTCTATCTGCTCAAGCCGTTCACCTTCGCCGCGTTCCGCGAGAAGCTCGAGCGCTACCGCGATTTCGACACCGCTCTGCCCGCGGGCGAGGCCGCGCTGTCGCAGTACGACATCGATCGCGCGCTCGGCGCCCTGCGCACCGCCGATCAGCGCGCCGGTGCGCCGAAAGGCGTGGTGCAGCACACCCTCGAGGAGGTCTCGCGCGCGGTGCGTTCCGCCGAGACCGGGATCACCGCCACCGACGCCGCCGCGGTTGTCGGTGTCTCCCGGATCACCGCCTGGCGCTACCTGGAGAAACTCGCCGACGACGGATTGGCCGAGCGCCGTGCGGATTACGGCCGGGCGGGACGTCCGAAGACTCGATACCGCTGGCGCGCAGGAGCATAGCGTTCGGACCTACCCCCGACGGGTGGCCCCGGCCAGGTCGTCGGGTGCGTCGGTGCGTGCGACCGGGCCGAGGTCGACGGGCATGTGCTCGAAACCGTGCAGGGTGAACAGGTTTCGCCGGGTGGGTTCGCCGCGCAGGCGCAGGTTCGGGTAGCGAGTGTAGAGAGCACGCAGGGCGTGGACTGCTTCCATCCGCGCCAGGCTGGCACCGAGACAGGCGTGGATGCCGCTGCTGAACCCCACGTGGTCCTTGGCGTTGTGGCGGGTGATGTCGAAACGATGCGGGTCGGCGAAGACCGCGGGGTCGCGGTTGGCGCCGGCCAGCGACAGGATGATCGTGCTGTCGGCCGAGATCCTGACCCCGTCGATCTCGACGTCTTCGAGCGTCTGGCGGGCCGTGGTCTGCACAGGCGCGTCGAAGCGCATCGTCTCCTCCACCACGGCGGGCCACAGGTCCGGATCGTCCTGGGCCAGCGCGAGTTGGTCGGGATGGGCCGACAGGGCCGCGATCGCGTTGCCGATCAGATTGACCGTGGTCTCGAAACCGGCGCCCATCAGCAGGCTCGCGCTGGCCTGCAGTTCGGGCAGGTCCAGTTCACCGGAGACGACCAGGGCGGACAGGATGTCCTCGCCCGGTTCTTCGCGCAGTTTCGCGATGTGCGCGTCCAGGTAGTCGTCCATGGACTCGATGGCGGCCAGCGCGGCGCGGTAGGTGCGCCAGGAGGTCCCGATGTCGAGCAACGGGGTCACCCGGTCGCCCCAGCGCAGGAACAGCTCGCGGTCGGCGTCGGGGAAACCGAGCATCTCGGCGATGATCGCGATCGGAACCCGGGCCGCGTAATCGGTGATCAGGTCGACCGAGCCGTGCGCGGGCATCGCGTCGAGCAACTCGGCGGTGACCACCTCGACCCGGTCCCGCAATCGGGCGATGGCGCGCGGGGTGAACGCCGAGGCCACCGGCTTGCGCATCCTGGTGTGCTCGGGCGGATCGATGACCAGCATCGAGGGCGGTTCGACCGGATTGGGCGGCACGCCGGCTCGGTCGGCGAGCCTGCGCCATGACGCGGGTATGTCCTGGGTGATCGCGGGCCGCACGCCGAACCGGTTGTCGCGCAGGATGGCCCGCACCTGGGCGTGGTCGAAGGTGACCCACGACAGGGACGTCCGGTGCACACCACCCGCCCCGCGCAGCTCAGCGATGAGCGGGTAGGGATCGTGCAGCCCTCGGGTGCCGCTGAGCAGGGCGGCGAACGGATCACCGCGACGCAACCGCCACCGCAGGATCGCCCGCGGCGCACCGTGCTCGGCCGACCATCGCCACCAGTACCGCGGAATCATCGCCACCTCTTTGTGCCGCCGTGCAGGACAGATGCCTTCACCGTACGGACAGGCGGTGACCTCCGACACATGCCCGAGGTGGATCGGCACCTATACCTGGGTAGGAGGGCGCCGAAAACTCAGCGCCGCATCGTCACCCGTTCGGTGGTGACGCGATGGTCGACAGCACTCGGGTCGGGGTTGACGACCTGCACCAGCGACGCCC
The DNA here is from genome assembly GCF_001886715.1 of Nocardia mangyaensis. Taxonomy (NCBI): domain Bacteria; kingdom Bacillati; phylum Actinomycetota; class Actinomycetes; order Mycobacteriales; family Nocardiaceae; genus Nocardia; species Nocardia mangyaensis. The sequence goes on from NZ_CP018082.1 coordinate 5,526,232, forward strand.
CCGCGTACAGCACCGCCACATACCCGTCGATCAGCTCGGTCACCGTCTCCCATGGCGTAGTCGACAGCACCCGATCGCCCGCGGAGATCCCCTGCTCGGCCGCCGACTTGCGGGCCGCGGCCAGCACCTCGCCGACCGACAGCCCATCGATGGCGGCGCGGAAGCCGCCGGGCAGGAACTGATCGCCGTGCACGCGCACCGCGCTCGCGAAATCGGTGACGCCGACCGGCAGATCGCGTACCGGCGAGCCCATGGCGTCCAGCGACAGCACGGCCACCTCGTCCACGCCGTCGGCGTCGTCGAGCCGGTCGGGGGTGACCAGCGCGAGGTCGGCGTCCGGATCGGGGGTGAGCACCACCTCGGTGCCCGCCCACCAGCAGCCCAGCAGCACCGCGGCGGTCTGCCAGTGCGCGGGCAGCAGCACCGCCACCCTGGCGCCCGGGCTGAGCGCGAACTCGTCGCGGAGCAGATTGGCGGTCTTGGCCGCCCAGTTGGCCAGCGTCAGCCCGGACAGTTCGATCCTGGCGCCGGTGGCGTCGTCGTACCAGGTGACCCGTGGTCCGGCGGGTTCGCGTTCGAGGATCGGGTCGAGGAGGGCGTCGGTCAGCGTCGAATTCGGCTCACGCATGGATCAATTCACACATTTCGGTCCGTTCTGGCCTGCGTCGATCGGTGGGGCGGGCGGTATTGGCGTCGCGGTCGGCGAAGAGGTTTGACCGAAGTCGAACAGGCCTCCCGCGGCAGAGCCGGGACCAGAATAGTCGCCGGCCAGCACCACGCTCACCGAATCCGCCGACAGCGACGAATCCGCGATCACGGTGAGACCGCCGAGTACCTTCGCCACCGCGGCGGCCTTCGGGTCGTCGGGGTCGGCGGCGAGCACACGGCTCGAACTCACGCTGCCTCCGGAGTAGTTCCCGACGAGCCCCTCGGTGAAACCCTTGCTGGTCAACGCCCCGGAGACCGCGGCGGCCAGGCCCGCGGTGCCGCCCGCGTTGAACACGCTCACGGTGAGTGTCGACGGGTCGACCTTCGGCTCCTCGCCTGCCGGTTCCCTCTTCTCGCCGACCAGCCCGGCGACGTAGTCCTGAACCGTCTTCGGGTCGACCTTGACCACCGATTCCCCCGCCGAGGTCATCGCGTTCAGATCGGCGACCGGAATCGTCTCGAATTCCACTTCACCGCCGGACAGGTCCTGCAGCTGCTGGAGGAAGGCCAGCACGTCCCAGTCCTCGTCGAGCACGACCGTGCGTCCGACGGCCTCGCTGATCTCGCTGAGCTTGCCCGGGTTGGCCAGGATCTTGGCATTGAGCAATTGGCTCACCAACTGGGCCATGAACACCTGCTGGCGCACGATCCGGTCGATGTCACCACGTTGCAGACCGTGGCGCTGGCGCACGAAGCTCAGTGCCTGCCGCCCGTCGAGGCGCTGCTGTCCGGCCGTGAAATCCGCGCCCGACATCCATTCGTCCACCGCGTTGTTCAGGCACACCTCGACCCCGCCCACGGCATCGGTGAGCAGGACGAAGCCGAGCAGGCTCACCTCGGCGTAATGGTCGACGGTGATGCCGGTGAGCGAGGCCACCGATTTGATCAGCGCCTGCCTGCCCGCCTTGGTCGACTCGCGTTCGGCGTCGGCGGCGGAAGTGCCCTTGGCCAGCAGTTTCGAGCGCTCGGTCTCCTTGGTGGAGCCGTAGGCGGAGTTGATCTTGGCCTTGCCCTGGCCCGCGATGTCGACATAGGAGTCGCGGGGGATGGAGATCGCGGTGGCGGAGCGGCCGTCGTTGGGCACGCGGATCAGCACGATGGTGTCGGTGTTGGTGCCCACCTCGTCACCGGCGTGCAGCATCGCGCGTTCGGCCATGGTCAGTGGATTTCCGTGGGCGTCGGTGCGGCTGTCGATGCCAACGAGCAGAATGTCGACGGCGCCGTCTCGGGCGCCACCCAGGCCGAGACCAGCGATACGGTCGATGTTGGCGATCAGGTTGTCCACACTGCGCCAAGCGAATCCGGTGAGGGCCAAGACGAGGACCGCCGAGACCGCGAGCATCACCTTCGCCGGGCCGATGGCACCCACGGGCGTGCTGACCGCTGGTGGTCTTGTCGACTGTCGCACTCACGCATCCTCTCGACGAACTCCGCGCCCGGCTCCGCACTTTCCCCCGGCAACCCCACCATCTCCAACGCCCGGGCTCGTCCGCCGATACCGGCCATCACAGGCTAACCAACAGTTACCGCAGTCGGGCCGAACCGCAGGTGTTCCGGCGTGCCAGACTGGCCGCGTGAACGTCGACTTCCCCGCCCCCGCTCGCCCGATGGTAACCGGCGCGCACGGGCTGCTCGGGCGAGAGATCCTGCGATGGGCACCCGAGGCGCGCGGCTTCGGCCGGGCCGAGCTCGACATCACCGACCCGGCCGCCGTCGCGGCCGCCGTCGAACCGGGTGCGGTGGTGATCAACTGCGCGGCCTACACCGCTGTCGACGCCGCCGAGACCGACGCCGACGCCGCTTTCGCCGCCAACGCCACCGGTCCGGCCGTGCTCGCGGCCGCCTGTGCCGCGGTGGGGGCCCGTTTGATCCAGGTCTCCACCGATTACGTCTTTCCCGGTACCGGCACCCGACCGTACGAACCCGAGGATCCCACCGGCCCCGCCACGGTCTACGGACAGACCAAGCTGGCCGGTGAGCGCGCTGTGCTCGAGCTCTGCCCCTCGGCCACCGTGGTGCGCACCGCCTGGGTGTACGCGGGTGTCCAGGGGGATTTCGTCGCCACCATGCGCCGGCTGGAACGCGAGCGCGACACCGTCACCGTCGTCGACGACCAGGTCGGCTCCCCCACCAGCGCCGCCGACCTGGCCGCCGCGCTGCTCGAGTTGAGCACCCGCCCCGCTACCCCCCGCGTCCTGCACGCCGCCAACTCCGGCACCGCGACCTGGTTCGACTTGGCCACAGCGGTTTTCACCGAACTCGGTGCCGATCCGGCCCGGGTGCTGCCGTGCGATTCCAGCGCGTTTCCCAGACCCGCACCGCGCCCTGCGTATTCGGTGCTGTCCCCGGCGGCCTGGAACGCGGCCGGTCTCACCCCGCTGCGGCCATGGCGTTGCGCACTCACCGACACACTGCGCCGCTTGGCCGACTAGGCTCCGCAGTCGTGAACGCAGCCGATGCAGCCGATTCTCTTGTCCCCACCGGCCTCGCCGTCGTCACGGTGACCTATTCGCCGGGCGAGCACCTCGAGCACTTCATCACCACCCTGGCCGACGCCACCAGCGAGAAGCCGCAGGTGATTCTGGCCGACAACGGGTCGACCGACGGTGTGCCCGAGCTGGTGGCCGAGGCGAACTCGCACGTGACACTGCTGCACACCGGCGGCAACATCGGCTACGGCGGCGCGATCAACCGGGCCGTCGCCGAGATCGATCCCTCGATCGAGTTCGTCATTTTGGCCAACCCGGACATCCGCTGGGGCGTCGACTCCATCGACAAGATGCTCGAAGCCGCCAAGCGCTGGCCGCGCGCGGGCGCGATCGGGCCGATGGTCCGTGAGCCCGACGGCAGCGTCTACCCGTCCGCGCGACGCGTCCCCGGCCTCGCCGACGGTGCGGGGCACGCCATCCTTGGCACGATCTGGCCGAAGAACCCCTGGTCGGTGCGCTACCGCCAGGAGAACGAGGAGATCTCCGAGCGAGTGGTCGGCTGGCTGTCGGGTTCGTGTCTGCTGGTGCGCCGGGCCGCGTTCGACACCATCGACGGCTTCGACTCGCGCTACTTCATGTACATGGAGGACGTGGACTTCGGCGACCGCATGGGCAAGGCGGGCTGGCACAATGTGTTCGTCCCGGACGCCGAGGTCACCCACGCCAAGGGCCACGCCGCGGGCAAGCACCCGGAGATCATGCTGCCCGCCCACCACGCGAGCGCCTACCGGTTCCAAGCCGACCGGCATCCGCACTGGTGGCAGGCGCCGTTGCGGGTCGCGCTGCGCGCCGGACTTGCGGTTCGCTCCAGGATTGCGGTTCGATCGGCGCTGCGCGAGAAAGCGCGCGCTGCCTGACTCGTCAGCGCCCGGAGGCGGCAGCCTGCGTAACCACGTAGGGCGCCGAGGCAGGCAAAGAACACACCGGGGCCTGAGCGCTCCGGGTCACTTGTGAACAGGGGAAAAACTCCATGGCAGGCAACTCAGGCACCGACGCGGTCATCCTCGTCGGCGGACAGGGCACGCGGCTGCGTCCGCTCACCCTCTCGGCGCCCAAGCCGATGCTGCCGACGGCAGGGCTGCCGTTCCTGACCCACCTGTTGGCCCGCATCGCCGAGGCCGGGATCACCCACGTGGTGCTCGGTACCTCGTTCAAGGCCGAGGTCTTCGAAGAGCACTTCGGCGACGGCGCCGACCTGGGGCTCGAGCTCGAGTACGTCACCGAGACCGAGCCGCTGGGCACCGGTGGCGGTATCCGCAACGTGCTGCCCAAGCTGCGGGCCGACACTGTGATGGTGTTCAACGGTGACGTGCTCGGCGGCACCGATCTCGGTGCGATCCTCGACACCCACGAGTCGACCAACGCCGATGTCACCCTGCACCTGGTCCGGGTCGGCGACCCGCGCGCCTTCGGCTGTGTCCCCACCGACGCCGACGGCCGGGTCACCGCGTTCCTGGAGAAGACCCAGGATCCGCCGACCGACCAGATCAACGCGGGCTGCTATGTGTTCCGCCGCGAGTACATCGAGAAGATCCCATCCGGTCGTCCCGTCTCGGTCGAGCGCGAGGTCTTCCCCGCGCTGCTGGCCGAGGGCGCCCGCGTGCAGGGCCACGTCGACGCCTCCTACTGGCGTGACATGGGTACCCCCGAGGACTTCGTCCGCGGCTCGGCCGACCTGGTCCGCGGCATCGCCCCCTCCCCCGCTCTGCCGGGCCAGCGCGGCGAGTCGCTGGTCCACCCCGGCGCCGGTGTCGCGCCGGGCGCGCTGCTCATCGGCGGCACGGTGGTCGGCCGCGGCGCGGAGATCGGCGCGGGCGCGCGCCTGGACGGCGCGGTGATCTTCGACGGCGCCGTCGTCGAGGCGGGCGCGACCGTGGAACGCTCGATCATCGGCTTCGGCGCCCGCATCGGCCCCCGCGCTCTGGTCCGCGACGGCGTCATCGGCGACGGCGCCAACGTCGGCGCCCGCTGCGAACTGCTGCGCGGCGCCCGCGTATGGCCAGGCGTGGTCATCCCCGACGGCGGCATCCGCTTCTCCACCGACGTCTGAGCCGCTCGACAGGGTCGCCGCCTGATCTTCGGTGGCGGCCCCTCGTCGTCTCCGGCCGCATCACGCCGCCTGTTCGGCGGGTGATCGGGTAGTCGACGGCGGAGCGGCGGAATGCGGACGGACCGCGAACCGCGTCGCGATCCAGGCGACCTCGACGTGTTCTCCGGCTACGGTGTCGATCTACCTCGACCTAGCCGAAGCCGACCGCCTGATCGCCCCAGGCGGTGTGCAGGTCGGCGTCGGGGTTGTCGACGACGCGGTCGATGGTGTCGATGAGCAGGGTGGTGCGGGCCGAGGGGCGGTAGTGCGGCCAGTGTTTGGAGCCGTCGAGGGCCGCGGGGACGCCGTGTTCGGCGAAGGCGAGCCAGCGACGTTGCATCCGGCCCGAGACCGCGACCGAGGCCTTGCGGCCGCCCAGCCAGAAGGTGGGGTCGTGGTTGAGGGTGCCGAAATTGCCGAAGACATAGGGCAATTCGGTGGCGTGGCCGGCGCCGACGCGGGCCGCCTTCAGCATCGGGGTGGCGTAGTCGAACCGGTACATCCAGGTCGGCGAGTGCTGGGCGTGACCTTCGGCTACCCAGGCGGCGGGCATCCGGAACGCGGCATCGGTCGACATGGCCAGCGCGCCACGGGTTTTCGTCAGATCCGGGTAGGCGGAGGTGATCTCGGCGATCCGTTCGGGTGACATCTCCGGATGCGAGGCCGCGACATCGTTGAGCATCGCGTTCACCGCGTCGGGAGTCACCGGCATGATCGGTGAGCGCAGCACCCGGAACAGCGAGGCCTCGTCGCGATTGGTGCCGATGAGCAGCGGCACCCGGTGTGAGCGGCCGCGCTGGAATCGGTCGATCGGGTAGCCGGGCAACAGATCACCGTCGACGACCGGCGCCGCGGCCAGCCTGCCCGGTTCCTTGGTCGGCACCTCGTCGAGCAGCATCGCGCCGATCTCGACCAGCCGCTCGATTGGCAGTTCGAGCAGTTGCCGGGTGTCGCCCGGTCCGAGTTCGAGCAGTTCCAGATAGCGCTGGGCGACGACCGCGGCCCGTTCCTGCCCGAAAACCGTGGTAGCGGGCGGACTCTGGGTGATGGCCTTGTGGAACAGCCCGTCCGCCGCGGGCGAGGTGAGCAGCGCGGTGACACACCCGGCGCCGGAGGACTCACCGAACAGCGTGACATTGCCCGGATCACCGCCGAACGCGGCGATGTTGTCGCGCACCCAGGCCAGGGCCGCGAGTTGATCACGCAGGCCGAGATTGGTCGCGAATCCCTCGCCGAGGGAGGACAGGTCGAGAAAGCCGAGCACCCCGAGCCGATAGTTCACCGAGACGACGACCACATCGCCTGCCTCGGCCAGCTTGCGCCCGTCGTAGATGGTCTGCGCCGCGGTGCCGAGGCAGTAGGCCCCGCCGTGCAGCCACACCATCACCGGACGGGGTTCGTCGTCGCCGGGTTCGGGGCGCGGCGACCACACATTGACCCACAGGCAGTCCTCGCCCATCCGCAGATCGGAGTCGACCGGCACCATGACGCCCATGGCCTGTGGAGCGATGTCACCGGAGACGACGCACTCACGGGTACCGTCCCAGCGCTGCGGTGGTTCGGGCGGGGCGAAGCGGGCCGGCCCGGCGGGGGCGGCGGCGTAGGGCACGCTGCGCCAGACGGCGACCGGCCCGTCCCAGGTGCCGCTGACCATGCCGTACTCGGTGCGCGCCAGTGGTTCGGCGCTCGGCGCCCACGTGCCGGGGTCGAGATCGGGCTGAATGCTCATCGCACACCTCCTAGCCTGCGCGACCCAGCGGGTGCCTGTGCATTTGCTCCCGCGGGCCGCAGCACCTGGTGACTCCCTACGAGAGTACGTCGACCGGAGCCGAGCGCGCGTCCAACGCACCATACCCGCAGGTAACGGTTACTCGGAGGTACAGGCGGGAAGGTCCTCCTCGGAGCGTCGTGGGGCGGTCACGATGTGGATTCGGCCACGTGCGCATGGCTCAGCCATCGACGGGGTCACCACTGCCGACAGCCCTCCTGATCTCCCTCGCGTAGCGGCCCTTGATATCGCATAGATTAGCTGCATATTCGCTGTAGCCTATCGGCTGAGCGGGTGGGCCCGGGTGAGAGCGGCGAAACCTTCGACGCGCCGGGATCGCGAGGCAGGCGCCTACACTGTGCCGATGCCGAACTACAGCTTCCGGTGCCGTTCCTGTGGTGACACTTTCGAGGTCAACCGGCCGATGGCCCAGTCGTCTGACGCTGCCGCCTGCCCCGCGGGTCACGACGACACCGTCAAACTGCTGACCACCTTCGCCACCGTCAGCCGTGGCGCTGCTCCGCACCGGCTCCCGCACCGCGCCCCGCTGGCGGCGGATGCTGCGGTGCCGGCGGTTGCTGCTGACGCCGGCGCGGTCTGGGTCGGTGGCCGATGCTCGCCCCATCGGTCGACGGCGGGCCGGTGGCGGCGCTTGTCTGCGACCGTCAGTCACGGGTGTCGGAGTGGCCCAGATCGCGGTCGGGGGCGATGCGGTCGCGAACGCGTTGCTTGAGGACGGTGATCTCCGGGAAGCCGCCGTCGGCCTTGCGTTCCCAGAGTTGTTCGCCGTCGAGGGTGATCCGGAAGATCCCGCCCTGGCCCGGGACCAGCGCGACCTCGCCGAGTTCGGTGGTGAAGGTGCTCAGCAGCTCCTGCGCCATCCAGCTCGCGCGCAGCAGCCAGCGACATTGGGTGCAGTACTCGATCGCGATCCGGGGCACTCCAGCAGTATCCACCACCTCAGGATCCACCACCTCAGGCGCGGAACGTGCCGTCGACGTACACCCACGCACCGTGGACCCGCGTGAAGGTGCTCACCTCGTGCATCGCGTCTCGCGCACCGTCGAGCTTGTAGTGCGCGATGAACTCGACGGTCCCGCGGTCATCGAACGGCCCACCCCGCTCGGTCGCGACGATCTCGAGAAACAACCACCGCTGTGCCGATTCCAGCGCCAGGTCCGCGGGACGGGTATCCGGATGCCACGACCGCGACAGGTACTCCGTATCCCCCACCACATACGCGGTGTACCGCGACCGCATCAACATCTCCGCCGTCGGAGCCGCCCGCTCCCCCGCCAGAATCGGCCCACAGCACTCGTCGAACGACTCCCCCCGCCGACACGGACACAGCTTCACATCACCCATCCGACCATCCTGCCCGGTCCCACCGACGACCCGCGCGGGCAGCCGAACCACACCACCCGGCACACGCGCGCCCGCCACATGTCGGCACCGCCGCTGAACCTGGACGGACCACGCTCTGGTGCAAGCACGGGCGAGAGCCGGCGCCATCTGAGCGTGGTGACCTTGGTCCGGGGAACGGGCGGGCTGCCCCTGGTGTTCGATCCGCGGCGCGTCCCCGATCAGGCGAAGGGCTGGCGTGCCAGCGGGGCGAGTTCGAGCGCGCGGACGAGGTCGGTGGTCTGGTCGCGCCAGCGGCGGAGGTCGGTGACGCTGGGCGCCATCTCGTAGTCGAGGTGGTGGGCGGCGCGCGACAGCGCGGCCCAGAGCGCGCCTACCCGGCCCGCGGTCTCGGGTCCGGCGTACACCCGGAGGGCGAGCAGTTGGGCGCGCATGGGGCACCGCATGAGCTCCGGTGCGATCTGCGCCCACAACTCGTCCACCGCCTGCTCGAGCGCGAGCCGCAAAATCCACGCGACCGCCCGCGACCACACCCCACCGGCATCCGACACCGCTCCGGATAGCAGGTGCTCGGCCGCCTCCAAACGCTCGGCCACCGTGGGCCGCGGCGTGAACTTCGCCCGCGCCGGGCGTCCCCGCCGATTCACGACCGACCCCGCAGCCCCGCCATCCGAGCACCCCGCCGCTCGGTTCGGCGCGAACGACGCGGCGGCATCGAGGCCGCATCCGCGAAGACAGACACCACCGACCGGCGCGTCCGAGCACGATCGGACCGGACACGCGGGGACATCGGGCGGCTGTGGGATTCGCTCATGAGCGCACTGCCACGGGGTCGTGGGCGCGCAGCCAGGTGATGAATCGTTCGGTGTCGCTGATCAATTCGCGCATGGGGCGGTCGATGGGGACGTGGGCGCCCGCGGTGGCGTCACGCAGGACGCCGACCAGCCAGCGGCCGCCGACGGTGCTCAGGTGCTTGTTGAGGTCGTCGACGCGGGCACCGGCACCCATGATGGCCAGGGTGATCATGGCCCGGGTGGTGTGGGCATTGCGGACGCGACGTTCCACTTCGGCGTGGTCGAGGCCGAGGCCGAGCAAGTGCCGGCGAGCCTTGGCCAGTCCAGCCGCCTCGATCGCCGAGCGACAGCAGGTGGCGACCAGTTCGTCGGCGATGGCAGGCGGGAGTTGCGGGGTGCGCAGCAGGGAGCGGGCGTCGTCGAGGTAGCGGCGGACCGGGTCGCCGGTGACGCGCACCTCCACCACGGACCGATCGCGGCGCTGGACCTCCAGCACCGTGGCGTCGAGCTGCATCCGGCGCACCGCCTCGGCGAGCCGCTCGTCGTGGGTGAACACCACCACCTGCCGGGAGCGAGCCACCTCGGCGAGCACCCTGGCCAGTCCGTCTACCTTCGCCGGATCCATCGCCTGCACCGGGTCGTCGATCATCACGAACCGGAACGGACTGTGCGCCACGGTGGCTCGCGGCAGGAACAGCGACAACCCCAGGGCATGCAGCTCCCCCTGGCTCATCACTCCCAGCGCGGCACCGTCCACCTCGTCGACGGTGACATCGAGCAACACCCGTCGTGCCGTCCCCGCGTTCCCCTGCAACCGGATCGCCCCGAGTTCCACATTGCTCTGCTGGCGCAGGGTGCTCCACACCCACCGCGCGGTCTCCTCCAACGGCCGCATCCGCTCCCCCCGGATCGTCGCCGTCGCCGACTTGAGCCAGTCCGCCGCCTTGCGCACCACGCGCAGCTCGTCGGCATCGGCCGCCACGGCGCGCGCCGGGTCCAGCCAGGCGAGGATCCGCGGCACCAGCGGTGACCACACCGCGTCGAGCCGCTCGAGTTCGATCTGTGCATCCCGTTGCAGGGCAGTGAGTTCGGCACTGAGGCCGGCATGGACCGCGCGAAGCCGCTCCGGCAGCGTTTCGTCGTCGATGGCAGCCAGTGCGAACCATTCCGCCCAGAGCCGCCACGCCCTTTCCCGCCGACCCGTCAGGGAATCCGCGCTGCCCTCGCCTGTTCCGGCCTGCCCGCCGAGCACCGGACCATCCATCCTTGCCGCGCCGATCGGCACCGCGACTCCACCGACCGGCCCCACTGCGGAACCGTGCGGAGCTCCCGCCTGGCCTGGTCGGTGACTCGCGAGTTCGGCAGGCGGGGCAGTCGGGAGTGAGCGGGCCGCGACCAGGGCCGCGTCGAACTCCGCGCGGGCGGCCCGCAAGGCCGCGAGTCGACCACTGCGGTGCGCGATTTCGGCGTCGGCGGTGGTGAGCCAGTCGGTGTCGAGGTCGCCGCGGCCGCAGACCGGGCACGCACAGCTGCCACCAACGGTGACATGTTCTCTCGCACCGGTGAGCAATTCGAGTACGCGCAGGTCCGCCTCGGCGTCGGTGGTGGCGTGGCGGGCGAGGTCGGCGGTCGCCTCGGTGAGTCGATGGACCACCGCGTCCACTTCGGCGGCATCGGGCAGCGTCAGGCGCGCAACGGCGCGCAACGCATCGGGTCCGTCCACGCCGACCACCGAACCCGCCACCGCGGCCGCGACCGCATCCAGATCGGGTTCCGGTGCGTGCAGCAGCTCGGCGACACAGCGGGCGCGATCGTCGTCGACATCGGCGAGTCCGGTCAACAGGTCGAGCCGCGCCTGGCGCGAATCCTTCACGGCACGTTCGAGTTCCAGCTTTCGCAGCCGGATCGTCTCCGCGACACCGGCGAGTTCGTCGAGACCGAGCAGGCGGTGTAGCGCGTCGAACAGGTCGCTGGGTTTGCCGTCGACGAGGGCGCCGAGTTCGCTGTAGGACAGGAACGGCCGGTAGAGGTCGAGTCGCCGGCGTCGGCCTGCCGCGTCGACCGAGAGCGGCGAGGTGGCGCCCCGACGTTCGGTCCAGCGCGCGTCGGTCAGCTCGGCGTTGGCGTCCCAGCGGGTGGCGATCGTGAGGTCGGGGTCGGCGCCGGTGGTGAGCAACTCGACCTCGATGCGGGCGAGTTCGGGCTCGTGCAGATTGCGCCACCCCTCGCGCCACGCGGTCGAGCGGCCGTCCCAACGCCGGTTGCCGCCGGTCAGCGCGAATTCGGCGGCCTCGGCGAAGCTCGACTTGCCGCTGCCATTGCGCCCGACCACCAGCGTCAAGCCCGGTCCAGGGTTCAGGCGCAGGGTGGCTTCGGCACCGATGCCACGAAAACCCTGCACAGTGATCGACCGCAGGAAGACCCCGGTATCACCGGAGTCGGCGGCGGCCGAATCACTGTCGACTTCCGTGAGCGCGGACAACACGAACTCGGCCACCCGCTCCTCCACAGCGGGATCGGCGGCGAGCTCGCGCGCGACCACCTCGGCGATCCGATCCGAGCACACTTGCGACATCCCCCTTCACGCCCGCGCGCACTGCGGCGGCCGCGCGTCTGGCCGACGGCCGGTCGATCCTTCCGGAAACGCTACCCGATCGCCGAGCGTTCGCCCAGGGGATGCGCAGGGCCCCAGCGAATCTGCCCGCGGGAGTGGAATGGCCATCGCGGTGCCGCGGCGGGCCCTCGATGTCCACCCCTCGCCCACCCCGGCGGGCAGCTCGATGAGGTGTTCTCACCCGGGCTACGCTGCGTTGAGCGGCCCGGGTGGTCCGGGCGAGCCGAACAGGTCAGAATGCCAGACTTTGGTGTCAACGGCAAGACGAGGGACGTGAATTCGCCCTGGCGACAGGGTTTTCCAGGCGTTTTCGCGCCGTGAACGGCAGTTGTCGGTGGGCTGCGGTAGATATTTCGGCGACAGAGAACGGGGGAACCGAATGACCGACCGACAGGCGCCGTGGACCGAGGACCAGGTCCGTGCTCTCGCGCCGGACGCGAGCTCGCTGGCTGCCGCACGCAAGCTGGCCGGTCGCTGGCGCGCGACCGGTGCCGCCGCGACGGCGGTATGGGGTCTGTGCCAGGGCAGCGGCGCCAAGCCGTATCAGACGGTCGTCGATCTGGCCGGGCCCGCGTACAAATGCTCGTGCCCGAGTCGCAAATTTCCCTGCAAACACGCCTTGTCGCTGCTGCTCGCCTGGTCGAGCGGCGCGGTGCCGCCGGAGGAGACACCGGCTGATTTCGCGGCGGAGTGGCTGGCCGGGCGCGCGGCGAAGGCGGCCGCGCCACCACAGGCCAAGACGTCGAACACGCCCTCGCCCGCGACCGTCGAGCAACGACGCGCCAGGGTCTCGGCCGGTCTCACCGAGCTGGAGGTCTGGCTCACCGACCAGATCCGGACCGGACTGGCCCAGACCGACCGTTCCTTCGCCGCCTTCGAGGCGATCGCGGCACGCATGGTCGATGCCCAGGCGCCCCGCATCGCCGAAGCCCTGCGCCGGCTGCCCGCCGCGGTGGTGACCACCGCGCACTGGCCCGAACTGCTGCTGCGCGAATACGCCCGCCTGCATCTGCTGGTGCTGGCTCACCGCACGCTCGATGCCCTGCCCGAACCGCTACAGGCGGGCATCAGAACCCAGGTGGGCTACCCGACGCAGGCCGAGGCGGTGCTCGCCGAACCCGCGGTGCGCGACCGCTGGCTGGTGCTCGGCATGCGCGTGAGCGAGGAGGAGCGGCTGCACACCCGACGCACCTGGCTGCGTGGACGCGGTACCGGCCGCTGGGCCGTGCTGATCGAACATTCCTTCGGCACACCGAATTTCACCGGCGAAGTGCCCGCACCGGGTAGCGAGGTCGACGCGGAGTTGCACTACTACCCCGGCCCCGCACCGCTGCGAGCACGGTGGGGTGTCCGCCACGGTGCGCCCGAACCGTTCACGACCGTGCCCACGACCGGCACCATCGACGCGGCGCTCGGGGAATACGCCGCCGCACTGAGCGACGATCCCTGGTTGCGGGCCTGGCCCGCGCTGCTCACCGAGGTGGTCCCGGTGCTCGACGAGCGCGGCTGGCAGCTCGTCGATGCCGAGGGCACCGCACTGCCGCTGCCCGCCGGGGTGCGACCGTGGCGGTTGATCGCCATCGCCGGCGGTCATCCAGTGACGGTCGCCGGGGAATGGCGAGCCGACGGTTTCGACCCCGTCTCGGTGTTCAGCGCCGGTGAGGTGAGCGACCTGGAGACCGAGTTCCCGACCGTGACCGTGGCGACTCCCGAACTGGCCGAACTGGTTTCGGTCGCCCTGCTCGGCACGGCGAGGCGCGGCATCGACAATGTGCACCTCCCCGCAGCAGTCGAGACCGCGGTGCCACAGCGGTCCGGTGAGCCGGCTGTCCGCCTGCTCGAGACCGCCGCCCTGCAGGACCTGTACCTGCGCGGTGGACGTCTCCCTGGCGCCGCGCCCAAACCTGAACCCGCCGTGGACGACCCCCGCCGTCCACTGCCCCGCCCCGCAGCCGACCGACTCAGCCGGCTCTTGTCGGACAAGTCACCCTTCCTTTCCGAATGGTTCTCTGCTGCAGCACCTTTCAACTTTCGCCTACCCGATGTGTCGTGTGTGCAAGCCCTGTCGGTCGCCGCCTCGGACACCAACCTGCGCCCGCACCTGCTCCGATTGGCGGGACGACGCGGCCGCTGGCTCGCGGCCCGCAACCCCGCGTGGGCCAGGCTGATCGACGAGTTCCCCGCCGACCGCCTCGGACAACCGAACACAGCCGGTCAGCCAGATCAACCGAGTGGGCACACACACGGTGCGAGCGACCTGCTCGAGGTGCCGGCGACCTCCGGCGACGTCGATCGTGGCGACCGCCCGTCGGGTGCCGTCCTCGCGCAGGAGATCTGGTTGTTCGGTACCGCCGGAGAACGCAAGGACTGGTTCGCCGAGGTGCGCCATACCGACCCGGCCGCCGCACTCGCCGCGCTCAGTTCGGCGTGGCCGAAGGAATCCGGGCCGATCAAGGCCGAACTGCTGGCGCTGCTCGCCGACGGGCTGAACTCGGCCGACGAGGCACTGTTGGAACGGGCACTCGACGATCGGCGCGGTGATGTACGACGCACGGCGGCGGGATTGTTGGCCAGGCTGCCCGGATCGGCGTTCGGACAGCGCATGGCGGCGCTGCTGACAGCGTGGGTTCGAGTCGGCGCGGACGGCACTCTGGACGTCGCCGTGCCGGTCGACGTCTCGGCGGCGGCTCGCCGAGACGGCATCACCGATGGCACCGACGCGCCGAAGATGCGCTGGAACACCACCGATTCGACCGTGCAGACCCTGTACCAGGTGATCACCGCGGCGCCGCTGTCGACGTGGACCACGATCGTGGGTACATCACCGAGCGCCACGGCGGCGACGGCGCTGTCGCTGACGCCGCCCGCGCGCTACGCCAAGGCGATCGTGGACGGCTGGGTCGATGCCACCCTCGCCGAGCGCGACACCAGCTGGGCCCGGGAACTCTTCGCGCACGCGACGCCCACCGAGCAGGCGATCCTGCGCCGCCGCGAACTGTTCACCCTGCTCGATACCGCCGACCGGATCGACCACGTCCTCGATCTCGACGCCCACCAGCTCACCGAACTGCAGGCGATCCTGCCCGGCCTCGACCACCCCTGGCCCGACCCGGTGGCCGACCACCTGGTCCGGCTGCTGAGCGAGCGCGCCCGGACCACCGCACGACTGCCCCACGCCGGCGCCGGCGCCTACGCCGACCGTGCCCTGCTCACCGCCGCGAGCGTCCACCTGCCTTCCGCCCTCGCACCACGCATCACCGCGCTGGCCGACACCACCGACGACCCCGCCTGGCACCAGGCCTTCCACCGACTCGCCCACGATCTCACCGACCGCGCCACCATGCTCGAGGAGCTGCGATGACCACCACCGAACCGGCAACCACCCTGCTGCGTCCCCATGCCGAACAGGCCTTCGCCGAGGAGCTGGCCGCGCTGGCTCGCGTCGACGACCGGCCGCGTCCGCCGTCCTGGAAGCTGTCGCCGTGGGCGGTGGTCACCTATGTCCTGGGCGGCACGCTCGACGACGGCACCGTGATCACGCCCAAGTACGTGGGGCCGCGCAGGCTCATGGAGGTCGCCGTCGCCACGCTGGCCACCGATCGCGCGCTGCTGCTGCTCGGCGTGCCCGGCACCGCGAAAACATGGGTTTCGGAACATCTTTCGGCAGCTGTCAGCGGTGAGTCGACGCTGCTGGTGCAGGGCACCTCCGGCACCGCGGAAGAAGCCATTCGCTACGGCTGGAACTACGCGCGGCTGCTCGCCGAAGGACCGAGCGACGCGGCGCTGGTCGCTTCCCCGGTGATGACCGCCATGCGGACCGGCGCGATCGCCCGGATCGAGGAACTCACCCGCATACCCTCCGATGTGCAGGACGCGCTGATCACCATCCTGTCCGAGAAGACCCTGCCCGTGCCCGAACTCGGCGCGGAAGTACAGGCGGCCAAGGGATTCAACGTGATCGCCACCGCCAACGATCGCGACCGCGGCGTGAACGACCTGTCCTCGGCGCTGCGCCGCCGCTTCAACACCGTGGTGCTGCCGCTGCCCGCCGACGAGGACTCCGAGGTCGCGATCGTCAGCAGGCGGGTCGAACAGCTCGGCGCCGCACTGGAACTGCCGAGCGTGCCCGCGGCCGCCGAAGAGGTGCGCCGGGTGGTGCGGGTGTTCCGCGAACTACGGTCCGGGATCACCGCCGACGGCCGCACCAAGCTCAAGTCGCCCTCCGGCACCCTGTCCACTGCCGAGGCGATCTCGGTGATCACCAATGGCCTCGCCCTCTCGGCGCACTTCGGTGACGGTGTGCTGCGCGCCTCCGACATCGCTGGTGCCGTCCTCGGTTCGGTGATCAAGGACCCGGTCGCCGACTCGGTGATCTGGACCGAGTACCTGGAAGCCGTGGTCCGCGAACGCCCCGACTGGGCCGACTTCTACCGCGCCTGCCGCGAGATCGCGGGCTGAGCCACAGCCGGCGGGGAGGACGGAACACACAGCGCACATGGAGTTTTCGATGAACGAATCAACGCCGGACAAAGCCGACACGGCAGCCTGTGTTCGCGCGGCAGCCGACACAGGCACGGCAGCCGATTCAGGTGCGACGGCCGGTTCAGGTGCCAGCGCGGCAGCACGCCCCGCCGCGGGTACCGCCGGCGCGACCGGGACTGCTGTCGACGCAGCCGGACGGTCTGATTCGGGAGTGGCCGCCATCGGCTCGGCTGATTCAGTGGTCGGCGCAGGTGAAGGTGCCGCCGCGACGAGGGTCTTCGGCATTCGTCACCACGGGCCCGGCTCGGCCCGCTCACTGCGCCACGCACTCGAGGAATTCCGACCTGATGCCATCCTCATCGAAGGGCCTGCCGATGCCGACCCGCTCGTCGGTTTCGTCGCCGCCGACACCATGGTCCCGCCGGTGGCACTTCTGGCCTATGTCCCGGATTCCCCGGCGCGCGCGGCCTTCTGGCCGTTCGCCACGTTCTCCCCCGAGTGGCAGGCCATGCGCTACGGCGCCGAACACGCGGTACCGGTCCGCTTCTGCGACCTCCCCGCCGCCACCGTCCTCGCCGTCGACGACGAATCCCGCGGCGACCGCACCGACCCCCTCGGCACCCTCGCCGCGGCCGCGGGCTATGACGACGCCGAACGCTGGTGGGACGCCGTCGTCGAATCCGTCCCCGACAGCACCGCTTTCGACGCCATCACCGAGGCGATGACCGCCCTGCGCGAGGACGCTCCCCACCCGTCGATGGCGCAACCGGACGCCGTCGGCAAACCGAAGAAGACCTCGGCAGACCCCTCGTCGCGCCCGAATGACACGACATCGATCGACCACACGGCACGGCGCGAACCAGACACGCAGCCGGTGTGGAGCGCGCATCCCGCTGACACGCGACCGAGCACTGCCACCACCTCGGACCCGCACGAAGCAAGCGAAACCGTCCGGGCAGCAACAGAATCCGATGCCTCGAGTGCACCTCGTGACGACACCGGCACGGCCCTCGTCGTCGATGAGCACACCTTGCGGCGTGAGGCCCACATGCGGCAGGTGATGCGGCAGGTGCTCAAAGGCGGTGCCAAGCGGCTCGCCGTGGTGTGCGGGGCGTGGCATGCCCCCGCGCTGGTCGGGCCGCTGGGACCGGCCGCACCGGACGCACGACTGCTCAAGGGGTTGCCGAAGACGAAGGCGGCGCTGACCTGGGTGCCGTGGACGCATTCGCGGCTGGCGGCGGGGTCGGGATACGGGGCAGGCGTCACCTCGCCGGGCTGGTATCACCACCTGTTCACCGAGACCGATCGGCCGGTGGCGCGGTGGCTCACCAAGGTCGCCGGGGTCTTGCGGGCTCACGATCTGCCGGTGTCGAGCGCGCACATCATCGAGGCCGTGCGGCTGTCCGACACCCTGGCCGCGCTGCGGGGCAGGCCGCTGGCGGGATTGTCGGAGGTCACCGAGGCCGTGCGGTCGGTGATGTGCGGCGGGGACGAGACCATGCTGCGGCTGGTCATCGACGAACTGGTCGTCGGCGAGACGCTCGGCGCGGTCCCCGCGGACACCCCGACCGTGCCGCTGGCCGCCGACCTACGGGCCCGGAGCAAGACACTGCGGCTCAAGCAAGAGGCCCTCGCCCGCACCATCGACCTCGACCTGCGCAAGGAGCGCGACGTCGAACGCTCGCATCTGCTGCACCGCCTTCGACTACTCGGGATCGGCTGGGGCACGCCGGCCACCGGGGAGGTCCGCAACACCGGCACCTTCCGCGAGACATGGGCCCTGCGCTGGGAACCGGAATTCGAGGTCCGCATCGTCGAGGCCGCCGTGTGGGGGACAACGCTGCGCACCGCCGCCGAGGCGAAGATCCTCGATACCGCGAGCCGCGAGGACATCTCGGTCGCCGCGCTCGCCGATGCCCTCGAACTGGCCCTGCTCGCCGATCTCGGCGGCGCCACCAACGGCCTGATCACCCGGCTCGAGGCCGCCGCCGCTCTCGATCACGACGTCACCCACCTGCTCGGCGCGCTCCCCGGCCTGACCCGCACCCTGCGCTACGGCGATGTCCGCGGTACCGACACCAAGGCGCTCGCCCACGTGGCCGACGGACTGCTCGTGCGGATCTGCGCGGGCCTGCCCGGCGCAGTCACCGGCCTCGACGCCGATGCCGCCGAGGCACTTCGCGCCCAGATCGACGCCGCGCACACCGCGATCAGCACCCGCGACGACGAACACACGAGCACCGAATGGTTGGCGACCTTGCAGCGCATCGCCGACCGCGACGACGTACACGGTGCGATCGGCGGCCGCGCGGTACGCCTGCTCTGCGACGCCGAACGCATCGACGACGCCGACTCCGCCCGTCGCCTCGCCGCTGCCCTGTCCATCGGCAACACTCCCGCCGCCAAGGCCGCCTGGATCGACGGGTTCCTCGGCGGCCGTGGCCTGCTCCTCGTCCACGACCGAGAACTGTTGCGCCGCATCGACGCCTGGCTGCGTGACCTCGCCGAGGACCAATTCGTCGCCACCCTCCCCCTGCTACGCCGAACCTTCGGCTCCTTCGAATCCGGCGAGCGCCGCGCCATCGGCCAGGCCCTGCGCGACACCGGATCAGCACCGGCCACCCCGCCCGCACCGACCGCCGTCGATCCCACCCGTGGCCACCTCGCTCTGCGCGCAGCCACCGCCATCCTGGGTGCCGCCGGATGACCTCGCCACCTACTCTGCGCAGGTCATCGATGGCGTTCCCGTCGTCGCGATCGGGAGACATCCGCGCTGCGACCACCGATTCGCCAAACGCCGCACCGGCCGACCATCGCGGCGGTGCCGGATCACCCGAGACACGGCAACCGACCACCCGCGCGACACCACCTCGCCGGGCGACGCCACCGAGACCAACGGTTCACCGAGTTCTGGCAGCGGCGCCCGCACCGGCCGGGCCATGTCCGGCCCAGCAGACCCGGCCGCCGAGCTCGTTCACCCGGCCCCGCCAGCGCGATGACCAGGAGCACACGTCATGACCGAGATCGACGAGACCCGTTCGCGCCGTTGGCGGCTGGTGCTCGGGACCGCCGCCGAGGAGCAACTCGGCGGACTGTCCTCGGGCGCCGATCAGGCGATGGACCAGGCGCTCGCGGCGCTGTACAACACCGGGGAGGCCGACGGATCGACGAAAAGGTCGGGCGGGCTGGGTGGTTCGGCGCCACGGGTCGCGCGTTGGCTCGGCGACATCCGCACCTACTTCCCCACGACCGTGGTGGAGGTGATGCAGCGCGACGCCGTCCAGCGGCTCAACCTGACCCAACTGCTGCTGGAACCGGAGCTACTGGAATCGGTGGAACCCGATGTGCACCTGGTGGGCACCCTGCTCGGCCTGAACCGGGTGATGCCGGAGACCACCAAGGCCACCGCGCGGATGGTGGTCGAGAAGGTGGTACGCGAGATCGAGCAGCGCATCGCCGCCAAGACCGTCGCCGCCGTCTCGGGGGCGATCAACCGCGCTGCGCGCACGCACCGACCGAAACTGCGCGACGTCGATTTCAACCGCACCATCCGCAAGAACCTGGCCAACTATCTGCCCGAACACCGCACCGTGGTGCCCGAGCGGCTCGTCGGCTATGGACGCAAGGCGCAGTCGATCCAGCGCGATGTGGTGCTGGCCATCGACCAATCCGGCTCGATGGCGGCCAGCGTCGTCTACGCCTCGGTGTTCGGCGCGGTGCTGGCGTCGATGCGCTCGCTGAAGACCTCGCTGGTCGTGTTCGACACCGAGATCGTCGACCTCACCGATCAGCTCAGCGACCCGGTGGAGGTGTTGTTCGGCACCCAGCTCGGCGGCGGCACCGACATCAATCGCGCCATCGCCTACGCACAGTCGCTGATCACCCGGCCCACCGACAGCCTGTTCGTACTCATCTCCGATCTGTACGAGGGCGGCGTGCGCACCGAGATGCTGCGGCGATGCCATGCGATGAAGGAGGCGGGCGTGCAGGTGGTGGTGCTGCTCGCCCTGTCCGACGAGGGCGCACCCGCCTACGACCACGACAACGCCGCCGCGCTGGCAGCCCTCGGCATCCCCGCCTTCGCCTGCACTCCGGACAAATTCCCGGACCTGCTGGCCACCGCGCTCGACCGCGGTGACATCACCCGCTGGGCCGACACGAACGCCCCTGCGGTGTAAGGCGCCACCCAGACCCCGGCTGGTGGGCCGGGGCACCACGGGCCTACAGATCCGCGATGGCCGCCAACGGTGGTGTTCGCGCGGCACGCACACCTGGCCACACCGCCGCAAGCACACCCACCACACCCGAGGCGATCAGCACCGACACCAACTGGGTCCACGGGATGGTGATCTGGTCGATGCCCATGTCGCGCAGGGTGCGCAGGAAGCCGACGCCGAGGGCGATGCCGAGAATCAGGCCGACGATGGCGCCGAAGATGGCGATCAGCATCGATTCCAGGTAGATGGTGCGGCGTACCTGGGAGCGCTGGGTGCCGACGGCGCGCAGCATGCCGATCTCGCGGCGGCGTTCGACCACCGACAGGGCGAGGGTGTTGATGATGCCGAGCACCGCGATCACCACGGCCAGGGCGAGCAGGCCGTAGAGGATGGCGAGCAGGGTGTTGATCTGCTGGCCCTGCGCGCCCTTGAACTCCTCGTGGTCCTGCACCTGCACCACCACGAACGGTTCGGTGGCCTTCTCCAGATCCGCCCGCATCGCCGTGAGATCGGCTCCCGGTGCGGCCTTGACCAGCACGAAGATATTGGTGCGCAAACTCTGTGGCATCAACTGCTCATAGACGCTCGGATCAACGACCATCGGGCCCAACAACGGTGAATCGGCGTAGATGCCACCGACCGTCAGCTCGAGTTCCTTGCCGTCGAGACTGGTGATGGCGACCGCGTCGCCCATCGTCCAGCCGCGATCGGCCGCCTCGGTCTCGCCGACGAGCACACCGCGTTCGCCCAGCGTGCTGGAGCCCTCGAGCATGGTGATGTCCATGACCGGGTCGATCGGGCCGTCCGGGGAGGTGGCCCCGATCTGGTCGTCGCCGACCTTGAAGCCGACGAACCGGACCCCGGTGACCTCGCTGACGCCCGGCACCTGCGTGCGCACCGCGTCGACCGCGCCGATCGGCGCGCCGATCATCTGCGGACCCGCGAGCACGTATTCGGCCTTCACCCCCTTGTCGATGAGCACGCCCACACTGGTTTTCGCCGAGGCGCCGAGGATGCCGATCGCCGAGACCAGCATCAGCCCCAAGGTGAGCGCGAAGGCGGTGGCGGCGGTGCGGCGCGGATTGCGCACCGCGTTGTTGCGAGCCATCTGCCCGATCGCACCGAAGGGCTTGGTGAGCACCCCGAGCACGATCACCATCGGCCGCGACAGCGCGGGCGCGGCCAGCAGCACGGCCAGGATCAACCCGAGCGCACCGAGACCGACGGTCACCGCCGAGCCCTTGCCCGTGCCCTGCGCGCCGAGGTACACCAGCACGCCACCGGCGACGGCGAGCACCGCGCCGGCGATCGTCCGCACTCGCAACGAGTCACCGGCACTGGCGAATTCGGACCGCATGGCCTCCACCGGCGGCACCTTCGCCGCCCGACGAGCCGGCGCGTAGGCGCTGGCCACGGTGACGATCAGCCCCACGAGCAGCGCGACGATCGCGGTGCGCGGCAGCACCGTCAGCGAACCGGTGGGCAGGCCAAGGTCGAAGGCGTTGAGCGCCGCCGACAACCCGAATGCCAAGCCGATGCCCGCGGCCAGGCCCAGCGCACTGCCGATCACGCCGATCACGATCGCCTCGCCGACCACCGAGCGACCGACCTGCCGGCGACTGGCGCCGATCGCGCGCAGCAGCGCCAGTTCACGCAGCCGCTGGGCCACGATCATCGAGAAGGTGTTGTAGATGATGAACGTGCCGACGATCAGCGCGATGGCGCCGAAGGCGAGCAGGAAGTAGTTGATGAAGGTGAGCGCCTCGGAGACCTCGCGCTTCATGTCCTCGCGGACCTCGTCGGCGTTCTGCACCTTGTAGTTGGGCAGTCCGGCGGCGAGTTGGTCGCGCAGGTCGTCGGCGGCGACGCCGGGCGCGGCGGCGATGTCGGCGTAGGCGACATGCGAGCCGTCGGTGAACAACTCGCGGCCCTGCGGTTCGGTGAACATCACCGCCAGCACGCCACCACCGTCGGTGCCGGGCATCTCGTAGATGCCGGTCAGGGTCACGTCGAACGGTTCGCCCTTGGACGGGATCAAGACCTTCGTCGTGTCGCCCACCTGCAGTCCGGCGCGTTCGGCGCCACCGGTGTTGAGCGCGATCTGGCCCGACTCGGTCGGCGCCTGGCCCGCGACGAAGGTCTCCGGGTCCTCGACCGATTTCTCCGGCGGCAGATAGGACACACCGAAACTCGGCGCACCGCCGGTCTGCACGGCCTTCTTGCCCTCGGGATCGAGCAGCACCACCGGACCGTTCACGGCAGGCGCGACCCGGTCGACGCCCTCGGCCTTGGCGAGCGCGTCGACGATGTTGTTGGGCACGCCGAGCGAACGCTGGTCCTTCGGACCGACCCGCACGTCGACGCCCTGGGCCTGGCCTTCGAAGATCCCGTCGAAGGTGCGCTGCAGGGTGTCGGTGAAGACGAACGACCCGGAGATGAAGGCGGTGCCGAGCACCACCGAGAGCAGGGTCAGGGCAAGACGCACCTTGTGCGCGGCGAGATTGCGCAGGGCCACCTTGCGCATCGGATTACGCCCGCCCGTCACCCGACCGCCGCCCCTCATCGAACCGCTTCGCGATGCTGTGTTCACTTGTTTTCCAGTGCCTTCATCCGGTCGAGAATCGAATCCTGGGTCGGATCGCGCAACTCGTCGACGATGCGGCCGTCGGCGAGGAACACGACGCGGTCGGAGTAGGCGGCCGCGCGCGGGTCGTGGGTGACGATGACCACGGTCTGGCCGAACTCGTCGACCGAGGCGCGCAGGATCGACAGCACCTCGCCCGAGGAGTGCGAGTCAAGGTTGCCGGTGGGTTCGTCGCCGAAGATGATCTCCGGCTTGCCCACCAGCGCGCGGGCACAGGCGACGCGCTGCTGCTGACCACCCGACAACTCGCTGGGCCGGTGGTCGAGACGATCACCGAGGCCGAGGCGCTTGACCACCGTGTCGAGCCACTCCTGGTCGGCCTTGCGGCCCGCGATGTCGAGCGGGAGGGTGATGTTCTCCAGCGCGGTGAGCGTCGGGACCAGGTTGAACGCCTGGAAGACGAACCCGATCCGGTCGCGGCGCAGCGCGGTCATCTGTTTGTCCGACAGCCCGGTCAGCGCGGTGTCACCGATGCGGACCTCGCCCGCGCTGGCACTGTCGAGTCCGGCCAGGCAGTGCATGAGCGTCGACTTGCCCGATCCGGAGGGGCCCATGATGGCGGTGAACTCGCCCTTGGCGAAGTCGGCCGACACCCCGTCGAGGGCTTTGACCTGCGTGTCTCCCGATCCGTACAGCTTGACCAGGTCTTGTGCGGCGGCCGCGATCTCGGTGGCGGTCGCCGCGTCGACGTCCTCGGTGCCCATGGCGTGCGAAGTCATGGTGTCCAGTCTGGCGGGCCGTGCCGACCCGCGCCATCCGGGATTCCCCCGATACCTACCTGATGACCCAGTCGAAGGCCCCGGCCTTGGAGCGTGCGCCCTCGGCGGTCCGGGAGCGATTCGGTTCGCTCAGGTCGGTGAGCAGTTCCTCGGTCAGGCCGACCAGGCTGGCCAGCGCGGCCGGGGTGAACCAGTCGGGGCGGGTGGCGAAGGCGATGTCCTCGGAGGCGGTGTTGCCGCTGGCGCCGGGTGCGAACGGGCAGCCGCCGAGGCCGCCGAGGGCGCCGTCGACCATGCCCGCGCCTGCGGCGACGGCGGCCAGGGTGTTGGCCACGCCCATCCCCCAGGTGTCGTGGCCGTGGAAGACGATGCGGCGTGCCGGGGTGCTCTCGCGCACGGCGGTGACCAGGGCGCTCACCTGACCGGGATGGGCCTGGCCGAGGGTGTCGGCCAGGACGATGTCGGTGGCGCCCTCGGTGCGCGGGTCGCGGGCGATGGCGAGCACGCGCTGTGGGTCGACCGGACCGTCGAACGGGCAGGTGAAGCTGGTGGCCAGACACAGCTGGATCGCGCCGCCCACCTCCTGCGCCAGCCGGATCGCGTCGGGCATCGCGGCCACCGAGGTGTCGGTGTCGCGGCCGATATTGGCCTTGTTGTGGGCGTCGGACACCGAGAAGCAGTACTGGAAATTCCGCGCGCCAGCCGCTGCGGCCTTCTCGACATGACGTGGCATGGCCACCCAGACCCAGCATTTCGCCAGCTCGTCGGGGGTCAGTGCCGCGATGAGCTCGAGTGAGTTGGCCATCGGCGGCACCAGATCCGGGCGCGCCATCGAACCGATCTCCAGCGCCGGAACCCCGGCGGCCAGCAGCCGCCGGACCACGTCGACCTTCTGTTCGGTCGGCAGCACCTTGCCGGTGAGCTGCAAACCGTCGCGCAGGGTCACATCGCGCAGCAGGGCGGTCATCGCCGCTCCGGCTCCTGGGCGAGCACGCACATCACCCCGCCGCACAGCTTGTCGCCCACGCTCGCCGGGGTCGGGTGCACGGTGGGACGCACATGGCCCGGCCCGCGTGGTTCCCACTTGCTGCGGACCGGCGGGCGTCGCCTGCCGTGTACTCGCCTCGTCATGATGCCTCCAGCGCGTCGATCTCGTCGTCACTCATCCCGAGCAGCCCGCCGAGCACCTCTCGGGTGTGCTCGCCGAGGTCGGGGCCGACATTGCGGATCGGCAGCGACTCGCCCCCGATCACCGGGACGATGCCGGGAAAACCCACCTGTTTGGGTTCGGCCTCGCCCACGTCGACGGGGAACGACTGGATCATATTGCGTGCGCGGTACTGCTCGTCGGCCACGATGTCGGCGGCGGTGTAGATCGGGCCGCACGGGATGGCGGCGTCGTCGAGTAATTTCAGTGCCTCGTCGCGGGTGTGCTGAATCGACCATTCCGCGATGGCGGCGTCGAGACGCTCGCGGTGGCGCCAGCGTCCGGCGTTGTCGGCCAGCTCCGGGTCGGCGGCCAGGTCGGGACGGGCGATGACCTGCATGTATCGCCCGAAGATCGCGTCACCGTTGCCGCCGATGATGATGCTGTAGCCGTCGCTGGTCGGGTAGGCGTTGCTGGGCGCGATGCCCTCCATCCGCCCGCCGACCCGCTCGCGGTTGATGCCGTAGGCGAGGTGGTCCGGCACCAGCGATTCCATCACCGACAGGATCGATTCGTTGAGCGCCACATCGATGATCCGCTCCACCTGCGGCACCGGCCCGCTGACCCGTTCCCGCTGGAACAGCGCCATGACGGTGCCGAACGCGGCGTAGATCCCCGCGATCGAATCACCGATCGACACCCCCACCCGCACCGGCGGCCGATCCGGGTCGCCGACCAGCTCACGCAGGCCGCCCACCGCCTCGGCGACCGCGGCGAACCCCGGTCGCGCCGACATCGGCCCGGTCTGGCCGTAGGCGGAGATGCGGGTGATCACCAGATCCGGATTCACCTGCTCGAGCGCCTCCGGCCCGAGGCCCCACTTCTCCAGCATGCCCGGCCGGAAATTCTCCAGCAGCACGTCACAGCGCGCCACCAGATCCAGCACGATCGCCCGACCCGCCTCGGTCCGCAGATCCAGCACGATCGATTTCTTGTTGCGGTTGACGGTGCGATACAGCATCGAGGTATCGCCCCCGTACAACCGCCAATTCCGTAACTCGTCGCCCGTTCCGGGGCGTTCCACCTTGATCACCTCGGCGCCGAAGTCGCCCAGAATACGTCCGGCAGTGGGAGCGGCAACATAGTTGCCGAGTTCCAGGACGCGCACTCCGTCCAGCGGCCGAATACTCATGAGCTCAGTATGGCGGCCGACCCCGTGGACCCGGTGTCGCCCCTCGGGCGCTCGTCCGCCGAGCAACTCCACTTCCTCCACGAACGAGCGCCGCTCCGGCCATCCCCGCGACTCAGCCGAGGTTCTCGCGCAGGTAGGCGAGGTCGTCGGCGACACCACCGACGGGGGTCTCCAAGATCACCGGGGCATCGGCGGTGCGGCAGACCTCGGCCAGCAGCTGTGGGTCGATGGTGCCGTCGGCGAAGTTGGCGTGCCGGTCGGCGCCGGAATCGAACTCGTCGCGCGAGGAGTTCAGGTGCACCAGGTCGATACGGCCGGTGATGGCCTTGATCCGCTCGACCACTCCGACGAGTTCCTCCCCGCCCGCCCACGCGTGGCAGGTGTCCAGACAGAACCCGGCCCCGTACCCGCCGACCGCGTCCCAGAGCCGGGCGATGGCATCGAAGTGCCGCGCCATCGCGTGATTGCCGCCCGCGGTGTTCTCGATCAGGATCGGCACGGCGAACCCACCCTTGTCCTGCTGGCGTTCGAACAGCTTGCGCCAGTTGTCGACTCCGGTGTCGAGCTCGGCGTCGGAGCGCACGTGCCCGCCGTGCACGACCAGACCGAACGCGCCGAGTTCGGCGGCGGCCTCGGCCTGCTGGGCGACCGCATTGCGCGAGGGCATCCGCAGCCGGTTGTTCAGGCTGGCCACGTTGATCTGGTAGGAGGAGTGCACGACCACGTCGATCGGACTGGCCAGGATCTCGGCCGCCCTGGGGTGCGGCTGGGGTTTGTCCCAGCTCTGCGGATCGACCACGAACATCTGGATGACCTCGGCGCCGAGCTGCTCGGCGAACCCGATCGGATCGCCCTCGTCGCGAACGTGTGCTCCAATGCGCATACCGTCACCATAATCCGCCGCACCGACAGGATCGACGAATGTTGCACCCAGGGAGCTCCGGGAGATACATCGGTAGGATTTCGACGGGTGCTCTGCCCTGGAGGGGGTGACTTCGCGTGTTGCGCAAAGGCGACGTGTTCGCCGGGTACACGATCCGGCGTGTGCTCGGTCGGGGCGGCATGGGCGTGGTCTACCTGGCCAGGCACCCGCGATTGCCCCGGTTGACCGCGTTGAAACTGCTCAGCCGCGAGCTGACCGCCGATCAGGAGAGCTGCCGTCGTTTCGAGCGCGAGGCCGATCTGGTCGCCCAGCTCGAGCACCCCAACATCGTCAATGTCTACGACCGCGGCACCGACGAGGGCCAGCTGTGGATCTCCATGCAGTTCGTGGCGGGTACCGATGTCGCGACCGCGGATGTGAACGTGCTGACGCCGGGCCGGGCGGTGCAGATCCTCGCCGAGACCGCCACCGGGCTGGATTTCGCGCATGCCAGCGGTGTCCTGCACCGTGACGTGAAGCCGGCCAACATCCTGCTCGCGAAGCCGCCGATCGGGCGCCCGGAACGGGTGGTGCTCACCGACTTCGGGATCGCGGCCGTCCGCGACAGCGAGACCACGCTGGCCTCGGCGGGTTCGATCACCGCCACCCTCGCCTACGCCGCGCCCGAGCACCTCACCGGTGCCCCGCTGGACCATCGCGCCGACCAGTACTCCCTGGCCTGCACGCTGTTCTGGATGCTGACCGGCTCGGTGCCCTTCCCCGGACCCAGCCCGGCCACCGTCATCCAGGCACACCTGAGCAAGCCGGTGCCGCCGCTGCGCAGCCTGCGCCCCGACCTGCCCCCGACGCTGGACGCGGTGCTGGCCAGGGCCACCGCCAAGCACCCCGACGGGCGATTTGCCAGTTGCGCGGAGTTCGCCGCGGCCGCCAAGGCCGCGCTGCTCGCGGTTCCGGGCCCGTGGCACCACGAGCAGCCGACGGCGTCCGGTGTCGTGTTGCGCGCTCGCGAGCCCTACGCCCGGCCGTCGACGCCGCCGCAGGGTTATCCGCGCACCCCGCCGGCCACCCCCGCGCAGCCGCACCCACACCCACCGCGCCCCACCACCGGCGGAACGCCGATCCCTTCGCGGCGCGGCACACCACGTCCGGGGATCATCGATTTCCCCGGTGGCCGCAACCATCCCGGCTATATCGTGCCGCCCCAACAGCGACGACCACCGTGATCGCGGTGGGCTGTTCGCCCGTCCAGCAGGCAGCCGTCCGTAGCCCCGACGACTGCTAAGGTTTCGTAGATTTTCCCGTGGCGGGCCACCCGGCCGCGGCTTTTCATGCTGTACGCGCGTGCGCTGGTGGGTCCCGGCGCTCCGCGGGAAGTGGAGCAGACATGCTGGCCAACGGAGATGTCTTCGCAGGCTACGTCATCGAACGCCAACTCGGCCGTGGTGGCATGGGTTCGGTCTATCTCGCCAAGCATCCTCGCCTACCGCGGATGACCGCGCTGAAGCTGCTCAATCGCGAGATGTTCTTCGATCAGGAGGTGCGGGCACGGTTCGAACGGGAGGCGGATCTGGTCTCGCGCCTGGATCACCCGAACATCGTCACCGTCTACGACCGCGGCCTCGACGACGAACAACTGTGGATCTCCATGCAGTTCATCGATGGGATCGACGCCGCCTCGGTGGACCCACAGACGCTACCGCCCGCCCGCGCGCTGCAGATCGTCAAGGAAACCGCCGACGCGCTGGACTACGCGCACGGCATGGGTGTGCTGCACCGCGACGTGAAACCGGCCAACATCCTGCTCGCCCGCTCGGGCGCCGGTCGCGGCGAACGGGTCTACCTCACCGACTTCGGCATCGCCCGACTGCGCGATGACACCGGCCATCTCACCCAGACCGGCACCTTCACCGCGACCCTGGCCTATGCCTCGCCCGAACAGCTCACCGGCGCCTCACTCGATCACCGTTCCGATCAGTATTCGCTGGCCTGCACGCTGTTCTGGCTGTTCACCGGGGCGGGTCCGTTCACCGCGACCAATCCGGCCGCCGTCATCCAAGGCCACCTGCAGCAACCGCCGCCGGCGCTGAGCAGTGTGCGGCCGGGCTTGCCGTATGCCCTCGACGCCGTGCTGGCCAAGGCGATGGCCAAGCGTCCCGACGACCGCTTCGACACCTGTTCGGATTTCGCGAGCGCCGCGATCGCCGCGCTGAACAATCCGAGCACGCCGGGCCTGCCGCTGGCCGGACCCCGGCCCGGCACCGGCGGTGCGATGCCGATCACGGGCGGTCCGCGACCGACCACCGGTGGCGCGATCCCGCAGACCGGTTCGCCGTATCCCCTTGCGGCACAGGGTCCGATGACCGGTGGTCCGATGGGCACCGCCGGGCCGATGGGGCGCTCGGGCCCGATGACCGGTGGTCCGATGACCGCCAACCAGACACCCTCCCCGTCGACCGGTGGCGCGCCGACGCAGAACCCGTACACCCAGCAGTCCCGGCCGCAGTACCCCGCACCGCCCACCCCGCCGCGGCCGCCCGTGCCCGCACCGTATGGCCAGTACGCGCAGGGGCCGCGCCCGCCGTCGAAGTCCAATACCGGGATGATCCTCGGCATCGTCGGCGCCGTGGTCCTGGTGATCGTCCTGCTGATCGCCATCGGCATCGCGACCAGCGGTGACAATTCCGGCGGTGACACCACCACCACGACACCGTCGACGAGCGCGGCGGCCGTCCAGGTCACCCCCGACGCCGACGCGATCAGCGCGGCGTTCGGCCGGATGGTGCCCGCCGACACCGACGGCGAGACCGGCTACAACAGCGCCAAGTGCTGGGAGACCGACACCGGCTACACCCCCTCGGCCAACCGCGGCGACCCCGATTTCGGTGCCTGGGTCTGGCAGTGGCGGTGCTACGACGGCGGCGGTGGCTCCGGCGACGACCCGTTCTACCGGTTCTATGTCTACAACTCCGCCGCCGACGTGCAGGCGGTGATCGACGGGCTGCCCACCAATATCAAGTCCGTCGACACCAACGGCGGTAAGCAGTACACCAACTACAAGTACACCGACAACGGGAACAAGATCATCACCGTGTTCACCGGTGAGCCCGACCGCGCCCAGTTCCTGATGTTCACCGATGGCTACGGTGACGCCGACGACGTGCTGCGCTGGTGGCGCTCGGCACCGCTGAACTGACCCGATGATCGACGAGGGCGGTGTCTTCGCCGGGTACACCATCGAGCGGCTGCTCGGCCGTGGCGGCATGGGCTCGGTGTATCTGGCGCGTCACCCCCGGCTGCCCCGGCGCACCGCGATGAAGCTGCTGAACCGGGAGTTGTTCTTCGACACCGAGATCCGGGCCAGGTTCGAGCGCGAGGCCGATCTGGTGGCGCGGCTCGAGCATCCGAACATCGTCACCGTCTACGACCGCGGGGTCGACAACGATCAGCTGTGGATCTCGATGCGCTACATCGATGGTTCCGACGCGTCCTCGCTGCCCGCCCCGGTCGAGCCCGCGCGGGCGGTGCGTATCGTCGCCGAAACCGGCGCGGCACTGGACTTCGCGCACAGCCGGGGTGTGCTGCACCGCGACGTGAAACCGGCCAACATCCTGATCGAGCCGGTCGAGGGCGGCGAGCGGGTCTACCTCACCGACTTCGGCATCGCCCGCCTGCACGACGACAGGTCCGCCAAGCTCACCCAGACCGGAACCTTCACCGCCACCCTGGCTTTCGCCTCCCCCGAACAGCTCTCGGGCGTTGCCCTCGACGGCCGTGCCGACCAGTACTCCCTGGCTTGTACCCTCTACCGATTGCTCACCGGCACAACACCGTTCGAGGCGCCCAACCCGGTCGCGGTGATCCAGGGCCACCTACAACAGGCACCACCCCGCGCCAGCACCGCTCGCCCCGGACTCCCGGCCGCGCTGGACGCGGTCCTGGCCAGAGCCATGGCAAAACACCCACAAGACCGCTTCGGCTCCTGCGCCGAGTTCGCCGCCGCAGCAGCCCATGCCCTCACCGATTCCGCTCCACCGCATTCATTTCCGGGCACACCGGCGACCATGACCTACCCACCGAACTCGCCCTACACGCCCGCGCCCGGCTACCCGATGGCAGGCATGGCGCCGTTCGGCCCCGAGCCGGCGGGAAACCCATCGTGGCCCCTGCGCAATGCCTCGGCAGCCACGCCGCCCGAACGCACCTCCCGCTGGCAGGCCTCACCGGTGGCGTGGGCCGCGTTCATCCTGCTGCTCGGACTCGTCGGCTGGCTGATCGTCAACCAGTTCACCGGCCCCGCGGAGGGTTCGTCGGCGCAGGGCGGCCAGGAATCCAGTGCGGTACCTACAACATCCGCCGCGCAGCCACCGTCGACCACCACCACCGTGCCGACGACCGACCGGCAGACCATCGGCGCCCGTGCCGCGAAGCTCAGCGATCAGTTCCCGCGCATGCTGCCGCACACCACGGCCGACACCCTGGTGCACGCGGGGTCGGGGCTGGGCGGTGCGGGCTGCTTCGCCTATGACCGCGCCACCGCCAACCGTGATCCCGAGGACGCCGGCATGGGCGACTGGCTGGTCATGTGGCGCTGTTTCGGCGGCGGCAACAGGGCCACCTACGAGTTCTTCCTCTACCCGTCGGCCGATGCGGCGACGCTGGCGATCTCGGGCCTGCCCGCCAACGACGAGCGCCCGGCCGTGCACAACGGCCGCGACTACACGAATTTCGTCCTGCACAACAGCCAGACCAGGTCCCCCCGCATGGTCACCCGCTTCGATGCCGACCCCGCCCGCGCCGCCATGCTCATGCACAGCCGCGGCTTCATCGCCACCGAAGACCAGCTGTTCGACTGGTGGCACGCCGCGCCCCTCGACTAGGCACACCAGGCGGATTCGGACAACGAACAGGCCCCGTGTCACCAACGGCCGAGCAGCGAACGCATCAGAGCCTGGTGATCAATGATCCAGGTCAGGGGACAGGGTGTGGTGGACGAAGTCGCGCACCGGCTCGAAGCCGATCGCCTGGTAGATCTTGTTCGAGGTGGGGTTGGCGAGGTCGGTGAACAGGCAGGCATCGGCGCCCTCCGCGCGGATCTCGGCCGCGACGGTGGCGGTGAGCGCGCTCGCGAAACCGTTGCCGCGCAGGCCCGGCGGCGTGTAGACCGGGCCGATCCTGGCCCAGCCGAGGACCGCGGCCTGCCGGGCGACGAGGGTGACCGGCGTACCGGCGTGTTCCCACAGCCACCACCACCCGCTCTCGACCCGCCTGCGCACCGCCGTCTCGTCCAGACGCAGCGGCGCTCCGCTCTCCGCCGCGAACGCCCGGACCAGCTCGAGACAGACAACGACATCGTCCCCGGTGGCCCGGCGAGCCGCCCCCGCGACCGCGGGCACGTGCAGCTCCCCCGCAGCCGTGGGTACCCCCAGCGAGCCCTCGGCCCCTGGCCTTTGTGGCGCAGTCCTGGCTGCTGGCACGCGCAGTTCGCCGAGCCGGAACAGGCGCGTCGAGTATCTCCGGCGATAGCTGCCGCCACCGACCTTCGACCAGTGCGCGGCGAAGGCATCGGCGTCCGCGACAGCGCCTTCCACGCTGCGCAAGGCCACACCATCGGCCACGAACGCGTCGGCGACGGCCGACACGCTGTCCGCGGGAAGCTCGCCCAGGTACACCGAGCCCTGGGTGCACATCGCCATGCCGACGGTCTCGCCGTCGCGGACCGTCAGCAAGCGCGTCGCCATCGCGCCGGAACGCCCCTCGGCCTGGTTCACGGCGGTCGTGGCGATCACCGTATGACGCAGGGGGTCCCCGCGCAGCAGCGCTCGGGCCTCGGCGAGGAACCGGGCGGCGTCACTGGTGATGTCGATGCGCACGGCATCGACGGTAAGCGCTCACAGCCAGGGACGCAGCGGGTTTTCCGGTGCCTCAGGTCGTTTCGCGCGCTTCCCGATCGGTGCGCAGCTTCAGCAGGATCAGACCCGCCGTGCAGGCCAGGATCAGCCCGGCGACCGTGATCTCCACGTGCAGGCCCGCGATCCCGAGCCCGGCGCCGACGAGTCCGCCGACGAAGAACAACCAGCCCATCACCCGCGCGACCACCGCGAAAGCGCGATTGTCCGGCGGGGTCGACAGTGCGTGCTGGAATTGTGCCGCGGTGGCCGAATCGAGGTTCGCCGTCACGGTTTCCAGCCGGGGTGTCGAATAAGCTCCCATCAGATTCTCCTCATGACGCCGATCAGATTCTTGTATCGCGCACACCTCGCGCGTCAGGGTTCGTTCCGGGCGTCTCATGCGTAACTTTGCTCACACACGCTACGACTCGGCGACGCTCAGTGCGCGCGACACGTCCCCATGACACGCTGAAGAGATCAATCCGATATCTGACCCATGAGCATTTAAAATGCGCTCTTTCGCCGGTCCTGCACTACTGTGAGGCGACTCGAAGCCGACGAGGAGTAGCAGGCGATGGATGAAGGCAGGGCCAAGATCATAGGTCCGGCAGTCGCTGCCGGCGCGGTGTCGCTCGGACTGATCGTCATCGGTGCGTGCGGTGTCGGCCAGCAGGAGGTGTACGTACCGCCGCCGCCACTGAGCGCCGATCTGGCCGTGGCGCCGAGCCGGCTCCCCGAAGAGCCCACCGCGACCACCTACCGCATCGAGATCCCGCCCTCACCGACCTGGCGGGTCGCGCCGTACATGCCGCCGCGGAAACCGTTCAGCCTCAGCTCCACCGAGACCACCCCGAAGCCACCGGCCGAGGACGACGACAGCACCGAGTCGAGGCCGCCCGAGGCCGCGGCCGAACCGCGGACACCCGAGACCACCGACGACTCGACGACTGACCCGGAGCCGGAACCGGAACCCGCCGCCGCCGAGCCGCCGACCACGACGTCGCCCGCCCGTACCACCACGCGCCCCGGCCCGACCCGCACCGTCACTCCCCCGCGCATTGGTCCGCCGGTCGAGGAGGTCGACGAGTTCGAGGCGACCGAGGACCCGAGCTATCCACCCACCCACGCCTACGACCGGCTGAGCACCACCGCGCAGCCCACCGCGACCACGCCGACCGCCGACCGCCCCTCCACCGTCCAGACCCCGACGACCACGGCACCGACCGCCACCGAGCCGACCCGCTGATCCGGCATCGCCGCACGGGTCGATCGACACAGACGACCCACGGACACGATGATGGCGCGCACCCCGAGGGGCACGCGCCATCGCCGACACCGTCCTACAGCTCCGGCAGGTCGTAGCCGCCCACCCGATCGGCCAGTACCCGACGGTGCTCGAGGGCCCCGCCGAGGGTCTGTCCGATCGCGGTCAGCCGGGCGACGTAGTGGCTCACCGGATACTCCGCGGTGACGCCGATGCCGCCGTGCATCTGGATCGCCTCCTGCCCGATGTGCTCGGCCGACTTGCCGACCTGCAGTCGCGCCCGTGAGGCCACCACCGGATCGTTGCCGCCATCGGCCAGCGCCGCGGTGGCGAACAGGCTCATGCTGCGGGCCAGTTCCAGCGAGACGTAGCAGTCGGCCGCGCGCTGGGTCAGCGTCTGGAACTTCGACAGCGTCACGCCGAACTGCTTGCGGGTCTTCAGGTATTCCGTGGTCAGCGTGAGCGCCACCTCCATCGCCCCCACCGATTCCGCGCACAGCGCCGCCTGCGCGTACCCCTGGACGAGCGCGATCGGCTCGGCGGCGTCGACGGTGTCGCCGAGCAACGCGGCGGTGGCGCCGTCGAAATCGAACTGCGCGCCCCGGCGACCGTCGAAGGTGCGGTAGGTACGCCGGTGCACACCGGCCTGGTCCGGATCGACCAGCAACAGTCCCACACCGCCGCCGGGCAGCACCGCGCTGACGATCAGCTCGTCGGCCACATCGCCGTGCAGCACCGGATTCTTCACGCCCGTCAGCGTGTAGCCGTCGCCGTCGGCCGTCGCCGTGGTGGTCAGCTCGGTCGAGGGCCAGCGCTGGCCCGGCTCGTTGTGCGCGAAGGCGAGCAGGGTCGTGCCCGCCGCCAGGGCGGGCAGCAGACGTTGCTTCTGCTCCGCGCTGCCGGTCAGCTTCAGCAGCTCGGCCGGGATCACCACCGCGTCGAGCACCGGTTCCGGGGCGAGGGCGCGGCCCAGTTCCTCTTGGACCAGCATCACCTCGACCGGGCCCGCGCCGACGCCGCCGTCGTCCTCGGGAATGGTCAGGCCGAGCACGCCCAGATCGGCGAGCTGCTTCCAGACCGTGCGGTTCCAGCCCGGGTCGGTCTCGCCCGCCTTGGCCAATGCCTCGCCGTCGTAGAAGCGGTGCAGCAGCTCGCGCACGGTGTCGCGCAGCATCGTCTGTTCGTCGGTCAGTGCCAGATCCATGTCAACGCCTCACAATCCGAGGATCGTGGAGGAAATGATCGAGCGCTGGACCTCGCTCGAGCCTCCGTAGATGGTCACCTTGCGGTAGTTCAGGTAGCCGGGGCCGGTGTGCTGGGCCCAGCCGGGCGAGGCGATGCCGTCGGCGTCGACCGGCAGCGCGTCGGGGCCCGCGATCTCGAGCAGCAGTTCGGTGGCCGCCTGCTGCAGCTCCGAGCCGCGCAGCTTGAGCACCGAGGAGGCCGGATTCGGCTTGCCGTCCACGGAATTGGAGACCACGCGCAGCTGGGTCAGCTCCAGGGCGAGCAATTCGTTCTCCAGTTCGGCCACCCGCGCGGCGAACACCGGGTCCTCGAGCAGGGTGCCGTGCCCGGTCCTGGTTCCGCGCGCGTAGTCCTTGGCCAGGCCGATCTTGACCTTGGTCTTGCCGATGCCGGTGATGGAGGTGCGTTCGTTGCCGAGCAGGAACTTCGCGTAGGTCCAGCCCTGGTTCTCCTCGCCGACGAGCTGGTCGGCGGGCACCCGGACGTTCTCGAAGAAGACCTCGTTCACCTCGTAGCTGCCGTCGATCAGCTTGATCGGGCGCATGGTGACACCGGGGGTCTTCACGTCGAAGAGCAGGAAGGAGATGCCCGCCTGCTTCTTCGGCGCGTTCGGGTCGGTGCGCACCAGACAGAAGATCCAGTCGGCGTACTGGCCGAGGGTGGTCCAGATCTTCTGGCCGTTGACGATGTAGGAGTCGCCGTCGCGCACGGCGGTGGTGCGCAGCGAGGCCAGATCCGACCCCGCGTCGGGCTCGGAAAAGCCCTGACACCACCAGATGTCGAGCGCGGCGGTGGGCGGGAGGAACCGCTGCTTGAGTTCCTCGGAACCGAATTGCGCGATCACCGGGCCGACCATGGAGGCGTTGAAGGTGAGCGGTTCGGGGACCGAGGCCAGCTGCATCTCGTCGAGCCAGAGGTGACGCTGCATCGGCGTCCAGTCCTTGCCGCCCCAGGCAGGCGGCCAGTTCGGCACGGCGAGGCCGTTGTCGTTGAGGATCTTGTTCGCGGTGACGATGTCGTCGCGGGACAGTTCGTGGCCGTATTTCACGCGGTCACGGATCTCGACCGGGATCTCGGTGCGATAGAAGTGCCGGAGCTCGTCGCGGAAGGAGAGCTCTTCAGGGGACAGGGCTAACTTCATACGGGTCTCCCAGCGATGTCTAGTAGCCGTCGTCAGCAACCTACCCCTCGGTAAACCGCAGTGTCGACTACATCACACTCGCCGGGCCGGGTGGGACCGGCGCCAGCTCGGCGACCCGGTCGACGACCTGGTACGTTGCCAAAAGCGAGCCGGGTGACCGGCGAGGAGCCATCGAGGAGTTTTCGGGTGAACGGCAGATCCATCGCAGGTAAAGCGGCGACGGTCACCGCGGCGAGCATCGGCGCACTGGCAATCCTGGCGGCAACCGCGGGCGCCGCGCCGACGCCTGTGGAAGAGGGCATCGCCAACCTCACCGAGATCGCCGGCGACGACGCCGCGACCAAGGCCGGTGTCGGCGCGATCGACCGCTTCACCGCGCTCGTCGGGCCCGACACGCTGCGCGACATCGCCACGGAGTTCACCCCGTTCACCTACGCCGCGCCGACCTTCGGCTGTGGCAGCAACGGCCCGATCACCACGATCATCGCCGCCGCCACCTTCGAAGGCCCCGGTCCGCGCACCGAGAACAGCCTCGAGCCCGGCGACATCCGTTTCAGTGCCAGCCCCCGCCACAGCGGCGTGCCGCTGTCCTCGGGCCTGAGCGTGGCCTGGGTGAACATCAACACCGGGCACAGCGGCGTCATCGCGCTCGACGACCAGACCGAGTACCACATGCCCTCGCTGTCGAAGACCGTGCACACGGGAACGGGCACCGTGGTCGCCTCGATGTGGGGCACCATCGACTACCCCGGCGCCCGCTGCGTGATGACGCCCACCGTGGGCACATTCGTCATTCCCGACCTGCCGGTCGCGGTGCCCGAGGCACCCGCCGCGCCGACCGAGCCCGAGGGCACCAGCCCGGGGTCGGGCGAATCCTCCTCGGGCGCGCCGAGGTCACAGGCCCCCGCACCCCAGAGCGCGGCGCCCGCACCGGCCCCCGCGCCCGCGCCCGCGCCCGCCGAGACTCCGCCGCCTGCCCCCGCCCCGGCTCCGCCGACCCCGCCGGCCGCGGTCACCGTCGGCGGCTGATCCACCGGCTCACGGCGTCGGCTTCGGATCGACCGAGGCCGACCCAGGTACTCGAAGCGGCCTGGACGCACCGATGGCCGCGGACGTCCAGCCATGCCGCTCCGCGCACCCGGGAGCCCGACAGGGCCGGTTGTCCCGCGAGCACGGCGCGGTCGGTCTCCCCCGAGCGTGGCGCGGTCAGTCTGCCGGTCGGATGCGCAGGACGGTGCCTTCCTCGGACCCGGCGAGCAACGCCGCGGGGTCGGCGGGGTCGGCGACCACGGCCGTGAGGGGTTGGGTGGACAGGATCGTGCAGGTGGCGCCCGTGCTGGGGTCGACGCGGACGAGGTGTCCCGCGAGGGTGGTCACGTAGAGGGCGCCGTCGCGGACGACCAGGTCGTCGACGAAGTCGGGGAGGCTGCCGAAGGAGGTCAGGTCGGCGATCGTGGTCGCCACGGCCGGATTCGTGCGCGAGAGGCGCAGCACCCGGCCGACCGGCCCGCTGTCGGCGACGAAGTTCGCGGTGACGTAGACCGAATCACCGGCGATGACAACACCATTGGGACCCTCGACGCTCACTGCGGCCCACCAGTCCATGTCCTCGCTGCCGTCACGGTGCAGGCGGTGCAGGCCGTTGCCGGTGGCGACGTAGAGATTGCCCTCGTCATCGAACGCGGCGCCGTTGGGCTGAGGGAAGCCGGTGGCGAAGGGCTCGGGAACGGGGTCGGCCTCGGTCGGATCGAAGCGGACGATGCCACCGGAACCAGCCAGCGGCGAGTTCCCGGTGACCACGTACAGCAGCCCGTCGGGTCCGAGCCGAACCGCGCCGGGGGCGGGCACGGCGACGGTGGCGGTCAACCGGCCTGCCCGGTCATAGCGCTGCACCTCACCGCGCATGACGCGCGAAACCCACAGGTCCCCTTGCTCATCGATGCCGAAGTTCTCCGACCAGTCCAGCAGCGGCACCGTCGACCGAATCGCGACATTCTGACTGGCCTGCGCACAGGCCGCCACGGGTTCGGCGCCGGCCACGGCGGCGGCGCCGATCGAGGTGGTGGTCGCGACGGCCGCGCCGACGACGACGTGGGCGACGCAACGACGGAACGACAACATGCACAAACCTCGGCTCTGCTCGACCAGTTCGACGCGCGAAGTCTAGCGGCTGACACCCGACGACGGAATGCGCACATTGTCATGTGGGACAGCGATGTTGCCGGAGCCAACGGATTCGGCGGGTGGGTGGGGATAATCGGACGGTGCCTTACTTCGACAGTCCGCGTGGGCGACTGCACTGCCGCCGGTGGGTGGTCGAAGGGGCGACGGCGGTGTTGGTGTTGTTGCCGGGGACCGGGCAGCACAGTGGGCACTACCACCGGTTCGCGGGAGCGCTGCGGTCGGCGGCGATCGAGCTGTGGGCGTTGGATACCTCGGGGCAAGGCTTGAGTGAAGGAGATCCCGACGCGCCGGGGACGGTGCGCGAGCTCGTTGCCGACGCGCGGGCTCTGCTCGCGCTGGTCCGGGCCGAGGCCATCGCGGCGCCGGTGTTGATGGGTCATTCCCTCGGCGCGGTGACGGCGCTGACTGTCGCGGTGGAGAACCCCGATGAACTAGGCGGTCTCGTCGTCTGCGGCACCCCCTGCCGAGCGCTCGACAGCACGCCAGACCTCGATCTTTCGGTCCTGGCGGTGCACGGAATCGATGACCGGCGGGCGCCCATCGATGCGATCCGGCTATGGACAGCGCGCCACCGATCGGTAGATTTGCGCGAGTACGCCGACGCCGGACACGACCTGTTGCACGAACCGGTGCAGCATCAGGTGGCGGCCGATATCGCGCAGTGGGTACTGGCCGCGATGCGATGAACACCAGCAACGAAGGGGGAAACGGTGCAACCGAATCGAACGGGGCTGCCGAACACGGCGGCACTCGACCAGGCGGTCGAGGAGGGCGGACTGTGGATCGAGGGGGTGCTGGTCGCCGACGGCGCACCCGAGCGGTGCGCCCAGCGCTATGAACGGCTGGCCGACGAGGCCGAGGCCCAGCTGCGAGTGCTGAGCCAGGCGGCGGTGCTCCCCGGGTTCGGCGGGCTCCCGTCGGGCGCGGCCCTGCGCACCGGATTCGAAACCAAGACGGGTGACGCGCTCGATCGGCTGCGTGCGTACGCGAGCGCCGCGCGCGATCTCGCGGCGTTGTTCCGCGCGGCGGGCACGGCCTATCAGGACAGCGATCAGGCGCTGGCCGGTGCGATCAGGGCGACAGGTGATGGCGATGCGTAGCATTTCCGGCCGCACCGACCCCGATTACGTGTCTGTCGTCGAGGTCTTCGACAATCTCTCGCATGCCGAGATCCACCGGGCTGTCGGCCAACTCGATCCGGCCGCTCTGGCGAGCGCGGGCGAACTGTTCCTCACCACCTCCACCGGACTCGGCGACAGCGTGGACAGCGCGCACAGCGAGATCCGCGCCGCCATCGCCGACGGCTGGCGCGGTACGGCGGCTCAGCGGGCCGCCGACGCGGTGCGCGACTTCGAACAGGCCGGCCGCAAGATCGCGGATGTGCTCACCGCGGTGGGTGTTCGACTCTGCCAGGCCGGCGACGCCGCCGAATCGCTGCGCACCGCGATCGCCGAACCCGACGGCACCCAACCGGATCCGGTTGCCGCACTGCTCGACAGCGGGCAGGCCGCCGACAATGCCACGATCGTGCGAGAGGCCGAGAACGCCCGTCTCGACGCGGTCCAGGCGATGGAGTCGATCTACGCGGGCGCGTTCCTGCCGACCGGTTCGGGGGTGCCATCGTTTCCCGAGATCGCCACGGCAACAGGCACTGTCACCGCATCGGCGGTGTCCGGTGCGGTGAGTGGAACGCCGTCTGACGCGACACCCGGCAGTCCGATTCAGTCGGCTACGCCATCCGCGGACGACTCCGGCGCCACTGTCGCGGCCGGGTTCGTGCCCAGTACCGTCGGCCCCGACACCGCGTCGACAACAACGGGCAGCGGCCAACCAGGTAGTGGAAACACCACGGGGACAGCCACTTCGACGGCATCGACGGCGACAGCCCCGACGGCCGGGGCGGCGGCCCGTACCGGAGATCCGAGCCGTCCCGCGCCGGGCACTCCGGTGACCAGCGCCGCGGGCACCTCCGCCGCGGCAACCCCGGTCGGCCATGTCAAGCCCTCGACCACCGACCCACGCAATCGCCGTGACCGCACCGGGCCCGGTGCTGGTTCGCTCTCCGGCGCGGGCTCGACCGCTGCGGCGAGCACGACCGACACCACATCGGGCACCGAGACCGTGGCGAGTGCCACGGACGCGGTGGCCGACGGGCGCGGTGCCGCCGGTGGCGAGGTCGCCGCGGGCATGGGTGCCGGCGCGATGGGTGGGCTCATGGGCGGGGCGCTGGCCGCGAGCGATCAGACCCGCCAGCCGGGTGGTCCGCGCAAACCCGCGCCGGAGCCCGAGGACGAGGACGAGGACGACGAGTTCCTGCGATTCCTCGACGAGGAGCCGACCTATCTGGAGCCCGCCGACGAGGTGAACGCGCTGATCGGCAAGTTGGAGCCGACCAGTCCCCCGGTGCTCGGTGAATGGACCGAACGGGAGTGAACTGGCACGTCAGCCCGGACCAGTTCGCGCTGGCCTGGGCCCGCACCGACGGCGACCGGATCCCGTATCCGCTCGCCGTCCGTGCGTCCGCACGCGACACCCTCGAACGCGCCGCCCAGCAACCCGCGCTGGACGCGTGGTGTGCCACCACCCTCGACGCCGATCTGTCGGCGGCACTGCGGGTGCTGGCCAAACCCGAGATCCGGGTCGAGGTCCGCGGACAGGCCGGCGGTCAGGTCCGGATGCTCGGCGCCGTCACCGGTGACGTGGCCGTCCTCGCCGTGCAGGCACCCGGTACCGCCGAGGACCGGGGCGGCCCGGTCCACGTCCAGGTCGGCAGCACGAAACGGTTTGCCGCCCAGGTGTTCACGCGGATGCCCGCGCACCCGATCGGCATCGGCCCCGCGCTGTCCGCGCCGGCGGCCAGGGTGCGCGAGGACAGTCGCGATCTGGTGACCGCGCCGGTCGCCGGACCTTCCGAGGCCGCCCGCGTCCGAAAACTGCTGCAGCGTCCGCGCTGTGGCATCGGGCAGATCCTGGTCGGCGCGGGTGCCGACGAGGCGCCGACCGGGGTGCTGTCATGGATCGATGTCACCGACGACGGGCGCTACCTGGTGCACGCGGCACGCCACGTCGACATCACCCCCGCCACCCCCCAGTCCGCGACCGACTGGTTGCGCAGGCTGCTGCGCAACGCGAGTGGCGGCTAGCCCCGCGGTTCGCGGTGTTTCACATTGTCCAGGCGCCGTTCGCCCAGCTCGTCGACAAGGTATGGCCGGCGTTCAGGCGGCCGGTATATCTTGCGGACATGAGCTCCCAGGGCATCCTGAACACCTATCGCACGGCGCGTGCGGCCTGCCTCGTCATCGCGGGCTTCGCCTTGGCTGCGTATCCGCTGCTGCGGCCGTATTCGGACGAGGAGACCCTCGCCGGCGCGCAGGCCTACGCGTCGACGGCGTGGGTGGTCTCGCACCTGCTGGCCATCCTCGGCTTCCTGCTGATCGCGGCGGCGATGCTGTTCGATGTCGCCGCGCGCCCGACCGAGCGGGGTGGATTGCGCGTGGCTTCGACACTGTCGGGGACGGTCGCCGTCACGCTGCTGAGCCTGTACTACGGCTTCGAATGCTTCGCGCTCCACGAGATCGGCCGGGTGGCGCTGGCGGCGAACTCGGCCGAGGGTCTGGCGCTGGCCGACCAGATCCGGGACAACCCCCTCGCGCTGACGTTGTTCGGACTCGGCTGGCTCGCGCTGGGCGTGGCGGTCACCCTGTGGGCAATGGCCCTTCGAGCGGGTTGGGTGCCCGCCGTGTTCGCGGCGCTGGTATGGCTCTACCTTCCGGTGTTCTTTCTGCCACCGGCCGGACGGATCGGGCACGGCGTCCTGGTTCTGCTCGCCGCGGCAGGCACCGCATGGGTGATCAATTCCGCAGCGGGCGCCCCGTCGGATCGCACCGCCACCGGCTAGGTGTCGAGACCGGCTAGGTGTCGAGGCGGAGGAAGCCCACGAGTGCGGCCAGTTCCTCCGGTGTGTCCGGCAGGTATTCGGTGAGCAGCGGTGAACGGATCACGATCGCCTTCCACATGGCTCGGCACAGCGTGGCGTGGATGACGGTGCGCGAGAGCAGCGGGCGCATCCCGAAGGGGGCGTCGGCGGGGGTCGAGGTGGTCATCGACAGCAGGACGACGGCGGCTTCGCGGCCGCGGAAGCGATCGGGGGTACCGACGAGGACGTCTTCGATCTTGGCGCGCGCCAACAGGGTTCGGATGCGGGCGACCTGCGCGGCGTAGGGGGCGAC
This sequence comes from Nocardia mangyaensis, assembly GCF_001886715.1. Taxonomy (NCBI): domain Bacteria; kingdom Bacillati; phylum Actinomycetota; class Actinomycetes; order Mycobacteriales; family Nocardiaceae; genus Nocardia; species Nocardia mangyaensis. Next base: position 5,569,291 of record NZ_CP018082.1, read on the forward strand.
GACGAAGATGTCGTGCGGGTGCAATTTGTGGGCGCGGCCGTCGGCGGTCCAGGTCTGGCCGAGCAGCGCACGGACCCGGCGAACGACTTCGCGCGCTTCGGCATCGGATTCGGTGGCGCTGCCCCGATGTTCGACCAGCACGGTGCTCACGCCGGGCGAGATCCCGGCGAGATCGCTTGCGCGCGTACCGGTTTCCCCGGCACGCAGTCGGCCGCCGTAGCAACTCGCCGACACCGGCTCGCACAGCGCGGGGTGCATGCGCCAGGTGGTGTCGAGGAAATAGCCACGCTCGGCGGGCAGGGTGGGCGCACCCTCGCACAGCCATTCCAGCGCCGAGACCTGCACCGGCTGCGGATGCGCGGCCAGCGCGCGAGCCGGGACGGGGTCACCGATCAGCAGGAGATTGCGTGCGCTGACGGCGACCGCGACGGTGTCGGCCAGCGAGAAATCGCCCGCGTCGGCGATCACGAGCAGGTCGAGCGCTCCCGGTGGGATGAGGGAACCGTCGACGAAATCGGCTGCGGTACCACCGATCACGCACCCATTCACCGCGTTGTCGAGGAAGCGCGGGTACCGGGAGGCCTCGATGCCCGACCAGTCCGGCCCGACCGAGGCGACATCCTTCTTCGCCACGAGTTCGGGCAGCAGCCCGGCCTCCACGACCGCGTCGAAGATCCGCTCGATCACCGCGTGCGATTGCGCCACCACACCGATCCGCCACCGATGTCGGGTGACCAGGCGTTCGATGGCGCGCCCGGTGGTGCCGGTCTTCCCGGTGCCTGGCGGGCCGTGCACAGCCAGATACGAGGCGTCGAGGGCGCCGACGGCGGCGGCCAGGGTGGTCGCGATGTCGCCGTGGGCCGGGGGGAGTTCCCGGCCGTCGCGCAGGCGGGGTGCGCGGCGCAGCAGCAAGTCGTAGACGGCATTCTCGGGGACCAGGGGCAGCGTCATCAGCAGGTCCTGGGCGGTGAATTCCAGGGCCGCCTCGATTTCGGCCTCGCCGTCGGGCGGGCCGGGGGCGATGGCGGCGGGCAGGTCGTCGTAGGGCGGGCAGCCCGCGGGGAGCAGCTCCTCCAAGCGGACGGTGTCGTCGAAGTTCGCGTCGACGGCGCAGCCGAGCACGGTGGCGGTGGCGGTGGCGCGGCGACCGAGGGTCTGGGTCATGCCCGCGGCGGCGGCACCGTCGTAGATGGTGACCATCTGGGTGCCCGGGGTGAGGGTGGCGCCGGTGCCGAGCCGACCGGTGAGAGTGAGGTAGCGGCGCATCGTCGGCAGTTGCGGCGTGCGATGCCACTTGGTGTCGACGGTGCCCCACTCGCCGACGAGAACCCCTGGCGCGTCGGCCCATTCACCGACGGGATGACCGAGGCGGTCGATGTGCGCCCACCAGCGCGGCTGACGTTCCCGGCGGTGGTAGCCGAGGATCGCCGCCGTGAGCGAGGCGGCGCAGGCGGCGTCACCCTCGGCATCGACGGCGAACTCGGCCAGCGCGGCCTCGAGCGAACCGGGACGAAGCGACGGTGGTGCCTCGGATTCGGCGACCGCGAACCGGGTGCCCGGTACCTCGACCCCGGCCTCCACGGCCAGATCGAGCAGCCAGTCACGAATCCCGAGCACCGTCGCCGCGCGCCCGGCCGCGCCGGGCACGAGCGCCGCCAATCCCGCTACGTCATAGGACTGTTCGCCGATCAGCAGGGCGGTACGCACCACCGGCGCGAGATCGACCAGGGCCCCCTCGGCGAGCAACTCGTCGAGCAGATCCGCCCCGGTCCCGAGCCGCCCCGCCCAGTCGAGCAGTGCGGTCCGCACCCCCGAACCGTAGTGATACACGCGCACATTCGGATCCGCCGCCCGATGCTCGCCGATGATATCGAGCAGTTCGTCGAGTACACCCCCGTCGTGCATCGAGCGGTGTGGCACGGCGTCGTCCGTCGGCCGATTACCCAACGACGTCGTCTCCGCCGGCCCTTCGAGGTCGTCAGCGAACCGATCGCGGCTGACCGTCGTGTCCGCGTGTCCGTTGCCCGTCGGCCGGTGTTGCACCGCCTCTTGGGCGGCCGGGACATTGCCGCGCCGGTGGGCCGGGTCCATCGGATCGCTGCCGAGCGTGGACGATCCGAAGACGACGGCGTTCCTGTCCGCTGAACTCGGACCGCCGGGTCGATTGCTCATGGCAGTGGTTGCCGGTGTGCGGGCATCGTGGCCGCTGGCTGGTTCGACGGTGACCCCGGCGGTTCGGAAGACGATGGTGTCGGTGGTCGACAGTTCGACGGCGGTGATCGCGGCGTGGTGGTCGAGGTCGACGATCAGGGCGAGGTCGCCGGGGGTCGAGGCGGGGAGGGAGCCCAGGGCGGTGGCGTCGCGCAGGGCGAAGGTGGGGTTACCGGTGCGCTCGCGGTCGAGTTGGATCTGGGCCTGGCGGCGCAGGGTGGTGACAGTGCGCGGCGCGAGGCCGGGGACCGGGGTGCTCGTGGTGGCGAGCCGATCAATGGTCAGGACGCCGGATTCCCGCAGGCGAGCGCGCTGGGTGGGTCGAATACCCGCCACCAGCAGCAGGTCCCGTGCGTTCGCCGCCGCGGCACGACAACTCGGGCAGCGACCGCACGCCAGGTAGCGCGGATCACCCCACTGCACCGGCAGCAGCTCGGTCAGCTTCTCCTCGATGATGTGCTCCACCCGTGCCCGACGCGCCAGGTACAGCGGCGCGAGCTCCGCGGCCGGTTCCCGCCGCACCCCGCCGATCACCGACAGATACGCCGACGGATCGACCGCCACGCCCACCGCCGCCAACGCGTGCGCGGCAGCGGCGAATTCGAGCCGAGCACACAGCGATTCCCGCACCGCGTCGACTTTGACCGCGTTCACCGACGCCGCGACCCGCTCGAACGGCGTACGCCCCGCGGCCAACTCACGCCGCAACACCCGAATGTCGTCTGGCAAGGCCGAAGCATCCTCGATGTCGCCGCGACGAGACGCGACGACCGTCTCGCCCGTCGAGGCAGTACGCACCGGCTCGACGAGCCATCCCGACGGCCCGGGCAGCCCAGTGCAGACCGCTACTCCAGCGGCAGGGGGCCGGACCGGTGTCGCAGCGACTCCGGTGTGCACGGTGTAGCGCGTATCGTCGGCGGACCGCAGGAGGAGGTCGATCCCGCAGGCGAATCGGCCATCGAAGAAGACCGCGCCGTAGATCGCGGGGGCGGCCGTGCGCAGGGCAGCGGTCGTTGCCTCGGCGGCGGAGGTGAGGGCGGCGATCCGTGCGGCAGGATCGGTGCCGACCACCTCGGGCGACGGGATACGGGTCAGGGACTCACCGAGCTGGCGCAGCAGATCCGCCGTCGGCTCGGGCGTGTGGAGCAGGGGCGTGGTGTCGGGGGAGCCGGGGAGATTGCCGAGGGCGGCGTCGATCGCCCGCAGCAGCGCGAACTCACAGTCCGCCGCGCGCGCGAGATCGCCGACGGCACCGACCACCCGATCACCGGACACGAACAAACGCGGTCCTCCTGTGTTCACGCACACCCGACGGCAACACCTTAGCCAGCGCCGCGAGCGCCCAGCGCGCTACCCAGGCACATTCGCGCCGGGCAGACTTCCCCGCCCGGCGAACGCGACCCGCTAGGAACGCGGCTTGCGCCGCTCCGTCCGCGGACGCGCCTCGCGATCGCGACGCGGGCCACGCGAGTTCAGCCGCTGCGCGGGCGGACCCTGATCGAGCTGCAGCTGGATCAGCACACCGCTGATCCTGGTGCGCCGCAACGCTTCCAGCGTCTCGTTCGGCAGGTTGGCGGGCAGCTCGACGAGGCTGTAGTCGGGACGGATGCTGATGTGCCCGAAGTCGCTGCGGCGCAGGCCGCCCTCGTTGGCGATGGCGCCGACGATCGCACCGGGCACCACACGGTGGCGCTTGCCGACGCTGATCCGGTAGGTGGCCAGCTCCTCGCCGTTCTCGCGGGAGAACGACGGCGGACGCGGACCGCGCTCCTCGTCGTCGAAGCGACGCGGTGCCCGCTCGCGATCACGATCCCGGTCGCGCTCGCGACGGGGCGCGGGCTCCGGCTCGGGCGCCATGAAGAAGTTGTCCCCATCGAACCCACCGACGGCCAGGGCCGCGGCGATGTCGACCAGCGGGGTGTTGTGCTCGGCCTCGTAGTCCTCGATCAGCTTGCGGAACAGCGCGATGTTGTCCGAGGCCAGGTTCTCGGTGATCGAGTCGCCGAACTTGGCCGCGCGCGTGGCGTTCACATCGTCCACGCTGGGCAGCTGCATCTCGGTGAGCGGATGCCGGGTGGCGCGCTCGATCGCCTTGAGCAGGTGGCGCTCGCGCGGGGCGACGAACAGCAGCGCCTGACCCGAACGGCCCGCGCGACCGGTGCGGCCGATGCGGTGCACGTAGGACTCGGTGTCGTGCGGGATGTCGTAGTTCACGACATGGGAAATGCGGTCCACGTCCAGGCCACGAGCGGCGACATCGGTGGCGACCAGGATGTCGAGTGCGCCCGACTTGAGCTGACCGATGGTGCGCTCACGCTGGTTCTGCGCGATGTCACCGTTGATCGCGGCCGCCGAGAAACCACGCGAGCGTAATTTCTCGGCCAGTTCCTCGGTGGCCTGCTTGGTGCGCACGAAGATGATCATCGCCTCGAAGTCCTCGACCTCGAGGACGCGCGTGAGGGCATCGAGCTTGCGCTGATGCGACACCTGCACGTAGCGCTGGGTGATGTTGGTGTTGGTCGTGGTCTTGGACTTGACCGTGATCTCGACCGGCTCGTTGAGGTACTGCTTGGAGATCTTGCGGATCGCACCCGGCATGGTCGCCGAGAACAGCGCGACCTGTTTGTCCTTGGGCGTATCGCGCAGGATGCGTTCGACGTCTTCCTGGAAGCCCATCTTGAGCATCTCGTCGGCCTCGTCGAGCACCAGGTAGCGCAGCTCGGTCAGATCGAGCGTGCCCTTCTCCAGGTGATCGATCACGCGACCGGGCGTGCCGACGACCACGTGCGCGCCGCGGCGCAGGCCGGACAGCTGCACGCCGTAGCTCTGCCCGCCGTAGATGGGCAGCACGTGCAGACCGGGGATGTGCGAGGAGTACTTGCCGAACGCCTCGGCCACCTGGATCGCGAGTTCACGAGTCGGCGCGAGCACCAGCGCGCTCGGCTTCTTCTGCGCGGTGTCCAGATTCATCAGGATCGGGATCGCGAATGCCGCGGTTTTGCCGGTGCCGGTCTGGGCGAGGCCGACCACATCGGCGCCGGACAGCAGCGGGGGAATCGTCGCCGCCTGAATCGGGGACGGCGACTCGTAGCCCACGTCGGCGATGGCCGCCAGTACGCGGTCATCGATCCCGAGATCGGCGAAGGTCGGGCCGTCGTCGTGCCTGTCGTCGTCGGCAGGAACGCTGTCGACCTCATTGGTACTCATTGACCAGCAGTTTACTGCCTCACGGTAGCTGTCCTTGCCACCGGGTGAATACGGTGAGACCTATGCAACTGCAGAACGGGTCAGCGCATCAGGAACAGGCAGCGACGGTGGTGCCCATCGCCGTCATCCAATTCGCCCCGGAGACCGACCCCCTTGCGAATCTGGACACCCTGCGCGAGCACGTGCGCACGGCCGCCGAGGCCGGTGCGCGACTGGTCCTCGCCCCCGAATACTCGATGTTTGCGGTGACCCGGCTCGATGAGCGTGTGGTCGCGATCGCCGAACCGCTCGACGGCCCGTTCACCACCGGACTCGGCGCGCTGGCGGCCGAATTCGGGGTGTTCCTGGTGGCCGGTGTGGTCGAACGACCGGAGCAAGACACCGCCCGGATCAGCAACACCCTCGTCGCGCACGGGCCCGACGGCACCCTGGTCGCGGTATATCGGAAGGTGCACCTCTACGACGCATTCGGCCATGTGGAGTCGGAGGTGGTGCAGGCCGGTCCGCTGGTCGAGCCTGCGACGTTCGCCGTCGACGGTGTGATGTTCGGCATGCAGACCTGCTTCGATCTGCGATTCCCGGAGGGTTGTCGGCGTGTTGCGGCGGCCGGCGCGCACGTGCTGCTGCTGCCCGCGCAGTGGATTCCCGGCCCGGCCAAGGTCGACCAGTGGACCACCCTGTTGCGGGCCCGCGCCATCGAGAACACCGTCTACGTGGCGGCGGCCGATCAGTGCGCGCCGCGCGGGGCGGGCGCCTCGATGATCGTCGACCCGGCGGGCGCCGTGCTGGCCCAGCTCGGTGACGAGCCGGGTGTGCTCACCGCCGCGATCGACCCGGCGCACCTGGCTCGGGTGCGCACCGCCAATCCCAGCCTCTCGCTGCGCCGCTTCGCGATCACGGAACGCTGAACGTCGAGGTGCGGTCGTATCGCCGACGGCGGTCGGCGGAGTAGCGTTCGAGGCAATGGTCTATCCCGATCGCGCAGCGGCGGGCCGCGTCCTCGGCGCGGCTCTCGGGCATCTGCGGGCGAGCCGTCCGCTGGTGCTCGGGCTACCGCGCGGCGGCGTGCCGGTGGCGGCGGCGGTGAGCGCCGCGATCGGCGGGGAACTCGATGTGCTGCTGGTGCGCAAGTTGGGCCTGCCCTGGCAGCCGGAGCTGGCGATGGGTGCGCTCGGCGAGGGCGGGGTGCTGGTGCTCAATCGGGAGGTCATCGAGCGGGCCGGGGTGAGCCAGGCGGCCTTCGCCGAGGTCGAACGGGCCGAGCGCGCCGAACTGGCTCGGCGACAAGCGGTCCTGCGCGACGGCGACCCGGTACCGATGGCGCGGCGCACCGTGGTGATCGTCGACGACGGCATGGCGACCGGCGCGACCGTGGTGGCGGCCTGCCGGGTGGCGCGCGCCCAGGATCCGGACCGCCTCGTGGTCGCGATGCCGGTGTCCTCGCCGGAGGCGGTACGCCGGGTCGACCCCGAATGCGACGAACTCGTGTGTGCGTGGGCGCCCGAGGACCTCGGTGGAGTCGGCATGGCCTACAACGACTTCCACCAGTTGGCCGACGACGAGGTGGTCTCGCTGTTGCGCTGAGCGGGACTCAGCCGAAGCACTGTCCTTCGCCGCGGTAGGTGGGCACCGTGGTGCGCGTGCCGGATTCGTCGACCAGGTGGATCTCGGTGAAGCGTTCACACAGCTCGCCCGCCTTGGCGTGGCGGAACCAGACGCGGTCACCGATCTCGAGTTCGGTGCCGCCGCTCAGCGGGGTCTGGACCTCGCCCGCGCCCTCGGAGCCGAGCAGTTTCAGACCGGCCGGCCAGACCGGGATCGGGACACGACTCGGGCCGGTGGGACCGGAGGCGATGTAGCCGCCCGCGAACACGGTGGCGATGCTCGGCGTCGGCTTGCGCAGGACCGGGGTGGCGAAGAACAGCGCGGGACGCGGGGTGAACGAGCGGTAGTGGTCGAACAGCGTCGGCACGTACAGGCCCGACCCGGCGGTGACCTCGGTGACATCGGGATCGGTGATCGAGACCTCGATCGAGCCGGTGCCGCCGCTGTTGACGATCTCGAGCGGACCGGTCACCGCGCGCACCGCGTCGAGCACCCGCGTGCGCCTGCGTCCGATCTCGATGGCCGAGAGCCGCTTCACCACGCGCACCGCGAGGTTGCTGTCGGGCAGCCCGGCGATCTGGGCCTCGTAGGTCATCACGCCGACCACGTCGAAGCCGCGGCGGGCGGCCTCGGAGGCGAGCGCGGCGGCCTGCTCGGGGCTGCGCACGGGCGAGCGGCGGGCACCGAGATGCACCGGGCCGACGCGCAGTGCGGCGTCGACGTCGAGGCAGACGCGGGGGCGCACCAGATCGGTGCCGAGGGCGGCGCGGGTGAGTTCGAGTTGGTCCACGTCGTCGACCATCAGGGTGATCGAGCGCTGCAGGATCGGATCGGCGGCGAGTTCGGCCAGGGCGGCCCGGTCCAGCGTGGGATAGCCGAGCAGGACGTCGCGGGCGCCGAGGCGGGTCAGCCAGATGGCCTCGCGCAGCGAGTAGGCCATGATCCCGGCGAATCCGCCGGCCGCGGTGAGTTCGGCGCCGAGGACGCGCTCGAGCACCGCGCGGCAGCGCACCGACTTGCTGGCCACCCGCACCGCGACGCCGTTCGCGCGCCGGGTCAGGTCGGCGGCATTGGCGTCGAGGGTGGCCAGGTCGAGCGCGGCCAGCGGCGGGTCGAGGTCGGCGGTCGCCGCGTGCAGATCGTGCAGCGATGTCGTCTGGGTCACTCCCCTACTGAACCACCTATTTGGTCAGTCGTCCAGTATTTGGGTGAGTGTCAGACCTCGACGGCTTTGAGGGTCAGGCAGCCGACCAGGTCGTCGATCACCACGAGGGTGGTCTCGTCGTTGCCGTCGGCCAGCCAGCGCAGGACCGTGCCGTAGAGCACCGAGACAATGTAGGCGGCGATCGAGTCGAGCGGCTCGAGCCACTCGGTACCGGACAGCCGGGCGCACAGCTCGAGGAAGGCCACGGCCTCCTCGTCCATCTGACGGAACACCGCGGCAGCGTTCGGATCGCCGACACACTCACCCGAGGGCGAGGACCATCGTTGACGCAGGGTCTGCACCGCGGACTCGTAGTCGTCGACCCGTCGAGCGGGCGCGGCCTTCACCAGCGGCCAGTAGGCGCTCATCCCGGCGTGCAGCAGCACCCGCAGCGCCCGCACTCCGGTGGCATCGGAGTTGGCGGCGGCTTGCTCGATGGCCCGGCACACGGCCGGTCGCAACGAGGTTTCGGTAAGTTCACGACTGACGCTCAACGACAACTCCTCGGCAACAAATTTCGCTGCCCGCGGCGATGCGAGCCCTGCGGATCGGTCGGCCATAGATGGTTCAACCTATCCAGCGAGCTCGATCTTAGAAGGTTTTCTGGATTCACGAACTGCTTCAGCCATCCTTTTCAGACTGAAAGATTGTTTTGTTATCCGAATGCGACCTTGTGTAAAACCGACCATACGGCCTGAATATGTCCGCATTCCAATACATCCAGCAACCCCCTGCCGGAATGCACGTACTGATCAATAGTACAAGTCGGCTTCGGGGGCACTCCTCGCGTGTGGGCGACGGCACAGTGGCACCCGACGAAACGGACATCGCACAATGGATGGCCGTTGCGCCAACTCGGCCGCGACGATCGCCCGGTCGCCGATAACCTGGTCAAGTGACTCTCTCGCCTCCTGCCGATCAGTTCGCCCTCAGCGGCACCTTCAATTTCCGCGATGTGGGCGGCCTTCGCCGCGCCGACGGCGCCGCGACCCGCCCCGGAGTGCTGCTGCGCTCGGCCCAGTTGAGCGGCCTCGACGCGCAGGGCCACGACATGCTGCGTCAGCTGCGAGTGACCGACGTGCACGATCTGCGGGGCCGTACCGAGATCGACCACATCGGCCATGACACCCTGCCCGAAGACGTGCGCCTGCACATCACGCCGTTCGACTCGAGGATGGAGGAGGCGCCGCCGCACGAGGCGCAGACCACCTCGGCGCGCGCCCACATGATCGAGGTCTACCGGCAGTTCCCCACGCTCCCCGAGGCGCACACCGCGATCACCGGGCTGGCCGGCTCGATCGCCCGTGGTCAGGGCGCGGTGCTGGTGCATTGCGCGGCGGGCAAGGACCGCACCGGCTGGGCGGTGGCGACCCTGCTGCGCGCGGTCGGCGTCACCGAGGACGACGTGTACGCCGACTTCCTGGCCAGCAATGCCGCCGTCGCACCACTGCGCATGCTGCTCGAGCCGAAGATCGGCCGCGGCGAAGCGCTGTCGGATGACCTGCTCGGCGTGCACCCCGAATACCTGCACACCGCCGACGCCACCGTGCGCGAGCACTACGGCGACGCCGAGGGCTACCTGGCCGCGATCGGCCTCACCGGCGATCTGCGTGAGGCCCTGCGCACCCGACTGCTGTGATCCTCACCAACCGCTGACCCGACGGCCCGGTTCCGCGCGGACCAAACCATCGGCATCGATACTCACCAGATCACCGGTGTGAAACCAGCTGCCGCTGAATCGGGCCGCCGAGGCATCCGGATCGTTCCAATAGCGACGGCTCACATTCGGGCCGCGGCACAACAATTCGCCGCGGCCCACACCGGCCTGCGGACCGGCCAGTGCCAATTCCGTGCCACCGAACGCGAATCCCAGCGTGGATTCGGCATCGGCGAGTTCGGTGTCGTCGACCATCAAACCGATCCCGCTGGTCTCGGTGGCCCCCCAGACCGACCACTGCCGCGCACCGGGAAACAGGCCGCGCAAGGCCGCGGTGAGCGTGGCGGGGGCCGCGGCGGCGGCGCGTTCGGACCGATGACACGCCTTGCTGATCCGCCGGACCCCGGCACCGACCTGACTGGCGCGCAGTTCCGGGACCAGTCCGGCGAAGATCCGTGGCGTCGCCGAGACGGTGTCGACGCGCTCGGCCAGCAGCACCTCGGCGAGGCTGCGCGCGCCCGGCGCGAGCACCACCGTGCCGCCGACGGCGAAGGTCGGCAGCAGTTGGTCGACGCACCCGCTGGCATGAGCCAGCGGCAGCAGCACCAGATTGCGGATCCCGTCGACGGGCAGGCCCAGCGCGCCGACCACCGAGGACACTGCCGAGAGCAGGTTCTCGTTGGTCAGCTCGACCCCGGCGGGCACGGGCTGGCGCACGGCGGTGCCGGTGTAGCAGAGCAGCGCCGGATCGGCCAGCGCCGCACCGTCATCGATGTAGGCGGTGCTGTCGGGCAGTGGACCGTCGGGGCCGAGCACGAAATCGGCTCTGCTGTCGGCGATCACGCGGTCGGCGACGGCGCCGGGCAGCGCGTCGGGCACCAGCACCGGCACCGCGCCCGAGAGCAGCGCGCCGAGGAACGCCTGCACCCAGCGCGCCCCGGTCGGCATGTGCACCGCGACGCGGTCGCCGTAGCCGATGCCGCGATCCTGCAGGCCACCGGCGATCCGGGAAGCGCTGTGCCACAGTTCGCGATAGGTCAGGCGCGGGCCGCCGACCTCGACGACCGCCTCCCGATTCGTGAACGCGTGCACCCGCAGATCGAGCAGTTCGGTGAGCGCCGGATGGAGATCGCCGTAGCGCAGGACGCCGTCGGCGCCGCGGCGCAGCGGCCCGGCCACGCCGTTCGTGGGGAACTCGATGATGGTCGCGTCCGGTTCACGCTCGATATGAGCCATCAGGACCTCCACGTACGTCGATGCGGCACCGCACCACCGACTATATGACGTGGATCACAGTGCTGTCAGGCGCTCGGCGCGTTCACTCGCCGCGATAGGTCGCCTTCCCTGGTCCGACCGCGAGGAAACTGCCTACCGCGCCGCGCAGGTCGGCGGTGTCGAACAGCTCGCCCGAGACCTCGGGGGTCACCGAATCCGCGTGTGCCACACCGCCGGAACGCCACGCCTCGATGATCTGTTTGGTGGCCGCGTGCGCGCGCGTCGGGCCCTCGGCCAGCCGGGTGACGAGCTGGGCGGCCGCGGTGGGCAGGTCGTCGTGGATCGCGTTGACCACGCCCCAGTCGGCCATGGTCTGCGCGTCGTAGAGGTCACCGGTCATCACGAATTCCCGCGCCCGGCCCGAACCGGCCCGCTCGGCCAGCCGCTGCGGGCCGCCCATCGAGGGAGTCAGCCCGACGACGGTCTCGACCAGCCCGAACTTCGCCTTCGGCGCGGCCAGGATGATGTCGCAGGCCAGCGAGAGCTCGAAGGCGGCGGTCAGGGTGAGTCCGTGCGCGGCGAACACCACCGGGCACGGCAAAGCCTCGACCGGGTGAATGACCTGCGCGAACAGGTCGCGCCACAGCTGCGCGCCCTCCTCGACACTGCGCCCGTCGAAGATGTTGACATCCACCCCGCCGGAAACAACCTTGCCCTCGGCGTTGATCAGCAGCGCCCGCGGCGGCTGCTTGCCCACCGCGGCGATATCGGCGATCAGCGAGGCGATGAGCTGGCGATCGAACAGATTCAGCGGCGGATGGGCCAGGGTGATCGTCGCGATCTCGGCACCGGCTTCGGTGAAGTCCCGGATCAACCGGGTGGGCTGCGTTGCACTCATCCGGCCAGCGTAGAACCCGGCGCCGCGCCGAGACCAGCGTGACAGCGTGCGAGATCGCGCCCACATCGCGGAACCGCAGGGGTGTCGGTGCTCGTTGGCATGATGAGTCGTCGGGCACCGCGGTGCCCTACAGTTCGACTCGTCGGGCGAAGAGGAGGACGACGCCGTGTTCAAGAGTGCGATCGAGAAGGCCGTGGTCGATGTTCTCGACACCGGTTCCAAGCTGCAGGCGCCGGCCGTGCGCCGCTACGTCGCGTATCTACGCGAGCGTCATCCCGGCGAGAATCCGGCGCAGATCGTCGCGCGGTTGGAGAAGCAATACCTGCTCGCGGTCACCGGCAGCGGCGCGGCGGTCGGCGCGACCGCGGCGGTCCCCGGCATCGGCACCGTCGCCGCGCTCGGCGCCGTCGGCGCGGAGACCGCCTTCTTCATGGAAGCCTCCGCCCTGTTCACTCTCGCCCGGGCCTACGTCCACGGCATCGAGCCCGAAGACAAGGAAGCCCGGCGCGCGATGGTGCTCGCGGTCGTGCTCGGCGACACCGGCATGGCGATCGTGCAGAAGGGCCTGCGCACCTCGTCGAAGAACTGGGCGGGCGCGCTGGCGGGCAAGGTCCCCGGTCTCGGCGCGATCAACAGCTCACTGCTGCAACAGTTCATCAAACGCTTCATCACCAAGCGGGCCGCCCTGATGGCGGGCAAGATCCTGCCCGCGGGTATCGGCGCCGCGATCGGCGGTGCGGGCAACCGGGCACTGGGCAAGGTGACGATCGAGAACGCGCGCAAGGCCTTCGGACCCGCCCCGGCCCTGTGGGCGACGCCACTGCACAACGTGATCGACGCCGACCCGCTCCCCGCCCTCGACGCCGCGCCGGTGACCAAGCAGTGAGCGGCGACCGCGCTGACGCCGTGCGAGTGCGTGGTCTCGGCAAACGGTTCGAACTGGTCAGCGCGGTCGAAGGAGTCGACTTCGCGGTGCCGACCGGTGCGGTCACCGCGCTCGTCGGCCCGACCGGAGCGGGCAAGTCGACGGTGCTGCGGATCGTGCTCGGACTGCGGCGGGCCGACACCGGCAGCGTCGAGGTCACCGGACGGGATCCCGCCGCGATCGGCGCTGTGCTGAACCCGCGCGGCCTGCACCCGGCGCGGACCGTGCGCGATCACCTGTGGTGTCACGCGCCGGTCGCCGGGGTCTCGCGGCGCCGGGTGAACGTGGTACTGGACGAGACCGGGATGAGCCCGCTCGCCGATATCGTTGTCGCCCAACTGCATCCGAGTCAGCAGACCAGGCTCGCGCTGGCGACGGCGCTGCTGGCCGATCCCCCGCTGCTGGTGCTCGACGACCTGTTCGCCGGTGCCGACGGCGTCGAACGCGGCTGGCTGCAGGCCCTGCTGCGCCGCCACGTCGACCGGGGCGGCACCGTGCTGGTCAGTGCCGACACCCTCGCCGATGTGGTGTCGGCGGCCGATCAGCTCGTCGTGCTGAGCGAGGGCAGCATCGTCTGGCAGGGCACCCCGGCCAAGCTACGGCGCGGCCATCCCGACCGGCTCGTGGTCGCCGCCGCCCCGTCGATCGCGCTGGCGACCGCACTCGCCGCGCAGGGCTTCACCGACGCGGTGATGCGCCCCGACGGGCGCTTGGCCGTGGCCGAGGTCGACGAGCCGACCATCCGGTCGATCGCCGAGGCCGCCAAGGTGCGCATCGCCGACATCGCCGCCGACCCCATCCACCCTGACCGGGTGCTGGCCTCGCTGACCAAACCACGCAGGCACCGGCACTCCCCGCCCGCGCCCGCCGCGTACGCCCCCGCGCCGACTTCGTATGGGATGCCTCGATGACCTCTGTGCTGCCCGCCGATCTCGTGCCCGGTATCGATGCCGAGGCGCGCAAGGTCGTCGCCGTGCGCTCGAACCGGCTGCTGTTCGCCGCGCCCGTGGCACTGGCTCTGGTCGCGACACTGATCACCGCGCTCATGGCAGGTCCGTTCGATCCGTTGGGACAGCCCGCCACCGGCGCCGCCACCATCGGGCTCTATCTCGGGATGGGCGCGGTGTTCGTGGTGGCCGCACTGCTCGGCATCGGCGCGACCGGCGGCGAGTACCGCCGCAAGACCATGGCGCTGACCGTGCTGTTCGCGCCCGACCGCGACCGGTTGGTCACCGCGAAATACGCCGCGACCGCGGCCATCGCGCTGGCCGTCGCGCTGGCCGCCGAACTGGTGAGCGTGCTGGTGCTGTTGGCCGCGGGACGCGGCAAGGTCGAATTCGGTCTGCGGCTGAGCGAGGTGCTCGCCGCCGGGCTGCTGGTGGCCGCGTGCTGGGCGGTGCTCGGCGCCGGCATCGGGCTGCTGCTACGCACCTTCAGCGGCGCGGTCTGGCTCGTCTTGGGCTGGGCCTTCGCGCTCGAACCGCTGATCTGGCTGGTCGCCAAGGGCTTCGGCGCGGGCGGGTTGGTCACCGTGCTGCCCGTGTCGGCCACCGTGGCCGGGGTGAGCGCGGGCTCGTTCCAGGAGGCCGAGGTGTTCGCGCCGACACCGGCCGCCCTGGTGGTGCTGATGCTGTGGGCCGGTGCCGTCGGCGTCGCCGGGTGGTGGGACCTGCGCAACCGAGACCTGTAGTGCCGGTCGGCGCCGCCCGACCGGGCTGGATTCGCAGACTCTGGCGACTGTGCCTGCGCCATCCGCGGCTGCTGACCGGCATCGCGATCTCGATCGTGGCCGGCGCGGCCGTCGCGATCGCCGCACCGCTGGCCACCAAACGTGCCGTCGACGCCGCCGAAGCGGGCGACACCTCGGTGATCGGCGGTGCGGCCGCGCTGCTCGCCGTGCTCGCGCTGGCCCGGTTCGTCGCCACCTTCGCGCGTCGGCTCTGGGCGGGCAAGCTGTCGCTGGAAGTGCAGCACGACCTGCGGATCTCGCTGCTGGCCGCGCTGCAACGCCTCGACGGCGCCGGGCAGGACGCGATCCGCACCGGGCAGGTGGTGTCGCGCTCGATCACCGATCTGCAGCTGGTACAGGGCCTGCTGGCGATGGTGCCGTGGTCGGGTCTCGCGGTCCTGCAGTTCGTGCTCTCGGCGGCGGTCATGGTGTGGCTGAGCCCGCCGCTGGCCCTGGCCGCGCTGCTGGTCGCGCCCCTGATGGCGGCGGTGGTCTGGCGGTTGCGTCCGCGCCTCTACGCGGCCACCTGGTCGGCGCAGCAGCGCGCCGCCGACCTGGCCGAACACGTCGAGCAGACCGTCACCGGCGTCCGGGTGGTGAAGGGCTTCGGGCAGGAAGCCAGGATGGTCGACCTGCTGGAAGACCACGGCCGCACCCTGTTCGCCGAACGGATGCGCGCGGCGAAGATCAACGCCCGATTCGCGCCGGTCGTCGCCGCGCTGCCGCAGGCCGGACTGGTCGCGGTGATCGTCGTCGGCGGCGTTCTGGCTTCGCGCGGCACGATCGGCATCGGCACCTTCCTCGCGTTCACCGCCTACCTGGCCACGATGACCGCCTCGGCGCGCACCATCACCTCGGTGGTGATCATGGCCCAGCTCACCAAGGCCGCGGTCGATCGCGTCTTCGGTGTCATCGATGCCGCGCCCGTGCTGGTCGATCCCGACCGGCCCGTCGAACTGCCGCCCGGACCGCTCGGCATCGAGTTCGACGCCGTGAGCTTCGGTTTCGCGCCTGATCAACCGGTCCTGCAGGACCTCGACCTCACCGTGCGGCCCGGCGAGACCGTCGCCGTGATCGGCCCGGCCGGGTCGGGCAAGTCGACGCTGTCGCTGTTGCTGCCGCGCTTCTACGCCCCCGACGCGGGACGAATCAGCCTGGTCGGCGCCGACGGCACCCGCGTCGACCTGGCCGATCTCCGGGCCGAGGAGCTGCGCGGCGCGCTCGGGGTGGTCTTCGACGATCCCTTCCTGTTCTCCGACACCATCGCCGCCAATATCGCGCTCGGCCGCCCCGAAGCCACCGACGCCGAGATCCGAGCCGCCGCGACCGCCGCGGCGGCGGACGAGTTCATCACCACGCTGCCCGAGGGCTACGACACGGTGATCGGCGAACGCGGGCTCACCCTCTCCGGCGGCCAGCGTCAGCGCATCGCCCTGGCCAGGGTGCTGCTCACCCGGCCCCGCGTCCTGGTGCTCGACGACGCCACCTCGGCCGTCGACGCCGTCACCGAGGCGGAGATCTTCGCCAGGCTGCCCGATCCGGGCGGGCGCACCACGCTGATCCTGGCCCACCGCGAATCGACCCTGGCCCAGGCCGACCGCGTCATCCGGCTGCCTGCGCCCACCGGTTCGGTGGTGCCGACGGTGACGGCCGCACCCACGACCGTCGAGCCCGAGGCCGGGGGCCGATCCCGCGCGATGTCGGCGGCGAACGACCTCAGCGAGACGCCCGAACTGCGGGCCGCCGTCGACGCCCTGCCCGCCGCCACCGAGCCGCCCGGCCTGCCCGGTGACCCGCGCGCACCCCAACCCGACTTCGGCCTGCGCGCCCTGCTGCGCCCGGTGCGCGGCCTGGTGTGCGTGGTCGTCGCGCTGCTGGTCATCGACGCCGTGCTCGGCATCGCCTTCCCACCCCTGGTGCGCTACGCCATCGACACCGGTGTCACCGGCGGCGACAGCAATGCCCTCGTGCGGGCCGCGGTGATCGGGATCGGTCTGGTGCTCGCCGGATTGGTGGTCGGCGCCGCGGTCACCGTGCTCACCGCGCGCACCGGCGAGCGGGTGCTGTTCGGCCTGCGGGTGCGCAGCTACACCCAGTTGCAACGCCTCGGCCTCGACTACTACGAACGGGAACTGTCCGGCCGGATCATGACCAGGATGACCACCGACGTCGACGCGCTCTCGACCTTCCTGCAGACCGGCGTCGCGACGGGGCTGGTCGCGGTGATCACCCTGGTCGGTGTGGCCATCGGCCTGGTCTACATCGACGCCTCGCTGGCGCTGGTCGTGCTGGCGACGGTGCCGCCGATGCTGCTGGCCACCCTCGCCTTCCGCCGGGTGTCCTCGGTGGCCTACACCCTCTCCCGCGAGCGGGTCTCCGCGGTCAACGCCGATTTCCAGGAGAACATCGCGGGTCTGCGGGCCGTGCAGGCCGCGCGCAACGAGCCGATCGCGGCCCGTCGTTTCGCCGAGTACTCGCACCGGTATCGCGATGCCCGCATCCGCGCCCAGCGCGCGATCGCGGCCTACTTCTCCTTCGGGCTGGCCTGGGCCGACCTGTCGCTGGCGGTGGTGGTCTATCTCGGCGCGAACGCGGTGGCCGAGGGCACGACGACCACCGGAACGCTCGTCGCCTTCGTCCTCTATCTCGGTCTGCTGTTCAGCCCGATCCAGGAGCTGTCGCAGGTCTTCGACGGTTATCAGCAGGCCAAGGTGGGATTGCGGCGGATCGGCGAACTGCTGCGCACCGAGTCCTCGATCGCCGCCGATCCGCCCGATGCCGCGCACGTCGACCGGCTGGGCGGTCAGATCGTCTTCGACGACGTCGCCTTCCGCTATCCCGGCGCGAACACCCCGGCGCTCGACGGGGTGTCGTTCACCGTCCCGGCGGGGGCCACGCTGGCGCTGGTCGGTCCGACCGGCGCGGGCAAGTCGACGATCGTCAAGCTGCTCGCCCGCCTCTACGACCTCCCCGAGGACCCCGCGGCGGGTTCGATCCGGGTCGACGGGGTCGATCTACGTAAATTTGTGCTCACCGAGTACCGGACGCGGCTGGGAATTGTGCCCCAGGAAGCTCACTTGTTCACCGGCGACGTGGCGAGCAACATCGCATTCGGGCAACCACACGCCACTCCGGTGGAAATCAGCACCGCGGCCGAAAACGTCGGCGCGGCGGAGATGATCGCCGGATTGCCCCGAAAAATGAACCAACCGGTCGGTGAGCGAGGGCGCGGGCTCTCGGCCGGCCAGCGTCAGCTGGTCGCGCTGGCCCGTGCCGAACTGGTCGACCCCGACCTGCTCCTGCTCGACGAGGCCACCTCCACCCTCGATCCGGACACCGAGGCGTCGGTGCTGGTAGCGAACCGATCGCTGGCGCGGGGCCGGACCACCGTCGTGGTCGCGCACCGACTGGCCACCGCCGCCCGCGCGGATCTGGTCGGCGTGGTCGAGCACGGGCGGATCGTGGAATTCGGTCCGCCGGGGGAACTGCTCGCGGCCGACGGACGTTACGCGCGACTCTGGGCGGCGGGCATCGAGGCACAGGGAATAGTCTCGGCAGGCGACGGGTCGTAGTTGAGGAGATCGGGTCAGTAGCAACGCGGGTATGCCGCTGGGCATATGCTCGGTGAGGGCGCATCGGCAGCTATCGGCTGATACCCCTGCCGGGCACGTCACAAACGTCGCAGCGCGAAGAACGAAATGAGGCGAACACCAGCTGTGAGCAGCTCAACTTCCCAGTTCGGACAGAACCAGTGGCTAGTCGACGAGATGTATCAGAAGTTCAAACAGGACCCTTCCTCGGTCGACGCGAGTTGGCACGAGTTCCTCGCGGATTACACCCCCGACGCGAGCACCGAATCCGGTAACAACCAGAATCCGGTCCCCGCCGCGGCCCCGCCCGCACCCCCCGCAGCACCCAAGCCCGCCGTGGCGGCCGCACCGAAGCCCGCTCCGGCTCCCGCTCCCGCACCGGCCCCCAAGCCCGCACCCGCTCCGGCACCGGCTGCCAAGCCCGCCGCGACCGTACGCGCGCCGCAGACCACACCTGCACCGGTGTCGAACGCACCGGCCACCTCCGCCCCCAAGGCTGTCGCCGCCGCCGACGAGTCCAAGGTGCTGCGCGGTCCCGCCGCGGCCATCGCCAAGAACATGTCGGCCTCGCTGACCATCCCCACCGCCACCTCGGTGCGCGCGATCCCGGCCAAGCTGATGATCGACAACCGCCTGGTGATCAACAACCACCTGGCGCGCACCCGCGGCGGCAAGATCTCCTTCACCCACCTGCTCGGTTACGCGATCGTGCAGGCGGTCAAGGCCTTCCCGAACCTGAACCGCCACTTCGCCGAGATCGACGGCAAGCCGAATGCCGTCACACCAGCTCATACCAATCTCGGCCTGGCGATCGACCTCGCGGGCAAGGACGGCAACCGCTCGCTGGTGGTCGCCGCCATCAAGGGCACCGAGGACATGAGCTTCGGCCAGTTCCACGCCGCCTACGAGGACGTCGTCCGCCGCGCCCGTGAGGGCAAGCTCGGCGCCGACGACTTCGCCGGTGTCACCATCTCGCTGACCAACCCCGGCACCATCGGCACCGTGCACTCGGTGCCGCGGCTGATGCCGGGCCAGGGCGCGATCATCGGCGCGGGCGCCATGGAGTACCCGGCCGAGTTCCAGGGCATGAGCGACGAGCGCCTCGCCGACATCGGCGTCGGCAAGCTGATGACGCTCACCTCCACCTACGACCACCGGATCATCCAGGGCGCCGAGTCCGGCGACTTCCTGCGCACGATCCACAACCTGCTGATCTCCGACGAGTTCTACGACGAGATCTTCCACGGTCTGGGCGTGCCGTACGAGCCGGTCCGCTGGCGCAAGGACATGAGCGAGCGCGGTGTCGACAAGAGCGCCCGCGTGCTCGAGCTGATCGCGGCCTACCGCAACCGCGGTCACCTGATGGCCGACACCGATCCGCTGCGCCTGGTCAAGGACAAGTTCCGCAGCCACCCCGACCTCGATGTCACCCAGCACGGGCTCACCCTGTGGGACCTCGACCGCACCTTCAACGTGGCGGGCTTCCACGGCCAGGAGCGGATGAAGCTGCGCGATGTGCTGTCGATCCTGCGCGACGCGTACTGCCGCCACGTCGGTGTGGAGTACACCCACATCCTCGAGACCGACCAGTTGCAGTGGATCCAGGACCGGGTCGAGCAGAAGCACGTCAAGCCGACTGTCGCGCAGCAGAAGTACATCCTGAACCGGCTCAACGCCGCCGAGGCGTTCGAGACCTTCCTGCAGACCAAGTACGTCGGCCAGAAGCGCTTCTCGCTCGAGGGCGCCGAGGCCGTGATCCCGATGATGGACGCCACCATCGACCAGTGCGCCGAGCACGCGCTCGACGAGGTCGTCATCGGCATGCCGCACCGCGGTCGGCTCAACGTGCTGGCCAATATCGTCGGCAAGCCGTACTCGAAGATCTTCACCGAGTTCGAGGGCAACATGAACCCGGCGGCCACCCACGGCTCCGGTGACGTGAAGTACCACCTCGGCGCGCACGGCCAGTACCTGCAGATGTTCGGCGAGAACGAGATCGAGGTCTCGCTCACCGCCAACCCCTCGCACCTGGAAGCGGTCGACCCGGTCCTCGAGGGCCTGGTCCGCGCCAAGCAGGACCTGCTCGACAAGGGCGACGGCCCCGAGGGCTTCTCGGTCATGCCGCTGATGCTGCACGGTGACGCCGCGTTCGCCGGCCAGGGCGTGGTCGCCGAGACGCTGAACCTGTCGGGTCTGCGTGGTTACCGCGTGGGCGGCACCATCCACATCGTGGTGAACAACCAGATCGGCTTCACCACCGCGCCGGAGAACAGCCGCTCCACCGAGTACTCCACCGACATCGCGAAGTTCATCGGCGCGCCGATCTTCCACGTCAACGGTGACGATCCGGAGGCCTGCGACTGGGTCGCGCGCCTGGCGGTCGACTTCCGGCAGAAGTTCCGCAAGGACGTCGTCATCGACCTCGTCTGCTACCGCCGCCGCGGGCACAACGAGGGCGACGACCCCTCGATGACCCAGCCGGAGATGTACGACGTCATCGACACCAAGCGTTCGGTCCGCAAGGCCTACACCGAATCGCTGATCGGCCGTGGCGACATCTCCATGAAGGAGGCCGAGGACGCGCTGCGCGACTACCAGGGTCAGCTCGAGCGCGTGTTCAACGAGGTCCGTGAGCTGGAGAAATACGTTCCGGAGCCCTCGGAGTCCGTCGAGGACGACCAGAAGGTGCCCGCGACCGTGCAGACCGCGGTCGACAAGTCGGTGCTGCAACGCATCGGCGACGCGTTCAACACCCCGCCAGATGGCTTCAACGTGCACCCGCGCGTCAAGCCGGTGCTGGAGAAGCGACGCGAGATGGCCTACGAGGGCAAGGTCGACTGGGCCTTCGCCGAGCTGCTGGCCTTCGGCACGCTGATCGACCAGGGCCACGACGTGCGCCTGACCGGTCAGGACTCGCGCCGCGGCACCTTCACCCAGCGCCACTCGGTCATCATCGACCGGATCAACGCCCAGGAGTACACCCCGCTGCACAACATCGGCTCGGAGAAGCCGGGCTGGTTCGCGGTGCACGATTCGGCGCTGAGCGAGTACGCGGCGGTCGGCTTCGAGTACGGCTACTCGCTGGGCAATCCGAACGCCCTGGTGCTGTGGGAAGCCCAATTCGGTGACTTCGTCAACGGCGCGCAGTCGATCATCGACGAGTTCATCTCCTCCGGTGAGGCCAAGTGGGGCCAGCTCTCCGACGTGGTGCTGCTGCTGCCGCACGGCCACGAGGGTCAGGGTCCCGACCACACCTCCGGTCGCATCGAGCGCTTCCTGCAGCTGTGCGCCGAGGGCTCGATGACCGTGGCGGTGCCGTCGACGCCGGCGAACTACTTCCATCTGCTGCGCCGCCACGCCCTCGACGGCATCCGCCGTCCGTTGATCGTCTTCACTCCGAAGTCGATGCTGCGCAACAAGGCCGTGGTGTCCGACATCAAGGACTTCACCGAGTCGAAGTTCCGCTCGGTGTTCGACGAGCCCACCTACGAACAGGGTGTCGGCGACACCGCCAAGGTCAAGCGCATCCTGCTGACCTCGGGCAAGCTCTACTACGAGCTCGCCGCGGAGAAGGCCAAGCACAAGCGCGAGGACGTGGCCATCGTCCGGATCGAACAGCTCTACCCGATCCCGACCTACCGCCTCAACGAGGCACTGGCCAAGTACCCCAACGCGACCGACATCGCCTGGGTCCAGGAGGAACCGGCCAACCAGGGCGCCTGGCCGTTCTTCGGCCTCAACCTCCCCGAGGTCCTCCCCGATCGCCTGGGCAAGCTCCGCCGCATCTCGCGGCGCGCCATGTCGGCCCCGTCCTCGGGCTCCTCGAAGGTGCACGCCGTCGAACAGGCCGAGATCATCGCCGAGGCCTTCGAACCGACCACATAGTCGGTTCCCGCACAACGGCGAACGCCGGGTGGATCTCGGTGATCCACCCGGCGTTCGCCGTTTTCGGTTGTCGTCAGCGCACGTTCGCGGTGCAGACCACGGTGATGACCTTGGTGCCGCTGAGGTCGGAGGATCCGAAGTTGGCCAGGCGGGCGATCGGGACTCCTTCGGCGAGCCGATCGATGGCCTTGCGGATGGCTTCGCCCTGGTCGGGCCCCGAGGCGGCGGCGACCCAGCCCTCGTTGTTGTACACCAGGGCGCCGCAGCCGTTGGCCCAGGTCGTCATGACCCCGCAGTCGTCCGCGCCCGCGGCGGTACAGCCGTCGAGGACGGATGCGCGGGCGCCCTCGGCGGTGTCCCAGTCCACGGTGGACCAGCTCTCCCACAGTTGCGAACTGAACCCGATCGCGCCGAACAGGTCGCCCGCCGCGTTGGCCGAACCGGCACCGACCACCGACCCGGCCGCAAGGCCCAACGCTGCCACGGCGAGCCCGGCCCTACTCATGAAACTCATTCGAAAGATCTCCTCTTGCAAGCAGTTCCGAAGATCGGAACCGGCAAGCAAACCACGAATCCGCCACCGAGGGCCAATCAATTCGACTGTTCCCAGCTGATTCGGAGATCGGTCGTACTCAGCTTCGGCTGGATCCCAGCGGCCACCCCGAAGGTCGTGCTCACCAGGCACTCCCGCAGTGCGGCTTCCGCCGCATCGACCGGAGGGTGAGATCGGATCCGGCTGCGCGCGAGGCGGATTCGCGTGCGGCGACGCACCCCACCTCAACGCCGCATAAGTTACCGTCAGTTCCGGCATGGCAAGGCAAAAGAATGAGCGCAAAAATACCCTTCAACTAGTGAATATGCAGCACGGCCTCGCAAGAATTGGCACAATAAGTGATGAGTTGTTCAGCGCATCCAGAGGAGAGCAAGGATGGCACTCTCCTCCGGAAGCGCAGCACTGCGGCACACACTTCGCGACGAGGCCATGCCCGGACAGCTCGTCGCCACCCTCATCGACAGCACCGAAGCCCTCCCTCCACCGCACGCCGAGACCGTGGGCGCGGCCGTCACGACCTGCATCGCGATCGCCGACGGAATGCTCGACGGACGGAATGTGACGAGCGTTCTGCGCGACCTCTCGGTAGCGGCAGCACAGTGGGCCCGAGCCGGCACACCCCTCGATGCCGTCCTGCGCGAAGTGCACGAGGGTGTGCGCCTCGTCGTGGGCCTGACGTTCGCCCACACCCCTTCCAGGGATCGCGAAACCCTGATCGACGGTTTCCGGGTCGCCATGACCATCGCGGATCTCCTGTGCGCGACAGTGACCCAGTCCTACTCCGCCGCGCCCTGCGACGCATCGACCAGCTCACAGGACTCGATCCGACGGAGGTGACCCTCGGCACCTCGACGTCGTCAACGCGCCCGACCTCCGAAACGACGAAGTCCCGGAGCATATAAGTTATGACCCATTCCGGCCAGTCGGCGACAACCAGCTGGACGCGATCACCTTGTATAGCCCGCTTGTTCAACTACGCAAAACGGACCACGACCATGCCACCGCCCTGTTAAGTTACTCATGATTCTGCTGATAGCGCATAGATGACATCACGTCGCGCGATCAGTGTGGTTGTACTCGACGAGGAGTAATCATGGACGGACTGAACAGGCGCGGTGCACTGAAGGCCGGTGGGATCCTAGGCGCCGCCGGCGCTTTTACGCTGGTGGCACCCACCGTGCGAGCCCAACCATGGACATGGTCACCACAAGGCTCGGTGGCCGGATCAGGTTCCGGCGTCGACCCGATGACGGTGTGGGACCCGGAGGCCGACCAGTTGGTCGCCGGCCTGATCGACAGGGGCGAAGTTCCCCGGGTCAACGAATTGCTGCGAACCTGGACGACCAATGGCCAAGCGCTGCCTGCCGGTCTGCCCTCGGACCTGCGCGATTTCATGGAGTACGCCCGGCGGCTCCCCCAGTGGGCCGACCAGGCCGCACTGACCACCGCGATCGAGTTCAACAAGAAGCGCGGGCTGTACCTCGGTGTCCTCTACGGTTTCGCCAGCGGCATGATGAGCACCGTCATCCCCCGGGAAGCACGGTCGGTCTATTACTCCAAAGGCGGCCACGACCTCAAGGACCGCATCTCCAAGACGGCCAAGCTCGGCTACGACATCGGTAGCAACAACGCCTACGCCGCCGACGGGGAAATGGTCGTCACCTGCGTCAAGACCCGGCTCGTCCACGCGGCGGTCCGCCACCTCCTGCCCCAGTCCCCGCACTGGGTGCAATCGGCCGACGAGAGCATTCCGATCAGCCAGAACGACATCATGGTCACCTGGCACAGCCTGCCCACCACCGTCATGAAGCACCTGACCAACTGGAAAGTGCCGATCCCGCACCACGAATCAGAAGCGTTCCTGCACTCCTGGCAAGTGGCCGCGCACCTGCTGGGCGTCCGGGACGAGTACATCCCCAAGAGCTGGCCGGACGCCAATTCCCAATCCGCGCAGGTCCTCGACCCCATCCTCGCCGCGACACCCGAGGGCGCCAAGCTGGCCGATCGCCTCTTGGGACTCGGCGCGAACATCGACTTCGCGATTCTGAGCAAGCCGGTACTCGGCGCGTTCACCCGGTTCCTGCTCGGCGACAAGATCGCCGACGGTCTGGCCATTCCCCGGGAACCGGTCTGGGACCCGTTGTTGCAGGTTGCCTGGGGCCCCTTCATCGCGGTGCGCGAGGGTCTGCTCTCCGCGGTACCGCCGATGTCGGATCCCTACTGGCTCCTCGACGAATTCCTCCGCAAAGCGGCCCTGACGTACCTGGCCGAGCTGCGGCTGCCGATCAGCATCGAACTCCCGACGATGAATCGCGATATGAGCCAGCCGCCACGCTGAGCGCAACCCATCCTCGACCGCCCATCGAACCAACCATTCCGACTCGCTCGTCGATTCTTCGGCGTATCAACGTTGCCAAGCAAAGGACCCCGCCCATGAACATCACTCTTCGTCTGGCCACCGCCGCGATCGCGACCGCGGCGCTCGTCGCGACCGCGGCCGGAGCGACGGCCGACCCCCGCCCCGCCCCGTCGGTCGTGGCCGAGGCCGGCACCGGATCGGCAGCCGCGGACACCGGATCGGCAGCCGCGAACTCGGTCGGGTCACTCGTCCAGCGCGGCGACATCATCGGGGTGATCGTGCTGCTCGGCATCACTCCCATTCAGATGGTGACCGGTGGCATTTGCGATCTCGCCACCGGCTCGGGGCTGGCGAGCCCGTGCGCGGGCACCGGCCGGTACTGAACGGTGCCGTCGCGATGATCGACTGGGCGCCGAAGCCTGTCACGGTGTCGCACCTGCGCGAGATCCTCGACTATTTCGGGAAGTGCCCGTCCTGCGGCTATCCCGCGCGCGCCGCGGAGCTGATCATGATCCACAGCGACGGGTCGGTCAGCGCGACGGCGACGGGCACCTGCGAGTTGCCGTGCGGCTGGTCAGGTCCAGTAGCGATCACGACGATGACCGCCCGGATGTAGCGACCGCGCGCTCGCGTTGGCGGCAACCGGCCCACGGTTGCCGCCAACGCTGTCGGCCCCGAGGCGTGGATCGGCGTTGCACAGCACCCCGCGACACCGACTCGAACCCTTTTACCGCACAACCATTTCCGGCGACGAGTGCAGTAGTTCAGGCCGCCTTTCGAACCACCTCGATCGCCGCCCGGATCGCCGACACCGCGGCGGCGGGATCGTCGGCCCAGAACGCGACGGCCGACACCGTGTACTCGCCGTGCGTGGTCGGGAAGGTCCGCGGTTCGACGAGCTCGACTCGGACATTCGTCGAACTGCCGACGATCACGGCGAGTGTCTTGCCGTCGACACCGCTGAGCTCCACCGATTTCGCGCCGTCGTAGGCGCGCAGATCAGGGCGTACGGCCCGAATGTCGGGAAGCGCGATGTCGAGATGGGTGCGTCGCAGGTGACGCACCCGCAGGTCGTCTCGGCCGAGAACATGGGGATACATGTGGTGCGCGGCGATCATGCCGAGCATCAGGAACACTCCCCAGACGCCGAGGACCAGCGCGACGATGCGCACCGGCGGCCACGGGATGAGCAGGTGCACCGCCGGGATCTCGATGGCGCTGACCACCAGGAACGCCCACAGGACAGCGGATTCCGCGCCCGCGTACCGGATCGGCGTGCCACCGTCGGTGTCGGGTCTTCGGGTGATCGCCCGCGCGAGGCTCACCCAGATGTCGATTTCGAGCCGGACGAATCGCCGTCCGAGCCGCATGATGGGGCGCATCGAACTCGCCGCCCGCGTCGCCACCGTGGGTCCCGACCCCGGTCTGCGCCAGATCCTGATCGCGCTCCTGCCCACCGACACCGACTCGGCCGCCGACGCCCGTAGCCTGATCGGCTACCTCGCCTTCGCCTCGGTCCGCCCCCAGATCGCCGACACCCTGGCCACCAACGGCCGCGCCTTCCGCGACCACATCGCCACCATGATCACCCCCCACCCCGACCCCGTCACCGCCGCCGACACCCTGCTGGCCTTACTCGACGGTCTGGCCCTGCACGTCACCGTCGGCCAACTCCCCGCCGACCGAGCCCGAACCCTGTTGACCACCGCGATCGACGGCGTCCTGGCCGAAGCGGAAGCCGCGCAACGTCATCGACAGCGGGAGGCGCTGGCCCACCTCGGACAGCGGGACCACGAGCCGTTTCTCACCGAGGACGAACGGGCGGCAGAACCTGACGAACCCGGGTGACCGATCACGGCCGATCGATCCGCCGGTGTCAGTCCGCCGAGCCCTTCGGGTCGGTGGCGCGAGCCAGGTCGAGGTCGAGGATGAACGGGAGATCGACCTTCATACGGCCGTGGTGAATCCCAGCGGTCGAGTATTTTCCGGTCGCCGGATCGAGTTGGTAGGTGTAGACGACGGCGCGACCGTCGACGTTCTCGACCCGCCAGAAG
Source organism: Nocardia mangyaensis (assembly GCF_001886715.1). NCBI lineage: Bacteria > Bacillati > Actinomycetota > Actinomycetes > Mycobacteriales > Nocardiaceae > Nocardia > Nocardia mangyaensis. The sequence goes on from NZ_CP018082.1 coordinate 5,596,383, forward strand.
TGCGGGATGCCCGCCTCGGCGTAGAGCTGGGGTTTGCGGTGACGGTCGCGTTCGACCGAGTCCGGGGAGACGACCTCGATCGCGAGGACGACATCGTTCGGCCGGAATGTGGTCTGATCCAGTCCGGTGCAGGCCGCCGCACGCACGACCATCACGTCGGGCTCCGGACGCTGCCGGGTTCCCAGGGTCACTGTCATCTCCCGGATGACGGCGAATTCCTTCGGGATCTGGCCGAGTAGCTGCCACTCGAAGAATCGGATGAGAAGCAGGTGAAACATCATCTGCGGACTCACGAAAACCAAGCTCCCGTCGATCAGCTGAGTGTGCGGCGGCAGATCTCTCAGATGATCCAGGTCCTCGGCGAAGTATCCCCCCGGTGGCGGCACGGGCCAGCTCAACGGGGCGCTGTCCCCTGAGGGCATCGATTCCGCGGTCATCGGTTCCTCGCTCGTCGCACGGCGATCGTCTGACCAGGCCAGTATGGCATGTGGAGCACCCTCGGCGATGGCCCGCGCCCAGCGCGAGGCAACCCGCCTCGCGCTGGGCGTCCGGGGTCAACCGGCGACGATCGCACCTTCGGTAGCCCGCAGTTCTTCCACCGACTGCGCGGTTTCCGCCATCACCAGTTCGGCGTTGATCTGGGCGCCCGCCATCGCGCCCGCCGCCGCGGCCGCGCCGACCTGGGCGGCCGGCTCGGTGACATTGCCCGCGACCCACACGCCGGGGACGGAGGTGCGGCCGACCGGGTCGGCGGGGATGTGGTCGCCGATCCCCGCCGGGTGCGGTTGGGGCGGGAGGCCGAGGCCGGTGAGGAACGTCGCGCGGATGCTCGAGCGGGGCGCCACCACCAGCGCGTCACGGTCGACGACCGTGCCGTCGGCCAGCCGGATGCCGGCGAGCCGGTCGGCGGCGGAGGTCACCTCGACGACCTCGCCCTCGATGATCCGAACCCCACGTGCGACAAGCTTTTCGGTGTCCTCGGCCCCCAACGCGGGCGCCGTGTGGGTCAGGAACACCACGTCATCGCTGAGCTGGGTGAACAGCAGCGCCTGGTGCACCGACATCGGTCCGCTCGCCAGCACCGCGATGCGCCGGTCCCGCACCTCCCAACCATGGCAGTAGGGGCAGTGCAGCACATCGTGTCCCCAGCGCTCGCGCAGCCCGGGGATCTCGGGGAGCACATCGGTGATGCCGGTGGTCACGAGGATGCGCCGGGCCAGCACAGTGCGCCCGTCAGCGAGCCGCACCCGGAAGCCGTAGCGACGCGCCGCACCGGCCCCGCCCGGATCGCCGGCGGCCGAGCCATTGACAATCGCCGCGCCCGATCCGGCCGAATCACCCACACCCGCTGCGCTCGCGCCGTTCGAATCATCGAGGACCGCCCCGACCGGGCCGATCGGAGCAACGGGTTCCGCCCCGACCGAACCACCGGACACCGCCGCGCCACCATCGCCGAGCCGATCGACCGCGACCACCTCCCCGGACACCACGTGCCCGCCGTACCCACGCACCTCCGCGCGCCCCTGCTCGACCAGTTCCGCCGGCGGCGTCCCATCGCGCGCCAGCAGCCCGTGCACCCCTTCGGCGGGTGCGTTGCGCGGTGACCCCGCATCGATCACGGCGACCGTTCGCCGGGACCTGACCAGCATGAGCGCCGCGTTCAACCCGGCCGCCCCGCCGCCGAGCACCACCACGTCGTACCTGTCGTTCAACTCAGTCATCTCGACCTCCTTCGAGAGACCACGGTGCACCCGTACCCAGCAAACCGGCAAGAGAAATTGCCGCTATGGCAAACTGGCAGGCATGGACGACCTCGGCGCCACCCTGGACTCGGTCGGACCGCGCCTGCGCGCTCTGCGCCGACAGCGACAGACCACGCTGGCCGACCTGTCGACGGAAACAGGCATCTCGGTCAGCACGCTCTCGCGTCTGGAGTCGGGTGACCGCAAACCCACCCTCGAACTACTACTCCCCCTGGCCAAGGCGCACGGTGTCACCCTCGATGAACTCGTCGACGCCCCACCCACCGGCGATCCCCGCATCCACCTGCGCCCGATCACCCGCAACGGTCTCACCATGCTCCCGCTCACCAAACGCGCGGGCGGCATCCAGGCGTTCAAGATGGTCATCGCCCCCGGCGCCCGCAACCACCCCGACCCGCAGGTGCACGAGGGCTACGAATGGCTCTACGTCCTCAACGGGCGCCTGCGGTTGATCCTCGGCGACAACGACGTGATCCTCACTCCCGGCGAGGCCGCCGAATTCGACACCCACGTCCCGCACTGGTTCGGCGCCGCCGACGAACAATCCGTCGAATTCCTCAGCCTCTTCGGCAAGCAGGGCGAGCGCGCTCATCTGCGCGCCCGCCCCAAAGCAAGCCGCTGACAGATACTTCCGACGTGGCCGATCGACACCGGCTCGCTCGCTGAATGCGCGAGCACGGTCGACGGCGAGCCGAACGCGGCGTGCTCGGGCAGGCGACTCCGCCGACAACTCGACTACCGCTGTCGGCGGCTGCCGGACCGAACACTCGTGCCAACCCCGGCGATGGTCTACGCCTCGAGTGCGCCTGATGGCAGGCCCAGTTCTCAGCGTTTCGCAAGTCAGTTCTGTCGATTCACAGTGGATACACCCAGCGTTCAGAGCCAGGACGTCTCATGGAAAGGCCGCAGATGCGGTTCATGTTCGATCTCCCGGTGGTGAACTGGGATTCGTCCCAGGAGGACTTTTGATGAGGATTAGCCGTACGGCGCGCGTTTCAGCTGCGCTGCTGACGACAGGCCTGGCGCTCGCGGCATGTGGCAGCGATGAAGAATCTACCTCTGACGGTGCCGATGCGCTGTCGGGCACCATCTTGATCGATGGGTCGAGCACAGTCGCCCCGCTCGGCGAGGCCGCGGCTGAGCTGTTCATGGAGTCGTACCCGGGCGTGCGGGTCACCGTCGGAACGTCGGGCACCGGTGGTGGTTTCACGAAGTTCTGCGAGGGTGAGACCGACGTCTCCGAGGCCTCGCGTCCGATCAAGGAATCCGAGATCACGGCGTGCGAGGCCAAGGGGATCGGCTACGACCAGCTCACCGTCGCCAACGACGCGCTGACCATCATGGTCAACCCGGACAATCCGATCGACTGCCTGACCGTGCCGCAGCTCCAGCAGATCTGGGCGCCGGGCGCGACCATCACGAACTGGAACGAGATCGACGGCATCGACCACGACGCACCGCTGGACCTGTACGGTCCCGGCACGGACTCGGGCACCTTCGACTTCTTCACCGAAGCCATCAACGGCGAGTCCGGTGAGCAGCGCACCGACTACAACAACATCGGCGAGGACGACAACACCGGCATCGTCGGTGTCAGTGGAACAGCCGGCGGCATGTTCTACGCCGGCTTCTCCTACTTCGAGGAGAACAAGGACAAGGTCAAGGCGCTGCAGATCGACAGCGGCAGCGGCTGCGTCGAACCGACCATGGAGACGGTCAAGGACGGCACCTACACCCCGCTGGGCCGTGGACTGTTCATGTACCCGTCGGACAAGGCCCTGACCAAGCCCGAGGTCGTGCAGTTCTTCGAGTTCTTCATGGAGAACCAGGAGGCGATCGCCGAGGCGGCCGGCTTCATCGGGATGACCGACGCGCAGGCCGCCGAGTCGGCGGCCAAGGTCCAGAAGCTCGCCGGCAACTGACCGACGCGTGGTGACGAGCGACTGAGACATGTCATGTTGACTGAAACGAAGGATGCCGCCGGCCAAGGACCGGAATCGGTCCCGTCGCTGGCGGCATCCAGCCCCCGATACGGCGAGAAGGTCATCAAGGGCCTGCTCACACTGTGCGCGGGACTCTCGGTCGCCGTCACCACGGCGATCGTGATCTCGCTGGTGGTCCCCTCGATCACCTTCTTCCGCGCGATCCCGCTGACCGATTTCCTGTTCGGCACCGCCTGGTTCCCGGACTTCGCCTCCAATGCCAGTTTCGGCGTGGTGCCCATCGTGGTCGGCACGCTGACCGTGGTACTCATCTCACTGCTGGTAGCGATCCCGGTCGGGCTACTCTCCGCGATCTACCTGGCCGAGTACGCCCCGGCGCGGGTGCGGCGGGTCGTCAAGCCCATGCTCGAAGTGCTCGAGGGCATCCCTACCGTGGCCATCGGCCTGTTCGCGCTGCTGTTCCTGCGCCCGGTCGCCGAGTCGCTGTTCCCGTTCCTCCCGTGGCGCACCCCGTTCGCGGTCGGCATCGCCGGCGTGGCGGTGGGCCTGATGATCGTGCCGCTGGTGGCCTCGGTCGCCGAAGACGCCATGCGTGCGGTGCCGCGCAGTCTGCGCGAGGGCGCCTACGCGCTGGGTTCGAGCAAACTGCGGGTCTCGGCCCGGGTGGTGTTCCCCGCCGCGATTTCCGGCATTGTCGCCGCGATCGTGCTCGGCTCGTCGCGGGCCATCGGCGAGACCATGGTGGTGCTGATCGCCGCGGGTGCCACCCCGCAGCTCATCGCGCCATGGGAAGTCACCGAGTCCATCCAGACCATGACCGCCTATATCGGCAGCACAGCCACCGGTGATATCGCCACCGGCACCATCACCTACAACGGAATCTTCGCGGTCGGCTTGGTGCTGTTCGTCATGACGCTGGCCATGAACATGATCGCTATCCGTTTGGTCCGCCGCTTCCGCGAGGTATACGAGTAATGCGCACTGACCAGGATCCGGTGCCAGGCACCGTGGGAACGAAGGGGCCACGCACCGAGCGCGCCCGGCTCGCGGTGGCGGGAGCGCGCGCCGCGAGCGGCAACATCTTCGGCGAACCCGATCGTGGCACCAAGCTCGGCAACGTGATCTTTCCCGCGCTGCTGCTGTTGGCGCTGGCTTTCGCGCTCGGCGGACTGTGCGCACTGCTGGCGTGGTCGCTGGTGCAGGGCGCGCCGCGGCTCGATCTCGATCTGATCCTCAACAACCCGTCGCGGCTACGGCCCGAGACCGCGGGCTACCGGACCGCACTACTGGGCACCATCTACGTCATCGCGGGTGTGATCCTGCTGATCGTCCCGCTCGGTGTCGGTGCGGCGGTGTACTTGGAGGAGTACGCGGACAAGAGCCGATGGTACAACCGGTTGATCGAACTCAATATCCAGAACCTGGCCGGTGTGCCCTCGATCGTGTTCGGCATCCTCGGCCTGGCCTTCATCGCCCGAGGGCCGCTGAGCCTGGGCTTCGTCGCCGCGGCCGGCTCGCTCACCCTCGCGCTACTGGTGTTGCCGACCGTCATCCTCGCTTCCCGCGAGGCCATCCGGGCGGTCCCCCCGTCGATCCGAGACGGATCGCTGGCGCTGGGGGCGACCCAGTGGCAGACCACGAGCAGGCAGGTGCTGCCCGCGGCGCTGCCCGGTATTCTGACCGGCGTCATTCTCGCGGTGTCGCGGGCGATCGGCGAGGCGGCTCCGCTGCTGCTGGTCGGTGCCGTCACCTTCGTGACGTTCAACCCGTCGTTGTTCGACGGCGGGTATTCGGTGCTGCCGGTACAGATCTACAACTACGCAGGTCGTCCGCAAGAGGAGTTCCACACCCTGGCCGCGGCCGGTGTGATCGTCATGCTGGTCACGCTGCTGCTCATGAACTCGTTCGCGATCTGGTTGCGCAACCGCTACGAGAAGCGCTGGTAGGAGATCGACATGGCGGATAAGGCACTGCGAGCGTCGACGGAGGTCACCGAGTTGACGACAGAACAGACCGCGTCGCGCGCGTCCCAAAGGGCGGCGCCTCCGGCAGTCGCGCTCGATCCGGACCGACTCGGGCACCACAAGGCGACCACCGAGCACGGCAAAGTCTTCGAGCTTCGAGAGCTGTCGGTGTTCTACGGCCGCACCAAGGCCATCAGCGACGTCACGATGGATATCTTCCACGGCAACGCCACCGCGTTCATCGGCCCTTCTGGATGTGGCAAGTCCACCTTGCTGCGCTGCATGAACCGGATGAACGATCTGATTCCCGGTGCCAGAGTGGAGGGATCGCTGCTCCATCACGGCACCGACATGTACGACCGGGGAATCGATCCGGTGCAGGTGCGCAAGCGCATCGGCATGGTGTTCCAGAAGCCGAACCCGTTCCCCAAGTCGATCTTTGACAATGTGGCCTTCGGGCCGCGGGGGCTGCGGATGTCCGGCGACATGGACGAGATCGTGGAGACCGCGCTGACCAAGGCCGCGCTCTGGGACGACGTCAAGGATCGGCTGCGCGACAACGCTTTCGGGTTGTCCGGCGGGCAGCAGCAACGGCTGTGCATCGCCCGCGCCATCGCGGCCGAGCCCGAGGTGGTCCTGATGGACGAGCCGTGTTCGGCGTTGGATCCGATCTCCACGGGCAAGATCGAGGATCTCATCACCGAGCTCAAGCGGGACTACTCGATCGTCATCGTCACCCACAATCTGCAGCAGGCCGCGCGGATCGCCGATATGACCGCCTTCTTCATGGTGTCCACCGACGCCGATGAGCAGAACCGCTGGGGCGAGCTCGTCGAATACGGCGACACCGAAACGGTTTTCATCAAGCCGGCCGACCCACGGACCGAGCAGTACGTATCCGGCCGGATCGGCTGAGGGAGCAAGGGAATGAACAGCGCGAGCCGGTCGGTCATCGACTGCACGGATCTCAACGTCTACTACGGCGATACCCACGCCGTCGCCGACGTCAACATATCCTTTGCGGCCAACGAGATCACCGCCTTGATCGGGCCGTCGGGCTGCGGGAAATCCACCGTCCTGCGCAGCCTGAACCGGATGAACGACCTGGTCTCCAGCGCCAGGATAGAAGGCACCGTGGCGTACCGCGGTATCGATGTGTACAGCCCGGAAGTGGATGTCATCGAGGTACGGCGCCGCATCGGCATGGTGTTCCAGAAGCCGAACCCGTTCCCCAGTTCGATCTACGACAACATCGCCTACGGACCTCGGGTCACCGGCATGAAGGTCGACAGTATGGACGACCTGGTCGAGGAATCCTTGCGCAAGGCCGCGCTGTGGGATGACGTCAAGCACAAGCTGAAGACCGGCGGAAACGAACTCTCCGGTGGACAGCAGCAGCGCATGTGCATCGCCCGAGCCATCGCCACCAAGCCAGAGGTGATCTTGATGGACGAACCGTGCTCGGCGCTCGACCCCATCTCGACGCTCAAGATCGAAGACCTGATGACCGAGCTCGCTCGCGAGTTCACCATCATCATCGTGACGCACAATATGCAGCAGGCCGCCCGGGTCTCGCAACGCACCGCGTTCTTCACGGCGGCACCCGACGAGCGCGGGGCCCGCACCGGCCGAATGGTCGAGTTCGACACCACTGCGAAGATCTTCGGCGATCCGGTCGACCCCCGGACCGAGGCCTACATCAGCGGAAAGTTCGGCTGAGCGGACAATGTCGACACCGGCCAATGGCTGGGATGTGGGCGGATCCGCATTCCATCAGCGTCGGCGGGCCTGCCTCGCGGCCGCCCGTTCCACCCCGGACAGGCTCGCCGTCCTGCTGGTCGAGGACGCCTCACGGGAGGCCGACGATTTCGCGGACGCGATGAGCGGGCAACCAGTGGAGCTGCACCGGCACACCGACGCCGCCAAGGCTCTGTTCGTGGCCGGACGCAGTTGCCCGGACGTGATCGTGCTCGGGCCGGTGTCCGGACCGATCGACGCGGTGGGCTTCCTCACCGCGCTACGCAGTATCGACTCGACGGTGCCCGTTGTGGTCGGCGCGGGAGCGGGCACCGGCGAATTGACCTCCCGCGCCACGGAGTTGGCCGCCACCGCCGTTGTGCCCCGCCCGTACCGGGCGGGTGAGCTGCTCCGGTTGCTGGTTTCCCTGGCGCCGCGGCCGGATCGGCTCGACCTGCGGCCGCCGGTGATCAATCTGGGTCGGCTGCGGATCGACGGCACGATTCCTCAGTTCTGGTTGGACGGCGCCCTCGTGTCACTGCCACCCATGGAATTCATGCTGCTGCGGTACTTCGCTGGGCGGGTCGGCTCCGTGCTGTCGCGCACCGAGCTCATGAACGCGGTCTGGGGTGAGGGGTCCAAGAAGCACAGCAATACCCTGACCGTTCACATCGTTCGCTTGCGCAAACGCCTCGGTGACGACGAGCAGAATCCGCACTGGATCAAGTCCGTGCGCGGACTCGGCTACCTGTTCACCGTGCCCGAACCGACCGATCGGCCGAGTATCCAGCTCCCCTAGTCGTGCTGTCCTCAGACGTTGGTCGCTCGGGTGACCGGTCACCGACAGTCGGTCGAAATCGTCAGCCTCTTCGGCCAACAGGGCGAGCGCGCTCAGCTGCGCGCCCGCCCCAAGCGAACCGACCGACACCGGCCGAATCAGCCGAGCGTGAAGCTCGCGCGTCCGGAGATGTGCTCCAATTCCTGGTGCTCGGGCAGGGTTTCGTCGGTGGTCACGATCCACGCCTCGACCCGGCCCGCACCGGGCCCCATACCCATCCCGGTGATCACACCGTCCGGCGCGTGCTCGAGCTCGCCGTTGACGACCCGGTGCGATTGGCCATTGGTGCGGCCGGTGTCCAGATTGCGCCAGTTCACCGCGACCCGGTAGGTCTGGCAGAAGTCGCCGGTCTGGGTGATCTTCACCTTGACCCCGAACTCACCGGACTTCGGCTGCGGCACGGTCCAGGCATTCAGGATGGCCGCGCAGTTGGCGCCGGGGGTCCGGCTGATCGTCGGAGTGAACTGGACGGTGGGATCGGTGGGCAGTGCCGCGGCGGGTCCGCTGAACCCGATCAGGGCGGCCGTGGCGGCCATGGTGGCGATCCCGGCGCGACGCAGCGAGGACTTGCGAACAGTGCTTTTCATCAGACTCATGCCTGGTAATTCGCGCCGCCCCGCGAAGTCGTTAGCAACCGCAATGGTCTCAATTCGGAATACCAAATATGTAGTCGCACAATAACTTTCGGTGATCGCAAGATCACTCACGACTGTTAACACACCCGTGGTATCGATCGCGCAACGCGCCCGGCGCGCCGAGGTCGCGGCGATCACCGATCGCGGTCGTATTCTGAGCCCGTCCAGCACTGCCACCGAGGAGGGCAGATGGTCGCACAGCAACCCCCGCGGGCGAGCCGGGTCCGATTCGCGGTGACGATCCTGCTCCTGACCCTCACCGGCGTGCTCGTGCTCGGCACAGTCGGCGCCCGCTACGTCCGCTCGGAACTGCTCGACACCGAGCGCTATGTCGAGACCGTGGCCCCCCTGGCGACCGACCCGACGATCCAGGACGCGATCACCGACCGGGTCACCGAGGCGATCCTCGCCCAGCTCGATGTCGAGGCCCTGGCCACCGACCTCGCCGACACCCTCGCCGACGACCGGACCGGAGACGACGCCCCGCCGCGAGTGCGCGCCGCGCTGCGCAGCCTGCCCGCCCTGCTGACCGCGCAGACCGAGAACCTGGTCCGCGAAGCCACCGAATCAGTGGTGCGCAGTGAGCAATTCGCGCGACTGTGGACCACGGCCAACCGTGCCGCGCACACGACCGTGGCCGGGGCACTGACCGGATCGGGCCCGCTCGAGGTCGACGCCGAGGGCACCGTCCGGGTCCCGCTCGACCAGGTGGCAGCCGAGGTCCGGACGAGACTGCACGATCGCGGCTTCACCGTCGTCGACGAATCTCCCACGCCGCGGGTGGACTTCGTCGTCTTCGAGGACCCGCGGACAGCCCAGGCCCAGCGCCTGACCCGCCTGCTCGACCGCGCCGGCGAGCTGCTGCCGTTGGCCGCCCTGCTCACCGCCATCGCCGCGATCGCCATCGCCCCGGCGACGAGACGACGCCAGTCGATCGCGCTACTGGGCGCCGTGCTCATCGGCGCCATGACCGCACTCGCCCTGGCCCTCGCTTTCGGCCGCCAGCGCTATCTGCACGAGGTGCCGCTGGAACCGGCCGTCGCGCGGGTTCTCTTCGACACCCTCACCGACCCGCTGCGCGTGGGCCTGCGCGCGGTCGCCGTACTCGGCGTCGTGCTCACGGTCGGCGCGGTGCTGGCCGGCCCATCGCGGTTCGCCGAAGCGGTGCGTTCGGGCGCCGAGACCGCGCTCGGCGGCAGAGGTCCGGATGCGCCGGGACCGGTCTCGCGTTTCCTCGCCCGCAACATGGGACCGCTGCGCTGGTGCGTGGTGTCGATCGCGGCGCTGGCGCTGGTGTTCTGGACCTCGCCGACCCCGGCGGTCGTCGCGGCGGTGGCGGCGGTGGCCGGTGTGGTGATACTGGGAATATCGGTCCTCGGACGGCCCGCGCGCGACGGGTGAGTCAGCCCCGCAGCGCCGCGATCAGCGCCGGGCTCAGCGCGAGCGCGGGCAGGGATTCGACCAGCAGATCGACCAGATCCTCACGGCCGATGGGCTTCTCGACCATCCAGGTGAGAATGGTCTCCTCCACGAACGCGATCCAGCCGCGAATGGCCAGGGTGAGCCGCGCGAGGTCGGGATCCTCGGGCGGCAGCGGCAGTTCGCTGACGATGAGATCGGCGATGGCGCCACGGGTTTCGTTGACGTAGTCGGCCATGTCGGGGGTGACGCTGGCGGGCCCGCGCAGCACGGAGCGGTAGGACGCGGAGTGCTCGGTGGCGTAGTCGACGAACCGTTCGATCGAGTCACGCAGCATGTCGAACAGCGACAGGTCGCGGTTGGGCATGATCGCGGTGAAGAACTCGGTACTCACGTGCCGCGCGATCGCCTCGTGGAACTCCTGCTTGGAGGCGAAGTAGTGAAACAGCAGGCCGCGCGAGATGCCCGCCTGCTTGGCGATGTCGTCGACCGAGACTTCCTCGAGCGACCGGTCGGCCAGCATCTCCGCGCCGAGGGTGATCAGCTGCAGTCGCCGCTCCTCGGGACTGAGCCGGACGCGCTTGGTCCCTGCCGAACTCCTGATACTCACGTCAGCCATCCTAGCCACTACTGAGCCTGATTCAATAACTGTTGACTCCGCCTCAATAAGACCGTATTCTGCTGTACATGAGTCGCAAGGTTACAGACAAAGTCGTCGACAACCGCGGCACCCGCCACGTCAAGACGATCATCGTCGGCAGCGGGTTCGCGGGCCTCGGGCTGGCCATCCGGTTGAGCGAGCAGGGTCGTGGCGATTTCCTCGTCCTCGAGCGCGGCAGCGATGTCGGCGGCACCTGGCGGGACAACACCTACCCCGGTGCTGCCTGCGATGTGCCCTCGCACCTGTACTCGTACTCGTTCGCCCCCAACCCGAACTGGTCGCGGTCGTTCTCCAAGCAGGGCGAGATCCAGTCCTACATTCGCGGCGTCGCCGAGCGCTACCACGTGCTCGACCGCCACGTCTTCGATTGCGATGTGACCAGCATCCGCTGGAACGACGACGACGCGCGGTGGGAGATCGGTTCCAGCAAGGGCGATTTCACCGCCGACACCGTGGTCTCCGCGGTCGGCGCGCTCTGCGAGCCCGCACTACCCGACATCAAGGGCATCAACGACTTCGAAGGCGAGATCTTCCACTCCGCCCGCTGGAACCACGAGGTGGACCTGACCGGCAAGCGCGTCGCCGTGATCGGCACCGGCGCCTCCTCGATCCAGATCGTGCCCGCCATCGCCGACCAGGTCGCCGCGCTCGACGTCTACCAGCGCACCGCGCCCTGGCTGCTGCCGCGCCTGGACCGCCCCTACCTGCTGCCCGAGCGCCTGGCCTTCAAGCACCTGCCCATCGTGCAGAAGCTCTCGCGCTCGGCCATCTACGCCATCCGCGAGACCCAGGTCGTCGGCCTGGCCAAGTTCCCGCCGCTGATGAAGGCGTTCGAGGCCATCTCACGCACCAAGCTGCAGGTCGAGATCCGCGATCCGGAGCTGCGCAAGAAGGTCACCCCGAACTACCGGATCGGCTGCAAGCGCATGCTGATCTCCAACGAGTACTACCCGGCGCTGGACCGCGACAACGTCGACGTGGTCACCGACCCGATCGCCGAGGTCAAGGCCGGTTCGATCGTCACGAAGGACGGCACCGAGCGCGAGATCGACGCGCTGATCGTGGCCACCGGCTTCCACGTCACCGACTCGCCCACCTACAACGTCGTGGTGGGCAAGGACGGCCGCACCCTGGCCGAGGTGTTCGACGAGGGCGGCCAGCAGGGCTACAAGGGCTCCACGATCGCCAACTTCCCGAACATGTTCTTCCTGCTCGGCCCGAACGTCGGCCTGGGCCACACGTCGATGGTGTTCATGATCGAATCGCAGATCAACTACATCAGCGACGCGCTGGCCACCGTCGACAAGCTGGGCCTGCGCACGGTCGAGGTCCGCGAGGACGCCCAGCGCGCCTACAACATCGACCTGAAGAAGAAGATGGACAAGACGGTCTGGAACACTGGCGGCTGCGCCAGCTGGTACATGGACAAGCACGGCAACAACACCACGTTGTGGCCCGATTTCACCTTCGAATTCCGTAGGCTCACCAAGCATTTCGATGTCTCGGCCTACGACACGACAACCGCAGAAGCCGATCTGAAAGTGGTGGCAGCTCAGTGAGCAAAGATGCTTACTTCACGAACAAGGTGTGCGTGATCACCGGAGCCGGTTCCGGCATCGGCCGGGCACTGGCCGAGAACCTGGCCCGTCGTGGCGCCAAGCTCGCGCTCTCCGACATCGACGCCGAGGGCCTGGCCGAGACCGTGCGGCTGGCCGAGGCGCTGGGCGCGCAGGTGAAGTCCGATCGGCTCAACGTGGCCGAACGCGAGGCCTTCCTGGTCTACGCCGACTCGGTGAAGGCGCACTTCGGCGTCGTGCACCAGGTGTACAACAACGCCGGCATCGCCTACCACGGTGACGTCGTGAAGACCGACTTCAAAGACATCGAACGCATCATGGACGTCGACTTCTGGGGCGTCGTCAACGGCACCAAGGCGTTCCTGCCGATGCTGATCGAGTCCGGGGACGGTCACGTGGTCAACGTGTCCTCGCTGTTCGGCCTGGTCACCGTGCCCGGTCAGGCCGCCTACAACTCGGCCAAGTTCGCGGTGCGCGGCTTCACCGAGGCGCTGTACCAGGAGATGAAGATCTCCAAGGCACCGGTCAAGGTCACCTGTGTGCACCCCGGCGGCATCAAGACCGCGGTGGCCCGCAACGCCACCTACGCCGAGGGCATCGACGGCGCCAACACCGCCTCGCTGTTCGACAAGTACCTGGCGATCCACAGCCCGGAGATGGCCGCGCAGACCATCACCGAGGGTGTGCGCAAGGGGCACTCGCGCGTGCTGATCGGCTGGGAGGCCAAGGTTCTCGACGTGAGCGTGCGCTTCCTCGCCTCGGGCTACAACCGGATCTCGGCCGTGGTCAACGGCCGCTTCATGCCGAACTGACCCGAGGCGAGGACCAGGACGACGACGCCATGCGCGACTTCACGATTCCGCTGCCGATCGCCCGCGCGGTACTCGACCCGGTGTTCCGGGTGGTACTCAACTCGCGGCTGCCGGTCGCGGTGCAGCGCACCCTGCTCGACGCGGTCTCCCTGCTGCAGTTGATGCCCGACGGTTCGGTCGTGCAGCACCTGCAGCTGGGCGGCCGCCCGGCCGAGCGGATCATCGCGGAGGCGGCCATCCCGGGTTCGCGTACCCGGGCGGTTCCGCCCGAGCGTGCCGCGGGCGCGATCCTGTATCTGCACGGCGGCGGTTACGTGGTCGGTTCGCTGACCACGCACCGTTCGCTGGTGGCCCGGCTCGCGCGGGAGAGCTCCTGCGCGGTGTACTCGCTGGACTACCGGCTCGCCCCCGAACACCCGTTCCCGGCCGGTCTCGACGATGCCGAGGCCGCGTTCCTGGATCTGGTGGACAACGTGGGCTACCGGCCCGATCAGATCTGCCTCGCCGGGGACTCGGCGGGCGGCGGCCTGTCGCTGGCACTGGCGCAGCGACTGATCGAGCGACACCAGATCACCCCGGCCGCCCTGGGCCTGATCGCACCCTGGGTCGATCCGCGGCTCGTCCCGGACCGGGACCGCGATCTGGTGATCAACCGGCCGTGGTCGCTCGCCTGCGCCGCCATGTACCTGGGCGACGGCGACGCGAACGAGCCAGGATACGCGCCTCTCACCGGAAAACTGATCGGCCTGCCGCCCACCTACGTGCAGGTCGATGTGAGCGAGCTCCTGCACGACCAGTGCACGACGCTCGTCACAGCACTGCGTGGAGCGGGCGTCCATGTCCGATTCACCGAGACCCGCGGACTGTGGCATGTGGCGCAACTACAGGCCGCGCTGGTCACCGAGGCCGCACTGGCACTCAGCGAACTCGCAGAATTCCTGCGAGAAGCAATCCAGCCCGTATCTATCGACGACTTACGATAAGTCCTGGTGACAGATTTTTTGGACGGCGATATCGCACCGCGTCCAAACGTGTCGTAGATTACTGGCGAGTAGAACCCACTGGAAGGGCACAGATGCGAGAGTTCGAAGTTCCGGCTTCCTACACCATCCCGGACGACGCGAACAATTCCGACAACGTCTTCCGCTTCGCCGAGGAGACGCCGAACACGGTCTTGTTCAACGTCCCGAACGGCAGCGGCGGCTGGAATGACGTCACGGCGGCAGAGTTCGAGAAAGCCGTCACCGGCGTTGCCAAGGGCCTCATCGCCTCCGGCATCGAACTGGGTGACCGCGTCGCCATCATGGCCGCCACCCGATACGAGTGGACGCTGCTCGACTTCGCGATCTGGGCCGTCGGTGGCGTGACCGTCGCGATCTACGACAGCTCGGCCGCCGAGCAGGCCAAGTGGATCCTGCAGGACTCCGAGACCAAGGTGCTCGTCGTCGAGAACGCCAAGCACCGCGCCACGATCGAGGAGATCGAGGCGGGCGCGCTGACCGCGCTCACCGAGACCCTGGAGATCGACAACGGCGCCGTCGACAAGCTGCTCGAGCGGGGCGCCGAGCTCGACGACGCCGTCGTGCACGAGCGTCGCAAGCAGGTCGGCGCGGCCTCGCCCGCGACCCTGATCTACACCTCGGGCACCACCGGCAAGCCCAAGGGCGTGCAGCTGACCCACGCGAACCTCTACGCGGAGTCGCGTTCGGGCGGCATCGAGCTGTCCGCCTTCGTCTCCGAGGGCCAGAAGACGCTGCTGTTCCTGCCGCTGGCGCATGTGTTCGCCCGCGCGGTCGCGCTGATCGCCTTCGATTCCAAGGTGACCATCCGCCACAGCTCGGACTGGACGACCCTGGTCGAGCAGTTCGGTGACTTCAAGCCGGACTTCATCCTCTCGGTGCCGCGGGTGTTCGAGAAGGTGTTCAACTCCGCCAAGCAGAAGGCGCACGACGCAGGCAAGGGCAAGATCTTCGACGCTGCGGCCGATACCGCCATCGCCTACAGCGAGGCGCTCGAGAACGGCGGCGCCGGCCTGGCGCTCAAGGTCAAGCACTTCGTCTTCGACAAGCTGGTCTACAGCAAGCTGCGTGCGGCCCTCGGCGGGCAGTGCCTGGCCGCGGTGTCCGGCGGCGGCCCGCTGGGCGCGCGCCTCGGACACTTCTTCCGTGGCGCGGGCGTCACCATCTACGAGGGCTACGGCCTGACCGAGACCACCGCCGCGTTCACGGTGAACACCCCGCAGTTCATCCGGGTCGGCTCGGTCGGTCGCCCGATCCAGGGCCACGCGGCCAAGATCGCCGAGGACGGCGAGCTGCTGCTCAAGGGCTCGGTCGTGTTCGACGGCTACTGGGGCAACACCGAGGCCACCGACGAGGCGTTCGAGGACGGCTGGTTCAAGACCGGCGACCTGGGCGCCATCGACGCCGACGGCTTCGTCACCATCACCGGTCGCAAGAAGGAAATCCTGGTCACCGCGGGCGGCAAGAACGTCTCCCCCGCCGTGCTCGAGGATTCCCTGCGCGCGCACCCGCTGATCAGCCAGGTGATGGCGGTCGGTGACGGCCAGCCGTTCATCGGCGCGCTGATCACCCTGGACCCGGAGGCTCTGCCGGGTTGGAAGGAGCGCAACGGCGTCGCCGCCGACACCGCGATCGAGAAGCTGATCGAGAACGACGCGCTGGTCGCCGAGATCGACGCCGCGGTCGCCGAGACCAACAAGAAGGTCTCCAAGGCCGAAGCGATCAAGAAGATCCGCATTCTCCCGGTCGACTGGACCCAGGAGGGTGGCGAACTCACCCCGAAGATGTCGCTCAAGCGCGCCGTCGTGATGAAGCAGTACGCCGGCGAGGTCGACAAGATCTACAGCTGAGTCGTAGCGCCTGAGGGCGGTGTCGGCGGGTTCATCCCGTCGGCACCGCCCTTTGTCATGCGCGGGTCAGATGCGGTCGAGGAAGTCCGCGATCAGCGGGGCGAACTCGGACAGGGGGTCTCGAGCGCGAAGTGGCCAGTGTCGAACAGGTGCAGTTCGGCGGCGGGGAGGTCGGCTCGCTGCGGCAACCGCGCCCGCGTCGCCCGCTACTACCAGCGCCACAAGGACACCTAGTCGGACACACGCGCGTTCGTCAGGCCGGACTCGGCTGTCTCGCGCGGAGGGCGCGAGTGCCCGCGATGCCGATGGCCAGGCCGGCGGCGACCTCGAACAGGGCCGCGAACCAGGAGAACGCGGTGACGCGGGCCTGCGGCGGGGCATTGATGAAACTGTCACTGAGCGGGCCGAACCAGTCAGGGAACAGGTGCACAATGGTGAAGCCGACAGCGCTGACGAAGCCGATCAGCATGGCGGCGCGCGGTGCCGCGGGATGGCGGCGGAACACCAGGAACACGGTCAGCAGGGCGAACAGAATCTGCAGAGTGCCCAGTGCGTTCACCAGTGCCGAGGTGACGCTCATTCCCCGGCGCATGTGGTCGGAGCCGTGGACGAGCAGGGCGATGGCGAAGACCGCGGTGGCAACGCGCAGTGTCGATGCGGGCGTGGTCGTCTCGGTCATGGAATCCTCCTACCGAGCGGGATATCTACTACGTAGTGTAGTTTTCAACGCTGCTGTACGTCCACGCTTCGCCGTCACGAATCGGTCACCGATAGTGGCCCCCGACCGGAGCGCCCGGTCGCGGTCCGCCGGCCATCCGGTTGAATCAGTAGGCTCACCACATGATGTCTCTGCGAGCGGCAGGCGGAATCGTCGCCGCGGCGCTGGTACTCGGCGTGGCCGAACTGGTAGCGGTGTTCACCGGCTCGGGCAGTGCGCCCGCGTACGCACTCGGCGCGACCATGGTGGACCACACGCCCGACGGGTTGCGCGAGTGGGCGATCTCGACCTTCGGAACCAACGACAAAGCCGTGCTGTTCCTGTGCATGGGCGTGGTGGCGGTGGTCGTCGCCGGAACGGCCGGGGTGCTCGAGCGCCCGGCGAGACCGATCGGGTCGGTCGTCTTCGCGGTGTTCGGGTTGGTCGCCGCGGTCGTCGGGGCAGGTCGGGTCGGCGGGGTTTTCGGAGCGCTCCCCGCTCTGATCGGCACTGCCGCAGGCATCCTCGCCTTGCGTGGACTCGCCGGGAGGATCGACGCCGTGCGCCCCGCGACGAGCGACACGACGCAAGCCGCATCGCCCACATCGACGACGGACCTCACCGCCGCTACGGATGGCACCATCACGGAAGATCCCGTGCGGCAGAACGACCCGGGCTCGATGCCGCGACACCCAGCGGCTGCGCACCCCGGCGACACACGCGACCAGGTCGGCGATGGACGTCCCCCACGCGCAGCTGGTTCAACGAGGTCCGGTCGACGACGCGTTCTCGGCGCAATCGCGGCAACCGGCATTCTCGCGGCCGGTGCGGGGCTGGCGGGCCGACTACTCGGTGGCACCCGCCGTGAGGTATCGACCGAGCGGGCAGCGATCGAGTTGCCCCGGCCGGCAACACCATTGCCCGCGCTCCCGCCGGATGCCGACCTGCGGTTGCCCGAGCTCACGCCCTACCTCACCCCCAACGACGACTTCTACCGCATCGACACCGCCCTGATCGTGCCGCAGGTGTCCACCGACACCTGGTCGCTGCGCATTCACGGCATGGTCGAGCGCGAAATACTGCTCACCTGGGACGATCTCGCGCGCCGCACACCGGTCGAGCGGCTGGTCACACTGGCGTGTGTGTCCAATCCGATCAACGGCGACCTGATCGGCAATGCCCGCTGGCTCGGCTACCGATTGGACGAGTTGCTCGCCGAGGCGGGCCCGCTGCCCGGCGCCGACATGGTCCTGTCGCACAGCATCGACGGTTGGACGGCGGGCAGCCCCCTGGCCGCCCTCACCGACGGCCGCGACGCGCTGCTGGCGATCGGCATGAACGGTGAACCGCTCCCCGTACAACACGGCTATCCCGCGCGGCTGGTCGTTCCCGGCCTCTACGGTTACGTCTCGGCCACCAAGTGGGTCACCGAACTCGAGGTCACCCGCTTCGACCAGGCCACCGCCTACTGGACCCGGCGCGGCTGGTCGGCCGAGGGCCCGATCAAGACCGGAACCCGCATCGACACCCCGCGCGGGCGCGGACGAATCCCGCAGGGCCGCACCGTGATCGCGGGTGTCGCCTGGGCCCAGCACCGCGGTGTCACCGCGGTGGAGGTCCAGATCGACAACGGCGACTGGCGCCCCGCCCGCCTGTCCACCGAGGTCACCATCGACACCTGGCGCCAATGGGCCTACGACTGGAACGCCACCCCCGGCCAGCACACCATCCGCGCCCGCACCACCGACACCACCGGCCAAGCACAGACTCCCGTCGAACGCGACGTCATCCCCGACGGCGCCACCGGCCACCCCACCCTCACCATCCAGGTGCAGTGACCGGCCTCAGTTCGTGACGGGTTCGACGACGAACCGGCCCCACGCGACGAAGGCCGCGACCGCCAAGTACACCGCGTTGACCAGCATGAACTTGTACTCACCGAGGCGCCCGTGCGCCACCATCGCGCCGATCATCAGCAGCACCCAGCACAGCGCGGTCACCGCCACCATGACCGGCGCGATATCGAGAACGGCGGGCAGGATCAGCCCGACCGCCGCCAGGATCTCCACGATTCCCAGGCTCTTGACGAATCCGTCGCTCGCCGCGGCGGTCCATGCGCCGCCGGGTGCGGCCGACAATGTCGCCCTCGGCACGAAAGTCTTCGTGAGGCCACCGAGGAGGGCGATGACGGCCAGCGATCCGGCGGCGATCCACAGCGCGGTGTTCATGGGAGCTCCTTCGCTCTTCGGATGTGTCACCCATGAGACGCCGCCCGAGCTCCCGCTGTGACGCCCTCGCGTTCTACAGCCTCTCGACGGCGAATTGAGCTGCGGTGAGGGTCATGCCGTTGACGCCGTAGAGCACGTGCAGGCCGTTGGGCTGGGCGAGGGGGGAGCCGTCGCAGACCGTGTCCGCGGCGATGCACAGGTCGATGGTCTTGTTCCGGTACGGGGTGCCGACCACCACCGGCGGCGCACCGGCGTCGGCCATGAAACGGTCCGACGGCTTGCCGAACAGCGCGACCGCCGCGACACGCTCGGCGACCTCCGGCGCCATCGGGACCGGCAGATACGAGCGGTATTCCGCGGGGACGCCGTCGGGTTCCTCGGTGCCGGTGGCGAATCCGATCAGCGCCGCACCCTGGGAATAACCGCCGAGGACGATCCGGGTGCCGGGGCAGTTCGCCGCGATGAACTCCACTCGACGCTGGGCGTCGCCGATCCCCTGCAGGACGGTGTGCGCGAAGGCGAGCCGGTCGGCGAAGTCGCTGCTCGCCGGATAGGCGACCCCGTACGCGCCGACCGAGCGACCCTGCGCGTTCGCGCGGATCGCTTCGACGAAGGACACACCGGTGTACCCGAGGGCGCCACCGGGCTCGGCGGTGCCACGGGCGAACACCACCTCGATATCGGCACAGGGCGCCGCGACGGCGGAGTGGGTGGGCCAGACCAAGGGAATCGCGGCTGCCATGAGAACTGCAGACACGAAACGTGAGAGGGAACGTGCTGTCATGCCGCGCAGACTACCGACTACCACAGACCACGCCGCCCGAACGGCTCCCGACGCGCCGTCGAGAGCCGCCGGATAGCTCTTGCCCGAGTCGGCGGCCTTCCACCGGAGCTGGAGCGGTCGGGTCGACGAAGTCAGGCGCCCGCGCCGGCTTTCGCTCGTTTCGGGGCGTTGGCGGCACCGGACTTGCCGTGGCCGACGAACAGCGCCGAGGCGATGATGCCGATGACCAGAATGGCGGCGGGCAACAGCATCGACTGCGCCAGTGAGCTACTG
Organism: Nocardia mangyaensis; assembly: GCF_001886715.1. NCBI lineage: Bacteria > Bacillati > Actinomycetota > Actinomycetes > Mycobacteriales > Nocardiaceae > Nocardia > Nocardia mangyaensis. Next base: position 5,616,583 of record NZ_CP018082.1, read on the forward strand.
AACTCGTCGACGACCTGCGGAGGCAGCGGGCCGGTGGCCGTGCCCTCGCCGATCGGCGCGCCACCGCCGAGACCGTTGGCGGTGAGCCGGGCGGCGATGAGCGCGCTGATCGCGGCGCTGCCGAGCACCGAACCGACCTGACGGGTGGTGTTGTAGACACCGGCGCCCGCACCGGCCTTGTCCACCGGCAGATTGTGGGTCGCGGTCGAGGCGAGCGGGGCCCAGATGCAGGCATTGGCCAGGCCCGCGACGCCGGCCGCCACCAGGAAGAACCCGATCGAGGATTCCGGGGTCATCAGCACGGCGAAGGCGAACACCGAGGCCGCGAACAGCACGAATCCGATGGTCGGCACCAGGCGCGGCGGGAGCCGATCGGAGAACCTGCCGATGAACGGCGCGGTGAGCCCGGTCAGCACCGCCATCGGCGCGAACACCAGCGCCGAGGTGGTCGGCGACATCTCCCGCACCGCCTGCAGATAGAAGTACGCGGGCACCATCATCGAGGTGACCGCGGCGCCCATCGCGGCGATCGCCAGGTTCGACAGCGCGAAGTTGCGGTCGCGGAACAGACTCAGCGGTACCAGCGGTTCGCCGGTGTTGCGGGCCTGATTGATCACGAACACCACGAGCATGACCACGCCGAAGCCGATCAACAGCCAGATCCGCAACGACCAGTCCTGCGAATTGCCCTCCTGGATACCGAACACCAGCGCCAGCAGGCCGATCCCGCTGAGGATCACGCCGACGATGTCGAACGTGTGGCCCGCGGTCGGCAGCGCGGGCACCAGCCACATCGCGAGGCCGAAGGCGATGATGCCGACCGGCACGTTGACGATGAAGATCCACTCCCAGCCGAGGCTGTCTACCAGCACCCCGCCCAGGATCGGCCCGACCAACGTCGCCAGCCCGGCGACACCACCCCACAGGCCCATCGCCGCGCCGCGCCTGTTCGGTGGGAAGGTGCGGGTGATCACGGCCATCGTCTGCGGCGTCATCAGCGCGGCGCCGATGCCCTGCGCGGCGCGCGCGGCGATCAGCATGCCGATACTGCCCGACAGCCCACACCACAGCGAGGCGCCGGTGAAGATCGCCAGGCCGATCAGATAGATGTTCTTCGGACCGAATCGGTCCCCGAGACGGCCGGTGACCAGCAGCGGCACCGCGTAGGTGAGCAGGTAGGCGCTGGTGACCCAGATGACGCTGGAGATGTCGGTGTGCAGTTCGGCCATGATCGCCGGATTGGCGACCGCGACGATCGTCATGTCCAGCAGGATCATGAAGAAGCCGACGACCAGCGCGAACAGCGCCAGCCACGGATTACGTTGGGTGGTCATCGATGGCATTCCTAACGCGAGCGGGAATCGGTTCCGGTGGTCCAGCGCGTCGCCCACCACCCGACCTGCCCACACTGACCGCCACGACGTGAACCGTATCCCGTGGCAAGGCCATGCCTTCCGGGGACCGGGCTGTACGGCCGCGCGGGTATCAGACGCCGACCTCACCCCGCGTTTCACCGTCGACCCGGACCCGAGCGGTGCGTTCGGGCTGTATCCGCCCGCGAGGGCTCCCCACCGCCCCACCATGGATTCGGGATCGTGGCGCGCCGGCGCCCAGGGCGTTGCCCGTCGATGCGCGACGCCGGTTCGCGATCAGCCATACGATGGCCGCCACCAGTGCGGTCGGGAGGAAGCAGAACGGCAGAAACGCCACCGGCGGCTCCGGCAGCGCGGATGTCGCGGGCAGTCCGGTGACGCCGTGTGCGATCAGCAGCGCCGTACTCCACAATGTTCCGCCGACAAGGCCCCGCAGGAGCGCACCACCCACTGTGCGGTGCTGACTCCCCGCTGGAAGGGCGCCCACCACCGATACGAGAGTAGCGACGATGTAGGCCCACAGATTCACCCCCAACAGGATTCCGGTCAGCGCGCCGGCGACGACCGCTCCCCCTGCTGATTCCCACGCCCGGCGCGACAATGACATCTGATCGAAGTAGGCCATGGTGGCCGTCTCACTTTCTTTCATTTCCACGGTTCGCCACCTCCGCGAAGCGGCTGTTCTCACCAGGTCGCCGAACCACGTGGGCGGAGTCCCGAATCGCCGCGGACGTGGATGGTCGCGGCCGACAAGTCCATCCGGCCAGCTCAGCTCGTTCGAGCCAGGGCCGGTGGCTACACCGTGACGGCTGTCAGTTTCTCGGGGTTTCGCACGCAATAGACCGCTGTCACCAGGTCACCGCGGACCTCGACAGAGATCAACTGGTCGAGCACCCCGTCGATGGATATCGCCACTGTCGGCATCCCGTTGTACGTGCAGGTCCGCATGCTGATCTCACCCGATCGGGCGCCTTTGGTCAGCCAACCGACCATCAGCCGGGCCACCTTGTCCGGGCCGACAACAGGGCGGCGCCCCGCGTTCACCACTCCACCGCCGTCGGCGAGAAACACCACCTCAGGCGCCAGCACGTCCATCAGTCCCTGGATATCGCCGGTGGTGGCGGCGATCGAGAACCGTTGAGCGGCCGACCGCGCTTCGATGGGAGTCGCGATCGCGGTGGGCGTGTGGTCACGACACGTGCGCACGAGGTTGCGTGCGCGTTGGTTGAGTTGGCGCACGGCTTGCTCGGACTTGTCGACCGCGACGGCGATCTCCGGGTATCCGAAGCCGAATACCTCGCGCAGGACGAACACCGCGCGCTGAGGGGGTGTCAGTGTCTCCAGAATCAGCAGCATCGCGGTGGTCACGGCCTCGCCGGTGAGTAGGTGATCACCGGCCTCCGGCCCACCGTCCGCGCTGGTCGCCAGCGGTTCAGGCAGCCACGGTCCCAGGTACTCTTCCCGCCGACGAGCGGCCGCACGCAAGACACCGAGGGCCTGGCGAGTCACGATCTGCGCGAGGTAGGCCCGCGGGTTGGCCACCATCGTGGCGTCGACCGCGCGCCAACGAAGGTAGCTGTCCTGCAGCACGTCTTCGGCGTCGGAAACCGAACCCAGGATCTCGTAGGCGATCGAGAACAGTAATCGTCGGTGCGATGTGAACTCGGCATCGGTATCCGGTTTCTCGGTCATTTCGGACCCGACAGCCAGGAGTAGTTGGCGGTTCGAGAGCTGTACTTCGCGTAGCGCGACACTCGCTCTTTGACCACGGCCGCAGTGCGCCCGGCGACGTAGAGCCGCCTGGCCGTGTCGTCCCTGCGGCTGGGTTGCACCAGCCCGTCGCGCCGCCCCAGGCTCAGGAATTGGGCGGTGTAGCCCATGGAGTACGGCTCAGGGTTACGGCCGTCAACGATCCGCGCCAACGTGTCGGCGGCGTGCGCGCCTTGCGGAATGGCCGTCTCACAGCTCAAACGCGCACCCGGGACCGCCGCGCAGTCACCGATGACGAAGATGCGCGGGTCGTTCACGCTTCGAAGGTACTCGTCCACGACCGCGCGACCTTCGGCGTTCACTTCCAGCCCGCTGCGCGCCGCCAGGTCCGGGACGTCTGCCACGATCGCCCACAGGGTGAGATCAGAGGTGATTTCCGCCCCTGACCGCAGGCGCACGACACCGCCGAACCGGCCTGGACCAGCGCACACCTGCGCGACCACATCCTCGACGACCTCCACCCGCAGACGCTCGAGGCCGACGCGTACCCGCTGCCGCGCACCCGGGGTGAGGCTCGCGGCTACCGACGCGCCCACCAGCCGAACACGCAGATCAGGTCTGGCCTCGGCGATCTCGGACGCTGTTTCGATGCCGGTCAATCCGCCGCCGGTGACCGTGACGGTGCTCCCGCCGGGAAGGGCGGCCAGGGCGGACCGCGCCAGCTCCGCGCCCTCCCATGTGCCCACCGCGACAGCACCCGGCAGTGGTACGGCCGTGCTCCCCACCGCGAGAAACAGGTAGTCGAAGGTGTCACTCCCACCGTCGCCGAGTGTGACACTGCCGTCACCCACCTTGTCGACGGTACCCAGCCGCGCGGTGATCGCACCGGACAGCATCGAGGTGAGCGGAGTCGAAGCCGCACCCGTCGCGGCGACCTGCTCGTGCAAGCGCACTCGTTCGACGAAGTCCGGCCGCGGGTTGATCACCGTGATCTCCGCATCGCGTACCTTCCCCGCAAGCCGATTCGCCGCGATCGTTCCCGCGTAACCGGCACCTACCACCACGACCTTCATGTCTGCCTCCCAGGTGAAATCGAATCGAACATGGGATGCCGGGCACCGACCGCCTGTGACGCGGCGGCGCGGTGACACCCATCACGGCCGGGAAGGGCGAGCGATGCGTCCGGAGCGGAACACGCACGGGAGTCCTCGGCGCGCGGCACGGTGACAGGGCACCGGCGACTACGCGGTGAACTGGAAGACTCAGACCCCACTGATCGGCGCCGCGCTCGGCCGAAGCGACGAGGCCGACACGGCGGTGGCCGATGTGGCACAACGAGTTCGGTTGTCAGAGGCCGTGGTCGTCGAGCCAGGTGCGGGCGACGGCGGCGGGGTCGGCACCGGATTCGACCTGGTCGATCAGGACGATCAGTTCCGCGGTGGTCAGTTCACCCGCGACGTAGTTGAGTTTCTTGGTTTCGCGGCGGTCGAAGATGCCGGTGCGGTGCAGGGCCAGGATGTTCTGGGTGCGCAGGGCGTAGTCCTCGTCGTCGAGGGTGATCAGGTCGGCGGGGTTCTCGCCGGCGGGCGGGCCGTTGACGATGCCGACCTGGATCTGCCCGTCCCGCAAAGCATTTCGCAGTGCTTCGGGGTCGGGGTAGTGGATGGTCGCGGCGAAGGCGCAGTCGGCGACCAGGTCGGGGCCGATGGGGATGGCGGCCAGGCCGGGGAGTTCGGTGTGGCCGACGGTCAGTTCGGGGCAGCGAGGGGTGAGGGCGGTGACGGTGCGCAGCTCCTCGCGGGTGGCGAGGTCCTCGGTGATCAGCAGGCGCGGGCGCAGGTCGGTGCCGTCGGCGGCGTCGGAGACCGACAGGCCCTGGGGCAGGGCGGCATTGACCGCGGCGAGGACGTCCTCGGGGGTGCGGGCGGCAGCCGAGGGATTCCAGCGGTCGAGCAAACTGCCGTTGCGCGCGGGCAGGACCGCGATGCGGGCGGCGTCGAGATCGGCGGTGGGGGTGTCCAGACCGGTCAGAACCGTGGTGTCGGTCCCGGTTCGAGCCAGTGCCTGAGAATAGATCTCGGCGAGCACAATGGATTCGGTCGAGGAATCCGCACCGACCGCGACCACCTCGCGCGCACCGTCGGCCGCGCAGGCGACGGCGGCGAACGAGCAGGTGGCGACCAGTATCGCGGCCGCGTTCCGCCGCAGGGCGCCCGACAGCATCCAGCGACACCAACTTCCCGTATTTGCGGTCAACCCGCGCAATTCGGCGCGACGCGGGCAATATGAACACCCAGAATGTACCTGCGGCCCCCGCGTCGCACGCACAGCGCACTGCCCGCCATGCCGGAAGGACAACAGTGAAAACCACCTTCACCTCTTCTCCGCACGGACAACCCCGACCGGCACGCCGCCTCGCTGTGCGGGCGGGCCGGGTCCTCGCCGCCGCTGTCGCGCTCGCCGCCGCCATGGTCATGGCCGCTTGCGGAAACTCCGATCCGCTGGCGGCCAAGGGCGACTGCGCCAGCGACGCGCTGATCATCGGCTCGGCCAACTTCCCCGAATCCGAGACCGTGGCCAACATCTACACCGAGGTCCTGCGGATCAACGGCTTCAAGGTCGACACCAAGTTCAACATCGGCAGCCGCGAGGCCTACATTCCCGCGCTGCGCCAATGCGCGATCTCGCTGATCCCCGAATACACCGGCAACCTGCTGCAGTATCTGGACCCCGAGGCCACCGCCACCGCCGCCATCGATGTGAACAAGGCGCTCACGCCCGCCCTCGGCGAGCAGTTCGCCATCGCGACGCCCGCTCCCGGCGAGGATTCCGACGCCGTGGTCGTGACCAAGGCGACGGCCGAGGAATGGAACCTCACCAGCATCGCCGACCTGGCACCGCGTTCGGCCGAGGTGACGTTCGGCGCGCCCGCGGAATTCGCCCAGCGGCCCGGCGGGCTGCCCGGCCTGAAGAAGAACTACGGGCTCGACATCGGCGCCGACAACTTCGTCCCGATCGCCGACGGCGGCGGACCGGCGACGGTGGACGCGCTGGTCAACGGCCAGGTCCGTGCCGCGAACATCTTCACCACCTCGCACGCGATCGCGGAAAACGATCTGGTCGTGCTCACCGATCCGGCGCACAATTTCGCCGCCCAGAACGTGGTGCCGCTGTTCAACGCGGAGAAGAAGACCGACAAGGCGGTCGCCGTGCTCGACGCCGTGTCGGCCAAGCTCACCACCACCGAACTGATCTCGCTGAACACGGCCGTGTCCGGTGACGCCAAGATCGAACCGAAGGCGGCCGCGCTCGCCTGGATCACCGCGCAGGGGCTCAACTCCCCCATCGGCTAGGAGAACCCGTGTCCGAGATCGCCTTTCACGGGATCACCAAGACCTATCCGGACGGCACCGAGGCTGTCCGTGCACTGAATCTGCGGATCGAATCGGGGTCGTTCACCGTGTTCGTCGGCCCGTCCGGCTGCGGCAAGACCACCTCGATGCGGATGATCAACCGGATGGTGAACCCGACCGCGGGGATCATCACGCTGGACGGGCGCGACATCTCGACGGTCGATCCGGTGCGGCTGCGGTTGGGCATCGGCTATGTGATCCAGAGCGGCGGGCTGCTGCCCAATCGTCGGGTGCTCGACAATGTGGCGACCGTGCCGATGCTGCTCGGCCGATCCCGCCGGGCCGCCCGCGCGGCCGCGCTGGAGGTGCTCGACCGGGTCGGGCTGGATCGTGGTCTGGCCGACCGGTATCCGGCGCAGCTCTCGGGTGGTCAGCAACAGCGCGTCGGGGTGGCGCGGGCTTTGGCGGCGGATCCGCCGGTGCTGCTGATGGACGAGCCGTTCAGCGCGGTCGACCCGGTGGTGCGCGCCGAATTGCAGGTCGAGATGCAGCGACTGCAGGCGCAGCTGCACAAGACGATCGTGTTCGTGACCCACGACATCGATGAGGCGATCACGCTCGGCGACAAGATCGCGGTGTTCGGGCGCGGCGGGATGTTGCAGCAGTTCGACGCGCCGGAGCGGGTACTGGCCCAGCCCGCCACCGATTTCGTGGCAGGGTTCGTCGGGCGGGATCGCGGCTATCGGGGGTTGTCGTTCCGCAGCGCGCATGATGTCGCGCTGCACGACATCCGGACGGTCACGGCCGAGCAGATCGCCGAACTCCGGCTCGACCAGGGCGAATGGGCGCTGATCGTGGACGGCGACGGCAAGCCCGGCGGCTGGGTGGACGTGACCGGTGTGGAGGCGGTGCGTGGCGGAAAACCGCTGGGCGAGAGCGTCTCCGCAGGAGGCTCGCTGTTCGCGGCCGGTGGTGATCTGCGGCAGGCGCTGGACGCGGCGATCTCCTCGCCCTCGGGTGTCGGGGTGGCCGTCGACGAGGACGGCGTGGTGCGCGGCGGTGTGCTCGCCACCGAGGTCCTGACCCGGCTCGCCGAGCAGCGCGCGGCCGAGGACACACGGCGCAATCAGGAGTTCTTCGACCAGGGCGCCTCGTGAGATATCTGATCGACAACTTCGCCGAGATCATGGCGATCACCCGGACTCATCTGATGCTGTCGCTGGTTCCTCTGCTGCTCGGGATGGCGATCGCCGTCCCGGTCGGCGCACTGGTGCGCGGGCGGAGGCTGGCCCGGCAGGCGCTCACGACGGTGTCGAGTCTGGCCTACACGATTCCCTCGATCGCGCTGTTCGTGATCATCCCGCCGCTGATCGGCATCTCGGCGATCGATCCGCTGAACGTGATCATCGCGCTCACCGTGTATTCCGCCGCGCTGCTGCTGATCGCGGTGCCGACCGCGCTGGACACCGTGCCCGCCGAGGTGACCGATGCCGCCGACGCGATCGGCTTCGGGCGATTGCGGCGCACGCTCACCGTCGACCTGCCGTTGGCCCTGCCGATTTTCGTCTCGACACTGCGGGTTGTGGTGGTCACCAATATCGCCATGGTGTCGGTCGGGGCCTTGATCGGGGTGGGCGGGCTGGGCAAGCTGTTCACCCAGGGCTATCAGCGTGACTACCCTGATCAGATCATCGCGGGCATCATCGTGACGCTGGCGCTGGCGCTGATCTTCGACCGGCTGGTGTTCTGGCTCGGCCGGATCGCCACCCCATGGACTCGCGCCGACACCAGCCCGAGCACGCGCACGGGCGGGACGGTGTTCCGGCGGCGTGCGATGTCCGGCCGGAAGGGCTCGACATGAGTCTGTTCGCCGACGCCTGGTACTACCTGACCGACACCGCGAACTGGGGTGGGTCGGCGGGGATCGAACACCGTCTGCTGCAACATCTCTGGTACAGCTTCCTGGCCGTCGCACTGTCGGCGGTGATCGCGGTGCCGCTGGGTCTGGTCATCGGGCACACCCGGCGCGGCAGTGCGGTGCTGGTCGGGTTCGCCAATGCGATGCGGGCGCTGCCGACACTGGGTCTGCTCACGTTTCTGGTGCTGCTGCTCGGGCTCGGGCTGATCCCGCCGCTGCTCGCGCTGATCACCGTCGGCATTCCACCGCTGCTGGCCGGTGCGTACGCCGGTATCGCGAACGTGCCCGCCGACGTGGTCGACGCCTCGCGCGCCATGGGGATGACCGAGCGGCAGATCCTGTTCCGCGTCGAACTGCCCAATGCCATGCCGGTACTGCTGGGCGGCCTGCGCGGCGCCACGCTACAGGTGGTGGCGACCGCGACCATCGCCGCCTACGTCAACCTGGGCGGGCTCGGGCGCTACATCTTCGACGGCATCGGGCTGTACCGGTATGACCTGGTCTTGGTCGGCGCACTGCTGGTGGCGGCACTCGCGCTGGTGCTCGACGGAGTACTGGCCGTGGCGGTGTGGGCGAGTGCGCCCGGTACCGGGCGGCTGGCGCGCGGGTCGATCGTCGACACCGAAGCGCTACGGGTCGCTGCACGGTGATCGTCGTCAGCGCCCGATGATCCCAGACAACGCGACAGCGCCCCGTTCCCGGTAGGGGCACGAGGCGCTGTCGGCAGTGCTGCGAATTACTGGGCGACGCCCTCGGCACGCGCGGTCTCGGCGACGGCCTCGGCCACCGCCGGGGCGACACGTGGATCGAGCGGGCTCGGGATGATCCGGTCGACGGCGAGTTCGTCGGCGACCACGCCGAAGATCGCGTCGGCGGCGGCCACCTTCATGCGCTCGGTGATCCGGCGGGCACCCGCGTCCAGCGCGCCCTTGAACACGCCGGGGAAGGCCAGCACATTGTTGATCTGGTTCGGGAAGTCGCTGCGGCCGGTCGCCACGATGGCGGCGTACTTGGCGGCCACCTCGGGGTGGATCTCCGGGTCCGGGTTCGACATGGCGAACACGATCGACTCCGGCGCCATCGAGGCGATGAGCTCCTCGGGAATGGTGCCCGCGGACAGGCCGAGGAACACATCGGCCCCGGCCAGCGCCTCAGCGGCACCGCCGGTGAGCCCGCGCGGGTTGCTGCGGGCGGCCAGCTCGACCTTCACGCCGTTGAGGTTGTCGCGACCCGTGCTGACGATGCCCTTGGAATCGAGCACGACCACATCGGGAACCCCGGCGGCGAGCAGGATGTTGGCGCAGGCCACACCCGCCGCACCGGCACCGGACACGACGACCTTCAGCGCGGACATGTCCCGGCCCTGCTGCGCGGCCGCGCCCTTGAGGGCGGCCAGCACCACGATGGCGGTGCCGTGCTGGTCGTCGTGCATGACGGGGCAGTCCAGCGCCTCGATGACACGGCGCTCGATCTCGAAGCAGCGCGGGGCGGAGATGTCCTCCAGATTCACCGCACCGAAGCTCGGACGCAGGTGGATCAGGGTCTGGACGATCTCGTCCGGATCGGTGGTGTCGAGCACCAGCGGGATCGAGTTCAAGCCGGCGAACTTCTTGAACAACGCGGCCTTGCCCTCCATCACCGGCAGCGAGGCGCGCGGGCCGATGTCGCCGAGGCCGAGCACGGCGGTGCCGTCGCTGACCACGACGACGAGGCGGTCGGTCCAGGTGTAGCGCTTGGTGAGCGCCGCGTCCTCGGCGATCGCGCGGCTGACCTGGGCGACGCCGGGGGTATAGGCGATGGACAGATCGCGCTGGGTCTCGAGCGGCGCGGCCAGCTCGACCGACAGCTTGCCGCCGAGGTGACCCGCGAAGATCTCGTCGTTGGTGATGGCAGCGAGGCTCGCTGCGTCATCGGCCTTGGGCGCCGCGGTGGCATTCGGTGCGTCAGTCACAGGTGACACGATTTCACTCCTGCTCGAATCGGGCTCAACCGGGGGACGGTTACCGCCGGGTATATCGGAATTACGGAATTTCGGAACGCTCATCGGGTGCGCAGGCGCACGCGTTTCCCCGGAAGTTCGGGGTCGCGTGGCGCGGCAGTGATCTCTCGAGCGGAGCCGGACGGGTGGTCCGGGCGAGTAAGCGGGTCGGCCCTCGGCTACGACGGTGCGTCGCGAAGCGGAAGGAAACCTTGGTCCCCGAACCCGGCGGTGGCGTGGGAAGGGAATCCGCAACATTCTGCCAGCCCGGCCGACCAGTTGCCAAACTGGTCGGCTTTGTCACCTGGCCTCGCGTCATCTGTCGAGCGTAGCCGCGCCGAATTGCCGGGGCGTAAGAGAAAACTCGCAGCTGAGGGGGAACATCCGGTGAACAATCACACTGCGGCCGGGCGGGTCGCGGTGAGCTCGGCGCCCACCGGTTCCCGGGATGCCTCGCGACGTACCCACACCTCGTCGAGCCCACCACAGCGCAACCGCACCCGCCAGTCGGCGACCGGCTCCGGATGGTCGATGCGCCGGTGGATCCCGCGACTCTCGGCACGCTCGAGCGCACTGTAGCCCGCCCACCGGGCGACCGCGAGCAGCGCGGCGGCCTGCCGGGCCCGCACCTGGGCCGCGCCGAGACCGCCGAGTTCGAACTGCGCGCCCGGCCACATCGTGTCCAGCTCGGCGATGCTGTCGGCGAGGCTGCCCGCGCTGCGCCGGTAACTGCGCCGCAGCGGCAGGGTGTGCTCCTGCACCAGGCCGATCACCGAGCGCGGATCGATGTGGGCGTGCGGGCCCAGACCCGCCCCGGCCAGCGGGCGCGCCACACTCACGCGCTCGGCGGTCGCGGCGAAGGCGGCCGCTCCCGTCCCGGCCCACGACCCCGAGGACAGCGCCCACGCACCGCTGAGGCCACCGGCCGCACCCGCGGCCCCGACGACGAGTTCCCGGCCCGCGGCATCGCCGGCGACGAACAGTCCGCGCACCGTGGTGGCGCAGTCGGGACCGGCCGGTGCCAGGCCGCCCGCGCCGTGCACCGTGCCCTCCAGCACCGCCCGCACCGGCACCCGCCCCGCGGCGTCGACGGCACCGTGTCGGCTCAGCCAGTGCCGGACGGTGTCGGGGACCTCGTCCAGCGCCGCGTAGACCCGTCGGCCGTCGGCGATGGCCGACAGCGCGGCCAGGTAGCGGTCCGGCAGCTCGGCGCCCGATTCGTCGTAGAGGGCGGCGAAGCGCATCGACAGTCCCGGCGCCACGGTGGGGTGCGGGCGCACCCGGGAAAGCACCGGGGCCAGGCCGTAGGCACTGGAGAATTCCATGCCCGCGAGTTCGGCACCGGCCTCGACCGCCATCAGCAGGCCCTCGCCGGTACTGCCCTCGGCACCGGCGGCACCGGACAGGAACGCGCAGCCGCCGGTGGCGATCACCACCGCTCCCGCGCGGACGGTCCACGGCCGAAACCTGTTGTGGCGCTGGATACCCGCGGCACCCACAACGGTGCCCGCCGGGTCGACGAGCAAGTTCAGCGCGGGATGATGATCGAAGATGCGCACGCCGACCTCGAGCGCGCCGCGGCGCAGTCTGCGCAGATAGCTCGCGCCGTCGAGGTGCACGCGCGGCGGGTCGCCACCGGCCTCGGTGACCCTGGTGCCCGACCACTGCCGCAGCCGCTGGTTGGTCTCCTCGATCACCCGGTGCAGCCAGGCGGGATCACCGAGACCACCGCCGCGGACCAGTGCGTGTTCGACCGCCGCGGCCCTGGCCGGTCCGGCCGGTATGTCCCACAGGGTGGTCGTGCCGTACACGGTGGGGCCGGCGGAACCGCACCGGCTCTTGTCGACCAGTACCACCCGGGCACCGGCGGCCGCGGCCGAGACGGCGGCCCAGAGCCCGGCGGGCCCGCCGCCGAGGATCAGGACATCGGTCTCGATGCTGCTCACAAGAACAAATATTCGGCCACCGTTCACCCGACCGCAACCATTACGAGGCCATCAACCCCACCATTGTGTCCAAAGCAATACACCGGTCGTGACCAGAACGATCGCCGAGCCCGACAGCGCGGCGAACCCGTGCCTGCGGTCGGCCATGATCTGCGCCGCCACCACCACGAGCGCCGCGAGGACATGCCAGGTCAGCGATGCGGCGCCGGGCCCAGGAAAGTCCCGGCGCGCACCCATCACCGCGGCGCCGATCACCACACACACCAGGACGACGACCCCACCCGCCACGATCCCGCTGATTCCACGGACCAGCGTCACGGGGCGATCACCGGCACCCCGCTCGCCTTGCCGATCAGTGCCTCGTATTGCTCGGGATCGGTGCCACACGCGCCGATCTCGATGATCTTGTTGGTCCCGTGATAGTCCGACGAGCCGGTTCGCAACAGACCCAGTTCGGCGGACAGGTCGGTCAGCACCGCGCGATCGGCCACGCTGTGGTCGGGGTGATCGATCTCGAGCCCGCCGAGGCCGAGTTCGGCCAGCGCTCGGATGTCGTCGAGCGCCAGCAGCCTGCCGCGCTTGCGCGCGCGCACATGCGCCAGCACGCTGACCCCGCCCGCGGCGGCGATCAGCCGCACCGCGGTGGTCAGCGGGGTGTCGACCTTCTCCGCGTAGTACGGGCCGTGTGGGGCGAGCAGGTCGACGAAGGCCGCGCCGACACTGTCGACCACCCCGGCCGCGACCAGCGCCCGTGCCAGATGCGGACGACCCGCCGCCGGCCCCGCCCCCGCGAGGACCGCGTCGGGATCGATCGGCAGCCCGTCGGCCACCATCTTGTCGGCCATCGCCCGCACCCTGGCCACCCGCTCGGCGCGCAACCGCTCGCGTTCCTCGGCGAAGCCGGGATCGGCGGGGTCGAACAGGTAGGCCAGCAGGTGCACCGGGACCGGGTGGCCGTCCTCGCCCATGCCCGTGCACGACATCTCCATCCCGCGCACCAGCGTCAGGCCGGGCGGCCGCGCCGCCTCGGCCTCGGCCCAGCCGCCGGTGGTGTCGTGATCGGTGATCGCGACGACGTCGAGCCCGGCGGCCGCGGCGTGGCGCACCAGCTCGGCCGGTGTATCGGTGCCGTCGGAGGCGGTGGAATGGGTATGCAGGTCGATGCGCACACCCTCAGTCTTACAGTGCGGTCTCGTCGTCCGCGCGCTCGTCCACCGAGACGGTGCGGGCCCGTAGCATCCACCCGTGCCCTCGCTCCCGTCCATGCCGTCGTTTCGTGGATCAGGTCGCCCGGCGCCGTCGCGGCCGCGGATCCCCGTGCCGACGGCGCGGGCGATCGTCGACTGCGCGGTCTACGTCGACGGGAAACGGCTGGCGGGGCACTTCACCCCGCGCGAGGCGTTCACCAGGTCGGGCGAGACCGACTCGGGTTTCGTCTGGGTCGGGCTGCACGATCCCGACGAGACCCAGATGAACGACATCGCCGAGATCTTCGGCCTGCACCCGCTGGCGGTGGAGGACACCGTCGTCGACGCGGTGCAGGGCCGTCAGCGCCCCAAACTCGAACGCTACGACGACACGCTGTTCCTGGTGCTGCGCACGGTCTCCTACGTCGACCATGAGATCGACTCGACCAGCGAGATCGTCGAGACCGGCGACATCATGGTCTTCACCGGACCGCGTTTCGCGATCACCGTGCGCCACGGCGAGCACACCGGACTCGCCGGGGTGCGCCAGGATCTGGAAAAGCGTCCCGAACAGCTCGTCTTCGGGCCGTGCGCGGTGCTGCACGCCGTCGCCGATCACGTGGTCGACTCCTATGTCGAGGTCGCGGAGTCGATCGAGCAGGACATCGCCGAGATGGAGGAGGCGGTGTTCACGCCGTCGTCGAAGATCGGCATCGGCTCGATCTATCAACTCAAACGCGAAGTGGTCGAACTGCGCCGGGCGGTTTCCCCCTTGGCGATTCCGCTCGAGCGGCTGGCCCAGGACCAGGGCCTGCCGGTGCCCACTGAGATCCGGCGCTACATGCGCGATGTCGCCGATCACCACACCAGTGTTTCCGAGCACATCACCTATTTCGACGAATCACTCAGCGGCCTGGTCAACGCGGCGCTGGCCAAGATCAGCGTCCAGCAGAACACCGACATGCGCAAGATCTCGGCTTATGCCGCCATGGCGGCCGTGCCCACGCTGATCGCCGGGGTCTACGGCATGAACTTCGATGTCATGTGGGAGCTGCACCAGCCGTGGGGTTATCCCGCGGTGCTGGCTCTCATGGCGGTGCTGTGTGGGCTGCTGTTCCGCAGTTTCCGCCGCAACAAGTGGCTCTAGAGATTCACCGCGCCGCGCGCGGGATCACGCACATCGATACCGGCCTCGGTCCAGGCCTCGCGCAGGGCTTGCGCACCACGCACTCGCACCCAGGCGGCCTCGGTCGCGGTCACCGGGGTGACGCTCAGGTAGCGCACCGGCTCGGCGGGATCGGGCAGTTCCACCTCGGGGACCTCGCTCTCGCCGAGCAGCACCGCGGTGAACTTCGCGTTGTGCCACAGTGGTTCTCCCAGGTCCAGCAGTGCGTCCGCTTGCAGCACAACGCCTTCCACCAAGGGCGTGGCGACGAGCACACCCAGCGACCGGGCGACGCCGGCCTGCGGTCCCGCGCTCAGCAGCAGGGTCAGCACCAGTTCGGCGCGCGGGCCGCGCACCGGGTCGGCGAGCAGGTCGGCCGGATCGCCCATCGGATGCCGTGAGCCGCCCAGGGTCGCGTAGTGCACCGCGCCGTCACCGGGGATACGCAGGATCTCGATCGGCTCCACACCGAGGAAGGTGACCGAGGCCGAGTCGATCTGCGCGCGCTCGACACCGTAGTGGTCCAGCACCGCGGTGCGGACCGTGTTCACCACATCCATTGGCTCACAGAGCCAATCGGGCCAACATGTCGCGGGCGCGTTCGGCGGACTTGGGGTCGCACAGCACGTCGTAGCGACCGGCGACGAGCTGCAAGGTGGAGGCGAAGTCGCGCTGGCCCTTGGTGGCCGCGTACGGGATCGAGGTCGTGATGACACCGAAGACGATGCCGCCGAGCAGACCGACGACCAGCGGGCCGAGCGCCCCACCGGTGGTGGTGAACAGGCTCAGCAGCAGACCGAGGAACAGGCCGAGCCACGCGCCCGACACCACGCCACCGCCGATGACCTTGCCCCAGGTCAGCCGGTACAGCACCCGCTCGACCTGCATCAGGTCGACGCCGACGATGGTCACATCGCCCACCGGGAACTGCCCGTCGGCGAGGTAGTCGACAGCACGCTGTGCCTCGGCATAGGTCGGATACGAGCCGACCGGCCAGCCCGTCGGCGGCGTCGGCAACGCCTGCCGTCCGCGATTCGGGTTGCCCAAGGGATTCGTCATAGTCCCATTCTGCTATTCCTGATCCGGTGATGGCGGAGTGAAACGCGTTGTGCGCGTCATTCCGGCAGCGCGACCCTTGTCAGCAATCACCTGAGCCATTTTCGCGCTGGCTTCATCGATCATCTCATCTCCCAACATCACCGCGCCACGCGCGCCACCCGCGGCGGAGGTGTGGAAGGCGTAGGCCTCGAGGATCTCCTCGGCCCGGTCGTAATCGCGCT
Organism: Nocardia mangyaensis; assembly: GCF_001886715.1. Taxonomy (NCBI): domain Bacteria; kingdom Bacillati; phylum Actinomycetota; class Actinomycetes; order Mycobacteriales; family Nocardiaceae; genus Nocardia; species Nocardia mangyaensis. Next base: position 5,632,493 of record NZ_CP018082.1, read on the forward strand.
GGCGAGGGCTGAAGATCTCGTTGGCGGCGTCGATCTGGCCGGGGTGCAGGACCCATTTGCCGTCGAAACCGAGTGCGGCCGTGCGGGCGGCGGCCCGGCGGAACCCCTCGACATCGCGGATCTGCAGATACGGACCGTCGATCGCCTGCAGGCCGTGCGCGCGGGCGGTGAGCAGGATGGTCATCAGGATGTGGTGGTAGGCGTCACCGACGTCGTAGCCGTCGGGCTGCTCACCGACCACCAGCGTGCGCATGTTGATACTGGCCATGAAATCGGCCGGACCGAACACCAGCGCCTGCACCCGCGCGCTGGCGGTGGCGATCTCGTCGATCGCGCGCAGGCCGCGCGCGTTCTCGAGCTGCGGTTCGATGCCGATGCGGCCCACCTCGAGACCGCTCGCCTTCTCCAACTGGGTCAGCAGCAGATCCAGGGCCCGCACCTGACCCGCGTCGACCACCTTGGGCAGCAGGATCGCATCGATGTCCGCGCCCGCGCCCTCGACGACGGTGATCACGTCGGCGTAGGTCCATTCGGTGGACCAGTCGTTGACCCGCACCACCCGCAGCTGAGCACCCCAGCCCGGTTCATTGAGCGCGGCCACGATGTTGGCCCTGGCGGCGGCCTTGGCGCCGGGCGCCACCGCGTCCTCCAGATCGAGGAACACCTCGTCGACCGGCAGCCCCTTGGCTTTGGCGATCATCTTCGGATTGCTGCCTGGCACGGCCAGTACCGAACGGCGGGGCTTCATCGGCGCTCCTCCTGTTGTTCGTCACACCGGCCGTGGCGTGGTGTGCCCGGCCATTGCGGACCGCCTAGCCTGAGGGTCATGGCAACCACCAGGGTGTATGTCGCCCGACTCGCCGGGCTCACGGTGCTGGGTCCGGACGGGGAGTCTATCGGCCGGGTCCGCGATGTGGTCGTGGCCGTCCGCTTCGGTCGCCAGCAGCCGCGCGTGCACGGTCTGGTCGTCCAACTGCTCACCCGGCAGCGGATTTTCGTGCCGATGCTGCGAGTCACCGCGATCGAACCCGGGATGGTCACCCTCAACACCGGTACCGTCAGCCTGCGCCGATTCGCCCAGCGCGCCGGGGAATTGCTGGCGCTGGACCAGGTCGTCGACACGGCGGTGCGGGTGCACGATCCCGACCTGCCCGACCTCGACGGTGTCGACGTCCATGTCACCGACCTCGGGATCGAGCAGACCAGGACCAGGGACTGGGTCGTCAGCCGGGTCGCGGTGCGCGGGCATCGGCGGATCGGGCGCCGGCGGACGGTGCACGTGGTCGATTGGTCGCAGGTCAGTGGGCTGACCCCGACGGAGGTGGGCAAGCCGGGGCAGGACGTCACCAGTCTGCTCGCGCAGTTCGAGGGGCTGCGCGCCGCCGATGTGGCGCACCGGTTGCGCGAACTGCCCGAGAAGCGCCGCATCGAGGCGGCGCTCGCCCTCGACGACGAACGCCTCGCCGACGTGGTCCAGGAACTGCCCGACGACGACCAAGTCGACCTGCTCGGGCATCTCGAGGTGCGCCGCGCCGCCGACGTGCTCGAGGCGATGGACCCCGACGACGCCGCCGACCTGCTCGGCGAGCTGCCCGAGAGCGAAGCCGAATCCCTGCTGGCGCTGATGGACCCGGAGGAATCCGAGCCGGTGCGCCGGTTGCTCACGCACTCCCCCGACACCGCGGGCGGTCTGATGACGCCGAAACCGGTCGTGCTCAGTCCATCGACCACCGTCGCCGAGGCATTGGCCAGGGTCCGCGACCCCGATCTCACACCGGCGCTGGCCTCGATGGTCTTCGTCGTCCGGCCGCCGACCGCCACTCCCACCGGCCGCTACCTCGGCTGCGTGCACATCCAGCAGTTGCTGCGCGAGCCGCCCGCCCACATTGTCGGCGGCATCGTCGACGCCGATCTGTCGCCGCTGTCGCCGGACCTGCCGCTCTCGGCGGTGACCCGCTATTTCGCCACCTACAACCTGGTGTGCGGCCCGGTCGTCGACGCCGAGAACCATCTGCTGGGCGCGGTGACCGTCGACGATGTCCTCGATCACCTGCTGCCCGAGGACTGGCGAGAAGAGGCACCGCCGCTCGCGCCCGTCGAGGCCGATTCGATCCAGCCGAGCGGAGGCCGGTCGTGAGCGAGAAGAACCCGTCGCGCCAGCGGCTGGAGACGCCGTCGGGCTCGCGATTCACCTTCGAATGGGACTCCGAGGCGGTCGCGAAGTTCAGCGAGCGGGTCGCCCGGTTCCTCGGCACCGGGCGCTACCTGGCGATCCAGACGGTGATCGTCATCGTGTGGATCCTGCTCAACGTCTTCGTGATCGCGCTGCGGTGGGACCCCTACCCGTTCATCCTGCTCAATCTCGCCTTCTCCACGCAGGCCGCCTACGCGGCGCCGCTGATCCTGCTGGCTCAGAATCGCCAGGACAACCGGGACAAGGTCTCCCTCGAGGAGGACCGGACCCGCGCGGCGCAGACCAAGGCCGACACCGAGTTCCTCGCCAGGGAACTCGCCTCGCTGCGGTTGGCGGTCGGCGAGGTCGCCACCCGCGACTATCTGCGCCGCGAGCTGGAGGAGATCAAAGAGGTCCTCGACCGCATCGACGCGGTCACCACACCCGACGGCGCGCCGAAGGCGGAGAAGAAGCGCAAGGTCGCACGCAAGAAAACCTCCGGTCAAACACCCTCCACCGCCCCCATTTCGCCAGGTACTCCAGATGAGTAACCGGAAATGCTCTATAACTACCTGACCGGTAGGTAACCTGGATCACGTTGTTCCGGGCGGGCCGGAGGGGGGACTCTGCGGTGCCGCTGCTTCGACGTAAAGGGTGTGGCCCGCATGCGAATCTCTGCTCCGATAACGATGTCGGCCCTCGTCGTCGCAGGACTTGTCGCGTCCGGGTCGGCGGCGAACACTTCGACGCCGAGTACCGCGCCGACCGCACCGGAGGCCCTGCTCGCGGCCTCGGCGAGCACCACCGACGAACCGGCCGAGACCGATCCCTCCGAGGTCGTCGGGCTGCTGCCGGTCTCCCAGGAGGCGCCGCGCAAGCTGCGCGCCCTCTCCCCCTCGGCGAACAGTCTGGCGCCGTTCGCCGGAACCGTTCCACTGCAGAGCATTTCGCTACCGCCCGGTAGCGGCGCCCTCGGCATCCCGGAGATCGTGCTGGCCGCCTACCGCAATGCCGAACTCGCACTGGAGACCGCCCAGCCCGGGTGCGGACTCACCTGGAACCTGCTGGCCGGGATCGGCCGCATCGAATCCGGGCACGCCAGTAGCGGCCGCACCGACGCCGCGGGCACGACGACCACCCCGATCTTCGGTCCGGCACTCGATGGCACCCTGCCGGGCAACGAGATCATCAAGGAAGCCGACGGCGGTTTCATGCGGGCCGTCGGGCCCATGCAGTTCCTGCCGACCACCTGGGTGCACTACGCCGCCGACGGCAACGGTGACGGCGTCTCCGATCCGCACAATGTCTTCGACGCCGCGCTCGCCGCGGGCAAGTACCTGTGCTCGGGCGGGATGAATCTGCGCGAGGCGGCCCAGGAACTGCGAGCCGTGCTGCGCTACAACAACTCCATGTCCTACGCGGCCAATGTGCTGAGCTGGTCGGCCGCGTACCGCAACGGTGGCGCGCCGAGCCAGGTCGCCATCTCACCGGAGATCGTGCCGCCGGGCAGCGCCCCGATGGTCTCGCCGAACGTGTTGGCCGCCTCGACCGACGCACCCACCACCGCGGCGCCGCCGTCCACGGCCGCCCAGCTGCCGCCGAACACACCCAAGGTCACCACGCCGACGCAGGTGATGATCACCCTGCCCGGCCTGCCGCCGATCCCCTGCGGCATCTTCTGCCCGCCGCCCCCGCCCGAGCCGGAGACGTGCGCGAGCGCCCCGCAGCCCGCCGGGATGCCGAACCCACTCGATCCGGCACGCGAGCCGGTCGAGCAGACCTTCGGCGCCGCGGCGCCGAAAGACCCGGCGGCACAGGATCCGCCGGCCCCTGGCGAGCAGACCGAGGCGACCGTGTGCACCCCTGCGGCGCCCGAGGCGGCACCGGCCGCGCCGGCCGGCACCCCGGCGCCCGCCGCGCCCCAGAAGACGCCGGAGCCCGGCATCGCGCCGACCGAGGAGCCCGCCCCCGCGCCGCCCGCGCCGGTCGCGCCCCCGCCGCCGCCCGCGATCACGTTGCCGTTCAACATCGTCATCCCGCTGCCGCCCGCCCCCGCAATGCCCTAGAAATCAAACCGGAATTCAGATCACAGAGGGGTAACAAAAAGATCTCGGGTGCGGTAATCTCTTCTCATCCAACACGGTTGAGGAGGGCACCACACAGTGGGTCGTCATCGAAAACAGCCTGCTACCACGGTTCGCCGTAGCTCGCTCATCGCACTGACCGGATTGGTCCCCGCCGGACTCGTGGGCGTTACCGCCGCCTCGACCGACGCGACCAGCACAGCCACCGCGGCGGTCGAGCACGACCTGCTGCCCGATGTCGATCCCGAGGCCGGGCCCGAGCTGGCCGCCTCGCCACTGGCCGACATCGTCGAGGTCGCGCACGCGGAGGCACGTCAGTCGCCGTCGGCGACGCCGGTCGTGAAAACCGTTGCGCTGCCGGGTGATCGCGTCGCCGCCGATCTGCCCGCGGGCCCGCTCGGCATTCCCGGCATCGCGGTCGCCGCCTACCAGAACGCCGAAGAGCAGCTGGCCGTGGAGAATCCGCACTGCGGGATGTCCTGGTCGCTGCTGGCCGGCATCGGTCGCGTCGAGTCCACCCACGCCTTCGGCAAGGCGGACGCGGACGGCAACCCGATCAAGGCGGTCTACGGGCCGGTCCTCGACGGCAGCCTGTCCGGGAACAATGTCATCTACGACAGCGACAGCGGCGTGCTCGACGGCATCAGCGGCTACGACCGTGCCGTCGGCCCGATGCAGTTCCTGCCCGAGACCTGGCACCGCTACGCCGCCGACGGCAACGGCGACGGCGTCTCCGACCCACAGAACCTGTTCGACGCGGCACTCACCGCGGGCCGGTACCTGTGCGACGGCGGCCTGAACATGCGTGATCTGTCCCAGCAGTCCAAGGCGATCCTGCGCTACAACAATTCGATGGCCTATGTCGCCAATGTCATGGCGTGGTCGGGTTCCTACTCGAGCGGCCTGGCCCCGAAGCCACAGGACCTGCCGCGGATCCACTAGGAATCCACCCGGTCGGCCGGGGACTGTCGTCCCCGGGTCACCGACTGATCGGGGCACGCCTAACATCGGATGTATGCCAGTGATTACGGAAGCGGATGTGCGGGCCGCGCTCGCGAAGGTCGACGATCCGGAGATCCGCAAGCCGATCACCGAGTTGGGCATGGTCAAGAGCATCGCCATCGCCGACAGCGGTGACGTGCACGTCGAGATCTACCTGACGACCTCGGGGTGCCCGCTGCGCACCGAGATCATCCAGCGGGTCACCAAAGCCGTCGCGGATGTGCCCGGTGCCGGTGCGGTGTCGGTCGATCTCGATGTGATGAGCGACGAGCAGCGCACCGAACTGCGCAAGTCGCTGCGTGGTGACTCCGCCGAGCCGGTCATCCCGTTCGCCCAGCCCGGTTCGCTCACCCGCGTCTACGCCGTCGCTTCCGGGAAGGGCGGGGTCGGCAAGTCCAGCGTCACCGCCAACCTCGCGGTGGCGCTGGCCGAGCGCGGCCTGTCGGTCGGTGTGCTCGATGCCGACATCTACGGCCACTCCATCCCCCGCATGCTCGGCTCGGATGCCAAACCCACCCAGGTCGAGCGGATGATCATGCCGCCGGTCGCGCACAACGTGAAGATGATCTCGATCGCGCAGTTCACCCAGGGCAACACCCCGGTGGTGTGGCGCGGCCCGATGCTGCACCGCGCGCTGCAGCAGTTCCTCGCCGACGTGTTCTGGGGCGACCTGGACGTACTGCTGCTCGACCTGCCGCCCGGCACCGGCGACGTCGCGATCTCCATCGCCCAGCTGATCCCGAATGCCGAGATCCTGGTCGTCACCACCCCGCAGGTGGCCGCAGCCGAAGTGGCCGAGCGGGCGGGCGCGATCGCCCTGCAGACCCGCCAGCGCATCGCCGGCGTGGTCGAGAACATGTCCTGGCTGGACCTGCCCGACGGTTCCCGAATGGACCTCTACGGCACCGGCGGCGGCCAAGTCGTCGCCGACAGTCTCACCCGAGCGGTCGGCGCGAACGTTCCGCTGCTCGGTCAGATCCCGATCGAACAGGCCCTGCGCGAAGGCGGCGACGAGGGCACCCCGATCGTGCTGAGCGACCCGGACAACCCGGCCGCCAAGGCCCTGCAAGGCGTCGCCGACAAGCTCGCCATCCGCAAACGCGGCCTGGCGGGCATGTCCCTTGGCATCGATACCACCAGGCATCTCTGATTCGAGCATTGTCGGTGGCCTTGCTTAGTCTGGTTACATGCTGACGCTGCTGCTATACGTCCTCATCGTCGGGTTGGTCGCGGCGGTGCTGTTCCTTGTCGCGAGTGCGGTGTTCGGCCGCTCCGAGGAGCTCGGGCCGTTGCCGGAGGGTACGACCGCGACGGTGCTGCCCGCCCACGGCGTCACCGGGGCCGATGTGCGGGCATTGCGGTTCCAGCAAGTGGTCCGCGGATACAAGGCTGAAGAGGTGGATTGGGCGCTGGGCCGACTCGCCGAGCGGATCGATGAACTCGAGCTCGAACTCGCCCAGGCGCGCCAGTGGCAGGCGCAGGTGGTCGCCGGACCGGACCGCCCGTGACCGAGCTCGTCGACGACGGGCTCGTCCGCTGCCCCTGGTCGACCGGTTCCCAGCTCTACCGCGAGTACCACGACACCGAGTGGGGCCGGCCCCTGCACGGCGACGACGCCCTGTTCGAACGGCTGTGCCTCGAGGCATTCCAGTCCGGGCTGGCCTGGATCACCATCCTGCGCAAGCGGCCCGCGTTCCGCGCCGCCTTCGCCGGTTTCGAGATCGCGAAGGTCGCCGAATTCGGCGATGACGACCGCGCGCGACTGCTGGCCGACGCGGGCATCGTGCGCAATCGCGCCAAGATCGACGCCGCGATCACCAACGCCCGGGTTGCTCGCAACCTGCCGATCGGCCTCGACGAGCTGGTGTGGTCGTTCGCACCCGCGCCGCGCCCGCGCCCGGCCACGATTGCCGAGGTACCGGCCACCACAACCGAATCCATTGCTCTGGCAAAGGAATTGAAGCGTCGCGGGTTCGCTTTCGTCGGCCCGACGACGGCCTATGCCCTCATGCAGGCGACCGGGATGGTAGACGATCACCTGGAGGTTTGCTGGGTGCAAGCCGCCCCGACCGAAACCGACTCACCAGTCACATTTCGTACTCAGGTGTCCGCCCGCGACGGTGATAGGGAAGAATAGGGCCGGTGTGGCTCACCGAACACCCGGCGAGCCAGAGAACAGGTGCGCACTCCACCGCGCAGATCTGGAGGGAGCAGAGGATGGCGGCCATGAAGCCCCGTACCGGGGACGGTCCCCTCGAGGCAACCAAGGAAGGTCGTGGAATCGTCATGCGGGTTCCACTCGAGGGTGGCGGGCGTCTGGTCGTCGAACTCACACCGGACGAGGCTGCGGCGCTCGGTGACGAACTGAAGAGCGTCACCAGCTGACCGCACTGTCCGAGGTGGCCGCACTCCTGGCCTGTCCGGAGTGCGGCCACGACCTGCACACGCACGAGCACGTGTTGCGCTGCGACCGCGGACACAGCTTCGACATCGCCCGGCAAGGTTATGTCGGACTGCTGACCGGTGCGTCGACGAAGATGACCGGCGACACCGCCGACATGCTCGACGCCCGCGCGGCCTTCCAGGGCACCGGGCACTTCGCGCCCATCGCCGGGGCAGCGGCACGCGCCTGCACCGAGGGCGCACAGACTGAAGGCAACGCGGTCCTCGAGGTCGGTGCGGGCACCGGCTACTACCTGGCCGAGACCCTCGACGCCGCACCCGATGCTCTCGGCATCGCGCTCGATGTATCGAAACCGGCCGCCCGTAGAGCCGCCCGCGCACATCCCCGCATGGCCTCGATCCTCGCTGACGCCTGGCTCGGCCTCCCGCTTCGCGACAGCACCCTCACCGGGGTGCTCTCGGTCTTCGCCCCACGCAACCCCGCCGAGATCGCCCGCGTCCTCGCACCGGGCGGCCGGTTCGTCGTGGTCACCCCCACCACCGGGCACCTGGGCGAGCTGGTCGGCCCGCTCGACATGGTCCGCGTCGACCCCGACAAGGACCGTCGCCTCGCGGACTCGCTGGCCGGCACCTTCACCCGAGCCGAGCACACCCACGTCGAGTTTCCGATGAAACTCTCCCGTGCCGATGTCACCCACGTGATCGCGATGGGCCCGTCGGCCTTCCATGGCGCCCCCGCCGACGACCCGCGCATCGCGTCGTTGCCGGACAGCACCGAGGTCACCGCCTCGGTCACGGTGTCGACCTATCTGCTCAACTCGTGACCGAGCCGAGCGGAGACGCGCTCAGCTCTTCCGCGCGATGTAATAGGTGTTGAGCGGATCGCCGTCGACGTGGCTGGTCGCCACCTCGGTGAAACCCGCGTCGGCCAGCATCGACAGCGCGCGCTGTTCACCCCAGACCGTCCCGAGCCCGTCGCCGCCCTGACCGAGCGAGACCGACATGCAGTGCATCGTCGACACGGTGTAGAGGAAGGGGCCGAGCGGCAGGTCGATGTTCTCCTCGAGCATGCTGGAGGCATGGATGTCGACCATCAGGAACACGCCACCGGCACGGAGCGCGTCAGCGATGTTGGCGAGTACCCGGGCCGGATGAGCCTGATCGTGGACGGCGTCGAAGACCGTGATCAGATCGCAGGATTCGGGAGCATGCAGCTCCGCGACGTCCTGCACGACGAACGCGACGTTGGTCAGCCCCATGGCCTTCGCCTCGGCCATACCCACCTCGACCGCGTCGGCGGAGAAGTCGTATCCGGTGAACCGGCTCGCCGGGAAGGCCGCCGCCATCAGATTGAGAGCATGCCCGCTGCCACAAGCGATATCGGCCACGTCGATGCCCGCGCGTAGCCGCTCCGGCAGCCCCGGTGCCAGCGGCAGGATCACGTCGAGCAGCGCGGCGTCGAAGACCTCGGCGCTCTCCTCGGCCATCAGCGCGTGGAACCGCCCGTAGTCCTCGTACGACAGACCACCACCGGTGCGGAATCGTTCGACGATCTTCGGTTCCACCTCGCCGAGCTGGGCGATGAACTGCATGACTCGCGCCAGATTGTCCGGCCCGGCCGCCCTGGTCAGGCTGGCCGCGTGCGCGGGCGGCAGGGTGTAGGTCGCGGTGCCCGGGTCGTAGTCCACGATGCCCGCGGTGGTGACGGCGCCGAGCCATTCACGCACATAGCGCTCATCGAGGTCAGCCGAGGCGGCGAGCCGCGCACTGGTCGCGCCGGGGGCGGCCGCCATCGCGTCGAACAGGCCGACCTGGTGGCCCATGCTGATCATCAACGCGGCGCTCGCGTGATCGAGCATTTCGATCATGGTGCCCGCGAACGCTTCCACGGCGGCCGGATCGACCGCAGCCGAGTGGTCGAGTGAGGTCATGGTGTTCTCTCCTCGCGTCAGCTCGCGGCGGGATGCCACGGGTCTAGGAGGAGATACGGCGAAGCCGCCCCGACGGTTCGGTGGGGGCGGCCTCGGGACGGGTTGGTCAGTACAGAGCGGTCGCGAGTTTGCGGCGGGCCGCGATGACGAAGGGCTCGGCGGGGTCGAACAGTTCGAACAGTTCCAGCAGGCGGGTGCGGGCCCGGGTGCGATCGTCGCCCGCGGTGCGCTTGACGATGGCGATGATGCGGTCGAAGGCCGCCTCGGGGCGCTGTTCGAGCAGTTCCACGTCGGCGGCGTCGAGGGCGGCGTCCAGGTTGGCCGGGTCGGCGTCGGCGGTGGCGACCACGGCCGGGTCGATCTGCTGGGCCCTGGTCAGGAAGCGCAGCTGGCGCAGGGCGGCCTTGGCTTCCTCGTTGGCCGGTTCCTCGGCCAGGATGGCCTCGTAGGCCGCCTCGGCGCCCGTGATGTCGCCTTCGGACAGTGCGTCCTCGGCGGCGACGAAGCGCGGGTCCTCGACCTCGGGCTCCGGTTGGGCGCTTGCGTCGCCCTCCAGCTTGCCCGCGGTCGCGTCGATCACCGCGTCGAGCCACTGGCGTACCTGTGGTTCCGGCTGCGCGCCTTCGAAATCGGCCAGCGGCTGGCCGCCTGCCACCGCGATCACCGTCGGAATGCCCTGCACGCGCAGCGCCTGGACGATGTTCATATTGGGTTCGGCTTCGATGGTCGCCAGGTCCCAGGAGCCACCGTCGCCGGCATTGAGCCGTTCCAGCGTGCGAACCAGCTCGACGCTGCCCGGGCTGCGCTGCGAGTACAGCGCGACCACCACGGGCACCTGCATCGAGCGGCGGATCACCTTGCTCTCGAAATCCGCCTCGGTCACCGTGTGGTTCCCCGGGGCCGCAGCCGCCCCACCGGACGCGGCGGGCGGCTGCTTCAGCGCGGACAGGTCAACCGCACCGGACATGGCAGCGGCGACGGCGGGCGAAGGACGACGGGCAGCGGGTCGAGTCACGCTTCCCAGTTTGTCACGAAGCGGCCGGGGTGGCTGCCGCGGAGCCCTTGCTCGCGTCAGCGCTCAGCTCACCCAGCTGACCGGTGCGCACCGCCCACACCTCGAACACGACGGTGGCCAGCGGCGGAATGCTCGACAGCAGCGCCAGGACGGTGGTCTTCCAGCCCCAGCTCAGCTCGCGCGCGGTCAGCAGCGCGGTGATCAAGAACAGCACGAAGATCGCGCCGTGCACCGGCCCGAAGATCTTCACGCCGATCTCATTGCCCTCGGCCGGGATGTACTTGAACGCCATGCCGACCAGCAACCCGATCCAGGACAGCGCCTCGAGCACCGCGAAGAACCGGAAACGACTGGCAGTGGACCGCAAATCGAAGAAACCCATGCGCACCATTGTGCAGCATGATCTACGACACCATGTAGTGGACCCCGCCACACTCCCAGCCACGCCCACCCCGCCGAACAACAAGGGCCGGGTACGCGAACACGCGCACCCGGCCCAACACCCCGGAACCTAGGGCACTCGAATGATCAAGGCGTCACCTTGGCCGCCACCACCACACAGCGCCGCGGCACCCACGCCACCACCGCGCCGCTTCAGCTCCAGCGCCAGGTGCAGCAGGATCCGCGCACCGGACATGCCGAGCGGGTGCCCGATGGAGATCGCCCCACCGTTGACGTTGACCTTCTCCGGGTCGTAGCCCAGCTTCTTGGTCGAGGACACCCCCACGGCCGCGAACGCCTCGTTGATCTCGATCAGATCCAGCTCGGCGGGCGTGATGCCCTCCTTCGCGCAGGCGGCGAGAATGGCGTTGGCCGGCTGGTCCTGCAGGGTCGAGTCCGGACCGGCGACCTGACCGGCCGCGCCGATCTCGGCGATCCACTCCAGCCCCAGCTCCTGCGCCTTGGCCTTGCTCATCACGATCACCGCGGCCGCGCCGTCGGAGATCTGCGAAGCGGTGCCCGCGGTCACGGTGCCGTCCTTGCGGAAGGCCGGACGCAGCTTGCCCAGCGACTCGACGGTGGTCTCAGGGCGGATGCCTTCGTCCTCGGTGACGTAGATCGGGTCACCCTTGCGCTGCGGCACCGCGACCGGCACGACCTCGTCGTCGAAGACGCCGTTCTTCCACGCGGCGGCGGCACGCTGGTGCGAGGCCGCGGCCAGCGCGTCCTGCTCTTCGCGGCTCACCTTGTCCAGATCGTTGCGATCCTCGGTGAGCAGACCCATCGCCTGGTCGGTGATCACGTCGTGCAGTCCGTCGTAGGCCATGTGGTCGACCAGGGTGGTGTCGCCGTACTTGAAGCCCTCACGACTCTTGGGCAGCAGGTGCGGGGTCTGGCTCATCGACTCCATGCCCCCGGCCACGATGATCTCGTGCTCACCGGCGCGGATCAGCTGGTCGGCCAGCGCGATCGCGTTGATGCCGGACAGGCAGACCTTGTTGATCAGTACCGAGGGCACGTCCAGCGGAATACCGCCGGCGATCGCGGCCTGGCGGGCGGGCAGCTGCCCAGCACCGGCCTGCAGCACCTGGCCGAGGATCACGTAGTCGACCTGCTCGGGCGCGACACCGCTCTTCTCGAGCGCCGCCTTGATAGCCACACCGGCCAGATCCGAGGCCTTGAAGCCCTTGAGGCCGCCCAGCAGCCTGCCGACCGGGGTACGCGCACCGGACACGATGACAGAAGTCGTCACGAAAGCCTCGCATTCATTGAGTCGAACCTCGCCACGACGCGAACGGCGGGACCGTCGGCGTCAAGGGTTGCACTCAACGGTAACCGGTATCGGCGCGTGCCCGGCACGCAGGTGCGGGCTAGCTTCGTGGGGTGAGCAACGTGAACTTCATCCCCGCCGACTACGTCATCGCCGTCGACCACGTGGGCATCGCCGTGCCCGATCTGGACGCCGCGGTGGCCTGGTACACCGACAACCTCGGCATGGTCGAGACACACCGAGAGGTCAACGAGGCACAGGGCGTCGTCGAGGCGATGCTCTCGTGCCCCGCCGCGGCCGACCGCGCGACCGCCCTGCAGTTGCTGGCGCCGCTGACCCCCGAATCGACGATCGCCAAGTTCATCGACCGCAGCGGGCCGGGCCTGCAGCAGCTGGCCTACCGGGTCACCGACATCGAGGCGGTCTCGGGTTTCCTGCGTGATCGCGGGCTACGTTTGCTGTACGAAGCACCCCGCCACGGCACCGCCGATTCCCGCATCAACTTCATTCATCCGAAGGATGCTGGCGGTGTGCTGGTCGAGCTCGTCGAGCCGAACCCGGATGTTACGCACTAGTAGGCGGATAGGCTCGGTAAATCTCGGCGAGATCACAATCACGGTCGAGTCTCCATAGCCTCGCTCGAGGCTGTATTTTGTGTGCCATGTCGTCACCTGAGTCCGATCGCAATCGCTTCGTTGCACTGCCCTTCACCGTTGTGCGCAAGGGTTATGCGCAAGACGAGGTGCGCAACTACTTCGACCGCTTCGACGCGGAGCTTCGCGTCACCGCCACCGACCGGGACGCTGCCGCCGCGCAGGCCCGCAATCTCGCCAGCCAGCTGGAAGACGCGCGTGACGAGATCGACGAGCTCCGCAAGGAGGTCGACCGGCTTTCCGTGCCGCCGACCACCGCCGAAGGCATGTCCGACCGAATCTCGCGCATGCTGCGCCTTGCCTCGGACGAAGCGTCCGAGGTTCGCGCGCTGGCACAGGCCGAAGCCGCCGAGATGGTGTCGATCGCCGAGCAGCAGGCCACCGAGATGCGTGGCAAGTACGAGTCGCTGCTCGCGGAGACCAAGGAGAAGCGCGAGGCGCTCGAGATCGAGTTCGAGCAGACCCTCGCGAACGCGCGCACCGAGTCGGCCAAGATCATCGAAGCCGCCCAAGCCGATGTCGAACGTCTGGGCAAGGAGGCCGAAGCCAAGCGCAAGGCCACCCAGCAGGACTTCGAGGCCACCATGAACGATCGGCGTACCAAGCTGACCCGTGCCATGGAGGAGCTCGAGGCCACCAGTCGCGCCGAAGCCGCCCAGCGGATCAAGGACGCGACCGACGAGTCGAACCGCCTGATCAGCTCCGCCACCCAGACCTCCGAGCGCAAGATCGCGCACGCGAAGGAGCTGGCCGAGGAGATGCGCGTGCTGCGCGGCCGGGTGCTGGCCCAGCTGCTCGGTATCCGTGGTCAGCTCGACTCGGTGCCCGCCATGCTCGCCGCGGTCAACCGCGAGAGCGAGCTGCTCGACGGCGCCCCCGAGCGCAAGTCGATCAGCAACAACGGCAACAACAAGTCGGTGTCGGGTTCGCGCCAGAACAAGGCCATCCCCGAGGTCGCCGACACCGACGAAGACATCGTCGACGAAGACCGTGAGAACGCCGACATCAGCAACTGACGTCGGGCCTACGACGACATCGTCTTCACCGGAAAACCGCAGGCCGCCTCGAATCATCGAGGTGGCCTGCGGTTTTCGGCGGGTGTTCAGGACCAGCGGCGGGTGATACCCCTGGTGCGCCTGCCGTTCCAGCAGCCCTGATGCCAGTGCCTGCGGTCGTCCTCGCCGCCCTCGGCCGCCCAGGCGACGATGTGGGCGACGCCGGGCGCGATCTCGTGATCGCAGCCGGGGCACCGGTAGGCCTTCACGGCCCGCGCGCCGGGCACCGTTCGGACGATGTAGGTTTCGTCGTCGCGCGGTCCCGCCTCGGTGCGACCGTAGACGTCACCCAGCGGCGCCGGGCCGCTACGGCGATTGTGGCGCGGTTTACGTCGCGGCATGGCGAAGTTCCTAGAACAGGCGGAAAACGTTGCTCTCCGTGCCACGCAGCTCGTCGTAATCGAGCGTGAGGCAGCGGATTCCACGGTCCTCGGCCAGGAACTTGGCCTGCGGCTTGATCTGCTGTGCCGCGAACACCCCGGCCACCGGTGCCAGCAGCGGGTCACGGTTGAGCAGTTCCAGATACCGGGTGAGCTGTTCGACGCCGTCGATGTCCCCGCGCCGCTTGATCTCCACCGCCACCGTCGCGCCGTCGGCGTCCCGGCACAGCAGGTCCACCGGCCCGATAGCGGTCATGTACTCCCGCCGGATCAGCGTGTATCCCTCGCCGAGTTTCGTCACGTGCTCGGCCAGCAACTCCTGGAGATGCGCCTCGACGCCGTCTTTCACCAGACCGGGGTCGATACCGAGTTCGTGCGAGGAATCGTGCTCGATGTCCTCGATGGTGATCCGCAGCTCCTCGCCCGCCTTGTTGGTGACCACCCACAGCGCCTTGATCGCCGCCGGCACTCCCGTCTTGCCCTCCCGCAGCGCCGTCACGCCCCTGGGCAGCTCCGCGGGCGCCAGCGTGGCCACATCCCGTTCCTCCAGCCAGCACGGCGGACTCATCCAGTTCAGCGGCTTGTAGGAGCCCCCATCGGAATGCACAAGCACCGATCCATCGGCCTTGATCATCAACAGCCGACGAGCCATCGAGAGGTGAGCGGTCAGTCGACCGACATAATCAACCTGGCAACGAGCAATCACAAGGCGCACCCGAACACTGTAGGCGACCCCCTCCGGCAACGACCAAACCCGCCCCGCCGCGTCGAACCTCAGCCCGGCAAAGGCGCGAAACAGTAGGTAGACCCTTCCCGGTCGCCGCCGGATCCGAACAGTCGGCGACCACGGCCGACCAGTCGACGACAGTCTCCGTCGCCGCAGCGCACTGCCCGATCTCGGGCCGCACGAGCTCCTGCGTGTTCAACGAGAGCGGATTGCTGTCCTCGATGACGCGAGCGAAGTAGATGGCGAGCGCACTGGCAACGAGAATACCGACGCCGACGAGGCCGAGCCGGAAACGCAAAAAGGCCCTCCAGCAATGCTGGAGGGCCTTTCGCAACGATGTTCCGGCGGTGTCCTACTCTCCCACACCCTGTCGAGTGCAGTACCATCGGCGCAGGTGGCCTTAGCTTCCGGGTTCGGAATGGGACCGGGCGTTTCCCCACCGCTATAACCGCCGTAACACTATGAAACCAACCACAACAGCGCTCCCCAAACGGATTTGCTGCCATGTCGTGTGTTGTTTCAGAAACCGCACAGTGGACGCGTAACACCTTCGATAATAAGCCCTCGGCCTATTAGTACCAGTCACCTACACCAGTTACCTGGCTTCCAGTTCCGGCCTATCAACCCCATGGTCTGTAGGGGGCCTTAACCACTCAAGGTGGAGAGAAACCTCATCTTGGAACAGGCTTCCCGCTTAGATGCTTTCAGCGGTTATCCCTTCCGAACGTAGCCAACCAGCAGTGCTCCTGGCGGAACAACTGGCACACCAGAGGTTCGTCCGTCCCGGTCCTCTCGTACTAGGGACAGCCTTCCTCAAGTTTCTAACGCGCGCGGCGGATAGAGACCGAACTGTCTCACGACGTTCTAAACCCAGCTCGCGTGCCGCTTTAATGGGCGAACAGCCCAACCCTTGGGACCTACTCCAGCCCCAGGATGCGACGAGCCGACATCGAGGTGCCAAACCATCCCGTCGATATGGACTCTTGGGGAAGATCAGCCTGTTATCCCCGGGGTACCTTTTATCCGTTGAGCGACACCGCTTCCACTTGCCGGTGCCGGATCACTAGTCCCGACTTTCGTCCCTGCTCGACCTGTCAGTCTCACAGTCAAGCTCCCTTGTGCACTTGCACTCAACACCTGATTGCCAACCAGGCTGAGGGAACCTTTGGGCGCCTCCGTTACATTTTAGGAGGCAACCGCCCCAGTTAAACTACCCACCAGGCACTGTCCCTGAACCAGATCATGGTCCGAGGTTAGAAGTCCAATACGATCAGAGTGGTATTTCAACGACGACTCCACAAACACTAGCGTGCCCGCTTCACAGTCTCCCACCTATCCTACACAAACCGTACCGAACACCAATACCAAGCTATAGTGAAGGTCCCGGGGTCTTTTCGTCCTGCCGCGCGTAACGAGCATCTTTACTCGTAATGCAATTTCGCCGAGTCTGTGGTTGAGACAGCAGAGAAGTCGTTACGCCATTCGTGCAGGTCGGAACTTACCCGACAAGGAATTTCGCTACCTTAGGATGGTTATAGTTACCACCGCCGTTTACCGGGGCTTAAATTCTCAGCTTCGCCACAAGTGGCTAACCGGTCCTCTTAACCTTCCGGCACCGGGCAGGCGTCAGTCCGTATACATCGTCTTACGACTTCGCACGGACCTGTGTTTTTAGTAAACAGTCGCTTCTCTCTGGTCTCTGCGACCCCACCCAGCTCAGACCGTAAAGATCATCACCAGATGTGGTCCCCCTTCTCCCGAAGTTACGGGGGCATTTTGCCGAGTTCCTTAACCACAGTTCTCTCGATCGCCTTAGTATTCTCTACCTGACCACCTGTGTCGGTTTGGGGTACGGGCCATGTACCAGCTCGCTAGAGGCTTTTCTCGGCAGCATAGGATCACTGAATTCCCCTCAACGGGTACGCATCACGTCTCAGGACACATGTGTGACGGATTTGCCTATCACACTCCCTACACGCTTACACCAGGTATTCCATCACCTGGCCCAGCTACCTTCCTGCGTCACCCCATCGCTTACCTACTACAGTCAGGGTCATATGCAGCCATCATCCCCCTCACCCGAAGGCTCGGTAAGACAACATTTGGATACTTAGCACAACTGATTCAGCATTGGGCGCGGATACACGGGTACGGGAATATCAACCCGTTGTCCATCGACTACGCCTGTCGGCCTCGCCTTAGGTCCCGACTCACCCTGGGCGGATTAACCTGGCCCAGGAACCCTTGGTCATTCGGCGGACGAGTTTCTCACTCGTCTTTCGCTACTCATGCCTGCATTCTCACTCCCATGGCCTCCACAGCTAGTTCACACTGCTGCTTCCACGGCCACAGGACGCTCCCCTACCCATCCACACACCTGGCCCCAACCACTACAGCTGGGACGGGCTATTGCGTGAATGCCGCGGCTTCGGCGGTGTACTTGAGCCCCGCTACATTGTCGGCGCAGGATCACTTGACCAGTGAGCTATTACGCACTCTTTCAAGGGTGGCTGCTTCTAAGCCAACCTCCTGGTTGTCTAAGCGACCCCACATCCTTTTCCACTTAGTACACGCTTAGGGGCCTTAGCCGGCGATCTGGGCTGTTTCCCTCTCGACTACGAAGCTTATCCCCCGCAGTCTCACTGCCACGCTCTCACACACCGGCATTCGGAGTTTGGCTGACTTCGGTAAGCTTGTAGGCCCCCTAGGCCATCCAGCAATCGCCGCCGACGCGTGAGCGCACGGCGTGGTCGACCGGACCCGGCGGCGCCCGTACGCTGACAGGACTGCCCGGCTGCCCACTTCCCTCCTATCTTACTCAGGAGTAAGGTCGGTGCATGGCATGGAAACCAACTGACATCGCGGACCAGAGCGGGCGCACGTTCGTGATCACCGGGGCCAACGGCGGCCTCGGCGCCGAAACCACGAAGGTGCTGGCAGGCAAGGGCGCCACCGTGATCATGGCCTGCCGCAACGCGGCCAAGGCGCAGCCGATCGCCGACGCCATTCCCGGCGACGTGCGAGTCGCCGCGCTCGACCTCGCCGATCTGGCCTCGGTGCGCGCGTTCGCCGAACAACAGGGCGACTTCGACGTGCTGATCAACAACGCGGGCCTGATGAACATCCCGTTCTCGCGCACCGCCGACGGATTCGAGACCCAGTTCGGCGTCAACCACCTCGGCCACTTCGCGCTCACCGCGCTGCTGCTCGACCGGATCGGCGACCGGGTGGTGTCGCTGGCCAGCATCGCGCACAAGCAGACCCCCAAGCTGTGGATCGACGACCTCAACTACGAGAACCGCCGCTACCAGCGCAATCTCGCCTACGCCCAAGCCAAGCTCGCCAACCTCATGTTCGGCCGCGAACTGCAGCGCAGGCTCACCGAGGCGGGCTCGGCGAAGAAGTCCTACGCCGTGCACCCCGGTGTCTCGGCGACCGATCTGTTCGCCCGCACCGAGACCCCGATCGACCGGGTGAGCAAGCCATTCATCAAGCTCATCGGGCATCCGCCGCACAAGGCCGCGCACTCCACCCTGTTCGCCGCCACCGAACCGGACGCCGATCCCACCGTCTACTGGGGTCCCAACCGGTGGATGCAGTCGCAGGGCCCGGTCGAGGCGTGCCCGTCGAGCGCGATCTCGCGCGATCCCGAACTGCTGCGCAGGCTGTGGGAGGAATCGGAGCGAATGACCGGGATCACCTACCAGTTCTGACCCCGCGACCTGCTCCTACGCGCTGTGTAGTAGGCGGGTACCGTGGAGCGCGTGTCCGCATCACCGCAGCGCCCGGCGCACAACCGACCGGCTTTGATCCTGCTGGTCACCGTCGTCGCGCTGGGCTGCCTGGCGCTGGCCTGGTGGCAGTGGGAGCAGTTCGAGTCGATGTCGGGCTCCGGCCGCAATCTCGGCTACGCCCTGCAGTGGCCGCTGTTCGCCGCGTTCGCGGTGTTCGCCTACGTGCGGTTCGTGCGGCTGGAACGGGAGGCCGAGCAGCCACCGACCCCGCGCGAGCGCCAGGCGGAGGCGCCGCGCGAGATTCCCGCGGGCATCCTGCCGGAACGGCCGAAGGCCGCGCCCGCCGACGATCCGGAGACGGCCGCCTACAACCAGTACCTGGCGCACCTGCACGCCAGCGACATCGATGCGCAGGTCCGCACGGCCGGTCTGCCGACCCCTGAGAGGAACGCCGGGTGACCACCGACGAGAACACCACCGCACCGTCGCTCGAGAACTCCGCCCCCGCGCCCGACACCGCCAAGATCGCCTCGGCCCTGCTGCGCTACCGTGCCCTGGCCTGGTTCACCGGCCTGTGGCTGCTGCTGCTGACCGTCGAGATGATCGCGAAGTACGGCTTCGGTGTCGACACCCCGAGCTGGGTCGCGGTCGTGCACGGCTGGGTCTACTTCGCGTATCTGCTGGTCACCGCCGACCTCGCGGTCAAGGTTCGCTGGCCCATCGGCCGGACGGTGGGGACTCTGCTCGCGGGCACCATTCCGCTGCTGTCGTTCTTTGTCGAGCATCGCAATGCCAAGGACGTCAAGGAGCAGTACAACCTCTGACGCCGAGAACGCGGCAGGCTGCGGACTCAGCTGCCCAGGGCGGCCAGGGTTGGGATGAGCTGGGTGAGGGCGCGGCCGCGGTGGGAGGCGGCGTCTTTCTCGGCGGGGGTGAGTTCGGCGGCGCTGCCGGTGCCGCCGTCGGGACGGAACAGCGGGTCGTAGCCGAAGCCGCCCTCGCCCGCGGGTTCGCGGGCGATCACGCCGGGCCATTCCCCACGGACCACGGTGGCGGTGCCGTCGGGCAGGACCAGGGCGCAGGTGGAGACGAAGCGAGCGCCGCGGCGCTCGTCGGGGACGTCACCGAGTTGGGCCAGCAGCAGCGCGTTGTTGGCGGCGTCATCGCCGTGGGCGCCCGCCCAGCGAGCCGAGAGCACGCCGGGCATGCCATTGAGCGCATCCACCTCGATCCCGGAATCGTCTGCCACACAGGGCAATCCGGTCGCGACCGCGCCGTCGCGCGCCTTGGCGACGGCGTTCTCCTCGAAGGTGGCGCCGGTTTCGGGCGCCTCCGCGTAGGGCGGCACCTCGTTCAGGCTCACCAATTCGATGCCGGCGACCCCGGCCTCGTCGAGGATGCGGCGCAGTTCCTTCAGCTTCTTGGCATTTCGGCTGGCGACGAGCACACGCGCGGTCATCGCCTACTTCCTGCCCGCCGGTTCGGGCAGCACGCCTGGATAGGGCAGCGCGAGGGCTTCCTTCTGGACCGCGAACAGCTGCTCGCAGCCGGCCAGCGCCGAATCCAGCAGCTTGTCCAGGGTGGAGCGCGGGAAAGTGGCACCCTCGCCGGTGCCCTGGATCTCGACCAGGGTGCCGGTGTCGGTGGCGACCACGTTCATGTCGACCTCGGCGCGCGAGTCCTCCTCGTAGGGCAGGTCCAGCCGGACCCGGCCGTCGACCACGCCGACACTCACCGCGGCGATCATGCACGAGATCGGCTGCGGGTCAGCGAGTTTGCCCGCGGCGGCCAGGTAGGTCACCGCATCGGAGAGCGCGACATAGGCGCCGGTGATCGCGGCGGTGCGGGTGCCACCGTCGGCCTGCAGCACATCGCAGTCCAGCGCGATGGTGTTCTCGCCGAGGGCGGCCAGGTCGATGCAGGCCCGCAGCGAACGCCCGATCAGCCTGCTGATCTCCTGGGTACGCCCGCCGACCTTGCCCTTCACCGACTCACGGCCACTACGGGTGTGCGTCGCGGCGGGCAGCATCGCGTACTCGGCGGTCAACCAGCCGAGCCCCGAATCCCGACGCCACGGCGGCACCCCCTCGGTGACACTGGCCGTGCACATCACCCTGGTCTGCCCGAACTCGACCAGCACCGATCCCGCGGGATGGGCGGTGAAGCCCCGGGTGATCCTTACCTCGCGGAGTTCGTCATCCGCCCTACCATCGGCTCGTCTCGACACAGGGGCAGTCTAGTTGGACCGCCACCACAGTCTCTGACCGCACCGCCAGCCCCGCACCCGCGACCCCGAGGAGCGGCGGCCACGCAGTGGCCGGTCGCGGCCGGGCCACCGGTCAGCGCTCGAAGCGCATGCGCCGCAGGCGCGAGTCTCGAGCGCTGACCGGCGGCCCCTCGGGGCCGCGACTCGAGCGCGCCAGCGCTCCAACGAACACGACTACAGGTCGAAGGTTTCGCCTGGCGACACCGCGTGCACGGGCCCGGCGAACGCGGCCTTCGCCTCCGCGATCACATCCTCACGCGAGGTCCACGGCGGGATGTGGGTGAGCAGCAACTCTTTCGCGCCCGCTCGGGTGGCGATCTCGCCCGCCTCGGTGCCCGAAAGATGGATGCCGGGAGGGCGATTCGCGGGGTCGTGGGTCCACGAGGCTTCCGACATCAGCACATCGGCGCCCTGGGCCAGGTCGACGACGGCATCACACATCGCGGTGTCGCCGGTGTAGACGAAGACGCGACCGTCGGCGGCGGTGATCCGCAGGCCGTAGGACTCCGGCGGGTGGTACATGCGCCGGGCCTCGACGGTGTGGCCGGGGCCGAACGGCACGGCGACGCCCTCGGCCCACGGCTGGGCATCGATCACGTCGGACCAGTCGTCGGTCGCACCGCCGACCTCGGCGGAGGCGTTGCCGATGCGCAGCGGCGCGTCGGACGGGCCGCGCACGAGCGCGTGGCCGGTCGGCGGGTTGGGGTGGTAGCGCCGCCACACCAGCAGAGCGGGCAGATCGAGGCAGTGATCCGCGTGCAGGTGGGTGAGGAAGATGTCGACTTCGGCGGGGTTCATGTGCTTCTGCAACGCGCCGAACACGCCGGGCCCGAAGTCGATGACGATCGGCCGCATATCCGGGCCCGTCAGCAGGTAGCCCGACGCTGGGGAGTCCGGGCCGGACACGCTGCCCGAGCACCCGAGGACGGTAAGGCGCATGCCCCCATGCTGCCACGACGTGCTGGTGCTCACTGCAGGATCCCCCCATTTTCCAGACCGGATCCCCGGCTACCGCGTTGTTGGTGCGCGGCCGACCGATGCTCCACGGCGGCGTCGACGTTCATCACCAGAGAGTACCCAGCCCGCGAGCACTCCACCCACCGCCCCGAAAAGATGTCCCTGCCAAGAAATTCGAGGGTCGCTGGGCAGCACTCCCCACAGCATCGAGCCGTAGAAAATCAAGATCACCAGCCCGATCAGGATCTCGATGCCGTTGCGGGCGAACCAGCCGCGACAGATCAGATACGTCAGCCAGCCGAACACCAGCGACGAGGCGCCGATGTGCACGCTGCCCGGCGAGGCGATGAGCCAGGTACCGACACCCGCCACGATCCAGACGATCGCCGTCGCCGCGAGACCGCGGCCGATCCCCGAGGCCAGCACCAGGAAGCCCAGCACCAGCAGCGGCAGGGTGTTGGCGAACAGATGGTCCCAGCCGCCGTGCAGGAACGGCGCCCACAGAATGCCGTCGAGCCCGTCGGCGGACCTGGGCGCGATACCCGCCGCGTCCAGTTCGCCGGGCGCCCAGTCCGGGCGGTCGCGCGAGAGCACCGCGTCGATGCCCTCGATCAGATACAGCAGCGCGGTGAACGTGACGATCACCGCGCCTGCCCGCAACCAGGTCTGTTTGGCCCCGCGCACGGGGACGTCCTGTCCGCCTGGTCTGCCGATCCGTGCCGGATCGAACGATGGTCCCAGCCCCGAACCGCCGGTCATGACACCCTCCTAGCCGCGAGAACCTCGCGCTATCGAGAGTACTTGCCGCGCCGGGCTGCTACCGGGACTCAGGCCCAGAGCTGGCCGTCCAGCTTCTCCTCGGCCTCGTCGAGGGTGCCGTCGTACGCGCCGGTCGACAGGTATTTCCAGCCGCCGTCGGCGACGACGAAGGCGATGTCGGCGCGTTTTCCCGCCTGGTGCGCCTTCTTCGCGATGCCGAGCGCGGCGTGCAGGATCGCGCCGGTGGAGATCCCGGCGAAGATCCCTTCTTCGCCGACCAGTTCCCTGGTCCGCTTGACCGCGTCATAGGGGCCGACGGAGAAGCGGGTGGTGAGCACCTGCTCGTCGTAGAGCTCGGGGATGAAGCCCTCGTCGATGTTGCGCAGGCCGTAGACCAGCTCGCCGTAGCGCGGTTCCGCCGCGACGATCTCGATGCCGGGCACCTTCTCGCGCAGGTACCGGCCGGTGCCCATGAGGGTGCCGGTGGTGCCGAGCCCCGCGACGAAATGGGTGATCTCGGGCAGGTCGGCCAGCAGTTCGGGACCGGTGGTCTCGTAGTGCGCGAGCGCGTTGGCCGGGTTGCCGTACTGGTACAGCATCACCCAGTCCGGGTTCTCGCCCGCGATCTGCTTGGCCAGGGCCACAGCCTGATTCGAGCCACCGGCGGCGGGCGAATCGATGATCTCGGCGCCGAACATGGTGAGCAGCTGACGCCGCTCCACCGAGGTGTTCTCCGGCATCACACACACCAGCCGGTAGCCCTTGAGCTTGGCCGCCATGGCCAGCGAGATCCCGGTGTTGCCGCTGGTCGGCTCCAGGATCGTGCAGCCGGGGGTGAGCAGTCCGTCGGCCTCGGCCTGTTCGATCATCCGCAGCGCGGGCCGGTCCTTGATCGAGCCGGTCGGGTTGCGGTCCTCGAGCTTGGCCCACAGTCGCACGTGGTCCTCGCCGTCCCACTGTGGGGACAGCGTGCGCAGGCCGACGAGCGGGGTGTTGCCGAGGGTCGCGATCAGCGATTCGTAGCGGGCCACGGTGTTACGCGCCGCCTGCCACGGCGGGCAGGATGGTGACCGACGCGCCGGCGGGCACCTCGGCGTCGAGACCACCGGAGAAGCGCACGTCCTCGTCGTCGACGTAGATGTTGACGTAGCGGTTGAGCTTGCCGTCTTTGAGCAGCCGCTCGGCCAGCCCCGGATGGTTGGCCTCGAGGTCGTCGATGAGCGCGGACAGCGTGGCGCCTTCGCTCTGGACTCGCTTCTCGCCTCCGGTGAGACCACGCATGATGGTCGGAATGGACACGGTTACCGGCATGGGGACTCCTCGGTCGGGGTGGTGATCTGTGGAAATTCAGGCGTCGTAGGCATCGACGATGCGCACCGGTTCCTCGGTGACCGCACCATCGACGATGCGATAGCTGCGCAGCTCGTGCTCGTCCGGGTCGCGGGTGGAGATCAGCACGTAGTGCGCGTCCGGTTCGGCGGCGTAGGAGATGTCGGTGCGGCTGGGGTAGGCCTCGGTGGCGGTGTGCGAGTGGTAGACCACCACCGGTACCTCGTCGGCGTCGTCCATCGCGCGCCACACACGCAGCTGTTCACCGGAATCGAACCGGTAGAAGGTGGGCGAACGTTCGGCGTTGACCATGGCGACGAAGCGTTCCGGCCGGTCGCTGCCCTCGGGTCCGGCGATGATCCCGCAGGCCTCGTCGGGGTGGTCGGCGCGGGCGTGCGCCACCATCGCGTCAACGAGATCGGCCCTGATCACCAGCACTTGTCGACCCTTTCCACATCCTGCTCGCACGCTGTCGAGCACCAACCTCGACAACGACCCACCCTATTCGGGTATTCCGGGGAGCGCGCACTCCGGTCCCGCGAGCCGGTCACCGCGATGGCCGCGGGGCCCGGCAGCCGAGACGACACACCAGCGCGCCCGCCCGCTCACCAGCGATGCCGACGCGTCGACCGTGCGCGAGTCGACACGGGGATCCGAGTCGGCGATCGGTGCGACGAATGCGCGGGTCAGCGCGGGAAAAGGTCGCGGTAGGCAGGGATTCCGGCGATCGAGGTGGCGCTGCGGACGGCGTCGACGACGGCGCGTTCGACCACGACGGCGGCGGCGGTACACAGCTGGTCGAGCAGCAGGAGGTCCGGCGGGAAGGCGGCGGGCAGCGGCAGCGGCGCGACCTCGACCGCGCCGGTGGCGACCGCGAACAGGGTGTCGCCGTCGAGCGGGGAGTGCACCGGACGGATCGCGCGAGCGAGACCGTCGTGCGCGGTGGTCGCGAGCCGACGGCAGGCGACCGGATCGAGAGCGGCATCGGTGGCGATCACGCCGATCGTGGTGTTGAGCACCGTGCTCTTCCCCGGGAGCGCCGTGAAGGCCGCCAGCTCGGTGGGGGTGGCCGCGCGCAGACCGAAGAATTCGGGGCCGTCGGTACCCACGCCCCACGGCAGTCCGGTTCGGGGATCGACCACCGAGCCGACCGGATTGGCCACGATCAGCGCGCCCACGGTGATCCCCGCGCCCGGTCCTTCACCGAGAACCACGCTCGCCGAGCCGATTCCGCCCTTGAGCGCACCCGCTTGCGCACCGACACCCGCACCGGCCGTGCCACGCGCGAACTCGGTGTCCGCCGCGGCGGCGGCGCGATAGCCGAAGTCGGCGCCCGGCCGGATGCCCCAGTCCCCGACCGGTAGATCGAAGATCACCGCGCCGGGGACGATCGGCACCACCCGGCTCGCGTCGGCCGGGTCCATCGGGATCCCCTCGCCGTGCTCCTCCAGCCAGCGCATCACCCCGTCGGCGGCCGACAAGCCGTAGGCGCTGCCGCCGGTGAGCAGCACGGCATGGATCTGCCGGACGGTGTTGGCGGGGTCGAGCAGGTCGGTTTCCCTGGTGCCGGGCCCGCCGCCGCGCACGTCGACCGAGGCGGTCGCGCCGCCGGGCAAGCGCACCACGGTGCAGCCCGTCGCGGCGCCGGTGCCGAGGGTGGCGTCGGCATCGAGGGTCTGGTGATGACCGACCAGCACACCGGCGACATCGGTGATCGAGTTACCCGCCCCCGGCGTGCTGTGCATCGTCTCGCCTTTCGATCAGCGGTTCAGGGGGCCTCAGGGAGCCAGGGCCTGCAGCATCGAATCCTGCATCCAGGTCAGCCAGTGGTAGACGTCGAGATGCGGTGCGCGCGGATCGCTCGGATCGAAATGATCGGGGGTCTCGTCGTCGATGTCGAGCAGGGTGCCCAGCGCCAGGCGGACATCGGTCAGCGCGGCCAGCCAGGCATCGGCCTGCTCGGGGGTGAGCACGATCTTGCCGCCGGTCTCGGGGCAGCTGTCGAGCACGACCCGGCCCGCGGCCAGCTTCGCGTCGATGATCTCGGGCTCGTGCAGGCTGCGCAGGGCGCTGTTGAGGTCGGCGCGCTTGGCATCGGGAGAACCGGGCTCGGCACGGTGGAAATCAGGCAGCAGGCGCAGCAGTTGCGGGTCGTCGGGCGGGCTGGAATTGCCGGTGCGCAGGCCGGTGAGCGCGGCCAGTTCGTCCTCGGGCGTCTCGGCCGCACGGTCGCTGAGCAGGCCGGAGACCGCCCCGATCAGGGAACGCAGGACGGTGGCCTCGTGCTCGTCCATCTCGGATCGAAGCTTGGGGCCACTCAGTGAGTTCTTCCTGCTCCACTTGCGCACAGCGCCAGCGTACCCAGCCGCTCAGTCGTCGCGCTGCATGGTTGCCCAGAGTCCAGCGGCGTGCAGTCGGCGCACGTCCTGTTCCATCTTGTCGCGCGAACCCGACGACACCACGGCCTTGCCCTCGTTGTGCACCTGCAGCATCAACTCGGTCGCCTTGGCTTTGCTGTAGCCGAAGAGCTTCTGGAAGATGTAGGTGACGTAATGCATGAGGTTCACCGGATCGTCCCAGACGACAGTCACCCAGGGCCGGTCTTCGGCCTCCAGGATCTCGGTGTATTCGGTAGCCTCCGGCGTCGCCTGCGGCGCCGACAGTGTGGCGTTCACGACGTCGGGGTCGGCGACGGCTCGAACGGTATTGCACTCGGCCATAAAACCCAGGGTACGACGCGGCCACACAGAAACAACACCCGCGGTGACTACAGTTTCGGGTGTGCAGATCCGTGACGAGTTCGCCAGCACCGCGCTGCTGACCGACCAGTACGAGCTGACCATGCTGGCCGCCGCCCTCTCGGACGGCTCGGCGGCGCGCCGATGCACCTTCGAGGTGTTCGCCCGAAGGTTGCCGGTCGGCCGCCGTTACGGGATCGTCGCGGGCACCGGCAGGCTGCTCGAGGCGCTGGCTCATTTCCGCTTCGGCCCCGCCGAGCTGGACGTGGCGGCGAGATTCCTCGATCCGGCCACCGTCGACTGGTTGCGCGAATATCGCTTCACCGGCGAGATCGACGGTTATGCCGAGGGTGAGCTGTACTTCCCCGGCTCGCCGGTCCTGACCGTGCGCGGCAGCTTCGCCGAATGCGTGGTGCTGGAGACGCTGATCCTGTCGATCCTCAATCACGACAGCGCCATCGCCTCGGCGGCCGCGCGCATGGTGAGCGCGGCGGCCGGCCGGCGGATGATCGAGATGGGTTCGCGGCGCACCCACGAACTGGCCGCGCCGTCGAGTTCGCGCGCCGCCTATCTGGCCGGTTTCGACGCGACCTCCAATCTCGAGGCCGTGCGCGGCTACGGCGTGCCGGGCGCGGGCACCAGCGCGCACGCGTTCACCCTGCTGCACAGCGGCGCCGACGGTGAGCACGAGGCGGCCGCGTTCCGCAGCCAGGTCAAGGCCCTCGGCGTCGGTACCACGCTACTGGTCGACACCTTCGACATCACCAAGGGCGTCGCCACCGCCATCGAGGTGGCCGGGCCCGAACTGGGCGGCGTGCGGATCGACTCCGGCGACCTCGGCGTGTTGGCCAGGCAGGTTCGCGATCAGCTCGACGACCTCGGCGCCACCGGTACCAGGATCGTCGTCTCCGGCGACCTGGACGAGTACGCGATCGCGGCCCTGCGCGCCGAACCGGTGGACGTGTACGGCGTCGGCACCTCGGTGGTCACCGGATCCGGGGCGCCGACCGCCGGCATGGTCTACAAACTGGTCGAGGTCGAGGGCATCCCGGTGGCCAAGCGCAGCAGCCACAAGGAGTCGCGCGGCGGGACCAAGAAGGCGATCCGGCTGGCCAGGGCCACGGGCACGATCGTCGAGGAGATCGTCTACCCCGCCGGGGGGCAGACACCGGCCACCGACGGGTTCCAGGTGCGCGAACTGCAGGTGCCGCTGGTTCGCGGCGGCACGGTGGTCGACGGGGTCGCGTCGCTGGCGCAGAGCCGGGAACTGGTCGCGCGCGGGTTGGTCAGCCTGCCGTGGGAGGGCTTGAAGCTGTCGGCGGGCGAACCCGCCATCGCGACGACCTTCCTCGGCTGAAGCGAGTGGCCGTCGCGGCGTCGGCGGCGGAGAATGAGGACCGAGCAACGGGAGGAACCAGATGGCACGCGCGTTGGTGATCGTGGATGTACAGAACGACTTCTGCGAGGGCGGTTCGCTCGCGGTCGCGGGCGGCGCCGCGGTCGCGACCGCGATCAGCGAGTTCCTCGCTCGCGCGGACTACGACGCGGTGGTCGCCACCCGGGACTGGCACATCGACCCCGGCGCCCACTTCTCCGACACCCCCGACTACGTCGACACCTGGCCGCCACACTGCCGCGTCGGCACCCCTGGCGCCGAGTTCCACCCCAACCTCGACACCACCGCCATCCACGAGACCTTCGCCAAGGGCGAGTACACCGCCGCCTACTCCGGTTTCGAAGGCGCCGCCCCCGACGGCACCACCCTCACCACCTGGCTGCGCGCCCGCGACATCGACACCGTCGACGTCGTCGGCATCGCCACCGACCACTGCGTCCGCGCCACCGCCCTCGACGCCACCGCCGCCGGCTTCGACACTCACGTCCTGCTCGACCTCACCGCAGGCGTTTCCCCCGAGACCACCCGGACAGCACTGGCCACTCTCCGCGAATCAGGCGTCCACTTGCACTGACCAAGCTCGCCACCCACCGAGCAACCGGCCACCTGACACCACGGAGGGCGGCCACCTCCCGCACGCCCAGCCCCCTCGACACCGAATCTCCACCCCCGTCGATACTCACCCCATGGACTATCGATTCCCGGCACAGGCCCGACCCGCCCTGATCAAGGCCCTCGCCGAGGTCGACAACATCCACGACGCCGCCGACATCGTCTTCTGGTCCAACGCCGCCGCCGACGACCTCCAGCGCCAGGGCATCGGCGCCTTCACTCAGCTCCCGCCCGCCTTCACCCACCTGCTTGCCCTGTCGAGCCTGCACAGCACGGTGCTGGACACCGGATTCAGCAGCTACCTGGCCACCCGCCGCAGCGAACTCCCGTGGGCCACCAGAGGTCTGCGCGCCGCGGGCATGCCCCGGCTGGCCGCGGCCGCCGTCCTCGCCGCCCGCGACGCCTCCGCGAGTTCCCCCGACGACGACCTCGACCGATTCTTCGACGACGAACACCACGTCATCGCCAACCCCGACCAGATCCGCCGCCCTACCGGCGCCCGCGCCGACGACCCCGACGAGATCTACGACATCAACGAACCGGATGACTTCGAGGAAAGAGTCCTCGCCTACATCCGCGACCACATCGACGACTTCGTCCGCGAGTCCTGAGCGGGCGCGCCGCCGCTCGGCCGAACTTGTCTCAGCTGACGGATAAGCTGCCTGCGTGCCCGAACTTCCCCCCGTCGCCGACCTGCTCGCCACCGCCGTGCATGCCCTCGGCGGCACGGAACGCACCGGCCAGACCACCATGGCGAGCGCCGTCGATCACGCGATCGACACCAAGGAGCATCTGGCGGTCCAGGCGGGCACCGGCACCGGGAAGTCGCTGGCCTATCTGGTCCCGAGCCTGCGGCACGCGGTGCGCACCGGGCGCACGGTGGTGGTCTCCACCGCGACGATCGCCCTGCAACGTCAGCTCGTCGATCGCGATCTGCCGCGCCTGTCCGAGGCGCTGAGCAAGCCACTGGGCCGCACCGCGCAGTTCGCGATCCTCAAGGGCCGCAACAACTATCTGTGCCTGAACAAGATCAACAGCGTCATCCCGGAGGACACCGGCGAGGCCGAACTGTTCGACGCGTTCGCCATCTCCCGGCTCGGCCGCGAGGTCCAGCGCCTCAACGAGTGGGCCTCCGACACCGAGACCGGCGACCGCGACGAGCTCGCGCCGGGCGTGACCGACCGCGCCTGGCGGCAGGTCAGCGTGTCCTCGCGCGAATGCCTCGGCAAGAGCCGCTGCCAGTTCGGCCAGGACTGCTTCGCCGAGAAGGCGCGCGCGGAGTCCGCGCAGGCCGATGTGGTGGTCACCAATCACGCGCTGCTGGCCATCGACGCGATCAGCGGCATCCAGATCCTGCCCGAACACGACGTGGTGGTGATCGACGAGGCGCACGAATTGGTCGACCGGGTCACCGGCGTCGCCACCGCCGAACTGGCCGCACCGGCTATCACCGCCGCGGCCCGCCGGTGCACCAAGCTCATCGACGAACGCGAGGTCGACCGGCTCGAAGGCGCCGCCGAGGCGTTCCACCAAGCCCTCGAGGATCTGCCGCCCGCCCGCTGGGACCGCCTGCCCGACGGCATCGCACCTGTCCTCGCGCTGGTCCGCGATGCCGCGTGGAACGCGCGTACCGCGATCGCGCCGCAGGGCACCGTGAAGACCCAGGACGATCCCGACAACGCCGCCGCCCGCACGATGGCCGTCGCCGCGCTCGACGACGTGCACGACGCCGCGGTCCGCGCGCTCACCGCCTTCGAAGAGGCCGACCCGGCCGCGCGCCGCGATGTCATCTGGCTCTCGGCCGACGAACTGCGCGGCGTCGCCCGCCGCACCCTGCGGATGGCGCCGCTGTCGGTGGGTGGGCTGTTGCGTAGCAGGCTGTTCGGCACCGCGACGGTGGTGCTCACCTCGGCGACCCTGCAGATCGGCGGATCCTTCGACGGCCTGGCCATCACCTGGGGTCTGCCCTCGCAGTCCGGCGGCAAGGTCGACCCGATGCTGGCCAACGGCGCCACCGCCCCCACCGACCTGGAATCGGTGCGCTGGAGTTCGCTCGATGTCGGTTCCCCGTTCGACCACGCGAAGTCCGGCATCCTCTACGTCGCCAAGCACCTGCCCGCGCCCGGCCGTGACGGCCTCTCCCCCACCTACCTCGACGAGATCGAACAGCTGATCACCGCCGCGGGTGGCCGCACCCTCGGCCTGTTCTCCTCCATGCGCGCCGCCAAGGCCGCGACCGAGGCGCTGCGCGAACGCCTCGACACCCCCGTGCTGTGCCAGGGCGACGATTCGATGGGCGCGCTGGTGCGCAAGTTCGCCGACGATCCGGCCACCTCGCTGTTCGGCACGCTCACCCTCTGGCAAGGCGTCGACGTGCCGGGCCCCTCACTGAGTCTGGTGATCCTGGACCGCATTCCGTTCCCGCGCCCCGACGACCCGCTGCTCACCGCCCGCCAGCGCGCGGTGGAGTCGCGCGGCGGCAACGGCTTCATGACCGTGGCCGCCAATCACGCCGCGCTGCTGCTGGCACAGGGCACCGGCAGGCTGTTGCGCAGCGTCGAGGACCGCGGCGTGGTCGCCATCCTCGATTCCCGGATCGCCACCGCCAGGTACGGCAGCTACCTGCGCGCCTCACTGCCACCGTACTGGGAGACCACCGATCCCGAAGTGGTCGCCAAGGCGTTGCGCAGGCTCACCGCCTCGGCCTGAACGCTGCGACCGCGCCTGCCGAGTCCTGCAATCGGGGTGACCACACCGGTGAATTGACTACCGGGCGAACGCATCTCGTGAGAACGTTTGTTGATGACGCACCACGCCGATGGCGAGGTACTCGACGAATATCTGGTCAGCGCAAGATCTTTGGCCGAGTACCGCGCGATGTTCCATCTGTCCGACGAAGATCTGACCGGCCGGAAAATTCTCGACTGCCCTGGCGGCGCAGCGAGTTTCGCGGCCGAGGCCAGCGCACTGGGCGCCGAGGTGACCGCGATCGACCCGATCTACGCTGCCGCCCCCGAAGAGCTGGCCGCCAGGGCGACGCCCGAAACCGAACGCGCCGTGGCCTGGGCCCACAAGCACGCCGAGCGCTACCGCTGGGATTGGTACGGCGGCACCGCCGAGCACGCCGCGATCCGCCGGGGCGCGGCCGCCCGTTTCGCCGACGACGTCCGCACCACACCGCATCGCTACCTCGCGGGCGCCCTGCCCTCGCTACCCTGCCCCGACGACGCGTTCGATCTGGCGTTGAGCTCGCACCTGCTGTTCAGCTACGCCGATCGCCTCGACGCCGACTTCCACCTGGCCGCCCTGGTGGAGCTGTCGCGAGTGAGCACGGTCGAGGCACGGGTCTACCCGCTGCTCGACTACACCGGCGCACCCCTGGACGACCTGGTCGATCATCTGCGCACCGAACTGCACGACAAGGGCATCGAGACCTCGCTGTGCCGGACCGGCTATGAGTTCCACCATGGTGCCGACACCATGCTGACGCTGCACGCCGCAGCCTGAGAACACCACACCGCGTACCGGTCCGGCCAGATCGGTACGCGGCCAGGCGGACCCGCTCTCATAGGGTTCGCCTACCAAAGGCGAGCCGCGCCGGGCGCCGTGGCGGTCGAGTTGTAGGTTCTTAGGCGTGCACACGATGCGAGCCGGTCGGTAGGACGACCGTGGCGGAGAAATCTCGACGCGCGAGCCTGCCGCGCCCGACCGTGACCCTCCTGCTGCTCTTCGGTACCGCCGTCTTCGGCGTGACCCTGCTGTTCACCACCATGGATCCCTGGATGATCGACGGTGGCATCTTCGCCGGTGGCCTCGACGTGCACATCTACCGCGACGGCGGCTGGCGGGTGCTCCACGATCGAGCGCTGTATCTGGAGCCGACGCACTACGACCTGCTCTACACCTACACACCGTTCTCGGCGCTGGCGTTCCTGCCGCTGATGCTGATTCCGTGGGCGCACGTCACCACCACGTGGATGGTGATCAATCTCCTCGTGCTGTTCGGCTGCGTCGTCCTGAGCTGGCGGATGCTCGGCTACCGGGTGGCCCCGGCGACGGTCGCGGCGAGCGCCCTGCTCACACTGGCGTGCACCTTCGCCGAGCCGGTGCGCACCACCCTCTACTACGGCCAGATCAATCTGGTACTGATGCTGGTGGTGCTGTGGGACTTCTCGCGTGCCGAGAACAGTCGCCTGCGTGGTCTCGGCGTCGGCGTCGCCGCGGGTATCAAGCTCACCCCGCTCTACTTCATCGCCCAATATCTGGCCCAGCGGCGGTGGCGCGCGGCCTGCACCGCCGCGCTCACCTTCGTCGCCACGATCGGCCTGACCGGCCTGATCCTGCCGCGCGACTCCTACCAGTACTGGACCTCGACGTTCTTCCAGTCCGGCCGCATCGCCCCCGACGTCCATCCGGCCAATCAGTCACTGCGCGGCGCCATCGCCCATCTCGCCCACGGCCCGGCGCCCCTCTGGCTGTGGCTGCTGATCGCGATCTCGCTCACGCTGGTCGCGCTGTGGCTGGCCGCGGTCCTGGTGCGCCGCGACGAACCCTTGCTCTCGGTCACGCTCGGCGGCCTGACCGCGTGCGCGGTGTCCCCGTATTCCTGGGGCCACCACTGGGTCTGGTTCGTTCCGCTGCTGGTCTACCTGATCCACCGGGCCCAGCTCCAGCACCGCTGGTGGTTCGCCGCCGCGGCGCTGTACCTGGCCATCGGCGGCTGGACTTATACCTACGCCCCCACCTGGATCAGCGTCGGCACCTTCCTGCTGCCACCGCGGTGGCCGCTGTCGGACGTGCTGATCAACATCTACGTGGTCCTCTACCTGGCCACCCTGGTCGGCATCGCGATCCTGATCCGCTCCGGCGCACCCCGCCGCCAACCCGCCCCGACCGAGCCGGTCATCGCCGTTCCCCCTGCCGCCGAGGCGGATTCGCGGTTCACCGAACCCCTTGTGGTCCCCCATCGCCGGGGCGGAGTCGCCGACCGAGCGCATCCGGGCGACGACCGCCCAGCGAGGGTGGATTAACCGCAGGACCAGTCGAACACACCCGACTCCAGATCGAGCTGGGCATTGCCGCCGCCGAAGTTCATCCCGGAGACCTCCTCGATCTCCAGGTAGTACGGCGTGAGCCCCTCCGGCAACGCCTGCACCGGGAACGCGGTGCCACCGAGGTGCGAGCGGCCGAACAGCGGTTCGGCCCAGGGATTCCAGCCGGAATCGTCGGTGAGCGGGTCCTGGTAGCGGGTGTTCGGCTCGTATTCGACCGGCGCGATCCCGACATTCGGATCGGCGACCCGTTCGGCGAGCCAGACGCCCACGGTCGGATGCACGTCGTCCCAGGCATTGCAGCCCTCGTCGCTGGCGGCGGGCGAGCCCGGCAACCGGACATCGGCAGGCGGTGCCACCGGCCCGCCCGCGAACTCCCGCTCGGTCAACCAGATCAGCGCGAAGACACCGCCGATCTCGTCGTGCAGAAGCCGCAGCTGCGCGTGCGGCCGGGTGGCAACCAGGTCGCGGGCGACCGGATCCGCCGACGCGGCATCGGCGACGACCGGCTCGTCGGCGTCGGCGAACTGCCCCTCACCCTGAAAGAACGCGATCGCGGGAAACTCCGGCCCGCGCCGTTGAAAGTCCACCGGCAGCCGCAGGGTCAGCGCGTGCATCATCGGCAACCCGGTGACCGGCCCGCGCGGCCAGCTCGCCGGATCGATGGCCGGACCTTCGCTTCCGATCCACCCGGAACGCACCGGCGCCTCGAGCGTCAGCGGTTCCCCGCCGGGCGTCTCACCCAGCTTGTCCGCCGAATCCCCGAACCCCAGGTCATAAGCCTTCATCGCAGCTCTCCTCTTCGATGCGCACCGACGATGCGTGCCATACAGCTCGCACCCGCCGCAGAGAATATCCGCTGTCGCCGACACGGACCGACACAACTCGGCCCCGCACGCCCACCTCGAGGACGGTCCGCCGACGCAACCGACGGTTCGCGCCCGTCCCGCCGATCAGGCACCGGTGCGTACGCGCACGAAGAGGCAAACCACGGTCCCCGACCAACGAGACCGCGAACTCCGAACCCGCCACCGCTCCAACAACCCAACCCCGCACATCCCGACCTCGAGGAGGGATCGCCGACGCAGTCGGCGGTTCGCGCCCGTCCCGCCGATCAGGCGCCGTGGCGTACGCGACGAAGGAGCAAGCAACGGTGCCTGATCGGCGGGACCGCCGGGGGCGCGAACTCGAGCGCGCCAGCGCTCCTACAACACAGCCTTCAGGATCAGGGTGGTGATGGCGGTGACAACGCCGAGCGCGACAGCGGCGCTGCCCCACACCAGACCCTGGCGCGCCCACGGGCGCCCGTGATCCAGCGAGAACCGTCCAGGCCCGGTGAACGCCAGCGTGATCGCGGGCACCGCGTACAGCAGAGCCAGTTCGTACCCGCCGCTGCCGAGCAGGCCGTCATCGAACGTGAGGTAGATGGCGTTGATCATCGTGCCGAGGATCACGGCCGCCGCCAGCGGGGTGCACAAGCCGAGCAGCAGGGCGAGTCCGCCGACGAATTCGGTGAGGCCGGCCAGGGTGCCGAACAGTTCGCCGGGGTTGTAGCCCATCTTGGTGAAACCGTCGATGGTCGCGTCCAAGCCGTTTCCACCGAACCACCCGAACAGTTTCTGGGCGCCGTGTGCGGCGAAGAGGCCGCCGAAGACGACGCGCAGTACGAGCAGGCCGATGTCGCTGCCCAGGACCTGATCGGCAGCGGTGGAGGTGGGATTGGAAGCGGTGGTGCGCGTAGCGGTGTCGGTCATCGTGTCCTCATCTGCGATTCGAAACTTGCCCATGACGAGCGAAGAGGCCGCCCCCTCGCGGAGCGGCCTCTTCGCCGGTGGTTCAGATCAAGCCGTCGTGGCCTAGCCGACCAGGGTCTCCCAAGACTCTTTCAAGCTTGGCTAGGCTTGCCTAAGTATAGACACAGCATCCGCGTGCGCCGCTACTCGACGAGGAAGAAGAAGTAGCCAAGGAACAGCACCATCAGCGCCCACATCACCGGGTGCACTTCCTTGGCGCGGCCCCTGGCCACCATCACGATCGGGTAGAAGATCATGCCCATGGCCAGACCGTTGGCGATCGAATAGGTCAGCGGCATCATGATCACGGTGATGAACGCGGGCACCGAGTACTCGAGCCGCTGCCAGTCGATGTCACCGAGGGCCCGAGACATCAGCACGCCGACCACGATGAGCGCGGGCGCGGTCACCTCGCTCGCCCCGGCGATCACCGAGAAGATCGGATAACAGAACATCGCGAGCAGGAACCAGCCCGCGGTCGTCACCGCGGTGATACCGGTCCGGCCACCCGCCGAGACGCCCGCCGTCGATTCCACATACGCGGTGGTGGTCGAGGTACCGATGATCGCCCCCGCCGTCGTGCCGACCGAGTCCGCGGCCAGCGCGCTGGCCGCGCGCGGCAGCGTGCCGTCCTTGTTGAGCAGACCAGCCTGGTTCGCCACCCCGATCAGCGTGCCGGAGGAGTCGAAGAAGTCGACGAACAACATCGTGAGCACGACGACGATCATCTGCCCGGTGAAGGCATCGGGCAGGTGGATGATGGCCTGACCGAAGGTCTGATCCAGCCCCTTCGGCATCTCGGCGATCCCATCGGGCACGCCGACCAGGCCGGTCACCATTCCGAGGATCGTGGTCGCGACGATGCCGTAGATCACCGCACCGTGCCAGCCCATCACCAAGAAGACCACGGTCAGCACGAGGCCGAACAACGCGAGCAGTGTGGTTCCCTCGGTGAAGTCACCGAGGGTGACCAGGGTGGCGTCGCTGCTCACGACGATGCCCGCGTTCTTCAAGCCGAGGAACGCGACGAACAACCCGATTCCCGCACCGACCGCGAACTTCATCTGGATCGGGATGGCGTTGAGAATCCGTTCCCGGATCTTCGTGACCGCGAGAACGAAGAAGATCACGCCCGAGAGCAAGGTGCCCGACAACGCCACCTGCCAGGGGATGCCCATGGTGAGCACCACGGTGAAGGCGAAGAACGCGTTCAAGCCCATGCCGGGAGCGAGCGCGATGGGATAGCGCGCCCAGATGCCCATGACCAGCGTGCCGAAGACCGCGGCCACCGCCGTCGCGGTGAACACCGCCTGCATCGGGATGCCCTGGTCACCCAACGGACCCTCGTCACCGAGGATCGACGGGTTCACCGCCAGCACATACGACATGGCCAGGAACGTGACCGTGCCCGCCATCGCCTCGCGCCGGAACGTGGACCCGCTCGACGTGACACCGAAGTATCCGTCGATGCGCCCTCGGGCGCGGGTGAGGACATCGCTGGCCATGACTCTCCAGTCCAGGGTTTCAGAGAAGAAGGATGCCCAGGAACGGTAGCGGAAAGTTCACTGAATCGAACAACCCGACTGTCGTGTCAGGCCGTCGTGGTCACGCGCCTGCGACGGACACCACACCCAGCTCGGCGTCACCGGCCAGCAGCGCGTTGTGGGGCAGCACACGCACCGTGTAGCCGACCGCGCCCGAGAGCGGGACCGGCGCCCGCACGGAGTACAGCTCGGCGCCGTCGTCACCGCCGGAGTGCGTCATCGCGATCGTGGTGGTGTCGGACAGGTCGTCGGTCGGCGAGACCCGGCCGAGCACCGCCTGCACGATCACGTCCGAGGGTGCGAGCCCGCCCAGTTCGATGCGCGCGTGCAGGGCCAGCTCGGCGCCGATCACCGGGGTGTCGGGCAGCCCCGAGCTGTCGACCTGGGCCACCCGCACCGACGGCCAGGCCGCGTCGACCCGGCGCCGGTACTCGGCGATGTGCCGCGCCCCCGCGAAGTCGTCACCGGCCACCTGCTCGAAGGCGGCGGCGGCCGGCCCGTAGTACTGCTCGGCGTAGTCACGGACCATGCGCGAGGCCAGCACCTTGGGGCTGGTGGTCTGCAAGGTGTGGCGCACCATCTCGGTCCAGCGGACCGGCACACCGGTGGCGTCCCGGTCGTAGAAGCGGGGCGCGACGGTGCGTTCGACCAGTTCGTACAGCGCCGAGGCCTCCAGGTCGTCGCGGCGCTGCTCGTCGCGCACGCCGTCGGCGGTGGGGATGGCCCAGCCGTTCTCCCCGTCGTACATCTCGTCCCACCAGCCGTCGCGGATGGACAGATTGAGCCCGCCGTTGAGTGCGGACTTCATTCCCGAGGTGCCGCACGCCTCGAGCGGGCGCAGCGGATTGTTCAGCCACACATCACAACCCCAGTACAGGTAGCGGGCCATCGACATGTCGTAGTCGGGCAGGAAGACGATGCGGTGGCGTACCTCGGGGTCGTCGGCGAAGCGCACGACCTGCTGGATGAGTGCCTTGCCGCCGTCGTCGGCGGGGTGGCTCTTGCCCGCGACCACCAGCTGCACCGGGCGCTTCGGGTCGAGCAGCAGCGCGCGCAGGCGTTCGGGGTCGCGCAGCATCAGGGTGAGGCGCTTGTAGGTCGGCACCCGGCGGGCGAAGCCGACGGTGAGCACGTCCGGGTCGAAGACGTCATCGATCCAGCTCAGTTCGGCCTCGGCGGCGCCGCGCTGGCGCCACGAGTCGCGCAGCCTGCGCCGTACCTCGTCGATCAGCACGCCGCGCAAGGTGTTTCGCGTCGACCACAGCTGTCCGAGGTCGACATCGCTGAGCTTCTCCCAGCCGCGCGCCTCCTCGACCAGTTCGGGGCCGACGAGTTCGCGGGCCTTGTCGATCCATTCGCGCGCGGCCCAGGTCGGCGCGTGCACTCCGTTGGTCACCGAGCCGATCGGCACCTCGGCCGCGTCGAAGCCGGGCCACAGCGCGGCGAACATCTCCCGGCTGACCTGACCGTGCAGTTCGGACACGCCGTTGGCGCGCTGCGCCATCCGCAAACCCATGTGCGCCATGTTGAACACCGAGGGGTCGGCCTCCCGGCCGAAGGCGAGAATCCGATCGACCGAGAGCCCCGGCAGCAGCGCGGATTCGGACTCACCGTGCGCGCCGCCGAAGTACCTGCGCACCAACGGCATCGGGAACCGGTCGATCCCGGCAGGTACCGGGGTGTGCGTGGTGAAGACGGTCCCGGCCCGTACCGCCGCGAGGGCAGTGTCGAAATCCAGTCCACCCGCGACGAATTCGCGAATGCGCTCGACGCCGAGGAATCCGGCGTGACCCTCGTTCATATGGAACACGTCGGGATCGGGCAGCCCGTTGGCGCGGGTGTAGGCGCGCACCGCGCGGACACCGCCGATCCCGGCCAGGATCTCCTGCTTGATCCGGTGATCCTGGTCGCCGCCGTAGAGCCGGTCGGTGACCGCGCGCAGTTCCGGATCGTTCTCGGCGATGTCGGAATCGAGCAGCAGCAACGGAATCCGACCGACCTGCGCGATCCACACCCTGGCCCGCAGCACCCGCCCCTCCGGCATGCCCACGTGGATCAGCACCGGTGACCCGTCACTGGTGAGCAGCCGCAGCGGCAGCCCCTGCGGGTCCAGCGCCGGGTAGTGCTCCATCTGCCAGCCGTCGGCCGACAGCGACTGCCGGAAGTACCCCGAGCGATACAGCAGCCCGACGCCGATCAGCGGCAGTCCGAGATCCGACGCCGCCTTGAGATGGTCACCGGCCAGGATGCCGAGGCCACCGGAGTAGTTGGGCAGCACCTCGGTGACGCCGAACTCCATGGAGAAGTAGGCGATGCCGGCGACCTGTGTGCCGGTCTGCTCCTGGAACCAGCGCGGGCGGGCGAGATAGTCGCGCAGTCCCGCGGCGGCCGCGTCCACGCGGGTGAGATACGCCGGATCGGCGGCGAGTTCGTCGAGCCGCTCGGCGGGCACCTCCCCCAGCATCCGCACGGGATCCTGACCGAGCGTGCGCCACCGCTGCGGGTCGAGTTCGGCGAACAGATCCTGCGTCGGGCCGTGCCACGACCAGCGCAGGTTCGTCGACAACTCGGCCAGCGCGGCGAGCCGCTCAGGCAGATGGGCCCGGACAGTGAACCGACGAAGTGCCTTCACCAACCGAACAGTACCGACTGTTCCGCGTCTCCGGGTATTCAGCGGGTCGCCCGGTGGCTCGACTGTGGACAGTCGATCTCGCGGTCCGAACGGCGGACCGGGAGGTGGCCGGGAAGCTACCCCGTCCCTGCGATCAGTGGGTTGCGGTGTGGTCCTGAGTGAACTGGGCCGCGAATTCCGGAGCGGGCGCGATTTCGGTGATCACGTCGATCAGGACGCCCGCCGGGTCGGCGACGATGAAGTGGCGCTGGCCGAAATCCTCGGTGCGGATGTCGAGTTGGGCGGACAGGCCACCGGTGACGACGAGGCGTTCCCATTCCGCGTCGACGTCGTCGACCTCGAAGTTGAGCAACAGGCCCTGGACGGGCTTGCCGTACCCGGCCGGGACGGTCGGGTGGGTGGGGTCGAGGAGGGCGAGTTCGTAGTCGGGCGCGCCGTCGGTACCCGGCCGTCGCAGGCTGATGTACCAGTCGGCCTCGAACGTGATCTCGAACCCGAACCAGCCCGTGTAGAAGTCGCGTGCCGCCGCGAGCTCGGTGGTGGCGAGAACCGGATAGAAGCTGCTCAGTCTCATGACATTCACCTTTCACATACCGTTGGTATGTGTCGTAGAGTAGCTCACATACCAACGGTAGGTCAATGGGAGGACAGTCGATGGCATCGACAGCGCGCGCACAACAGCGCGAGGAGACCCGGCGCACGCTGCTGCGCGAGAGCAGACGCCTGTTCGCCGCGAAAGGCTATGCCGCTGTTGGCCTCTCGGAGATCGTGACGGCCGCCGGCGTCACCAAGGGCGCCCTGTACCACCACTTCGAGAGCAAGGCCGAGCTGTTCCGCGCCGTCCTCACCCAGGTCCAAGGGGAGGTCGGCACCCAGGTCGCCACCGCCGCCGACGCCGAACCCGACCCCTGGACCCAGCTCACCACCGGCTGCGCCGCTTTCCTGCGCGCCTGCACCGACCCCCGAATCCAGCAGATCATGCTGATCGACGGCCCCTCGGTCCTCGGCTGGCACGAATGGCGAGCCATGGACGAGGCCAACTCCGCCCGTCACCTCGGCGAAGCCCTCCAAGCCCTGATCGACGCCGGCACCCTCCCCGCCCAACCGGTGGCCCCCCTCACCCAGCTCCTCTCCGGCGCCATGAACGAAGCCGCCCTCTGGCTGGCCACCACCCCCGACCCGAAGGCCCTCCCGGAAACCATCACCGCCCTGAACCGCCTGCTCACCGGCCTCCGAACCCCCTGAAACCGCCATGACCGCACTCCCGGCCCCGCACCCGCTACCCCGAGCGGCGGCGGCCACGACGCGGCCGGTTCGCGCGCGCCAGCGCGCCAACCATGCAGTACGTTTGTGCGGTGACCGGCCGGATAGCCATCGATGACATCGCCCCGTCCATCCCCGGCGGCCGCCCGGCCAAGGCCGCCGTCGGCGAGGTCTTCCCCGTCCGCGCCGTCGTCTGGCGCGAGGGCCACGACGCGGTGGCCGCCACCCTGGCCGTGCGCGCGCCGGGCTCGTCCAGGATCACCCGCATCCGGATGACCCCCGACTACGAACCCGACGTCTTCAACGCCGTGTTCACCCCGCACACCCCGGGCGTCTGGACCTTTCGGATCGAAGGCTGGAGCGACCCGATCGCGACGTGGCGTTCGGCGGTGGAGGCGAAGCTGTCCGTCGGCCAGACCGCCGCCGACCTGGCCAACGACCTGGAGATCGGCGCCACCCTCTTCGAGCGTGCGGCCCAAGCGGTCCCCAAGAAGCAGTTCGAACGACTCCGCGCCGCCGCCACCGCGCTGCGCGCCGACGATCACCTCCCGGCCAGAGTCGCGCCCGCGTTCAGCGCGGAGGTCGCCGAGATCCTCCGCGTGACCCCGCTGCGCGAGATGGTCACCCGCGGCACCCAGTTCTCGGCGCTGGCGGAACGCCGCCGCGCGCTGGTCGGTTCCTGGTACGAGTTCTTCCCCCGCTCCACCGGCGGTCGTGATGCCGACGGCGCCCCGGTCCACGGCACCTTCGCGACCGCGGCCCGCGAGCTGCCCCGCATCGCGGGCATGGGTTTCGACGTGGTGTATCTGCCGCCGATCCACCCGGTCGGCGAGGTCAATCGCAAGGGCCGCAACAACACTCTGACCACCGAGCCGGGTGATGTCGGCTCGCCGTGGGCGATCGGCTCGGCCGAGGGCGG
Source organism: Nocardia mangyaensis (assembly GCF_001886715.1). Classification (NCBI taxonomy): domain Bacteria; kingdom Bacillati; phylum Actinomycetota; class Actinomycetes; order Mycobacteriales; family Nocardiaceae; genus Nocardia; species Nocardia mangyaensis. The sequence continues at coordinate 5,674,620 of NZ_CP018082.1, forward strand.
CCACGACGCCGTCCACCCGCTGCTGGGCACCGAGCGTGACTTCGCCGAATTCGTCGCCACGGCAACCGAACTCGGCCTCGAGGTAGCCCTCGACCTGGCCCTGCAGTGCGCCCCGGACCATCCGTGGGTCGCCGCCCACCCGGAATGGTTCACCACCCTCCCCGACGGCACGATCGCCTTCGCGGAGAACCCGCCGAAGAAGTACCAGGACATCTACCCGGTCAACTTCGACAACGACCCCGACGGCCTCTACGCCGAGGTCCTGCGCGTCGTCCGGCATTGGATCTCCTTGGGCGTCACCATCTTCCGCGTCGACAACCCGCACACCAAACCCGCCGACTTCTGGGAATGGCTGATCACCCAGCTGCGCCGCACCGATCCCGACGTGATCTTCCTGTCCGAGGCGTTCACCCGCCCCGCCCGGCTCTACGGTCTGGCCCGGCGCGGCTTCAGCCAGTCGTACACGTATTTCACCTGGCGCGTGCACAAGTGGGAGCTCACCGAGTTCGGCTACGAGCTGGCGGCCAAGGCCGACGAGGCCAGGCCCAACCTGTTCGTGAACACCCCCGACATCCTGCACGAGAGCCTGCAGCACGGCGGCCCCGGCATGTTCGCCATCCGCGCCGCGCTCGCCGCGACACTCGCGCCCACCTGGGGCGTGTACTCCGGCTTCGAACTGTTCGAGCACGAGGCGGTCCGCCCGGGCAGCGAGGAGTACCTCGACTCGGAGAAGTACGAACTGCGCCCCCGCGATTTCGCGGGCGCACTGGCCCGCGGCGAATCGCTGGAACCGTGGCTGACCAGACTGAACGAGATCCGGCGCAATCATCCCGCGCTACAACAGCTGCGCTGCATCCACTTCCACCACGTCGACAACGACGCGCTGATCGCCTACTCCAAATTCGACCCGGTCAGCGGCGACGCGGTCCTGGTGATCATCAACCTGAACCCGTATGCCGCCGAGCAGGGCCACATCTCGCTCGACCTGCCCGCCATCGGCCGGGAATGGCACGACCACCCGGTGGTGTTCGACGAGGTCAGCGGCGAGGAATACCACTGGGCGCAGCACAATTTCCTCCGCCTGGACCCAGCCCGCGCGGTCGCGCACATCCTCGCGCTGCCCGCGATCCCCGCCGCCGCCCGCGCCCCACTGGCCTACCGCAGGACGCTGCGATGAAGCGGCGCGACCTGCTGCTGCTGGCGGCGGGCACCCACCCCGACCCGCACACCGTCCTCGGCGCGCACCCCCACAACGACGGCACCGCAGTGCGCGTACTACGCCCGCACGCCGACGCGGTGTCGGTGCTGGTCGGCGACGCCGAGCATCCGCTGAAATCGCTGGGCCACGGCGTCTTCGCCGCGACCCTGCCGTATCCACAGATCGACGACTACCGCGTGCGCACCGCGTACCCCGGCGCCCCCACCGCGATCGCCGCCGACGGCTACCGCTTCCTGCCGACCGTCGGCGAGTTCGACCTGCACCTCATCGGCGAGGGCCGCCACACCCGGCTGTGGGAAGTGCTCGGCGCCCATCCACGCCACTACACCACCCTCGACGGCGATGTCGACGGCACCTCGTTCGCGGTGTGGGCCCCGAATGCCCGCGGTGTCACCGTCTTCGGCGATTTCGATCGCTGGGGCGGCGCCTCCACCCCGATGCGCGCCCTCGGCACCTCCGGGGTGTGGGAGGTGTTCGTGCCGGGAGTGGGGCCGGGCACGCGCTACAAGTACCGGATCCACGGTGCGGACGGTCGTGTCGTCGACCATGCCGATCCGCTGGCCTTCACCGCCGAGGTGCCGCCAGCCACCGCGTCGGTGGTGGCGCGCGCCGATCACGTGTGGACCGACGGCAACTGGCTCGACCGCCGGGCCCGCACCGATGCCACCCGCTCCCCCATGAGCATCTACGAGGTGCACCTCGCGTCGTGGCGACCCGGCCTCGGGTATCGCGACATGGCCGAGCAGCTGGCCGACTACGTGCGCGCGATGGGCTTCACCCATGTGGAGTTGCTGCCGGTCGCCGAGCATCCATTCGGCGGCTCCTGGGGCTACCAGGTCACCTCCTATTACGCGCCGACCTCCCGATTCGGCTCGCCCGACGACTTCCGCCACTTCGTCGACCACCTGCACAGCGCCGGGATCGGGGTCCTGCTGGACTGGGTCCCCGCGCACTTCCCGCGGGACGAGTGGGCCTTGGCCCGCTTCGACGGCACTGCGCTCTACGAGCACCCCGACCCGCGCCGCGGCGAGCAACTCGACTGGGGCACCTACGTTTTCGACTTCGGGCGCAACGAGGTGCGCAACTTCCTGGTCGCCAACGCGGCGTTCTGGATCGAGGAGTTCCACATCGACGGCCTGCGCGTAGACGCGGTGGCTTCCATGCTGTACCTGGACTATTCGCGCCCCGACGGCAGTTGGGAACCCAACATCTACGGCGGCAGAGAGAATCTGGAAGCCGTCGACTTCCTGCAGGAACTCAACGACACCGTGCACCGCGCGCACCCCGGTGTCGTCACCATCGCCGAGGAGTCCACCACCTGGCCCGGCGTGACCCGGGGCACCGATGTCGGCGGACTGGGTTTCACCATGAAGTGGAACATGGGCTGGATGCACGACACCCTCGGCTACCTGGGCCGCGACCCGATCCACCGCTCCTGGCACCACAACGAGATGACCTTCTCCCTGGTCTACGCCTGGAGCGAGAACTACGTGCTGCCGATCAGCCACGACGAGGTGGTGCACGGCAAAGGCACCCTGTGGACCCGCATGCCCGGCGACGACTTCGCCAAGGCGAGCGGCGTGCGCGCCCTGCTGGCCTACATGTGGTCCCACCCCGGCAAGCAACTGCTGTTCATGGGCCAGGAGTTCGGCCAGTTCCGTGAGTGGGACAACGACCGCGGCCTGGACTGGCACGAGCTGGAAAACCCCCTGCACCAAGGCATCTCGACCATGGTCGCCGACCTCAACCACACCTACGCCGCCCATCCGTCCCTGTGGAGTCAGGACACCACCCCCGGCGGCCACTCCTGGATCGAGGCCGACGACAGCACCGCCAACGTCTTCGCCTTCCTCCGCTGGTCCACCGACGGGTCGGCCGTGGCCTGCGTCTTCAACTTCTCCGGTTCGACCCGCGAGAACTACCGCATCGGCCTGCCCCACCCCGGTACCTGGCGCGAGATCCTCAACACCGACGCGACCACCTACGGCGGCTCCGGCATCGGCAACCTCGGCGCCGTCACCGCCGAGGAAACCCCCTGGCACGGCCACCCGGCCTCGGCGACAGTCACCCTCGCCGCCCACAGCGCCCTGTGGCTGACGCAGCCCTACACCTAGCGCAGCACGCTCCGGTACACCTCGACCGTGCGCTCGGCGATCCGCGCCCAGTCGAACTCCGCGATCGCGCGCGCCCGCCCGGCCTCGCCGTAGCGAACAGCCACGGCCGGATCGCTGGCCACCGCGTTCACCGCGGCGGCCAGCTCGCGTTCGTACTCCCCCGTCGTGCTCGGGTCGTAGTGCACCAGCCGGCCGGTGACCCCGTCATCGACCACCTCGGGAATCCCGCCCACATCGGAGGCGACGACCGCGGTCGCACACGCCATCGCCTCCAGATTGACGATACCGAGTGGCTCATAGACCGAGGGGCACACGAAAACCGCCGAGGCGGCCAGGATCTGGCGTACCTGCTCGGTGGGCAGCATCTCCTTGACCCAGAACACGTTCCCGCGCTGCCGCTGCAGCCCGTCGACGGCGGCGGCCACCTCGCGTTCGAGTTCCTTGGTGTCGGCCGCCCCGGCGCACAACACCAGCTGGATGCCGGGGTCGAAACCGGCTGCGGCGGCGAGCAGGTGCCCGACGCCCTTCTGCCGAGTGATCCGCCCGACGAACGAGACGATCGGCCGGTCGGCACGCACCCCGAGCCGCTCCAGCACCGGCCGCTCGTCCCCGACGGGCGGGCCGGGGTGCCAGACCGCCGCGTCGATACCGTTGTGCACCACGTGGACCCGATCCGCGTCGATCGCCGGGTAGGCGTCGAGCACGTCGTGGCGCATGCCCTCACTCACCGCGATGACGGCATCGGCATGCTCCATCGCCGTGCGTTCCGACCACGACGAGAGCCGATACCCGCCACCGAGCTGCTCGGCCTTCCACGGCCGCCGCGGTTCCAGCGAATGCGCCGTGAGCACATGCGGAATCCCGTACAGCGCCGCCGCGAGATGCCCGGCCAGACCCGCGTACCAGGTGTGCGAGTGCACCACCTCCACCCCACCCGCCGCATCCGCCATCCGCAACTGCGCCGACATCATCTGCAGCGCGGCATTGGCGGCATAGAGCTCGGGATCGGGCCGATGCACCACGGCACCGTTGCGCGGTGCCCCCATACAGTGCACCGTCACCTCGCACAGCGCCCGCAGCCGAGCCGTGAGTTCGGTGACATGCACCCCCGCACCGCCGTACACCTCGGGCGGATACTCCCGGGTCAGCATGGCGACCCGCAGCGGATCCACCCGCGCCTCGCCGCCATCAGTGCCATAACTCACTGGTCCAAATTAGACCCTCGGGTCGGCATGGGCCACCGTAGTCCCGCCGGACCTGTACTTTGAGCATGTGAGGAGCCAGCCGCACGTACTCGGGATCGTGCTCGCCGGTGGCGAGGGCAAACGACTGTTTCCGCTCACGGCAGACCGCGCCAAGCCGGCGGTCCCGTTCGGTGGCGCCTACCGACTGATCGATTTCGTACTCAGCAACCTCGTGAACGCGGGCTATCTCCGGCTGTGCGTGCTCACCCAGTACAAATCGCACTCGCTGGATCGCCACATCTCGCAGACCTGGCGGCTGTCCGGATTCACCGGGGAGTACATCACCCCGGTGCCCGCCCAGCAGCGGCTCGGGCCGCGCTGGTACACCGGCAGCGCCGACGCGATCATGCAGTCGCTCAACCTGATCTATGACGAGGACCCGGACTACATCGTGGTCTTCGGCGCCGACCACGTGTACCGGATGGACCCGGAGCAGATGGTCGCCAGCCACATCGCCTCCGGTGCGGGCGTCACCGTGGCCGGGATCCGGGTGCCGCGCAGCGAGGCCAGGGCCTTCGGCTGCATCGACTCCGACGAGTCCGGCCGGATCACCCAGTTCCTGGAGAAGCCCGCCCATCCCCCCGGAACCCCCGACGATCCGAACGTGACGTTCGCGTCGATGGGCAACTACGTGTTCACCACCCGCGTGCTCGTCGACGCGATCCGGGCCGACGCCGAGAACTCCGACTCCGATCACGACATGGGTGGCGACATCATCCCGGCGCTGGTCGCGTCGGGCCAGGCCGCGGTCTACGACTTCGCCGACAACGAGGTGCCCGGCGCCACCGAACGCGACCGCGGCTACTGGCGCGATGTCGGCACCATCGACGCCTTCTACGAGGCGCACATGGACCTGGTCTCGGTACACCCGGTGTTCAACCTCTACAACAAGCACTGGCCGATCCGTGGCGCGGCCGAGAACCTGCCGCCCGCCAAGTTCGCCCAGGGCGGGCTCGCGCAGGAATCCATCGTCGGCGCGGGCTCGATCCTGTCCGCGGCCACCGTGCGCAACTCGGTGCTCAGCTCGAACGTGGTGATCGACGACGGCGCCACCGTCGAGGGCAGTGTGCTCATGCCGGGTGTTCGCATCGGGCGCGGCGCGGTGGTGCGTCACGCCATCCTGGACAAGAACGTGGTGGTCGGCGAACGCGAGATCATCGGCGTCGACCTGGAACGCGACCGCGAGCGTTTCGCGGTCAGCAACGGCGGCGTGGTCACCGTGGGCAAGGGCATCTGGGTGAGCTGAGGTGTTGGCGGCCGGCGAAACCGTCAACCGCGCGAGGCGCAGAGCAGGCCGTCACCGATCGGGATCAGCACGCTGGTGAGTTCGGGGTTCTCCGCGATCGCGCGGGTGGCGGCGCGGACCGCCTGGGTGGCCGGATCACGTTGGGCCTGGTCCGGCACGCGCCCGCCGAGCAGCGCGTTGTTGAGGATGAACGCACCGCCCTCGCGCAGCAGCCGCACGCCCTGCTCGACGTAGTGCGGGTGTTCCATCGGGGCGGCGTCGATGAAGACCAGGTCGTAGGCGCCGTCGGCCAGGCGGGGTAGGACGTCCAGGGCGCGACCGTTGATCAACCGGGTCCGCGCGGGAGCGATCTCGGCGGTGCGGAAGGCCTCCCTGGCCGCGCGCTGATGCTCGGGTTCGGAATCGATCGTGGTGAGCGTGCCGTCCTCGCGCATGCCGTCGAGCAGCCACAACCCGCTGATGCCCGCTCCGGTGCCCACTTCGACGACCGCGCGGGCGCCGAGCATCTGCGCGTACATGCTCAGCAGCGCGCCGACCGAGGCCGGGACGGGCGCGGCGCCCAACTCGGTGGCCCGCTCGCGCGCGTCGAGGAGGACTTCGTCCTCGACGACGGACTCCTCCACATAGGCCAGGTTCCGCTCCACGTTCGATGCCACAGCTATGAGGCTAAGCCACCGACCCCTCCCGTGTATTCAGCGAAGGCGCTGATCGGGGCAAGTGTCGTACTCCGTCCGAAAAATTGCCCGAAGTTTGCGGATCGGTCACAACCCATCCCGAACTGCTGCTTTTCCCCAGTTGGCGGGTTTAGGCTCGAGGACGGCCAGGATTCTCAGGTCCCCCTCAGGGTCTCCACACCTGACCCATACCAGGGCAGGAAATAGTTGCCCTATCAAGGCCAGCCGATCGCGGCGGGCACGAGGCACGGGAACAACCGCACACAGTTGCTGGTTGATTCCGACAGCAAGGTTCGCTGACCCGGACCGGCAGGTTTCGTGCCAGCGGTCCCGAGTAGGAGGTGTCCCATTCCGATGGTAGACACGGCGCGTCCCAACGCTCCACTGCCCGATCACACTCTCCCCGCCGATCTCGACGCCGACCAGCTCGACGAACTCTCCGGCACCGCGGCCTTCGACGCCACCGGCGACCGCGCGGTCATGCCCTCCTGGGACGAACTGGTCCGTGAACACGCCGACCGGGTGTACCGGCTGGCCTATCGCCTCTCCGGCGACGCGCAGGACGCCGAGGACCTGACCCAGGACACCTTCATCCGGGTGTTCCGCTCGCTGCAGAACTACCAACCCGGCACCTTCGAGGGCTGGCTGCACCGCATCACCACCAATCTGTTCCTCGACATGGTCCGCCGCCGCAACCGCATCCGGATGGAAGCGCTGCCCGAGGACTACGACCGTGTTCCCGCCGAGGGGCCCACACCCGAGGACGCCTACCACGACGCGCGCCTCGACCCCGACCTGCAGAAAGCACTCGACGCGCTGGCGCCGGAGTTCCGCGCCGCGGTGGTCCTGTGCGACATCGAGGGCCTGTCCTACGAGGAGATCGGCGCGACGCTGGGCGTGAAGCTCGGCACCGTGCGCAGCCGGATCCATCGCGGGCGCCAGGCACTGCGCGAGTACCTTGCGCATAATGGAAGTGAGCAGCGGTACTCCGCTGACGCCTACGCAGGGTGACGCCGGGTTCCGGCATCATCAGGCTTCTCGGTTGATGTCGGTCGGAAGGAAGAACTCCGCATGAGCGAGCGCAGCGAGCGGCAGACGAACACGGCCGTGCCCACGGTCGTGCCGGAACCGAGCGTCGAGGTGCGGGCATGAGTGTGGACCACAGCGCCTCGGGTCGTACCCCCCGCTTTCAGCCCACCGAGCACCTGGCCAGCGAGGCGATCGCAGCCTATGTCGACGGTGAGCTGCGCATGAACGCGTATCTGCGTGCCGCCCAGCACATCTCGGCCTGCCCCGAGTGCGCGGCCGAGGTCGACGCCCAGCAGCAGGCGCGCATCGCGCTGCGCCGGGCCACCGAGATCGACGTGCCGCGCAGCCTGCACGACAGCCTCACCCGCATTCCGCTGGCCGAGCTCCCCGGCGCCGAACCGCCGCGCCGGAACGAGGCATTTCTCGGTTTCCTCACCGATTCCTTCACCGCGACCCGGTGGACAACCTGGCGGCGCAAGTAGAGTCACGGACGTGACAGGCGAATCGACGAATTCCGGATCGGCCGAGCACTCGGATTCGGGGGACAACCGAGGCAATCTGCGGCCCTCCGACGCGCCGACCCTCGGCCCGCGCCCGGTGTACCGGCCCCACATCGACAGCCATACCGCGCGCGCGTTCCGTCGCCCGAACGGCCAGTCCGGTTCGTTCGGTCCGCACGACCCACAGCGGCCGGGCGCCACGCCCGCCGACCAGGCGAGCACCCAGCGCCCGCCCGACGGCGTGCTGGCCGAGGCCTTCGCCCGGCCCGACGGCTCCGACGAGCTGCTGCAGCGCGAACCCGACGCCGACCAGTCGCGTACCGCCGTCGCGGGTCCGGTCGACCCGTGGCGCGATCCGGACGCCGCAGCCCGGCTCGGTGCCCCCGCGGTGAAGACCACGCCCGACGAGCGCCTGCCCGTCGCTCCCCAGCTGACCGCGCGCGAGGTGCTGTTCGGTTCCCGGGTCGCGCCCAAGGCGCTCGCCCTGCTGGCCGTGCTCGCGCTCGCGATCGCTCTCGTCGGCGGACTGGTCGGGCGGATCACCGCCGAGACCGCCTCCACGCTCACCTCGCGCAAGGTGACCCTGGACCAGAGCTCGGGCATCGAGACCCCGCACAGCCCGATCGCCGCCGTCGCCGACGCGGTGCTGCCCTCGGTCGTGTCGATCCGGGCCACCGCGGGCGACAACGGAGCGACCGGTTCCGGCGTAGTGGTCGACGGCGCAGGTTACATCGTCACCAACAACCACGTGATCTCGATAGCCGCGACCGACAAGTCCGGCCGGTCCGCCATCCAGGTGCAGTTCTCCGACGGCACCCGGGTGCCCGCCCAGATCGTCGGCCGTGATCCCAAGACCGACCTCGCGGTGCTCAAGGTCGAGGCCAAGAACCTCACCGTGGCCGATCTGGGCCGCTCCGACGACGTGCAGGTCGGCGACGAGGTGCTGGCGATCGGTTCGCCGCTCGAGCTGAGCAAGACCGTCACCTCCGGAATCGTCAGCGCACTACACCGCCCTGTCAAGCTGGGTGGGGAGGGCACCGACACCAAGGCCGTCATCGATGCCGTGCAGACCGATGCCGCGATCAATCCCGGCAATTCCGGTGGCGCCCTGGTGGATATGGAAGGCCGGGTGATCGGCATCAACACCGCCATTCGCACCGATGGCGGCGGCTCGATCGGCCTCGGCTTCGCCATCCCGGTCGACGTGATGCAGAACGTCGCCCAGACGCTGATCCGCGACGGCCAGATGCACCACGCCACCATGCGCCTGTCCGTCCGCACCACAACGGTGGCCAACGACGTGATGAGCGGCGCCGAGGTGGCCGATCTCACCCCCGGCGGTCCGGCCGCCCGCGCCGGCATCGGCGAGGGCGACGTGATCGTCCGGGTCGGCGACCGCGAGGTGACCAGCGCCGACGAGTTCACCGTGGCCGAGCAGCTGCAGGAGATCGGTGAGACGGTGAACGTGCGGTTGATCCGTGATGGCAGGCAGGTAGACGTGCCGGTCACCCTCGAATCCGACTGAGCTGCGGCGACGCGTTCCGGTAGCCTTGATCCGTGTTCAGCAACATCGGCTGGGGCGAGATGATGATTCTGCTCGTCGCCGCCCTCGTGATCCTCGGCCCGGAGCGCCTGCCCGGCGCTGTCCGCTGGACTGTCGATTCTCTGCGCCAGGTCCGCGACTACGCCAGCGGCGCGACCACGCAGCTCAAGCAGGAACTCGGCCCGGAGTTCGACGATCTGCGCAAGCCGCTGGCCCAGCTGAACGAGCTGCGCGCGATGAGCCCGCGCGCGGCGGTGACCAAACACCTGCTCGGCGGTGACGATTCGGTGCTGCGCGACCTGGAGAGCGCCGTGCCGGACAAGCAGCAGTTGTTCGGCACCAGCAGCGGTATGCCGGAGATGCTCGCGAAGCCGTCGCTGCAGAAGCCGCTGGACCGCAACGAGCGCCCACCGATCGACTTCGACGCGACCTGACCGCGGAACACACCGCACGGTCGTCATTTGCCACATGATCGCGCGTCCGCGTGATGATCTCGACGACCTCGCCCTATTGGGATTGCCGACAATCCGGCGCGACAGCCCTTGTGGCGCAAGACAGTTGGATGTCAAGCGTTATAGACACGGAATGCTGTCGAGCTGTCTAGACTTCGCACATGTCGGCCGATGACGTGGCACGAGTATTCGCGATCGAAGACAAGGTCGAGAGGCTCAAGGCGGCCACCGAAGGGGTGGCGGCTGCTCAGCAGACCATCAACGAACTCACCCGGATCAGGCGCGCCGTGATCCGCGAACTCCACGCCGACGGCTGGACGTTCGCCCGGATCGGCGCCGCGGCGGGACTCTCCCGCGCGCGCATCCACCAGGTGAGCACCCAGGGGCCCGTGCCCGAGGGACTGTTCTTCGGGCATGGTTCGCTGACAGTCCTCGCCCCTGAGGTCCGCGCGGGCAGGCTGCTGGGCGCACCCGACCCCGCGGCGGCCGAGCGCCTCGCCGAGCTGTTGCGGCAACTGGGCTTCGCCGCCACCGTGGAGACCTTCCTGCCCGGCCGGCCGGTAGACCTCAACCGCGACGGCTTGGTGATCCTGGGCGGCCCCGAGCTCTCACCGAGCCTGCGCCAACTCGTGGTGGCCGATCCGCGCCTGCGCCGGACCGTCACCCGGGCCGGGGACACCCGTCGCGGCATCGAGGACCGCGCCGCGCGCCGGGTCTACCGGCCCGGCGGCACCGAACCACACGACATCGCCTACCTGGCCCGCCTGCCCCGGCCGGACCGGCGCGGCAGCATCATGGTGATCGACGGCCTGCACCCGCCGGGCTCGCTGGGTGCGATCCGATTGCTGGCCACCCGGCTCGCCACCCTGCACGAGCGGGCGAGCACGCATCTATTCTCGGTTCTCATCGCCGTGCGCTACGACCGGACCACCGGCGAACCGATCGACGCGGATTTGCTCACCCCGGTCTATCGGCACGAAACCGACTCACGGTTGGCTACGACCCGTGTTCGTCCATAGTCTGATCTAAACTAACCACACTTTGTGATCTCCATCACTGTATTGTTATGGATCACAAGTCGCCCGCGATGGTTAGATTGCTAGCGAGTAACCGAGTGTGAGTAGGTGAGCTTCAGATGTCCTCGTCTCCCGAGGCCAGCGCGTGCCGGGTCCTGCCCGTCCGCGCGGCAGGTACACCGGATCCACGGCCTGTTCCCTCGTTCGATGCCGAACCGACCGCAGGCGAGGTCATCGTCGCCACCCATCGCGTGACCTACAGCGACCGGTTGAAGGTATTCATCGGCCCGCACGAGGACGTCGACAGCTTCCTGCGCCCGCTGCGCCGGATGGACGGTCATCAGCGATACTCGCTCGATCTGACCGTGCTGCCCGAGCCGATGCCCGCCACGGAGGTCACCACGGCGGTGAGCACGGCCCGCGGCGATCTGGCCCTGCAGTGCGCCGGTTCCGCCGAAGCGATGACCCTGCAGCTACGCACGACGATCGACCATGTCACCCGGCGCTACACCCTCGGGTTCCCGGGTCACCGCCTCGGCCTGCCGACGGTGTACCTGCCCCATGGCGACGGCGACACCTACGTCTACGCCGAAGAGGTGTTCACCGCCGAGCACGCGGCCGAGATCTTCCGCGGCTTCTTCCGCGACAGCACAGTCTCCGAAGGGCTGCTGCGGCGCGAGATCCTCGACTGATCCGCGCTCGGCGCGCGCCCGTGCTCGGCGATAGCTAGGCTGGTCAGGACAGTCACAACGCCTCGACGGTGACTGTGGAGAGGCCGGTGTTCGATGCGCGATGTCCTCGGGCAGCTGCTCGATCTGCTCGCCGATCAGCCGGTGGCCCTGGCCAGGATCGTCGACCGGACCGGTGCGAGCCCGCGCGATACCGGGGCCGCGATGGCGGTGACCGGAGACGGCCGGGTCATCGGATCGCTGTCGGGCGGGTGCGTCGAATCGGCGGTCCTCACCGCCGCCGCCCAGGTACTGCTGGACGGCCAGGCGAGCCTGGAGCGTTTCGCCGCGGCCGACGAACTCGCGGTCGGCCTGCCGTGCGGCGGCGAGATCGAAGTCTTCGTCGAGCGCCTCGACCACACCGATCTGCCCCGCCTGCGCGCACTGGACGCCGCGCTGGCCGCGCACCGCCCGGCCGCCTACGCCACCACCCTCGAATCCGCTCCCGACCGGTTACTCCTGTACCCCGGCCAGCGGGCGCCGTGGCGCGATCTGGACCAGGATGCCGCCGCCCTGCTCGCCGCGGGCCACAGCGGACTCATCGGGGCCCAGGACTGTACGCCGGAGGCCGCGACCCGTCCGCGCACCTTCGTCCAGGTCTTCGGCTCCCCCGCCCGGATGATCCTGGCGGGCGCCAACGACTACGCCCGGGCCCTCACTGTTGCCGCGGCCCAGCTCGGCTACCGCGTCACCGTCGTCGACGCCCGCGAAACCTTCACCACCCCGGCCCGATTCCCCGCCGCCGACGAGGTCGTGGTCGACTGGCCACACCGCTATCTGAAGGCCGAACATCGCGCGGGCCGCATCGACGAGCGCACCGTGGTCTGCGTTCTCACCCATGACCCGAAGTTCGATGTCCCGATGCTGGTTTCCGCCCTGCGCCTACCCGCGATCGGCTTCCTCGGCGCGCTGGGTTCGCGCCGAGCCCACACCGACCGCGCCCGACGGCTGCGCGAAGCGGGCCTGCCCGCGGGCGAGATCGCCCGTGTCCGCAGCCCCCTCGGCCTGGACCTGGGTGCGCACACTCCCGAGGAAACCGCGATCTCCATCCTGGCCCAGGTACTCGCCGAGCGCGCAAACGCCTCGGCACTGGCGCTTTCAGAGCTGACCGGACCCATCCACGCCCGCTGAATCCGCCGGGCGTGGGGCGAGCCCATGGTGCGCACGAGTCCGAACAGCTTGCGCTGACCGGGGACACGACGAAGGCGCCGCGTGGGGATACCCGCGCGGCGCCTTCGTCGACTGCTACGCCGCGACCTGTTCGGGGCGAAGGGTCTTCATCGGGGGACGGTCTTCGAGGGAGACCTCGGTGGAGTGGGCGATGAACTCGCCGCCGATCATCGGGAACTGGGTCAGGGCCGCGCCGGAGTCGGCGACGCCACTGCGGCGCAGGGCCGTGCCGAGGATCTGACGGCTCATCACGCCGAGGTCGGACAGCGGACGGTTGCGGTGGGTGCGCACGCCCAGGTTGACCTGGGTGATGGCGTCCATGCCCAGCTGGTCGTAGGTGTCGAGCAGCAGGCCGATCTCCACGCCGTAGCCGGGCGCGAAGGGGACGGCGGTGAGCAGTTCGCGGCTGCCCGCGTACTCGCCACCGAGCGGCTGCAGGACCTGGGCCAGTTCGGGGCGCAGCGCGGCCAGCAGGGGCCGGGCGACGAGCTCGGTCACCCGGCCGCCGCCGTTGGCGTCCACGGACTCGCCCTGGCGCAACGGGCGCCGGTAGTAGGCCTTCGACAGGTGCGTGCCCGGCGTGGTCAGCAGCGGGCCGAGCAGCTTGGGCACGAACGCCGGATCGGGGTCGATCAGGTCGGAGTCCACGAAGGCGATGAGATCGCCGGTCGTGCAGGCCAGCGAGCGCCACAGCACCTCGCCCTTGCCGGGGAGCGGCTCGAGCTCGGGGACGGCTTCCTCGCGGGTGATCACCTCGGCACCGGCGGCGCGAGCGCGCTCGGCGGTGGCGTCGGTGGAGCCGGAGTCGAGCACGATCAGTTCGTCGACGAGCGTGCCGAGCAGCGGTTGAATACTGGCCACCACGGCGGCGACGGTGTCTTCCTCGTTCAGTGCGGGCAGCACCACCGAGACGGTGCGGCCCGCCTTGGCGGCGACGAGTTCGCGCACCGCCCAGTCAGGGGTGTCCCAGGTGTGGGTAGTGGCCCAGGCGGGCTCGCGGTGTTGGATTTTCATGCCAGACCTCGCAGAGTTCGTGCGGGGGGCCGGATGCCCTGGATCGCGGCGATCATGTCCACGACCCGACGGGTTTCGGCGACTTCGTGAACCCGGAAGAGCCGAGCGCCCGCGGCGGCCGCCCATGCGGTTGCCGCCAGTGTGCCCTCGACCCTCTCGGTAAGACCTACACCTAGAGTCTCCCCGATAAAATCCTTGTTACTCAGTGCCATCAGTACTGGCCATCCGGTTTTTACAAGACCGTCGATTCCGCGCAACAACTCGAGCCCGTGATAGGTGTTTTTTCCGAAATCATGCGTGGGATCTATCACTATTCCGTCCTGACGCACCCCGGCAGCCGCAGCGTTTTCGGCCGCGGCGACCACCGTCGCGGTCACCTCGGCCACCACATCGGCGTAGCGAACCCGGTGCGGCCGGGTGCGCGGAACAGCGCCCCCGGTGTGACTGCAGACGATCCCGGCACCGGTTCGCGCGGCCACCCGCACCAGCTCGGGATCGGCGCCGGACCAGGTGTCGTTGATCAGGTCCGCGCCGGCCGCGACGGCCGCGGCGGCGACCTGGCCGCGCCAGGTGTCCACACTGATCAACAGGTCGGGATACTTCGCCCGGATCGCCGCGACGAACGGCACCACCCGCTGCGTTTCCTCGGCCGCGTCCACGGTGGTGCCCGGCCCGGCCTTCACCCCACCGATGTCGACCAGATCCGCGCCCTCGTCGACCGCACGCGCGACCCGCTCCATGGCCGCGGCGTCGCTGAAGGTGGCGCCGCGGTCGTAGAAGGAGTCGGGCGTGCGGTTCACGATGGCCATCACCAGCGCGCGATCGGTGGCCACCGGCCGCCCGCAGAAGGTGGGCAGCACTATCTCGGCGCCTTACCGTTGGCGACGTCGGCGGCGTAGTCGTCGTAGGCGGGCACATAGCCCTTCGACGGTCCGGCCAGCACGTAGAGCGCGGACTCGCTGTCGGGTGCGTAGCCCTGCTTGCGCAGTTCCACCTTCCGGCTCTTGAACGTCGAGGTCTGTTCCAGCTCGGCGACCACCCGCACGAACAGCGGGATCGCGTACAGCGGCAGCCGCTCGTGCACCGTCGCCGCCAGCGCCTTGCCGTCGAACTCGGCGTCGGGGTGCAGGGTGATCGCGGCCATGCCCGCCTTGCCGTCGGCACCGGGGATGTCGACGCCGTAGACGACGGCCTGTTCGATGCTCGGGTGGTGTCCGAGCGCGCCCTCGACCTCGGTCGTCGCCACGTTCTCGCCCTTCCAGCGGAAGGTGTCACCGAGCCGGTCGACGAACGCGATGTGCCAGAAATGCTGATCGCGCACGAGATCGCCGGTGTCGAACCAGCAGTCGCCCTTCTTGAAGCCATCGCGGACGAGCTTCGATTCCGAGGCGCGCTCGTCGGTGTAGCCGTCGAAGGGCTGGCGGTTGTTCACCTTCGCCAGCAGCAGGCCGACCCCGCCGCGCGACACCCGGCGCAGCTTGCCATCGGATCCGCGTGTGGCCTTGCCGGTCTCGTCGTCGTACTCGACGACGGCGTACGGCAGCGGGCACAGCCCGGCGGTGCGGTCGAGGCCGAAGGCGTTGACGAAGGCCAGCGGCGCCTCGCTCGACCCGTAGAACTCCACGACCCGTCCGATCCGGAACCGGCGCCGGAACTCGTCCCACAGTTCGGGCCGCAGGCCGTTGCCGACGACGAGCCGGATCCGGTTGCCCTTCTCGGCGGGCCGCACCGGCTGGTTGAGCAGGTACCGGCACAGCTCGCCGATGTAGATGAACGCGGTCGCGCGCTCGCGGGCGATCTCGTCCCAGAAGCCCGACGCCGAGAACTTGCGCGAGAGGACGTAGGTGGCCTCACCGGCGAGCACCGACGACAGCGCGACCGTGAGCGCGTTGTTGTGATAGAGCGGCAGACAGCAGTACATGCCGTCCCCACCGTGCAGCCGCACGCCGAGACCACCGAGACCCGCCATGCTCTTGGTCCAGCGATGGTGGGTCATCACGCTGGCCTTGGGCAGGCCGGTGGTGCCGGAGGTGAAGATCAGGAAGGCCCGCTCGCCCGCGGTGACCTGGTCGCACACCGCCGGATCGGCATCCGGTGCGGTACGGGCGGCTTCGGCGAGTTCCTCGGCGGCGAGCACGTTCCCGGCGGGCTCGGGCAGCGAGTCCAGCGCCTCGGCG
This sequence comes from Nocardia mangyaensis, assembly GCF_001886715.1. Classification (NCBI taxonomy): domain Bacteria; kingdom Bacillati; phylum Actinomycetota; class Actinomycetes; order Mycobacteriales; family Nocardiaceae; genus Nocardia; species Nocardia mangyaensis. Next base: position 5,690,746 of record NZ_CP018082.1, read on the forward strand.
CATTCCTCGCCGACCACGGTCAGCACGGCGTTCAGCAGACCGATGCTGTGGGCGAGCACCTGATCGCGCTGGTTGTAGTTGAGCAGGCCGACGGTGGCGCCCAGCTTGAGCACCGCGAGCACGGTGAACAGGGTCTCCGGCCGGTTGGTCATCAGCACGCCGACCACGTCACCGCGACCGACCCCGCGCACGGAAAGCACTGCCGCGTACCGGTTCACCTCGCTGTTGGCGGCGCGATAGGTGTAGGAGCGGCCCTCGAATCGCAGGAACACCCGATCGGGCCTGCGGTGGGCGACCTGTTGGAAGTAGCGGCCGATGGAGGCTTTGTCCTTGGGGCCCACCAGCATTCCGCGCGCGTTGCGCAGCATGCCGGGGACGTCCTTGGCCATGCTCGGCAGCGCGCGTGCCAGGTCGGTCACGCTCACGGTGTCGCGGGCGTCAGTGCTCACGTCGATCTCCTACCCCTGTGGCCGCGGCCGGTCGCAGCGCGGCGAACGCAGCGGGCAGGTCGGCGACCACGGTGATGCGGTCGCGCGCCTCCCGCGCCACGATTCTGCGCTCGGACAAACCGTCGATCCAGCGAAACAATCCTTCATAGAACCCGTCGGCATCGAGGACGACCACGGGTTTGGTGTGTTCGCCGAGGTAGCCGCCGGTCCACGTCTCGAAGAATTCCTCGAGCGTGCCGATCCCGCCGGGCAGGGTGAGGAAGGCGTCGGCGCGCGCCTCCATCAGCTGTTTGCGCTGGCGCATGGTGTCGGTGACGAGCAGTTCGTCGGCGTCGACATCGGCGACCTCGCGGTGCACCAGATGCTTGGGGATCACGCCGATGGTGTGCGCGCCACCGGCACGGGCCGCGGTGGCGACCGCGCCCATCATCGACACGTGACCGCCGCCGGAGACCAGTTGCCAACCGCGCCGGGCGATCTCGGTGCCGACCCGGGCGGCCAGGCTGATCAGGGCGGGTTCGTCGGTGCTTGCCGAGCAGTAGACGCAGACGGAGTAGGGCGCACTCACCACTTGTCCTCGGTGCCGAGGCGCTCGATGTCGCCCTTGTCGCCCGACTGACCCTGGATGATCCGCACGACCTCCTCGACGCTGTCGGTGACCTGGATCAGGTCGAGATCGTCGGGCGAGATCTTGCCCGCGGTCGCCATCGATTCGCGCAGCCAGGTGACCAGGCCCGACCAGTACTCGGTGCCGAACAGGATGATCGGGAAGCGGGTGATCTTGCGGGTCTGCACCAGGGTCAGCGCCTCGAACAGTTCGTCGAGGGTGCCGAAGCCACCGGGCAGGCAGACGAAGGCGCGCGAGTACTTCACGAACATCGTCTTGCGGACGAAGAAGTACCGGAAGTTGATGCCGAGGTCGACCCACTCGTTGAGACCCTGCTCGAACGGCAACTCGATCCCGAGGCCGATCGAATAGCCGCCGGCCTGCGAGGCTCCCCGGTTGGCGGCCTCCATCGCACCGGGCCCGCCGCCGGTGATCACCGCGAAGCCCGCCTCGCTGAGCGCGGCGCCGATCGCCTGCCCCGCCGCGTACTCGGGATGGTCGGTTGGCGTGCGCGCCGAGCCGAACACCGTCACCGCGGGCGGCACCTCGGCCAGCGCGCCGAAGCCCTCGACGAACTCGGCCTGGATCCGCAGCACCCGCCACGGATCGGTGTGTACCCACTCGCTGTCCTGCCGCGTGTCGAGCAGGTGCTTGTCCGCGGTTCCCACGCCGGGGTTGCGCTTGCGACGGAACATCACCGGACCCCGGAACTTCGGCGTCGATTTGACCTTCCCAACCAGTTCATCCGCGGATTCGGTAGACATGGCCCCCACGCTACTGGGTCTCATCCCCGCGTCAGATAGGTGCGCAGCATCGCCGTCACGGCGCTGATCTGCGCGAGGGGTACATGCTCGTCGCGCTTGTGCGCGAGGTTGGGATCGCCGGGGCCGAAGTTGACGGCGGGAATGCCGCGGGCGGCGAAGCGGGAGACGTCGGTCCAGCCGTACTTGGCGCGTACGCCGCCGCCCCCATGGACGTTGACCGAGTCGATGAGCGTGCGCGCGGCGGGCGCGGTCAGGCCGGGCAGGGCGCCGGGTGAGGAGTCGGTCACCTCGAAGGTCAGGTCGAGGCCGGCGAAGACCTCGCGGACGTGCTCGATCGCCTGCTCGACCGTGCGGTCGGGAGCGAAACGGAAGTTCACATCCACCTCGCCCACATCGGGCACCACATTGCCCGCGACGCCGCCGGAGACGCGCACGGCCGAGAGGCCCTCGCGGTAGACACAGCCATCGATGTCGACCTTGCGCGCCTGGTAGGCGGTCAGCCGGGCCAGCACCGGTGCCAGCGCGTGGATGGCGTTGTCACCCAGCCAGGCGCGGGCCGAGTGAGCCCGCACGCCCTCGGTGGTCAGCCGGACCCGCAGAGTGCCCTGACAGCCGGCCTCGATCCAGCCCGCCGACGGTTCGCCGAGGATGGCCAGATCGCCCTCCAGCCATTCCGGGAGGTCGCGCTCGATATGGGCCAAGCCGTTGAACGCGGCGGCGATCTCCTCGCCGTCGTAGAAGATCAGCGTCAGATCGTGCGCGGGGTCGGTGATGGTGGCGGCCAGATGCAGGAACACCGCGTCGCCGGACTTCATGTCGACGGTGCCGCAGCCGAACAGCACCGCCTGTCCCTCGACCCGGTCGGGCCTGCTCGGCACGTTGTCGGCGATCGGCACCGTGTCGAGGTGTCCGGCCAGGATCACCCTGGTCGGCAGGCCGCGATGGGTGCGGGCCAGCACCACATTGCCGTGCCGGAGCACCTCGAAGCCGGTGGTCTGCTCCCGCAGCGCCGCCTCGACCAGGTCCGCGATCTTGGCCTCGTCCCGCGAGACGCTGGGCACATCGACCAGGGCGGCGGTCAGCTGAATGGGGTCGGCGCGCAAATCGAGAGTCACATCTCGAGGGTAGTACGGGGGCCGGCGGCGAGCGTTCGCGAACTGACAGGCCACTACCTGGGCTGTCGACAGCGGCCGGTTCGAGGTCACCGCGGACGGCACCGCCGTGGCGCTCGAGACCGAGGACGGCACGGTCGTCGACTCCACGCCGCTGCGCGGGCGATTGGCCGCGCGCCTTCGCGCGTTGGGTGCCCGAGGGGGTGGCGAACACCAGTGCGCGCGGAACGGGCAAAATGAGAACCGTGAGTATTCAGGGAGCAAGCGCAGTCGGTATCGCCAACGTGACCGCGGACGGGACCGTCCTCGATACCTGGTACCCGAGCCCGGAGCTGGGTGCGTTCACCGAGACCGGCTCCAAGCGGCTCGAGGCGGGCGAGGTCGCCGAGTTCGCCGAGCTGCTCGGCGTCGATGCCGCGCGCGGGGTGGAGGTGATCGCGGTGCGCACCACCATCGCGGACCTCTCGGCCGCCCCCGTCGACGCGCACGACGTCTACCTGCGCCTGCACCTGCTCTCGCGCCGTCTCGTGCGGCCGCACGGCCTGAGCCTGGACGGCCAGTTCGGACTGCTCAGCAATGTCGTGTGGACCAATCACGGCCCGTGCGCGGTCGAGGGCTTCGAGCAGACCCGCCTGAAGCTGCGCGCCCGCGGCCCGGTGACCGTGCTCAGCGTCGACAAGTTCCCCCGCCTGGTCGACTACGTGGTGCCCTCCGGCGTGCGCATCGGCGACGCCGACCGCGTCCGCCTCGGCGCCCACCTCGCCTCGGGTACCACCGTCATGCACGAGGGCTTCGTCAACTTCAACGCGGGCACCCTCGGCAACTCGATGGTCGAGGGCCGGATCTCGGCGGGTGTGGTGGTCGGCGACGGCTCCGACGTCGGCGGCGGCGCCTCCATCATGGGCACCCTGTCCGGCGGCGGCACCCAGGTCATCTCGGTCGGCGAGCGTTCGCTGCTCGGCGCCAACTCCGGCCTCGGCATCTCCCTCGGCGACGACTGCGTCATCGAAGCCGGCCTCTACGTCACCGCGGGCACCAAGGTCAGCACCCCCGACGGCACCGTCGTCAAGGCATCGACCCTGTCCGGTCAGAACAACCTGCTGTTCCGCCGCAACTCCACCACCGGCGCCGTCGAGGTCGTCGGACGCAAGGGCACCGGCGTCGAACTCAACGCCGACCTGCACGCCAACGACTGAGCTGCTTCGACCGAGGCCCCGCACTCCGCGAGCGCGGGGCCTTTTCGTCCGCGCATCATCGCTGATCAGGGCTGGGGCGGTTCCGGGGTGAGGCCGAAGGCGATGACTTTGCTGGGGTGGATGCGGATGAGGGCATCGGGTTTCTCGGAGATGTAGGACTCGGCCTCGGTCAAAGCTTCCGCGGTGCCGCGGATTTCGACGCAGCGGACGCGCCAGGGTTGCACCGAGGCGATGTCGTCGACGACGAAGGCGACATGGGGACTGGTGGCGAGGTTGCGGAACTTCTTGGAGGCGGCCAGGTTCCAGCCCGCGATGTCGATGGTGCCGAGGTCAGCGTTGTAGCGGAAACCGACCGGGTTGTTCTGGGGTGCGCCGTCGGGGCGAATGGTGGCCAGGCGGCCCAGCTTCTGGGTCGACAGGTAGGCGATCTGCTCGGCGGTCAGTGCTGCGCTCATGGCTTCGACGGTAGAACCTCGAGCACGCTCGAGGTCAAGAATCACCCCTTCAGTCGTAGCACGGCCAGTACGCGGCGATGGTGGGTGTCGGAGGGCGGCAGGTCGAGCTTGGTGAATATGTTGCCGATGTGCTTTTCCACGGCACGTTCGGTGACCGTGAGGGCGCGAGCGATGGCGGCATTGGTCAGGCCCTGAGCCATGAGCTCGAGCACCTCCCGCTCGCGCGGGGTGAGCCGGGCCAGACCGGACTGCTGGCGGGCGGCACCCATCAGCTGACTCACCACCTCCGGGTCCAGTGCCGTACCACCGGTGGCGACCCGGCCGAGCGCGTCCATGAAGTCCCCGACATCGGCCACCCGATCCTTGAGCAGATACCCCACCCCGCTGGCACCGTCGCTGAGCAGTTCGGTGGCATAGCGGGTCTCGACCCACTGGGAGAAGACGAGCACCCCGGTCCGGGGGTACTTGCGGCGCAGTTCGATGGCGGCGAGCAGGCCCTCGTCGGTGAACGACGGCGGCATCCGCACATCGACCACCGCGACATCCGGTGCGTGGGTACCGACCACCGTCGACAGGTCGGTGGCGTCCCCCACCATGGCGACCACCTCGTGCCCACGCTCGGCGAGCAGCCCGGCCAGCCCGTCACGCAGGATGGCATTGTCCTCGGCGATCACGATGCGCAACGAGTCAGGCGCGCTCATCGAGGCTCCACGAGCGGCAGGGTCAGGGCGATGGCGGTCGGTCCGCCGGGTGGGCTGTCCACGGTCATGGTGCCGTCGACCGTACCGGCCCGCGCGGCCAGCCCTGCCAGACCGGTTCCGGCACCGGGCATTGCAGCATCCGGGCGCGGCGCACCGCCGATCCCGTTGTCACGCACTGTCACCGTGAGAAGTCTGGCACCGGTCGGAACCACCGACACCAGAACGTGATTCGCGTCGGCGTGGCGCACCACGTTGGTGAGCAGCTCGGCCACCGAGAAGTAGGCGATGGCCTCGATCGCCGGACTCGGCCGCGCGATCAGTTCGAACCGCAGTTCGACCAGCACCGCGCAGCGTGCGGCCAACGTCTCCAGGGCCGGCTCGAGGCCCAGTTCCAGTGCGGGCGGGTGGATTCCGCGCACCAGCTCGCGCAATTCGACCAGCGCCTCCTTGGAACTGCTGTGCGCGTCGGCGATCAGGTCGCTCGCGTCGCCGCCCCGCGCGACCCGCTCCTCGGCCCGGCCGAGCGCCATCGCGATGGTCACCAGCCGCGCCTGGGCGCCGTCGTGCAGATCGCGTTCCACCCGGCGCAGGGTGGCGGCGGAATCCTCGACCGCGACCCGCCTGCTCTCCCGCAGCTGCGACATCCGCTCACGGTTGGTGGGGGTCAGCAACCAGATCGCCACCTGCCGGTGCACCAGGCAGACCACCCGGATCAGCCACGGCAGCACGAAACAGCCGAGCACACCGACCGCACCCAGTCCGAGCACCCGCGGCCAGGTGTCGAAGTAGAAATCGTCGAACTGCACCATCGACTGGTGTTCGACACCGTCGGCGTCGACGTTGACCGGCCGCACGATCGCCCAGAAGATCGGCGAGATCGCGGTGAACACGGCCATCGCGACCGCTACCAGGACGAAGTACCCGATGACCACACCGAGCAGTGACTGCACGAAGAGGAAAGCCAGCGCCCGCCAGGCGGCCAGATCGGTGAACGCCCCGGTCAGGAACCCGATCAGGCCGCGCTTCGGACGAAACGGCGGCGGCGGATCCAGCTCGGTGTCGAGCAGAGTCCGCACCAGCGCGCGGTACACCGCTGCCCAGACCCTGCCACCCAGGATCACCAGCGCCAGCACCGGAACGCCGACGACCAACACCGCGAAGAACAGCCCACCGCCGAGGCCCAGATACAGGTAGCCGATCCCGAAGCTGCCCAGAACCGACGCCGCGATCAGGTATCCGAGTTCCTTCCAGGTCCTGGCCTGGAACGGGGCGAGCGCGACGGCGCGCAGCCCGGGTCCGACGGCGACCGGCGCGGAGCGCGGCGCCACGTCGAGCACTTCAGTTGACGATTCGGTCATGCCGTCCATGTTCGTCGAGGGGAAGCGGCCTTTCGAGGGAGCAGGCCACCGCATCCATGGTGTAGCCGGCTACACCATGCCCAGCAGCTTCTTCTGCACTTTGCCCATCGCGTTGCGCGGCAGCGCGTCGACGAAGCGCACCTCGCGCGGACGCTTGTGCGCCGACAACTGGGTGCTCACGTGCGCGATCAGCGCGGTCGCCAGCTCATCCGACCCCGCCTCACGGGCGATCACGAAGGCCACGATCCGCTGACCGAGATCGTCGTCGGGCAGCCCGACCACCGCGACCTCACCGACGGCGGGATGGCCGAGCAGCGCTGTCTCGATCTCGCCCGCGCCGATCCGGTAACCACCGGACTTGATGAGGTCGATGGACTCCCGGCCGACGATGCGGTGGAACCCCTCGGTGTCGATGACGGCGACATCGCCGGTGCGGAACCAGCCGTCCTCGGTCCAGTCCCGCGCGGTCGCCTCGGGCCGGTTGAGGTACCCGTCGAACAGCATCGGCCCACGCACCTGCAGGCCACCGATACTCGCGCCGTCGTGCGGGACGGGCGCGCCGGATTCGTCACGCAGGCGGGTCTGCACCCCGCGCACCGGCGTCCCGACCCAGCCGGGCCTGCGCTCGCCGTCGGCGCGGGTGGACAACGTGATCATGGTTTCGCTCATCCCGTACCGCTCGACCGGCGCCTGCCCGGTGAGCTCGGCCAGCTGCTCGAACACCGGCACCGGCAGCGGCGCACTTCCCGACACCAGCAGCCGCGCCTTGCCCAACTGTCGTGCCAGCTCGGGCTGTTCGACGATCCGCGACCACACCGTCGGTACCCCGAAATACAGGGAGCCACCCGCGGCCGCGTACGCCTCCGGCGTCGGCTTGCCGGTGTGGATCACCGGACTGCCGACCCGCAGCGGACCGAGCAGTCCCAGAATCAGCCCATGCACATGGAACAGCGGAAGTCCGTGCACCAGTGTGTCTTTCCAGGTCCACGCCCAGGCCTCGGCCAGCGCGTCGAGCCCGGCCGCGATGGCGCCGCGGCTGAGCATCACGCCCTTCGGCGCGCCCGTGGTCCCGGAGGTGTAGAGGATGAACGCGATGGCCGTGGGGTCGGGTTCGGGGTAGGTGTGCCAGGACCGTGCGTGCAGCCGCACCGGGATCACCGGCAGATCGGCGTCCTCGGGCGCGGCACCCAGCCAGGCCTGCGCACCGGAATCGCGCAGGATGTGTGCGCGTTCGGCGACGCCGGCGTCCGGCGGCACCGGCACCACTGTGACCCCCGCGATCAGGCAGCCGACCACCGCGAGCACCGTGCGCACGGTGGGTTCGGCCAGCACCGCGACCCGCTGGGCGCGCGCGATCCGCTCGGCCACCGAAGTTGCCGCACCCAGCAGATCACTGCGTGACAAAGTGGCATCATCGATGGTGACGGCGTCGGGGATGTCGGCCCCGGCGGCGACGGCGACCGGATTCAACGAGGCGAGCAGCAGCGGCGGACCGTAAGGCATCCGTCCACGCTAACGCGACGAGGTCGGGCGTCGGACGCCGCCGTCCGTTGACACCGTGGCGACATGATGAGACATTTAGTGAACAACTCTCTCAATGACGAGAACGGGGTCAACGATGACCATCCTCGCCCGGTCGCGCGCACAGCGCGCCGAACCAGCGGACTTCGACATTCGCGACCACGTCGACGGTGCCGCCGCCTTCTACGGCGCGACCGCCAATGTGATCATGCAACTCAGCCTGGCCCCCGTCGGCTACGGCGTCGCGGAATCGCGCGTGCACAGCGGCAGCATCATGCTGCACCCGGTGAAACGGACCCGCACGACTCTCACCTACCTGTCGGTGGCACTGATGGGTACCGACGAGGACCGGGCGGCCTATCGCACCGCTGTCAACGGCGCGCATCGCCACGTCTACTCCACCGCCGACAGTCCGGTCAAGTACAACGCCTTCGACAAGCACCTGCAGATGTGGGTGGCGGCCTGCCTGTACTGGGGCTCCGACGACGTGATGCGGCGCCTCCACGGCCCCGTCGACGAGGCGCTCACCGACGCCTTCTACGAGTACGCCCACCACCTGGGCACCACCCTGCAGGTCCCGCGCGAGATGTGGCCGGCCGACCGCGCCGCCTTCGACGCGTACTGGGCCGAGAACCTGGCGCGCACCAGCGTCGACCCCACGATCAAGGCCTACTTCGACAAACTGCTCGACCTGCGGATGCTCAGCGCACCGCTGCGCGTTCCCCTCGCCCGATTCCACCGCTGGTTCACCACCGGCCTGCTCCCCCAGCACCTGCGCGACGAACTCGGCCTCACCTGGACCGACCGCGACGAAGCCCGCCTCAACCGCCTGATGCGAACCACCGGCATGGTCTCGAGCCGGATGCCCCGCGTCATCCGCAACTTCCCCTTCAACGCCACCCTCGTCGACATGCGTCGTCGCCAGCGCACGGGCAAGCCGCTCATCTAGTCCATGTGGGGGTAGCGGTAGTCGGTCGGCGGGACGAAGGTTTCCTTGATCGCGCGGGGTGCCACCCAGCGCAGGAGGTTCAGGGGCGAGCCCGCTTTGTCGTCGGTGCCGGAGGCCCTGGCGCCACCGAACGGTTGTTGACCGACTACCGCGCCCGTCGGCTTGTCGTTGATGTAGAAATTGCCCGCGGCGAATCGCAGTGCGCTGCTCGCCTTCTCGATGATGTCGCGGTCCTGGGCGAAGACCGCGCCGGTGAGGGCGTAGGGGGCGGCGGAGTCCACCTCGGTCAGCAGCACGTCGAAGGCGTCGGGGGCGTCGTCGTCGTAGACGTAGACCGACAGGATCGGTGCGAAGTACTCGGTGCGGAACATCTCGTCGCGCGGGTCCTCGGCGATGAGCACGGTCGGACGGACGAACCAGCCGACGCTGTCGTCGTAGCCGCCGCCCGCGGCGACGGTGAGACCGGCGTTCCTGGCGCGTTCGATGGCGGCGACCGCCTTGTCGTAGGCGCGCTGATCGATCAGCGCGCCACCGAAATTCGTCAGATCGGCGATGTCGCCATAGCTGATCCCGCGCACCGTGTCCAGGAACTGTTCACCCATCACCCGCCACAGCGAGCGCGGCACATAGGCGCGTGAAGCCGCCGAGCACTTCTGCCCCTGATACTCGAAGGCCCCGCGAATCATGGCTGTGGACAATGCCTCTGGATCCGCCGATGGATGCGCGAGAATGAAATCCTTGCCGCCGGTCTCGCCGACCAGGCGCGGATAGGCATGGTAGTCACCGATATTCGCGCCGACCTGCTGCCACAGGTGCTGGAAGGTCCTGGTCGAGCCGGTGAAGTGGATGCCGGCCAGACGCGGGTCGGCCAGTGCCACCTCCGAGAGGTTCGCGCCGTCGCCGGTGAGAAGATTGATCACCCCGGGCGGCAGGCCCGCCGCCAGCAGGACGCGCATGATCACCAGCGCCGAGAGTGTCTGTGTCGGTGCGGGTTTCCAGACGACGGTGTTGCCCATCAGGGCAGGCGCGGTGGGCAGGTTGCCCGCGATGGCAGTGAAGTTGAACGGGGTGATCGCGTAGACGAAGCCCTCCAGCGGGCGGTAGTCCATCCGATTCCACACCCCGGCACTCGACCGTGGTTGACCCTCGAAGATCTGACGTGCGTAGCAGACATTGAATCGCCAGAAGTCGACCAGTTCGCAGGGCGCGTCGATCTCGGCCTGCACCGCCGACTTCGACTGCCCGAGCATCGTCGCCGCGGCCACCCGCTCCCGCCACGGCCCCGCCATCAGATCCGCGGCGCGCAGGAAGATCGCCGCCCGCGCGTCGAACGACAGCTCCCGCCAGCCCGGCGCCGCCGCCACGGCCGCCTCGATCGCCCCGCTCGCTTCCTCGTGCGTGGTGTCGGTGTAGGTCCCCAGCACCAGCGCCCGCCGATGCGGCGCCACGATCCCGTGCCGCTCTCCCGCCCCGCTCCACTCCCGCCCGCCGATCACCAGCGGCACATCGACACACTCCCCCGCGATCTCGGCCAACCGCGCGACCAGCCGCTCCCGCCCCGCCGTACCCGGCGCGTAGGACTGCGGGGGTTCATTCACCGGCTCCGGAACGACCGTGACAGCGTCCATACCCCGAGGCTATCGCCGTTGCGCCAAGATCGCCCGGATCAGTGTGCCCCTCGGCGCGTGCCGCGCGACCGGTCAGCGCGGTCGTCACCGGCCCCTTACCGCCGACGGGAAAGCGCCCGAGCCGGTCGAGCGCGGGTCATGCTCAGAAGGGGGCCTGTCGCCACCAGTCGTCGCGGGTCTGTTCGAAGGTGTGGTCGGGCCAGGAGACCTCGACGACCGAGTTCTCGTTGCGGACATCGCCGAACTGCCTGGCCGCCAGAGTGAAGGGGGCGGCGGGGTCGCGGGGCCGATAGGCGGTGAGGGAACTGTCGAGCAGCTGACGGGTGGTGTCCTCGGTGGTGTGACGGGCGAGGTAGGCCCCGGCGTCGGCGGGGGTGCGGAACTCGGTGTACCAGAGTTGGATGCCGGTGGCGTCGTTGCAGGTGATCTGCCGGGTCGGCACCGGATCGCCGGGCAGGACCACCAGCGCGGGGGTGGCGAAGCAGGCGGCGTCACGCCAGCCGCGACCGCTCGGGCCCGCGGGAATCAGGTCGGTGAACCCCGCGGCGACCGACTCGTGCGCGCCCCAGGTCGGGGCGGGTGGCCGGACGAACTTCCAGTAGACGGCACCCGCACCGACGAACCCGATCCCGGCGAGCACGAGCAGGCTCACGGCCAGCACCCGCCAACGCGCCGACACCGCGTTGTGTGGCGGGCCGACGAGATGCGGAGCGGACACGAAGTGACGCGAGGCAGCGATGTGGGGGGCGGCGTGCGGTGGGCCGAAGACGTGCGGCGAAGCAGCGGCGTGCGGTAGGGGTGCCGAGGCGGCGGGCGGCGAGGCGGCCGGGTGCGGTGCGGCGGCGTGTGGCGAACCGTCGATGTGCGGTCGGGCCATCAGGTGCGGCGCCGAGGTGGCGGACGGGGTCGAGACGGGGGCGAATCCACCGAGGCGCGGGTCGGTGCCGTCCGTCACGGTGACAGAGGTGGCCGCGTGCGCATCGTCGGCGGGGACCACCTCGATCGGCGGACCGATCAGCGTCGGTGTCGGCGCACCAGGATCAGCGGAGGCGAGCCGGGATGGTGACACGGGGTCGGTGGTGAGAACCAGGTGATCGAAGCCGGAAACGGACAGCGCCGCGGCCGCCGCATAGGCGAATTCTGTGCAGCTGCTGAATCTTTCGCCCCGATCCTTCGCCATCACGCGCGCCAGCACGGCGTCGATGGCCGGGGGCAGGTCTGGTACGTCGACGGAGGCGCGGGGCACGGGTTTGGTCAGGTGGGCGGCCACCACAGCACCGGGATTGTCTGCGGGGAACGGACTTTCACCGGTGAGCAGGGTGAACAGGGTACAGCCGAGCGAGTACTGGTCGCAGCGGTGATCGACGGTCTCACCCGACAACTGTTCCGGCGCCGCATAGGCCAGCGTGGCGAGGAAGGCGCCGGTGCGGGTGAGTTCGCGCGAATCGCCACGCAGGCGCGCGATCCCGAAGTCGGTGAGCACCACCCGGTCGCCATCCCGTGCCGGAGCGAGCAAGATGTTGGCGGGCTTGATGTCTCGGTGCAGTACGCCCCGTTCGTGGGCGTAGTCGAGCGCTTCGGCGGTCTGGGCGATGATGTTCACCGCGCGCGCCGGATCCATCGGCGCACCGCGGAACACCGAGGCGTCGGTGCCGTCCACGTACTGCATGGAGATCCACATCAGCCCGTTCTCGACGCCGCGGTCGAGCACCGTGACGACGCCGGGATGGTCCAGATGGGCCGAGACGTCGGCCTCCCGCTCGAACCGCCCGCGCACCTCGTCATCGGAATACAGTTCGCGATTCAGCAGTTTCAGCGCCACCTGCCGGGGCAGCCGCGGATGCGCCGCCAGGTACACGGTCCCCATCCCACCCCGACCGAGCATCCGCTCGATCCGATATCCGGCGAACACTGTGCCAGCGCCGAACTTCACCCCGTGCATCCGTGTCGAGCCTTTCGATCCTTTACCGCATCGACCATGACCCTAGTCCAGACAGCAAGGCAAGACCTCGGGCCAGGCGGGTGGCGGCGACCGAACAACCGCACGATTCGCGCGTCGCGCGCCGTGGATTCCGTTCGCCCGGCTGCCGGACCGTGGCCGATCCGGCAGCCGGGGCCCGCGTCGCTACAGGTCCTCGGCGATGATCCGTTCGATATTGCGTTCGGCCAGAGCGGTGATGGTGACGAACGGATTGACGCTGGTGTTACCGGGAATCAGGGAGCCGTCGATGACGTAGAGGCCCTGGTAGCCGTGCAGGCGGCCGTAGTTGTCGGTGGCTTCGTTGAGCACGCAGCCGCCGAGCGGGTGGTAGGTGAAGTCGTCACCCCAGGTCTTGTACACGCCGAACAAGTCGGTGCGGTAGATCGTGCCCTCCTTCTTGTTGATCTTGTCGAAGATGCGTTTGGCCGCGTCGATCGAGGACTGGTTCCAGGACGTCTGCCAGTTGAGGTCCACCTTGCCGGTGCCGGAATCGAAGGTGAACCTCGCCCGGTTCGGGTTCTTCGTAATCGCCAGGTACAGGCTGACATAGGTTTCGAGACCGGCCGGGAACGGCGCCACCTCGGCGAAGGCGGGCCCGCCCGCGTCGGCCCAGTTGTCGATACCGAGGCAGGGCATCGACGACTGCAGGATGCCGGTGCCGTCCCACATGTGGTTGGCCCGGCCGACCATCACATTGCCGTTGTTGCCCCACTTCTGGCCGACCGCGTCGGACAGATCCCGCAGGTGCCCTTGGGCTTTCATGGCGACGAGCAGCTTGCTGGTGCCCACGCTGCCCGCGGCGAAGAAGACCCGCTGCGCGACAACCTTTTTGGTGGCAGTGGTGTTGCCCTTGGTGTCGATCTGCGCGATGGTCACCTCGTAGCCGCCGCCGCTGGGCGTGACCGCGGTGACCAGATGCTGCGCGGCGATGGTGACCTTGCCGGTTCCGGTGGCCGCCGCCAGGTAGGTCTTGTCCAGCGAACGCTTGCCCGCGTTGTTGCCGTAGATCACCTCACCGGCCAGCGCGGACCGGCGCACCGTGTTCGCCTGTTCCTTCTTCATGTACTCGAAGTCGTAGACGTTGGGCACGAAAGTCCAGCCGAAACCCGATCTTTCGGCATGCTTACGGCCCACCCGCGCGAACTTGTAGCACTCCGCCGACTCGAACCACGCCTGGTCGATGGTGTTGACCCCGAGCGCGCTGTTGGCCCTCGGGTAGTAGGTGGCATACATTTCGCCCGCGTCCACCGAGGGCAGGATCGCGGCGAAGTTCTCCTGCTTCGGCGTGACGGCCATGCCACCGTTGACCAGCGACCCGCCGCCGACGCCGCGGCCCTGATACACCCGGATGCCGCTGAACTTCTCCGAGTCGAGCACACCGGTGTAGCGGTCGATGTCCTTGTTGTAGGAACCGCCGAGGAAGTAGCCCACAGGCTGGTCGGTCTTCTCGCGCAGCCAATAGGAGCGACCGTCCGGTTTCAGCACCGAACAGAAGATGTCGCCATCGGACCCCGGTTGCGTCCATGACATGCCCATCTCGGCGACCAGGACGTCGACTCCGGCCTGGGCCAGACGCAGGGCGGCGACCGAGCCGCCGTAGCCGCTGCCGATCACCAGGGCGGGCACCTGGTCACCGTCGGCGATCGGAGCCGCGCCGGCCGACGCCCGGCTCCCCAACGCGACCGCCCCCACGGTGAAACCTGTTGCAGCTAGGAATCGGCGACGAGACAGCCCCTGAACATACTGGGATCGACCTGGCTTTTCGTACAGAAATTCACGCACCGTGCAGCTCCTCATCGAGACGGCAATGAGAACCTGTTATACCGAGCCATTCATTGAAATGGCTGCATTTCAGACATGTGAAAACCCCGAGTATCCGAACACTCGGGGTTGCGCGGAAGTAGCGTTCAGGCCAGTCGGGTCGCGGCTTCGGCGATGCGTTCGTCGGTGGCGGTGAGGGCGATACGGACGTGCTCCGGGGAGCGGGGGCCGTAGAAATCGCCTGGGGCGGCGAGGATTCCGCGGTCGGCGAGCCAGTCGAGGGTGACGCGGCAGGGTTCACCGCGGGTGGCCCACAGATAGAGGCCCGCGTCGGAGAAGTCGATACGGAAACCGGCCTGGTGCAAGGCTTTTCGGAGCGTCTCGCGACGGGCGCGGTAACGTTCGCGCTGCTGGACCTCGTGGGTGTCGTCGCTGAGGGCGGCGGTCATGGCAGCCTGGATCGGGAACGGGAGCATCATGCCCGAGTGCTTGCGCACTTCCAGGAGTTCGGCGACCAGCGCGGGATCACCGGCGACGAAGCCGGCGCGATAACTGGCCAGGTTCGAGGTCTTCGACAGCGAGTGGATGGCCAGCAGGCCGGTGTGGTCGCCGTCGCTCACGCGCGGGTCGAGGATGGAGACGGCCTCGCCCTCCCAGGTCAGCCCCAGGTAGCACTCGTCGGAGGCGACGATCGCGCCGCGCTCGCGGGCGAAGGCCACCACCTTGCGCAGGTGGTCGACGCCGAGCACCTTGCCGGTCGGGTTCGACGGGGAGTTCACATAGATCAGCGCCGGGTTCTGCGGGCCGATCTGGGTGAGACCGTCTGCGCGCCAAGGCTTCGCGCCCACCAGCAGCGCACCGACCTCATAGGTGGGGTAGGCGATCTCGGGGATCACCACCAGATCCTCGGAGCCGAGCCCGAGCAGGCGCGGCAGCCCTGCGATCAGTTCCTTGGTGCCGATCACCGGCAGCACCGCCGCCTGGTCGACACCGGCGATCCCGAACCGGCGCGTCATGGCCGCGACAGCGGCGGCGCGCAGCTCAGGGGTGCCGTGCGTGGTCGGGTAGCCGGGCACGGCGGCGACCGAGGTCAATGCCGCCTGGATCAGCGGATCGACCGGGTCGACCGGCGTGCCGACCGACAGATCGACCAGTCCCCCCGGGTGCGCGGCGGCCTTCTGCCTGACCGCGGCGATGGTGTCCCAGGGAAAGTCGGGCAGCAGGCTGCTGACCCTCATTCTTCGGCCATGGGAGGCAGCGCCTTGATGAAGGCCGGGTCGAAGTCGACCTTGCCCACCTTGGCGGCGCCTCCGGGCGAACCCAACTCGTCGAAGAAGTCGACATTGGCGTTGATGTAACCGCTCCACTGGTCCGGAGTGTCGTCCTCGTAGAAGATTGCCTCCACGGGGCAGACCGGCTCACACGCACCACAGTCAACGCACTCGTCCGGTTGGATGTAGAGCATGCGGCCACCCTCGTAGATGCAATCCACGGGGCATTCCTCGATGCACGCCTTGTCCTTCACGTCAACGCACGGTTCAGCGATGATGTACGGCACTGCCGTTCTCCTAGTCTGTCCTCACCTGCGGGGTTACTCCGCCAGGGCAACGATATCCCGAGTCCCCACGTTACCCCCAGGTCAGCCTGCCCTAACTCTACGCGGAGATCACCCGATCGACAGGGGTAGCGGAACCGGTTTCGCCTCCACCCGACCGTAGACCGTCGTGCGCTCGCGGACCGGGCGACCGATACCGTTCGCGATCTCGGTGAGCTCGGCCACAGTCTTGGCCGAGCCGTGCTGGGAACCGGCCATCCGGGAGATGGTCTCCTCCATCAATGTGCCGCCCAGATCATTGGCGCCGCCGGTGAGCATGGCCTGGGTTCCGATGGTGCCGAGCTTGACCCAGCTGGTCTGGATGTTGTCGATGCGCCCGTGCAGCATGATACGGGCCAGGGCGTGCACCGCGCGGTTGTCGCGATTGGTCGGCCCCGGCCGCGCGGCGCCGGCCAGGTAGAGCGGGGCACTCTGGTGCACGAACGGCAGCGGGACGAACTCGGTGAAGCCGCCGGTCTCGTCCTGGATACCGCGCAGCACCCGCAGGTGACCGACCCAGTGCTTGGGGTTGTCGACGTGGCCGTACATCATCGTCGAACTCGACGGGATGCCCAGTTGGTGCGCGGTGGTGATCACCTCGATCCAGGCCGAGGTGGGCAGCTTGCCCTTGGTGAGCACCCAGCGCACCTCGTCGTCGAGGATCTCCGCCGCCGTACCCGGAATGCTGCCCAGCCCAGCCTCTTTCAACGCCGCGAGCCAGTCGCGAATGCTCTGCCCACCACGCGATGCCCCATTGACGATCTCCATCGGCGAGAACGCGTGCACGTGCATCGAGGGCACCTTGGCCCTGATGGCGCGGACCAGGTCGGCATAGCCGGTGACCGGCAGCTCGGGGTCGATGCCGCCCTGCATACAGATCTCGGTGGCACCGTCGACGTGCGCTTCCCAAGCCCGGTCGGCGACCTCGTCGGTACTCAGGGTGAACGCGTCGGCATCGCCCTTGCGCTGGGCGAACGCGCAGAAGCGGCAGCCGGTGTAGCAGATGTTGGTGAAGTTGATGTTGCGGTTCACCACATAGGTGACCTCGTCGCCGTTGACCTCGCGACGCAGCTGATCGGCCAGTGCGGCAACGGCTTCCAGCCCGGCGCCGTCGGCGGTGGCCAGGGCGAGGTACTGGTCGTCGGTGAGTCCGGCCGGGTCCTTCTCGGCCGCGCGCAGGGCCTCGGCCACCTCGGAGTCCAGGCGGACGGGAGCGGTGACGGCGAGGTCGCGGGCGTTCTCCCGGACCGTCTCCCAGTCGCCGAACGCGCCGAGCGCCTCCTGGCCGAGGCCGGAATCGCTGCGGCTCTCGGTGTTGCGGCCCTCGGTGTCGATGGCGGTGTTGAGGTCGACGCGACCGACCGAGTCCCACGACTCGTCGGGTTCCTGCCAGGGCAACCCGACCGGCATCGCGTCCGGCCGTGCCAGACCGGTGGCCGGGTCGGAGAGCGCGTCGACGTGCGCGCCGATGCGCGGGTCGATCCACGGGTGTCCGGCCCGCACGTACTTCGGGTGCGCGGAGGTGCGTTCGACCAGGGTGAATCCGGCCGACTCGGTGATCTCGCGCAGGGTGTCCAGGTTCGGCCACGGGCGCTCGGGGTTCACGTGGTCGACCGTCACCGGCGAGACCCCGCCCCAGTCGTCGATTCCGGCGTCGATGAGGGCACGGCAATCGCTGTGCGAGACCAGGTTCGGCGGGGCCTGCACCGGAACATCGGGTCCCAGTAGCAATCTCGTGACCGCGACGGTCGCCAGGAACTCGTCGACATCGGCGTCGGGGGCATCGCGCATGGCGGTGTCGGTCTTGGCCCGGAAGTTCTGCACGATCACTTCCTGGATGTGCCCGAACTCGCGGTGCTGCTTGCGAATCGCCATGATCGACTCGGCGCGCTCGGTGAGCGTCTCGCCGATGCCGACCAGGATGCCGGTGGTGTAGGGCACCGAGAGCCTGCCCGCGTCGGTGATCGCACGCAGCCGCACCGCGGGGTCCTTGTCGGGGCTGCCGTAGTGGCACTGCCCCTTCTCGGTGAACAGCCGGGTGGCGGTGGTCTCGAGCATCATGCCCATCGACTGGGCGACCGGCTTGAGGCGGGCGATCTCGGCCCAGCTCAGCACGCCGGGATTCAGGTGCGGCAGCAGGCCGGTTTCCTCGAGCACCAGGATCGAGACGGCGCGCAGGTAGTCGAGGGTGGAGTCGTAGCCGCGTTCGTCGAGCCACTGCGCGGCCTCGGGCCAGCGGTCCTCGGGCCGGTCGCCCAGGGTGAACAGGGCTTCCTTGCAGCCCAGCGCCGCGCCTTGGCGGGCGATCTCGAGCACCTCGTCGGGTTCGAGGAACATGCCCTTACCCTCGGCCCGCAACTTGCCGGGCACGGTGACGAAGGTGCAGTAGTGACACTTGTCCCGGCACAGCTTGGTCAGTGGAATGAAGACATTGCGCGAATAGCTGATCGTGCGGGGACGGCCCGACGATTCCAGGCCCGCGTCGCGGACCCTGGCCGCGCTGGCACACAGATCGGTGAGGTCGGCGCCGGTGGCGTGCAGCAGGACGGTGGCTTCGTCGACGTTCAGCGTGACGCCGTCGCGGGCCCGGCGCAGCGCCCGGCGCATGGCGGCGGGATTCGGCGGCGGTAGCGGAACGCTCGGCTTCGGAAGGTCGCTCACCCCGTCGATCATGCGCTACTTCCCTCCGGAACGTGCGATTGGCTGGTCACCCGGCCCGGACGGGAACGGGTGAGTCGTCTAGTAGGTCGACAACCCCGCCCGGGACCGCGCGTATTCCCGAGGGGGTGAACTCGCGGTCCCGGCATGCCACGATGGCCTCATGTCGTTGCCGCGCTCCACCATCCTGGCCGAACCGGCCTGGCGTCCCAGTTCCAAGGCCAAACTCCTGTGGGCGTTGGAGAACGCGATCGGGGTGCTCGTGCTGTGCGCGGGCCTGGTGGTGTGGGCCGTGCTCGACGCCCAGCATCGCGGCTGGCAGGCGCTCGCGGGGCTGGCGGTGCTGGTCCTGGCCGTGCTCGGGGTGGTCATAGTCCCGCTGTGGCGGTTCGCGGTGCATCGCTGGGAAGTGACCGACGAAGCCGTCTACACCCGGGTCGGCTGGCTGGATCAGGAATCACGCGTCGCGCCGATCTCGCGGGTGCAGACCGTGGACACCGAGCGCGGGCCGCTGGAACGAATCCTCGGACTCGCCACCGTCACGGTGACCACGGCGTCCTCGGCGGGGGCGGTGAAGATCGGCGCGCTGGATCTGCCGGTCGCCGAGCAGACCGTCACCCGGTTGGCCGGTATCGCCGCCCAGCACCGCGGGGACGCGACGTGAGCGAGCCCGGACCGCAGCAGACGAGCGCACCGCAGGCGCTCGACGACTGGCAGCGGCTCGATCCGCGCATGCTGGTGGTGTATCCGATCACCGAGATCGTGAAATACATCCCGGTGCTGCTCGGCACGCTGATCGTCGGTACCACCAGTGGCAATCCCCTGTGGAGCCTGATCCCGGTCGTGCTGATCGCCGGGTTCGGTGCGGCGCGCTTCTTCACCACCTCCTACCGCATCGACGCCGATCACGTGCAGTTGCGCACGGGGATCGTGCAGCGGCGCACCCTGTCGGTACCGCGGCCGCGGATCAGGTCGGTGGATGTGGAAGCCGATCTGCTGCACCGGATCCTGGGGCTGGCGGTGCTCGCCATCGGGACCGGCAACCAGGCCACCAAGGGCGAGGAGTTCAAGCTCGACGCCCTCGACACCAGCCGGATTCCCGCGCTGCGGGCCGAATTGCTCGCGCACACCGGCAATCACGCGCCGGTGTCGGCCGAGCCCGGTGTGGCGCATCATGTTCCACCGTTCGATGCCACCGCCGAATCGGGCGTGGAGATCGGGCACTGGCGGGCCGCGTGGGTGCGCTACGCCCCGCTGTCGCTGACCGGGCTCGCCATCATCGCGCCGATCGCGGGCATCGGCGCCCAGTACGGGCTCATCGACGTGCTCTCGTCTTCGGCTCCCGTGGAGCACATCGACGAGGACAGCACCCCCGTGGTGGTGATCGTCATCGCCGGGCTGACCCTGCTGTCGCTGGCCCTGGTCAGCCTGGCCGCTTGCGGGCAGTACCTGGCCACCTGGTTCGGCCTGCGGGTACTCGACAACGGCACCACCTTGCACCTGCGCCACGGCCTGTTCACCACCCGCCAGATCACCCTCGACCTGGCCCGCTTCCGCGGTGCCACCCTCAGCGAACCCCTCCTCCTGCGCGCCGCCCGCGCCGCCCAGCTGGAAATGATCATGACCGGCGAGAACCCCCGCCAGAAGATCCTCCCCCAGGCCCCCCGCACCGCCGTCGAACGCACCCTCGACGAACTCCTGCGCACCCGCCGCCGCCCGGGGTCCACCACACAAGCACCGGCCACCGACCCGCACAACCAGCCTGACCCCGGCCCGAACACACTCGCGGTCACCTTCCCCGGCTCGTACGCAACCCCCCACACCCCCGCCACTGCGTGGGGTCCGCCCGCGACGACCGCCCCGGACACGACCGCCATGGACGACCCGCATTCGACCTGGCGCCGACCCACCGCGGGATCGGCGCCGACGGGGCCTTCCGCGCCACCACCGATCACTGGTCCGGCGACCCCTGACGCGCCTGTCGGCACACCACCGTCGCTCACCAAGGCACCCACGCGAACCCCTGCCCCACAACCGGTCTCCGGAGCGACGCTGGGCACGATCGAGCTGCACCGTCACGGACCCGCCGCCCGTCGCCGGCGCTACACCAAGGCCGCGTGGCCGGTCGGGATCCTCGTCGCCGCCATGCTGGTGCTGATGTGGGCGGGTGTCGACCTGCCGGGCTGGACGTGGACCTCCCCGGTGACCCTCGCCGTCGTCATGGCGATCCTCGCCGAGGACCGCTACCGGGGCCTGGGCCACCGCGTCCTGCCCGGCACCACCGGCCCCACCTGGCTGATCACCCGCCGCGGCAGCCTCGACCGCAATCGCGACTGCCTCGAGGCCCCCGGCATCATCGGCTGGACCGTCCGCCAGACCTTCTGGCAGCGCCGCTCCGGCCTGGCCAGCGTCGTCGCGGCCACCGCCGCGGGCAAGAAGGCCTACCTCGTCGACGACATCCCCCACGACCAAGCCCTCGCCCTCATCGAGGCGGTGACACCGGGCCGCCTCGGCCATCGCTGAGCCCGCGGGCCCGACACCGAAACCGACGTACCGGGACAGCACGCACGCAAGGAGGCAGACGATGGCAGCGGGCGGCACGACCAGGGCACCGCACCAACGCGGTGACCAGCCCCCGCTCAGTCGCGAGCAGATCGTGGCCGAGGCTGTCCGGCTGCTCGACGAGGAGGGCTTCGACGCGCTGAGCATGCGCAAGCTCGGGGCCCGGCTCGGGGCGGGCGCGACCTCGCTCTACACCCACGTCGCGAACAAGGACGAACTGCTCGAGCTCGTCGTCGACCAGGTCATCGGCGAGATACCGGTTCCCGAACCCGATGCGCGGCGCTGGCGGGCGGTGATGCACGAGCAGGCGGCGGGGGTGCGCGCGACGATGCTGGCGCATCCGTGGATCACGGTGGTGCTCAGCAACGCGGCCCTGGTCTACCTCGGGCCCAACATGATGCGGCTGACCGATTCGATGATCGCGATCCTCGAAGTCGCCGACTTCAGTGCCGAGGTGGTCGACATCGCGGCCGACGCGATCTTCCAGTTCATCGTCGGCTCGTGCGCCAACGAGGCCGCGATGCTGATGACGATCGCGCGCAGCGGGCTGTCCGCCGAGCAGTGGGTCACCCAGGTCCTCACGGCCAGTGAGGCCGCCGCACGCCCCTACCCCCGACTGCACCAGCGCTACGCCACGCGGTTGGCGCAGTCCGGCACGGCGACGACCGCGCAGATGCTGGAGAAGTTCACCCTCGAACTCGACCTCATCCTGGACGGCATCGGCGCGCGGCGCGGCTGACTCTCAGCGCACTCGCGGCGTAGCCTTCCGATGTGGAGTTCACCGAGGTGATCGAAACGACGGGCAAGGTCCTCGACGGCGCCGGTGTCGCGGCGATCGTCATCGGCGCGCTGGTGGGCACGGTCCGCTTCGCAGCGGAAATGGCCCGGCGGCGGGACTTCGAGCTGTCGTATCGCACCTACCGGCGCGGCCTCGGTCGCGCCATTCTGCTCGGGCTGGAATTCCTGGTCGCCGCCGACATCATCCGGACCGTCGCCATCGCACCGACCTTCGCCAACGTGGGCGTCCTCGCCCTGATCGTCCTGGTCAGGACCTTCCTCAGCTACTCTCTCGAACTCGAGCTGACCGGCAGGTGGCCGTGGCAGAGTTCGACCGCGAGCACCTAGCGTCCCGCGTTGGACCGGTAGTACAGGTAGGCCGAGGGCGCGAGGACACCGCACGCCAGCAACAGCAGGGTGCTCCCGTTGCTGCCGAGCATGATGTCGCCCCCGGGTCCGCGCGAGGCGAAGACCAGGAACCCGAAGACCCACACCACGATCGGCGCGAAGAGGAAGCCCAGGCGCGAGGTCACCGACTCCATGCCATAGACCAGCGCGACATTGATCGGCGCGGCCAGCAGCGCCGCCACCGGAAACGCCACCGAGCCGAGGTACAACGGCAGGAACATCACCTCGAGGAACAGGGTGATCAGCGCGGCGACCAACAGCAGCGCGACGATGAGCCCCGAGAGCAACGGGTCGGGCAGGCCGGGCAGGCGCCGCAGCACGGCGGTGGGCTGATCGTGGTCGGTCACCATGCGGGCGAGTCTATTCGGCCGGACCCGGTGGTCGTACCGTCCGCAGGCACCGGCCAGCCGTGCCGCTGGGCGAACGCGTGGCACGAGGCTCACCCGGGACCAGGTGTGGGCCCCACCGTCAGCTTTCCGGTGCGCGGAGGCGTCAGATGCCCGAGAACAGGTCGTGCTCGAGGCCATCGGCACCGCGCTCTCCGAGCGTGCCCCTGACCAGCCGGAAATGCTCCACCGGCAGCACCGGCAGGGCGATGTTGTTCGACAGGGCGAACTCTCGACCACTGGGGGCGACGGTGACCTGGGTGGCGTGCGCGCGCATGGCGGCCCGCTTGGCCGCGAGGACGTCGGAGACGTCGACCTCGGTGGTCACCCCGCCCGTCGACATCGCGGCCAGTTCGGGCTCGACCGGCAATCGCCAGCCCTTGGGCAGCGCGCCGGGCAGTTCGTCGACGGTGCGGCGCGCCAGCGCGGCGGTGTGCTCGCGCAGCAGGCTCGCGTCGGTGACGGTCCAGTAGAACTTCGGCACGTCCCAGCCTCGTTCGGCGGCCACGGACACAGCCTCGGTGGTGATCTCGTGCGCGCGAATGTGGTCGGGATGGCCGTAGCCGCCACGCGGATCGTAGGTCACCACCACGCGGGGCCGCAGTTCCACCAGCACCTCGACGAGTGCCTCGACCGCCGCGTCACCGGAGTTCACGAAAGCGCGCGGATTCCGCGCCGATGGCGTGCCCGCCATCCCGGAATCGCGCCAGCGACCGGGCCCGCCGAGGAACCGTGGCTCGCCCGCGTCCAGAGCGGCCAGGGCCGCGGTGAGTTCGCCGATGCGGTAGCCGCCGAGCTGATCGGCCTCGGCCGCGATCAGTCGTGACCACCGCTCGCCGATGACCTCCCCTTCTTCACCCAGGGTGCAGGTCACCACGGTCACCGGGACGCCACGGCGGCGATAGTGCGCGATCGTCCCACCGGTGGTGAGGGTTTCGTCGTCGGGATGGGCGTGCACGAGCAGCAGGCCCCCGGTCGCACCCGTCATGGAATCCTCCGCCACTGCGCCGTGTCACCGAAGATCCCGACCTGGATGGCGCCCGACAACGACGCGCCGTCCACCCGCGGACCGGCCGCCGCGACGACATTGTCCTGCACGATCGGCAGCACCGTCGACAGCTCCCACAGCCGCGGTTCGGCCTCGGCCAGGATCCGGGGCACCTCGATCCCGCGCAGCGCCTCGTCGATCGAGACCTGCAGGGTCGGATCGCACACGCCACCGATATTGCTCGGCGCCTTGCGGTACGCCTCCACCGCGGTGCGCACTTCGTCCTCGGCGTCGGGCGGCGCCACCGGCTCGCAGCCGTAGCGCGAGGCCAGCACCGTGGCCGGATCGTCGCCCGCCAACTCCCAGCCGACGATCGCGTCGATCACGGACTCGGTGAGGTTCGTGCCGTACAGCTCGTCGGCGGGCAGGCCGCGCACGGTGGCATCGATTCCAGCACTGCGCAATTGGTCGGCGGCGGTATTGGCGACCGCCAGTGCCGTCGCGTCCTCGACAACCGCCCCGATCCGCACCGACAGCACCTTGCCGTCGCGAGCGACCGAACGTGGCTGCGGCGCGGGCGAAGTGGGCGAAACGGTCTGCGGCGTCTCCGGTGCCCGACCGAATCCGGCGTCGGCCAGTAGCGCGAAGGCCTCGTCGAGGGTCGGTCGAGGGGGTGCGGTCGGCAGGTAACCGGGGCTCGACGGCGGAAGCACCTGGGCGCGTGCGGGTTCCACCCACCCGCCGGTCTGCGCGCCGACCGTGGCCAGCAGTGCCGGATCGAGCAGCCCGAGCACCGCCTTGCGCACCCGCACATCGGCGAGATCGCCGGAGCGGCCGTTGAGCGTGAGCTGCAGTTCGCGGGCCTGCGGCATGATCGTGGTCCGCACCGCCGGAATCGCGGCCAGCTGGGCCTGGGTCGCCACGCCGCCGTGCACCAGCGCCATCTGCGCGTCCCCGGTGCGCAGGGACTCCGCCAGCTGCGAGGGAGTTCCGCCGCGGCGCAACAGGATCTGATCCGGCGCGGCCGGAGTGCCCCAGAACCGGTCGTTGCGTTCGAGCAGGATCTCGTCGCGCCCCCGGTCGACCGACTTGATGGTGAAATTGCCACCCGAGACCGGAATCCGGTCGACCAGCCCGCTGGCGAACCCACCCGGCGAATCCTTCACCAGATGCGAGGGCAACAGATTCGCGAACAGCTCACGCCAGGCGGGGTAGGGCTGGGCCAGCGTCACGGTGACGGTCTTGCCGCCGCCGGAGGAGCCCACATCCGAGATCAACCGGTAGCCCGCCGGATCCACCACGCCGGGCTGGGTGACCATCTGCTGCCACAGGAACCGGAAGTCCTCGGCGGCTATCGGCGCGCCGTCGGACCAGTTCGCCTGGTTACGCAGCGTGTAGGTGAGGGTGAACGGCTCTTCCGAGGTCACCTCCGCCGACTCGATGAGGGCCGCGTCGGGCACCCGATCGACCACCCCGGGCAGCGCCGGATTCGGCACCGGGCGGAACGGACTCGGCAGCACCATCGAACTCACCGCGTTGGTGGCGGGTGACTGATCCGAGCGCAGATGCGGATTGAAACCGATGCCGATGTCGTCGATCGCGACGACGACGGTGTTCTTCCCCGGCTTGGCCTGGGTGGTCTTGGGCGAATCGGTACTCTCGATGGGCGGTGGTGGATTCGCGGTGCAACCGGCGAGGACCATCGACGCGGTCATCGCCACCAACATCGCGCGCCACTTCGCGCGCCGAACCCCCGAACTCACGTTCGGCACTCTACCGTGCCTCTCTGTTCTGGCCACACACGTGCGAACCCGGCGAAACGGACGATGGGACGGCACCGAAGCGCCGTCCCATCGTGTCGAGCATTTTCTAGGAGTTGCTCACCGCGCGGTCACGCGCCTTGCGACGCGACAGGTCGCGGGCACGCTCGTTGGCGCCGAGCACCACCTTGCGCACGCGGACCACCTCCGGGGTGACCTCGACGCACTCGTCACCGGCGCAGAACTCCATCGCCAGTTCCAGGTCGAGCTGCAGCGGCTTGGCCATGGTCTCGAAGGTGTCCGCGGTCGCGCTGCGCATGTTGGTCAGCTTCTTCTCGCGGGTCACGTTGATGTCGAGATCCTCGGCGCGGGGGTTGATGCCGACCACCATGCCCTCGTAGGTATCGGCACCCGGCTCGACGAAGAACTGACCACGATCGGCCAGCTGGATCATCGCGAACGGGGTGACGGTGCCCGCGCGGTCCGACACCAGCGAACCGGTGTGGCGAGCGCGGATCTCACCGGCCCACGGCGCGTAGCCATGGGAGACGGCGTTGGCGATGCCGGTGCCGCGGGTCTCGGTGAGGAACACTGTGCGGAAGCCGATCAGGCCACGCGAGGGCACGATGAACTCCATGCGCACCCACCCGGCGGCGTGGTTGCTCATCTGCACCATCTTGCCCTTGCGGGCGGCCAGCAGCTGGGTGATGGCACCCAGGTACTCGTCGGGGCAGTCGATGGTCAGCTCTTCGAACGGCTCGTGCACCTTGCCGTCGACGGTCTTGGTGACCACCTGCGGCTTGCCCACGGTCAGTTCGAAGCCCTCACGACGCATCTGCTCGACCAGGATGGCCAGCGCCAGCTCTCCACGGCCCTGCACCTCCCAGGCATCGGGACGACCGATGTCGAGCACGCGCAGCGAGACGTTGCCGATCAGTTCCTGATCCAGCCGCGACTTCACCATGCGGGCGGTCAGCTTGTGCCCCTGCACCCGGCCGACCAGCGGCGAGGTGTTGGTGCCGATGACCACCGAGATGGCGGGCTCGTCGACGGAGATGCGCGGCAGCGCGACCGGGTTCTCCACGTCGGCGAGGGTGTCGCCGATCATGATGTCCGGGATACCGGCGATGGCGACGATGTCACCGGCGACGGCGACCTCGCCCGGCTGACGCTCCACACCGATCGTCTGCAGCAGCTCGGTGATCTTGACCTGCTTGGCACCCTCGGCGTTGATCCAGGTGACGTTCTGGCCCTTGCGCAGCTCGCCGTTGTGCACGCGAACCAGGGCGAGACGGCCGAGGAAGGCCGAGGCGTCGAGGTTGGTGACGTGGGCCTGCAGCGGCGCGTCCACGTTGCCCTTGGGCGCCGGGATGTTGTTGAGCAGCACGTCGAACAGGGCGTCGAGGTTCTCGGCGGCGGGAGCCGAACCGTTCTCCGGCTGCTCCTTGGAGGCTTTGCCCTCGCGGCCCGAGGCGTAGAGGACCGGCAGGTCCAGCGCCAGCTCGGCGGCTTCGGCGGCCTCGTCGTCGAGGTCGGATGCCAGGTCGAGCAGCAGGTCGTGCGATTCCTCGACGACCTCGGCGATCCGGGCGTCGGGGCGGTCGGTCTTGTTGACGACCAGGATCACCGGCAGCTTGGCGGCCAGCGCCTTGCGCAGCACGAAGCGGGTCTGGGGCAGCGGGCCCTCGGACGCGTCGACGAGCAGCACGACACCGTCGACCATGGAGAGGCCACGTTCGACCTCACCACCGAAGTCGGCGTGGCCGGGGGTATCGATGACATTGATGACGGTGACGGAACCGTCGGGGTGGTGACGATGTACTGCGGTGTTCTTCGCGAGAATGGTGATGCCCTTCTCGCGCTCGAGGTCACCGGAGTCCATGACTCGGTCGACCAGCTCGGCTCGCTCTGCGAACGCGCCCGACTGACGAAGCATGGCGTCGACCAGCGTCGTCTTGCCGTGGTCGACGTGGGCCACGATGGCGACGTTGCGAAAATCGCGTGTAGACGACACGCCTCAATCCTCCTGCTGTTGATGTATTGGCGCGCATTCATCTGGCATCGCGGCCTGTTACACCCTACCGGTATCGGAGTGGCACGCACGTGTCAGGCTTTGTACTGACGATAGGGTGACTCGCGTGGGCAAGGTGAAGGCGAAGAAGGTATCGAGCCTCAAGCCTAAGAAGAAGTGCTGCCGGAAGAAGACCCGGTGCTTCAAATGTCCCGTCGTCATCATGCGGATGAAAAGGGCCGAGGCCGCCGGTGTGTGCGGTAAGGACCTGAAGAAGGCTCTGAAGAAGGCGCGCGCCGCCTGACCGCTGTGACGTCGGGCGATGCGTGCTGCCCCGAGCAGGAGTACAACCGAGTCATGGGTACTCCGTTGCTCTCCGACCCCGAGATCACCATCGCCCTGGCCACCCTGCCCGAGTGGTCACGCGAGGGTGCCGCGATCATCCGCACGGTACAGGCGCCGAGTTTCCCGGAAGGGATCGAACTGGTCCGCAAGGTCGCCGCGGCGGCCGAAGCGGCCGACCACCATCCAGACATCGATATCCGATGGCGCACACTGACATTCACCCTCAGCACGCATTCGGCGGGTGGGATCACCGCGGCCGACACCGCGCTGGCCCACACCATCGACACGATCGTCGGCTGAGCCGTCAGCTCGCGGGCACCTCGGCGGCGCGACGTCGCCCGCCCAGCTGTGCGCGCAGGGTGTCGCGGCCGTGCCAGATCAGCCAGCCGAGCAGGACGAACACGCCGATCACGTCGACCGCGCCCAGCCAGGCCAGCGGCCACGGGCGCGGGATGGTCCAGATCGTCGGCTGGGCGAACGAGAGGACCCACGGGACGCCGACCAGCATCGTCAGCAACCAGAACCCGGCGATGATCCGCGCGACGCGCTCATCGCGCAGCGGTCCGTAGAGCAGCCACAGGACGGCCGGGATCAGCCACACCCAGTGGTGCGACCAGGAGATCGGCGAGATCATCAGCCCGAACAGCTGCACCAGGACCAGGGTGCCGAGACGGTCGTCGGGGCCGAGCGTGCGCCAGGCGAGGAAGGCCAGCACCGCGGTGAGCACCACCGCCGCGAGCCACCACGCCCCCGACTCCACGTCACGGCCGAGAATACGGCTCAACGCCCCGCGCAGCGACTGATTCCAGACCGAGCCGACCGGGCCGATCCGGTCGGCGTCGCCGAGCAGCGTGCCGAAGTAGCGGCGGGCCTCGCTCGCGTTGATGAGAAAGCTCACAGCCACGGTGAGCCCGAACGCCGCCGCCGACCACAGCACCGTCGCCCAGCGCCGTCGGGCCACGAAATAGAGGCCGGTGATCGCCGGCGTCAGCTTGATGCCCGCGATGAAACCGACCAGCGTGCCCGAGATCCACCAGCGCGCGCTGCGCACGGCGAGCATCGCCCCGTACACCAGGAAGACGTTGACCTGGCCGTAGTCGATGGTGGTGCGCACCGGCTCGAGCCAGACCCCGAGCGCGGTCCAGGCGACGGCCGCGGTGATCCAGCGCGTCCGCTTCGCCTCCTCCGCGCCGAGGAGCAGCTCCAGGCTGATCCGGATGACGCCGTAGAGCGCCGCGACCGTCGCCAGCATCCAGCCGACCGCCACCAGCGTGAACGGCAGGTAGTGCAGGGGGAAGAACACCAGCGCGGCGAAGGGCGGATAGGTGAACGGCAGTGGGAAGTCCGGCGTCTCCTCCGCGTAGGTGAAGTCGTAGAGCCGGTCGGTGAGCAGCGAGGCCGAGCCGTCGACATAGACGTGCAGATCGACCACGTTGAGGCCGTTCTCGGCGAACAGCATCCAGCTCAACCGGGCGAGCACGGACAATCCGAGCAGCGCGAGAGCCCATCGGAGATGTCGGTTCAATGCCAGGCTTTCCGTCGTATGGGCGCATTTCGCGGTGCCCGATCACCTTAGCTGTGTCTTCGTGCGGCTGGCGCCGCGGGTTTTCGGCCCTGACGGGCCGAAAACCGGAGCGACACCACGGGTAACAGTTGAATCAACATCCCCACCTGTAACAGCGTCGGGGGCTAGCGTCGATGAACATGATTCGGCCGGTGCGCCGCCACGGGCCCGGCGGCTGTACAACACGGCAGCGTTGTCCTTAGAGTGACCCCGACATGTAGGGCTCGACACCCTCGTCCCATCGCAACACCGAGGTAAGGACGGCTAGACAAGTGCTTCGTAGCCGAGGATCGCGGATCGCAACGACCGCTCTCGCCATCGCGGCCAGCGCCATGCTCGCCGCGCCGGCATCCACCAGTGCCGCTCCCGCGCCTGCCCCCCAGGCTGCACCGATCAGCGTTCCGATGGTGCCAGAGGGCGTCCCGGTCGACGCGCTCGCCGCCTTCGCGCCCGCGGTGGCCGGACTGATCGCCGGACCCGCCGACATCGCCAGCCCCCAGCAGGCCCTGATCGACCAGGCCCGGGTCCTGCTGGCCACGCTGAACCTGCCGCCCGCCATCAAGTCGACGCTGGAGCGGATCATCACCTTCCTCGACGGCAGCGGCGGCGGCGGACCGGAGATCCCCGAAGACGGCCCGGTGATCGCGCAGTTCCTGTACCCGACGATCGGTCAGGGCTGCATCGGTGACGGCGCCGACTCGGTCGGCACCGCGCTCGCCGTGCCCGGCCCGGCCCAGCTGCCCCCGCCCGGACCCGCCGCCGGTCAGGCCGGTTTCGTGTTCACCGCCCTCGGTACCAAGGCGCCGACCGTCGAGCAGAACCCGCCGATGACAGTGCAGTGGCTCAACCTCGACACCCGCCAGTCCGCGGTGCAGACGCTGACCGACGAGGCCAAGATCAACCCCGGCGGTCCGGCCACGCTGTCGGCCATCGCGAACACCGGCCACGGCCGCGTCGTCGCCGTGGTCTCCGGTTCGCTGACCACCGAGGTCGAGGGCGAGGCCCCGCGCACCTGCTCGTTCATGCCCACCCTGGGCTTCTTCACCGTGTAGGTGTAAACCGAGAGATACCAACCTTCGTCAGGAATGAGGTATCTCGTGATCCGAGCGAACAGATTTCGCGAGTACATGGGTAACTCCCCGGGAAACTCCGACTGCGGCAGCCATACCGACCGGCGGCCCGGTCGTGAGCCAATGACCTCCCTGCGACCGGCAAGAGTCGCGGGGAGGCGGGGGAGCTCGATTCGGAGCAGGCGCTCGCGGCGCTCCATCCTGTCCTGGCGCTCCGAAGGCTCGATTCTGTCGATCGGGTCGGCCTATTCGGTGCTGTCGATCGGCAGCGTCGGGTCGGTGTTGTCCATCGGGTCGGTCGGCTCGTTCGGCTCCGCCATCTCCTCCGGCTCGTTCCTGAGCCTCGGTTCGGCACTGTCGGGCCTTTCGCGCTGGTCGCTGCTGTCCTGGCTCGGCGATCACGCCGCGCCCGAGAGCCGGACCGCGCTGCGCGTCGTGCCCGACGACGAGCCGGAACTGCGGGTCGCGCCGACCTGCCACTGCCAGACCTAGGTGTATGAGGCCATGACGTTGGTGACACCGGCGTGGAGACGGATGACTGGTGGTCGGTTCCCAGCGGCGGTGTGCGGACGATGGTAGTTGTAGTGGATGTTCCAGACCTGCAGGGCTTGACTGCGCTGAAGGTCTGAGGTCCATGCTCGGGCGTAGAGGAACTCTTCGGCCAGGATCCGTTGGTAGCGTTCGACTTTGCCGTTGTGGCGGGGTGTGTAGGGGCGGATTCGCTGGTGACGGGCCCCGCGGAGCACCTTCGCGAAGTCGTGGGCGCGGTAGCAGGAGCCGTTGTCGGTCACGATCCGGTGGATGTGGGTGATGCCGTGGGCGGCGAGGAAGGCCCTGGCTCGGTGCATGAACCG
Organism: Nocardia mangyaensis; assembly: GCF_001886715.1. Taxonomy (NCBI): domain Bacteria; kingdom Bacillati; phylum Actinomycetota; class Actinomycetes; order Mycobacteriales; family Nocardiaceae; genus Nocardia; species Nocardia mangyaensis. Next base: position 5,722,205 of record NZ_CP018082.1, read on the forward strand.
GATCGCGGTCTCGGCTTTCTCGTCGTCGAGGGCTTCGGTGTAGGCGAGCCGTGAGTAGCCGTCGACCACCGAGTGCAGGTAGACATAGCCGGCTCTGGCCCCGCGCTTCTTGGCTCGTGCGGCGAGCTTGGCCTGTTCGGAACCTGCGCCGTGAACCCGCCAGCCGCCGCCATCGGGGATCCGGCCGACCTTCTTCACATCGACATGGACCATGTGTCCTGGCCAGCGGGCCACGATCGGTCGAGGTGTCCGGTTGTTCTCGCCGGTGGGGTCGAGGAACCGGCGCCGATGCAGTCCCAGATGGGCGAGCTGGCGGGTGACGGTGCGAACTGCGATCGCGGTGCCGTCACCGTCGAGTTCGAAAGCGATCCGCCGTGCCGACCATTTGTTGTCCCTGCGTAGCCGCTCGATCCGGGAGACGACCCCGGCGGGGGTCGCCCTGGGTTGGTGGTGTGGTGTCGAGGATCGGTCGAGCAGGCCGAGTTCGCCGTGGCGGCGCCACCGGTTCACCCACTTCGACGCGCACTGGCGTGAGATACCCATCTCGGCGGCGACGTGGGCGATCGAACGGTGCTGGCAGCGGGCGACGAGGCGGCGACGGCCTTCGACCGACAGCGGGGCATTACGGTGGGTCACGGACGGATCTCTCGGCTGGGGCAGATGGGGGATGTGGTGTTTTCCATCCTGCCGCCGGGAGGTCCGTCCCCTCAGCTCACCCCTGCCCGGGCGTCAACAACCTCATGACCCGCAACACCTAGGTCACCACTGGCCGTAGTCCTGCGCCAGCACACGATTCAGGTCGACGCCGATGCCGTCGATCGCACGCTTGTCGATCTCGAACTGGTGCAGGTGCGCGTTGCCGTGCACATGACCCTTGGGGGTGCCCCAATTGTGCTGCCAGAACCAGGAAGCCAGGCCCGCGTCGATGGCGCGATCGATCGTCGGGGTGTTGGCGTAGATGCCGACGAGGTCGGCGCCGAGCACCGATTCCCAGCCCTCGATATAGGGCGCGATCATCTCGTCGAACTCGCGCTGGGACGGGTTGTCGTCGATGGAGGCGTAGATCGGCGCGGTGTCGGGGCCACCCGCGGCGGAGTGCAGCGCCCAGCCGCGGTCGGCGTGACGTTTGCCCGCTTCCCGGCCACCACGCCAGTCGGCGGTGTCGGCCTTGCCGAACTGATAGTTCGACACGATCGACAGACCGTGCGCCCGCAGGTCCTCGACCTCGGCGGCGCGCAGCGGCTTGCCCGCCATCCACTCGGCGCCGGGCCTGCGATCGGAGACGTAGCGAATCACGCCGATGTGCCCGGCGGCCTTGATCGCCGCGGCCGACGGCACGCCCGCGGAGTAGTCGACCATGGTGCCGAACGATTGGGCCGCGGCCGGTGCGGCGGACAGGCCGACGCCGACAGTGGCTGCCGCGACGGCGAATCCGAAGAACTCTCGCCGGGTCACCGAAACAGAACGCATCGCAGGACTCCTTCGCGCAACCCGACTTCTCGACCAGGCGGCAAGCCCGACGCGCCTTCCCCGAATCCCGCGCGCCGGGAGCCTCAGAACGTGCGACTCATTTCACCACAACCCCACCAGAACCGCCAGAACCAAACACCACATTCACACCATTGGTCACACAGCCGACCGCGCGGTGCCACGGGCGGATTCGCCGCCGAGGATCAGGTGGCGCCGTCGATCGCCGCGCCCACGTCGATGGTGCGGCCGGTGGGATCGGCCAGCTCGGTGCTGACCACCGCGACCACCTGCGCGACCACCTGCTTCTTGATCCCGGCCAGCCGGGCCAAGGTGGCCGCGCGCAGGCCCTTGGCGGTGAACTCCATCGAGATGTCCTCGAGCGCGGGCGGCGGCACATCGATCACGATCTGCAGCGGTTCGGCGGCCCTGGCCGTGAGGACCAGCGGAATCTGCAGGTCGGCGCGGTAGTGGTTGGCCTTGAGCACGTCGACGGTGATGTCGAGGCCCACCGGCAGCATCATGTCGAAGACCCGTGGCGCGCCGGGCTCACCGAGTCCTCGATCGATCACGCGCGGCTGCTCGATGGCGCCGCGCACCGTCACCGTCGCCGCGCCGCGCGGCCCCTCCGACAGCGGGCCGACCTCGATCTCACTGCCCGCCATCTGCGCCACCACGCTGTGCACCCGGTCCCTGGTGACGATGGTGGTGAAGAAGCGCAGGCCGAACTCGCGGTAGTCGATCCACTCGAAGACGGTGTCGTGACGATGCGGGGAGCGGTAGCCGTCGAGGATCGCCTCGATGTCGAAGACGCGTTCGGAGCGGACCTTCGGATCGCCGACGATGGCGTTGACCCGATTGGCGACCTCGCGCTGCACCAGCCCGGCGATCGGGTCGAGCAGCATCTCCCACGCGGTATCGATGGCCTCGGCCCGCAGCGTGAAGCTCACGTCCTTCGCGGTCACCGGGGCCACGTCGATCGCCACCAGCAGGGGCGCGGCGGTGCGGGCGTGCAGTCGCAGCCCGATCTCCACGACGGCGGCCAGACTCAGCTTGCGGCCGCCGAGCACCACTTTCAATGCCAGGGTCAGCGGGATCCGCACGCCGAAACTCAACGCGTCACCGGGCGTGCGGGTCACCACCGGCGTGCCCAGCGTGCCCTCGGCGACGAAACCGGCCAATCCGGCGGGACCGAGGGAGAACGGCCCGATCTGCACACCGCGCCCGGTCATCCCCGACACCGCCGCCGTGATCCGCTCCTCGGTCACCGCGTAGGTGACGAAGCGCTCACCGAAATCGGCGTACTCGATCCACCTCGGACTGTCTCGACGTGCTTCGTCGGTCACCTTCACACGCACATCGAACACGGTACGGGATGCCGGGAAACCCCCAGGTGGTGGCACAACCCCCCGTCCTGCCGATGAGGGGGAAGCAGGACGGAGGGGTCGGCCGGGGCGCTGCCGGGCGCCGCCGCCTCCCATCGTACGGGCACCGGCGTGGTACCGCCGTCCAGGTTGCCCGCAGTTGTATTGAGCGACAATCGATTTCAGAAGCGGCCGTAACCGACCAGATCGGCTGTTTCGGCCGGGGTGATGGTCCTGACCCGGATCCCGCCCATCTCGTTGCCGCCGATGGTGGTGATCGTCGCGCCCTCGGTCTTCAACACGATGTTGGTGTGCTGACCGAGCGGACTGTTCGGGCCGTAGAGCACCACGTCGCCGGTGCGCGGCCGGTAGTCGACGTCACCGGGAGTGAACCGGCCGACGCCCTGGTAGTACTCGGTCAGCGTGTAGACCCCGGGAATGCGCCAGGAACCCGAGTGCGGGTTGGCCAGCGGTCTGCCCGCCTCGCGCATCGTCCAGCTGACGAAGTCCGCACACCAGGCCTCCCGCACACCCTCGGCGTACTTCGGGCCGTCGCCCGGGTTCTCGTATTCGCGGCGGAGCACCTCCACCAGGGCGACCTGCTGTTCGTCGAGATGTTCGCTGTCCAGCACGGGGAACGGCTCTCCCCAGTCGTGCTGCCACCAGACGGCACCGACCACCACCAGCGCGGCCACCGCGAGCGCGCCGGAGATCCCGGCGATCCATCTGCCTTTTCGTCCGGTCCGTTCGACCTCGACCTGCGTCATCGCCCCCCGCTCTCGTTCGGCCTTCTCCTCTGTAAGACGAATCGCGAGCGCGTCTGGTTCCCGCGCCGTGGGTCCCGAAGCGGCCGGGGGCGGCGACCACCGGGTGGACCTCTGCGCCACCCGGGCATCGGCCCGCTCCCGTGCTCTCGGCACGCGCCGCGAGACCCGTGCCGTCCCCTCCGGCGACCCCGTCAGCGCAGACACGCTGTCGAACACTTCCGCTCCGGAACACACTGCACCTGACCAGCGAGAACATCGACGCGGCGGCCGTGAAGCGCCGACCAGGCAGCCACGCGGCGACCCGCCCGGCTGTGATGAGTTTTGCGAACCCTTTACGGTCGGTCAAGCTAGACGACTGTCCCAGTTTGTCCCATCGACCGGAAAGAGGAACACCACGTGGAGGACCCGCACACGCCGATTGCGCGCTATCTGCGCGAGCGCCGCGAATCCGCGGGACTGACCAGGGCGGCGCTGAGCGGAATGGCCGGGATCTCCCCTGCCCTGATCCAGAAGATCGAACAGGGCACGCGCACACCGACCTTGGAGGCGCTCACCGGACTGTTCGACGCGCTGGAGGTGCCCGACCTGTTCCGCAGTCACATCCTGATGCTGTCGATCTCGCACCGCTACGACACCCCGGCTCCCTCCGGTGCGGTGCCCGCCTCGGATCTGTTGCTGCTGAACGCGATTCCGTTCCCGGCCAGCTTCCAGGTGTACGCCTCCTACGACGTGCTCGCCACGAACGCGGCCTGGGACCGGCTCTTCCCCGGCTTGGCCACGGGTACCACGCTGCTCGAATGGATGCTGCTCGATCCGCGCTCACGCACCTCCCTCGTCGACTGGTACGAGCAGGTTCACCTGTGTGTCTACGGTTTTCGGGTGATGAGCCGTGGAGTGGTGCCGCAGCGGCGCATCGACGAACTCGTCGCCAGCTGCGCGCGGGCGCCGGAGTGGACCGAGTTCTGGACCACCGAGCCCGCCGCGCCGAGCGACCTCGACGCACCGGTGCTGCGGATCCGCGATCCCGACACCGGCGCGTCGGCCCGGCTGACCATGCACAACCTCGGCTCGACCAACCCGCGCCGGGACTGGGCGCTGATCGTGTTCAGCCCGACCCTGAACTGACCTACTTCTTGCGGACCGGGATGCAGCAGGTGAAGACGATCGCGACCACCGCACCCGCCATCGCGATGAAGAACGCGGTGTGGAAGCCCGCGCGCGAGGGCAGCACGTGCGCTCCGACCTGCATCGTCATGTGCGCGAGCACCACGCTCATCACCGCGGCCGACGTGGAGGTGCCGATCGAGCGCATCAGCGAGTTCAAGCCGTTGGCGGCACCGGTCTCGGTGATCGGCACCGCGCCCATGATCAGCGCGGGCATGGCGGCGTAGGCGAGGCCGACACCACCGGCGACGATCACCGCGGACAGCATGATCTGCCAGACGCTGTCCATCATCACCACCGCGCACAGGTAACCGACGCTGATCACCGCCGAGCCGAGGCCCAGCGTCAGCTTGGGGCCCTTCTTCGCCGACAGCCGGGCCGAGACCGGCGAGAGCAGCATCATGACCAGACCGGTCGGTGCGATCGCCAGGCCGGCGACCACCATCGACAGCCCGAACCCGTAGCCGGTCTCCTTCGGGGCCATCAGGAGCTGCGGGAAAGTCAGCGACATGCCATAGAGCGAGAACCCGACCGCGATCGAGGCGATGTTGGTGAACAGCACCCGCGGACGTGCCGAGACCCGCAGGTCGACCAGCGGCGCGGACTGACGCAGTTCATAGGCACCCCAAGCCAGGAAGCTGACCAGCGAGACCACGAACAGGGTGATGATCGAGGCGCTGGCCCAGCCCCAGTCGCCGCCCTTGGTGATGCCGACCAGCAGGGCCAGCAGCGCGATCGAGAGGCCCACCGCGCCGCCGAAATCGAAGCGTGACGGGGTGCGCACCGGCGATTCCGGCACGAAGACGAACACCAGCACCGCGCACACGACGCCGAGTCCGCCGGCGGTCCAGAACAGCACGTGCCAGTCCGCGTGCTGCGCGATCACCGCGGCGAAGGGCAGGCCGATGGCGCCGCCGACACCGAGGGTCGCGCTCATCACCGCCATCGCGGCGCCGACCTTCTCGGCGGGCAGTTCGTCACGCATGATGCTGATCCCCAGCGGGATCGCGCCCACCGCGGCGCCCTGCAAGGAGCGGCCGATGATCTCGGGTACCAGTGTCGAGAAGCTCGCGCACACCACCGAGCCCACGATCAGGAGACCCAGGTTGACCACCAGCACCAGACGCTTGCCGAACATGTCGCCGAGCCGCCCGGAGATGGGTGTGGCGACCGCGCCGGCGAGCAGGGCCGCGGTGATCACCCAGGAGGCATTGGACGCCGAGGTGTTCAGCAGGGTGGGCAGCGACGGGATGAGCGGGATGACCAGCGTCTGCATGAGTGAGACGACGACGCCGATCGTGCTGAGCACCGCGATGAGCACGCCCGGGGCGACACGCCGGATTTCAGAGGAAGCCGGCGGGAGGTCGGCGGCAGTTACGGACACGAATATGCACGGTACACAGCGTGTGCATGCTACACAATTTGTCACCGGGGCGAGGCACACGACATAGTGAGCGCATGTCCGATTCCGGCTCCGTCGACGACACCCCGTTCACCCGCCTGGTGTTCGAGCTGAACCTGATCGCCCGGCACTACCCGGCAACCGCGCGCCGTGTGCCGGGCTTCGCGCTCGACCGCTCCGCGTTCCTCATCCTCACCCGCCTCGAGCTGGGCGACCCCATGAGCCTGCGTGAGCTGTCGGAAGCGTTCCGGCTCGACATCTCCACGATCAACCGGCAAGTCGGCGCGATGCTCAAACAGCAACTGGTGGAACGGGTCCCTGATCCCGACGGTGGCGTGGCCCGCAAGATCCGCGCGACCGACGAGGGCAGGACCGCACTGGCCGCGGAACAGCAGTACCGCGCCAAGGGGATCGGCAGCGTGGTCGCCGACTGGGCCGACGACGACATCGCCGAGCTGGGCAGGCTGATGCGCAAGTTCAACCGGTCCGTCGAACAGATCGAGGACAATCCGTGGCCCAGACCCCAGCACACCGACAGCTGATCGCGCTAAGCTGCGGCGCGTGGTCACTCACCGGTCTGCCCGTCCGAGCTGGCTCGCCTGGGACAACTACTTCGTCGGCGTCGGCGGACTCGTCCTCGGGCTGTGCTTCGGCACTTGCGCCGCGCTGATCGCCGGCCCCGGCCGCAATCTCGCGGCAATCGTCCTGGTGGTACTCGCCGGGCTCTGCCTCCTGCCCGCGCTGCTGCGCGCGGTGGTCGAGCTGAGCGTGTGGGTGCGCCTGGCGGTCGTGCTGGTCGGCTTCGCACTGCTGCTGCCAGCGATCCTGGTCAGCCCGTATGTGCGGGACTGGGCGGCGGAACGCTGGCAGCAGATGTGGAAATAGGCCCTACCCCAGGCGCATCGGCACCGACAGCAGCAGGCGCAGCGTGTTGTGGATGAACTGCGCCGACTGCCACGTCAGGTAGGCGCGCGCCGCTGCGGTATCGGCCGACGCACTCGACGATCCGGTGGCCAGTTGCGCCGAGCCGGTGGCCGAGCCGCTCGCCGATCCCGAACCCGGCAGTGCCGCAGCCGGTGCGGCCGACCCGAGCAGTCCGATCGTCACGGCCACCCCCGCGAGGGCGACGCGCACAGCGCACGACTTCGACATTTCACGACCGGACAACATCAGTTGAATCCCACTCTCCGAAAAACATTGCGAATGTCCAGTATTCACGCCGACACTCACCACAAATCCCGATTCGCCGGGATTGCCCCCGATGTACGGTTCGCACGATGAATTCTTCGGCGCGCCCGACCCTGTATCGATGGTGCACGGGTATGGACCACACCCGCCAGACCACGAATATCGGGGCAGTCACGAACAATCCGTCCAGTTTCCGTGGGTGTGCGCTCAGGCACAGTCCAATTCTCCGATGGCCCGCACGGCTTCCCACCCCGGGCTTCGCCATGGCACAAGGATCCAGCGGGCGCTCCCACGCCATGAGCCCCAGCGCGCAGATCCACCCCGTGTTGGACCGTTGATCACCAGGCTCCCACGCAAGTATCGGCCGAGAAGCGAAGGCCACCAGTGCCTGGTGATCAACGGTCCAGATCGCGCACAGCCACACCGGATGAGCGCCTGGCAGCTCGGCGACTGCACCATGATGGGCGCAGCCGCCGTCTGTGTTTTACGTCGTGGTCTGGAGTGGGGTCAGCCCGCCGCTCGACGCTCGCGCGCCGCGTCGGCGAGCTGTTCGCCGCGTTCGCGGGCGACCTCCGCCGCGTACGTGCCACGCTCCTTGGCGGCGCCGAGTAGGCGCGAACTCCGTTGACGCGCAACCTCGGCCACCTCCGGCCGGCGATCCTTGGCCAGCCCGGCCAAGTGTGACCCCCGCTCGCGGGCAGCATCGACCACCTCGGGACCGCGTCCCTTCACGATCTCGGCCAGCTGCGTCCCGCGCGCCCGGGCCGCCTCGGCGAGCTGCGGCCCGCGCTCGCGAGCGATATCCGCCAGGTGACTGCCACGCTCCTGCGCGGCCTCCGCCAACTGAGGTCCGCGCTCGCGGGCGACATCCGCCAGATGGCTTCCTCGCTCCTGTGCGGCCTCGGCCAGCTGCGGCCCACGCTCGCGAGCGAGATCGGCCAGTTGGGCCCCGCGGTCGTGGGCGGCTTCAGCCAGGTGCGCGCTGCGCACCTTCGCCGCGCCGACCAGTGCCGCTCCCTCGGCTGCCACCTTCGGCTCCTGCCGGGACAGCGCCCGCCGTGCCCGCCAGCCCAGCGACGGCTTGCCCTCGGTATCGGCCGCCGTGATCAGCAATCCGCCCAGCAGGCCGAGGTCCTTGAGGAACCCGGCGCGCTTGGCGGCCTTGCGGTCCGGGTCGTTCTCGGCCCAGAAATCCTGCTCGGTGACGGTGCCGGGCACAACAGTCGCCGCCAGCACGAAGGCCGCCGGACGCGGCACCCGTCCGCTGGCCAGCAACAACCCGCCCGCGATCTGCGCCACCGCGTTGATCTGCACGAACCGGCTCGGATCGTCGGGCACCTTGGCGGCCAGCGCATCGGGCAGCTCACTGCGCCCCCGGTCGGCGAGCGCGGTCGCGGCCTCGGCACGCGGTTTCGGATTCATCAGCGCGTTCACCCCACCGGCAACGAATGTGGTGGCCAACAGTGTGCGGGCAATGCGTCGGACAGGCCTGATCGGCATCGTCTAGTCCCTTCGTTCTACGACTGGGAAAAGCGGGTCCTCCCCCATTCGACTACCCGGGTCTTCTCATCACAAACGACCGACGACACCGGGCATGCCCTACCCCGTGTCGGTCCCACTACCGTCGACCGAGTGCCCGACAACACCGTCCGCGCCGCCTACACCGCGGTCAACCAGCTCTACATCGACCTGTTCGGCTCGCCCACCGACCTCGATCCCGCCCACACCGCCTTCGCCCTCCGACACCTCACCGAGGGCCCCGTCCTCGACCTGGGCTGCGGACCCGGCCGCTTCACCAAGGTGCTCACCGACGCCGGAACCACCACCACCGGCATCGACCTGGTCCCCGAATTCATCACCCACGCCCGAACCACCTACCCCACCCTCGACTTCGAACTCGGTTCCCTCCGCACCCTGAACACCCCGCCCGAATCCGTCGCGGGCATCCTCGCCTGGTTCTCGCTCATCCACATCCCACCCCCCGAACTCCCCGCCGTCCTCACCGAGTTCCACCGAGTACTCCGCCCCGGCGGCCACCTCGTCCTCGGGTTCTTCGACACCGAAGATGAGGTGGAAGAATTCCCCCACAAGGTCATCCCCGCCTATCGCTGGCCGGTCGACGAACTGGCCTACCTCCTGTCCATCGCCGGATTCACCGAACTGGAGCGCTTCCAGCACCCCGCATCAGCCGATACCCGCCGCCATGCCGCCCTCGCACTGCTCCGCAGCCAGGAGGTGCGGCGAACGGATCTCGAACGGCTATCCCGTCCAGGAACGCCCCAGTGCCGCCGCTGAAGCAATTCATGCGCTTGGGGCTCCTTCGAGTCCGCTGTCGAATCAGGCGGCGAGGGCCAGGTCGATGCGGTTGACAGTGCCGGTGTCGCTCGCGCGGGTGAGGAGGCGGGCGATGACCTCGGCGACCTGTCGCGGCTGCTCGAGGATCACCGAGTGGCCTGCGCCGTCGATCAGCACCAGGTCCGCGTAGTCGATCGCGGCGGCCATGGTGACCGAGTGTGACGGCGGGGTCATGAGGTCGGCGGAGCCGCACAGGATCATCGTGGGGATCTTCGACAGCTCGGCCAGCACGTCGGTGCGGTCGTAGGTCATGAAGGAGCTCAGGAAGCTCGCCATCGTCACGATCGACGTTCCGTTGTGCATGGCCGCGGCCAGGGTGAGCACGCGCGGGCTGACCTTGCCGTCACCGAATTCGGCGGCGCGCACGACCGGGGCGAAGACCTTGCAGGCCAGCAGCTTCACCTGCTGCATCAGCCGCGGCGCCCGCCGCACGGCCGCTTGGAAACCGGAGATGAACGGGTTGCGCAGCAGCCGCCCGAAGCCCGCGTCGGCGAGACCACTCGCGGCGGTCGCGATCAGGCCGACGCCGACGATCCGGGTACCGATCTCGTGCCGGTTCTGGCCGACATAGGTCAGCACGGTCATCCCGCCCATCGAATGGCCGACCAGCACGACCGGTCCGGTAGGCGCAACGGCGTCGAGCACATCACGCAGATCGTGGCCGAGCTGTTCGAGGTGGTAGGTCTGCCGGGAGGCCATCGCGGAGTCGCCGTGCCCGCGATGGTCGTAACAGACGACCCGGGCACCGGGATACTCACCCACCAGCTCATCGCGGACATCGGTCCACGACTCGCTCCGCAAGCAGTGCCCGTGCACCAGGACCACGGTCAGCTCCGCGTCCCGACGCCCGTACTCCCGAACCGTCAGTTCAACCCCGTCACCGGTCGAGACCGTGGCACGACGCTCCACCGCAGTGGCGATTGTGCTGATGTTCGACATCGAAGCCTCCGGTCCGCTGAAGTTGACAAGGTCAACTCTCCACCGAACCGCCCGTCGCCATCAGGTCCCCGAGTGCTGAGCCCACGCCCCCGAGGGTGACCAGAACCCCACCTTGGTGGGCGGCCGACGATCAGGTTCATCACTTCCCCGTCATCAGGCGTCCGCAAACACAATCAAGGGTCCCGCGCCTGACCACAGACCATATGATCGTGACCATGACCGTGTCCCTTTCGACTGCGGCCCAGGTCGTCGAGGCCCTGCACGACGCCGCCGACCCGGTCGAAGAGGCGAAGATCCGCAACCGCGTCGCCGACGACGAACCCGTGATCGGTGTGCGGATGGGAACGCTGTTCGGCATCGCGAAGTCTGCTGTCGATCTGTCAGGAACGGAGCTCGACGCCCTGTTCGAGCATCAGGCGTACGAGACGCGCCTGACAGCGTTCTGTGTCCTCGACTTCCGTGCCCGCCGCAAGCTCGCAGACGAGGAGCGTGCGACGCTCGCACACCTCTACCTCGATCGGCATGACGCCATCAGCACGTGGGACATGGTCGATCGGGCCGCCCCGCGCGTTCTCGGCTGGCCGATCCTCATCGAAGCCATCGACGGCGGCGTGCTCGACGAACTCGCGGGCGCCGCCGATCCGCTCCGACGCAGATCAGCGATCACGGCACCGCTCTGGTTCATCAAGCAGGGGTCTTCCGCCGACATCGAACACGGCCTCGCGATCGCCTCAGCTCTCGACGGTGACGAACACCCGCGTGTCCGATCCGCGGTCGAGATCTATCGAAAGCACGCGTTTCAGCGGTTGCGGAGCCAAGGCGGTGTCTAGCCAGAGGCCCGCCTTCCGTGCCCCTCCGACCTCAGCGAGGTTGGAGCGAAACGCGACTACACGTTGAATCGGAACTCGACGACGTCGCCGTCGGTCATGACGTAGTCCTTGCCTTCCATACGGACCTTGCCCGCGGCCTTGGCGGCGGACATGGAGCCGGCGTCGACGAGGTCGGCGAAGGCGACGATTTCGGCCTTGATGAAGCCGCGTTCGAAGTCGGTGTGGATGACGCCCGCGGCCTTGGGGGCGGTGTCGCCCTGGTGGATGGTCCAGGCCCGGGCTTCCTTGGGGCCTGCGGTGAGGTAGGTCTGCAGGCCGAGGGTGTGGAAACCGGCGCGGGCCAGGCCGTGCAGGCCGGGCTCGGTCTGGCCGATGGACTCGAGGAGTTCGAGGGCGGACTCGTCGTCGAGTTCGAGGAGTTCGGCTTCGACCTTGGCGTCGAGGAAGACGGCGTCGGCGGGGGCGACGGCGGCCTTCAGTTCGGCGACCTTGGCCTCGTCGGTGAGGACCGACTCGTCGGCGTTGAAGACGTAGAGGAACGGCTTGATGGTGAGCAGCGAGAGTTCGCGCAGCAGTTCGGCGTCGATCTTGTTGCCCGCGGCGAACAGGGTGGTGCCCTGGTTCAGGAAGTCCTGGGCCACGTTGGCGGCGTCGAGCAGGGGCTTGCGGTCCTTCTTGACCCTGGCTTCCTTCTCGAGGCGCGGGATGGCCTTCTCGAGGGTCTGCAGATCGGCGAGAATGAGCTCGGTCTCGATGACCTCGATGTCGGCGGTGGGATCGACGCGACCGTCGACATGGATCACGTCGTCGTCGGCGAACACGCGCACCACCTGGCAGATGGCGTCGGCCTCACGGATGTTGGCCAGGAACTTGTTGCCCAGGCCCGCGCCCTCGGAAGCGCCCTTCACGATGCCGGCGATGTCGACGAACGACACCACGGCGGGCACGATCCGCTCGGAACCGAAGATCTCGGCGAGCACGTTCAGCCGCTGGTCGGGCAGCGGGACCACGCCGACGTTGGGTTCGATGGTCGCGAACGGGTAGTTCGCGGCCAGCACGTCGTTCTTGGTCAGCGCGTTGAACAGCGTCGACTTTCCGACGTTGGGCAGTCCGACAATTCCGAGGGTGAGGCTCACTGTGTTCATTTTGCCGCACCTGCGGCGCGGCGGGTTCGCGGCCCCCTCGGGGCGGGGCCGCGAACGGCCCTCCCCAGGGTCGGACTACGTGGCTCAGGGAACGAGGACGACCTTGCCCCGGTTCTCACGCTGCTCGATGACGGCATGCGCGGCGGCCGCGTCGTCGAGCGCGAACTCCGCGTGCACGACCGGGTGCAGCAGACCCGAGGCGTAGTACTGCCAGACCTCTTGGCGCAGATCCTCATACCGGGCCGCGTCGCGCTGGGCGAGGCGGCCGATGCGGAATCCGGTGAGGGTCTTGCCGCCCGCGAGCAGGTCCTCGGGATCGATGAGGCCCGCGCCGGTGCCGTAGGTGACGGCACGACCGCCCTCGGCCAGTCCGCCGAGAGTCTCGGCCAGTCCGCTGCCGCCGACACCGTCGAGGGCGTAGTCGGCCTGTTTGCCGCAGTGCAGCTGGCCGTAGGTGAACACCTCGTCGGCGCCGAGTTCGCGCACGAAGTCGGCTTTGGCCTCGGCCGAGACCGCGGCGGTGACCCAGCTCGCGCCGCGCACGCGGGCCAGCTGGACGGCGAGATGTCCGACGCCACCCGCCGCGGCGGTGATCAGGGCGGTCTCGCCCTCGCGCGGGGCGGCGGTGTCGAGCGCGCCGAGGGCGACGAGCCCGCTGCGCATCAGCGCGACCGCGTCGACCGCGGACGCGCCGTCGGGGATCGCGGAGGCCTGGTCGACGGCGAGCACGACGTACTCGGCGTAGGCGTCGGCGGTACACAGCCCGACAACGCGATAACCCTCGCTGTACCCGTCGACACCGTCACCGACGGCGACGACCTCACCGGCCACCTCGGCACGCAACTGCTGCGGAACGGGCTGGTTGATCCGCCGGATCGCCGACAGGGTGACCCCGATGGCCTCGACGCGAACCAGCAGCTCACCGGCGCCGGGCGTCGGCACCTCCGCTGCGACGACCTCGAGCACCTCCGGACCACCGCTGCGCTCGTACTGAACCCGCCGCATGACACCTCCTGAAATCGAGCGAAGGCGCAACGGTAACCGGGTGGGTACGCGTTGCCACAGCTCATCGGGCCGCGAGTGCGAAATCTCACCGGCGACGCGACGACGTGGAGAGCACCTTCACGAATGGGTGATTACCCAGGCCAGGCCGGGCGGACGCGTGCGGCACGCCACACCGGACGCGCCGTCGGCCGAGCGGCAACGATCGATGGACCGCACCCGCGACAACGGCGGCCACACACGGCACTCGCGTCGACGACAACGACCGTCGGGTACGGAACGCACTGGTCACCAGCCCCACCGCGGGCGTAGCGTTGCGGTATGGATGCGACCACGGAGGTGGTGACCGCGGCTCCCGCGCCGGCCCTCGCGGCATTCATCGACCGCTACCTCGGGTACCGGATGGTGGGCTACGAGCCAGGCCTGCACCGGGGCCTGCCCTCTCGGCACATGACCTTCATCGTCGCCATCGGCCCGACGGTCGACGTCGTCGAACACACCGATCCACGCCAGTCCCCCGACAGCTTCCGCTGTGTACTGAGCGGACTGCAGGCGACACCGGCATTGATCTCGCACAACGGTTTCCAAGAAGGTGTGGCGATCGAGCTGACCCCGCTGGGCAGCCGTGTCCTGTTCGGCATGCCCGCCAGCGAGCTGTGGGATCTGTCGATCGAATGTTCTGCCGCGCAAGCCACACTGGGCGACCAACTCGCGAACGCGGTGCAGTCCCAATCAGATTGGCCGAGCCGCTTCGCCGCCTGCGATCGGGCGCTGCTCGCGGCGGTCCGCACCGAATCCGTCACCGCACCCGAACTCACCTGGGCCTGGCGCGCTCTCGTCGGCACCGGCGGGACCTGCGAGATCACCCCGCTGGCCGAGCGGATCGGCTGGAGCAGGCAGCACCTGACCCGCAAGTTCACCGCCGAGTTCGGCGCGAGCCCGAAACTGGCGGCCCGGATCATCCGGTTCGAGCGAGCGCGGCGGATGCTGGCCGACGTGCCCTCCTATGTCTCCATCGCCCAGGTCGCGGCCGCCTGCGGCTACTACGACCAAGCCCACCTCAACCGCGACTTCGTCGAGCTCGCCGGGTGCGCGCCGACGACGTGGCTGGCCGAGGAGATTCCATCCGTCCAAGACCCGGCCGCCCCCGAAGCGCGAGGCTGAACACATGACTACTCCCACCAACTCCACCAGCACCGCAGCCACGGTCTGGCCGTGTCTGGCCTTCCACGACGCTCGCGCCATGATCGAATTCCTCACCACCGCTTTCGGGTTCGACGCGACCGCGGTCTACGCCAGAGACAACGACCCGACCGTGGTCGAACACGGCGAACTGCGCTGGCCCGCGGGCGGCGGCATCATGTTCGGCTCCACCGGCCGCGACGACTCCCCCTTCGGCACCCGGCCTCCCGGTGTCGCCTCCCTGTACCTGGTGACCGACGACCCCGACGCCCTGCACGCGCGCGCCATCGCGGCGGGCGCGCGAATCATCCGCGACCTGCGCGACGAGGACTACGGCTCCCGCGGCTTCAGCGTCGCCGACCCCGAGGGCAACCTCTGGAGCTTCGGGACATATTCCGGCGAATGAGCCCTCTGAACAAAATTTCATCTTTGTCCTGAGGGTGCGCGAACCTCTCCGGCGCGGATCTCCCATCGGCTACCTTGTCGATGTTTTCCCGAGGTCCTGCGCGTTGTTCAGGAGAGTTCAGTCAATGGCGACCATCGAATATCTACGGACCGACCCGGATCTCCCTCCGGTCGGTGTCGTCGATCGCACGCCGCTCACCCCGGCCAAGAAGGCAGTGTTCGCGGGGATCGCCGTGCTCGGCGCCGTCGCCTGGACGATCATCGCGTTCGTCCGCGGCGAGTCGGTGAACGCGGTGTGGATCGTCATCGCGGCGGTCTGTACCTACATCATCGCCTACCGCTTCTACGCGCGATACATCGAATGGAAGATCACCAAGCCACGCGATGACGTGGCCACACCCGCCGAGATCTACGACAACGGCAAAGACTTCATGCCGATGGACCGGCGGGTGCTCTACGGGCACCACTTCGCCGCCATCGCGGGGGCCGGGCCGCTGGTGGGTCCGGTGCTCGCCGCGCAGATGGGTTATCTGCCGGGCACCATCTGGATCGTGGTCGGCGTGGTGTTCGCCGGTGCGGTGCAGGACTACCTGGTGCTGTGGGCCTCGACCCGTCGGCGCGGGCGCAGCCTCGGCCAGATGGCTCGCGACGAGCTCGGTACGGTCGGTGGCGCCGCCGCGATCGTGGCGATTCTGGCGATCATGACCATCCTGCTCGCGGTGCTGGCGCTGGTGGTGGTCAACGCCCTCGGCGAAAGCCCGTGGGGCGTGTTCTCCATCGCGATGACCATCCCGATCGCCCTGTTCATGGGCGTGTACCTGCGGTTCCTGCGGCCGGGCCAGGTCGGTGAGGTCTCCGCGATCGGCATCGTGCTGTTGCTGGCCGCGATCATCGGCGGCGGCATGGTGTCGGAGACCGAGTGGGGCGCGGACTGGTTCACCCTCTCGCGCACCACCATCGCGTGGTGCCTGATCGCCTACGGCTTCTTCGCCTCGGTGCTGCCGGTGTGGCTGCTGCTCGCCCCCCGCGATTACCTCTCGACATTCATGAAGGTCGGCACGATCGTGCTGCTGGCGGCGGGCATCCTGATCACGATGCCGGTGCTGCAGGCGCCCGCGGTCTCCGAATTCGCGCACAGTGGCACCGGTCCCGCGTTCGCCGGCAGCCTGTTCCCGTTCTTGTTCATCACCATCGCCTGCGGTGCGCTCTCCGGCTTCCACGCGCTGGTCTCCTCGGGCACGACGCCCAAGCTGCTGGCCAAGGAATCCAATGCCAGGATGATCGGCTATGGCGGCATGCTGATGGAGTCGTTCGTCGCGGTGATGGCGATCATCACCGCCTCGATCATCGATCAGCACCTGTACTTCGGCATGAACGCCGCCGCCGGGCTCACCGGTGGCACGCCGGAAAGCGCCGCCGCGTACACGAATTCGCTCGGCCTGGCCGGCCCGCCCGCGACCCCTGAGCTGTTCGCCGACGCCGCCGCCGATGTCGGCGAGACCTCGATCATCTCGCGCACCGGTGGCGCGCCGACGCTGGCCGTCGGCATCTCGGAGGTGTTCAGCCAGTTCCTCGGCGGTGCCTCGATGAAGGCGTTCTGGTACCACTTCGCGATCATGTTCGAGGCGCTGTTCATCCTCACCACCATCGACGCGGGCACCCGCGTCGCGCGGTTCCTGTTCTCCGACGCGCTCAGCAACCTCGGTGGCGGGTTCACCAAGTTCAAGGATCCGTCGTGGCGGGTGGGCGCGTGGCTGTGCTCGCTGCTGGTCGTCGCGGGCTGGGGTGGCGTGCTGCTGATGGGCGTCAACGATCCGTTCGGCGGCATCAACGCGCTCTATCCGCTGTTCGGCATCGCCAACCAGTTGCTCGCCGCCCTCGCGCTGACAGTGGTGCTGACGATCCTCGTCAAACGCGGGCAGGTGAAGTGGGCCTGGATTCCAGGCATCCCGCTGGCCTGGGACCTCGTCGTCACGATGACCGCCTCCTGGCAGAAGATCTTCTCCGACGATCCCAAGCTCGGCTACTGGACCCAGAACAGCCTGTGCCGGGCCGCCAAGGAGGCCGGGACGAGCTGTCTGACCGCGAAGACGCCCGAGCAGGTCGACATCGCCATCCGCAACACCTTCATCCAGGGCACCCTGTCGATCGTGTTCGCGGTGCTGGTGCTGATCGTGACCGTGGTCGCCGCGCTCGTCTGTGTGCGGGCGATCCGTACGGGCACGGTGTCGAGTACCGAGTCCGAGGAGCGGCCGTCGAAGATCTTCTCCCCCAGTGGTTTCCTCGCTACCGAGGCGGAGAAGGACGTGCAGAAGGAGTGGGACGTGCTGATCGCCGAGGGCAGGGTGAGCGCACCGGGATCGGCGCACGTGTCATGAGTCCGCAGCGGGATGGGGACGGCCGGTTCAGTGGATCGGCCGTCCGCGCCCGGGTGCTGGAGCGGGCCGCGACCTCCGATCGGAGCCGCACCCCCGCTGTGTCCGCGGCGCCACGCGATCCGAGCGCTGCCGCTGGGCGGCGTTGGGGGGGCGCTGCCCAGTCGGGTGTGGGCGGGTGTGCGCGGGGTCGCGCGGTGGTACAGCGCGATCAACGGCGGGCAGGACTACCAGCGATACGTCGATCACCTGCGGCGCAATCACCCTGGCTGTCCCGTGCCGAGCGAGCGTGACTATTGGCGTGAGCGGTATGCCGAGGCCGAACGCAACCCGTCGACTCGCTGCTGCTGATCAAGACCGCGCGCACGCCGCGCATGTGCCGGAAAGTGGACCGTCGGCGGGGGACCTCCGCAACCACGACGCCTGACGGCAGTGGCCGATTTCCGCTAGCGCCGGGTTCGGTGGGCTGCCAGTGTGGAGGACGTGACCATCACGGCTTTGGACTTCGAGCGCTGCTACCGCGCGGTCTCCACCAGGGACTCCCGCTTCGACGGGCAGTTCTTCACCGCGGTGCGCACCACCGGTATCTACTGCCGGCCGTCGTGCCCGGCGATCACGCCCAAGCGGGCGAATGTGTCGTTCCTGCCGACTGCCGCGGCGGCGCAGCAGGCCGGGTATCGGGCCTGCCGACGGTGCCTGCCCGATGCGGCGCCCGGCTCACCGCTGTGGAATGTGCGGGCCGACCTCGCCGCCCGCGCCATGCGACTGATCGGCGACGGGGTGATCGAACGCGGCGGGGTGCCCGCGCTGGCCTCGACGCTCGGGTATTCACAGCGCCAGCTGACCAGGGTGCTCACCACCGAACTCGGCGCGGGCCCGCTCGCACTGGCCAGGGCCCATCGCGCGCACACCGCGCGGCTGCTCATCCAGACCACCGAGATGCCGATGTCGGACATCGCGTTCGCGGCGGGCTTCGCCAGCATTCGCCAGTTCAACGACACCGTCCGCGAGGTATTCGCGGTGAGCCCGTCGACCATGCGCAGCGAATCCCACCGCTCCCCCCGCGCCGATGTCGTCTCCCCCGCCACCTCGGGCCTGCTGACCTTGCGCCTGCCCTACCGCGAACCACTCGACACCGGTTGGCTGGCCTGGTTCCTGTCCGCGCACACCGTGCCCGGCATGGAGACCTGGGCGGACGGCAGCTACACACGCAGTCTGCGCACGCCACACGGACACGCGACGATCCGGTTGTCCTCTCAACCCGGCCATGTCCGGGCCGAGCTGGCGCTGCGGGACATGCGCGATCTGGCGCCGACGGTGGCGCGGGTGCGGCACCTGCTCGACCTGGACGCCGATCCGCACGGGATCGATGAGGCGTTGGGGATCGGACAGGCGTCGGGCGGTACCGGGTTCACGCCCGGGATTCGGGTGCCGGGGTGTCTGGATGGGCCGGAGTTGTTGTTGCGCACCATGATCGGTCAGCAGATTTCGGTGCAGGCGGCGGCGACGCATACCGCGCGGCTGGTGAATGCGCTCGGCGAGCGGATCGAGGGGCCGGTGCCGCGATTGTTTCCGACTCCCGCGGCGGTCGCCGAGCACGGGGCCGATGTGCTCACCGGGCCCGCGCGTCGGGTCGCGGCCATCGTGGCCGCGGCACGGGCGATCGCCGAGGGGGAGCTGGTGTTGCACTCGGGTCGCACCGCCGCTGACCTGCGGCGGGATCTGCTCGCGCTGGACGGGGTCGGGCCGTGGACGGCGGACTACGTCACCATGCGGTCACTCGCCGATCCCGACATTCTGCTCGGCACCGACCTGGTGGTTCGCCAGGGCGCGGCGCACGCGGGGATCGACCTGGCCCGCACCGAACGGTGGGCGCCGTGGCGCTCCTATCTGTCCATGCACCTGTGGAAGACCGCGCTCGAACACCGCGGCGTCTTTCCCGTATCCACTTCCTGAACCTGCTACCGGAAGCGAAACATCATGCCCAACACCACCATCAGCCTCGCCGATACCGCGACCGCCACCACGCCGATCGGCCCGTTCACCGCGGTCGTCGATGTCGACGGTGCCGTGCTCGCCTCGGGCTGGACCGGTGACGTCACCACCTTGACCAGCGTCATCCACCCGACCCTGCGTCCTGGCGAACTGCGGCAACGGGATTCGCTCGGCGCGGTGACGACGGCGATCATCGACTACCACGCGGGTGATCTGACCGCGATCGACGGGATACCCGTGCGGCAGCACTCCGGCGAGTTCCTTCTGCACGCGTGGGACGTCCTGCGCAAAGTGCCCGCGGGCGAGCCCATCACCTACACCGAGTTCGCCGGCCTGGCCGGACGCCCCGCCGCCACCCGCGCGGCGGCGAGTGCGTGTGCCCGCAATGCGGCAGCGCTGTTCGTGCCGTGCCATCGGGTGTTGCGGATCGGGGGCGCGCTGGGCGGGTTCCGCTGGGGGTTGGACGCCAAGCGCTGGTTGCTCGACCACGAGGGCTGACCGGCGACGGCCTGCGCGTGGGAGGCCGGACACAGCTCACCGCCCGCTCGACAGCAGGCCGAAGATCAGTCCAGTATTGGAGAAGTGGCTCTACCGCTGCGGTCCAGCTGACCGGATGCTGATACCCATGCTCACTCGTCGCCTCCTCGCGCTGTACATCGGTCTCTGGTTGTACGGGATGTCGATGGCGGTGATGATCCGGGCCGGGCTCGGGCTCGATCCGTGGGACGTCTTCCATCAGGGCGTCGCGGCACACCTGCCCTTGAGTTTCGGCATGGTGACCGCGCTGACCGGGCTCGTTGTCCTGCTCGCGTGGATCCCGCTGCGGCAGCGGCCGGGGCTCGGGACGATCAGCAACGTGGTGGTGATCGCGGTGGCGGTCGATGCCGGACTGTGGTTGATCCCGGCCGCGGAGCAGCTGTGGATACAGGTGCTCGCCATGGTGGTGGCGGTGGTCGTCAACGCGGCCGCGACCGTGCTCTACATCGGTGCGGGGATGGGTCCAGGACCCCGGGATGGACTGATGACTGGACTGGTCGCGCGGACCGGGTGGCCCGTCTGGTCGGTCCGCACCGGGATCGAGGCCTCGGTGCTGGCCACCGGGTGGGCCCTCGGCGGCACCGTCGGCATCGGCACCTTGGTCTACGCCTTCGGCATCGGCCCACTCATCCAGCTGATGATCCCGTACATCGACGGGTGGTTGCCCGGCTTCACGCCGGCACCACACCCGGAACCGGTAGCGGCCTAGCTACCGATCGACCGCATGGTGGACCTGGGCCTTCTGCCGGACGGGATGCCCGCAGGGCCTTCTAGGCGACCGTGGCCTGGAGCCGGGAGCCGGTGCGGCCGCGGAGCACGTGCAGGCGGCTGGGGATGCGCTGGCGCATCTCGTCGACGTGGCTGACCACGCCGACGACACGGCCGCCCGCGCGGAGTTCGTCGAGTACGCCCATCACGGCGTCGAGGGTGTCGGCGTCGAGACTGCCGAAGCCCTCATCGATGAACAGGGTGTCCAGCACGACGCCGCCGGATTCCGCGGCGACCACATCGGCCAAGCCGAGCGCCAAAGCCAGGGAGGCCATGAAGGTTTCGCCACCCGAGAGAGTCTTCGCGGAGCGAATGGCGCCGGTGTAGTCGTCGCGGACATCGAGCCCGAGCCCACCGCGGCGACCGCGCGGACCGGCCTTGTCCGAGTGGACGAACTCATAACGGCCACCCGACATCCGACGCAGCCGCAGCGAACCCGCCACCGCGACCTCCTCGAGCCGCGCGGCCAGCACATACGATCGCAGCGACATCCGGCGATTGTTCTCGCCGCGGCCCGCGACCACTTCGGCCAGCCCGGCCAGTTCGTCGAAGGCCCGCTGCTCGGGCGCTATCCGCTCGACCTCACCCCACAGCTGGGCGCCCAACCGCTCCAGCTGAGCGACGCGCTCCGCCGCCGCCGACTGGGCGGCCACCGCCGCGGTCAACGCACGCTGCGCCCGTGCGAATCGCTGTTCCAGTTCGTCCAGATCCCCGGGCACCAACTCGGCCGCCGCCCGGATCTGCGGCTCGGCGAGCACGGTCTCCGCATGCGCGCGCGCCCGATCGGCGGCGGTGAGTTCGGCGTCGATCGCGGCCTGCTGCTGCACGCTGCGCGCGACGGCAGTGACAACTTTGGCATAGGCCGTGAGGACAGCGATGTCGTCGCGAGGCGCGGCGGGCTCGACCTCTTCCGCTGAGACCTCGTCGCTGGACTCTTCCTCGAAAAGGTCGAACAGACTGGGCATCTCGGGCGCGGCCGGGATCGCCCGTGACCGATCGACCCGTCGACCGGCAGCGGACTGCGCGGATTCGGTGGGCGCGCTGCCCGCGTCGGTCCCGGACCCAACGGCCACACCGGGTGCGGGATCCATGGCGGCCCCGGACGCGACGTCCAACCCCGTGCCGAACCGCGACGAGTTCTCGTCGACGGGCAAGCCGTTGGCCTGCCCAGGCAGGTCGGACACGGACTCGGCGGCAGCCGCATCGGGGTGGGAGTACCTGGTGGCGTCTGATGCGGGCTCGGCATCGATGCCCACACCGGAGCGTGGTTCCGTTTCCGACGAGTCCGAGGTGTCGCCGGGGGTGAGAGCATGCACGGCGGTGGACGCCGGGCCTGTCGCCGCCGAGGCGGGAACCTCGACGCCTTCGGCGACGAAACCGGCTGTGCGGGCGAGGGTTTCCACGCGGGTGGCGATGCGGCGGACGGCGTCGCGGGCGGTGGATTCCTCGGTGCGGGCGGTGCGCAGGGTGGTGGCGGCGGTGATGAGGGATTCGAGGCGGGCGGTGCGGGCCTCGACGGTGTCGTCGGCCCCGGCGGCGGTGCGCAGGCGGAGGGTGAGTTCGTCGAGGCGGGCGCGGGTGGCGGCGATGTTCGCGGTGACGGTGCCCCGGCGGGAATCCAGGTCGCGGGACTGCTCGTAGAGCTGGGATTCCTCGGCGCGCAGGGTGTCGAGATGGGTGGTGAGCGCGGCGGCGCGGTCGGCGGTGTCGGCGGCGTCGTCGAAGCGGTGCGTGGCGGTGCGGACGGCGTCGGCGAGGGTGACGGGGTCGGCGTCGCCACCGCGGGCGGTCAGCGACTCGATCTCACGGTCGATGGCGGCGATGCGCTCGCCGATCCGGTCGCGGGCGGACTCGGCGGCCTGCTCGGCGACGGTGGCGGCGTCCTCGGCGTCCTTGGACACCGCGTCGTCGGTGGGTTGCGCGGGGTCGGGGTGCTCGGCGGAACCGCAGACCGTGCACGGCGCGCCCGCTTCCAGCGCACCCGCGAGTTCGGCCGCCATCCCGGCCAAGCGGCGGGTGCGCAGATCGAGCACACGCTCCCTGGCATCGAGGTGCGTCCTGCGCGCGGCATCGAATTCGCCCCGCGCCCGGTCCAACGCCGTTCGCTGCCTCGACAATTCGACCGCTGCTGCCGCCGAGTCCTGCCACTTCGCCAGTTCGCTGCGCAGCCCGGGCAGCGCGGCAGCGGCATCGGTGGCCTCGCGCAGCTGTTCCTGGGCACCGGCGATCACGGTCGGCAACTCGGTCCGCCGCTGACCCAACTCGGTGGCTCGCCGGGCCAGCTGCGCCGCCACGGCCTCGTGTGCAGCCAGGTCCGCGCTCAACTGCTCAGCGGTCGCCGCATCAGCACGCACCTCACCGAGCACCCCGAGCAGCGCATTCCACTGACTGATCGCGGCATCGAGATCAGCCGGATGACCGAGTCGTCCGTCGGCCTCATGACGGGATGGGCGATCTGGCTCCTCGTCATCGGTCACGACGGTCAGCAGGTCGACACCGGCGATGTCGGCGGCGGCCGGGGCACTCAGTTGGGTGGCAAGTTGGCTTGCGGCACTGCGGGTGCACGACTCGGCGCGGCGGAGGGCGCGGGCCGCGGATCGGGCTTCGTCGATGGCTTGGACGACGGGTTCGGCGCGGCGGGCCTGTTCGAGTTCGTGTGTCAGCTCGGCGCGGCGGGGAGCCGAGGCGGTGTGGGCGGCGAGGTCGGCTCGGGCGGCGGCCATGCGGGTGTGCAGGTCGGCGATGCGGCGCTGTTCCTCGGCCTCGGTGCGGGCTTCGGCCGACTCCTTTTGGCGCAGGTCGGCATCGATGTTCGCCTCGGCGAGCTCGGTGCGGGCCTGTGCCAGGAGTTCCTGTGACCAGGCGAGGGCGTCATTGGCCTCGACCGATTCCGCGCCGCTGAATCCCGCGGCCATCCCGACCTTGGTGATCAGGCGGTCGATGCCCTGCCGGTGGGTATCGAGTGCGGTGCCGGCGGCACGGCGGCGATCGGCCAGCCACTGTTCGGCGGTGCCGAAACGCTGGGTGTCGAAGAGCTTTTCGAGCAGCTTCTCGCGTTCCTCGTTCTCGGCGCGCAGGAAACGGGCGAAATCGCCCTGCGGCAGCAGCACCACCTGGAAGAACTGATCGGCGCTCATGCCGAGCAGGCGCAACACCTCGTCGCCGATATCGGTGATCCTGGACAGGTTCTCGCCGCTGCCGTCGAGCCAGGTGAGGTTCGCTTTGGGTTGGAGCGTGCGGGTGCCCGACCCGTCTCGCTTGGGCCGCTCGAACTCGGGCACGCGAGTCAACCGCAGCTTGCGACCGCCGAGCGTGGCCTCCAAGCTCACTTGGGGCGGCGTCTGCGGGTCGGCGTGGTCGGAGTGCAGGCGCTTGCTCTCCCCGCGCGCGCCGGGCACCTTGCCGTAGAGGGCGAACGCGATGGCGTCGAGCACCGTCGTCTTGCCCGCACCGGTGTGCCCGTGCAGCAGGAACAGCCCGTCGGAGCCGAGCGCGTCGAAGTCGACGACGGTGGTCTCGGCGAACGGACCGAACGCGGTCATCTCCAGCCGATGCAGCCTCATGCGGCGGCGCCAGCGGACCCGGCGTCGGGATTCATGCCGTCAGCTCGGCGGCCTCGGGCGCCGCTTCCGGGGTCGCCGGTCGATCGGGTTCGCTGACCGCGGCCGCCAGTGCTCGCTCCATCCATGCCATCTCCCCCTCGCTCGGCGTACCACGCACATCACTCAGAAAACTCGCCGCCACCTCGGCATCACGGCGGCCGTGCACTCGTTCCCGATAGCGCAGTTCCGGATTGCCCTCCGGGCGAGCCCATTCCACGTGCACCGCGTGCTGGAACCGATCGCGCAGCTTACGCATCGGGTCGACCGGGCGGGTGCTGTCGGTCAGCGTGGCCGACACGTAATGCCCTTCGGCGGCGTCGAATTCGGCACCGGTGAGCAGCTCGTCGAGCGTGCCGGTGAGCCTGCTCAAGCCGCGGACCAGCGGTAGGTCGCGACGCTCGACAGCGGCGAGACCGGTGGCGTCGAGGTCGACGATCCAGACCGCCTTGCGGTGCGAGCTCTCGCCGAAGGAGTACGGCAGCGGAGAACCGCTGTAGCGCACCGACTCCGCGAGCGTCTGCGGCGAATGCAGGTGCCCCAGCGCCACATAGTCGACACCGTCGAAAGCCGACATGGGCACCGTCTCCACCCCGCCGACCGAGATGGACCGCTCGGACCCGGTGGCCTCGCCCCCGACGACGAAGGCATGCGCGAGCACCACCGAACGCCCGCCGGGCCGGGCGCCGCGATCGGCATTGATACGGACCATCGCCGCGTCGAGGATCTCCGCGTGCGAGCGGGCCTGCGGCACACCGAGTTCGGCACGGGTGATCTCCGGCTCCAGGTAGGGGATGCCGTAGAAGGCGACCTCACCGTCGGCATCGGCCAGCAGTACCGGCCGGTCCACGTCGGCGACCCGGGTGCACAGGTGCAGTCCGCCCGCGGCGGCGAAGCTGGCTCCCGCGCCGAGCCGAGCCGGCGAATCGTGATTGCCGGAGGTGGCGATGATCGTGGCACCGGCGGCCCGGATCGCCTCGAAACCACGATTGCAGACCGCGATGGCATCGGCGCTGGGAATGGAGCGGTCGTAGACGTCGCCCGGCACCACCACCACGTCGACCGATTCGGCGGCGACGAGTTCGGCGATGGCCGCGAGCGCCCGCGCCTGATCCGCCAGCAGGTCGACACCGTGAAAGGTGCGCCCGATGTGCCAATCGGAGGTGTGCAGGATCCGCATGCCGCGAACCGTAGGGCACCGCACCGACAGAATTCAATCGACGCACTACATCGGTGTAATTCTCCGGCGCGCCGCGTCCGGGCGGGGCCCGGAGGCGGTATCGGAGTGTGACCACAGGGGGCCTCGGTCGCGGCGCCATCGAACACAGCGGCGACATGCCCGGGCACCACGCCCGGTTGCCGGAGGATTGCGAGTTTGTCGGTGCCCTCGGGCACCATCACCGCTATGACCGCTTCGATGCTCGTCGCGCTCGTCTTGGTT
Organism: Nocardia mangyaensis; assembly: GCF_001886715.1. Classification (NCBI taxonomy): domain Bacteria; kingdom Bacillati; phylum Actinomycetota; class Actinomycetes; order Mycobacteriales; family Nocardiaceae; genus Nocardia; species Nocardia mangyaensis. The sequence goes on from NZ_CP018082.1 coordinate 5,748,130, forward strand.
TTCGGTGCCGGGTTCGGTCTCGGCTGGTTGAGCCATGCCGCCCGCGGCGGGCAACGCACCGCCGCGGCCGAGGCCAGACTGGCCGCGGCCGAGGACAATCAACGGTTGCTGCAGCAGTCGTTGCACGCGGCGAACGAGGATGCGGCGCGTCGGCATTCGGCCGCGATCGGCGCGATGGTCGATCCGCTGCGCGACGCGGTCGGCGCGTTGGAACAACAGATCCGGCAGGTCGAGCATCACCGCATCGATGCCTACTCGGGGCTGCGCGAACAGGTCGCCGGGATGCAGCGCACCTCACACCGGCTCTCCGATCAGACCGGGCAGCTGGTCGCCGCCTTGCGGGCGCCGCAGGTGCGCGGCCGGTGGGGGGAGATCCAGCTGGAGCGGGTCGTCGAGCTGGCCGGGATGACCCGGCACTGCGATTTCGACACCCAGGTGAACCGGGCGGGCGGTGACGACCGCGGTGCGGTGCGGCCCGACATGGTGGTGCGACTCGCCGGTGGCAGGCACATCGTGGTCGACGCGAAGGTGCCGTTCTCGGCCTATCTCGACGCGGCGACCACCGACGACCCGGCCCATCGCAGTCAGCTGCTGGCCCGCCACGCCAAGCAGTTGCGCGCCCACGTCGACCAACTGTCGGACAAGGCGTACTGGGCGGCCTTCGATCCGGCGCCGGAATTCGTGGTGCTGTTCGTACCGGGCGATCCGTTCCTCGATGCCGCCTTGACCACCGACGCGGGGCTGCTCGAGTACGCGTTCGGCCGGAACGTGATCCTCGCAACGCCGACGACATTGATCGCGCTGCTGCGCACGGTCGCGTTCAGCTGGCGCCAGGAAGCGCTGTCCCGCGACATGGCAACGGTGCAGCAATTGGGCAAGGAGCTCTACACCAGGGTGGGCAAGGTGGCCGAGCACCTGGACAACCTGGGCGTGAATCTCGGTAAGGCCGTAGCGGCTTTCAACGCCACGGTCGGCTCGGTGGAGTCCCGGGTGATGGTCACCGCGCGCCGGATGCACGATCTCGGCATCGCCGATCAGGAGCTCCCGGCAATCCGGCTGACCGACACCAGACCGCGCGTCGTAGCCTTCGCCGAGGCCGAGGATCGCCGCTGAGTTCCTCGTGCCGCGACGCCTGACGGGCAGTTGTGCGGTTAGTGTCATAGTGTGGCTGCTTCCCAACGTGCGCGACCCCGGGTGCCCGCGCCGCAACGCTCGATCGTGCCTTCGGTCCCCGGCATCCCCGCTCTGGCGGCGGTTCTGCTCGCCGTCGGCGCGACGATGCTCGGGTTCCTGATCGACGGGCTCGGTGGCGAGACCTATCCGACCGGCACGTTTTCGGCACTGTACGTGCTCGGCTGCGTGCTCGCCGTGTGCGCGGTGCGGATGCGCGGTCTGTTCTCCACCATGGTGCTGCCGCCGCTGCTGCTGTTCGTCGCCGTGCCGGTGGCCTGCCATATGCTCGGCGGGCGTGCGACCACGTCCATCAAAGACGTGCTGATGAACCTGATCATCCCGCTGGTGGAACGCTTCCCCACGATGATGCTGGCGACCGCGCTGGTGCTGGCGATCGGCGGCGCCAGGATCGCGATCGCCAAGCGCGCCCCCGCCACCGCCAAGCCCCCCACCGCCGAGCGCAGGACCGAACGCCGCACCGAGCGCAAGCCGACCAGCCGTCGCCGACCGGCGCCCGCGGGCGATCTCGCCGATGCAGGCCGCAAGCGACCCCGCCGCGCCACCGCCGTCCTCGACGATCCCGATACCGCCGTCGACATGGCCAGCCCGGCCCGCCGCCCCGCCCGGCCCCAAGAGCCCAAGCGTGCGCCCGCCGAACCCAAGCGCGCGCCCGCCGCACGGACCAGGGACCCCCGCGCCCGCGGCGGCGCTGCTCGTGAGGCCGAACCAGCCCGCACACCACGCCGTCGCGGTGACGCGCCGCCGCATCCGCAGCCCAACGTGCGTTATCGCGACCGGGATACCGGCCGCACCGAACGGCGCCGACCCGACAACATCTGAGCCACCGAAAAAATCCCCGCCGCGAGCTGCGACGGGGCTTCTTCGTCTGTCGATCGGTTCGTGCCAGGCGTCAGCGCGGTGCGGCGGCGTCCCGGCGCGCGGCACGCAGCTCACGAGGCAACGAGAACACCAGTGTCTCGTTGGCCGTCGTCACCGGCTGCACCTCGCCGAATCCGTGCTCGGCCAGCAGCTCGAGCACACCGGTCACCAGGATCTCCGGCACCGACGCACCGGAGGTGATGCCGATGGTCTCGACACCGTCGAGCCAGGCCAGATCGACCTCGCGGGCGTAGTCGACCAGGTATGCCGCCCGCGCACCGGCGCCGAGCGCCACCTCGACCAAGCGCACCGAGTTCGACGAGTTGCGCGAACCGACCACGATCACCAGATCGCATTCGGGCGCCATCGCCTTGACCGCGGTCTGGCGGTTGGAGGTGGCGTAGCAGATGTCGTCGCTGGGCGGATCCTGCAGCGTCGGGAAGCGCTCGCGCAGCCGCTCGACCGTCTGCATGGTCTCGTCGACCGACAGCGTGGTCTGCGACAGCCAGATCACCTTGGCCGGATCGCGCACCGAGACCTTGTCCACCGCGTCGGGCCCGTCGACGAGCTGCACGTGCTCGGGCGCCTCACCGGCGGTGCCCTCGACTTCCTCGTGGCCCTCGTGGCCGATCAGCAGGATGTCGTAGTCGTCACGGGCGAAGCGCTTGGCCTCCTGGTGCACCTTGGTGACCAGCGGACAGGTGGCGTCGATGGTGCGCAGATTGCGTTCGGCGGCGGTCTCGTGCACGGTCGGGGCGACACCGTGCGCGGAGAACACGACGAGCGCGCCCTCTGGCACCTCGTCGGTCTCGTCGACGAAGATCACGCCGCGCTCGCGCAGCGTCTCCACGACGTGGCGGTTGTGCACAATCTCTTTGCGCACGTAGATGGGCGCACCGTGCTTCTCCAGCGCCTTCTCCACGGTCTCGACGGCGCGATCGACGCCTGCGCAGTAGCCGCGCGGCTCGGCCAGCAGCACGCGCTTGCCACCGGCAGCAGTCGCGCCGGCCGAGCGCGCGATACCGACGTTCAAGGGAATTGCCGAGGTCATGTTCCACAGCTTACGTGCGCGCGGCGGCCCGCATCCGGTGGGATCGAGGGGCGAAAGTCACATCCGGGCATGCTGGTCCTTTGCATCACACGCGGTTTACGGCAGGCTGGAGGCATGTTTCGACCTCCGTTCGTGGCCCGGGTCGCCGCCGGTGCTGCCGTATACGCCTTAGAAGAGACGCGGCGGTTACCTGTCGCGGCTGTCAATCTCCCGATCACCGCGCTCAGTCGCGTGCTGCAGACGACCATGCATCTGCAGCAGTTCGTCACCAGTCTCGCGCTCAAGGGCGACGTGGTGTTCGAGCGGCTCGGCTCGGCGCCGCCGGAACAGCCCGAGTGGGCCACCTTCGACGAGGATGTCGAGGACGCGCCCACCGCGACCAACGGCCACACCAGTCGCTTCGATCTGTTCGCCGAACCGGCACCGACCGAGTCGGCCAACGGCCAGGCCGTGCCCGCGTCGCTGCTGGTGCTCGAGACCGAGTCCGAGGTCATCGAACCGGTGCCGGTCGAGGAACCCGCTGTCGAGGAACCGGCGGAAGTCGAGGCGCCCGAAGTCGCGATCCGCTACGACTACCCGACGATGACGCTGGCCCAGCTGCGCGCCCGACTGCGCATGTTGACCGTCGAGGAGCTCGGCCAGCTGCTGGACTTCGAGCAGCAGACCCGCGCCCGCGCGCCCTTCGTCACCATGCTGACCAACCGCATCGCCACCGTCCAGGCGCAGTGATCTTGGCGGCTGGCGCCGCGGGGATTGCGGCCAGGGGGCCTCAATTCTTCCCTCCTCCGTTCAGTCGCTTCGCTCCTTCTCTCCGTCAGTCCAGTATCGAGGCGGCCGCAATCCGCGCCTACGGCGCCGGATGCGGCCGCTTTTTGGTTGTGTCGGTACCTCCGCGTATACCTGAGGCATGACTCAGGACGGCGCCGCGCCCGCGCAGGCAGGCGCACCGACGAATTCTGCGGAGCAGCCGTATCCGGTGCGTTCGGTGGCCGTGAAGGTCGCCCAGTGGATCGAACGCCTCGGCAGCATCTGGGTCGAGGGCCAGGTCACCCAGATCAATCTGCGCCCCGGTACCCGCACGGCGTTCCTGGTGCTGCGCGACACCTCGGCCGACATGTCGCTGTCGCTGACCTGCGATCCCGATCTGTTGCGCCGGCTGCCGGTCCCGTTGACCGAGGGCAGCCGGGTGGTCGTCTACGGCAAACTGCAGTTCTTCACCGGCCGGGGCACGATCTCGTTGCGGGTCACCGAGATCCGCGCGGTCGGGGTCGGTGAGCTGCTGGCGCGGATCGAGCGGTTGAAGCAGCTGCTCACGGCGGAGGGGCTGTTCGACGCGCGGCTCAAGCGACCGTTGCCGTTTCTGCCCGCGACGATCGGGTTGATCACCGGGCGCGCGAGCGCGGCTGAACGCGATGTCCTCAGCGTGGCCCAGAATCGTTGGCCCGCTGTCCGTTTCGTCATCCGAAACACCGCGGTGCAGGGGCCGACGGCAGTGCCGCAGATGCTGACCGCGCTGGCCGAGCTCGACCGGGACGACGAGGTGGAGGTGATCGTGCTCGCCCGCGGCGGCGGCAGCACCGAGGATCTGCTGCCGTTCTCCGATGAGGCACTGTGCCGGGCCGTCGCGGCGGCGCGGACGCCGGTGGTCAGCGCGATCGGGCACGAACCGGACAACCCGCTGCTCGATCTGGTCGCCGACTTGCGCGCGGCCACCCCGACCGATGCCGCCAAGCGCGTCGTGCCCGATGCGGCCGCCGAGCTGGCCGGGGTCCGCGAGATGCGCGCGCGCTCGGCGGCGGCATTGCGTGGCTGGGTCGAGCGCGAGTCGCACACCCTGACGCAGTTGCGTTCCCGGCCGGTCCTGGCCGACCCGCTGCGCGAACTCACTCATCGCCACGACGAGGTGGAGCGGTTGCGCGCGACGGCGCAGCGCGATGTCGAGCGCTTCCTGCGCACCGAGTCGACGGCCACCCAGCACCTGCGCGAGAAACTCACCGCCGTGGGTCCGGCCGCCACGCTGGCCCGTGGTTACGCTGTCGTGCAGCGTGTCGCCGGGCCGCAGCGCCATGTCGTCCGGTCGATCGAGGACGCGCCCGCGGGCAGCCAGTTGCGGATCAGGGTCGCCGACGGCGCGATCTCCGCGGCGGCACTGGGCACCCAGCGCCTGACGCCGAAGACCACCGACGAGAAGAGGAAGTGACCGTGGCCGACGCCGGTTCCGAGAACACCGACACCATGGCCGAGATCGCGGCCTTCGGCTACGAACGTGCCCGCGACGAGCTGATCAATGTGGTCAAGATGCTCGAACAGGGCGGCCTCGACCTCGACGACTCTCTCGCCCTGTGGGAGCGCGGCGAGGCCTTGGCCGCCCGCTGCGAACAGCACCTCGCCGGTGCCCGGCGCCGGGTGGAGGACGCGCTCTCGCGCGCCGATCTCGACACCGCCGAGTAGTACTCAGGGTTCCCAGAACGCAATTCACGCTTTACGGCGACGAAACACACCCCCGGCAGGCTTGTCACCGTTGGTAAATCGATTGATCAACGGAGAGCGTGACCGTGCAGATTTTCGTCGACGGACTGTTCGTGCCGGTGCACGACGGGGCCGAGCCCTATCGGGGCTTTCTCACCACCGAGAACGGTGTCGTCACCGCGACCGGCCCCGGTTCACCGGAGATTCCCGCCGGTGCGACGGTGCTGGATCTGGCGGGCAAGCTCGTTCTACCGGGATTCGTCTCGGCGCACAGCCACCTGTGGCAGTCGGTGTTGCGTGGGCTGGCCGACGGCTGCTCCACCTACGGGTGGATCGAGCAGCTGCACATGAAGTACGGGCCGCTGCTCACCGAGGCGGACATGTACGCCTTCACCGTGCACGGCGGCACCGACCTGCTCCGCCACGGCATCACCACCGTCTGCAACCACACGCACAGCTTCGGTGACGGCGCGTCCGGTCAGTGGCGGGCCGCGCTGGACCTGCCGCAGCGAACCATCTACTCGCACAGTTCTTCTCGACTCGATTCCGCGACCGAACGGCTGGCGAGCATCGAGCGGTTCCAGCAGACCACCGCCGACGTGGACGATCCGCGCGTTCTCGCCCGCTCGTACAACACCACCTGGCCGCTCCCGGAGGCCGACATGCGCACCGAAGCAGCGCTGCTGACCGAGTACGGCATCGGTCAGCACCTGCATTTTCTGGAAGACCCGTCCGCGACCGAACGACAGCGCGCGGAGTTCGACAGGCTGCTGGCGACCGGAAGCGTCGGCCCCGACACGGTTTTCGCGCACTTCATCCACACGACACCCGAGATCGTGGCTCGAGCGGGCGCCCGCGGCGCGGCCATGGTGTGGAATCCGCTCTCCAACGGCCGACTCGGTTCCGGCATCCCCGACATCCTCGGCTACCGGGCCGCGGGCATTCGGGTGGGGCTCGGCGTGGACGGGCAGGCCAGCGCCGACGTGGCCGACCCGTTCCAGAACATGCGCACGGGGCTGTACCTGCTGCGCGCCGCCGCCCAGAACGCGGCGGTGCTGAGCAGCCGCGAGATCCTGCGGATGCACACGCTCGGCAGCGCCGAAGCTCTCGGCGTCGCCGATCGCGTCGGCAGCCTGGAGCCGGGCAAGTTCGCCGACTTCGTCGTCATCGATCCCGAGCACCCCAGTACCGGGCCGCTCGCGCCGGACCTCTACGCGCACACCGTGCTCGCCCTGTCCGCGGCCAATATCACCGATGTCCGTGTCGGCGCCCGCAGCGTCTCGACCGGGCTCTTCGAACGAGCGGACGCCGGCGCGGTGACCGAACGCGTCGCCGCCCTGCGCGCCCTGCTCTGACCACCCGCCGGACAACCCCGGCACCACCTCGAATCACAGTGGAGTACAACAGATGTCCCCAACCGAAGCCCTGGCGCGACTGCGCACCGACCTGGGCCCGATCGACCATTCCACCGACACGCGAAAGCTGCGCAGCAAAAGCCGGGACCGGTTCGCCCAGAGCCCGGTCCTGCGCGACCTGCTGCGCGGGCGCAATGCCGAGATCTTCATCGCCCCACGCAGCAAACAGGAGCTGCGCACCGCGGTCGCGGCCTGCGCGCGTCATCGCATCCCGATCACCGTGCGCGGCGCGGGGTCCGGGCAGTTCGGGCAGGGTGTGCCGCTCAGCGGCGGCGCGGTGATCGACGTGACCGCCCTCGCGGGCGTCGTCGGCTGGCACGGCGACCGCGGCAGGCAGCTCCCGCGCACTGTGCGGGCACTGACCGGCACCGTGGTCGCCGACATCGACGCCGCGATCCGCCCGTCGGGCTGGGAACTGCGCATGCATCCCTCGACCGCCCAGCAGGCCACCATCGGTGGCTACATCGCGGGCGGGCACGCGGGGATCGGCAGCTGCCAGTGGGGCATTCTGCGCGACACCGGCAACATCACCGCACTGGAAGTGATGACCGTGGAGGAGCATCCGCGTCTGATCGAACTGCGCGGCCGCGATGTGAACACCGTGCACCACGCCTACGGCGCCAACGGCATCATCACCGAGGTCGAACTGCCGGTCTCGCCGGCCTGGGAATGGCACGAACTGGTGATCTCGTTCCCGGAGTTCGAGCAGGCCGCGCGCTTCTCGGTCGACATCTGCCACAGCGACGGTGTGCTCAAGAAGGTTGTCTCCCCGCACGCGCACCCGCTGCCGCAGTACTTCCCCGATCTGGCGGGCCTGATCCCCGACGGCCAGGCCATGGTGCTGCTGATGGCGGCGGTGCAGTCGGTGCCGAACGTGGAGGACCTGGTGCACGCCAACGGCGGGCAGATCCGCTACCGCTGCCTCGAGGGCAAGGGCAGCTACGGCGCCCCGCTCTACGAGTTCACCTGGGGGCATTCGATGATGCACTACCAGCGGCGCAACAAGAAGCTCATCGGTCTGCTCGCGCTGTACCCGCAGGAGGACCTGTACGCATCGATCCTGCGCGTCCACCGCGAGTTCGGTGAACTCGGCCCGCTGCACCTGGAGATGAAGCGGATCGACGGTGGTCTGTCCTGCCAGGGCTCCCCGGTGTTCGAGTTCGAGAGCCAGGAGCAGCTGGCCGCCATCACCGAGCAGCTGCAGCGGGCCGGATTGTTCATCGCCAACACCCACACCCCGGTACTGGGCGCGAGCGGCATGAAGCCCTGGGGGCCGAAAGAAGCTGCCTTCAAGCGCGAATTCGATCCCTACGGCCTGCTCGCGCAGGGCAAGGCCGACGACGTGGTCGTCGAAGACACCGTCTCCACCTCGACCGCGCTGCCCAACAGCGGCTGGTCCTACCGACTGAGCAACTGAGAAAGGCGCCCCATCATGCAACTGACCCGTCGACACGCCCTGCGGCTGACCGGCTGTGCCGGTGTCGCGGCCGGCCTGGCCGCCTGTTCCCCCGCCCCCTCCCGCACGGCGTCCACCGGTGATTCGGTGGCCATGCAACTGGGGTGGATCAAGAACGTCCAATTCGCCGGTGAGTACCTCGCCATCGAGAACGGTCACTACGCCGCCGCCGGACTGACCGTGGACCTGCTCGCCGGTGGCGCGGCGGGAACGAGTACCGAGGCCGGGATCGATACCGGCAAGGTGTGGGTCGGCACCTCCACGCCACAGAAGGTGGCGGCCGCGATCGAACAGGGGGTGCCGGTGCGCGTGATCGGCGCGACCCTGGCGACCAGTCCGGCCTGCATCACCTCGCCGGAGTCGGCGCCGCTGCGAACGCCGAAGGACCTGGTGGGCAAGCGCGTCGGCGTGGCCGATCACAATCTGCCGACCTTCGAGGCGCTGCTGGTGGCCAATGGGGTCGATCCATCGGCGGTGAAAGTCATTCCGGTGCAGTTCGATCCGTCGCCGTTGGTCAACGGCGAGGTCGACGCCTGGTCAGGATTCACCACCAACGAGCCGGTATCGCTGCGCGCCAAGGGCTTTCCCACCTACTCCTTCCTCTACGGCGACTTCGGACTGCGCATGTGCGCACAGGTGTTCGTGGTGTCGGAGCAAACGCTCAGCGCGGATCGCGGCCGGTGCAAGGCGTTTCTGACCGCCGAGATCAAGGGGTGGAAGGACGCGCTCGCCGATCCCGATCGCGGGGTGGCGCTGACGGTGTCGAAGTACGGCGCCGATCAGAAGCTCGACACCGCCCATCAACGCGCGCTGCTCGACGCCACCCTGCCGCTGATCCAGACCCCGGACACCCTGCGTGACGGGCTGTTCACGCTCTCGCCGAGCCTGATCGCCGACACCGTGACCTCGCTGGGCCGCACCGGCTCCGGCGTCACCGCGGCCGAGCTGTTCGACACCTCGGTGCTCAGCGAGGTCTATGCCGAGAACCCGGCGCTGCGATGAGCGGGATCGAGATCAGCACACTCACCAAGACATTCACCGCGGGCAAGCGCACGGTCGAGGCGCTCGTGGAGGTCGATCTGCGCAGCGAGCAGGGCGAATTCCTGTCGCTGCTCGGACCGTCGGGCTGCGGCAAGTCGACCATCCTGCGCATCCTGGCCGGGCTCGACACGCCCACATCGGGTTCGGCGCTGGTCAACGGCCGCACCCCGGCGCAACTGCGCACCGAACACGAACTCGGTATCGCGTTCCAGGACTCGGCGCTGCTGCCGTGGCGCAGTGTGCGCGCCAATATCGCGCTGCCGCTGCAGGTTGCCGGGCTGCCGGTCGACCACGCGGTGATCGATGGATTGATCGAGTTGGTCGGACTCACCGGATTCGAGGCGGCGAAACCCGCGCAGCTGTCCGGCGGTATGCGGCAACGGGTGTCGATCGCACGCGCGCTGGTGGTGAAACCGTCGGTCCTGCTGCTCGACGAACCCTTCGGCGCACTCGACGACATGACCCGTCAGCGCCTGAACCTGGAACTGTTGCGCATCTGGACCGAGAAACCCGCCACCACGCTGATGGTGACCCATGGCATCGGCGAGGCGGTGTTCCTGTCCGACACGGTCGCGGTGATGTCGGCGCGACCGGGACGGGTCGTCGAACTCGTCGACATCGACCTCCCCCGCCCGCGCACCCCCGACATGCAGCGCACACCGGAATTCCATGCGCTGCACGATCACCTGTCGGGATTGCTGTTCGGCGAACGGAGATCGGCGTGAGCGGCACGCTGACCAGCCTGCGCGGACCCGGCGCACTGCTTGTCCTGTGGGCGATCGCCGGGCTGAGCACCCCCGCGGTGCCGACACCATGGGACGTGGTGGCCTCGGTCGTCGACGACGGATTCGCCCTCTACGGGCCGAATCTGTCGATCACCGCTTGGGGCGCGCTGCAAGGCTTCGCCGTCGGCAATCTCGCCGCCATCACCGTCGCACTGGTCGTGGCCGTGTTCCCGCGCACCGAACCACTGGCCGCCCAACTGGCGGTGATCAGCTACTGCGTGCCGCTGCTCGCACTCGGACCGATCGTGCTCGTGGTGTTCGGCGGACGCACGCCGACGGTGTTCCTCGCGGCGGTCTCGGTGTTCTTCACCTCGATGATCGGCACACTGACCGGCCTGAAATCAGCCAATCGCACCAGCATCGACCTGGTCGACGCCTACGGCGGCAATCGCTGGCACCGGCTGATCCGGGTGCAGGTTCCCGGCGCACTGCCCGCCGCCACCGCCGCCTTGCAGATCGCCGCGCCCGCCGCGGTGCTCGGCGCGATCCTCGGTGAGTACCTGGGCGGGGTCGACAGCGGGATCGGCGTGGCCCTCACCGCCGCGCAATCGGCCTACGAACTGCCACGGACCTGGGGCATGGCGCTGGCGGCCGGTGTGCTCGCGGGCGCGGGGTATCTCGTCGCCTCGATGTCGGGGAGGCTCGTGCACGCCCGGATGTTCGGACCGGGTGCCCTCGTGGGGAGTCGATCATGAAGAGCGTGCTGGCATTTCTCGGCTCGGTCGCACTCGCCACGGTCCTGGTGCTGGCCGTGTGGATCGGGTTCCTCGCCGCGTTCCCCCAGATCGGACCGCGAATCGGGCAGACGCCGATGGATGTGTGGGGCTACCTGGTCGACGGGAAACCGGCGCAGCGCGCGCAACTGTTCGACGGGCTCGTCATCACCCTGCGCGATGCGGGGATCGGATTCGCCGTCGGCATGAGCGCGGCACTCGGCGGCGCCGCGCTGGCGCTGTTGTCGCGCGAGTTCGAGCGCAGCGCGGTGCCGGTGGCCACGCTGTTGCGCTCGATTCCGCTGGTGACGCTCGCACCGATCCTGGTCGCCACCTTCGGGCGCGGTCTGACCATGGTCGCGATCACCGGCGCGCTGGTGGTGTTCTTCCCGGCCTTCGTCACCATCATGTCCGGGCTGCGCGGGGCGCCACGAGAGACCATGGACCTGGTCCGCGCCTACGGCGGCAGTGAGACGACGGCATTGCGCATGGTGGCGCTGCCCGCGGCGTTGCCGTCACTGTTCGCGGCGCTGCGGATCTCGGTACCCGGAGCCTTGATCGGCGCACTCATCGCCGAATGGCTGGGTACCGGTGAGGGTTTGGGGTCGACGATGCTCAAGGCCATTCCGCGCTACGACTATCCGCAGCTGTGGGCGTCGATCGCGGTGGTGGCGGCGGCCTCGATCGTGGCCTACACGCTCGTCGGCGCGGTCGAACGCGTCGTCGCGCTGCGCTTCGCCGACCCCTCGGTACCCTGATGGCGACGAATTCGCAGGAGGTGCGCGTGCCACCGAGGCCGACCATGCGCGATATCGCGCGTGCCGCCGGTGTCTCGCCATCGGCGGTCTCGCTGGCGCTCAGCGGCAAGGGCCGGATGGAGGACAGCACCCGCGCCAGGATCACCGCCACCGCCGAGGAGCTCGGCTACCGGATCAACCGGGAGGCCAGGGCGCTGCGCACCGGCCGGACCATGATGCTCGGCCTGGTCACCTCGCTGGTCGCCGATCAGGTCGACGATCAGGAATCGCGCCTGGACTGGTACACCCGCACCGCGCTGGCGGCGGCGAACGAGTCCTTCCGGCACGGCTACGCGCTGGTGCTGGTCCCGCCGCTCGGTGATCGGAACCAGGTGCACGAGCTGGCCGCCGACGGCGTCCTGCTCATCGACCCCGACCCGGCCGAGGGCATCGTCGAGGCAGCGGCCGCGCGCGGGCTCGCGGTGGTGACGATCGGCGGCCACTCACCGGCACCGGCCAGCTCGGTGGCCCTCGACCGCGAGGCGGCCGTCGAACTGGCCATGACCCAGTTCCTCGCCGACGGCGCACGACAGCTCGCGCTGCTGGTCGACGAGAGCGGCAGGCAGAACGCGGCGGCGACCCGGGTCGCCTACGAACGCTGGTGCGCGGCTCAGGGTCGCACCCCGATCGTCGGCACGGTCGATTTCGCCGCGGGCGGTGGCCGTACCCGGCTCGCCCACCAGGCGTGCGTGCGACTGCTCACCGAACATCCCGCGGTCGACGCCGTTTACGCCCCACTCGACTCGATCGCCGCGGGCTGCGTCACCGCCGCTCGCGAACTCGACCGCCCCCTCGGCGCCGGGCTGCGCCTGATCACCTCGGAAGGCAGCATCGCCCGCGACAACGATCCGCCGCTGACCGCGATCGACACGCACCGCGAGGAACAGGCCGCGGCAGCCGTGCGCATGTTGGTGAACGCCCTGACCACCGGCGAGCGTCCGCCGAACCAGCTGTTCCGGCCCAGCCTGATCGTGCGTTGAGCCGAGGCACCCGCCAATTCTGGTGGCTCGACGGCCGCCGATCAGCCTGCCAGCGGCTGGGCGGTGGTGATCGCCTCGGCCAGCGTGGTGAAGGCCGCCTCGTCGCCCGCGCCGGTGATCAGGATCCGCACCTCGCCGAGGTCGGCGATCCAGGCGGTCTCCTCGGTCGGCTCGGTGTAGACGACCCACCGCTGACCGCCGACATCGACCGTGCCGGTGGGGTACCGCGAGCCGAGGACATGCCGCGAGAGGGCCTCTTCCGAGGCGCTGCTCTGCGTGTACCGCATGTAAGTGGCCTGCGGGGTGATGTAGCCGACCGTGCTCACCGGGCCGCCATCGGCAGCGGTGATGGTGTCGCGACTGCCCGAGTTCGACTGCCAGTCCTCGGGCAGTTCGGGGTTGCGGATGGGGAACGACAGGGTCTCGGCATCGGATCTCAGCGCGGCATCGGCGTCGAAGAACGGGATCTGCCCCTGGGTCGGACCGTTCGTCGCCACCGTGCATTGGCTGGCCGCACCGGCCAGGACCACCGCGATCAGCACCAACGGGATCAGCGACCAGAACAGATCACGGTAGTCGTTGAAGATCCGGTGCTTCTTCTGCGGGGACACGGCTACCAGTATCCACTCGGCCCCTGACCAGGACGCCAAGGGGTCGTCGCAGGAGGTACTGCACGGGCGTGCCGGTCCGTAATGCGACAATTGCCCCCGTAACACCAACGCCAAGGAGGCACTCCGCAATGACGGCATCATCGCCCGCCCCCAGCCGCCGTGAGGCACCCGACCGCAACCTCGCACTCGAGCTGGTACGTGTCACCGAGGCAGGAGCGATGGCGAGTGGCCGTTGGGTCGGCCGTGGCGACAAAGAAGGCGGTGACGGCGCGGCGGTCGACGCCATGCGGCAGCTCGTCAGCTCGGTCTCGATGAAGGGCATCGTCGTCATCGGCGAAGGCGAGAAGGACGAAGCGCCGATGCTGTACAACGGCGAACTCGTCGGCGACGGCACCGGTCCCGAGGTCGACTTCGCCGTCGACCCGGTCGATGGCACCACGCTGATGTCCAAGGGCTCCCCCGGTGCCATCTCGGTGCTCGCGGTCGCCGAGCGCGGCGCCATGTTCGACCCGTCCGCGGTGTTCTACATGCACAAGATCGCCGTCGGCCCCGACGCCGCCGGCTCGATCGACATCAACGCCCCGATCGGCGAGAACATCCGCCGCGTCGCCAAGGCCAAGCGGCTGTCGGTCTCCGACCTGACGGTCTGTATCCTCGACCGCCCCCGCCACACCGAGATCATCCAGCAGACCCGCGACGCGGGCGCGCGCATCCGGCTGATCTCCGACGGTGACGTCGCGGGAGCCATCGCCACGGCTCGCCCCGAGTCCGGCGTCGACATCCTCGTCGGCATCGGCGGCACCCCCGAGGGCATCATCGCCGCCGCCGCGCTGCGCTGCCTCGGCGGCGAACTGCAGGGCAAGCTCGCCCCCAAGGACGACGAGGAGCGCCAGCAGGCGATCGACGCGGGCCACGACCTGGACCGCGTGCTCTCGACCACCGACCTGGTCTCCGGCGACAACGTCTTCTTCTGCGCCACCGGCGTCACCGACGGCGACCTGCTGCGCGGTGTGCGCTACTTCGGCGGCGGTGCCTCCACCCAGTCGATCGTCATGCGCTCCAAGTCGGGCACCGTCCGCATGATCGATGCCTACCACCGCCTCACCAAGCTGCGCGAATACTCCTCGGTCGACTTCGACGGCGACGAAGGCGCCAACCCGCCCCTGCCGTAAATTTGCGCGCTGGCGCGCGGTGTTCGCGGCCCCGAAGGCTCGCGCTCGCGGGTCGATACTGCGCCTTCGGCGTTCCGTCTCGACCCGCGAACGCGAGCCGGCCGCGAACGGGCTCGCAAGACTCGCCTGTGGGGGTCGCGTTCATTCTGGGCGTGGTCTGCCCGTCTGCCGTGTATTCCGCGACACGGTGTGGGATTTTCCGCGGACGTGGGAACACCATTCGTCGGGTTCTCGTCCTAGGGTCGATGGTATGGCTGACGACGACGCGCAGTACCGGATCGAGCACGACACGATGGGAGAGGTTCGCGTTCCCGTCGACGCCCTGTGGCGGGCGCAGACGCAGCGAGCCGTGGAGAACTTCCCGATCAGCGGACGGGGGCTCGAGCGCGCCCAGATCCGGGCGCTCGGGCTGCTCAAGGCGGCGTGCGCCCAGGTCAACAAAGATTTGGGGCTGCTCGATCCGGGCAAGGCCGATGCCATCATCGCGGCGGCCACCGAGATCGCCGAGGGCAAACACGACGACCAGTTCCCGATCGATGTGTTCCAGACCGGCTCGGGCACCAGCTCCAACATGAACGCCAACGAGGTGATCGCCTCGATCGCGGCGCGCGAGGGCGTCACCGTGCACCCCAACGACGACGTGAACATGTCGCAGTCGTCCAACGACACCTTCCCCACCGCGACCCATCTGGCCGCCACCGAAGCGGTGATCACCGAACTCGTTCCCGCACTGGACCATCTGCGCCTGGCCCTGAACGACAAGGCCGAGCAGTGGCACACAGTGGTCAAGTCGGGCCGCACCCACCTGATGGACGCGGTGCCGGTGACACTCGGCCAGGAATTCGGCGGCTACACCCGGCAGATCGCGGCGAGCGTCGAGCGCGTGCTGGCCACCCTGCCCCGCCTGGGTGAACTGCCGATCGGCGGCACCGCGGTCGGCACCGGACTCAACGCGCCCGCCGGATTCGGCGCGAAGGTCGTCGCCGAACTGGTGCGCAGCACCGGAATCGACGCCCTGCGCGAAGCCCGCGACCATTTTGAGGCCCAGGCCGCCCGCGACGGCCTGGTCGAGGCCTCCGGCGCGCTGCGCACCATCGCCGTGAGCCTCACCAAGATCGCCAACGACATCCGCTGGATGGGTTCGGGGCCGCTGACCGGCCTGGGCGAACTGCAGCTGCCCGACCTGCAGCCCGGCAGCTCGATCATGCCCGGCAAGGTGAATCCGGTTCTGCCCGAAGCGGTCACGCAGGTGGCGGTGCAGGTGGTCGGCAACGACGCCGCGATCGCCTTCGGCGGTGCCAGCGGTGCGTTCGAGCTCAATGTCTACATCCCGGTGATGGCGCGCAATCTGCTCGAGTCGATTCGCCTGCTGGCCACGGTGTCTCGGCTGTTCGCCGACAAGTGCATCGTGGGGCTGGTCGCCAACGAGGAGCATCTGCGCACCCTCGCCGAGTCCTCACCCTCGATCGTCACCCCGCTCAATTCGGCCATCGGCTACGAGGAGGCGGCCGCGGTCGCCAAGCAGGCGCTGCGGGAGAAGAAGACGATCCGCCAGACCGTCCTCGACCGCGGCCTGGTTCCGGGCAAGCTGACCGAGGAAGAGCTCGACGACAAGCTCGACGTCCTCGCGATGGCGAACGTCGACCGCAAGCCTTGAACCGGCGACCCGGCCGCGCACACGCGGCGCCAGCCGCTATTGATACAGCGCGAGTTCCGCGCGAGCCTTGTCGCCTTCCTCGGTGAGATCGGTGCGGGTGAAGATGTTCCAGCGCCGCAGCAGCGGCTTGAACACCAGCTCGCCCTCGTTCGCGCGGTCGTAGATGCCCGCGGCGGCCAGCGCCTCGTCGCTGGACCCGCCGCCGGGCAGCTCCACAAAGGGCACCCGGAAATCGGCGACCCGGTCGGCGATGGCGCGCACCGCCTGATCGGGGGTCAGGTCGAGCGCGGCGGAGACCAGTTCGGCGAAGAACTCGGCCTGCAGCTCGTCGTCGGCGGCCAGCTTCTCGGCCATCGAGGTGACGATCGGGTTCTCGCCCAGCGCGGCGGTGTTGCGATGACGGATCGCGGCGGCGGCCTCTTCGAACGCGCAGGTGGCCAGCACGTCGATCAGATGCATCGGGGCACGGTTGAAGCCCTCGGTCATGTGCGCCATGCGCGCCCGCTCCAGGGCCACCGGGTCCACCGCGCGGGTGAGCATGAGGTAGTTGCGGATCATGATCTCGTGACGGTTCTCCTCCGCCGTCCACCGGCCGACCCAGCGCCACCACGCGCCGGTGCGCAGATATTTGCCGAGTTCGCGATGGTAGGAGGGCAGGTTGTCGGCGACGAGGACACTCACCGTCAGCGCGAGCCGCGCGGTATCGCTGAGCTCGGACTGTTCGGGGGTCCAGTCGGTGCCGCCGAGGAAGGCGAAGTTGCGGCCGTCCGACCACGGCACTTGCTCGTGCGGCTGCCAGCCGTCGGCCACCTCGATGTGCCGACGCAGGTTCGTTTCCACCGCGTCCTCGAGGGAATCCAGGAGCTCTCGATCGGTCAAAGTTTTCTGCACTCAGCCAACCTAGTACCTGTGCCGCGAGCGCGGGGACCAATGGGTCAACCGGCCCCCGCGCCGGCGCAGGTCACAAACTCATTTGGGGGTCACGGTGATTTCGCCGTCGACCCAGGTGATGGTGCCGCCGGTGAATTCGCTCTGCTTGCCGCCCGCGACATCCTCTTCGTCGCTGACCGGGTAGCCGAGGGTCCCGTTGGCGCCGCCGTTGGCCTCCCAGGCCTCCCGGATCTCACCCCAGACGATGTGGGCGCCCGAGTCGCTGCTCCAGTAGATGGTGCCGCCCTCGAAGTCCTGGTATTCGCCGCCGTTGGGGCCCGATTCCTGGGCCTCTTCCGGCGCACCGAGCGGGCTGGTCGCCCCACCCACGGCGACGTACTTGTTGTACACCTCACCCGAGATGGTGATCTCGCCGTTGGGCGTGGAGATGGTGGTCGACTCGCCCGCGGCAGCCGTGGTGGTGGCCATGGCTTCGGCACCAGGGGAGGTGGTCATCTCCGAACCCATGCCTTCTTCGGGCGACGTCGTCGAGCCCGCGCCGCCCGGCATCGTGGTGACCACGCTGGAGATGGCCGAATCGACCGCGTCGTTGTTGTCGTCGGTGCAGCCTGCGGCGAGCAGCAGACCGGCCGCGGCGAGAGCGGCGGCGCCTCCGGTTGCAGTACGTCGAGCGAAGTGGTTCATATCCATCCTCTCGCGAGTGGCCCCCCGGGGGCACGCCCCCGGATGGAGCCTGGCCGACATCCGCAACGGCCCGGCGGAACAGTGTTCGCCGAGCCGTTGCTGGATTGGTGTCGCCGCGGATAATACCCACAGTTCGCCGATATCAAACGCATTTCGGCCGGTGAGGCGGCCGGTTGCCGGGCTATGCGCTGGGGCCGTACTCCTCGAGCATTTCGGTCACCAGGGCCGCGATCGGTGAGCGTTCGCTCCGGGTGAGCGTGATGTGCGCGAAAAGCGGGTGGCCCTTCAGTTTTTCGATCACGGCGGCCACGCCGTCGTGCCTGCCGACCCGCAGATTGTCGCGCTGGGCGACATCGTGGGTGAGCACCACCCGCGAACCGGTGCCGAGGCGGCTCAACACGGTCAGCAGCACATTGCGCTCGAGCGACTGCGCCTCGTCGACGATCACGAAGGAATCGTGCAGTGACCGGCCGCGGATGTGGGTCAGCGGCAGCACTTCGAGCATGTCACGGCTGAGCACCTCCTCCATCACCTCCCGGCTGGCCAGCCCGTCGAGGGTGTCGAAGACGGCCTGTGCCCACGGACCCATCTTCTCGCTCTCGGAACCGGGCAGGTAGCCCAGTTCCTGCCCGCCCACCGCGTACAGCGGCCGGAACACGACCACCTTGCGCTGGGTCCGTCGCTCGAGCACCGCCTCCAGTCCGGCGGTCAGCGCGAGCGCGGACTTGCCGGTACCGGCGCGCCCGCCCATCGACACGATGCCGATGCTCTCGTCGAGCAACAGGTCCAGCGCGATCCGCTGCTCGGCCGAACGCCCGTGCAGCCCGAAGGCCTCCCGTTCGCGCACCAACTGCACCCGCTTGTCCGCGGTGACCCGGCCCAGCGCGCTCGAGCTGCTGCCGAGCAACCGGATTCCGGTGTGGCAGGGCAGTTCTCGCGCATCGTCCAGGTCGATCACCGAGTCCGCGTAGAGCTGGTCGATCTGGGCACTGGCGACGTCGAGTTCGACCATCCCGCTCCAGCCGGAGGTCACCACGTCCTGTGCGTGGTACTCATCCGCGGCCAGCCCGACCGCGCTCGCCTTGACGCGCAGCGGGATGTCCTTGGACACCAGGACCACGTCCTCGCCCTCGGCCGAGAAGTTCAGCGCGCAGGCGAGAATGCGGGAATCGTTGGTGTCGGAGCGGAAGCCGGCGGGCAGTACCGAGGGGTCGGTGTGATTGAGCTCCACCTGCATGGTGCCGCCGTCGGTGCCGATGGGCAGTGCCTGATCGAGCCTGCCGTGCTGCACACGCAGGTCATCGAGCATGCGCAGCGCTTCGCGGGCGAACCAGCCGAGTTCGTGGTGGTGTCGCTTGGCCTCCAGTTCACTGATCACGACCAGGGGTAGGACCACCCGATGTTCACCGAACCGAGTCACGGCCCAGGGATCGGAGAGGAGAACGGAGGTGTCGACGACGAAAGTCTTTCGACCGGTACGCGAGGGGCTGGCCCCCTTCTTCGAGGCTTGCTTGGAGTTAGAGGCCGTGTGCTTCGCGGAAGCGGAAACGGAGCGTGCAGCAGTCACGGTGGGCTCCTTATGTGTTCGCACGGCACCCGCACGAACGATCTCGCTGGACCGGTCCGTCCTGGTAGGTGGGTGACGCGCTGGTCAACCACCACGAGGACCGGGTGCCGGCCCTCTCGCACTGAGTAGCTCAGTCACGGTCAGGACCTCCCGTACGAGCCACACCGACGCGGCCCGCATCTTTGACGCTACCGCCGAACCGGTGGCGGCGCTGGCGGACCGACCCACGTGTCCGTGAATTTGTCGTTAACCGGCGCGAACGGCCCGGCACCGCGCGTCGGCGACTACAGTCGAAGGCATGGCCGATGACCAGGATCTGGAGCAGCTGTCGTCGAAGGAACTCCACGACCGGGCGGTGCGCAGCGCGGTCCGGCACGGGGACGTGAAGTTCCTCTGGGAGTTGCTGAAGTCGATTCCGGCCGCGCAGGCCGAGGCGGGCGAACTCGGCGAGAGCGCGGCCGACATCAAGTACGTGCTGCCGATGATCGACGACTATTTCCACGCCGGTGACGGCAAACTCGCTGAAGTTCTGCGCCCGAGGTACCTGGATTACCTGCGCAAGCAGGGCTGAGTCAGCGCCGCGCGATCGCCCGCGCGACGCCGACCACGGTGCCGCGCAGCACGTTTCCCTTGCTGAAGTGGTCGTCCCACAGCACGATCCGGCCCTCACGCAGCGCGAAGGTGCCGCTCACCCAGAAGCCGATGCGCACCGGGCCCACGTGCAGGTAGTCGGTGCGATCGGTGAGCACGATGTCGCCGTCGGCGGCGATGTGATGGATCTCGGCGGAGAAGCCCAGCGACGGCCTGCCGAGACTGCGCAGCACAGTGGCCACCCGGTCCTTGCCGCGCACGGTCGGCAGTGAGGTGTTCTTCCAGACAATCGCCGGGTCGAGCAACTCCAGTGCCTCGTCGACGGCGCTCAGTTCGAGCGCGGCAAAGAACTCGCGCACGACGGTGACAGCGGTCTCCGGCAGTTCCGGCTTGTCGGTCATGCTGCGAGCGTAGAACCTCCGCGCGCCGGAGACCAGGGTCGCTACCGACCCGCCCGGCGGGCGATCACATGTCCAGAGCGGCTCTCTCGATCTGCGGCCGGACCTGAGCAGTCCTTGACTTGAAGTGCACTCCAAGTCATATGGTCGATGACATGAGCATTCGCCTCGGTTACCAGATGCCCAATTTCAGCAATACGTCCTCGGTGCGCGAGCTGTTCCCCGCGGTGATCGCGCAGGCCAGGGAGGCGGAGGCGGCGGGGTTCGATGCCGCGTTCGTGATGGATCACTTCTACCAGCTGCCACTGATCGGGGCGCCGGAGGAGCCGATGCTGGAGGCGTACTCGGCGCTGTCCGGGCTGGCCACGGCGACCGAGCGAATTCAGTTGTCGGCCTTGGTGACCGGCAACACCTACCGGAATCCGGCGCTGCTGGCCAAAACCGTCACCACACTGGATGTGGTCAGTGATGGGCGCGCGGTGCTGGGCATCGGGGCCGGGTGGTTCGAGCTCGAGCATCAGCAGTACGGGTTCGAGTTCGGGACATTCACCGAGCGCTTCGAGCGCCTCGACGAGGCGCTGCAGATCATCGAGCCGATGCTGCGCGGCCAGCACCCGAGCTTCGACGGCAAGTGGTACCGCGCGGAGAACGCGAGGAACGAACCGCGTATCCGCGACGACCTGCCGATCCTGCTCGGCGGTGGTGGCGAGAAGAAGACCTTCGGCCTGGCCGCGCGCTTCGCCGATCACCTCAACATCATCTGCAATGCCTCCGAACTCCCCCGCAAACTCGACGCCCTGCACCAGCGGTGCGACGAGGCGGGCCGCGATCCCGCCACCCTGGAGACCAGCTTCCTCGCCCTCGCCATCGTCGATTCCGACGGCGACCGCGCCCGCAAACAGCAGGTAGACATCATGGCCCGCCTCGGTGTCGACCTGTCGACCCTCACCGAGGCCGAGCGCCGGGAGACCATCGCCGACCGCCAATTCGCCGGCACCCCGGACGAAGTCGCCGAACAGATCCAGGCCCGCGTCCTCGATCTCGGCATCGACGGCGTCATCGTCAACATGGTCGCCAACGGCCACGAGCCCGGCGTCGTCAGCGCGGTGGGCCAGGCCCTGCGCCCGCTGGTCTCGACGCCCCAGTCCTAGGGCCCCGATGATCGGGGGCTCACGCCGGGTTCCGGACGGTGTTAGGTTCGCGCCCATGAAACGCACCATCGCCGCAGCGGCCTTCGCCGCCGTGCTCGCACCGGCCCAGTTCGTCACGGCGGGACCCGCTTCGGCAGCGCCCGTCGTGCCCGCCCCGGTCGACGGACCGATGCTGGGGTCCGCCGACGAGGGCTGCACCGCCTTCGGCTGCTCTTCCCCGATGGCGGAGTTCCTGCTGATCACTCTGCCCGCACTGCTCGGCTCGGGCAGCGGCGAGTAGCGGCAGACGGAGATCGGGACCAGGGCCTATCCGGTCCGGCTGCCGATCGTCTGTGAGAGGAACGGCCACGAGGTGCGCAGGTCGTCCTCCCAGTAGCCCCAGGAATGCGTGCCGACAGGGCGGTCGTCGAAGGTGACCGGGATGTCGAGTTCGCGGAGGCGGTTCGCCAGATTCACTGTGCACGAATGGATCGCGGCCTCGATCGGGCCGCCGAACAGGATCTGCACGGGCAGGGGAATCCGGCCTTCCTGCACCCGGCGATCGGTGGGCGTGTCGTGCGGTGCGGCCGGAATGCCGGTTCCCGCACTGAGATACACGGCGGTGCCGCGCAGGCCCTCCGCGTTGACCAGCGGGTCGTTGGCGCGCCACAGCGGACCGTTGCGCGGGCCCCACATGTTCTCGACGCTCTGTCCGCCACCCCAGTTCTCCACGGTGATCCGGACGAACTCCTGGCCGATCGGGTCGGAGGTCTGCGCGCAGCCGCTGTAGGAGGCCACGCTCTTCCAGAATCCGGGCCGGGCGATGGCCAGGTTCAGGACCGAGGTGCCACTCATCGAGACGCCGACCAGGGCGCGATCGTCGTTGGCCCCGAGGAATCCCTCGATGACCGGTGGCAGTTCCGTGTTGAGGAAGGTCTGCCACTTGTTCCGGCCGAGAACGGCGTCGTCGCGCACCCAGTCGGTGTAGTAGGAGTTGCTGCCGCCATAGGGCGTCACCACGTTGACGTCCTTGTCGCGCAGGAAGCTCACCGCGTCGGTCTGCACGTCCCAGCCGCTCTCGTTCGGTCCGCCGCCGGAACCGTTGAGCAGATACATCGTCGGGCGTGGGGTGGTGGTGTCGGCGGCGCGGATGACCTGGATCGGGATCTCGCGGTCCATGGCGGGCGAATACACCATGACCGTTTGCTGCCGGTCGTTCTCCTCGGTCACCGACGCGATGCCCGCCGATCCCGGTTGCGCGGTGCCGGTGCCTGCCATTCCGGTCATGGTCGCGGCGGCGAGCAGGCCGACCGCCGCCCAGCGCAGTGTTGTCCTAGGTGTTCGCAAGTGAGTGCCCCTCGGGTGGTCGTCGTCGGCAGATGCCGACCAGGTACGCCGAGGACTTCGGCCAGCCCCCGCGTCCGGTTTGGTCCGATCAGCCGAAACATTCGCCATCGAGGGAATCGACCGGGCGGCGCACCCGGCGAGCCTGCGGCCCCTTCGCTCCGACCACGACCTCGAAATCCACCCGCCGACCTTGCCTGAGCAGCCGATCGTCGCGTTGCTCGAGCAGATCGACGCGCTCGACCAGCAGGTCCGCGCCATCATCGTCGGGCACAACGAACCCGAACCCCCGCTCAGCGTTGAACCACTTCACCGTGCCCGACTGCGTCGCCATGCGTTCACCCTTCACTCGAATGCGAAGGACTTCGTCACGCTTGGTCGCTCGGATCGGTGTCGCGGTCATCCCCTGCGTCCCGATGGAGTGAATCAGCGGGCCGACGACGGCACCCTTCGCTCATGGGATTGTGGACACGGGCGCCGAAATTGACTGCGCCGGAATCAGTTACGTGGCAGCACCTCGCCAATCGGACGCAATCCGCCAACCGCGCGGTCGGAGGACGGCTGTATCTGACCGGTGAACGCCTGATCTTCGAGCCGACGCACATCGACGCACTCACCGGGGGCCGAGCATGGCAAGCTCAGCTCTCGGCGATCACCACCATCAGCACCCAGGCTCCCACCGGCGGGATGTTCAGCGGTGGCCTGCGCACTCGACTGCGGATCGACCTGCGTGACGGCAGCACCGAACTGTTCGTCGTCAACAAGGTGGACGAGATCGTCGCCGTGCTGCGACAGGCGGTGGGCGGGTCCACCGAACTCCCCAACGGATGACGACAGCCCCGCCGATTCGAGGATCGGCGGGGCTGTCGGCGAACGGTTTCGGCTCAGCCGAGCAGGCGCCAGTCCTCGAGGCCCTGGTACAGCGGGACGCTCTGAGCCAGCTTCGAGACCCGGCCCCGCAGGGTTTCGGTATCGGAAGTACCGGCGAGGGCGGCGGCAATGATGTCGGCGACCTCGGTGAACTCGCTGTCCCCGAAACCGCGAGTGGCCAGGGCGGCGGTGCCGATCCGCAGGCCGGAGGTGACCATCGGGGGCCGGGGGTCGAACGGGACCGCGTTGCGGTTGACCGTGATCCCGACCTCGTGCAGCACGTCCTCGGCCTGCTGACCATCGAGTTCGGAATTGCGCAGGTCGACCAGGACCAGGTGGACATCGGTGCCACCGGTCAACACCGACACGCCCTTGTCCTTGACATCGGCACCGGTCAGGCGTTCGGCCAGAATCCGGGCGCCGGAGAGGGTGCGTTGCTGGCGGTCGGCGAATTCCTCGGTCGCGGCGATCTTGAACGCGGCGGCCTTGGCGGCGATCACGTGCATGAGCGGGCCGCCCTGCTGACCGGGGAACACCGCGCTGTTGAGCTTCTTGGCGAATTCCTGCTTGGCCAGGATCAGACCCGAACGCGGTCCGCCGAGGGTCTTGTGGACGGTCGAGGACACGACATCGGCGTAGGGAACCGGGGACGGGTGCAGTCCGGCGGCGACCAGGCCGGCGAAGTGGGCCATGTCGACCCACAGGTAGGCGCCGACCTCGTCGGCGATCTCGCGGAACCGGGCGAAGTCCTGGTGGCGGGGGTAGGCCGACCAGCCTGCGACGATGACCTTGGGCTTGGCCTTGATCGCGATGTCACGGACTTCGTCCATGTCGATGCGATGGTCTTCCTTCGACACCCCGTAGGAGTGCACGTCGTAGAGCTTGCCGGAGAAGTTCAGGCGCATGCCGTGGGTCAGATGCCCGCCGTGGGCGAGGTCGAGACCGAGCAGGGTTTCGCCGGGGTTCATCAACGCCATGAGCACGGCGGCGTTGGCTTGCGCGCCGGAGTGGGGCTGGACGTTGGCGAACTCGGCGCCGAAGAGCTCCTTGGCGCGGTCGCGGGCCAGGGTCTCCACGACGTCGACGGCTTCACAACCGCCGTAGTAGCGGCGCCCGGGGTAACCCTCGGCGTACTTGTTGGTCAGCACCGAGCCTTGGGCTTGCAGGACCGCACGGGGCACGAAGTTCTCCGAGGCGATCATTTCGAGGGTGTCGCGTTCGCGGGCGAGTTCGCCTGCCATCGCGGCGGCCAACTCGGGATCGAGCTCACCGAGAGACTGGGTATTCACCGAAGCGGTCGTCTGCGTCACGGACCTCAGTCTATGGGCCGCGCGCGGACACCCGAGCACGGGGATAGCGCAACACCGACCAGCCCGCCACCCGGGAGACGCAGCTCACAAGGCCGCGGCGCAGGCGAGTTCGTCTGCCATCGCCCCGCCCCACCCGATCGACACACTGCTGCCGCAGCTCTCGCACCTGGTCTGTCAGCTGCTCAACGGCGGGAACTACGCGGTCATCCTGTGAGCGCGTTCGCCTCACCCATGCGGCGGATCGCGCCCGGGGTGAGCGGCTCGTCCAGCAGCCGACCGAACCGTTCGGCGCGATCGGCGGCGTCGACCGCGCCGTCGAGCCAGCCGCCGAGCAGCCGGTAACCCTCCACATAGGTGCTGATGTAGGCCCGCCACAGCGGCGAGGACAGGAAGCGCAGCGATTGCCGTGCCCGCTCGGGCGTCGCCAGACTCCACCGCTGCAGAAACAGCGCCACCTCGTCGGCGTCGCGATGCTGATCGTGCAGCAGCAGGGCCGCGTCCTGGCGCACGCTGAGCAGCTTCGCCGAGGCGGTCGCGAACCGTTCGGCCCGCTCGCCGTCGAAGCGAAGTCCCAGATCGGCGTAGATCTCCTGGGCCCACACACCCCAGCCGGGTCCGACGATCGACCGCAGCGCCAGATCGGCCAAACCCTCGGCCATCAGGCATTGCGGGGTGTTGACCAGGAACAGCGTCTGCTCGTCCTCACCCGCCGCGACCAGCCCGGCCTCCTTGCGGCAGTGCTCGGTGTGATGGCCCGGATAGGACTCGTGCGCGATCAGCGCCGGCAGGTGCGCCATGTGCTGTTTGAGGTCGGCGTTGATCGCGACCTTGGAGTGGAAGCCGCCGAGGTAGTAGTTGAATCCCGACCACGGTTTGTCGCCGACGACCTCGTAGGTGACGTGCTCGGTGTCGGGCAGCGGATAGCGGTCGCGCACCCGTTCGCGCAGCGCGCTGGAGAACGCTTCGACGCAGGTGGCGAGCTTTTCCGGCGGGATCTCATCCCCGCGGCGGTAGGCGGCGGCGCGCTCGGCGAGCGGCCCGTCGCCGCCGAGTACCTCGTCCATCAGCCGGTGCGCCTCGCGGTATTCCTCGGGGTCGCCGGGGGCGATGTCGACGTCGAAATACGCGCGGACCTCGTCGACGAAACCGATCTCCGCACCCGCGAACTTGCGCGCCGAGCACTCCATCGCCACCAAGTGGGCGTCGAGGAACTCGGTGCGCCGCACCGACAAACCGGCCTCGGTCAGTTCGACCCGCAGCTCGGCGGCCCGCCGGGCCAGCGCGGCAGGCTCGGGAACCGGCGCGTTCTCGGCATCGCGGCGCAGCTGCGGATCGCCGGTGTAGGCGTCGACGAAGCCCTCCTCGAGCCGATCGAAAGCCAGTCCGAGCCGCAGATATTCAGTGACAAGTGGATGTGACCCCATACGACGACTTTACGGCGTTGATCACAAAAGTGCGCTCTACCTCGGGATTGTTGCCCGTTACCGACCGGTAGCCAAACCCCCCGTTGCGCGCAGGCGACCGAGACGGAGCACAATCTCGCTATGCGGTCAGCGTTATCCCGGTCATCCCGGATCTCACCCGACGGGCAGCCCAGCTGTGCGTGTTTGCCCGGACGGAGCGTCGGGTAAGTGGCACGGATGAGCGAGCCGAGTCCGTATGTGGAGTTCGATCGGAAGCAGTGGCGGACCCTGCGCAAGTCGACTCCCCTGGTCCTGACCGAGGAGGAACTGACCGGGTTACGTGGCCTCGGGGAACAGATCGATCTCGAGGAAGTCGCCGAGGTCTACCTGCCGCTCGCTCGACTGATCCACCTGCAGGTCGCCGCGCGCCAGCGGCTGTTCGCGGCCACCGCGACCTTCCTCGGCGAGAAGCATCCGGACAAGCAGGTGCCGTTCGTGATCGGCGTCGCCGGCAGTGTGGCGGTCGGCAAGTCGACCACCGCGCGCGTGCTGCAGGCACTGCTGTCGCGCTGGGATCACCATCCGCGCGTCGACCTGGTGACCACCGACGGATTCCTCTATCCCACCGCCGAACTCACCCGCCGCGGCATCATGCACCGCAAAGGCTTCCCGGAGAGCTACGACCGGCGCAAGCTGCTGCGGTTCGTCACCGAGGTGAAGTCGGGCGCCGAAGAGGTGTGCGCGCCGGTGTATTCGCACATCTCCTACGACATCGTGCCCGACGAGAAACACTGTGTGCGCCAACCCGACATCCTCATCGTCGAGGGCCTCAATGTCTTGCAGACCGGCCCGCGCCTGATGGTCTCGGACCTGTTCGACTTCTCCATCTATGTCGACGCCAGGATCGAGGACATCGAGAACTGGTACGTGCAGCGCTTTCTCGCCCTGCGCAAGACCGGCTTCGCCGACCCCGACGCGCACTTCCACCACTACTCGTCCTTCGACGACCAGCAGGCCACCGCGGCCGCGCGCGACATCTGGAACTCCACCAACCGGCCGAATCTGGTGGAGAACATCCTGCCGACCCGCCCGCGCGCGACGCTGGTGCTGCGCAAGGACTCCGACCACACCATCAACCGGCTGCGCCTGCGCAAACTCTGATCAGCGGGACAGGGTGCGCACACTGATCACCCTGCCCCGCAACGAGTTCGGGCGCACGATCGGCCCGTTCCGGTCAGGGTGCGCCCAGCGAGACGACCTGAGTGGCCAATTCCGTTCGTGCACCATCCCGTTCGACGATCAGCACCCCGCGCGGGGTCTCGCGCGCGTCGGTCGGATCACCGGCGACCACCTCGACGACGGATTCCTGCGCGCGCGGCAGCATGTCGACCACCGGGTGCTCCCCCACCGGGGCCCAGCCCTGCGCGGCCGATCGCAAGCGGTCGACCGCTGAGGGCGCACCGGGCACATCGGCCCACTTGCGGGTGGCGACGGTGATCGTGTCCGCGCTCCAGCGCGGGCTGTAGGCCGCCGAGCACTCGCCCGGCAGGATGGGCAGCTCCTGCACGACATTGGTGGTGACATCGATCGTCGCCACGTGCCCGATCCCGCAGGACGCGCTGCGCGCGGTGACGCCGGTCAGGACGAAGCTGCGCGCGTCGGGGCCCGCGGCGGCCGCGAGCTGGCCGTCGATGCCGGGCACCCGGCCCAGCGGCAGGATCGTCTCGGCGCCGATCGCGTACAGGTGGCTCTTCTCCCACCACAGTCCGCGCGACTCCACCCTGGCCACCAGCAGGAACTCCTCGCTGGCCGCGACCAGCCGCGCGCCGTCCCAGCTCCCGCCCGACAGCGAATTCGGCGAATCCGGCAGCACGACGTCACGTTCGGGAGCGGGAGGCTCGGTGCCGGCCAGATCCATGCTCATGATCTGGCCGGGTTCACGCCACCAGCCGACCACCGAATCGCGCAGGGCCACCGCGTCGGTACAGTCGCATTCGATCCGCGAGACCGCACCGTCGCGCACACTCAACGCCACCAGGGACTTCGAACTCGTCTCCATCGAGAACGCGTACCGACCGTCCTCGGTGAAGCTCACCGCGGCCGAGGAATAGCCGAAACTGCCCGGTGCGCGGATGGTCTCGGCGCCGCGCACCACCGCCAGCTCGGACACGGTGCGGTAGGCGAACACCGGACCCGCGTTCGCCCGCTCCTGCTCCGGGGTGAGTCGCGGCGCCGGTGGCTGCTCGGTCCCGCAGCCCGCGGTCAGCGCGATCACGCACCCCAGCACGCCGATCGCCGCGCCCCACCCCGAGCTCACCATCCTCGCAACTGCCACCGCTCACCCCTGCACGTGTCGTCGGGCCAGGTCTCGGGCAGCAGCCTAGCCCGCACGCGCCCCGGATCGGCGCGGACTTGCCTACAACTTCCAGGCCGCGTCGAGCCTGCTCGCCACGTCGATGTTGCGGACCGCCGCGATCTCGGGCTTGCGGATCTCGGCGGCCACATAGCGGGCGACGAACCGGCGGATCTCGTGATCGACGCTGGCCAGCACCCGCAACAGCTCACCGCGCTTGGTGGCGCTGGCGACATTGACCCGCACATCGCTGGGCCGCGGCTCGGCGATGTCGATGACCACCCGCAACGGGTCGGCGGTGCGCGCGGTCAGGTGCAGGTGCACGGTGCCGTCGACGCGGAAACGCGACCGGTCCACCGCCAGATCGACGACCAGATCCACGTGCAGCGGGATGGTGAGCTCGAAGCTGATATGGGCGTCGATGTAGCGCAGGATGTGCGGCCGGGCCAGCTCGACCTGCGCGGTCACCTTCGCCAACCGGCCGGGACCGACCCCGATCGGCCCGAAATCGAAAGCCGCCCCGGCGAGTTCGCCGAACGCGTCGGCGATCCGCTGCTCGGAAACGGCGTATTCCAGGAAGCGCCTGCCGAATTCCGCATAACTTATGTAGGAAGACTGATCGGGTTCCACTGGCCGCAGAGTACGCGAGGAGCCCGACTCAAATGCCGAAACGACGGTGCCGCGCGGCGTAATCGCGGAGGGCGCGCAGGAAGTCGACCCGCCGGAACTCCGGCCAGTACGCCTCGGTGAACCAGATCTCCGAATAGGCGCTCTGCCACAACAGGAAACCCGAAAGACGCTGCTCACCAGAGGTTCTGATGACCAGATCCGGGTCCGGCTGGCCGGAGGTGTAGAGATGCTGACCGATCGCGTCGACCGTGATCGACTGCACCAGATCCTCACCCGACTCGCCCGAGGCGATCTCCTGGCGCATCAGCGAGCGCACCGCATCGGTGATCTCCTGTCGACCGCCGTAACCGACAGCCACATTGACGTGCACACCGTCGCGGCCACTGGTCCGCTCGGCCGCCGTGCGCAGCCGCTTGGCGATCAGCTCGGGGAACCCGGCCAGCGAACCGACGATCCGCACGCTCCAGTTCTGCTCCGGCGCCGACAACTCCTCGACCACGTCGGTGATGACCTCGAACAGGGTCTCCAGCTCGTCCGGGTCACGGCGCAGATTCTCCGTCGACAACAGATAGACGGTCACCATCTCGATGCCCTCGTCGGCACACCAGCCGACCAGTTCGGCGATCTTCAGCGCACCCACCCGATGACCGTGGCTGACATCGGTGAAACCGTTCTCGCGCGCCCACCGGCGATTGCCGTCGCACATCACCGCGACATGACGGGGGTGCTGCTTGTCTGCCAGGTGCTTGGACAGCCTGGCTTCGTAGATGCGGTACGGCAGACCACGCACCCGACCAAGAAACTCCACGCCCGCACCCTACGCTCCCCCGCCTCTCCGCGAATTTTGCCGGTCGTGGGTGGGGGGTGAGATTCGTGCCGGGCCTGCGGGTGGGTGCGGGGTTGGGTTTTGGGATGGTTGGGGAGTTACCCATGTTCTTGCGAGATCAGGGGGTCTGCTTTTGTGTGTTTGGGGGCACGTTTGTAGTGGTGGGGTTGGGTTTTGGCGTACGGTTGGGACTAACTTACGGTACCGTAGGTTTTGTCATTGGAGGTTTCGTGGAGGCTGTACAGGCTGTTGAAGTGCCCGTCGCGCTCGTGAAGCCCCGGTTGCGGGGGTGGATCCATACGTGGGCCGTCGGGGTGGCGGCTGTTGGTGTCGCGGTGCTCGTTGTCTTCGGGTTCCGGGAGTCGGCTACCGCCGGGTGGTCGACGTTGCTGTACGGGGTTTCGGTGTGTGCGCTGTTCGGGATCAGCGCGGTGTATCACCGGGTGACCTGGCGCAGTGTGCGGGCCCGGGTGCGGATGAAGCGGGCGGATCACTCGATGATCTTCCTGTTCATCGCGGGGAGCTATACGCCGTTCGCGCTGCTCGGGTTGCCGGGGGCTACCGGGCGGACATTGTTGATCGTGGTGTGGGCCGGCGCCTTCGCGGGGGTGGCGTTGAAACTGCTGTGGCCGACGGCGCCGAAGTGGGTGGGGGTTCCGCTGTATCTGCTGCTGGGGTGGGCGATCGTGCCGGTAGCGGGGGAACTGCTGCACAACGTGGGGGTTTTGCCGATGGCGTTGCTGGCGGTGGGCGGGGTGATCTACAGCGTGGGGGCGGTGCTGTATGCCACCAAGTGGCCCAATCCGTGGGCCGACTTCGGTCATCACGAGTTCTTCCATGCCGCGACCGTGGTCGCGGCGCTGTGTCATTACATCGCGATCTGGCTGGTCGTGCTCGGCTGACCGGCGCGTGCGCGCTACCGGTGTCGCCGCGCCTTCTATGCTCGATGTTTGTGTCACCCGTCAACGCAGATCGTGATGCCAGGGCGTCGTGCGCCTCGGGGCACGAGCGTGCGCGATGAATCGGCTGATCCGGTGGGCCCTGCGGTCCTACTGGGGACTGGCCCTGGTGGTCATCTCCGCCAACATGGTCGGTGTCGCGGCCATCTTCCTCGTCGCCTGGGCGGGTGGGGTCTTCAGCCGGATCGGCTCGGACTGGCGCGACTCGGCAGGGCTGATCGCGATCTACCCGACGCTCGCGTTCACCGCCGGGATCTGTCTGGCCCTCTACGACCGGCGCAGACACCTGCGCTGGCTCGACAACGGCCGTAGGCCCACCCGCGAGGAAGCCGAACGCCTGATCCGGCTCCCCGCCGCGATCACCCTGCGCGCGATCGCGCTGTGGACACCCGGCGTCGCGCTGGCGGTGTGGCAGGTCGACCGCTACACCGACTATCACAATGTCGCCGTGCTGGTCGCGGGCTTCACCCTCGGCGCGCTGGAGTCGGCGGGGGTGATCTATCTGGTCCTCGACCAGCTGGTCCGACCCGCCGTGCCGATCATCGCCGCGGTCCTCGGCCCCACCGTGCATCCCAGCGCGACCGTGCTGGTGCGGGTGCTCGTCACCTGGGCGGTCTCGGCCGCGCTGCCCGGGCTGATCATCATCGTCGTGCTCAGCGACAGCACCACCCCGTCCGAGGATCGGGTGCGCGCCGCCCTGCTGTTCTCGATCGTCGCCCTCGCCGTCGGCGCGCTGGCCACCTGGCTGCTCGCGCGCTCGGTCGCGACCCCGATGCGCACGCTGTACCGGGCGCTGGAACGGATCACCCGCGGCGAACTGGATGTGCGCGTGCCCGTCGGCAGCGCCAGCGAGATCGGCCGACTCGAGCACTCGGTCAACGAGCTGGCCACCACCCTGCGCGACCGGCTGCACACCGAGGACGTGTTCGGCCGCCACGTCGGCTCCACCGTGGCCGAACGCGCCCTGTCCGGCAACGCCGACCTCACCGGGGACGTGCGGATCGTCTCGGCGCTGTTCGTCGACGTCACCGGCTCGGTGCAGCTGTCCGCCGAGATGGCGCCGGAGGAGTTCGTGCACAAGCTCAACCGGCTGCTCGCCACCGTGGTCGCCGCCACCGAGGACAACGGCGGCCTGGTCAACAAGTTCGCCGGGGACGCCGCCCTCTGCATCTTCGGCGCCCCCTCGGCCTTGCACGACAACGCCACCCCCGCCCTGCGCGCGGCCCGCCGCATCCGCGACGAGGTCGTCGCCACCGGCGAACTCGACATCGGTATCGGCGTCGCCCGTGGTCGCGTCTTCGCCGGTGACGTCGGCGCCGACACCCGGCTCGAATTCACCGTGATCGGCGACGCGGTCAACGAAGCCGCCCGCCTCACCGCCGAAGCCAAGGACGCCCCACGCCGCATCCTGGTCAGCACCCCCATCCTGGAGGCCGCCACCCCCCATGAACGCGCCAAATGGAAACGCTACAAGGACATCCGGCTGCGCGGGATCTCCGGCCGCACCCGAACCTGGACGGACCTACCACCCGTCCGCTGACCTGGACCCGCGATCACGCGGCGCTATACGAGCACCGGCCGAGGGAAACCACCCGACCAGCGCGCACAGGTCTGGAGTTCGCCGAAGGCCTCACGATCGTGGGTGCGCTGGTCGGTCCGATCTGCGGTACGGGGCACCACCGGCGCCCGGTTCGGTCAGCGCTGGAGGGCGGTGGTGAGGGCGGCGGGGTCGGTGACGGGGAGGTCGCAGACCGAGCCGCGGCAGACGTAGGCCGCGGGGGCGCCGTCCACGAGGGGGCGGTCGGCCAGCAGGGGTGCGGCGTCGGGCGGGGCGGCGAGGACGATCGAGCCGCCGGGCACGGCGTCGCGGGCGGCGGCGAGGAGTTCGGTTGCGGCCGAAGACTTCTCGGTGGCGGCGATGGCCACCTGGATCGGACCGCGCACCGACGCCTCGGCGACGGCGAGCCAGTGCCCCGCGGTGCGCGGCGCTCTGGCGAGCAGGATCGCGCCGCGAGCCAGGGTCTGGTCGGCGAGTTCGCGGTAGTGCGACGCCCGATCGACATCGGCGACGGCGGAGGCGGTGAGCAGAGCTTCGGCGAGGGTGGACGCGCCGGACGGGGTCGCGCCGTCGACCGGGTCGCGTGGGCGGGCGACGAGGGCTTCGGCGTCGTCGGCGGTGTCGAACCAGCTGCCGGTCTGGTCCGGATCGGCGAAGCGGTCGATCGCGGTGTCGAGCAGCGAGTGGGCGGCCGCGAGCCAGTCCGGTTCGCCGGTGGCCTGGTAGAGCGCGAGCAGGCCGGTGGTGAGCCAGGCGTAGTCCTCGAGCACGCCGGGCGGGGTGCCCGCGACGCCGTCGAGGGACGCGCGCCGCAGCCTGCCGTCGACCAGGTGCACATCGAGCAGGAATCGCGCGCAGCGGACCGCGGCCGCGATCCAGGACGGTTCCTCCAGTGCCGCACCGGATTCGGCGAGCGCGGTGATCACCATGCCGTTCCAGGCGGTGACCACCTTGTCGTCGCGCGCGGGCTGTGGACGCTGGGCGCGGACTTCGAAGAGCTGGGCGCGCAATCGGTCGAAACGGGCCGCCTGCTCGATGTCGACGGGATCGCTGCGCCGGGTGAGCACCGAGGTGCCCTGTTCGAAATTGCCCGCGGTGCTCACACCGAACGCGTCGGCGGCCCACATGCCTTCGAGCGGGCCGAGCTCACCGACCATCTCCGCGGGCGTCCACACATAGGTGGCGCCCTCGACGCCGGGACCGCCCGGTTCGAGGTGGGTGTCGGCGTCGAGACCGGAGGCGAAACCGCCGTCGGTGGTGCTCAGATCGCCCACCAGGAACTCGGCGGTCTCGCGCGCGACCCGGTGCGGCAACGATTCCAGCGGCGTCGCGGGGGCACGACGGGCGAGATGGCCGTAGGCGCGCAACAGCAGCGCGTTGTCGTAGAGCATCTTCTCGAAATGCGGTACCAGCCAACCGGTATCGACGGCGTAGCGGGCGAAGCCGCCGCGCAGCTGGTCGTAGATGCCACCGCGGGCCATCGCCTCGGCCGTGCGTTCGACCAGGTCGTAGATCGTCTTGTCGCCGGTGCGCTCCCAGTGCCGCAGCAACCCTTCCAGCAGGGCCGAGGGCGGAAACTTCGGTGCCCCACCGAAACCGCCGTGTTCGAGGTCTTCGTCGGCGGCGATGGCGGCGACCGCCTGGTCGAGTAGTGCTGCGGTGATGGCGAATTCGGCGTCGGGCAAACCGGTGGCCTGGGCCCGCAGCGCGTCGGCGACCTGCTGCGCGGCGGAGTTCACGTCCTCGCGACGCTTGTGCCAGGTGTCGGTGATCGCACTGAGCAACTGGGTGAACGAGGGCATGCCGCCGCGCGGCTGCTTGGGGTAGTAGGTGCCGCAGTAGAAGGGCGCGCCGTCGGGGGTGAGGAAGCAGGTCATCGGCCAGCCACCCTGCCCGGTCATCGCGACCGTGGCGTTCATGTAGACCGCGTCCAGGTCGGGCCGCTCCTCGCGGTCGACC
The DNA here is from genome assembly GCF_001886715.1 of Nocardia mangyaensis. NCBI lineage: Bacteria > Bacillati > Actinomycetota > Actinomycetes > Mycobacteriales > Nocardiaceae > Nocardia > Nocardia mangyaensis. The sequence continues at coordinate 5,782,802 of NZ_CP018082.1, forward strand.
TTCACGCACACGAACTCGGCGTTCATCTGCTCGGCGGTGGCCGCGTCCTCGAACGACTCGTGCGCCATCACATGGCACCAATGACATGAGGCGTAGCCGATCGAGAGCAGGATCGGCACGTCCCGCCGGGCCGCCTCGGCCAGCGCATCGGCACCCCACTCCCGCCAATGCACGGGGTTGTCGGCGTGTTGACGCAGATAAGGCGAGGTCGCACCGGCCAATCGGTTCACGCTTCCACCCTGCCATACGCGAAATCCTGGTGGAGTGAGAGTCGATGCCCGGCCGGAAACAGCTGCTCAGCGGCCTGGACTAGGGCATGATGAGAGTGCGGTATTCGGCATGGAATCGAGCAGGAAGACACGTACCCCCCGATGGCACAGCGGCTGACGCTCTCCGAGCAGCGCGCGGCGCTGGCACGGGAATGGGCGCTGTGGGTACCGGATCGGGCCGGAATGTCTTCGCTCGGACGGAATTCGGCGGTGCGGACCGAGGTGGCGCAGTCGTGGTTGCGGTCGCTGCGGACGGTCGACCCGGGACGCGATCACGCGCCCGAGAGCGAGACCGACGACATCGGCCCGCGGTGGCAGGACTCGCCGCTGCGCGCGCCGGTGACGGAGTTGAAGGACCAATTGCACAGCGTCGCCGACGACGCGGGCTATGTCGCCGCGGTCACCGACGCCTCGGGGACCATTCTGTGGACCTACGGCGGCCCGGTCATGCGCCGGCGCGCCGAGCAGGTGAACTTCGCGCCCGGCGGGCGGTGGGACGAGGCGCACATGGGCACCAACGCGTTGTCGCTGGCCCTGCGCACCGATCAACCGCACACCGTGTTCTCCGCCGAACACCTCGTCGCCGCCCTGCACGGCTGGGTCTGCTACTGCGCGCCGATCCGCGCCGCCGACGGCACTCTGCTCGGCGTGCTCGACCTGTCGACCACGTGGAAGCGCTCGCATCCGCTGGCCATGGCCACCGTGCAGACCATGACCACCGCCATCGAATCGAAGTTGCGCACGGCGACCCCGGCCCCGGCCGGAATGCGGCTCACCTGCCTGGGCACCGGCCGGTTGACGCGCGACGGCGTACCGATCCGGCTGCGACCACGCCACCTCGAGATCCTCACCCTGCTCGCACTCGACGACGACGGCTACAACCACGAACGCCTGCACTACGCCGTCTACGGCGACCGCGCGGTCGGCGCGAGCACCCTCAAATCGGAGATGTCCTACCTGCGCCGCGCCACCGGCGGCGAGATCACCAGCCGCGTCTACCGCTTCACCACCCCGCTGTCCTGCGACGCCGTCGACGTCCTGCGCGCCCTGGAAGCCGGCGACCTCGACACCGCCGTCCGCCGCTACCACGGCCCCCTACTCCCCGATTCCGACACACCCGGCATCAGCGAATGGCGCGACTACCTCGAAGTAGCCATGCGCAACGCCGTCCTGTCCAGCCCCGATCCCCACCACGCCCTCACCTACGGCGAATGCGCCCCCGACGACATCGCCGTCCACGAACACGCCCTCACCCTCCTCCCCACCCGCGACCCTCGCCGCGCCATGGCCGCAGCCCGCCTCCACACCGCCCTCCGCGCCTGACCGCACACCGCGGTCGCGGTCGACACCGCAGTTCCGCCGGGGCCGAGCCGAAGTTCGAGACACTCAGAGCGCGACGATGTCGAGCATGCTTTCCAACCCCTTGAAGTCGGCCGCATTGCGGGTATAGAGCGGAAGTGAGTTGGCGGAGGCGATCGCGGCAATCAGCAGATCCATTCGACGTGGGCGCGGATTACGGTTCGCAGCGATCGTCAAAGCGACCAAGGTGCCGTACCGCGTCGCCGCCGCCTCGTCGAACGGCAACGGATCGAACTCGACGATCGCCGCACCGAACTGCTCCGAACGCGCCGCGCGCGAGACCGGATACTTCGCCATCGCCACGCCCTGGTTCAGCTCGGCCAAGGTGATCGCGGTGATCTCGGGAACTTCGGGCAGTGCCGCTGGATCGAGTTCGGCGAGATCGAGATAGGTACAGGTATCGAGAACCCCGGACGCATGGCGAGTGCTCACCGGCCACTCCACAGATCGTCGTCGCCGATCCGGTCCTCGGAACCGAAGAATTCGTCGGCGTCCCGTCGCAGCGTCGCGTAGTCAACGCGCGGCAGCGTTCGGTGCCGCGCGACCAGCTCTTCCGCACTGCGCCGACGCCTGCGCCCGACCGGCCGCACTTCAGCGACTTCGACCCCGTTGCGAGTGACCCGAATGGTCTCGCCGGCCTCGACGGCATCCATGATGGCCGCCGAGTTGTTGCGGAACTCGCGCTGACTGATCTGCCTCATGACAGCCAGCGTAGCCCGTGGTGCTACACCGCGCTACATTCGGGAGGCCACGGATCGCGCCTGATCGGTCGGCTTCAACGTTTCATCAACCCTCGCGGCGCATAGTGATGGGTGTCACGATTCACCGGAATCAGCGAGGAGCCACCACCCATGATCTACGCCAAGCCGGGCACCGAGGGCAGCGTCGTCAGTTACGCGCCGCGATACGACAACTTCATCGACGGCAAGTGGGTGCCGCCGGTCGAGGGGCGGTACTTCGAGAACACCTCCCCGGTGGACGGGCAGCCGTTCTGTGAGATCGCGCGGTCGTCCGCGGCCGATGTGGAGCTGGCGCTCGATGCCGCCCACCGTGCCGCTGACGCCTGGGGTGCCACCTCGGCCGCCGAGCGCGCCAACATCCTGAACAAGATCGCCGATCGGATCGAGAACAATCTCGAGGCCCTGGCCGTCGCCGAGACCTGGGACAACGGCAAGCCGGTCCGCGAGACCCTGGCCGCCGACCTGCCGCTGGCCGTCGACCACTTCCGGTACTTCGCCGGGGTACTCCGCGCCCAGGAAGGCGGGATCAGCGAGGTCGACGGCGACACCATCGCCTACCACTTCCACGAGCCGCTCGGCGTGGTCGCCCAGATCATCCCGTGGAACTTCCCGATCCTGATGGCCACCTGGAAGCTGGCGCCCGCGCTGGCCGCCGGCAACGCGGTGGTGCTCAAGCCCGCCGAGCAGACCCCGGCCTCGATCATGAAGGTCGTCGAACTGGTCGCGGATCTGCTGCCGCCGGGCGTCCTCAACGTGGTCAACGGTTTCGGCGTGGAGGCGGGCAAGCCGCTCGCGTCGAGCCCGCGCGTGGCCAAAGTCGCCTTCACCGGCGAGACCACCACCGGGCGACTGATCATGCAGTACGCCAGTGAGAACATCATCCCGGTCACCCTCGAGCTCGGCGGCAAGAGCCCCAACATCTTCCTGCCCGATGTGATGGCCGCCGACGACGACTACCTCGACAAGGCCATCGAGGGCTTCGTGATGTTCGCGCTCAACCAGGGTGAGGTGTGCACCTGTCCGTCGCGGGCGCTGATCGCCTCCTCGATCTACGACGAGTTCATGGCCCGCTGCATCGAGCGCACCGAAGCCATCGTCAGCGGCAACCCGCTCGACGAGGCCACCATGATCGGCGCCCAGGCCAGCAACGATCAGTTCGAGAAGATCCTGTCCTACATCGACATCGGCAAGAAGGAAGGCGCCGAGGTGCTCACCGGCGGCGCGGTCCGCGGCGTCGACGGCCTGGGCGACGGCTTCTACATCGAGCCGACGATCTTCAAGGGCAGCAATGACATGCGCGTGTTCCAGGAGGAGATCTTCGGTCCCGTCGTCGCGGTGACCACCTTCGACTCCACCGACGAGGCGTTGAAGATCGCCAACGACACCCTCTACGGCCTCGGCGCGGGCGTGTGGACCCGCGACATGAACACCGCCTACCGGCTCGGTCGCGGCATCAAGGCGGGGCGGGTGTGGACCAACTGCTACCACGCCTACCCCGCGCACGCGGCCTTCGGCGGATACAAGAAGTCCGGCATCGGCCGCGAGAACCACAAGATGATGCTCGATCACTACCAGCAGACCAAGAACATCCTGGTCAGCTACTCACCCACCAAGCTCGGCTTCTTCTGATGGGGCAGCGCGTCGACCTCACCGAGAAGGCGGCGGCGCTGCTGCGGGAACTGACCGGGCAGCACGGCCCGGTCATGTTCCACCAATCCGGCGGCTGCTGCGACGGCAGCTCCCCGATGTGCTACCCCCGCGGTGAGTTCCGCGTGGGTGCCTCGGACGTGCTGCTCGGCTACCTGCCCGGCGAGACCCCGTTCTGGATGAGCGCCGACCAGTACGCGTACTGGAAGCACACCCATCTCACCGTCGACGTGGTGCCGGGCCGCGGTGGCGGCTTCTCCCTCGAGGCGCCCGAAGGCGTGCGGTTCCTGATCCGCTCCCGCCTGCTCACCGACGAGGAGGTGGCCGCGCTGGAATCCCAGCCACCGCCACCCACCGGCGACTCTGTTCCGCAGTGATGTGAAACACCAGTAGTCACACTGTTTCCGCAGGTCGGCGACGCTTGATACGCGTCGCTGACCTCGGTGATCCACGCCCGTAACAGTCGTCAACCATTCTTCAACCCTCGAGCTTCACAGTTGCCGCCGAGTGCGCATTGCTTGTTGATGAGGAGCTACCCCTTGAGTACTGACGCGATTCCCGCCACGGGCGCGGACACCGCCACCGACGAATATCTCGCCAAACGAACCCTGCGCTCCGGCACGGCCGGCTGGGTACTGCTGGCCGGGCTCGGCGTGAGCTACGTGATCTCCGGTGATTACTCCGGCTGGAACTTCGGCCTGGCCGAGGGCGGTTTCGGTGGCCTGCTGATCGCCGCGATCGTGATCGCCGCGATGTATCTGGCCATGGTGCTCGGGATGGCCGAGTTGTCCTCCGCGCTGCCCGCGGCGGGCGGCGGTTACACCTTCGCCCGGCGCGCGATGGGCCCGTGGGGCGGATTCGCCACCGGCACAGCGATTCTCATCGAATACGCGATCGCGCCCGCCGCCATCGCCACCTTCATCGGCGCCTATGTGGAATCGCTGAACCTGTTCGGGATCACCGACGGGTGGTGGGTGTATCTGGCGGTGTACGCACTGTTCATCGGCATCCATCTCGGTGGCGCGGGTGAGGCGCTCAAGGCGATGTTCGTGATCACCGGCATCGCGCTGGTCGGCCTGGTGGTCTTCGCGATCGCGGCGATCAGCAAGTTCGACTCGGCCAACCTGACCAACATCACCCCCGATCCCGACGCGACCGGCGCCTCGGCGTTCCTGCCGTTCGGCTACCTGGGCATCTGGGCGGCGATCCCGTTCGCGATCTGGTTCTTCCTCGCCATCGAGGGCGTGCCACTGGCGGCCGAGGAGGCCAGCGATCCGGCCAAGAACGTGCCGAAGGGCATCATCGTCGCCATGCTGCTGCTGGTGGTCACCGGTGCGGTGGTGCTGTTCCTGGTGACCGGCGCGCTCGGCGCCGAGGACGCCTCGTCCTCGGGCAATCCGCTGGTACAGGCACTGGGCGACAGTGCCGCGGCCAAGGCGGTCAACTACATCGGCCTCGCCGGTCTGGTCGCCAGCTTCTTCTCCATCGTCTACGCCTACTCCCGGCAGACCTTCGCGCTCTCACGGGCGGGCTACCTACCGACCAGCCTCTCGGTGACCAACTCCCGCAAGGCGCCCATGCTGGCGCTGATCGTGCCCGGCGTCATCGGTTTCGGCCTCTCCCTCACCGGCGAGGGCGCGATGCTGCTCAACATGGCCGTGTTCGGCGCCGCGCTGAGCTATGTCCTGATGATGGTCAGCCACATCGTGCTGCGGGTGCGCGAACCGAACATGCCGCGTCCGTACCGCACCCCCGGCGGCATCGCGACCACCTCGTTCGCGCTGGTCATCGCGGCGATCTCGGTGGCGGCCACCTTCCTGGTCGACCCGAAGGCGGCGCTGTTCACCCTCGGTGTCTTCTGCGCCTTCATGGCCTACTTCGCCCTCTACAGTCGAAAGCACCTGGTCGCCAAGTCCCCCGACGAAGAGTTCGCGGTGCTGGCCAAGGCCGAACACGAACTCGAGTAGCCGCAGCCGAGGCGCCCGGCGACCCCACCGTCGCCGGGCGCGAACCCGCGAAAGGAGGCGGCACACGATGACCGTGTACCGCAGCTCTGTCGGTGCCACCACCTACACCTTCGACGGCCTGATCGACCTGCTCGCCAAGGCCACCCCGCTACGTAGCGGCGATCAGCTCGCCGGGTGCGCCGCCGAGACCGATGCCGAGCGGGCCGCCGCGCAATGGGCGCTGGCGGAGGTGCCGCTCACGACGTTCCTGTCCGAGGTGCTCGTGCCGTACGAGACCGACGAGGTCACCCGGCTGATCATCGACAGCCACGATCGGGTCGCGTTCGCGCCGATCGCGCACCTGACCGTCGGCGGGCTGCGGGACTGGTTGCTCGCCGTCGCCGCGACAGCCACCGCGGCGGTGCGGTTGGCCGCCGTTTCGCCAGGACTCACCCCGGAGATGGTGGCCGCGGTCTCCAAGATCATGCGCAATCAGGACCTGATCGCGGTCGCCAAGGCCACCGAGGTGACCGCCGGATTCCGCACCACCATCGGGCTGCCCGGCCGGTTGAGCACCCGCCTGCAACCCAACCACCCCACCGACGACCCGCGCGGCATCGCCGCGGCCACCCTCGACGGACTGCTGCTGGGCTGCGGCGACGCGGTGATCGGCATCAACCCGGCCACCGACTCCCCGCAGGCCACCGCCGACCTGCTCCACCTGCTCGACGAGGTGCGCCTGCGCTTCGACATCCCGACCCAGTCCTGCGTGCTGTCCCACGTCACCACCACCATCGGGCTGATCGAAGCGGGTGCGCCGGTGGACCTGGTGTTCCAGTCGGTGGCCGGTACCGAGGGCGCCAATGCCGGTTTCGGCGTGAACATCTCGCTGCTGCGCGAGGGCAACGAGGCGGGCCGCTCACTCGCGCGCGGCACCGTGGGCGAGAACGTGATGTATCTGGAGACCGGGCAGGGTTCGGCATTGAGCGCGAACGCGCATCTGGGCGTGGGCGATCGGCCGGTCGACCAGCAGACCCTCGAAACCCGCGCCTACGCCGTCGCCCGAGACCTGCGACCGCTGCTGGTGAACACGGTCGTCGGCTTCATCGGCCCCGAGTACCTCTACGACGGCAAACAGATCATCCGGGCCGGACTGGAGGACCACTTCTGCGGCAAGCTGCTCGGCCTCCCGATGGGCGTCGACGTCTGCTACACCAACCACGCCGAAGCCGACCAAGACGACATGGACACCCTGCTCACCCTCCTCGGCGCGGCGGGCTGCGCCTTCGTCATCGCGGTCCCCGGCGCCGACGATGTCATGCTCGGCTACCAGAGCCTGAGCTTCCACGACGCCCTCTACGCCCGCAAAGTCCTGAACCTGCGCCCCGCACCGGAATTCGAAGCCTGGCTGTCGGGGCTGGGCATGCTCGACGCGAACGGCCGTGTGCGACAAGTGCCACCGCTGTCCTCGCCGCTGCGCGCCCTGGCGGGCACCCGATGAGCGCGCGACCTGGCCCCGTTCGTGGCCAACCACCGGAAACCACCGACCACGACTTCTGGCGTGACCTGCGCCGCAGCACCCAGGCCCGGATCGGGCTCGGCCGCACCGGTGACGCGCTGCCGACCACCGATGTCCTCGCCTTGCGTGCCGCCCACGCCGCCGCCCGCGACGCCGTGCACCTGCCCCTCGATGTACCCGCTCTCACCGAGCAGGTGAACGCACTCGGTCTCGGCACACCGGTCGCCATCGCCAGCCGGGCGAGCGACCGCGCCGAGTACCTGCGCCGCCCCGACCTCGGACGGCTGCCCGCCGACCTCTCCCTCCTCGCGCCCAGCCGCGCCGACCTCGGCTTCGTCCTCGCCGACGGCCTCTCACCGCTGGCGCTGAGCCACCACGGCCCCGGGCTCCTCGCGGCCCTGGCCGCGGAGTTCGCGGGCCGCTACACCCTGGCTCCGCCGGTGATCGCCACCCAGGCACGGGTCGCCCTCGGTGATCACATCGCCGAGGCGATGGGCGTGCGGACCGTCCTGGTCCTGATCGGCGAACGCCCCGGCCTCTCGGTCGCCGACAGCCTCGGTATCTATCTGACCCATCTTCCCCGCCCCGGCCGTGCCGATGCCGAACGCAACTGCATCTCCAACATCCACCCACCCGACGGCCTCACCTACGCCGACGCCGCGCGCGTCGTGGCCGGGCTGGTGGCGGGCGCGCGCAGCCTGGGCCGTTCCGGCGTCGACCTCAAGGACACCTCCCGCGCCGACGCACTCGCCACGACGGAGACTCGCACCATCACGCCGTGACCAGGCCCGCCGAGTCAGCGGCCTTGCACCCATCGCGGCAGCTCCGTGGGGCCGCACGCGACTCGGCTCCGGCTCGACATGAGCCCGCGCCGATCGCTCCATAGAGTGTTCCCCATGATCCGCACCGCCGCCCTCGCCCACGTCCGCGACCGCAGGCTGATCCAGACGCGCCCGGAGGGCAAGGAGGTCTTCTACATGGCGGGCGGCAAGATCGACCCCGGCGAGACCCCGCTGGAAGCGCTGCACCGCGAGATCGAGGAAGAACTCGGCGTCGGTCTGGCCGGGGTCGCCGAACTGGGCATCTTCGAGGCCGAGGCGTACGGCCACGCCACCAACACCGGTCTGCACATGACCTGTTTCCTGGCCGATCTCACCGGCGAACCCCACGCCACCGGCGAGATCGCCGAATTCCGCTACTTCACCGTCGCCGAATACGCCGCCATGGACCACGTCGCCCCCGGCTCGATGATGGTCTTCAAGCACCTGGCCACGCTCGGTCTCGTCGACTGGTAGGGGACCGTCAACGAGCGCACTCAGGCTCGCGAAGTTCGTCGATAAGCTGCCACATCGTGCTGGTCGGGTTGACAGACAGGTCGCCCCCGTGTCCGCGAGTCCGTTGCACGGCTTCGAGGACGCCAGCCTCGAAGTCGGTAAACCGCAGCGCGGTCTTATCATATTCGGGGACATATCGACGCAACCGCCGTTTCGCCTCGTCCGCACAAGACAGGAAACTTCGACAGTTCTCGAAGTGGAATACCAACCATGATTCAAAACACGGGTTAGAAACTATCAACCGAACCTGATGCCTAGCAGCCTTCCGCAGCGCTGAGTCAGTCTCAAAGGCATCCTTGTCGGTAACAGCGAACACCAAGTCGTAACCATTTCTTTCACGCTCCCGAATCGCCCAATCGACGAGCGCGCCCGGCGCGCAGTTAGCAAAAGCGACCTTCGGGGCGCGGACCAGCCGGTTCAACAGTCCAGAACCTGCGAGTCCCTTCAAATATTCGATCTCGGTATTCTCACCATTCGTGACCATGAGGACGGACAGGCGCTCCTCAAACCGACCGATTGCCCTACCGACATCGGTGGCACGACCGCATCCGACCTCAACACGACGACGCGCCTCTTGACGCCGCCGCTTCGTCATTGATCCTCGAGACGGACCGTCAGAGCCGCCGCGAGCTGATCGAACGAGATATCGGGTATCGCTCCGTAATTGCCATTCAAGTACTGACGCTCGCGATTTACACCCTGGTTTCGTGGCTTGAATTCGGCTAGCGAGTACAAACTGGAACAACCATCCGAATCCTTTTCGGTGAACCATATTTCATCCCGCTTCAACACTTCCTGACCGTCCATCGAACCGAGCAGCGAAACGTCATGTGTGGTAAATACCACTTGAGCATTATGCGGATTCGTCCGCGCAGATCGGAACAGTGCCAGGATAGCGGCGGACAGGACCGGATGCAGGCTGACATCGATCTCATCGACGAGCAGAACACCACCGTGGTCCAGTATCGGCAGCGCATCGAACGCCAGCGAGAGCATCTGCCTGGTTCCGCGCGACTCCTCTCGCAACTCAAGAAGCACCCCGTCTTCCGCACCGAGGTGCCGGAAGACGAAGCGATCGCGAGCCGCGAGTTGCAACTGGCGAAAAGCTTGTCGGTCACGAGTCGTCGTAACGCTCGAGTAATCGGCAATCGCCCTTTTTGCTTCCGGATCACCACGAACCAGCTCGACGCCGTCGATCCCGGTGTCCGCCTGCCGCAGAATCGAGGCAATCCGCTCCAAAGCCTCGGTTTCTGATCCGCTACCAGCGATGCGACGCATCCGCGTCGACAAGGAAATATCCGGATACAATTCGTCTACCGTGAATTGCATTCTCCGAAACCATAGGTAGACATTGTGCAACGTATCTGATGCCAGCTCCCCCGCGGGCAGCGAAGGTGGGCGCTTACTGGTGGATTTAATCTTGAACCGCGCCAGTGTTGAAAGATACAATGCCGATTCAGCAGTAAAAGAGGAGATTTCGCCGAGATCTGGTCTGTCACGAAATTCAGGCCCCCATTCGAACTCGTCACCGGTGCGTTCGAATGCGACTGTTTTTCGCCCGCTCCTACCGTATCGTTCGGTACGGCGATAGTAGTAAAGCCATTCTTCGAGAACAGCGGTGCTGTCTATGGTGAAGCCATATGTATATCTGCTGCCGTCGATCATGAAGTCGACCACGTAGCGCGAAGGGCTTACAAATTCCTCCGCAGTCAACCGAAACGGGTTGCGGGCAATTCCAGAATCAGGCTCAACCTCCCGATCTGACTGCGTCACGAAGAATCGCATAAATTTAAGTGCATCTATCACGTTCGACTTTCCAGACGCATTGGCACCGAAAATTCCAACGATCGGGACCGGCCGCGTCGCGTCGACGGCGTCCGCGCCTCCATGACCAGATGGCTGCGCATGGTCGCCCGGATACGCGGGCATCAGGTTCAGCTGCTGCTCAGAGCAGAACGAACGATGATTCGCGAAACGGAAGCTCAACAGCATGGACACTCACCCCACTCACTAGACCCCTTATTCACACCACTTCCTGCAGAAAACTTGCAGGAATGCCACTGACCAGCCTAGACGAGAGTGTCAATTCTCGCAGTACATCCACCACACAGACACGGGCAGCCGCAGTCTTGGACCTCGGTCCGACGCTGGATCGGCGAGCCGCTGCCCTCCGGGTGAAGCCTCCAGCTGGGCAGTGCTCTCAAAGCCAGTGCGGCCGACTTGCCCTACCCGGCCAAGACCGGGTGGCGTGCCGGGACCTACGGGGCCGCGGAACACGATGCGCTCTGGTCTTCGAGCACCTGGCCGACTCGACCCCATCGACTGGTGCCGGTGGCGAAACGCCTGGGGCCGACGTGACGATCACATAGCTGTGACAGCAGCAGAACACAGTGCTGAACTGACCGCAGCCGAGCGCAGGGCAGCGCTGCGTCGGCTCGTCGTCCTCTTCGGACTGATGAACAAGATGATCGAACTCAGCGCCGCCGACGCGCCGCGTCAGCTCGCCGAACACGCGGCCACCGCCCGCGATCTGGTCGGTGAGCTGGTGACCGACATGGCCCAGCCGCGCGCCAGCTAGCCGGTTTTCGGCTTGCGATCGTCGGTCTCGACCGCGATCGCACCGGGTTCGGTGCCGTCGTCGGCCTGCTGGTCCGGTTCGGGATGCTCGGGCTCGAAGGTCTCGGGCAACCCCTTGAGATGCTTGTTCATCGAACGCACCAGCAGCACCGTGCCCGCCAGCAGGACCAGCACGATCAGCAGCCCGAGCGGGGAGGCCTTGCCGAATTCGGGTCCGGTGGGCGTGCTCTGAGCGAGGAAATCCACCATCACCGGTCGGCGTCCTCGATACCGGCGAACAGGTCGGTCTCCGGGATTGCGGTCGACACTCTCGTCTTGGCCAATTCGAACTCCTCAGTCGGCCAAAGCCGCTGCTGCAATTCCAACGGGATCGCGAAGAACGCCCCGTTCGGATCGATCTGGGTCGCGTGCGCGCGCAGGGCGTCGTCACGCTGGGGGAAGTATTTCGAGCATTCGATCTGGGTGGTGATCCGGTTCATCGCGTCACCGCGCTTGAACTGCCGCATCCGGTCCAGCCACTCCTGCAGCGGGAACGGTTCGCCGAGTCGCTCGTACTCGTCGGCGAAGGTCTCCAGGCGCTTCATGCTGAAGCCGTGGTCGTAGTACAGCTTGAGCGGCGTCCACGGTTCGCCCGCGTCGGGGAACTTCGCCGGATCGCCCGCGGTCTCGTAGGCGGCCATCGACACCTCGTGGCACCGGATGTGATCCGGATGCGGGTAGCCGCCGTTCTCGTCGTAGGTGGTGATCACGTGCGGCCGGAACTCGCGCACCACGCGCACCAGCGCTTCGGTGGACTCCTCGAGCGGAACCAGGGCGAAGCAGCCCTCGGGCAGCGGCGGCAGCGGGTCGCCCTCGGGCAGGCCCGAGTCGACGTAGCCGAGCCAGTGCTGGCGCACACCCAGCGCGTGGGCGGCCGCGGCCATCTCCTCACGCCGGACCTCCTCGATCCGGTCCAGGACCCCAGGGGTGTCCATGGCCGGATTCAGGATGCTGCCGCGTTCACCACCGGTCAACGTCACGACAAGGACATCCACGCCCTCGGCCGCGTACCTGGCCGTGGTCGCGGCGCCCTTGCTCGATTCGTCGTCGGGGTGGGCGTGCACCGCCATGAGGCGAAGGCCACTCACGTCTCGTTCACCATCGCTCTCGCTCGCGGGTGTCAGATCTTCGTTCCCTATAGTTCCATCCGACCCCCTGTTTGTTCCGACCACCCCCGGGAGCGAGAACCCATGACCGAGCCCGCACCGGACTCCGCGGCGACCTCGGCCGCCGCCGCTGCCCGACACGCCGAACGCTACGGCACGAAACCTCCCGCGCGCCGCGTGTGGATCGCCGTTCTGCTCGGCGTGGGCGTGGTGATCGCCGGATTCGGAGTGGCCTTTCTCGGCTGGCAGAAATACGGGCCAAAGGCGATCGAGACCGAGCAGCTCGGCTATGTGGTCGTCGACGACGCCACGATCGACGTGCGGATCAAGGTCACCCGTGCCGAACCCGAGCGCGATGTGGTCTGCTTCGTGCGGGCGATGGACCGTGACGGCGCCGAGGTCGGCAGGCGCGAAGTCCTGATCCCCGGCTCCGCGCACGGCAGCGTCCAGGTGAGCACCACCATCAAGTCCTCGGCGCGCCCCTCGGCCGGCGACATCTACGGCTGCACCGAGGAAGTCCCGGGCTACCTCCGTCTCCCGTAGCCGCTCCGCCTAGCCTGACCTGCATCTTTGTGAGACATGCTAAAATGGCCTGATACACGGTTCCGGGGCTCGGAGCCGTGTTTGCTGCATTGGCGGCCAGCGATGCTGTTTCCGGGTTACGGGTTCACCCCCAGGATCGCTCCAGCCGTCGGGCTGGTGCATGCCCTCCCTTCGGAGGGTACCGCGCTGGTTTCAGGGAATCCCGGTGCGCCGGGAACAACTACTAGGGAGTGATCGAGATGACCGAGAATGTGACCTGGCTTACCCAGGAGTCGCACGACAGGCTCAAGGGCGAGCTGGACTCGCTCATTGCCAATCGTCCGGTCATTGCCGCCGAGATCAACGAGCGTCGCGAAGAGGGCGACCTCAAGGAGAACGGCGGCTACCACGCCGCGCGTGAGGAGCAGGGCCAGCAGGAGGCGCGCATCCGCCAGCTGCAGGAACTGCTGAACAACGCCAAGGTCGGCGTCGCCCCCACCAAATCCGGTGTCGCCCTTCCCGGTTCGGTCGTCACGGTCTACTACGACGGCGACGAGGGTGATACCGAGACCTTCCTGATCGCGACCCGCGAAGAGGGCCTCGGCGCCGCCGACCTGGAGACCTACTCGCCGAACTCCCCGCTGGGCGGCGCGCTGATCGACGCCAAGGTGGGCGAGACCCGCGAGTACACGCTGCCCAACGGCAACACCATGAAGGTGACCCTGGTCAGCGCGGAGCCGTACCACAGCTGAACACGGGCTCGTCGAGCCCGACCGTAACGAACCCGAACGCAAGCGGCCGCATCCGGAATCCGGATGCGGCCGCTTCGTCATGTGCGGGGCCCCGACTCAGCTCAGCGCCTGCTCGACATCGGCGAGCAGATCGCTGATGTCCTCGATACCCACCGAGAGGCGGACCAGGTCGGCGGGTACTTCCAGGGCCGAACCCTCGGTGCTCGCGTGGGTCATCGCACCCGGGTGCTCGATCAGCGACTCGATGCCGCCCAGCGATTCGGCGAGGGTGAAGATCTCGGTGCGCGAGCAGAACTTCAGCGCCGCATCCCGGCCGCCGGCCAGCCGCACCGAGATCATCCCGCCGCTACGGCGCATCTGCTTCTGCGCGACCTCGTAGCCGGGATGGGTGGGCAGGCCGGGGTAGATGACCTGGGAGATGGCGGGGTGGTTGCTCAGGAAGCCCGCGATCACCTCGGCGTTGTCGCAGTGCTTGTCCATCCGTACCGCCAGGGTCTTGATGCCGCGCATCGTGAGGAAGGCGTCGAACGGGCCGGGTACCGCGCCCGCGCCGTTCTGCAGGAAGGCGAAGTCCTTGTCGAGGTCGGCGTCGTTGGTGATCAGCGCGCCGCCGACGACATCGGAGTGGCCGCCGAGGTACTTGGTGGTCGAGTGCAGCACGATGTCGGCGCCGAGCAGCAGCGGCTGCTGCAGATACGGGGTGGCGAAGGTGTTGTCGACGACCAGCTTGGCGCCCGCGGCGTGCGCGATGTCGGCCAGCGCCGGAATGTCACCGATGCTCAGCAGCGGGTTGGTCGGGGTCTCGACCCACACCAGCTTGGTGTCGGGACGGATGGCCGCGCGCACCGCGTCGAGGTCGGCGATGTGGGCGGGCGAGTGCTCGATGCCCCACTGGCTGAAGACCTTGTCGATGAGGCGGAAGGTACCGCCGTAGGCGTCGTCGGGGATGACGATGTGGTCACCGGGACGCAGGCAGGCGCGCAGCGCGCAATCGGTGGCCGCCATGCCCGAGGCGAACGCGCGCCCGTAGCTGCCCGATTCGAGGGCCGCCAGGTTGGCTTCCAGCGCCGTACGGGTCGGATTGCCGGTGCGCGCGTACTCGTAGCCGCCGCGCATCCCGCCGACGCCATCTTGGGCGAAGGTGGAGCTCGCGTAGATGGGCACGTTGACCGCACCGGTCTGAGGATCGGGTTCGTATCCGGCATGCACGGCCCTGGTCGAGAATCCCAGCTCACTCATGGGCCCAGACTAGTTGGCCGGTTTCGACCCGTCGCGCAGGGGTATTGGGCATGTGCGAAGTGTCGGATTCGGGCGCGGGGCTGCGGTTAGGCTGGCGCCATGGTGACAGTCGAAGAGTTGTTCGCGATCGATCCGTTGCTGTCGTCCGAGGAGCGCGAAATCCGCGACACGGTGGCCCGCTTCGGCGAGCGCAGGCTGCGACCGCACATCGCCGACTGGTTCGAAGAGGGCACGTTCCCGGCGCGCGAGATCGCGCCGGAGCTGGGCAAGCTCGGCCTGCTGGGAATGCATCTCGAGGGCTACGGCTGCGCGGGCGCGTCGGCGACCGCCTACGGCTTGGCCTGCCAGGAGCTCGAGGCGGTCGATTCCGGCGTCCGCAGCATGGTGTCGGTGCAGGGCTCGCTGGCCATGACGGCCATCCATTTCTTCGGCTCCGAGGAACAGAAGCAGCGGTATCTGCCCGCGATGGCGGCCGGTGAGCTGATCGGCTGCTTCGGCCTCACCGAACCCGACTTCGGCTCCAACCCCGGCGGCATGCGCACCCGTGCGCGCCGCGACGGCGAGGACTGGATCCTCAACGGGTCCAAGATGTGGATCACCAGCGGTTCGGTAGCCGATGTCGCCGTGGTGTGGGCCTACGCCGAGGAGTTCGGCGACGAGAAGCCGCGGGTGCGCGGGTTCCTGGTCCCGGCGGACACGCCCGGTTTCACCACCCGCGAGATCCACCGCAAGCTCTCGCTGCGCGCGTCACTCACCGCCGCACTCGATTTCGACGATGTCCGTCTACCCGCCGACGCGGTGCTGCCCGAATCCCGCGGCCTGAGCTCACCGCTGGCCTGCCTGAGCGAGGCGCGCTTCGGCATCGTCTTCGGCGCCCTCGGCGCGGCACGGGACTGCCTGACCGCGGCCATCGACTACGCCCGCACCCGCGAGGTGTTCGACAGGCCGCTCGCGGGCTACCAGCTCACCCAGGCCAAGCTCGCCGACATGGCGTTGGAGCTGGGCAAGGGCCAGCTGCTGGCCCTGCACCTCGGCCGGTTGAAGGATCGGCACGAGATCACCGGCGAGCAGATCAGCGCGGGCAAGCTCAACAGCACCCGCGAGGCCATCGCGATCGCGCGCGAGTGCCGAACCATCCTGGGCGCCAACGGGATCTCGCTGGACTATCCGGTGCTGCGGCACGCCAACAATCTGGAGTCGGTGCTCACCTACGAGGGCACGGCCGAGGTGCACCAACTGGTGCTCGGCAAGGCGCTCACCGACGCCAACGCGTTCCGGTAGGTCAGGTTCCGGCCGGTAGCGGGGCGGTCACCGGCGCCGGCCGGATCAGGCCGCTCACGAAGGCCAGGGCCAGCATGGCGACGACCACGGTGAGCACCGTCAGCGCGAGCGGCACGGTGATCGCTGTCGAGATGCCGACGACCGTCAGGCTGGCCACTCCCCCGCAACCCCAGATGAGGGCGGCGGTAAGGCGACCGAGCAGGGGCGCGTAGGCCGACCGGCGCAGCGCGGACACAACTCCCGCTTGTGCCGCGTACCCCACGACAGCTGCGAAGATCGGGTTCATGCCGAGCAGCTGGACGGCCGGGTCGGTGACGTGCACAGCGGATCCTTTCGCTCGCCGAGCTGGTTTGCCGAAAGTTCTCTCGAGTTGAGTTATACCCGCTCAGAATCCATCGGCACACCACTTCGCACAACTTCACGATCCCGCCCTGCCGCACCCCGCGCCACTGGACGATTGATCACCACGTTGTCAGGCGAGAATCGGCCGAGTGCGACCACGACCAGAGCATGGTGGTCACCCGACCACCAGGCCACTGTGAGAGAACCCACTATCTTTCCCGGTTCGCCATGAAATTGCTACCATCTTGTGATGTTTGCGCCCGGCCCCGCGTTGCTCGAGTCATCGGCACGTCGACAACTCCAGCAACTGAACACCGAATTCGGCGAACCGGCCGCAACGGCCGCCGCCATACTGCCCGCCCTGTCGGCCCAGCTGGATCAGCATGCCGCCGCGGTGCGCGACATTCTCGAATTCGGGGTCGAAGATTCCGCGCGCATTCCGCTCAGCATTCTGCTCGCCGGATACGTGCGCGGATTACTCGATCACTTCGCCGAAGGCGCCGACGGATTCCTGGCCGGTGCGCCGCAGATCTGGCACGAGGCCGACTGGCTGCAACTCCGCCTCGCTGCGGTCTGCCAGTACGCCGATCCCGCCTGAACGCACCATCGGCGCCCCGCCACCCACGGTGACGAGACGCCGATACCCGGTGGGTCAGCGACCGGTTTCGCCACTCGATCCCGGAGTCGCCCACTGCTGCGCCTGCTCGGTGTAGGCGCCGGGGGTGACGCTCTCCCCGGACCGCGCGGCGTCCTCACGCCCGCGCTGATAGGCATCGGCGTGCCCCTTCATCGCGGGCATCTCCGCTTCCAGGTTGCCCAGCCAGGTGTTCCAGCGCTGCTCCATCGGCCGCACCAGACCGCCGCCGACACCGACCACCAGGATGCCGCCGATGGTGGCCAGCACCGCGATCAGGATCGGCGTGGTCACTGCGGTCGCGACACCGATCTGGTTCAGCGCGGCGATGATGCCGATGCCCCAGATGAACACCGCGGCGATCCGGCCGAGCATCGTCCCGTAGGACAGCCCGCCGAGCACATTGCTGATCATCTCGCTCACCGCGTGGGCGATGGCCCCCGCGATCACCACGATCACGATCGCCACCGCCGCCTTGGGCAGCCAGGCCACGATGCCGGTGAGCAGGTCGCTGACCGGGTTGGGCCCGAACACCCCGAAACCGATCTGCAACGCGATCAGCAGAATCGCGTAGTAGGCGATCTTGGCCAGCAGATCCGAGGCGTCATACTTACTGCGGGACATCATTTTCCGGATCTGCCCACGTTCGACGAGCCGATCGAAGCCGACGCGCTCGAGCACCGCGTTGACGATCTTCGCGACGATTTTCGCGATGATCCAGCCGACGATCAGAATGGCGACGAAGGCAGCCGCCTTGGGAATGAATTGCGCAACCGAACTCCACGCGTCAGTCAAGCCCTGCTGGAAATCGATCGCAACGACGGAGGTATCCACAGCACTTCCTTTCGCTCTTCCCGGCCGCCGCGGCCGATTTGCCGAAGCGCCTGCTCCGAGTATCTACCCGAGATATCGGAACTGAATCACTGTGTAGCTAGAACGTTGCTTTGTGTCCGGTCAGCGAGGGGATCTTGCGCTCGCGGAGCACTCGAGTCATCGTCAGTAAGCAGTTACTTACCTCGGAGGTGCCATGGCGACCACATCGCGGGACCGGATCATGACCGAGGCGTTGCGCCTGTTCGGCGAGCGGGGCTTCGCCAAGACCTCCGTCGCCCAGATCGAGCAGGCCGCCGGGCTCTCGGGCGGTTCGGGCGCGCTGTATCGGCACTTCAAGTCCAAAGACGAGTTGCTCGTCCAGGCGGTCGCGGCCAGGCTGGAGGATCGCGGTGACTGGGAGCGGTTCCTCACGCCCGGCTTCTCCATCGTCGACATGCTGGCGACGCTCTCCCCCACCGGCAGCACTGTCGACAAGCTCCTCACGCTGGGCCGGATCGGCCTGGCCCGGCTGGACCATGATCGCGATGTCACCCGGATCCTGTTGCGCGACAATTCGATCCCCGCGCCGATGCTGGAGGTGTTCCGGCAGCGGGAGTACGCGGTGGTGCTGTCGACAGTCACCCGCGGGCTGGTCGAGCTCGCCGGTGACCGAGCGCGAGAAGAGGATTGGGACGCCGCCGCCGCGGTGCTGGTCGGCGCGCTGGCCCATTTCTGGATGATGCGCGACATCTTCGACGGCGGTCATCCGGCCGGCATCGACACCGATCGATATCTGCGGGCCACCGCGGAGCTGGTCGCCGCCCGGCTCGACCGGGCTTCCACCGAACCCGCCCCGCGATCAACGGCGGGGGCAGTCTCCGCGGACGTTTCACCATGACAACGACACCCATCACCGTCGTCGGCGGCGGGCTCGCCGCGGCGGCCTCAGCCGTCGCTGCGGTCCAGGGAGCCGGCCAGCGCTCGACTCGCTGACCCGATACCCCGGCCGTAATTCGGTTGCGGCCGGAGCACCCGGTTCCTACGGTGGTCCGCATGTCGTGCCACGTGTTCGTTCGTCTCCGCCACGCCCGGGCTCTGGCCCGCTAGCGGACGCGGACACTTCCCCCGGCGTCCACCGGCGCGCCCAGGGCCCTTCGAGACTCATTCGACTCGAGGACCCGAGAGGGCTATTGCTGTGGCGCGAGATTTCGCCTACCGAAACCATGCACACACCCAACGCAAGATCACCGGCAAAACCGGTGGACGCACCCCACGCGACCGAACCAGACGGACACTCTCACAGAACTTCCTGGTGGACCCTGCCGTCGTCGACGCCATGCTGGCGGTCGCCGAACCCACTGGAACAATTCTGGAACCCGGTGCGGGCGAGGGCGTCCTGACCTGCGCACTGGCCGAGCACGGAACCCAGGTCACCGCCTACGAGATCGACCCGCTCCTGGCCACCCGGCTCACGGCGCGAACCCGCGCCGACAACCGAATCCGAGTGGTCCGGGGCGATTTCACCAAGGCCAAGGCACCGCGAACGCCTTTCGCCGTGGTGGGCAACATCCCCTACTCCGTCACGGCCGGGATCGTCGACTGGTGCCTGACCGCCCCGAACCTGACCTCCGCAACCCTGCTCACCCAACGCGAGTACGCCCGCAAACGCACCGGCGACTACGGCCGCTGGAGCCTGCTCACCGCGACAACCTGGCCCTGGTTCACCTGGGAACTCCGGGGATCGGTCCCCCGCACCAGCTTCCGCCCGATCCCCTCGGTCGACTCCGCGATCCTCCGCATCACCCGTCGCCCAAAACCCTTGGTGCAACACCGTGACTCGTACGTCGACCTGGTTCGCACCGGCTTCTCCGGAATCGGCGGCACCGTCCGCGCCTCCCTCCACACTCGCTACCAAGGCGTGGACAAGGCCCTGATGTCGGTGGGCATCGCCAACGACACGGTCGTCGCCCACGTCCACCCGGACCAGTGGGTGGCACTACACCCGATGCTCATTCACAGATCCCCGGCTGAGCTGCCGTCTGCCCATCGCAACGGCAGCTCAGCCGCAGTACTGAAGATTGAGTAGAAACTGTACGGTTCTGTACAGTTTAAGGTAGCCTTCTGCTATGACCACGATCAGGGCAGAAGAGACGCGGCTTCCACGCCGGGCGAAGGAAGCGGTGGATCGGCATGAGCGGGTCGTCGTGGTGAACCATGACCGGCCCGCTTTTGTCATCGTCCACCCCGACGAATACCCGGAGACGGGTCGCCGACGGGGCCGCTCGATGAACGAAGCGCTGCGGCTGCTCACCTCCGCGGCGACACCTGACCCCGAATTCGGCGACGATCTGGAAGCTGTGCGTGACACAGTAGGCCCGATGCCGGAGGACCCGTGGGCACACTGATCGACACATCTGTCTTCATCGACCTCGAACGCGCGTACACACGAGGCGGTGCGTCGACCTTGGACAAGATCGCCAACGAGCTCGGAGCTCAAGTCGGTTTCGACGAAGACGTAGCGATGTCAGCGGTGACAGCATCAGAGCTCCTGCACGGCGTCCACCGCGCGAAGCCCGAATTACGCTCCCGACGTGAAGCTTTCGTCGAGATGGCGATTGCCGCGTTTCCGCCGCAGCCCTTCGATCTCCTCGCGGCGCGAATTCACGCAGGGGTATGGGCCGACCTAACCAATCGAGGCCAGGAGATCGGCGCACACGATGTTCTCATCGCCGCGACCGCGATGAGTATCGGCTGGCGAATAGCCACCGCCAATACCCGCCACTTCGATCGAATACCGGGACTGGACGTGCGTGAAGTGCGGTTCACCTGATCCGCTCCGACGGCCGCACTCCACATCATTTTCAGGTCCTCGAGAAGGGGTCCACATCGCGCAGCCGTTGTCGGTGAATTCGCTGCAGTTCGCCCGCGCGGGTCAGAAAGTCTGCGATTGTCTCGAGTTCGGCGGGGTCGTAATATTTCAGCAACATCTTGTAGCTGTCGACGATCATGGGTACGACGAGTTCCTGTACTCGGCGAGCCGCGAGTTCGGTGGCCATCACAATCACGCGACGACGGTCGGTCGGGTGCAGCGAGCGCGCGATGTAGCCCTGCTTCTCCAGCCGGTTGAGCATGATCGTGACGCCGGCGGAGGTGAGGCCGAGCCGTTCGGCCAGTAGGCCCGGCGTCGTACCCTTCTCGTCCTCGAGCAGGACGATCTCCAGCGCACGCCGATCGGTCTCGTTCACACCGAGCACTCTGATCAGTTCACGGGTCAGATCCTCGACGGTTTCGTGATAGAACTCCAGGGCCCTTTTGAGCTCGACCGAGATCCGGGCGGGTTCGGTTGGTCTAGGGCGCACAGGCGTTCCCCTCGATCACTGGAAACGGACAACCGCTCGGATCGCCGGCCCGAACGGTCGCTGGCGAACATCACGGAAGCCGACACCGCTCCTGGCGCGGTGGTGTCGGACATGCACTGTACGACACCACGGCCGACGCGACGCCGTGCATCGCGCAATTCGGTCGAAGTGCCCACTTCGCCAAACCGTAAGTGGGCCAATGGTTATCGGGGTCGAAAGGCCCGGGCAGGGCCTGGACCGGGTTGCTTGCACAACCCGGTCCAGGCAGGGCCACCGCAGGCTGCCGGAGTGAACCCCGGGATCACCCCGGGGTGCCGGTCCGCCGGCTCAGGTGACCGAGGTGGTGGTGAGGGTGGGCGAGGGGTTCGGGTAGCACGCGGTCGCGACATTGCCGATGAACGCCACGTTGGTCGTCATCGTCATGCCGGGACTGGCGTAGCTGGTCCCCGCGTACTTACTGGTGATCGGCGTCCCGGCGGCGCCGGCGGTGACGTTGATGGTCACCGCCGGTGGGGTGAAGCTGGTGCCGCCTGCGATGGGACCCGGCACGGTCAGGACGACATTCCCGCCCGACGTGGCGACAGTGCCCGCCACGGTGCCTCCGGAGACGGTCGCCGAGACCAAGGTCGAATTCGCCGGAGTCGGAATGGTCATCTTCAGGTTGCTGATGTTGTTCACGGTGAAGCCGGACGCCGAACCGGGAACCGACGAGGCACCCGGCGTGACGGTGATGGCCACCGCGGAACCCGACGCCGCCGAGCCCGGCGCGGTACCGGTGACCGAGGTGGTCATGTTGGAGGTTTGACCGATGCCGAGGATGGTGCCCCGGCAGTTCCAGTTCACGCTGATGGGGTTGGCGTGCGCCGCCGGTGCGGCCAGACAGAAGACGGTGGCAACGGCCGCCGGCGCGAGAAGGCCGGCGCGAAGGAGGGACGAGTTCGATCTCATGGGTGTCTCCAGGAAATGTCGAGCAACGGTACGATGGGTTGTCGAACCGCAATTAATGGTGTTCGAAAAATATAGCCCGCCTGCCATTGTTTCGTGTCGAAATCATCAATTCAAGAGCTCGAAAGAATGATTATCTACTATTAGATATTCACTCCGAATAGTTATTTTTGGAAAGATGTTCGGCGGGCCATCTCCACCTATCGTTCATTGCCGACTCGATTCAATTCAAGCCAGGCCCCACCGAGGTCCGGCCTTCGCGCGCCTCGACCTACAGAAGTCGGCTGTCCCGCCTTCGTCGCTCGCGCCCACACCACAGCCGGGACCAATACCTCGGCGAGCAGCGCCCGCAACCGTGCGGCAGGCTTGGGCTCACACAATGCCGACAGCCCGTCCGAATCGAGCACGATCGGCAGCGTCATGCGATCTCGCGCCGTTCGCCCGCCGCTCCGTCGAGCTCGTCGAATGCCGCTGCGGCATACCTTATGTCCTCTTCGGACACGGGGCCGAACTCGTCGTCCCAGCCGTCGCGCCGATGGTCGGACGTGTCAGATGGAGCCGGTGCTCAAGAAGCCCAGGAGGTCGTGGCGGGTGATGACGCCGACGGGCTTGCCGTCTTCGACGACCATGAGGGCGTCGGAGTCGGAGAGGGCCTTGGTGGCGCTGGAGAGGGGTTCGCCCGAACCGATCAGGGGGAACGACGGGCTCATGTGCTGGGCGACGGAGTCGGTGAGCTGGGCTCGGCCTTCGAAGACGGCCGAGAGCAGGTCGCGTTCGGTGACGCTGCCCGCGACCTCGCCCGCCATGACGGGGGGTTCGGCGCCGACGACGGGCATCTGGGAGACGCCGTATTCACGCAGGATCTCGATGGCGTCGCGCAGGGTTTCCGAGGGGTGGGTGTGGACCAGGTCGGGCAGGGCGCCGGACTTGCCGCGCAGGACATCGCCGACCAGGGGTTCGGGGCCCGCCTCGAGCGGCGTGGTGAGGAAGCCGTAGGAGCTCATCCACTTGTCGTTGAAGATCTTCGACAGGTAGCCGCGGCCACCGTCGGGCAGCAGCACGACCACGACGGCGTCGGGATCGCGACGGGCCACCTCGATCGCGGCGACCACGGCCATGCCGCAGGAACCGCCGACCAGCAGGCCCTCCTCGCGGGCCAGGCGCCGGGTCATCTCGAAGGAGTCGGCATCGGAGACGGCGATGATCTCATCGGGGATGGACGGGTCGTAGGCGGTGGGCCAGAAGTCCTCGCCGACGCCCTCGACCAGATAGGGGCGGCCGGTACCGCCGGAGTAGACCGAGCCCTCGGGATCGGCGCCGACGATCTTGACCTTGCCGCCGGAGACCTCCTTGAGGTAGCGGCCGGTGCCGCTGATGGTGCCGCCGGTGCCGACGCCCGCGACGAAGTGGGTGATCTTGCCTTCGGTGTCGCGCCAGATCTCGGGGCCGGTGGTCTCGTAGTGACTCTCCGGGCCGCCCGGGTTCGAGTACTGGTTGGGCTTCCAGGCACCTTCGATCTCGCGGACCAGGCGATCGGAGACGTTGTAATAGCTGTCGGGGTGCTCCGGCGGCACGGCGGTCGGGCAGACCACGACCTCGGCGCCGTAGGCACGCAGCACGTTGCGCTTGTCCTCGCTGACCTTGTCCGGGCAGACGAACACGCACTTGTACCCGCGCTGCTGGGCGACCAGTGCCAGACCGACACCGGTATTGCCGGACGTGGGCTCCACGATGGTGCCGCCAGGCTTCAGCAGCCCGTCCTCCTCGGCCGCCTCGATCATCTTGACCGCGATCCGGTCCTTGGAGCTGCCGCCCGGATTGAGGTATTCGATCTTGGCGGCCACCAGACCCGCTCCCGGGCCGACCACCGAGTTCAGCCGAACCAGGGGGGTGTTACCGATGAGGTCGACAACGTGATCCGCAATGCGCATACTCCCCATCGTTGCAGAACCATAGCTCGGGGGCTCGACCTGGTCGGATCCTGTGAGCAGTGGCACCGTCCCCGGCGGGCCACGTCGTAGAATTTTCCACTGTGAGCGCACCTCGAATCAGCTGGCGGACCGCGGTCGTCACGGGAGCCACCACCGTGCTCGCCGGGTCCGGCGCGGGCACCGTTTCCTGGGCCACCTATCGCCTGCTGATGACCCAGGCCGGGGCCGCCCGCGCGGTCATCGGCCGCGACACGTCCAAGCCGCCGGAGGCCGACGGGGTGTACGCGCCCGGCGCGACGCTGCCCGAGCCGTGGCGCAAGGGCACGCCCGTCGATCTGCATCTGATGGTCTTCGGCGATTCCACCGCGGCCGGGCTCGGCTGCCTCAGCGCGGCCGATGTGCCGGGAGTACGGCTGGCCCGCGGGCTCGCCGAGGCCACCGGGCAGCGCATCCGGCTCAGCACCAAGGCGATCTCGGGCGCCACCTCCAAGGGCTTGGCCGGGCAGGTCGACGCGATGTTCGTGGCGGGCCCCGCGCCCGACGCGGCGGTCATCCTGGTCGGCGCCAACGACATCACCAAGAAGCACTCGATCCGGGCCTCGGCCCACAGGCTGGCCATGGCCGTGGCGCGGTTGCGCGAGGCCGACGCGCTGGTGGTGGTCGGCACCTGCCCGAACCTGGGCACCGTCATCGCGATCCCGCAGCCGCTGCGCACGGTGGTGGCGAACTGGAGTGTGCGCCTGGCCAAGGCACAGACGGTGGCCATCAGGATGGCCGGTGGGATCGCGGTCCCGATGGGTTCACCACTGGTCGCCTCCGAGTTCAAGGCCGCACCGGAGATCCTGTTCGCCACCGACGGCTTCCACCCCTCCGCCGCGGGGTACGAACTGGCCGCGGCACAGCTGCTCCCCGTCCTGGTCGATGCGGTGCGCACCCGCCCTGCCCTTCCGATCGCGCACAGCGAGACGTAGATTCACGAAAGACCGGCTTGTAAACAGCCGTTCACGCCAGCCATCTGAAAAGGAGTCCTCATGCCAGAGGCCGTCATCGTCTCCACCGCCCGTTCCCCCATCGGTCGTGCCGTCAAGGGTTCACTCGCGGGAATGCGTCCGGACGACCTGACCGCGCAGATGGTGCGGGCCGCGCTGGCCAAGGTGCCCGCGCTCGACCCGACGCAGATCGACGACATCATCCTCGGCACCGGCTCCCCCGCCGGTGAGGGTGGCTTCGGGATGGGCCGCATCGTCGCCATCGAGCTGGGCCTCGACGTCGTCCCCGGCACCACCGTCCAGCGCTACTGTGCGTCCTCGCTGCAGACCACCCGGATGGCCTTCCACGCCATCAAGGCAGGCGAGGGCGATGTGTTCATCTCCGCCGGCGTGGAGACCGTCTCGCGCTACGCCCGTGGTTCGGCCGACAGCTCGCCCGACACCAGGAACACCCTGTTCGACGAGGCCGTCGCCCGCACCGCCAAGGCCGCCGAGGGCGGCGCGGGCGTCTGGCACGACCCGCGTCAGGACGGCCTGCTGCCCGACGCCTACATCGCGATGGGCCAGACCGCCGAGAACGTCGCCTCGCTGACCGGCATCAGCCGCGAGGACCAGGACCACTGGGGCGTGCGCTCGCAGAACCGCGCGGAGGAGGCCATCAAGGCCGGCTTCTTCGAACGGGAGATCTCGCCGGTCACCCTGCCCGACGGCACCGTGATCAGCAAGGACGACGGCCCGCGCGCCGGCGTCACCTACGAGGCGGTCAGCCAGCTCAAGCCGGTCTTCCGTCCCGATGGCACCGTCACCGCGGGCAACTGCTGCGCGCTCAACGACGGCGCGGCCGCGCTGGTCATCATGAGCGACACCAAGGCCAAGGAACTGGGCCTGACCCCGCTGGCCCGCATCGTGTCCACCGGTGTCTCGGGCCTGTCGCCCGAGATCATGGGCCTGGGCCCGATCGAAGCGGTCAAGAAGGCCCTCGCCCTGGCGGGCAAGTCGGTCTCCGACATCGACCTGTTCGAGATCAACGAGGCCTTCGCGGTGCAGGTGCTCGGTTCGGCGCGTGAGCTGAAGATCGACGAGGACAAGCTCAACGTCTCCGGTGGCGCGATCGCGCTGGGCCACCCGTTCGGTATGACCGGTGCCCGCATCACCGCCACGCTGCTGAACAACCTCACCACCTACGATAAGCAGTTCGGCGTGGAGACCATGTGCGTCGGCGGCGGCCAGGGCATGGCCCTCGTCATCGAGCGGCTGTAATAGCGAAGCGGCTCCCCACCTCAGGTGGGGAGCCGCTTTCGTGTTGCTACTTACCTGTCAATCGCGCTGGAAGTAGGTCAGCAGGCGCAGGATCTCGATGTAGAGCCAGACCAGGGTGATGGTCAGGCCGAGGGCCACGCCCCAGGCGGCCTTCTCGGGAGCCTGGGCGCGGATCAGCTGATCGGCGGCGTCGAAGTCCAGCAGGAAGCTGAACGCGGCGATGGCGATACAGACCAGGCTGAACACGATCGCCAGCGGGCCACCGTCACGCAGGCCGAAGCCGCCGTCGGTGAAGAAGCTCGCCACCAGGTTGCCGACCATCAGCACCAGCACACCGACCATGGCGCCGATCAACATTCGGGTGAAGCGCGGGGTCACGCGGATGGCACCGGTCTTGTAGACCACGAGCATGCCGAAGAACACGCCGAAGGTGCCGAGCACCGCCTGGCCGATCAGGGCGCTTCCGCCCACTCCGCCGAAGGTGACATCGGTGAACATCAGCGACAGCGCGCCGAGGAACAGGCCCTCGAACGCCGCGTAGGACAGGACGATGGCCGGGTTGTCCATCTTGTTGCCGAAGGTCGCGACGAGGACCAGCACCAAGCCGATGATGCCGCCGCCGATGACGAACAGCGGTGCCAGCGAGGGGTTCGCCGTGGACAGCGCGTAGGAGGCGATCGCCGCGACGGTCAGCACCGCGAGGGTGATGCCGGTCTTGGTGACCACGTCGTCGATGGTCATCGTGCGGGTGGCGGGGCCCTGCTGGTACGGCTGGCCGTACTGCTGCCCGTATTCGCCGTACTGCTGCTGCTTGCCCAACTGGACCGCGCCGGCGGTGCCCGAACCGAAGTTCGCGTAACCGCCGACTCCCTCTTGGCGAGGCAAGTTCTTGAACACCGGATTCGATGAGGTACGCACCGTGCGCCTTTCTTGGAGTGGTTTGTCGCTGTACAGCTCCAACTGCCCTGTCCAACGCGCCGCGATCGGACATAGTTCCCGGCGACCCGGTCACTGACCGCATCACCGCCCGTTCGGACAAATCGGACTCTACCGTGTTCGAGCCGCTCCCTCGATGTACGTCTCTATCGTTGTACGTCGCGCAGACCACGAACGGACCGCGTCACCGTGAACTTCTGGTTCCTTCCGATGACGTCGGTGTGCCCCACCATCCGTTCGACCACCCCGCGATAGTTCAGGTGCGAGTTGTAGACCGTCCACAGCTCACCGCCGGGCCGCAGCACGCGGCCGGTCTCGGCGAACATCTTGATCGCCGAACCGGTGTGCACGGCTGCGCCGACATGGAACGGCGGATTGCACAGCACCAGGTCGGCGCTGTTGTCCGCGGCCGAGGACATCGCGTCGTCGCGCACCACCGTCACCCGGTCGGCGACGTCGTTGGCCGCCGCGGTGGCCCTGGCCGAGGCGACTGCCGCCGCGGACTGATCGGTGCCGACCACCCGGATGTGCGGGCGTGATTTGGCCAGCGCCACCGCGAGGATGCCGGTGCCGCAGCCCAGATCGATGGCCTCGCGGGCGTCGGGCTTCATCCGGTCCAGGTGTTCGAGCAGGAAACGGGTACCGATGTCGAGGCGCGGACCGGAGAACGTGGCGCCGTAAGCGACGACGTCGCCGTTGATCTCGATGAGGTGCTCGCGCACCGGGAAGTGGGACTCGCCGACCGGCAGCGGCCCGTCGACGACGAGTACCCGCGACTTCTGCCTGCCCCGCCCCGCTCGCACCCGGGCGAACGATTCGGCGAGCACGCCGTTCATGGCCTGAGTGAGGTACTTGTCGCGCCCACCCGCGAACACCACCACATCCTCGGCGGCGTGGCGGGCGATGGCCTCGGCCGTCTCGGCCAGGCCCGACAGCATCTTGGGCAGGCGCATCAGGACCAGGCGCGCGCCGGTGAGCAGATCGGCGTCGAGGGCGTGGCTGCTGTAGCGGTCGCTGAGCCCGAGGTTCTTGGCATTGCCCGCGAGCGCGAGTTCGCCGGTGATCAGGTCCTGGTGCACCCGCAGGCCGGTGAGGTCGTGACGAGTGGCCGCGCCGATGGTGAGCGCACCGTAGGCATCACCGATCACCGCAACTTCGCCGCTACCCACCGCCGCCAGCGCGTCGGCGGCGGTGTCGAGGATCAATCGATCGGCCGCGTCGACGGCATAGAGGTTCGGCGCCTCCACATCCGGATACCGGCGCAGCCGGGTCAATACGTCCTCGACACTGTCCACCCGACAAGTGTGCTAGATCGTTGCCCCACCGTCACATCCGACCCTGATATCCGTCGGTGGTCTTGCTCACAGTGCGGTGTCATACCATGTATTTCGGTGAGCACGAACAGCTTCCATCGATTTGCGACACCCTTGCAGATGGAGCCGGGCGGCGCGACCTCACGAATCCCCTTGTTCCCCAGTGTTTCGGGGCAGCTACGCCCCGGCCAGGTATCCCGCCGTCGACCGGCGGCAGGCACGTCGTCCACCCGACCGGAGCCCCACCGACCGCCACAGGCCACCGATCAGCCCGCCGTATACACCGAGCCCACCCCGAATCAGTTTCCAGCAAACTTGCCGTAGCCGAACACGCCCGGCCTTCCTCCACCGATCAGCCCCCTCCCCCTGCGTACCATCGGCCCCATGCGCAACGCCCCATTGTTCGTGTTGATCGCCGCCGCGGCGCTGCTACTGCCCGGCTGCGGGACCGACGATGTGCCGACCGCGTCGCAGTCGACGGCGACGAGCACCACCAGCACGTTCGTCGAAGCCCCCGGTGACGCGCCCACCGATGCGGGCCCGAAGTCCGGTCCGGCCGACGCGGGCGCCGCGCTCACGGTCACCGACATCAGGATCGGCAGCCAGCCCGGCGTCGACCGGGTGGTCTTCGAGCTCGGCGGTACCGGGTCACCCGGGTGGCAGGTCGCCTACACCGACAGTGCCGCGCAGGACGGCAGTGGCCGCGCCGTTGAGGTGGCGGGCCGGTCGATCCTCGAAGTGCGCATCCTCGGCTCGGCCTACCCGTTCGACTCGACCGTCCCGCCGTATGCCGGACCCGATCCGGTGACCGATCCCGGCGCGCCCGGCATCACCGGGGTGTACGAGTCGCTGATCTACGAGGGCGTCACCCAGTCGTTCATCGGCGTCGAGGCCGACCGGCCTCCGTTCGCCGTCAGCGCGCTGGCCGACCCGCCGCGCCTGGTCGTCGACATCGCCACCCAGTAGCTCTACCCCTACCGTGTCCGGGTATTAGCGCCGAACGATCGCGCTGGTTAGACTGGCCGCCGTGATCGACCAGCCTCCGCATCCGCGGGCCCTCGGCATCGCCAGGGCCCTCGCCGTGCTGACACTGCTGGCCGGAATCGTCGCCATGCACTCGGCGGTCTTCGCCCCGGTCTCCGCGCACGCCGCCCACGCCTCCGAGACCGGATCGACCGCACACCCACTCCCGGAACCGCCGATCACCCGCGTGCCCGAGGGGCAACTGGCCGCGCACAGTGCCGAACCGCGACCGGCCGCGCACGTCGCCGAGATCCAGACAGCCGCGCGACCTTCCAACGAACAACCGGTTACCCACACTGCCGGGGGGCACTCGCTCGGTGCCGAGGAAGTCGTCGTCACGCGCGAGTCGGGCGACGCCCACGCCGCGGGCACCGGCTGTGGCGCCCCCAGCTGCTCCGAGCACACCGCTGTACACGCCTGCGTCTTCATCCTCGCCGCACTCGCCATCGCGTTGAGTCTGGTCCGGCTCTACCGCCTCGGTGATGGTTCCGCCGAGGCGCGATCGGTGTCGACGATCTCGCGCGGCCGACGCCGACGACCACCCCCGTGGACCGTTCTCACGCTCTCCCAACTGGCGATCCTGCGGATCTGACAGACCGGCCATCACGGCCCCCTCTGCCAGCAACCCACACCGAATCCCCAGGAGGATCACCATGTCCATCAGCCGTACCCGCAGCACCACCGTCGCCTTCGCCGCAGCCGCCGCCCTGTTCGCCGCGGGGTGTAGCGACGACAGCTCCGAGTCCACGCACACCGGTGAGCACGTCACGACAGCCACCTCGACCAGCGCGACGGCCGCCGCCCGCACCGATTTCAACGACGCCGACGTCACCTTCCTGCAGATGATGTACCCGCATCACGCGCAGGCGGTCGAGATGGCGCAACTGGTACCGAGCCGCACGGACAACGCGCAGCTCATCGAGCTGGCCGCGCAGGTGGAGCAGGCCCAGGCCCCGGAGATGGCCCAGATCACCGAGCTGTTGACCAGCTTCGGCAAGCCGGCGCCGACCGCGAGCGAGGGCCACGAGGGCCACGCGATGCCGGGGATGATGACCGACGAGCAGATGAGCGCGCTGGAATCGGCCACCGGCGCCGACTTCGACCGGCAGTGGCTGGAGATGATGATCGACCATCACGAGGGCGCGGTCGACATGGCCGAAACCGAGCTGGCGGAGGGCACCAACCCTGAATCGCGCCAGCTGGCGACGACGATCATCGCCGATCAGGAGGCCGAGATCACCACGATGCGCGGCATGCTCGACCAAGGCTGATCAGGGGGTGCGCCGGGGTCTGGGCGACCCCGGCGCACGTCTCGGTTGGTCATCGAAATCGTCATCGCGAGCTGACGCCACCCGCACCGAGCCAGTACGGTCGATATGTTCGGCATCGGCGCATCTCGGTGACCGGCGGTCCTTGAGGGAGGAGAGGGAACATGCGAGTCCTGGAACGAGTGAGGCTCGGCACCGCGCTCGCGGTCACCGCGACGGGGGCGATCCTGCTCAGCGGCTGCACCAACAATGTGCAGGGAACCGCCGAGGCCAATCAGACCGATCTCGCCGCCTACACCTCCGAGGTCGCCGCGGCGCGGGCCGCGAAGATCGAGCGGGCCAATGTCGCCGCCTGCGACGGGCTGCGCGCGGCCAACAAGAGCTCGGTGACCTCCTTCAATGCCTACATCGAGGCCAGCAACAACCGCGCCCCCGACACCGATGACAAGGCGAACGAGGCCGTCACCACGCTGCGCAACAACGCCAAGGACCTCGACCGCAAGATCACCGAGGACGTGGTCGTCGAGGTCGCCGCACCCCTGCGCGCCTACCGCGACAACACCAACACCCTGGCCGACACCCTTGACCGCCGCGCGCCCACCGACGAGCTCAACGGCGTGATCGATGTGTTCAACGGCGCCAAGGACGAGGCGATCGAGATCTGCCGCTCCTACGAATGAGCGGTAACAAGAACGTGACCGCTCGCGATTCCCCCCGGAGTCATCACTTGGGAGGGTTGTGTGCGCGGGTATCTGAAACATGTTGTGGCAGCGGCAGTTACCGTGCTGGCACTCACCTCGGGAGCCCTGCTCCCCGCCTCGGCACAGGCCGAACCGATCACTGCGGCGCAGTGTGCGCCCAGTTCCGGCCGCACGCCACGGACCGCGAGCCCGGCCGAGGTCGCCCTCGATCCGGCGTTGGTCGCCGCGGCGATGGATCTGGCCACCGATGACACCCGGTTCAACATCCAGCTCTACCGCAACAACTGCCTGATCGCGACGGGCCCGCGCAACGAGCAATCCGGTGGCGTCGCGTGGAATCTGTGGAGCGGGACCAAGAGCGTCGTCGCGCTCGTCGCCGGGACGGCCGTCGACGAAGGCCTCCTCGCGATCGACGCGCCGATCGGCGACTACTTGCCCGAGGGTCTCGGCGACGCCGCGCATCGCGAGATCACCGTGCGCAATCTGCTCACCGAATCATCCGGCATGGAGGTGGCCGTGGTCGCCGAGGGCGCGACCGGGCTGGCGCAGCTCGATCCCAATGTCGTCGCCCAGGCGCTGGCCATGCCGATCGAACGCCCGCAGGGCACCATGTTCCGCTACAGCCAGCGCGCCGTCGACCTGCTGGTCTATGTGGTGCAGCAAGCGATCGGCGAGGATTTCCAGGCCTTCGCGCAGCGAAAACTGTTCGACCCGTTGGGGATCGCCCGCACCGACTACTACTGGGCCCGCGACCGCGCTGGAAACACCTACGGCCACGCGCATCTGATCCTGCCGCCGGACGATTTCGCGAAACTCGGCCTGCTCGTGGGCAATCGCGGTCGCTGGAACGAGCACCAGGTGATCTCCGACGACTACATGCGTGCGGCGCTGTCCCCCTCGGCGAGCATGCCATGCTACGGATTTCTCTTCGTGATCAACGGCGAGCCGTGCCGACTCGAGTTCCCCGGCCTGCCCGACGACGCGGTGAAGATGTCGGGGATGCTGCGCAACGACAGCTACATCGTGCCCAGCCTCGGTCTCGTCCTGAGCTGGACCGGTGTCGCAATGCCCGGCGCTTCCTCGGACTACACCCACAATGTGATGCGCACACTGGTCTCGGCCTTCCGTGACCAGAGCATTCCCGACCCCGGCCCGTACCGGGAACGGCCCGACGTCAGCGTCACCGATCCGATGATCTCGCGTCCTGACGCCTTCTTCGGCACCCTGGGTGTCGGCCCGTACTCTTACCCCGGCTGCAATTTCCTGGACTGCCTCGGCGAGACTCCGAAGGCGCCGTTCGCCGATTCGCCGCCCGGCTGCGTCATCCTGGGCTGCCTGGGCAACGATCCGCGGACGCCGGGCATCCGCTAGGCGAATTCGCCTCTGGGCGCGCGGGCTCCGGTCGCGTATCCTCGAACCAACCGGACATGACCAGTAGGGACCGGTTGCCGAACAGGGGAAGGAGCCGCCCCCATGCCCGCACCGCTGCGCGACAGCGCAGTGCCCAAACACGAACAGCTGCGCGCGATCCTGATGCAGAAATGCACGCGCGAGCTGCAGCCGGGCGATCTGATGACCAGCGAACGCAATCTCATGCAGGACTACGGCGTCAGCCGGATCACCGTGCGCGAGGCGATCGGTCAGCTGGTCAACGAGGGGTACCTGGTCCGGGTCCGCGGAAAAGGCACCTTCGTGGCACATCGACCCGTGCAGTCGCGACTGCATCTGGCCTCGTTCACCGAGGAGATGCGCGCGC
Source organism: Nocardia mangyaensis (assembly GCF_001886715.1). Taxonomy (NCBI): domain Bacteria; kingdom Bacillati; phylum Actinomycetota; class Actinomycetes; order Mycobacteriales; family Nocardiaceae; genus Nocardia; species Nocardia mangyaensis. The sequence goes on from NZ_CP018082.1 coordinate 5,816,402, forward strand.
TGGGCCATCAGCCGACCACCCTGGTACTGGTCGCCGAGGAGGGCGAGGCACCCGAGGCCACCGCCCGAGCGCTGCGCCTGCCCCAGGGCGCGCGCGCCTATCACGTGCGCAGGCTGCGCCTGGCCGACGACGAGCCGGTCAGCGTGGACGACGCCTGGCTGAATCCCGAACTGCTGCCCGGCCTGATCTCCCACGACCTCACCGGCTCGATCTACCGGACCACCGCCGACCGCTACGGCAGGCCGATCGAGCGGGCCGTGCAGACGGTGGACGCCAGGGGCGCCGAGGCAGGTGTCGCGGCGCTGCTCGGCGTCAAGAAGGGTGCCCCGGTACTGCATTTCGACCGGGTGTCGTTCAGCTCCGAGGTGCCGATCGAGCACACACACAGCTGGTATCGGGCCGATCGATACCAGGTGCAGATGGAAGTGGGCCAGCGAGCGCAGGTCACGGCCTGAGCCGGACGCCACCGATCTGGTGTGAAACCCACATATTTCAGTTACCGTCTGGGTGCTATCACAAGCACTCGGAGGTATCACCCGTGTCCGTACCCACATCCATCACCCGCGCAGGCGCGCTGACCGCACTCGCCGCGGCCGCCTTGCTCACCACCAGCGGCACCGCCGCCGCGATCCCCGGCATCGACTGGGACATCCTCCCGTCCGGCTCGGTCGAGGTCGGCCCGCCCACCGGCAGCGGCGCCGGCTCCGCCGACTGGGACCTCGGTTCCAGCACCGGTTCCGCCGACTGGGACCTCGGCTCCAGCCGCTGGACCGCGCCACCCTTGCTCGGTTCGTCGTCAGGCTCGGGAAACCCCGGATCGGCAGGCTGATCGATCCCGCGCGGCGCGTCCCCCACGCGCCGCGCGGCGTCCCTCGCCCACGAACTCAGCCCCGCGGCGTCGGGATGACGATGAGTTCGTCGGAATTCGCCCGGCGTACCCGACTAGGCCATCGCATCGGCGAGGTCCTCCGCGCGCAGGTTCCTGGTGAGACGCGCGACCGCGGCCTTGATCGCGGCGTAGCCGTTGACATCGGCACCGAGCGTCTGATCCCCTCATCAGTGTCGCGGAACTCGAACGACCACGCCCAGGTCGGTCTTCGACCACATCGCTACCACCAAGTCTGCAAGCATCCTGGAAAGGCCGACTATGCGACGGAGCCGACTGGACGAAACACCGAAAACGGGTTTCGAACAACGAGTCGGCCGAGCATGATTGGAGCGTGCCAGGAGATCACCTTCGCATCATCGACTACGACCCCGGCTGGCCGCGGATGGCGGCGGACGCGATTTCAGAGTTGTGCACACACATCCGCTGAACAGCAGCCTCTAACCTGCTGACCTGAACCCGTGATTCGGTCCGGCTGGACCGAATCACGGTTTCCATCAACAGGTTTCTGAAATCGATTGCATTGCAATACATTCGGCCGCTCGGTAAGTTGTTCCGATGTTCTGGGATTCGAAAAGGTCTGCGGCGGTGGCAGTCGTACCTCTTGCGTTGGCCGCGCTGACCACTCTTGTCGCCCCACATGCGGCTGCCGACACTCGGTGGCCGCAGTATGCGTGCCTCGTTGTTCACACCCCCTCGCTCCGGGCGGTGACGATCCAGAGCGTCGACCACAAGCAACCGAGATGGTACCTTCCGGGCGGTCAGGAATTCACCACTCTGAAGACCAGAATCGGGTACTACTACCCTTCGGGAACCCGCTCGATCATCGTCCACAACAAGTTTGTCCCTTCCGAACAGTGGACCTATGACCCTGAGTTGAATCGACCCGCATGCGCTGGATCGGCCGTCGTCACGATCCCCTAGCTCTGACCATGTCCGCTGGATCTACGGACCGAATCTCTGCACAAACCTGTTGAGCGTTGAAGTCCGCGTGCGCGGCGCCTCCACCTCCTTCAGCCCGCCGGCGGCCCCACTGGACCACCGATCCGGGTGGGAACCCCAATGTCACCACCACCCGGAGTCGATGTGACGCGACCTGCGTGCTCTCGACTCTCCAGTAAGCATCCGATTCGACTCCACGGGCAGCGCCGATTCTCGCGATCCGCTTGGTCTCCGGATCGGCGTGAACACGATGCGCGGCCATACGGTAGTAGATTGCGGATGCGCCCGATCGATCGCCTCGGGCACATGACAACCCATCGCAGACAAGCCGACGCCGCGTCGGCCGCCGAACGCACTCAACTGCCGATTTGCGTGTAGCGCCAGGAGTCTCCGAGTCGGCGGTGACCGGCTCGGACCGCCGGATCAGACGCGGGTCATCGTGGAGGAGTAGCCGCCGCCGCCGGGATAAACCCATTCGCCTGTCACGGTTACCCCCGCCGGATCGAAGGTGCCCCGGTAGTAGGCGGGACTATCTTTGGCACCAGCCCAGATGGTGAGGGTGTCCCCGGTCAAGTCGTAGACGTAGTCGAAGCTGCGTCCGACGGAGTCGTAATACCGCGAGACCACATCTGGCCCGGTCGGTTCACCGAACGGGCGCAAATTGCCGATGACCTCCATGCCGGTAACAGGCTGGCCGTCCTGGGCCAGATCGATGTGCTGGAGCAGAAAGAACCGGCCTGCCATCCATTCGTACCGGACCGTTCCTTGCGCGCCACCGTTCACTCGCCAGGTGCCAACCAAGCGGTCCAACGCGCGCAACTCGGGAGTGGGCTGCGGCTGGGTCTCGATCATCTCGTTCTCCTCGGTAGTGGTGTTCGTTCGCTGCTACCTCGGAGCCGCAGAGCGGTTCCCGACACTCAGCGCATGTGACCTGAATCACTGTCGAGTGGTGTCGAGATCCCGCGGTCGGCTCCGAGGTAGCAGCGAAAACCCCGATCGAGGAAGGATCACAACGATGACTCTCACTGCTGGCGCTTCCACTACCCGACACATCCCGGGGCGCGTGTCCGACCGGCTGCTGCTCGCCGGCGTGGCCGCCGGACCGCTGTTCTTGGCTTCGGCGGTCACTCAGATGCTCACTCGTGACGGCTTCGACATCACCCGGCATCCGATCAGCCAGCTCGCCACCGGAGACCTCGCCTGGATCCAGATCGCGACCTTCGTGATCGCCGGTGCGGGCGCGTTGGCGCTGGCCGTAGGCCTGGGTCGCACCATGTCAGCAGGGACCGGTCGGCGGGCATTGCCGGTTCTGGTGGGAGTGTTCGGAACGGGGCTGATCGCAGCCGGGATGTTCACCATGGACCCCGAAAAGGGCTTCCCGGCTGGAACTCCGGATGAGCCGGCAGCACAGATGTCTTGGCACAGTATCGCCCATTCAGCAGCTGCCGCAGTGGCTTTCACCGCGCTGGCTATCGCAGCTCTCGTGTTGAGCGTGCGGTACGCCCGCCGCCGGGCGGCGTTGCCCGCGGTAGCGAGCGCGTTGGCCGGGCTCGTTCTGCTGGTACCGATCTCGCCCGAGTACATGAGCATCCAGATCGCGGTCAACGGCCTGGTCGCGTTCACCTGGACCACCGCGCTAGCGATCTCCCGGCGCCGCGTCGCCTGACCGACCCCCCGCGATACCGTCACAACAACCACCCATCGGAAGGACAGAACATGAAATATCTACTGCTCGGTTACACCCCCGCAACCGACTGGGACGCCGAAAACGCCGACAGCCCCTCGGCGGAAGCCTTGGCCGCTTTCGCCACCTATCAGCAGCTCGAGCAAGAACTGATCGCCTCCGGGGAATTGGTCACGACCGAGGGTCTAGGCCATCCGGTGGTGAGCACCACTATTCGCAAGACCGCCGACGGCGTGATCGCCACCGACGGCCCCTTCGCCGAATTGAAGGAGGTTCTGGCCAGCTTCGCTGTCATCGATGTCGCAGGCCACGAGCGCGCGGTCGAGATCACCTCCCGAATCGTCCAGACTCTCGGCGAACCGATCGAGATCCGCCCAATCATGGGTGCGGATTTCATCGCGTGAACCCCGCGATCGAGGACCTGCTGCGAGCCGAAGCACCGCAGGTTCTCGGGGCGGTGGTGCGCCGATTCGGGCACTTCGACATCGCCGAAGAGGCGGTGCAAGAGGCACTGCTGAGTGCGACGCGGTCGTGGCCGGTGGACGGTATCCCGGACAACCCACGCAGCCGCCTCATCCGGATCGCTTACCGGCGGATGATCGATATGCTGCGTGCGGAGCAGGCCCGCCGCCGCCGGGAAATCGACGCGGCGGTCAAGGCCGAGCCGCTGCAGACCGCGCACCCCTCGAACGTCGACGACAGTTTGACCCTGCTGTTGCTGTGTTGTCATCCCGCGCTCAGCCACACCGCCCAAGTAGCCTTGACGCTGCGTGCAGTCGGTGGACTCACCACGGCCGAAATCGCGCACGCCTACGGCACGACCGAAGCCACCATGAGCACCCGGATCAGCCGCGCCAAACAACAACTCGCCAAAGCCGGGGCGCGCTTCACCCCACCGATCGACGCCGACCGCGACAGGCGTTTGGCCGCGGTCCTGCGTGTCCTCTACCTCATCTTCAACGAGGGCTACACCGCCACCACCGGCGGCGAACTGACCCGGGTAGACCTCACCGCCGAAGCCGTCCGGCTGACCAGAATGCTGCTCGACGCCTGCCCCGGCGACGCCGAGATGACTGGCTTGCTCGCGCTGATGCTACTCACCGAATCCCGCCGCGCGGCACGCACGCACGCCGGAGAACTGGTACCCCTGGACGAGCAGGATCCCGCTCGCTGGAACCGCGATTTGATCGTGGAGGGCACCGCACTCATCGACAGCGTCTGGAATCGCGGACCGGCAGGCCCCTACCAAATCCAGGCCGCCATCGCCGCGCTGCACGCCGCAGGCGAGCCGGGCGGGACCGATTGGCCTCAGATCGCACTGCTCTATCTGTGGCTCGAACGACTCACCCCGACCCCGTCCGTTCAACTCGCGCGGGTCGTGGCCGTCGCCCGCGCATACGGCCCCGCGCGCGGACTGGCACTGCTCGACGACCTCAACCGACACCACAACCTGGATCGCAATCCACTCACCCGGCAGCGTGAACACGCTGTTCGCGCTCATCTTCTCCAGCAAACCGGCGACCGCGCCTCCGCGGCCCGGATTTTCCGCCAAGCCGCCGACCTCACCAGCAACCAGGTCGAACAACGGTACCTACGCGCTAAAGCCGATCACCTCGACTGACTGCCGTGTGCTCACGGTGAAACCACCAGACGGACGCCGCACGCGATTCGAACGCATCCGGCGATGCTTATCGCGCATGCACTCTCATGCCGCTGGGCGCGCGGTCACGGGCGTCCGCGTCTGGCCGGGATCAAGTCCTCGCACCAGTGTCAAGTAGCCGATGTGTACGAGATTGATGGTCGGTCGGAGTGCGCGAACTGTCGGTACTCCATGCCACCACCGTCATATGTCACTGGAGTTCTTCAATCGGTTGTCCGGGACGTTGGCGATCGAGCCCGACAGAACCGACCGAGAATGTCACGGCGAACCTGTCTGATCAGCGCGCGACACCATCCGCGGCGACAACCGATGTCTCGTTTGCGTCGAAGGTGTTCGACGATGGAGACTTTCGTGACTCGACCTCCGACGAGCTCGGCCGCATCGTCCTGGAAGTACCCGTGCTGAAGTTGCGCGGGTTCGGTGATCCCGTTGAACACCGAACGCCCAACGGCAAGTGGTTCACGTTTGCGCGACCTCGCCGCCGCCGTCACCGAGACGGAACGGAGCACTCGCCAGCAGTCGCAGTGGTTCGGCGGCGTCGATGTGCATCACGTCTTCTTCAAAGGCATCCACGAGGGGGACGACGGATTCTGGCAGATCTATTGGGGGTACGCTTCGGCGCCTGAATCGGCTCGCACACGGCGGCGCCGCGTGAACCGGGTCGGTTCGCGCGGCGGCGTTTTCGCGTGGCGGGTGCTACTTGCCGCTGGAGCCGCCGGCGGACAGCGATTCCAGCAGGCAGCTCAAGTGCGGCGCGCCACCGGGGCAGCCCGGGGAGGCCACCTGTTCGGTCGGTTCGGTGGACTGCAGCGGCAGGCCGGCGGCGGAGGCCGGGATCGCGGTCGCCAAGGGCGCCATCAGGAGTACACCGGCGAGCAGGCCGACACGAAGCTTGTTGCGCATGACAGTTCCTTTCGGGCGGCCGGAGTCGGCCATCGCAGCGAAGCTACCGAGATGACCGCTCTGTCCGGCAGACCCCGAAAGGCTTGCCCCCGAAAGCAGGGTGGCACAGCGGCTTACGCCATGACGCCCAGTCCCAGCGCGACCGCGACGGGATTCGCTTCGAACACCCCAGCGGCTTGCCAGTCCCGTAACCTGCGCCAACACGTCATCCCAGACCCGAACCCGAGTTCCTGGGGCAGGTCTTCCCACCCGATCCCGGTGAACAGCACGAACAAGATTCCCTGGAACACCAGCCTCGGGTCGTGCTGGGCAGAGCCCGGGGTTCCCGCTGGTTTCACCGGCAGTAGCGGTTCGATAACCGCCCACAACTCATCGTCCACGATCCACGGTGCTGCCACGGCGAAATATCCTGCACGACAGTGGGTCTCGCCGCTACCTGACCGAACCCGTTAGGAGGTCTAAGGCAGTGTGAGCGCTCGATAAACACCGACTACAGTTGCCGCTCCGATGATTTCGCCACGATCGATCATCTGCACAGCCTCATCAAGGGGCACCCACCGAATCGCCTCCGCTTCGTTGATGTCCGGGCGTGTGTCCGTGAGGTCGGCGCCGCGAGCGAGATACACCTCCTGCGGCTGGTCAAGAGTGCCGATCGCGGGTTGGTAGGTCACCAGATGTTGCATGGTGCGCGGACGCCACCCGGTTTCTTCCTCGACTTCGCGGGACGCCGCCGAAGCCACGTCTTCGGCGTGGTCGACATACCCGCCAGGCAGCTCCCAAACCCACTGGTCGATGATCCACCGGTGCCGGTACATCAGCAGAACCTCGCGGGAATCATTGAGCACCAGGGTCATCGCGCACCGTGGCATTCTTGCGACGTACTGGGTGAACTCCACCCCATCGGGCAGACGGATGTCGGCGGTTGACAACCGGATGTGCCGGTTCTCGTCAAGCACGCGTTCACCGAGGACTGTCCACTGGGTATCGCTCATACCGTTGACGGTAGTGGAATGCATTGGCGGGACGGAATTACCGAGTTCGGCGGCTGCGTCAGCCCTCGGCCCTCGCCAGGCGCTATCAGACGGGGCGTCTAGAAGGCACAAGCGAGACTCAGATCAGTGACCCGATGTCGGTGCGGACGAGGTTGTCCAGGGCGCGTTCGGCGAGGGCGGCGATCGTCATCGAGGGATTGCAGGCGGCGGTGTTGCCTGGCATGAGGGCACCGTCGACGACGTAGAGACCGCGCTGGCCGAGGACGCGGCCGTCGAGATCGCAGACGGCGCCCATGTTGGCGCCGCCGAGCGGGTGCCAGGTGGAGGGGAAGACGGCGTTGGTGTCGAGGAGGGTGCTGTGCGGGCCGACGACGCGGTGCACGGTGGGGCCGATGTGGTTGTCCTGGATGACGCGGTCGCCGTCGCCGGGCCAGCGGAGGGTGGCGTTGTCGCTGCCGGATTCGTAGACGAATTCGCCGCGGCTCGCACTGACGCCGAAGCCGACGATCATGGTGGCGCCGGGGTCGACCGGCAGCGGCGGGATCGAGGCCTGGATGACGGTGAAGGCGTGCTGGGGGTCGTCCCAGTTCTTGCTGCCGTACACCACCGGTCCGCCCTGGGCGGTGCCGAATCCGGCGGCCGGGTCGCGCCATACGTAGATGCGATCCGCATTGGTTCCCCACCCGCGACCGAGCTCGTCGGGTAGGTCGGGGATCTGACCTTTGGCACCCGCCCGCACCAGCAGCTTCGTGGTGTTCAGACTGCCCGCGGCCAGGATGAGCGCACCGGCGGTGATGATCTTGTTCTCCAGCACGGCCCCCGAGGTGTCGATCCGGTCGACGCGCACCACCCAGCGACCATCGGGGGCCCGCTCGATATCGGTCACCTCGTGCTGGGTCTGCACCTCCACCAGACCGGTGGCCTCGGCCGCGGCCAGGTAGGTGACATCGACCGAGTGCTTGCCGCCGTTGTTCACTCCCATCGCACCGTCGCCATTGCTGTAGGACGGGGCCATCTCCCCACGCAGTTCGGCCAGCGCGTAGTCCCAGTCGATGGGCATCGGAATCTTCGACAGCGGCAGTCCGGCGTCGCGTACTCGATCCGCGAAGATCCGCGCGGCGGCGTAGTTCTCGTGCGCGATCAGTTCGTCCGGTGCGGTGGCGAGGCCGAGCATGCGGGCCACGCGCGGGTAGTGGACGCGGTCCAACTCGGCCCAGTCGAGCGCGGCCGGAAAGTGCGCCTCGAACACCTCGCGGGAGGGTTGGAGCGACATGCCCTGGTAGATCAGCGAACCACCGCCGAGTCCCGCCGCGCACAGCGCGGTCATGCCCGCCCCCGGAATCGCTTCCACCAGGCCCACATACGGGTCGAAGATCAGCGGCTGCCCGAACAGCGCCGGATGGGACCGATGCCACAGCAGACGCTTGTCGGGCGCGGAGGCACGGGGGAAGGTCTGCGCGTTGGGCCCGGTGACCCAGCGCCGTCCCCGTTCCAGCAGCAGGACCGGAACGCCGGCCTGGGCCAGCCGCAGCGCGGCGACGCCGCCGCCGAAACCGGAGCCGATCACCACCGCGCGGCGGTCTTCCCGGGTGAGCGGGATGCCACCGGTACGCGCGGCAATCCCGCCGGCTCGGGCGACGCCGGGTACGGCCAGGGCGAGTCCGGCGGCCGCGGCGCCGGTCAGCAGGGAACGTCGGGTGAACTCGGGCATGGTCGACCTTCATCAGCAGTGGCGCGATAGACGAGGCAGAGACTGGCCTCATCCTGCGGTAACTGTGTTACCGGCGGCGACGTTACCATTCAAGGGTGAGCAGCGGAACAGAATCGGACGCATCGGCGAAGATCATCGCGGTCGTGCTGGACCTGCTGCACTCCGACGGCTACGAAGCTGTCCAGCTGCGCGTGGTGGCCGCGCGCGCCCACGTGTCGCTGGCCAAGATCTATCGTCTCTTCCGCACCAGGGACCAGCTGATCATCGCGGCGCTGCACCAGTGGATGGAGGACAACGCCTACGCCGACATCGCCCCGATCCAGCCCGGGGAAACGTTGCGCGAGAGCCTGCTTCGCATTCTGCGCACGGTCTTCGAACCCTGGGAGCGCAATCCCGAGATGCTCGTCGCCTACCACCACGCCCGCACCGGCCCCGGCGGCGAACGCCTCGACAACCAGGGCCTGATCGCGGTCCTGCCGGTCGCCGAGGTCGCCCTGCGCGATCTCGATCCGCGCTATCTGGAAGACCTCGGCCTGATCATGGGCAACATGGCACTGGCCCTGATCGGCCGGTTCGCCACCGGCAGCCTGCCGATCACCGAGATCCTGTCGACGCTCGAGCGCACCGCCTACCGGATGACCGCCGACAACGCCGCGGCCGCACGACGCGACGCCCCCGCACCGCGCTGAACGGCCCCGCAAATCCGTTCCCGCGCAACCAAAGCTGTTTCCGATCCGGAATTCCGGGCATACGCCCCTTGCAGCGAGCCACCAGGCCCGCCGCGAACAGTGTTTTCCGATCGAACAGGTTGAGTTCCATGATTCTTCTCGGTGCAGTACTCCTCATCGCCGGACTGGTGTTCGGCATTCCCCTGCTGAACACCGCGGGCATCATCCTCCTGGTGATCGGCGTTGTCCTCGCGATCGCCGGCAGCGTCGGCCGTCCCGTCGGCGGCCGACGACACTACTACTGATGCCGCGTCCACGCATCAGGAAAAGGAGTAATGCCATGGCGACGAACACGCCCCGCATCTTGTCGCTCGTGGTCCTGGTCTGGCTGCTCATCGGCATCATCGCCGCTGGTCAGCGTGGCTACTACACGGAACGCGAGCAGAACTGCGCCACTCTCGGCACCATCGCGGTGACGATGCTGGCGGGCCCGCTCAACTACCTCGGCGTCAATCCCAAGGTCGACAACTGTGAGCTGCCCGCACCGAGTGAGTGAGTTCAAGCCCCGGCCCTGGCGCGGATCAGATCGGCCAGCCGGTCCAGCGACTCCTGGTTGCGGACCGCGAAGAGCAGATCCTGCGCCGGGCCGGGGATCAACTGCGCCGGGCCACGGGCGGCGCGTTCGACCATCCGGATGGTGGTGCGCCCCGGCTCGTCCTCGGCGAGGGTGAGCCGGATCCAGGCCGAGCCGATCGACCACAGCCGCGCCTCCAACTCGAGGCGGTGCGGCGGGTCGACCGCGCGCACGACGGTCGAGTCGCTGATCAACACCGGCCACAGCCCGAACCGGTACCGGATGGCGCTGCCGACCGCGGGCCAGTCCTGGTCGACCCCGCTGATGTGCGAGGCGCCCACCACCCAGCTCGCGTAGAGCCAGCCGTCGGCGAGGGTGGCGAACGCGGCGCCACGGTCCACCGGGACGGTCACCTCGGCAGTCAGCATGTCTGATTTCCTCGTCCGTCGCGGGAGTCGAGCCTCTTCAGCGTAATTCGTGCGAAGGCGGATCGCGCGATGGGTTCGCCGTGGTCGCGGGCGCGCGGCACGCCGAACCGGCGAGATGCCGGAAAATCGCTGTCCGCCGTTTGGACGTGCGATTGTTCCCGTATGTCCATGGAACACCAGCGGCTCGGCGACCAGCCCAGCCCTTCCGACGCGGCTGCCGAACGCACCCTGTTCGGGCATCCGATCGGTCTCACGAATCTCTTCGGAGTCGAGCTGTGGGAGCGTTTCTCCTTCTACGGCATGCTCACGATCCTGGGCTACTACCTCTACTACTCCACCACCGACGGCGGGCTCGGCCTCGACCAGGGCACCGCGCTCGGCATCGTCGGCGCCTATGGCGGCCTGGTGTATCTGTCCACCGTGCTCGGCGGCTGGATTGCCGACCGGGTGCTGGGCATGGAGCGCACGGTGCTCTACGGCGGCGTCGTCGTGGTGATCGGTCACCTGGCGCTGGCGGTGTTGCCGGGACTGACCGGGGTCGGCGTCGGCCTCGTGCTCGTCGCGCTCGGCAGCGGCGCGCTCAAGGCCAACGCCTCTTCCCTGCTCGGCACCCTGTACTCGCCCACGGACGCGCGCGTCGACGGCGGGTTCACGCTCTTCTATCTCGGCATCAACATCGGCGCGTTCACCGGCCCGCTGCTCACCGGTCTGCTGCAGCGCGAGTGGGGCTTCCACGCCGGTTTCGGCGCCGCCGCGGTCGGCATGACCCTCGGTCTGGCCCAGTACGTCGCCTTCCGGCGCAATCTCGGCACGCACGGGCGCGAGGTGCCCAACCCGATCACCCGGCGCGAGCTGACCCCGATCCTGGCCGCCCTCGCCGTGGGCGCCATCGTGGTCCTGGCGGCGGTGCTGACGACGCTGATCACCCTGGACAACCTCTCCGATGTCACCACCGGCGTCATCGTCGTCGCCGCGATCGCCTACTTCGCGGTCATGCTCACCAGCGCGAAGGTGGCCCCGGTCGAGCGGACCAGGGTGGTCGCGTTCATCCCGCTGTTCATCGCCAACGCGGTGTTCTGGTCGCTGTTCCAGCAGATGTTCACCATGCTCGCGGTGTACTCCGACGAGCGCGTCGACTGGCGGATCTTCGGGTGGGAGGCGCCGGCGAGCTGGATCGGCTCGGTCGAGCCGGTCTGGATCATCGCGCTCTCGCCGCTGTTCGCGCTGATGTGGACCAAGCTGGGCAACCGGGCGCCGAGCACGCCGATCAAGTTCGGCCTCGGTGTGATCGGCATGGGTATCGCGTTCTGGCTGTTCGCGCTGCTGTCGGGCTTCGAGGGCAAGACCGTGCCCGTGCTGGCGGTGTTCGTCATTCTCGGCGGGTTCGCGGTCTCGGAACTGCTGCTCTCACCGATCGGCCTCGCGGTGACCACCCAGCTGGCCCCCGCCGCGTTCCGCTCGCAGATGATGGCGCTGTACTTCTTCTCGGTCGGTATCGGCACCTCGATGGCCGGCACGCTGGCCCGCTACTACAGCCCCGACAGCGAGACGTCCTACTTCGGTTTCAGCGGGGCGGCCGCCATCGCCGCAGGTCTGGTCGTCATCGCGTGCGCCCCCTGGATCAAACGCCGCATGCAGGGCGTGCACTGACTCGCTCCGGGTGACCCCGGCGACGTTCGTACAGAAGGAGAGGAAGACCGTGCCGACACCGGAAGCCACCCCAGCGGCAGGTCCACCGCCCGACCGGCGTGGGTTGTTCCGCACCAAATCCGTCGAGCAATCGATCCTCGACACCGACGAGCCCGGTTCCCGGCTGCGCAGAGACCTGACCGCCTGGGACCTGACGATCTTCGGTGTCGCTGTCGTCGTCGGCGCGGGCATCTTCACCCTCACCGCGCGCACCGCGGGCAATGTCGCCGGGCCGTCGGTCTCGCTGGCGTTCGTCTTCGCCGCCATCGCCTGCGGCCTGACCGCGCTCTGTTATGCCGAGTTCGCCTCGACCGTGCCCGTCGCGGGCAGCGCCTACACCTATTCCTATGCCACCTTCGGCGAACTGGTCGCCTGGATCATCGGCTGGGATCTGATCCTGGAATTCGCGCTCGCCGCGTCGGTGGTCGCCAAGGGCTGGTCGCAATATCTGGGCACGGTGTTCGGCTTCGAGTCCGCGACCGTGCGGCTGGGCTCGCTCACCGTCGACTGGGGCGCGATGGCGTTGATCACCGTGCTGGGCGTGCTGCTCGCCATCGGTACGAAAGTGTCCTCGCGGGTCTCGGCGATCGCGGTCGCGATCAAGCTCGCGGTCATCGCGCTGGTCGTCGTCCTCGGGCTGACCTACTTCAAGGCCTCGAATCTGAGCCCCTACATCCCGCCCGCCGAACCCGCCGACGACACCGCGAGCGGTCTGCACCAGTCGTTGTTCTCGTTCCTGACCGGTGCCGAGGGCAGCAACTTCGGCTGGTACGGCCTGCTCGCTGCGGCCAGCCTGGTGTTCTTCGCCTTCCTCGGGTTCGACGTGGTGGCCACCGCCGCCGAGGAGACCAAGAACCCGCAGAAGGCGGTGCCGCGCGGCATCCTCGGTTCGCTCGCGATCGTCACCGTGCTCTACGTGGCGGTATCGCTGGTCCTCACCGGCATGGTGCCCTACACCGAGCTCGCCGGTGAGAATGCCACCCTGGCAACGGCTTTCGAGCTGCAAGGGGTCCACTGGGCGAAGAATGTCATCTCCATCGGCGCCCTGGCCGGTCTGACCACCGTGGTGATGGTGCTGTTCCTCGGCCAGACCCGCGTGCTGTTCGCGATGGCGCGCGACGGGCTGCTACCGCGCTGGCTGGCGCACACCGGCTCGCGGGGCACACCGGTGCGGCTGACCGTCGTCGTCGGCATCCTCTGCTGCGTACTGGCCGGGTTCGTCGACTTCGGCACGCTGGAGGAGATGGTGAACATCGGCACCCTGTTCGCCTTCGTCCTGGTGTCGGTGGGCGTGCTCGTCCTGCGTCGCACCCGTCCCGATCTGCCGCGCGGGTTCCGCGTTCCGCTGGTTCCGCTGATCCCGATCCTGGCCGTCGCGTCCTGCCTGTGGCTGATGGTCAACCTCTCGGTCGACACCTGGCTGCGCTTCCTGATCTGGATGGCCCTCGGCGTCGCGGTGTACTTCGCCTACGGACGCAGCCATTCGATCCTGGGCAAGGCCGAACGCGCGAAATGACGCCACGGTGGTGTTGATTCGCGAACTCGCCCATCCGCACGGGCGGGCAGTCCGAAGTCCCTGCATCGACAAGATCCGCGGCGCTCGCGCCGCACGGACGGAAGTGACGCAGATGCGAATCAAGCACACCACCATGCTGGCGACAGCTGTACTGACCGCGGCCGTCCTGGGCACCTCGGCCTGTTCGGACTCCGACTCCGACACCGCCGACGCCACCACGACGACAAGCCCGTCGGCGGCGATGGCGACCACCACCTCCGCCGACATGCCCGCCGCGGGCCCGGTCGGCCCCGGCTGCGCCGACTACGCCGCGCAGGTTCCCGACGGTCCCGGCTCGGTGAGCGGGATGGCCCAGGAACCGGTCGCGGTCGCGGCGTCCAACAATCCCCTGCTCACCACCCTGGTCTCGGCGGTCTCGGGCCAGCTCAATCCGGAGGTGAACCTCGTCGACACGCTCAACGGCGGCGAGTTCACCGTGTTCGCCCCCGTCGACTCCGCCTTCGCCGAACTCGACCCCGCCACGGTCGAGACGCTGAAGACCGATTCGGCGATGCTCACCGAGATCCTGACCTACCACGTGGTTCCGGGACGGATCGAGCCCGCTCAGATCAGCGGCACCCACACCACCGTCGAGGGCTCCGATGTGACCGTCACGGGTTCCGGTGACGCGATCACCGTGGGCGAGGCATCGGTGATCTGCGGTGGCGTACAGACCTCGAACGCGACCGTCTACATGATCGACGGCGTGCTCCTGCCACCTGCGGCGTGACCGTGACGCTCGCGGCGCGGGTCCCACAGATGCGCGCCGCGGCGGAGGAAGATTTCGGCAGCACCAATCCGGACACGGGTGCTGGCCGAAGTCCCTCTCATGCACGCAGGGGTCACACGATGACGAACGAACCGGGCCTGTCGCAGATTCGCATGCGCCATGAGGTCGGCGCCGCCTGTCCGGCGGACGCCGGAGCCGAATCGGCCATGCAGGACAGGCTCGTCGAACTACTCGGCGCGGTCGCCGCTGGCGATCGTTCGGCGTTCACCGAGTTCTATCGCGCCACGTCGCGCCGGGTGTTCGGGCTGGCGCTGCGGGTGCTGCGCAACCCCAGCGTCGCCGAGGAGGTGGCTCAAGAGGTCTACCTCCAGGTGTGGACGCTGGCAGCCGACTACGACCGGGGCCGGGCGAGCCCGGTCGGGTGGCTGATGATGCTCACCCACCGTCGCTCGGTCGACCGGGTGCGCGCCGAACAGTCCGCCGGTGAGCGCGACATCGTCTTCGGGCACGCCCATCTCGGCCGCGACCACGACTCGGTCGCCGAGGCGGTCGACCAGCGCCTCGATGAAGAATCGGTCCTCGACTGTCTCGACACCATGACCGTGCTGCAGCGGGAAGCGGTCGCGCTGGCCTACTACGGCGGACGTACCTATGTCGAGGTCGCCGAGTCCCTGCGAATTCCGCTGCCCACGGTGAAGAGCCGTATTCGAGACGGGCTCAAACGCCTGGAGAACTGCCTGACAGGAGGTGACAACCGATGAGCGATTCCTATCGGCCCACTTCCTGGTCGCTGCACGACGAGGTGTATCCGTACGCCCTCGATGCCGTGGACGAGACGCGCCGCCGGGAGATCGAGAACCGGCTGGCCTCGGCCGATCCGGTGATGGCCGAGGAATTCCAGCTCGCGGTCGGCCGGGTACACGACACCCTCGCCGCGATGACTCTGATCGACGCGACCGCGCCGCCGAGTCGGCTCGAAGCCGCGCTGCTGCGGGCACTCGACCAACGCTTCCCCGTGCCGAACGAACTCGCCGCCCGACGGTCCCGCCGCTACCGCTGGGTCGCCGCCGCCGCGGCTGCCGCGGCGATCGCCGTCGGGGTCGGCATCGGGATCGGGATCGATCGGGGCGGGCAGGAACCGGGCGCGATCACCGCCCAGGAGGTGATCGAGGCGCCCGGCACTCGCCAAGGCACCGCGGCGGTCGATGGTGGCGGCGAGATGACCGTGCACTCCTCGGCCGATCTCGGGGCGGCCGTGGTGTCGCTGCACGGGATGCCCACGCTGTCCACTGATCTGGCCTACCAGATGTGGGTGATTCCACCGGACGGTGATCCGCGGTCGGTGCAGGTGATGACCGGCGACGGCACGGTGGTGGCGCGAGTCGGCGCGGTCGACACCCTCGCCGTCACCGTCGAACCGGCGGGCGGCTCACCCGGGCCGACCACCACACCCATCACGAGCATGACGCTCGGCTGAGCGCGGCGGGAGCCGCTCCTCGGCCGAACCCGACCGAGGAGCCTCCCATGACCATCGACCACCTCTCCCGATGGCGGCGCGCCATCGCCGGAATCACCGCCGCCGCGGTCTTTCTCGGCGTCGGCCATCTCGTCGCGGCATTCGTCGGCCCGCGGTCCTCACCGTTCCTCGTGCTCGGCGCCACGATGGTCGACAACACGCCGGAGTGGTTGAAGGAAGAGGCGATTCGCCGTTTCGGGACGAATGACAAGCTCGCGCTGTTCGTTTCGATGGCCGTGGTGATGGTCGCCGGGGCGGTGGTGATCGGGATGTTCGCCGGGCGGGGGGTGCGCGGGGCGGTGGTGCTGGTGGGATTCGGGGCGCTGCTTGCCTGGTTGGCGATGCAACGCCCTGGCGCTACAGCGCTTTTCGCGTTGCCCGGATTGATCGGGGGTGTGGTTTCGGGTGCTTTCATCTACGGGTTGCTCGCTCGAATTCCCGCCCGCAGCGAACGGGAAGCCACTGCGGGGCAGGGACTGTCGCGTCGTGGATTCCTCCTCGCCGCATCGGCCGCCGGTGTGCTGGCCGCGGCGACTGTGCCCGCGGCCCGCTGGATCGGGACCCATCTGCGCGACATCGTCGCCGACCGTGCGGCCTTCCTCCTGCCGACTCCACGTGCCGCCGCGCCCGCCGTCACCGATGCCGTCGACCTACCTGTCCCCGGCATCACTCGCTTCCTCACCCCCAACACCGAGTTCTATCGGATCGACACCGCCCTGCAGGTTCCGGTGCTGCTGAGCACCGACTGGCAGTTGCGTATCCACGGCATGGTCGAGCGCGAGCGGCGTCTGGACTTCGACGATCTGCGCAGCCGCGAAGCCGTCGAGTCGGTACTCACCCTCACGTGTGTGTCGAACGAAGTCGGCGGACCACTGGCTGGGACAGCCACCTGGACGGGCTACCGGCTCACCGACCTCCTCGACGAGGCCGGTGTCGACCCGGACGCCGACATGCTGCTCTCCCGCAGCATCGACGGATTCACCGCGGGCACTCCACTGTCAGCGCTCGGCGGGGGTCTGCTAGCGGTGGGGATGAACGGCGAACCGCTCCCCCAGCAGCACGGCTATCCGGCCCGGCTGATCGTGCCCGGCCTCTACGGATACGTCTCCGCGACGAAATGGGTGGTGGATCTGGAGGTCACCCGATTCGACCGCGCCGAGGCCTACTGGACCCGTCGCGGCTGGTCAGCCGAGGCACCGGTGAAGACCGCCGCCCGCATCGACGTCCCCTCGGGCTTCGCTCGCCTTGCGCAGGGCCCCGTCGTCGTCGCCGGAGTGGCCTGGGCCCAGAACCGCGGCATCGCCGCCGTCGAGGTCCAGGTCGACGACCAGCCGTGGCAACCGGCCACCCTCGCCGCCGAATACTCCACCAGCACCTGGCGCCAATGGACCTGGCAGTGGGACGCCACCCCCGGCACCCACACCCTCCGCGTCCGCGCCACCGACCAGACCGGCCGAACCCAGCCCGAAGCCCGCACCACCCCGATCCCGAACGGAGCGACCGGTTGGCACTCCCAGGTCGTCACCATCCGCTGAAACCTCTCGACCTGCACCAACCCACCCCACCTCGACACGCCGACAACAATCAAGGACAGGGAAATTCCGGTACAACCGTACGAGTCGCTAGGCTGTCCCGGACGCCCCTATAGCCCAATTGGCAGAGGCAGCGGACTTAAAATCCGCCAAGTCTGGGTTCGAGTCCCAGTGGGGGCACAAAATTGCCAGGTCAGACCTGGCAACCGGGCACTACTGTCTCGAAAACTGGGGACTGTGACCAAAAATAAACCAAGAACTCCGGGGCAACCAGTCGCCGCACGGCTGGCCGGGCGATCGAGACGGCCGCGTGCGGCCCACCACCGGTTGTACGGTGTGCGGCACATGTTCGACGCCCTCGATACCTACAAACCGGTAGTAGCACTACCACATCCAGACCGCGACCGCGCGATCTAGCTCTTGGCGTTCGTGAGATCGCTCCGTGCAAGTTGGCTGAGTGAGCGCCTGCAGATCCTGAACGCTGCACGGTCCATAAGAGCTCCTAACACGTTCGATTGCTGAGTCGTCGCCAGCAGATGAGCGCAGCAGCGAGGTCGAGGAATCCCTGATGGATGTCGGTGCGGCGTTCCCAACGGACGGCCAAGCGCCGGTATTGGTGCAGCAACGCCAGTGTTTGCTCGACGATCCAGCGGCCGGCGGTCACCTTGTCGCGGGTGCCGCGACGTGGGATATAGCCGGTGATCCGTCGTTGTTCGAGTTCGTCGTAGACGCGGGGGTAATCGTAGCCTTTGTCCGCGATCAGGGTCGTGATCTTCTCGCGTGGTCAGCCGGGGCGTCCGCCTAGCGGACGTACTCGGTCGAGTAGCTCGGGTAGCACGAGGTGGTCGTTGATGTTGGCCGCTGACTGAACGATTGCGAGTGGGAGGCCGTTGCCGCAGGTCAGGATGTGGTGTTTCGCTCCGGTTTTGCGGCGGTCGACCGGGCTGGGACCGGTATCGGCACCCTTTTTTGGCCCGTACGTGCGAGCCGTCGGGTATGACGCGGTCGAAATCGATCAATCCCGCGCGGTGGCAGTGGGCGAGCATCGTGGTGTGCATGGCCTCGAATACCCCGGCGGCCTGCCAGTCGCGTAGCCGCCGCCAGCAGGTCATACCGGACCCGAACCCCAGTTCTTGTGGCAGGTCTTCCCATCCGATGCCGGTGATCAGCACGAACAAAATCCCTTGCAGGACAAGCCGATCGTCCATCCGTACTGGTCCCGGCGTTCCCGGAGCCTTGACCGGCAGTAGCGGTTCGATCACTGCCCACAGCTGGTCGTCAACGATCCACGGCGCTGCCACAACGAAATGTCGTGCACTACAACAGGACTCGTCGATACCCGGCAGAACCTGTTAGGAGCTCTAAGCGCACTGAAGCGCATTAACGGCTCACGGTCAACGCGGTCGAGTTCGTACCTATCTACGCGTCGTGGCTGAGCGCGTCAAGTGCGAGTTCCGTCAAGTGCGAGTTGCCGCGCGCTGCAACTACTACCCACCCTCAACGGCACCGATCACCGCGCCATACCGAGCAGGACGCGGCGATCGGTGACTTCATCCGCTGGTAGAACCTGCACACCGGACTTCATTCGAGACGCCGCCGTCGGCTCCAAGCTCCGGCGGCGGACTACCTACCCAACGTTGCTTGACGCGGCATCAGTCCGTTACCCCCTCTGACTCGTCTCGCTCGAACGGGCATACCCACCCACCTGGCTGTGCGTACCACGCGGGACAGTCGCACCGGCGTCAAACATGTTGTGCCGCAGCCTCAAAACGCCTTCGAGTCTTGGCAAGTCTCACCGAGACGAGCATAATGCCATGATGAGCACTGATCTCATTGTGATCCTGGTGGTTGTGGTCTTGGTCGTGGTTGCACTCGTACTGACGATTGCACTGCGCGGGAAGCTTCGAGGCCGTGTCAAGCTTCCTGGATTCGATATTTCGGCGGAGGGGTCACGCGCCGCGAAAGACGGCCGGGGATGGGCTCTTATCCGACGTTCTAGTTCACGGACCGGTGGAGCGCGTGCGGAAGGATACGATGGGGCCGAGATATCTCGCACAGCCGTGAAGAAGGATCTTGTAGCGAAGGTAGTTCGAGAAAAAGATAACCCAAAAAAAAAGAGGAAGTAGAAGATGTCACAGATCTACCATCGGTAACGGTTACCCGAAACAAGGCCGGGGGCGGCATCTATGTTCTGAACTATGTCAGCTACGCAGACACCAACAGCTCAAATTTCCTTACCGATCCATCGCGCTATGACGAAAACGATGGACACTCGCTATCTTCGGCAGAAGTGAGGCTGGGAACGGAATCGCTTCACTCCGCTGTCGAAGTAGCGCAGTTTGTGCTACGTGACGGGGTATCGGTCGATTCCGGATATCAATCGTTGATGCGGTTAGGATATCTAACTGAAAAAATCGTCAGGTCCGACCCGAGTCCGGCGATCCTTGAAGTATTGGCGCACTACTGGCGAGCCAGGGCTCATTTCGAGCGCGATATCGGCGAACTCGGCCGATCATTGACATCTGGATTCAAAGTGATCGAGATCACTGCTGACTGCGACTCGGTCGATAGCTTTCAGACGAGACGGCGCACACTGGATATTATGGCCAATGCCGCCAACAACCTCTCGATGGGGCTGATGGCCGAATCGCTGATTTCCTCAGCGTGGGACCTGGCGGTCACTGACGCGCAACGCGCACGCGTAGCATTGGTGCATTCATCGATCGCCGCCTCGCGCAACGATCACGATCACGTTCTCTCCTTGATATCGGAGAAGGTCGTGGACGACATCGTCAGCAGTCACAGCGCGACCCTTGGTGCTGCTGCGTTGATTAAGCGAGCCGATTCGTTGCGAGCGACAGATATACCTAGGTCCGAACTCGACATCCAGCGCGCTTCGGACATAGTTTCCTCGGCTATCAACGAAGGACCAAGGATAGTTCAGCGCCTGCAATTGCTTGAAGTAACGATCAACGTCCTTATCGCGTCGGGATCATCGACTTCGATCTCCGAGGCGGACGCGGTGTTGAACGAAATGCGTAGCTTGGCCAACATCCATGGCGCGCAACACAACAGGATAAAACGAGTCGAAGATAGATTGTATAAATGACTGCAGTCCGCAGAGTGCATTGCATATCGCCAATGAACCTAGAATATTCTGGTCTTTTCGCATACGCGCAGGCGCTAGGCGTCGCGCTGTCGCGTGACAAGAATGTCTTGGTTAGCCATAGCTCTGAACCGGATTCGGCCTTCGAGATGTCCCAGCAGGGTGACATCGCCGTGTGGATCGGGTACGGCCGTGACCGCCAGGTCAGTTTACGGTCGATCGAGGTGATGGCAGCGCTGCCGCACTCGATTCCCCAGGTTGTGCTTCCCGAGTGGGAGACACACAGCACGGAGGAGCTCATAGAGCTCTTAAGCCCCGTCCGACGCTTCAAACTGCTCTTCATCGTTCCCAATAATGCTGCTGTGGGAAAGACGGTGGTCGATCACGGCGAAGGATGGACTGGTTCCCCTATACCGACCCCGATTGATCAACGCACGTTCTGCGCCCCGTCCGCGCTATCGATCGAAAATGGAGGTCGTCTGCGATTTGCGTACCTAGGCCGCGACGCACCGTACAAGGGCATTCCTCTGCTTGTTGGAGCCTGGAAAGAAATGCATCTCGACACGATGGCATCTCTCGATATATACGTACCGGGAAGTTGTAGTCCCACTCTTGTTAGAAGCGTTGAGAACGTTGATGGCGTTTCTCTACACTCTCTGCCCGCCAATCTCTCGCCATCGCGTCTTGAAATCTATCGCCGGTATCATGCGTATATCAGCGCCAGCAGGTTCGAAACCGGACCTATCGCTGCCATCGAGGCGATGGCGTCGGGCTGCGCATTACTCCTTTCAGATAGCCCGGGACATAAGGATCTGAAAGGAAAATCGGAAGGAGTGATCCTTTATCAGAAATCAGCGGAGATTCACGAAAAGATTCGAGCCCTGCGCTCATCATCAGAAGGTTTGATTCGAATGCGCGAAGCCAATTATCGATATGCGATTGACAATCATTCATCGGAGAACGTATCAACTATGTTCTGGAGGCTGGTCGCGCAATGGTTTTGATTGCTCATGAATGGCTGCATCCACGAGGGGGCGCCGAAAATCTTGTTCGCCAAATAATGTGGGCAGTAGACGCTCGTGAGCTGTGGACCGCAGCGGCTCATCCCAGGTGGCATCGGCTATTTCCGGGTAGGATTCAAGCAACTCGCCAAACGGACACGGATAGAGACTACTTTGGATTGTTTACGGAACCCATAGGAGGAATAGTCGATGCTGCGCGCAATACGGTAGTCCCATATTCCTCGATCGTAGTGCGAAGCCATCATCATTTCAGCGGGTATTTCGCCGTGGATACCAAGCAAGAGGTTGTCTACGTGCACGCGGTGCCACGACTTTGGTGGGAACCTGAGAAAGTCCCCTGGGAACGCGGTCTTTTCCCTAGGGATGAATGGGTAAGGGGTCGCGAGAGAGACTTCGAGTCAGTCTGGAGAGCATCATCGGTCGTGTGCAACAGTGAACTCACGCTAAACAAGGTTGAGAAGTACTATGGTAGGCACGATGCTGTGGTAATAACGCCCCCTCTACGGATGCCTGCGTCAAGCCGTGGTGATGGACGAGTGATCCCTCGTCGCGCTAGACCTTTGGCTATCTCTGTGTCGAGAATTGTCGAAGGAAAGCGCATGTCTGTTGTTGTCTCCGCCCTCTCGAACGGATGCGCAGATTGGCTGGTAATCGGTGACGGGCGCGGCCTGCCGTCGCTCCGCGATGAGATTTCGAGATATTCCAACATTCGGGCAGTAGGTTCACTGTCGACAACATCGGTTCGACGGGCGCTGCGCGAAGCTGACATATTCGTGAGTCTCGGCGAAGAAGAGTTTGGGATTCAGGTACACGAGGCCCTGCTCAATCATGTGCCGGTGATAGTGTCGGCCGATAGCCATGTATCATCTCTTGTCGCCGAATTTCGGTGTGGATTTATCGTTTCGGATGACGACCCAACCGACATTCGCAACGCAATTGCACAGGTGGGTAAACTGCGCCCGGACTGGGATGAGATCTGCCGCCAACTAATCAAGCATGGTCCAACATATTTTCGAAATTCTCTCGTTCGGCTCATAACACAGGGCGCCAGATAGGCCGAGGTGCCGAAGCGACATCGCGACGAGCAATGTCCAACGGCGCCAACCTCAATAGCCCGGGGTCAGTTCGGATCGCACCCGAGAAGGCGCAACGCTTTGCCTGGACACTTGCGTACCAGGCAAAGCCTTGCTGGTCTTATCCTTGCGGTCCGCACGATCAGCTGTCCCTGCCCAGCCCCTCCTGCAGGACAGCCGACGAATCAGGTGCCAGTTCCGCCGACGCGATGTAGTGCCGCTCTGTGACAGCCTCCCGGGACTGCCCCAGCTGCTTCGCCGCCGTCTTTGCGTCCGCCCTCTCAGCGATCAGTGTGGCGACTGTCCTCCGAAATGTGTACTGGGTGACATCCTTGTACACGGTGCCACGAGCGTCTCGCCAGGTGCGGTTGAAGTTGTGTGGATCGCGTAGCACTCCCCCGCGTCCGGGGAACACGAGAGGCACCTTGTCGTCCACCTCCACCACCCTGCCGCCCACCTCACGCAGTGCCTTCACCGCACACATCCGCCCGTGCATCGGATCATCTCGCAACCGCTTCAGCATGTCGGCGACGAACCCCGGCAAGGCGACACTCCGGTGTCCCGCAGCGGTTTTCGTCCACTCCTGCCGGAACAGTCCGCTACCCTTGAGCCTCACCACAGTCGCTGCGAGAGTGAATGTCGGAGGTTCCGACTCAAGGTCGAACTGATCCCAGGACGCCGCGAGGGCTTCTCCGGGACGCACGCCCGAGCCGAGAATCAGATCGGCGATATCTACGATCAGTGGATCACGTTTCGGGCCGTGCGTGTAAGCGGGAGTTCCTGGAATTTCGTTACCTGCCAACCACTCTCGAAGTTGCTCGCGCAGGCCGACCAGGCGTTCGCGTTCGATTATCTGCGGCTTGGCCTTACGTTGACGCAGGCGGGCGGTATCACGCACGGGGTTCTCGAGCAGAGCACCGTATCGAACTGCCAGACCCATGATTCCGGTAAGAATTGCCTTGTGGCGGCGGGCCTTCGACATCAGTCCTGCCGCCGCGACGGCCTGTATATGTTCGTCAAGTCGGCCTGCATCCGCCTCCCACACACGAAGATTGCCCAGTGAAGGCCGGAGCTTGATTGTGTCGCTCTTCGCACGCTTGTCCGTGCTGGCATCTATCTCCGCCTGGTACCGATCGTAGGATTGCTGATCCACGCCCTCGTCCTGCTGAACCTCGGCGAGCCACATATCCATCAGGATCGATAGGCGGGTGTCGCGGGTGATCTTGCTGCGCGCACGGCCCTTGTACTGCTTCTGACGGGCCGTCAGCTTCTTCCGCAACTCCGCCTTGGCTTTACTTTCCGTCTGCCCATGGGCGTCCACAAGTCGACTTTTGCCGTCGTATCCGCGGAAAGTGGCCCATGCCCGCCACGTGCCGTCGGGTTTCTTCTTGGTACCGATGTCGCCGTAGCTTCCGAGTTCGATAACTGGTCGTGGCACAGGTGTTCTCCATTCATCTCCGTGTTGTTGCTCAGGCAGCTTCGGGCTGGTCCTCGGTGTGCACCATGCGCGCCTGGAGGTATGCATCCAGGTCATCGAGTCGGTACATGCACGAGTTGCCGGACGGCTTCGAGTAGCGCGGGCCGTGCCCTGTTGCGGCCCAGTTCGCCAGTGTTCGGGGGTGGATGCCCAAGTAATCGGCAGCTTCTTTACGGGTAAGCCAGCGTTTGGAGCCCATGCCCGCAGTCAGATCAATCTCCGTTGGCCCATGCCTGCCGCCGCCCGTCACCGATCGCTGCGAGGGTTTCGGCTGGTGTAACGGTGTGACTATTGCCCTGGCTGAGAATTCGTCATCCATAAATATCGCTTTCCTTCCATAAAGACGTCCGGCGACCGGTTTAAGCGGCCGAGGTAAAGGTGTTTGCGTTCTGGCGGGTATGGGGTTTAGACGGACGGATTTCCGTGTAACGGGTCCATGAACGCTCCGTAGGCGTCGAGTCGTCAACTACCCTCTCCTGCAACATTTCTGCCGCCGCGTTTCCCGATTTGAAACCCGGGGCCGAACCCGTGTAGTTTTCGCGCCCAGCGGCCATTGCAGCGGTGAAATCCACCGCCCTACGAACGGTCGGGTTGCCGGGCGCAGCGGATCGGCGCTGCCGGTCCAGTGACGACGGATGCGACGGTGTTCGATGGCACGAACGAGTCGGATTCGGTCTCAGGCCAAGCGGCCGCCGCGCATCACCTCTTCCTGCTCGTCGGCACCGATGTCGCCTTCGCTGCTGGTCGCGGGCTCGTCGGGTTCTGCGAGCGCGGGAAACGGCGCCGTAGCATCGATCTCGATGTCGGTGTCGGATTCGTCGTTCCTGATGGCAAGTTCGCTCGGGTCGGTGGTGATGAGCGCGTTCTCGGTGTGCGAGGCCAGAGACCCGAACACCGCACGGTCGGTGCCGCCGACCGCGAGCAGCCCCGAACCGCGTGCGGCCGAGAGCAGGAACTGCTGCTCACCATCGGAGAGGTGGAACGCGGTAGCGACCTCGTCGATAGCCTGAGGTGCTTGACGCAGCAGGATCTGGGTCGCGGCGTTGGAGATGATCGCTCGCCCCAGCTCGGTCGAGCACACATCCGCGCAGTCCTGTGTCGCGACGGTGAGCCCGGCCCAGTGCTTGCGGAAGCTCTTGGCCGCCCGGAACAGGAACGCCGCCCCGGCGGGCTGGCGCAGCAGCAGCCATGCTTCGTCCACGGTGATCATGCGGGGCCGTCGCAGGCTGGGGTTCGAGACCTGCCGCCACGTGGCGTCGAGCACGAGCAGGGTGCCGATGGTTTTCAGCTCGTCGGGTAGCTCCCGCAGCGAGAACACGATCAGCCCGCCCTCGGGTTCGGTGGTCGTGGGCCCGTCGATCAGCCCGGCGTAGGCCCCCTCACCGACGTAGGGGTGCAGCCCGGCGGCCAGCTCGGTCCCGGCCGCCGATCCGAGCTGGTCGAGCTGGTCACGCAGGTCACTCAGGGTGGGCGCTGGCTGGGTCCAGGTGGTGGGGTCGTCGGTGATCCCGGCGGCGGTGTAGGTGGCGGCCAGCGCGGCGTCCAGGGCCGACCGTTGGGCGGCGGTCTGGTCCCCCAGCAGCATCTGGATCAGGGTGTGTAGGAACAGCTTGCGGCGCAGGACGGCGTCGGCCGGGGCGCTGCGGTGACCGTCGGATCGGGTGTGGACTTCCAGGTCGAACGGGTTGAGCCGCACGTCCGGTGCGCCGAGACGGATGTTGGCACCGCCTACGGCCTCGCACAGGCGACGGTATTCGTCCTCGGGATCGATGACGACCTGCTCGATCCCGCGATACAGCGCCCGCAAGATCTCGGTTTTGACCAGATACGACTTGCCCGCGCCGGAGCGGCCCAGCACGACGAGGTTGTGGTTGTGGGCCTCGGGGCCGAACCGGTCCACGAACAGCAGGCCCGAAGCGGCGTCGCGGCCGTAGAGGATGCCCTGGGGCCGGTCGGCCTGGGCGGGATCGGCGGCAGGGAGTTGGGGTGAGTCGAAGGGGAATGCCGCGGCGAGGGCGGTGGTGTCGAAGGTCCGCTGCACCCCGATCAGATCGAGCCCGAGCGGCAGGGTGGTCACCCACGCCTGCGCCGCCCGGTAGGACAGCGTGCAGGTGTCCACGAGCAGACTCGCCGCGAGCGCCCGCACGGCGGCGACTTCGTCGGCCAGTTCGGTTTCCGAGTCGGCGTGGACGGTGAGATATACCCCGACCCGGAACAGGCGTGCCTCGGCGCGGGCAACCCGGGCCGACAGGTCGGCGGCGTCCTCGACGGCGACGTCAATCTGCGGGTCGGTCAACCGGCCCCGCCCGAGGTCCTGCCTGCGGGAGGATTCGAGGCGTGCCTGCTGGCGCCGCAACCGGGTAGCGGCGGTGGCCGGGTCAACGGGCTCGACGTGTACGGCGACCTCGACTCTGCCGGGGTGTGACAGCAGCGGCGCGAGCCAGCCGGCCGTCACCTCGCGCGGGTATCCGGTGACCGCGAGGGTCGCGCACCAATCGGAGCCGACCTCGAGGTGCCGGGTGCCGATGGTGACCGATTCCGGGGCGAACCGGTCGAGACCGTCTCCGGCGAACGGGTCCGGGGTTCGGGTATCGGGGTCGGTGGTGATCACGGTGTCGGCGGGGGTGATGTCGGCGGCGGCCGAGACCAGGCTCTCGGGGTTGGTGCAGCTGGCCAGCACGGCAGTGGCGGCGTCGTGGTCGAGGCCGGTCACCGAGATCCCCAGCGGGGATAGGACATCGGCGGCCTCGTTCATCCGGCGCAGCAGCCGGGACTCAGCCGCCCGGCGCACACCACCTGACAGCGTGCGCCGGGACCGGCGCTGTCCGAGTAGCCGGGCACGCAGCCCGCTGGTGGGCGGGACCTCGGTGCGTTCACGCCACACGAGCAGCACTTGCCGGTGCACCGGGTCCTCGCGGGCGGCCAGTTCGGTGAGGTGGTCGGCGTGGTCGAGTGCTGCCGCGGCGAGGTCGGGTGACATCTGGGCGGCGGCGGTGTGCAGGCCGGTGATGTGTTCGGTCAGGTCGAGGCGGGCCGAGCGGATGAGGATCTGGACGGTTCGGCGTCTACCGCCAGACCCCACAGGCACAGGCCCTGTTCGAGAAGCTGTGCGGTTCAGTCATTTTCACTGAGCTGTGGAACACCAGGATCGGGGTCGCCTACGGCTACCAGACCGAGGAACCTCTCCGACTCCGCGAACCCGACACCGGAGAGTTGTACTGCGTCCGGATCCACCTCGGCGCCAAGGGCTATACACACCTCGGCACCAACGACACCCCGGATCTCCGATTCTGCATGGGCTACCGCGACCCCTGCGACCCACCGACCCAACACTGACCCACCCCGCTCAACAACGACCCATCTCACCGAATACACGGCGAGACAACCAAACACCGACACAGGAGCAGACAATGACCGCTGTCCCCACCCGCACCAGCCATCACGACGCCAAACCCGGACCTCGCGCCCAGCGCGTGGTGGACATCGTGCTCATCCCACCGCACACGCGAGGCCAATGACATGTTCAACCCGCCTCTGCTACCCGGGATGCCCGACTTCCACGACTCGGTGGAATACCTGCGCCACAACCGCAACCTATCCCGCGAATCCACCGCCCAAAAGGCTGGAATCAGCAGCACTCACCTCAACGAGCTCATCTGGCAACGCAAGATGCCCGGCTCCACCGTGTTCGACAAACTCGTCTGGTTCTTCGGCCTGACACCCGCACAACGGCGGCATATGGAAGAGCTGATGCAGCCCTCCGGCCTTCTGCTGTCCACCGATGAACTGCGCCGCCGCCTCACCGATCAGGGAGTCCAAGCCCACCTCGACTACCTCGACCAGCACGAGATCCTCGGCGGCTACCTCGACCCGCTCCAGACAGTCCTGCAGGGCAACGAGGTCCTGCACCGGATAATGCCCGGCCTGGACAAGGCCGACCACAACGTCATTCGCTGGATGCTCACCCCTGCCGCCCGCGACCGCGTCTACGGCTGGCACGGCGAACTGCTCTACCTCGTCCGTAACCTGCGCACTGTGCTCGCCCGCTACCGCGACGATCCCCGGGCCCAAGAACTGTTTTACACACTGCGCAAAGACATCGCCTTCCGCAACGCTTGGGACGGCACCCCGATGCAAGTCCGCTACAACTGGCCCCGCACAACACCGATGCGCCTGCGGATACCCGGCATCAGACAACCGCTCGCGCTCAACCTCGAAATCAACGAGTACGGAACATGTTCCACCGTCCTGATCGTCCACGGCCTCTACAGCACAGCCGCGATCGCCTGCTGAGGCTGCCACGCAACACGAAGCGCGCGAGGACAGGCAGGAAGCCTCGTGCAGCCGGTGGCGGGTATTCAACGCCTCGTGCAGTTTGTCTCCGCATCGTCGATGTGGAGACAAACTGCACGAGGCGTTGAGTCCTTGCTGGTACCCGTCGATGGAGCGGAACGATCTCCGTCCACGGATGGTTTGCCCTTCAGTCGGTGGTCAGCAACCGCGCTGATGGAACGATTTCAACGCTGGATCATGCGTTCGATGACGAGCTCGGGCGCGATGTCCCATTGATCCTTGTATTCGGCGAGAAGTTCGTAGAGCTGCGTGGCGGTATCGGTGAAGCCGGTGGGTAGTCCGGCACTGTCCTGACTGATCGCGACTTCGTGCAGTTCCGGGAGCCAACGCCACGCTCTGGCAGCGACACCAGATAGGGCACTGCGGTCGGACAGGATCGCAATGTCGGTGCGCTCGGCCTCGGCGATGAGCGCTTCAGTAACTCCATAGTGGTCGGCAAGACCGTAGGAGAGGGCGGCGATCAGCCGGGCGGGCCGCTGGTAGGAGATCAGAGCCATTTTGAGAGCGCTTGCGGTGCCGGGGGTTTCGCCGAGTTCTTCGGCCATGAGGTCCGCATCGTCTACAAGTAGGTCTCGGAAGCGGCCCCGGGCCTCATCGGGGCCTGACAGGAAGAACTTCGCCGACCGCCCATCACGTGGCGGTGGCCCGGCAATTGCAGCATCGACCACAACCACACCAGCGCCGCTGAGCAGCGCAGCGATGTGCTCCATCTGTTGTGGACTGATCGCGTTGGCATCGACATATACACCGTGATAATTGTGCTCGGAGACCGCTTCTGCGACCTCGATCGCGGCGGAGGAAGGGCAAATGGAAAGTACCGTTTCCGCGCGATGGAGTAGAGCGGCCAGATCTTCGCATGGCATGAGACCAGCGGCAGCGGCACGTCGGTGAGTGTCGCTCCCGCGATGGACCGTATGCCACAGGACAGTGTGGCCAGCGGCAACCAG
Organism: Nocardia mangyaensis; assembly: GCF_001886715.1. NCBI lineage: Bacteria > Bacillati > Actinomycetota > Actinomycetes > Mycobacteriales > Nocardiaceae > Nocardia > Nocardia mangyaensis. Next base: position 5,845,850 of record NZ_CP018082.1, read on the forward strand.
GCGCGCACCGACAGCAGACCCCATGTTGCCGGGATGAAGTAGGCCGATGATCATGACTGTGATCGTCCCGGACCGAGCGCACGGCCGCTATTGAACGGGGAATCTTTGATGCGCTCACGCACACTCCCGGCGAGAGCCGAGGTCTGAAGGTGCGGTCTCTCCAGTGCGGTGCTGATCTGAAGCAGACGTCGGCCGACGTCTCGATACGTCGCTGCCCACCCGTCTCGAGGACCTGCTCAATCTGCTCAGCAGCGCCATCTAGATCCCGGCGATGCAATCGCGCAACTGCGAGATCGAGTCTCGCCAAAGACATCTCGCCGAGGCGGCGAAGTTCGGGCGGATCGGCAAGGTAAAGCTGCAAAGACTGCTCTGCGAGTCGTTCAGCCGCCGCGTAATTAGCATCGCCTCCGAGCCACAGATGTGCTTCGGCAGCGTTGTACGCCTGTTTCGCCTCCGGAAAGGCCATCATTCCGCCGGGAGCGTCCGGGCCGAGCACCGCCTCGCGGGCGCGCTCAGCGCGCGCGAGGGCGTCCTCGGTCCCGTGCGTGTCACGCATGCGGGCGCGGGCGCGGGCTTCTGTGGCAGCCAAACGGACGCGCGCGGTCCCTGATTCGGGTGCGAAGCCCCAGCCCTGAACAGCAAGATCTACTGCCTCGACACATCGGTCGTCCCAATAGGCGATGAGCGCTTGCAGACCGCGGACCCATGCCCTCAGCCCGTTATGCTGAGCGAGTTCACCACACAGATAGGCTGTGCGCGCCTGTGTTTCTGCCGCACGAATGTTGCCGAGGTCGAAGCTGGCATTTGCGAGCACTGAGCACAAGGTTCCAGCGACGAGATACAGATCGCGAGTCATACCAGGTGGTTGGCGCCCTTCGAGCAGTCGGAACGCGCGATCCCGAAGGGTACGCAACTCGATGAACAACGGATACACCGGCCTGTTGGGGTAGACGGAGACGATGCGTTTGAGGTCCTCTTGAAACTGCTCAAGAGTATGCGGGCCTACGTTCGACTGCTCTGAGAACGCACCGAATGCCGCAGACTCAGCAGCCGCCATGTTCGTCATCTCCTCGATTCCAACACTCGATGAGGAAGTCTCGCGCGGCGAGTTGTCGCGCGCCGATACCGTTTGTGGAACAGTCGGTTTCGTGACATCTGGTCGTGTCTCCTCTGCGATCGGCGGCCCGAACAACTCCTCGACGCTGGTGGCGTCGTCGGCGAACATTCTCTCGAGGACTCGGCAAGCAATCGGGTACGGCAAGCCCGCCAGTTCACCCCGAATCCATCGGCGGGCCTGGGGCCAGGAAATCTGAGTCGTCTCGTCCTGCGTTTCGTCCGCCAGTGCGGTAGCAGTTCGATTGAAGGCGCGCATGAACTCGGCAGTGGTGAGCCTCTTTCGGATCACCAATTGCTCGAGGCGTGTACGCGGCGAAGTTTCATCCACGATTTCAGGCTACGGCCCGAATGGGGATGCTGGCTGCCCGGCGGCCGGTGTGCGCGTACTAGATGATCACCGGGCGATTACCAGGCGATCAACCCAAGACCATCCCTGCTGAATCAGAATTTCAACCATCACCGGTACCGAAGAGGTGGCGGTTTCACACCGCCACGAGGGCAGGGGCGCAAGCGATGGGTTTGGGTTTGCAGGAGGACGGGACGCGGACCGAGGAGTGCGAGCTCACATCGGGTTTGAAGGCTGAGCCTTCGCTACCAGACGAACGAGGCCGAGAGATCGAGGAATCCTCGGTGAAGGTTGTCGCGCATATCGAGGCCACCCACACTTTCACCCGGTCCCTCACCGATCTTGCCAACGCGCTCGAAGCGATGAAGGTAGCCGGCTGGCTCACGACCTCATCCACGACACCGCCGTCTGAGAGCAACGGCCCCGCCGAGATCGAATCTTCCAGGGAGCCGCGATGACACAGATCAGTCCGCCTGTCTCCGCATTCACCGAGACACCCCGATCGCGATGTGAGTTCTACCGGCACGAGTGCTCACTACCGACCGTAGTCGACGCGACAACAGGGCGAATCACGATGCGCGCCGGGCTGATCGGTGCGGTGATGATGCCGACCCAGCTCGCCCAGCAGGTCAAAACCGCTCTCGAAGGGAGCGGGGTCACACCGTTGTCGATCATCGGGCACCCGCGCGCCCAGATGTGGACCTTCCTCGTGAGGTCGGATATCCGGCCGATCGGCGATCCCGGCGACGTGGCCCGATTATGGGAAGCGAGGGTGGTAGTGATCCGCGAAGGCGATATCGCGTTGCCCTCTCCGGCACCTGACCCTTTGATGGTGCGCACGTGGGTATCTCCGGCGATCAGTACGTTCCGTCCCTCTGGGGCCGTGGTGATCGCACGCGCCCTATCTTTTTTGAGGCAGACCCGACGATGAACAACGGCGGCCGGTCACCATGTCCTGATGAACCCGACATTCGACTCTCCGTCGAATTGTCGGGTGTGCGGGTCTATTTCGCCGCGTGTCTGACCGCCGCCCTTGTGTTCGTCTGCGACATAGCCGCCCGCCGCCCCGGAACCGTCGCCGTGTACCCCGGCCACTGTGCCGGGTTGCCCCGCCTCCCTAGCGAGCGCCTCTTCCTACAGCCCTGACCCCCGCACAGCGCACCTTCCGACCACCCGAATGACCTTGGCGCGACGGCCTGGTGAGACCAGACGCAGCTCACCCAGGTTTTGCCCCGCGCCGAGGCAGCCCCGGAGTCGATTCCCGGCGACTACCGGGGCCACCCGACCTCCGAGATCCACCGAAGGAACCGAGAACGCCATGTATGCACAGTTCGACACGACAAACGTCTCCTCCACTGCGCGCTCACACCGCCACCGCTGGGTAGCGGCGGCTGTGCTGGGCACGCTCGCCGCGCTAGCCGTGATCGCGGTCGTGACCGCCCCGGACGGGAGCACGCAGCCGACCGGTTCCGGGTGCGAGCCACCCACCGACCCAGACCTGTTCACGGGGTCCGGTCCCGGCGACACCACGAACGGTCCGGCCGCGATCTTTGGGTTCAACCATGCCTACTACGTGGATCGTTCCGCCGAGCAAGCACGCCGATTCCTCACCCCCGACTCGGTCATCGCGGCCGGTGACCGTTTGCAAACCGGCATCGATGCCGTTCCCTCCGAAACCCGCCACTGCGTCAGTATCTCGTTGCTGGGCTCGTTCGGCGATGCGGCGCGGTGGAAGGTCACCGTAGGCGAGTTCCGGCCCGGTATCGAACCTTGGATCGCCGAACAGACGATCACTACCCGCACCCTCGAAGGGGCGACCCTGATCAGCGAGATCACCGCCACCCCTGCATAGACCAACCGAATACCTCGGGCGACATCCGGCGACCCCCCGAGCCGGTCGGGTCCGAGGGTAGGGAACGTCCCCGGAGGCCGACCAACCTCCCGGTCTCCGGGGACGCCAACCCGACCACACCCGGTGGAACCCTCCACTGAATCTCAACCAACTAAATGACTTGGAGAGGTTAGAACTATGGTCAACACGAGCCGGTACGACACCGCCGATGGCGGGCCGGAAACGTTGCAGCGCTTTCTGATCGCTAGCGAGTCCGACACCATCAATCAGCGCTCCTACAGCACCAAGCTCCTCCCCGAACTGTTGCAGACCCACGACTACGCCCGTGCGTTCTTCGACAGATGCTCGGCCGTGATGGGCATGGACTGTCGCGCGTCAGACTTTGTGGCAGGGCCCGTTGTTTGCGGGCCTGACCAGTGAGAGAGTCTGAATCATGGCGAAACCATCGGCTGTTCCGGCCGAGGAGAAGGCGAGGATCGTGTTGTCGGTCCTGGCCGGTGAGCTCACCGTGGCCGAAGCGGCCCGGCGAGCGAAGGTGTCCGAGCAGTCGGTAGGGAACTGGAAGCGCCAGTTCCTGGAAGCGGGCCGGGCGGGTTTGACGGCCGGCAAGTCGGGCCGGTCGACACGTGAACAGCAACTAGAGGCCGAAATCGCTGATCTGACACAGGCTTTGGGTGAAGCGCACCTGGCCGCGCGGGTGTGGAAGAAGTCCGCGGAGGGCCGGCTGGGCCCTTCGAGGACCTCGAGGTGATCCGCGTCGAAGCGGGCATGCCGACCACGAGGTTCTGTGCTGTGGTCGGTGTGCCCGAACGGACCTGGCGCCGTCGGCAGGCCCGCGCCCGCACCGGTGCCCCGCCGGTCGGGCCGTGGCCCCGGCCGGCCCGCGAGAACGTCCGCGCCGCGGTGCGTCGGCACGCGTTGGCGCATCCGGCCTGGGGACACCGCAAGGTGTGGGCGATGTGCCGCTACGACGGGCATCGGGTGTCACAGGCCACGGTGCTGCGATGCCTGCGTGATGAAGGCCTGCTGCTGCCGGCGGCGTATCAGCGGGAGCGCCGCCAGCTCGCTGCGCGACGCAAGGCCGCGTTCGCGGTCGAGCCGACCGGCCCGAACCAGGTGTGGCAGCTGGACTTCAGCGAGTTCGAGACCACCACCGGCGGCACGTGGCGGATCGCTGGATGCCGGGACTACTGGTCCAAATACGAACACCCGTGGCACGTGTCACCGACGGCGAACCAGCATGATGCGATCACCGCGATCGAGCTCGCCCTGGCCGACTATCAGCAGGCGTTCGGCCGCCCGCTGGCCGCGACTGCGGCCCGTGACGGCGACGGCAACATCGTTCCGGTGGTGACGATCGTGACCGACAACGGCGGCCCGTTCCGGTCGTTCCGGTTCGAGGCGTTCATCACCGCCCACCCCGAGCTGCGGCACGTCCGCACTCGTGTCAGGACGCCGGGCCAGAACGGCTCACGCGAACGCGGCTTCGGATCACTGAAGTACGAGCGACTGTTCCTCGAAGAGATCGACGACGTGCTGGACCTGGTGAAACACGCCGACGCCTACCGCGTCGAGTACAACACCGTCCGTCCGCACGAGGCCATCGCCTGGAACCGGCCGGCCGAAGTCCATCGCGGCCTGGTCGACCCGATAATCCCCAACTTTCCAGAGACCGAAAACCTGCCAACTACTTGACGCGGGACAGGACGACGACAGCGAGGCCCTCGCGCTCGCGCGTCTGCAACGCCAGACCGCGCTCGACGAGCCCGGGTACGACTTTCACATGCTCATCGACGAGGCCGCGCTACGAGTCACCGTCGGCAGCTCCGAGGTGATGACCACCCAAATCCGACACCTCATGAACATCTTGACCGCCCGCGCACACGTCCGCATCGGCATCATTCCGCTCAACGCCGAATTCCTGGCCCCAGCAGACAGTTTCGAATTCAGCTACGCCACCGACTCCGACAACAAGCGAATCATCGATCCGTTCGAGGACGCCGACGTCGTCGAGCTGGTCGAACGAACCTTCGACCTGCTCGCCACCACGGCCGTCTACGGCGAGGAGGCCCACGCCATCCTGGCCCGGGCGTTGGCCAGCCACACCGAGTCCGGCATCTGATCCAACCGACCGACCGCGAAGCCCCCGCACAACCCCGACGTCGTAATCCCTTGTCACGGCGTCCAGAAGGTTTGTTCGGTGCTTCGCGGCACCCCCCGGCGAGGACAGGACATGACCGCCCCCAATCCGACAGTGCTGGACCCCAGCCGACCCAACACCGCCCGCGTGTGCAACGCCCTGCTGGGCGGCAAAGACCACTACGAGATCGATCATGTGATCGCCAAGCCCCTTTTGGACAGCCAGCTCGCGATCGCCATGGCAGAAGCGCGCCGCTTCGCGCGGCGCGCGGTCGAATACCTCAGCCACAACCTTCAGGTGACCCAGGTGGTCGAACTCGGCTGCGGCATCCCGCTGTACCCCGACATCGGGGAGATCGCCAACCACGCAAGTGACACCGCTCGCATCCTCTACGTCGACAACGACCTCCTCGCCGTCAACCACGCCCAGGCACTGCTGACCGAACCGAACAACGCCGTCGCCAAGGTCGACCTCACCGACGTCACCGCCGTCCTCGCCGAGATCACCGCGGTCATGGACACCCCCGAGCCTTTGGCGGTCTGCCTGTCCGGGACCGCTGAACTCCTCGCCGACGCCCCCGCCGTTATCGACGCCCTGACTCGCCAGCTCCGTCCCGGAACCTGGATCGTGTTCAGCCACATCACCGACGACATCGCCGGTAACGACATCAGCAGCGCCGTCGCAGCTCTGGACAACGCGGGCATCGCCTTTCACCCGCGCAACCGCGACGCGATCACTACGATGCTGGCCCCCTACAGGCTCGCCGATCCCGGATTGATCGCACCGCACCGGTGGCGGCCCACCGATACCGAGCACGACGCCCTGCGGCCTCGGCACCCCGACACCTGGGGCCTGGCCGCCTACGCCGCCATCGGCCAACTGCCCCACTAGCGCGCAAAGACACCAAACAATGGGTTGGGGCCGCTACGAGACGAGGACAGCACCGGGCAGCAGGCGTCCTATTCCTGCTCCGCGCCTGTATGACCGCAGAGACCGACGAGCTTCTCGCTGGTGGGCCGCCTCCGCGCAGGACCGCGCGGCTTCGCTATTGTGGCGGCACGTCCGACCGCGATGTTCCGCTTCGCTACGGCGCGAGCGCACTGCCAATCACACGGCGAACCTCTTGAATCGCCGGTGCTGTAGCGAGCGGATCGGTACCACCGCCTTGCGCAATGTCGGCCTTGCCACCGCCACCGCCCTTCAAGACCGTGGCCGCCGTCCGGACGAGATCTCCGGCTTTCAGCCCGAGCTGACGACCTTGTTCGTTCACGGCAGCCACAACGATCGGTTTGCCGTCGGCAAGTGCCGTTAGGACCACTGCGGCAGGCCTATCCTTCATGTGATCGCGAATCTCGAGCGCAAGACTTCGGAGGTCATCGCCGGTCGCTGGATCCTGCAGGTCCTCCGCGACAACGCTGACGCCGCCTATGGCCTCGCAATCATTCACGAACTGGAGCGCCTGCTGCCGACGGTGAACTGCCCGGAACCGCTCAATCTCCTTCTCCGCATCTCGGAGCTGACTAAGTAGCGTCGACACTCGATCAGCGATCTCGTTCGTGGGCACTCGAAGCAGGTCAGAGACCGAAACAGCGAGAGCCCGCTCGGCGGAAAGGAATTGGAGCGCATCCATGCCGACATGAGCTTCGATGCGACGAAGCCCCGATCCGACCGACGACTCACTGATCAGCGACAGCGGACCGACCTGCGATGAATGTGACACATGCGTTCCGCCGCAGAGTTCCCGAGACCACTGCCCACCGATTTCCACCACCCGGACCGCTTCGTCGTAGGTCTCGCCAAACAGCGCGAGAGCTCCCATCTCGCGAGCTTTGCGCAGAGGCATGTACTCGACCGCCACCGGCAGGTCTCGGCGAACCGCCAGGTTGGAGACCTCCTCGATCTGGCTGCGGGTTTCCTGTGACAGCGCTCCGGTCCAGGAGAAGTCCAGTCGAAGGAAGCCGGGCTTGTTATAGGAGCCGCTCTGTAGTGCGGTCGGGCCGAGGACCTGGCGAAGCGCAGCGTGAACGATGTGCGTCCCTGAATGGGCTTGGCGGGCACCGATGCGCCACTCAGGGTCAACCTTGGCGAGGACATTCTGCGCCTCGGTCACTTCGCCGCTTCTGACGCGTACTTGGTGGATCCACAGTTTGCGGGCGACCTTCTGAACGTCGAGGACCTCCAGGTCGGCGCCGCTGGCAATGATGAAGCCAGCGTCGCTGACTTGACCGCCAGATTCGGCGTAGAGCGGTGAGCGGTCGAGAACGATCTCGACAAGGTCCCCTTCGGTCGCGGCGGGAACGCGCTCGCCATCACGGATCAGGCCGCGGATGACCGCCTCGGATTCGAGAGCGGTGTAGCCGGTGAACTCGGTGGGGCCGAGGGCGAGCAGGTCGCGGTAGACACCGCTGTCGCCGTGACCGCCGGTCTTTCGTCTCACCGCGTCGGCCTTAGCTCGCGCGCGCTGTTCTTCCATCAGCTCCCGGAAGCCGGTCTCGTCGACCGACAAGCCCGCCTCGGACGCCATCTCCAAGGTTAGGTCGATCGGGAAGCCATAGGTGTCGTGGAGTTGAAATGCCTTGTCGCCCGGCAGGATAAGTTCATCGCTGGCGCGTACTTCGGACGCCGCCAGATCGAAGATGGTGGTCCCCGCCTTCAAAGTCTGGACGAACGCCGCTTCCTCGGCCACCGCGATCCGGTCGATTCGCTCGTGCTCGCTAACGAGTTCAGGGTAGGCAGTGCCCATGACCTGAATTGTTTTCGCGACGAGCTCGTGGACTACGGGGTCGTTGGATCCGAGCAGACGCATCATGCGCACCGCGCGCCGGAGAATGCGACGCAGCACGTAGCCACGGCCATCGTTCGACGGCGTGACGCCGTCGCCGATCAGCATCACGCTGGTCAGGATGTGATCAGCCACCACGCGCAGTGAGACGTCGTTCTTGACGCTGGCACCGTATTTGGCGCCGCTGAGTGTCGCAGCCAGGTCTAGGATTTGACGGGTCGTGTCGATGTCGAAGATCGTGGGGACGTCCTGGAGCAACGCGGCCATCCGCTCGAGCCCGAACCCGGTGTCTATGTTCTTCGAGGGCAGATCACCGAGGATCGGGTATCCCTCTTTGACTGGTCCTTCCCCCCGGATGCTCTGCATGAACACCAGGTTCCAGATTTCCAGGTAGCGTTCGTCGTTCGCGACGGGGCCGCCGTCGCGGCCGAACGCGGGACCGCGGTCGAAGCAGATCTCCGAGCACGGTCCGCATGGCCCAGGCACTCCCATCGACCAGAAGTTTTCCGACATTCCGAGGCGTTGGATTCGCTCGGCGGGCACGCCGATTTCGTCGCGCCAGATGCGTTCGGCCTCGTCGTCGTCGAGGTACACCGTCACCCACAGCTTGTCCTCGGGCAACCCGAGGCCGCCATCGACCGCCGATGTTGTCATGAACTCCCAGGCGAAGGGGATCGCTTTCTCCTTGAAATAGTCGCCGAAGGAGAAGTTGCCGAACATCTGGAAGAACGAGCCATGACGACTGGTCTTGCCGACTTCTTCGATGTCGACGGTTCGGACGCACTTCTGCAGACTGGTGGCCCGCGGATACGGCGGTGGCACGTCGCCGAGGAAGTACGGCTTGAACGGTGCCATGCCGGCGTTGATCAGCAGCAGGGTCGGGTCGTCAGCGATCAGTGGTGCAGAAGGCACCACGGTGTGACCGCGATTCTCGAAGAATCGAAGGGCACGGCTACTGATGTCGGCCGAATGCATAAACGCCTTCCTAGGGTGGATGTGAGGTAGCCGCGGCCTCTGCCGGCTGCGGCGGGACCTCGGATGTTGGGCAATGCTGTCAGCGGCAGGGCTGGTAGGTCCAATGGTTTTCATCCGCCCCGACCAGCAGTTTCTTGTCCGTCAGGGCTTCGACGAGGTTCTGCTACCTGTCAGCGAGCCCACCTCGACTATCGATCTGAGCAAGGACGACAGGCCCGACCTGGTCAGGTGCGGCGATCAGCACGTCGACACCTTCGCGTCGCAGAGCGGCTGCGCCCGCCATGCCCCAGCTGGCCCCAACCGTGATCACTCCGGCCGCCCTGCCCGCCATCACGTCAGTGGTTCGATCTCCGATGAAGAAGGTCCGCTCGGGCGGGACTCTTAGATGCGCACAGGCAGCCAGGATTCCGTCCGGGGCGGGCTTTGCTGGCGCGTCCTCGTGAGCGATGACGACGGCGACCAGGTCCATCACCTCGGGTGGAACCAGGTAGCGGAGTCGGCTGCGGGCCTGGGCGGTAACTATCCCCAAACCGATACCGGACTTCGCCAACGTCGCCATGCCCGATACGACCTCATCGAAGACCCGGACCTCTCCGATGGCGAGTGAAAGGGCTTCGTCGTAGTCGCAGTTGTAAACCCGGTGGGCGTCCGACACCCCGAGAACGCGGAGTGCGTCGACTGGCGACAGCAGAACGGTGGCGTCGAGCACGTCCGGGTCGATCGCCACTCCGGCTTCGCATGCCAGCGCACGAAGCGCCTCCCTGATGGCCGCTCGGGTATCGACGATCACGCCGTCCAGGTCGAACAACGCGCAGTACCGAGGCTGCTTGTCGTGTCGGCTCAACTCGCTGTCCTCTCCGAGTCGAGGGCGAACAGAGTTTCCGGTGTCAGCAGCGCGTGCAGCTCTATTCCGCACTGCGCCAACCGCTCTCGTCCTCCCATGTCCCGATCCAGCACACACAACGCCGCGACAACTGTGGCCCCGGCATCCCGCAGCCGATCGCTAGCTCGAAGGACCTGATTGCCACTTCGGACGACGTCGTCGACCAACACGACTCGCGCGCCCTCGACTGAGCGACCCTCGATCTGCCGACGTGTTCCATAGGCTTTCGGCGCGTGGCGGAAGAAGTTGGTGCGAACACCGGAGATCGCCGATACCACGACGGCGAACGGTACACCGCCAAGAGCCATGGCAACCACGCTGTCAATCTCGCGTGGAAGCTTTCGCGCGAGCGCATGCGCGACGTCACGCAGCAGGACAGGATCTGCCGCGAGCCGGAATTCGTCGAAATATTCGTCGAGTGTGCCGCCGCTACGCAAGGTGAACTCGCCCTGCTGGATAGCAGCTGATCGTACGCGGTCAGCCAATCCAGACGGAAGCATCAGTCGCCTTCCATCTGGCGGGTCATCGTGACCGGAGTGTTGGTGTCAAGATCGCTCGTCAGGTCTGACAGCGCTTGGCGGAGCTCGGTGGAGTCGGACACTTCGCTGAGGAAGCCGAGGGAACGCGTCGGCGACTCGAATAGCCATCGCTCTGATCTCAGGAATGCGGCCAGCCGCATCGCGGTCTGACCGACCAACCAGACCGGCACCGGACGCACATTGCCCGAGTACCAGAAGGCTGCGGTGATTTCGTGCAGTGTGCCGACACCGCCGCCCATCGCGACCACGACATCGGCGTCGTCGAGGAATTGATGGAGTCGATCCCCCATCTTCTGAACACGGATCACCCGTGAGACATAGGGGTTGAACTCCCCCCAGTCGACGTCGGCCAGCGTGACGGCGACTACCTCACCGCCCGCGGCTGACGCCCCGCCCGCGGCGGCCTCCATCAAGCCGTTGTAGCCGCCATGCTGTAGGACGAACCCTGCTGCTGCCAGCTCGCGCCCGACGTCGTTCGCGAGAGTTTCCTCCTCCTCGGAAGCGGGAACGACGCCACCGAAGAAGCTCGCCGTTCGCGGCCTTTCGAATCGATGACTCATGGCAGCTCCAGGTAGTGACGGTAGGCATCAATCGCGTCTCTGATCGTGTCGATCGCATCAGGCGCTGCCAGTTCCGCGACTGCGAACACCCGGTTCAGCCCGTCCGTCAACGAAGCGAGGGTCGGGATGCCAGGTGCGGAGATCAACGCCGTCAGGTGGGCGAGGCACTCCCGCCCAATAGGGGTCGCTCCAACCTCCGCCTCGAGCTGATACCAACCGTAGTACGTCGACCGAGGCGCCAGAGCCGCCTTGATCAGATTCTTTGCCGCTGTGTTGAACAGGAATACCTCGGAGTAGGCGATAAGCCGCTGCCCACGCGAAATTCGTTTGCGGATCAAGTAGCCGACGACCATGGCTTCGACCAAGAGGTCTGTGCATGTCCGTGGTCGACTCACCTCGCCGGAGACGAAGCGCGCGGTGGTTGAATCCGGTTCGAACTCCGCTGACCGATCGCGGGTGAAGATCGTCTGGCAGTCCGCTTGCTCGCGCACCTGCCCGATGTGGCTCGCCGGAACGAGGTACAGGTCCAATTGCTGCAGCTGACCGGCCCATCCTATGAGGTAGACGAAGCCGAGCCCACCCATGTCGCCGACGATGGAGTCCCGCCAGCCCGGCAGAATGCTGCCGAGTTCGGTTGTGGCCAGAGCGTCGAGCACCGACACGTACTCTTCGAATTGCGAATCACGAACTCCGACAACGAAGTCGATATCAGACAGCCGATCCGCTGTACCGCGTGCGAGTGAACCTCGCACCAGCAATGTGGTTACGGCATCACTGCTGGCTAGTCTCTCCGCGGCATGCTCGAGCAGCGCGAACTGCTCTGGACGATTCGCCTCGGCCAGTTCAGTAAGCACGGATAGCGTCACGCCGCCCCCTTCGATCCGTCGGTGCCGAGCCGCTCCATCTTGTTCGCCCGCCACACACGAGCGGCGATGTCGTCGCCGAGTTCATCGTGTAGCGATGCGATCAGGTCATAGATTCGTCCCTCGGGCAGCGCCCGCTGGTAGAACAACCGCAGGAGGTAGTTCTCCGCCGACTGCCGGTAGCCCAGACGTGCCAGCGTCAACGCCTTCTGCAGGTGCCCCCGCATCTCATCGTCGGTCCCTACGGGCAGCTGGATGACGTCGGCATCGTCGAGCCATGCGGATTCGGTGAGCTCGGACAAACGGTCATCGACGTAGCAGTCGATGAGGAGGTGATAGCGATCTGGGCCGAGCAGGTTGCATGCCCCATGCACATGCGTGGGGGCCAACTGCCAGATCCGTCCGGGCCGAAGACAAACACGCACGCCACCCGTCACGAGCGTCGCGGAGCTGTTGCTCATCAGGGGAACATGGAGCCGACGCCGCTCGACCTTGTTGAACTCTGCGTAGTCGCGGTGTTCCCACAGGAACGAGTTCGGACTGAGCCGAGCGAGCCGCACCCACATATACCGCAGCCCCAGTGACGTCAGGAACTTTTGCGTCGATGGCATCTGGCGCAACAAGGAGGTCTCGACCGGGGCGCAGTCCGCGATCCGCACGTCGGTGGGTGACCCGGATTCGTTCATCAAGGACAGCGTCGACCATCCGCCCGACTGGTACTGCGAGTACTCAGTGACCCAGTGCCGCGCGGCCGGAACGGTCAAGGCCTCATGTCGCATTCTGCCCAGGGTTGCCGCGTCGATCGCTTGGACACACGCGAGCTGTTCGAGCAACACGCGGCTTCCTGCGTCTGCTGTTGACAGGATGTCGATCCACCTCCTCGTTCGGCCCCGAGGAGTCCCGGGGCAGGTCAAGCATCGAAGGCCGATTTCTGCTGTACCGCAATCGCTTTGCGTTGTCTTCAGGCCACTCGGAGGGCTGCGCGGTCTTCGATCGTCACGCTTGAGTCTCCGCTCGGATGGTCGACCCCACCATCCCGGTCGTGTGCCGTGTTTGTGGACCCGTCACCTCCAGAGGACATTTTCTGGACACCTTCGACCCTGCTTCTGCCGACTACTCGGTGTTGAGAACATCTTTGGTGGACATAAGGTGGACAGATGCCCGTACCGCCCTCGGCCGACCAGGTGAAGGACAGCCTCAAACGGCTGCGTCGAGGGCATGGATTGGCGCGGCCTACGACCTTGCTCACCACGATCGACGAATCAGTGCAGGCGTATCTAGCCCGCGGCTATGAGTTCGAGCCCCGGTCCGCAGGGCACGTCGAATGTCTCACGAGGGTTCTACGTCGGACGATCGAGCAGCTTTCCGACAGTGAGCGCGTCTATGTCGAGGTCGACTTCAATCTTCGGCCTGAACATAGGTTCTCGACCCTGACAGACCGGCAAGAATCGTTGGCTCAGCAGTTGAAGTGCGCGGTGAAGACTGTGCGCCGTCGCTCCGATCACGCGTTGGAGACCTTGACCTACCTACTGTTGACGGGCTCGTCCGCGCTGACCGATCTGCCACAGCGCCCCGCGCCCGCGGTCAGGGCAGCGAGCGAACCGAACGCAGAAGAGTCGATGGATCGCTTCTGGGGCCTGAATCGCGGTGGCGGAGTGGATATCGTGTGCTCGGAGATTCCGCCCGACGAGCGGCCCGAATACGCTTCGCCCCACGATCGTAACTACCTGCGGTACGCGAAATTCGCTGATCTCGACACATTGATTTTCGTCCGAACGCGTCTCGCGCAGCTGGCACCCGACGTGGTCGTACGCGACTTCGCTCCATCGGAATACTTCGGCACCCACGCGGACGTGCTGGTCGTCATCGGCGGGCCTCCGTGGAATGCCAAGTACCGAGAGTTTCTGCCCCAGCTGCCTTTCCACTTCGACTCGCGCCCGCTCGGCGAAGACGATCCACTGATAGTTCCCGATCTCGACAACCTCACCCTGGCACCACGATGGACTCCTGGCGGTGAGTTGATCGAAGACCTCGCGGTCCTCACCCGAATCACCGTGCAGGGCACAACGGTGTTCCTGCTTGGCGGCTGCCTGACTCTGGGCGTTCTCGGTGCCGCACGTTGCCTCCTCGATGCCGGCCGAGGTTCGACAAACGCGGGCTACATCACCGAGCGCGCTGGCGACGACGACTTCGTCGTGGTCACCGAGACGAGGCGCGTCGGCGGTCTGACTGACGTGGCGGACCTCGCCGTTGTGGAGCCACTTCTACTGATGGCACGTCCGTACGGCGATCATTGGAAGGTCGTTGTCGACAACACCGAACGTTTTACCCGCCAACGGAAGCATTCGCCAAGGCCTACATCATGATCGACTCGGACCTCGTTTCCACCTACGTCGTCAACCTGCCTCGCCGAGCCGATCGGCGGGCGTGGATCGAGCGCAGGTTGCCGGTCGGTGCACCGGCCGTCTTCACGTCAGATCTCGGCGTTCCGATCGACGGGCGCGAGCTTGCACGGGCTGACATCGCCGATCTCGACATCACACTGTTCGATTGGCAGATCGAATCCGAGAATCCCTGGTGGAGTCGCCCTCTCAAGTTCGGTGAAATCGGTTGCACCCTCGCCCATCTCGCATGCTGGCGGCATGCGATAGAGAACAGCATCAGCCCGTACGTGCTTGTCCTGGAAGACGACGCGATCCTCGTTCCAGACGTGAGCAGTCGGCTTCGGGAAGGCTTGAGCCGACTGAGCGCGGTCGGCGAAGTGTTCGACTTGCTCTACCTCGGCCGATATCTCCTCGATCCGGACACTCCGACACCGGTCCGGGGGATCGTCCGGCCCGGGTACAGCCACTGCAGCTTCGCATACCTGTTCAGTCGCGAAGGCGTGCGCGCCGCATTGTCAACCGGCCTCGAGCGGGCGATCATTCCGATCGACGAGTTCCTACCTGCCCTCTACATGCCGCACCCACGCGCCGACCTGCGTCGGCGCTTCCCTCCCCGGCTAGCCGCGTTGGCGTTCGATCCGCCCCTGGCCACCCAACGGGCGAAGGCCGACGCTGGCAGCGACACCGAGGAATCCGCGTTCGTTGTGTCATGATCGGGATCATGGCGGGCTACGGCTTGGTCCAGTGCTGGATCAGGGCCGCTAGCCGCTTTCCCTGCCAGCGATCGATAGGCGTATGGGTATTGATGCCGGTCACGACATGCTCGGCTGGTACATCGCGGGTGACGACAGCTCCCGCCGCGACGTAGCTACGAGGACCGATGCGCACGCCGCCGACCACACGAGCGCCGAATCCGACTACCGAATCGGACTCGACTACCGGTGGTGCCTCGTCGACGCCCCACCATCCGAGGTCGGGGCGGGTGTACTCGTGCACCAAGTCGCCCATGACCGTCGACCGATCTCCGATAACTGTTGCGTCGCAGACGAATCCGGCTACACAGGAGTCGACTCCAATCCGAACCCGGTCGCAAATGTATGCGCCGTGCACAAGGCGTGTTCGTACGCCGATCTCACACCCGTACCCGATGCGGGCACGGTCCTCGACAACGCATCCATCCCCGAGTGTGGTCCCTTCGTGGATCAGTACCTGGTTAAACAGGATCGTGCGATCGCCGAGCACGACATCGTCGCCTGTCGATGGCCGTCCGACTTGGGCTTCTCGTAAGCGGGCTTCCTTTGGGTAGCCCAGGACGCAGTGTTCGCCAACGATCACCGCGTCTCCGAAATGGACCTGCCCATACATATCTGTTGGATTCACGCGATGCAGTCAGATTCGGCGACTAGCCAGGCGACAGTCGTACGGATCGCTTCGTCTTCGCGCTCGCGCGAATCGAATCCGTGGTCGGAACCGACGACTGTATGCAGCTCGGTGCCGGGGCGCGATCTCGCGGCATCAGCGGCGATCTCGTACGACACCGCTGAGTCCTGGTCTCCGTGCACGATCAACGATCGCACTTCGCTGCCCGCGAAGCGATCGAGTGGTCGGTAGCTGGCGAACTCGCAGAAGAGCACACGACCGAGCTCGAACGTTCCGTCGACGACGAGGTAGCCGCTAGCCTCCAACACCTTCTGCTGCTCTGGACCGAAGTTCTCTCTGCCCCAATCTAATTCCGGCGCCAGGAAGGTGTGATTGAGGTCGAGCACCGGATTCCACAACACCAGCCGATGAAGGCGGTCAGCCAGCCACGGAAGGGACAGAGCAGTGGCTACGGCTCCGAAGCTGGCCGCGACGATGGACAGTGGGCCCGGAAACCGCGCGCGGATCTCCTCCACGGCGGCCTGCAGGTCCAGGCACTCGCCAGACACAGTGACTCCGCGCGGTGTGCCAGCGCTGTTGCCATGACCACGGAAGGAGAACCGCAGTACGTCGAACCCGGCGGCGACCAGCTGATCGGCTAGCCGGACGAACATGCCGCCGCCCTCGTCTAGATCGACTGTGATTCCGTGCACGAGTAGTACGGATCCTCTGGGACTGCCCGCGTTTGAGGAATGCGCGGCGGCCTCGAGCTCGACATCGTCAACTGACTTCAGGGTGAAACGATCCACCAGACGCTCCGTTCATCCAATGCCAGGCGTCGACCACAACGCGTCCATCGTCTCGTGGGTTACTGACCGACACAACTCGTCGTGTCGCGCGAACGCCATGTTCACGATCGTCCGTCGGCCGCGCTCGATCGGATGCACTCGATGCAAAGTCGTGTCCGTCCTCATGAGGTACACATCTCCAACGCTGAGGTTGAGCCGATGCACATGGCTGTCCCGAAGGATCTGCTCGATACCCGGCCGCTGCTTGTCCCAGGCCGTGCCCGGGATGCTCTCGACGAAACCACCATCAGCTGGATCGGGACACTCAGCGACCCAGACCAACGCGTAACCGTAGTCATCCCAATGCCACCCGTGCGTGTCGCCGGGTTGTTCCAGTCGAGTGATCACGAACCGCTCGGGCTGATACGGACAGGGAAAGACGGGTTCCCCCACAACCGATGACACTGCATCAAGCAGTGCTGCCGATTCGTACATCCTCGGAATCACAACGCCCCGTTCGATGATCTGCCCCTGCGTGACGTTGCACATCCGACGCGGGCTGAACCCGGTTTCCGCGAACTCCAGGTCCCGTCGAACTCCCAGTGCACCGGCCAACCGAACTGCCTCGGATGCAACAGCATCCCGCAACGGCGCACCAAACAATTCGGACACCACCACGCAGCCCTGCCGATCTACCTCACGCCGCGCCAGTCCAGCTTGATACGGGGACATCGGCTGCACGAGATCCATGGTTAGATCGTCAGCTGCGACTCCGCTACGCGATGTCACGTCCAATGATCAGCTCCTGCCTCACCACTACCCCGGGGCACGAGGCCGTCATGCCTCGTACCGACGCATCAGCGATGAACTCTAACGCGCAACTCGTTACGGCACACCGCGTATGCACTCGTGCCAAACCTGGCTCGACCGGCCCTGCTGCGAGAGTTCCGAGAAGCAACGCATGGGCCCGAACGAGCCAACTGTTCCGAATCGTGCTGTACACCATGTGTTTCTGACCTGACCCCAGAACCCCCCGGGGCATCGTCTATTTCCGGTTCATCACGTCGAGGATGACAACCAGGATCCACACCGGTGCCCACAAACCGCAGGTGATCAGGGTAAGCACCAGGTGCAGTCCGTGGTTGGGTCCACGGCGCACCGCGAGGTACCCGCCTCCCACGTTGTTCTGCGTCACGTTCACTACCGGAACAGCCTGGGGCACAGGCTGATAGATCGGCTGCGGCGCGAACCCGAGGTGCGCGTACCCCGGGTTCGCAGGCGGGTGCGGCTGAACGTACCGCGGGTCGCCGTAGGGCTGGGTCGGGTGCTGGTTGAGCGCATCGAAGCCAGTCGTGCTCGGCGGGGGCGCCTGGGGCATCGGCTCGGGGTGATGCGGCGTTTCGCGGGGGGCGGGCAGTTTTTCGGACTCATACGGTTCAGTCATGGCTAACTCCTGAAGATGGGGTGGAATCGGGGAGGGCAGGTGCTCAGGCGACGTCGGTGTTGACCACGGTCAACGGCGTCGGCCCGGCACTGATCGTGAGGGCGGTGACCGCTTCGGCGAGCACCAATTCGACCTCGGTCGCGAAGTCGGTCACGGTCTTGTCGATCTTGGTCGCCTCGCGGCGGATCACGTCGGCGGACTTCTTTGCGGTAGCGAGCTTTTCGAGCTTGGACAGCGCGCTCTGCACCTTCTCCGCAGCCGTCACCAACTGCTCGCCGCCACCGCGCGCGACCACCATCGCGCTCGCCGCGCGCATCAGCAACACGCACGCGCGCAGCAGGTCCGGCTCGTCGGTGTCGGGATCGAAGGCGAGCACCACCCGGCGCGGGCCGAGCACGCGCAGTACCTCGCCGCCGTTCTGTTCGGGCGACCGCACGATGCCCAGCGATGCGGCGGCCTGGCGGTTGCGTTCGGCTTCGACGAGGTAGTCCAGCCAGCCCGACCGGGGGGAGTCGGTCATCTCGATCACCACCCGCGCGCCCTCGGCGGTGGTCAGCAGCCCATCGCCCTTCTTGCACCGAGGGAGCGCTCCGACCATCGCGCCGGTGTCGTAGTACTCGTCGCCGAGGCCGGCCGCGATGGGTTCCATGAACTGGTGGATTCCTGCGGCGAACGGCTCGCCCTTACGCGGAGTCACCGAGATGAGGGCCGCTTTGGCCTCCCGCACCTTCAGCGCGGCCGTCATCTCCTCGAACCGCTTGGCCAGGTCGGCGTGGTTGGCCATGAGCAGGTCGCTCATCGCCAGCTGGCGGGCGTCGAGCGCGGCGGTGTGCTTGGCGATCGGCGAGGTCGGGTCGTTCAGGTCGAACTGCTTGGTCGCGGTCGCGATCAGATCCTGAGTGCCTGCGGTGGCCTTGATCGACAGTTCGGCGCTGAACTGCTCGAGCACCGGCTTCAAGCGAGCGACCAACTCCGGGTCCGAGCCACCGAAGAGCCGATTGACCTGATCGGTGATGTTTACGGTGGCCGTGTTGACGGTGGCCGCCATCTCCTTGCGGTAGTTCGCATCGGCCTCGGCCAATGCCTTCTTCGCCGAGTCGACCGTCTTGGTCATCACCGCTGAGGCATCCTTCGCGGCCTGACCGGTCAACTCCGCCGCCCTCGCCGCTGACGCGGCGGCCTTCTCCCCGACCTCGGCGACCATCCTTTCCAATTCCTTGGCATCGCTGGCCTGGCCGGTGGCGGCGAGCGCGACGGCTCCGCATTTGACCACCTCGGTGATGAACGCGGAAAGGTCGGCGGCGGCGAGGCTGTCGGCGTCGTCGACGATCGGACCGCGAAGCCCGCTCGTCCAGCGCTGAGCCTCGCGCAGGACGTCGCGATCGCGCAGGATCAACTGTTCGACGGTCACTGCAGTGTTGTTGTCGGTGAAGTGCACGTTGGGGTTCATGGTTCTCCTCGAAAAGGGCACGTTAGGGAACGGTGCGACCGGTTGTCGCACCGCTGAGTGATAAGTGGGCTTCTCGATCCCGGACCGGACGAGAGTGAAGCGTGTTCTTAGACTGGATATTCCGTTGCCGCAGCGCGGTCACGACGGTCCTGGCTGGTGAGGTGCCAGCCCAGACACAGCGGGCAGGGATAGACCCGCTGTTCGCGCCTGTCCTGGTTCGTTGTGTCAATCCCGGCGAGCGCGAGGTCGGCGTCGGCGAAGGTGAAGTACTTCAGCTTCCCCGACCCGCACCGAGCGATTCGGACCAGCGGCGGCAGCTGCGCCAGATCCGCACCTGTGTGCAGGTCGAGCTTTCGGCGCATCGCCGCCAACCGGGGCGGGTACTGCCTGCAGCGACGGTGTGTGCGATGTCCGCTCATGGTGACCTCCTCGCTCGGTGTGCGGTGTGAGATCACCTTGAGCTCGCCGACGACCAATGTCGATGCAATTCACCGATAAGCCCCTTTATCAGTGTTCAATCTCGCTAGTGTTCAATGTCGAGACGTAGCGTCGGTGCCGATCCATCAGGAGGATGAGGGGTACCCATGGACCAGCCGACGACAGAACCGACGCTCACGCT
Organism: Nocardia mangyaensis; assembly: GCF_001886715.1. Classification (NCBI taxonomy): domain Bacteria; kingdom Bacillati; phylum Actinomycetota; class Actinomycetes; order Mycobacteriales; family Nocardiaceae; genus Nocardia; species Nocardia mangyaensis. The sequence goes on from NZ_CP018082.1 coordinate 5,865,950, forward strand.
GCAAGACATCGCCGACCTGGCGAAAGTCGAGCGGGCGGTGGTGTCGATGTGGCGCAACCGGGAGTCGATTCGCGGGCAGGTCATCCCATTTCCGCGCCCCGTCGCCGAGGTCGGCGGCATCGCTCACTTCGACCGTTCCGAGGTGGTCGACTATCTCGAGCGCACCGGCCGAGGCAACAACGCCGAAGCCAGGCTGGACGCCGCGACCGTCGGCGCTCCCGACGGTTGGGCTTTGGAAGACTTGGTGACGTTGCTGTGCCTACGACACCTGGTCGGCGACCTGACCTACCTAACCGACGAGGAATGCGCCGACCTCGCCTGGGAGCTCGACCCCGCCGACGAGTCGTTCGCCACCGAAATCGCGGCCCTCACCGACACCGGCGCCGCCCGCGCGTTCATCGACGGCTTGATGGCGGCGAGCTTCGGTGGTGCGGACGCCCTCGCCAAACTCGAATCCTCCCGCGCCGGCCGCGAACTCGCACTTCGGGATCTGACCTCACACGCGATCGAACTGCTCGACACCATCGTCGGCGCGTGTCGAACCGAACTCGGTGCCGACGGTGCGCACTTGGTCTCCGCTGGCGACGCGCCGACGGTGGTACTCGCCCTCTCCGACGCGGACCCCGAACTCGAGGTGCACGCGCTCGGCGACGGCCCCGCGGCCCGAGCGTTGCGACGCCGCATGTTGATCCGCGAGCAGGAGCACACCATCGAGATAGGTCCCCGAGTTCGGCTGCTGTCAGTGGTCGGCACCGAGTCGGCTCAGGCCCTCGACGACGTCGACTACGCGCTCCTGGGCCTCGAACGCGATGAGATCGCGGTGATCATCGGCTCGGCCGCGGCTTTGTGCGACGCGATCCCACGCGCCGGGAAACGCCAGGACACCTTGGAGGGCAAGCGGGCGGAAACTCTGGGTTCCGGTGGTTTGACAGCCGCATTCAAGCTGCCGCGTGGCCTGTGGAAGCAAGCCCACCGGCAAGCACTCGGCGTCTGGGTGTTTCACGGAAGCGCCAAGACCAGCCTGCCGACAGTGGCCGACCTCAGCACCATCCGGCCGACTGATCTCGACCACAACGCCCTCGCCGCCGATATCGCCGCCGCGTTCGGCGATCGCACCGACCGCGACGCGCGCGCATACCGATACGGCAAAGAGGTGCCGCTCAGCGACATCCGCGCAGGACACGCTGTGGTGGCGCCGGGCACTTTGGCGGCACGCCTGCGCGCACCAGAGGCGGTCGATGACCTGAACCGTGTCTACACCGCCACCCTGGTGACCGCCGAACCCGATCCGGGATTCGACGTGCAGGCCGGGGCATCGGCGGCCTCACGCGAGATCGTGCAACGTCCCCTCGGCGAGCTGTCCAGACTGAAACTGCTCCACCTTCGCACGGGCAACCGGATCAGCCCGTCGCACAGCGACCCGAACGGCACCGTGACGGTATTGTCAGCCCATAACGGGGCAGCAGCGTTCCGGCTCGATCCGTTGGACGCGCAACGCCACTATCCCCGCGCGAATCGCACCGAACCCGGCGATGTGGTGTTCAACGACCACCCGCCCCGTGCGATCGTCGACTCGGTCGGCGGCAGCAGGGTGCTGTCACCGTCGCGGATACTGCGCCTGGCGAACGGGGCCGGGATCGGCCCGTACGCCTTGGCCGCGCTGATCAACGACCAACCCGCCGACAACACAGACTGGCGAACCTGGGCCGTGCCGCGTCTGCCCGCCGACGAGTCAGAGCGCCTGGAGTCGGTGCTCGCCGAGGCCGCCGATTACACCAGACGCCTGCGGGCGCGGGAGGATGCGATGAACGATCTGTGCCGCGCCCTGATCAGCGGGATCGGCGCCGGCACGGTGAGCCTGAACATCCCGGCCACAACGGTCGGAGTACTGGCATGAAAGACATTGTCGGACAACGAGGAGAGGAGTCCCGGGTGCCCCCGAGGACGAGGAAAGCCGATGTGGCGCAAGCACCGTCGACCATGAAGGAGCTCAAGGACACGCTGTGGAAAGCGGCCGACAAACTCCGTGGCTCGCTGTCGGCAGCCCAGTACAAGGACGTGATCCTCGGTCTGGTGTTCCTCAAGTACGTCTCAGACGCCTACGACGAACGCCGTGAAGTCCTGCGTACCGAACTCGGTGGCGACGACGTGGATCCCGTGCAACTGGAGATGGACCTCGACGATCCCGACGAATACCAGGGGTACGGGGTGTTCCTGGTCCCCGAGACCGCGCACTGGGACTACCTGTCGAAGTTCGCGAAGGGCCGCAACGAGGCTGGTGCGTCGCCGAAGTCGGTCGGCTTGCTCATCGACGAGGCGATGGACGCGATCATGGCCGCCAACGAGTCGCTGCTCGGTACCCTCCCCCGCATCTACAACCGCGACAACATCGACCAACGCCGCCTGGGTGAGCTGGTCGACCTGTTCAACAGCGCCAAGTTCAGCCGCCACGGCAACCAGAAGGCCCGCGACCTGATGGGCGAGGTCTACGAGTACTTCCTCGGAAACTTCGCCCGCGCCGAAGGCAAACGCGGCGGCGAGTTCTTCACCCCGCCCAGCGTGGTCCGCACGATCGTCGAGGTGCTCGAACCGAGTCGAGGCCGCATCTACGACCCTTGCTGCGGATCGGGCGGCATGTTCGTACAGTCGGAGAAATTCGTCGAGTACCGCCACGGCGATGCCCAGGACCTCGCCGTCTACGGCCAGGAAGCCATCGAGGAAACCTGGCGGCTGGCGAAGATGAACCTAGCCATCCACGGCATGGACAACAAGGGCCTCGGAGCCCGCTGGGGCGATACCTTCGCCCGCGACCAACACCCCAACGTAGCCATGGACTACGTCATGACCAACCCTCCGTTCAACATCAAGGACTGGACCCGCAATATTGAAGACCCCCGCTGGGTCTTCGGCGTCCCCCCGGCCAACAACGCCAACTACGCCTGGATCCAGCATGTGCTCTACAAGTTGGCGCCGAACGGGTCGGCCGGCGTGGTGATGGCGAACGGGTCGATGTCATCGAACTCCAACGGAGAAGGTGACATTCGCGCACGGATCGTGGAGGCGGATCTGGTGTCGTGCATGGTCGCCATGCCCACCCAGCTGTTCCGGTCGACCGGAATTCCGGTGTGTGTGTGGTTCTTCGCCAAGGACAAGAAGGCCGGGCGCGGTGGAGCTATGGACCGGACCGGGGAGGTGTTGTTCATCGACGCCCGCGAGCTCGGGTACATGGTGGACCGGGCCGAGCGGGCATTGTCTGACGGGCCCAACGGGGACATCACGAAGATCGCGGACACCTATCACGCATGGCGAGGGACGCGCTCAGCGGCAGCCAAGGGTTTGAAGTATGAAGATGTCCCAGGATTCTGCAAGTCGGCAACCTTAGATGAGATCAAGGATGCGGAGTACTCGCTGACGCCCGGAAGGTTTGTCGGCGCCGCAGAATCAACCTCCGATCAGGAGCCGCTTCATGAGAAGGTAGAGAGACTGGAAAGCGATCTCAAAAGCGCTCTCGACGAATCTGAACGCTTGTCAGCCAAGGTTCGAGAACAGATCGGGAGGGTTTATGCCTAGGTCACGCTATCGCCTTGGCGACCTTATCGAAGTAAAGCACGGGTTCGCATTTCCCGGACAAGGGTTTAGCGAAGATCCCAGCCTGCCAACCTTGGTCACCCCTGGAAATTTTTCCATTGGCGGCGGATTCAGGGAAACAAAAGCAAAGACATTCGCAGAAAATTACCCTGCCGAGTATGAATTATCAGCGGGTGACCTGATTGTCACTATGACGGATTTGAGTCGCAGCGGCGACACACTTGGATATCCCGCAGTGGTGCCCAGAACTGGCCGATATCTCCATAATCAGCGCATTGGCCTAGTTCGCGTTTCCGACACATCAAAGCTAGACTTGAGCTTTCTCAACTATTATATGAGAACGTCGGCCTATCGAGCGCACATACTGGGTACCGCGACCGGAAGCACCGTTCGCCACACCAGTCCTTCGCGAATCTGCGAATTTATGGCGGACATTCCCGAGTTGGCAGAGCAGCGGGCGATTGCGGAGGTGTTGGGGGCGCTCGATGACAAGATCGCCGCCAACAACCGCACCTCTGCAATTTCCTCAGATCTCGCTGCGACACTGTTCCAATCAGCACTTGGACGTCCCGCTACGACCAGTCTGTCCAGCATCCGCACGCTCTCAGCTGAGCGGGTGCTGACATACGGCGACGGCTACCGTACGAAACGATCCGAGCATGGTGAGCCGGGGATGCGGATTGTGCGTGCTGGCGACATTCGGGATGGCCGTTTGGTACTGAGTGGCGACGACTTCGTCAGCAGCGAGTATTCGCGCAGTGTTGGCGCCAAATCCTGCCAGGCTGGCGACATCGTCCTCACGACCAAAGGCACAGTTGGACGGGTCGCCACCGTCCAGAATGGCATCACGCCCAGCGTGTATAGCCCGCAACTCTGCTACTTCCGAGTGAGCGATGACCAGATGTCGCTGCAGCCGTGGTTTGCGGAGTGGTTTCGCAGCGCTGACAGGATTCGCCAGACTGATATCGCCATGCACAAGAGCGATATGGCACCCTACGTTAACCTCCAGGATATTGGTTCCCTTCAGGTTCCCGTACCTACGGCCGATTCGCACGGGCCGGTAATCGAACAGCTTGGCTCGCTGCACCGACTGGTTCATGGGACCGCACGAGAAAATGAGGTTCTTGCGCGCACTCGCGATGAACTCCTTCCCCTGCTCATGTCCGGAAAGCTCCGCGTCAAAGATGCGGAAAAGAAAGTGGAAGCGATAGCCTGATGAACGAGAATGTCGGTGTTAGCGAGAACCAGCTCGAGCAGATGATGGTCGAGCGGTTGGGGGATTTGCACGGGTGGCAGCCGTTGACTGGCACCGACATTGCCCCTGGTCGGGATCTGGGCCGGGAGTCCTGGCAGGATCTGGTGTTGCAGGGGCGACTGTTGGAGCGGATGCGCCAACTGAATCCCGGCGTGCCGGTGGAGTTTTTGGATCAGGCGCGGGCGGAGGTGTTGGCGCCGAAGTCGCAGGAGGCGATCGAGGAAAACTTTCGGCTGCACCAGATCCTGATCAACGGGTACACCGGGATCAGTTACATCGATCATCTTGGGGTGGAACAGAATCCGACCATCCACTTCATCGGTGGACAGGTCGAGGACAACGAGTTTCTCGCGGTTCGTCAGGTCGATGTCCGCTCGCGCGAGCACCGGCGGCGATTCGATGTGGTGCTCTACCTCAACGGTCTGCCGGTGGTGATCGTCGAGTTGAAGAACCCTGGTTCACAGTCTGCCGACCTGACGTCCGCGCACGCCCAGTTGGCGACCTATCTCGATGAGTTCCCGATGGCGTTCCGGTTCACCGTTCTCACCGTGATCAGCGACGGTGTCACCGCCCGCTACGGCACCCCGTTCACCCCGCTGAACCACTATTCGCCGTGGAATGTCGACGACAGCGGGGAACCGCTGGCGTTCGGTACCCGCATCGAGGACGAGGACGCCGGCATCCAGTTGGAGTACCTGGTCGACGGGGTGCTCCAGACCGAACGATTCCTGCAATTGCAGCGCGACTACGTCGCCTTCGACAAGTCCCCGCAAGGTCTGCAGAAGCGAATTGCCAAGCCGCACCAGTACTTCGCGGTCTCCAAGGCCGTCGGCTGCACCATCGAGGCGATGCGCAGCAACGGCAAGGCCGGTGTCGTCTGGCACACGCAGGGGTCGGGTAAGTCGATGGAGATGGAGCTCTATACCCATCTCGTCGGGACCAAGCCGCAGTTGAAGAACCCGACCATCGTGCTTGTCACCGACCGCACCGAACTCGATGGTCAGCTGTTCGCCGCTTTCTCGAAATCGACACTGCTACAAGAAGACCCGAAGCAGATCGGCAGCCGCGCAGAACTGCGGACCGCGCTCGCGGACCGGCAGACCGGCGGGATCCTGTTCACGACGCTGCAGAAGTTCGGGTTGTCCAAGCAGGAGAAGAAGGAGTCCGGGCTAAAGCACCCGCTGGTGTCGGACCGGCGCAACGTGATCGTGATCGTCGACGAGGCCCATCGCAGCCATTACGACGACCTCGACGGATACGCCGCGCACCTGAAGTCCGCGCTGCCCAACGCGACACTGATCGCGTTCACCGGCACCCCGATCTCGTTCGAGGACCGCAACACTCGCCATGTCTTCGGCGAGTACATCGACATCTACGACCTCGCCCGCGCTGTCGATGACGGCGCGACCGTGCGGGTCGTCTTCGAACCGCGGCTACCCGAGGTGAAGGTCGCCGCAGAGGTCACCGATGCCGAGATCGACGGTGCCGCCGACGCCGCGGTGGTCGGCTTGGACGACATCGAACGCCGCAGCATCGAACAGTCGGTGACCGTGCTCAACGCCCTCTACGGGGCTCCCGAGCGGTTGAAGAAGGTCGCCAAGGACCTCGTCGAGCACTGGAAAAACCGCCGCGCGGTCATGGACGAGTACATCGGCGGCCACGGCAAAGCATTGATCGTGTGCGCCACCCGCGAGATCGCGGCCAACCTCTACGAGCAGATCATCGCGCTCGAACCCGACTGGGAATCGGACGCACTGGAACAAGGCGTGGTCAAGGTCGTGTACTCCGGCAGCGCCAAGGACCCTCAACCGATCCAGAAGCACGTGCGCCGCGAGTCGCAGATCAAGACGATCACCAACCGGCTCAAAGACGAGAAGGACCCGCTCGAGCTGGTGATCGTGCAGAACATGCTGCTCACCGGATTCGACGCCCCGCCACTGCACACCCTCTACCTCGACCGGCCGATCCAAGGCGCGCTGCTTATGCAGACCCTGGCCCGAGTGAACCGAACCTTCGCCGGAAAACAGGACGGCCTTGTCGTCGCGTACGCGCCGATCGCCGACAACCTGGAAGCCGCGCTCAAGGAATACACCCGCACCGCAGGTCGCGAACAGCCCGTCCAATCGACACCTGACCAAGTCATCGAGCTCACCCAGCAATTGGTCGCCCAGCTGGACGCCCTGTGCGCCGGATATCCGTGGTGGACGAAGCTCACCGAAAAGCCGGGGCAGTTCATGCGCGCCGTCACGGGCACCCTCGAGTACCTGCGCGATCCCACCACGCCCGGCAACCAGGTCCCCACCGGTGAGCCGACCCTCGCCGACCGGTTCCGCGACCTCGCCAACCAACTCAGCCGCGCCTGGGCAGTGAGCCGAGGATCGGAAAACCTGACCGACCTGCGACCCAAAATCCAGTTCTACGAACAAGTCCGGGTCTGGATGGCCAAATACGATGCCGAACAACGCAAAGCCGAAGGCCGACCACTACCCGCCGACATCAAACGCGCCCTCGACAAACTCCTCGCCGACTCCACCGCCTCTGGCCAGATCATCGACATCTACGCCGCAGCGGGCATGCCCAAACCGTCCCTGACCGACCTCACCGACGACTTCGCGCAGCAAGCACGCGAAGCCGAACACCCCCACCTGGCCATCGAAGCCCTCCGCGACGCCCTGACCGCCGAGGTCCGCCACACCACCCGCAACAACCTCGTCCGTCAGAAGGCCTTCTCCGAACGCCTGCGCGAACTGATGAACAAGTACACCAACCAACAACTCACCTCAGCCCAGGTCATCTCCGAACTGATCAAACTCGCCCGCGAAGCGGCTAAGGAACGCGACCGCGGCGCGACCTTCAACCCGCGACTGGACGAAGACGAACTCGCCTTCTACGACGCCGTCCATGAAAACGAATCCGCCGTCATCGAATTGGGCGACGACATGCTCGGCGACATCGCCCGCGAGCTGGTCGCCGTGATGAAGCGGGACGTGAAAACCGACTGGACCGTCCGCGACGACGTCCGCGCCAAACTGCGCTCCACCATCAAACGCCTACTCCGCAAGTACGGCTACCCACCGGACAAGCAGATCGCGGCCATTCGCCAGGTCATCGACCAAATGGAGGTACTGGCACCGAAGTACGTGGAGGACAAGCGGCCCGACATGTCGTGAAGTCGTCTGCCAGCCTCAGCATCGAAAACGTGACCATCGAATGTCAGTGTTGCGCAGTAGGATTCACTCAATCGACTCTGAGGAGAAGGTATGTCCCGGCGCCTGGCGGCCGTCATCGATACCATCCAACGCGACTATCACAACGACCCGTCGCTCGAGTCCGAGGCTGCGCGACGCGACCGGGTTCGAACGCTGACCCAGCTTCGGGACCGAATGGCGGCCGAAGCGTGGGAAGCAGCACGAGTTCCGGGAAGCGTGCAGTCCGGCACCGAGGCTGTGGCAGCCGTGCAGGTTGAACTGGTCAGGGCGGAGGACGAGATCATCATGACCGAGATCATCGGCCAGTTGCCCGATCGAGCAGTGCACGACCACTTCGCACGACAGGCGGGCCTGCTTCTGGACGGCGAGATCCCCGTCATGCCGGAGTGTGTGTACGGCGGCTACAAAAGCGCGCAGTACTGGCGAGAACAGCTGGCTGCACGGCAGATTGAGCCGGAAGTCCATTTGCGGGGCGAGGAACCCTTCTACCACGAAGTAGACCCCATCGAAGATGTCGCGCTACCGCCGCGCGTCATCTGGTCGGCGACCGACCACGCGGCGGCCCTCGAGAAGGTTGCCACACAACATCGGCTGGAGCCGGGCCAATGGATAGAGCTGGAGTGGCCACCGCGGGCCAGCCTGTGGAGCGAAGGTTATGCCTACCGCACCACCTTCGAACCCTGCGAGCCACATGCCGAGCTGGACGACAGGGACGAAGCCGATGAGTCCGTGGTCGGGGAGTGCGACGACTGCATCCAGCCCGACTGGTTCGTCGAGGTACCCGCCACTTGGAACTTCACCGCCGAGATGACCCGATTCGAGGTCGCTTTCGATCATGCGGGCGAGGAACAGCACCATGAGGTCGAGCGCGATTCCGTAGAGGTATTCCAGTACAGTGAGCTAGATCCCGCGCAGATTGTCATCGGCACTTGGCGAGCTCGGTCGATGACGCAGTGAGCATGAGTGCCGCTGTGCGGCGTCAAGAACCTGGAAGCTGACCCACATGCGCCTGCGCGGCGAGGAGCAAATCGCGCGCATCGCCACCCGGGCGGCCCCGACAGGCCCGATTTCGTCTCTGACGGTGCGAGTGAGAGCCAAGAAGGGACTCACCCTGTCCGGCGGTCTGGTCAGGGCAGGAGTTTGTAAAGCCGCACCAACTCGGTGCCAATCTGCGTCGCGAGCTCGCACCCGCCCTGCTCGAGGCTGATCCGGATCAACTCGATCATGCGAGCCGTGGAGTCGTATTCGCGGCGCCTTTTCTCGGTGTCGGGGCGGACGGCATCGACACCTATCCAGAGCTGACAGTGGCCGGGGTACCGTCTCATGGAGCTGGGGATGACCCTGGCCGGGAATCCCCCTATCTCCGTGGTGATTTCACCGCTGGAATTCGGGGCGATGAGGGTGTCCTCGGCGTGCAGGTACCCGATGGCGATACGGGAACCGGATTTGTAATAGTCGGCCATCCACCCACAACCCCACGGGACGTAGGTAAGGACCGCAGCCTTGTGGGCCTGGTCGGGCGCGACGAAAGCCGGGATCGCCGCGCAGCTGTCGAGCCGAGCCAGTTTCGTGTCGACGTTGCCGGCGGTCGACCCGATGCGCAGCGGTCGGGTCTTCAACAGCGGGATCGACGCGGTGGCAACGTCGACAGCCTCGGCGCACAAGTCGACCGGCTTGGACAAAACGGCGGAGAAGACGACCCAGCTGATCAGCTGTCGTTCATCGAAATGCGTGGAGGCCGTGCAGAATTCGCCACCAGCATTGTTGTAGGCAACGGTGGTACCAGCGACGTCGATCTTGGTTCCCCACCCCGGTGAGGGAGTTGTCCCGATCGATACCTCCACCTTCGAGATCCCATGGCGAGCCGTGTTCTTCGGGTACCGCGCAGTGCAGGATTCATATTCGCCGTCGGCGCCGATGTAGGAGACAGGCCCCAGCGTCTCTACCGCCGCGCGGTCGAGGTACCCGCAGATGTCCAGCGGACGCAGGGTGTCGAGATAGGCCAGGGTCTGGCGGGCTTTGTCGGGTAGGTACCCCGGATAGTCCGGCGCCGGTACCGGGACTGGCCGACCCTGAGTAGTTGACGAACATCCCGCGAGCGCCAGCAACACCGCCACCAGCAACATAGGAACAAGACGCTTATGCATGCCGGTATCCCCCTGCTTCGCCCCACGGACACATTGCGTGCCCGAACCTTACTGCAGGCCACCGCCGCGACCGTGGTGGCACCGAGACCGAACCATCGGAGCCAGGATGACCGGTTCCCGATAACGCGACCGCCCGGGAGTAGTGCCCGGGTTGTTTCGTCGGTTATTAGTCGATCCCGCAGCCCACCGGATGGTGGGCGTCGGTGCAGCCGTCAGTCAAGGCGCGGACTCCGCTCTGACCCGCTTCATCGCCACAACTTGCTTCGGAATGTCGGAGGCACACCCTAACCTCGGTGCTGACCGTGCGCACCGCGAATCTGTGCATGCACACAACGAACGGGGCCCCATGCTGCTGAAGACCCTCTACGTGAGGTTCTACAAGTCGTTCAACTATGACTACCTGCGAAAGAGCGCTACCAATGCGGTTCCGGATCCGTGGGATGTCCTCGAAGGTGGCCTGTTCTACCCGTTCGTTCGCATCCCGATGGAGAAGCAGATCACGACGGTGGTCGGAGCGAACGAGTCCGGCAAGAGCCAATTGCTCGCTGCGATCAAGTGCCTACTCACCGGCAGTGCCATCGAGCGCCGTGACTTCTGCCGCTACTCCGCATTCTTCTCCGTCGGCAAGGAGATGGCCGTCCCCGAGTTCGGTGCCGAGTTCGGCGACCTCGGCGACGACGACGCCCAAACGATCCGAGCACTGACCGGCTTGGACGCCGACGCCGAGGTCAAAGCGTTCTGGCTCTTTCGTTTCAACAAGCGCACGATCATCTACGTGACCGGCGCGGACGGCGACTGGGTCGAGAAGTCCGTCAACGCCAAGGCTCTGGAAAAAATCACCCTGCCCACGTTCTTCGAGATTGACGCCAAGGTCCCCCTCCCGGACAGCGTGCCCATCGACTATCTGATCGCCCCCAAGTCCTCCAAGACGCTGCGGCCTCGCTCCCGCCTCCTGGGGTTCGTCGAGTCGCTCATAGACAATCCCGACTGGTTCACCTCCAAGGAAACCGTCACTAAGGCCGCGGACTCCCTCACCGGCGTTTACCCCACTTACGAGTCGGGCCGCGACGACGTGTTCCTCCTCTCACGCCTCGATCTGGCCGAGAAGCTGCTCCTCGGGGTGGCAGGCATCGACAAGTCCGCCTTCGAAGAACTCCGCGAAGCCGTCAAGACATCCGAGGGGTACGCGAACGGGCTGGTCGACAAGATGAATGAGCGGCTCGCCAACGCCCTGAACTTCCCCAAATGGTGGTCACAGGACAGCGACTTCTCGCTCTACCTGACCCTGCGCGACTTCGACCTAGTGTTCACAGTGCGTGACCGCACCGGCAGCGACTACTCGTTCAGCGAGCGCAGCGGCGGTATGAGCTACTTCCTCTCCTATTTCGTGCAGTACCTCTCGCACAAGCCCACCGGGGGCCAGGAGATCCTGCTAATGGACGAACCGGACGCCTACCTGTCGATGCTCGGACAGCAGGACCTCCTCGCCATCTTCAGCGACCTCGCCGCCCCCGCCGACCCCGACAAGGCACCCGTGCAGGTCGTCTACGTGACCCACTCTCCCTTCCTGATCGACAAGAACCACGGCGAGCGGATCAGGGTGCTGGAGAAGGGCGACGCTGACGAGGGCACCCGGATCGTCAGCAACGCTGCACGCAACCACTACGAGCCGCTCCGGTCCGCATTTGGCGCTTTCGTCGCCGAGACGACCTTCATCGGCAACTGCAACCTCATGCTCGAAGGACAGGCCGACCAGGTGCTCCTTGCCGGTCTAAGCTCGCTCGCACGCCGCCTCGGCAGCAAGGACGACACCCTAGACCTCAACACCCTTAGCCTCGTCCCAGCCGGGTCCGCCGAGCACATCCCGTACATGGTCTACCTGGCCCGTGGCCGGGACGTAGATACCCCAGCCATCGTCGTCCTCCTTGACAGTGACAAGGAGGGCCAGGACATCGCAGCCGAACTCAAGAAGGGTTACCGCGATCGCCGCCTCATCGATGACGAGTTCGTGATTGGCGTTGGTGACCTGAACGCGGCCACACTCACCCTGTCCACAGACACCTTGCAGGAGACCGAAGACCTCATCCCCGCCGAAGTGGCCGTACTAGCTATCAAGCGGTTCGCTGCGGAAGTCCTCTCCGCACACGACGCCGCAGCGCTGGCGGTGAGCCTGACCAGTATCGAGCCCGATCCGGGACAGAAACTCTTCAGGGCCGCAGAGGCTGCCGCCAAAGCCGCCAGTCCGCACGCTGAACGGCCGCTTCGGCTCGACAAGGTCGGATTCGCGCGGGCCATCCTCGACGTCGTCGAACATGACGCCTCTGACGAACTGCGAACCCGCACGCTCGACAACTTCGCGGTTCTGTTCCGCCGTCTCGACAAGGCCCAGCGCGACGCTATGCGCAAGAACAACCGCGATCGGACCAGCAAGATCCTCAACCGGCTTCGGAAGAACTTCATAAAGGACAACCCAAAGGCGGTCACGCGCCGCGCCGTCGAGGAGTTCCTCGACACCATTCTCGCCCAACTCATCGACACCAGCCCCGAGGCCGAAACGGTCCGCGATGCCGTGCGACGCGTCCGCGCTGACTTCGAACTCCACGAGGAGCCCCACACTCTCGTCGACGACTACGACGGACTGCTTACCCGTCTCGAAGCGCTCGTCTACGAACCGGTTCGACAGGTGCAAGATGACCCAGCTTGATCGCAAAGGCGTTCTGGTCGCACGGGCATACGCTGACAGCCGTGGGCAGCGAGTGGAATCGGCCAGGAGTACGGGCACTCCACGCGCCTTGCGTCAAACACACGCGCAGGCTCACCTGTCGGCCGCCACGACGGACCATATGACCCGACATCGCTGATGATGTGTCGCGTGGGCTGGCCCTAGCCGGAGGGCCAGGCCGCTACGGGCGCGACCCCGACCCACCCCAAGAGCCGAGCCCGATCCCCAATGTCCTGACCTGAGCCCTCTGACGGTATCGCCTACCGTCGCGCAAGCGGACATGGCGACACCGTCAACGCGCACGGCTGTGCACTGCGTGTCCGGCTGAGTTCCGCTTCCTTCAAATCGCCAGTCGCCCAGAGCAGATCCCGAGGTTGCGCGTACCGTCTTCGATGTGCCCCGCCGTGGGTACATCGAAGACGGGTACGGGACCGATCCACACCGGCGGTGCGTCAGTATCAGATCGAATATGAACCTGCAATGACCAGGCGTTTTTCGGTTGCCCATGTTTTGCGTGTCCTGCCGAGGGCACCAACCTGCGACACCATATTTCAGCAGGTCAACACGTTTTCCAGGTCAGCACGCTCCCGCGCGAGGCAACTGCTGGACGCAAAAGACCAGGTGAGGTATTGCAGGTTCGATTCCTGGGTCACGAACCTGCGACCGGAGTTTTCCCTGGTCAGCGAAATCTCAATACGGTCCGCTGGGAGAGCGGCGTCTCCCACTCGCCAGACGTGAACTCGTCGGAGATGCCCCGCCAGCGCGGGCCTGTCAAATATGGTGTTCGCGATTGGTGCGGCGCACCCGCGCCAGAGTCGGCATCCGGCGCTTGCCGGTCGAGCCCAGGAACTACCCAACGAGGCTTCGCGCCAAAACCGCAAGGGCAGTCGGTTGCTCAGCCAGGAGTGCCAGGCGATGTGCCGGGGTGGGCCAGTCGTGAACCGAGAAGGGGGCGGGCACATATCCGCAACCCACCCAGCCATCCATCTAAAATGCGTGCTCACGCCCCGAGACAACTAGGTCATCGCGCGTACCTCGCCATCATCCTCGGCCACTGACGGCGAGAGGACCGACCCTCTAGGGTCGTCGACTCGAAGCGCGAGCAAGCCGACGAGAATCACTCCCGCGATCGCTGCCGCGAGCAGATACCCCGTGGTGATCGAGGTGGCGGCCATGAGCGGTCCGAACACCAGCGGCGACCCGAACTGCCCGGCGAACATGGCGGTGCCCGACAGTGAGGTGGCCTGCCCACGCCGAGACTCGGGTGGGGTATCGCCGATGAGCACGGTGATCACCGGCAGCATCAACCCGTTGCCGAGCCCGAACAGTGCCGACGCGACGAACACCGGCACCGGATGCGCCACTAGGCCGAGCACGGTGAACGCCGCGATCCAGCAGCAGGCGGTGACGCGCAGCAGCGACACGAGTCCGAAGCGTGCGCGGATGCGGGCGTATCCGAGACCTACCGCGATCGCGGCGATCGCCTGCACGACCATGAACAGGGACACGAAGACCGGTGCCGCGATTCCTAGCTGCGCCAAGCGTTGCGGTAGGAATACCGCCAGGCTGTACATCATCAACCCGGTGGTGATCATCAGCCCGTACCAGGCCAGGAGCCCCGGGTATCGGCGCACCAGATCCAACGCCGAACCAGTTGTCGCGGCCACTCGATCTTCTTGTGCGGCAGGTTGTTTCGGAATGACCAGCATGCTCGCGATCCCCAGCGGAATTCCGACGAGGTAGATCGCGAAGGTCGCATGCCAACTGATCCCGCCCAGGATTCCGGCCAGCAGCGGCCAGATCAGCCCCCCGGCGGTCGTCGCGGTGGTGCGCCAGCCCATGAGCTGGTCGCGGCGAGTGCCGGTGGCCATCGAGAGCATCGCGACGGTCGTGCCACTGAAAACTGTGGCCGCACCGACTCCCAGCAGCAATCGGCTGGCGATCAGCAGCGGAAACGAGGTGATCACCAAGCCCGCACCACCAGCCAGCCCGTAGAGAATCAGCCCTGCGGCCAGCGGCACCCGCACTCCCCACCGATCGATCGCGCGCCCGACCAGCGGACTGACCACCGCGATCGCGAACCCGTGCGCGGTGATGATGAATCCCGACGACGTTCCACTGACACCGAGATCGCCACGCATGACTTCGAGGACCGGCATCACGATCGCACCGGCCATCACCCCCAGCGTCGAGGCCCCCAGCATGACTATCAGTTCCGCTCGCCGCCGCATCACACCACCCACTCAGAAAATGTCACTGAGTGTAAAATTACATCCAGGGGCCTTTTGACGGGAAGGGCAGGCCAGCGATTGGTTAAGGTGAATCCGTGAGCGAACGAACCGGCGATGATGTCGTGCAGGTGATTTCGCTGCGCGAACGCAAGAAGCAACGCACCCACCAGCAGCTGGGCGAGATCGCGCTGCGCTTGTTCACCGACGACGGGTTCGACCTGGTCACCCTCGATCGGATCGTGGCCAAGGCCGAGATCTCCAAGCGCACGTTCTTCCGCTACTACGCTTCCAAAGAAGACGTGGCACTCGCTGCGGAAGCCGAGCTGTGGGACGCCTACCTCGACACCTTCACCACCCACACCAACGAGGCCGACACCACGATTCTGGCGACGTTGCAGTCGACGATGATCGCCGCGATCGAGGGCCGCGATGCCGACTGGGAACGCCGGTTCCTGGCCACCCGCCGACTGATCGCCCACCACACCGCGCTGCGCCACCACAGCAACGCGCTCTCTCTCGCCGCTCACGAACGCTTGGTCGATGCCCTCGAATCCCGCACCGGCGCCGACGGACGCGCCGACGTCACCATCCGGCTGCTGCCGGAATTAGCACTTGCCGCCTGGCGCTGCGCGGCCAAGAACTGGGTCCGTGCCGAACGGCACTCCGCCCGCCGCGGCGCCGGTGCCCGCGCTTCGCTCATCGCCCGCGTCGAAGAAGCCTTCGCTGCTCTGCCCGGCGCTCTCACCCTGACCACCGCGCACATCACGGTCGCCGACGCCGATGCTCTCACGCCCCGGTCGACCTCGTGATCGTCCGACTGCGGCGGGCGCGGCACCGTTCACTCCTAGTCGCGCTGAGCGGGCAGCGCCGCCACGATCGCCGCGACCGCGACCATGGCGACTGCGATCAGACAAAAGGCTTGACCGTATCCGTGGTCGGCACCCATGGCTGTGGTGAGCAGCGCCGCCAGGCCGAGGGCTGCCCCGATTTGTTTGGTCATGTTCATCAGCCCAGACGCCGCACCGGCGTCCGCGACAGGTACTCCCGCGTTAGCGGCGGCGGTGAGCGGAGTGTTCAGCAGTCCCGCGCCGACGCTGAAAACGATCGCGGGGCCAAGGATTCCGGTCACGTAGGTGCTGTCGCCGTCGAGCTGGGCTTGCCACACAAATCCTGCCGCGGCCAGTAGCGCACCGCCGGTGATGAGCACCCGGGCCTCGACCCGGCCCATCAACCACGGGGTCACCTGGGTGCCAACGGCGATGGCGACGAGCGTGTGCGGCAGGAACGCGAGCCCGGTCTGCATCGCGGTATAGCCCAGGACGTTCTGCATCGACAACGTCAGAAAGAACCACATCGGATTCAGGCACGCCCCAGCCAACAGCATCGCGAGATTGCCGACCGCCACCGATCGAATCCGCAGCAACGACAACGGAATCAATGGTAGCCGCGCCCATCGCGCCTCGACGATCACAAACAGTGTCAATAGCGCCGCCCCTGCCGCGAGTGCCGATAGGGTCATCGGTGCCGACCAGCCCTGTGCCGCGGCCTCCCCGAAGCCGTACGCGATCGCAGCGAGCCCGCACGTCACCAACACAGCGCCGGGGACACCAAGGCGAACCCGGAACCGAATCGGCGAGTCTGGGGCGATGACGCAGACCGCGGCCACCAGCGCGAGCGCCCCGATGGGCACGTTGATCAGCAAGGTGGCCCGCCACGACCAGAACTCGGTCAGCACACCACCGAGGAGATTGCCTGCCGTCCCGCCGGCCAGGCCGATTGCGGTCCAGACCGCGAGGGCCTTCGTTCGTCGTGGACCTTCGGCAAAGCTCGTGGTGAGAATCGTCAGCGTTGCCGGAGCCAGCACCGCCGCGCCTACCCCTTGGGCAGCGCGGGCACCGATCAGCCACCCCGGCGTCGAGGCCAACCCGCCGACCAGGCTCGCGAGGGTGAACAGCAACAGGCCGGCGAGGAAAACGCGCTTGCGCCCATAGAGGTCGGCCAGGCGACCACCGACCAGCAGCAGGCCCGCGAATACTAGCGCGTAGGCGTTGACCACCCAGCCGAGCCCGGTGTCGGTGAAGCCCAGTGACGTTCGCATCGACGGCAACGCCACATTCACCACCGAGACGTCGAGCACCACCATGAATTGCGCCGCGCACACCACAAATAGCAGCGCGACCGCGCGTGCCGGAACGGCCGTCGTTCTCCCGCCTGTCTCGGGTCGCTGCACAACCACCTCCAAATTGATACAGTTGTATCCGATACATGTGTATCACCGAGATGGTGGTGCCGTCGAGAGGGAATGTCCGTGCCAAGAACCGTGGACCACGCCCAACGGCGGGCCGAAATCGCGGATGCAGTCGTCCGGGCCGCTGCCCGAGACGGGCTACACGCGGTGACGATTCGCGCCGTGGCAGCCGAATCCGGTTCCTCGATACGGTTCGTGCAGTACTACTTCGCCACCAAGGCCGAGCTGCTCACCGGTACGTTGAACCACCTCGAACAACTCAGCCACACCCGATGGCAACAGCGACTCGCGGGCCTGCCCGATCCCCCACCGGCCCGCGCGCTCGTCGAGGCATTCTGCGCCGAAGCCCTACCCACCGACGCACCCAGCCGTGCCTTCCATCTGATCGGCACCTCGTACGCGGTCCTGGCCATGACCGATCCCGAACTCGCGCAACACCCTTTCGTCGCGAACATCGACCGCCTCGAAGGGCGGATCGCTCAGGCACTCGGCCAGGCGCAACGCATAGGCGAACTCGGTGAGGGCATCGAGGTGGCCGCCGAAGCGACCCGGCTGGTCATGCTCACCCACGGACTCGGCACGAGCGTGCTCATCGGCCAGCACAGCGCGAGCAGCGCCGAGGAGGTGGTGTGTTACCACCTCGATCAACTCTTCACCGCGGCAACGTCGCCGGAGTCACCGACCTCGGGCCGTCACGAGCCTGTCGACCCGAACTGACCGACCGGCGGTGCCATCGAGCTCAGGCAGGGACGGACGGGTGCTGCTTCTGGGCCGCATCAGCGGTGACCTTCCAGCAACGGCCTTCGAAGACGGTGACCTCGACCAGGACGACGCCCGCGCCGTGATGTTGGCGACGACCCGTGAATCCTGGTGTGCGAAAAGGAAGATGGTGCCATCGAAGTCCTCGCCGACGTGCAGGACCATGGGGCGACTCACCAGCTGAAAGCGTTCGTCGATGGTGGTGATCATGACGATGTCGAGTTCACGCAGAACTTCGTGCACCGTCTGCACATTTTCCTTTGCCAATGCCTTATCTCCATCCTGCCGACCATTTCGCCACCCTCCGAGGGAGAGCGCACCTATAAAGATGACTCTACTCTTTCGTAACGGTAGAGTGATGATCGGCTGCGGATCGCAGCACTAGGAACTGCCGTCATCGACGTACCTGCTGAACGGAAACCCATGACCCACTTCACCGATCGCTCAGTCCTGCAGCACTTCGGATCACCGGCGGCGTACAACCGCGTCTACCGGGCGGCCGTGTTGCCCGATCCCGCCCAGCTGGTGCTGCAACGCCGATTCGACGCGGGCGGTACGGGTGTGCGCGACGACCTGGTCGATTCCGGTTCGATGGTGCGGATCGACTTCCTGCCCGGCGGCGCTCCCGGAGTGGACGAGACCGACCGGACCGGTGTCGTCGTCGCGACATTGCCCGGACAGGGCGCGGTCTACGTTCTCGCGAAAGACATTTCGTTGCGCGCCGCCTGGCAGACGATCAGGGCGCAGTGGCCTACGACGTTGTCTGGCGTGTGCTCGGCGTTGGCGGACAGCCGCTGGTACAGCGGCCGCCCCTGAAAGCGCCTCAGCGAGTCGCCGAGGGTGCTTCGGCGTCGAGGCGGGTGGTCAACAGGTCGGTGAGTTCCTCGGCGTAGCCGAGCTGGCGGCGGAGATTCTCGCAGCTCGACTCCGCCTTGCCCCGCAGCACATCGAGGGTCGCGCCGGCCTCTCGGCGTGTCTTCGCACTGGAGGTCGGATCCTCCAGCACGTCGAGAGCTTCCAGGAGTTCCTTCATCTCCGCGAGCGTGAAGCCCAGCGGCTTCATCCGGCGAATCACCAGCAGGCGTTGTACATCGGCCTCGGTATAGAGCCGGAAGCCGCCCGCCGATCGCTCCGACGGAGTCACCAGGCCTACGTCGTGGTAATGGCGCACAGTACGAATAGATAGATCGGTGCGTGTGGCGACCTCACCGATCTGCAGGTGCCCGCTCTGCTCGTCATGCATGTTCGACCTCCATACTTCGGGCCGTTCGCCCGCAACGGCCCCTGGCGGGGCCGTACACAGTTTTCACTGTCGGCAAGGCTTTCACTGTAGCCTCTGGGGGTTGCCCCGCCCGGCAAAGATCATCTGTCGCCTCCCCCGGTGTGATCAGGATGGCAACGTGCTGGTGTAGCGGCGCAACCCGGCCATCACGCTCAGCGCGGCAGACAGCGTCGTCGGCCACTGCTCGACACTGGCTTTCCAGGCTGAGCGCAGCGAGACACTCTCCGCCAGCACATAGACCGGTCCCTGCCCCCACCGAGTAGCGACAACGGTGCCGATTCGATCGAGGTCCCCTGTCCCGGGGGCTCCGCCGGGCAGGAACTCGACTGTCAGCAAGGCACCGGAGGACAGGAGATCGTCTTCTAGACCGAGACCAGCGGCGTCGAAGCCACGCATCTGCTCGCGGGCTCGCCGATTCTCCGGAAGCGGCGCGTGGGGATAGGCCAGGTTGTAGGCGTGCAGGGATGGGAACCGTTCGGCC
The DNA here is from genome assembly GCF_001886715.1 of Nocardia mangyaensis. NCBI lineage: Bacteria > Bacillati > Actinomycetota > Actinomycetes > Mycobacteriales > Nocardiaceae > Nocardia > Nocardia mangyaensis. The sequence continues at coordinate 5,885,872 of NZ_CP018082.1, forward strand.
ACGGGCATGGCGGGATCTACTTCGGGCACAGAGATGTCTCCTTCGCGACAGTAGGGTCAGGCGGCCGCGACCAGGGGTTCCAGGACGAGGTCGGGATGTTCTTTTTCGATGGCGGCCAGGCGCCATCGGTCGGCAAACAGGGCCAGTAGGGCCCCATCGGTCCGCGTGAGCACTTCCACCGACCGCTGCGCCTGCAGCTCAGCGACGTCCTGTGGCCTGGTGCGCCGGGCGATGGTGTATTTGAGGGGCTCGAGTTCGACCGGGGTGTTCAGTTCCGTGGCCATGCGGTGGGCGAAGACTTCGAATTGCATCGGCCCGACTGCGGCGAGGACGGGAGCCTGTTCGCCGCGCAGGTCCGAGCGCAGCACCTGGATCACGCCTTCTTGTTCGAGCTGGGTGATGCCGCGCCGGAACTGCTTGTGCTTGCCCGCGTCCGCGGCACGAGCCACCGCGAAGTGTTCAGGGGCAAAACTCGGGATCGGCGGATAATGCACCGGAACTTCGCGATACAGAGTGTCACCGACGCGTAGCGCGGTCGCGTTGACCAGGCCGATGACATCACCGGGGTAGGCGACGTCCATGGTGGTTCGTTGCTGACCGAACACTGACTGCGCGTATTTGGTGGTGAATGGCTTGCCGGTCGCGGCGTGCACGACGACGTCGCCACGCTCGAACGCCCCCGAGCAGACACGGGCATAGGCGAGTCGATCGCGATGGGAGGTATCCATCCCCGCTTGCACCTTGAAGACGAACGCGCTGAACGGATCATCGAGTCGCCGAGGCTCGCCGTCGATATCGAGTTGCGCGGCGGGGGCGGGGGCATAATGCACGAGCACGTCCAGCAATTGGCTCACTCCGAAATTGAGAACGGCCGCGGTGAACAGCACCGGCGTGGTGGTGCAGCCGAGGAAGGTGTCGCGGTCGTAGTCCGCACCGTCGGCGGCCAGTAGCTCGCATTCCTCGACGGCGGTGGTCCACTGCGCATCGGCGATCGTCAAGGCGTCCCCGGCCGATAGGACTCGTTCCGGGGCGATGGTGGCGCCGCCCGCGGTCCGCACGAAATGAATGAACTCGCCTGTGCGACGGTCTAATACACCGTGAAAGGCACCCGCATAACCGACCGGCCAGGTCAGCGGCGTGGGGCGCAGACCGATCCGCTGCTCGATCTCGTCGAGCAGTTCCAGCGCGTCGCGCCCGGGCCGGTCCCATTTGTTGATGACCGTGATGATCGGAATGCGCCGGTGCCGACATACTTGGAAAAGCTTGAGCGTCTGCGGTTCCAGACCCTTGGCGGCGTCGATCAGCATCACTGCACAGTCCACCGCGGACAGCACCCGGTAGGTGTCCTCGGAGAAGTCGGCGTGGCCGGGGGTGTCGAGCAGGTTGATCACGCAGTCGGTGCCGTCGGGTGCGCGGTATCCGAATTGCAGGGCGGTGGAGGTGATCGAGATGCCGCGTTCCTTCTCCATCGTCATCCAGTCCGACACCGTGGACCGTCGGCCTGCCTTACCGTGGATCGCACCCGCTTCGGAAATCACCCGGGCATGGAGGGCCAGCGCTTCGGTCAGCGTCGACTTTCCGGCGTCGGGGTGACTGATCACCGCGAACGTTCGGCGGCGTTGCGCTTCTGCGAGCACTGATGGCTCGTCGAAACCAACGGTCTGACTGGGGGCCGTCCTGGCCATCGGCACTCCTCGTATCGGAAGGTGCTTGGTGGCGGTCGGCCCCGCGGCACGTGGCCGGTGCCGCGGGGCGGAACGCGATCCACACCTTACACTACCCTTACGCAAGGGTAGAGTGAAGGAGATGATTGAGGAGGCGGCGCAATGGTGAGGTCCGACGTGGCGAAGCTGCACGCAGCGCTCGCGCCGCTGGACACCATGATGTTGACGACCATCGACCGCGACCACCGGCTGGTGAGTCGTCCGATGGCGGTGGAGTTCGCTGAATTCGATGGGCTGGTGCGATTGTTCGCACCGATCGGCGCCCCCGTGGTCTCCGATATCACCGTCCGGGCTCGTGTGAGCGTCACCTATACATCGGCAGAGCTGTCGGTGTCGATTGCCGGTCTGGCCGGCGTCATCCGCGACCCTTATCGGATTGCTCGGTATTGGCATCACGGGCTCGATCGGTGGATACCGGGCGGGCCGAGCAGCGCGGTGGGTATCGAGGTGATCGTGTTCGAAGGCCGGTGCTGGAAGGTTCCGGCACCGGCCTCGAATTCAGACGATCAAGCCTGGGTTTCCGCCGGGTCTCGTGCGATGAGAAACGCGGTGAACTCCTCGGCGTAGTCAACTTGGCGACGCAGCTTCGCACAGCTCATGGTCGCGGCCGTGTTGCATTCGCGCACTACCGAACTCGCGTGCGCGCGGAGCTCGGCGCTACTGGCCGAATCATCGAGGATATCCAGCGCTTCGAGCAACTCACGCATCTGCTCCAAGGTGAAACCGAGCGGCTTCATCCGGCGAATCACCAGCAGACGCTCGACGTCGGCTTCGGTGTAGAGGCGGAACCCGCCCGCGCTGCGCGCCGACGGAGTCACCAAACCAACCTCGTCATAGTGCCGAATCGTCTTGATCGACAGCTCGGTTCGTTCGGCAACCTGGCCGATTTGCAGATGCGCGCGGTCAAGGGCGTCGGCCATGTCAGTGCCCGCCCGCCAGGTGCCCGCTGAGCCGTCCGTGGCGCTGTTCGGAGGCTTCGTTGAGGCCGACGATCTCAACGTTCTTGCCCTTGGACTCGTACTTGGTGGTGATCGCGTCCAACGTCGCGACGGTGGAGGCATCCCAGATGTGGGCGTCGGACATGTCGATGACGACATTGCGCGGGTCGTCGACGTAGTCGAACTGGTAGATCAGGTCGTTGCTGGAGGCGAAGAACAGCTCGCCGTGCACCTTGTACACCCGGGTGTCGAAATCTCCATCGTGGTCGGTGTCGGCGTCGCCGATCTTCTCGACTTCGGTGAAGTGAGCGACGCGGTGCGCGAAAGCGACCATCGCAGTGAGGACACCCGCGATCACGCCATAAGCGAGGTTGTGGCTGACAACGGTGATGACGACGGTGACCAGCATGACGGTGGTCTCAGCGATCGGCATACGGCGCAACGTCTTCGGCGCAAGCGAGTGCCAATCCATCGTGCCCACTGAGACCATGATCATCACCGCGACCAGCGCCGCCATCGGGATCAGCGCGACGATGTCACCGAGACCCACGACCAGGATCAGCAAGAACACACCGGCCAGGAACGTCGAGATGCGGGTGCGTGCACCGGATTCCTTCACGTTGATCATGGTCTGGCCGATCATCGCGCAACCACCCATACCGCCGAAGAACCCGGTCACCACGTTCGCCACACCCTGACCCCAGCCCTCGCGGGTCTTGTCGGAATGAGTATCGGTGATGTCATCGACGAGCTTGGCGGTCATCAAGGATTCGAGCAGGCCGACCAGTGCCATCGCCAGCGCGTAGGGGGCGATGATGCCCAACGTCTCGAAAGTGAACGGAACATCCGGGATCAGCCAACTCGGCAGGCTCGACGGAAGGTCACCCTCGTCGCCGACGTTGGGAACATTGAGCGAGAACACGATGGTCGCGGCGGTCAGTAGCACGATGGCGACCAGCGGAGCGGGCACCACATTGGACAGCTTGGGCAGCAACACCATGATCGCGATACCGAGCGCGACCATCGGATAGACCAGCCACGGCACCCCGAGCAGATGCGGGATCTGCGCGGCGAAGATCAAGATCGCCAACGCGTTGACGAACCCGACCATCACACTGCGCGGGATGAATCGCATGAGCCGCGCCACGCCGATCACGCTGAGCACGATCTGCAGCACGCCCGCCAGGATCACCGTGGCGATCAGATAGTCGAGCCCGTACTGCTTGGCGACCGGGGCGATGACCAGCGCGATCGCACCGGTCGCCGCGGAGATCATCGCGCGGCGACCACCGACGATCGAGATCGTCACCGCCATCGTGAACGACGCGAACAAGCCAACTCTCGGGTCGACACCGGCGATGATCGAGAACGAGATCGCCTCCGGGATCAACGCGAGCGCGACCACCAGGCCGGCCAGAATCTCGATGCGCAACCGCTTCGGACTCCGCAGCGCGGCCATCACCGACCCGTCGGTTTCCTTGGCGGTGGACACAGCTGTCCCCATCGGCGAGCTCCATTCGGTCGGTCGCGCAGGTGGCCATGCGGTCACGGACCGGCGCGGTGGAATCGGTGATGCGAGCGGTCGGCGACGACGCAAGCGCGACGATGCTGGACATCACCGGCCACGCTGCCGTGTGACGAACTTCAGCTAACACTCAGCGGGATGAATATACCCTCCCGTACGAGTAGCTTCACAATCCCCTCGTGGGGTTCGTGTCGGAGGTCTCACTTCCGAGCCTCCGCAATAACACACCTGGCCGCGCCGTCGAGACCGGTAATACACAACATCGCGCGAATGAGAGATGGAACACGGTTCACCTCCACGCCTTGCAACCCTCCCCTCACCGGAGGGTAGGGTTGCGATCGCCGAGTGATTGCTGATCTCGACGCCTACCGGCAATGTCGCCGGAGCGACTTCGGTCTCGATCCGTCTCGAGAGTCCCGCTCGGCCTCTCATGAACTCTCTTACCGGTGAGCACTGCGCTCGCTCGGTGGCGCCCGCGCGCCGCATATATGGAATGGAGTGCCGATGGTGTCGATGACACATCGACCAGATGATGCCCCGGGCTCGGTGCTCGCAGCGCTACGCAGCCCCAAACGGTTGCGGATCGAAGTCGTGGCCGGTTTGGTGGTGGCGCTGGCGTTGATCCCGGAGGCGATCTCGTTCTCCATCATCGCCGGAGTGGATCCTCGAGTGGGGTTGTTCGCCTCGTTCGTGATGGCGGTGACGATCGCGTTCACCGGCGGACGCCGAGCCATGATCTCGGCCTCGACGGGCGCGATCGCTCTGGTCATCGCACCGGTCGCGAGAGACTACGGGCTGGACTATTTCATCGCGACGGTGATTCTGGCAGGCCTGATCCAGGTCACCCTCAGCGTCGTTGGGGTGGCGAAGCTGATGCGGTTCATCCCGCGCAGCGTGATGGTCGGGTTCGTCAACGCGCTGGCCATCTTGATCTTCACCGCGCAGATCCCGCACCTGCTCGGGGTGCCGTGGCTGGTGTACCCGATGGTCGCACTCGGTCTGCTCATCATGGTGCTGCTGCCGAAGCTGACGTCGGTCGTGCCCGCGCCGCTGGTAGCGATCGTGTTCCTGACCGGTGCCGCGATTGTCTTCTCGCTCAACGTGCCCGACGTAGGCGACGAGGGCGAACTGCCATCGAGCCTGCCGTCGCTGTTCCTCCCTGATGTGCCGCTGAACCTCACGACCCTGGGCATCATCGCGCCCTACGCGCTGGCTATGGCCCTGGTCGGACTGATGGAGTCGCTGATGACCGCCAAGTTGGTCGATGACATCACCGACAGCCATTCCGACAAGACCCGTGAGGGCTGGGGTCAGGGTGTGGCGAACGTGGTGACCGGCTTCTTCGGTGGCATGGGTGGTTGCGCGATGATCGGCCAGACCATGATCAACGTGAAGAGCTCCGGTGCACGCACCCGGATCTCGACGTTCATGGCGGGCGTGTTCTTGCTGGTCCTCGTGGTCGGCCTCGGCGATGTCGTCGCGCTGATCCCGATGGCCGCACTGGTCGCGGTGATGATCATGGTCTCGGTCAGCACCATGGACTGGCATTCGATCACCCCGAAGACGTTGCGACGCATGCCCAAGAGCGAAACGATCGTCATGCTCGTCACCGTCGTGATAACCGTGGCCAGCCACAACCTCGCCTACGGCGTGATCGCCGGCGTCCTCACCGCCATGATCGCCTTCGCACACCGCGTCGCCCACTTCACCGAAGTGATCAAGGTGCACGAAGCCGACATCGACCACGACGGCAACATCGACACAAGGGTCTACAAGGTCCGCGGCGAGCTGTTCTTCGCCTCGAGCAACGACCTGATCTACCAGTTCGACTACGTCGACGACCCGCACAACGTCATCATCGACATGTCCGACGCCCACATCTGGGATGCCTCCACCGTCGCGACCCTGGACGCGATCACCACCAAGTACGAATCCAAGGGCAAGAACGTCGAAATCATCGGCCTCAACGAAGCCTCCGAGGAACGCCACGGGCGACTGAGTGGGCACCTGGCCGGATCGCACTGACAAACCCGCGTCTACATCCACCGACGCCTCAGCCTCAGGGCCGGGGTGTCGGTGTCCGAGCTTCGGCGGGCGGCACCGTGATCGGCCTATCGATCGCCGTGCTCGCCCGACGCTGGGCGCCACCGCTGGCCGATGTTATCGACCCCAGCCGCACGCGCTCCACCGCTCGGCATCAGCGAACGGAATCCGATTGAGCCTGAATTGGTCTCGCTACGGTCAGGCAGATGTGCAACGGAGCGGCTTACTGCGACACCGTCGACGTCCTATTGCAGAATGCGAGGGTGATATCATGCTCTGGTTGCGAGATAGATCGTGGCCGATGCCTGGCCACGAGTCAGTGGATTGTCGAAAAACACCCGCTCAGCAGCCACATCGGTGAAGACGTCCGCCAGGATCGCGACGAAATCCGGGTCGGGCGCCTCGTCCGACCACATCGCGAATGTGCCACCGGCCCTCAGATGAACAGATAGCTGCTGCAACCCTTTCCGGGTATAGAAGGCGGCATGTGGGTGATGCAACACATGGCGCGGCGAGTGGTCGATATCGAGTAGGACCGCATCGAAGGTCCGGCCAGGGCTGCGCGGATCGAAACCCTCCGCACCAGCGGCTGCGACGAAGAAGTCGGCGCACCGCAGGGACACCTTGGGCTCGATAGCCAACCCGGCGGTGTCGGGCAGGAGTTCGCGTCGATGCCAATCGATCACGGCATCAGAGAATTCGATCACGGTCAATGTCCGAATACGACTGTCTTCCAACACCTCTCGCGCGGTGTAGCCCAACCCGAGCCCGCCGACGACCACGTCCAGGTCGCTGCCCGGCGTTCGCGAAAGACCCCGGCGCGCCAACTCGCGCTCGGCGACGGTGAACAAACTCGACATGAGGAACTCGTCGTCGAGCTTGACCTCGAACACATCGGCTCGCACGGTCGGATCGAACCGGCGACGCAGACTGATCTCTCCCATCGAAGTCTGCCGCCATCCCAGTTCTTCGAATCGAGCGCTCATCGCAACTCCCAGTTCACTATGAAGGGACAAAAGTCATGCATCGCCATCAGACCAGTTAGACAGCTGTTCCCACCGTTGCGATCCATGCGAGGGCGAGAACCTGAAGCACCCTGTCCCCCAACGCGAGCTCCTCTGGCTCCCCCGCCGCACCACCGTCGGCGTCGATCGCGTAGCGCAGAATTGCCAAGGTGAACGGAATCATCGAGATCCCGAACCACACCGAGTCGCGAGCCTGATCTTGTTCGAACGCCCACAACCCGTAGAAGACCACGACGGCCGCGGCCGCGACGGTCCACACGAACCGCAGGTAGGTGGGAGTGTAGTAATCGAGGGACTTGCGAATCATGGCGCCTGTTTCGAGCGCAATCTGCAACTCGGCATAGCGTTTACCCGCTGCCATGAACAGCGACCCGAAGGCCATGATCAGCAGGAACCATTTCGACATCGGGATGGAGGCAGCCGCGCCACCCGCCACGGCGCGCAGCAGAAAGCCCGAGGACACCACACAGATATCGAGTACCGGCTGATGCTTGAGGCCCAAGCAGTAGGCCAGCTGGACACCGATGTAGACCGCCATCACTGCCGCCAGCTGCCCGTTCGCGATCAGCGAGCCGATGATCGAACCGGCGAACAGAAGTGCTGAGAGCCCGTACGCCACGCTCGCCGGAACGATGCCAGCCGCGATAGGACGAAACCGCTTGGCGGGATGCGCCCGGTCGGCTTCCACATCCAGGGCGTCGTTGACCAGGTAGACGCCCGAGGCGGCCATGCAGAAGACGATGAAGGCCACACCCACGTGTGCGAGGACGTCGACATCGGTGGCTGATCCCGCGGCCAGTGGTGCGGCGAGTACGAGAAGATTCTTGATCCACTGACGCGGGCGAACAGCCTTGACCACGCCGCGTACGAACGCTGTTCGGGAGACCGCTCTCGACACGATTGCGACATCCATCGCCGCCGATTTGTTCGCCGCGGCAGAGTCGGCAGGCTGTGTAGCGCCCGCGCTCACAGGATGATCCATGACAACCAATCCACTCGACAGGCACTGGTTCTGTGTATGAAGGCAGTCAGCCAGGACAGCCTGAAACGCTCTGGCTCAGAACTCTACCCTTACGCCACTGTAGAATCCGACCAGAGCCTCCGACCGGCATCGCGCCGGGACCGACCTGCGCACGAACGCACCCAAAATTTGACCCCACTATAGGACTCCATTACTTTCACTTTACATCACTCTCCTCTTACGTATGAGTAGGGTGGAGCGAAGAGGAGGCATGGTGGGCAACTATCAGGGTGGCGGTGGGCCGGTTGATCGGGCCGAACAGGCGAGCCCGGACTCGGTCAGTGCAACCGCAAGCTGTTCGCAGGGGGCACAGTCCAGCGCAACCACTCTCGCCGAGGCCAGTGATCAATTCCACCCCTCCCGTCGGGGTTCGACGCGACTTTCAGCGGCGGCGGGCCTGCTGTCGTGGCTGTCCCCACGCGCCTGGTGCATCGAAACAGAAGCCGCGCAACTGGCCAGGCTCGTCGCCCCCGGATCGGTGTGCATCGACATCGGGGCAGGCTACGGCCTGTACTCGACACTTTTCGCAGCAGCCGCCGGGCCAGACGGTCGAACATTGGCCATCGAAGCGAACCCGAGGTTGACGAAACGACTACATCGTCTGGCGACCGTCCTGCGGGCCCCGTCACTGCAGCCGATCGGGGCAGCCGTATCCAGTGCCTCGGGCGTCGATACGCAACTCTCGGTGCCGTACCGAAACAGCATGCCCGTCTTCGGTCGTGCGTTCATGCTGCATGGAGCAGCACACCACGGCCCGAACAGCGAGTTCGACCGAGATCGCCTCATCGACTTGACGACAACAACCCTCGATGAGCTGACCGAGGAATTCGGTGTGAATCGGATCGATGTCATCAAGGTCGATATCGAAGGCGCCGAGTACGCGATGTTGTGCGGAGCGCACGCCGTCCTCACACGACACCGACCTCTATGGATGCTCGAGATCGAAGAACGCCACCTTGCCAAATATGGTCACCGCGCCGCCGATGTGGTCGACCTGATGGCTTCTCACGGGTACGCGATGTACCGATGGCGCGGTGACCAGTGGCAACGGTGCTCACACGTGAGCCCCACCGCACGCAACTATCTGTTCCGCATTCCATGAGCCGACATGACACCGAGCGCCGTCCCGACACCGCAGATATCTCCCGCACGCTCTGGATTGCCCCGATCCTTTCGATCGCAGTCGCGACATGTCTGCTGGTGCCCAACTGGTCCTTCGCCGGTATCAACGGCGGCTTCCTGGACCTCGAGGTCTACCGCATCGGAATCGAGTCGCTGCGTGAGGGTTCGGGGCTGTACACCTCGCTTCCGGCCACCTCTGCCGGGATAAGCCTGCCGTTCATCTACCCACCGTTCGCGGCGATCGTGCTCGCACCCTTGGCACTTCTGCCATGGAGCGTGGCCGCGTTCGTGCTGTTCGCCATCTCCACCGGAGCACTGGCCGCCGCCGTGTATCTCGCCGCCCGCCGCATGTGGGCGCACCAGCGCGACAAGGCAATGTGGATCGCCGCCACCGTGACTCCCCTGCTGCTACTCCTCGAACCTGTCGCCGCGACTTTGGATTTCGGTCAGATCAACCTCATCCTGATGGGCCTTGTCGCCGCGGATTGCCTGACAACCAAGCCGAAATGGCGGCGCGGAATGCTGGTAGGCCTTGCCGCGGCCATCAAACTGACTCCCGCGGCATTCGTGCTGTACTTCCTGATCCGCAAGGACTACCGCGCAGCCGCGACCGCCGCGGTGACCGGCGCTGTCGCCACCGCCATCGGCTTCGCGGTCCTGCCGCGTGAGTCGATGACGTACTGGTTCGGCGGGCTCGGCGATGTCTCAGGGCTCAGCGGCTCGCCGTACCACACCAATCAGTCGATCCAGGCGATACTGGCCCGGTTCTCGGTCCCGGAGCCCGTGTTCACGCTCGTGTGGGTGGGCGCCGCCGCGGCGTTGCTGGTGCTGACCGTGGTCGCCATGCGGGCGAGCGCGACGATTCCCACGTTGGCACTGTCGTGCAATGCGATTCTCGCGCTGCTCATCTCGCCGATCTCGTGGTCGCATCACTGGGTGTGGTTTCCGGTCGCACTACTGACCATCGCCGGTCTCGCGACTTTACGGACTCGCGCCGGGCAGTGGTGGCTCGCCGCCGCCGTCGTGGCGACGATCGTGTTCGCGATCGGACCGCACAACCTAGTTCCGGGTGGCAGCGACCAGGAGATGAACTGGACGCCATGGCAACACGTGGTCGGCAACATCTACGTGTTGCTCGCCATCGCCCTCGTTCTCGTCACGGCGCTGGCCAAACCACAACCGCGCCCGGCGGCGGAGGACGAGCCCCCGCTGAAGTCGGGCAAACCGCACAGGATGACCGTGCAGCTCCTGGAAGTAGCCGATACCACTACAAACATACCCTCACGTGAGGGTAGAGTTGCGGGGTGACTAATGCATACCACGCGAACACCATCACGCGAATGACGATCATCGACGCGATCGGCCACCTCTTCGCGGAGCCACGGACCCGACAGCAGATCCTCACCGCCGCTATCCAGGAGGACGTACCCGGCGAAATCCTCGACGTACTGGAGGCCTTACCCGCCCACACGTTCAGCCATGTGCGCGACCTGTGGAGCCATCTTCCCGATCTCCCTATCGGTGACTGATCTGCCCCTTTTCGGACTCGGAGATGACGATGACCACTGTGCAAGTGACCGATGAACAGCAAGAACACCTGCATCTTGCCGAGACGATCCAACTGCTGACCAAGGAGCTCGAGCAACTCGGCGGCTCGATCGACAAGTCCGCCAAGGACATTCAGGAACGCAAGGAGTTCCTGTGGGAAAACCGCCGGAACATGGACTTCGCAGAGAAGGCCGACTTCCGCACCGCGGTGGATCTGTCGGTCAAACTCGGCGAGCGCGCCGTGCTGACCAGGGAACGAGTCAAGCGACTGCTGAAGACTCCGTACTTCGGTCGCGTCGACTTTCAGACCAGCGGCGAAGCGAGTCCCCAGCTCTACTACATCGGCGTGCACACCTTCTTCGATCCTGGGACCCAGGAAATCAGGATCCATGACTGGCGGGCCCCGGTCTCGAGTCTGTTCTACGATTTCGAGTCGGGAGCAGCATCTTTCGAGTCCCCTGGTGGCATCGTGCGCGGACAGATCGTCGGCAAACGCCAGTACAAGATCACCGATGGACGCTTGGAGTACATGCTCGACAGTGCGCTGAACATCGATGACGATGTTCTGCAGCGCGAGCTGAGCCGATCCGCCGACAAGAAGATGCAGAACATCGTCGCGACCATCCAGCGCGAACAGAACGCGGTGATTCGCAACGAAACTGCCCACGTTCTGATCCTTCAGGGTGTGGCGGGATCAGGGAAGACCTCGATCGCGCTGCACCGGGTCGCGTTCCTGCTCTACCGTTTCCGGGACACCCTGACCTCGGACAACGTCATGATCCTGTCCCCCAACAAGGTCTTCGGCGACTACATCGCCAACGTGCTACCCGAACTCGGCGAGGAGCAGGTCGCCGAGATCGGCTTCGACAAGATCGCCGACAAGTTCCTCGCCACGATCACCGGATACGAAAGCTTCAGCGAACAGGTCATCGCCCTGCTCGACGGCGTCGACGAGGCCACAACGACCCGCATGCGCTACAAGGCCACACCTGAATTCGTGGTCGAACTCGACGCCTGGATCCGTTCTCGCGCAGAGGAGTTCGCCCCCGCCGAGATCGCACAGAAGCACACCCGCGTGCCCGCCGAATGGGTCGCCGAGTCCTTCGACGAACTGCCGAACCTACCGATCTTCGCCCGCCTCGACCGGCTGGCCGACATCGCAGTCGCCCGACTGAAGAACGAAGTGGTCGACCGCGGCGGCAAGTGGACCAGTGCCGACACGACCGGTGTTCGCAAGCAGGTCCGCGCCATGTTCCCCTATCGCGACGCCTTCGCCCTGTACAAGGCGTATTACGCCGATCCTGACCGTCGCGCCCTGTACAAACCATTGGGCCGCAAGAAGGTCGAGCACGCCGATGTCTTTCCGCTGGTCTACACCATCGTCACCACCGAGCGCCGGGAACACTACGGTCACATCCGCCATCTGCTGGTCGACGAGATGCAGGACTATACCCCCATCCAGTACGCCGTACTGCGTGCACTGTTCTCCTGCAAGATGACGATCCTGGGCGATGCCAACCAATCGGTGAACCCGTTCAGCTCCTCGTCACTGTCGACGATTCAGGCCATATTCCCCGACGCCGACTGCCTCGAGCTGTGCAAGAGCTACCGCTCCACCACCGAAATCACCGACTTCGCCCAACATATCTCCCGCAACGACAAACTCGTCCCGATCGAGCGCCACGGCCGCCCGCCGCAGATCATCTCGTGCGAGACTCCGCAGGACCATCAGTCACAACTGTTGACTCTGATCGAGCAATACCATCACAGCGATCACCGATCCCTCGGCATCGTCTGTAAGACCATCGACCAGGCGCAACGGCTGCACCAAACGCTGACCGCGGCCAGGGTCGAGTTGAGTCTGCTCGGCTACGACAGCACCACTTTCGCGGCCGGCATCGTCATCACCTCGGCGCACATCGCCAAGGGCTTGGAGTTCGACATGGTCATTGTCCCGAGGGCTGATGACTCGAACTACGCCAACGAGATGGACAGAAGCATGCTCTATATCGCGTGTACGAGAGCAATGCACGAACTCCACCTGACTTACGTCGGCCAGCCCTCGCGCTTCCTAGAGTTCGCCCGAAATCCGAGCGCGCAACTCGCCACCTCGACTGCTGAGCAACACAATACCCAGGCCGCTGTCGATGTTCGCCAGATCGTCAGGTAATAGATGCCGTTCACCCACCACCCCAGGGCATCCGGCAGGGTTCGACCGGAGCCTCGTACGGTTGACGCTCGAGCCCACTCATCACAACTCGTGCGGATGGCTATCGATTTCACTCCGCGTCGGGTCCGGAATGGGTTTCGCTGTGTGGTGACTCGCCCGCGTCATGACGTCGCCCAGACCGTTGCCGTGTTCGGTGCACTGGTGTCGGTGATTCTGCTCGGCTGGTCGTCAGATCTGCTCGGGGTCCAACATGAAGACCTCGAGGTGTACCGGTTCGGTGTCGAGGCGTGGTGGTCTGGCCAAGACATTTACGGCACGTTGCCGCCGACCAGCGCCGGAGTCCACCTTCCGTTCCTGTATCCGCCGTTCGCCGTGCTCATACTGAGCCCGCTGGCAGTGCTGCCGTGGTCAGCGGCGGTGCTGACTCTCTTCTTACTCAATCTCGCCTGCCTGGTGGCCACGCTCTACGTTGTGCTGCGCGCCATCGCGCCACAGCTGTCCGTCCCGGTCGCACTGACCATCGCAGGGGCCGCGTCTGCCCCTGCGCTACTGCTCGAACCACTGCGCCAGACATTCCATTTCGGACAGGTTAATCTCTTGCTCATGGGCCTGGTCGCGGTCGACTGCTTGGCTCGCCGAACGCCATGGCCGCGCGGAATGGCCCTGGGTATAGCCGCCGCAATCAAGCTAACCCCCGTAGCGTTCATTCTCTTCTTCCTGGCCCGTAGGGACTACCGATCGGCGGCAGTTGCCGCAGCGACGGGCCTCACGGCGGGCGCGGTCGGCTTTCTTATCGACTGGGAAGCGTCAATGACCTACTGGTTCAATGGTTTCGAGCTGATGTCCTGGATGAGCGGAACGCCATACCTGACCAATCAGACACTCGAGGCCAGCATCGCCAGATACGATCTCGGCGAGCCGACGCAGACGATAGCTTGGGCCGGACTGACGCTCACGCTGCTCGGCACGGTCTGGTTCGTGATTCGCCGCTCGGGCGCCGCGCTCAGCATGCTACTCATTGCCGCGTTCGCGCTGCTGGCGTCCCCGACCTCATGGTCGCACCACTGGGTATGGGTGGCCCCCGCGATCGTGCTGATGGGCGGATACGCGGTCGATCGCTGGGAGCGAAACCGCACAGCCGCGATCTCGTGGCTGTGCGCGGCGACCTTTACAGCAGCGCTGTTCTACCTGGCGCCGTTTGCTCTGGTCCCCGGCAGTGCTGATCGCGAACTCGCATGGACGGTGCCCCAACAGTTCCTCGGCAACTCCTACACCTGGTTCACGATCCTGCTGATTTCCGGCTACGCCGCAGCCTCAGCCGCACACCGAGACCGTCCGCTCGCAGGTACAACCGTTCGGCGCGACGTCGAGCCCAATCAGCCGTCCAGGTGGGCTGATCGGAGTTGTGATTAGAACTACCTGGAGGTTGCCTGGTGCACCGCGGAACTCCTGGCCGGAACGAGTGCCGTCAATATCGCGGCCACAATGATGTCACGGTGCCCCGCTCCCGCGAAGGTGCCCCGCGAGGACGCCGGTCGGTTGAGACAACGAACCAACAGCTGCCGCATACCATTTCGGTCCGAGTTGGTCGTTCAACCGGCTCGGCAGCGGATGCGTCGACCTGCGGCCATACCAGATCGAACAGTGCACGGCCGACCACAGGCCGTGGTCCTGCATCTTCGCGAAGGCTACGCCCACATCCGCGAGCTATGGACACAAGCTCTTCCCAGCGCATCCACCGAAACTGAGTCACCGCAGGTACATCCACGGCAACCACCTCGAGCGACAGGGGATCGAATCAGGAAGCCGCGCGAGGTGACAGAGGTGGCCGACTCTACTATAACGTAATAGTAGGTATTGCGGTTACTAGGAGGCTTAACCCTTGCGTGTTCTGAGACAGGTCAATATAAGCGCGCTGCGCACTACTGCGCGGCGACGCTGGTTCCTCAGGACGGTATGGACACTGGGGGCGCTCGCCACGGTGGCACTGTGCTTAGAGCTCGCAAGACAGGGCCGGGACGGCTTCCAGATAGATCTGTCGGTATATCGCGACGCTGGACTCGCGTCCCTCACCGGAGCCACTCTCTACTCTGAGGATTTCCCCACAACGACTGGACTGCGGTTCATCTACCCTCCGTTCGCAGCGCTGTTGTTCGCTCCGATGGCGGCACTCGACGTGACAGCGCTGCAACTGGTATGGATAGCGATCAATCTGTCGTTGCTGGCGTGGATTCTCCAGACGGTTCTGGCGCGCCTATCGGCGCCGAAGCCTGGTTTGCTCACCGTCGCCCTCCTCGCACCGGCGTTGTTACTCGAGCCGGTTCGGTCGAATTTCGGGTACGGTCAGATCAATCTCGTTCTGATGGCACTGGTGCTCGCAGACTGTCTTGATCGCACACCCCGGAAATTGCGCGGCGTCGGTATCGGACTCGCGGCAGCGATCAAGATCACTCCGGCGGCATTCGGATTGGTGCTGCTGATGCGACGTGACCACTCCGCGCTTGGTCGCGCCGCCGGGGCGTTCCTCGTCACCGTCGGAGTCGGATTCTTGTTCTTCCCCCGGGATTCGCTGTACTTCTGGACCAGCGAGTTCTTCAATACCGACCGAGCGGGCAACCACGCCTATGAGCGAAATCAAGCGATCACCGGGCTTCTGGCGCGCGCGGGCGTGGACGGGATAGTCAAAGATGTGGTGTGGATGGTCTTGGCGGCGGCGGTCGTCAGCATCGCGGCCTGGAGCGCACACCGATTCACACTGTCCGGCGACCACGTGCCCGCGGTAGCGGTGATCGCGCTGGCGACATTGCTGGCAGCCCCGATCGCGGTGACCCACCACTGGGTGTATGCGATCATCCTCGTGCCATTGCTGGTGGTACCACAGTACCGGAGATGGCGTCGCATGCTGGCCGTAGCGACTATCGCATTTATCGCAGCGCCTTACGATCAGTTGCCTCAGCGGGGCGACGGTTTCGTGGAGATGGTCGTCAGATCCGCCATCGGAAACGCCCAGCTATTCAGCGCCGCAGCGCTACTGGTCGCCGCCTACGCCGCCGCACGCACCCCGCCTCTACCCGATGCGCCGCGCGTGCACCAGGAATCAGTCGGCGCGACCGCTAGTGCAGCCGGTCGACCTGCATGATCACCGGCTAGTGGTTCCAACGGTGAACCGTCGGGAATATCGGCAACGCCACGACGAGCCTTGTCTCCGTGCTCGCCCGAATCGCTCCCCAGCTCTGACTGCCTCAGTCCTCGAACGACAACGACGTGACGTTGCTACTCGGCAATGGTGCCGAGCTGGATCAGGCGGCTGTCGAACTGCCCAGCATCGGGGCCCGGCCCAGCAGGGTTTCGACAGAAGAGCACTCACGCCAACGGGTACTGGCGTGGCTCGATGTTTCGCTTGCCGGTCCAAGCATCCACCCACCAGCACAGGCGATTCGCACCTGCCGCGCAGCGCCCCTATCACGACAGGTGGATTGATCGGCCGTTCCTATTGGCGCGATAGGTGACCACGGGCAGGGTTTGGCGGATTCGACCCGTACCAAAGTAACACCAAGAATTCAACGTGAATGCCCGTGATCATCTGTGCACAGCCGTGCATCCGGCGTCGGCATCGTCGCAGGTAGAGCACCCATCGTGATCCCCAATGACCGGCTGTGAATACCGACCAGACCCCGAACCAACAACCGCCAAGTCTGGGTTCGAGTCCCAGTGGGGGCACTCTTGCGCCGCTGGTAGATGGCCGGTCGGAGCTGCACCCCGGCTCAACTGGCCTGCTCAGTCCGCCGTGAGGCCGCAGCAGCGCGAGCCCCTTGTCCATCGCCGCGGCCACCGGATCGAGATCCTCGTCGAACAGATTGCCGTACAGGTCGAGAGTCAGCGTGGCCGTCGCGGACCGGGTCGCAGCCTTCGCGCTCGGCGGTGCGGTGGTCGGTGTGCCCGAACGGACTTGGCGGCGCAAACAGGCACGCGCTGGCGCATCGGGCCTGGGGACACCGCAAGGCGTGGGCGATGTGCCGCTGTGACGGGCACCAGGTATCCCAGGCGACAGTGTTACGGCGCCTGCGTGATGAGGGTCTGTTGCTGTCGGCAGCGACTCACACACCACTGCGAGATACTCGAGTATCAGCAGAATCGGGCCAGCGGTTTACAGACCACCCAGCCCTCGCCGTCCGGCCGGGGCGACACCGTCCAGCCCGCAGAAGTGCCCGAGCCGCTCCCATTCGGCTGGTTCGACTGCATACGCCCCCTGGCGTCCTCCCGGGCTTGCCGCCTGGCCTCGGCCTGGTCGGCCAGGGTAGTCGGATTGGAATCGTTGTACAGGCTGCCGTTGTGGTGACCTTTCGGGTCGATGTGGCGCCATCCTGCGGTGTCAGGGTTCGCGGCAGCGGTTCCCGAACCGATCAGGAGCGCGGCACCGGCCACCAGGACAGGCAGAACGCCCGCGCGCCAGTACCGGCTCACAGCGCCACCGAATGCGACAGTAATCATCAGCTACCTCCAGCAAAGCTACCCTTGTGTGATGCGCCGTTATTCAGCGGCACAAAGAACAGTGTGCCACGTATCGAGGCACACCTCGTGCGGGTATTCCCAGTGCTGGATGGCCAGTGACACGGCGCTGGTCAGACCACTGCGGCGAGTTCGATGATCCGCTGGGCGCCGAGGCGGGCAAGCAGGTCTGGTGGGTCTCGGCCCAGGGGGTGGTGGTGCTGCGCGGTCGCGTAGGTGAGGGTCGGGCTGGTCACCGCACCATAGGTTTCAGTGCTGCGCTTGCCGATCGAGGCAACGGCGCAGACACACCCGGCGGCGAAGTCACGGACCACTGAACGCCGGCAGCCGACGCGAGGAACCGCGTGCGCCGCGCGGTGGAGACGCTGCGGCCGGGCGGGAACCCGACGATTCGATCACTTGCCGCGGTAAGCCTGAAGGAAGCCGGTGGATCCGGCCGGAACACGATGTGGGAGTGTCAGTTCACATTCCGGGCAGGTACTGTCGGCCGTCGTACACCTGGCACACCAGATCGCTGTATTCGAGCTCGAGTTCGGCCAGGCGTGTCCATGCCGCGTGCATGTGTTCACCGGAGACATCGCCGGTCATCAGCAGCTGAAAGGCCGCCGCGGCGGCGATGGCCAAGCGGTCGACGACCTCGCCGAGAGTTTCGTCGTGCCGGTGAGCGGTGCGGCTGGGGCACGGCAAGTTCTCTCGCGCCCACGCGTTGATATCGGCGACAATCTCGCTGCGGCACTGGGAGGTTTCCTGCGTCCATTGCGACCGATCACGGGCGTTCTGGTGGAGTTGGACGAGTTCGCGAGCCATTCGGCAGATCTGACCTCGGGTCGGCTGTCCGCCCAGCGCGCACAGCAGTTCACTGCCGCTGGGCAATGTGGGACACGTGGCGGCACGCTCGACCGACGGATATGGTGTGCTCCCCGACCAACGCCGACGAGATCCGTGGGGGTTGCAGGCCCGACGACCGATGTACATCGCTACATACCTCCGTCTGGAAAATGATCAGATGTGGAGAGTGAGCCGGGCGGTGTGATTCGTCGCCTCGGCGCGGCTTCTCGACAGCCGGGCGGCTTCGCGTGTGGCCGAATCCAGGTCTTCGAATGGGTTCCGATACATGCATGCACACTTTCGAGCCGAACCGGGCGATGGCGTGTCGTCGCTCCATTTGCCGAGCAGTTTCGAGGCTAATCAGGGTGTGTGATCCGGGAAACGTCCTCAATAGCCACAGTTCGGACGGCGAGTTGTGCCTTGCGCACATTTCAGTTCTACCAAGGGCGGTCGGCTGTTTTTCGAGGCGCCGACTTCGATCTGCACCCGCGTGGCGGTAAAGGCTCACCTCTACGCCGCCGCGGACCGAGGCCGCCGGATCTGAGCGGTACCTGTGCACGCCAACAGGTTTCCATCATCGTCGGAAAACGGATGCCGTTCTCACCGGACTCGGTACCACTTGAACGGTTCGTTCGCCGCGGGACCGTAGCGTTGAATCTGATCGAAGAGCCAGTCGGCGGGCTCGACGATCGCCTCGCGATCACGATCGTTGACGTAGGCCATCGCGATCCCGACGAACGCCGCGTGACCGTCGGCCGTGTGCCGGTATACGACACCGCCCGAATCACCGTGCTCGAACCACAGATCCCGGGTGGTGTAGATGACGCCCTCTTCGACCTTCGTGACCGTGCCGCAGTTCCAGCCGGTGGTCGCGCCGATCTTGCAGACCCGCTGGCCGCGGCGCGGGTTCATCTCGACCGAACTGAGCCCGAAGGAACCCATGGACGCCGAGACACCTACACCCTCGTACAGGCGGATCAGCGCGAACCCCAGGGTGAGTCCCTGGTCCGGCTGGTAGGACTCGTACCAGCCGATCGGGTTTCCCTTGTCATCGGTGACAACGCCCGGCCGCCTGCAGTGCCCGGCCGTGACGGCGTAGCGCGCCGCCCCGACGAATCCGGTCAACCCGACCGTGCATTGGAAGCCGATGAGGTTGCCGTCCTCCTCGGTCGTGGTCCGAATCGGCAGTCCGGGATGCACCACAACCGCGCGGTTGGTGGCATCTGCGATCGGAGCCTGGTGCACGATCGCCGCGGCACCTAGCGTCGCCGTCGCCGCGATGGCCAGGAGGGTGCGAAGAACAACCGGTGGCGACCAACCGAACATCGTGCTCCTTCCCGAGTGGTGTCGGACCGCTCGACGTGGCGCCGTTGTCGCTCGCGCACGACCGAGGGAAGAGGTGGACTCGATCACGCCGCCTCCCGTCGCCGCTGGGCGACCGAGCCATGGTGGGGCCCAGCGCTTCCGGTGCTTCGGTGAGCAACCGGGGCGGGCACCGGACCGGACCGCGAGACGGCCCGTACCGCCGCCCAGACGGTGACGGCGGCGCCAGCCGCAGTCACCGACAGCAGCGTTGATGCCACGTACCAGACCGGATCGAATTCGGCGATGAACACCGGGACCAGCACGACAGCGACGAATGCGCAGGAGACAGAAAGGTTTGCGGCCCGATGTGATGTGCGGACACGACATCGCCGGGTTTCACCGATCACGCGGGTGCGCACGTCGTGTCTGTCCTTCCTCGCACCATTTGCGGACACCAATTCCTGCCCGACACAGCTGGATTCTCCCGGATTCCCAACGCAGGGAACCCGCGCCGGTTCACCGGGCAAATCAGAGATGAGAGTCGAGGACACCACGCCGCCGAATATCGGTGGTGGCGCAGTGAAATGAGCCACCGATACTCTGGACATTGCGGAACGGGCAGCGAACCGGATCGAAACCAAGGCCGGCCAGCAGGTCGGCGATATCGTCGTCCTGCGCCTCCACCACAATCCGCTCCTGATCGATGACCAGGACGTTCATGTGCACCCAATCGCTGGCCATATAGAGCGGCGGCTGCTCCCGCGGCACTGGGCGCGGCGCCGGAACGAGATCCCATTCGGCGAACAAGGAATTCCGCAGGGTGTCCGCATCGACCCAGTCGGGATTGAACAGCAGCGTACCGGGGCGCAGCGGCATGATCGTGCAGTCCAGCCGCATGGCGTGTGGATTGTCGACATCGAGCACATGGATCCGGTAGGTGTCACCGAGATGCCTGCGCAACCATTCGATGCCCGCCCGGTTCGTGACATGGCTACGCTGCGCGACGATATCGCGGCCGAACCGCAGAAAATCCGCGGCGGCGAAAGCGGGCTGGGTTTCGTTGACAGCCCACCGTGCACCGGGCATTTCGTCGACCAGACGGTCGTGATCGAGCACCTGCGGCGCCGATACCCAGTGCGCGCCCGTTTCCTGGTAGTGCCGCAGGATGGGTCGATACGCCAACGCCTCACTGCGCCGGGACCGCCAGGCCATCGGCGCCTCGACGACGTTCGAGCCGACCACCAGGAGCGAGTCACGTGGCAGCGCCGAGGTGTAGCCGCCGAGACTGGCGGGATCGACCCAGGTGGGTCGCTGCACGACGACCCCGGCCTCGGTGAGTACCCGATCGAGGTTGTCCAGCTCGGCCTGTGCCGCGGCAATGATCTGGGCGGGGAAGGGGCGGGTCGTCTCGAACAGACTCCAGTACCGGCGCGGCATGGTGGCCTCGACCATCCGCCGCGCCTCCGCGGGGAACACGGCGCCGACCGCGACTCCGATGATGATCTCTTCCAGCGGATCCCACTCGTTATAGGACCGAACCTGCGACGACATGGCGATACCTCCACCTCCCGACCCGAAGCACGGCATTTCTTACCGTCAATTAAGTGTACGCTGTTGAATGATCCGACAGATAGCGGTACCATTGGCGCAGGGTCGTTGGTCCCCTCATCACCACCGGCCCGACTGCGCAGCTGCCGCCTTCCGCAGACCACGGCAGCTGTGCAGTCATTCGGCAGGATGCCGTCCGGGAATCTCGGCGCTACTGCCGCTCGGGAGGCAGCGCGAGCAACCCGGCACCGGTCAGCACCGCGGTATCGCCCAGCTGTGAGGGCACCACCCGAAGACCGGACAGGAATCCGATCCGCGCATGCGCGGCAACCGCCGCACCCAGGGGTTTCCACAATGCGGGCCCGGCCGACGCGGCGCTGCCACCGACCACGACGCGGTCGACATCGAACAGCGACGCCACCGAAGACAACGCCTGCCCCAGCACGGTTCCCATGCGCTCCACCGCCGCACCGGCGATCGAATCGCCCGCTCCGGCCGCAGCGAGCAACGCCGCGAAACCCTCCCCTTTCCAGCCTCGTTCCTCGGCCCACCGCACGGCCGCGGACGTACTGGCGATCGCCTGCACGCACCCGCGCGCGCCGCAATCGCAGAGATCGTTGTAGCCGGACATCACCATGTGGCCGATGTTCCCGGCGTTTCCGGTGCGTCCGACCGCGACGAAGCCACCGACGATGATGCCCCCGCTGATCCGCGAGGAAACCGACACGACCAGCGCGTCGGGAACCCCCCGCAGCACGCCGTGGCGTTGCTCGGCCAGCGCCGCGCACACGCCGTCGAGCGCCATTCCCACGGTGGCCGCGGGGAATTGCTTGTGCGTGGCCTCGACCAAGCCGAAGCCGACCTGCCATTCGGCGATATCGGGCGGAGCCGCCACCCCGGCAGCCATATCTATGGGGCCGGTGGTTCCGATGCCCACGCTGATCACCTCGCTGCCCGCAGCCACCTCGGCCAGCAGGTCCCGGCAACTGTTCCACGGCGCACGCGAGGTCACCGGTACCGCCTGGACATCCTGCACGCTCCCGTCCGGTGCCACCCGGCCGGCCGCGAACCTGTCCGGGCTGATCTCCAATGCCAGAACCGTCATTGCTTGTGCTCCAATCCAGCTGTTGGTCCTCGGTTACAACTGCGGCACCGAGAGGGCGGCCAGGGTGCCCAGGTCACCGTTGAGGGTCTCGACGATCTCGTTGATCGCCAGCGCCATCGCCCGGACCTCCTCCCCCAGCCCCGCCAGGTGATCAGCCGCCAGCTCCGCACCCGCCGCCGCGGCGATCAGTTCGGCGATATCGACGCCCGCACCGGCCGTGCGCTCGGCGATCCCGGCATTGATCAGTTCCGTCTCGAGCTCGCCCAGATGCGCGTGGTAGGCCGTCAACGCACTCACGCGCGAGACCAGACCGGCCCATACCCACTCCAGTGACGTGCGCACGTACTCGGTGGCCTGCCGCGTCGTCGTCGCGGTCGCGGAATCACCGACGGGCTCGGCGAGCGGCCCGGCCACACACTCCATCCGCAGCGCGTGCTGGATGATCTGGTCGAGTTCGGCATCGAGATCCAGCCGCAGGCGATGCGACGCCAGGTAACCGCTCTGCCAAGCGGGCGAATCGGCGATGCTGTCGCGCAGTTCCACGGCTCGCGCGATGAGTTCGGGCACCGGGAACTCGTCGAACGAATCGACCTGCAACGCAGGGGCAGCGCTCGAATCGGGCACATACAGGCGCTTGGTCGCGGCCGCGACATCGCGCCGGTCGCTCGCCGTCAGCGACGTGGTGGACCGGGCAGACCACCACACCGCCGCGCCGACAGCGGTGACCACCGTGGCCAGCACGACGCCCCGAACGACCAGCGGTCCCGTTCCGGTGAGGATCAGCGCGATCAGCACGATCGACCCCAGCGCACCGGCAGCGCCCAGCAGCACGCCGGAGCCGCCGCTCCGGTCTGTTCCTCGATGGACCGGCGGATTCCCGGCCCTGCGACCGCGGTCCAGCTTCTGCCGCAGCGGTGCCGACAGCTGTCGCTCGTCGACATAGGTCAGCCAGGGCCCGTCGAAGGTGTAGTCGATCAGGCGAGTCATCGAATCACCGGCCCGAACCGGTGATCCGGCATCGCCGCTTCCACCGGTCCATCGCATCCCTCCTCGAGCCGGACTGCCGGTCCATACCGCCACAGCTGCATTCTGTCGCCTTCCCATCATCGGGAATGCCATGGTCGGAGCCGGATACGCGCCACATCACCACCACGTGCGCGGGCGCACCTCATTGGCCAGATCGACAAGGTGGTAGCGGTGCATCCGGTCGTCGCACCTGCGGGCGAGCAGCCGCAGCGTGTCCGAGACTCCGTGGCGCACACCGTTCTCGGTGAACGGCACATCGAACAGCGTCGTGTCCGGCCGCTCCGGACGACGCTGCGCGGTCAGCCACCGCAGCGCGGCATTCAGCACCAGCACGCGCATCTGCAGCGCGCGCGGTTCGTCCGCGGGCAGTTCCCGGACCCGGTCCGCCGCGGCGTAGAGGTCGGATTCGTTCAGCTCGGCCGAGGGCCGCGATACCAGCAGGACGCAGCCCGACATCCGTGCCACGGCGTGCAAACTGGAGGTGCGTGCCACCTCGTCCAGCACCGCCACCGCGCCGAGTGGATCACGGTCGGCCGCCAGGCGGCGGGCCATCCCGAACGCGGCACTGATCACGCTCCGGTTGGTCCGCCAGACGATCGTGTAGTACCGAAGCGCCAGCTCGTGCCATCGCCGTGCACGATCGTCACCGGATTCGGCGCAGGCGCGTGCCATCCAGTCCTGCAACAAGAGTTCGGCGGTGGCGGCCAGAGCCAGGGTGGGGGCGAGTTCCCCCGGCACCCTGGTGTGCACCGTGTCGAATCGGATGAAGGCTTCCTCGAACGCATCCTCCAGGAGCGCGGCGACACCCCGGTACCAGGATATGCGCCAGTCGGCACCACTCCCGGACTCGATCCGGTCCAGCCGCAGCCGTGCGGCGACCGGGTCACCCATGTCCAGATGCGCGCGCACCGCGGCCAGCGCACCCTCGAGCTCGTACGACCCAGGGGTCTCGATCTTGCCGACGCGCGACCACTCCGCAACCATCTGGAGTGTGTCGAGCACCTGCTGCGGATCGCTGGGCAAGGACCGTGACGACAGATTCACGCTCGGATCGTCGACATCGGTCAGCGGCACCGGCAACGCCGATACCACACTCTGCGCGTCCAGCGCCGACTGACGGTGTACCCCGTCCGCGAGGCTGTCGGTCGTCGCGATCAGCGCCGTGGTCCCGAAGCTGGTGCGCTGCGCGCTGAACAGGGTCGACGCCTGCGGATACTCCTCACCGGTGTCGATGGCCAGCACGATGGCGAGGACACCGGTCAGCTGGATCTGCAGGGCGTGCATGGTCGGAAACCGCAGTGCCGGATCGGGATCGGTCGCCCGCAGCAACAGGCGGTAGAACGCCTCATAGCGCCG
Organism: Nocardia mangyaensis; assembly: GCF_001886715.1. NCBI lineage: Bacteria > Bacillati > Actinomycetota > Actinomycetes > Mycobacteriales > Nocardiaceae > Nocardia > Nocardia mangyaensis. The sequence continues at coordinate 5,910,665 of NZ_CP018082.1, forward strand.
CAGCACCGGGTGCTCCACCGGCGTGGGCAAGTCATTGGTGCTGCCGCCTTGTACACGGCGGTTCTTCGGATCGAGCGTCAGCGCGGCGAGGGTCCGGCCGACGGTATAGATGTCGGAGGCGATCGTCGGCCCCGTGCTGGTGAGTTCGGGTGCCTGAAAACCCGGTGTGCCGTAGAGGTATCCGGCGGAATCCATGGCGGCCACCGCACCGAGGTCGATCAGCTTGACCCGGTCCCCGACCATGATGTTGCCGGGCTTGAGATCGTTGTAGGCCAGACCGGACGCGTGCAGATAATCCAGTGCCGGAACGACTTCCAGGACAAAGGCGATGGCCTCGGCAACGGAGAGCCGATGCGGGGCCGCAGTGTGCAGGATATCGTCCAACGACCGGCCATCGGCGTACTCCATCACGATATAGCCGCACGGCGCCCCACCCGGTGGCTGGTGTTGCACGAAGTTGAAGATCTTCACGATATTGGGGTGCGAAACCTCGGCCAGGAACTGCCGCTCGGCGACCGCGACCGCGTGGGCCTCGAAATCGCCGTAGGTCATCAGTCCCTTCAGTACCACCCAGCGATCACTGACATTTCGGTCGACCGCCAGATACACCCAGCCCATGCCGCCGTGGGCGAGACAGCCCTGCACCTCGTACTGATCCGCGACCAAGTCTCCTTCGGCCAGTGCGGGCCGGAAGTCGAACGGCGCGTCACAGACTTCGCACTCCCCCGACGCGGCGGCGGGCACGGCCGGGGTGGAACGTCCGACCGGCTCATCGCAACGCCAGCAGAACCGCTTGTCTTCCCTGACCTCCGGGTCGGCAAGGACCGCGCTCCGCGGATCGATGGGCTCGGCAGGCGGCAGCTCGACCCAACCGCCCCCCAGCCGGCGCACGCTGGGCCGCGAACGTGGACCACGACCGGAACCGAGGCCCGCGTCGTCGAGCGCGGCAACCAGCCCGGTCGTGGACAGCTCGGGCGTGGATGCGGTGTCGTGGTCAAGCATTCGACCCTCTCCCGGTCTGCCTCGGCGGCATGTGCCAGGAATCTTGCGCGTCCGGGCTTCCCGTGCGCCACGCGTCCGCTTCCCGGTGCTGGGAAGACGGCGGACGGGCACGCGCGCGACAACCGTATTCTCGACGACATGGCCTGGTTGGAGCGGGAATTCATCGCGGTACCCGACAACCGCAAGAACCAGTTGGTGTACAAGTGGCCGGATGCCAATATCCGGCGCTTCTCCCGCGTGATCGTGAATTCCGGTGAGGTCGCACTGTTCGTGCACACCGGGCAGGTGGCGGGCCTGATGACCCCCGGTAAGCACCGGGTCGACGCCACCGAGTTGCCCGGGCTCGGGGCCCTGCTCGACGTATTGAGCGGCGGCAACGCCTACCGTGCCGAGCTGTACTTCGTGGGAACCAGGGAGTACCCGGGAAACAAGTTCGGCGGCAGGCTGGACGACATCGTGGATCCACGGAGCGAGCAGATCGTCACCTTGCGCGTCTTCGGCGAATACGCCCTGACGGTGCGGGATCCAGCCGCTTTGGTCACCGGACTGATCGGGACGGTCGACCTGGCCGACCCCGACCAGGTCACCGCGTGGTGCTCGGAGCTGCTGTTGCGCTCGATGCGGATCGCGGTGACCTCCGGAATCACCAAGGGCAGGTGGCCGGTTCTCGGCCTGTCGGCGCACATGCCGGAGATCGACACCGAAGTGCTGTCGGTGACCAACCAGCAGCTGCGCAGGTATGGGCTGTTGATCACCAGGATGGGCAATTTCGACATCAACCTGGCACCCGAGGACGCCGACCGGCTCAAACGACTGGCCAAGGACACCCGATACATCGAGCTCGCGGGGGGCTTCGGGCAGTACGCGGCCGGCGAGCTGGCCCTTGGCGCTGGTCAGGGGATGGCGCACGGCGGTGATTCGGCCCTCGGCGGAGCGTTCCTCGGCGCCGGGCTCGGTCTGGGCGCCGTCCACCAGCAACTCGCGGCACAGCCCCGGCACAGTCCCGCCGGGGACGCGATGGGCCGGCAACACACGGTAGCGTGCGCACGGTGCCGGGCCGTACACCCGGCGGCGACATCATTCTGCACCAGCTGCGGCGAACGGCTCAGCGCCGAGCGGCGGTGCACCGGTTGCGGTGCCGATCTACCGGCCGACGTCCGGTTCTGCGGCACGTGCGGCACCCGATCGACCGGCGGTTGACCACTCAATGTGACTATTAGTGTGACACTTCCTGACGTACCGCTGAATATCGTGTCATTCTATTTGCATAAGAATGTCCCTGTGGTTTCCTTGTGGTATGGCAGTTGAGGGGAAGTACACGATCGACGAGTTGGCGCGGGAAGCCGGCACCACCGTCCGCAGCCTTCGCGTCTATCACGAGCGGGGCATCCTCCCCCCGCCGATGGTCAAGGGCCGCACCGGCTACTACAGCCCGGAGCATCTGAGCCGTGTACGCACGATCAGCCGCCTGCTCAACCGAGGGATCAAGCTCAGCGGGATCAAGGAACTGCTGAAGGCATGGGACCGGGGAGACGGGCTCTCCGACGTCCTCGGCGTCATCGACGAGACGACCGCCCGGTCCGGAAAATTCCCCAGCGAGACCATCTCCGCGACCGAATTGGAGCAGCGGTACCACGACGTACCCGACGGGCTCGCCCGAATCGTCGCGATCGGGCTCTATCAGCCCGTCGATGCCACGTCCTACCGCATCGCCAACCCCCGGCTGATCACCATCGGTAGTCGGCTCACCGAGACCGGGCTCCCGTTGAGCGAGGTCGTCGACGAGCTGGAGAACCTGTACGCCGACTGCGACCGCATCGCCCGCCGGCATGTCGGCCTCTTCCACCGGATGGGCTGGGCCCGTTTCCAACAGTCCGATCGCTCACCCGACGACCTGGCCACGGTCACCGAGCAGCTGGCCGCGACCCGCGTCATTCCAGGTCGTGCCACGGTGGCGCTGGTGAGCCAGCTGGTACTGCGCCATCTGGAGGACGACACGGCGGAATTGGCCGAGCTCTACGACGATCCGGCTGATCTGGCGGCGGCGCTACGTCACGAGTCGTCCTGACCGAGCAGGCCGGACCGCTCCAGAAAGCTCCTGGCGCTGTGTTCCCCGTCGAAAGCCCCGGTCTCCAAGGCGAGGCCGGTCCCGGTGTCGGCGTACAGCACGGTGGCCGACGGCCCGACCGCCGCGAACACGTCGCCGTCGGCGACGATCGCCCGCGCGGCAGCGCGCCATCGCTCGACAGTGGCTTCGACCGTGCCCGGTGGCAGCGTTCGCACGTGGAAAGTCAGATCCCGCCCCGCCGACAAGCCCCGCAGCAGCGGGTCGCCGGCTGGGAGCACGCATTGTTCGCCGGCCTCGGCCTGGTAGGGCCGGCAGGTCGCGGCGTGCAGCGGGTCGGGCAACCGGCCCGACGCGCTCGTCGCGGTGAACGGCGAGACCGGTGGGGAGAATCGCCCCGCGACGACTACACCGCACACCAGCAGGATGACCAAACCCCCGAGGACCATCAGCCAGTGCCGCGGTGAATACCGCTTCCGCTCGGTCAGCGTCCGCAGCCCGCGTTCGACGGTACCCACCGTGTGCATGGCGGATTCACCGTGATGGAGGGCGGCTTCGCCCTGCCGGACCATGGACTCCGCGCCACGCCGGAGATGGGCGACGGTGGCACCCCCCACGCCGTGCCCGTGGTCCGGCATCGGCGGTGCCGAGCCGAGCTCCAGATCCGCTGCCGGTCCGGGTGGCGAGGTGGGCGCAGCCACCGGCGCGCCACAGTGCGTACAGCGCGCCACGTCGCCGGCATTGCGATGCGAGCAGTAGTGGCAAACGACCGAGGACATCCGGACCTACCCGTCTTTCATCCCGGTGATCACGATCGAGGACACGGCGGTGTCGTTCAGCGATCGATCGCCGCGCGATTCGAGAATCGTGAGAATGATCTTCGATGCCGACACCGGTGGGTTGATCTCGGTGGTCACCACGCCGCGCTGATCGAGGGTCTCCTGGGTGTAGGTGGTGTAGTTCTCGTTGTCGAACTGATAGGACACCCTGCTGGCGGTCCGGTGCCTGGTCCATTCGTCCACGCCGTCGGCGCGGATGTGATCCCAACCTGGAACGATCGAGATGGACTCGACGGTATAGGTCCCGCCCAGGTCGATGGTCAGCACTTGGCCGTCGACGCGATAGGCCCGCACACACGACCACGCTTTGCCCGCCTCCCCTGACAACGCGTCCATACCGTCGGTGCTGCCCGGTGGACAGTGGCTCGTCGCCGACGCCACCTCGATCGGCCGCGCCCTGCTCGCTTCTTCGGTCGGCTCGGCGGGTGTCGGCACCACCGATGTCAGGACAAGAGGTTGTTCCGTCCGTTCCGATTCGCCTCCGGTGGTGAGGAGAACCACCAGCAGGAGGACGGCAAGCACCGCCCCGGCGGACAGCAGCACCTTGGGCTCGCGCAGCCGTGGAGCGATCCGCTGCGCCCACTCGCCGAGCCGACCGCCCGGCCTCCGCCGCAGGAGGTCATCGAACCGGTCCTTGCCGCCGGGTTCCGGGCGCTGTTCCTGCGGTGTCTCGGGGTCGGGTCCATCCGGTGACATCCGGGGCGAGTCCGCGAAGTCCGGCGCTCTGCGCTCGAGCGGCCCAGACCCGTTCAGCAGCGCATTGATCTGCTCGCTGGCCGAGGATCTACGCGAAGAACGCGGCCGCACCGGATCGGGACTCCCCGCCCCGGCGGGCCGGCGAGGTTCGGGAACGGTGTCCGCCTCCGCCAACAGACGCTCCGCGGCGTCCAGCGGGATCGCGGTGGAGCCCACCGGAACCGGTTCGGGCAGCTCCGGCTCCGGGTTCGGCCCGGACGAGCCAGGCACCAGCGCGGCAAGGACCACGCTCCGATGGCGGAGGAAAACATCTCCCTGGGCCTCGTCGGGCATATCGAGAATCGTATCGGCTTCCTGGTCCACGGCCGTTCCCACGCGTGAGAACGGCACCGGCTATTGATTGTTGTCGGTGATGAAATACTCCGGTGCGACATCGAAGACACGAGCCAGTGCGACGATGAGATCCAAACGTGGTATCGCCTCACCGTGTATGAGGCGATACAAGCCGGATTGTGATATCGGAACATCCGGGTACGCGAGTTCCAGATGCTGTGCCAGCGAATACAACGTCAGCGACCGCACCGGACCTTCGGCCTCGGTGGACACGACCGATTCCGAGACGAGTTCGGCCAGCCGCTTCGAGAACACCGCCGCTGCCATTTGCCGGGGTGACAGTTCCTCACCACCGGCACCGTTCGAAGTTTGCGACTCCAATGGCACGATATTCGAACCTACTTTCAATTCGAGCCGGTCGCGGGCCGGGCTCCCGCGAGTTCGGGTACGGGTACGGGAACCGGCCGGTCGTGGGACAGGATTCCGGCGGATTCATCGGTGCCGGCCAGGAACCGTTCCTCGCCGATCGGCTCGATCAGGTCGATCCGCACGGTGTGCATCGGGATACTGACGTCGACGGTGGTCTCGCCGGTCTGATCGATGGCCAGGTCGGCGGACCGCTGCCGCGGGCCGCCCGGTGCGCTGATGACGATCGTGGTGGGAGCGGCGGTGGTATCGGGCACGAGGTGGTCGAAGACTGCCACGGTGGCCCCGACGCGCCCGGCTTCCACCCGGTCCGGGGCCCCGATCGGTCCGTGCCCACCGGCCAGCCGCAGCGACCGGGGATCGCCCACCGCGTCGACCAGGTGCTGCCACTGTCCGGGGCGGCTGGTATGGATCTCGACATCGGCGCCGACGGCCACGGTACGGAGCACGATTTGCTGCGCGACCGGTAGCTGCGCGTGCAGATCGATGGTGCGCCGCCGTGGGTTGTACCGCACCGGATCGTAGAGCGGCAGGGCGAGATTGTGTTCGGCCCGACCGCTGATCACACCGAGAATCTGCCCGCTGGGCCCGATGGGCATTCGCTGGAGCGCCACCGCCTCCGTGAGCTCCGAACCGGGCTGCCACACCAGCTGATCCACGAGCCGCGGACGGCCGATGCGGTCAAGGCGTTCGCGACCGCCGACCGGTAGTGAGGCCAGCAACGCGGCACCCTGGCGGCCGGTCAGCGGGTGCAGATACCCCGGCCTGCCCACGTCCGGCCCCGGGCCGACATAGCGCGCGAAGGCGCGCACCGCGACCTCGTGGTCGTCGGTGGCGCCCGTCTCGGCGCGGCCGACGAGCCTGCTGGTCAAGGCGATGGTGAGGGTGGTCCGACCGGTGTGCCACGTCCAGCAGGAATCGAGGGCATCGTCGATACGCGCGAGATCGATCTCGAAACTGGTGACGTGGCGAGTCGGCACCGGGCCGGCCAGCATTGTCCAGTTTTCCTGGAGGTCGCTCAACTCGAATCCTTTGTGCAGCAGCCGGGTCGCCGCCCGCATGGCCTCGGCGGGCAGCGCATGCGCGGCGATCTCGATCTCGCGCAGCCGGGCCGCGATCCGGTGCGCCGCGGAGGCCAGTGCCTTCGGTGCCGCGGCCGCCGCCGAACCGCGCCGCGCCAGCGGCTCGAGATTTCGCTCGATGTCCAGGCGCAGCACCAGCCAGGTCAACCGGTCCCCTACCGCGGGATCGGTGCCGATCAGCTGGTCGTACAGCATCCCGTAGCTTCCCACAGACCGCACCCGCTGGCCGGTTGTGACGATATCGATATCGATCACAACCTCGAATTGGTGGAGCATTCCAGCGAGCAGCGCCACCGGTACGGTGTCTTCGGTGTAGGTGGTTCCCGCGCCGATGACGGTCGGCAGGTCGAGGTTCGGCGCCAGCTGGATCATGGCCACCAAGGTGGTGTCCCCGGTTCGAATACCGCAGACACCAGTGGCCACCGGCACATCGACCGGCGACTGCGGCCGTGCGAGTTCGCGTGCCAGGGCCTTACGGCCGGCACGGTAGGCGATCCAGTCGCGCAGCCAGCGGTAGGCAGTGCGCTGTCCTACGGGCACCACGATGACCGCTGACCACAAGACGAGGGACAAAGCGCTGACCCACCAGGGGTGGGTCAGCGACAGCACGGCCAGCATCAGGCCGGCGATGACCACCGCACCGGCGACCGGACCCGGTTCCGCACCGAACGGCAACCGCGGGGTCGGGCTGCCGCTCGGACCCGCCCCGCGGAACGACACGGTCACCGCGGCCTCGACGGCTGTTCGCCGGACCGGCGGATCCCGGCGAAGCCTGGGCCGAAACTTGCCGCCAAGCCCAGCAGGACCGCGCCGGCGATCACCGCGGTCGCGGTGATCGCCGGGCGCAGGTCCCGTGGTCGTGCGGGAGGCGCCACGGCCAGTGGGGCGGACTGGAAAAGACCTGCCGGCCGACCGGGCGGCGACCGGTAGCTCAGTGCCACCATCGGGTCGATCAGGCCGGCACCGACCGTGTTGTCGACGCCGCGGGCCGGCGAATGGGCACTGGCCTGCAGGCGCGCCGCGATCTCCGCCGGCGTCTCATCCGGGAACCGCGACCGCAGCAGAGCGGCCACACCGCTGACGTACGCGGTGGCGAACGAGGCACCGCCAACCTCGGACAGCGCGGCCGGATCCCCGACCCCGCTGACGATGCCGCCCCCTGGACCGAGGGACACGATGCCGGTACCTGGTGCGGCCACCGACACCCAGGGCCCGGCGAGTGAGGTGTCCAGCGCGGTGCCGGACGCGGTGGTGACACCGACGGTGAGTACGTCGGGTGTGAACCATCCGGGGGTGGAGACGGTCTGTACGCGCCGCCAACCGCGCGGATCCACCGCATCGGTGGGATCGATCCCCGGATTCTGCTTGTTGCATCCTGGGCTGCCGGTATCACCCGCACTGGCGACGACCAGCGCACCACGCACCCGAACGGCGTAGCCGACTGCTTCCGACAACGCGGCCTGACCGACCGCGGCGCCCGCCGGCACACACACCGGCAGCGCCACGGTGATCACGCCCGCACCTTGCCGGGCCGCGTGCACGATGGCGCGGGCGAGCGTGCGGACCAGGACGGCGGCCTCCTCACCCGGCCGGAAGTTCCGCGGGTCCTCGGCGGTGAAAGCGGCGGACCGGTACCGGATCGACAGAATCCGGGCATCCGGTGCCACACCGGTGAAACCGTCGGTGGGGTCGGTGGTTCCGGCGATGATGCCGGCCACCAGGGTGCCGTGCGCGTCGCAGTCGGACAACCCCTGGCCACCTTCGGCGACATAGTCCCCGCCGCTGACGAGATCACGCAGCCGTGGGCTCGGGTTCACCCCGGTGTCGATGACGGCCACGGTCACCCCCGCGCCCCGGCTCAATTCCCTGGCTCGGGACAGATTCAGTGCGGTATCGACCGGGGGCTGCCGCGCCGGATCGGTTCCGGATACGAGACCGGCCGCGACGCAGCCCTTGTCCTGCTTCATCGGAAACTCCGGTCTCGGTGGATCCTCCGCCGGTGGCGGTCCGACGACGACCTGTGGTGGCTCCACGGCCACCGCTGGTGCCGCACCGGTGAGCAGGGCGGCCACGGCCAGGGTGACCGCGCATCCGGTCCTCCGCATCAGATCGCCCTCATCGCCGCGTAAATGCCCATGATCCAGAACGCGAGAACCGGCACGATCAGCAAGAGCAGGTATTCGAACAGGTCGGTGATCCGCCGGGTGACCGGGGACAGCCGGACATTCGGCAGCCGAACCGCCGCGAAACACCCCAGCACCGCCGCGAGAAGCAGCAGCGCCACGATCAGCAACCGAACGCCAGGGGTCTGATGCACCCCGACCAGCACGATTGCCAGGCCGGTGGCCGTCACCACCGATCCGGTCACCAGGGCGAGGGCCTGCACCCGATCCGGATACCAGCGGGCCCGCAGGATCAGGATGCCCGTCACCGCCACCGCGAGGACGATCTCGCGGATCTTGCCGGGGTGCATGGCCGCTGTCAGCACCGTGGCGACCGACAGCGCGAGCGACAGCGCGACGACCAGCCCGCGCAAACTCGTCACCGCGAGCCGGGCCCGTGATTCGAAGGTGGCCTCGGTGCTCCGGCGTTGTGGGTCGTCCGGCGCGCCCTCGGTGCCGGATTCGGCGTCGAAGATGTCGGTGAGTGACGCCGGCGCCACCTCGTTGCCGGGGTCGGGCAGGTCGGGTGGCCGAATCCGAGCGATCACCACCGCTATCCGCGGCGCCGACGCCAGCAGGATCACGATGCCGAGCACCACTCCGGCCGCCACCTGACTCGGTGACAGCGCCAGATAGGTCGCGGGCAGTGCCGCGACCGCGACGACGATCCCGAGCGCGGCCGCCGACATCAGCGTCGCGATGCCCACCCGCGTCACGCGCATCATGGTCGCGGCGGCGACCGCCGACACCACGGCGCCCGCCGCGAGATTGGCCGCGGTGAATCGGCCGACCTCGTCGTATTCCCCCGGCACCAGCATGGCACCGCCGGCGAACAGCAACACCAGCGCGGCCAGCGCCGACCCCAGACAGGCTCTCGGCGCGGCGAACCGCTGGCCGGCGACGACCGCGGCCCCCCAGAACACCGCGCCGAGCACCAGCGCGGGTACCGCACACCACAGGATGGAACCGCTCTGCAACCACGACCAGGCCAGCATGCCCGCGGTCGCCGCCGCACCGGCCACCAGGACACCGAAGCCGACCACCGCCGACGTCCCCGCGTCGTACTCGGCGAACTCGCGCTCGTTGATCAGGGCCAGCGCATCGGTGATGTCCTCGACGATCGGCCGGAACACCTCCGCGGACTCGACCGGCGTCAGTACCAGCACCGCACCGTCGGCGACGTCGTGGTCGGCGAGGCTGCGCCAGCGCGGAATCGGTGGCTGTCCTGGCCTGGCCAGGCTCCACTGGCCGACCGGCGCGGTGAAGTCGACGGTGTCGTCCTCGATCGCCGCGGCCAATACCTCGAGCAGATCGTCGATGAATGTCTCCACCGCGAACTTGGTGGGCACCACGGCGTCCACCTGGTAGGTGGCCACCATGATCGCCACCCGGGCCCGGTCCACTTCCGCGGAGGTCGCCGCTTCCGCGGCCGGTGCGGCAACAGCGGTCATCGTGCCGCCCCTCGGGAGTTGGGGAACCCGTCGGCCAGCGCCGCGGCCAGCTCCTCGAAGGCCAGCACGGAGTCGTTGTCCAGCAGTCGCAGATCAATTTCGCCGCCCTCGGCCAGGTGCGCGTCGTAGGGCAGCGTGAAGGTGGGCCGGCCCGCGGTGGCGAACAGTTGCTCGATCGCCGCCACGTCGACATTCGGCTTCACCGGATGCTGGTGCACGATGGCCACATTCGATCGGTTGACCAGGCGCTGGAGTCCGTGTGCGCCGAGCCAATTCAGTGTCGCCACCGCACCGGTCACGCCGCCCACCGTGGCGGGCGTGACGACCAGCACCGCATCGCTGCTGTTCAGCACGCCGCTGGTGGCCGAATCGAAGACACCGGTACCGCAGTCGACCAGGACCAGGTTGTAGTGCACCCTGAGGGTTTGCACGGCGGCCGTGTACTCGTCTCCGGTCAGTGCCTGGCTGGCGTCGGTCGCCCAGGGTGACGCGACCACAACCAGATTGGCGGTGTTGGTGGTGGTGTAGGCCTGCACCGCCGAGAATGCCCGCAGATCCTGGGCGTGCGCCAGGTCACGGAGGGTGATCCCGTACGGATGCCGCACGGTCCGCGTGCCCAGATCACTGAAGTCCGGATTGGCGTCGACCGCTACCACTCGGTCGTAGCGGATCGACGCGAAGGTCGACCCGAGAGTTGCTGTGGTGGTGGTCCGGCCGACGCCACCTTTCACGCTGATCACCGCGATCTGATAGGTGGCGGGAATCTGTCGCCGGATCCGATTGCGCCGGTCCTCGGCGCGCTGCTCGGCCGGTGACAGCCCGAAGCGGAATCCCACCTTGTTCAACGCTCCGCGCACGCCGGTCGAAGCCCGCAGCGTCGCACGGTTGGTGGCTGTGATCTCAGCGAGCAGATGGGAGGCCGCCTGCGCCGAGGACATCAGCTCCACTCGGCCCGCCGGCTCCGCGTGTGTGATCGGCTCCCCGCCCATGGTGACTTCGGGTTCCAGGTACTGCCCGGCGGACCACCGAGCAACGTCGCGACCTGTGGAAGCCTCGGGGGCAGCACTCCACGTGGCCCCGGCACCGGTATCGGCGGCCGGCCGGGCTGCTGTGGTGCCTTCGGCTCGACGTTCCGGACTCGCGGTCGCGGGTGGGGCCGTACTCGGCACAGGTGCGCGCCCCGCGTCACCGGTGGTGGCAGCCGACGAGGACGCCGGAGCCGGTCTCGATGCCGGGGCGGCGGTCTGCTGCGGGGCCGCGGTCCCGGCGGGTACCCGCGGCGCAGCAGCGCCTGAATCGGGCGCGGTAGGCGACCCGGCCGCCTGCGCCGATGGTGACGGGAAGACTCCCGCCATATTCAGCGGGGCCGGTCTCGAAGGGTTCGATGGTGCCGTGGACTGGGCCGCTGGTGCGGCCTCACCGACCGCATCGAGCGAGTTCGACGACCCAGGCTGCGCGGCGGGTGCACTCGCGGTCACCGGAGTGGGCGATGCCTGAGGCGGCGCTGCTGGGCCTCCCGCACTCGACGTGGCAGGCGATGCCACAGGCGTACCGGCCCCGGGGACGCTCGCCTGTGGCGAGGCGGTCGGCGCCGTGCCCGGTTCCGTCGACTGCTCCGCGCTGCCGGAGACACTGCCCACGGGCCGAGAGGCGCCCGGTGCGGCGTGCGCCCCGGGCGCCGACGCGGAACCGTCGGGGCCGACGGCATCGGGCAACAGGTACGCGCCGTAGCCACCCAGTTGCCCTCCGGTATCGGGCCCACGTCCATTCACCGTCGGTGGTCGATTCACCATGTGCCTCTTCCTCGCACGATCATTCGTTCTCCCGAGATGCGGCCACCCCTCAGACCCGGCTCGTGGTGAACCAGCTCCGGCCCGGCAGCATCTCGATCAGCGCGGCGACGCCTGCTGCCACCGTCGCATCGTCGCCGGGTGCGAAGGTCGCCCATCGCTGCCCGTCGTAACCGACACCCGGCATCGCGACTACGCGACCGGCCTCCGTGTCGAACACGTTCACACACACTTCGCGCACCGCCGGCTGCACACTCAGCTCACGTACCGCCGACTCCACAGCCACCTCGTGCACCGCCCGCTCACCGTCATGGTGTTCGTAGACCACGATCTCCGCCCGGCGCAGTACCTCGTCGAACATCCGGCTCAACACACTCGCGGTCTGCGCAGCAGCGCCGAGATCCAGCAGGAGCTGTTTGCGTTCGTCCGGTCCGTCGTCCGGCTCGCCGGCGAACTCCTCCGGCGCGGCGGTCACCGGTTCGAATCGCAGCGCGGGACAAGGCCCCAATGCCGCGATCACCGCCCCGGTCACCGCACGCAGGTCTGCTTCCTCCACGAAGACCGACTGGATGACGACATGGTCGTCGTACCGAACGGCCAGCACATGCGTCTCGCCCCGGCGAACCAACGACATCCGCAGCGTGCCCACCGGCACATCGTCGGCGCCGGTATCGGAAATCCGAGCGGCGAGTTCGACATCCGGCCGGTACAGGCACTCCAGCCAGTGCGCGACCCGCGGGTGCACGAGGCCGTCCACGAGCACACCCGCCTCGACGAGCTGCTCACGCACAACCGCGTGCACCCGATCCCGATCCTCCACGCGATAGATGTTGGGCATCAGCGCCAGGACGACGGGATAGGAGTCGATGCCGACCAGCTGCTGAAGCAGCAGGGCGGCATCGACATTCAGGTCGACGGCTACCGGGTCCGAGTCCACACCGCCACCCGGTGGTCGAAGCCATCGCGACTAGATGCCGATGGCAAGGAACCTCGACCCAGCATCTTTGTCGGTGGTGTTCATCAGGCCCTGCGCGCCCGATGTCGTCAAAATCGCCGTCTTCAACGACTGCAGAGCCGCGTTGTACGCCCCGATCTTTCGGAGGAGAAGATCGATCTGCGGATGCCAACCGTTCTCCGCCGCCTCACCGGTGAAGGAACCCTTGAGGCCGTTTTCGAGACTGACCAGGCTCTGATTGTTCTCCTCGATCGCGCCCACGATTTGCTGAAACGTCAACGTACTCGTGTCGACGGCATGATAGTTGTATGTCATCGCCATGACAATCGACCTCTCATATCTCTCATTCGGAAGGTATTGATTTCAGGTGGAATTCGTTGTCAGAAGTTGGTATTTACCGGACCGGCGGGAGGCGCGACATCCACCACGCCGTTCGTGCCGAGCGAAGCCGCATTCCGAACCTGGGCGGCCCCCTCCATGTCGCTCACGTCGATCTTGATGCCGGTATCCTGCAGTGTGGTAATGATCTCCTGCAGTTTCACCGCCAGATCCGCGCCTTTGGAGTGGGCGTTCGTCATGGCTTCCCGCACGGCCGCACCAGCTCCAGGACTGACGATCGCCGCCGCCAACTCATCCTGCACACCGAGCAACGCCTTCAGATAGCCTTCGTGATTTCCCTGCAAGGCCATTGCACTCCTGGCGGCGGGAATCAATACATCGGGGTCAGCATTAAGTGCCATTTTGTTTTCCTTCCTCAGTTACTTCCCACTAGGCCACGGTGTACGTCACCGGGAACGCCCTCGTGTGACGAGTTGGCCTCGTCGTCGACGAACTCGATGACGCCGATCACGGGTGGCTTTTCGAGGACTGGCACCTCCTGGGGTTCTCCCGGGACGAATACCTTGCTCGATTTCTTCTCGTCGTCACGACGACGACGCATTCGGGCGGTGGGCGCGCTCACCCCACGGCGTGGCGCACTACGGGAAGCCGGGGCGCCGCTCGATGCACCGGCCGGTGTTGCGCCGAAGGCGGTGCCGACTCCGGCCGGCCAATTCGGTGGCATCCGAAACCCGGTCGCCGCCCCCGAGATGGCACCGAGGCCGCCCCGAACGAATCCCATCGCCACCATGCTGCCCGCGCCGCCGTTCAGCCCGGCCAACGTGGTCGATTCCATCGAGGTTCCGGGGAAGCCGAACTGCTCCGCCGAGCCGCCACCGAACTCCGAGACTCCCGGGTCGGCCAGCTGGTCCGGCATCGACGACATCGCCTGTTCGGTGTTGGGGGTACCCGGCTCGACCTCCGAGATCGGCCGCGTGGGTTCTTGCGGCGACTCACCGGAACTCGGCGAAGACTCGGTCGATTGGCCTCCCGTGGTGCCGGTGTCACCACCCGGTCCACGAGCGGCATCACCACCGGTGCGGCCATCACCACCTCCCGTTGGGGAACCTCCGCCCCAGTTGGCCGGGTCACTACCGGAACCGAAGGCCGTGGTCATCGGGGCGACGTTCAGCCCGGTGGTCGGCGCCGGGACGACAGCTATCGGAGATGAACCAACCAGACCGGGGCCACCGACAATCGGTGGCGCCACTTTCGGCGGCGGCAGCGAACTCGTCAGCGCCTGAGCGCTGTTCGCATAGGTGGTCATGACGTTGGCGGCGTGTGGCCACAGTACGAAGAGATAGAAGGTCTCCAAAGCCGCCGCGGTGCCGGCTGTCGGCAGCGTGGCCGCCCCCAAGAGACTGGCCGCCTTCAAACTCTCGATCAACGCTCTGAGCGCGAAAATGGGCGGTGGGGGCGGCATCGTCCCCAGTGCCGCCGAATACGAGGCGGCGACCCCGGCTGCACGCGCCGACACTTCGGTGGCCACCCAAGCCTGTTCCTGCAACCAGACCGCGTGCGAACGAAACGCTTTCGACGCGGCATCCGCCGATGGTCCGGTCCACGAGATCGACATGGCGTTCATCGCCGATTGGGAAGTGGCGGCGGCAGCCGAGAGCGCGGCGGCAGCCTGTCCGTATCCGGTGGCCGTCGCCATCATCGGCCCCGGCCCTGGTCCGGAATACAGCATCGACGAATTGATCTCCGGCGGAAGCGCGGCAAAGATCAGTGACCCCAGCGGGCCCAGCGGCGGCAGACGGAACACGGGACTGCCCTATCGGCCGGTGAACACAGCGCCGTGCGGTGCTACCACCGCGCCGCCGTCGACATCCGTGGCTTGATAACTGACACCCACCGGCGCCAGTGCCTGGGCTCCGGCCAGGAGATGCCCCGTGCCGGTGCTGGTCACCGGGAAGAACTTGCCCATATAGGCGGTGAAGGCCGCCGACGCCGCAATGGTCACCGGGTCGCCGACAGCCGGAGCAGGTGCGGCTACCGCCGCGGCGGCAGACAACGTCGCATTGAGGGCTGCTTGCGCCACAGCCAGCTCGGCACCGATGACGGGGAGATGTTCTGGAACTACATACAGAGCCATCACTGAACTCCTACTCGACCAATGCCACCCCATTCGGAGTGGGCACAATCAGAACGTTAAGGCATCCCCAGCAGTGGGGAGAGTTCCGCAAATCTCTCACGAAATCGACTCTCACCCTTCCTGTTCCGGCTCCCAGGCCGCCTGCACCAGATCCTTACGCGCGTGTAACGGCTCGACGAAAATCCCGCGGCCGGGCGGCTGTTTCGCCGGTTTCACATCGCCGATCAGAATGCCGTCGAGCTTGGAGCCATCCATGACCAGGCCCGATGAATTCAGGTTCTTCATCTGGCCGAGAATGTTGTCGTACAGCGCGGAGTCGGCCTGCGCGATATTGCGCGCCGCGATGACATGCAGGCCGGTGTCGCGGCCGTCCACGATGATGTCCTTGATCGGGTCGAGGGGATTCATCATGCCGCGCTGCGCGACCATGTGGTAGTCATCGATCACCAGGAAGATCTCGGGGCCGCTCCACCAGGACCGGTCCTTGAGCTGTTGCGACGTCACCCCATCAGGCGCACGGCGGCTGCGCATCTTCGCCGCGAAGGCAGGCAACCCGTCGGCGAGATCGCGTTCGGTGGTCAGGTATCCGATCCGCTGCTCGTCGTCGATGGCGTCCATGTGCCTGCGCCGATAGTCGACCAGCAGTACCCGCGCCTGATCCGGGGTGAACTGCCGCCGAATAGATTCCAGGAACGCCGCGATCACCGTCGATTTCCCGCTCCCCGAGGAGCCGAGCACGATCATGTGCGTCGATACCCCGAAGTCGACGGATGCGACGCTCAGATCGGATTCGCGGACCCCGAACGGCACCACGAGCCGCTGCGCGAGGGTCTGCGGTGCCGGGCGCCCGGCGTGGATCTCCGACCACCCGATCTGCGACGGCAGCAACTTCACCGCGGGCGCCTTCCGGCCGGGGTAGACCCGGGACAGGTGCTCGATCGCGCCGGTCAGTCCCTCGGCGGCGGATTCGGCATCGCCGACACCGTCGATGCGGGGCAGCGCGGTCAGCATGTGCAGTGCGTCGACAGAGATGCAGCGTCCCGGCCGGTTCGGCGGGATCGCGGCGACCAGGTTGCGGTGGGAATTGAACGCGGTATCGGTGAGATCGCCGAGCCGCAGTTCCACGCGGGTCTGCAGCATGTCCTTCATCGCGGGCCGGATCGCGGCCCAGCGTGAGCTACTGATCACCAGGTGGATGCCGTAGTTCAGGCCCTGCAGGGCGAGGGCCTCCAGCGTCGGCATGTATTCGTCGTAATACGGCCCGGTGACGGTGAATCCGATGTCCCAGCCGTCGACGACCAGGAAGACGTCGCCGTGCCGATCGTGGGCAGCCAGCTCGGCCGATGTCTCCGGCGCTGCCATCCGACGCCGGAATTCGCGCATGCTGTCGATGCCGAGTTCGGCGAACAGGGCCTGCCTGCTGGCGAGCAGATTGTTGATCAGCGCGATAGTGCGCCGGATCCGGTCCGCGTCGCGGGGCAGCGCCACCGAACCCACGTGCGGGAGATTGCGCAGGGCCGCCAGGCCACCGGAGAAGTCCAGGCAGTAGAACTGCACTTGTTCTGGGGTGTGTGTCAAGGCCGCGGACAGGATGAGGGTCTGCAGGGCAGTGGATTTGCCCGACTGCGGACCGCCGACGATGGCAGCGTGCCCGCCCGCCCCCGACAGATCCACCGACCACACGTCCTGGCGCTGCTGGCGCGGCTTGTCCACGATCGCCATCGGTACCCGCAACCCGCCCGGCTCGACGGCCGCCGTCAGCCGATCCAGGGTGGGGGGCACAGTCAAGGGCGGCAACCACATCTTGTGCGCCGGCCTGCCGTGCCCGGCCAGCTGTTGCAGCACCGTCTCCATCACGGTGATCGGGTCGTCCTCGGGCTCCGGATCCGGGGCTGCGGGCTGCTCCGGCTCGACGACCGGCGGCCGGACGTCGGCGACCGGTGTCGCGGTGAACAGCTGCGGTGGCCGGTATCCCCCGCCGGGCCTGCGGGCCCGGTGGGGGGCGGCCGCGCCGGGCGA
This sequence comes from Nocardia mangyaensis, assembly GCF_001886715.1. NCBI lineage: Bacteria > Bacillati > Actinomycetota > Actinomycetes > Mycobacteriales > Nocardiaceae > Nocardia > Nocardia mangyaensis. The sequence continues at coordinate 5,927,958 of NZ_CP018082.1, forward strand.
TGCCACGGATGGCGCTGTCCAGGACTCGCCGACGTAGGCGGCCTGGAACCGTTGCAGGTCACCGGCGCCAACGCGGAGATATCCCGACCCCGGCTTCTTCGGCAGATGATAGGCGTCGGCGGTGCCGATCGCATCGCGTGAGTCGCTGGTCTGGTTCGTGCGCAGCGCCACCCGGTACGAAAGGTGTGCTTCCAGTTCACCCATCCGGTTGGAGGGCACCTTCTGTGAGGAGAGCAGCAGGTGGATGCGCAGCGACCGCCCCAGTCGGCCGATCGCCACGAACAGCTTGGCGAAGTCCGGGTACTGCTCCAGCAATTCGGCGAACTCGTCCAGAATGATGAACAGGGTCGGCAACGGCGCCAGGTCGGCGCCCTGTTCGCGGGCCTTCTCGTAGTCGGCCACATTCGCGAAATTGCCCGCATCGCGCAAAATCCGCTGCCTGCGGGCCATTTCGCCGTTGATCACGTCCTCCATGCGGGTGACCAGGTCGGATTCTTCCTCCATATTGGTGACCACGGCCGTCACGTGCGAGAGCCGGTCGAATCCGAGGAAGGTCGCGCCGCCCTTGAAGTCGACAAGGAGCAGGTTGAGGGTGTCGGGCGAATGGGTGGCGACGGCGGACAGCACCAGCGTGCGCAGGAACTCGGATTTGCCGGAACCGGTGGCACCGACGCACATGCCGTGCGGGCCCATGCCTTCCTCGGCCGATTCCTTGATGTCGAGGAACACCGCCGCACCAGCCGGGTCGTAGCCGAACGGAATGCTCAGCCGGGCGCGGTCGCTGTCCCGGCGCGGCGGCCACTGCCGGTCGATGCGAATCGCCCCGGGGTCGACGATACCGACCATCTCCTGCCATGAGGTGCCGCCGCTGGCCTGCTCGGCCGCGACGGCCTCCACCACCGAGGCCAGCCGGTACGGGGAGACGCTGCGGGCCAGTGCGGCCATCGCGGACACCGACATCCGGTCGGCGACCCCGACCTGGCGGGTGGACCGCGCGGTCACCTCACTGATCGTCCGGTCGGCCCCCACGGTGAACCGCAACGAGCGGGGCAGCGGTTGTTCGGTGCCGCCGATCCGGATCCAGGTGCATCCTTCGATGCCGGAGATGTCGCGCTCGTTCGCCGGGCCGTCGACATCGACGATCAGCACGAGATGCTTCTTGTCCACCGCGGGTTCGGCGGTGGTGGAGAACGGTCCACGGTTGAACTGGGCCAGCACCTTGGCCCGGATGTCACCGACGGTGCGATACACCATCCGGCCCGAACCGATACCGTCGGTGGCATCGCGATGCTGGCTGTGCGGCAACCATTTCAGCCAGCTCCATTCCGGCGCGTCCGGCTCCTGCAGAGCGGCGGCCACCGCCACCTGGTCCGGGCCGTGCAGGACGACGATCTCGGCGATCATCGAGCGAACCAGCGCCGTCACCGCATCCGGATCGCCATCGAAGACCACCTGGGGAGTGGACAGCAGGTTCATCGCCACCGGCATTCCGCCGACCGTGGAGTACGCCTTGGCGAACCGGGTGATCTCGACGACCCCCACCGGATCCAGATCGGAGGTGGGCGCCGCCTCCGGCACGATCACCCGGACCTGATTGGCGATCCGTCCCAACCCGATCCGCACCCGCAGAAACTGCGGGTGCGGCGCCTGGATCTCCCACATCCGCTTGCCACCGACCAGATTTCCCACCTCGGCCGGCCCCGGGTGCGCATACCGCAGGAACCGATGCAATTCGGCTTCGGCATCGTGCACGGTCTTCCGATGGTCGGTGATGCTGCGCAGATAATCCTTGCGATCCTCGTTGACCTCGGCGGCGGTGCCCTTGCCACCGCCGCCGGCCAACCCACCGCCCATCATGCCGACCATCGACACCAACATCATCATGGGAAAGAACAGCATCATCGGCGACATGGTCCGCCCGCTGCTGAACATCATCGCGACCATGCCGATCATCGCGGCCACCATGATGACGGGCAGGATCATCTTCAGTTTGGATGCCGGTACCGGCCGGGGCAGCTCGGTCGGTGGCTGCAGTTTCAGCTCGGCCACCGCGGGGGCCTTCGGTCCCGCCACCATCTTGGCCGGCCGTACGAACCGTCGCGTCGTTGTCATCGCCCGTCCCCGCCGAATCCGGCACCGGTGTCGTTGGCGGAAATGCCATCATGCTGAATTCGGGCATCCACCTGGGACAGGGTGGGGCCCACCGCGAACAGCGAGACGATCGACCACGGTGCGGGCACCGGGGAACCGAGGTTCAGTGACCGCAGGGTCGGATCCGCCGATGGGTCACGCCCGGCCTCGAGGGCGAGGCCGTAGCGGACTCCGCTGTCGGAGACCCACCACAGTGATTCCCGTAGGCCCGATCCCGGATCGTCTCCGGTCACCTGGATGAAACGCCCGGTCGTGCGGGGTAGGTAGGCGGCGTCGGCTGTCCTTCCCGCCGAGCCCGCCGCGGTGACCAGGGTGACCGGAAGCCGCTGTTCATCGGCGGCAAGGGGCAATTGCCGCCCCACCAGAAGGCCGACGATGGCGCGCGGCTCGGTGTCTAGCCGTTCCCAGGACAGGCACGTCACGGCGTGCGTCGAGGTGTCGACCAGGCGGACCGGCCGGTCGGGGTAGTGCGCCGTTCCCGGCCAGTTCCCCGGCCGCAGATTCGCGGCGATCACACTCGGGCTCACGGTCTGGGACGAAATACTGCCCTGCACATCGGCATTGCGGACCATCGCCGCGAGCACCGGGCTCACCCGGACCGCACCCGACTGCGAGACCAGATAGTACTGCGCGCCACGATCCGGTTGCGAGACCGTCAATACGGACCCCACCGCAACCGTCAGCCCGGTCGAGAACGTCATGGGGGTGCCGAATTCGGGGACCTCGGGAACCCGAAGGGCTGGCACCTCGGGAATCGCTTCGATCAGCCCGGCGGAGGCGGGCATGACCGGTGCGGTCGCGTCGAGCCCGAGTGCCAGGGTCACCGCGGAATCGGCGAGATCGATCATCGCGCGCACCGCGCCGTTCTCGCCGTCGCGGTACACCAGCCAGATCGTGCGGCCGTTGCGCATCAGCCGGGCCTCGTCCGCGCCCAATTCCCTTGCCGCGCTGCCGTCCACGGTGAGGCGGCCACCGATCGCGGTGGTGTGCACCGGCGCTGTCGACGCCATCGGCACACCCGCCTGCGGGTCCACCGGGGCCGCGGCTCCACCCCGCGCACGGTCACACACCGCCCAGAACGAATCGCGATCCGAAGTACCCACCATGTGGCCCGGCGCACCGGGAATGCCGACCCACGGCCCGCGCGGGTACTTGGCAAGCTCGGCCGATCCGACCCGCACCGGGTCGGCCGCCTGGCCGGTGATCAGCCGCGCCGAGGTGAGGTTCAGTGCCGGATACATCCGGCCACCCATGTGCACAAACAGCGCCCCGGAGTCCTTGTCGGCCACGATCGGCGCATCGCCCACCTTCTTCGCCGGTGAGAAGAAGGCCAGCACGGCTGCCCCGGCGACACCGACACAGGCGAGTGCGAAGCCGATCATCAGCGCCGTCGACCGGCCGCGCTGTGGATCGTCCAGCATCGAGGCGTCGCGGCGCACCAGCGCGTGCTCGATCCGGCGCAGCAGAAAGCGCCATCCGGACACCTGGTGTTTGGACACCACCCGGAAGCGGGCCACCGGGTCACCTGTGGGCGGTGGGTGCCAACCCCGCCAATGCCGCGGTGATGTCGAAGGCGTCGACGGTCATCAGCTCTTCATCGGTCATCGCCGAGATGTCCACATTGTCTCTGGTGAACCGGTAGTCCCGCTCGGCCTCGGCGGCCTCGATCACATTGCGCACGAAACGGCCGTTGCCGGCCAGATCGATCATCCGCCTGCCCCCGGCGTCGCGCCGGGACATCTCCGCGCAACGTTCGCGCAGAATCTCCCTGGCGTCATCGGACATCACCGAATCCTTCTTCTTGGCGATGTGGTCGGCGATCTGCACCAGCTCGTCCGGGTCGTAACTGGGGAAACGAACCCGCTTGGTGAACCGGGAGGACAATCCCTCGTTGGAGCCGAGGAACCGATCGATCTCGTCCTCGTAGCCGGCGATGATCACCACCAGCTTGTCGCGGTCGTTCTCCATCCGGGCCAGCAGCGTATCGACGGCCTCCTTGCCGAACGCGTCGCCACCCGAAAGGCCCTCCTGGATCAGCGTGTACGCCTCGTCGATGAACAGCACACCGCCCAGTGCGGAATCGACGAGGGCATTGGTCTTCGGCGCGGTGTGCCCGAGATGGGTGCCGACCATATCGTTGCGCGACACCTCGACCACATCAGCGTTCTCGACCACGCCGAGCCCGGCGAAGATCTTGGCCACCACCCGCGCGATCGTGGTCTTGCCCGTGCCGGGCGGACCGGAGAAGATCAGGTGCTGCGACTTGGAGTCCACCGCCAGACCGCGCTTGGCCCGGACCTGATCCATCTGCACACCGGATTTCAACCGGTTGACCTGCTCTTTGACCGATTCCATGCCGATCTGCGCCTGCAACAACGCGGAAGCCTCGGCCAGCAGCTCCGCCCGCCCTTCGCGGGCCGCCGCCGCGGCGACCTCGATCGGGTCGTCACCCGACTTCGGATCCCATTCGTCGGTGCGCGAAGCGATCACGGCCGGCGTGGTCACCGCCAGCCGAACGGACTTGTCCTGCACCGCCCGCTGCCATTCGGGGCGCTCCGACCAGAGTCCGGAACCCTGGAGCCCGTTGAGCACCTTGTCGCCGGCTTCATGATCTCCGGTGTGCCGCAACAGCATCCCGTACAGGTAGTGCGCGTCCGCCCAGATATACGACTGGTTGCCGGATGAACTGTCCTCCACCAGCCGCCGAGCTCGGGGCAGGGCCTCGCCGAAGCGGCCCAGATGCGCCATCGCCTGAGCGGCCATCAGCTCCGCGGCGATATCGAGCAGGCCGTCGTCGAGCAGCGGCCGGCGGGTTCGCAATTCCACCACGTCGGGCCAGCGTTCGGTGCGGTAGTGCAGCGACATCCGGACGAAATCGGCGACCTCGTCACCGGGCACCTCGTCCAGGATGGCGGCAGCCTCCCGCCACTCCCCCGCCTCGGCGTACGCGGCGGCCTGCCCGATGGCGATCTGGTCGCGGTCGGCCATCACCACCCTCAGCCCGTACATCCCGATCTCGACCTGACACCACAGCGCCCGATCGACCAGTCCGGCCCGCTGCTGGTCCCGATACAGATTGTGCACCGACCGGTAGGCTCCATAGATGACCTCCGGGGTGACGTCGCCGGCCATCGCCCGCCCGAGCCAGGCATCGCACATGTCCGGGTCCAGATCTGTCGCCGCCCTGAAGGCGGCTGCCGCGTGCTCCTCATTGCGCATGCCACCGGCGATCAGGCCCAATGCCTGCACACCGGTGTAGAACGCGTCCTCCGGACCTGACAATCGCCACACCTCTTCCGCCGATCTCGTGCCCCCGCACCATAAGTCACCACGTCATCCAGCTCACGGAGCTCGTTCCCACAGGTGGGAACATCGAGCGGGTGGCGGAGTTCCGGCTGACATCGCAGGGAACCATTGAGCTCACCTGCACCGACGAGGAAGGGTGCCCACTCGCCCAGCGGTGGTTCGCCGAACGCATTGATCTGGTTACCGCATCGCGGTCAGTCACCCCGGACGACGGACCCGCGTTCATGCGCGCTCTGCTGCAACCGTTCCTGATGAGCCATGAGCGCGGCACCTGGGCAGCGAAGACCAACGGACCAGAACCCTGCCGAGCGCAGGACCGGCGGGCGAACCATCGCGCGACCGTCGCCGCCGCCGGCCGAACCGGGTCGGCCACTAGACCTCGGTGAGCCCGCTGGCGATCGGCTCGGGATCGGGTTGATCACTGCCCGCGTCCTCGGCCGCCGCTTCCGAACTCGACGACGTCCTCGCCGCCGGTTCCAGCGCGGATCGGACGGACCGGCCGAGGGCGGAGACCATCGGCCCGAGTGGCCCGAGCTGGTCAGCGGCCTGGTCCCAGGCCTGTTCGTCCGCCAGCGGCGAACCGGCGGAGGCTGGTTCGGCTTCGGGCTCAGCCTTGGTCTCGGCCTTGGTCTCGGCCTCGGCCGGGCCTTCATCTCGGCTCTCCGCCTCGGGGGTCCGGGGGTCGGCCGGGGCGGGTCCTTCGTCCGGCGCGGGCGCGCTTTCCGGCTCACGCCGATCGTCGCTGTCTTCGCCGCTGAGGTTCTCCACGAGGTCGGGCAGCATGGTCATCAGTGGCATGGCCGCCATCGGCAGCATGGCCAGCATCGGGAGCAGGGAGGCGAGACTGCCGTCACCGCCGCCGCCGCCACCGCCACCGGATCCGCTTCCGCCGCTGCCGGAACCGTCGTCTTCGTCGCCCGGGGAACCGGCCAGCTCGCTGTTCAGTTCCGCGACCATGGTGACTTTGTGCAGCACCGCGCCAACGGCCTCCGCGAGGTGGCGCAACAGGTTCATCTCCTGGGCGGCTTTCAGCTCGCCCTTGCCGACCGCCTCGAGGTTGTTGTTGAGCTCACCGACGATGTCCTTGATCGCTCGAAGCGTCTGGTCCTCTTCGCTGGAGACATATTTCGCCACCTCGACGACATTGCGGTCCGCCCGCAGGAGCGCGCCCTGCCGTGCTTCGACCTTCGTCAACGTCTCCTTGTATTCCTCGGTGGATTCGCTCTTGCCGAGATTCTCGTAGACCACCGGCCGGATCAACTCGTCGACGTTCGGCGGGGGGCTGGTGGTGCCGATGCCGAGGAGGTTGACCGACGACTGAATGGCGGCCTCGGCCATGGCGATATACGCCAGCAGGCCGGTCGACCCGCCGGGCGGCCGGACGAGTTCGACGGTCCAGAAGTTCTTGTCCCCCGTCTCCTCGGACTTCTCCTCGGACTTCTCCGCCAACAGCGCAAACAGCCGCTCCTCGAGATCTGTCACCTGTTCGTCGGTCAGCTCGGCCGCCATCCGGCGCCACCTCCTCTCCGCCCGTCTCGGTTCATTGTCGGCTGTCCCCTGCCGTGGGAAGGTCCGACAATGATCCAGGGGTGCGCGATCTGAGAGCGGGCGGTGGTGAATTGGTCGAATGGGGTCGGACATGACTGTTGAAGTGGATGTGGTGTTGCGTGCGCTGAGCGCGCTGTATGGGCAGGGACAGCCCGCGGCCGGTCATTCGGCGGTCATGATGCGCGATATCGCCGCCGGGATGCGTGCGCAGAGCGCGTCGGGGCTGGCCGGATACACCGAAGCCCTCGGTACACACACCGCCACCGCCGACAATCAATCCCGGCGGGACGGAACCGTGCACACCACAGTGGCCCGATCCGGCGACGGCACCGTAGTCGGCAGGCAGCAGATCGCGAACCAGATCGCCGAATTCCGCACCAGGGTACAGGCTCTCGTCTCGGTGGGAGACGCCCGATTCACCGGGACCGCCCTGCTGGATACCGCACAGCGGAGCATCTCGCAGGCGACCAGGCAGGTCAGTATCGATATGGATGCCGCGCGCCGCATGGCCGCGCAGATCGTGCCGCCGGTGGTCCCACCGGCCCGCGGGCGCACCCTCTCCCCGGACCAACCGGTACGCCGACGCCGCAGGCGGCGGATCCGCCCGGTGGCCGCGGCGGTGGGCGCCCATCCGAACTCGCAACGAAGCATCCGGCAGTTGTCGGACGGAACGCGCGGCGGTGACGCGGTCTCCGCGGCGAGCGGTTGGCTCGGCGCGCCATATGTCTGGGGTGGTGGCGGTGCGGGCGGCCCCACCGGCGGCGGCTTCGACTGCTCCGGCTTGACGCAGTATGCCGTGGCGCACGCGTCCGGGGGCGAGGTGGTGCTGCCACGCACCACCTACGAGCAGATCCACAGCGGCGTTCGGGTGCATCCACAGGATGCTCGGCCGGGCGATCTCGTGTTTCCCGGGGATTCGTTCAGTGCCAACGGCCCCGAACACGTCCAGCTCGCCGCGGGCGGTGGCCGGGTGATCGAGGCGCCGTATTCCGGCGCGACGGTCCGCTGGTCGGAGATGGACACCAATTCCGTCGTCGTGCGCGTGCTGTAACGGGCCGGGAAGCAGGCTTCACCCGTGGCGATCCAGATACCGAGCGAAGTCGCACTCTTCCTGAACTTCCTGGGTTTTCCCTACCCGGACATCAACGAGGACCATGTCCGGGAATTGGCCGACCAAGTGCGTGTGTTCGCCGAGAAGGTGCAGAACACGCACACCGAGGCGACCGGCGTGATCAATGACATGGGGTCGGTGTACTCGGGATACTCCTACGAACAACTCGTCACTGTCTGGGCGCACATGAGCGCGACGAACATGGCCGACCTCGACCAGGCCTGCACCGTGGTCGCCACCGCGCTGGACGCCGCGGCCATCGTGATCGTCTCGGTCAAGGTCGCGGTCCTGACCGAACTCGCGGCCCTCGCGGTCGCGTATGCCACGGCCATGTCCGCCGCCGTAGCCACCTCCGGGCTGTCGGCCGCCATGGGTCCGGCGATCACCGCCGCCGCCCGGCGACTACTCGTGGCCATGGAGCAGACCCTGTTGAGCTACCTCCTCGCCGAGGTGATCGTCCGCGCGGTCGAACCACTCGAGGACACCGTCGCCAGAGTGGTCAACGGGTTCGCCTACGAGTCGACGCGCCGCGCCCTCGGTGTGCCCCTGGCGCCCGAGCACGCGCCGACGCTCCACATCGATCCCGACGAGGTCCTGCGTTACACCCGGGTGCTCGACGATCACGCATCCGACATCACCCAGCACGCGGAGGATTTCGCGAACAGTATCGCCGATCTGGACTTCACGACCACCGACAGCGGGTCGAACGACGGCGCGGGCGTACCGCGCAGCTGGGCGACACCCAGCCTGGACCAACCGACGGGTTCGCTGCCCCCGAATCCGGGCACAGAACCGCGATACGACGACGGCCCAGCCATCACCGCTCCCCCGACCACCATGGGTTCACCGACCACGCAGCAGGCGGTGAACGGCAAGACAGAATTGGCCGGTACGCCGCCACCGGTATCCGCAGCACCCGCCTCGGCGTCGGAGTCCCCGGCACAGAACCCGTCGGAGTCCACGCCGGACAGCACAGGCCGAACCCAGCAGCCGACCGAAGCCTCGCAGCAACCTACCGGCACTCCGGACCAGCGACACACCGGTGCGCCGGGCGGACAGCACCTCGACACCCCGGACCATCGAATTTCGGCGGACGGTGGCGGCAACACTGCGGGACCGGCACGAGCGGTACCCGCTTTGTCCGACCCCGTCGGCGCCGAAGTCCGGTCGGACCGAGAGCAGGATGTCCGCACCACTGCCTCGATGCCGACTGCCCCGGCATCCGATCCGGCCGCTCCGCGCGGCCTCGGTTCCTCCTCCGGCACAACAATATCCACCGGGTCGCCCCTGTCGACATCGGCTTCCGCCGACAACCAGACGACCAGCAGCGCTATCGGCAACCCCGCGCCGGCCGCCGGTGGAAGTACACAGCCTTCCCCGAGGGGAACACCGTGGACACGCGCCGCGAAACCGGCCGGATCGAGTACGACACCACCGAAGCCAGGGTCCGTGGACGCCACGGCAGCCCAGTCGCCACGATCGCCCTCCGAGCGCCCCCCTATCACGACGCCCTGGTCGAAAACCCGGCCTACCACCGTCACCCCCGCGCGGATCTCCGCACCCGAATCCACCCGACCGGCGCCGAACGTTGCGCTCCCACCGAATGTCCCCGGAGCCGAGAAGACCGGGCCGGGCACACCGACACCGAGCTCCGCCGCACCCGCGCCCCCGGTCGCGGCCGATCAGCAGGCTGCGGCACCGAATCGTGACGACGCCCCAGCCGGACCACCCACAGTCACCGCGCCCGAACATTCCACACCGAAATCCACCTGAATCCACCCACCAGGAAGGTGGGTCCCGCACCGCCATGTGCCGAGTTCCCAAGATCGGGAATGCCCGATACTCGGCAATAGACCGTCCAATACCCATGGGTGAGCGAGGTGACCGATGGTGTTCGCACACCAGCCGAATCCGAGGCACACCGGATCGAATGCGGACCCGGTGCGGCCATGACCAGTCGTGCGGAGCTGGTCGGGTTCATCGAACTCTACGTGCCAAGGATTGCCGGCGGCTTCGTGGAATCGACCATCCACGCCGCGGAGGAGTACTTCGAAACCGCGATCCTGCTGTTCGCCTCCGGCGACGGGGCCCGCCAGCCCGACCTGGTGAGCTGGATGAAGGACCGGCAGCTGCTCGACGACACCGGGTTGTCGGCACCGTCGGGCCTGCTGGCCGAGGACTACAGCTCACAGCAGCGCGAGGTCGAGGAGGAGGAGCAACGGATCGAGGAGCAGGGCGATGCGGTCCATGACTCCACGTTCGCGACCTTCGACCTCTCGAATTCGACCTACATATCGATCAAGGAACGCGTCGGACGGCTCGACACCGAGCTGCGGAGCATCCACGAACGCGTCGACACCCACGATCTGGACTCGGACGGAAACACCACGGAGTATCTGCCGCTGACAGCCACCGAGGACATGCGGGCACTCCGCCTCGTCATGAATGCGGTCGGTGATGTCCACCGCGAGGTCGACAACGCGTCGACGGTGAGCCGGAATCACGCGGACGTCATCGATGGCTCGCACCCCGCGCCAGTGATCTATTCCGGTGCTGGACCGGCCGCCTCGGGCTACAACCCAGCCCCTACCTGGACACCGACCAGTGCGAGTTACATCCCCTCCGACATGACCGATCCCACGGACCGGGCCCTCGCCGCTGCCCGCAGCCAGCTCGGTGTGCGCGAGTTCGGCAACAACTCCGTCAACGCGCCATACAACATCAACGACGCGTGGTGTGCCTCGTTCGCCGACTGGGTCTGGGACCAGGCGGGCCATGAGGTCACCTGGACCAACAAGAACTATGTGCCCGCGATCTGGAACGATGCGCAGGGCATGGGCCTGGCGGCATCACCGCACAACGCCGAACCCGGCGACATGATCGTCTTCGATTGGGACGGCGGCGAGCCCGACCACATCGGCATCGTGGTGCGCGTGGACGGCGACACGATCTACACCATCGAGGGAAACACCGGCGGACCGGACGGGGTCGACGGGGTCTACGAAAAGGCACGCACGATCAGTTCCGGAAATATTGTCGGCGTTGTCAAGCAACCACCCTCCGTAGCATCCGTGGATCAACCGCGTCCAGGAGAGTTGCTGGTCTGAGCACGAGTCGCCGGGTGGGGCACCACGGAACCGGTGGCGCCCCACCCGGACCGGTATCGAATGGCCGGACGGCGTCGAACTACGCCACCCAGCCGCCACCGGCTCCCTATCGCAGCGTCGGGGCCTCCACCGCCGGGGGTTCCGGCGCGGCCGGGGCCGCGGCGGCGACCGGCGGCGGTTCGGCGGCGGCGCCGGTGTTATCGGAACCCGGTGTGGCCGGGTCGATTCCGGTCGGGTGGAAGTAGCCGACGAAGTCACCGTACGGTCGCCCGCTGCCGTCGTCGGGGGGATTGTTCGGATCCAGCGGAACCACCTCGCCGTTCACGATGACGTTCAGTCCCTCGTCGGTCACGACCAACAGGGCGGTACGGACGATCGGCGCCGAATCGGGTGTGGGCCGGTACTCCCACTGGGCCACGTCACCGGTCTGCACGCCGGGACGCGAACCGCCGTCATCGCTCCCGGGAGTCGGGCCCACCCTTTCCCACGAACTGCCCGGGCCCGCCTGTGCGGACGTTCCCTCGTAGGCGGCACGCCCATCGCTGCCATTGGGGTTGTGGAGTTCCTTGTTCAGCGCCTCGGCAACAGCCGCGGGCACCGACTGTGACATACCGTTGCGGAGGTCGACGTCCACCATCTCGCCACTCGGGGTGAACGTCTGCGGCGGAGCTCCGATATTCGTGGATGCGGTCACCGCCGGCGGCATGTCGCTTCCCGGGATCGGTACCGGTTCCAGGTCGGGTGCGTACGGCTCCGCGCCGAGGTCTCGGTCGCGAAGGTCGGGAGGCCTGGGATCGGGCTCCTGCCGCGACCACGGATTGTTGTTGCCTGCCAAGCCGGACATGAGTGCGGACGCCGGAATCATGTCCCCCAACCCACCCATGCCTGAGTTGTTCTGGGGCAGGGACTGGACTGGACCCGGGCTGCCGGGGTCGGCTCCGGCAGCGGCGTCGACGGGGCCGCTGTCCGCATCTCCGGACCCGCCGGAACCGGCGTCGTCGACGCTCGACGACTCCTCGAGATCGCGAATGATCTCCTCCAGCATGTCGGCGGTGACGCCACTTCCGCCCTCGTCAGCCCCGTCGGCCTGGCCTTCGCCATCTCCCTCGCCGCCTGCACCGTCCTCCTCCGGGTTATCGATCAAATCCCCGAACAGGTCCTCGGGATTTTCCAGCCCATCGCCGGCGAATGGGTCGCCGGGGGTCGGGTTGGTACCACCGTCCATGCCGGGGAGGTTACCGTTATTTCCGTTTTCTCCCGCACGCTCACCACTATTCCCGTTGTCGCCCTCTTCACTGTTGTCGTTGCCATCGACGACGCCATTGCCATCGTCATCGCCGACGCTGTCGTCATCGACTCGGGCGGATACTTCTTGAAATTCTTCGACCGCGCGATCATACGTTCCGCTGAACTCTTCTGAAGCATCGATGATCTTGTCGATGTAATGGCTATGCAGCCAACTCGGAGCCAGTTCGTAATACCGGCTTCCCGATTGTGCATCTTCTTTCATCTCGAAGAGAACGCTCGTGTTCGATTCACTGCCGATAGGAGCGGAAATTGTGAGCATGATGTCGCCGTCATCATGCACGGACATCGAATATCCGTCGCGATCCTCGTAGTGCGCGAGGAGATCTACTTCGAGCTTTTCAACGAGGTCGTCCTTGATTCCCCTCAGGTCCGCAAGCACTTTCTCCTGCTTGGGTGTCAGGTCATCAACATCGATGCTTACCTCGTCGTTCTTGTCGTCGTACAGCTCCTGCCGCGCTTCCATTCGCTGGGCAAGCGTCTCGTGCCGTACGTTTGTTTCCGATTCATTGGCGAGATCGATGACCCTGTTCCAGCCTTCCAAGGTACCGACATCTTCGAGAACTTTGGTAAACGCGGGCGCCGACTTCGGATCACCCACACCGATCGAATCGAATTGCTCCTGCATGGTGTCCTGGGTATCAGTGATCAACCAGATCAGGCCCTCGCTCGCACCTCTTGGAATGGGCAGACTCACCAACTCCAAGATGTTGTCAGCGTTCTCCGGCGTCAGCCCTTGCTGCGGCCCGAAATCACCCCAGAGGTCCAGATCACCCAGATTGTCGCTCGACTGGATGTCATGCTCACTGGCCGGACTGTCCCCATCAGCCTGGAAGGATCCGAAATCCTCGCCGCTGATGTCCGTTTCCTTGGCAGAATAGGCAGTGCCGTCATCTGCCACTCGATAGTCCACATCACCCGACGAGGGCCATGATTCGATCGGAACATGGTGTCCGCCGACTACCTGGTAGAGGGTGAGCTCGCCTTGGGGGTCGTCCTGGGCGTAGTAGAAGCCCTCTTCGGGTCGGGTACTCGTATCGTCTTTGCGTTCACCATCGCTGCCGTACACGGCATAGTTGGTGTCACCCTCGCTGGAGCCTGTTTCCTGACTGCGGGATTCCAGGTCCAGTCCCGTCCCGCCACCATCCAAACCGGCCATGATCTCTCCTCGATACTCGGTGCACAGCAGCTGTAGGTGTCCGATCGCATCCAGCTGTCAAGGGTGCCGCGGTCTTCGCGCACCCACGATCCGTCGGCATCGAACACCGGCCCGACGACTCATCCCGGGCGTGCATCGGACCCCACCCTGGGTTGTCCTACCGGCACGACGATCGCTCCGCGGACCCGCGCCCCATCCGATCCAGCAGAGCGTTCAGGGACAGCTACGGGTGGTGGTACGACACCGCCCATGGGACCGGCAGACACCACCGGGGAATCGGCGAACGCCGGGTGTTTCACGATCTGCTCATAGGCATAGAGCTGGTCCCGCAGCCGTCGATAACCCGGCTCGCCGTCCAGCAACAGCACGAGTTCGGTGCATCGGCGTTGGAAGACCAGCGCCCGTACCGCATCCCGGTCACCGGACCAGTGGGATCGAATCGCCTCGCCGAGCACGCTGTCGGCATGGCGCAGCTCGGCCCACCACTGTTCCGGTACGGGCTCCGCGGCTTCCAGCAGGGCCAGAATCCGCTCCCGCAGTTGCTCGACCGGCACCGCGGCCACCGGTGTGGCACCGGCTCGGCGCACACGGTGATGGGCGTCGACGCCCAGCTGGATACCCTTGGCCGCACGACTGGCGCGCGGCACCCCGGCCGCCTCGGCCAGCGCATCCGCAGAACCCGCGAAGCCCAGTCGGTCGATGGTGTGCGGGCCGGGCCACCGCAAGTCCAGTACGCCTTCCGGTTCGACCCGCTCCGCGCTCGCCGCACCCGAGATATCTTCTCGCAGCGCCGGATCGATCCGAATCGAGCTCGCCAGGGCGGTGAGCCGGGCGTTCGCTGTCGGACCCCAGATCCGGGCGAACTCCACCAGAATTCGCGCGGGGTCCGGGTGGTGCTCCCAGGTGGCCCGATCCGAATCCCGAACCCCCACCGCATCGTCACGCCGCCACGGCATGGACACATTCCGCGGCAGGTACAGGCCGGGCGGCAACCAGCCCCTGCCTTCGTTCGTGGTGAGGAACAGCGCCATGCCGACCGGACTGCGCAGCGCCGCGACCGACCATTCAACAGTGGGGGCCGTTGCCCCGGCAGCATGCAGTACCGCGGAGAGCAAGGTCCGGGCGGCTTTCAAGTCACCACTGTCGATGTCGGCGTTCGCCGCCCGTGGGCGCTGCCGTGCGCCACCCGTTGCGCTGGTCCCCAACGGCGATGCTGCCACGCCACCGACGGGCTGGACGGCAGGGCCCAGAGGGGCGGCAGGCAGGCCACTCACCGGAGTTGGCCCGGCACCCTGGTCAGGGACCGCCACCGGACCAGGCGCGGCCACCGCCGACGGGACAGCGGAAGCGATTCCGGCAGGACCACCCGCTGACGGCGGGGCCGGTGCCCGCGCACTGTCGCCGACCCGAGCCGCACCCTCCTGTGTTCGGGCAATGTCGCCGAACACCGAAGGCCGCACCGACAATCCGGGCGTGCGCACATCCGAGCGGTTCGGGGTACTCGCTGCCACCGGTCCAACTGCTGGTACCGGCGCGGGCCCGACATCCTCGCGGATGTCGGATGACGCGGCAGGCCGGCCATGAACGGGCATGGGGGCGGTGTTGGACGCGGCCGTCGCCGGGTTGACGATGACCGGATTCACGGCCGTGGGAGGCAGCGATCCGGGCACCGGCCCACCGGATGCGGGCACACCATCGAATCCCCGTCCGCGACTACCGATGTCCTGTCCCGACTCGCGGTCCCGGCTCTCGAAGTTCTGTGCCGCCGCCCGCAAGATGTCGCGAGTCCGCTCGTGCTTGGCTGCCTGCTGTTCCGAACGCCGGTGTCGCCGGTCGAAATAGTCGATCAGCGCGGCGCGGACCGGTTCGGCGATGGTCCCGTACTGGGATCGGAACCGGCCGAGCCAGCCCTCTGGAATCCGGCCCGCTTCCCGGATTCTGGCGGCTGCCAGGTCGTGCCGGTCCGCCAGTGCGCGCAGGTTATCCGGATCCAGATGCAGACGGTTCGCCATTCTGGTGACTCCCTCCGCTGACGTACCTGCGGTTCATTCTCCGTGCTTCCCAAAATTGGGGATCTGCTCCTTCGGGCCGGGCGCGGCGCGCCACTCCCGCATGATCTCGCCCAGCGGCGGTGGCCGATCGGCCGGATCGTTCATCGCGATCCGGTACTGCCTGCGCGCGTCCTCGGTGCTCTCCTGGATCGCGGTCATGATCTCGGTGGCCAGTTCCTGGCTGTCGAAGCGCGCGCACGTGCCGGGTGCCAGGTACAGGCCGGTCAGCTGTCCCTTGGCGTTCACCTCGGGAATCACCATGCCTGTCGGGGACGGACGTCGCGCAACGATGCGATCGATCTTCTCCCGCAGCGCGAGGGCACGATGGCGCAGTTCCCTGGCCATCGCCTGGGCGGCGCGCACGTCGGGATGAATCTCACGCCTGCCCGCGGTCACCTCGCGTCACTCCTTCCTGGACTCTCGCCGTCGCGGCGAAAGTCCGGTGCGATGGCACCCGGCGCGGAAATCGTGGGTGGCAGAACAGTGCCGGCCGGTGGCGCGGCCCCGGTGGGAGGCGTAGTCGTGGTGGATGGTGCCGCCTCGGTAGCGGGTGCCGCCGCTGCGGCGGTCTCGGGTGGTCCGGCGCTGACGGTAGGCCGACCGATCTCGCCATCGGCGAGATCCGCCTCGGACACCAGCACCTCGACCTGCGGCGCCACCACCGTCTCCGGCGCGGCCACCGTCTCCGGCGCGGCGGCATACAGCGGGTGGCCGATGATCTGCACATGCGCGTACACCGCATCGCGCAGCTCCTGCCGAGTCACGTTCTCGCTCAACAGCATCAGGACTTCGTTACAGCGACGTTCGAATACCAGCGTGCGCAGGATCTCGGCCTGATCGTCGATGCGGAGCTCGCCGAGTTCGACGCGACGCACATCGACGCGACGGGAGAGCATGGCAGCGGCAAGCAGGTCATCGGCGTCGCGAAGGTCGTCCCACCACTCGCGGGGTACGTCGCCGCCGTTTCGCAGCTGATCGAGGATCTTCGTGCGCAACTGGCGCACCACAGCGGACACCGACGCCGGGGCGCTCGTCCGCGCTATCCGGGAGTCGGCATCGATCGCCAATCCGAGGCAACGATCGCGGAGTTGGTCGTCGGGCACCGCGGCGACCTTGTCCTGCAGGTGCGACATGCCGCCCAGGACCAGCCGGTCGACGGTATCCGGTGTCGGCACACCGAGATCCACGTCGTCGGAGGGCGCGACCGCCGACTGCATCGATACATCGCCGAACCGAACCCGCACACCGGGGTCGATCTCCCCCGAGGAGACCAGCGCCGTCAGCCTGGCACCGGATCGGGTACCCGCCATGAGGCTGAACTCGGCCAGCATTCGCGCCGGATCCGAGATCCCCTCCCAGGCCGCCTCGGCACCGTCCACGGTCCACGGCAGGGCGGTGCCCTGTGGCACGTAGACGCCGGCCGGGAGCCAGCCCCTGCCCTCGTTCGATGTCACCAGCACCATGGCGCCGCCTGGCCCGCGCAGCACCGCCACCGCCCACTGCAAGCCGAGTGCGGAAGTCCGGACAGCGGAGAGGATTCCGCCGAGCAGGGTGCGGGCGAGGACCAGATCGTCGTCGGGGCGCTCACCCACCACGAAGTCCGGTCCGGCGGCCTTGTCCCTGGCATTGGCCAGTGCGGCGGCGAACGGCGCGATCGGCATCATCGGCAGGCCCGCGGCACCGCGGCCCGCGTCGGCGGGTGCGCCGGAGGCGGACTGGTCCGCGCCACCGGCGACACCGACGGGTGGTGCCACCACAGCCGGCGGCACCACGCCCCCCGACATGGCCGACGCGCCGGATGGGGCAACCGAGGGCTGCGCACTCGCGCCCGTGCTGCCCGGCTGTGCGGTGTCACCGGGTGTCACCGGGGCACCGGTGGCCGGTGGGAGAACGGAGGCCGGTGGGGTGGTCGCGGCCGCCGCGGGTGCCGCGGCCTCCGCGGCCGGAGCAGTCCCGGCGATCCCGGTACCGGCCCCCTCCCCGATCTGGGTGCCGTTCACACCGGTGCCGGCGTTCGTGGCGCCCGGCGTGGTCGCGGCCGGAACA
Organism: Nocardia mangyaensis; assembly: GCF_001886715.1. Lineage (NCBI taxonomy): Bacteria > Bacillati > Actinomycetota > Actinomycetes > Mycobacteriales > Nocardiaceae > Nocardia > Nocardia mangyaensis. The sequence continues at coordinate 5,945,742 of NZ_CP018082.1, forward strand.
TCGACGGCGGGGACACCATTGATCGGCGCCACCCGGTTTGTCCCCGGGTCCATCGGCGCCGGTGCGGGCGCACCGAACTCCTCACCGTTGCGGCGAAAGCCGGTGGCGATGTCCTCATCGGTGCGTTCGTAGCTGTCCGCGGCGGCCCGCAGCGACGCCGCGGTCTGATCGTGCTGACCGGCCAAACGCTCCCCGGCGCGCCGCCTGGCGTCGTAGTACCGCACCAGGGCGTTGTATACCGGAAAGGCGATCTTGCCGTAGGTGGGCAGAAAGTTGTCGAGCCAAGCCGACGGCGGCTGCGCCCAGTCCCAGGTGTCACGGGCGACCCGGTCGTGCTGATTCGCGAGCTGACGCAGCACTTCCGGGTCGATATCCATCCGGTCCGGCATGCTCGCTGTGTCCTTTCCCGCGCCCTGTCGTCAACATTGTCCGGCCTTCCCAATCGTGGGAGGTGCGCCACGGACCCGCTGGTCAGCCGCGCGGTGCCGTGATGGTCGGTGGCCGGCCGCCCGGATCATCGGAGCCCGCGGGTGCTGGCAGGATGAACTGGGGATGCCCGATGACCTGGGCGTGGGCGTAGACGACGTCCCGCATCAGCTGGGCTGTGGCGGCCGGATCCCCTGGCTGCGCCAGCAGGAGCACCAGCTCGTCGCAGCGGCGCTCGAAAACCATTGCGCGGAGCACGGCACGTTCGGGATCGGGCTTCAGCTCGCCCAGGTCTACCCGTGACGCGTCGGCCCGCCGCGGCAGCATCGCCGCGGTGAGCAGGTCGTCGGCGTCGCGCAGCTCGTCCCACAGGTCCGGTGACACGGACTCCGCCTGGCGCACCGCGGCCAGGATTCGCTCCCGGACCGCGCGCGCCAGCACCGCTTCCGGCCCCGGTGCGGTGGTCCCGGCGACCTTCGTGTGCGCATCCCACGCCAGCCCGGCGCACCGCGTCGGCACCTCGTTTCGGGGGATCCTGTCGGCACGCGCGGACAGTTCCCGCGCACCGGCCAGCCCGAGCCGATCCACCGAGCCCGAGGCCCGCGACCGCAGGTCCCACTGCGCCGAGGCCTGGACCGAGTCCGCCATCGGCAGCTCGCGCCACCGCGCCCGCAGATCGAGCCCGATCGTCCGTGAGGAGGCCAGCGCGGTGAGCCGCGCCCCGGAGCGTCGCCCCCACGCCAGCCCGAACTCGACGAGCACCCGGGCCGGGTCCGCGAGCCCTTCCCAGGCGGCACCGGCGTGTTCGGCTTCCGCCCAGAGCCAGGGCATCGATACCGCTTCCGGCAGGTACAGCCCGCTGGGCAACCAGCCACGCCCCTCGTTCGAGGTGAGGAACGCGCTGAGGCCACCCGGCCCACGCAGTGTCGCGACCGCCACATCCAAGCCGAGGACGGTGGGGCCGATGGCGGCGAGGACCCCCGCCAGCAACGTCCTGGCCAGGATCAGGTCACCGTCGACGCGTTCGCCCAGCAGGAATGACGGTGCGGCCGCGGCCACCATCGCGGCACCGACCACTTCTTCGGCGCGCCTCGGTTCGGCAGGATCGGTGGGGGCGTCGTTGCGGGCGGGAGGGGTCGCCGACCGGTCCGGCCGCGCATCGGTCCGGTTCGGTGGCCCACCTGCCGGGGTACCCGGCGGGCCGCTGGAGTTCGGGGCGAACACGCCGGACCCCGACCGCGCTGCGGTACCGCCCTGGTGCGCCGGTCCCGCCGAGGGCGCGGCGGCCCCCGCGCCGGCCGCCAGCGGCGGAGCGACCATCGGTATCGGTGGCGGCGCGGCAACCACCGGCGCCAGCACCTGCCCCGGCACCGCAGGCGCGCCGGTCGGCTGGCTCCCGGAGCCGGGCATCAGGTCCGAGTCGACCGCCGATTCGTCACCCACGGCGCTGCTGTCGGCAGCTCCGGCCCCCACTCGGTCCTCGTCACCGCCATCGCTGTGGCTCTCGACGCGGTCATCGCCGTCCGAGATGCTCGGATCGAGCCCGTCCACGGTCGATGCCTCGGTATCCGAGGAGGTTTCGTCGTCATCGGGTTCGCTTCCGGCCGCGACCGGTGCACCCCGGCCGATCCCGGTTCCGGACGCACCACCGGTGCCCGCCTCCGCGAAGGGTTCGTGCCACCGGCCAACGGGCGGCTCGCCCGGTGGCGAAAGGGCAGGCGGCGGGCCGACCGCTGCCTCCTCAGCTGGCCCCGAGGAGCCACGCCGCTCCGGCACAACGCGCTCGGCGTGCGCATCGTCATCCACAGGCTCCGCCGAATCCGGTGTGCCACCAGCCAGTTGCAGCGGAAACGCCGCACGGGGCGCTCGAGCATACGGATTCCGCTGCTCGTCCGGCGATCCCGCCGCGTCCAGTGCGGGCGTGGCGTCGGCAGCCGACTCCGGCCCCGGCACATCCACGGGCGGTTGCGGCACCGCCGAACGGTTCGGGGCCGCGGGACGGTTCGGGGCCAGCGGACCCGGCTGCCCCAGATGATCGGCGACAGCGGTCAGTTCCGGCAGCGAGACCGGGCTGATCGAATTCAGCGCCGCACCGGCGACGTCATCGACATCCGCACGAGCCCGCGTGATGACGGCGGCGATCCGGTGAGCACGCGCGGCCTCGCGATCCGCCGCCGATTCGCGGTCCTCATCGGCGGTGGCTTCGTCGTCGGCCTCCGCCGCGGCGGCGCGATGCTCGGCGCGGATGTCACGGTCCGCGCGCTCGACGATGTCGAGGATCTGATTCCTGGTCCGATACGCCACATCCGAATAGCTGCGCAGGACAGCAGCGGTGGCCGCGAGGGCATCGGAGTACGCCTGTGGATCGTGCTGCTGGGCCAGCATCCGTTCCCTGACCGATTGCAGCCGACCGCTGGAACGCACCCGCTCGTCGAAGCCGAGGCGCGCCTGCGTCGCGTCGCCGACGTTCATCACCCGAGATGCCTGCCGGGCCACGGTTTCCAGCGCACTCCACTCCGCGGGACCGATCGCGGGCCAGTTCCCGCCGACGATCTCGTCCCAGTGCGCACTCCGCTGTTCCGGCGCCATTACCGCACGTACATCAGATCGACTCGTACCGAGTCCGGGATCCGTTGTCCACGTCTGTGTTTTCGAGCGCGGACGTGCCGAACAGCGCGTCGACGACCACATCGTCGGCCCGGCCCGCGCTGGACCGCGCCGCGGCCTCGAATGTCGACCGGACCCAGCTCAGCTGATCGCACATCATGCGGTCGAGGTCGGATGCCGGCTTGGTCTGCGGGCGCAGCGTGTCCGCGGAACCGGCCGCGGAACCGGTGGCGGTGTGTACCGCCGTCGTGAACACACTTGCGGCAGAGGTGATTTCCTGTGGATCGTCGATATCGAGTATCGGCCCACTGCGGTCCGGCATCGGCTACTCCGTTCGTCGGTGTCCTGCTGGGCGAAGGTCAGGACCTGGTGCCGAACTCTGCGTCCTCCATGGCGCGGTAGGCCGCTTCGGTCGGCAGATCGAACGCGTCGATGGTGTAGGGCCGCGCCCCCTTGTGTTCCATCTCGGCCCGCAGTCCCACCCGCGATTTCTGATGGGCCAGCCGCGCGAGTTTGAGCAGTTCGGCCGTCAGCCAGGTATCGCCGTACTCGCGAACCTCGTCGGTCAGGTGCAGACCGACGATCTCACCGTCGCGGTTGCAGGCGACACCCACCGTGTTGTCCGGATTGAATACCTCGTAGGTGCGTTTGACCCAGTCCGGAGCCGTGCCGGTCGTGTCGTCGGATTCGTCGAAGTGCGTGCCGTTCATCAGCTGTTGTCCTCCGCCATTCGTGGGTCGAGGGTCGCCGACAACGCCGACCAGGTGGTGTCGTCGATGGTCATCACCTTGCGCAACCGCCAGAACCGGGTGCCCAGATAGCACTCCCCGCTACGGTCGGCCTCGACATCGAGGTGATCAGGGCTTTCGGTCGACGGGTTGAGCGTGATTGTGGTGATCGGGGGCCGCGCGTCGTCGATATTGATGAGGGTGGCCCCGCCACCGGGAATGAAGGTGTGCCGGTACCGGTCGCTGCCACCGATGGCGGTGGCAGCACTGTTGGTGGTCAGCGTGATCTCCGGATTGAGCATCAGTTGCATCGCCCAGGAGCGGGCCACGCACTCGGGGCGGTCGGCGTTGATCGCCATGCCGAGCGTGGTCTCGAGGTCTACGACCAGCGCCGCCTCCGCCGAGGTGATCCCGACGACCACCAGGCGCCGCGCGCTGTCGGCCGGATGGGGCAGATCCTCGGCCGAGAGGGTCACGGTGTCGGAGCCGGTCCCCGCGCCGGTGGCGGGGTGCACCGTCACCGTGCCGGTGGCCACCGACACGGTGTAGGCGGAGATCGGATTCGCTTGCCGCGCACCAACACCCGCCAACCTCTGCAGCCCTTGCTCGTAGAGCCACCGCAGGGTGTCGGTCACTGTCACACCCGGATCCGTCTCGGTCACGACTCCCCCTCGCCGATTCCCGGGTCCGCCGGTGCCGTGCTGACGGCGCTCCACTCACTCACGCGCGCTGCCCCGCGGCCGGGGCCACCGCCTCTGCGTGCGTGCCTTCGCCATCCTCGTCGGTCACGGCCGAGTCCATGATCGCGCGGTGTTGCCGAGCGGCATCGGCCGTGCTCTCGGTGACCGCCGCCATGATCTCCTGTACCAGTTCGTCACTGGTGTATCGCATCGTCGTGCCGGGCGCGATGTACAGGTCGGTGAGCCTGCCCATGGCGTCGACTTCCGGGATCACGTCGCCACCGGGCGATGGCCTGCGGGCACGGATCCCGTCGATCCGTTCCCGCATGTCGGCGATCCGGTGGCGCAGGTTGCGGGCCATATCCAGCGCTGCTTGCACATCGGGATGGATGTCACTCATGCGGAACCTCCAGCGTTGTTACGGGTCTGGGAAGCAGGCGCCGGAGTCGGCGGGGTCACGGTGGGTGCGATCACCGGCCGTTCACCGATCACCGACTCGGTGTGCGGAGTGTCGTCGACGTACATGAGCCGATCCGGATGCCAGGCGACGACCCGGCCGCGGTCCCCGCCGCCGGCTCCCGCTCCGGCGCCGCCCGCGCCCGGCATCATCGGCATCATCGGCATGTACCCACCGCGCCCCATCGCCGACCCCGACGACGCCGACCCGGACCGCATGGGTTCGAATCCGGCGGTGCGGGGGGCGCCGCTACCGGAGCCGCCGGACGCGGCGGCGGGTGCGGCACTCATCGGCATCGGTCCGATCGTGTACGCCGGGTTCGCACCGATACCCGAGCCCGGGGACGACCCCGGTGTGCCGCCGATCGGCGAGGGCGTGCCGTATCCGGAGCCGCCGTAGTCGCCGTAGTCGCCGTAATAGTCGTCGCCGTAATACTCGTCGTAGGCACCTTCGGTGAGTGTCTGCTCGGCCAGCATCCCGCCCTGGCTCATCGCCGACAACAGCGCGGGCAACAGCGATTGCAGCATGCTGGAATCGCTGTTCTCGGACCCGGCAGCGGCGGCGTCCGCGGCCATGCTGCCCTCGTATCCGCCGATCGTCTCCGCGGAGCGCAGATTCAGCTCCTCGTGTTTGGCCAGCGCGGCCGAGGTGGCGGCCTCGTTCTTCGAGCGCATGGCACGCAGCAGTTCCTTACGCGCGGCGACGATCTCCGACGGCGTGGGATGTTTGTCCTTGGCGACCCGGAATGCGGCGCTGTAGGCGTCGACGCGGTCGGCGAGCCGGTCCATCTGCCGCCGGATCCGATCCAGCCAGTCGTTGTGCTGGGTCAGCTCGGCCGATGCCTTCGCGCCGACCGGCGTCCAGCTCCGCAGTACCTCGGCGGCGCCACCGACACGGCGGCCCGCGTCGGTGGCGGCCCCCGAGTTGAATGCGCGCAATACCCCGGCGAACCGGGCCGGTGCCGCCGGACCGGGACCGGCGTGCAGCATCTGCGCGAAGGACAGCGGGTCAGCGGCGAGACCGGGGTCGGGAAACTCGAGGGAAGGCGAAACCACCATGGGTACGTTGCCGGGCAGTTCCACCGGATTACCGACGATGTCACCGGATGTTCTGTCGATGAGCGCAGCGTTGGTCGAGTCGGTCTCCGTATAGTCCACAGCAGCGGCACCCACCGCGTGAGCGGTCCGCTGCAGCACACTCAGCAGACCGCGCATTCCGTTGATCAGTTGCGCCGCTTCGTCGTTGAGCGCCGGGACCATCCCGGCGGAGATCGGATCGGAGCCGGCCGGTGTCACCCACTCGGCCGGGACGGCCGCACCGGTCACCCGCACCATGTCGGCGAGTTCGGCTGCCGCACCGACGAGTTGCTCCGGGTCGACGTTGAGCACCACGGCCTCCTCCTCGCGCTACGGCCGCCTGGCTGTCCGCGTCACAGGCCTTCGGCACGGCCTTGTGCCATCAGCGGTTCCTGATCCGTCCGGTGGACGGCTGAATCGACCACAGCCGCCATCAGCCACTGCCTGGTCTCCTTGTCCGACGCACCCCATTGTCGAATATCCCCAACTGTGGGAACGCCGATCGCGGCCTGTTCGGCTGACCTCGCAGCGCCTGCCGACGCGTGGAAACGTGGCGAGCCGGTGCTCCCGTCGATGGCGACAGGTGTGTGGACGACGAGCGCTACCGTCGATTTCCATGAGTCACCCCAGCCCGACTCCGTGGTCGCGCCAGCGCGAGGGACGAGAGGAGTCAGCAGCTACCGGGGCGCCGGAGCCCGTGCCGCCGGGTCCGGAAGACAAGCCGTCGCTGAGCATGCTGCTGAAGAAGGCATTGAGCACCGGGGGTTTGATCGTCGGGATCGGTCTCGCGTTGCTCCTTGTCGCGGTGGGCTGCTTGGCCACCGATGGATCCGGCGGCCAGGACAACACACCGGTTCAGGTCGGTCGTGGTGGCACCATCGGCGCGGTGGTGTCGGCCGATGGCGCACTGCTGCAAGTCCGCGGCGTCAGTGGTGATTCGACCCCGGTTCACACGAACGCCGACACCAGCGTCTTCGTCCTCGCCGGGACCAAGGTCTCGGATGTGACTCCAGGCACCATGGTCTTCGTCCGCGGCATCCAGTATTCGGACGGATCCATGCTCGCCGAGACAATTATCGGTGCCTCGATACGGTTGCCCGACTTACGATTTCCCGACCTACGATTTCCGGATCCACCGGGCGCGCCATAGGCGACTTCTCGCGGCGCGGCGACCGGCTGGACCGTGGCGACCGCTTTTCCCGGATACCAGAGCAGGGCCAGGAGCGCGACGAACACGGCGGCGGCCGCGGTGCCGCAACTCAGCGTCGCCGCGAGTTCGAAGCCGGAACCGGCGGCGCCGGTCGTACCCGGATCAGCCACCCGATTCCGGTCGCCGGTCAGCAGGGTGTCGAGCAGGTCGCCGAGACTGCCGTCGAGGACATCGGACCGTTCGGTCAGTGCGCGCAGGTCAGCTGCCCTGCGGTCGAGATGGTACCGGCCGGCCACCACGAGAAGGGCCGTGGCCGCGGCTGACGCGAGCACCACGCGCGACAACGATCGAACCGGAATCCACAGGCGCAACAGGACCGCACCGATGGTCACCACCGCCGCGGCGGCGGCCAGAGCGGCCCAGATGCCGCTGACGTCGCTGTCCGGGCGGCCGTACTCCTTCGGCCAGGCGAGGATGTTCCCGAAGGCGTCGATGGTGATGGTGCCGTTCGCTCCCGCCGCGGACAGCCAGGGCTGGAACAGCAGGAGCAAGGTGACCAGACTCAGCGCCGCGGCACAGAGGTATCCCCAGCCGGATTGGAGGTCGAAGCGGCGCACGGTCACCGCTCGAACGAGTTCGTCGTCACCCTCGTATCGACGGGCCGGTTCTTCCTGTACTTGCCAAGGCGTGTGAGTGGACATTTCTCCAGGCTTTGCAATACCCGGGCCGATATGGGGTTCCGAAGTTGTCGAGTACTTCGACACCATTCACAGATACCGGCTCGAATGCGAATGAACTGTACGCAATGGGCACCATCGGCCATTAACAACACATTACGTTATGCTCTCTCGAACCCGACGGCAAGGTGCCGCACCGCAGCTCCGCTGCGCATTTACGCGGAAACACACGACCTGGCCCGGCCACCTGGGCCACGACTTCGCGAAAACGCGCTGGTTGCGGGGCCGCCACAAAGAATTACTCACCGGTAGCCGGCCACGCCCAGTATACCCGCCTGTGACTCGATTAACAGGAAACAATGCGAGCCCGGTCACACCGCCGGAAATTTCTACCTGTCGGTAACTCACGGACAGCGTGAGTTGATATTTCAAGGAATCGCTCTGGCCTTTTCCCGCACTGGGCGCAGGTCAATTCTTTCGCGACCTACGGCCGAGAATCCGCTGGCTGACACACGCCAGGGCCGAGCCGATCGAGGTGATGCTGGCGAATATCGCGGCGGGCGTGAGACTCGCGCTCGAGTACCCGACCTCGCGCATACCCGGCATGACGAGCTGACCGTTGCCGAACGCCCACGCCATCAGCGTGCCGACCTGGCCGCCGAGGTCCCACCTGCGGGTCGTCATGTCCTTGAGGTCGGTTCCCTTGCTGTTGAGGTAGACCATCGTCGCCAGCACGAACACCGCGGCGGCGACGGTGGCGACGGTCGCCATCCGATCCAGCAGGTCGGACCGAATGCGAAGGTGGATCAGCACCGCCGCGATCGACACGACGAGGGCGGCACTGGCGAACAGCGCCCAGAGTCCGGTGATGTGCGCGGTGGGCGACTTGATCTGCGACCATGCGGTGAGGTAGTTGGTGGATCCATCGAGCCGGCCGAAGGCGTTCGCACGCACTCTTCCACCGGGGCCGGTCGCGGTGATCCAGGGCTGGAAAAGCAGGAAGAATGTGACGATGCTCCCAGCCACAGCGAGCACGTAGCCCCAATTCCCGGCCAGCGCGGCACGCAGCACGCGAAGGACGGGGTGGCCCACCCGCACCAGTTCGACGGCGCGCATTCGCCGGCCGGATGGCGGTTCCGGGGAGTGCTGAACCGGATTTGCTCCCCAGGGCGTCGGCTGCACCATAGTGAGATTCTAGAACCTGCCCAGCACTGGGAACTTCACAGAAGTCCGGCATCGCGGCCACCCGTACAGCCCCAGCGGTAATTCACATCGTCGGCTACATACTGTTCGGCGCGCAATTATATATGCTCCCAACAATGGGAATGCGTCTCGTTGCGGTGGTCATTCTTCGGTGTCATTGTGAGCACCGTGCGACACCTCGAATCGGAGAGGAAGGTGTGCACATGAAACAGTGCACCGATCTTGCCCACTGGTCACGGCAGTCACGGTGACCACGGACGACAATAGATCCGAGGTGACCTCTGATTCCGGTGCGGGGAGCTCGCCGGTATCGGGCTTCGGCCCACCGGTCGGCGCCACGCAGTCGCCGCCTCGCGATACCTCAGGGCCACGGCCCGATTTCGGGTGGCAACCCGTGCCATCGAGTTCCCAGCCCGAGTCCGGAGAATCGGTGCCCGCCTACGATCCGGTGGCGATTCGGCGCGCGCTCAGCCTCCCGGCCGCGGCACCTCGCCGCCCCCGCTCACCGGTGCGGCTGGTGCTGGGCACCGTGGGCGCGCTGATCATGCTCTTGGCGGGTACTGCGGTGATCGCCGCGCTGCCCGAACCGAACACCGATCGGACCCTGCCGCCCACTACCACCATCGCAGCGCACGCAGCATGCCCGGCCGGAGACGACGACAGCACGGTCGTCGGCAACGGAGCAGGTGACACCGACAGCGGGGTGGGCGCGATCCTCGGGTTCCAATACGCCTACTACGTCCAGCGCGACGGCGAGCTGGCACGCAACTTCGTGGCCCTGGACACGGTGAATGTGTCTACGGCCGAGGATATTCAGCAAGCCATCGATCAGGAGATCCCCGTGGGCACCACCCACTGTCTGCGTGTCATCGCGCGAGATCCGGGTGGCTACGACGTCGACATCACCGAGCGCCGCCCCGACGGCACCGAGACGGTGTACCGCCAGCACGTCCGAACCGTCGATCGCGGCGGGCAAGCCCTGATCCACTCGATCTTCGGCAGGTAGCCGCCCGGCCACCGGTCGAGCCGATCACCCACCCGCCGGGACCGGCATCGCGGGCACCGGCTGCAAGGTCGGGTCGGTCGCCGGGATCGCCTCCGAGCCGGACCCGCTCCCCTCGATCCCCGGCGGATGGAAGAAGCCGGCGAACGCACCGAAATCCTCTTCGGCATCGCTCATCTCGGGTGCGAACTGTTTCAGCGCACCGCTGACGATCACCTTCAGCACGCCGTCCTGGGCGGACCCACCCTCCTCGGCGGGCTCGAACACCACCAGCAGCGCCGTGCGGCCGTCCTCCCACATCGCGATGTCGCCGGTCATCAGCTGGTGCGGATCGACCCGGCTGCCCGGATACTTGTCCTTCGGATCCCCCGTTTTCGCCGATGTCGCCGGCGCCATGCCGTAGGCGGCCCTGGCGTCGGTACCCGTGGTGTCGGCGACGGCCGCCACCAACGCGTCGTACACCTTCGGCGATACCCAGACCGTCTGGCCACCCGTGAAGGTGTACGGCACCTTGCCATCCGCACGGGCGGCGCCTCGGGTCGGTGGTGTACCGGAATCGGGCGGGGCGGTCGCGCCCGACGGCGGGACCGACGGTGTGGCGACAGCGCCGGACTGTCCTGCGCTCGCGCCCGCCGGCTGAGCGGGTGCGGGAGGCGGCGGCACCCGAGCCGGCTCCACCTCGGCCGGGCGGACCGGCGCAAGTCGCTCCCGGTCCAAGCGGCGCGGGTCGTCACCCATCCCCATGGGGCGCTGGCCGAACATCCCGCCCTGCTGGGCCGCCAACAATGGCCACAGCGAATTCAGGAGGTTCGACCCCATCCCGCCCATCCCGATCGGGCTCGATCCGATATCACCGGGCGGTGGTACCACGGGTGGCGCGACCGGAGGCGTGCTCGGGTCGTTCGGTGTGCCTCGGTCTCCCGGAATGACCGGATCCGGCCGGTCCGGTATGTCGGGAGTGGGCGGCGGTGTGGGAGTGCCAGCGGGATCGGCCGGGTCCGAGGGCGCGGGGATGGTTGGCGTCGGCACTTCAGGAAGGCGGTGACCCGGATCCTGTGGCAGCGGGTTTCCGGGGAGCTGACCGGGATTGACCCCTGGGAGCTGACCGGGGTTATAGGGATAGCTCGGGTCATTGGGCTTCGGCAGCTGCTTCAGCGCCTCCTCCATCGACTTCTGCTGCTCCTCCAGCGCCTTGTTCATCTGGTCTTCCATCTCCGAGACCACCTTCTCGATCTCGGAATTGGTGCCTGCGCGCTCCTCCACGGTCGACAGACTCTCGGTGAACGCCTGCCCGAGCAAATCGACGAAACTCGCATCGGTTCCGTCGGATGTCTGTGCCTTCAGATTGATGCCGCGGATCAAGGCGGAGATCTGTTCCCGCCCGAGCTCGGTGTTCTCGGCAGTCTCGACGATCTGCTCCGCCACCTCCTGCTGAATGGCGTCGAACCGCTGCGCCGCCTGCACGAGCCTGCTCGCAGCCTCTTGGTAGGCGGCGGGAGTTTGCGCGTCGAGCTGCATCGGTACCGTCGGCAGCGACGGCACCACCGCGTTGTCGGTATCGAAAGCGCCTTCGTCGCCGAACAACTGCCAGTTGTCGCTGAGTCCGTCGGCCAGCGAACCGTTGCCGTCCATACCGCCTGGAGCGGCATACCAGCCCTGCAAATCGGCTGCGATACCGTCGGGCTGGAACAGGAAGCCGATCCCCTCACCGGCCCCCTGCCGAAATGGTCCCTCCCCCATGGACTGCACGTGCCCACCGACCCAGGTCCCCGGCGCCGCGATGCGATCGGTCGCCGGATCAGCGCCGTCGCCATTCGATCCGGGGGACCCCGTCATCGCCCCCCAGCCCGCAGTGAGCGCCCCCATCAAGCCCGCGCCACCGAGCGCGCGCAATCCCCGAGTCCCCCAGCTGCCGGCTTCGCCTGGCGTGAAAGGCTTCTTGTACTTTGCAAGACTCCCGTCTATTTTTCTCTGTCGCCGTTCCCGCAGCCGGTCTTGATAGTTCTTTCTGGCATGCTTCGCATCTCGATAAGCCAAGGCATCTCTGACCTTCTGCCTCGTAGCCTTGTTCTGGTCGAGCATGCCGAACTTCGTCTTCTCGGCATCCGTGAGAGCCTTCCACTTCTCACCGAGCTCGTCCGGCTTCAGGTGTCTCGAATTATCGTACGATTTCCTCATCGCGCCCTTGTGCACACCGGGCAGAGCTCTCCGCAGGTCGTCGCGAGCATCGCGCCGAATCTCCCGCGTCAGCAGAACTGAATGCTTGTCCACGCCGGCGAGCAGCTTTTTCGATGCCGCAGTGCCGACTGCCCTGCCACCGAAACTACTCAGGCCTCCGACAACTCCGCCCAAGAGAATGTCACCAGCGCCGCCGCCGTCCACAGCCGCGCCGAGTACCCCGGCTCCTGCCCCGATGACCGCTCCCCAATAGCCAGGAACCACAGCGCCGCCCGCGGCGCCGACCAGTTCAATAGCCGTACCCCAGCTCATGACATCTCCCTACGCCGGAACGGCTGTCTCGGCCGGTGCGGCGGAGTCGGTCGCCGCCGTCTCGGGTGCCGTACCGACGATGTCGATCCCGGGCGGATGGAAGAAGCCCGCGAACGGGCCGAAATCACCTTGCTTGTCGCGTATTTCAGCGGAGAAGGGCTGCAATTGGCCGTCCACGATCACCTCCGGAGTCTCGCTGCTCTCGGTGCCGAAGGCGACAACGAGGGCGGTCCGCTGATCGAACTTCGCGATATCGCCGGTAACCAGCTGATACGGATCCCGTGGGTCACCGAGATTCCGCTCTGTCAGCGCTACCGCCGTGTTCTCGTAGGCCGCAAGCGCATCCGTACCCGCGGCATTGTCGAAGGCGGCATCCAGTGCGGCGTAGACCACCGGCGACACCTCCTGGGGACGACCGTCCGGGAAGATGTAGACCGGCGGTTTGTCGGTATTCGGCCGGAGCATCGGCTGGGTGCTGGAGACCGATGTGCGCGGCGCCGACGATGTGGTCCCCGCCGGTGTGTTCGTCGCCGAGGTGTTCGTCGCCGAGGTGTTCGCTCCCGAGGCGGCAGTCTGCTGCTGGCTCGCGGCCGGCTGCGCCGACGGTGGCGGTGCCGCCGGGCCGGTTTGCACGGCTCCCGGAACATCCGGACGGCGATCGGCGTACGCCGGTTCCTGTTCGATGCCCGCCATGGGATTGTTCCGGTTCTGGTTCAGCAGACTCGACACCAGCGGGGAGATGTCACCCATTCCAGCGTTGGTCGACGGCGTTGACGAGATCGGTGTCGGTGCTGCTACCGGTGTCGGTGCTGGTGTCGGTGTCGAACTCGGTGTCGGCGGCCTGGTAGACGTCGTGGGCGAAGCAGGCGAGACAGTGCGCTCGTCGCCGATATCCTCTTGGGTTGCGCGCGGATTGCCGGTGAGACCACTCGTGCCGACCGTGTCCTGTGTGCCGTCGAGACCGAAATCGATCGGCTGGAAGGTGCCCCCCTGTGTACCGGCACCATTCTGGTTCTGGTTCTGATTCTGGTTCTGGTTCGGGTAGGGGTAGGGGTAGGGGTAGGGGGTGCCATGGGGGCCACCCCTTTCGTCGGCATCGGTGTTGCCGGCGTCGCCGGCATCCCCGGAATCCGTATCGTCGGTCCCCGGATCGTCCGCGGTGAGTTCCTCGACCTGAGTCGCGAGCGTCTGCAGTTCCACGGTCGCGGCGTCCATGATTCCCGTGATGGCGACAAGGTGGTTGTCGATCAGCTGCGTCACGAACTCGTCCTCCTCCATCGGGCCTGTCGCACTCTCGATCACCCCCTGCGACAGCAGCAGCGACAGCTGTTGGACATCCATCGGATTCGCGGTGGCGAAGTCCCGTAACCCGGCGACGGCGCCTTCGAGCTGAGCACGCGAGGCGTCCGAGATTCGAGCCACCTCCTCGAGCAGGACCGACTGCTGCTCCTTGGTGAGCCCGAGCGCCTCATCCGCGGCGATGAGATCGTCGTACTTCGACTCGAGTTCCTGTGCGCTCGCCACGTAGCTGATGATCGCGGCGCTCGTCGCCCCGGAAACCTGCTGGACCGAGGAGCTCGCAGGAACGTCGTCCCTGGCACCGCGACCGAATACTTCCCAACTGGTGTAAACACTTTCGGTGAAGTCTTCGTACTTCTTCTCCCCACCTTCGGACAGCAACTCCAGCCCGTCCGGCCAGTTCGCGCTGGAGCGATCCGGCCCGTAGACATGGGCGGTGTAGCTGCTGTCCACAGTGAGCCGACCGGTTTCGATGAGCTTCGACGTGTAGTCGATGACAGGAACAGGGCCGGATTCCTGCGGCGCGAGGTTCAACAAGCGTTCCAGGTCGAGCCCCGACAATCCCGCTCCGAGAAAGGATCCCGCCCCGCCCCGGAGAAGCACCTGCCTCCCGCGACGCCCAGATTCCTTGGCGAGTGGACGCATAGCACCTCGGACCATGACCCCAGGTATCTGAGCTATCCCCTTACCCGCCGTGGAGGTTCCTTCCCGCACAAGACTGTTCCCGATCGCCTTCCATCCGCCCCCCGTGAACACCTTCATGCCCAGGCTGCCAAGGCTGCCGCCGAGCAAGCCCGACCCCGCGGCAATCCCGGCGTCGGCCCACAGGTCGGTTCCGGTGTTCCCGCGTGCGGCGGACACCCCGAGACCGACGGCACCACCCAGCAGCGCGGCACCGGCAGGCCCGCCGATGGCGAACCCGGCCGCGCCCGCGACGCCGACGGCGATATCCCCGCCGACACCGTCGAGAGCGTCGACAAACCAATTGCCCATCTGCTCACCCGCCCCGTAGTGACCGGCCGCCGGGCGGCAACGGCAGCGCGGTAGCTCGAGCCATCGACAGTTCCTGATCCGTCCCGTGGAGGACACTTTCGACCGCATAGTCAGGGTCGGCACGAAACTCACGCGACCGATCCCGGCTACACCACTGACTTCCTTTCCGGACCACCCCATTGTCGAACATCCCCAGTTCTGGGAACGCCGGTCATGGGCCCCCGAACGGCGGCGGGCGCGAGCGCGCCGGACCTGCTGCCGAGCAGCTCGGACAGCGGAACCCGGTGTATTCCTTTCCGCGATCCGTACCAGCTCGAACCCTCTCCACTGCTTGCCGTCTCACCTATCGTGGGCCGTAGGTCGACTCGCGGAAGGACGGATGACCGTGTCGTTGAGGCCAGGTGCCGGCGATGCCGCGGCCGCCGCGGGACGCCAGATCGCCGAGCGGGCCTCGCGAGCGCTCACCGCGGGCGGATCCGGCATCGGCAGAAGCTGGCACGGCGTGGCGAGGATGCCTCGGGAAGCCGCCGGTGTGTTGGTCCATACCGACCGCAGCACCGCGATTCCGATTGATTCCGCTGGGCAGGCCTTGATCCGCGACGATCAGCTGATCGGGGGGCGTAGCCAGGCCGTATACGCCGACTGGCTACGGAACCTGAAAGCCCGGGGTGTGGATTCCGACCGGGCGATATCCGATCTGGGAACCGTCTGGGACTTCCTGCGGCGTGACCCCAAGTGGGCCTTCGATACCCGACGGCCGTACGGCGGCGTGGTGATGTTCGGCAGCCCGGACAGCGGAGGTTCGGCGGTCCTGGCCAACTTCATCCGTACCCGCGGTCTAGAGGACACTCCGGTCGTGTTCTCCGGTTACGCGGACCCGGGTAAGGGCGCGCGAATTCCCGAGGCTGTCCGGTTCAGGAGAGAGGCCGAGCAAGTGGGGCTGGGTTCGCGTCGGGTCCTCGAGGACCATGCGGCTCGCAATACCGGTGAGAACGTCGCCAACTCCCTGGCGTTGCTGCGCGAGCAGGGGCAGGATGTCCGATCGATCGTCGGCGTGTGCACACCCCAGCACGCTCGCCGGGTATGGGGCACGATCATGAAGCAGGGCCCCGACGTGGAGCATGCGGCCATAGTCTCTGCCGATGTCTCCGTGGACAACTACCTGCACTACGGGCTGCGCGACGATCGTTCGCAGATGACGCCACCGGATGACATCACCTCGGCGATCCTGGGCGAGATCAAACGCTTGGACGACTATCCGGCCGAAGGCCACATCGTGGCGCAGGAGGTGCCGAATGATGTGCGTGCCGCCTACGACAGGCTGGGCGAGGTATTCCGCCCCTCCGAGCGCAGGTTCTGACGCGGCCGCGCCACGGCCGAGGCCGATCCGGTTCACCGCGCGATGTCGAACAGCTACGGACAGCCGTCCACCGCGTCAGGGACCCCACGGGTGGTCCCACTCGTGGGAAGGCCGTTCTGGGACCGGTTCGAATCACCGCCGTAGCCTCGAACCACAGCGGTTCGCTGACAAGCGCAGGAGAACCTCGCCCGGTGTAGCCGAACCGGCGGTTCGAGTCACACCGACGACCGGGCGGGACCGCCGACCATCAGGAGCCCGAGCATGCCCGCCGACAACGACCGCTACCCGCCGCAGGACACACCGGCCGTGGTGTGGCAACACCGCTCTGTGCTGGCGAACGGCATACGTTTCCATCTGGTGGAGGCCGGCTCCGGTCCACTGGTCGTGCTGCTCCATGGGTTTCCGCAATCCTGGTATTCCTGGCGGCATCAGATTCCGGCCTTGGCACAACACTTTCGGGTGGTGGCCGTGGACATGCGTGGCTACGGTGGGACCGACCGGCCCGCTGCTGTCGCGGACTATCGCATCACGGCGCTCACTGCGGATGTCGCGGCGCTGATCCACGCGCTCGGGGAGCAGACAGCGCATGTCGTCGGCCACGATTGGGGCGGGATCGTGGCCTGGGCATTCGCGGTGCGCTATCCGGAGATGGTCGACCGGCTCGGACTACTCAACTACCCCGATCCGGTGCTGTTCGCGAAGGCGCTGCGGAGCAACCCGCGCCAGCTGATGCGCAGCTGGTACATGTTCTTCTTCCAATTGCCGTGGTTGCCCGAACTGACCATGCGCCGGCGAGAAGGTATCCCCCTGGTCTCAGCGATGTTTCGCGACATGGCAGTGTGTCCGGGAACGTTCACCGAAGCCGACCTCACCGAGTACCGGCGCAACATCCTCGCTCCCGGCGCCGCGTCCGCCATGATCAACTACTACCGGGCGGCCTTCCGGTACTTCCGCACTCTGCACCGCACCGATCCGGTCACCGTGCCCACGATGGTCGTCTGGGCCGAGAACGACATCGCCCTCGGGAACGAGTTGACGCGCGATCTACCCGTCCGCTTTTCCGGACCATTCCGCATCGAATACGTCCCCGACTCCTCACATTGGGTACACGAGGAGCACCCGGCCCTGGTCAGCCGCCTGTTGTCGGAGCACCTCCGGGCGTGAGATCACACCGGGCACAGCATGGGTCCGGTACCGACGTGGGCGCGCGCCGACTCGCCGAAATCGCCGGCGGCGGTGGGGTTCCGGACCCACTCAGCGCTCAATCGTCGCCCACCACCATGCGATCTCCGGATAGGGAGGTGGCGTGAGGTTTTCGGGATCCCACAGGGACGGGGCATCCGAAACCACCAATTCGGGAGGGGTGAAGCCCGTGGCACGATCTCCACGATCGACCTGGTGGTAGCGGGCGGTTGTACTTGCCCAGCCGACCGCGGCGGGTATCCAGTTCGGGAGGTCACCGGCCAGCAGTACGACATCTGGGCGAGGGTCGGTCAGAAGTTGTTCTCGCAGGCGCACTACCAGGGCGACCAGCCGTTCGTAGAGTTGCCACCCTGTGACCAGGCACTCGGCCGTATCGAGGCCCTCGGCGTGCGCCAGGACGGAGTACAAGTTCGTCGCGGCGGTGCCGGTGGCAAGTTCTTTGGCGATGCTGAACAGGTCGTTGAGTAGCGCGCACGAGAACATGACGGCCTCCGCGAATGCCCGCACCGCCGGGTCACCGAGCTGCCACGCGTCGAGGCCGCGGCACCCCGCGGCGGCCGCGGTGAACGGAATCAGCGTACCGACACCGGAATTGACCCACCGCATGCGAAGGTACTCGCCGACCCCGGGCCGGGTCTCGCGCCGGCGTACGGCGGAATACCACAGCTGGCCGTTCAGCCAGACGGCGTTCTCATGCTGGAGGGCTGCGAAGCACGGTGTGCCGAGAACTGCCACGAACTGTGCCCGCAGATCGCGTAGCGCGGCCGCCCACAGGTCACCGCGTGGTAGCGGCGCGGTGGGGGCCGCGAACAGGGCGCGGTCGAGTTCACCGGCATGCGCGGCGATCCGCGGCAGATCATCGGCGAGGGTGTCCCAGTAGTCGTCCAGGAGCGCACCCCAGTAGAAGTATCTGGTGGCGGCTACCACCAAGTCCTCGGATGCGGTGGGCAGCGCGGACGTCATGCCGACGGCTGCGTCCATTCTCATCGAAGCCCCGGCCGGCCGCCACAGACCCTGTTCCCGACACCATTCGACGGCCTGCCGTTCGATATCGTCGACGTCGAATGGATTGTCCGGAAGGGCAATCGGGCAGTACACCGTCAACTCTCGCGGCACCAGTTCGGCGGCGCGAGCGACGTCTATACCAGCAGCCGGAGAACTGCTCATGGCTTCCTCTCGGGTGGTCATGCTTCGCGATCGCGCACAAGGTCGGCCAAAGCGATGAGCTGCGCGCGTCCGTCGGTGGTCGGATGTGCCGCGGCGAGATGGCCGAGAGAGAGCTCGACCTGTCGTCGGCCGTAATCGGTCGCCCAGTGCCGCGCACCGGTCAGCTCGACCAGCTCGGCGGCACGCTCGACGAGTTCATCGGCCAGCGGATGATCCAAG
Source organism: Nocardia mangyaensis (assembly GCF_001886715.1). Taxonomy (NCBI): domain Bacteria; kingdom Bacillati; phylum Actinomycetota; class Actinomycetes; order Mycobacteriales; family Nocardiaceae; genus Nocardia; species Nocardia mangyaensis. The sequence goes on from NZ_CP018082.1 coordinate 5,964,480, forward strand.
CGGTAGAGCTCGGCCAGCTCGGTCGACTCCGGTGTGCCCGCGGTCAACGCGTACACGACGGGCAGGCTCTTCTTCCGCCGCCGCAGATCCGCAAGAACGGGCTTCCCGGTGATGTCGGAGACACCCCAGATCCCGAGACAATCGTCGACTACCTGGAAGGCGATCCCCAGATGCCGGCCGAAACACCCCATGGCGCTGATCTGTTCGGGCGACCCGTCACCGTATCGAGCACCGAGTGCGCACGCGGCTTCGATCAGGGCTCCGGTCTTGTCCGCGATCATCGCCGTGCACTGGTCCAACGACACGTCGCGACTCGACTCGAACGCGGTATCGGCCATCTCTCCTGCGATAAGCCGCTGAATGGCATCGAGAAACCCGGCCGTCGCATCGGCGACGTGCCGGTGCGATCCCTCCAACAGGGCCCGCACCGACGCCGCCAACAGCGCGTCACCGACAAGCATTGCCGTGGGGGCGTCGTAGGCCGCCCACACCGCGGGCCGGTGCCGGCGCAGAGCATCGTCATCGATCAGATCGTCCTGGATCAATGAGGCATTGTGCACCAGCTCGACCGCCGTCGCCGCGGGCACTGCCGCAGCGGCTGTACCGCCGACCGCTCGGGCACACGCCAGCACAAGTGCCGCACGCACACCCTTACCCCAGCTACGTTCCGCACCGGATGCACCGTCACCGTCGAGATCCGACCAACCGAAATGGTAGGTGGCAACCTCCCGAACAGCCTCGGGCAGTTCACCGACCGCGGCGCGCAGAGCCGGGCCGACGGTCATCCGGGCCTGGTCGAGCAGATCGCCGACGCGCCCTTCGGGTGGCACGGAGACCGTGTGCGTAGTCATCGGAGAACTCCTGTTCGGCTGCTCACGACCAGGCCGCGCATCGCCGAGAAGTCAGTCTCCGGCGGTGGCAGTTCGGCAGGGACCGTTGGCGGTACGCGCGTGAGCCGCAGCAGCTTCTTCGCGCCGTAGAGACCCAGCCCGCCGAGCACCCGCGGATTGGTGAGGAATCCCGGCAAGGACTCCCGCACATTGATGAGCCGGTTGAAGTGGAGGTCGACCGCACTGTCCTGCCACACCGCCTCCGCGAAGAACTGGAAGGCCGGCCAGTTGATCCGACGCAGCAGTGTCTTGTGCGGTCCGTCGATGATCGCCGCGGTGCCACGAGCGTGCGCGTAGCCTCGGTCACGCGTAATCGCCAGCGTCCATGGACGTTTCAGGAAGCGAGCCTGCTCCGCGAAGAACTCTGCCGGGAACTCCGCGGCGACCGGGTCGATACGCTCAGCGAGCCGGTGCAGGATCAGACCCGATACGGCCGCGGACGACATCCCCTGGCCGTAGATCGGATTGAACGCGCCGACCGCGTCACCTACCGCGACGAAACCCCTTGGCGGCGAAGGCAACCGATCGAATCGGCGCCATATATTGCGCGTCGACCGGGTCTGGTGCACGCCGGACAGCGGCTGCGCCGCGTCGAGAACCCGGCCGAACTCCTTCGACCTGGTCTGCCGAGCCAACCGTTCGAACGACTCGGCATCCGAAGGCATCGGCAGCCCCCACGACGCCATCATCGCAATGATCCGGTTGCCCTCGATCGGGAAGACGATGCACAGATACTGGTGCGATTGCGCCGCTCGCGGATCGGAATCCGGCAGCACCATCATCCATTTCCACCAGGAGATCGGTTCGTCCGGTAGCTGATACCAGCGTGAGGAGTAGCTGACCTTCGCATCGAGTGTCAGTTCATCGACCTCGTAGCCCAGTTGCCGCATCCAGTTGCCGCCCTGGCTACCGCGTCCTGCCGCATCGACGACGAGATCGGCCCGGAGTTCACCGCCGGCCGGAGAACCGGATTCGAGGTAGGACACACCGGTGACGCTCGTCTGCGCCCCCGCTCCGTCGGACAGTAGCCCGACGACCCGCACACCTTCCCGGAAGGTCACTCCCGGTTCACGCAGCAGCAGTTGCCGCATGGTCGCTTCGAGCATCGGCCGGGACGCGAAGAGCGTCGACGTCGACGTACGGGCCCGCGGCATCCACCCGGTCGCAAAGCAGGCCGCGGCGTCATATCCTGGATCCAGACGCGCACCGCCCCGAGCGAGCAGAAGATCGGTGAAGCCGGGAAACAGCGTTTCGGCTGCCTCCCGGCCGACGTCGAGCAGAAAATGGTTGTGCCAGGCTTGTGGCGTGCCACGGCGACCCTCAGCGCCCTGGGGAAGCCGGTCCTGTTCGAGTATCGTCACCCGGTCGAACCGCCCACGCAGCGCCTGTGCGGCGCACATTCCGGCGACACTTCCCCCGATGACAATCGCATGCCCCGAACCAGTCATCGTTTCGAACCTCTCGATATTTCGTTCGGGCCGCTGTGCCACGAATCAGTCCCTACCGGGCCACACGATTACTCGAGCGCGACCGACGACACCGTCGGTCCGATCTATCGGAGTATTCAGCCGCCATATTTCGATTCAGCGGGACAATTCATCGACTACTTTCCGCAGCCATCCCGCGATCGCCGTCAGGTTACCGACCGGATCACACCACCGCGACCGCTACCGGTAGGACACACCAAGATTTGTGCCGAAAGTACCATCATCGAGCTTTTGGATGTGCAGTCGGAACAATTTCCTGGTCGACGATAATCGGCCCCTCACCTCGACAGAGGGCCGCGAACTCGCCCAGATCAGGGGCGTAGCAAGCAGCCGGTGTGGGTGCGGCGCGCGATCGTGGTGGTGACCTCGGGTCGGCACCAACCGGTGGGATTGATCGCGGAGCTGATGCAAGTCGAGAAGGGCATGGACGAATGTTCCCATCGGTGGGAAATCATTGTAGTCCTTGCGAGTTACTCTGATACTGAGAGCATTAGCCGACGTCTGGGCCCGTTCCGTCCTCTGGCGAATCCCGACTGATATGAAAGGCGCTCGATGTCGATTCGCCAGCGGATCATCGCGGCAGCCGTGACTGCCGCGGTGACGTGTTCGATCCTTTGGATACTGATCGATGTCGGCGAGACCCCGACGGCCAGTGATCACGAGCCGTACCAAACCCATGTCCCGGACGATCTGATCCTGGTGACTGTCCTCAGTTTGGCGGCAGCGGTCGCGGCGACCATCCTTGTCGACTACGCCTTCGGCCGAAAGTCCTCAGCCGGCGCGACCCTGGGGTTCATCCTCGGTTTCGCCCTGGGGGTCTTGGTGTTCTTCATTCGGCTGCCCTGGTCCAGGCTCGATCGCCACGGTGGTGAGATGTTCAGCCTCTTGGACTGGTGGTCGACCCCGATCCTCGCAGTTCTGGGCTACGTAGTCGGCGCATACCTGGACCACCCCGGACCTGCGGACTTGCAGGAGACGGCGGTGAAACACGACGCAGTCTCGAGCCCTGAAGTGTCGGTGTCATCGACCAGTACCGCCAGCGCCGGTTCATTCGACACGCCGCGAGCGTCGGCGCCCGACGAGCCCCGTACTCGCGAAGAGCGGCACCGCCGAAGTATCCAGGAGGAAGCGGTTGACCGAGCGGCCCGGCAACTGGAGGCGCTGCTGGCAGACCTGGCCACGCGAGTCGGTCGGCACCGAGCGCCCTGCCAAACGAAATTCACGCACGAATCGATGCGGCATATCGAGTTGCGGTCACCGCCCGGGCATGTCCTGGAATGCAGGTCGGTCGGGCCCTGGGTACGGTCGGCCACGATCCTGACCGCAGAGGGCCGACTATGGAGGCTGTCCTCGACGAACGGCTGTCCGCCGGAACAAGGCTACATCGATGTGAGGCACGAACTCGGCACGCGTCTCAGCCTGGGGGACTACACATTCTACGGTGATATTTGCAGTGGCGGGTTGCGTGTCGCGATCGACAGTGACTCGCTCCGGCACATCGACCCGGAAGCGGCACTGGCTCGACTGACCATCCTGCTCAGCGATGCCAATTCGCCCGGGTGAGCCATCGCGCCGGCAACGACAATGAACAGCTTGACGAAACTGCTTTCAGTAGCGCTCGCCAGAATATGAACCGCAAACACCGCCGGCACACGTGCCATCGCCGGAGAAATATCGTCCAGCTCCGGTAAAGTACGTCAAGCCACAAATGCATTCGTCACGCAGGACCGTGAAGGTTTGGCAACATGTCGAGATCAGGAGACCACGGCCAAGCCAACCACTGAAACCTCGAACACGCGGAAGACACACTCCCCACCCTTCGCCACCACACCGATGCAGGAGCAGTACCGCGGAGAGGACACCAAAGGAATGGGCCCCTGGAGTCCCCACCCCGTGAAATACTACAGTAAACGAGAAAGGCGGCGATTCCGATCGTCGGTGAACGATGGCAGGCTATACGATTCGGACGGTCGGCCGTATGACACCACCGATGGCGGCCCCCATGCTGATGGCCACGCCATATTTGTCATGGACGAATCCGGGCTCATCTATTCATCTAAATTCACTAAATTCGGCGAATTCCAGCTTCCTGGCAGGGAAACCCGTTGCGGCTGCGGGAACGATTCTTGTAGAGAATGGCACCTTACGCGGACTGACCGACGACAGCGGACACTACAAACCTGGGAAACCCTACACCATGCAGGCAGTGGAGCATCTTCGTAGTCTGGGCCCTCGGACATCCCGAATGCCAACAACGAGACCGACACCCGGCTCTTCCTGCACAAGATCGTCGAGAGCATGGACGCCTTGCGGCCATGGCCGGATCGAGCATTCACCCGCCTGCCTATGGCTGCTCTTCCAGAATTCTTGTCACGAGATCCGGCGCACTCGTCCGGGCACGGCCGGCGCCAGTACGGTGGGCAGTGATCGAATTTCCTCAGTCGGGAGTCCGGAGCACGTTCCCACCCAAGACGCGGCAGACCTGCAGGGCGACCGCGATATCCAGCCTTTCGTGTGTGCCACCGTGCATCCGAATGCTCCGCAGCGCCTTGGCGACCCGGTGTTTGACGGTATTGCGGTGCAGGGCCATGCGCTGTGCGGTGCGCACGTGGCTCTGCCCCGTCTCGTAGTATGTGCTCAGCGTCTCACGCAGGGCAGCCGCCGACTCGGTGTCGTCGGCCAGCTCGCCCAGAACCTCGCGCACCCAGGTGCGGGTCGCTTCCATATCCTCGGCCAGCAGCGATACCACGGCGACTCCAGGGTCCCCGAATCCGATCGCCGACCTGTCCGACGGCGTCCCCGGCAAGGTGGCGACCAAATGCGCGGCCGCCGCCTGCCGATGGGAGCGGCGAAATCCATCCAGTCCGTGGCCCGGCGAGCCGGTTGCCAATCGCACACCCGCGGGAAGGTCGGCAGCCGACCGCAACGCACCGGGGTCGGCAGCAGGCAGTCCGGCGAACGGAAACCACACCCACAAAGTGCGGCTGTCGATGGCAGTGACCAGTGGCGGTCCGTCGAATTCCAGCTGTCGCCCCAGGGACGCCACCCGTGATTCCGCCACGTTCAGGATATCCACTTCCTTGTTACCGGTGCACCACAGGATCACCCCGAGATGAACGCGGTCGAGCCGATAGTCGGTCGCCGCTTCGAATTTCGCCGGATCCGGTGTCGTGGCCGACAACAGCCCGTGCACGATCGATTGGTGCACATTGCCCAGGATGTCCAGCCACCGCTCGCGTTCGGCTTCATAGGTTTCGAAGACGTAGAGGGTGACCCAGTCGGCGTACGAATACACAATCTCCGTGATACGGTCGATCACCGCCAGGCCGAGCGCCACCGGAAGATCCCGTCGCCCCACCTCGTCGTGGCAGAAGCGCATCATGGCGTTCTCCCCCATCCGGTAGGAGCGCACCAGCAAATTGGGCGGAATCTCCCGTTGCGCCGCCCGACGGGCATACTCGACCGCCGCCCTCGGCGGTTGCATCCGGCCGACCGGCATTCCATCGACCAGAATATCGATCAGTGTCGCGACATTGGCGTGCACACTGGCAATCCGCAGTTGCTCCAGCAACGGGTCGTTTGGGGAATAGGCGACCTCGCGGATCAGCCGCCGGGCCATTCCGTCGGCCACTTCCGCCGCCCGCGCACGCAGCCCTGCCCCGATCTCCACCACCACCCCGGAAACCCGATCCGGGGTCGGCGCCGACAACGTCTCCGAAAGACGCCGCCGGGACGCCTCGGAATTGCTCATCCACAGCTCCGTTCCAACCCTGTCATCAACTTTGGTCAGCACCGGTTTCCCACGCTAACCATCGGTCGATGAAAGCGGAACGTATGTGCGAGCCACACTTGACGGAGAAGTTTGTGCGCAATGCACAAACATCGCCCGGCGCGAACCCGACCGGTCGTTGCCGAATCCGCCGACCCTACGCGTCGACAAGGACCTGGAGCCGGCGCGGGGTGTCCCGCTGCTGATCCAGCCTCTCGGATGCGGCCCCGGACGAGACCCATGTGGTCACGCAGGTACTCGGGGACACACGCGTGGAGGCGGGTTCCGTCCTCAGTCGATCACGCTCCGGCACGGTGACATCGTTGAACCCTTTGCGGGCACCATGGGGCCGCCATCGACGACCTCGGTTTGTGCGAGATCCGCATCGGATTCATCAAGAATGTTCCCTGGAACCACATTCCGGGGCCCCACCGAATCACAGCCCGTGGGTGAGGTCCTTGGCCGATACACTCACCGCTTCACCAGCGGATGCGCACAACTGATGCCCCAACGGAGGATGCGCCACGAAGTCATCGCTGCGGGCCTGTGAAAAGGTACTCGCGTCCGCGGCGCTCAGCGTGACGGGCGCGTTCAAGCGCGGCAGCGGCTGCCGACCACACGTGCGCTATCGGCCGGGCTCCGTACGACGGACACTCTGCCCGACCGCGTGCAGGTGGCCGACCGACTGGGCGTAGGAGGCCAGCACACCCGTCTCGAGATAGGGCACCTCGATCCCCGCGCAGTACGCGGCGACCATCGGCTGGGCGCGGCGCAAGTTCGGCCGGGGCATGGAGGGGAACAAATGGTGTTCGATCTGGTAATTGAGCCCGCCGAAGGCGATATCGGTGACCAGACCGCCGCGGATATTGCGGGCGGTGAGAACCTGGCGGCGCAGATAGTCGGTCTTGTCGGCGGCAGAGAGCACGGGCATGCCTTTGTGGTTGGGGGCGAAGGCCATTCCCAGATACAGCCCGAACAGACCTTGGTGCACGAAGACGAACACGATCGCCTTCACCGGCGGCAGCACCAGAAAGACTGTGCCGAAATACACCGCCGCATGCGCGAACATCATCACCGCTTCGAACCCTCGCCGCCGGATGGTGCCGCGGGCGATCGCCCGGACACTCGCGACATGCAGGTTCCAGCCCTCCAACAGCAGCATCGGGAAGAACAAGATACCCTGGTACCGGAAGATCACCCGGCGCAGGCCGCGACCGGAACGGGCACGCTCACTCGACAACGCCAGGACACCCATGGCGTCGGGATCCGCGTCCTCGGTATTGGGATGCGCATGGTGACGGTTGTGTTTGTCGGTCCACCACCCAGTACCGATCCCGATGGCGAAATTGCCGAACAGCAGACCGAGCAGGTGGTCGGTACGGCGGAGGCCGGTGATCTGCCGGTGGCCGGCATCGTGGCCGAGAAAACCCAGCTGCCCGAAGACAACAGCCAGGAACGCGGCGGTCGCCAGCTGCCACCACGAGTCGCCGATCACCACCACGGCAGCCCAACCACCGATCAGAGCCAGCAGAACAATGGCACTGTGCCACAGGTAGTACCGAGGGCGGCGGTTCAGCAGACCGGCCGCACGCACCTGCCGCAACAGGACCGAATAATCGGTGTGGGGGTGCTGCGGTGCCTCGATAGAACGGATGGAAGCGGGTTCGGCGGCCTGTGCCGTCATGAGGAATCCGATTTCTGCACGGGGACGGGATCGTCAGCGGATCTTCTGTCGACCGCGGGGAACCCGCCCGGGTAGACCCATACCCTACCGTCGCGGGCGTACCCCGGTGTACCAGGCGCTGATCCCGATAGCGGGACGAGTGGGGCTCGGCTACCGCGATCCAGCCGACCGGGCCCGGAGCCAGGCAAACGCCGTCGCCATGTTGTCGGCCACTTCACGCCCTATACCGGCGATCAGGCCACCGGTAGGACCTGCGCGCGGCCGCGCCCCACCCGGGACCGGCGCTACAAGCCCTCGGCGACGAGTTCGGGGGCCTTCGCCGAGACACGTGCGGACAAGGCCCGGAAACTCTTCTCGGTAGACCGTGTCGTCAGATACGGTGCGCCATCCGCCCACTTTGCGGCGGAGCGATCCGCGCCCCGAAGCGCTCCGCTGTCAGTGATCCCCATGCCCGGCGGGTCCCCGACGGACACGTTGTCGGCTCCGGACGACGGGGCAACGCGTCACGCACTGCGCCCGCTGCTGGCGAATGGCGCAGTGCCACCTAGATTTGCGGATCCCGTCGACGGAACGTGAAGTCGGTCGCGAGCGCGTTCGTGCGACACGCCGGGCGCCGGTGAGCACATTCATGACAGCGAAAGGACAGTCGTTGGCACAGCAGCGGCCCGTGATTCGAATCCTCGCCGGTGTGGCAGGCCGCAGTCTGGCCATGATGGTGGGAATAGCTGTCGGCTCGGTGAATGCGACTTCCGCTCGACTGGCCCGGAGCAGCGCACATCCCGTTCCCGCACTGCAACCGGTGATCGCGGGTGTCAGCGGTGGTGCGCTGGCCGCCGCAACCGTAGCGTTGGGGATTGGTCGCGAGCGGGCGCGGCAACTCGCCTCCGATCATCCCGAACAGCATGTTCTCGGCCCGAGAAGCTTCCGCGCCATGCTCGTCCGCCAGGGTCTACCCGCAGGCCCGGATTCGCGAACTCGCCCACGCCATCGTCGGTGACCGCACGTTCGCCGATTTCGCCATCGGCCCGAAGACAACCAGCCTGCATCCGCACCTTATCGACTCCTCGCTATTCATCCCCGTCTACTCGGCGAAACACGGCAACCTACTGCTCCCCCGCGACCTGCCGAAGCTCGGTCTGTCCGATCTGCCCGTGGCCGACGCACTCGCCGCCGCCACCCGCATACCAGGAGCACTGCCCGCCGCCGAGGGGCTGGACGATATTTTCGAATGAATCCCACCGTCAAGCCTCTTATGCATCTCCACAGCAATCATGAATCGCATGGCGGCCCGCCGACATCGGATAGCCGTCGCACGGTCCACCGAACTCGTCCGTGATCATATTGAATTTCCTGGCCTCGAAACCAGATACGCGTTCGCCGACCACTGGGCGACGCAACATCATGCCGTTGTGCCGCCGGAAGAAATCTACTCGAAATCCATGTTCCATTCCGACAAACTATTCATGTGATTACATGATCCGACCCCACGTTACACACACCTGATTAGTGTTCCGTTCAGTGGGTGACCGCCCACAGCATGAAGGGACGATCAGAAGAATAATACTCCCAGCATGCTCGGACGGATCGGCACCGATCCGTCCGAGCACTTTCAGGAAAGCCCGATCCCGGTCGCCGTTTCTCGACCCGACCGCGGTTCACAAGTCGTTCGCATCGAGGCACGAATCATCTCGTTCCGGTGGTGAAGAACGCCTCCAGGTTCGCAGACCTGAGCCCACCACCCGACTTCGAAGCCACGACCATCCGCCATGTACCTCGTATCCCGATGGGCCGGGCGCTCCGGGCTTGGTGTTCTCAGTGGTGGTGGTTGATGTCGAGGCGGTCAGGATGGTGGGTGGCCGGTTCCCGGGTGGAGGAGGTGTCGGACGGTGGCGGGTGCTGAGGCGAGTGCTGGTGTCGAGACCGTCGGTGCGAATGGCGGGGAGCCTGGGCTTTCGGTGGCGGTGGGCTTGGCGGAGGACGGTGGTGCCGGGCAGATGGTGGCGACGCCATGGACATCACGGCGTCAGCCCAGCACCACCACCACACCCACCCCACCCGGGCCACCCACACCAACAGCAGGACCGGCCGCGACTCCGCCGATCACGACACCAGCAGCCACCACGACCCCGCCCGCAGCACCGGTAACCAATTCGCTACCACCTGCGAGTGCCACCCCGCCCGGTGCGATCGTGCCCGTCGCCGCGACAACCACCTCACCCGGCCAAGACCAGATGCCGGTGATCGGGACCCCGATCCCCGACAATCTCGGGTCCCACCACCAGCGAACGACCCCGCAACCCGATCCCGACACCACCACCGCCGACACCGACAATGGCGCCGGTGTCGAGAACGTCCTGGCACACATGCTGCCCACCCTGTCCCAAGCCCTGTCCGGACTCACCACCCCCACCAACACCAGCCCCGCCACCACACCAACCCACACCAACCCGACCACCACCGAGACCGGCCTGTCCACCACCACCGTCACCGACACCACCGACACACCCGTCACCATCGGCCTGACCCCCCCAGCCGACCACGCCCTGAAAATCCTGAAAGTCCTCGCCGCCCTCTACGGCGCACGCGAGAAAACCCCCACCCCCACCACCCCCCTCAACCCCGTCACCGCCACCACCGACGGCACCAGCACCACCACCGCCGCCCACACCAGAACCACCCTCTTCCAGCAACACGCCGCCACCGCATTCACCAACCTCGACAACCGGCTCGCCAACTACATCACCAACCTCGCCGGCGCCAACACCGTCCACCGCACCCAAATCCTGGCCCTCATCCGCGAAACCAACATCGCCCTCGCCGCCCTCGGCCCCGACACCTACACCCCCACCGGCCAACGCAAAGCCCACAACATCCTCACCCGCGCCCTCCGCTACGCCCACCACCTCGTCGGCACCGGCCACGCCGACTCCACCCACACCACCAACCACATCAACCAACTCACCAACCACTACCTCCACAACCTCACCGGAAGCACCGCACCCACCACCCACACCAGCACCAGCACCAGCAGCCCAACAGCAGGTGGGATGGGAAGCGGGCGCTTCGCGCTCCCCGCCACCGGCACCTTCACCTCCAAATTCGGTCCCAGATGGGGCAAACACCACGGCGGTGTCGATATCGCCAACGCGATCGGCACCCCGATCCTCGCCGCGGCCGACGGAGTGGTCGTAGCGGCCGGGCCGGCGAGTGGGTTCGGTCAATGGGTGAAGATTCGGCACGCGGATGGCACCGAGACGATCTATGGGCATGTCGACAGCTACTCCGTGCAGCCCGGGCAGCAGGTCGGTGCCGGGCAGCAAATAGCTCGGATGGGCAACGAGGGCAGGTCGACCGGTCCGCACCTGCATTTCGAGGTGCGACAGAACGGCGCGGCCGTGGATCCACAGCCGTGGCTTGCCCAGCGTGGCATTCGATTGACGTAGTCGACGCCGCCGCTACCGAGTCTCGACGAAGCCGGACAGCGCGCCGCCGCCGAGCCGACTGTGCAATCTGCACTAAACGTCACGCCGACTGTGGCGTTCGAGCACGTTCCCCGACCCGAGTTCGGTCGATAGTCTTTGGGCATATCGAGTACGGAACGGATGAGGGTCGTGTCTGTAGCTATCGATCATTTTGTATGGCATTACACCGACGTCGCCGCGGGCACACCCTGTCTCGAGGACCACCATCGCAGGTGGCGATATCGCGAGTTCGCCGAGCGCGTCGATACCGCGGCTGCCCACCTGGCCGCGGCGGGTGTACGACGTGGCGCGACGGTAGCGATCGTTTTGCCCAATCGTTTGGAGCTCTTGGTCGCGCTCATGGCTGTGTGGCGGCTGGGCGCGGTCGCGGCACCGCTGGACCCGGCAGGCGGCTATGTGCTTGTCCGACAACAGATCGAGGCCACCGGAGCTGTCGTGGTGCTCGACAACCGCCCGATCGACTCCCCGCGCAGGGTCGCCGGGGTGCCGTGCTTGGCGGTCGAGGTTCTCGGGCAACCAGCGCCCACCGGATGGGTCGCGCCACCTGACCCGACGGCCGATGATCCCGCCCTGGTGTGCTTCGGGGCAGATGATGGGCCGGACAGTGGCGAGTATTCCCATGGTTGGCTGCAGGAGGTTGCCATGGATACAGTCCTTTGTCTGGGTCTCACCGAGTCCGCTCATTGCAGGATCTCGCTGCCGTTGGCCCGGGCCGATGTCATCGGCATGAACTTCATTGCGGCGATTGCGCTGGGAGCGCGGCTCAGCCTGGTTCCCAACCGGTCGCAGCCGATGGCAGTGGGTCGACGTACGACCCCGGCTCGGCGGAGTCGGGCGCCCCTGTGGCCGAGCCCGCCCCTCTGCTGAAAGGTCCAGCTGGATGACCGATCCCGCGCCCCCGCCCACGCATCGAGCCACTTCCTTGTCCGAACCGACGCCTGCCGAGGTGGCCGCCCTGATCGAGGAGATCGGGACGGGGTTGCGCGCGCGGGAGTCGGAGGTGATCAAGGAGATGACCTACCGAATACTCCACGAAAACGATTTCACGCGCGCGGATCCCCGAATGGAGAAGATGCGGATCGCTGCCATCCACTCGAATGTCGTCACCATGATCGAGATCCTGGCGAACAACATTCCGCTCGAGAACATGCAACCACCGATGGCCGCGGTCGAGTCCGCACGGCGGGCGGCGCAGCGCGAGATCCCGTCCAATCTGCTGGTCCGCTCGTACCACATGGGGCAGAACTCGATCATGCGCACACTTCATGAAGAAGTGGAGCGCAGGGATCTGCCGGTCGACCTGGGACTGGCCGTCGTCAAACAGCTCAACGACAGGATCTACGCGTACGCCGACTGGATCACCTCGTTCGTTTTCGAGACCTACGAGGCCGAGCGTGTCCGGTGGATCAACGCCCGTGGCAGTGTGAATTCCTCGACGGTCCAGGCTCTGCTGTCCGCGGCCACTCCGGCGCCGGCGGCATTCGAGGAGGCAACCGGCTATCGACTCGACCGGACTCACCTAGCGGTTGTCCTGTGGTACACCGGCGGTGACGAGTCGACGGTACTGAGCATGCTCGGCTCGGCGGCACGCGTGCTTGCTCGCGACCTGCAGACAGACGGACCACCGTTGGTGACCGCAGTCGACCGGCGTACGGCGTGGGCATGGCTCCCGTTCGGGGACCACCAACCCGTTGCCAAGGTCCCCGAGTCGTGGGTCGGAGAAGGGATACCGGCCGGTGTTCGGCTGGCCGCGGGGTTGCCCCTGCGGGGACTCGCCGGGTTCCGCCGCTCCCACCAGCAGGCCGAATCGACCTATCTCGTCGCGACTTTGCCTGACACCCCATACAGCCGTCGGACCATGGGGTTCGGCGACCCGGGCGTGGCGATAGTGTCGCTACTGACCCACAATTTGGATGCCACCCGGGAATGGGTGCGTGAGGTGCTCGGGGAACTCGCCTATGACGCCGAACAGACCGCGCCGCTCCGGGACACGTTGCGCACCTACTATTCGACCGGCGAAAGTCATGTACACACCGCGCAGCAGATGATCCTGCACCGCAATACGGTCAAGTACCGAATCACCAGGGCACTGGAATTGATCCGGGATGGCGGAACGCCACACAGCAAACTGGATATCGCCGTGGCTCTCGAGGTATGTCGCCTGCTCGGTCGCAAGGTCCTGCGCGCACCTCGCCGATAGCCGCCCGACAGAGTCGGGGATACGCGCTGGGGACGGGAGGCCCCGTCCCCAGCGCGTATCGCCCGCCGAATCAGCCGGCCGGGACCTCGGCCCGTGGCAACGTCTGCCCAGTCGTTCGTTGTCGGCCGAAGTACAGAATGCCGATCGACAACGATGCGACAAACAGGACCAGCATCGGGCCGAGCACCCATCCGACGCCGAAGTTCGCGATGATCGGAATCACCCCGGCCGTGATCAGGCCGCCGCCGAAGAACGGCTCGAGCAGAAGCTGCTTGTAGCCGAAGGCGGAATAGGCCGGTGTTTCCAGGTTGGGATCGACCACGCGGAGCAGAATCAGGCCGGTAGAGGTCACACCCAGCGCCTGGCCGGTGTCCGCGATGCCGCGTTCGAACCAGAAATTCGGCAGCATCCGCGGCGCCAGGAAGATGAACGCGCCAACGGTCCAGGCCAGACCCGCGCCGGCCAGCAACAGGAACGGCCCGATGTTCGAGGCGATGGCCGACAGTGACAGTGTTCCGAGCGCCGCGATCACCAGCACATCGAGCGAAAAGCCCTGCAACCGTTCGATCAACTGTTGATCGACGATCTCATCGCGGTCGAAGGACTGGATGGCCACCTGCACGATGATGCCGCCGACCATGGCGATCGGGAACAGCGGGACGTAGGTGAACAACTCGAAGCTGTCGGCCCACAGCTTCGATTCGATCCACTGCAGGCCGGTCAGCATCAGCCAGCCGATCAGAACACCCAGCGCCAGCAGGCCGAAGTGCAAGGTCAGCGTTTCGATGGACGACGGCTGCACCGTCAAGGTCCCCGCCGCACGGCGGCGGTCCTTCTCCACGATTCCGGCCTGCTCGGCCACCGTGGGTTTGGCATCATTGCGCAGAATCTCGGTCTTGCCTCGGCGCACACCCCAGTTGATCAGGGCGATGCCGACGATGACGCCGGACAGGATTCCGACGGTGGCCAATCCGAGCGCGAGGTCCTGTGCCTCCGCGAACCCGAAATCGGCGAAGGTGTCCGCCATCCCGGCCGCAGTGCCGTGTCCGCCCTCGAAACCGATCTCGATCAGCGTGCCAGTCCAGACGGGCACATTGAAGAGCGGAACCAGCACGAGAATCGCCAGCAACAGGCCGACGACGTACTGACCACTGGCAATGGTCATGCCGAAGGAGATCTGTGGTCCGGCGACGCGCAGAGCTTCCTTCGGCGACGGCAGGCGGTGCCCCATGAAAAGCCCGGCGAACACCAGCGAAATGAGCAGGCCAGGCAGGGTCTTCCAGACATCGAGGATTTCCGGGGTGAACAGGCCGCCCTCGGCAAGCCCGTCGGCCCCCAGTGCCGAGCCGATCCGGCCGAGTATGTCGGGGCCGATCAGCAGCGCGATGACACCTCCGATGATCGAGCTCGGGATGAACAGCTTCTGCGCCAATCGCCACTTCACTCGGATGATCTTGGAGATCAACATCATCACTCCGATGAGGAGTAGTGCGAAACCTACAGTGTTCGCAGACATCAAGACCCTTTCAGCGCGGCTCCGGGAACCCGAGGCAGGAGCCCAGCGGCGCATGTTCGTCACGGCGGCGGCACTACGTGTACTCGGGTCGCCATCGGCGCGACAACCCGAACTATTTCCCTCTATTTACTGTGCCGCTGTCTAACGGTACGTTATTTAATGTGACACAGGTATCACAGGGCCCTTCCCATCCGAGGGAAGAGGGACGCGGTTCGGCCAGAGGCCAGGTCCAGCGAGTGGCGCGGTAGCTGGGCGGCAGCAACGGAAGTCGTCGTCGGTCACGATCGAGTACCCCCGCACGCGAACAGTATTGGTCACGATCGGCGCCGAGGCGAGTGTGCGGCCTACGTCGGCTCCAGGCCATGCGCGGGCGAAGCCGACGGTCCGCGGTGGGCTCAGTGATCCCACGGGCCGGGCCCCGCGTCGGGGTGGGCACGGCCGAGCGTGGCGATTCGATGCGCGGTGATGTCGGCCAGTACACGATTCGCCGCGGTGGGCGCGTCGTAATACCGTGCGACCGCGGCACTGTGGGCGGCGGCCGCTTCGGTCCCGATGACGTGGCGCGTCGCGGCACCGACCGACCGCCACCGATCCGCCGGAACGGCGGTGCGCAGCGTCGCGGGAGAATCCCAGTGCCTGCGGACGGTATCAACGAACGCCGCGTCGACTTCCGTCCCCGCGCCGGCCCCGGGCCCCGGTGCGTCCCTGGCAAGCTTGCGGGCCGCGATCCGGGCACGGGCGGCGAAGGCCAAGTGCTCACGCACTTCACGCTGCGGCTCGACCGGGTGGTTGTTCACCGATTCCCAGGCGGCCAGCGCCTGCCGTAGGCGCTGGGGCACATAGCCGTTCTGCGACATCGACGCGTTCTGCACGGCGAGCGCGCGATCGGCGTGCAGCACATCGCCGGGAAGCGCTCCGATGTTGGTGAGCACGCCGTTGAGTTCCGATTTGGGGATGCCCGCGTCCATGAGTGCGTCGATGACCTCGGCAACCGCCAACGGTGTCCCCACACCACCGTGCTTTTCGGCGCGTTCGCGCGCCGCGCGAGTCCAGGAGTCGCGGTTCGCCTGCAACCATTGCTGCCGGTGCAGCGACATCGGAACGTACTCCATGCGCGCGAGTTCGGCGCGTTTGCGTTTCCACGCATACGGTGACAACGGATTCCGGGTCTTGCCGGCGAGCCATGCGGTAGCCGGCGACATGCTGATCACGGTCAGCGCGGCAAGCCCCCCGGCTCCGGCGGGCAGCGAATTCCGCGCGCCTACGGTGCCCATGCCCAGCGCCGTCCGATCGGACGAACCCGGACCAGCCGGGGAACCGCCCTGCGCTGCCAACGCGACCCGATTCGCGATCCATGTGGCACCGCGATCCAGTCCCCGTCTCAGTCTCCGCAGCTGCCAGATCGCGACGACCTCGACCACACCACCGATGATGAGGACCGCCATGACCTGATCCCCGGCCAGCCGGAACAGGTTGCCGATAAACAGCACATAGACGCCGAGGAAAACGGTGTAGGCGACCATTCGTGCGGCGGCCACACCGATGTCGACGATATTGCGGATCAGGAACGTCTGCGTCGGCCCATAGACGAATCCCCCCGCCGCGAACCCGAAGATCGCCAGAAATCCTTGATATACCGCATCCAGCGCGGAGCGGATGATCTGTACCCCCAGATAGGCCGCGAATGCCAGCAACACCGTGCCGAAGGCGAGCAGCGACAGCCCGGTGCCCAGCTGGCCCGCTCCGGGATTCGCGATCGCCGCGTGCGCGGCCGTATCACCACAGTCCCGGATGCCATCGGCAACCGCGGACACTTCACCCGACCGAATTCCCGACGACCACGCCACCCGGCAGCTGTTCCGGCCGTCCACCACGTGACCGAAGTTCCATACCTGTAGTGGCCGCCGCGCGAAATTGTCCGCCAGATCACCTTGCACGGTGGCAATCAGTCCACCCGGCTCCGGATTGCGGTCACCGTTGAGACCCGCGGCCACCGAGAGACCCACGTCGCGCCCATGGACCAATATTCCGTCGGACGACAGCACCGCCGCGAGCGGTTCGGCGAGAAAGAGCGGTCCGAGCACCGCGACGATGAACAGGGCGACCGTCTGGGCCGCGGCCTTGGCGGGAAACCCACGCACGAGCAACCAGGCCACCACGACCGCTCCGATCGTGGCGGCCGCGAGCAGCGCTGTCGGTGTCGCCAGCTGTGCGGCCACACCATCCGCCACACCGGTCAGCGCCCCGGCGAAGAGGTCGAGCCAGCGGAAACTCAAGACATACCCGATAAGCCAGATCGCGGTGGTGACGATCACCATATAGCCGGCGAATTCCAGCGTGATCAGTAGAGCCCACATGCCATTGCCGGGATTCAGGAGCGACCCGTGGTCGGTGGCGAAGAGGTATTCCGCCAATGGCACACCCGAGGTGTCCCGGATATCCATCCAGCCGAGTCCGCTGTTGACCGAA
This sequence comes from Nocardia mangyaensis, assembly GCF_001886715.1. NCBI lineage: Bacteria > Bacillati > Actinomycetota > Actinomycetes > Mycobacteriales > Nocardiaceae > Nocardia > Nocardia mangyaensis. Next base: position 5,981,977 of record NZ_CP018082.1, read on the forward strand.
GCACTCGCCCGCATCGCGCCCGGTTGCGCGGTGGCGGCGGCACCTATCGCACCGGGGACAAACGTCAGCAGGACGACGCCGGACACGACCCATGCTGCGCGGCGTCGCGACGGCTTTTCTCGAATCCATCGCCGAACTTCCCGCAGCACGTACACGCAGATAACGTACCGATGGATAGCGGCCAAATAGAGAATGGCTGGCTGTCTGCCAGACGAACAATCAGCGAATTGATCGCGAGTTGTTCAGCGGAAATTCACGAACCGTCAATGTGCTGTCGTTGCCGCTTTCCTGCCGCGACGCACCGATGCCACCCGCATCATGACCCGTCACCCGCGCCGAGTACCCGCTTCACCCGGACGTCGTCGCCGTGGGGAAGGGCCTGCCACCGGAAATCACCGGCCGCCGGATCGCCGGTGACGATCCGGCCGTCGGCGACGACGACCCCGACCCGGGTCGGCACGTTGCCACGAAACTCCCAGAACACCAGATCACCCATCGACGCCGCGGACGGATCGACGCGTTGCCCGCACACACCCTGCCCTGCGATCGTGGCCGGTAGCACCGGGCGGCAACCGGACGAGCCTGCGGCCGGAACGGGGGCTGCCACCAGTTCGCAGGAGCCCGTGGCTACGGTCAGCTCGGCCGAATAGACAACGGACCGGACCAGATCCGCGGGCTCGGAAGCACCGTCAGTTCCCGTATCCCACCGCGTTCCGGCTTGTTGCATCGCCAGGTGCCCGGCGCATTCCACCGCGGGGCCGGTGTTGGGCACCCGCAAGGCGGGGAGTTGATAGGGGGCCGATCGCATGGCGGCGATACAGTCGCGTTGCCACTGGGAGAGCCCGGTATCGTCGGCGCGCGTGGTGATTCCGGCGTACGGGTTGGTCGAAGGGGGCGTGACAGTTGCCGCTCGGGCAGTCGTCGACACGGCGGATGTCGCCGGGGTTTCGGTGGACGACGGATCCGGCCCCACCGCGGTATCGCACTGATAGTGCAGATCCGCCGAGACGGAATTGCCGGCGGTCCCGAGTACGAGACTCAGCAGAATAAGACAGCCGGCAAGAACCGAGCACACTGCAATGATCACCAAGATCGGAAGAGGGATCAGGGTGACCGCAGACAATCGACGCCGATTGCGCTCGCGTTCCGAGGCATCCGTCCGGTGCTCGTCCACGTCACGAATCCCATGGATCGAGACCGGCCTCAGGATCCAAGTGGTCGAGGTTGGAAATGCGCCGGGCGATCCGGTCAACCGCCATCCGGTTCGCCGTGACCGGATTGTTGTAGTAGCGCATGACGGCATCCCGATGCTCGTTCGCCAGCTCGGACCCGATGTAGTGGCGCGTGTTCGCGCCGACGCGGTTCCATCGATCCGGTGAGATCGCCGCGTGCAGGGCCGCGGACGAATCCCAGTTCTGCCGTACGTCGTTCACAAACGCCCAGTCGATATCGGCATTGCCGTTGACGTAGTGCGGAATCCGCGAATGTCGGGCGAAGTTGGTTGCGGCGATGTGTGCCTGCGCGGCGAAAGCCCGGTGTTCGCGCAGACTCCGCCCCGGCTCGACCGGGTGATTGTTGACCGATTCCCAGGCGGCCAACGCCTTCTGCAGCGGTGCGAAGCCATACGGGTTCTGCGACTTCGAGGCGTTCTGGACCGCGATGGCCCGGTCGACGTGCAGGACATCCATCGGATCGACGGTTTTCCCGTGGTAGGTCAGATCGGCCAGCGCGCCGTTCAGTTCGGCTTTGGGGATGCCCGAGTCGTAGAGACCGTCGATGATATTGGCCACCTTCAAGGGATCGTCGACGCCGCCGGCTTTCTCCGCACGTCGCTGCGCCGCGCGCATCCACGATTCGCGGTTGTGCTTCAGCCATTCGTGCCGGTGCAGCAGCAATGGTGTATACGACATCTGGGCAAGCTCGGTGCGCTGACGCCGCCTGGCATACGGCGCCAGCGGATTCCGGGTTCTGCCCAAAAGCCACTCGGTGGCCGGCGAGCCACTGATCGTCGACAACGCCGCGAAACCGGCGAGGCCCCCCAAACCACCGCCCAGCGCACCCGCGACGGCGACATCACCCATGCCCAGCGCCCGGCTCTCGCCGCCACCTCCACCTCCCCCGCCGCCGTTCGCGCCGCCCTGGCCCTGGGTCGCGAGCGCGAAACGGTTCGCCATCCATTCGTTGCCCCGGCGCAGGCTTTTGCTCAGCCTGCGCAGCTGGCTGAATGCCACGAGTTCGACGATGGCCCCGATCACGAAGACCGCCATCACCTGTCCCCTCGCCTGAGCGAACACGTTCGTCAGGAACAGCACATACACACCGAGAAAGATGGTGAACACGGCCATCTGGGCTGCCGCCATCACGGAGTCGACGAGATTCCGGATCAGGAAGGTCTGCGTCGGGCCGTACACGAACCCGCCCGCGGCAAACCCGAAAATGGCCATGAAGCCGTGGTAGATGGCATCGAGCGCCGACTTGATCACCTTGACACTCAGGTACAGGGCGAACACCAGCAGGATGGTCGCGCAGATCAGGAGCAGCAGTCCGGTACCGATCTGACCGGCACTCGGGTTGCCCGCTGACTCGAGCGCATAGGTGTCGTTGCATGCCTCCAGCCCCTTCTTCACCTGGCCGGAGTCACCGGCCCGCATCCCGGAACTCCACTGCGCGCCGCACGACACCCGTTCGTCGAGCACGTGCCCGAAGTTCCACACCTGCAGTGGCTGCCGAGCGAAACCGTCAGCGAGGTCACCCTGCATCGTTTCGACCAGCAGGCTCGGATTCGGGTTGAGGTGGCCGTTCAGGCCCGCCGCCACCGAGATGCCGATGTCGCGGCCTTTGGCGAGCAAGCCGTCCGACGACAGCACATCCGCCAGCGGCTCGGCCAGAAACAGTGGTCCGAACACGGCGACCGCCAGCATCGTCACCACCTGCGTCGTCGCTTTGGCATGGTTCCCGCGGACGATGAACCAACCGACGAAGAACGCACCGATGGTCGCCGCGGTGACCAGCAGGATGGGCGTGGCGAGCTGGCCGGCCAGGGCGTCGGCCACACCGGTCAACGCCTGCGCGAACATATCGAGCCAGCTGAAGCTCAGTGCGTACCCGATCAGCCAGACGGCGGTGGTGACGAGCACCATGTATCCCGCGAACTCCAGTTCCAGAACCAGCGCCAGGGCCGTCTTACCCGGTTCGAGCACGCTGCCGTGGTCGGTGACGAAGCGGTAGTCCGAGAGCAGCACCCCGTCCGAGTCACGCACCTGCATCCAGCTCAGGCCGCTGTTGGCGGACCCCTGGGCCAGGGTTCCCGACTGGGCGAGAGCCACCGCACCCAGCACGGCGGGCAACACGAGCGCTATCGAGACCACGAGCAGCGACCACGCCGTCCAGCGTCGCCACCGCGAGCAGTCGAGCCAGTCGCGCAACCGTCGGGCGACCGCACGAGGACGCCATCGCTCGACGTCCCAGCAGTACAACTCCTCGGACAGGTCCCGCCGCGGGCCGGTGTTCATCGCGGGTCCAGGCGCTCCAGCGACGCGGGCTGACCGGACGCCGTCGGGGTGCTGTTGATGGTCTCGGCACGATCGCCGCGAGCGGGTCCGAGCACCTTGCCCCGGCCGATCCGGCTCAGCGCGTCGCGCATGAACATCTCACCGCGCCGTTCCGGCGGAACCTGGCGCCCGGGCCCGACCGGTGGGGAGGTTTCCTCCCGCAGGATCTGCAGCAGGAACGGCGCCTCGTCGAGGTCGACTCCGAGCCATTCCAGGCTGTTGCGGGCCAGCGTCTCGTCACGCTGCCGGAACACGAACCGGTTCGGGATCAAATTGTGTGCCGCACCCTGGAAGTCGGTGGCCGGATCGTGCGAGGCCAACCCGATAGCCGCCAGATGCTTTCGGCCGTCCCGGCTGAAGTCCGAGGTGACCGCGGCACCCACCTGGGTTTGAGTGAAGTGGTGGGCTTCGTCCCCGACCAGCAGACCGAATCTGCCGTTGTCGGTCAGGAAGGCCTCCCGCGCAGTGACCCCGACGAGTTCGTAGAGTGCCGTGCCGAGCCGCTTGGTCAGCGGCAACCGGTTGTACAGGTGGGGTGTGGTGAGCTCCTCGGCGGTCGGCAACGACAGGCCGTGGCTACGCACGACGGTCGCCGCCTCGGTCAGCCGCAGTGGTTTCAGCGTCGGGTCGAACAGCACCGGAACGCGGTCGGCCACCGCACCGAGCCGGGCCGCCAGGTCCGCGTACTCCGGGCCCGAACCCGGCTCGTCCCGCAACCGATGCGCGGCCCGCACCAGATCCAGCATGGAGTGGATGCCGTGCTCGGCGCGCCCCTTCTCCGTGAGCATGTTGCTGACGACCGCACCGGCGCTCGCCGTCGGGGACAGATCGAGCATCGGCAGCAGTGAGTCGAGTGCTCGTTCGCCCGCCACCTTGGCGTCGAACAGCCGCAACGGGTCGAGCGAAACCGTCGGGGTGGTCAGGTCGATCACCACCGCGTCGTCGATGGCGGCGGCGAAATGCGCCCATTCGCCGACCTGGCTGCGATCGATCGCCAGGAACTGGCCGCCCATGTCATGGACGAGCACCGCCATCAGTTTGAGGAAGAACGACTTTCCCGAACCGAGTTCCCCGGTCACCGCGAACGATGCGGACAGGTCGTGCAGCGCCGCCTCCATGATCCCGAAGTGGATGGGCTCGTACTGACCGGACAGCAGATTGATCCCGATCACCGGGCCGCTGTCGTCGCCGATCTCACTGGAGGTGAACGGAACAAAGCCCGCCCACATGTCGGAGGGGACGATGTGGGCGAAATCCTCGAACGCTCGCCGGCCGGGACTGCCGGGAATCAGCATCGACCACAGGTCGACCTGCGCGCCCACCGGTGCGGTCAGTTCGACCTGAAACCGCTTGTAGCGGCGCTTGAGTGCGTTGACCGCGTCGAGTGTCGCCTCTCGCGAGGGCCCGCCGACCGCGATGACGGTGGTGAACGACACCTCCGACTCGCCGCCGTTCACCTCGAAGTGGTTGTTGTATTCGCTGAGCAGCTGCGCCTTCGACATCAACGTGTTGTGCGCGAAGGAAACCTCGGTATCGCGCTGCTCCATCTGTTCACCGAGACGGCGGAGGCCGAGTTCGTTGTTCTGCAATACCTCGTCGGCGGATCTGGTGGATACCCGCATCCCCCAGTCGACGGTCACATCCCCGAGACCATCGAGCATATCGAGGAATTCGCTGCCGCCGGGGAAGGTCATGCCACCGTACGGAAAGGAACGTGGCGTGAGCACCGACTGATAGGACGGGCGATCGGCCCGGTCGGGCTGTACCACCTTGATCACCGGAGTGAACGACGGCCGGAGCCGGTGCGCATTGTCGGCCTGCGCACCCTCGTCCAATGCGGCAGAACGAAATACGGCCGCGGTGGCGTCCTCGAGCATTCCGACCCTGGTGGGTGCGGCCGGGTCCCCGATCGCGCCACGGGACAGATAGTGCTCCCACAGCCACTGGAACAGCGCGGCCGGAACCGGGGTCGGCTGGAAATCGCCGCCTATCCTGGACAGGATCTTGCTCGCCTCTTCGTCGTAGGAAGCCAAGTCGGTCCGCGAGATCGCCGTGACATCGACGGTACTGTTGCCACGCCACAGGCCCGCCAGGGACGAGATCCCCGTGCCGATGGAACCCACCGGAATGGACAGCAGGTAGATCCGCGTCTGGGGCACGATCGCCTGAATGCGCTCGTAGGAGGCGACGACCTCGGCGGCGTAGTCCTCGCAGTCGTCGAGGTCGACGCCCTCGACCATCTTCCGGAGCACGTCGAGGGTCTCGAGGCGGGCCTGGATACCGAGCAGCAGTGATCCATTGGGCACATTGGTGATCAGGGCGTGATGCGCCAGCTTCACGTCGTACTTGTCGCGTGGCGAGCGCAGCCCGTACCCGAGCGGGTCGATGAAGTAGGTCGCCGTCACCAAGCCCGTGTGGGTGAACTGCAGGTTCCCACGGATCGCCGCGGTCGGCTGGATATCGCGCCCGGATGCCATCATCGTGCGTCCCGCGTCGGATCGCCCGTTCGTCCGGCGGCCAATTCGAGCATTCCGCTCGCCAGCGCGCGGCCGCGCGGCTCCGGTCGAGACACACCATCGGCGTCGGGCAGGATGACGACCACCGAGTCCTCGATGTAGACGGAGTAGCGGGCAGAATCGGGGCTGACCGGCATTCCGGAGGCGGACACCGGCTTCCGGATCAGGATCAGCCTGCCGAACCAGATCATCCGGGAGAGCAAACGGACCCCGGTGTACGGGACGAGCCCGAGCGCGAACACCACGATCACCGTGAGCACCAGGCCGATGATGAAGGTCACTGCCGGATTACCTGGAATCGACATGGCGGCAACCGAAGTGACCACCATGAGTCCGACTCCGGCGGCAACCTGCGGCAACGTGTACGGCCCGAAGGGGATCTTCTGCCCGTTCTGCGCCTTGCCGATCATGGTGGGAACACGCTTGATCTGCGTGAAGACGCGGATGACCTCGGCCATCAGTACCCCCCGACGGGCCGATCGGGAATGACGGTACCGACCTCGGCACGCGAGTAGTTGATGAGTGTGGGCAGGACCCAGATCAGAACGCCGGCCAGAATCGCCGAGCCGGCGACGGCCAGCATCTTCCCGGGCGACAGCCGTTCCTTGACGGCCTCACTGATCAGCACACCGATACCCACGATCGCGATCAGGATCAGACCTGCCCAGCGAACGAAAAGCAGTATGCCGTAGAGCATATTCGTGAGACTGCTACCCATGCTCGCTCCCGTTAGTTCTGCGTCGCCGGCGGCACTGTCACCGAGGGCGAGGACGATGTCGTCGGTGCCGCGCTCTGTTCCCGAACCGCGGTCGCGTCGCCGGAGACGACGGCGATCGGATCCGGCAGTGCCGGTATGGAATCGATGGTCTGCACCTGCCACTGTTCCTCGACGCGCACCATCGTCAGCGGATAGTCCAGCGGCGCCAGCGTGTCTGCGCCGACCACCGGGGTCACGGTCGCCAGCACCTGCGCACGCGATCCACCGGCTCCACAGCTGGAGTCCTCGGCCGACACCGAGACCGACTCGAACCCGGTGAACGGCGCGGGCCGCAGAGCGGCGATACCGGAATCGTGGCTGGTGTATCGGGTCACGTCGCCTGAGCCGGTGAGAAAGGCGTCGAGGAAGCCGACAGCGACATCGGCCACCGGCGATTCGGCACCGCAGGGCGCGGAGTAGGTCGAGAGCAGATCCTGTCCCTTGGCGGGTGGCGCAACCAGCCAGGGACGCGAAAGCGCCCGCAGACGACCGTGATTCACGGCGACGCCCACCCGGTAGTACTGCGGCATCGACCGTGCGGATGCCTGCTTCGCGCCGGTGGCGTTCGGTGTGTTCCCGGGGCGGACCGACACCGTCACCGACCAGATTTCGATGGGCGTGCCCGCCCTGGTCCGCCGGACCGACACTACGGCGGGATCGGCGACCTGCCGAGCGGTTGGCGGCAGCCCGATCGAGTTACCACCACCGAGGAAATCGGCGATTCGATCCTGATCCCCAGCGGTGGCGCCAAGATAGGCGACCACGAATTCCTGCGCGAACGAACCGGCCAGCGCAGCATTCCCCACGATCGACACCGTCGTATCGTCCGACGGGCCGGGCGGCGCTTCGGAAAACCAGCTCAGGACAGCATGCCCGCCGCCGAGTATCGCGAGCCCGGCCAGCACAGTGAAGATCAGATTGTCGCGACGGCGTCGGGCAACCATGCGCCGCAACAGCGCATCCCCCGAATCCACCCGCGCGTTCACCGCTTTCCTCACCTGTCAAAGCGTAGTGAGGACACCGGGTCCCTCCCCGCGACGCTGTTCCCAGGAATGGGGAACCGCTACGACGCGCGGTCGAGGCGGCCCCGCCCGGAGATATGGCGACGCAATTGTTCGTCGTACCCGAGCGGTTCGGGCAGCCGGCAGGGGCCCGGCCGGTTCGATTCCGCTTCACCGCAATCATCGGCCAGGCGTAGCTCACCGATCACGAGCTGGCTGCGCGAAAAGCCGGGGTAGGGATAGAGCCGCAACCACGTCGGAAGATAACAACCGGAATAGCCAAGCATTCGCACGGTCACGTCTGCGGTTTCCCCCGCCCGGATGCTGTCGCACACGGTGACCAGTCGATCGCGATCATCGGGATGGAAAACATCAACGGGGCGATACAGATACTCCCACCGCACCCAGGAGGCAGGATCGGTCAGCCAGTGCGAGATCGAGGTGTGCTCGAGTTGGATGACGGCGAGATGGGTTCCGGCACGCCGGTGCGCCTCCCGCAGACCGACCTGTTCCAGTGTGGGCCAGGCCGGGGGCGCCGGCTGCTCGCTGATGTCCTCGATCAACAGCCACGCACCTCGCTCCCGGGAACGAGCCGCGACCCGCCACCGGCCCAAGGGTCCGGCCGCCCGGCCCGCCCGTGGTGCCACGGCCACGTCGAATTGGAGCTTGTCGCCAGGGCCCGGGTCGTACAGGAGGTCGAGCACCTCGCCGTGACGGTCGAACACGGCGGCCCGGTGAAAGAGTTCGGCAATGGACATGGTCGGCACGTGCTCGTCGGCGGAAACGCCACGCAGGGCGCTCATCGCCATGGGCTGGTGGACGGTCTGGTCGTCGAGATCCCACACCGCACCCACCGCCGAGGGCGGCGGGGTAACCGCACCCGCGGGACCAATCCACAATTGGACAGCGTGCACTCCACCGGTGGGGCCGAGTACCGGTCGCGCCCGGACCAGATGCAAGCCGGCCGAAGTCGGCAACTCCCGATCCATCCCCGTCCCCTGCTGCCGGACAGCCTCGACGATATCGACGACTCCGCGGGTGGTGATGCTGTCGTACACGGCCGGAGTCCTGGTGAGCACGCGCTGCAACACCCGGCGCAGACTCGCGAACGCCCGCGGTTCGCCACCCACGGTCGCGACCGACATGGTGCGGGGCGCCAATGTCTCCACCGTGACCCACGGGATTGCCCGACCTGATTCCCTCATCGGTTCCTTAGCTGCCTTCTTGCCTGACATCAGTACCGCACCGCATGCCACCAGCGGATGCGCAAGCCGTTCGGTAGCACAGGAAACGAACTTACCTGATGGCCCGATGTCCAGCGGCGCGTCATAAGGGACAGTTACCCAGCCGAAACGTGCCGCGCCGTCGCCGACGCTCGGCGCCCGCTGCCACCACGGGTCGCCAGGTGTCGAGCCCGTGGTTCCGGGAGCAACAGCTCAGCGAGCCAACATGTTCCCGGCTTCGCCGAGTTCTTGCGGCTACCACGGCAAATGAGACGTCATGGTCCGAACGTGGACCACCCTGACGGTTCCGGGAGCGGAGAGGAGGCATTGGCACCGAGCAATCATGCAGAAGGCCTCCGCATCATCAACGATGCCGCACACAACATCCAGGACGCGAGACATGGGACTCCTTGCCGTCAGCAGAGACACGGGTGTAGCTTATCTTATTGTACCGTTACATAGCGGTACATCACTCAAGTAGCATCCTATCGACAACTAGTCAGGAGCTCACACCGTGTCGAGCCATCGGGAAGGCGTGCGTTGACCATGCGGCCCACGCAACACCGATCAACCACTACTCCGACCTCCAATACCGATCCACGCGCGCGCACCGAGATCGCCGACGTCCTCCGGGATGATCCGACATCATTGCAGATGGCGTACTTCCGCCAAGTGCGTTCCGGCGCCGCGTTATTGAGTTCCGACGAGTCCGAACACATCTTCCGCCGACACGTTGCCCTTGCCACCACCCGAGCCGACGGAACCGCTACCACCCGCGTGTATCACCCGGCCGAACCGAACGGCATCGGTCCGGCCGTTCAGGTCGTCAATACGGATATGCCGCTGCTGGTCGAGTCGCTGGTCTCTACCCTGCGCCGGCTCGGCGCCACCGTCACCCACGTCATCCATCCGATCTTCGACGTGGTCCGCGACCCGGACGGGCGGCTGGTCTCGCTGGCGCTGCACGACGGCGACAGCGCCGCCGCGTACCCCGACAGCGGAACGATCCGGGAGTCGTGGATACACATCCAGTTGGGCGCCGCGACCGAGAACACTGTCCTCGCGACGATCGGGGCAGCCCTCCCGCCCCTGCTCATCGACCTGCGCCACATCGCGGACAGCGCTGTAGCCATGCAACGCAGGCAGTCCCATCTCGCCGATCAGGTCTATTCGGCCGCCCCGCCGTACAGCAGGGCCGACCCGGCGGAGGCGAGCGAATGCGCGCGGCTGTTGCGCTGGCTCGCCGACGACCGATTCGTCCTGCTGGGATACGCCCGGTACACGATCGCCGCGGAGGCGGACCCTGCCGATCCCACCGCCATGCGCCCGGTGCCGGACACCGGGCTCGGGCTACTGCGGGCGGGATCCGCGACCGCCATCGGCATCCCGGAACCCGCGGCGGATCGCGGCCTGCTACGTCTGGCACGCGGTTCCGCCGAATCCGCGGCCCCGGGCTGGATCGATCCCTATCTCGTCGGAATCGCCGAGTACGACTCCGACGGCCAGGTAGTGGGCGAGCAGCTGTTCGTCGGCACCTTCACCGTCACCGCCCTGCACGAGAACATCCTGGACATTCCCGTGATCGAACACCGGGTCCGTCAGGTCCTCGAATGGGCCGGGTTCGAACTGAACTCGTTCTCCGGTCGCTCGATGCTGGAGGTGATGCAATCCTTCCCACGGGTCGAACTGTTCTCCTCGGACACCCGGCGACTGTTCGACACCACGTCCGCGGTGCTCACTCTCGGTCAGCGGCGTCAGGTGCGCCTGTTCCTGCGACATGATCCGCGGAACAAGACGGTCTCGTGCCTGGTCTATCTACCGACGGACCGATACAACACCGCTGTGCGGCTGCGGATGCAGCACATCCTGCTGGCCGCTTTCGACGGTGAACACATCGCCTACTCCGCGCGCGCCACCGAATCCGAGCTCGCCAACATCTATTTCACCGTCCACCGCAGGAAGCCCGCCGGGCCGGCCGACCTCTCCGAGGCACGGCGCCAGCACCTGCAGGACCTGCTCTACGCCACCACCCACACCTGGGCCGACCGACTGGTGGCCGAGGCCGCGACCACAGCGGCGGTGAACTCCACGACGGCGAAACGCTACGCCGACAGCTTCCCCGACGGTTACAAGGAGAGCTTCACCCCGAGTCACGCGCTGGCCGATGTACAGCGCCTCGAGCAGCTCGGCGACGACGCGATCGACATGCACCTGTCCCGAGCCGCCGATGCCGCGGTCGGCGACTGGCAGTTCACGCTCTACGTCAGCGGGGCGAGCGTCTCCCTGAGCCGAGTGCTGCCGATCCTGCGCAGTCTCGGCGTCGAGGTGCACGACGAACAGCCCTACCCGATCGAGCTGCCGGATGCCCGACCTCGCTGGATATACCGGTTCAACCTGCGCGCACCACGAGACCTCCTCGACACCGCCCTCGACGGCGCGATCGACGCCGCACTCACCACGGCCGAGGCCCCTCCCGCGGTGGTCTCCGATGTCCAGCGACGGTTCTCCGAGGCTTTCGCGGCCATGTGGTACGGGCGCGCCGACACCGATGGACTGAACGAACTGGTGCTTCGCTCCGGGCTGCACTGGTACGAAGTGACCGTGCTACGCGCCTACGCGGCATACCTGCGCCAGGCGGGGTTCGCCTACAGCCAGAGCAACATCACGCGGGTCCTGTTGCAGCAGCCCGGCGCGGCGCGGGCCTTCGTTGAGCTCTTCGGTGCGTACTTCGATCCCGATCGCAGCGACCCGGCCAGGGTGGGTTCGATCGAGTCCGAGTTACGGGCTCTGATCGACGCTGTCACCAGCCTGGACGCCGATCGCGTCCTGCGTGCGTTCCTCGGCCTGATCGGCGCCACGCTGCGAACGAACTACTACATGACCGGATCACCGGCCATCGAACAGTCGCGGACGCCGGTGTCGCGGGAGTATCTCGCCATCAAGTTCGCCCCGCAACAGATCGATGAACTGCCGAAACCGAAGCCGCAGTATGAGATCTACGTGTACTCGCCCCGGGTCGAGGGGGTGCACCTGCGGTTCGGTGCGGTCGCCCGCGGCGGCCTGCGCTGGTCGGATCGTCGGGAGGACTTCCGCACCGAAATACTCGGTCTCGCCAAAGCACAGGCGGTCAAGAACGCGGTCATCGTCCCGGTGGGGGCGAAAGGCGGCTTCGTCGTGAAGAATCCGCCCGCCACGACCGGTGATCCGGCCGCGGATCGGCAGGCACTACGCGACGAAGGAGTGGCCTGCTACCGCACCTTCATCTCCGGTCTACTCGACCTCACCGACAATATCGACAACCGCACCGGCGCGGTCCTCGCGCCCGGTCGGGTGATTCGCCGCGACAGCGACGACACCTATCTCGTGGTGGCCGCCGACAAGGGGACCGCGACGTTCTCCGACATCGCCAACGACGTCGCGCGCCGATACGACTTCTGGCTCGGCGACGCCTTCGCCTCCGGCGGATCGGTCGGCTACGACCACAAGGCCATGGGCATCACCGCGAAGGGCGCCTGGGAGAGCGTGAAGCGCCACTTCCGGGAGTTCGACATCGATGTCGGGACCGAACCGTTCACCGTCGCGGGCATCGGCGACATGAGCGGTGACGTGTTCGGCAACGGCATGCTGCTCTCCGAGCACATCCGGCTGGTCGCCGCCTTCGATCACCGGCACATCTTCCTCGACCCCGACCCCGACGCGGCACGCTCGTTCGCCGAGCGCAAGCGCATGTTCGCGCTGCCCCGCTCGTCCTGGGCCGACTACGATGCCGAACTGATCAGCCCGGGTGGCGGGGTATGGGATCGCACCGCCAAGCGAATCCCGATCAGCCCACAGGCGCGTACCGCACTCGGCCTGGACGATGCCGTCACCGAGCTGTCGCCACCGGAGGTGGTGCGCGCGATCCTGCTCGCCCCGGTCGACCTGCTGTGGAACGGCGGCATCGGCACGTACATCAAGTCCAGCGACGAGACCGACGCCGAAGTCGGCGACAAGTCCAACGACCTCGTGCGGGTGAACGGAAACCAGTTGCGGGCGAAGGTGATCGGCGAAGGGGGCAACCTGGGCGCCACCGCGCTGGGCCGAATCGAGTTCAGCCGGTCCGGCGGCAAGATCAACACCGATGCCCTCGACAATTCCGCCGGCGTCGACTGCTCCGATCACGAAGTCAACATCAAGATCCTGCTGGACCGAGTGGTCGCCACCGGCGAACTCGACGCAGGCGAACGTGATCGGCTGCTCGCCTCGATGACCGAGGAGGTCTCCGATCTCGTCCTGGGCGACAACATCGCGCAGAACTTCCTGATGGGACTGTCGCGCTCGGACGCCGCACAGACGCTGGACCTGCACCAGCGCACGATCCAGGCACTCGAGACCGGCCACGGCCTCGACCGCGACCTCGAAGCCCTGCCCGCGGACACCGAACTGACCCGGCGCGGCAGCGAGGGGCGCGGCCTGACCTCGCCCGAACTGGCGACGCTGATGGCCCAGGTGAAGCTCGCCATCAAGGCCGACCTACTGGCCGGAACGCTCCCGGACGATCCCGTCTTCGCCGAACGCCTGCACGCCTACTTCCCCACACCGCTACGGAAACGCTTCGGCGCGGCCATCGATGGGCATCCGCTGCGCAGGCAGATCGTGGCCACCGTCCTGGCCAACGAGGTCGTCGACTTCGGCGGAATCACCTACGCGTTCCGGCAGTCCGAGGAGGGGGGCGCCGACACCGCCGACGCGGTGCGGGCCTTCGGTGCCACGGTACAGATCTTCGATCTGCACGAGCTGTGGGACCGCATCCGGTCAGCCGAGATGCCGACCGCCGCCCGTGATGCGCTGGAGCTGGAAACCAAGCGGACGTTGGACCGCGCCTCCCGATGGCTGCTGGGCAATCGGCCGCAACCACTCGACATCACCGCGGAGGTCGACCGGTACGCGTCGGGCGTGCGCGCACTCGCGCCAACGGTGCCTGATCGACTCGGCGACGACCACCGTGCCGATCTCGCCACGCGCTCCCGCATCGCGATCGATCTCGGTGCGCCCGCGGCGCTGGCCGACGAGGTCTGCCGACTGATCTATCTCTTCCCGCTTCTCGACGTCGTCGACATCGCGGAGATCACCCATCGAGACGGTGCCGAAGTGGCCGAAATCCATTACGTTCTCGATGATCACCTGGGGATCGAGCAGCTCCTCAATGCGGTGCGACGTCTGGAGCGGGGCGGACGCTGGTCCTCGCTGGCCCGGCTCGCTGTCTCCGACGACACCTACGCGGCGTTGCGGTCGCTGACCATCAGCGTGCTCGACATCACGGGCCCGGACGAGTCGGCAGCGGAGAAGATCACCTACTGGGAATCGACGCACCGCTCCAGGATCGCCAGGGCGCGGTCCATGCTGGACGAGATCCACACCGGACGTGGCCACGATCTGGCGACGCTGTCGGTGGCCGCCCGGCAGATCAGGAGCATGGCCAGCGGGCCGGCCGAGTTCGAGCGCCGGACCTGACCCGCGCGCCGGTGCTGCACCCTGGTCGGGGATGCGGCACCGGCGCACCGGATCCTGGCTACTCGGGATCCGAACTGCGAATCATGTTGCGGCCCAGAATGATCTGGCGTTGGATCGCAGCCGCGGGTTCCCGTCGAGTCGTTCCCGACGCCGCCCGTGACGGCGCCTCCGAGGAACCCCCGGCGCAGACTGCACGGGTACGAACGATTCTGGTGGGTCGTTGCCGATCGACCGGCGTGGTGCGGTGCCGGTCCAGATTCTGGACGACCTTGCCGGAGTTGTCGTAGCCGACGCCGGCCCAGATCATGGCCCGTGGCCCCTCACCGGATTCGGCCAACGTGGATGCCGTCCGCTGACACTCGACGAACAGCGGACACTCCCGACAAGCCGCGACCGCCTGCCGCCAGGCATCCGGTGTTCCGGTGTCCAGATCCCAGTCGTCGGGACGCTCTGCGCACGGTGGCCGCGGCATCGATTTGCCCGCCGCGCGGCCGGCTCGGTCCAGTGAACGGTTCTGCGTAACAGTCATAGCAAGTCTCCGGGTACGCCGGGCAGCATCGGGCGATGCTGCCCCGTAGCGCGCGGGTAAGCGCAGGGTTGTCCATCAGGGCTGCTCCACAGTCCCCGGAAACCAGCTGCAGATGAGCTGTCCCTGGAGGGTAGCCCCGCGCTGGACCATCAAGCAACCCCTAGCGTCCCGCTATTTAGCGGCACGTTATCTAGTGTACCTCTATGCAATGTGGTTTCCTTGTCTTATGACGACGGAGTCCGAATTCACGATCGATGCACTGGCACGCGCCGCACACACCACCGTGCGAAGCGTGCGCGTCTACCATGAGCGCGGCCTGCTGCCGGCCCCACAGATCCGCGGCCGGATCGGCTACTACCGACCCGAACATCTGGTCCGATTGCAGACCATCAGTCAGCTGCTGCGTAAGGGCATGAAAATGACCGGTATCAAAGAGCTCCTCGACGCCTGGGATCGCGGCGAGGGACTCGATGAGGTCCTGCAAGTACGAGGCACAGCGGCCACGAACGGCGTCACCGACCGCCGGTCCACCGACAGCGGCGCCCAGCTGACCGACGCCCTGCAACAACTGCTGTCGCCCAGCGGACCCGAACCGGGCACCACCCCACTACGGGTCACCCACCCCAAGCTGTACGCACTGGCCGCTCGGCTGATCGGCACCGGACTACCCGCAGACGAGGTCCTCAGACCGCTCATTCGCCTGCATGCCGACTGCAGCCGGGTCGCCACCCGGCAAGCCGAGATCATCCACCGGCTCACCGAGCCTCAGCCCACACAGTCCGACGGCACCGAGAAGGACCGTTCGGAACAGGCGCCCAACAGCGCCGAGCAACTGACGTCCGCGGCCATCGAAGAACTGATCACCCGATCGCTGCGGGAGCTCCCGCCCGGCGAAGAACGCCCCGATCGCGGCACACTCGACATGGACGGTCGCTGAGTCGCTGACGCCGGCCCGAGCCCGCAGGTGGGGTGCAGGCAGGGCCGGCAGTAGAAACGGGCGAATTGGATATCGGTGGCTCAGGAGCTGACCGCCGAGGAGCCGACCAGCGCCAACCAGCTCAGGCCGAGCCCATACGATCACCTACCGGCGGATCACACGGAAATAGTGCTCGTCATGGAACTCGCGATATTGTTCGCATTCGCGATGCGCTTCCCACGCGCCAGTCCATCACTGCGCTCATAGTATTGGTCGAATACCGCGGCGGCCTCACCCGGTGTCCGCGCATTCTGTAGATGTGCGTTTGCGGTCTTTTCGTAGTGCTGGAGCTCATACGAGATGAAATCGATCTGGATGCGCCAGTCGTACTCCGACCCGCCGCGCTCGGCGGCGAACCGCCGGAGCCCTAGACGCTCCCCGTCGTCCCCGCTGCCGTCCAGTCGATCGCCTCGCCACTGCGCCAAACCCAGAGATCCTTCAGCCGCATACCAGGCACCAGTGTCAAAGGTCGATTCCTGCTGGAGATTACCCAAGATGCCCGCCGCTTGCGCCGGAGTGAATCCGTTGTCGAGCAGACGCTGATACATTTCATCGACCCTGGCACGTTGCCCTTCGGAAATTTCCTCGGCGTTCGCCGTCTGCAGGTAGTCGCCACCGCCGAAATCACCTGCAGCGGGGGGATATCCACTGTGACCACCTGCCGGAGGTAGGTACCCGCCGGTGTTCATCACCGGCGAGGGGGACCCGTAAGACGGTGCCGAATCGTTGATACGCCCGGCCTCCGCAACGACCCCGCTCGAGGCCGCCGTGATGGTGTCGTAGACGGCACTCACGGTCTGCAGAATGGCAGCCAGGAGTCGGGATTCGACCACCGCCGACAACCGGTTCTCCCCCGCGGCGGGCCCAGCGACGGCGAGCGTCGATTCGAGTCCGTCGACCTCGCGATCGATGTCCGACATCGCCGCGCTGGTCGTGGTGGACGTCGCGTAGGCCGAGGTGTCCACATCCTTGTTCTGCCTGCGCAATTGCGCCACGATCTCGTCGATCTCGTCCTGGCGCGACGCATAATCGTCCACCATGGCCGACTGATTGTCGGAATCCTCGATCAGCCCTCGCTCCTCGAACTCTTCCACCAGATCCAGCGCCTGGCCCCCCGCGCCGGATCCGAAGAGGTCGACCGAGGTCTGGATGGCCTGCTCAGCGGCGTCGATCACCGAATCCAAGCCGGCGGACGAACCGGCCGGATGGGGCAGATCGACAGTCCAGCCCCGGAAATGCGCCACCGGCCCGTCCTGGCCGGTGAGGGTCACCACCATACCGGCACCCGACTCCCGGATTCGGACGTGCCCTTGGCCGGCCCACGCGCGATCAACAGCATGTTCAGCTCCTCGATCGACTCGTAGGCTTCGTCGATACCGTTCCCGGCACCGCTCCTGCCGTTCGAGTATCGCGCCTCCCCGATGATGGGAAGTGCCGCGGCAGTGCGGATCCGCAGATCGCGCGGGTAGCACCCGAAGCCCTCGCCACCGAGATCGCCGGCCATCCGCCGACACCGGGACCAGCAACAGCGCACGCGAACGGCCGGAGCCGGCCCGTGACCGACAAGAACGCCGACACCGTAGGTTTCAGCTGCCGCCGCCTCTCGGCGGCAGAGTCCACCCGTCGCAGTAGGTGCGGGAACCACAGATAGGCTGCGTCGCGGGCTGACCGCACCTGGCTGGCCAGGTACAACCGAGGAGGCCGCGTGAACCCGAGATTGGATCCAACGATGCCCTCGACACGCTGACCCGATGGGGCGTACGGCATTACCGGTGATCCGGCGTGCTCGTCGCCCGCCGGATGGGATTGCGCATGCAACTCATCGCACAGGCCGAGACCAAGACCCTGCGGCTGGGTGAGACCAAGCGAGCGTGATCGGCGTCATCACGATGAGCCTGGTGATCGAGGCGATCGTGGCCGCGGTGCTGACCGCACGGCGATTGGTGTCCACCACCGATTCCTTCGGCTCCGCCCTGTACTGGGGGGTCTTCCACGCCATCTCGGCCTACAACAACGCCGGATTGGGACTTCATTCCGACAGTCTGGTCAGCTACGCCACCGACGCCTGGATCATCGTGCCGATCATGATCGCGTTCACCCTCGGCGGCATCGGCTTCCCCGTGGTGTTCGAGGTGTCGCGAGCAATCCGTTCACGCATGCGCCGTGCCCGGATTCCCGGATGGTCACTGCACACCAAGATCACCGTCACGACCTATGCCGGCCTGCTCACGGTCGGTGTCGTGCTGGTGACGGCGCTGGAATGGACCAACCCGCAGACGCTGGGTCCACTGGGATTGCCCGGAAAACTCCTGGCCGGGTTCTTCCAGGGTGCGACACCGCGCACAGCCGGATTCAACGCCGCGGACGTGGGCGCGCTGCATCCGACCACCCTGCTGGTCACCGACGCGCTGATGTTCATCGGTGGCGGTAGCGCGGGTACGGCCGGTGGAATCAAGGTGACGACCTTCGCGTTGCTGGCGTTCGTGGTCTACGCCGAGGTGCGTGGCCAGCCGACTGTCCATGTGATGGGTCGGCGACTCGCGGCCACCGTGCAGCGACAGGCGATCACGGTCGCGCTGCTGAGCGTCGGGGTGGTTCTCGTCTCGACCACGATCCTGCTGCGGGTGTCGCATCTACCACTCGATGACGTGCTGTTCGAGGTGACCTCGACCTTCGGCACCGTAGGCTTGTCCACCGGAATCACCGCCGACCTGGAGGCGAGCATTCTCACCACCTCCCTGCTCGTCGACTTCGAGATCCCCCGGAATCTGGGCAAAGGCCATCAGCCGCCAGCACGGCCGCATTCTCGAACGAATCGGCGCACATCACGTGGTGCTGCCGGAATTCGACATGGGTGAGCGCATCGCACACCTGGTGACCGGGCGCATGCTCGACTACATCGAATTCGACGACAATTACGCGATGGTCCGCACCACCGCGCCGCGTGCGGTGATCGGCATGACCCTCACCGGCAGTGGGCTGCGAGAGAATTTCGATGTCACCGTCGTCGCCATCAAACGACGCGGCGGCGAGTTCAGCTACGCCACACCGGAAACCGTTGTGGTCAACAGTGACCAGCTCATCGCCTCCGGCAGCATCGACTGCGTCGAGTCCTTCGCCGACCTCGTGTGACGCGAGGCTACTGGCCGACGAGGAACGGCCAGTCGGCACGCATCGTCAGCGGTGAGCGTTCGACGTTCTCGATCCAGACCGCGACACCCCCGGACACCACTATTAAGTGTTGCTATCTACCGGTAGTCAGTGTTACTTTGTACCAGTAGATAGCAACACCGACTAGGAAGGGAGGCATTCCGTGGGCAAGCAGATCACTGAGATACTGAAGGGCACCCTGGAGGGGATCGTCCTGGCGATCCTGCTGACGCGACCCGCGTACGGCTACGAGATCACCGCACGGCTACGCGAGCAGGGATTCACCGACATCGCCGAGGGCACCATCTACGCCCTGCTCGTCCGGATCGAGAAGAAGGGCCTCGTCGACGTGGAGAAGATCCCGTCGGAGAAGGGCCCGCCGCGCAAGGTGTATTCCGTCAACATCCAGGGCCGGGAGTACCTCGATGAGTTCTGGACGACGTGGAGCTTCCTTGCCGACCGCCTCGCACAACTTCATGAAGGAGCCGAATAGCCATGGACATCACCGAACTCACGTCGAAGGTGATCGGCGACATGGGCAACAAGCGCCGCTGGCGCGATTACAAGGCACGCACGAAGCGACTGCCCGACAGCTATCGCACGGCGGTCGAAGCTTTCGAGCGGTACCTGATGCACCTGGGCCCGGGCGGGGGTCCCGCGATCTTCGAGGATCTCATCGACCTGTTCGAGCAGAGCGCCGCGGATTCGACCCCGATCCGCGCCGTCGTCGGCGAGGACCCGGTGGAGTTCATCGAGGCTTTCGCGCGGAACTACGAAGAGGACTCATGGAAGAACCGCGAGCGGAAACGGCTCGCCGATACCATCGGCCGCGCCGCTGAAGACCAGGCAACAGGAAGCTAGGGCCGCTCCGATGCCAGCGCACACTCTGCCGCCACCTCGCGCACACATCCTCGAGGGTTCACCGGAGATGTCGGATCCCGCGGGGCAGGATTCACGATCGACCGGGCAGCGGCGTTCGCCGGTGTCACGGTAGCGATGGTGTAGCGCTACCACCAGGACGGACTGGTCGACGAGCCACAACCCGGTAGTACCGGTCGGCGCCGGTACAGCTGCGCCGAGACGCTGCAACTGGTCCGAGTCCGGGCATTGCTCGGCGCGGGCGTGCCATCGACCGAGGTCCGCCCGCTCCTGGAGCACCTCGACCACGTGGAGGATCTCCTCACCACCCCCGGCGCGCCTCAGCGCTGAGTCGCACCTCTTCCACTGTCGGATCCCCGTCGGATGCCCGACTCTCGCTATCCCCCACCACCCAACGACACAGCGACCGAACTCCACCCACAGTTATACGCATATTTACACGCATACATATTCACGATCAGCAAGAAGGACGCCATGCGCAAGCTACGAAGAATCAGCGTCGAAGCGAGCACCTCCTGGACCGGCATGGTGCCGGTCGGTGACACCGCCTTGGCAGTCACCGACACCGGCGGCCCCCGGCATCCCGGTGCTCTACATCAACGGCCACGTGGCCACCCAACATCACTGGCGGCGCGTGATCGCCGAACTCGGGCCACAGTGGCGCCACATCACCTACGACATGCGCGCCCGTGGCAAATCCCGGACCTCGGCGGACTATTCGTTCGCGACCAACGTCGACGACATCGACGCCGTCCTCGCCGCGCGGGGCGCGAGCCGGGCACTGGTGGTGGGCTGGTCCTACGGAGCGTTCGCCGCGGCGCACTGGGCCAGCCGCAACCCCGATCGAGCCATGGGCGCGGTCCTGGTCGACGGCGCGCAACCGCATGATTGGATCGACGAGATCGATGTCGACGGCATGCGCAAGCTGTGGCGGCGATTGAGCTGGGTGATGCCACTTCTGCGCCCGATCGGCATGGCCCCGCGCATGACGGCAGAGCAGATGGCCGAGAGCAACATCGAGGTCGGTGAGATCGCGCGCGAGCGCGAGCTGGGTCCAGTGCTGGACAACATCACGGTTGCGACCCGTTACGTCAACGCCTCCGGGTCGTCACTCGGCAGCAAAGGCGATGAGCAGGAACGCATCCGCGCGAGCGTGCACACGGTGGTCGAACGCAACCCGAGCATTGAGATCCACGCGAAGGTCACCAGCAACCACGGCAACATCCTGCGCAAGGATTTTCGCGCCATCGCCGCAGCGGTTCGCGTGGTCAGCGAGCTCGACCGCCAGCAACAGTGAGACGCACCGGCAGTCGAGCCGACTCAAGCTCGACTGCCGGCCCGCTCCCGCCATCGTTCGATGAGGGCGGGCATCTCCTGCTCCATGTAGCCGTAGAAGTCCTGCATCTCACGGAGGCGTGCGGCGGTGGCGGATTCGCCGTGCAGCGCGTCGAGCCCCTCCTGGGCAGCGTCTTTCATGATCTCGAGCATGACGTTCTGCTGCGAGAACAGTCGCGCCCAGACGCCTTCCGGAAATCGGTAGTGCTCACGGCGACTACCCGGGGCCGGCACCCGCTCGACCATCCCCGACTGCGCCAGCTGCTTGATCGCGGTCGACACCGCGCCGGTGCTGATCGACAACCGCTCACACAGGTCGGCGGCCGTCATCGTTTCCTGCTCGGTATAGAGCAGCGCGGTCATCACCCGAGCCGTGGTCTTCTGCATGCCGCCCTGGGACATGGTCAAGGCCAGCCGCTCTGCGGCATCGCGAAGTCGCTGATCAGAATCCATGCCCACATAGTACAGACAACTTCGAGCGTTCTGAATCTTCACAAATCTCTGAAACCTTGATACTGTCTGAGGCATGAGCAACGCCATCGAAATCCGGGAACTCACCAAGGCGTACGGCACGCGGCGAGGACTCACCGGCCTGACCCTCGACGTCCGATCCGGTGAGGTGTTCGGCTACCTCGGACCCAACGGAGCAGGTAAGTCGACCACCATCCGACTCCTCCTCGACCTGATCCGTCCCACCACCGGAACAGCGTCAGTCCTCGGACTCGACCCCAGGGCGGACGGCGTGGCCATGCGACGCCGCATCGGCTACCTGGCGGGAGATTTCGTCGTCGACGGGCGGCAGAGCGTTCGAGCTTGCCTGCGATTCCTGGCCGACCTGCGCGGCGGGGTGCCCCAACCGCGCATCGACGAGCTCACCGACCGGCTCGGACTCGACCCCTCCGCCACGATCAAAAGCCTGTCCAAGGGCAACCGGCAGAAGGTCGGCCTGGTCCAGGCCTTCATGCACACCCCGGAACTGCTGATCCTGGACGAACCGACCTCGGGCCTGGATCCCCTGGTCCAGCAGACCTTCCTCGACCTGGTCGCCGAGGCCGCCGACAACGGGCAGACGGTCTTCATGTCCAGCCACATCATGGACGAGGTCGAAGCCGTCGCCGATCGCATCGGCATCCTGCGCGATGGCGCGCTTGTCGCTCTCGACACCGTCGCCGACCTGCGCGCCGCCGCGATCCGACACATCGAGATCGGCTTCGCCCATCCGGTCACCATCGAGGAGTTCCGCACGGTACCCGGCCTGATCGACCCGTACCTGGATGCCACGGGCTCGGTCCTGCGGGCCGGACTGTCGGGATCACCCGATGCCGTGGTCAAGGCCGCCGCCCGCCACACCGTCCTCGCCTTGACCACCACCACACCGCACCTCGACGAGATCTTCCACAGTCACTACGCCGCTGCCGAAGCCGCGCCCCAGCCCACAGCCTGAGAGGAACACATGTCCGTCACCGCCGCGATCGGCCCGATGATCGAGCCCGCCGTCGCCACCGCCCGCACCGTCGTCTTCACCAAAACCCTGCGTGACTCCCACCGCGGCCTGCTCGGCTGGACCGCCGGCATCACTGTCGCCGCCGCGGCCTACGCCAGCTTCTATCCACAGCTGGCCGCCAACGGCGCCGCCCAGGCCGAGAGCCTGCCCGAAGGGCTGCGCGACGCCTTGAACATGAACGACATCAGCTCCGCCGCCGGGTACCTCGGGTCCACCGTGTTCGGGCTGATCGTGCCCCTGCTCGCGATGTTCTTCGGCGCCGCGGTCGGCGCCAGGGTCTCGGCCGCCGACGAGGAATCGGGCACCCTCGACCTCTTGCTCGCCCACCCGATCACTCGCACCTCGCTCATCGTGCAGCGCTTCGCCGCGCTGGTCGCCGCCGCGACCGGGATCGGGTTCATCGTGTGGCTGGCCATGCTCGCCATCCGCGGCTCCGCCGAACTCACCGCGGTCAGCGTCGGCCAGTTCGCCGCGCAGTGCGCGCACCTGGTCCTGCTCACCGGGTGCTTCGGCGCGCTGGCCACCGCGATCGGCGCCGTCACCGGCCACCGCGGCACCGTCTTCGCGCTCACCGCGGTAGTCGGCGCCGTGGCCTGGGCCGCGCACACCTTCGCCGACAGTATCGGACTCGGCTGGGCCGCCTACCTCTCGCCGTTCCACTACTACATCGACAGCGAGCCCCTCCGGCACGGCATCGATGTCGGCGGCGCCGCCGTCCTCCTCGTCGCCTCGGCCGTGCTGGTCGCCGCGGGCACCTACCGGTTCAACCACCGCGACCTCGCCTGAACACCGCCACCGATGGCCCGCCGCACTCCGAGCGGCGGGCCATCACTCATGGCTCCACTGTCGACGTACTCGCGGCGAGTCGGCGGGGACAAATGGCGCCCGAGCTGCCGACACGAGCGGCCGCCAGCGCGCTACCGTGGATTCGTGACTGGTCAGCGAGTGCCCGGCGGCGTGGTTCACGAGCTTCCCACCGACCTGCGCGACGCCCTGATCGGCAACTCCGTCGCACTCGAGGCATGGCGCGACATCACCCCGCTGGCTCGCAACGAGTTCATCTGCTGGGTCGAGGACGCCAAGCAGGCGGCTACCCGGGAGCGGCGCATTCGCCGGACGCAGGAGGAACTGGAAGAGGGTCAGCGTCGGCCCTGCTGCTGGCCGGGGTGCAAGCATCGCGACCGCACCGGGCGGTGAGTCGCATGTACGCCGATCTGGTGCTGTGTGCACACTCGAGGGATGGCGAGACTCACCGTGTATGTGCCCAATGAGATGGCCGAACGTGCCGGGACTGCGGGCCTTGATGTTTCGGCGCTGACTCAGCGGGCCATCGTCGCCGTGCTCGAAGAGAACGCGACCGCCACGTGGCTGGCCGGGATCACCGACCGCCACGAAGTTCGGCATGACGGTGTGCGGTCGGCGATCGATGTCGGCCGCGACGACTTCTGACTGCCCAGTACCTGGGATCAGTCGACGGCTCGGGCCGGGGTGGTGCGGGTGATGATCGGGGCGACGAAATCCTCGAGCATGGCGCGTTCGTCGGCTTCGTCGCGGCCGGGGGCGGCCAGCAGCGAGACGATGATGCGAGTGAGCCAGCGCGCCAGGCGGGTGCGCTCGGGAGCACTCGATTCGGTGTCGGCGAAGATCGCCGCTGCCAGCGACTCGATGACGTCGGAATCCTGACTGATGCGCCCGGCCGTGCCGGAGTCCCCAGGGCGGAACCAGGCGATGAGAAGGGGGTTGGCGCGGACTTCGCCGATCGCACCGAGCATCGCGGCGATGATGCGCTCGGCCGGGTCGGGGATGTCACGGACCTGATCGTCGAGGCGGGCGACGATGCGGCGGGTTTCGCGGTGCACGAACGCGATGCGGACCGCGTGGCGGTTGTCGAAGTAGCGGTAGAGGGTGGCGCGGGAGCAGCCGGCCGCCTTGGCGATGTCGGCCATGCCGACCGCGGTGACGCCGTGTTCGGCGAAGAGTTCGGCGGCCGCGTCGAGGATGCGTTCGGCGGCCAGGTCGGCGCGGTCGGTGGCCAGCCAGTCGCCGCTCATGCGCCCACCGTACGGATCGGCACCGCGACGGGCCAGCGGACGTAGTTGCCCTGGGACCATCGCACCGCGTCGAGGTCGACGGTGAAGTCGGGGCAGCGGGCGAGGAGTTCTTCGAGCGCGACACGAGCCTGCATGCGGGCGGCGGCCGCGCCGAGGCAGTGGTGGTGGCCGTGGCTGAAGGTGAGAATGCGCTTGGGGTTGCGGCGGATGTCGAGTTCGGCTGCGGTGTGGCCGAACTCGCGGTCGTCGCGGTTGGCGGAGCCGTAGAGCAGGAGCACGCGGCGGCCCGCGGGGATGGTGGTGTCGTGCAGTGCGACATCACGGGTGGTCGTGCGGGCCAGGCCCTGCACCGGTGAGGTCATCCGGAGGAACTCCTCGATCGAGTCCGGGATGAGCGCGGGGTCGTCGATGAGCAGCTGGCGCTGGTCACGGTGGGCGGTGAGCAGTTGGACAGCGCCACCGAGATTGCCGGTGGTGGTGTCGTTGCCGCCGGTGATCATGGTGAAGGCGAAGCCGAGGATCGCGATCAGGCCGTCGTTGTCGCCGTCGGCGCCGAGGCCCGACGCCAGCAGGTGCGAAATAGTGTCGTCGCCGGGTTCGACCCGGCGGCGGGCGATCAGTTCGGTGAAGTAGCCGACCAGTTCGCCGACCGCGGTGAAGGCGTGCTGGTCGCCCGCGGCCAGTCCGGCGCCCGCGACCGCTCCCCCGACGATGTTCTCGGTCCACTCGTCGAACTTGCCGTGATCGTGTTCGGGCACACCGAGATAGTGGGCGACCACCATCGTCGGCAGGGGCTTGAAGAGGTCCTTGACGATGTCACCCTCCCCTGCCGCGCGCAGCCGCTCGATGCGGTCGACGACGAACCGGCGCACCGCGGGCTCCACCGAATTCACCTGGCGTGGCGTGAATCCCGGCGACACCCGGCGACGGAAATCGGTGTGCTCGGGCGGGTCCATGAACACGAACGGCTTGACCCCGCCGAATCCGGCGGCCGCCAGGTCGACGTAGTCGACGGTCAGGCCCGACGCCGAGGAGAAGGTCTCGGGATCCCGAGCGGCCGCCCACACGTCGGCGTGCCGGGACAGCACGTAGAAGTCGTGTGCGTCCGAGCCCACCCGGTGGACCGGGTCGTGCTCGCGCAGCGCGGCGTACATGGACCAGGGATCACGCCAGGTCTCACCGGACCGGAGCTCGAAACGGACGGACTGAGACGCCTTTGTACTCATGCCTCCAGGGTAAGACATATAGCTGCATATGTCTCAGCATCGTCCGGGATCGCTTCCGAGCCGAAAGGATGAGCCTCGGTACGGCCGGTGCGATCACCGACCGCACCGAGGCTTCGTAAGGTGCTACGACCCGCTACTGATCAAGCACCACAGTTCGACGAGGGGGTGGCCTTCACACAGCGAGCCCATCGGCGGGCCGATCGGCTGGGCCGGCGCGGCCAGGGCGGTTCCGGTGCCGATCACGGCCGCGGTGCCGACCAGTGCGGCGACGACAAGGGTTCGTACAGTACGCATTTCGTTGTCCTTACGTTCAGTTCAGAGAGCAATACAGGCGGAGCCGACATTGACGCCGGTTCCCGTGCCGGTCACCTGCCTGGCCTGCGGCGAGCCGTCCAGCTGGTAGGCGTAGATGTAGCCGATGCCCGGCTTGGACGGGATCCAGGTCGCCTTGGCGACGCCGTTCGGCCCCGGCATCACCTCGGCGAAGCCGCTGGGGCCCTGACCTTCTTCGAAGAAGAACACGGGCTTGCTGATGTCGTTCACCGTGACATCGACGGTGTACGAGCAGGTCGTGCCGTAGCGGTGGGCGCCGAGGGTGAACGAAGGCTGGATCCCGATGCTGGTCACGGCCGCCGAAGCAGGCGCGGCCAGTGCGGTCACGCTCGCGGCGATACCGAAGGCGGCCGCGCCCGCCGCGACCCGCAGAGCACTGAGGGTTCGTGCCATGGTCGATGAAACTCCTTGTTGCGTGCTGGGCCGGATGGCGATTGTCCATCCGCTCGAAAACCGGTGCGCACCAGTGAATCCGATATCCGCTTATCGATGCCGGCACCGAAGACGTTAACAAAGGTAACTTCATGACCGCGAGAAGAGCCTGTGGCCGGTGCGGTCGTCACAGACCGCGAGTTCGGCTCACCGCGACAAGAGTGGGCGCCGCCCTGGGATCAGGCGGCGTTCACGATCGACATGGCGATGCCGTCGAGGATGTCGTGTTCGCTGACGACGAGCTCGGAAACGCCGGCGCGACGGGCCAGTTCGTCGGCCAGGACCTCGGTGATGACCGCGCCGCCGCCGATCACGTCGACGCGGCCGGGGTGCATCGGGCCGAGGGCGGCGCGCTGGTCGTGGTCCATGGCGACCAGGCGATCGCAGACCTGGTGGACCTCGGCCAGGCTGAGCCGGGTCAGATGGACGCGGGAGGCGTCGTATTCGGGGAGGTCCAGGGCGACGGCGGTGATCGTGGTCATGGTGCCCGCCACGCCGACCCAGGTGCGCACCTGGTCGACCGGGACCTTCGCGAAGGCTTCGTCGAGCACCTGCTGGGCGAATTCTCTTGCAGCGCTGATCTGTTCGGCGGTGGGCGGATTGCCGGGGAGACAGCGTTCGGTGACGCGCACACAGCCGATGTCGGCGGAATACGCTGCCTGGACGCCGTTCTCGTCACCCACGACCAACTCGGTCGACCCGCCGCCGAGATCGACCACGACGAAAGGTCCCGCGTCGGCGGACAGTTCGCCGACCGCACCGGCGAACGACAGCCGGGCCTCCTCGTCACCGGTGATCACCTCGGCGACCGCACCCGGCACGACCTGGCCCAGCTCGACGCGGGTCATCTCGAAGAAGTCGTCGCGATTGGCGGCGTCGCGGGTGGCGGAGGTGGCGACCATCCGCACGCGCGTCACGCCGGTCGCCGTCATCACATCGACGTAGTCGGCCAGCGCAGCCCGCGTACGTTCGATCGCCTCGGGGGCTAGTCGGCCGGAGGCGTCGACACCCTGGCCGAGCCGGACGATGCGCATCTCGCGGTGCACATCGGTCAGGGCACCGTCGGCACCGACCTCGGCGACCAGCAGACGGATCGAGTTGGTTCCGCAGTCGACTGCGGCGATGCGCTCACCCATGGTGTTCCTCCAGATCTGGACGCCACGCCATGCACCAGGCGCTGCCCGCGATTATGCCGGTTCGGTCCAGGGCCCGGCACAAAGCAGGCCTGCAGCGCGACTACGCGGTGTCGTCGGAGGTGCGGACCGCGGGCCAGTCGGCGGGCACTGCGGTGCCGCGCAGTCCGGCCTCGGCGGCCAGGGCGACCGACTCGTCGCCGAAGGGATTCACACCGGGCCCCTTGGCCAGCGAGTGCGCGATCAGCACGTGCAGGCACTTCACCCGATCCGGCATCCCGCCGCCGGTGAAATCGGTGCCGAGCGACTCGATCTCATTGCGTTCGGCCAGGTAGGACTCGTGTGCGGCGCGGTAGGCCGCGGCCAGTTCGGGGTCGGTGGCGAGGCGTTCGGTCATCTCACGCATCACCCCGGCCGATTCCTGCCTGCTCGCCTCGGCGGTCAGGCGTGGGTCGGTCAGGTAGTAGAGGGTGGGGAACGGGGTGCCGTCGGGCAGGCGCGGTGCGGTCTTCACCACGGCGGGCCGGCCGTCGGGGGTGCGGTAGGCGATGGCGAGGACACCGCGCGGCTCGCGGCCCAGTTGCCCGGCGATGATCTCGAGGTCGCGTTCGTTCGGTGCGGTCACCGTGGTCCTTCCGGGGCTGGTTCGGAGATGCTGCGCCACAGGTCGGTGTACCAGGGGTCGGGCGCCGCGGTGCGGGTGCTCATCGGGGGCGGCGCCGGCGCCTCGATGCCGGGAACCTGCACGATGTAGGGGGTTTCGCCGGGCATCACCAGGCGCAACCGGTCGCGCGCCTCGGAGCGGATGTAGGCCGGGTCCTCCTGCTGGGCCCGGCGATCGCGCAGGGCGGCGAGGTCGGCGTCGAGTTCGGCGCGCTGCTCGGCCAGCGCGGTGGCTTCGGCGCGCTGGCTGAAGTAGGTGCGGGTGGGCACCGCCAGGGTCAGCGCGAGGCCACACAGCACGGCCGCGAGGACCACTGCCTTACCGGTCGAGAGACCGAGGATGGTGTGCTCGTTGCGGTCGAGTTTGCCGCCGGTCTTGCGCTTGCCGCTGGTCTTGGCTGTGGCGCCCGTCGCGGATTCGGGGCGACGGCGCGTGGTGCGTTTAGCCGCCGCGGGGCGGCCGGGCGCGTCCAGATGGCTGGGGCGGGAGCGTGCGGCCCGCGACGTGCGGCGGTCGCCTCGTCCACCCGGACTGGTCCCACGCGCACGTCGCTCGGTCATTCGCTCCCTACCCCGTCATCCGATCAGAAATCGCCGGTGAAACGCGGGAAGGCCACGTCACCGGCGTAGCGTGCCGAATCACCGAGAGCGTCCTCGATGCGCAGCAGCTGGTTGTACTTGGCGACGCGCTCCGAGCGAGCCGGGGCGCCGGTCTTGATCTGGCCCGAGCCGACGGCGACCGCGAGGTCGGCGATGGTGGTGTCCTCGGTCTCGCCCGAACGGTGCGACATCATGGTCTTGTAGCCGTTGCGGTGCGCGAGCTCGACCGCGTCGAGGGTCTCGGTCAGGGTGCCGATCTGGTTGACCTTCACCAGCAGCGCGTTGGCCGCGCCCTTGGCGATGCCCTCTTCGAGGCGCTCCGGGTTGGTGACGAACAGGTCGTCACCGACGAGCTGCACCTTGTCGCCGATGGCGTCGGTCAGCGCGACCCAGCCGTCCCAGTCGTCCTCCGACAGCGGGTCCTCGATGGAGACCAGCGGGTACCGGGTGAGCAGGTCGGCGTAGAACTCGCCCATCTCGGCGGCGGTGCGGACCTTGCCCTCGAACTTGTAGCCCTCGCCTTCGGTGTGGAACTCGGTGGCGGCCACGTCGAGCGCCAGCGCCACATCGGTGCCGAGCTTGTAGCCCGCGCGCTCGATGGCGACGCTGATCAGGTCGAGCGCCTCCACGGTGCCCGCGACGTCGGGGGCGAAGCCACCCTCGTCACCGAGACCGGTGGACAGGCCCTTCTCCTTGAGCACGGCCTTGAGCGAGTGGTACACCTCGGTGCCCCAGCGCAGTGCCTCGCGGAAGGTGGGGGCGCCGATCGGGGCGACCATGAATTCCTGCACGTCCACACCGGTGTCGGCGTGCGCGCCACCGTTGAGGATGTTCATCATGGGCACGGGCAGCACGTGGGCGTTCGGGCCGCCCAGGTAGCGGAACAGCTCGAGCCCCGAGGACTCGGCCGCGCCGCGGGCCACGGCCAGCGAGACGCCGAGCAGGGCGTTCGCGCCGAGGCGGGACTTGTCGGGGGTGCCGTCCAGATCCAGCAGGACCTGGTCGACGGTGCGCTGCTCGACGGCGTCGAGGCCGATGATGGCGGGCGCGATCTCGTCGAGGACACCCTCGACGGCCTTGGTGACGCCCTTGCCGCCGTAGCGGTCGCCGCCGTCGCGCAGCTCGACGGCCTCGTGCTCACCGGTGGACGCACCGGACGGCACGTCTGCCCTGGTCAGGGTGCCGTCGTCGAGGGCGATCTCGACCTCGACAGTGGGATTGCCGCGCGAATCCAGAATCTCGCGAGCTCCGACCTGTTCGATGATGGCCACGAAAACGACTCCTTACGACGGAAAGGCACGGTAGGTATCACGGGATTGGCCGTGCGGTGCCGAGCCTATCGTCTCGGCGTGACGTGGGGTAACCGGCACTCCGGGCGGCCGGAACTAGGCCCGGCGCCCGATGCTGTACGCGGCGGCTCGGTCCCGCACCACGTGCATGTATTTGTTGGACTGGTTGTAGGCGAACAGGGCGCGCTGCCAGCCGTCGGCGGAGGTCAGGTCGCCGCCGCGGGTGCACAGGTAGCGGGCGGCGGTCAGCGCGGCGTCGTCGATGTTCTGCGGGTCGAGCACACCGTCGCCGTTGGCGTCGACCGCCCAGCGCTGCCAGGTCTCCGGGATGAACTGCAGCGGGCCGACCGCGCGGTCATAGGTGGTGTCACCGTCGAGGGCGCCGCCGTCGGTGTCGCGGATCTCGGCATTGCCGTTGGTTCCGTCGAGGGCGACGCCGATGATCGGCGGGCGCACGATGCCGTCGGCATCGATCCTGGCACCGCGGTGGGTGCCGTGCGCGCTCTCCACGCTGGCGATGCCGGCCAGCGTGGTCCAGGCGATCCCGCATTCGGGCCTCGACTTGGCCAGCACCGCCGCCGCGTACCCGTAGGCCTCGAGCGCGACGGTGTCGATGCCGACCGCGCGGGATTGCTCGTCGGCCCAGCCACGAAGTTGCTCGGCGGCGCGGCCGGGCGCTTCCACATCGATGACGGGCAGCGCGGCACCCGGCCCCGGCGGCATGTCACCGGGGATGGACGCGAGCGAACTGCACCCGGTGAGGAGCGCGGTCATCGCCACGGCGGCGAAGACGCCGACTTTCTGCACAGACACTCGATCAATCATCCAGATCCACGGGCCTCGACGCACCTCTCACAGCGAGTTCTCAGAGTCGGCAGGCCTTCCGATCATCCGATCAGGTTCGCTGTCGCCTGGTGCGCGGGGTGGGCCAGCACGGTTGCCGGGGCACCGGATTCGACGACTCGACCGTGGTCGAGAGTGAGCAGTCGGGTGCAGTGCCTGGCGACCAGGGTCATGTCGTGGCTGATCAGGAGGACGGCGGTGCCGTGCTCGGCACGCAGGCGATCGAGCAGGGTCATGATGGCGGCGACCGTGGCGGTGTCGAGGGCGGTGGTGATCTCGTCGCAGATCAGGACAGCTGGTTTCGCCGCGAGAGCGCGGGCCAGTGCGACGCGTTGGCGTTGGCCGCCGGAGAGTTCGTGGGCGTGGCGGGCGGCCAGGTCGCTGGGGAGTTCGACGTCGGCGAGCAGGGCTTCGACGTGTGCGCGGATCTCGTGGCGCGGCACCCGGGCGATGCGGCGCAGTGGGCGGGCGAGGGTTTGCTCGACGGTGCGGCGCGGGTTCAGTGCGGCCAGAGGGTTCTGGGTGACCAGTTGAATCCCGTTGACCGCGGCCTTGATTCGCCTGCGTCGTCCGATCGCGGTCCGCACACCCCGCAATTCGACGGTCCCGGTCGCCGCGGTGTGCGATCCGGCGATCGCCCGAGCCAGGGTCGTCTTCCCCGCCCCGGACGGCCCGACCACCGCCAGCGCCTCCCCCGCGCGCACACTGAGCTCTACCTCGGTGAGCAACTCGTGCCCCTCCGCCCACGCACTGATCCCCTTGGCCCGCAACGCTACTCCCGGTCCGTGTGGGTCCGCCGCCGGAACGGACACGCGCCACCGGAGCTGATCGCCCACCCTGGCGGCACCACTGGTCGGCTCGTTCCCTGCACTCCCGGGACTACTGGCCGTCTCGGGCGCCCCGAGTTGGCGATCGAGTACCGAACCAGCCGGCCCTGTCGTACCACCTCGCTCAGCGACCAGGCCGTTCTCCGGGCCCACGTCACCGCCCGTTGGCAACCCACGAGGTGGGCGAACTTCGATCACGGCATCGGCGAGAGCGTGGACGGTGGCAGTGTCATGACCGGAGAGCAGGATCGTGGTCGACTCGCGGGTGGCGAGATCGGCGATGAGCCGGGCTATTTCGGCGCGGAGGGCACCGTGCAGGCCCGCCAGCGGTTCGTCGAGGAGCAGGACGTCGGGGCGGCGGAGCACGGCGCGGGCGAGGGCGATGCGGCGTTGTTGGCCACCGGAGAGACGGCCGCAGCGGCGACGCAGGAAGGTGGGGTCGAGGCCGACGAGTTCGAGGACGGCGCGATGGTCGTCCGTGCCGGACGTGGGTGCGGCCTCGGCGAACAGGGCGCGCACGCGCATCAGCGGATTCAGTTCGGAGCCCGGATCCTGGCCGACATAGGCGATCCGCTCGCGCCGAAATGCCCGTAGCGCACCGGCATCGAGCGCGAAGACGTCCTGTCCACCAACCCACGCCACCCCCGCGCGCCGTGCCCCGGAGGGAAGATGCCCGAGCAACGCCCGCATCGCCGTCGACTTCCCCGCCCCCGACGCCCCGGTCAACGCGGTGACCGTGCCCGCCACCAATCGAAACGACAGCGGCGCCAGCAATACCACCCCGTTCTCGGCGACCACACTCAAACCATCGACCACCACCTCAGCACCGTCCCCCGCCACAGCCTCTGCACACTCGACCGCGACACCGGCACCGCCCGCATCGGCCGAGCTTTCGTCGATGTCGGCTTCGCCGGACCCAGCCGGAGCACCCACTGGCGCAGTGCCGCCGGTGACGACCAGGTTGACACCCACCGCGACGAGGGCGATGGCGGCGCTGGGGGTGAGGACGGACCAGGGATTGAGGAGCAGGCCGGGGGCGTTGTCGCGGACCATGATCGCCCAGTTGTCGGCGCCGATGCCGGGGAGCCCGAGGAAGGCGACGGTGCTCACGAGGTAGACGGCGACGACGAAGCGGAGGCCGAGCTGGGTGACGAAGACGGCGCGGAGGTTGGGCAGGACCTCACGAAAGACCAGGTGCGGGAGGGATTCTCCGCTGACGATCGCGGCTTCGAGGTAGCCGGTGCTCGCGATGCTCGCCGCCGAGGCCGCGAAGAGCCTGGCGCAGTAGGGCACACCGAACACCAGGGCGACGGTGATCAACGCGGCCTCGCCACCGTGCGGCCACGCGGTGAGCACGAGCAGGATGCCGAGGACCGCGGGGAGCAGGATGACCAGGTCACCGGCGAGTTCGATGACCGCCCCGGCGCGCGGTCGGACCGCGGCGACCGTCCCGAGAGTCGCCGACAGCACCGTCACCGCCACCGCGATCACGGCCGAGACCACCAGCAGGCGCGCACCCCCGCTGAGCAGGTGGCTGAGCACATCACGCCCCAACCGATCGGTCCCGAGCATCGCGCCACCGCTCGGCGGCGCGAACGGCATCCCCACCGCCTGCTCCACCGGATACGGCGCCAGCAACGGCCCGACCACCGCGAGCAGCACCACCAGGCCCACTCCCGCCGCCACCGACCACCGCCACCGGCTGGCCGGTCGATCACCCTGTGCTGGTGTCGGTAGCGCCCGAGCGCCCGCCGCCACCAGCACCTGCCGATCTGGCTGAGCACTCATCGCGCACCTCGAGTGGCCCAGGTGCGGGCGAAGTCGGCGGCGGCGAGGAGGACCATGATGACGATGGCGGTGAGCGCGACCACGGCGGCGACGGTCGCGGTGTCGCGGTCGGCGACAGAACCGGCGAGGACGGCGCCGACACCGGGGTAGTTGAACAGCGTCTCGACGACGAGGGCACCGCCGAAGAGCATGCCGACCGAGGTGGCGTATCCGGCGACGATGGTCGGGACGGCGAAGGGCAGCAGGTGCCGCAGCAGGACGCTACGAGGCGGAAGTCCTTCCAGCACCGCGCTTTCCACGTGCGGCGCCGTGGCGACATCGAGGAGGGCCGAGCGCACGATGCGGGTGTTCCAGCCGATCTGCGGGATCGCCAACGCGAGGACGGGCAGGATCAGCATCTCCGGGCCGGCCGGGAAACCGGACGGGCCGGTGAGGGTGACCGCGGGGAGCAACCCGGTCGCCAACGAGAACACCAGGATCAGCAGTGTGCCGCAGACGAATTCGGGGACCGCGACGGACACGGTGGTGGCGGGTTGCAGGGCGCGCGCGCCGACGGCGTCGGGGCGCATGGCCCACCAGCACCCGAGGGCCAGCGACAGCACCACCGTCAGCACGAGGGCGATGCCACCGAGCAGCAGCGTCTGCGGGAACTTGTCGGCCAGCAGGGCGCCGATCGAAGTTCCGCGCGCGGTCTGCCCGAAATCCCCGGTGAGCACCCCGCAGAACCAGTGCCAGAACTGGATCGGCACCGCGCGATCGAGGCCGAGCTCGCGCTCCTTGGCCAGCAGCTCGGCCTGATCGGCGTCGCGGCCCAGCGCCGAACGGGCCGCGTTGCCGGGCAGCAGATCCACCGCGACGAGCACGATCGCGAGCAGTGCCACCAGCAACGTGAGCCGGCGCAGCACCGGAACGACGAAGGCCCGCACCGCGCTCACGCCAGCCAGGCGCGTTCCAGCTGGACCCGGGCGAACCCGCCGAGGGTCGGGAGACCACGCACCGAGGCCGCGGCGATGTCGACTCCATCGGCCATGCCCCACACGAGATAGCCACCGCGCTCGAACTGGATGCGCTGGATCTCCTCGCACGCCTGGAGGTACTCGGCACCGGAGGCCGCCAGCGCCCGGGCGATGGCGGCGTCGAATTCGGCGTCGTGGAAGGCGGTTTCGTTGCGGTTGGTGCCCGAGGACATCAGCTTCTCGGCGAAGAACACCACCGAGTCGTTGGTGCCCCACGAGACCGTGTACAGCGGCGCGGTGAGCCAGGTCTGGTCGTAGAAGGCGGCTGGCTCGACCACTTGCACGTCGAGGCGCACACCGATCTCGGCGAGCTGGGTGGCGACCACCTTCGCGGATTCGACCTCACCGGCCACCTCGGCCTTGGTGACGAAGGGATAGCTGCGGCCGGTGTCGAAACCCGCCTCGCGCAGCAAGGTCTTCGCGCGCTCGACATCGCGGTCGCGGCGGGCGAGCGCGGTGTCGTAGGCGGGATCGGCGGTGCCGAGGATGTCGGCGGCGACGGTGCCGAAGCCGGAGTGCACCTGGTTGACCAGCGCGGTCCGGTCGACACCGAGGCGCAACGCCGTGCGCACCCTGGCATCGGCGAACGGACCGTCGGCGGTGCGCATGGCGACACCGACCATGGTGTCGTTCGGTCGCCGGACCACCTGCAGGTCAGCACGTCCGGCGGCGGTGCGACCTGCGATGGCCCCGACATTGGAGGCCAGGTCGATCTGGCCGCCGATGGCCGCGTTGCCCAACGCGGTGACGCTGTCGAACATGGTCACCTCGATGGCGTCGAGCAGCGGCGGCGCGCCGTGCCAGTGCTCGTTGCGGACCAGCCGCGCGGTGCCGCCCTGGAAGGATTCGAGCCGGAACGGGCCGGTCCCGATCGCGGCGGTGAAGTCGGTGGTGCCCTGCGGCACGGTGAAGGTCATCAGCCGAAGTAGCAGCGGCAGTTGGGTATTGGACTCCGGCACGGTGAACACGACGCGGTTCGGTCCGTCGGCGGTGATGTCGTCGGCGGCGACCGGCATCTTCGACGCGCCGCCGACCGAGCGCAGCCTGCGCATCGACCACACCACGTCCTCGGCGGTCACCGGCGCACCGTTGTGGAACCTCGCGCCCTCGGCGATGGTGAAGGTCCAGCGACGGTTGTCGGCGTCGGCTTCCCAGTGCGTGGCCAGCCGTGGGGCGACGGTCGGATCGGCGCCGGGGACGGTGAGCGCGTCGTAGACCAGCGAGGCGATCAGGAAATCGCTGTCATTGCTGAGATTGCCGTGCGGATCGCGTTCGATCCTGGCGGCGGTGCCGAGCGCGCCGACCCGCAGTGTGCCGCCCCGCTGGGTGGTGCCGGCATCGTCTTCGCTCGCGCACGCGGCCGCGAGCAGCAGCGCGGTGACGCCGATTCCGGACTGCAGCAGTTGTCTGCGCGTGATCCCCATCGTGGTGTGCCTTCCCTCGAACCGCGTGCGCCGAAACTCCCTTTCCGGCAAAGCAAACCAGGCGAGGCTAACCTGAAATGTGTGCCAGTGGTGGTGATCATCACGACCGATGCCGAACCGCAGCGCGCCGAACACACCCCCGAATTTCCATCACCGCAGGCTTTGAGGTAGAAAGCTTCGTTATACGAATTGGCTATTTTCGAGTCGACACTTTAGGTAAGTCTTGCCTAATTAGACGCCAAGCACTACCTTCGCACATCGAGTCTCCACATCACCCGCGTTCGACCGATGCGAAGAAGGGAAGGCCGGTGAAAAGCGTTCTGTCCGAACGTATGACACTTCACCTGCACGATATCGAACATCGCGAGCTGGAGCCCGGTGCCGCTGCTGCCGTGCGCTCGCTCGCTCACGACCTTCGTCACCGATTAGGTGATGAAACACACACCACGACATTGCACGATCCGGCATTGCTCGCCGAAATCGAGCAATGCGTCGGCGAATTGCCCGATTCGGTGCGCGACGCCGTCCGGCCGCCCGCGACCGCGGCGGGCGCGACCGTGGTGCGCGGCCTGCGGGTCGAGGACCCCGAATTCGGTCCGACGCCCCGGGATTGGCGAGCCGCCGCCGAGTCGGCGCATTCGGGGTCGCTGGAACTCGACATCGCCATGCTGTTGCTGGCGCGCTGCGCGGGTGATCCGTTCGGCTGGCAGGGGCAGCAGAACGGCAGGCTGGTCAACAACATCGTGCCCGCGGTCGGGCACGAGGACGAGCAGTCCGGCGCGAGCAGCTCCACCCTGCTCAGCCCGCACACCGAGGACGCTTTCCACGCCCAGCGCGCGAACCTGCTGATGCTGGTCTGCCTGCGCAATCCGGACCGGGTCGCCACGACGGTGTCGTCGGTGCGCCGGGTCGAGCTGTCCGACGAGGACCTGGCCGCACTCACCACCCCGACGGTGCCGATCCTGCCGGACGTGTCCTACGGTACCGATTTCGATCACCCCGCCCCCGCCCTGCCGACCGTGTGGCTCGATGAAACAGGCAGTGCCACACTGCGTTACGATCCCGCCTACACCCCGCTCGACGACGCCGACCCGATGTTCCGCTCCGCCTACGCCCGGCTCACCGCCGAACTGGCCAGGGTCTGCCACGCCCCCGCGCTCGCCCCCGGCGAGATCCTGCTGGTGGACAACGACGTCGCCGTCCACGGGCGGGTGCCCTTCCGTGCCCGCTACGACGGCACCGATCGCTGGCTCAAGCGAGTGAACATCCGGCTGCCCGAACGCCGTCGGCGCGCGCAGGAGTCGTCCGAGAATGGGTACGGCCAGCGAGTGGTCGCGCCGTTCCGGGCGAGCACCGATCGGACAGCAGAGCGGGGCAGTACAGATGAACGAGGATCCGTTGAACAACCGTGACCGGAGCACCCCGCTGCGGGTGCTCTCCCGTAGCGACCTGGCCGACGTGCCGATCACGCCCGCCGAGGTGGTACGCGCCGTCGAGGAAGCCTATCTGGCCTTCGCGGCGGGCGAATCCGACAACCCGCGCAAGCTGAGCGTCGCCGATCCCGGCGGCTCGTCGGTGTCCTACGCGATGCTGGGCCGCGACGGTCGGCGCCGGGTCGTCGCCATGAAGACCTCCTACAAGTTCGATCCCGGCCACGACCGCAGCACCAAGCGGTACTACACCACCATCACCCTCTACGACGACACCACCGGCGCGCCGATCGCGATGATGGACTGCGCCAGGGTCGGCGCGCTGCGGACCCCGGCCGTCTCGGCGCTGCTGGTTCGCGAGACAGTGCGCCGGGGCGCGGAGAGCGCGCTGCTCATCGGCACCGGCACCCAGGGCCGCAACGCGCTGCCGCATCTGCTGGCGGTGAACCCGCAGCTGCGCAAGCTGATGGTCTTCGGCACGCACCCCGACGGACTGGCCGCGGTGCA
This sequence comes from Nocardia mangyaensis, assembly GCF_001886715.1. Classification (NCBI taxonomy): domain Bacteria; kingdom Bacillati; phylum Actinomycetota; class Actinomycetes; order Mycobacteriales; family Nocardiaceae; genus Nocardia; species Nocardia mangyaensis. Next base: position 6,020,453 of record NZ_CP018082.1, read on the forward strand.
CACCCACCTGACCGAGGCGGCGCCGCACGCGCTGCTCAAGGTGGTCGACGACCCGTACACTGCGGCCGGGACCGCCGACGTGGTGCTGGCGACCGCGGGACCAGGCACCGAGGTGGCGCTGGAATCCGAGCATCTGGCACCGGGTTCGGTGGCGGTGCTCGTCGGTTACGGGCTTGCCCCGTCGACACTGGTCGAGGCCGACCGGGTGATCGCCACCAGCGCCGCCCAGATGGCGCTGACCGGCACCGACATGGTCGGACCCGACGGCACCCTGCGCTCGGTCGACGCCGAACTGCCGCAGATCCTCACCCGCAGCCGCCCCGCCCGTCGGCGCGAGGACGAGAAGATCTTCGTCTACAACAGCGGGCTCGTACTCACCGATATCGCGGTCGCGCACGCGCTCGCCACCCGCGCCATCGCCGAGGGACGAGGTACCGAGGTGCCGCTGTGGGACTAGCGGGCGCCGGGGTCGGTGCGCACTCGCCGCCGACCCCCCTTCCCGAACCACCGAGTCGGCACACGCACTCGGAACTCCCCGCTGCTCGCCCGACGAGCGAGGCGCTTCGATGAGCACCCCGCCCGACGCCCCGCGCGCCGAAGCACCCCCCACTGCCGCGGCGCCCGGCAGCATCGCGCCAGTCGAGACCGGACACGTCGGCACCACACCCGGCGGTATCAGGTCTTCCGGTTCGGCGGCGGTCGAGGCGGGGCCCGTCAAGGCCGTGCCGGTCGAGGAAGGGCCGGTCGTGACCGGGGGCGGGCGGCAGCGTGTGCCCGGTGGGGAGCCGGGGGCACACTGCGCTCCGGCAATGCCCTCGTATGTCGATCACGTGGAGCGGCGACTACTCGATGATCCGCAGGTGCTCGGGGACATCGCCGACGTGGTCGGTGGGCCGTTCCATGTCATGTATCCCGAGCGGGTCGCCCGGAACATCGGCACTTTCCAGGCGGCGTTCGGTGCCGCCGGTGTGGACGGGTTCGTCTACTTCGGGAAGAAGGCGAACAAGGCCGCGTGTGTGGCTCGGGCGTGCGCCGACAGCGGCGCGGGAATCGATGTCGCGAGCGCCGGCGAGTTGGTCGCGGCGTTGGCGCAGGGGGTGCGGGGCGAGGATCTGATGATCACCGGGCCCGCGAAATCCGACGAGCTCTTGTGGCTGGCGGCGCGGCATCGGGCGCTGATCGCCATCGATGCGCTCGACGAGCTGGAACGGCTTGTCGCGCTGAACCTTGCGGCGCGCATCGTGTTGCGGGCGTTGCCCGATGGCTCTACCAGCCGATTCGGGTTGGCCCCCGGCGAATTGAGCCAGGCCGTCGAGCGGATCGATCCCGGCGGCCCGATCCTGCTGTCGGGCTTCAGTTTCCACCTGACCGGCTACGACGCCATCGCACGATCCGAGCAGGCCGCGGCGCTGATCGATCTCTGCCTGCGTACCCGCGCACAAGGCCACCCGGCGGACACGATCTCGATCGGCGGTGGATTCGGGGTCGACTATCTCGACGCGGCCTCCTGGGCACGGTTCCGAGACACAGTCAGCGACAACTGGTTCCACGCGAACCCGCCGAAGAGTGGCTACTACCCTTACCACTTCCCGGTGCCGGGCGCGGCCATGCTCACCGCGATCCTGGCCCACCGCGACCTCGCCGACCGACTGCGCGACAACGACATTCGCCTAGCCGTGGAACCCGGTCGCGCCCTGCTGGACCGGGCGGGCAGCTCGGTCTTCCGCGTGCAAGGTGTGAAGTCGCGTACCGTCGGGGCCGAACCGTATGACATCCTCACCGTCGACGGCACCAGCCTGAGCCTGTCCGAGCAGTGGTTCGACAGCGAATACCTGCCCGATCCGGTGCTGTGGCCCGTACACCCCGGCCATCGCACCCCGACCAGTGTCGGCGCCAGCACCTGCCTGGAATCCGACCTGTTGAGCAGGCGGCGCATCCCGCTGCCCCGGCGTGCCCGCGTCGGCGATCTGCTCGTCTACCCGAACACCGCCGGGTATCAGATGGACTCCAACGAGTCCCCGTTCCACGAGCTGCCGCTCCCGCCGAAAGTGGTCCTGTCCGCAGGCCCCGATCGGCTGCGCTGGCGGCTGGACGCCCCAGCCCGCTGATCCACCCGAGCTCCCGATCCCGATGGAGGAACACCCCATGGCTCTCGTCACGCGCGTGACGGATCTGATCGGCCGCACTCCCCTGTTCGAACTCGCCGTCACCGATACCGGTACCCGACTGTTACTCAAGCTCGAACAGTTCAATCCGACCGGCGCCGCCAAGATCAGAATGGCCCGTTCGATGGTGCTCGACGCGGAGCAGCGGGGTTTGCTGCGTGATGGCGGGCATATCATCGAGTCGACGTCCGGCAACACCGGACTGGGCCTGGCAGTGGTCGCGGCCGAACGTGGCTACCGATTCACCGCGGTGGTCGACAACCACGCCTGTAAGGACAAACTGCGCGCGATGCGAGCCATGGGCACCGACCTGGTGTTCGTCGCCGACGACGGTGACGACGAGCTGGCCACCTCGGCACGAGAGGACCTCGCCGAGGCGATGGCGGCCGCCCGTGACGACGCCTACTTCACCGAACAGCACAACAACGACGCCAATGCCGTGGGCTACCACGCGGTGGCCGAGGAGTTGCTGGCCGAGGTGGATCGGGTCGACATCCTGCTCTCGGCGGTCGGCACCGGCGGCTCGCTGTTCGGCACCGCCCAGCGGTTGCGCGACCTCGGCAAGCCCGCCAGGGTCATCGGCGTGGAGCCGGTGGGTTCGATCGCCTTCGGCGGCGAGGGCGGCCCGTACTGGCAGTCCGGCACCGGAACCCCGCCCGGTGCGACCATCGGCACCGCCGTCGACTACGCCCTGCTCGACGAGGGCGTGAAGGTCAGCGATGTCGACGCTTTCGCCACCGCGCGTGCCGTCGCCAGGACACACGGGCTGCTGATCGGCGGATCGGCGGGCGGTTCGGTGCACAATGCCCTGGCGCGCCTCGAGGAGTTCCCGGCCGGATCGACCGTGGTGACCATCGTCTGCGACGGCGGCGAGAAGTATCTCGACACCGTGTTCGACGACGACTGGATGAGCGCGCGTGAGCTGCTCGACCCCGCCGCCGAATGCGCGGTGACCACCCTGCTGCGCCGCTACTCCCCGCTGCGCCGCCACGACGAATTGATGGAGGTCAGGTGAGCGCGATCACGCGCCGCGAGAACACCCGGGTGCGGTGGTGAGCGGCAGGATCACCGACAGCGGCGCGCTGGCCAGGCTCGCGACGCCGATCGCGCTCACTCAGCTCGCGCAGGTCGCGATCTCGACGACCAATCTCGCCCTGATGGGCACGCTGGGCGTGCGCGAGGTCGCCGCCGGTGGCCTCGCGCTCGTGCTGTTCAACCAGATCCGCACCATGTGCGTCGGGTTGATCACCGGCAGCGGGAACCAGATCGCGGGTACGGTGAGCGCCGCGGGCCGGCGCGGGCGCTCGGCCGATGCCGAGGTACGCGCGATCGTCCGGGCCGCGTTCGTCATCGCCACCCTGGCCGGTCTACTCGGCGGTGCACTGCTGATCGGGCTCGGCTGGGCGCTGCCCTGGCTCGGACAGGACGAAGGCGTGCTGGCGGCGGCGCGGCCGATGATGATCGCGCTGGCACCGGGCCTGCTGCCGTGTCTGTGGTTCCAGGTGCTGCGGCAATACACCGTCGGCATGCAGCGGCCGCAGGCGCTGCTGCTGGTGACGCTGGGTTCGGTCGCGTTGAACCTGGTGCTCGCGCTGGCGTTCATCCACGGCTGGGCCGGCCTGCCCGCCTTCGGGCTGACCGGGGTCGGCATCGCGACCTCGCTGGTCTTCCTGATCACCTTCGCGGTGTTCTGGGCGATGGTCCGCCACGACGAGCACCTCAGCACGACACTGCCGAGCACACCGTGGCCGGTGCGCTGGTCGATGGTCCGCGAGGAACTGCGCCTCGGCACCCCCATCGCGCTCACCTACGGTTCCGAAGCCGGGATGTTCTCGGTGCTCGCCCTGGTGATGGGCAGCTTCGGCCCCGCCGCGCTGGCCGCGCACAATGTGGTCTACCAGATCATCTACATCGTGTTCCAGGTCGCGATCGGGCTCTCGCACGGCGCATCGATCCTGGTCAGCGAGGCCGTGGCCCGCGACGAGTACAGCCGCGCCAAGGCGCTGGCCTGGCTGGCACTGCGCCACGCCGCGGTCCTGGCGGTCGTCACCGGCGCGGTCTACGTCCTGGCCCCCGGTCTCGTCCTTGCCCCGTTCCTCGAGGCCACCGACACCGACACCATCGCGATCGCCCACACCCTGCTGCTCATCGGCATCGTGCTGCAGTACTTCGACGCCGCCCAGAACATCGGCACCGGCCTCCTGCGCGGCCTCAAGGAAACCTCCATCGGCTTCCGCCTGTCCCTGATCGGCTACTGGGGCGTGGGTCTGCCCGCCGCCCTCCTCCTGGCCTTCCCCCTCCACCTCGGCGCCGCAGGCGTCTGGTGGGGCCTCACCGCCGGCCTGGCGACCACCGCCGCCCTCATGCTCCGCAAGTACTTCGCCCTACTCGACCAGGCCAGTACGCCCCGGCCGCGGCGTATCCCGGCGACCCAGGCGGGCTGAGACGGCGGCGGTCGATCCCCGACCGCCGCCGTCTCGGGTCCTAGATGTTCACACCGTAATCCCGGGCGATGCCCGCCAACCCCGACGCGTACCCCTGCCCGATGGCCCGGAACTTCCACTCGTTGTTGTACCGGTACAGCTCACCGAACACCATGGCGGTCTCGGTCGACGCGTCCTCGGACAGGTCGTAGCGAGCCAGCTCGACACCGGTGTTGGCGTCGGTGACGCGGATGTAGGCGTTGCGGATCTGGCCGAAGGACTGTCCGCGGGCCTGGGCGTCGTGGATCGACACCGGGAAGAAGATGTTGGTGATCGAGGGCGGGGTGGCGGCCAGGTCGACATTGATGATCTCGTCGTCGCCGTCGCCCTCACCGGTCAGGTTGTCACCGGTGTGCTCGATCGTGCCTTCCGGCGAGCGCAGGTTGTTGTAGAAGACGAAGTGCTGGTCGGAGAGCACCTTCAGGTTGGCTCCGGTCGCCAGCGCGCTGGCGTCGAGGTCGTGGTCGGCGCCGGTCGTGGTGCGGACGTCCCAGCCGAGACCCACCGCGATCTTGGTGAGATTGTCGGTCTGCTTCGACAGCGAAACGTTGCCGCCCTTGGCCAGTGTGACGCTCATGAAAACCCTTCTGTCCAGATGGTCTGCTGTGGAGGAAATTACGCCGTGCGGTCGGATCAGTGCTGGTCGTCCACCCAGGACCGCAGGGTCTCGACCCGACCCTCCAGCGCGCGCAGCTCGGTGTCGTCGAGCACGGTGCGCTGGATGCCACGATCGACCGCGAAGGCCGACTGCCGATGGTCGTCGATCACCTCGACGTCGAGCTGCACAGCGGTGTAGTCGGCCGCCGACGGCATCTGTTCGGCGAGCACGGTGGCCCGTCCGCGCGCACACAGCGCGACGTTGCCGCCGCCCAGGATCAGCAGCGCCACCTGCGGCTGCGCCCGCAACCGGGCCAGTGAGCCGCGATCGGACTTCAGGCTGAGCAGGATCCGGCGGTCACCGGCGCGCACCGGCCACGACACGGGGATCGCGTGCGGTCCGGCATCGGTGGTCACCAGGACCGCGATGGTCTCCTGCGGCCAGACCGGCAACACGTCCAGTTCTGGGTGATCGATCGCGATCTGCTGCTGTGCGGGTTCGATTCCAGTTGCCATCTGCCTCACCTCGACGATCGTCGGACACGACGCGCCCGCCGCGAACGGCGTGCGCACCACGAGTCTAATTCGCTGAGTCGCTTGCTCGCTGGCACAGCGAGGATTGACGACGACATCTCAGCACGGCCTCAGCCTCGGTGAGGAATACGCCCGATTAGCCGATCGGTAGCTGAAGTGTGGGCAGTTGCCGCGCACTTCGCCGCTTCGCGACTCGTCTCGATCTGGTGGCGCACTGCCGGCAACCCGATCGGCATCGAGTTCGTCGTTCCCGGGTCGGTTCAGCGCGGCCAGAACTCGCGCCAGTCCGCCGCGTCGAGCCGAAGACGTTGCCCGCGTGCCGATTCCGCGGCATCCTCGGCGCGGCGAATGGCGTCGGCGAAGGCGAGGGTGGCCTTGCGCAGGCGTTCCTCGGCGCTGTCGGAGCCGCCCAGTTCGACCACGCGCAGCGCAGTGGGGACCAGTTCGTCGGGGAGTCCGGCCCGGCTGCTGCGGGCGCGGACCTTCTCGGCCAGCGCCAGCGCGGGCTGGGCCATGGCGATGCCGTCGAGGCAGGAGCGGCGGGCCTTTTCCGCGAATTTGCGCTCTTCCCATGCCTTTTCCTGGGCGGCGATCTTGTCGGCCACCGAGGTGTCGGCGGGCAGATCGGCGGCGATCAGGTGGGGGCTGCGATGCACGAGTTTGGCGACCAGCGCGGCGGCCACCTCGTCGACGGTGAATTCGCCTGCCGCCTCGGCGATCCGGGAGTGGAACAGCACCTGCAGCAGCAGGTCGCCGAGTTCCTCCTTGATGCTCTCGGCATCACCGGCGCCGATCGCGTCGAGGAGTTCGTAGGTCTCCTCGAGCAGATAGGGGCGCAGCGAGTCGTGGGTCTGGGTGGTCTCCCACCCGCCGAAATGCCAGAGCCGGTCCATCACCTCGACGGCATCGGCCAGGCTCGCCGCCACGATGGCGGTATCGGCCGCCTCCTGCGAGAGTTCGCCGCTCATCGGGCCGCCGCGGCTTCGGTCGGAACCGAAAGATCCACCATCCCTTGGGGTTTGCCGTCCAGCGCGAGCAGCAGGTCCGCGACGAACTGCAGCACGGCGATATCGCGCACCCGGTCGGCGCCGACACTGTCGGTGACCCGCGGCAGCGGCAGCGTCACCAGGCCGCTGGCCGGACGATAGGTGGCGCTGGGATAGATGCGCTTGAGCCGGAGCTGTTTGGAGTCGGGCAGGGTCAGCGGCGCGAGCTTGAGGGTGGTTCCGGTGACCACGATCTCGGACACGCTGTAGGACCGCGCGAGCAGGCGCAGCTTGGCCACCGACACCAGCCTGTTGACCTCCACCGGCAGCGGGCCGTACCGGTCGACCAACTCCTCCACGACGGCGGCCAGCGCCGCGTCGTCCTGAGCGGAGGCGAGTTTGCGGTAGGCCTCGAGGCGCAACCGGTCGCTGGCGATGTAGTCGGGCGGAATGTGCGCGTCCACCGGCAGGTCGATGCGCACCTCCTTGTTCTCCTCGGTGACGATCGGCTTGCCGTCGGCGGCCGCGCGATAGGCCTCGACAGCCTCACCGACCAGGCGAACGTACAGGTCGAAGCCGACCCCGGCGACGTGACCGGACTGCTCGGCACCGAGCACATTGCCCGCGCCGCGGATCTCCAGGTCCTTCATCGCCACGGCCATCCCCGCGCCGAGATCGGAGTTCTGGGCGATGGTGGCCAGCCGGTCGTAGGCGGTCTCGGTGAGCGGCTTCTCCGGCGGGTAGAGGAAGTAGGCGTAGCCACGCTCGCGGGAACGACCGACGCGGCCGCGCAGCTGGTGCAACTGGGACAGGCCGAGGGAGTCGGCGCGCTCCACGATCAGGGTGTTGGCATTGGAGATGTCGAGGCCGGTCTCGATGATCGTGGTGCAGACCAGCACGTCGTATTCGCGTTCCCAGAAGCCCTGCACGGTGCGTTCGAGCTGGTCCTCGTTCATCTGGCCGTGCGCGACGACCACCCTGGCCTCGGGGACCAGATCGCGAATCTTCTTGGCGGCCTTGTCGATCGAGGAGACCCGGTTGTGCACGTAGAACACCTGACCGTCGCGCATCAACTCGCGGCGGATGGCGGCGGTGACCTGTTTGTCGTTGTAGGCGCCCACATAGGTGAGCACCGGGTGGCGCTCCTCGGGCGGGGTGAGGATGGTCGACATCTCGCGGATGCCGGCCAGGCTCATCTCCAGGGTGCGCGGGATCGGGGTGGCCGACATGGTGAGCACGTCGACATGGGTGCGCAGCGCCTTGATGTGTTCCTTGTGCTCGACACCGAAGCGCTGCTCCTCGTCGACCACGACCAGGCCGAGGTCCTTCCAGCGCACCCCGGTCTGCAGCAGGCGGTGCGTGCCGACCACGATGTCGACCGCGCCGTCGGCCATGCCGGCCAGAATCTCCTTGGAGTCGGCCGCGTCGGTGAAGCGCGAGAGTCCCCTCACCGTGACCGGGAAGCCGGCGACGCGTTCGGTGAAGGTCTGCAGGTGCTGTTGGGCCAGCAGTGTCGTCGGGACGAGCACCACGACCTGCTTGCCGTCCTGGACAGCCTTGAAGGCCGCGCGCACGGCGATCTCGGTCTTGCCGTAACCGACGTCGCCGCAGACCACGCGGTCCATCGGGACGGCCTTCTCCATGTCGGATTTCACGTCGGTGATGGCGGTCATCTGGTCGACGGTCTCGGTGAACGCGAAGGCGTCCTCCATCTCCTGCTGCCACGGGGTGTCCGGGGCGAAGGCGTGTCCCGGCGCGGCTTGGCGCGCGGCGTAGAGCTGCACCAGCTCGCCCGCGATCTCGCGAACCGCCTTGCGCGCCTTGCGCTTCGTGTTCGCCCAGTCCGAGCCGCCGAGCTTGGACAGGCTGGGCAGTTCGCCGCCGACGTAGCGGGAGAGCTGGTCGAGCGATTCCATCGGCACGAACAGCCGGTCACCGGGCTGGCCGCGCTTGCCGGGCGCGTACTCGATGACCAGGTACTCGCGGCGCGCGCCGCCGACGGTGCGCTCGATCATCTCGACGAACCGGCCGATGCCGTGCTGATCGTGCACCACCATGTCGCCCGCGGACAGGGCCAGCGGGTCGACCTGGTTGCGGCGTTTGGCGGGCAACCGCTTGCCCTCGGTGGGGGCGGTGACCCGATTGCCGGTGAGATCGGATTCGGCGACGACGACCAGTCCGGCGTCATCGAAGACCAGGCCGTCGTGCAGCGATCCGCACAGCACCCCGACCACGCCCGGTTCGGGCACCGCTCCCGCGGCCAGCAGCGCCGCGGGGACCTCGGCCTCGCCGAGTCGTTCCAGCACACGCTGGGCCGTGCCGTGGCCGGTCACCACGACGACCGCGCGCCCGCCGGTGGCCACGTGGGCTCGCAGCGAGGCGAAGATCGTGGCGACCAGTTCCTCGGACCCGCGCGCGGTGGGTCCGGCCAGCACCGGGAGGTTCACCTCGACCGGGTCGCCGGAGCTCAGCGGGCTCAGCGTCCACCACGGCAGGCCGAGTTCATCGGCGCTGGAATGCAATTCGGGCAGACCACGGTAGCCGGAGGCGGCCAGGTCGAGGCCGTGCGCGCCGAGCGGGGCATCGCTGCCGAACGAGGCGGCGGTCCAGGAGGCTTCGAGGAACTCCTCGCCGGTGCGGACCAGGTCGGCGGCGCGGGTGCGGATCTTCTCCGGATCGCACAGCAGCAGGTGGGTGCCCGCGGGCAGCGCCTCGGTGAGCAGGCTCAGCTTGCCGGGGGCCAGCACCGGCAGCAGGGCTTCCATGCCGTCGACCGGGATGCCCTCGGCGATCTTGTCCAGCATCTCGACCAGCGCGGCGTCGGCGGCGTTGTCGACCGCGACGGCGGCGGCCCGTTCGCGCACCGGCGCGGTGAGCAGCAGCTCGCGACACGGCGGCGCGACGACGGTGTCGAGGGTGAGCTCGCCCAGCGAGCGCTGATCGGCCACCGAGAACGGCCGGATCTCGGTGACCTCGTCACCCCAGAACTCCACGCGCACCGGATGATCCGCGGTGGGCGGGAACAGGTCGAGGATCCCGCCGCGCACCGCGAACTCGCCGCGCCTGCCGACCATGTCGACCCGCGTATAGGCGAATTCCACCAGGCGAGCGAGCAATTCGTCGAAATCGGACTCGCCGTCGACGCGCAGCACGATCGGCTCGATGTCGCCGAGTCCGGCCGTCATCGGCTGCATCAGCGAGCGCACCGTGGTGACCACCACGCGCAGCGGCTCGGGGAAGATCGTGTCCTCGGGGTGGGCCAGCCTGCGCAACACCTCGAGCCTGCGCCCGACGGTGTCGGGGCCGGGCGAGAGCCGCTCGTGCGGCAGCGTCTCCCAGGACGGGAACATCGCCACCGACGGGCCGAGCATCTCGGCCAGCGCCACGGTCAGATCGTCGGCCTCGCGGCCGGTCGCGGTGACCACGACCAGCGGCTGCTGCGCGGTGATGGTCGCGGCGACGAACGGACGCACCGCCGACGGCGCGACCAGCTCCACCCCGGACTTGCCGATCAGGTCGGTGACCGTGCGCAGCGCGGCATCACCCCCGGCCGCCTCGGCCAGACCGGCGAGCGGAGGACGAAGGGAGGACATGTTCGCTCCTGAATTCGCGGACGGAAAGGTCGATGAGCCGTATCGAAGTCTAATCACCGGCACCGACAGCGCCCGAACAGCCCGTTCGACCCGCCCCTCGATCCGCACACCGGGGGCCGTGGACACGGTGGGCACCAGCGTGATGGGCGCGTAGGGTCGAATCGTGAGTCTGGCTCAACGCGAACGCCGCGCCCTGGTGGAAACGATGATCGAGGCGGGCCCGGACGCGCCGACGCTGTGCGGCACGTGGACGGTGCACGACCTCGCCGCCCACCTGGTGGTGCGCGAACGCAGGCCCGACGCGGCGCTCGGCATCCTCATCGGCCCGCTGTCGGGATACCTCGACGCCAAGCAGGCCCAGATCGCGCGGCGTTCGTTCGCCGAGCTCACCGAGCAGATCCGCACCGGCCCACCGTGGTGGTCACCGCTGCGCCCGGTCGACGCGATGGCCAACCTCTCCGAGATGTACATCCACCACGAGGACGTGCGCCGCGCCGAACCCGGCTGGGAGCCAAGGCAATTGGCCGAGCGGGACGAGGCCAGGCTGTGGACCGCGCTGCGCACGGTGGCTCGTGCGGCCTATCGCAAGTCGCCGGTCGCGGTCGTGCTGGCGACGCCGACCGGGGACCGGCTCACCGCGCACAAGGCCGAGGGCGCCGAGGTCGTGCTCACCGGGCCGCCGTCGGAGCTGCTGCTGCACGCCTTCGGCCGCGACGAGGTCAGGATCGAAACCGCGGGTGCCGACGAGGACGTGCGGGCCGTGCTCGCCACCAACCGCAGCGTCTGAGTCAGACCACGTAGCGGCGCAGACGGCGAGCGGCGAACTCACGGAAGTAGGACAGCTTCTCCGCGGGCACCAGCGAGGGCAGCAGGAAGTACCAGGCGCGTTCCATCCGGCCCGCCATCTCCTCGATCGACTCGGTGCCGACAGCGACGATGTGCACGCCCGCGGTCACCTCGTGCAGCAGCAGGCCGACCACATCGGCGTCGAGGTCGGCGACGAGATCACCCTGGGCGATCGCGCGCTCGGCCAGCACCCGGTAGGTCTCGGCCCAGGTCTTGGCGATGTTGTCGCCCTGCGCGCCGCGGTAGTCACCGATCTGGTGGGTGAGCTTGAGCATCGCGCCGACCATCGGATCGTTCATCGACAGGTCGGCCACCACGTAGGTGATGCCGATGCAGGCTTCCAGCGCCGGCACCCGGGAATCGAAGAAACCCTGACAGGAACCGATCAGGCGCTCGTTGCCCTGATCGACCACCGCCCGGGCCAGCTCCTCCTTGGAGCCGAAGTGAAAGTACAAGGCGCCCTTGGTCACATTGGACTGCGCGATGATTTCGCTGAGGCTCGCGTTGGCGTAGCCCAAACGGAGAAAGACATCGGCAGCGCCAGCAAGGACGGAGTCGCGGGTGATCTCCGCGCGCGCTTGCCTAGCCATCAGATCCGCCTGTCATCCAATAATCCAGCCATCCTGAAGTAGACCGACATCGAAGAAGTTTGATCGACATACCGCCCGGCAGCACCCAAAAGGATGGGTGAACCGTACCACCAGGCTGCTGTCCGGCAGCCGAATCCTGGATTCGTCACCAGCGGGCGCTATCGTCCGGTTACCCCACCACTGTTCGGCGTGGTCTCCGCATTCCATTCGGAGCTGAGCCCGGGTTCGGCTTCCAAGTGGCTCAATCCATTCCAGCACAGGTTGACCAAATGGGCCGCGACCACTTCTTTCGGTGGCGTGCGCTCGTCGAGCCACCAGGTCGCGGCGGTCGAGACCATCCCGACGAGCGCCTGCGCGTAGAGCGGGGCGAGGCTGGTGTCGAGATCGCGGCGACCGAAATCGCCCGCCAGGATGTGGGCCACCTGGTTGACCGCCTCGTTGAGCAGGCTCGAGTAGCGGCCGTCGGCATTGGGGGGCGGCTGGTCGCGGACCAGGATGCGGAAGCCGTCGGTGCGTTCCTCGATGTAGGTGAGCAGGGCGAGCGCGACCTGCTCGAGCCGCACGCGCGAGCGGTTCTGAGTGAGCGAGGAGGTGATCATGTCCAGCAGCATCGACATCTCGCGGTCGACGACCACCGCGTAGAGCCCCTCCTTGCCGCCGAAGTGCTCGTAGACCACCGGCTTGGACACCTGCGCCCGCTGCGCGATCTCCTCGATCGATGTCGCGTCATACCCCCGCTCGGCGAACAACGCGCGACCGATCTCGATCAACTGCTGCCGCCGCTGCGTACCCGTCATCCTCGGCCTAGCGACCCGACCCGGTTCACTCACCAGATTCCGCCTCTCCTACCGCCCGACCGACCCCGACCGACCCCGACCGACACTGCCACAACTGTCTCAGACCGCACCACGCCACGGCGGACCCACCCCGCGCAGCGGACCTACGGTGACACCCGCGCAGCGGACCCACTGCGACAACTGATCTCACGAGAACATGGGCAACTCACCGGGCACGGGCCAACTCACCACACTCCCGAAGCTTGCCGCGTCCCCAACACACCCCGCACCTCGGTCTGGCCAAATTTTCCGGAGAGGCGGAACTGTGCGAGGATCATGGCCGTGCCGTAGCACAGTGGTGGGCTCTGATGGCCCACTGGTGTGGCGATCCGCCGTAGTGTAATGGCAGCACCTCTGATTTTGGTTCAGATAGTTCAGGTTCGAGTCCTGGCGGCGGAGCACACGGACACACAGTGACGTATCGTCGGCCCGCACCATCACCGACCGACCGAACCCGCCACAGCACACTCGCTGACAGGCAGCCGAGGGAGATCCATGCCACCGCAGACCGCCGTCGTCGTTCTCGCAGCAGGGGCTGGGACGCGAATGCGGTCGAAGACCCCGAAGGTGCTGCATCCGGTGGCCGGGCGTTCGATGCTCTCGCACGCCTTGCACGCCGGCGCGGAAATCGATCCGACCTACCTGATCACGGTGGTCGGCCATGATCGCGAGAAGGTCGGCGCCGCGGTCGCCGAGGTCGGCAAGGAACTCGGGCGCGAGATCGTCTCCGCGGTCCAGGAAGAGCAGCTCGGCACCGGCCACGCCGTGCAGTGCGCGCTCGACACGATAGCGGCGGACTTCACCGGCGATCTGCTCGTCACCACCGCCGACGTGCCGTTGCTCGACGGGCACACCCTCTCCGCGCTGCTCGACGAGCACCGCAGCTACGCCGAACGTCCCGCGGTCACGGTGCTGACCTTCGTCCCCGACGACGCCAACGGCTACGGCCGGATCGTGCGCGACGCCGACGGCCAGGTCGCCGAGATCGTCGAGCACGCCGACGCCACCCCGGCCCAGGCCAAGATCAAAGAGGTCAACTCCGGCGTCTACGCGTTCGACGCCTCCGTGCTGCGCACGATGATCGGACGGCTCTCCACCGCCAACGCCCAGCACGAGCTCTATCTCACCGATGTGCTGCGGCTGGCCCGCGAGGCCGGGCATCCCGTGCACGGCGCGCGGCTGGTCGATCAGAACAAGGTCACCGGCGTCAACGACCGGGTGCAGCTGTCGCAGGCGGGCGCGACGCTGAACCGCTACATCCTCGAACGGCACATGCGCGCCGGGGTGACCGTGATCGATCCGGCCACGACCTGGGTCGACGCGAGCGTGCGCATCGGACGCGACGTCGTGCTGCGCCCCGGCACCCAGCTCTTCGGCGAGACCCACATCGGCGAGGACGCCGAGATCGGACCGGACACCACGCTCACCGATGTGGTCGTCGGGGTCGGCGCCAGCGTGATCCGCACCCACGGCGAGCGCGCCGAGATCGGTGACGGGGCGAGCATCGGGCCGTTCAGCTACCTGCGGCCCGGCACCGTCGTCGGCGAGGAGGGCAAGCTCGGCGCCTTCGTCGAGACCAAGAACGCCTCGATCGGCGCGCACTCGAAGGTGCCGCATCTGACCTATGTCGGTGACGCGACGATCGGCGAGTACAGCAACATCGGCGCTTCCAGCGTTTTCGTCAACTATGACGGGGTGAACAAGCATCACACGGTGGTCGGTTCGCATGTGCGAACAGGAAGCGACACCATGTTCATCGCTCCGGTAACGGTGGGTGACGGCGCGTATACGGGAGCGGGTACTGTACTGCGCAGAAGCGTTCCACCGGGGGCACTGGCCGTGTCGGGTGGGCCTCAGCGCACTATTGAGAACTGGGTGCAGCGCTACCGTCCAGGAACCGCTGCGGCTCGCGCGGCGGCGGAAGCCATCGCGGCAGACGAGACGTCGAACAAGACAATCGAGCAAAAGGATGGCAACCAGCAGTGACCGCGTTCTCGATCGACAACCAGAAGAACTTGATGCTCTTCGCAGGCCGGTCACATCCTGAGCTTGCCGAGCAGGTCGCCAAGGAACTGGACGTCGACATCACCCCGCAGACCGCGCAGGACTTCGCCAACGGCGAGATCTTCGTCCGGTTCGAGGAGTCGGTGCGCGGATCCGACGCCTTCGTGCTGCAGAGCTTCCCCGCGCCGCTGAACCAGTGGCTGATGGAACAGCTCATCATGATCGACGCCCTCAAGCGCGGTTCGGCCAAGCGGATCACCGCGGTGCTGCCGTTCTACCCCTATGCCCGCCAGGACAAGAAGCACCGCGGCCGCGAGCCGATCTCGGCCCGGCTCGTCGCCGACCTGCTCAAGACCGCTGGTGCCGACCGCATCATCAGCGTCGACCTACACACCGACCAGATCCAGGGCTTCTTCGACGGCCCCGTCGATCACATGCACGCGCTGGTGCAGCTCTCGGACTACATCCGCACCAACTACCCGTCCGACAACCTGGCCGTGGTCTCCCCCGACGCCGGTCGCGTCAAGGTCGCCGAGAAGTGGGCCGACGCGCTGGGCGGCACGCCGCTGTCGTTCATCCACAAGACCCGCGATCCGCTGGTCCCCAACCAGGTGAAGTCCAACCGCGTCGTCGGTGACGTCGAGGGTCGCACCTGTGTGCTGATCGACGACATGATCGACACCGGTGGCACGATCGCCGGTGCGGTGAAGGTGCTGAAGGAAGCCGGTGCGGGCGATGTCATCATCGCGGCGACCCACGGCGTCCTCAGCGATCCGGCCGCCGAGCGCCTCGCCAACTGTGGTGCCAAGGAAGTCGTCATCACCAACACCCTGCCGATCAGCGAGGAGAAGAAGTTCCCGACGCTGACCGTGCTGTCGATCGCGCCGCTGCTGGCCCGCACGATCCGCGAGGTCTTCGAGAACGGTTCCGTCACCGGCCTGTTCAACGGCAACGCCTAACCGCCTCCCCGCGACTTTTGCCGGTCGTGGGTGGTTCGGGAGTTCGATGCCGGGCTGGCTGTTGAGCGCGGGCTGAGTTCTGGGCGTGCCCGGTGAGTTACCCATGTTCTGGCGAAATCAGTTGTTGCGATTCGCCCTCTTGATTTGGCGCGCTGGGTCGTTCTGGTGCGTGGATCTGGCGCGTGGTAGTCATGGAGGCCAGGCGATTCGAGGGGGACAGCATGGGGACCGAACCGGAGCGGCGGGTCGAGCTGGGTAAGGACACGCCTCGGGTGCAGGACGCGGCGGAGCCGACGATGATCGCGCCGTCGGCCCCACCCGCGGCGTGGCCGTCCGCGGCGCCACCTGTGCCCGCCGCGTCGCCCGAGTTGCCGTGGGCCGGGATCGAGCATGCGATGCCGCCCGCGGAGTTGCCGCCGTATCCACCACCACCGCCGCCGGGGCCGGTGTTTCCCGCGCCGGGCTACGCGGTGCCGGGGCCGGCGCCCTACGGGGTACCCCGGTATCCCGTGCCGCCGCCCCCGCAGGCGTTGCCGCCCCGGTACGGCTATGTCGACAGCACGCCGATCTGGTCGATCCTCAGTTTCTGCTGTGTCGCCGCGTCGGTGCTCGGTGGCGCGATGCTGTGCGGGCTGCCGGTGCTGATCACCGCGCCGACCGGGATCGTGCTCGGGGTTGTCGGGCACAGCAAGGGTGAGCAGATGGGTAAGTGGGCCGCGATCGCGAACGGTGTGGTCGCGGCGCTGGCGGCGTTCGTCGTCGTGCTGCTGTTCGTCCTGATCGGCAGTGCCTGATGGCCGGGTTCACCGGGTTCCCGATTGCCGGACTCGACTTCTACGAAGATCTCGAGGCGGACAACTCGAAGACGTTCTGGGCCGCGCGCAAACAGACCTACGACGAGGCGGTGCGCGCGCCGATGGCCGCGCTCACCGCCGAGCTCGCCGAGGAGTTCGGGCAGGCCAAGATCTTCCGGCCATATCGTGACGTGCGGTTCTCCGCGGACAAGACGCCGTACAAGACGCATCAGGGCGCTGTCTCAGGCACCGCGCCCGGCGTCGGCTGGTACGTGCAGATCGGGGCGGGCGGGCTGTTCGTCGCCGGCGGCTGCTACCTGATGTCGCCGACGGCCTTGGCGACTCTGCGCGCCACCATCGACGACGAGGTGCGCGGGGCCGAACTCGAGCAGATCTTGGCCTCGACCGTCGCGGCGGGCTTCACCATTGGCGGCGACAAGCTCAAGACCAAGCCAAAGGGCTATTCAGTCGATCATCCCCGCATCGAGCTGCTGCGGCACAAGACGCTCACCGCGCACCGAGACTTCGGCGCACCGGATTGGCTCGATACCCCCGCCACCGTCGACGAGGTGCGCCGCGCGTGGACCGACCTGCGCCCGCTGGTCGAGTGGTTCACCGCGGTGTTCGAAGGTCTCACCGAACCGACCCGCTGACCGGCGGCGGGCGTGGCTCCCGTGACGCACGTCCGCGACAGGCAGATACTGGGTTCATGAGCCGTGAACCGTTGGACATGGACATGGGCGATGACGATCAGGCCGACGACATCATCGAGTACGAGCGCTACGTCGAGGACCCGCCCGCGGACCACGTGATCCGCAACCACGAGGCCGACGACGACGGCTTCCTCGGCATCGACGAGGAGATCGCCGAGGAGTGGACCGCGCGCGGCGCCGCCCGCGAGGCCGTCGCCGAAGACGAGCGCCCCGCCGAGGTGAGCGCCGTCCGCGTGGTCGGCGAGGACCACCTCGACGGCGATCTCTACGAAGAGACGGTCACCGGCACCCAGCGCGCCGAACGCGACCTCGAGGGCGACGAGGACCGCATCGACGGCGACGACCTCGCCGACGAACTCGACCTCTAGACCGCCCTCACCGGCGTTCGGCGAGGAAGAGGGCGAAGCGGGCGTCGGGGTCGGTCCAGGTGTGGGTGGGGGTGAAGCCCGCGGTGGTGAGTTCGGTGCGGAGGGCTTCGGGGCGGAACTTGGCGGAGATCTCGGTGCGCATCTGCTCGCCCGCGGCGAAATCGACGGTGAGGTCGAGGTCGGTGATGGTGGCGGTCATGGGTTCGGTGGCGCGCAGGCGCATCTCGATCCACTCGTTGTCGGGGTCCCAGACGGCGATGTGTTCGAACTTCTCGGGGGCGAAGTCGGCGCCGAGGCGGTGGTTGAGCACGCGCAGGACGTTGCGGTTGAACTCGGCGGTGACGCCGGCGGCGTCGTCATAAGCGGGGACGAGGATCGCGGGGTCGATGACCAGGCCCGCGCCGAGCAGGAGCAGTTCGCCGGGTTCGAGGACCTCGTTGATGTCGGCCAGGAACTCGGCGCGCTCGGCGGGCACGAGATTGCCGATGGTGCCCCCGAGGAAGGCGATCATGCGGCGGCCGCCGCGGGGCAGGTTGTGCAGGGTGTCGGTGAAGTCGCTGACGACACCGTGCACGGCCAGGTTCGGGTACTCGATGGCGATCTCCGCGGCCGCACCGCGCAGTGCGGTTGCCGAGACATCCTGGGGGACATATGTTTTCAGTGAACCCTCGGCCGTGAGCGCGTCCAGCAGCAGGCGGGTCTTGGCGGCCGAGCCCGAACCCAGCTCCACCAGCACCTCGGGGTGCGCGGCGGCGGCGATCTCGCCGACGACACCGGCCAGCAGGGCCCGCTCGGTGCGGGTGGGGTAGTACTCGGGCAGTTCGGTGATGCGTTCGAACAGCTCACTGCCGCGCGCGTCGTAGAACCATTTGGGCGGCAACGACTTCGGTTCGGCGGTCAGGCCGGTGCGGGCGTCGGTGCGCAAGGCCGTGGTGAGATCGTCGTCGGTCAGGTGGATGTCCAGCAGCGGCGCGGTCATGAACGGACCCTTTCGGTGGCGGGAAGCTCGAGGGCGGTGATGTCGCAGTGGCCCGGCGTGGCGGTCACCAGCTGGTGATCGGCGATCGGCTGCCATCGCGGGTCGTCGTCGTACGGTTCGGAGGACAGCACGGTGTAGTCGTCGGCGACGAGCACCGACAGCGCGTGCCGACAGGTGGTCGCCCACAACTGGTCACCGTCGCTCAGCAGCAGGTTCAGCCGCGCGGCAGGCTGATGCCGCAACACCGTCGTGACGAGCAGGCGCAGCGCGTCGGCCGGGGAGGTGACGGGGCCGTCCGGCCCGATCGCGGCCAGCAGGGCGCGCAGAAGAACCCAGAGCACGGCGGAATCGGTGAGTGCCTCGGCCTCCAGCAGCACCGAACCACTCAATGCACCCGGCGCACCGTGGCCCGGTGCTCCGTCGGTCAGGACACCATGGCTCGGGGCACCGCCGGTCGGGGCACCGTGGGTCGGGGCACCGTGGGTCGGGGCACCGTGGGTCGGGGCACCGTCGATACCCGAGCGCGAGGTCGGCCCGGCGCCAACGACGTTCGACGCCTCGGCACCGAGCAGGGAGGTCACCTCGGCGAGAACCGCGAGCAGGGTGCGGCGCCAGTCGGGGACGACACCGTTGTGGCTGAACGCCCAGTGTTCGTCGATGAAGGGCGCGCAGGCGGCGCGTTCGACGGGCATACCGACCGTTGCCGATCGGACCGCGGCCAGTACCGATCGTGATTCCAGCTGGCCGAGGACCTCGGCGACCGCGGGGTCGGTCCAGATGGGTGCTGAGTTGCGGTAGCGGGTCACAGCCGAGCGGGCGCCGCCCGGGCCCACCTCGGCCCACCGCCACCAGGCGACGCCGAAGCCGTCGGCATTGATCGTGCCGCCTGCGCGCATCTCGCGCGGCGCCCAGGACTGGACGAACAGCGAATGCGGGCCGCGCAGCACGAGTTCGCCGACGCTCACGGGCGGGCCGACGTAGCCGAGATGTCGACACATCAGCGTTCGTCCTCGCGCAGATCCCTGGCCAGCCGGAAGCCGGCGAAGATCTGCCTGCGGATCGGGTGGTCCCAGTTGCGGAAGGTGCCGCGGCAGGCGACCTCGTCGGTGCCGAAGGACCCGCCGCGCAGGATCCGGTAGTCGCCGCCGAAGAACACCTCCGAGTACTCGCGGTACGGGAACGCGCGAAAGCCCGGGTACGCCTCGAAACCCGAGGAGCACCACTCCCACACATCACCGATCAGCTGGTGCACGCCGGTCGCCGAGGCGCCCGCCGGATACGCGCCGACCTCGGCCGGTTCCAGGTGCCGCTGACCGAGATTGGCGGTGTGCTGGTCGGGCTCGTCCGCACCCCACGGATAGCGACGGGTGGCGCCGGTGGCCGGGTCGAACCGGGCGGCCTTCTCCCATTCGGCCTCGGTCGGCAGCCGTTTGCCCGCCCAGCGGGCGTACGCCTCGGCCTCGAACCAGCACACGTGCACCACGGGCTGACGGGGTCGCAGCGGGGCGCGGACGCCGAAGGCGGTGCGCGTCCACCGGTCACCCTCGCGTTCCCAGAACTGTGGCGCGACCAGCCCCGCCTCCTGCCGATGCGCCCAGCCGCGTGGCGACCACAATTCGGGCCGGTCGTAGCCGCCGTCGGTGAGGAAGGCGAGGTACTGCTCGTTGGTGACCGGCGCGATATCGATGGCGAACGCGGGCACGTGCACCGGATGGGCGGGGCGTTCGTTGTCCAGCGCCCACGGGTCGGCGGAGGTGCCCATCAGGAACTCTCCTGCGGGGACGATCACCTCACCGTCCACGGGGGCCTGAGTGCCCGGCGCGGGGGGCGCGGACAGCACCGGCGCTCCGACGCGCAGCTGGTGGGTGGCGAGCATCGTCTCGTCGTGCTGCTGTTCGTGCTGGGCGATCATCCCGAAGGCGAAACCGTTGTCGACCAAGGGACTACCGGACAGCTCGCTGGTGCCGAGCACGTCGAGGGCCTTCTCGCGCACCGTGCCGACATAGCCACGCGCCTGTCCGGGATCGAGCAGCGGCAGGGCCGGACGGTTGACGCGGGCGTGTTTGAACGCGTCGTAGAGCTCGTCGATGTCGGCGCGCACCGCCTCGCGCCCGCCGACATCGCGGACCAGCCACAGCTCCTCCTGATTGCCGATATGGGCCAGGTCCCAGACCAGCGGACTCATCAGCGGCGAATGCTGGGCGAGCAGATCGGCTTCGTCGACGGCGTCGGTGAGCGCCATGGTGCGCAGGCGGGCACGCTCGAGCACCGCGGCGATCCTGGCGCGCATCCGGTCACGGTCGATGTGGGTGGCAGAAACAGTCACGAGACGAACTCCGCGAGTGAGGGGGCGACAACGACATCGGGCCGGCGGACAACGGCGGCGGAGCGGATCATCACGATCCTCCCGTGCCGTTGCGCACCGGCCCCGATTCGGTGAGTGGACTGCGGCCCGCGCGACATCGACGGGCCGCGGCGGCCAATTCCCGTGCGGCGGGACCGGATCGCGCATGGGCGGCCGCCAGGTCGAACAGGTCGACGGCGGTGCGGCGCAGCTGGCGATCACGCAGGCCGAACCGCCCGGCCGTGTGCCACTCCCCGGCGACGGGCGTGGCCAGCGCGGTCGCCTCGGCGACCACCGCCGGGGTCGACAGCAGCGCGTCGAACAGGTGGACGGGGGTGGTCCAGCTGTCACCGGGCTGGGCGTCGAGGTAGCGCACCTCGAGGTGGCCCGAGGCCCGCACCGGTGGGAACAGGGTGGTCAGGTGGTAGTCGAGGTCGGCGCGGCCCGGCCTGCGGCCCACCTCGTCGTCGAGGGCGCCGGAGAGCCAGTCGGCGAACGTGGCGCCCGGCGGGGGCGACCAGTCGGCGTCGGACTCGGTGCAGCGCAGGCACAGCAGCGGCACGTCGAGCGCCCAGTGCGCGTAGGCGCCGATCGGGTCGGCCCAGTCGGCCACCGGTGGCCTGGTGCGCGCGGGATCGAGCCGTAACCAGGTGCGCATGCGCTGGGAGGCCCACTGCCCCCGCGGGGCGCCGTAGAGCCGTGGGGAGCAGGCGAAGGCGGCGATCAGCGTGGGTCCGAGGACGTAGAGGGCGGTCCAGCGGGCTTGGACCTCGGCCGGATCGGCGCCCGCGTCGACGCTGACCTGGGTGGCCGCGGTATTGCACATCATCAGGGCGCCGAAGGGGCCGACGCCGGCGAAATGGCGTTCCATGGCCGTGTACCGAGGTAGCCGGAGCAGGCGTTCCGCGGGTCGGGTCGCGTCGGCGGCCGCGGAGATGATCGAGATCCCCCGGGCGGCGAGCAGGTCCCGCAAACGGGCCGCATCAGCGCGCAATCGCTGGGTCAGCGCCGCGGGGTCGGCGAACGGAGCGCTGGAGAGTTCTATCTGACCACCGGGTTCGATGGTCACCCTGCTGCCGCCGGGCAGGGGTGCCGCGGGCGACGCCGAGGCGAGGGTGGTGGGTGCGTAGGGCCCGAGGGCCGCGGCGAGATCGGCGAGCGTGGGGCGCGAACCGGTGGGCCCGGCCGTGAGCCACTCCAGCTCGGCGCCGATCAGCGTCGGTGGCCCGAGCTTGAAACACACTCCGCCGACATAGGCCTCCGCAGCCGCCCTTGATTGCAGTTCCCCCTGATCAGTGGCCGAATCCGGCCACTGCGAACGTTCCAATGTGACCGCCATGCCAACCTCCGCGTGCTGAGTGCTGCCGTGGAATCCGCGTGCTCGTCGTTCTCTCGCGGGTGGTGCTGAATCCGCGGTTCAATCCAGAGTAGCGACGCCCACCGACAGGAAAAGTGACGAATTGGGGAACGATCCTTGGCGCTAGGGTCGTCGCCATGATGGATCTCACCGCGATCAGGGCCGCCACCGCAGGATTGTCGACCGGACGGGTCTTCCTCGACAGCGCGGGCTCCTCGCTGCCGCCCCGCGTGGTCACCGACACCGTCATCGACCACCTGCGACGCGAAGCCGAGATCGGTGGCTACCGGGCGGCAAACGAGCGTTTCGACGATCTGGCCGCGGTGAAGACCTCGATCGCCACCCTGATCGGCGCCACCCCCGACACCATCGCGCTGAGCGACAGTGCGACCCGGTCGTGGACCGATTTCGCCTACTCCGTACCACTTCGCCCCGGTGACCGGATCCTGATCTCCGAGGCCGACTACGCCAGCAACGCGATCGCGGCGATGCAGCGGGCCGCGCACACCGGCGCGGTGGTCGAGCACATCCCCAGCGATGCCACCGGCCGCATCGACACCGACGCGTTCGCGGCGATGCTGGACGAGCGTGTCCGCCTGGTCTCGCTGCAGCACGCGCCGACCAACGGCGGCCTGGTGAATCCGGTCGCCGAGATCACCCGGCTCGCTCACGAGGTGGGCGCGCTGGTGCTGCTCGACGCCTGCCAGTCGATCGGCCAGCTGCCCATCGATGTCAGCGCGCTCGGCGTCGACGCGCTCTCGGCCACCGGGCGTAAATGGCTACGCGGGCCACGCGGTACCGGATTCCTCTACCTCCGTGGCGAGTTGGCGCGCAGCATGGAACCGGCCCGGCTCGACCTGCACAGCGCGCAGTGGGTGGGCCCCCGGGAGTATCGCCTCGCCGAGGACGCGAGCCGCTTCGAGTTCTGGGAGTGCGATGTCGCGGCCCGTCTCGGCCTCGGCGCCGCGGTCGACTACCTGCTCGCGCTCGGCCCCGACCAGGCCTACGCCGCCGTGGCCGAGCGCGCGCGCTACCTGCGCGCGACGCTGCCCGAGCTGCCCGGCCTCACCGTCCGCGATCTCGGCACCGAACACAGCGGCATAGTCTCGTTCACCATCGAGGGCCACGACCCGGTCCAGTTGCGCGATCACCTCGCCGAGCACGACGTGACCGTCACCGTGAGCCACGCGAGCTCCACCCTGCTCGACATGACCGCCCGCGGCGTGGCCGCTGTCGTCCGCGCCTCACCGCACTACTTCATCAGCCCGGACGAACTCGACCGTTTCGTCGCCGCCCTCGGCGAGCTCGTCGGACGAGGCTGACCCACGTCACGCGCCGGGGGCAATTCACCCGGAGGGGACACGGACTGTCGATGGCAGGGTCTATCGTGGTCGAACCGGGGCGCTGTGCGTTGCCATGGCGACGGGGTACCGGACGGTGCCGGACGGGACGGCACCATCCGGCCGCCGGACACCGGGCCCAGGTCAGAGTGGCAACTGATCTGCTGATGCGGGAAATTGCCAGGTTATCGGGTAGACCATAGGGGACCGTTCCACTGCCATCTCTGCCGTCGAGGGCTGACCGGCTGGGGTGCTGGGGTGTCAGTCGGGGTTAACACCGGGTGGGCGGGGCGGGATTGTTGGGAGCACGGCCGTAACTGATCGTTGGCGCAAAGGGAGTCCGACGTTGAGCAGGTTCACCGACGAAATGTTTGCCACAGCGTTGTCCAGCTCGAGGGGGCTGGTCACCGGGGAACCGGGAGTGCCCTTGCGGCAGACCTGGGGGGAGATCCATCGCAGCGCACGGCGGATGGCGGGCGGTCTCACGGCCGCCGGGATCGGGCACGGCGACGCGGTGGGCGTGCTCGCCGGACTGCCGGTCGACATCGCCCCTGCCTGCCAGGCGATCTGGATGCGCGGCGCCTCGATCACCATGCTGCATCAGCCGACCCCGCGCACCGATCTCGCGGTCTGGGTGCGCGACACCGAGACCGTGCTGACCATGATCGAGGCGAAGGCGGTCGTGCTCGGCGCACCCTTCGACGCGGCCGAGCCGGTGCTGCGCGAACGCGGTATCGCCGTGGTCCGCATCGAGGACCTGCACCAGGGCATCGATACCGATCCGGTGCCGACCACCGAGTCCGATATCGCGTTGCAGCAGTTGACCTCCGGATCGACCGGATCGCCGAAGGCCGTACGGATCACGCACGGCAACTTCTACGTCAACGCCTACGCCATGTTCAATCGGGTCAAGTTCCAGACCGACGACGACGTGATGATCAGCTGGCTGCCGCTGTTCCACGACATGGGCATGGTCGGATTCCTCAGCGTGCCCATGCAATTCGGCGCCGAAGTGGTGTGCGTGACACCACTCGACTTCCTGGCCAGGCCACTGCTGTGGGCCGAGCTCATCGACAAGTACCGCGGCACCGTCACCGCCGCACCGAATTTCGCCTATTCGTTGCTGGCCCGACGGCTGCGCCAGGCCGAGCCGGGCACCATGGATCTGTCCAGCGTGCGCTACATGTGGAACGGCGCCGAACCGGTGGACCCCGACACCATGGCCGCGCTCGCGGAGGCGGGAAAACACTTCGGGCTCAACCCGAGCGCGCTCACCCCCGTCTACGGCATGGCCGAGACCACGCTGGCCGTGTCCATCCCCGACCCCGGGCAGGGCCAGGTGCTCGACGTGATCGATGCCGACCTGCTCGAAGCGGTCGGCAAGGCCGTGCCGGTCGCCGAGGACGATCACCACGGCACGCCACGCAAGCTGCCGACCCTGGGCCACCTGGTCGACGATCTGGAGGGCCGCGTCGTCGACGCCGAACGCCAGCCGCTGCCGGTGCGCTCGGTCGGCGTCATCGAATTGCGCGGACCCGCCGTGACTTCCGGCTACGTCACCGTCGACGGCTTCCGCCCGGCCCAGGACGCCGACGGCTGGCTCGACACCGGCGACATCGGCTACTTCACCGACGCGGGCCTGATCGTGGTGTGTGGCCGAATGAAGGACGTCATCATCATGGGCGGCCGCAACATCTACCCCACCGACATCGAGCGAGCGGCCCTGCGGGTCACCGGGGTACGCCCCGGCAACGCGGTCGCGGTCCGCCTCGACGCGGGCGAGAAGCGCGAAAGCTTCGCGGTGGTCGTGGAATCCAACGACTTCCAGGAGCCCGACGAGGTGAAACGCATCGAACGCGAGATCGTCCACGAGGTCTTCACCGAAGTAGGCGCCCGCCCCCGCACCGTAGCCATCCTCGGCCCCGGCGCCCTCCCGAAGACCTCGTCAGGAAAACTCCGCCGCGCGGCAACAGCCGTACACCTGCGGTAATCCCTCCGAAGCCCCGAACCACCCCACCCACCGCAGTGTCGGCACGCCGGGGCCGAAGTCGGCCACCCTGCCGCACTCCCAGCCCCTCACTAACACTCGAGTCCGCCATGACCGCACTCCCAACCCCGCACATCCCGACCCCGAGGAGGGATCGCCGACGCAGTCGGCGGTTCGCGCCCGTCCCGACGATCAGGCGCCGTGGCGTACGCGACGAAGGAGCAAGCCACGGTGCCTGATCGTCGGGACCGCCGGGGGCGCGAACTCGAGCGCGCCAGCGCTCCAACAAACACAGCCCGTGTCACCAAACCCCGAGTCCGGCACGGCCCTCGGCGACTAGTGCAGCGAGTTCTGCGCCGCTTCCAACCCGACCTTCAGCAACAGTTCGACCGCGTCAGCGGCCTGCTCCACGATCACCGGGACCTCCTTGCGCTCCGGCGCCGCGAACGGCTTGAGCACATAGTCGGCCGGGTCCTGGCGGCCGGGCGGGCGGCCGATACCGATCCTGGTGCGCAGGTAGTCCTTGGTGGTCAGCGCCTGAGAGATCGAACGCAGGCCATTGTGCCCACCTTCGCCGCCGCCCTGCTTGAGTTTGATCGTGCCGAACGGCAGGTCCAGCTCGTCGTGCACGACGATCACCTGGTCGAGCGGCACCGAGAAGAACTTCGCCAGCGCGGCCACCGGCCGACCGGACAGGTTCATGTAGGTGCGCGGCTTGGCGATCAGGATCTGACGGCCGTCCAGGCGTGCCTGCAGCAGATCGGCACCGGACTTCTTGTGCACGGCAAAACGGCCGCCGACGCGCTCGGCGAGCACATCGGCGACCAGGAAGCCCACATTGTGGCGGGTGCGCTCGTAGTCGGGGCCGGGGTTACCCAGCCCCACCACGAGCGCGGGCCCGGAGGATTCGGTCATCACCGAACCGTAGCGCTAGGAATTACTCGGACTCGGCAGCGGACTCCGCGGTCGCGGCGTCGGCAGCGGTGCCTTCGCCGTCTTCGTCCATCTGCGAGGCGGACGGCGCGGCGATCACGTTGACGATCAGGGCCTCCGGGTCACCGGCGAGGGTGACGCCCTCGGGCAGATCGATGGTGCCTGCCAGGATCTGGGTGCCCGGCTCGATGCCCTCGACCGAGATCTCGATGGTCTCGGGCAGCTTCAGCGCGTCGGCCTCGATCGACAGGACGCTGGTCTCCTGGGTGATCAGGGTGCCGGAGGCGGCATCGCCGGTGATGATGACGTTGACGTCGGTGACGACACGCTCGCCGCTCTGCACGATCAGCAGGTCGGCGTGCTCGATGTAGCGACGGATCGGGTGGACCACGACCGACTTGGTCATCGCCAGCTGCTGCTTGCCGTCGACCATGAGGTTGAGGATGGCGTTGGTGCCGTTCTCGCGCAGGATGGCGGCGAAGGCGCGGGCGTTGAGCGCCAGGTGCTGCGGCTCGGCGTGGTGGCCGTACAGCACGGCGGGCACGTTGCCGTCGCGACGGGTACGGCGAGCAGCGCCCTTACCGAATTCGGTGCGAACGGCGGCTTCGATCAGGTTGACGTCGGACATACTGAATGCGCTCCTACGGCTCTTCCGGGCTGGTCAATGTGGCGACCCATCCACCGGGGTCTGGGTCTACTCGTCGGACGAAGAACGAACGAGGACGGCCAGACAGCCGAGCCGCGTCGATCACGGTGAGCACCACGTGGGCTCACCCTCGCCGAGACAACCTGACCACCATACCGCACCCCTGTTCTCGTCTCGAAACCGCCATGACGCACTCCCGGCGCGAACACCGCCGACCTGCCCTCGTACCCTGAAAAGGCTCATCCCCTGCGAAAGGTTCCGCGTTGACCGAGTCCGGAGAGAACGCCGCCCCCACCCCCCGCGGATTACCCGCCGAGGTGGCCCGTCGCCGCACGTTCGCCGTGATCTCGCACCCCGACGCGGGTAAGTCGACGCTCACCGAGGCGCTGGCGCTGCACGCCAGGATGATCTCCGAGGCGGGCGCGATCCACGGCAAGGCCGGTCGCAAGTCGACGGTGTCGGACTGGATGGAGATGGAGAAGGCGCGCGGCATCTCGGTGAGTTCGACCGCGCTGCAGTTCAACTACCGCGCGGCCGGTTCCGATGTCGACAATGTGATCAACCTGGTCGACACCCCAGGCCACTCCGATTTCTCCGAGGACACCTACCGCGTGCTCACCGCGGTCGACGCCGCGGTGATGTTGATCGACGCCGCCAAGGGCCTGGAACCGCAGACGCTGAAGCTGTTCCAGGTGTGCCGCCACCGCGGCATCCCGGTCATCACCGTGATCAACAAGTGGGACCGCCCCGGCCAGGAGCCGCTGGAGCTGCTCGACGAGATCAGCGAGCGCATCGGCCTCACCCCGACCCCGCTGTTCCTGCCGGTCGGCATCGCGGGCGATTTCCGCGGCCTGTTGCGCCGCGGCCCCGACGGCGAGGCCAGCGAGTACATCCACTTCACCCGCACCGCCGGTGGCGCGACCATCGCCCCGGAGGAATCGCTGACCCCGGCCCAGGCCGAGGCGCGCGAGGGCGAGCCGTGGACCACCGCGGCCGAGGAGAGCGAACTGCTCTCGGCGGCCGGACAGGACCACGATCAGGAAATGTTCCTGGCCGGGCAGACCTCGCCGGTCATCTACGCCTCGGCGATGCTGAACTTCGGCGTGCGCCAACTGCTCGAGACCCTGGTGTCCTTGGCGCCCGCGCCTGGCCCGCGCGCCGATGTGGCCGGGAAGGACCGCGTGACCGGTGACCCGTTCAGCGCGGTGGTGTTCAAGGTGCAGGCGGGCATGGACACCGCCCACCGCGACCGGCTGGCGTTCATGCGGATCGTGTCCGGCGAGTTCGAGCGCGGCATGGTGGTGACCCACGCGCAGACCGGTCGACCCTTCGCCACCAAGTACGCACTGACCGTGTTCGGCCGCGAACGCACCACCGTCGACACCGCCTACCCCGGCGATGTGGTCGGCCTGGTGAACGCGACCGCGCTGGCGCCCGGCCACACCTTGTTCGTGGACAAGAAGGTGGAGTTCCCGCCGATCCCGAGCTTCGCCCCCGAGCACTTCGCGACGCTGCGCGCGCAGAGCGCGGGCAAGTACAAGCAGTTCCGCAAGGCCATCGACCAGCTCGATTCCGAGGGCGTGGTGCAGGTACTGCGCAACGATGCTCGCGGCGACGCCTCGCCGGTGCTGGCCGCGGTCGGCCCGATGCAGTTCGAGGTGGTCACCGCCCGCATGCAGGCGGAGTTCACCGTGGAGACCCAGCTGGACTTCCTGCCCTTCACTCTGGCCCGGCGCACCGATGCCGAGTCCGCGCCCGAGCTGGATCGTCAGCGCGGCGTTGAGGTGTTCACCCGCACCGACGGCGCGATCCTGGCGCTGTTCAGCGACAAGTGGCGGCTGCAGTACATCGAGAAGGAGCACCCGAAGCTCACGCTGGAGCCGCTGGTCGCGACCGCGGACTGACGCCGGGGCTGTCTGGGTCGGCCCGAGATCGGGCTAGGCCGCCGGGCCGGGGTTGCGCTCGACCGAGGAGATGTGGTTCTCCTGGGCGATCATTCCCCAGCGGCTGGCGGTCAGGCGCAGGCTCGGCAGGTCGCTGAGCGAGAGCACCACCTCGTAGGTGCGCTCGTAGCCGGTGTGCGCGATGCGCCAGTGCCCGTCGTCGCAGCGGACGTAGTTGTCGGTGTAGAAGGCCGCGCCCCGCAGGCACATGTTGTGCTCGGGGATGATCACGGTGTCGGCCAGGTACCAGGTGCCGGTGGCGGTGTCACCGTCGACATCGATCTCGGGGTGATCACAGCGGTGCTCGGTGATGACGTGCGGACCGAGGGTGTTGCGCAGGAAGGCGAGGAAAGCCTCGCGCGACTCGAACTGCAGGTACTCGCTGTAGGTGGCGGTGGCCTCGGGGATCAAGGTGTCGGCGAACTCGTCCCAGGACTTGGTGTCGAGGCTGCGCAGGTAGCGGAACTTGAGTCTGCTGATCGCGACGATGTCGTCGGGGTGATCCGGCGGGCGTGCCACCGGCAGGGGCTGCGGCTCGTCGGCGTGCGCGTCGCCGGGCGGTGCCTCGGCCATCCGTTCCTCCCCAGGCCCAGGCCCGGCGACCAACGGTTCGTCGGCCCCGGGCAACAACGGCGCAGGCGGGCCCACGGTGGGCGCGACAGCTTCGTCGACGCGCACGTTCGAGGATCCGGTTTCCTGCTCCATCCCTCCACGATCCCACCAGAACACGCGCTATGACCGATCTGTATCAGATCGCTATCACTGCCGACACCGGAGCGTGACCTCCGGTGCGGTCAGCGCGTGCTGTCTCAGCTACCGATCGTGAAGCAGGTCCGGCAGAAGTCCTCGCCGAACTCCGACAGGCGCAGGCTCTTGCGCACGATCTTCGGCGCGCGACCCGCCTTCTTGAGGGCCGTCTCCACCACGGGCTGCACTTCCAGGACCATGTAGCGGCTCAACACCACCGGGTCGTCGGAGGTGAGCGTCAAGCCGAGACGGTTGAGGTTGATCAGGTAGGACCGCGACCGGTCCGGGTAGCGCACGCCGGCCTGTTCGGGCACCGAGGTCAGGTCGCCCTGGACCAGCTCCGAGCCGATGCCGAGCGGACGGTTGGTCCGCACGTCGACCGAGGGCTGCGGCCCGTTGAGTGCCATGAACCGCAGGATGCGGGCCTCGTCGGGTGCGATCTCGTCGAGGATGCGGTCATACGCCGGGTGCACGTCCTCGGTGAAGTACACATCGGCCGAGCGGGCGAGCAACGCGTCGCCGCGGCGGCGCAGGTCGTCGGTATTGGCCGAACGCAGGTACGGGCCAACAGCGACGGCCTGCTGGGTCGACCCGTTGGGCGTCGGCACGTAGCTGACGATCTCGCGGACCGACCCCTCGGTGACGCCGAGCGCGCTGCGCGCGATGGAGCGCAGGGCATTGCCGGTGCGCTCGGCGATATCGGCCGAGGACTCCCCGTCCAGGGCTGCCTGGGCCAGTTCCTTGGTCACCTCATAGGTGGTGCCGACAGCCCATTGGCTGCCGCGCACCGCGGTTCCGGCGGCCAGCCCGGCGGCGCGGAACACGCCCCGGATCAGCCGTGCTTCATTACTGATCTGTCGCTGCTCGACATCCGAGCTGCGCTCGACGGCGCGGGTACCGGCACGGGCCAGGTCCTGTCCGGTCCTGTCGTCTGTCACGTCCTACTCCGAAGTCTCGCCATGTGAACGGATCGCCCACAGATTATTGCCCGACCACGCTCCAGGCACAGTGCGGATTACGCGCGCCCCTGCTCGCGTCGATTGTGTCCTGTCACGAATTGTGGTGATGGTCATTGTTCCGACTCGCCAGGGCGAGTACGGCATTCGGGACGGGTTCTGTGACTGATGTCTCAGACACTACCCTGTGGCCTGGCACACGACGAATGGACCCAGTTCCTCACCTCACAGTAGGGTCACCTCGCTGCGGGGGTGCTAATTTTGGGTTCCGGTGAAGGCGGTGGTCACCGGGTTATCGGCAGGAGGGTGTCGTGTTGGAGAGTGTGTTCGGGTTACACCCGACGCTCCTGCTTGAAATTGTGACAATTCCGCTTTTCACAGGAATCATCGGATACATCACCAACTGGACCGGCATTTTGATGCTGTTCCAGCCGATCAAATTCCACGGGGTCCGGCTGCCCGGCCTGCGTGCGGTGTTCCCGTTCCTGCCCAAGCGCATTCAGGTGTTGCCGCTGCTCAGCTATGACGGCCGGATCGGCTGGCAGGGCATCGTGCCGTCCCGCGCGGACAAGATGGCCAGCATCGCCGTGGACAAGGGGCTGTCCAAACTGGGCAGCGTCTCCGATTTCTATCGCGAGCTCGATCCGGAGAAGCTGGCCGAACATCTGGCCGAAGTCGCCGACGCGCAGATCCACGACATCGTCGAAGTGATCCTGCGCCGCGAGCATCCGCAGCTCTGGTACAACCTGCCCGTTCAGGTCCGGGAAATGATCCATCAGCGCGTACGCCAGCAGCTGCCCGAGATCCTGCGCGAGCTCACCGCCGAACTCGGCGCCAACATCGATCAGCTGCTCGATGTGAAGCAGATGGTGATCCGCTATTTCCAGGCCCGCCCGCAGCTGCTCAATCAGCTGTTCCAGGTGCTCGGCGCCAAGGAACTGCGCTTCATGCAGAATTTCGGCTTCTACTTCGGCGCGCCCTGCGGCCTGCTGCTGGTGCTGACGCTGCACACCACCGGGCTCTCGCCGCTGGTGGTGTTGCCGATCGGCGGGATCATCATCGGCTGGGTGGTCAACTGGGTCGGTCTCAACATGATCTTCGCTCCGGCCGAGCCCAAGTGGTGGTGCCCCTGGCGGCAGGGTCTGCTGATCAAGCGCCAGCCCGAGATCACCGCGGGCTACGCGGCGCTGGTGTCCACCGAGGTCGTCACCGTCGCCAACATCGGCGACGAACTGCTCAACGGCCCGCGCTCGGACCGCACCCTGCAGATGCTGGAAGACACCTTGCGCCCGGCCGCCGACCGCGCGCTCGGCCCGGCCAGGCCCGCGGTGAAATTCATGCTCGGCAGCCGCGAATACGACTCGCTGCAGACCACGCTGACCACCGAGGCCATGACGATCGCGCCGATGGCCTTCGCCGACCCGGCGTTCAACGTCCAGCAGGGCAAACAGGTCAACGAATACATCGCCCGGCAAATGTCCGCACTTTCCCCACACGACTTCGTGGACATGTTGCGTTCGGCGATCAAACAGGACGAATGGTTGCTTTTCGTCCATGGCGGCGCGCTGGGGCTGCTCGCCGGATACGCTCACATTCTGGTCTTCGGAACAGGAGTGGCGACGACATGGATGTAGACGACGGGACCCCGTCCACCGAGGTGGTGCGACGGTCGGTACCGCCGCTCGAGGTCGCCAGCGACAAGCGCGGCGTACTGCCCATGTCACCGGCACGCACGGTGCGCGCCGCGACCGGTGTCGCGCGGGTGGCCTTCACCGCGGCCTCGGGAATGACGTTGTGGACCCTCGACACCGCCCTCGGGGTCACCGTCACCGTCCTGCGGGGCAGTATGGCGGGCACCCCACCCAACGAAGTACTCGCCGAAGCGGAAACCGAAGTGCGCGACCGGCTCCGGCACGCGCTCGGCCTGCCGCCCACCGCCGACCACCACCGCGAGCCCGGCATGCCGACCCTGCGCGAACAGGGCGCCGAGCTGCTGCGCCTGTCCGCCAGCACCCACGCCGCCCAGCCCGACACCCACCCCGCCTATCCGGGCATCCTCGCCGAGATCACTCCCGACGAGGCCCGGATCCTGCGCTTCCTGCACGTCGACGGGCCACAGCCCTCGATCGACGTACGCACCGGTCGCCAGCGTGCCTTCGGCGGCGAACGCCTGATCAGCGGGCTGACCATGCTCGGCGAGCACGCGGGCCTGCGCTTTCCCAACCGTGTGCCGAAGTACCTGCCCAACCTGCGCAGGCTCGGACTCATCGAGTTCACCCGCGAGCCCGTCGGCAATCCGCACCGCTACCAGCTCATCGAGGCACAGGAACCGGTGCGCGACGCGATGAAGCGCGGTTTCGGCACCAAGGTGAACTACCGCAGCATCCTGCTCACCGAGTTCGGCGCCGATTTCGTGCAGACCTGCCTGCCCACCGTGATCAACGAGGGACGAGAGACTGTCCCGACTCCCCGCGGATTCAAGCCGGACTCGGGCACGGGGGCGCGCAGCGTCGGCGGCTGACAGGTACTCACCGGGTCCGGTCAACCAGTCCCCGGCGAGCTCGTACGCCCGAGATCAGTGGTCTTCGGCGAGCTCCAGCCACCGTTCCTCGGCCGCTTCCTTCTCGGCGACAACCGCTTTGAGTTCGCCGCCGAGTTTCACCAGCTTGTCCGGGTCGGTCGCGGCGTCGGCGAGGGCCGCGTGCAGCTTCTGTTCGCGGTCGTCGAGCTTGGCGATGCTGCGCTCCAGGCGGGACAGTTCCTTGCGGGCGGCGCGGCGGTCGGCCGAATCCGTCGTCGAGGCAGGCGCTTTCACGGCGCCGGGCTTGGTCCCGGCGGTCTGAGCGGCGCGCTTGGTCAGGTACTGGTCGATGCCGCCGGGCAGGTTGGTGAGCTTGCCGTCGCCGAACAGGGCCCAGGTGGAGTCACAGATGCGTTCGACCAGGTAGCGGTCGTGGCTGATGACCACCAGCGTGCCGGCCCAGTTGTCGAGCAGGTCCTCGAGCTGCTGCAGGGTGTCGATGTCGAGATCGTTGGTCGGCTCGTCGAGCAGCAGGACGTTCGGCTCCGCCATAAGGATGCGGGTCAGCTGCAGTCGACGACGCTCGCCACCGGAGAGGTCGCCGACCGGGGTGCGCTGGCGGGCCGGGGTGAAGCCGAGCCGTTCGGCGAGCTGACCGGCCGAGATCTCCTTGTCGCCGAGCATGATTCGCTGCGCGATCTGCTGGACGGCCTCGAGCACGCGCATGTCGGTGGGCAGGTCGTCGAGTTCCTGGCGCAGCCAGCCGATCTGCACGGTCTGGCCCTGGATGCGCTTGCCCGCGGCGGGTTCGGCGTCACCGGCCAGCGCGCGCAGCAGGGTGGTCTTGCCCGAGCCGTTGACGCCGACCAGACCCACCCGCTCGCCCGGGGCGAGTCGCCAGGTGAGGTCCTCGACCAGGACCCGGCCATCCGGCGTCGTGAGAGTGGCGTCCTCGAGTTCGATCACCACGCGCCCGAGCCGCTTGCGCGCGAACGCGGCCAGCGAGACCGAATCACGCGGCGGCGGCACGTCGGCGATCAGCGCCTCGGCGGCCTCCACGCGGTAACGCGGCTTGGAGGTGCGGGCCTTGGCGCCGCGGCGCAGCCAGGCCAGTTCTTTGCGGGCGAGGTTGGCGCGGCGCGATTCGGTGGCGTCGGCCTGGCGGGCGCGTTCGGCGCGGGCGTAGATCCAGTCGCCGTAGCCACCCTCGTAGGTCTCCACCTTGCCGCCGACGACCTCCCAGGTGCGGGTGGCGACGGTGTCGAGGAACCAGCGATCGTGGGTGACCACGATCAGCGCGGTGCGGCGGGCCACCAAATGCTCGGCCAGCCACTGCACACCTTCGATGTCGAGGTGGTTGGTCGGCTCGTCGAGCACGAGCAGATCGAGGTCGCGCACCAGCGCGGCGGCCAGCGCGACCCGGCGCCGCTCACCGCCGGAGAGGTTGGTGACGGGGGTGTCCAGGCCGAGGTCGGCGATGCCGATGCCGTCGAGCACCGTGCGGATGCGCGCGTCGGCAGCCCACTCGTGTTCGGCGATGTCGACGGTGGACAGGTCGTCGGAGAGGCCGGCGAGCACGATCGAGCCGATGGTGGCACCGTCGGGCAGCACACCGCGCTGGGTGACCACGGCCATCCGCAACCCACCGACCCGGCTGACCCGGCCACTGTCGGGCGCCTCCAGACCGGTCAGCACTTCGAGCAAGGTGGTCTTACCGCCACCGTTGAGACCGACCACCCCGATCCGCTCCCCCGCGTGCACACCGAGCGAGACGTCGTCCAACAGCGGCTTGACGCCGAAACTCTTGGAGACCTGTTCGAGGTTGATCAGGTTGGACATAGGTGTTGCTCGCCCGCCTTCCGCGTGACTATCCGGCCTGGCGAGCCTACCCACCCCGGCCGACATCACCCCGGCCGCGCCGGTCTTGCGCGACGAACGGCGTTCGTTCAACGTTCCCCGGAAGACTCCGTGCACGCCGGCAGCGGACTGCCCCTTTCCGGTCCGCCCGCCCTGCTCTACCGCTACGGCCGCAGCGCCGCCCAGGTCCGTCGGCTGAGCTCAGCGCTTGCCGTGGGTCTCGGCGTCGAGCACCCGGGCGCCCGGGACCGGGCCACTCGCGGTGCGCACGCTGCGGCACACCCCGGCGCCGGCGAGTTCGGCGGCGACGGTGATGGCGGCTTCCTCGGTCTCGCACAGGAAGGCGCAGGTGGGGCCGGAGCCGGAGACCAGGCCGGCCAGGGCGCCCGCACCGACACCCGCGCGCAGGGTGCGGCGCAGTTCCGGTTTCAGGGACAGGGCCGCGGCCTGCAGGTCGTTGCCGAGCAGCGGCGCCAGCGTGCGCGGATCGCCTGCGGCCAGCGCCTGCATGAGTTTCTGCGGGTCGCCCAGGCGCGGCGGCTCGCCCTCGGCGCGCAGCCGGTCGAGTTCACGGAAAACCGACGGCGTGGACAGGCCGTCCTTGGCCAGCGCGAGCACCCAGTGGAAGGTGTTGCGCGAGAGCACCGGCAGCAGCCGTTCGCCGCGGCCGGTGCCCAGGGCGGTGCCCCCGTGCAGGGCGAAGGGGACGTCGCTGCCGAGTTCGGCGGCCACCTCCGACAGCTCGTCGCGGCCCATGCCGAGGTCCCACAGTTCGTTGAGGCCGACCAGCGCCGCGGCCGCGTCGGCGCTGCCGCCCGCCATGCCGCCGGCCACCGGAATACCCTTGGCGATGGCGATCTCCACCAGCGGCGCGCGCCCGGCCAGGTGCGCCAAGCGCACCGCGGCCTTCCAGACCAGGTTGGCGCGATCGGTGGGCACCTGCGCGGCGCCCTCGCCGGTGACCCGCACCGTCAGCGAGGCGGACGGGGCGAGTTCGAGGTCGTCGGCGAGGGAAAGTGCCTGGAAGACGGTGGTCAGATCGTGATAGCCGTCCGGGCGCAGATCACCGACTCCGAGATGCAGATTCACCTTCGAAGGCGCGCGCACGACGACCGGGCTGGGCACAACTGACAGCACGATCACCAAGCGTAACGGGTTACACCGACGAGTACGCGCGCTGAATCCCGCGTCACCGCAAGCCGCCGGGGCAAGGGGTTGCACAAGGTACCCTCGGGGGGTATGTTCATCTCTGCTGGGGCGATACCCCCGGACCGTATGATCGAACAGCGAAGGAGTCGGCCATGGCCACCACCACCTATACCGTCACGGGGATGACCTGCGGACACTGCGTGAGCTCGGTCAAACAGGAGATCGGCAAGATCGACGGCGTGACCAGCGTCGATGTCGACCTCGCCAGCGGGCTGGTCCGCGTCGACAGCACGAGCGACCTCGCCGACACCGCCGTAGCCGCCGCCGTGGACGACGCCGGCTACGCACTCGCGGTGTAATTCGCGGCTGGCGCCGCGGGGTTTTCGGTCCTGCGGCCTCGCATCCGGGGGCGATACTTCGCCATCAGCGTTACATCTCGCTCCTCGGATGCGAGGCGGCCGAAGCCCATGATGGTCGCGCTGAGCAGGTGTTCACCACGGGTTCATTCGCCATCGGACCAGGGTGAATCATCCACAGCGTCATCCACATCCGTGAACCGTACGGCGATCTACCGAGTAAAGCGGGAACAACCGGGGACATCGGGCGGCGACCATGATCAACTCGCCGGACCGCGAAAACCAGTTGTCCACAATTGTATTCACAGACCGCCCTGGTGAACGGCCGATGTACTGCGGGTTCGCCTGCGGGAGCCGGCGATCGGCCGGTCAGCCCTGGGCAGCCAATCGGACGAACGCGGCGGTGTCGAGCGTCTCGCCGCGGGCGGTGGGATCGATCCCGGCGGCGACCAGCCTGCGCTCGGCCTCGGCGGGCGACCCGGCCCAGCCGGACAGGGCCGCGCGCAAGGTCTTTCGCCGCTGCGCGAACGCGGCGTCGATCACCTCGAAGACCCGCTTGCGATGCGTCTCGTCGATCGGCCACGGCGGTTCGGGGTAGCGATCGATGCGCACCAGACCCGATTCGACCCGGGGCACCGGCCAGAACACCTGGGTGCCGACGTGCCCGGCCCGCCGGACCCGGCCGAAGAACCCGGCCTTGACACTCGGCACGCCGTACACCCGATTGCCGGGTTCGGCGGCGAGGCGGTCGGCCACCTCGGCCTGCACCATCACCAGCGACACCATGATGCTCGGCAGTTGGGCCAGCAGATGCAGCAGCACCGGGACCGCCACGTTGTAGGGCAGGTTCGCGACCAGCGCCGTCGGCGCGGCGGGCAGCTGATCGGCACGCACCCGCAGCGCGTCGGCCTCGACCACGCGCAGGCGGTCCACCAGACCGGGAGCCCGGTCGGCGACGGTCTCGGGCAGATAGTTGGCCAGCACCGGGTCGATCTCGACGGCGACGACCTGGTCGACCACGTCGAGCAGGGCCAGGGTCAGCGAGCCGAGGCCGGGTCCGACCTCGAGCACGGTGTCCGTGGCGCCGACCCCGGCGGCGGCGACGATGCGGCGCACCGTGTTGCCGTCGTGCACGAAGTTCTGCCCGAGTTGCTTGGTCGGCCGCACGCCGAAACGTTCGGCCAGCGTGCGCACCTCGGCGGGACCGAGCAGCGCGGCGCTGCCGCGAGCGGAATTATCGGGTTCGGGCACCGCTAGAACCTACCAACCTCGCCGATCGAGCAGCTCAGCGCTGCGGCGGGGCGGCGTGGATGCGGGCCTGGAACTCGTCGATCGCCACCCGCATCTCCGGGGAGGTGGTGCCGTGCTCGCCGAAACCGGTGACCACCTGCTGGTCGACGCCATTGGCCGCGAACTGCGCGACCAGCGCGCCGTGCAGCGGGGAGGGCACGACCACGTCGGTGACGTTCATCGTCATCAGGATCGGGGCGTCGTAGCCGCTGGTCGGCAGGGCCATGTACTCGGCGAGCACATCGCGCAGCGGAGCGAGCGGCTTGGCCAGCAGGCTCGAGGGGTTCACACCCTGGGTGGCCGCGAAGATCTTGTCGAGACACTGGCTGCCCGCGGCGTCGACCAGCGACTTGCCCAGCGGCGACAGGTAGGAGTCGACCTCGGCCTCGGGATGGGTGGCGCGCAGACCGGCCAGGATGCTGACGATGAACGACGAAGTGGCGCCGGACAGCAGCGGGATCTCCGGCAGGCCCGGTCCCCCGAACGGCAGGACCTTCTCCACATCGGAGGCCGGATCGACGGCGACCGTGCCGCGGAAGTCGAGTTCGGGCGCGTACCAGGACTGGACGTGCGCTGAGCTGAGCGCGGCGTGCCCGCCCTGCGAGACGCCGAAGACGCTCCACGTCCTGGACAGGTCGGGGTCGGCGGCGCGCGCCGCGCGGACCAGGTCGATCGTGGCGGTGGCCTGGCTGCGCACCTCGAGATACGGGTGCGGGCCGGTGTCGAACCGGCCGAGGCCCAGATAGTCGGGCGCGACGACCGCGAAGCCCTGGTCGACCATGCCCTTGATCAGCGCGTCCTCGGCGCCGCGGTAGCGCGTCATCGCGGATTCGGGATCGGACTGGCCGCCACAGCCCGGGCCGGAGCCCGAGGTGCCGTGGTCGTAGGCGATGATCGGCCAGCCGGTGGCGGGCGCGTCACCCTCAGGAATGAACACCGCGCCGCTGGCGGGCCGCGAGACGCCGGCCGAGTCCGTCATCCAGTATTCGATGACCGAGCCGTTGGCCATGCCACGCCATCCCGCGGGTTCGGCCTGCACCGAGATGATCGAGCCGGGAGCTTCGGCGGTGGCGGGGGCCAAGCCCGCGGCCAGCAGCGCACCGGTGGCCATGGCGGCGACGACCGTCGCGCGAATCGGATTCTTCAGCACGGATTCATCTCTCCACCAGGCAACAAGTTCCTGGACGAGTGTACAGATCACCGCGGGCGCTCCCCAGGTAAGGATGCGGCCCGGTGTCGAACCGACCCAGCCCCAGATCTTCCGGCGCGACGACCGCGAACCCCTTCGAGACCAGATGGCGCAGGAACTCGTCCTGCGGCGCCTGCGACTCCGGCCACGGCGCCCCGCCGGGTCCGACTGCCCACCGCATCCGGCACCGAGCCCCGTGGTTCCGTGGTCGTAGGCCACCACCGGCCACCCACCAGGCGGCGCCTTCCCGGTCGGCAGATACAGCGCCCCACTCGCCGGTTGCGTCACTCCCCCCAACCCCACGGGTCCAGTAGTCGATGACCTGCGCCCCCGACATCCCATGGGACCCCTCGGCCTGCGGAATCACCGCGATCACCCCACCCGGTTCGGCCGTCTGCGCACCAACCGCAGGCCCGGAGGCCACAAGCCCCGCAGACACCATCACCGCGACAGCCGCACACCGCCAAGCCGAAACCTCACGGATGACAACCACCCGTCGACTCGCCAACGAGCCGAACCCACCGCACGAGCACAGCAGACTCGGCGAAACGAGAGCACGCTACCGCGCGGCCAAGGCGCGGTCACCCACCGACAGGCACACGTCCCGTCGACTACCGGGTCGGATCCCGCTCAGCTCAGGCCGAGCCGGCTGGTGCACGAAGGCCACGCGCCCCAGCCCTGCCGCGCGCGGGTCACCTCGGCGATGGCGATCTGCTCTTCGCGGGTGGCCAGATCGGCACGAGGGGCGTACTTCAACCCACCCTGGCGTTCCCAGGTGCTCTGGTCGAACTGGATGCCGCCGTAGTAGCCGTTGCCGGTGTTGATGGCCCAGTTGCCGGTCGACTCGCAGCGGGCCAGCGCGTCCCAGATCGCGCCGTCGCGGACCTCGGGCACCTCGGTCCCCGGCTTGGCGCCCTTGCGGATGGTCTTGGGCTGGGCCGGCGTGATCACGGTGGAGTTCACCTGCACGCGCCCGGATTCGACGCCGTTGACCAGCGTCACCGCGAAGGTCGCCTCGTGCAGGCCGGGCTGGCCCGGGTTCTCGACGACGGTGCGGCTCATGTTCAGGGTCTCGTCCTCGATCACCACTTCATCGGGATCGAGCGGCAGCGTCTCGGTGCGCTGCTCGGTGCGCTGCCGGGTGACGGTGACCCGCATACCCTCGGCGAGCGGCGTCTCGGCGGCGGGCTCGGCGAAGTCCTCGTCCTTCAGCGCGACCCCGGCGGCGGCGAGGAATTCGCCGACGGTCGGGGCGGCGAGGCGCACGTCGACCGGAGCCGTGGCGCCGTCGACGAGGGTGATGGTGCGCGGGGTGTAGACACTGAGCGCGGCACCGGCCAGCGGCAGCTTCTCGGTGCGGGTCGGCACCACGTGGGTGTCGGCCGGGATCTGCATCTGGGCGAGCGCCTCGCCCGCGGTGGCGCCGGTGGTCCACACCTTGCGCTCGGTGCCGTCGACGGAGATCGTGATCTCGCGGCCCCGGTTGAGCGTGATGGTCGCGCCGTCGGACACCGTGGCCCCGGCCGCCGGGCTCACCGCGTCGTGCTCGGAGAGCTGGTAGCCGGCCTGGGCCAGGATGGCGCGCACGTCACGGGACATGGTGGTGAGCTCGGTGCGCTCGCCGTCGATGACCAGGGCGACCGTCTTGTGGTTCACGACGGCCAGCGAGGCGCCGACGAGAAGAATCAGCAGCATGGCCGCCACCGCCGCGTACAGCAGCGGCGAGCGAGACGAGTTGATCCGCGCAAAAGCCGACATGGTTACAGAACGATAACGACAAGGCGCTCTCTCGACAACACCGAGCCGCCCTATCGGCGGGACCGCAGATCACAATTCGGCCTAGACGCCGCCGTGAAGTAACAAAACAACCATAAAATGTGACGCGCATCACGTTTAGTGTCCAGCCCCCTTCCCGCCCCGAGCAGAGGACCGCTACCTGATGCGATAGAGGCGACGAGCGTTCGCGGTGGTGATCTCGGCGAGCTCGGCCGGATCCTGCTCGCGAACCTCGGCCAGCGCGCGCACGGTGTAGGGCAGGCAGTACGACTCGTTCGGCGCCCCGCGATACGGATGCGGGGTCAGGTATGGCGCGTCGGTTTCCACCAGGATCTGATCGTCGGGCACCAACTGGGCCGCCTCGCGCAGTTCGTGCGCGTTCTTGAAACTGACCGTCCCGGAGAAGCTGAGCACGTACCCCTCGGCCACGCAGGCCTCGGCCATCGTGGCGTCGGAGGAGAAGCAGTGGAAGATCACCGTGTCGGGCGCGCCCTCGTCGAGCAGCACGGTGAGCAGATCGTGGTCGGCCTCGCGGTTGTGGATCATCAGCGGCTTGCGGACCCGCTTGGCCAGGTCGATGTGCCAGCGGAAGCCCTCGATCTGGGTCTCGACATCGGCGCAGCCGTCGAGCTTGCCGGGCCAGTAGTAATCCAGACCGGTCTCGCCGACGGCGACCACGCGCGGGTCGGTGGCGAGTCGTTCCAGTTCGTCCTTGGCTTTGTCGTCGAGCGCGTTCGCCCTGGTCGGGTGCAGCGCGACAGCCGCGTACACCCGCGGATCCCACTGCGCGGCCCGCACGGCCCACTGCGCCGCGGCCAGATCGTCGGCCACGGTCACCACGTGGCCGACGCCCACCGAGGCGGCCCGGTCCACGATCGCCGTGGTCGAGGCGGCATCGATCGCGCCACAGGCATCGAGGTGGGTGTGCGCGTCGATCAGGGGTGCGAGCGGCGGCGGAAGAGGTGGAGCCGGACGATTTTGGTTTGCCACGCGGATTACAGTAGTTCGCATCATGAGCGAGCGAAGCGAGCGATCGAAGGGCACGGCCGCATCTGAGGCGCCCGCCTTCTACATCACGACGGCCATCGCGTACCCGAACGGTGCGCCGCACATCGGGCACGCGTACGAGTACATCTCGACCGACGCGCTGGCCCGGTTCAAGCGACTCGACGGCTACGACGTGTTCTTCATGACCGGCACCG
Source organism: Nocardia mangyaensis (assembly GCF_001886715.1). Classification (NCBI taxonomy): domain Bacteria; kingdom Bacillati; phylum Actinomycetota; class Actinomycetes; order Mycobacteriales; family Nocardiaceae; genus Nocardia; species Nocardia mangyaensis. The sequence goes on from NZ_CP018082.1 coordinate 6,062,493, forward strand.
ACGAGCACGGTCAGAAGATGCAGCAGACCGCGGCCGCCGAGGGCATCGGCGTGCAGGAGCTCGCGGCGCGCAACTCCGATGTCTTCGAGGCGATGGACAAGGCGCTCGACATCTCCTTCGACCGCTTCATCCGCACCACCGACGAGGATCACAAGGCCGCCAGCGTCGCCATCTGGGAGCGCATGCTCGCGGGCGGCGACATCTACCTGGGCAACTACTCCGGCTGGTACTCGGTGCGCGACGAGGCGTTCTACACCGAGGAGGAGACCACCCTCCTCGACGACGGCACCCGTGTGTCCACCGAGACGAAGACCCCGCTCACCTGGACCGAGGAGTCGAACTACTTCTTCAAGCTCTCCGAGTACCAGGACAAGCTGCTCGCCCTCTACGAGGAGCATCCGGAGTTCATCGCGCCCGCGACCCGGCGCAACGAGATCGTCAGCTACGTCAAGGCGGGGCTGAAGGATCTGTCGATCTCGCGCACCACCTTCGACTGGGGCGTTCCGGTGCCCGGCCACCCCGATCACGTGATGTACGTGTGGGTCGACGCGCTCACCAACTACCTGACCGGTGTCGGCTTCCCGAACACCGAGTCCGCGGCCTTCCAGAAGTTCTGGCCCGCGAACGTGCACATCATCGGCAAGGACATCACCCGCTTCCACACGGTGTACTGGCCCGCGTTCCTGATGTCGGCCGGGATCGCGCTGCCGGACCGCGTGTTCGTGCACGGGTTCCTGTACAACAAGGGCGAGAAGATGTCGAAGTCGACGGGCAACGTCGTCGACCCGCTGGCCTTGGTGTCCACCTACGGTCTGGACCAGGTGCGCTTCTTCCTGCTGCGCGAGATCTCCTATGGCCAGGACGGCAGCTACAGCAACGACGCCATCGCGGGCCGGATCAACAGCGATCTGGCCAACGAGTTCGGCAACCTGGTCCAGCGCAGCCTGACCATGGTCAACAAGAACTGTGACGCCAAGGCGCCCGCGCCGGGCGAGTTCACCGAGGAGGACCGCGCCCTGCTCGACCGCGCCGCTGCCCTGCTCGACCGCTGCCGCGCCGAGTTCGACGCCCAGCAGATGCACCTCGCCCTGGAGACGATCTGGCTGACCCTCGGCGAGACGAACCGCTACTTCTCCGCCAATGCGCCCTGGGCCCTGCGCAAGTCGGGCACCGAGGAGGACCTGGCCCGCATGGCCACGGTCCTCTACGTCACCCTCGAGGTGGTGCGCATCGTCGCCATCCTGGTCCAGCCGGTGATGCCCGGTTCCGCCGCCAAGATCCTGGACCTGCTCGCCCAGGACGGCCGCACCTTCGCCGACATCGCTACCCCCCTGGTCCCCGGCATCGACCTGCCTGCCCCGGAACCGGTGTTCCCCCGCTACGTCGAGCCCAAGGAATAGTCGAACACACTGTGGCGCACGGTGATTCACCGTGCGCCATAGACGTGTCTACCGCCAGGCCGCGAGGAGGTCGCCCGCTTCGGCGCCCAAGGCCGCCTGCAGGAACGGGCCGAAGCTGATCCGGGCGACGCCCAGTTCGGCGAAATGGTCCTTGGCGGGGGTGCCGGGCTGGCCGATGGCGTTCACCGGGAGGGGCAGTTCTTCGGTGAGGCGGCGCATATCGGCGTCGGAGTGTCGGCCGACCGGGTAGAGGACGTCGGCTCCCGCTTCGGCGGCCAGAGTGAGCCGGGCGATCGCGCGGTCGACGCGGTCGGCGTCGTCACCGTCGGCGCGCAGGAACAGGTCGGTGCGGGCGTTGACGACGACGTGGACGCCGGCCGCGTCGGCGGCTTCGCGCAGGCCACGCACGAAATCGGCGTGTTCGGACGCCGCGCGCAGCCGCTTGCCCTCGCTGTGCACGGTGTCCTCGATGTTGAGTCCGACCGCGCCCGCGCCGACCAGGCCGTCGATGAGCTGGATGGGTTCGAGGCCGTAGCCGGATTCGATGTCGACCGACACCGGCACGTCGACCGCGCCGGTGACCTTGCCGACCTGACTCAGCAGTTCGGCGAAGGTCATCCCCTCGCCATCGGGGCGCCCGATCGAGTCGGCGACCGGATGACTACCGAGCGTGAGTCCCGAAAAACCCGCGGCCACCGCGGTATTCGCCGACCACGCGTCCCAGACCGTGGGTAACACCACCGGATCCCCCGGGCGGTGCAGTTCGAGGAGTGCTTTCGCCTTACCTTCCAAAGAGGTCATCCCTCGATGATGCCTAAACGCAGCCCGACTTGGGAGGGCAGTTCAGGTGGACGTCCAATACCCGGGCGCCCGGACCCTCCGCACCGAGGCGGTCGTGCTCGTTGACGAGCTTGCACGAGCCCAGCGACAGGCATCCGCAGCCGATGCAGCCGGTGAGGTTGTCGCGCAGCCGGGTGAGCTGGATGATGCGGTCGTCGAGGTCCTCGCGCCAGGTGGTCGACAGGGTTTCCCAGTCGCGACGGGTGGGCGTGCGCCCCTCCGGCAGCCGGTCCAGCGCCGAGCGGATCTCGCTGAGCGGGATCCCCACCCGCTGCGAGATCCGGATGAAGGCGACCCGCCGCAGCGTTTCGCGAGCGTATCGCCGTTGATTGCCACTGGTTCGACGACTCGATATGAGACCTTCGCGTTCGTAGAAGTGCAACGCGGACACTGCAACTCCACTACGATCGGAGAGCTGCCCGGGGGTCAGCTCCTTCGTGTGCCAATCGGCCGTCGTCATGTGCGCTCCTCCCACTTCACCTAAACAATACTTTAGGTATTCGTCGCGTGTACGAAAACGGCTGGACTCGGCGTGGCAGGTGCCGAAGGGCGCCGCTCGGATTACGGTTTGCGCATGGGAACCGCCCCCGACACCCGCCTGGCCGTCACTTCCGAGGTCGGCACGCTGCGCACGGTGCTGCTGCACCGGCCCGGCGACGAACTGCGCCGTCTCACCCCGAGCAACAACGATCAACTGCTCTTCGACGGCATCCCCTGGGTGGAGCGCGCGCAGGCCGAGCACGATGCCTTCGCCGCCGTGCTGCGTGATCGCGGCGTCGAGGTGCTGCTGCTGGCCGACCTGCTCGCCGAGACGCTCGAGGTCAGCGGGGCAGCCAGAATCCAGGGTATCTCCGCCGCCGTCGACGCCCGCCGGCTCGGCCACGGCCTGGCCGATCAGCTCGCCGCCGAACTGCGCAAAGTGGAGGCGCGCGAACTCGCCGACATCCTGATGGCGGGCATGACCTTCGACGAACTGCCCTTCGGCCCCGACACCACCTCGCTGGTGCGGCGCATGCACCACGGGGCCGACTTCGTCATCGATCCACTACCGAACCTGCTGTTCACCCGCGATTCCTCGTTCTGGGTCGGCCCCAAGGTCGCGATCACCTCGCTCGCCCTGCCCGCCCGCATCCGCGAGACCTCGATCACCGATCTGGTCTACGCGTTCCACCCGCGTTTCCTCGGCGTGCGCCGGGCCTACGAATCGCACACCGCGCCGATCGAGGGCGGTGACGTGCTGCTGCTCGCGCCGGGCGTCGTCGCGGTGGGGGTGGGTGAACGCACCTCCCCCGCGGGCGCGGAAGCGCTGGCGCGCAGCCTCTTCGACGACGACCTCGCGCACACCGTGCTGGTGGTGCCGATCGCGCAGAACCGCGCGACCATGCACCTGGACACGGTGTGCACCATGGTCGACACCGACGCGGTGGTCATGTACCCGGGCGTGCGGGAGTCCTTGCGGGCGTTCACGATCCGCCGCGAAGACGGATTCTCGGCGCGCAGCGAGCTGGAGCGGATCAGCATCACCGGCCCCGAACCGTTCCTGCCCGCCGCCGCGACCGCCATGGGCATCTCGCGGCTGCGGGTGATCGACACCGGTCGCGACGGGGTCACCGCCGAGCGCGAGCAGTGGGACGACGGCAACAACACCCTCGCCCTCGCCCCGGGCGTGGTGGTGGCCTACGAGCGCAACGAGATGACCAACTCGCGCCTGGCCGACGCCGGGGTCGAGGTGCTCACCATCCAGGGTTCGGAGCTGGGCTCCGGCCGGGGCGGTCCCCGCTGCATGTCCTGTCCGCTGGCCCGAGACGAGGTGTGAGCACGTGTTCCACGTCGAGCTGTCCACCGATTCCCCCCAGCCGCCCTACGAGCAGCTGCGCATGGCGGTGATCGAACAGGTGCGCGCGGGCAGTCTGCCCGCGGGCACCAAGATCCCCACGGTCCGCGCGCTGGCCGCCGATCTCGGTATCGCCCCCAACACCGTCGCCCGCGCCTACCGCGAGCTCGAGGCCGACGGCGTCCTCGAAACCCGCGGCCGCCAAGGCTCTTTCATCGCCTCCTCCGGCGACCCCACCCGCGATATCGCCTCCCGCGCGGCAGTCGACTACGTCGCCACGGTCCGCCGGCTCGGCGTGGCCGACACCGACGCACTCGAATTCGTGCGCCGCGCGCTGGACTGAGTCCTCACCGCCAGCTGGGTAACCAGAGATGGTCCTGCCAGCTGGCGGGGCTGATCGGTTGGGCGGTGAGGACCGGCCACAGCCAGACGAAGTTCGCGATCACCAGGCCGAGGTAGATGCTCGCGATCAGCAGACCGAGGGCGTAGCGCTCGTTCACCGGAGCGGGCAGATAGGTGCCCGTGGGACTGCGCGGGATGCCCGCGGGTCTGGCCGAGCCGAGGATGTCGCCGAGCACCAGCGCCACCGCCATCACCAGGAACGGGGCGAGCACCACCGCGTAGAAGTAGTACATCTGCCGGTCCAAGGTGAGGAACCAGGGCAGCAGACCGGCGCCGTAACCGACCAGCACCGTCGCGTAGCGCCAGTCGCGGCGCACCACCGACCGCCAGACCGCCCAGCCGAGCACCGGCAGCGCCAGCCACCACAGCGCCGGAGTGCCCACCGCCATCACGGCTTTCACACACTGCGTCTCGCCACAGCCGGTGACCGTGCCGTCGGCGTAGTAGTAGAGCATCGGGCGCAAACCCATCGGCCAGGTCCACGGCTTGGATTCCCACGGGTGGTGGTTGCCCGCCGAATTGGTGAGGCTGGAATGAAATGCCAGGGTCTCGCCGTGGTAGAACCAGAGCGAGCGCAGCGCGTCGGGCAGGAACGAGAAGGCGCCTCCGCTGCCGATCTGATTACCCACCGCGTACCGGAAGGCCCCGTCCTCGCTGGCGAACCACGCCCAGTACGAGGACAGATACACCATCAGCGGGATGAGCGTGAGCGCGTACAACGCGGGCCCCACATCGCGCACCAACGTGCCCACCCACGGTCTGCGCACCCCGTACGCGCGCCGGGCGCTCACATCGAAGGCCACGCTGAGCAAGCCGAAGAACATGATGTAGTAGATGCCCGACCACTTGGTGCCGCACGCCAGCCCGAGCAGCACGCCCGCGCCGAAACGCCACCAGCGCACCCCGAGTCGCGGTCCCCAGTCGGTCAACCCGATCCGCCCGGTCAGATCGGCGCGGGCCATCCGTTCTCGGACCTCGTCGCGGTCCACGATCAGACAGCCGAAGGCGGCGGTGACCAGCAGCGCCATGAAGATGTCGAGCATGCCGATGCGGGAGGAGACGAAGGTCAGTCCGTCGACGATGAGCAAGATGCCCGCGAACGCGCCGATCAGCGTCGAGCGCGACATCCGCCGCACGATTCGGATCACCAGCAGCACGAGCAACGTGCCCGCCAGCGCCGCGGTACCGCGCCAGCCCCAGGCGTTGTAGCCGAACAGGGCTTCGCTGATCGCGATGAACTGCTTGCCGACCGGCGGATGGACCACCAGGCCGTAGGCGGGGTTGTCCTCGACGCCGCCGCCGGTGACCATCTGCCAGGCCTGCGGCGCGTAGTGCTTCTCGTCGAAGACGGGGGTACGCGCGTCGGTCGGGTAATTCAGGTTGACGAATCGGGTGAGCGCAGCGATCACGGTGAGCACCGCGGTGACCGCCCAGCCGCGCGCGGTGTCGAGCGGGCCGAAATCCGGCGCCGGACGCAACGGCGCCGGGCTGACCAACGCCGACGCGGGGCGCGACGGGGGCACCACACGCGTTTCGGTCACCGGGATCACGCCTGCGATCGTAGGCGGTGGCGCCGACGAAGTCCGAGCCGACACCGTCCCCCTCGGTTCCCATCACATGCCCCGGACCGGGGCACTGTGCCCACCTGACAGAATGGTCGGGCACCCGGTACCGGGCAGCCGACAGCGAATCCGCACGTACCCGCCGCACGCGATCGGGACGGCCATGACAACCGGAGAGGCGGGAACACCGTGTTGGTCTTGGCGGCCACTCCCATGGGAGAGATCGGCGATGCGTCCCAGCGCCTGCGTGACGCGCTCGGCTCGGCCGATGTCGTCGCCGCGGAGGACACCCGTCGCACGAGGTCACTGGCCAAGGCGCTCGGGGTGGAGATCACCGGCCGGGTGGTCAGTTTCTACGACCACGTCGAGACCGCCCGCATCCCCGCCTTGCTCGACGACATCGCGGCCGGGCGCACGGTGCTGCTGGTGACCGACGCGGGCATGCCCTCGGTGAGCGACCCCGGCTATCGCCTGGTCGCCGCCGCCGTCGAGCGCGATCTCCCGGTCACCTGTCTGCCCGGCCCGTCCGCGGTCACCACCGCGCTCGCCCTGTCCGGACTGCCGGTGGAACGGTTCTGCTTCGACGGCTTCGCCCCCCGCAAGGGCGGTCAGCGCCGGGAGTGGTTGCGCACCTTGGCCTCCGAACAGCGCGCGTGCGTCTTCTTCGAAGCACCGCACCGCCTGGCCGACTGCCTGGCCGACGCCGTCACCGTCCTCGGCCCCGACCGCCGCGCCGCGGTCTGCCGCGAACTCACCAAGACCTACGAGGAAGTCGTCCGCGGCACCCTCGCCGAACTCGCCGCCTGGTCCGTCGAGGGCGCTCGCGGCGAGATCACGGTGGTTCTCGAAGGAGCACAACCGGTTTCGGCCGAGCCCGCCCAGCTGGTCGACGAAGTCGAGACACTCGTCGCGAGCGGAATGCGCCTCAAGGACGCCTGCGCGGAGGTCTCCGCGGGCCGAGGCGCCTCACGCCGCGAGCTCTACGACGCCGTCCTGGCCGCCCGCAGCAGCGAATAGTTCGCGTATCGAAGCCAGGCCATCCCGCCGGACCGGCCCGGCGGGGGAATCAGCGGCCGAGGACGGCGAGCATTCCGGCGACCGCGCGCGGCCAGGTGAACTGTTCGGCCCGTGTTCGGGCGGCCTGGCGGCGGCCGGTGGTCGGCATCGCCAGCACATCGGTGACCGCCTGGGCGAAGGCGCGGGGGCGGTCGGCGGCGATGGCGCCGCATTCGGCGGTGACGATGTCGGCCAGCGCCGAGGACCGGCTGGCGACGACAGGAGTGCCCGCGGCGAGCGCCTCCAGGGCGGCCAGTCCGAAGGTCTCGTGTGGACCAGGCGCCAGCGAGACATCAGCGGTGGCAAGGAGTTTCGCGACCTCGGCCCGGTCGGAGATGAAGCCGGTGAAGTGGACCGCCGGCTCGCCGCCGGGCAGCGTCGGCAGGATGCGGGCGCGGCGTTCGAGTGAGTCCCGACGCGGCCCGTCACCGGCGACGACCAGCCGCGCGGGCACCCCGGCCCGATGCAACGCCCCGACCGCCTCGATACTCCGGTCGACCCGTTTCTCCACCGACAGCCTGCCGCAATGCACCAGCAGCGGATGCCCGGCGACCCCCAGATCGGCCCGCAGCCTGCGATCACGGCGACGCGGACTGAAAAGATCGAGGTCGACGCCCAGCGGCACCAGCTCCACATTCGGCGCGCCGATCCGCTGGAACTCCTCGCGCGCGAATTCGGTGGTGCACACGACCATGTCGTAGTCGGCGGCGGTGCGCCGATTGGCGACGTCGGCGCCGCGACGGGCGATCGGCCCCGGCAGGAACTGGCCGAGCAGGCGGTCGAGCCGTTCGTGCGAGATCATCACGCTCGCCACCCCACGCCGACCGGCCCACCGGCCGAACCCGCGCAGGGTCAGCCGGTCCGACACCTCGAGCACATCGGGCCCGAGCCCGGCCAGCACATCGGCCACTCGTCGCGGGTCGGCTGCCCGATACCCACCGGTCCAGGGAATCGCCAAGGCGGGCAGCGTGATTCGCAACGCACCAGTCGGCAGTATCTCCTCGGCCCTGCGCGCGCCCGGCACGATGAGCACCACTTCGTGCCCGGCCGCGACGTACCCCTCTCCGAGGTGGTGCAGAGCCGTGCGCAACCCACCCGATCGGGGGCCGTAGAAGTTGGCGAGCTGCACGATGCGCACCCGCCGATCGTCGCCCCGCGCGGGTTACCTGTGGAACCGGCCCGTGGAACAGCGTGTGAACAGCCGCGAAAGAGGCGACTAACCGGTCGACGCCGGGTCTTCGGACCAGACGCGCAGCAGCCCGTGGCGCGAGTCCGTGGTGCTGATCGCGACCAGTTCGGCCTGCGCGGTGACCCACCCGCCCGCGGTGAAGCGGACCCGCAGGGTCAGCCGTCGCGATGTCCCCGGCTGCCGCGCGAGATCGCTACACGCGGCGCGCAACGCGGCCAGATCCCGCGGATCGATCGTCGGCCGTTCCACCGCCCATCGGTCCAGCGGGGGCAGCGGCTCGGCGGCCCATTCGTAGATCAGCGCGCTGGTCAGCGCGATGATCCCCACGCCGACGCCACTGTTCTGCGACACCGCGCGCAGCATGGTCACGTCGGGATCGGCGACCGGAGCCGCGGGCCCGTGCTCGGGAATCGCGTGCATGAGCGCGCTGATCCTGCGCTGCTTCGGAAGCGCCCTGGTGATCATCTGGAACCGGCGGACACGCTCGTCGTCGCCGAGCATGTCGACCTCGCCCTGCCAGCACCCGCCCGCTCCGACCTGAGCGACCATCGCGAAGTAGTCGAGCCTGCCGTCGAAGCGGACCATCCGCCCGAACGCGTCCGGCGGCGTTCGCACCACGCGTACCTGCTCGGGTTCGCGGGCGAAGACGAGTTCCTCGAGCCCGGGACCATGATGGGCCAGTTCGGTATCGGCTTCCCAGTCCCACGCGGCCACCCGCCGCTTCGGCGGCACCGGCGCGTCCAGCGGTCCCACCCACAGCTGGATACCGTGCACATCACCGAACGCGCAGAACACCGGTTCGGCCACCACCAGCAGATCGCCCTCACTCACCCGCACCGGCGCGCCCTCGATCCCACAGCGCCGCACGGCCTCGAGGACCACCCGCGCCCGCGACTGGCCGACCTGCCTGCGCAGCCGCGCGGTGCCCGCCCACGGCCGGGCTTGCGCGTCCACCGCGACAAGGGTGGGCGCGAGATCCTCGTCGAGGGTCTCCACCAGCCACCAGCCACCGACTGGAGTCGTCACCCGCTCAGCTCGGCGCCACGCCGCGTCCCGCGCGGGGCAGATCGAGATCGAGGGGGATGCGGCCTTCGCGCAGCTGCGCCTCGACTTCCTCGGCGGGCATCGGCCGCGCGATGAGGAAGCCCTGCGCGCGGTAGCAGCCGAGGCCGACCAGCGTGCGGGCCGCCATCGGTGTCTCGACGCCCTCGCCGACCACGCCGAGGCCGAACGAACCGGCCAGCCCGATGATCGACTTCACGATGGCCAGGTCGTCGTTGCTGTCGCCGAGCCGCTGCACGAAGCCGCGGTCGATCTTCACCGCGTCTACCGGCAGCGCCTTGAGGTGCGACAGCGAGGAGTAGCCGGTGCCGAAGTCGTCGATGGCGATCTGTACACCCATCCGCTTGAGCCCGCGCAGGGTGAGCCGGGTCCGCACGAGATCCTGCACCACCACGTGCTCGGTGATCTCGAGGCAGACCGAACTGCCGTCGATGCCGAACAGGCGCAGGATGTCCTCGATGCGCTCGACGAAATCGGCGCTGACCAGCTGCACTGGCGAGACATTGATCCGGATCACCACATTGGCGGCCAGCCCGCGCCTGCGCCAGTCGGCGAACTGCGAGCAGGCCGATCGGATCACCCAGCGGCCGAGCTCACCGGCCAGATTGGTGGCCTCGGCGACCGAGACGAAAGCACCCGGCGGCAGCAGGCCCCTGGTCGGATGCTGCCAGCGCACCAGCGCTTCCAACGCCACGATCCGCCCGGTGCGCAGGTCCACCTCGGGCTGGTAGTGCAGCACCATCGAGCCGTCCGAGACCGCGCTGCGCAAATTGACCTCGACGTCATCCTGGAGTTCGAACTGCAACCGCATGGCGTCGGTGAACACCGCGACCCCGTTGCCGCCGCCGGACTTCGCCGAGAGCAGTGCGTGGTCGGCGCGGCGCAGCACGTCCGAGACGGTGGTCTCGCCGGGTACGCCGAGCGCGACGCCAACGCTCACCCCGCGACTCACCGACTCCTGCCCCACCGAGACCCGCCGCCCCACCAGCTCCTGGATCCGGTTGGCCTCCAGTTCGGCGGCCACCGGGTCGATGGTCTTGGCGAGCACGATGACGAACTCGTCGCCACCGAGCCGGGCGATCATGTCATCGGGTTCGAAGTTCTCGCGTAGCCTGGCCGAAAGGGCGCGGATGAAGTTGTCGCCCGCGTTGTGCCCGAGGAAGTCGTTGAGGGCCTTGAGCCGGTCGAGGTCGAGGAAGAAGGTGGCGACCGGACCGGGATTGCCCGGAGCCAGGCGCTGCTCCATGTATTCCAGTAAGGCCCGCCGGTTGGCCAGGCCGGTGAGATCGTCGTGCGAGGCGATGTAGCGCAGCCGGTCCTCGGCCTCGACCCTGGCCTGTAACTGGGCGAACAGGGCCGCGATGGCCTTGAGGACGTTCAGTTCTCGGGTGGTCCAGGCGCGGTCGCCGCGCCGGACGAAGCCGAGCACACCGGTGGCTTTACCACGGGAGACCAGCGGCACGAACGCGGTGACCACCGAGGCAACGCCGGTAGCCCGGCGGATGGTCTCCTGATAGTCGGGGTACTCGTCACCGCGACTCACCACGATCGGCTCGATGGCATGTTCGCTGGCCCGAAACAGCGAATCGGCCCGATCGAACTCGATCACGCGCAGCGGGTCGGGTTCGGGTGGCTCGGGCCGTCGCGGCCACTCCGCGACAAGGACGGTCCGGCGATGCTCGTGGTCGGTGTGGCGCAGGTAGGCGAAATCGACATCGAAGTAGGCCACCAGATCCGCGAGCACCTGCTCACTGGCCGGGACCATCGTCGTGGCGTCGACACCCATCAACTCCGAGGCGACCTGCGTCACCAACGAGTCGAGGTTTCGCCGAGGCACCGCTTCTCCGATCGTGCTATCTGTCGTTCCCTGAACCGAGTACAGGGAGCCTGGCACTCCGCACTGTGGGAGCGGGCGCGTAGCTCAGTCGCAGTACCAGAGCGACCTGCTCGTGCCCGGGGATTCTCATCAGTGCGGAGAACCGTTTGTGGACCGAGGCAAGTGTATCTGTGAATGCGGCGGATACGTCGCGCAAATCATCGGCATTCCGTGCGTAGAGAAATACCGGTGACACCGGCTGCACCGCCAGCCCCAGCTTCTGCGCAGCAATCCACACTCTCTCGACGGCGGAGCCGCCCTTCACATAACCGGCGAGACCCTCGTTCGCCGGGAACCCGATCGCGATCACCGCGGCACTGGACAGCACCCGGTCACGGAGGTATTCGCCCAGCGCCCGCCCACCGGACCAATCCCGCAAATAGGCCATCACATCGGCACGCGCGCCGATGCGCATCTTCGCCTGCTCGTCGGCGGTGAGTTCCAGGCTCCGCACGTCGAGCCCGGTACGCAGGTCCTCATCGGGTTGGCGCAGTTCACCGAACATCTCAGTGTGCAAATGGTCGGTCAGGTATCGGACACGGTCGGCTTCGGCGAGCAGGTCGGCCACCTCCGCGATCCCGGTTTCGTCGGCGACGGCATACACCCTCGCGCCGTCCGCCGCGGCGGCACGTGCGAGGGTGTCGAGCACATCCGGGGCCAGCGGCGCCCCGGTACCGAGACTTCGGTTGGTCTCTCGCCCGAGCATGTGCGGATAGTCGGCCGCCAGGTCGGGGTCGGTGCCGCTGCCCAAGCGCAGAGTCACCGAGACCGGGCTCTCCCCGCCCAGCACGATCTCCGACGACCCCAGCAAACCGACAGCGGCAGCGGCTACGCGGGCGTTGTGCATGGCCGCGCCGAGCGCGACCGCACTGCCGCGAAAGCCGATGTCCATGGCAGAGCTACGGTCCGGGTCGAGCGATATGTGAACAACTTCACCGTCGACGCGCACCGCCCATGGCTGGGCGTTTCCGCCGGACGGCGCCCGCTCGATACTGTGCAGAATCCGCTCCACCGATGTCGATGGCTCGACCGCGAGCACCGGCGGCACCCCGGAGAGCGGGTCCGCGACCAGCGGCTCGGCGAGTTCATCGAGCGCCCGCTCGAGGTCGACGCGAACGCGCCCGGACGGCAACGGCTGGTCCAGCCCGATCCGCCGCAAGGCAGTAGCGATCGTCGCCGCACCGAGCGCGACCTCACCGGCCAATTGGGGCCAGGTGGTCACCGACTCGTCGATCTCGGCCAGGCTCGCGGCGAACCGCGGCGACAATTGGGTCGCGTCGAGAATCCGCATGACGTGTGGTGCCTTGTCCCTGGTCGCCAAACCACGCAGAGCAGCAACGTCGACATCACCGAGCAGCCCGTGGAACGGTCGGCGATCGGGCTCCAGATCGAACCGCTCCACATCCAACAGGCCGCGATCGTTGGTTTCCATCAGCACTGGAACGCGGTGTCGGCGAGCAGCCTCCCGCGCCGCGATCTTCACATCGAGCGAGTCACAGGCTTCGACGAGTACCGAAAGCCCTTGCAGGAACTCATCGATCGAATCGTCGTCGACTCCGGCCCGAAAGACCTCGACCGGCAGATATGGGTCGAGTTCGGCGATCCGGCGGGCGGTGACGACACACTTGTTCAGGCCGATGTCGAACAGTCCGCCGGGGATGCGATTCAGATTCGACAGCTCGACGATGTCGGCGTCCGCGAGCCGCAGCCGCCCGCAAATGCCTTCGAGCGCGGCGACATAGGCGATCTCGTGGCCCGAGCTCTGCCCGATGACGCCGATCGTGCGGCCACGCAGTCGTCGTTGCTCGGCGACGGTCAGCTTGTTGCGGTTGCGGTCGAGCCGGATGGCGTTGAACCCCTGGGCCCCGACCACCGCGAGCAGCGCCGATCGCCACGGGTAGTACACCCAGCGATCATCGGCCGGATCGGCGTCCGGCGCGCGGTGGATCCGACGGAGTTCGGCTCGCAGACCGGCACGCAGATCGACGACTTCGATCCGCGCGTCAGCCCGCAGCCGCGTCAGTTCGGCGGCGTCACCGGGGTCGTTCTCGTTCAGGACCTGCGGGCGAAAGACGTCATGTGGTGCGAGATCTCGACTCACTTGCGGCGGGACCGTTCCGACGTTCGGGCACGCGCCGCTACCAGCTGTTCGCGTTCACTGCTGATCAGTTCGTGCTGGTCCGGGCTCGCCGTCGAGAGGTCGTCGAGGTCCCACCACACCGGTACGGTGACGTACCGTTCGTCGGGGTAGGCGACCGGCGAGACCCCCGGTGGCTGGCGCGCGCCGGTGGCGTCATAGAGGTCCAGGCAGTGCAGTGGGCTCGCGCCGAAGACATAGCGCGCGTCGAGCAGCCAGGCCGCGTGCGGGATGGCGCGAGCCAGCAGGGCTCCGATTCCGGGCCTGCGCGGCAACGCTCGCGACGACCACGCGCCTTTGGTCTCGATGACTCCCAAGGGAATTCGCTCGACGAGCTCCGACCGCAACGCGGCTTCGTCCGGCGTGCCGATCCAGGGTTGGAACCCGGCGATCTCGTCGGCGGTCAGGTGCGGCCCGTGCGCGCGCATCCCGGCCACCATCGTTGCCTCGGAATCGATCACGGCGAAGAATCCCGCCGTTGATTGCCCGTCCGCGATGGACTCGAAATCCAGGACGACTTCAACTCCGTAGTGCTGGTAAACATTCAGCGCACCATCGACGTATTGTCGCCACAGCTCGGGAAGTTCCGACGGGGTGCCGAAGAGAACGTCGCATCCCGACCGTTCTTCGAAGTACCGCAACCCACCCGCATCCGTACCACCGACCGCGTCAGTCGAGTCGGTGTGAACCGACACCCTCATACAACTCCGTACCTACACGCTCGTCGGCATTGCCCGACCGGTCAAAGATTTTCTAGCAGTATCCGTCATCCGGAACGAATCCACCAGACCAGCGGCAAATCTCCCGACAACCGCCTGAGTAATTTGAAGTATCCCCAGGTCAGAGGGGGTGTTACCAACATGTGACGATCAATACCGACCGAGCGGTACTCATTGAGTTAACTCATGGTTATCACACGGTGATCGAGATGAACAGCTCGACGGTGTCCGGACCGTGCCAGACCTCGATCTCCTCGCGATAGGCACGCGAGATCTCCGCCGAGGCGGTGGCGTCGTCGACCTGGGCCCAGACGTCCTCGACCGGGTCGTGATAGTCGCCGTTCGGCGCGAAGCGCGCGTAGACGCCCTTGGGCACGCACACCATCAGATCGCCGACGGGAACCTCGCCGGGCGCGTCGTATTCCCTGGCCACCAAGGCATTCCAGTTGCCTGCCGGATCGGGGACATACACGGTGTGCAGCGGTTCGCCGCCCTCGGGGCGGTCGCGCAGCCGGTCCTTGAGGAACTCGATCAGATCGCTGTTGCTCACCTTGAAGTTCGGGTGCACCTTGGGCACCGCCAGTCCGCCGTACAGCGCGGCGCCGCGCACCACGATCGAATAGCTCATCGCGGGTCTACCGCCAGATAGAGGTCGATCTTGTACGCGTGCGGGTAGCACTCGAAATCGCCGGTGAAGGTGCGCTTGATCTGGTTGTGCTCCTCGGCGAAGGCGATCTGGGTCCACAGATCCGTCATCACCTGCGGAAAGTTGCCGACCGAGGAAAAGCGCGCGTAGGTGCCACGCGGCAGCCTGGCCGCCAGATGCCCTCGGGTCACCTGGTCGAGGGATTCGCACTGATAGCCGACGATCTGGGTGTTGTAGGTGCTCAGCTCACCGGTGTAGTCGGTGTAGGCACTGGCCAGCGGGCCGGCGAGATCCTGGTGCAGGACCGCCGACCACGCGGCTTCGAGATCCCGGTCGCGCAGCTCACCGAGTGCGCGTTTGGGACTGCGGACCGGTAGACCGGCCACCCATGTCTCGTCCCGCTCGACGATTTCGAACTGCATTGATGACTCTCTCGAAGGGTCGGCTCGGTCGCGTCATGCTATCAACATCGATCGCTGACGCGGTGGATCACCGAGTTGTGGCTCCCCCAACCTAACCCATCTGAGCTGGACAAATGTCCACCAGCCGCTCAGGCGCCGATGGCGGCCGCCAGGTGCGGCCAGGCTTCGTACAGATCGGTTTCGAACTGTCCCCAGGTGTGTGAGCCCGTCGGGCGGTGGAGGTAGGTGGCGGGAATGCCGAGCTGACCGAGCCTGCCCGCGAAGGCGGCGGTGCAGGTGCCCGCGATGGCCTCCACCGGGGGCATCGGCAGGCCACGATCGGCGGGGCCGGGGACACCGGTGGCGGCGGACAGGAAGAGCGTCTTGCCCGCGAGTCGGCCGGCATTGGCGAACACATCGTGTTGCTGCCACACCGGGCCGCCCGGCAGCCCCCACATGTTGCCGGGGTTGCCGCCGCCGCGCACGGCCTGCGCGCTGGCCATGGCGATGCCGAGTGGGTCCGCGGCCCAGGGACAGCCGCTCATCGCCGCGACCGCGCTGAATCGCGGCCCGCTCTGGATGGCCAGGTCCAGCGCCGAGGCCGCGCTCATCGAGACACCGGCGATGGCATTGCGGCCGCTGGTGCTCAGCGTCCGGTCGATCACTCCGGGTAGTTCCTGGGTCAGGTAGGTCTCCCAGCGCACCCGTCCGACGCCCGGATCGTCGGAAATCCAGTCGGTGTACAGAGTGAACGCACCGCCGACGGGCATCACCACGTTGACGAACTTGTCGGCGAAGAAGTGGCGAACGCCGGTGTTGTCCCACCAGGAGATGCCATCGGAACCGCCGCCCGCGCCGGTCAGCAGATACAGCGTCGGAGCTCCCGCCCCGGCGGCCTTGATCACCTTGTTCTCGATCACCCGGCCCATCGCGGGCGAATAGACATCGATCTGGGCGGCACGGCCACCGAGCCCCACCTCGCCCGCCACCTGTGCCCCCGGATCGGCCGTCGCCGTCGCCGGCACCAGCGCGGCGACGATCGCGCACACCACAGCAAGCCACACCCTCGATGTAGTCATCTTTCCGGTATACCCCGAGGTCCCGACAGCACACCCGTGGCAGATGCCGGGCCTGCTGGAATCGGGGTCCACTCGCCCGCCAGTGGAAGAGGGTTGCGCCGACGAGGGTGACCGGGCTCACCATTCGCGATCACGGCGGTCCAGATACCGCCTTGATCAGCGATTCCGCCCCTGTTTCGCCGGACTCGGAACGGGAAAACCACGTGATTTGTGTCAGTGGTGAGCGGAATACTGACCCGCGCCCGATGAGTTGGACCCACGGAATCAGTCTTCTCTCTCGAGGCCACCGATCGCCCTGCCGCTCCCCTGCATCCGGAGGTACCCCGATGTCCGTCGATCCATCCGCACCCACCAAGAAGGGGCGGACGCCGATCGTCATCCAGGTACTGGTGCTGGCGACCTTCGTCGTGATCCTCAACGAGACGATCATGATCAACGCCATCCCGCGGTTGATGGCGGATCTCGAGATCACCGAGCGGGCCGCGCAGTGGGTGTCGACCGCGTTCATGCTCACGATGGCCGCGATCATTCCGACCACGGGGTGGTTCCTGCAGCGGGTCACCACCCGCCGCGCCTATGGACTCGCGATGGGCGTGTTCATCGCAGGAACCGCGTTGTCGATGATCGCGCCGACCTTCGAGGTGCTGCTGATCGGCCGGATCATCCAGGCCGGTGGCACCGCGGTGATGATGCCGCTGCTGATGACCACACTGATGACCGTCGTGGCCGAGCGGGATCGCGGCCGGGTGATGGGCAATGTCACCCTCGCGATCTCGGTGGCACCCGCGATGGGGCCGGTCATCTCCGGGCTGGTACTGCAGATCGGCTCGTGGCGTTGGCTTTTCGCGCTGATGTTGCCGATCGCCGGTGCCGTCACGTGGCTGGGTCTGCGGCAGCTGGAGAACGTCGGTGAACCGCAGGCCGGTGCCATCGACCTGCTCAGTGTCGCGCTGGCCGCGCTCGGTTTCGGTGGTCTGGTCTTCGGTCTGAGCCGGTTCGAGAGCGGCAGCTACGCCGAACCCCTGCTGATCGTCGGCGCCGGCCTGGCGCTCGTGCTGCTCTTCGCGTGGCGGCAGACGCGCCTGCAGCGCACCGGCACCCCCCTGCTGGATCTGCGGGTCCTGCTGTCGGGTACCTACACCAAGGCGGTCGTGCTGATGGCCATCGCGTTCCTGGCGATGATGGGCTCGATGATCCTGCTGCCGCTGTACCTGCAGAACCTGCGGGATCTGAGTCCGCTGGAGACCGGCATGCTGGTGATGCCGGGTGGGCTGGCGATGGGTCTGCTCGGCCCCACTGTCGGACGCCTCTTCGACCAGTTCGGTGGCCGCCTGCTGGTGATCCCCGGTTCGATCGGCATCGCCGTCTCGCTGGCCGGCTTCACCCAGATCTCGCTGACCATGCCGTACTGGCAGCTGCTGGCCCTGCACATCCTGCTGATGGTCTCCCTCGCGGCGGCCTTCACCCCGGTGTTCACCCTCGGCCTCGGCGCGTTGCCGATGAACCTGTACTCGCACGGCAGCTCCATGCTGGGCACCCTGCAGCAGGTCGCGGCCGCCTTCGGCACCGCCCTGGTGGTCACCGTGATGTCCACGCGCAGCACCAGTCTCATCGCCGACGGCACCGACCCCACCACCGCCACCCTCGACGGTATGCGCCTGGCCTTCCTGATCTCGGCCGCCCTGTCCCTGATCGTCATCGTCATGGCCGTCCTGCTCCCCAACCGAGCGGCCGCCAACCCCCACACCACCGCGGAACCCTCCGACGAGCCCGAAACCCCAGCGCTCGTCAAGAACTGACCCCGAACTCGTCGTGCGGAGCACGGCCAGGTGCGCGAATCGCTACCGGGCCAGTACCTTTCCGCTCTCGCCACCCGCTCGGCCGGTGTCGGTGTCCGCCGCATCGGTAGGCACCGGCGGTTCGTCGGCCGGGTGGGTGTCGGCGGACTCCGGACGTCGGCGGTTGCGGACGAACCACCAGTGCAGCAGGCCGATCCCGGTCAGGCCGAGCGCGAGGATGGTGGCGCCCAGGTACATGCCGGGCGGGCGCCAGGTGACCTCGAGGTGGGCGTTCTCGGTGCCCGGGGGGATGGTGACGGAGACGAAGATGTCGTCGAGAGCTTCGACGTCGAGGTCGCGGCCGTCCAGGGTGGCGCGGTAGCCGGGCCAGGCCAGGCGGGCGAAGGTCACTCGGCCGCCGGTTTCGGACGAGACCCGGGCCGTGCTCGTATAGCCGGATTCGGCGGTCGAGACGGCGTCCACGCCGGTGCCGACATCGGCGATCCGGCCGTTGTCGGTGGAGATCGGCCCACCGTCGCGCTCGAGTACCCAGATCCATTTGTCGTTGGGTGGGTAGTCCACCCAGTGCCATCCGGGCGGCGGTGGCTGCCACCGCGCGTCGGGGTAGACCAGGCGCATCAGGGTGATCCGATCGACCTTCATCAGGTCGACGATCGGCTTTCCGGTCGCCGGTTCGATCTCGAAGATCTTGCCGAAGGATTCAGCGCAGGTGCTGCCCTCCCAGAACATGCAGGTGCGTTCCGAGAACGCCCGGTTGCCGATCGGCGTGTAGCCGTTGACGTAGGTCACGCCGGGGACCTCGGCGGAGAAGCCCACGACCAGTGAGGTGTAGACGCCGTCGCTGTTCTTGGCGTCACCAGGGAAGATCTGGCTGTTGCCCAACTGCAGTGTGGTGCCGTCGAAGTCGGGGAATCGGGCCTTGGCTTCGGAACGGCTCTCCGGCAGATTCCAGGACATCGGGTGCGGGAAGGACTCGTTCACCTGGTAGTACGCGATCGGCGCTATGGTCACCAGTAGCGCCGCACACGCCGCTGTCCGTCCCCATTTCGCGTACAGCAGCGCCACGACCGCGCCGAGCACGATCACGACCAGCGCCGCGACGAGGTGCACCCGAATCCGGTCGTAGGGCGCCGAAGCCACCGAACGCACCCACAGCAGCGCCACCAGCCCCACCGCCACCGCGACCCGGGTCCGCCAGTTGGCGAAGCTACCGTGCCGACTCAGCAGCACACACCCGAGCACCAGCAGGGCGAGCGCGAGCATCGGCAGGACCCGCGCGGGCCAGCGCAGCGGTCCGAGTGTCGCGGGCCCCGCCGTCCAGACCAGGGTGATCAAGGCGAAGAAGGCGATGCCACTGATCTCGCGCGCGGACTTCGCGGCCGCCTTCCAGTCGATGAAGGCCAGACCCGGGATGAGGAACCAGGCGATATAGACGACCGGGAACGGCTGGATCAGGCCGAACCAAGAATTGAACGACGGCAAGGTCGTCGGCAGGCTCGCATTCAACGACTCCGACCAGGGCACCGTCATGAAGCCGTCGTTGCGGATCGCGCCGTCGGCGACCCGCCAGGTCGCGTCCGAGGACAGCAGACTCGGCAGATAGGTGATCGCCCCCGCCAGCCCGGCGCAACCGGCGGCGAGCAGCAGCCGCAGCGACGGCCACGGCGTGCGCTGATACACCCATTCCCCCGCCGCCACGGCCACGATCATCACCGCGGCTTCGACTCCCGGCCACACGTAGCCGATGGTGATGGTGAAGTACAGGAACACGAAGACCGGGATCGGTCCGCTCTGGCCCCTGGCATAACGGACTCCCGACGCCCACGCGTGCGCCAGCCAGGCGGTGCCGACCAGACCCAGCGCCCACGAGGCCTGGTCCAGGAACAGCAGCCACCCGGAGAAGCAGAACGCCACCCCGGCCACCGCCGCCCACGGCGGTTGCGCCCGATAGGCCAGGCAGATCCGGAAGACGCCGAGCGCGAGAATGATCGAGTAGGCCAGCTTGACCACGGTGGCCAGCACGACCATGTTGTCGAACGAAGGTGCGATAGCCGCGACCAACAGCTGCGGCGGGTTGAACAGACTCGCCTGACCTTCGACCAGGTAGTTGCCCGCCATCCAACGCTCGGGTTCGAGGCCAGGAAAAGCGCCGTCCCTGAGGTGCCGCCCCACCGTCAGCCACAGCGGAACATACTGTGCCTCGGTGTCATCGGTATAGAAATGCCTGGCATTCGCCAGCAGCACTCCCACATACCCCGCGATCACCCCGAGCACGGTGACCGCGGCCCACACCGCCGTCGTCCGCCGTGTGTCCCGCGAACCCTCGTCCTCCATAGCTCCGGGACATTACCTGGGGCCCAGCATGGCTCACCTCGCACCCGGGCCGACCCCAGGTGCCTTCGAGCAGCGTGCCCGATTCGCACGGAGCTCTGTCACGATGCGTTCAGCGATCGAAGTGACGACACCGTCCGGTGAAGACGATCGCGATCACTGGACGCAGTACGGCGTCGACGAGGTCGGAGCTGCCCGCGAGGTCCTTCTCGACCGACAGGGAGTCGGCCAGGCCGCGGGTGGTCGCGCTGATCATCGATGCCGCGGTGGCGCTGTCGGTGGCGGGGCGCACCTCACCGCATTCCTTGCCGTTCTCGATGGCGGTGGCGATCCGTTCGCGCAGTTCGAGGTCGGCTCGGCGGGCGACCTCGGCCAGGTCGGGACTGTTCAGCGAGAGCGTCCACAGGCTGCGCTCGACGCGGAACTCGACGGTTCGATCCCCATCGAGCGGAAGCAGTTCGGTCAGGCCCGCGAGCAGCATCGCCGAGATCGGGCGTCCGGCGGCTTCGCCGGCGCGGATGTGGGTGGCGACCCGGTCGGCGCTGCGGCGCAGGCAGTCCTCGTACGAAAACCGCAGCAGCTCATCCTTGTTCGCGAAGTAGTGCTGGATCAGCCCGACCGAGACACCCGCCTCGGCGGCGACCCGGGTGAACGACACCCGGTTCAGCCCCTCGGCGGCGAGCAGGCGCTGGAAGGCATGCGTCATCACCGCGCGGCGCTGGTCGTGGTCGGCAACTCTGGGCATGGACAACAATATACTCATATGGCTACCGTTCCAATATGGTCATATTAAAACGATGGTTGGTCGTGTTGCTGTCCGGACTGGTGCTTGTCGGGTGCGCAGCCACACCGCACGCGACGGCGGACAGTTCGAGCTCGGCCCTGGACGAGTTCGTGCGCGAACGGATGGACGAGGTGCGGATCCCCGGCGCGGCCTATGCCGTCCTCGACCACGCCGGAGTCCGGCACGCCGGCACTTTCGGCACCGACGGCTCGGGCGAACGCGTCACCTCGGCGACGCCGTTCCTCTGGGGCTCAGTGGCCAAACCCGTCACGGCGCGGCTGGTGCTGGACATGGCCTCAGCCGACGAGCTGCAACTCGACGCGCCCGTCACCACTTATCTGCCATCGCTCCGAACGGCAGATGCCGGGGGTGATCACCATGCGGCGCGAATCACGGTGCGCCAGTTGCTCGATCACACCAGCGGACTGGCCACCTCGCTGCGCCACACCGATCGCGACAACGCGAACCGCCGACCGGGTGACGTCGTACCCGAACTCGCCGAAGCAGCACTGATCACCGAACCCGGTACCGCACACCACTATTCGAGTACCAACTACCTGCTACTCGCGGCCGTCGTCGAGGCGGTCACCGGCCAATCGTTCACCGATGTGCTGACCGAACGCGTCCTCGGTCCACTCGGCATGCGCAACACCATCACCACCACCGCCCGAGCCGCATCGCTCCCCCCGGGCCACCGCTACATTTTCGGCCACCCGTTCCCCTTCACCACCCCTTTCGACCCGGTAGGCGTGGCATACGGGTATCTCGGCGGCGCACTCGACGATCTCGCGGCGTTCGCCAGGGCGAGCCTCACCGAGACACCGCAGGTTGACGACGCCGTACCGACCGGCAGCGGCAAGACCTACGGCCTCGGCTGGCGACAGTGGACCGTCGAGGGCACCGACATCCCGATGGTGTGGCACGGCGGGGCGGCGCCGGGCTACTTCGCCCAGGTCATCCTGCTTCCCGAGCACGCCATCGTCTTCACCGCGAACACCTACGGAGCCTTCACCGAGCACGCCCTACTGGACATCGGATTCCAGCTCGCCGCCCGCTCGTTGGATCTCGAAACACCCATTCCCCCCACCGAGTACACCTATCCGGCGATACTGGCCGCACTGCTGGCACTGACCGTACTCGGCATCGCCGCACTGATCCGCAGTATCCGCCTGCTCATCCACCCGATCACCGAATCCCGCCGACGCGCCCTCGTGAACCTGCTCGCCTGGCTGTTCGCACTCGGCACCGTCCTCATCGGATTCGGCATCGCCCTGCCGAGAAGCCTCGGCGTCGAGCTCACCCAGCTCACCCTGTGGGCACCCGATGTCGCGGGATTGGTGTTCACCATCCTCGCGGTCGCGACCGTGCTGCTGCTCCTGCGAAGCGCCCTCGGTGTCCGCGCGCTGACGAGCAGCCGCACCGACCAGCCCACCTGACGCCGAGCGCTGCGATCTACCACCGTCGGCGAATCACACGCCGGTCAGGTTCTGGCAGTCGTCCACAGGCGGTGTCCGGTCTCGGCGGCGGTTGCGGTGGCGGCGCACAGCTGGGACTGGGCACACCGGCCCTGCCTACCGCATGATGGTCATGCGAATAGTTCTGCGCTGGCGAAGGATTCGATGTATATGACGTTTCTCGGCCGGGCCGTCAGATCGGCGCGTCCCCGGGGCGCGGCGACACCCGCCCGCAACGGAATGATTCAGCAGGTCGCGACCGTGGCGACATACTCGCAGCTCGGCCAGCAGGTGGTGCAGCTGCCCGGGCAGCTCGCAGGCATGGAAACCAGGGCACCGAACCCGCCGCCCGGCGCGGTCCCGGCGGCCACGCGGACCGCACCGCGTTCGGCCGGGCCGGGATTGGTCGCGGTGCTGTGCTGGACCCTCCTCGGTTCCGCGGTGTTCACGGTGGCCGGTTCGCTGGCCGAGGGAAACGCCGGTGGAGCGGCGGCCGGTGTGGCGCTGGTCGCGGTCGGTGCTGTCGGCGAGGTCCTGCGCCGAGTCGGCGGCACCCGATCGAGGGCCGCCGACATCGCCGGCCCTCGCACCACCGAACCGAACCGCCAGCGCGGGGACGCCCACCGCGACTGATCGATGACGCCGGCTCCATCGCGGCACATCGCGCCATGCTGCGGTGGCACGGCTGGGCCGCGGGTCAGTACTCGACCCCCAGAATCGGCCCGGCCAGGGTGAACATGGCGATGGTGATCAGGATCATCCCGATGACGTTCAAAACCGCACCAGCCCGGATCATCTGACCGATTCGCACATGGCCGGAGCCGAAGACCACCGCGTTCGGCGGCGTCGCGACCGGCAGCATGAACGCCGAGGTGGCGGCCAAGGCGACGGGGACCGCCAACAGCATCGGATCCACCCCGATGCCGCCGGCTACGGCGATGATGATCGGCAGGAAGGTCGCGGTGGTGGCGGTGTTGCTGGTCAGTTCGGTGAGCAGCAGAACCAGGCCGGCCACCGCGGCGACCAACAGCACCGTCGGTACCGAACCGAGCTCGGCCACGCCATCTCCGATCCAGGCACCCAGCCCGGTCACCCGGATCTGGTTGGCCAGCGCCAGCCCACCGCCGAACAGCAGCAGGATGCCCCAGGGGATGCCTTTGGCGGTCTCCCAGTCCATCACCCGTTTTCCGTTCCCGACCGGGATGATGAACAGGGCGATGGCCATGGTCATCGCGATCACCTCATCGCCCACCCTGGTCAACAGGGGAATCGCTGACCGCAGGGCGTCCACCCCGTCGGGTCCGAACAGCGTGGGCACCAGGATCCAGGCCAGGGCGGTCGTCACGAACACGACCGCGACGGTGACCTCACCCCGCGACATCGGCCCGAGTTCGCGATACTGGGCCTCGATCGCCGCCCGTCCGCCGGGAATCTCGCGCAGCCCAGGGGGAAAGACCACACGGGTGAGCGCGAACCAGGCCAGCACCAGGAAGACCGCGGCGATCGGAACCCCGAACATCATCCACTGACCGAAGGAGATCGTGATGCCCTCCTCGGCGAGGTTGGAGATGAGCAGACCGTTGGGTGGCGTCCCGATGATGGTGCCCAGTGAGCCGATGGATGCGGCATACGCGATACCGAGCATCAGCGCGGTCGCGAAGTTCGGGTCACCTTCACCGCCACCGAGCCGAGTCGTCAGCATCACCACCGACACTCCGATCGGCAGCATCATCACCGCGGTGGCGGTGTTGCTCACCCACATCGAGATGAAGGCGGTGGCCAGCATGAAACCGGCGATCAGCCGCACCGGCTGGGTCCCGACCATCGTGATGGTCCGTAGCGCGATCCGGCGATGCAGGCCCCAGCGGACCATCGCCGCGGCGAGCAGGAAGCCGCCGAGGAACAGGAAGATGATCTTGTCGGCGTAGGGTGCCGCCGCGCCGAGCAGATGCCCCGTGGTGACGCCCTCATCGTCGGGGTCGAGGGTGCGGGTGCCGATCGGCGCGACATTCAGGACCGGGAAGGCCACCAGCGGCACCAACGCGGTGACCGGTAGCGGAATCGCCTCGGTCATCCACCAGATCGCCATCAGGGTGGCGACCGCCGCGGTCGATCGGGCCGGGGTGTCGAGGCTGTCCGGGAGCACCCAATACATGAGCGCGGCGAACAAGACGCCGAGCCCGAGCCCGACCCAGCGCCGCCTCGCGGTGTGAGCCGAATCCGGCGGGATCTCCGCTTCGCCGACCGGGGATGAGGAATCCGCTGGCTGTGACATCCGACACCTTTCCGCGCACTACCCGCGTGACGGTACCGGCCAGGGAATCCTCGGATGGGCGAAATGACGGCGCCGCAGCAGAACCGTGTTCAGAAATCACCGGTTACCGATGTGCGCCTTGACCTTTGCGAGCCGATGCGCGGGCGCTCGCGAACCCCGCGTCGCACCCAGGCGGCAAACGAGTCAGGTCGGGTATCGGAATGCTTCCGATACCCGACCTGAACGAGTAGAAGTGGAGCTAAGGGGAATCGAACCCCTGACCTTCTCGGAGCGCGCGGCACAGACAACCGTGGCCCACTCTGGACAACTATCGACTATCAAATCAGCACGCCTACCTGGGGAAATGCGCTCCGCCACGACAACTATCGACAACGCTGGACAACGCTCGCCAACGGCGTGCCCAGCCGAATTAGTGGTGACATAGCGGGATCCCCGGCCCCCTGCCACCGCGTTGGAGAGCCACTCGCCCTGCGCCGTGATCGACGATCGCGCACCCCAGATCGGGCCGCCTGAGAGTGTGCCAAGCCATACGAGCGATCGGCACGGCCCCGCCCGACCCGATCTACACGTGATGATCAACACATCACCTTCTGGCCGAGCCGTGTATCTCGCCGCAACGCCGCATCGCCGACAGCCACTAGCACCCAGCGATCGCGCGTCACACACCCGAGCATCGCACTCACGACCTTCTCGAAAGACGCCGTGCGGACAAGCAGAGAAGTCGAGCTGAGTTCCCGAATGGCTCACATGCAGGAGCCGTCTACACGGCATCAACGGCTCTCGACGATCGTCCTCTGTAGGGGGAGCAGATCGAGAGACGAAAGCTCTTGCTCCGGCGAGCGGGGCCAAGATCACGTGAGCCACGATCGCAGACCGATCGACGCTAATGCCGTGGCGCCGACCCCCACGATCCCGCCAGGCCACGCCTGCGCGGCAGGCGCCTTCAGAGCACGCAACGCGAGGTGGCGACGCCCGCCCGACGACATCGAGAGCTGGGACAACAGCCAATTCTCGCGCGATTGGATTCACCCGCCCCACCACAGCTGATCCTGTGCTCCCCCGATCAGGGTGCATACGCACGCTAACCCCCAAGATCGACACTGTGCGCACGCTCGTTCAGCCGTGCGCACAGTGCAATTGACCGTGTGCACCCGCACTCGACCGGTGCGCACGCCGAGAAGTCCGAGAAATTCTGCCGTGCGCACACCCTGCAGCGCAATGTTCTCGGCGCTGCACCCAGCAGATACGTAATCTCGCACGACAGGGAGGCACGGGCGAAGCGATCCATCCGCGACCGTCCGGACCCGTTACGTTCGTGCTGGGTCATCGTCAGTCCGAACAGGTACTCGGTCACCCCTTGGGGAGTGAGACCGAACTCTTGGCAATGTCGCGCACCGTCATCCCTTGCCCACGCAGCCCGGCGAGCACTTCACCCAGCACCTGTGACGATTCGTGGACAAGCGCCGAGCCTGGCCGCGCGGAGCGGAATCCGCGCTTGCCCAATTCCACCAACGCTGCGCGATACGTCCAGTCAGTTATCAAACCCAGCGCATGCAGCCGGTTCGCCAGCGCTGTCGCGGACACGTTCCATCGAGCCTGCGCACGGATGATCTGCGCCACGCTAGGGTTTCGCAGTCCCACCGATAGAACATCATCGCGATGCTTGAGCAACGCGCTAGCGAACTGATTCGCCGCAGCTTCTGCCTCGCGCCCGTGCGGCACAGCATGAGTGCAGTGAATACTCAGGTGCCCGAGCTCGTGAGGTGCATCGAACCGTAGCCGCTCGGCGGTGGTGTCGAGGGGAAAACGAACGGAGCATTGCGACGGTAGAAGCTGAAGGCATCGACGTCTCTGCGCCGCGGTCGGCCTCGCGGTGATCATGACGCTGGCAATGGTGGCCCACGCGCGCTGGAAGGAGCCCGCCGCGATCGTGTTCAACCTGGCCCTGCCATCCTGGCGGCGATGAAGCGTCACGGTGTGGGCCGCTTCGTCGGCCACGCCACTCCTGCGGTACTGGACCCGCAGGGGTCCCCGACCTTGATCACCCGGTTGATCGAGTTCATGCCGCGCACGTTCATGCCCCGCGCCTACGAGGAGATCACCGGCATGTCGAACCAGATCATGTCCTCGGGGCTGGATTGGACGATCGTGCGGTTCATCGCCCCCCCCAAGGACTGTGCACCGAAGGGCCATATCCGGTCAGGTTCTTCGGCACCGACAAGCTCGGCTTCGCGATCACCCGCGCCGGCATCGCCGCCTTCACCGCCGATCAGATCGGCGAGAGCCGCTACCTGCATCGCGCAGCCGCCATCAGCAACTGACCACCGTCGAAACCTGAACGGAGACCTGTGTCCATCGTCATCACCGTTACCTCCGGTCACCTCGGCCGAGCAGCCGTCGAAGCCGTCCTCGACCGCAGCACCGACCCCGCCGAGGTGATCGCCGGTGCCCGCGACCTGGCCAAGATCATTGACCACGCCGCCCGAGGGGTGCACACCGCGGTCATCGACTACGATGACCCCACCACCATTACGCCGGTGAATATGTTCGTGCTGGTCTAGGGCACCGACCTGGCCAACCGCGACCGCCAGCACACCGAGGAGATCGCTGCCGTCGCGAAAGCCGGTGCCGCGCGGATCATCTACACCAGCGGCCTCAAAGCCGACGACACCGCGCTGTCGACCGCGGCCATGCACCTGCCCACCGAAGACGCGTGCGTGCCAGCGGGGTGTCGTTCACGATCCTGCGCAACGGCTGGTACAGCGAGAACTACGGCCGCGACATCCCCACCGTTCGCGAGACCGGTGTGCCGCTGTCGAGCACCGGCGACGGTGTGGTCGCCTCGGCGTCGCGCCGGGATCTGACCGAAGCCATCGCCGTTGTGGTCACCACCGAGGGGCATGAGGACAAGACCTAAGAGCTGTCCGGCGACATCGCCTGGGCCTACGACGAACTCGAGCCTCCGATGCCGCTATGCAACGTCGCTGTCCGAGTACGCCATTGGCATTGTCAATCCCAGTAGGTGGGCCGCAATCTCACCGCGGCGTTCATAGGGTAGAAAGTGCCCGGAGTTCGGGAAGATGACCAGGCCGCTCTTTGGTACGCGACGGTGTATCGCACGAGCGTGATAAACGGGAGTCAACAGATCGCGCGAACCTGCGAATACGACGACACGGCAGTCGAATCGATCCAGTGCCGAGTAGCGATCATGGGACAGGATCGAACGAGTCAGCTGTGCGACACTGCGAGGATTGCTGCTCGCCAGCTGCCCTACCGCTCGGTTCAGGTCGTGGCGGAATGGGCGGTACCCGAACAAGACGGCTCGTGTCAGCTGTCGCACGATGAGCAGCGGCCGGGAAGGGATCACGAGAAGCGGTGCCACAGTCAACGCCAGCGATACCAACCATGACCAGAACCCGCGGCGCATCAGTCGTCCGAGGATATCTCCGGCTCCAGTCGCCACGAACGCGACGCCGACGACTCGCGCTTCGAGCACCATGTTGTCGCGTTCGGCCAACGCCATCAATGTCATTCCGCCCATGGAATGACCGCCGAGCACGATCGGGCCGACGGGTGCATATGCGGAGATGACTGCAGCGAGATCGTCGGCGAGAAGCTCCAGGCTCGCTGGAGCAGATTGCGACTGCCCGTGTCCTCGATGGTCATAGGCGAGTACACGCACGGTGGGATCCGCCGTGACGACGAGTTGTGCGACGTCTTCCCAGCTCCCATGAGAAAGCGCCAGCCCGTGTGCCAGGATGATTGTCACTCTCGGGCTCGTCGATCCCCACTCGGCGATATGTAAAGCAGGCCCAGAGTCCCGCTCAAGCGTGCATTTTCGGGGAGCCACAAAGATCGTAGATTTCGAGGTCATAATTTCAGTTCCCTGCTACTGACAGTGTCGTCGGCTACTTGATCGGAAGGGCCATGTCAACACCGCCGACATCCGTGATCTTCCAATCCGCGTTCTTGTCTAGCGTCACCGTGTAGGTGACAGTTGTTTGCGCGCCCTCCGGGGTCTGTGCGCTGGTCGATGTCACACTCAAGAAGACGTTCACAACATAAACACCAGCGTCTTCCGACTTCACTTTCGCAGCAATGGGGGTCGCGTTCGAACTCCACTTGAGCGGAAGTACAATCTCTTTGAGTTGCGGGGCAGTGAGGTCGAACTTGTTCGTTAGGGCGGGGGAAGTATTCGATTTCAGATTACGTACCCATCCATCGAAGTTCTGATAATCAATATTGGACGCGCCAACAGCGTACTCGGAGGCTATTTCTTCAGCCCTCTTTTCCGCAGACGCAATGGAGTCAGCTTCTCGCAGCTCATTCCTCGCAGAGAGCCACAACAGAAAGCTAACAGACATCCCAACGACAAGTGTTACCACTATCGCTCCGACAATGATCGAGCGCAAGTCCACCGAAAGCGTTCTTCCCGGACCAAACCGGTTCCTGTTCGCTACGACCGACTCTGCCGGCATATCCAACTTACTGGATACGGTCTCCGCTCGGCCGTCGATGTTGTCAGCGGTTTCTACGGGCATGAATATCTCCTCGGGTAGCGTGCTTCGGTCCTATTTGATGCCGATACGCACATTCAATGCACTGTCTCCAGTCGCGCTGAGAGCACGTGCTATCAAATCACTTATGTCTATCTGTGGCATGGACATCGCCGCGCTGTCCGCCAGCGGCTGAACGGCTGGTGCCAATTCTTGCAAGTCGGGTCCAATGCGGCTGAGATATTCCGTGACCTCGCCGAGGAAAGGCACGACGCCGTTGCCTTGCAAGTAGTCGTCCGGCATGGTGCCGATACGGGCCAGCCGGGCGATGGAATCGGCGATGAGAGCACCCCACATTCCTGCCTCGTCCCACAAGGGACCAGCGGCTGCCATCCCGGGCCCGGCCCAAGCCATGTCCGCGCCCATCGTCTGTAGATCGACGAGGATGCTGCGGATGGCGGGCGACCTACTCAGAATCGTCTCCGACAACAGTGTCGTCGAGGCTGCCAGCCTCGGCATAACGGTGTCTGTTCCCGTCAGCGCTTGATCCAACGTCTTGACGATGTTGCTGATCGCCTGCGGATTCAGTTGTTCAAGCAGACCCGTAACAGTCTGCGCCACGTCTGGAATCGAACGGGGCAGTACTACTTGCACCGCGTCGAGGCGCTGGCCATCGGTTAGGTAGGGACCGGCGCCGTTCTTCGGCACGAACTCGATATAAGGCTCACCGAGACCTGATAGGTCTTCGACTGTCGCGGTCCCTGTTGCCGGAATTCGGTATCTCGACTCGAGGACTAGTTGCATTTCGACACCGCGTTCAGCTTTCTCTATCGACGCGATCTCTCCCACCTTCACACCACGTAGGAGTATCGGCGAACCCACTAGCAGACTTCCCGCCTGGGGAACACGCAACGTCACGTTGATCGAGTCACTGAAGACATCTATTCGCAATACACCGAATGTGAGATAACCGACGCCCAGAATCAAAACCGACATGATCGCAACAAGGGATAGTGCCGAACTCAGTTTCATCGCACTGCTCCGATCATCCGCAATGCCGATAGAATTCCAGCGATCCGGTCGGCTTCGGATTCGGGAGAGCCTTCGGCAGTCTCAAGGCCGGTAACATTAACCTTCGGTCCGTGCTCCACGAATGGAATGACCTTTTCGCGCAACAGCGCAATGATCTTGTTCAAGTTCGACGGGGCTGAGAGGTCCAACGGACGGGACGTGAAAAGGAGTGGTATAAAAGCACGGGCAGCCGCGTCGCCTGACTGCGCCAGCGGACCGATCCATCGGAGGGAATCTGTCAGTAGCGTGAATCCATCGTACAGTGTGATCAAACCGATCATGGACGTCATCGACGCAGCCGCCTGATCCACTCCAGAATCTGTCAGCAGATACTCCAATTCGGGTGTTCGGCTCAGGACAGCATCGGTACTGGCCCGCAGTCCACCCAGTAAGCCGTCGATAGCATCCAGGTGCTGTGCCAAGTCTTCGATATCGGCACCCAGCACTTCCGAGATCGAGGCAGTCTCCCGTGTATCCGCCGGAAGCACCGAGTTCACGCGGTTGATGATCTCCTGAGCCTGCTGTATTCCACCCCCTTGGACAAAGGTCGCCAAGACGTTCATGGTGTCCTCAACCTGAAGCAACGGCTTAGTTTGTCCTCGATCGATTGTGGAGCCCGGCGCGATGAGGCCACCTCCGCCGGCCTCCGGGGTGATCAACGCTATGGAGACGTCACCCAGAATGGTCGGCTGGCGGAGCTCAGCCGTAGTTCCAACAGGCAACCGCACCGATTCGATTATTTCCACGTCGACCACGACATATCCGTCGTTATCTTTCCCGGCATCGATCACCGCAACATCACGGACAATTCCGGCACGCAGACCGTCGACCGTCACTCGTGCTTGTGACGGCAGGTTTAGCGTATTGGCGAACTCGATTCGGATACTATAGCGGTCCCCCGATATCCCAGTCCCAGGGACAGGAATCGCAGCTGGATCGAATCCGCAGCCGGGGACAAGGCATACAAGTGCCACAGCGGCCGCGGTCACGAATTGCGTTAGGCGGGTCCGGGAAGAAACGACCACCGCGTCTACTCGCAGATTCATCATCGCGCACCCGCCATTCCGAGCACCAAGGGAATCAGAGACACATTCGTCAAACCGTCCTCAGCAGTATCGCAACGGCCCTGTGCGACCAGGCCGATCGCGGCACATATTCGGTCAGCATCAGCTTGGGGCATGGCCACCCTAGGGGCTGCATACGTCAGAACGGGTCGACCGCTGTGCGCGTCGGTTACGTCCCCGAAGGCTTGCAGCAGCGGGGGCGCCATGTCGACAATGTCCCTCATCGTACCGATATTCGCGCTGGCGAGGCGCGCGAGGGGAACTGTCGCATCGAGACCTTGGAGGATTTGGTCACCAAACATCGTGGTGATTTCGTTCAGCCATGGAACGATAATTCGCAATGAGTCGATGATCGAGACCGTTCGCGCGAAGATTCCGTGGTCGATCACCGCCAGCCCCGGTGCCAGACGGGTGATCATGGATTCGATATCTCCCCATCCATGCGCGACACTATTCATCAAGCTGTGCAGCGAATCTATGAGTGCTCCGAGGTGTCCGGCGGCAGCGTTGGACGAGCCGAGCGCCCGGTCGAGTGTACGGATTATTTCATTCATTTTCGGACCGGTGCCGGACAACGAGCTGTCGAGTGCGGCGATTTCCTCGGATAGCTGCCCGCGCTGTGCCGGATCACTCCCATTGTCGATTTCTGCTGCGAGGGCACCCAACGCATCGAGTGTCTGTGTCATGCTCTTCGGAGTCAAAGTACGGGAAATGCACTTTCGGGGATCCCATTCAGCATCGGATTCGCTGTTGTCGAGAATAGCAAGGGAGCGATCAGCAACGATGGTGTCTGAAAGGGTAGTGGCCGATACCTCACCACGCGGCGAATGGTTGGCGTCCACCTCGAAATCAACCTGCACCGCTTCGCCACGAGGTTCGATGTGCGTCACCGTGCCAACTCTGACGCCACGAATGGTGACGTGGTTTCCGGTGTACAGTCCAATTGCGTCCGGCATGGTTGCGCAGTAGTGCCGCATCGCCTTCGGAGGGTTGAGTACCGCGAAATACCCAGCAACCAATATCGTGCACATAGCCCCGACGCCGAGGAGGGATATGAGGCCGCGGGAGGCCAGAATCCTATTCATCCTTAGCAATCCTTTCCAGGGACGGGAATACAAACCGACTGCGCAACGACAACTGATGCAGACTGGTCAATAACGATTCCATCTTCTGAGGAAGCGATCGGCTGCAGTCTCGACATCAAGTCCCGAGTGCTTGTGATGATCTGCCCCATACCTTCGCCTAGACGGTTCAGTTCGGGTATGATCTCGGCTAGACCTCGGGCGATGGAATCCAGCCTTGACCGGTACACCGGCTCGAGTGCTGCGATCCGAGACAGAAGCTGTTCCATCAACCGGACTGCCTCGAAAATCTCAGCCCTTTTGCCGAGCCCCACCGTCTCCATAAGGTTGACACTTGCGATTAGTTCCCCGAGGATCGCCTTCGAGTTATTGATCGCACTGATGTACTCGTCGGCCATCGCAAGCGTTTCCGACACGTCTCGACTCTGACGGTCGAGAATTTCGACGAGCGATGTGAACGCATCGACTGCTCGCTGGATCCCTGCCGGCCCGGAAGCGATCGCGCGGTTCATGTTAGTCAAGTTCTGCCGTAAGGTATCGCCCTCAATATCCGCGATCGGCTGTGCTGCGTCCTGAAAGGTCCGACCGAGGCTGTATGGGAGACGCACTCTATCAGAAGGTATCGGGGCGCGAAGGGATGAAGTCCCTGCTGATGTCACGGCGAGATAGTGCCCCCCGATCAGAGTCAACATTCGGACGTCGAGACTTGTCTGATCGCCTATGAAAATATCATCGTCAATCGTAAAGCTCACGCGGACGTCCTTTCGACGCAGCTCAATCGATTTCACGGCACCGACCGGAACACCGGCGATACGGACGTCATCGCCGACCTTAATGGACCCGAGTTCCGACATCTCGGCCCAGTACGTCGACTTGCCGAATGGCACCACGTACACCAAAACGCTCGCTAGCAACGCGACACCCATCAGGAACGCTCCGAGGACGCCCCATCGCAATTCCCGCAAATCACGTGATGAGGCGGCCGTTGGCGCCCAGCCAGCGAATCTCCCGACAATGCTGACTAGTTTGTCTTTCATCCTTTGCATATCGATATCCTTTGTCCCGTGATCATCACCTGGAAAGGATCCGGGCTGTCGACGTTCCCGTTCGAACAGTTTCGGTTGACGACAGGACTATCGGACGGAATCCAACTATTCAGGGTCTGGAGCATCGCTGGCAGTTTTCGGAGTACTTCGACTGCCTGTTGAGGATCTGGAAATATTGTCCGCAGCAGCGTATCGGCGTCCGGGTTGCTTCCAGGAGTCAACCCAATCGCGTCGAGAAGGCTGTTCAGCGGCGCGATCACGTCTGGAGCCATAAGAGCGAATTCGACGATTCCATCCACCTTGCTACGTAGCGTTGAGACAACCACCGACAGCTCCGAAACAAGCTGCACCAGATGTGTGGACCGACCGCCGAGATGGTCAGATATCTTTTTCAGATTGGCCACCAACGCGGTAATTACTGCCTGTCGGTCCATCGTATAGCTGGACAACGTCTGGATAGAGTCGAGAACCGAACCGATACCCGAGCCGTCTCCTTCTATAGCGGCGATCATATTAGTAGCGAATTTATTTACTGCTGCTGGCGACAACTCGCTCAGAACCGGTTCCAGCCCGTTGAATAGAGCTGTGATGTCGAATGACGGGATAGTTCTGGAAGCCCCGATCCTACTGTCTGCTGCCAACTCCGCAGTGACTGGCGATGATTGTTGAACATCGACGTAACGCTGGCCGACCAGACTCTGATATCGTATCGCCAGAACGGTGTTCTCGTACAAATCCCGATCGCGTTCGACCATGAACGTAACGATTGCGCGACCATCCTCAAGTGAGATCGAAAGCACTTTGCCTATGCGGACACCGTTCATCCGAACATCGTCTCCGGACTTGAGACCGTTCGCGTCGACGAATTCCGATGAGAACTGCTTAGTCCCTCCTGAGACCGGGCGTTGCACAGTCTGCGCGATTGCTGCGAGCAGCACTGCGATCACGACTACAGAAATCGCGAGCTTCGCGACTACCACCAATAGGCTGCCATGCCTGTTCATCGACCACCTCCGAAATACGGTGACGGAACGAATGCACCCGGCGAGGACGCCGCAATCGCGGGCACTAGATCGAGGATCAATTTTATACTCAGTTCCGGGCCACTAGGCGTCGACGTGAACGACCGGTCCAGCCGCGACAGTATCTCGGAGAGCTGCATGCTCGAAACAGCAGGCGTCGAAACCATTCGGCTGCCACTTGCAAGAACCGGCGTGAGCATTACCGCGTACTCCGACAGATGCGCCTGCGCCGTGAATAGTGTTCCCGCGAGGGCGGGGAAGAAGCGTTGGCCTACTACGCTGACTGTGGCGTCGAATAGCTCGCGTTGGTTATTCAGAATCTCGATGGTGGTGAGCCGATATATCAGGCCTACCGTGCCGTCGATCATCGATGCGCTGCCGACGAGCATCGAGCCATACTGTTCCAGCAACTCCGATACCGGCACAGAGCGTGTCTCAGCAACGTTCCGGCCGGATACCACAATCGCCTCCATGAGTGGCGTGAATTGGCGGGCCGCTGTAGCAACCCGCACCAGCACATCGGTGAGTTCCGGGGTAAGAAGGCTTCCCGTGGTCTCGGCGACTGTCCGAATCAGTACACCCATGGTCGCATCTCGCTGCCTGTCAGATCGAGGACCCGTCAGGTCTATAACTGCGCCGTCTCGCAGGGGCGCGCCCCCAACGCCCGGTTTCAGCGCAACCTCGCTGATACCGAAAAGATTTGACGGCGAGTAGTCTACGAGAAGGTTGTCGGTGAGCCCGCTCGAGTTTGCTCGATCAAGCATCAAAGTCACCTGTTTCGCCCCATCACCTGAGCCGATGGCAGTGACGGCACCGATGCCGACACCGTCGAACTGCACCGGCGTTCCCACACCGACGCCGTCTCCGATTTTCTCGGTGCGCAACACCACAAGCATTCGGTTGTCCCCGCGGGCGGCGTTACCAGCTGTCCAAGCGGCCGCTACTGACAGTGCCGTCAGCACTGCGACCATACCGACAATAATCGACGACCGCTTTGTTGCCGATACTCCCGGCATTTCATATCGAGACATCGGCGCTCACCCCGTGAATTCGATCGCGGAGTTGACACCCCACAAGAGGATGGTCAATACCATGTCCAGACCGATGATCGCCACAAAACTTGCCCGGACGGCGCGGCCGGACGCAATTCCGACGCCTTCCGGCCCGCCTGTCGCGAAGAACCCTTGATAACTGTGAATCAAAATTACAGCCGTTCCGAATATAAGAACTTTGATCACCGCAGCGGTGATATCCCACCCGCTGATGAATTGATAGAAGTAGTGATCGTAGACACCTGCGGCCTGGCCGTGCAGCTGGACGATCACAGTCCGGCACGCCGCGTAGCTGAGGATTAGCGCGATAAGAAAAGTCGGAACGATTGCCACCGCGCCGGCAATAATCCTGGTCGTTACAACGAAAGGTATCGATCGCAATCCAAGCGATTCGATGGCGTCGATCTCCTCTGAGATCCGCATCGATCCAATCTGCGCGGTTATACGACACCCAGCTTGTGCCGCGAATCCGACTCCTGCCGCGATCGGCGCCAGCTCTCGGGTATTGGCGAAGGCTGAGACAATACCTGACACCGGCCCCATACTGATGAGGTCTAGAGTCGCGAAGGACTCGACGCCGACCGAGCCGCCGATGACCAGCCCCAGCACCACCAACATCGGGACCGTTCCACCGCCCACGATGATCGAGCCTTGCCCCCACGTCATATCCGTGATCGCGCGCATTGTCTCCGCTCGATATCGTTTGAGCGTGAACGGTATCGCCGACAATGCCTGCCAGATGAAATTGAGGACGAAACCTAGAGGCTCTACCGGAACGACACGGTGCCCGAGTGACGTCGCTGTTCGCCGGGCCTTCACTAGCCGCGGGGGGGTGTACTTCATCTCCGACATCTATGCCAGCCTTGTTGGAAGGAACATTGAGACCAACTGAGTGACCAATAGATTCACGACAGCGACAGAGACGACGGAGAGAACAACCGCCGCGTTCACGCCATCCGCTACTCCACGTGGACCACCTTTGGCCTCAAGACCCCGTTGGCACGCGATCATCACGACGATGAAGCCGAACAGCACAGACTTGACTATCGACACGCCGATATCCGCCATTACGGTGAAGGATCCGAAGGTCCCCCAATAGCTGCCGGGCGTTACCCCCTGAGGACCGACCGCGACTGCATATCCCGCGACGACCCCTACGAAGATGATCAAAACATTGAGCATCGGTGCAACGAGAATCATCGCCGCCATCCGAGGAATCACGAGGCGATGCATAGGGCTTATGCCCATCGTCCGCATGGCGTCGATCTCTTCACGGATGTTGCGGGCGCCCAAGTCGGCCGCGATCGCGGCCGCGCCAGCCGCGCCCAGCAACAATCCTGTCGCCATGGGGGCGCCCTGTTTTATCACCCCCAAACCACCAGCTGCACCGAGCAGTGAATCTGCGCCGATTTGATGGATCAGATTCCCGACCTGAACCGATACGATAACCCCGAATGGCACGGCCATTAGGATCGCCGGAATTGCGGTAACCGTAATCAAGTACCAGGATTGATACAGCGCCTCACGCCACTGAAACTTCGATCCGGCAATGTCACTCGCGGCACCCAGCACGGCTGAATAAGCCATCCGCGTGGTCCGACCAAACGTTCGGAGGCCAGATACCATTGTGCCGGATAAATTCTCGCGAACTACTCGGGCCGACGCCGACATCTCACTACGCGCAGGCACCACGGCAGATTCCCATCTCGTCTCTCGCATCGTTGCCCGACATCGCGGCGAGCGCAAAGAACGCATCGATTCGGCTGATCTTGCACGCGACGTGCTCGGCTGGTGCTGGCCGGAAAGCTTCGTCTTGCTGAGTTGTGACCAAGTGCGCCATCACGACCACGACACCTCCATGTGTGCTACGGCAAGTACTAGATACTCGAGGTACGAGTATGCGTCCTGGGTCACACCCTGTCAATAGATCACCAGACTCAGCGCGATACGTGACAGCAATCAATCCGCAAACTATTGATTTGATCCGACAATCGCCGCTTCGCGATGGATCGGGAGTCGCTCGCGACCTGCACCGGATGTAAGCTCGCCGACACTCCAGACCCACCAGCGCGGTCTGACCGACCGTGATGTGCCACGTAGTCGCGTCCTGACCGTCTCGAAGCCTTCCCGTAGTTCATTTTCAGGTCGTCTCTATGCATGCACAGCAGAATCCGCTGCGAGATCGGATCCGGGGGAGACCTGGCCCATCATCGCTCGCGCAGGGTGACCGACGTAGTGGTAGCAATGCTTCAGTTAACAGCATGGCTGACGTGAGCGCTTCTGCCAGCCATGCTGGAAACTGGCTCGGCCAAGTCTCCTAGGTCCGGTCTTACCGTGTGGTTTCACGGAGTTGTGGACCTCACGCCACGTGGTTGCGTTCTCGTACTCCATCGAGGTCAGCATTCCGATGCCGCTGTGACGCTGCTGCCACGTTGCGGATTATCTCGTGGTTATCGAACATCGCGTCTTGCTCCGATACAGCCGTGGCGTCGGGCGCGGCGAACTCACCGATAGCCAGCGTCAGGCGAAACTCCCGCTGCCGCGGCCTCGGCAGCGGCCCGGTTCATGGCTCCTCGATCCAGAATTCTGAAGCAATCCTCCTGCTGCTCGGGTGCGCACTTTTGCGCTGCCCCCCAATACCACCACCGTCAGATCGTGTTGCGACGATCGCCGGAATCCAGGTCCGCGAAGGCAAGGACTATTGCACGGTCGTGCTCGATGTCTACGCCCGTCGCGTGGTGGCTGGTCGATCGACTCCTCGCAGATCGCGGCGTTGGCCGCAACGCGCTGGGCATGGCCATCGATGGCCGCCGCCCCGGCAAGGGCGCGGTCATCCATTCAGACCAGGGAGTGCAGTTCGGTTCCTGGGCATTCACTCAGTGCGAGAAGGACTCCGGGCTCGTGTCGTCGATGGGCAGCGTGGGCGGATTGCTACGACAACGCGGTGACGGAGTCGTTCTGGTGCCGGATGCAGGTTGAGCTCCTGAACCGCCGCTGGAACGCCCGGATCGAGCTGGCCACCAAGGCCGAGCTCTACCGGCGGCTGGTGAAGACTCCCTACGTGTCCGCGGTAGCATGCGAGCGCCGAAGCGCCTTCCCCGCGCGCGTCTACATGCCTCATGCTGCCCACCGGCATCGGTCCAGCGGCGGATGCGCCGGAGACCGCGAAGCTAGTGGCCGACACCAATCTGCTGGAATATGTGCAGACGCGACTGAACAAGAAGTGGCCCCCGGAGCAGATCAGCCACCGGCCGGTCAAGGACTTCCCGGACTCGGCGAAGTGCGTGTGAGTACCGAAACGACCTATCAAGCGAGCTACATTCACCTACGCGGCGAGCTCAAGCGTGAACTCGTCCGCGGGCCGCACAGCGGCCGGGCTGCCCGCAAGCCCGTCGTGACCCGCATGCATGGAGCCGTCGGTTTATCGATCCGATGATACCGATCGCCGAGCGCCCCGCGGAGACCGATTCTCGCGCTATCGCCTCACACACCGATGAATCGGGCGTGCTCGCATCGTCGACATTCCCCGGTCATTGGCAAGGTGATCTCATCGTCGGCGCCGGCGGCCAATCGGCGATCGCGATGCTCGTGGAGCGCTCCAGCCGCTATCTCGTCCTCGGACACCTCGGCGCCGAACGGACCGCCGAAGTCGTCCGCTACAGCCTCATCGCCGCCGTCACCGAACTACCCGCGACCCTCCACCGCACCGTGACTCGGGATCAGGATGCCGAGATAGCCGAGCACTGCTCCTTTCCCATGACCACCGACATGCGCGTCTACTTCGCCGATCCCGACGCACCGCGGAAGCGCGGAAGGCGCTAATGGCACTCTGCTGCAATATCTTCCGCGACGAACAGACTTGCGCATCTACAATCCAAATGCGCACTGCGAAGTCGCTCAGAAACTCACCGGCCCTCCACAAAATTTCTCGACTGCGACACACCAGCCGAGCGTTTGGCTGCCTTGATGGACGCTTCGTAGTCCGGCCGTTGCGACGACTGCTGGACTCCAAGATGTTTCATGATCGAGCGCACCTTTCCAGAGCCGACCTCGATAGCCATGCCGATGGTGAGCTCGGCGTGCATGCGGTGCACGCCGTAGCAGCCGCTCGAGCCCACATGGATAGCCCGGATCGTTTCGGCGAGCATCTCGTGGCGCAGTCGGCGTGGCTGGTAATCGGTTGCGGTGATGGCGGTAGCCGCGCTCGAACACGCCGAGCACACGGCAGGCGGTGCGGATGCTCATTCCTTGCCCGGTCAAGGTCGGGACAGCCGGGAACCGCCTTTTAAGGCGAGCGTGGTGTCGTCGAAAGCCTTCGCGGTCAGCTGGGTCGCTCGCAGCTCCTGTTCGAGTTGCTCGATCCTGTTCAGCGTATCCCTCAGTTGCGCCGATTCGACCGTGGATGTCCCGGGGGCCTCACCGCGGGCCTGATGTTTCCACCGCTACAGCGTGGCTTCGGTGACTGTAGATCACGGGCGACGTCGGTGGACCCTGCGTCCTTCATCGACGACCGGAGCGACAGCGCTTTCACGGAACTGCGGTGAGTACATCATCGGCACGAGCGGAGATCCGTCCATCGAACGGTTGGAATCTCACAACTCAGCGGACAGAATTCCGAGACAGCCCAATGCGGTCCTCAACCCGTGACGGTTCGCCGCCGGCCCGGCGTCATTCTGTGACACGGTTGAGATTGGTCTCCAAACTGCCCGAACTGGCTCAAACGGGCAAGGCTGGTGCCAGCACAAGTAGGACGAACGGAGAGCACATACAATGCTGCCCAGGCCGCGCACTATCGCCAGTTGGCCATCGCTAGCGACCTGGAGTCCGCGCCTCTCCCGTTATCTCTGGCCAGCGTCATATGCGGCTGATGGGCCTCTCACCCTTTAGCCGCCTGGCCTTGCAAGTCGCGATGTGCCTTCTTGCAATCAGAGAACAGCCCGTCAGCAGTCGTTCCCTTGGCAATGGTTTCGTGCAAAGACGCCATAGCCAGCATCCAACCGCCGGAAGCGATCGGGCCTATAGGGTGCGTCCGAGGAAGTCGGTGACAACCTGCGTGAATGCGTCATTGTCATCTCCTGCCACCATATGGCCAGTTCCGGAGACATCGGTCGTCTCCGCGTGCGGCACAATTTCCAGGAATTCTGCAACGGTCTCCTGCGATACCAGATCGGACAGGGCACCGCGCACGAGTAGGGTTGGCGCGACGACTCTACCCGCACCCGCGACGAGCAATTCTACAAGTGTGTCGAATTGCTCGGCACCGGCGGACGCGTCCTGTTGCAACGCCTGAAAACGACTCGTGATGAAGGCGGGATCCCATCGCCACACCCATCGACCGTCGGCTCGTTGCCGCAGTACCTTGTAAAGGCCTTCAAGCCGCACCGGTCGTTCGCGGTGCGGGTTGTATGCCGCGATGACGTCGGCAGCGTTTTCGAGGTTCGCGAATCCGTCAGGATGCGCAGACATAAACGAGACGATGCGTCGAGCGCCATCGAACTCCATCCGTGGGGTCACGTCGACCAGCACCACCGCTCCCCACAGCTCGGGGGGCGCAAGCAGGTGCGCGGCAAGAACGGTCATCCCGCCCAATGATGCTCCGACGACCGCGGGCGCGTCCTCGGTGCAGAATCGTTCTCGCATTATGAGCAGGTCATCGACAAGGTGCTCGACGTCGTATCGTCCGTCGGGGGCCCAGTCACTGTCGCCGTGCCCACGTGCATCGTATGCAACTACTGTGTAGCCGCGATCGCGCAGGCGGAGCGCTGAGGTGGTCCAGGCGTGACGACTCTGCCCACCTCCATGCAGCAGGATCACAACCTGCTGGTTGGAACCATGGGGATAGTAGTCGGCCGCCAGCGTGATTCCGTCACGAGCCAGTACCTGCATCTCGATCATGCCATCCGTCACGAGCTGCCGCCCCCGTCGCTGACGATCGTAACCGTTCCCTGAGCGGCGCACACTGGCCTGCCGTCGTTGGTGATGTCGATGCGTGCGACGCCCGATCGCCTGGTCAGGGCAATGACATCTGCCGTGGCGATGCATACGCCAGCCGTGACCGGCCGTAGAAGATTGATCTTGAACTCGGTTGTCGCGACCCAGCAGCCGGTCGGGATCACCGGATAAAAGACAACACCCAGGCAATGGTCGACCATGGCTGACAGGCAGCCACCGTGCAATGTACGGAAGGGGGTAAGGAGCTCGTCTCGCACCTCCATCTCGGCGATCAACCGACCGGCGCTCAGTTCGGCATGACGAAATCCGAGATATGCCGAGATGCCGCCCACATCCGTTGCTGCGCCGAGCACCTGCCCAGCAACTCGGGGGTCGAACTGCGGGAATTCCATCGGAGCCTCCTCCGTCTCTGCGTTGACCTGCCCCAAGGTGACACTACTGCAGATTTGTGTCACCTGCATTGCCGATCTGCACGTCGTCGTGACCGCGGTGCCGATCCAATTCGGTAGACGCTGGTACGACGATGGCAGGCAGGAGGCAGCGGCAAAGGTACGCGCGGAGGCCAGCAGGGCTGCGTCGTCTCGGACCGCGCACGGTGAGCAGGCTGAGGATCGTCCGCAGGATCCACTCCGCGGCGTCGTCCACTGAGATCCCCGGCTGCAGGTCATCGCGGTGACGGGTGAATACCGGTCGCAGGAACTCGGTGACGAGTTCGAAGAGGGCGACCGATGTGGACTCTGTCAGACCGATTCCAGCGAGGCGATCATCGCTGACGAACAGAGCGGAAATCGACTTCTCTCGGCTGGCGGCGTGAACAGTGGTCTCTACGAAGACCAGCACGGCAGATGCGAGATCAGGCTGTCCGGCGAGTGGCCCGCCAATCCCGTCGAGGTAGCGGCCAGCCGTCCGCAGGACGACGCCCGAGACCACCGATTCACGGTTCGCGAAGTGCCGGTACACGGTGGCCCGAGAGACGCCGGCCTGCCGAGCGATGTCCTCCATCGTCGTCGCCGAGAATCCGACCTCCTCGAAGCAGAACTCTGCGGCATCAAGTAGGGCATCCCGGGTGCTACCCCGGG
Source organism: Nocardia mangyaensis (assembly GCF_001886715.1). Taxonomy (NCBI): domain Bacteria; kingdom Bacillati; phylum Actinomycetota; class Actinomycetes; order Mycobacteriales; family Nocardiaceae; genus Nocardia; species Nocardia mangyaensis. Next base: position 6,105,203 of record NZ_CP018082.1, read on the forward strand.
CCGAGAATCGCGCGCCGCGACGTGCAGATTTCGTCGTCACCACAACGAGTATGCCGCTACTTCGTCGAGGAGCGCATCCCCCCTCTGTCCTCTACCGGTGCGCATCTCTGCGGCCGGGCAGCGATACAGATCTGACATTATGTCGCGCTACCGCCGACTGAGTCGTCACGCAGCTGAGGCAGGAGGTGGCGGCGCGCGAATCGGCGCGCACCCTCAGGGGTATCGAGGGATATGCGGGTCGATGGGGTCAGCACGAACGACAGGATCACGCGGACAGTCAGCTCGGAAACCACGTGAAGTTCGACATCCGTGCGGGCAGCATCAACTTCTTGCGCGAGTTGGTCGGCCAGAAAGTTCGACGCGGTCGCGACAAGACCCCCTGCCTCAATCGTGAGAAACGGCAGTAGTGACTCGGGCTCGGTCTCCAACAGCCTGTTGAGCAGGGCGTGCCCCCGTACTGCCTTCAGCGTGAAAACGAATCCTTCGACGATCTTCTCCTCGAGATCCTGATGATTTGACACCTCTGCTTCCAACTCAACGAGGAACCTGGCGAGTTCTCGCAGAATCACCGCCTCGACAATGCGCCCCTTGCTCGGGAAGTGTCGGTACAGCGTCACACGTGCCAGCCGTGCGCGACGAGCGATGTCTTCGATCCGTGTGCGGCTGATCCCGACAACCTCGAATTGCCTTAGCCCGGCGTCGAGGATACGTTCCGAGGTCCCAGACGGCGACGGCGTCCGGATCACCGCGATGGCCTTCAGAAGCAACCTGGTGTAGTTCATCGTCGTGATCGGATCCTTCGAGCCGGGCAACGTCGCCGGGTGTCATGTGGGCAGGGGTCGTTGGTCGACCGTTGAGTATGCACCCAATGAACCTCCGTACGCCATACTTTCAAACCGCTGACGTGGGCATTGAAACGATCATACTAGGTGAGTACCATCGTTCCTGTGGTTCGCAACGGGGCGCCCCGGTGCAAGTCCGGGCTGATGACGAACGAATGGATGAGGACCAACACGCGCGGGTCCTCATCGTCGGATGTCGTCGCCTCGAGACTGGCGCTATCGGAGAGGGAGTGCTCTGGCCTTGCAACAGTGATCATTGGAAGCGGTGTCCGAAGTGCGGTGTGGGCGGCGGCGGTCTCGCTTGTGCGCACGTGTTTCGGGGCTGCTTCCTCACTTGGTGGCGCAGTTCACGCTCCCGGTGTCAAGCATTGCGGACCTACACTCCCCTGCGTTCACGCCGCTACGCTCGCGGCTTGTTCACTGCCCGCCCACAGCAGACTGACGTCTGAGCTCTCCGCACGATCTGCGTTTCCCGGTGCCCTCGGTCGTGCGCCGAACGCCCCGGCGGTGTCGCTCTCCTGGTGCGCACGACCATGGATGGCGTGCCTGTCGGTGGTCGGCCACGCGATTAGACGGCTTTCAAATCGCCATCGCGGAGTACCCGAGGCGGGGCCTCTGCCCGTCGATTCATGGCCAGGACGTACGCCTAATCACAGGTGCGATCGCCTGACACCTTCCCGCCTCGCCGGCCTCGACCTCGCTAACGGACGAAAATGGCGCGCACGGGCCCGCGATGCCAGGAGACTCCGCTGCGCCGCGGCCTTCGCCCGGCGCCGGATCACTCACAGCCACCATGCGCCAGCGACGAGCGTTTTCGTTTACTGGAACGAGTTCCAAGAGTTTTGTCCGACCATGCCACACGTGAGCGGCTACCGCTGCGAAATACCCGGCCTCCGGACACCAGGCCAAGATTTTGTGTCCATATTCGCGAAGGAGTAGAGCGATGTCAATCGATTTGCCGCACACCTTGGAAATCATAAAACAACGCCAATGGGCACTCGGCGACTTCGACTGGGCGGAGCCCGGCGCGGATACGATAACGGCCGAGCAGCTCCCGCAGGTCAAGCAATTCATGTCCGATCTGGTCTGGATCGAGCAGGTCGGCTCGCGTGCCTTCGTCGCGCTCGGCCGTCAAACCAAGGACAATACGCTAGCTGAGATCTACCGCTACTTCCAGGCCGAGGAACAAAAGCACGCAAACGCCGAGCTGGCCCTCATGCGCCGTTGGGGAATGCTCGATGACGACGAGATCCCAGAACCGAATATCAACATCCGACTAGCCATCGAATGGCTGGACAGCTACGCAGACGATCTGCCGCTGTCCGTACTAGGCTCAGCGATTCCGATGCTCGAGGTGGCACTCGACGGAGCACTGTTGAAGTTCCTACTTGAGGAGATCCAGGATCCCCTGTGCCACAAGGTCTTTCAGCGAATCAATGCCGATGAGTCCCGTCACCTAGCTGTGGATTTCCATGTGCTGGACATGATTGGAGCGGGGCCGATACACCGACTGCTGATCGAAGCCGCCGGCGCCGCGCTGCGCCCATCCCTACTCATCGGCATCCTCACCGGGTTGCCCCTGCTGACCCGTATGCACGACAGCATCATCGCGATGGGACTCGACGAACAGAAGCTCTTCGACGCGATTCGGAAGTTCGGCATTATCGGAGACCGGAGCGTCGCCACCCGCCGCAATCCGATCTACCAACTCGTCAAGTACTACGGTGAAATGGTCATGGACCAGTCACACCCCTATCATCGACTACTCGGCAATGCCCTGTTGACGATCACTGAGCACTATCCTAAACAATGGCTCGGTTCGACTCCTTCCTGGATCAACGAGCTCACTTACCAACCGGTGGCCGCAGCATGATCGACGAGGGGCGGCCGACAGACGATGACCCCGGGCAAACAATTCCCGGTCCCACACGAGTCGTGATCATAGGTGCCGGGTTCTCGGGAATCGGCACCGCGATCCGATTACGGTGCGCGGGGATCGAGGACGTCGTGGTTCTCGAACGCGCACCTGAGCCCGGCGGTGAGTGGCGCGAGAGCGTTCATCCGGACGCATCCTGCGGTCGTCCGTCAGCACTGCGGTCGTTCTGGTTCACGCGGGATCCCGCCTGGAGCCATAGGTATACGCCGGGCGTAGACGTCCTCGCCTACATGCGCGACGTGATCACCCGGCATGGTCTCGATGGACGGATTCGCTACGGGTACAACGTAAACGGACTCGACTTCGACGAGGCCCGAGGGACCTGGCATGTGCGTGTCTCGACCAGCAGTGGCGAGGAGGAGAGCATCACTGCCCGCTCGGTCGTGGTGGCGACTGTGCCGTTCTCGAACGCAAGCAGGCGCGAGATCGTGGGCGCCGACGACTTTCGTGGCCACAAGATAGACGGCACCCGATGGGACGCCGGTATCGATGTCACCGGACTGACGGTGGCAGTCGTCGGTACCGGCACCAATGCAGTCCAGATGATCCCGGAGTTGGTGGACCGAGCCCGCCACGTCACCGTATTTCAGAGTGCACCGCGATGGGTTCTTCCCCACCCGCAGTACGCGACGGCAGGGTGGAGACGTTCGCTATTCGAGAAACTACCGCTGGCCGAGGATCTAGCCCGGAGTGCCCACTTCTGGGCGTACGAGTCTATCGGATACGGTTTGGTCCGAACTACAGGTCTCACCACCGCGCTGGAACAGGTATCTAAAATCCAGTTGAGGCTTCAGGTCAAAGATAGATGGGCGCGACGGCAGCTCACACCGGACAACCGGGCGTGCCGTCCGCGATTGCTCATCTCAAATGACTTCTTACCGGCTCTAGATCGGGACAACTGCAGACTCCTCACCTTCCCGATCATTCGGCTTACGGAGCACGGAATCCTCACGGTTGATGGCGTCGAGCGCCGCTTCGATACGATCGTTTTCGATGCACCCGGCGAGGCTGGAGTACCATTCCCGGTTCGTGGTTGTGGCGCACGTCTCCTCCAGGAAGAATGGGTCGAAGGAGTTTACGCGTACAAGAGCATACATGTTTCTGGGTATCCCAACCTACATTTCACTTTCGGACCGAACTCCGGTCCGTATTTCCACACAGCCCTAGCCTATCTGGAGGCGCAGATAGATTACATCGTAGAGTCGGTGCGGACGCTGGAGCGATGGGGGCTCCGATATATTGATGTACGAAAGTCAGCGCAGGACCGATTCAACGCGGTTGTTCAACGGCACTTGGCTCGCACGACTTGGAACTCTGGATGCGTTACTTGGCCTGTCGGGGAAGATGGTTTTAATCCCGCGGCTTTCCCGGGCCTGGCTCGACAATTCCGTAGCCAAATGACTCAGTTCGCCCTATCCGACTACCACGCTGTGCCCTAGGAGCTCCTATCAGGTTCAGTTGCTGAGTCGTCGCGGTCTGATACTGCGGCACCGACATTCAGGAATCGACAGTGGATGTCGATGCGGCGTTCCCATCGATCACCGGTCGCCGATATCGGTGGGGCCGGGCCATGGTTTGTTCCACGACTAGCCGACTGGCGGTGACCTTTGTCTCGGGTTCCGCGATGGGAATGGGCCGTCGATCCCGGCGCTGTCGCAGGTCGGCGTACAGACTACATGCTCGCAACCCGTGTCGGTGATAGTTTTATCGATCCGCCGTCCCAGTGGCCTCGGCCGTCCAGGCAAGGGGATTTACTGCGTCGAATTACATCCCGCCGCGGAACCCGGGACAAAGTCACTGCGGCCGGTGGATCGTGGAGCAGACTTGCGCCCGCTCCCCCGGTACCGGCGCCTGGCCATCCGGTGGGCACGCCGCATCGACATCCATTATGGATTCCTGAATCTCGATGCCGCACTGATCTGATGGCGACGGCACAGCAACCGCACCGACAGCAGCTATTAGCCTGCGCCAGAAGGTCATCCGGACACGAACCCGAGAATGAGCGGCCCCCGACAGCACGTACAGCCCTCCCCCACTCCCCTTGAACACCAACCTCGGGCCGTGTGGTGAGGGCTGGCTATTCCCGGCGGCTTCACCGGGAGTTGCGGTTCGCTAACCACCAACAATCATCCGTCACATAGGTCCGCTGCGAAACATCCTGCATCGCAACGTGTCTCGGTGACACATGCAGATTCCCGCTAGGAGCTATGAGGACCGGTACCCGAACTCGAATGCCGCCGAAGCTCCATACGATACCAGCGGTGGCCCACCGCAAATACTGCGCGCGGCATGTTTGGCGGTGCGCGCGAACGCCGCTGTTGGAGCATCTTCACCGACGGCGGACTTACTTCGCAATCAGCACCGCGTCGGCACGTACACAGGCTGGTGAGCCGGATCGCCCACCGCAGCCGGGACTGCGCAACTGGCCAAGCACTTCGCCAAATCAGGTATTGCGTAATGGCCTCGTCATCACCATCTCGTACCCAAGCGTCTGTGTGGCATGCTCGACCCCACTCTGCAAGTCGACAAATGTAATGAGCGTAGTTTTCTGTGGACTGATGTCGACAAGCGTCCGGGCGACTTCGGCGGAAAGCCCAGTGAAAATAACCTCCGCACCCAAAAGCGCACATGCTTTTACTGCTGTGATCAGATGGGCAGCAACGTCGAGATCGATCGACGGCAGTCCGGTGATATCGACGACGGCGGCCTGCGCCCTCGAATTGCGGATATGCACCATCAGCTGATTGGTCAAATTAAGAGCCCGGCGATCGTCCAATTCTCCTACGATCGGGACTACCAGAAGCCCTGGGATCAACTGCAGTACCGGAGTCGGGAGTTCGCTCACCGCCCTCTGCTGCTCGCGATTCGGGTGCTCGCGTTTGGCGAGGTAGATGTCGGCGGCGAGGCCGATATCGAGGAACACCAGCCTTTGTAGCGCCAGCAACGTCGCCAACGCACGCTCGGGATCGGAAGATGAGCTGGATTCACAGATCCGGCTCGCAGCAGAGCAAAGAAACCGATTGTACGCGCCGAGAAGCCATGTCGGATTCACGCCGAGTCGCTCGTGACGCGCGCCCATACGCATACGCTCGATGAGATAGTCAGCATCGACGGTTCCCGCCGTCAAACCGGAAAGGTGATCGCTTCGAAGATGTTCGACCTGTTCCTCAGTGTCGCGCCCAGAAAGAAGTGCGGCAGTGTCCCGGTGTTCGTGTAGGTAGGCGCGGAGTTCGTCGACGATCTCAGCCATACCGGGTGTCGCGACTCCGCTAAACTGCCGCAGCAATGCCTCGTCTTCATCGGTGAATTCCATTAATCGTTTCCGAGCAGCGACCATGTCATCGGCGGTCACGAGGCCACCGAAGCTTGGCGTTTCCGGGATTTCCGGACCGTGCGTGCCCATTAGAGTCATAACAGCCGCATCCTGTGCGTAGTGTTTTGGCGGATCGTGTCAAACAGCGCATACTCGTGAGCGAAGCCCGTAGGTCACCGACCCACAGCAGCCTGCACCCCAGACTGCGCTGGCGGCATAGCGGTCCCGACCCAAGTCGTCCTCATCGCCTGATCGCGCCGGCCACAGTACATGATCGCCGCTTAGGCCGTTGGTGGCACGTGTGAAGAGGTGGCACGCTGTGAGGCCCGGAAGAAGTGGTCGATGTTAACGACGAGAAAGAGGGCGGTAGCGGTTGTAACCATGTGGCCATGGTCGTCTTCGATGGTGGCCCGAAGGTTTAGTTTGCGACCCTGGCGGGAATGAAGATGGGCGCGGGCGATATACGGGGTGTCGAGTAGAACCGGGGAGAGGTAGTCGATGGAGAGGTGGCGGGTGACGGCTGGTTCTCCCACGGTGTAGAGGAGGAACCCGAACAGGTCGTCGAGGACGGTTGCGACTGCGCCGCCATGGGCGATCGCTGGGGCGCCAACGTGGCGGGAGTCAAACGTGTGACGGGCGTAGACACCTTCCGCGTCACGTCGGACGCTCAACTGGTGGCCGTGCGGATTGGCTGGCCCGCAACCGAGGCAATGATCATGATGGGGCGGCAAGTCTTGGCATTCCGGCGGAACCACAGGGAAGAGGGGCGTACTCTCCTCGGCCTCGGACGATACGGATCTTGTGGTATCGGATGTGCGGCTCATGGGTGCTTTCTGCATATGTGTGTCACTGGGTGGTGGCGATAAGGATGTCGCAGTGGGCTCTGCGTGCGAGCTCGGTCGGTGTATCGGACAGCAGCCGGGCCAGCGGAGTCGACCGGCACAAGTCGGCGGTGATGATGAGGTCCGGCGCCGCAGTGGCGGCAAGGCGCAATAGGGCACGCAAAGTGGGTTCGGACAAGATGCGGGTGTCGATGTCGATGGCGCCGTGCGCTAGGGCGTGCTGGCAGGCCGTGCGCAATATCGCTTCGACCGGGTTGGTGCCGCGCAGCCGGTAGGCCTCGGGTCCCAGCCGGTCGAGGTCAACTCCGAGTGTGCGTTCGTCGATGTGGTGGCGGACGCCGACGATAACCAGTCGGGCGTGGGTGGCGTGGGCCAATTCGGCGGCGCGGTCGACCACGCGGTAGGAGCGATCGGATCCATCGGTATCCACAAGGATCGTGCGATAGGCCGTCATGCCGGGCGTCCTTCGCGGGTAGGGGACGTGCGAGAGGCAGGAGCCATCGTGCACGAGGGTTGTGCGCGGCATCGGCGAGTGGTGGGCCCGGGTGCAAGCACAGCCAGCACGATCGCGCCTGCGGCGGTAATAGCAGCCAACACCAGCGCGGCCTCGCCGCTGCCGTGCACGAACGCTGCCTTGGCGTACTCGGCTAGCGGCTGGGCCGCTGGTCCGCCCTTTTCGGCGACCTGCAGGGCGGCGGCCAGGGAATCGGCAACGGGTTCGCGAGCGGACTCGGGCAGGCGGGGTAGGGCGGGCTGGATACGCTGAGTATAGCCAGCGGCCAGCACGCTGCCGGCCACGGCGATCCCGATCGCGGCGCCGATCTCGCGGGCGGCATCATTCACCGCCGCGGCGACCCCGTGTTTGGCCTCGGGGGTGTCGGCGACGATGGCGTAAGTCGCCGGGGCGGTACACAATCCCAGGCCCGCGCTCATGATCAGCAGCGGCCACAGTAGGTCGAGGTAGTTCGCGGCGAGGTCCAACCGGCTCACCAGCACCAGCCCGGCAGCGATGGTGAGGAGGCCAGTCACGGTCATCACCCGCAATCCCACCATGCTCGAGAGCCAAGGCGCGATTACGGAAATCATGGCCAGCGGCGCCACCATCGGCGCCAGTGCCAGGGCCGACGCCAGCGGCCCGTATCCGAGAATCAGCTGTAGGTACTGGACCAACAGTAGGAACACCCCAAAGGTGACCAGGAACTGAATGGTCACGGACAGGGAGCCAGCACCGAAGCCTCGGCGTCCGAACAACCGCACGTCTAACAGTGGTGCCGAGATCCGTAGCTCCACGGCCACGAACGCCACCGCCGCCACGACTCCGACACCGGCGGTGACAGCGACGAGCGGGTCGGCCCAGCCGCGTGCGGGAACCTCGACCGCGGCGAACACGATCGCCGCGATCGCGACAGCCACCGTCGCCGCGCCAATTCCGTCCACCGGCGGATGCTCGGGCTGGCGAGACTCCGCGATCGTGCAAGCCAATCCGGCCAGCACAATCCCCGCCACGGTCAGCCCGACAAATACCGATTGCCACGACCACCGCTCAAGCAACATCCCGGCACCGAGAATCCCCAGAACAGCTCCGGATCCGGCGACGCCCGCCCATACCCCCACCGCTCGGCCGCGATGAGCTAGGGCGAAGCCTGCGGTCAGAATCGACAGGGTCGATGGCATCACTAACGCTGCGCCAGCACCGGCGAGTGCGCGTGCCGCGATGAGCCACACCGGGTCGGTCAGCACCAGCGGCAACGCCGAGGCGGCCGCGAACACCGCCAGTCCCGCCACCAGCACCGTGCGGCGCCCATAGCGGTCACCGATGGCTCCGGCGGGCAACACCAGACACGCCAGCACCAGTGTGTAGCCGTCAACGATCCAGGTGAGCTGGGCTTGGGTCGCCCCGGTCGCGACTGCAATCTGAGGCAACGCCGAGTACAACGCCGCCATGGCCGCGACGACCAGCGCCACCCCCAGGCACGATACTGCCAGCACCCAGTATTGGGCCCTGGTCCACCGGGCGATCTCGACAGCGCCCGTCCGGGAAGTGTTCACCGGTGCACCTCCCGCCGTTGTAGATCGATAGTCTCTGTGTGAGACTATTAGTATCATAGTGGGTCGGCGAGCGAGATGACGTCCACGCACGATCAAATTGAGCGATACGAATCGAGGAAAGGGCGGCCATGACAGAGCCGGACTCTGCCGCGGCCGATCCGCGCACCGTAGCCGACGAGCAGGCCGATCCTCGGCTGGCGCGGTCCCGCAACCGGTTGCTCGACGCGGCCAGTCATCTGCTGTCCACCGGCGGGGTCGAAGCGGTCACAGTCGATGCCGTCACCCGCGTGTCGAAGGTCGCGCGCGCCACTCTCTATCGACACTTCGGCAGCACCACCCAACTGCTCGCGGCAACTTTCGAACGGTTGCTTCCCCATGTCGACACACCGACCGGCGACGGGCCCGTGCGCGATCAACTCATCGCGCTACTCACTACTCAGGCGGACCTCGTAGAACAAGCCCCAGTGCAGATGACCACGCTGGCCTGGCTGGCTATGGGAACGATCGGTGACGACCACACCGACCCGGCAGCGGTCACCTCGCTGCGTGCCCGCGTCATCGAGCAATATCGCCAACCGTTCGACCGGATCCTCACCGGCCCCGACGCGCGGGCGATGCTCGGCGAGTTCGACACCACCTTCGCCATCATCGAACTCCTCGGCCCGATCGTGTTCGCGCGCCTCACCGGACTACGCACCATCGATCATGACGACTGCGCCCAACTGGTCGACAACTTTCTCGCTACCCGCCCAAGGGTCGCGGTCGGAAACGGGACCGACCGTCGATCAGTGCCAGTGACCGAATACCCGCCCGTGGATAACGGGTGAGCCGCTTCGAAGCAGGCCGACAAGATCAAGTACCCAGCTCACCGGCGATCCCCTCCACCTAGCGGGTAAGACCGTCGGTTCGGCACCGATCGTCGCCTTCTCGTCAACACCGGCCCTGGATGCGGGGCACGATCGATTCGTGCTGCAGTCCTGCATCGCAATGTAACTGGCTCAGTTAGGGCTGGCTAACCGAGTCGATGCGCTTCACGATTGAGAGACTCGACTCCGTCCATCTCATGCCCAGCCGTCACCGGCAGGATCCTGGTGGCAACGCGCTGAGATCATTCAGACCGGTGCCGACTCACTACTCGCCGTGTTAGGTGTTGGCTACGCCGCTGATAGCCGTTGGCTGCAGCAACGAGTTCGGCAAAGTTCTGCACGGTTTCGGCAAAGTCGCCAGTTTTTTGTCATATGCCGCAGCGGGTTCCTGCCTGGCGCCAGCCCCAACCGATCTGCACCAGATCGCGCAGACTCCATCCACCAGCGACGGGACGGGTGGTGCTATTCGTGTCGAAATTCGCTGGGAGAGCGACCGGTCCATCGCTTGAAGGCGTGCGAGAAGTTCGCGAGGTCGCTATATCCGAGATCGGCAGCTATCTCACTCACCGACATCGATCGGTCGAGTAGCCGCAGCATCGCACGGTCACGCAGAAATGATTCGCGCAACTCGCGAAAGGTGGTCCCCTCCTCGGATAGGCGCCGCTTGAGTGTGCTAGTCGATATCGACAGCTCGTGTGCGACCCAGTCTTTACTCCGCTTTCCAGGATCTTCCTCCAGCAGCCGTCGTACCTTCTCCGAGAAAGACATGGTTCTACTTCGCTGATCGAGGGTTCGTTTCAGATCCACGATGGCAAGTCGATAGGCGACCGGATCGGAGAACCTGCATACCTCGTTGAGAGTGTCCGCCGGGACACCAAGGAATGACGTCGGAGCGTCGAAGAACAAACGCCCAGCTAGGGCATCCTCATTATCGGCTAGAAAGGTCGGCGCTGACCAGCTCAGATGGAGTGTCACGGTCGGCATATCGCCGGCCAGCATGTCGAGCAGGCGCAGGAGTGCCGACCCGCTATACGCGACGACCAGGCAGTTCAGCGCCGAATCGCCTGTGTGCGCGGCGAGCCCGACGGTGAGTCCCTCGTCACTTGGGTGGAACTGCGGACTGAGAGCCGTCGATATCAAAGGCAGATAGGTGAGCAGCTCCACGATCTCAGCTACCGAGCCTGCGCTGACCAGCGGAAAACTCAATGGGCCGAAGGACGTCAACTGAGCTTGTTCGGCGAACGCGAAGCCGAGCGAAGTTGCCTGGTCGACATCGAGTGCAGGGTAGACCTCGCGAAACCACCGTATCGGGGCCTGGATATTGCGTTGGATCAACGTCGTCTCGTCAATTCCTTCGCGAGCCATGATGTCGCGAAGCCGAGCGGCGGCGTCCGGGTCGAGCGCTTGGCTCTCGAGCAGTTGCACGAACATGAGCGGAGGCACGCCCTCGTCGTTGAGGTTCACCATGGTCTCTCTGAGCCGAATTCACAAATTTCTGACTCTGCCGAACATAGCCTCCGAACCCGTGTTCGACAACACTTGGACCAAGTCACATTGAGGACAACGCATCGAGGAGTTGGCTATGGCAGTTGTCACCTTTGTCTCCCACGACGGCGAGAAGCACGAGGCGCCGATCGAGGAAGACCAGTCGCTGATGCAGGTCGCGACCAACAACGCTGTGCCCGGCGTCGACGGGGACTGCGGAGGCGAAGCTGCCTGCGGCACCTGCCATGTGGTTGTCGATCCGCAGTGGATCGAGCAGGTCGGACGTTCCGGCGCCGATGAGGAGGAGATGCTCGCGATGAACCCCGAGCGCCAGCCGACCTCCCGGCTGTCGTGCCAGATGATGGCGTCGACGGCCTGGGACGGCTTGATCGTCCACCTACCCGAGTTCCAGATGTAACGGCGAGAAACGGATACGACGCGATGAAGATTCCCGGAGCAATCACCGCCAAGGTTCAGTCGACCATCCCGATGGATCTACAGATCCAGGGTGCACACCTATATGACAAGACTCGCCGATGGATGACCGGAACGAACGGGGAGAAGCTCTTCGTCGAGAGGCCCATCCCGCCAGTCGAAGAAGTCGCGCTCGCCGACATCGACCTCAGCAACCCTTTCCTGTACCGCCAGGGCCGCTGGCAGTCCTACTTCGCGCGCCTGCGAAACGAGGCTCCGGTCCACTATCAGCCCAACAGTCAGTTCGGTCCGTTCTGGTCCGTCACACGGCATGCTGACATCGTGGCCGTCGACAAGAACCACGAACTCTTCTCCGCTGAGCCGTTCATCGTTATCGGGGCTCCGCCCCGTTTCCTCGATATCGAGATGTTCATCGCGATGGACCCGCCACGACACGACGCACAGCGGGCCGCTGTTCAAGGCGTGGTCGCGCCGAAGAACCTGCGCGAGATGGAGGGCCTGATTCGATCGCGCGTCCAAGAGGTGCTCGACGATCTACCCGTAGATAAGCCGTTCGACTGGGTGCAGAACGTCTCGATCGAACTGACCGCGCGGATGCTTGCGACCCTGCTGGATTTCCCGTACGAGCAACGTCACAAGCTCGTCTACTGGTCGGACCTCGCAACCTCGCTGGAGCAGGCCAACGGTGGGCCATCGGACAACGATGAGGTATTCCCCGGCATGCGCGACATGGCGAGAGGTCTCAGCGCTCTCTGGCACGACAAAGCGGCCCGGACAGCCGCTGGGGAGCAGCCCGGATTCGATCTGATCACGATGTTGCAAAGCAATGAAAATACCAAGGACCTGATCGACCGCCCGATGGAGTTCTTGGGCAACCTCGTATTGCTGATCGTCGGAGGGAACGACACGACCCGGAACTCGATGAGCGGTGGCGTTCTTGCGCTCAACCGCTTCCCTGAACAGTTCGGGAAGCTGAAAGCGAACCCCGACCTGATCCCCAACATGTGCTCGGAGATCATCCGATGGCAAACTCCGCTTGCCTACATGCGCCGTGTCGCCAGAGCTGACACCGTTCTTAACGGGCAGTTCATCCGCAAGGGTGACAAGGTAGTGATGTGGTACGCCTCGGGCAACCGCGACGAGCGAGTATTCGAACGCCCCGACGAGTTCATCATCGACCGGTCCAACGCCCGCAACCACATAGCCTTCGGCTTCGGTGTTCACCGCTGTATGGGCAACCGGCTCGCCGAGCTGCAGCTGCGGATCCTCTGGGAGGAGCTACTTCCTCGCTTCGAAAATATCGAGGTTGTCGAGGAGCCCGAGTACGTGCAGTCCAACTTTGTGCGGGGCATCAGCAAGATGATGGTCCGTCTCACCCCGAAAACCAGCATATGACCACGCGGCGGGCCGTCATCGTCGGGGGCAGCCACGCCGGGGTCCAACTCGCCGGCAGTCTGCGCCAAGAAGGATGGACCGACGAGATCACCATCATTGGAGAAGAAGCGGTATTACCATACCACCGCCCTCCGCTGTCGAAGGCATACCTGGCAGGGAAGCACACCCTCGACGAGCTCGCGATTCGCAGCGCCGAGTTCTATAACAAGCAGGATATCCACCTCGTGGATGCAACGGTGGAGGCGATCGACCGCTCGGCTGGCCTGCTCTCACTGAGCACCGGCGAGGAAGTGCCCTACGACAAGCTCGCACTGTGCACGGGCGCTCGCCCCCGTCGACTTCCCGTGCCCGGTGTCGACCTGGCCGGTGTCTATTACCTACGCTCCGCGGCGGACGTCGAGATGATCCGAGAGGAAAGCAGCCCGGGGCGCCGGGTCGTGATCATCGGCGGCGGATATATCGGACTGGAGACGGCCGCCTCGTTGCGTGCGCTGGGTCTGCAGGTCACTGTGCTCGAGGCTACCGAACGCGTCCTCGAACGGGTCACAGCCCCCGAGGTATCCGCGTTCTTCGACCGAATTCACCGACAGGAGGGCGTGAACATCCGAACAGGCGCGCTAGTCGAGGCCCTATCCGGAGACGTCAGGATCCGAGAGGTATTCCTGTCCAGCGGCGAATCAATTCCTGCCGACCTCGTCATTGTCGGCATCGGCGTGGAGCCGAATACCGAACTCGCCGCCGACGCGGGTCTGCTGGTCGACAACGGGGTCGTGATCGACGGCCAGAGTCGGACCAGCGACCGCAACATCATGGCCGCTGGGGACTGCGCCAGTCACGACATGGCCCGTTACGGCCGTCGCATACGCCTGGAATCTGTACCCAGCGCGGGCGAGCAGGCCAAGGTCGCTGCCGCGACCATCTGCGGGAAGTCAAAGAACATAGCTGCGCTTCCATGGTTCTGGTCGGATCAATACGATCTCAAGCTCCAGATCGCCGGTCTAAACACCGGCTACGACGAAGTCGTACTCAGCGGAGATCCTACCCGGGGCCGCGAATTCACATGCTTCTACCTCCGTGCTGGCGAGCTGATTGCCGCCGACTGCATCAATCGCCCCCGTGACTTCATCTTCAGCAAGCGGGCCATCACCCAGCAGCTTCGCATAAGCCGGGCAGAACTGGTGCTCGCTGGCTCGCCCTGAGTGACCGACTCTCGGGCGACTCGCACGACGACTGCGTGCGAACAGCATTCAGAAAGGAATGTCAGTGACGTACGCCATCCATCTGCCGCTGGCGAAGAGTCGGGAGCGACTCTCGTCAGTCCTCCTGGCGCCACTGCCGAGCCGGGTCGATGTGGCCCTCCTGCGGGCCAGTGATCAGTGGCCTGTCCGTGAGCTGGCAATGCCCCCCGCAGGGTCGGGCCTCAAGCCGATCCGAGGGACCGCTGGTCTGCCTGTGCTCGGTCACACCCTGGACTACATCCGTTTCGGATCCAGCTTCACCCGGGCCAGGTACCAGCGATTCGGGCCCGTCTCATGGATGGGCGCCTTCGGCACGAAGATTGTGATGGTGGCCGGTCCAGATGCCATGCAGGAGGCGCTGACCGTCAAGGCGAAATCGTTCTCACAGGACGGGTGGGCGTATCTCATCGACGCCTTTTTTCACCGGGGTCTGATGCTGATGAGCTTCGACGAGCACAGGATGCATCGACGAATCATGCAGGAGGCGTTCACCCGCGACCGCCTGACCGCCTATGTGGACCAGCTCGGGCCGCCGCTCGAGACCGGTATTCCCGCGTGGCCAGCGGGCCAGTCCACACGCATCTATCCACTGCTGAAGAGCCTGACCCTTGACGTAGCAACGAAGGTCTTCATGGCGGATCGGGGTGGCAGTGAGGACACTGACGCCATCAACGACGCCTTCGTGGCGGCCGTGCGTGCGGCCAGCTCGATCATCCGTTTCCCGCTGCCGGGGACTCGGTGGCGGGCCGGAGTCCGTGGGCGTGCGCTCCTGGAGGACTACTTCACCTTCCACCTGCCGGCGGCGCGGAGCGCCCAGGGAGAGGACCTTTTTGCGGCGCTGTGCCATGCCCGCACGGCCGACGGTCAAGCTTTCACCGATGAGGACGTCGTCAACCACATGATCTTCTTGATGATGGCGGCACACGACACCTCGACCATCACCAGCACCGCTGCCGTCTACTTCCTCGCCAAGCATCCAGCTTGGCAGGAACGGGCTCGGGCCGAGTCCGACCAACTGGGCGGACGTCGCCCAACTATCGACGACCTGGACGCGCTGAAGACTCTCGACCTGGTGATCAAGGAGACGCTGCGGCTGGTGGCGCCCGTGCCGATCATGATGCGTAAGACCATCGAGGATGTCGAAATCGCCGGACACCAAATCCCCGCAAACACACTGGTAGCCGTGGCTCCGGCGGTGAACCACTTCGATGAGTCGTACTGGACCGATCCCGACACTTTTGACCCTGACCGCTTCACCGAGCCGCGGCATGAGGACCGGAATCATCGCCTCGGGTGGATCCCCTTCGGAGGAGGCGTGCACAAGTGCATCGGCCTGCATTTCGGCACTCTCGAGGTGAAGGCGATCCTGCATCACATGCTGCGAACCTACACCTGGACGGTCCCTGACCAGTATGAAGCCAGGTGGGACAACACCTCGCTCCCAATTCCCGTCGACGGATTGCCGATAGACCTGGAGCACAGATGAAAACGGACCGGATGACATTCTTGGCAGCGACCGACTTCCTCGACATCGAGCACGAGTTAGTCCGGGAGTTCACCGCCACTGTGATCGGCGACGCGAGCACCGGCCGAGAGAAGGCGAACCGTCTCTTCGCCGCCGTTCGCGACCGGGTCTGGTATGACCCCTACACGGTGTCTGACGACCCTGCCCACTATCGCGCGAGCTTCGTCCTCGAGTCCGGGCGCGCCTATTGCGTCCCGAAGGCGGTGCTCTTGACCGCGGTGTGCCGTGCGGCGGGGATCCCTGCGGTGCTTGGCTTCGCTGACGTCCGCAATCACTTGCAGACAGACGCGTTGCGAGCGCTCATGGGTGGCACAGACCTGTTCGTCTATCACGGTTACAGCCTCCTCAATATCGACGGCCGGTGGTTGAAGGCGACGCCCGCGTTCAACACCGAGTTGTGTGCGCGTTTCGGTGTGCCGCCGGTGGATTTCGACGGCGATCGCGATGCACTACTGCACGCCTTTTCTGCCGACGGAGCCGAGCATATGGAGTACGTCCGCGAGCGGGGCGTCTACGACGACTTGCCGTTGAACGCGATCCTGGCCGAACTTCGCCGCACCTATGGGCCTCTTATCTTCAAGCGGCCCCACGTGATCGCTGACGCTTTCACCGATACACCCGCCCACCGCACCCATCCCGACGGGATCGCCCGCGATCCCCATTCACCTACGGAGGTCCGATGAGCGCGACGATCCCAGCGGGCGTCATGGACGTGCGCAACCCCGCCGACGGTCGGCTCATCGCAACCGTCGCTGTCGACGACCGCGAGACAGTAAGTCTCGTCGCTGCTGATCTTCGAGACGCTCAGGTCGGGTGGGCCGAAGCCAGCCCACGGCAACGCGCCAAATGGCTGCATCGCTGGCGGGACTGGATCCTTGATCACACCGACGAGCTCACCAACTTGTTGCAAGCCGAGACAGGCAAGGTGCGTCCCGACGCCCTGGTGGAGACGACAGCATCGTGCGAGTTCATCAGCTACTACGCCGACCATGCCGCGAAGTTTCTCGCCGGCGAGCAGGTCAGGTCCTCGAGCCTGCTGACCTTGTCGAAACGACTCACTACGACCTATCACCCCTTCCCGGTCGTCGGCATGATCATGCCGTGGAACTTCCCGATCACCCTCTTCCTCATGGACGCAGCGCCCGCGCTGGCAGCAGGCTGCGCGGTCCTGGCGAAGTCCTCGGAGGAGACGCCGCTGACATGCGCGCGGATCATCGAGGGCTGGCACGAGATCGGCGCCCCCGCGGTTCTGGCGCACGTTGTAGGTGATGGCGATTCGGGCGCAGCCGTGGTCGATGCCTCTGACTTTGTACAGTTCACCGGCTCGACCGCCACCGGGCGTGCGGTCGCGATCCGCTGCGCCGAGCATTTGAAGCCGATGAGTCTGGAGCTTGGCGGCAAAGATCCGGCGATCGTGCTGGAGGACGCCGACCTTGCTCGTGCGGTGGAGGGAATCGCGTGGGGCGCTCTGTTCAACGCGGGACAGGTATGCATCTCTGTCGAGCGGGTGTATGTGGTATCTGAGGTTTACGACGAGTTCGTGGCGCGGCTGACCCAACGTGTGCGGTCCCTCGCCCATGGTGCGGCCGGTCGCGACGTGGGCGCAATGGTCACCGCGAGGCAGGTCGACATTGCCGATCGCCACGTCAGCGAGGCAGTGGTGGCAGGTGCGCGGGTTCTGGCTGGCGGAACTCGGAGTGCGGTCGGAAACTACTACGCTCCGACGGTCCTGGTCGGTGTCGACCACACGATGGCCTGCATGACCGAGGAGACCTTCGGTCCCACGATTCCGGTGATGCAGGTCGCGGATGAGAACGAGGCCATCCGCCTGGCCAACGACTCGGCGTACGGCTTGTCTGCGACGGTGTGGACCCGAGACCATGCTCGTGCTCAGCGCATCGCATTACAGCTAAACGCGGGAGCTGTCAACATAAATGATGTCTTCAGCAACCTGTTCGCCACCACACTGCCGCACAGTGGATGGAAGGCCTCGGGCATCGGTGCTCGGCTCGGCGGAGCTCACGGGCTACGCAAGTACTGCCGGGTACAGGCAGTGACAGAGCCACGGATCCCTGTCCTGTCGCGAGAACTCACCTGGTACCCGTACACCCCGCGGCGCGCGGCCATGGCCGGAAGAGTGTTGCGCGCGGCGGCCGGTCGCGGCCTATGGCAGCGCCTCGGCCTCAACAAGGAGAACAGCAAGTGACGACACACCGTGCCCGCACCGCCGCAAAGACCGTAGCTATCACCGGCGGGGCCCGCGGCATCGGCTACCAGACCGCGAAGGAGCTGATTCGACGAGGCCACCGCGTCGCCATCGGCGATGTCGATGAGAAGCGCGCTCAGGAGGCCGCCACCGAACTCGGCGTGAAGATCGTTACCCACCTCGACGTAACCGACCCCACTTCGTTTCGGCAATTTCTCGAGCTGGTCGAGGAAGAGCTCGGCCCCCTCGACGTGCTGATCAACAATGCGGGCATCATGCCCACTGGTCACGTACACGAGGAAGACGACACGGTGACCCGGAGGCAGGTCGAGATCAACGTCCTGGGAGTCGTCTTTGGGACCAAACTAGCCCTTCAGCGAATGCTGCCGCGGCGCGCTGGGCACATCATCAACACCGCGTCGCTGGCCGGCGAGCTCGCTGTGCCTGGACTGGCGACGTATTGCGGTACCAAATTCGCGGTCATCGGATTCACCGAGGCGGCACGGCACGAGTACCGCACGTCAGGCGTCGAGCTGTCCACCGTTAGGCCCACATTCACCAACACCGAGCTCGTCGCGGGAACCGCTGGTGCCAAGGGACTGCGCAATGCCGAGCCCGAGGAGATCGCGCGTGCGACAGCCGATCTTATCGAGCGCCCGCGTCCATTCGTACGCGTCACTCGCCTGGCCGGCGTATTGGTCGCGGCGATGAAGTTCGTCCCTGGCTGGCTGACCGCCAGGCTCGGATCCGCGCTGGGCACGGACTCGGTATTTCTCGACGGCGTCGACACAGCGGCCCGCCAGGCCTACCTGGACAGAATCCGGACCCACTGACCCGGTCTTCGATCCCCGTTGGCCCCTCATTCACCCGAAAGGATTCACATGCCCCGCAGGACCCTGGTCGATGACTACCCGCACAAGATGGGGGGACACTGCGGTTCTGGCGCTATGCGGGATCTTCTGCATTGGCATGGACTGGGGTGGGATGGGCCGCCCGACGAAGGTCTGGTGTTCGCTCTCGGCGGCGCACTGGGGTTATCATACCTCCGGTCAAGCGACCTCGTTCCACCGCTGTACCTGGTAGGACGAGGCGCCGACTTCGAAATTGATCTGCCCCGCCGACTCGGCGCGCAAGTCCAGGTTCTCACGACCGATGATCCCCGAGAGGGGTGGTCATGGGTTCTCGACGAGCTCGAAGCAGGCAGACCCAGCCTGGTATGGGGAGATATCGGTGAGTTGCCGTACCTCCGCGTCCAATTCCAGATGAGTCGCCACGACATCGTCGTGATCGGTCACGACGAGGCCGAGGGGATCGCCTTTGTCGTAGACAATGACCGCGCCGAGGTGCAGAAAGTCCCGCTCGATGCACTGGCTCGGGCGCGGTCATCGAAGTCTTTCCCGCAACCGACGCGCCACTGTACATACCGCATCAGCTGGCCGAGTGCGCTGCCGGACGTGGCGGAAGTAGCGGCGGAGGCATTTCGACAGTCCGCAGCCGGAATGCGCCGCCCATCGCAACCCGGGATCGTCGATCTCAGGACAGCGGCATCCGGTGCGGAGGGCTTGGCCGCGGCGGTGCAGCTGGCGGCCGACATTCAGACCTGGGCCGATCTTCCGGTGGACGACCTCGAGACTCTCCTGTTCAGCCTGAGCGCTTTCATTGAGAAGGCAGGTACTGGCGGCGGGCTGTTCCGCCGCTTGCTAGCCGATGGCTGCGCAGATGTCGCTCGTTTGACCGGGGACTCCGCCACCGCTCAACTCGCCGTAGCGGCCAGCCGTTGTGCGCAGGCGTGGACCGCCACTGCGCGTGCCGGTATCCGCCGCGACGTTGATATACGAGTTCGCCTGGCCGGGGTGGCCTCGGCCGCTAGCCAACTGCCAGAGCTGGAGTTGGACCTGGTCGCGTCCCTGGAGGCTGCTTCCAGTTCGCTGACGGCTGTGGATCGCTGACAGCAGCCCCATGTCGCCGGCCAGCGGCGAATCAACCCCCAGATCGCCTACGTTCGAAGACACTCTTGAATGAGGAATGCTATGCAGAGCACGATGATGAACGTCCCGTTGACGACCGCGGCGATTCTGCGCCACGGCTCGAGTGTGCACGGCTCGGCGACCGTGCGGACTTTGCAACTTGACGGAAGCGTGAAGGTTGCTACGTTCTCCGAAATCGGACGGAGGTCCGCTCAGTTGGCCAACGCATTGCGGGCTTGCGGGATCACAGGCGATGAGCGCGTCGCGACCCTCATGTGGAACAACCAGGAGCACGTGGAGGCCTACTGCGCAGTGCCCTCGATGGGAGCGGTGCTGCATACCCTGAATCTACGGCTCGCCTCCGATCAGCTTGTTTACATCGGTAACCACGCTCAGGACCAAGTCGTGATTGTCGATGGAAGCCTGGTACCCATGATGGCCTCAGTGTTGCTGCAGCTCACTAGCGTGCATACCATCGTTGTCACCGGAGAGGTGGACCTTACCCCGCTGCACCGTGAGGGACTGACAGTCGTTGATTACGAGGAGTTCATCTCCGCCCAGCCCGAGACGTTCGACTGGCCAGACCTCGACGAGCAGTCTGCGGCCGCGGCCTGTTACACCTCTGGCACCACCGGCGACCCCAAAGGTGTCGCCTATAGCCACCGGTCGACTTACCTCCACTCGATGGCGGCCTGCGCCGCCGACGGACTGAGCGTGAGCAGCGATGACCGAATCCTCCCCATCGTCCCGATGTTCCACGCGAACGCCTGGGGGCTGGTCTACGCCGCACTCATGGCGGGTGCCGACTTGCTCATGCCTGACCGGTTCCTACAGGCCGAGCCGCTCGTGCGGCTGATCGACGTCCACAAGGCAACCATCGCCGGGGCAGTCCCGACCATCTGGAACGACGTCTTGGACTTCCTGGATTCCAACCCCAGCTACGACATCTCGTCTCTAGGCCTGGTCGCTTGCGGTGGCTCAGCTGTACCCGTTCATCTAATGAAGGCCTTCGAGGAGAGGTACAACGTACAAGTTGTACAGGCGTGGGGAATGACCGAGACCTCGCCACTAGCGGCTGTCGCGCGTCCACCGGCGTCGCTCGACACGCAGGAGCGGTGGCGTCTGCGAGCGACCCAAGGTCGTCCGGTTGCAGGAGTCGAGCTGAGGATCGTCGACGACGGAGGCAATGAGCTCCCGCATGACGGCGAAGCCGTCGGTGAGTTGCAAGTGCGCGGACCTTGGATTACCGGCTCGTACATCGGCGAAGAGGATGGCGGGGACAAGTTCCAGGACGGCTGGTTGCGCACCGGCGATGTCGGCCGGATCGACGAACGCAGCTTTGTCACGCTGACCGACCGCACCAAGGACGTGATCAAGTCCGGCGGGGAGTGGATCTCCTCGGTCGAGCTCGAACTTCTGCTCGCCGGTCACCCCGACGTGCTCGAGGCATCAGTAATCGGGGTCCCGGATGAGAAGTGGCAGGAACGCCCCCTCGCTGTGATCGTCGTACGCGACGGGCGGCAAGTAACACCTGCCCAACTGCGTGACTTCCTCGACGGCAAGGTCGCCACGTGGTGGCTGCCTGAGCGCTGGAGCTTCACCGCAGAGGTGCCCAAGACCTCGGTCGGCAAGTTCGATAAGAAGCGGTTGCGCACCCTGCATGCGAACGGCGAGCTGACCATCGTCGAGATTTAGGAATTATCTCCATGCCTGGTCCTGAGTAGGACGGAGCAGGACATTGATACCCATAGTGCGAAGCTTTCGCGACACCGGCGACATTACCGTGCACGTCGACATCGGCGAAAGGCTGCAAACGAAGATGGGAGTCACCTCCCAGTGCACGGCACGTTTCGCGCCGGTGGTGGTGGAATGGGGCCACCGGCTGCGCACCACCTCTGGCGTGCGCGATATGTATTTGCATAGTGGTCACGCTCGAGATCGATGTTGGGTGCGGCTTCATCGACAGGAAGGCTGACCATGAGCAATCTATCGGACACGGGCGGCAGGTCGTCCGATCCCGACTTGGAGGAATGGGTGCGTTCGTTCCGACTTTTGGAACCTCGATCGGCTGAGTTGCCTCCCCACCATCCCAACTGTCTCGGTTGTGGACCGGCCAACCCGCATGGGCATTTTCTGACGGCCCAGCGCTGCGCAGGCGGCGTGGTCGCTCACCACCGATTCGATCGACGTCATGTAGGAGCGCCCGGAATAGCGCACGGGGGCGCTGTGGCGACAGTAGTCGACGACCTGTTCGGTTTCCTGCTATACACCGTCGGCGAACTCGCCGTGACGCGCCATCTCGACCTCGACTATCTTGCTCCGGTCCAGCTCGACACTCCCTACGCCCTGCACGCCGAACTACGGTCTCGAGATGGCCGGAAATTACATCTCGGGGCCAGAATCGAGGATGCAGGGGGACATTTGGTTGTCACGGCCACAGCACTGTTCATTGTGGTCGATGTCAAACATTTCTTGCAGTCGCCGGTGAGTGCAAGGAGACAGGCATGACTGTACCGAGCGAGCGAGCACTGCTCCTGGACGCCTTGCTAACCGATCACGGCTCGGCCGGACCTTATGAGGCGTTCCGGCGGCTGCGCCAGACGCAACCAGTGTTGGTTACACGATCGGGGGTGCTGGTATTGAGCCGCTACGACGATTGCGCGGCGGCGCTCCGCGACCGCAGCCTCGGCAAGGCCGACGAGTCGCTGGGCTTCGGCTTGTCCGACATTCCTGAAGAGCTGCAACATCAGGCCATGCACCGGTTCCGACGCACCATGCTGTTCCGCAACCCTCCTGACCACCACCGGCTGCGTCGGTTGGTCGCCGACGTGTTCACCCCGAGGCACATCGACGAGTTGCGCGGCCGCATCGTCACACAGGTCAATCACTTGCTCAATGTCATGGAAGCACGGGTCTCCGTCGACATCATCAACGATCTGGCGCTCCCGCTGCCCGTGAATGTGATTGGAGATCTACTCGGGGTGCCCTTTACTGATAGAGCGGTAGCAGCCCCACTGGTGCGGGCCCTGCTGGCCTCGCTCGAACCCGGTGCCGATATCGCAGCCTTGACAGCAGCCTGCGACGCCGAAGACCAACTTGCCGTATATTTCGCTGACCTGTTGGCGGTCAAACGCGCCCGCCCTACCGATGACCTACTGAGCCGACTCGCCGTCGCGAATGGCGACGACATCCTAGACGACGACGAATGCGTCGGCACCGCGATTCTTTTGTTTGCGGCAGGGTTCGAGACCACCACGAACCTGATCGGCAACGGCGTCGCCGCGCTACTCGCCCACCCTGACCAAATGCGCGAACTTCGTGCCAGGCCAGAGTTGGCGAGCAACGCAGTCGAAGAACTATTGCGCTATGAGTCCCCCGTCCAGACCAACGGGCGTACGGTGCTCCAGCCGACGCGACTGGCGGGAGTTGATTTACATCCCGGTCAGGTCGTACTGATCCTGCTTGGGGCAGCCAACAGAGACCCGGATCGGTTCGACGACCCCGACAGTCTCGACATCACCCGAACCGGGGTCCCGCCGTTGTCGTTCGGGGCCGGCATCCATTTCTGCCTCGGCGCACCGCTTGCACGGCTCGAAGGGTCAATATTGTTCCCGTTCCTGGCGTCCCGATTTCCGAATCTTCGGCTGGTCGAGCAGCCCCGCTGGCGCACCGGGCTGTCTTTTCGCGGACTTTCGACCTTGAAGGTGGTCACCGCATAAGTCGTTGGTTCATCGGACAGAGTTGATCCGGCAAACAACAAGGCCCCTGGCGGCTTTGCCGATGAGCTCCTCCTAACGGCTGTCCATGATTCGTTCGACTAGCAGTGAGTATTGTTCTGGGGGTGGCAACTCGGCGGCTTATTCGTTGATGGAGTTGATCTCCGGGCTGTGGCCACGCATGTTCGCTCGCCCGACCACACGGCTTCCGCACGAGGGCGCCGACCGGTCGTTGCGGGGCCGACATCGGGAGTTGTGTTTCGAAGGCCGGGTGTTGCTGGTGGCCAGGTACTGCGGACGCATCTGACGATGCGTCAACCCGCGGCGGTATTCGGAATGGAAGCCGGCCAAAGCCCGGTGATCGACGACCTGGTACTACGTTGGCGCTGCGACCCCGGTCCGATCCCGCATGGTGTGGCGCTTACGGTGGTCAGCATCTGGTTCGACCTGCGACCGCACATTGCCGCACCGAGTAGGAACCACTGGTACTCGACCCACCATCTGGTCGTCATCGACGCCGATAACGAAGTCGTCGTCGGGATCGGACGTCCGTTGCACCGCAAGCCTGGACGGAATCCGGCGCCGACGCCTGCCGCACCGCGATGGTGATCGCCGACGGCGGCTACCAGGGAACGGCCTCTTCATAGGGAACGGCCTCTTCATCCCGCACCGCCAGGCGCCCGGTGTCGGACTGCCGAAATGGAGCAGGCCCACAACAAGTTCCACCGCAAGGTTTACGAGAAATCCCTGGGTAAACCACTCTTTGCCGCGTACCGCAAACTGGCGATCGCGTGGGCAGTCGCGGACTACTTCCGCGGGCCGCTCACTTCCATCGGTGCCAGGTTCAATTCCGGCCGAATCAGGGATCTGGCACTATTTCGTAATTCGACTGTGTGAATTACTCAGCCGCTCAGAAGGATTCGCCGAAGGTGGCGTCGCCTCTCACACAGCTCCTTGATGATCGTGGCGAACGAACGTGACCAGCGGTGCGTTGAATCCGGGCTGGCGGTAGAGTCATGTCGAAGCGCCACTGGTCATTTGGGTCTATGCGAGCAGGTTCGGTCATAATTGGGGACCCGGTGATGTGAGCGGCATCGCGGAAGGTCTGATAGGCGCGGACGAGGTTCGGCTGACTTCGATAGCCGCAGGCGGTGATCGCGTCAAACAGCAGGGCGGCGTCGGGTGCATCCCTTATTCCACCGCTGAGGAGATAGGGCTTGAACTCGTAGATGATTGATTCCTGGACCTCGGGCGAAACGCTGCTGGCATCGGATCGCGACCCTGTCTTGGCGCAGACCTGGCTCGACCGGACCACGATGCAAGCCTGCGGAGACCTCGGCGATATCGGCTAGTTGCGGGGGCGTCATCGAGGCAGCCCGCCGCGGCGGTCAGGCAGTGTCGGCGCGGTGCGATAGCGCGTTCGAGGGCGTCACCGAGGTTCTCCCAGATGTGCCACCGATCAGCGACCTGGAATCCTACTGGCGCCCCGCTGGCCACACCTCCGGAGTAGGGGCCGGCCCGGTCGCGGCACATGATCTCGATGTCAAGAAGGGTCTGTAACCATATTCTCAGAGTCTTGGCGCTGCGATCTGTGAGCACGTCGATCGGGCGGCGAGATTCCATGCGATCAGGATCGTGGCGTAGCGGTGTCCATGGCATAGCGCGGAGCCGTCCGCGCATAGTTGGGCTGCGGCGGGTCAGGGATTGCACGAACATTGCGGAGCAGGGTTATCCGGTCCGTGCCGCGAGATGTCCAGTCCAACGGCGCTCTCGGGCGGCCACCCGGGACTAACGCCACCGCTTTCAACACCCGCTGCAGAACAACGTCCATCGCCCGCAGCGTGCGGCGAGCCAAGGTACTTGCTCGGCGAAAGCCTTTCCGAAGTCGATGTTGTCGCAGAACAATCTGCTGACGAGCGACATGATCACCGCTTCGCTGGCAGTGACCGAGGTATCGGCCAGTTGCCGCCGATACGGCCGTGAATCCACCGAGACGGTGCTGAGCCACTCGGGCAGAGCGCCACCGCATCGCAAAGTTGCGGCGTCGATACGCACCACGGACCCGACCCCACGAACCGCATCGACCAACAGTCCGTCCATGTGCGGGAACGGGACCCCGTCACTCCAAGATCAGAGACACTGGCCACATAATCAACTATCGAGCGCGCCAGCGCATCCGAGACGGGCTCAATCAACAAAGTGCGTCAGGTCCGGTCTTCAGGCGGAAGCGACGCCTGGGCGAGGAAGTGGCTGGAGCGTTCGGCAAATTGACGTCACGACGTTGGTTGCGGTGGAAGGACGCGTGTGCTTCATCTCGGACCTTGCGCGTAAGAGGTTGGCTATTGCCCGTCAGTCGAAGGTCGAGCCCGCATGCCGTGATCCGGCGTGACGCCCCGAGCAGGGCACTACAGCAGGGCACTACAAGGCCAAGTACGGGTGGGTTGGCGCACCGTGCAGGCCGCCACCGGGTCAATCTTGCTAGCAACGCGCAAGGAGGATCGGAAGCGTGCCTCCCAGCTCGATCCGTTGATCCAAGCGGCGCTGCTGCAGACTAGGGCGCTGTCACCCAAACCTGCAGGAGCCCCGAACGGCTCAGGCTCCGACGACTAGACCAGGAAGGGGGCCCACTCTCGGGGCCGGACACCACGACAGCCGGGCAGTCACTCAGATCGGGCATGTGCCATTAGCCGACCACCCGAGAGCACGTCGGCGACGAGAGTTCATCACCAAAGTTCGCTCCCGACTGGCTGTTCTGCTGACGCCCTGAAGCGGTCCGCAAGTGTGGACGGATCCGGAAAGTGCGTTCGGCTTACCGTTGCGCCGGTTCAATGGTAGGCATTGACTCCAACCGCTTCCTCCGGGCACTGAGGTTCCCCCTGAGTAGTGGACACCGACTTGACAGACCATCTGGTCTGTTTGAAAGGATGTCCGCATGCCTCCTCGTAAACGCCGGTCGTTCACGGCCGAGTACAAGGTCGAGGCCGCCCACCGGGTAATCGATACCGGTCGCACCATCGCCGAAGTCGCCCGCGAACTCGGCATCAACGACGGACTACTCAGCAACTGGGTCAAAGACGAACGACGACGTCTCGACGCCGCGCAAGCCGCTGGCGAAACACCCCTGCAAGCCGCCGAGAGAGCCGAGCTCCTCGCCTTGCGGAAGCGAGTTGCCGAGCAGGACAAGGACATTGCGTTCCTGAAAAAAGCCTCGGCGTACTTTGCCGCGATGGGTCAGAACCGGCCCGGTTCGAGCTGATGGTCAAGTACGCCTGCCCCGAGAACATCACCGAAACCGCAGGCACCGCCCTACCCGAAGGGCAACGATTCTCGATCCCGCGAATGGCTCGTCTGCTGAAAGTATCCAAGGCCGGCTACTACGCCTACGTGAAACGCAGGGCGAGGACCGTTCTCACCGATCGCCAGCAGCGGCGCGCGGACCTGGAAACGAAGATCTTGACCGTTCACCGCGATTCCCACGGCACCTACGGATCACCACGAATCACCGGCGAACTGCGCGATCAAGGGATGCGAGTCTCAGCGAATACCGTCGCCAAGATCATGGCTGAAATCGGGGTCGAGGGCATCAGTCCCCGCACCTTCAAAGTGAAAACCACGGTGCAGGACCCGGACGCGTCGTTCCCGCCCGACCGGGTGGCACGCCGGTTCGACCAAGGCCGCCCCGACGCTGTATGGACCACCGACATCACGTACTTGACCTGCGGTGAAGGCGACATGTTCCTGTGCGCGATCCGCGACGGACACACCCGCAAAGTGCTCGCTTACAGCCTGGCCGACCATATCGGTGCCGACATGGTCACCGAGGCCATCGACGCCGCCGTCGCCGCACGTGGTGGGCACTGCCGGGGCACGATCTTGCATTCGGACCGTGGTGGGGAGTTCACCGCGCATCTGACCGCGCGCGCCTGTTTCCGGCACGGTCTGCTGCGATCGATGGGTGCGACAGGGATTTGTTGGGACAACAGCCCCGCCGAATCGCTGTGGTCGAGTTTCAAGCATGAGCACTATTACCGGCACGCGTTCGCTACGAAGGCCGAACTTGTTGCTTCAGTTGACATGTGGATGAGTTTCTATAACACTACTCGGCGGCACTCCGCGATTGGGAATCAAAGTCCTGACAGCTACGAGCGGTCGCTCTCAGCGGCAGTAGCCTGAGCCGCATAGCCTCCCTGTCCACCATTCGGGGGGAACCTCACACCACGCGTAAGCCGGAGGCGTCGCAGACGATTTCGACGGCCCCGGCGAACGCAACTGAATTTGTGGCCTTCGTCGACTGTGCGTCCAGGAGAGAGCGGGATGAGTATCAGCGCGCCTGCGAGGCTGATCACGGCCAGGGCGAACGCGGAGTGTTCAACTCCATCCCAGAAGGCGGCTTTCGCATACTCGGCGAGGGGCTCTCCCGCAGCCCCCGCGCGCTCAGCGACTTCGAGTGCACCAGCCAGCGAACTCCGCACCGGGGCACGAGCAGGCTCAGGAAGGCGGGGTAACACCTCCGCGATTCTCGACGTGTAGTTCGCCGACAGGATGCTGCCGGCGACGGCGACACCGACTGCGGCGCCGATCTCTCGAGTTGCGTCGTTGACCGCAGCTGATACCCCATGTTTCTCCAAGGGCGTGTCGAGCATGATCGCGTTGGTGGCGGGAGCGGCCGACATGCCCAGGCCAGCGCTCATGATCAGCAGCGGCCAGAGCACATCGAGGTAAGACGAACCGGTGTCGAGTCGCTGGAGGGCCAACAAGCCGACAGCGATGGTAAGTAGCCCGGTCGTGGTCGTCACCCGGAGCCCCAGCCGCGCGGCGATCATCGGTGAGACGAGCGACATCACGATGAGGGGAGCAACCATCGGGGCAAGCGCCAAGGCCGAGTGCAGGGGCGTGAACCCCAAGATGAGCTGGAAATGCTGCACCAGCAGGAACATCACACCGAAAGTCACGAGGAATTGAATAGTTATCGACAACGCACCGCTCGAGAAGCCTCGGCGGCGGAACAGCCGTACATCAAGCAAGGGGTGCTCGACACGGAGTTCAGTGACGATGAAGGCCACGACGCTCATTGCGCCAGTCGCTCCCATGGCGAAGACCCAGCCATCGGTCCAACCACGCGACGGAGCCTCCATGACCGCGAACACCGTCGTCCCGATCGCCAGTACCACCAAGAACATGCCGCGAACCTCCAGCCGCGGGCAATCGGTGTCCTGTGAATCAGGGACGGTGAGACCAAGCACCAACAGCAGCAGTGCGACGACGGTCAGGCCGACGAAAATCGAGTGCCATGACCAACGTGTGAGGAGCAGACCGGATCCGACCATACCGATCACTCCGCCGGAACCGGCGACACCTGCCCACACCCCGACCGCGTACTCCCGCTTGTCCACCGGTAAGTTTGCGGTCAGAAGCGAGAGAGTCGCAGGCATGACAAAAGCGGCTCCGGCTCCCGCCACAGCCCTGGAGAGCATGAGCCATATCGGGGCATCGACCAGCACGGGCACCAGAGAAGCGACCGCGAATACGGCCAAGCCTGCCGTCAGAACACGTCGACGGCCATATCTATCGCCGATCGCTCCCCCTGGCAACACGAGGCAAGCAAGCACCAGCGTATAGCCGTCGACTATCCAGGTAAGCGCGTTTTGATCCGCGCCCGTGTCCAAGGCTATAGCGGGGAGCGCGGTATAGAGCGCTGCCATAGCCGCGACAACGAGAGCCACTGCGCCGCAGGTGACAATCATGGTCCAGGCTGCGGATCTTCGGGCGTCGAGCAGGTGTCCAAAGCGGATCATGTCGGTTCCGGTTCCATTCGCAAGCGGCTGGTTATCGCCGTCCGTCTTCGCGGTCTGTAGTTCAACTCGGCGTCGCCTCGACTTCGTCTAGTGATGACGGCGTGGAGTATGGCGGGCGACCGCGGCCTTGAATCCGATAGCGACCCCAGAAGTCTCGATCACCGATGGTTCCGGCAGCCTCGCCGGCAGAAGTCCGGACCACTACCGAACGTCGACGACCCTGCAGAAACTCGTCGAGAATGTCACTCTGTCCAACCCGCCCGTACCAGCAGAAGCGGCCATCGATGGGTTGGAAGAAGCCGCGCAGCTCGACCTGTACCTCGACTTCCGTGCTTGCCATGATCACTGTCGCGGACCCGATGTAGTCGGAGTCATCGTGCGGACTATGAGAATTCACTGTGGCTTCCTTCGCGTGATCGCCAGCCGACGCCTGCAACGGGATCCACCACACCAGCACTGCTGGTGGGCGGGCCGACGTCGGGATCCGAGGGCGTTGACCGCTTGACAATCCGGTCTGCCGCAGTCAAAGTTACCCCATACCCCGAGTATCCGCTACCCATCGTTCGGGTAACTTTGGGCGGGAGTCCAAGCATTCCGACGGGGTGGCACACCGTGCCGGATACGCCGATGCCGTGCCATCGGCCGAGTCGAAAGATGGACAAATGACATCAAGCGAAGTACGAAGCCACAGCGCCGGGCCGATAGCCGTTACCACTGACGGCATGGCCCGCGTGAGCGGACGCCGACGCACCGATCTTCAACGATCGGCCGGGCGACTGCTCAAGACCTCTGCCGAGAAGTCCTATGACGCCGAGGTTGACATCGACTGGGATAGTCCATGGTGGCCGGATAAGGCATGGCTGCCCGAACACCGGGTGTCGCTCTTCGGCACCGAGATCTGGGACCGGCTCTCGGACGCAGAGAAAGTTGAGCTGGGCAAGCATGAACTCGTGAGCATTCTCAGCTTCGGAATCTACGCTGAAAATCTGCTGAGCATGGCATTGCTACGGCAGAACACCACAGGAGACCTCGTCGACAACAAGTCGCTGTACGCACTCGCCGAAGTTGGTGACGAGAGCCGCCACTCCATGATGTTCGCCCGCTTGATTGCCAAAACGGGGATCCCGCCCTACAAGCTCCCGCGCGGGTTCCTTTCAATGGCGAAGATCCTGCACTTCATCCCGCTGGGGCCGTCCATTCAGGGTGCGACGCTGTTGATCGAGGAGATCCTCGATAGAGCCCAGCGCGAGGCAATGAATGACGAGCGTCTACAGCCACAGGTCCGGCAGTTGATGAAAATCCATGTTCTCGAGGAGGCACGCCACATCACGTTCGCGCGAACCGAGCTTGTCGATGGCATGCGCGTACGGGGGCGAGTCTCGAGAGCATGGCACCGCGGCGTGCTCGCGGTCGTCGCAAACTTGGCTTATCCGATCTTGATCAACCCGAAGCTGTACCGCGTCGTCGGCGTGCATCCACTACGTGGGTTCTTGGCGTGCCAGTCCGGTCCACACTACCGGGAGAATTTGCAGTTCATGTCCGAGCCGATGATCCGGTTCTTTGACGAGGCCGGCATGATCGAAGGGCGCATCACAATGTTCCTGTGGCGTCTGTCCAGGAGCCTCCCCGAGGATATCGCCCAGCGGTGAGCAGCCCAGTCCGGCGAAAACACAAGCGCACGGACGTGGCCAGGAATTTCGCACGATACATGTATTCGCGGCTAGCACTGGGCGAGCCGCACCGGCCAGAGGAAACCGATGAGCAAAAGTCGATCTGCCAAGTATGCACAAAAGTCCAATGGCTCGGGAGGTGACGGAGCGCGAGCCACAGTCCACCGGACGCAAGTCCTCATCATCGGAAGCGGATTTTCGGGAATGGGGATGGCAATACAATTGCTGAGAGCGGGAATAGATGATTTCCTAATTATCGAGAAAGAGACCGAGATCGGCGGAACATGGCGCGACAACACGTATCCGGGCTGCGCATGTGACGTTCCTTCGCATATGTACTCGTACTCCTTCGAGCCCAAACCGGATTGGAGTCGGCTCTGGGCAGGGCAGGACGAGATCCAGAACTATCTCACCGGGCTAGCACGCAAGTACGATCTGTATCGGTACACTCATTTTGGTCGGGTACTGCAATCCGGACATTGGGATCCCGATGATTCCGCCTGGCATCTGGTCACATCCGACGGCCACGAATACATCGCCCAGTTCCTAGTCTCAGGAGTCGGAGCGCTACACATACCGAGCATCCCTACAATTGAGGGGCAGAGGAACTTCAACGGCACAGTCTTTCATTCGGCGAAGTGGGATCATGATTGCTCATTGGCGGGCAAAAAGGTCGCCGTGATCGGCACCGGAGCCAGTGCGATTCAGTTCATTCCCGAAATTGCCAAGGAAGCCGCTGAACTGCACGTATACCAGCGGACGCCAGCATGGGTACTACCAAGGAAGAATGTCAAGATTCCGGAATCTATCCGGGCGGCATTCACCAGGATGCCGATTCTTGCGAAGGCAGTGCGGGCGGCTATCTACTGGTCAGCAGAATCGTTGTCAATGGGCCTTAATGGTCACCTCAACCTCATGCGACCACTTGAGAGCATCGCCAAGTGGAACATCGCACAGGGAATCGATGATCCCGTGTTGCGCGGTAAACTCACGCCTAGCTATCGCATCGGATGTAAGCGGATTCTCGGCTCGAGTGATTACTATCCAGCACTGAATAGACCAACCACAACCGTCATCACTGAAGGTATCTCTGAGATAACCGAGGACGCGATCGTGTCACGGAACGGTGAGAAGCGTCCAGCGGATGTGATCATCTACGCGACCGGATTCCATGTGACCGACGGGTTTGAAAGCCTTCGCCTCAAAGGCTCGTCCGGCAGGGAACTCGCAACGGTTTGGTCGGACGAGGGGATCCAGACGCACCTCGGCATCACTACCGCCGGATTCCCCAATCTTTTCTTCCTACTCGGCCCCAACACGGGGCTGGGCCATAACTCCGTAGTGTTTATGATTGAATGCCAGATCAGATACATTATCTCGGCGATCGATCTTGCCAACAAACGTGGCGCAGCTGCGCTAGAAGTACGCGAGCCGGTCCAGCAGAAATTCAACTCCGAAATTCAGACCAAGCTGGTCAAGGGAGTCTGGAGTAGCGGCGGGTGTACAAGTTGGTACCTCGACGCACAGGGCGTCAACCGAACTGTTTGGCCGGGCTTCACATGGCAATACTGGCGGCGCACTCGCAAACTGGCGCCGGCGGATTTCGGATTTGTCGGCGAGTTGGCCGGTACACAATACACCGCCGACCTCTCGAAGGCGCTCGAAAAGGGGAACCTTCCGAAATGAAATACTTCAGAGACCGGGTGATCTCGGTAACGGGGGGCGGTTCGGGCATCGGCCGCGCCGTCGCAATTCGGCTGGCTGGCGACGGCGCACGGCTCGCGATCGCTGATATCGACGCGGAACGCGCACACGAGACCGCCGCTGTTTGCAATTCGCTTGGTGCAGAATGCCGACCCTATGAGCTCGATGTAGCCAATCGTCACGCATTCCAGGATTACCGGAACCGCGTCCTGGCGGACTTCGGATCGATCAGCATGGTCGTCAATAACGCGGGCGTTGCGCTAGGCGCCGATGTAGTGGACATGGAATGGATCGACTTCGAATGGTTGATGGGCATCAATTTCTGGGGGGTGGTTAACGGAACAAAACTATTTCTTCCGGATCTGATTGATTCAGGTGACGGCCACGTTGTCAATGTTTCGAGCGTTTTCGGGCTGATGGCCATACCCAGCCAGAGCGCGTACAACGCGTCCAAATTCGCTGTCCGAGGTTTCACCGAAGCGTTGCGTCAGGAGATGCGAATTAACCGCTTGCCCGTAGGTGTAACCTGCGTTCATCCCGGTGGTGTCCGGACCAATATCGTGCGGGATGCTCGGGGTGTCGGCACAATAGGCGATCAAAAGAAGATTGTTGCCGGATTCGATCGGATTGCTCTCACGACACCCGAAGGCGCTGCGGATTCAATCATTAAGGGCGTGCGTCGCAATAAGCCGCGCGTTCTCATCGGGCCCGATGCCCTCGGCTTCGATTTTATTACGCGGGCGGTAGGGCCTAGGTACCAGGACCTCAACGCGCCTCTGGCCCGCCTCGGATTCGCGATAGGTCGCCGATACGGTCTGGTGAATTACAACATTTGATGCCGGACCGCCGGGCCATACGGACGTCCGAGAGTGACTGTCCAGCATCGAGGGAGATGGAATGTTCTCGAAGAAAAATATGCCATGTGAGCTCACTGTGTCCCGCGTGGTGCAGGAGACGCAGGATGCGGTCTCGATATGGTTTGAAGTCCCGGAGCATCAATGGGCAACATTCTCGTACACTCCGGGACAGTTCCTGACGTTGCGCATTCCTGGGAGTGGCGAGAGGGAACCTGCAGCCCGTTGCTACTCGCTGTCGAGTTCTCCGCACACCGAGGACGAGCTGGCCGTAACAGTAAAACGCACAGCGGGTGGGTATGGATCCAACTGGCTGTGCGACAATATCGCCACTGGCACTATCGTGTCCGTGCTACCGCCTAGCGGACACTTCACGCCGCAGGATTTGAATTCGGATATGGTACTGCTAGCAGCTGGCAGTGGCATCACGCCGATCATCTCAATTATCAAGTCAGCCCTGCTCGAGGGTGATGGCCATCTTGTGCTTTTCTATGCGAACCAGGACGCAGAGAGCGTAATTTTTGGCGAAGACCTTCGCTATATGGCGAAACAGTTTCCGGAACGGCTCATTCTCATAGAGTGGCTGGAGAGCGAGCGAGGACTCCCGGACCGAAAAACTCTCTCAGAACTCTGCAGCGCATATAAGAATCGAATGTACTTCGTGTGCGGTCCAGCGGCTTTCATGGATCTAGTGGGCGACGTAGCGCATCATGTCGGTATCCAGCATGGCAATCTCCATCGAGAAATTTTCCAATCTCTTCGTTCCGATCCGTTCGACATCGAAATTGGCGTCAAGCAGTCGATGACCACGGAGCAGGCACGTCTCGTGGTCTACCTGGATGGTGACCGTGCCGAGCTTCAATGGCCCAAGGATCTTACGCTCGTCGAAGTCCTGCTGAATGAGGGCTTTTCGCCGCCGTACTCGTGCCGCGAAGGCGGATGCGGCGCGTGCGTATGCAAGGTTATGGATGGTGACATACAGATGAGAGTGAACGACGTACTCGACGAGGACGACATCGAGGAGGGCGACCGCCTGGCTTGCCAGTCTCTACCGATCACCGATACTGTCATGGTGACATTCGGCTAACCGTACACAACCGGCAGTGGCCGTCCGGCGGTGACATCGCCAGAATCCTGGCGTTAAACGGGCTGCCGACCTCGTGTACTTGTCCATCCGTGTAGCCCGTAGCGTAGGATCGGCATCGTGGCAGGCGCGCGACGGAAGGTGTTGGAGGTCGGTAGCTCGGTGGTTCGGCGAGTTGACGCACGATCAAGCCGTTGGGAAGAGCATCGGGTCGTAGTGCGCGCGGAGCTGGTTGATGCCGCGTACCAAGCCTTCGCTAAATATGGCCCCGAGGCCAGCATGGACGATATCGCCCGGGAAGCAGGCGCAACAAAACCTAAGCTGTATCGCCACTTCAACGACAAACAGGGCCTCCGTGCCGCTGTGGTGGAGCGGGCGAAGGACCTTATGTGGACCAACATTCTCGATGCGGTCGACTTCGGATCCGAGCCGATCGGTAAAGTGATGAATCAGCTCGTCGAGCAATATACGCAATTGGTCGACGAGCACCGCAACGTTTTCAAATATCTCGTGCGGAGTCATTTTAGCGAGAGCTCATCAGAATCCGATCAGGCCC
This sequence comes from Nocardia mangyaensis, assembly GCF_001886715.1. NCBI lineage: Bacteria > Bacillati > Actinomycetota > Actinomycetes > Mycobacteriales > Nocardiaceae > Nocardia > Nocardia mangyaensis. The sequence goes on from NZ_CP018082.1 coordinate 6,140,681, forward strand.
TGGAGGATGCACGCGAGCTCGCCGGTTTCATTGCTGGCCATTTCGCCGCCGTGTTGGAGAACGTTGGCGCGGACAGCACCGGCATAGATTTGGTCGTGCAGTCAATCATAGGGGCCAGCCTCTCCGCAACCGATTGGTGGATTAACTCGCAAGCCGACCCATCCGCGATGTCCCGCTCGGCCTTCCGGGATCATCTCAGCGCTATCATTTGGGGAATTATCGATGCGTCGTCACGAGCCCGGGGAATCCGAATCGATCCGACTGCGACGCTGCACACCGAGAATATTGGACTGCTCTAGGCGGATTTCGCAAGACAACGAAGTCTGATCAAAGGCCTACATTCCAGGCGTACCATCTCGGTCGCTTTGCTGTGGCTTGCCAGCCCAGCACGGCCGAGGAGCAGGTTCAGGACCGCGCTGGGGTGCGGGTATGCTGCAGATTAGAAAGGATTTCGGGCTATAGCTACTGTAGTTGCTGATGCGGGTTTTGGAAGTACTGCGCTGCAATGTATCCAGCCCCATTGCTCACGTCATACCACCTCGCGTTGGCAATCATTCTATCATTTCCTTGATATTCAATTGCTTCAGTGCCAGTGGCTGATGCACCGGTGCTACATGTGAGTGCGATACGCATCCCCCGGCCGGGCACCGGCAAGGACGCCATCGGTCCCGCTCTGTAACCGGTCACCACCGGTGCACTCGGAGTCCGACGTCTCGAACCGGCGCGCTTGCTCGGCGGGTCGATCGGACAGCCTAGGCGCGGCGAAGGCCGGAGTGAGATGTGGTGGGTGGGTCTGACCGAGCGGCGTGCCAAGGTTATTCGGGTCGTCGATAATCGGCTCAGGGCCGTAGGGACGATCGGCTCGTTGGGAAGGCGCGGCAGTCTGGCGCAGTGACCGGGACGGTGGGCGTCATGTCAAATCCCCGTGGCCCCCCAGCGCAGCCAGGGCTGCGCGCAGGCGGGTGGTGGCATCCTCGGCGACCGGATCGGTGACTGCGACCATGAGCTGGGGGTTCATCGCTTCGACGATGATGGTGTCGGTGTCGGTGTCGGTGTCGGTGTCGGTGTCGGTCCGGTCGCGACGGACCACGACATTGCAGGGCAGCAGCAGCCCGATCTGGCGGTTGATCTCGACCGCTTGGTGGGCCAGGGGTGGGTTGCAGGCGCCGAGGATGCGGTAGTCCTCCATGTCGTGGCCGAGTTTAGCTTTGAGGGTGGCTTGCATGTCGATCTCGGTGAGGATGCCGAATCCTTGCTCGGCCAACGCTTCTCGGGTGCGTTCGAGCGCGTCGTCGAAGGTGGTGTGCAGCGTGGTCGACAGGGCCAGGTCCATTCGTGTGCTCCGATCCGAGGAAAGTGGTCAGGCGGTGGGGGTTGGGCAGGTCGTGTCGGTCAGACCGAGTCGGCGCATCACCAGGGTGGCCGGGCACCAGCCCGCCGCGCTGTAGAGCAGCAGGTTCGCCCCGACCAGGGCGGCCAGGATCAGCCACCACGAGGACAGGGTCACACTCAGCAATACGCTGAGCAGGACCAGGGTCCCGGCCAGTGCCGGGACGAGGCGGGTGATGGTCCATTCGTGCGGTCGCGGTGGCAATGCCATCGGCGGGAGTCCTTCCAGTGTGCGTACCCGACCCCGCGCTGTGCGGGGTCAGGCCAGGGCGAGAAAGAGCTTTTCCAGTTCGTCGATGCTCATGGGCGCGGCCTCACCGTCGGGGGTTTCGGTGAGGCATTCGCGCAGGCCGGTGGCGACGATCTTGAATCCGGCGCGGTCGAGCGCTTTGGAGACCGCGGCGAGTTGGGTGACCACGTCCTTGCAGTCGCGCCCGTCCTCGATCATGGCGATCACCCCGGTGAGTTGGCCTTGCGCGCGGCGCAGTCTGTTGAGGACTTGCGTCATCGCCTCGTCGTTGGCGTTCATCGATGTTTCCCTTCTCGGATCTTCCCCCCAATATACCCCGTGGGGTATAGAAGGGGTTCCGAGGAAGTGGGTTGGCCGGTGGGTCAGTGGTGAGCGAAGCTGATGGTGGGCAGCACCCGGGTCAGCCACGCCGGGCTCCACCAGGCAGCGTGCCCGGTCAGGCGCAGGATCACCGGCAGCAGCACCAGCCGCACCAGCAGTGCGTCGAGCAGGACCGCGACACCCAGGATGATGCCCATCTCCTTGGGTGGGAGCGGGTCGGCCAGGGCGAAGGTGAAGAACACCGCCACCATCACCGCCGCGGCGGCGAAGATGACCCGCCCCGAATGCGCGATCCCGTCCAGGAGCGCGGCGTGGGGGTCGCCGGTGCGCTCATAGTGTTCCTTGGCGGTGGCCAGCAAGAACACCGTGTAGTCCATGGCGATGGCGAAGATCATCGCGAAGAAGAACACCGGCCCCCACCCGTCGAGGAACCCCTGCGAGGTGAAGCCCAGCAGCTCGGCGCCGTGCCCGTCCTGGAAAATCAGCTTGGCCACCCCGAACGCGGCCGCGGTCGAGAGCAGGCTGACCAGGGTTCCCAAGGCCGCGATGAGCGGGGCCTGCAACGCGATCAGCAACAACACGAACCCGAGCACCAAGATGATGGCCACTACGATCGGCAGATAGTCGTCGAGGGCTTGTTGCAGGTCGAGGTTTTCCGCCGCCGCGCCACCGACCACCGCGTCGGCGGGCAGGTCGGCACGCAACCGGTCCAGGATTTCGGCCATCCGCGGCGCGGAGGGATCGACTGCGGGCATGGCCTGCATCATCACCAGATCGGCGCCGTCGACGGCGGGCTGGGGCGGGGTGAGCATGACGATGCCGTCGCTGGCGCGCGCGATAGTCTCGGTGGCCGCCGCGTCGGCGGTCGGGGTGATGATCGAGAGCATGCCCGGGGCGCCGGGGCCCATCTGCTCGGCGATCAGTTCATAGCCCTGGCGCACCGGCGCGTCGGTGGGCACGACCGCGATCGAGGGCATCGCGGTCTTGAGCCCGAACACCGGCGCGGCCAGCCCGATCAGGATGGCCAGTGCCACCGCGGCGAACGGCCACGGATGCTTGTGCAGGATCTGGCCCCAGCGCGCGAACACCGGCGAGCGGTGCTGCTGGCGGCGCGCGTAGGGCAGCGCGGCGGCGTTGATCTTGGTGCCGAGCGCGCCGAGGACGGCGGGCAGCAGGGTCAGGGTCGCGGCGAGGACGAACACCACCGCGAGCATGATCCCGACCGCCATGGTCCGCACGGCGGGAGCGGGCACGATCAGCACCGCCGACAAGCTCACCAGCACCGTCAGCCCTGAGAGCAGGACGGCTTTGCCGGCGGTGTCCATGGTTTCGGCGACCGCGGCGCGGGGATCGCCGGTGCGGGCCAGCGCGTCGCGGAAGCGCGCGACCAGGAACAGCGCGTAGTCGATGCCCAGGGCGAGGGCGAACATCATGGCGAAGTTCATCGCCCACACCGAGATCGGGGTGATCTGATTCAGCAGCACCAACCCACCCGCGGAGGCCACCAAGCCCGCGAGGGTCAGCAGCAGCGGCAGCCCGGCCGCGACCAGCGATCCGAACGCCAGCACCATGATCGCCAGGGTGACCGGCCACGACAACATCTCGGCCTGGATCATCGCGTCGTGGTTGGCGACATTGAAATCGCTCCACAACGCCGACGCCCCGGTCGGATACACCTCGATCCCGTCTTTCGACAGCGCGGTCAACGCGGCTTTGTGCTCGTCGACGGCTTTGACCATGTCATCAGTGGAGGCATTGGCGCCCGCGATCACGATGCCGGTGTGTCCGTCAGGGCTGATCGTGAACCCCGGCTGCGGGGCGATCACCTGCCCGATCCGCTCGTCCCCGGCGAAGACCGCCGTGGCCTGCTCGACCACCCGTACCATCGCCGGGTCACCGATCGTGGCGGTGTCGGAATGGATCACCACCTGCACCGCGGCCGAGGAGTTACCACCGAAGTGCTGCTGAGCCAGTTCACGGGCACGGACCGATTCCGAGCCGTTGGCTTGCCACCCGGCCCCGGCCAGGGAGGTGAACACACTCGGCGCGGCGGCGCCCAGTGCGATCAGCACCAGCAGCCATATCCCGATCACTGCCCGGGTGCGCCCGGCCATGAACGCGCCCCACCGGCCCAGCAGTCCTGGCCCGGAGGTCGTGCCGGGTGGTTTCGCCGAGGCGGTATCGAGCTTCGTTTCGGTCATCCGACCCTCCTTTGATACCCCCTGGGGTATGTTGATGTCGAGTCCGACCATACCCCAGGGGGTATAGTTGAGCGCAACCCCTGTTCCTGCGTCGAAGGAGTGCAGCGTTATGGGCATCATCGAATTCATGCGAAGTACCGCCGGGCGCCTGGCCCGTATGGCCGCCGGAATCGCGGTGATCGTGATCGGCTTGGCCGTGATCGGCGGGACCGCAGGAGTCATCGTGGCCGTGATCGGCCTGGTCCCGATCGCGGCGGGAGTCTTCCATTTCTGCCTGCTGGGCCCGCTGTTCGGGGTCGAACTGCAGGGGCGGCCACGCGCGTCCAGCAGTCACTGACGCCACCCCCTGACCGCATCCACCCACCGGCGCGCCGGTCCCTATGGGTCCTGTCCCGAACCGGCGCGCCACCACTTCCCTAGGAGGGCCCTCGATGGCCGACATCGACCTGTATCTCGATCCTGTTTGCCCGTTCGCGTGGGTGAGTTCGCGGTGGCTGCTCGCCGCCGCCCAGGACGGCCCGCACACCGCGCGGCTGCGGCAGATGAGCCTGGCCGTACTCAACGAGGGCCACGACGTCGACGCCGATCACCGGCCGATGATCGAGCGCTCGCGCCGCCTCGGGAGGGTCTTCGCCGCAGCCACCGCAACCGGCGGGCCCGAGGCGTTCGCGCGCCTCTACGACACCGCTGGGAACCGGCTGCACGTGCACGGGCAGGATCTCGGGCCCGCCGCGCTCGCGGAATCACTGTCCGCCGCCGGTCTGGACCCGGCACTGGCCCGGTACGCCGACGACACCGGTCTCGACAGCGCCGTCACCCGCTCACATCAGGCCAGCCAGGACGTCCTGGGTGGCAATGGCGGCAGCCCGATCATCGTGATCGACGGCCACGGTTTCCAGGGCCCGGTCCTGACCGAAGCCCCTGCCGCCGAACATGGTCCGGCCCTGCTCGAGGCGCTGGTCACCGCCGCGACCACCCCGGGATTCGCCGCCCTGCACCGCCCCTACCAAGGACCCCCGAAAATCGATACCACCCCCGAGGGGGCCCGCTGATGTGCTCACCGGTGCGATGCCGCACCTGCGGTAAAACCACCTGGTCCGGCTGCGGTGCCCACATCGAGGCCGTCCGCGCCGGTGTCGCCCCCGAACACTGGTGCCCCGGACACCCCACCCAGGACACGACCCGACCCTGGCGGGCACTACGCAGGAAATGACCGCCCTCCCCCTGGGCCGGACCGGGTGACCGCTCACACACCGGCATGAGCATCGACGCCTGGCCGCGGTCGCCCAATAGCTGCTTCGACCGGGCTCGGTGACGCGACTCCGCAGGAAACCGCCGTCAGCGCATCCCCGGCAGAGGGACAGCAGTAGCCTGCACGGGCCTGCGGGGTTCGGCGGCCGCCGCTGTGGTGCGGGGGTGTCGGTACCACCACATGAACAAGGCGATGACCAGCACGAGTTCGGCGATTTCGCCGCCGTAGTACATCCATTGCGCTGCTTGTTCCATCTGCGCGGGCGGGTAGTGCGTGCCCGGGGGGAGCCGACCGGCCTCGGCGTAGAGGAGTTTGCCCAGGAACGCGTGGGCGGTGATGGCCGCCAGCACGGTCACCACGCGCAGTGTCAGCCCCGGCCGATGCGGTGCGGGGTCCGGCCCGGCGATCGACCAGGTGAACAGATACCCGGCCGCGAGCATGTGCACCGCGATCAGCACGTGCAACCAGCCCCGCTGCATGCTCGCCGCGTACAACGGGGTCAGATACAGCACATTCAGGCCACCGACGTTGAGGATCGCGGCAGTGATCGGGTGACCCAGCAACCGCAGCGCCCGGGTGTGCAGCACCGCGCCCACGCGCCGCCCCGCCCGTGGGGTGAGCGCGCCCAGCAACAACGTCACCGGCGCCGACATCACCAACGCCAGGGGCGCGTACATGCCGATGAGCAGGTGCTGCAGCATGTGCCCGCGCGCGTCGGCGTGCGCGAACGCGCTCACCGGCCCCGACAGCGCCACGATCACCAACACCAGCCCGGACACGAACCCGGCGAGCCGCCACCGGCTCCACCCACGGTCGAAACGCCGGGAATACCGCCCCATCCCCACCAGATACAACCCCAGCAGCACCGCCGCGACCACCGGCACCACCCATCCCAGCCATCCCGCACCGGCGTGGGTGGTGGTGTGCTCGAGGTGGTCGGTGTGGTGGGGGTGCTGTGTCAGCAGCATCGTCGCGCCCTATCGCGTGCTGTCGGGGACATCGAGGCCTTTCGAGCCCCCGAGATCGAGGCGGATCCCGCCATCGGGGCTGCGCAGGCTCCGGCGTAGCAGCACGCCTCCGACCAGCAGGCTGGCCACGATGCACACCCCGGCGCCGGCATCGTATTTCCACACCTCGTCGCCGTAGTGGATCTGATGCCAGTTCAGCAGTTTGTGAATGAGGACCTCGTCGACGAGCCCGATCACCCCCAGCGCCAGAAAGAATCCGGTGGCCTGCCACAACGGGCGCCATACTCCGCGACGGCGCAGATCGGCGTACAGGTAGCCCGAGGCGACCAAGGCCACCACGCCCACGGCCTGGAACAACCCGTCACTGAGCATGGCCACCCCGGGAGTGGAGCGGTCGTAGAAATGATGCCAGTGCAGCAGCAAATGCAGAATGGTCTCATCGACGATCGTGAATACCGCTGTCGCCAACAAGATTCCGGCCACCAGCGAGGTCCGGGCCCCCGGCACCGACCACCCGCTAGGGCGGTTCTCCGCTGCGGATTCCCGGTCCGGCACCGTGTTCTCCGACGAACTCATCAACGCGCCCCTTTCCGTCTTGCCGTGCACGGACCCGACCCTGCCTCGTCCACCCGGCTTACCCGGCGAGCTGCCGGTCAATCACCGCGCGGCTCCCGCGACGACGACAGCGCACGGCTACCCACCGCGCAACCACCGGTCGAGGTCCTACTCGGAAACACCGGCGGCGCCGAGCCTTCCCCAGATTTCCGGTAAAGGAGCGCACCATCGTTTGAGCGCTCATCGAGCGGGTATCGCGGTTGGGGTTCGGTCCGGTCACGGGTGAGGAGTGCAGATGGTGCAGGTCCCAGCTCAACAGGCTCCATCGGTCGAAGCCTCTCGCCCGTTCCCAGCCCGAGGCGGACCCAAGGGCTCAGCGGTGTGGAAGATCCTCACCACCACCGACCCCAAGCTGCTGGGGATCATGTACCTGGTCACCACCACAGCGTTCTTCCTCATCGGCGGGCTGATGGCGCTGCTGATGCGCGGCGAACTCGCCCGCCCGGGCATGCAGTTCCTGTCTCCCGAGCAGTACAACCAGCTGTTCACGATGCACGGCACGATCATGCTGCTGTTCTATGCGACCCCGACGGTGTTCGGGTTCGCCAACGCGATCCTGCCCTTGCAGATCGGCGCCCCCGACGTGGCCTTCCCCCGCCTGAACGCCTTGAGCTACTGGCTGTTCCTGTTCGGCGCGACGATGGCGGTCTCGGGGTTCCTCACCCCCGGCGGGGCCGCCGATTTCGGATGGACCGCCTACCAGCCCCTGTCCGATATCGTGCATTCCCCGGGCGTGGGCGCGGACCTGTGGGTAATGGGGCTGGTGGTCTCGGGATTGGGCACTATCCTCGGCGCGGTCAACATGGTTACCACCGTGGTATGCCTGCGCTGCCCGGGCATGACCATGTTCCGGATGCCGATCTTCACCTGGAACATACTGGTCACCAGCGTGCTGGTGCTTCTGGCGTTTCCCGTGCTCACCGCCGGGCTGCTCGGCATCGCCTTCGACCGCCACCTCGGCGGCCACATCTTCGACCCCGCCACCGGCGGGGCGATCCTGTGGCAGCACCTGTTCTGGTTCTTCGGACACCCCGAGGTCTACATCGTCGCGCTGCCGTTCTTCGGCGTCATCAGCGAAATCCTGCCCGTGTTCAGCCGCAAACCCATCTTCGGCTACACCACCCTGATCTACGCCACCCTCGGCATCGCCGGGCTGTCGATGGCGGTATGGGCCCACCACATGTACGCCACCGGCGCGGTCCTGCTGCCCTACTTCTCACTGATGTCGTTTCTGATCGCGGTCCCGACCGGGGTCAAGTTCTTCAACTGGATCGGCACCATGTGGAAAGGCCAGCTCACCTTCGAAACCCCGATGGTGTGGGCGCTGGGCTTCATCGTCACGTTCCTGTTCGGCGGCCTGTCCGGGGTGATCCTGGCCAGCCCGCCGCTGGACTTTCACGTCCACGACAGCTACTTCGTCGTCGCACACTTCCACTACGTGCTCTTCGGCACCATCGTGTTCGCCACCTTCGCCGGCATCTACTTCTGGTTCCCCAAGATGACCGGCCGATTCCTCGACGAACGCCTCGGCAAACTCCACTTCTGGACCACCTTCATCGGCTTCCACGCCACCTTCCTGGTCCAGCACTGGCTCGGCAGCGAAGGCATGCCCCGCCGCTACGCCGACTACCTGCCCACCGACGGATTCACTACCTTCAACACCGTCTCCACCATCGGATCGTTCCTCCTCGGTGCGTCGATGACGACATTCGTATGGAACGTGTTCAAAAGCTACCGATACGGCGAGGTCGTGGCCGTCGACGACCCGTGGGGCCACGGCAACTCCCTGGAATGGGCCACCACCTGCCCACCACCACGACACAACTTCTACGACATACCCCGCATCCGATCCGAACGACCCGCGTTCGAACTGCACTACCCCCACATGATCGACCGCATGCGCAGCGAAGCCCACATCGGCTGGGGCACCAAAACCGTCCACGCCGACACCGACGACACCGACGACACCACCAAATCAGCCGACGCTGCACCCTGAACCACTCCCGACGCCACCCAGCTCGTACGTCGATCTGCTACGGAAAGCCTGCTATCATGGGTCGGCCTCCGCATTCGGCCCAGAAGGCCAGCCATAGCACGGCGCGAATTACCAACGTCGGGGGCCACGCCTCCTAATCAAGCAGCAGAAACCCAAACATAGCGATGTGGACTGACTCCGTATCTGTCCGCAGCCATAGAGCTCCTATCAAGTTTGATTGCTGAGTCGTCGCCAGCAGATCAGCGCAGCGGCCAGGTCGAGGAATCCCTGATGGATGTCGGTGCGGCGTTCCCAACGGACGGCCAAGCGCCGGTATTGGTGCAGCAACGCCAGTGTTTGCTCGACGATCCAGCGGCCGGCGGTCACCTTGTCGCGGGTGCCGCGGCGTGGGATATAGCCGGTGATCCGTCGTTGTTCGAGTTCGTCGTAGACGCGGGGGTAGTCGTAGCCTTTGTCCGCGATCAGGGTCGTGATCTTCTCGCGTGGTCGGCCGGTGCGTCCGCGTAGCGGACGTACTCGGTCGAGTAGCTCGGGTAGCACGAGGTGATCGTTGATGTTGGCCGCTGACTGAACGATTGCGAGCGGGAGGCCGTTGCCGCAGGTCAGGATGTGGTGTTTGACTTCTCGGGTGAGCGAGATGAGGGTCGGCCTTCGAATACGCGCGGTCAAGACGGCCTTGGGTCGGTGTGACTCGGTCGGTCGTGGTGTCGACTCAGCAGGCTCGCCGCGAGTGTGAATCCGGCACCGTGGAGCACGATTCGCTCCGGTTTTGCGGCGGTCGACCGGGCTGGGACCGGTATCGGCACCCCTAATGAGATGTAGCGGGCCTGCCGATGCGGCAGACTCACTGCTGGTAGCGGCTGGCGGGTGAGCACTCTGTGCCCCCGGGACATTGAGTCCTGAAAAAAGATCGTGCCCCCGCCGGTCGACCAGGAGAACGGATCGCTGCTGGGATGTCGTGCCCGCCCGAGGCGTGAGCACTTTTCATTAGGTCGCCGGGTGTTCTCCTGAACGCTACCGATATCGAAAGCTGGTGATAGACAGGAGGACTGCTGGTGTTATTCATCGGAGACGACTGAGCCCAAGACCATCACGACGTGGAATTGATGAACCAGGCAGGCAAGAGACTGGCCCGAGCCCGGCTACCCGAAGGCGTCGACGGAATCGGGCGACTGCACGCACTGATCGGCGAACACCTCGATGTCGGCGCCGCAGCTGATGCCGTAGTCATCGGCATCGAGACCGACCGAGGCCCCTGGGTCGCGGCCCTGGTCGCGGCCGGCTACTCGGTGTATGCAGTCAACCCCTTGCAAGCTGCACGGTACCGAGACAGGCACACGGTCTCCGGCGCCAAGAGCGATCCCGCCGATGCTCACGTGCTGGCCGACATGGTGCGCACCGACTCCCACCAGTTGCGGCTCGTCGCGGCCGACAGCCCGCAAGCCGAGGCGGTGAAAGTAGTTGCCCGAGCCCACAAGACGCTGATCTGGGAACGTACTCGAACCACGCAGCGGCTTCGCCACTCACTACGCGAATACTTCCCCGCCGCGCTCGAGGCATTCGATGACCTCACCGCACCCGATGCCCTGGAACTACTGGCCAAAGCGCCCGAACCTGTTGCGGCAGCGCGGCTATCGCGCAACCAGATCCGTGCCGCACTCACCCGGGCCCGCCGCCGCGATATCGACACCAAAGCCACTCGCGTCCAAGCGGCACTGCGAGCCGACCACCTACGCCGTGACCAGGTGATCGATGCCGCCTACGCGGCCACCACACGCGCCTCGATCCAAATCCTGATCACGCTCCAAGAACAGATCGCCGAACTGGCCGCGCAGGTGGAAGCGCATTTTGGACGGCACCCGGATGCTGAGATCGTCCTGTCTCAACCCGGGATAGGCGTCATCCTCGGTGCCCGGGTGCTCGCCGAATTCGGAGATGCCCGCGGCCGCTACGCCTCGGCCAAAGCCCGCAAAAACTATGCGGGCACCAGCCCGATCACCCGCGCCTCCGGCAAGAAGAAGATCGTCGCCGCCCGGTTCGTCCACAACGACCGGCTCATCGATTCACTCGCCCAGCAAGCGTTCTGCGCCCTGACCGCCTCACCCGGCGCCCGCGCCTACTACGACCGGCATCGCGCGCGCGGCATGGAACACCGCGCCGCGCTACGCCAACTCGCCAACCGGCTCGTCGGCATCCTCCACGGCTGCCTCAAGACCCGCACACCCTACAACGAGGCCACCGCCTGGTCTCCCGGCGCCGCCGACCAAGCCACTGCTGCTTGACAATCTAAGCCCTGGGATGTCCTTTTTTGGCCCGCACGTGCGAGCCGTCGGGTATGACGCGGTCGAAATCGATCAATCCCGCGCGGTGGCAGTGGGCGAGCATCGTGGTGTGCATGGCCTCGAAGACCCCGGCCGCCTGCCAGTCGCGTAGCCGCCGCCAGCAGGTCATGCCGGACCCGAACCCAAGTTCCTGGGGCAGGTCTTCCCATCCGATGCCGGTGATCAACACGAACAAGACCTCCGATGCTTTTAGGTGTCAAGCAGCGACCGGTTCCGGGGTAGTCGTGATCGGTTGACCGAATGCCTTGGCAGGGTCGAATTCCTGTCCGTTTTGAAGGCAGTAGAAGAGCTGGCCGAGCATCTTGTTCACCAGGTGCCGCAGGGCGGCGGAGTGCCGGTCGCCGTGCGCGCGGCGGCGTAGGTAGTGCTCGCGGGCAGGCCCGGTGTTGGCGGCCGCAGAGAATCCCCAGACCCAGCCCGCGGCGGCGAGGCGGTCGTTCTTGATCCGGCGGAAGGTGATCGAGATACTGCGCCCCGATGCACGGGTCACTGGCGCGGTTCCCGCATATGCCTTCAACGCGCGCGCGTCAGCGAACCGTCGGCGGTCGTCGCCGATCTCGGCCAAAACCCGGGCGCCGGTGAGGTCGGCCAAACCGGGGAAGCTGGTGATGATCGCGTGATCAGGGTGTTTACGGAACTCTTCGGCGGCTGCCTGTTCCAGGTCGTCGGCGCCAGTGCAGGCGGCATCGAGGGTGGCGAGCAGGGCTAGGGCTTGGCGCCCCATCGCCTTCTCGACCTGGTCGGGTTGGCGCAGGCCGGGACGGCGCAACTTGTCGACGATGTCTTCGGCCAGGGCTTCGATACCGCGTTTGCGCCCCGCTCGCCGAAGCGCGGCCGTCACGCGGGCCCGGGTCAGTTTCGCCGCGGTGGCTGGGGTCGCGGCGATGGCCAGTATCGCGCGGGCTTCGGGTTTGGCGAGGTTGGTGGCGGACTTATCAGCGAAGGCAGCCAGGAACACTGGGTGAAATTCGCGGAGCAGGGAGCGTAGTTCGTTGCTCGCCTTGGTGCGGCGCCAAACCGCGTCTTGCTGAGCGCGGGCCAGCACGGCGATGGCTTCGGTGAGTTCAGCGTCGGCCGGGATCAGTCGGTGCATGTGGGCATCGACGCGCAAGATGTTAGCCAGGGTCATCGCGTCAGCGTGGTCGGACTTGGCGCGGGCCACGGTGTGGCGTTCGCGATAACGGGCCACCGCCATCGGATTGATCGCGTAAACCGGCCGGCCGGTGGCGCGGATCGCGGCGACCATCAACCCGCGCGGTGTTTCGATCGCGACCGGGATCGGGTCCTCGGCGGTATCGCCAGCCGCGGTCAGAAGCTCGGTCAGTGCGGTGAACCCAGCCGGATCGTCGCCGATCCGCTTCTTCGATATCAGGGTGCCGTCCTGAGGTTCCCCTGAAGTAGTGGACATCCGAGATAGCGGGACCATCGGTCCCTGGAAGGATGTTCACCATGCCTCGTCCGCGTCGATCGTATTCACCCGAGTACCGGGTCGAAGCCGCGCACCGAGTCATCGATTCCGGGCGGCCGGTCCGCGACATCGCCCGCGAACTCGATGTCCACGAGAACCTTCTCCATAAATGGGTGCGTGAGGAACGCCGCCGCATGAGCGCTGCGGGCCAATCCCCAGCACGTGGACCGGATAGCGCTGTCGGACGCGAACTTTCCTCTGACGAGAAGGCCGAGTTGGTGCGGTTACGGGCCAAGGTCGCCGAGCAGGCCAAGGACATCGCGTTCCTGGAAAAAGCATCGGCGTACTTTGCGGCAAAGCATCCAAAGTGAGCAGGTTCGAGCTCATGGCCTCAGAGTGCGCCGACCATGACGTGACCAGGATGGCGAAGTTACTCGACGTGTCGACCTCGGGCTACTACCGGTATCTGCAGGTCCGTGCCGCATCTGAGGTCTCGCCGCGGGTCCAGCGACGGCGCGATCTGGAGGTGAAGATCCTCGCCCACCATCGCGCGTCGCACCGCACCTACGGATCACCGCGGATCACGGCTGACCTGCGTGCTGAAGGTGAATCCGTCTCGGCCAACACCGTCGCCGCGATCATGGTCGACCTCGGAATCGAGGGGATCAGTCCACGCACGTTCAAGACCACCACCGTCACCGACCCAGCGGCGGCGTTCCCGCCTGATCTGGTCGGACGCCGCTTCGATCGCGGCAGACCGGACCTGGTGTGGTCCTCGGATATCGAGCGCCGTGAGGCGCTGTTCAACCGAGTGGAGGTGAAAGACCTGCACCATGCGGCCGTCGCAGCGGCCGGATGAAGCTGAGGGCAGCCTGACCCGGGAGACGCTGGTGAGGGTGGCAAGCAGCCCTGACAACGACGGGACGGTCCGGCACTGCCAGACGGATCGGGTCCGGCAAGCAAGACGGGAAGGTGTACGCGAGGAACCAGCGGCTGAACGCCTCTCAAGAGAGAACACCAGCTCCAAATCTGGCGGATATGGGCTGGGCTGCGATGCGCACCCGCTTCGGCGGGGAACTCCGGGACCGGTTGATATCGCCGGTCAGGAGGCCGTGGTGAAAGGCTGCGGCGTAACCACGGCGAAGTCGCAGGGGCATAGCTGGGCGCCTCACCCGTCGATCGGTTGACAGTGAACACGGGAACCATCTCACGGGTCCCTCCCCAGCCCGGAAACCATTCGGGAGGAAGGGAAAGCGCGTCGTCTGCTGACGCCTGTGGGATGGGGCGGAGGAGCCGTAGTAGTCCGAGTCCGGGAAAGCCGGACACATGGCGAAGGGCTCCAGCGGGTTCGCAGCAAGTACAGCAAACTGTGGAGGTCACTTGTGAATACGAGTGCGTCGTGGCCCGATCCGGAAACGGCCGAGCTGCGGGTACGCAGGATGCAGCGCAAGCTGCACCATTGGGCGGTCGATGATTCCGGCCGCTGTTTCGATGATGTGTTCAACCTCGTCTACGACCCCGCGTTTCTCACCGTTGCGTGGGATCGGGTGCGGACGAACAAGGGTGCACGCTCGGCCGGTGCCGATGGGATCGTTCCGCGATTTCTCGGCCCGGAAGAGTCGGCCCGGATGCTCGAGACCTTGCATGCGCAGGTCAAAGCGCGCCGGTTTCGGCCCGACCCGGTGCGGGAGGTGATGATCCCGAAGGCGAACGGCAAGTTGCGTCGCCTGGGGATCGCGACTGCGGCCGACCGGGTGGTGCAGGCGTCGCTGAAGTTGGTGTTGGAACCGATCTTCGAGGCCGATTTCCGGCCTTGCAGTTACGGGTTCAGGCCGCGGCGGCGTGCTCAGGACGCTATCGCTGAGATTCACTACCTCGCCGGGGGCACCCGCGCCTATCACTGGGTGTTCGAGGGTGACATCGAGGCGTGTTTCGACGAGATCGACCACACCGCGCTCATGGCGCGAGTACGGGCGAGGGTCTCCGACAAACGGGTTCTGGCCCTGGTGAAGTTGTTTCTGAAGGCGGGAATCCTTGGCAAGGACTTGGCCTTTCGGAGCAATGCCACCGGGACTCCGCAGGGCGGGATCTTGTCACCGTTGTTGGCCAACATCGCGTTGTCCGTTCTGGACGAGCACTTCGCCGCGAAATGGGAAGCGCTCGGACCGTATTGGACACGCGCGAAGTATTGTCGGGCCGGTGGGGCCACGATGAAAATCGTCCGCTACGCAGACGATTTCGTCGTCATGGTCCATGGCAGCCAGGCTGATGCCGAAGCGCTACGCGAGGAGGTCGCTGCGGTACTCGCGCCGATGGGTCTACGCTTATCGGCCGAGAAGACCAAGATCTGCCATGTCGACGAAGGGTTCGAGTTCCTGGGTTTCCGCATCCAGCGGCAAACCAAAAGGGGCACGGGAAAGAAATACGTTTACACCTGGCCGTCGAAGAAGGCGCTCGCGTCGGTTATCGACAAGGTCAGGATGGTGACACGCCGACACAAGCATCGAACGCTCGCCGACCTGCTGCACCGGCTCAACCCCGTCCTGCGGGGATGGTGCGGCTATTTCCAGCACGGGGTATCCAAACGCACCTTCAGCTACCTCGACCACTACGCGTGGTGGAAGGTGGTCGGTTGGATGCGCAAACGACATCACGGGCTGGCATGGGGTGTCTTCTGTCGCCGGTTCCTGCCCGGGTGGCAGATCCGCGTCGGACGAACCGCGATGTTCCGGCCCTGGGAAGTGGAAGTCACCCGCTACCGCTTCCGGGGCTACAACATCGCCACCCCGTGGAGTTGGCGGCCACCGGAATCAGCAACAGCCACAACGGCATAACCCGTGGAGAGCCCGTTGCGTTGAGAGGCGCACGGCGGGTTCGGAGGGCGGGCCGGGGAAACGGGCCGGTGGAGACATCGGCACCGCGCCCCGGTCCGACCCCTACACTGAGCATCACACCGCTTGGATTCCAGCAGTCGTCGCAACACGCGTGGTTACGAGGCTTCCAGTAAAGCAGTCAGACGCTCGGCGGTGTGTCCCAATCCAGCGACTTGCGGGGTCGCTCGTTGAGTTCCTGGGCGACCGCTCGGAGGTCGTCGATGCCGTGTCCTGCCAGGTCGGTGCCGCGTGGGAAGTATTGCCGGAGAAGTCCGTTCGTGTTTTCGTTGGTGCCGCGCTGCCAGGGCGATCCTGGGTCTGCGAAGTAGACCTCGAAGCTCGTCGCGGTGCTGAACGCGCGGTGCTCGGCCATTTCCGCGCCTTGGTCCCAGGTCAGTGTTCCTCTCAGCGACGCCGGCAGGTTGGCGACGGCGGCGATCAGCGAGTCCCGGACGGTTTCGGCATTGCGTTCGCGGCCGAGGCGACCGAGCAGGACAAAGCGTGTGGACCGCTCGACCAGAGTCGCGATCGCTGATCCGCCCAGGGCGCCGATGATGAGGTCGCCTTCCCAGTGGCCAGGCACTGTCCTGGACTCGACGACGGCAGGCCGTTGGCCGATAGAGTTCATCGGATCGACGAACCTCGGGCGACGGACGCCGGTCTGCTTGCGGGGTTTGCGAGCGAGGCGACCGCGCCGAAGTTGTTTTCCGAGTGCACGTTTGAGCTCTCCACGAGCGTGGACGTAGATCGCTTGGTAGATCGTTTCGGTGCTCACTCGCATCTCCGAACTGGTCGGGAAGTCCTTGATCAGCCGGTGGCTGATCTGCTGTGGTGACCACTTCTTGTTCAGTTTCGCCTGCACGTAGTGGCGGAGTGCGGTGTTCGCGACCAGTTTCGGTGGCCGCGGTCGGGCTCGGCGTTTCACCGACAGCCGGTGCGCGGTATGAGGCATGTATCCGCGCGAGGAGACGGTGTTGCGGTTCAACTCCCGACTGATCGTCGATGGCGAACGGCCCAACTCGGAGGCGATCTTGCGGATCGACAACCCTGACCGCCGCAGGTCCTGAAGTTGCTCACGCTCGACCAGGCTGAGGTATCGCCGATGGATGATCTTCTCAACAACCTCGAGATCGACACTTCCACCGATCGCGCGTGATCTTCGTTCCGGCACGCCGCCATTGTTGCGCTCGGGGTAGCGCACCACACGACCGTCCGGATAGACCCGCCCCCGGTTGATGATCGTGATGCCTTTGTCCCAGTCAATGGCCGATCGGGCATCGGCACCGACCTGCTTCCGAGCCTGCGCGCGTGTGAGCCCGGCAGCACGCAGTCGCAAGAATTCCTCCCGGCGCGGGTTGACCTTGCGTGCCTCGCTGGTACAGATTCCCGCCTTGCGAGCCCACGCATACGCAGTCGGCCGAGCAATACCCAACTCACGAGCAACAGTGGAAATGATCTGCCGTTCCCGCACCAGGCGAAGAAATTCCGCCTTCAGCTCCGCGGAGTAGACGCGTGGCGTTGCCCGCTGCATGGTCAGCCCGGTGTGGCGCAGCCAGTTGTAGCCGGCGTTTTCAGGAATGCCCACCGCTTTCGCCGCGGCGCGGACAGTTCCTCCCCTGTCGAGTACCCGGAAGAACTCATCCTTTTGCTGCTGCGTGTACTTCCTGCTAGCCATGGCCGCACCTTCCGAGAGGTGTTGCGACGACTGCTGGAATCCAAGCCGGTGAAGGGAAGCTCTATCTGTGCGCGATCAAGGACGTGTTCTCGAACCGGATCGTGGGTTACTCGATCGACTCGCGGATGAAGGCACGCCTGGCCGTCGATGCACTGAGCTCGGCCGTGGCCCGACGCCGCGCCGCCGGCGACGACGTCGCCGGTTGCGTGGTTCACAGCGACCGAGGGTCGCAATTTCGGTCACGAAAGTTTGTCCGTGCCTTGGGTATTCATGCGATGGCCGGATCGATGGGCAGAGTCGGAGCGTGCGGTGACAACGCCGCGATGGAGTCGTTCTTCGCGTTGCTCCAGAAGAACGTTCTCGACCGGCAGCCATGGACGAGTCGTGAGGAGCTGCGGATCGCGATCGTCACCTGGATCGAACGGACCTATCACCGTCGTCGACGTCAATCCAGACTCGGCAAATTGACCCCGATCGAATACGAGGCCATCATGGCCACACCGGCTCTTCGAGCTGCCTAACTGCTGTCACCAGATCGTGCAGCAGTCCCGTTTCACGGAGTCGCGTTGCTGGACTTCATGCCACAATGGTTGTGTTCTCGTACTCTATCGGGGTCAGCATGCCTATGTCCCGCGTCAAGTAGTTGGCAGGTTTTCGGTCTCTGGAAAGTTGGGGATTATCGGGTCGACCAGGCCGCGATGGACTTCGGCCGGCCGGTTCCAGGCGATGGCCTCGTGCGGACGGACGGTGTTGTACTCGACGCGGTAGGCGTCGGCGTGTTTCACCAGGTCCAGCACGTCGTCGATCTCTTCGAGGAACAGTCGCTCGTACTTCAGTGATCCGAAGCCGCGTTCGCGTGAGCCGTTCTGGCCCGGCGTCCTGACACGAGTGCGGACGTGCCGCAGCTCGGGGTGGGCGGTGATGAACGCCTCGAACCGGAACGACCGGAACGGGCCGCCGTTGTCGGTCACGATCGTCACCACCGGAACGATGTTGCCGTCGCCGTCACGGGCCGCAGTCGCGGCCAGCGGGCGGCCGAACGCCTGCTGATAGTCGGCCAGGGCGAGCTCGATCGCGGTGATCGCATCATGCTGGTTCGCCGTCGGTGACACGTGCCACGGGTGTTCGTATTTGGACCAGTAGTCCCGGCATCCAGCGATCCGCCACGTGCCGCCGGTGGTGGTCTCGAACTCGCTGAAGTCCAGCTGCCACACCTGGTTCGGGCCGGTCGGCTCGACCGCGAACGCGGCCTTGCGTCGCGCAGCGAGCTGGCGGCGCTCCCGCTGATACGCCGCCGGCAGCAGCAGGCCTTCATCACGCAGGCATCGCAGCACCGTGGCCTGTGACACCCGATGCCCGTCGTAGCGGCACATCGCCCACACCTTGCGGTGTCCCCAGGCCGGATGCGCCAACGCGTGCCGACGCACCGCGGCGCGGACGTTCTCGCGGGCCGGCCGGGGCCACGGCCCGACCGGCGGGGCACCGGTGCGGGCGCGGGCCTGCCGACGGCGCCAGGTCCGTTCGGGCACACCGACCACAGCACAGAACCTCGTGGTCGGCATGCCCGCTTCGACGCGGATCACCTCGAGGTCCTCGAAGGGCCCAGCCGGCCCTCCGCGGACTTCTTCCACACCCGCGCGGCCAGGTGCGCTTCACCCAAAGCCTGTGTCAGATCAGCGATTTCGGCCTCTAGTTGCTGTTCACGTGTCGACCGGCCCGACTTGCCGGCCGTCAAACCCGCCCGGCCCGCTTCCAGGAACTGGCGCTTCCAGTTCCCTACCGACTGCTCGGACACCTTCGCTCGCCGGGCCGCTTCGGCCACGGTGAGCTCACCGGCCAGGACCGACAACACGATCCTCGCCTTCTCCTCGGCCGGAACAGCCGATGGTTTCGCCATGATTCAGACTCTCTCACTGGTCAGGCCCGCAAACAACGGGCCCTGCCACAAAGTCTGACGCGCGACACGCCAGATCAGATCGGCAAGTCGTCGTTTGAGGCAACGCTTTGCATCTCTCGATGACTTGCCCTGGGCGATCTTCTTGTCGTAGTAGCTGCGTCCGACGCTTCCGCGCATGCGGATCTGAATCATCGCGATGGTGTGTAAGGCGGAGTTCAGTTCTCGATCGCCGTGGCGAGACAGCCGATGTCGAGTCGAGTCCGCGCTGGCGATTTCGACTGGCGCCGTGCCGGTGTAATTTGCGTAGGCAGCCGCCGTCGAGAATCGGTGTGCGTGGCCGGTTCGACCGATGATGCGGGCAGCCATCACAGGTCCGATCCCTGGGATCTGGCGCAGAGTGGTGCCCTGCAGGTTGAGCAGTTCATCCATCGCTGAGGCGTTCTCGGCGAGCTGGGCGTCATACCGTTTGATATCGGAGACCAGGTCCTTCGCTAGGGATTTGCGGACCTGATCAGTGGCCGTGACCGGGCGCAGACCGCGCAGGACCGTCGCGGCCCTCGGGGCGGTCAAGTCGGTGGGCGCGCCGCCGGGCAGCAACTCTCTCAGCAGTGCATGCAGCTGATTGACCGATCGAGTTCTATTGCCGGACAGGTTCTTTCGACGTTCATCGAGAAGCGCAAGAGAATCAGCATGCGTTTCCGCATACACGGGGCGGGCATCTCCGTGCAGCGCCGCGACACTCGCCGCGGCGGCGGCGTCGATTCGGTCGTTCTTGCGGCGTCCACCACGGGAGAGCTGTCGGACCCGCGCCGTTGCGGCCGGCGCCACGTCAACCACGCTCTCGCCCATAGCGACCAGCCACAGCGCCAGGTGATGACCGAGTCCCTCGGCGTTCTCCACGGCCCACCGGCGTTCGCTCCACTGCCGCGACCATGAGAGTAGTTGTCGGTAGCCGACGAAACTGGCCTCGATCCGGACTGAACCGAGATCGGAATTCGTTGCTGGATCGACAGCGGTCGCGGTATGGGTGGACTTGTGTGGATCGACGCCGATCAGCATCATCAGGTTCGGTTCCTCGTCTTCGTCGGATGGGGAATCCACGGCCGACATGTCGACTTCAAGAACCTCTCACAGCAGCTTGTCGTCACACCTCTGTCGAGTCAGACCGTGAACGGAGACCGGTCGGGTAGACACATCACGGCAAGTCAACCGCGAGGGCGACAGACGGTTCACGAGTCAGCCCGCCCGGTCTCCTACGGCACGTTACGAGGCAGCTGACCCCGGATGCGAACCGCTGCATACAGATAAGTCGACGGTTCACTGTCACACCGATAAGTCTCCGGACTCACCGGGGCGGCTCAGACAGCGCAAAAGTCGTGTGTGGTGAGGAACTCGGCCAGGTCGAGAACAACCGACCCCATAAGCGACTGTTCTCGGCCGACCGGTGCGGCTTACGTACTTTCCGCGCGACGCCGCGCCCGCGCCGACGGTCGTTCCGACATCGTTGCAGCACCCAGGACCGACGTCGAGCGTCAGCGAACTAACTCCTCGGCGTCCGGCTGTGCGTGCAGCAAGCTTGTGATCACACGACGAATCTGCGCGACAGCATCTTCTATCGTGCCCCGCGGCTGATAGAGGTGACTGAGGGTCAGCCGCACCAGGACTTCGACGGAGTCTTCCTGTACCGCGTCACCGACTACCTGGGCCGAGTACTGCTCACGTACGACCGCATCGATCACGCTCACGGCGCGGGCGAGCACCGTCTCAGGGTCGGCCACCAGAACCGGGAGTAAACCGCCGTCCTGCCCCTCGCGTTCGATGAGAATAGCTTTGAGCAGAGAATTATCCGAGCCGAACTGCAGAGCGAACTCAGCAGCCTGGACCATACCCGCCACCGCCTCGTCTGGATGCGTTCGAAGTGCGTCGACGACACCCGCCAGGAACACATCAGCTTCGCGGGCGACCAGCGCTTGCCCGAACTCCTGCCTCGACCCAAACTCCTTGTAGAGAGCCGGGCGATTGATGCCGACCTCCTTGGCAATGCTTGAGATCCTCACAGCAGACCACCCGTCGGAGCACACAATCCGGCGTGCCACATCGAGCGATCGCTCCCGCAGGAGTTGTCGCATCTCAGCATGGAAACTCAGCACCTCAGCCACCTCTCGATCGTACCTCCCTGTCCCGGATGTTTGAAGTTCGACAAACTCCAGTCCGATGTATTCATACAATGCATCTTGACTGGCTGTGTCACCCGCGGATGGGACTTGACTGGAGCCCTTTGAGGGCTCATCCCAATCGGGGGTGTAGGAGTTGGGGTCTGAAGCCGCCGGTCTCGAGCAGGCTTCGGGCGATGTAGTTGGTCAGGTTGCGGAACCCGAGTGCGGAGCCGCGCAGGTGTTCGAGCCGTCCGTTGAGCGCCTCGGTCGGCCCGTTGCTGGTGCCGGGTCGTTCGAAGTAGGCGAGCACGTCGGCGGCTCGCTTCTTCAGGGTCCGGCCCAGGGTGGTGAGCTCGGTGAGCACCTTGGGGACGCCGGCGCTGAGGTCGGTGATCAGCTTCTCCATGAGCTCGCGGCCACGTTGCCGGTCCTCGTGGCGATAGGCGGCGATCATGCGCTGGTAGACACCCCAGGTCGCCTCGACCTCGACGTGAGCGTCATCAACGAACAGCGCGCGTAGCCTGTCGCTCTGCTTGTCGGTAAGCAGGTCCGCGCCGGTGTGCAGCGTGCGCCGCGACTTGTAGAGCGGGTCGTCCCTGAACCCACGGTGCCCGTGGATCGCGAGTTGGACCCGGCGCCGACACCTGTCGAGGGCGTCACCGGCCAGGCGCACGACGTGGAAGGGATCCATCACCGTGACCGCGTCCGGGATCTCCTCCGCAGCGGCGGTCTTGAACCCGGTGAAGCCGTCCATCGCGACCACCTCGACCGCGTCACGGAAGGCGTCGTCGCGGTCGGCGAGCCAGGTCTTGAACGCCGCCTTCGACCGGCCCTCGACCATGTCCAGCAGCCTTGCTGGGCCGGCGCCATCGCGGGCCGGGGTGAGGTCGATGATCACGGTGACGTACTTGTCGCCACGCCTGGTGTGGCGCCAGACGTGCTCATCGACGCCAATGACCTTCACGCCCTCGAACCGCGTGGGGTCGTTGATCAGCAGCCGCTTGCCTTCGGCCAGGACCGCGTTGTTGGCTGTGTCCCACGCGACCCCGAGTCCCTCGGCGACACGGGCGACGGTGAGGTGTGCGACCACGATCCCTTCCAGCGCCCACCGCAACCCGGTGCGCGAGAGCTTCGCGCGTGGCTCCGCCGCGGCGCTGGTGTCTTGGCGCCACACGTGTCCGCAGTCGGCACAGCGGTAGCGGCGCACTACAACTTCCAGCACGGTCGGTCGCCAGCCCAGCGGCTCGTGGGCCAACCGCCGGATCACGGTGTCACGAGCAGCGCCTTCGCTGCCGCACCGTCGGCACCACTGATCTGGTTCCACCACGCGGCACGCGAGGACCGCACGATCCGGTTCAAGTCGTTGCCCGGTCACGCTCAGACCGAGGCCGTCGAGTCGAGCGAAGGCGGTCAGGTCAGGGCGGCCGAAGCCGGCCGGCGGGGTAGCGTCGGACACGTCGAGGTCTTTCGGATGGATGGCGTAGGAACCTCCATCGTCGGGAGACCTCGACGTCTATCTGCGGACCGACGCGCCCGGCCGACCTACACCCTCACCTGGGAAGAGCCCTGAAACGTCTTCGACGACGACGGGACCGGCGAGGAGGAAGGCGCGGTGAGCTAAAGAATGGAGCTTGCTCGGCTTCGACGCCGCCGCGAGCTCCGGTGAAACTCCGGTAAAACGGTCGGTACTGGTCGGTCGTCGTCGGTCACCACCGGATGGCAGCGTCCCCCACGCTCGGCGTTTGCGCAGGTCAGCGGCTCGTTCACCCAGTGGGCGCATCAAGCGATAGACGCAGAGCCGACGTGATTAGGTCGTCGGTTCGATTCCGACAGGCGGCTCCGGCGAACAGCCCCTGACCTGCGCAAACGCAGGGCAGGGGCGGTTCGGTTCTGGTGGTCGCGCGATGCGCTGGCCTCACGGCTCTGCCCGACACCGACGTCGCTCTCCTCTGCGACGGACCCCTCGCCTGCTGAGCGCTCGCGGCCGGCATCCTGTCCGTGTGCCGATAGGCCTCGCTCCGCTCGGCAACGCAGCGTGGCGTTGTGTCGCGACCTGGACGTGCGAGGTGTCAACGGTGCGTCGGCGCAGCGATCGTTGTGTGCGCAGCGAGATGCTCCATGCCGCACGCGCGGCGCGCACGAACGCAACGCCCCGGAACGCCAACGACCCGTCATCGCTGCGACGCGCAACGCGTCTCCCGTCACGGCAACGGATCGCAACCACGACCCGCCCACGGCGCCTCGCGGGACGGAGGGCAAGTTGACACAGTTGCGCTGCCATGGAACCGCGCTGGCTCTCTCGATGACCACCGGTGAAACAGTGCCGCTCCAGGCTTGCGCCTGGTGTTGCCTGGCCTCCTCGTGATCGGCCCGTCGGGGATCGTCAACGTGGTGCGGGTGTCGAGGCGGTCGGGTCCGACGGCTCGGCGGGGCGCGATCGTCTCGTGCGTTGGCGGACTACGGGAGCTTGGACGCGAGGACGTCGGCCGCCAGGATCTCGGGTGCTGCGCCGAGGAGGTGCTGGTTGGCCATCAGGGCTGCGACGATGGCGCCGTTGGCGTGGGCGTCGCGAGCGGCCTCGTCGGGGAATGCATCGAAGATCCAGAAGGTGTCGGCGTGGGTCCTAGCCGCGAACCAGACAATCGTTCCTACTTCTTCGTTGGCTAGTGCGACAGCGCCGGCGAGCAGATCGGCGAGCGCGTCGTGCTGTCCATCGGCCGCGACGATCTTGGCGACGAAGGCATACGGAAGTGATGCGGGTGTGGACATGAGGGGTTCTCCTTGAAGTCGGGGTTCTTCGTGGGGCGAGTTCAGCGTATGACGAGCGAGGGCCGGTGGGGAGTGGCGTATACGACAGTATTGCTATTGTTCGCGCCATGCGTATCGGACTGATCGCGATCGACGGCTGCTTCGGTTCGGCGGTCGCGTCGGTCATCGACATCGTGCGGGTGGCCGACGGAGCCCGCGGCGATGTCGACCCGCGGATCGACCCGATCGAACTCGCCATCCTCGGACCGAAACGGCGAGTGACCACGACGGCATCGATGACCCTGTCGGTGGACCACCCGCTGTCGGAGTCCGGAGAGTTCGACGTGGTCGTCGTCCCTGCGCTTGGAACCCTCACGGCCGCCGCGACCCACGACGCCCTCCAGAGCCGAGATGCACGTTCGGTCATCGCCTCACTCGGGCGCCTCGACGACGCGACCACCCGGATCGCCGCGGCGTGCACCGGCGTGTTCGCCGTCGCCGAGACCGGACGGATGCATCATCGGCGGGCGACGACCAGCTGGTTCCTGGGGCCGGAGTTCCTGAAGCGCTATCCGACCGTCGCCCTCGATCTCGACACCATGGTCGTGGTCGACGGGAACCTCGTCACCGCCGGCGCCGCGTTCGCCCACATCGACCTCGCGCTCTCACTCGTGCGATCGATCAGCCCCGACCTGGCCCAACATGTCGCCAAGCTCCTCATCATCGACGAGCGTCCGTCGCAGGCGGCCTTCGTCGCCTACGAACATCTCCGGCACGAGGACCCGATCGTCGTCGAGTTCGAACGCTTCGTGCGCGCCCGCCTGGACGAACCGTTCAACGTCGCCTTCGTCGCGCAGTCGCTCGGCACCAGCCGGCGCACCCTCGAACGACGAGTCCGTGCGGCGCTCAACCTCACTCCGCTCGGCTTCGTCCAACGGCTTCGCATCGAACGAGCTCGGCACCTCTCAGCAACCACGGACCTCACCTCCGCCGAGATCGCGCTACGGGTCGGCTACGCGAACGCCGAGACTCTGCGCTCCCTCCTGCGCAGGGAGCGACGCCGTTCCTGACCTATCGCCATGCCTGTAGCCGGTGTCCTAGCGCTCGGTTGGAACCACCTCTCAGCACGTCGCGTCGACGCTCCTGCGTCGCCCCTGGACGACCCACTCGACACGCCCGCAGCACAGGCCATGTGACGTGCCCCGGCTTCCCGGACGGTCGGGGTTGGGTGGCTGTGATGTCGCTGCGTTCTCGTCGAGGGGGTCAGCAGACCCGATCAGGGTCGATTGGGATGAGCCGCGAAGGCGGTCAGGTCAGGGCGGCCGAAGCCGGCCGGCGGGGTAGCGTCGGACACGTCGAGGTCTTTCGGATGGATGGCGTAGGAACCTCCATCGTCGGGAGACCTCGACGTCTATCTGCGGACCGACGCGCCCGGCCGACCTACACCCTCATCTGGGAAGAGCCCCTTTGAGCAGGTCCAGTGGTTGTGAGAGTTCTGATGCACCAGAATGGGTGCAGGAGGACGAGAACACGCCATGGCACGACGACACACCCCCGAGCAGGTCATCCGCAAGCTCCGCGAAGGCGAGAAGCTGATCGGGCAGGGCTTCTCGATCGAAGAGGTCTGTAAACACCTCAAGATCTCCGACGCCTCCTGGCACCGCTGGCAGCCCAGTACGGCGGAATGAAGTCCGACGACGCCAAACGGCTCAAAGAGCTCGAGCGCGAGAACGCGCGGCTGAAGAAAATGGTCGCCGAGCAAGCCCTGGGTCTGTCAAGAAAACGGCTCTGTCCCACATTCGGTGGTGGTTATCCACTCCAGTTCTACCCCAACAGGATCCGGTGTCGAAGGAGAGAAAACCCTGCACGACCGTACATTTGGCGCTTGATCAGCTTCGTTTTCGTGTTCACGCCTTCGGTAGGACCGCTGCTGTAGGGCAGGGTCAGCCCGGCAACGACGGCGTCGTGGTCCCCGTCGAGCCCGGTCAGGAACGATTCGAGCTCGACGAGGCCCGCCGATCGGACCTGCTTGATCCATGCGTCGATGTCGGGGCCGCGGCGTTCGGTCATCAACTGCGCGAACTCGCGTACCACCTCGGCCAGCGCGGTCATCTCCGGGCAGGCGGCCAGCAGTTCATCGAGGTGAGCGCGTCTTCCGGCGGACAGGTTGTCCGGGCGGGTCAGAATCCAGCGGGTCACCCGTCGCGGCGACGGCATGATCCGGTCGCCGTCGAGTCGTCCTTGGTTGATGTACCGGTAGAGCAGGTTCTGGCCACCGGTGTAGCCGAGTTCGGTGATCTCGGCGAGCAACTGCAGCACCGAGACGCCGGGCTCGGCGGCGCGGCGGGCGCGCAGGTGGTCGCGGTAGGGGTCGACCAGGCATGCCCGGTACTGGGGTGGGCGGCGCAACCGTTGCGGTTCGGGAGCCCGGGAGTAGCGTTTCACCGTGTTCAGCGAAAGCCCCAGTCGCCGCGAGCAATCCAGCAATCCGACCCCTTGGTCGAGGAGGCTGTGGATGGCACGCCAGCGTTCGATGGTGCTTTCCTCCCGGACCAGCGACTGCCGCTTCGGGCCGGCGGCCGCCCAGCAGCCCGAGTGCGCGGCAACCACCTTTTCGGCCGCCTGCGCCAGGCCATGCCACAAATGCCACCGGTCCGACGCTTGGATCGCCGCAGGCAGCACCCGCCGCACGGCCTCGGCATAGGTGGTAGACCCGTCGCGGGCGACGACCTCGACGCCGGGGTGCTCGCGCAGCCAATCGGCAAGGGTGTCGGCCTTGCGGTCGGGCAGCACGTCGATGCGTTCGTGAGTGTCGGCGTCGATCACGATCGTCGAATAGGTGTGCCGGCGGCGCAACGCGAAGTCGTCGACACCGATCGCGGCCGGGACCGGCCGCACCGGAAGCGGGATGCGCACAAGCACCCGGTGGCGGTCTGCCTGGATAAACGCACGGACAGTGCCGTCAGCAGGCGGACACCGGCTCGCCCGGCCAGCTCACGCACCACCGACCGGACCTGGCCGGTCAACCGGGCGGTGCGCCGCTGATAGCGCTCCAGCACACCGGGCACCTGCTCACGAAACGTGCTGCGGCAGTCGATCGTTGGGCAAACCAGCCGACGAACCCTCACCCTGACTACTACCGGGCGACCGTCCAGCGGCACGTCCGTCACTGTCCGCTGGTGGTATCCGTGCACCCGCACAGACTCGGCCCCGCAACCTGGGCATTCGGCCGGACCGCCAGCCGTCCGCGCCCGCACCGAGACCTGCATACCCTCATCGACCACTTCCTCCACCACCAGCGGCAACAACCCCGAAAACACCACGGCAGCAGGCACATTCACCTCGCACACCACGACATCGTGCCGTCACGCGGGCCTCACCACCGAAATGGGGACAGAGCCAGAACAAGGGTGTAACTCCAAACAAGGAGTAGCACTTCATGACTGATGTGATGTCGGCCGACCTGGCCGATACTGCTGAGGTGGCGAAACGCAAGGAACGCGACTGGCCCGTCCCCAATGAGTGAGACCACTCGGTACTAGATTCCTGTTGGCCCTGATCAGGACTGGAAGGGACACTGAGTGACATGGCAGGACGCAAGCGGCATCCGCGGAGGAGATCGTGCGGAAGCTGCGCCGTGCCGATGAGCTGATAGCGGCAGGCAAGACCGGGGACGGGGTCGCCGCCGAGCTGGGGGTGTCGGCGGCGACGATGTACAACTGGCGCCGTCAGTACGGCGGTGTGGACACCGATGCCGCCAAGGAGCTCAAGGAGCTGCGCGAGCAGAACGCGCGGCTCAAGCGGCTTCTGGCCGATGCCGAGCTGGAGAAGGACGCGCTGCGGGAGATCGCCAAGGGAAATTCTGAGCCCAGCGGCCAAGCGTCGCGCCGTGGACATGCTCAAGCAAGTCAAGAGCATGTCGGAACGGTTGGCGTGCAAGGTCGTTGGGCTCCATCGATCGACCTATCGGCGGCTGCCGGCCGCGCAGACC
Organism: Nocardia mangyaensis; assembly: GCF_001886715.1. NCBI lineage: Bacteria > Bacillati > Actinomycetota > Actinomycetes > Mycobacteriales > Nocardiaceae > Nocardia > Nocardia mangyaensis. The sequence goes on from NZ_CP018082.1 coordinate 6,168,763, forward strand.
CCGACCGATCCCGACGCTGGTTTGCGGGCCTGGCTGCGGTCCTATGCCACGAAACACCAAGGTCACGGGTTCCGCCGTGCGTGGGCGGCGTTGCGGTTCGACGAGGGCAGTGAGGTGAACAAGAAGAAGGTGCACCGACTCTGGCGGGAAGAGGGCTTGCAGGTGCGCGCGCATTCCCAGCGCAAGCGGGCCGGATGTTCCTCGGCGCCGGCGGTCGACGCTGATGCCCCGAAGGTGGTGTGGGCATTGGATTTTCAGTTCGACTCCACCGTCGACGGTAGGGCGGTGAAGATCGCGTCGATGATCGACGAACACACCCGCGAATCACTGCTGCACCTGGTCGAGCGGTCGATCACCGCCGAGAAACTCGTCGCCGAACTCGAGAGGGTGTTCTCCGCCTGCGGTGGACCACCGAAGGTGCTGCGGATGGACAACGGGCCGGAAAGGATTTCTCATGCGCTGCAACAGTTTTGCGCTGATCGAGTGGGGATCGTCTACATCCCGCCCGGAACACCATGGAACAACGGGTTCATCGAATCGTTCAACCGGCGGTTGCGGGCCGAGTGCCTCAACCGCAACCCACTGGACGAGCCTGCTCGAAGCGCGGGTCGTGATCGGCGACTTCAAGACGAGCACAACCATCGGCATCGGCATTCGGCGCTGGGCTACCTCACCCCGGCCGAGTACGCTGTCCGCTGCAGCCACACCCACCACCCCGTGGACTGCGACACCAACTGAGACTGGATCGAACACAACCCGGATTCAAAGACCGGGTGGTCCCGTCATCGGGGACCGGTCAATCGGATGACGCGGAAAGACTCGACGGAGCGGTCGGCACCCAAGCGCGCACAGGACGAGTGTCTACGGGGTTCTTAGCGTGTCTACGGGGTTCTTACGAGCGCGGGCCTGTCAAAATGCGCGGCCGGCGAGGTTGTAGCGCTCAGCGACAGCGTTTCCGGCGTCGAACTCGGCACCCACGTCATCGGCGTACACGATCATGGGGGCCTTCGCGGAGTACGCCGTGCTGATGGCAGCTGGGACAGTGTCGTTGCCGCCAGGTTGGACCGACGGGCAGGCGTTGGGTCTGGTCGTGTCCTGGCCGACCGCATTGGCCGCTCTGAAACCGTTGGGGCAGCTAGAATCGGGGCAGACGGTTCTGGTCCAAGCGGCCGCCGGAGGAACCGGCCAAGTGGCCGTGAAGCTGGCCAAGCACTACGGCGCGACGGTGATCGCCGTGGCGTCCTCCGAAAGCACGAGGTGGTCAAGAAGCTGGGCGCAGACTACCTCCTGGACTCACGCAGCAGCGAACTTGCTGCCGAGGTCCTTCGCCTGACCGACGGCGCGGGCGTCGACCTCGTGCTGGACGGGTCGGCGGCTCCACCTTCCAGGCGAGCCTGGCCGCCGCCAAGCGGATCACTGGCCGCGTCGTCGTGTTCGGCCTCGCTGGCGGCGAGGCCTCGATCACCAACTGGGACCTCGTCTACAAGCACCAAGTCCATCTCACCGGGCTGAAGATCGGGATTCTGATCCAGTCCGCGCCGCACATATTCGGCCAGGTGATGAGAGGTGTTCGGCCTCATCGCGAGCGCGATCCTCGGCCAAGGCACTCTTACAGCCCGCGAATTGTCGGACGGCCCGCACGCACTCCAGGACCTCGGAGCACGCACCACAGTCGACGAAACTCGCCGAACATGCCCGTCGTGCCGACCACCGCGGCGCCCTACGTCTCGCCCTGATCGATCGCACCACTCACCCGAATGAGACGCGGTAGAGCTCGGGCCTGCTCCACCACCGAGCTGGTTGCAAAAAGATGCGTTTTGTAGCGAAAATGTCAACATTGAAGATCATGTTGCAATCGAGACGCCGTTCGGGGTAGTGTCCCTGTGATTCGCGACACTGATCTTCCTAGCGGACATCAGTCCGCAGGCCCCAGCGCCAGTGATGACTTGCACACGAGGCGGGGCATCGTCCGGGCGACGTCGCGAGCATGTCCCGGCCGTACCGGCCACCTTGGTTCAGTTGCAGCAGAAGTAGAGGGCCGTCGTCACTGCCGACTGGCGGATTTGGAAGGGTTTCGACATGTCACCAACCGAGACAAGGATGTCGCGCGCGGCCGCAGCGGCAACCGCGAATGCGCGCATCGCGCCGCGCGTCCTTGGCGAGTTCTACGCGACCGCGCTGGAAACCTTTCGGCATCTGCCCAGCCGTCCGTTTCAGCTACGGGAGTTCATCGCGCAGGCATGGTTCATCGCAGGCGTATCGATCGTGCCGACGCTGCTGATGGCCATTCCGTTCTGCGTCATGGTCGTTTTCCAGATCAATGTGTTGCTGAACGAGATCGGCGCCATCGATCTGTCCGGTGCAGGGGCAGGCGTCGCGGTAATCCGCGAGATCGGTCCGATTGTCACGGTCTTGGTCGTAGCGGGTGCGGGCGCCACCGCCATTTGCGCCGACCTCGGATCACGCACGATTCGAGAAGAGATCGATGCGATGCGCGTCCTTGGCATCGACCCGATCCAGCGCCTGGTCGTCCCGCGGGTCATCGCCTCGACGACCGTGGCGCTTTTCCTCAACGGCCTGGTCACAGCGGTTGGTTTGACCGGTGGGTATCTGTACGCGGTGTACCTCCAGGGCGCGACTCCTGGGCAGTTCATTACCGCCGTGCCGATTCTGACCGGCATTCCGGACCTGTTGATCAGCGAGCTCAAGGCCGCGATCTTCGGTCTCCTCGCGGGCCTGGTCGCCTGTCACCTCGGCCTCAATGTCAAGGGCGGACCGAAAGGTGTGGGAGAAGCGGTGAACCAGACAGTGGTCTTCAGTTTCGTGTTGCTGTTCTTCGCCAACGCGATTATTACCACCCTTTCCCTGCACTGATCGGAAGACGAGATGACCCAGAACTCAACGTACGGCGTCTCCGACGCGCTCAGTTCCAAGCCGACGGCTCGAAAAATCGTCAAGGGCGCCAAAGCGCCGGTGGACGGAGTGTCGGGCATCGGGCAGCAGATGTCGTTCTACCTCAGCAGTCTTGCGTGGACGCCGCGGGTGCTCAAGCGCTACCGCCGTGAAGTTGTCCGTCTGGTGGCCGAAGTCAGTCTCGGCACCGGTGCGTTGGCCGTGATCGGCGGCACTGTCGTTGTCGTCGGATTTCTCACTGCGGCAGCGGGTTACGAAGTGGGACAGCAGAGCACCAGCTCGCTCGGTCGGGTCGGTGTGGAAGCGATGGCCGGCTTCATTTCGGCCTTCTTCAATACGCGCGAAGCCATCCCGGTGATCGCCGGAGTCGCCTTGACAGCCACTGTCGGCGCCGGATTTACCGCCCAACTGGGTGCCATGAGGGTAAGCGAGGAGATCGACGCACTCGAGGTGATGTCAGTGCCGTCCATGCCATATCTCGTCACTACGCGGATCCTGGCCGGCCTCATCGCGGTCGGACCGCTCTACGCGATCGCGTTGTTCATGGGATATGCCTCGACCGAATTCGTCAGTGTGGTTCTCTCCGACCAGTCAGCCGGTACATATGAGCACTACTTCAACCTCTTCCTGGTGCCGGCGGATGTGCTGTGGTCGTTGCTGAAGGTGACGATTATCGCTGTAGTTGTGATGTGTGTGCACTGCTTCCACGGATATAACGCTGCGGGCGGTCCGGCCGGGGTCGGGGTCGCGGTGGGGCGTGCTGTGCGCAGCTCCCTGATCGCCATCATGGTCATTGATCTGCTCGTCGGTGTCGCCGTATACGGCGGCGTCCACTCCACCGTGCGGGTTTCCGGATGATCGCGGCGACTTCGCGTACCAAATCTTTGGCCCTTGGTGCGCTTTCGGTGACCTTTTTCGTGTTGGCGGCGCTGCTCGCGGTTGCCTCCTACAACGGGACCTTCATCCCTACTGTCCGCGTGTACGTGCACGCTGAACGTGCGGGACTGCTCATGGCGCCCGGGTCGGATGTCAAGGTGAGCGGGGTGGTCATCGGCAGGGTCGGCGCCGTGGAGCTGGACGCCGAACACGCTGTCCTCGCCTTGGAACTGGATCCCGACGAAGCCGCGAAACTTCCCGTCAACGTGGGTGCGTATATCGAGCCGACGACCTTGTTCGGCCGCAAGTTCGTCGCTCTCACCATACCGAGCGACCCCGCCGCGGGAACGCTCGAAATGGGGTCGGTGATCGATGCGGCAACGGTGACGGTCGAAGTGAACGACACCTTCAAAGCACTGCTGGCGATTCTGCGCGTCGTCGATCCACAAAAGGTCAACTCCACCTTGACCGCCGCAGCGACCGCGCTCGACGGACGGGGTGATCGCTTGGGCGATCTTCTCGTCGACATCGACCGCTACCTCAGCGAATTCAACAACAGCATTCCGACGCTGCAACGCGACATCCCGCTACTCGCGGACAATGTGGACACCCTGGCAGCGGTCACACCCGACCTCATGACCACGGTGTCGAACCTGACAACGACGAGCCAGACGGTCGTCGACCGACAGACAGCCCTGAGCGCATTCCTGCTCAGCTTCACCTCCTTCGGCAACAACGGATCGGCTCTACTCGACAAGGCAGGAACCCCTTTGGTCAGCGCACTCGACGCTCTGGAACCGACGACCGGGCTGCTCGCCGAACGCGCTCCCACCTATCCGTGCTTCCTTGCGAGCCTCAACCAATCACGCAGGGTCCTCGAGCGGGCACTTGGTGGCCGGCCGGGCCTTAACATCGTCGGCACGCTCTTGATGGGTGACCCGCCGTATAGGAACTCGGCCGATCTGCCCGTCAACGGTGCGGACTCGACGCCTGCCTGCTACGACTACGCCGCGGGACCGGGCGGACCCCCGCCGCCACACATCGATTTCAACGACGGCTCGCATGCCTACCGACCGGTCCGCGAACCACTGGATATCCTCGGAAACCCGTTCGCCGCAATGCTGTACGGACTCACCCGATGACCCCCCGGCGGCAAGGCCTCAAACTCTTGGCATTCGTCGTGGTCACCTCCTTGATCACGGGGGCGCTGTTCGTCGTGGTCGGTGACCTGCGTTTCGTCTCCCACCACACTTATCGCGCGCTGTTCTCCAGCGCGTCGGGACTACGGACGGGCGAGGACGTCAAACTCTCCGGCGTCGTGGTGGGGAAAGTGGAAGACATCGGCTTCGGGTCGGCTGACCTGGTAGAGGTGGAATTCACGGTGGACGACAACGTCGCGCTCCTGCGGTCCGCCACCGCCGCGATCAAATACAAGAATCTTATCGGGGACCGGTACCTCGAACTGACTGTGCGTGCTGATGATTCGGGGGTGCGGCCGGAGAACGAGACGATCCCGGACTCCCAAACACACCCGGCGCTCGATCTCGACGCACTGGTCAACGGATTCCGTCCGCTACTGCAGGGAATCGACCCGGATGAAACAAACAAGTTGTCGGCATCGTTGGTCGCGGTTCTCAATGGGCGTGAACAGAGCATTTCGGCCATCGTCGAGCAACTCGGATCCCTGGGCAATTCCGTCGCCGACCGGGACGCGGTGATCGGCAGGCTGATCGACAACCTCAACCTGGTTTTGCGTACGATTAGTGGCCGCGAAGACCAATTCGGTGCGCTGGTAACGAACCTGCAGCGGTTGGTCAGCGGGCTCAACAGCGACCGCGATACCTTGACCAACGCGCTGGTCGGGATCGATGACCTGAGTGGACAGACAGCACAAGTTCTCCAGGAGAACCGGCCGTCCATCGCCGCCGATATCGAGCAGTTGGGCCGCACTGCGGGCAACCTCAACGCGAGTTCCGAGACTCTCCAGCTCCTGCTGACAAACCTGCCCGAGGTCTATCGGCGTGGTGGCAGAGCCAGTGGCTACGGCAGTTTTGTGAACTTCTTTCTGTGCGGTGTGGCGATTCGCTATCCAGCGATCGGCGGCGGCCATTCGACCACGCCGATGTTCACGGTGCCAGCAGATAGGTGTAAGTGAGAGATGAAATCATTCTTCGATCGTGACCCGATCCGGCTCGGCTGGATCGGAACCGGGGTACTGGTTGCGCTGCTCGTGCTGGTTTTCAACTATCAATCGATTCCCGGATGGCCCGGATCGAGCAGCTATGTCGTCGAATTCACCGACGCCAGCGGACTCCAACCGGGCGACACTGTTCAGATCACCGGGATCACCGTAGGCAAAGTCACCTCCATTCAGTTGGTCGGCGATCACGTCGATGTAGAGGTACACGCCGATACCCGCGACCGTCGTCTCGGCGACCGCACAGGTGCGGCGATCAAGGTCGAGACGGTGCTCGGGCGCCGATTCGTCGAGCTCCGTCCGGACGGGGGAGGTGAGCTCGGCGACCGGATTCCGGTCAGCCGCACTACTTCCGGCTACGACATCACCGATTCGCTCTCGCAGCTGACCGGCAAGCTGGAGGGCACCGACAAGAAGAAGTTGTCCGATGCCCTCGACAGCATCTCGACAGTGACCGAAAACCTGCCGGAAAACCTCCAGTCGGCATTCGACGGAATCTCGCGAGCTTCCGCCACAGTGGCCGATCGCGACCAGGCCGTGCGTGATCTGTTCACCGAAACGAGCGCGGTCTCGGAAATTCTCGCTGATCGCAACCAGAACCTGACCGCTCTCATCAGCGACGGTGGAACGTTGTTCGCAGCGCTGAACGACCGAGCCGCGACTATCAGGAGCTTGCTTTTCACAGTCACCCAGGTGAGCAACGAGCTCCGTGGCCTGGTCGCGGACAACGCGGCGACAACACCGCCGGCACTGGCTGAACTCGAAAAACTGATCGCACTGTTGAACGAGAACCACGCGAATATCAACGATGCGATCAGCGGTCTGCGCCCGTTCGCAACCCAGTTGGGGGAGGTCGTGGGCAGCGGACCGTTCTTCAGCGCGCTCCTGCACAACATCACTCCGGTCAACCTGCACGGCCAGGGCCCGGGCAGTCTCGGAGGTGGACGATGATACGCAAACCAACGTCGGGTCGGCGGATTCCGCTGCCTGGACGCATATTGGGAATCGCTGTGGCAGTCGCCGCGCTGGTCGTCGTCATCGTGACTGCCGTCGACCGTCAAGGTACCAAGCACGCTACCGCCTATTTCACCAACACCGCCGGCATGTATGTCGGGGACAACGTGACCGTCCGGGGCGTCCCGATCGGAACCATCGACCGGATCGAGCCGATCGGCGACAAGGTTCGAGTCGAATTCACCTACGACGCGGAAACATTCATCCCCAGCGACACTCGCGCCGTCATCGTGGCACCGACCTTGGTTTCCGGTCGCTACATCCAGCTCACCACCGATCGTCGCGCCGACGGGCCTGCACTCGATGATGGCGCCGAAATCCCGATGGAACGTACAGCGGCACCCGTGGAGTACGACCAGATCAAGCGGCAGCTCGACCAGCTCGCCACGGAGGTCGGCCCGGATCGGCCAGGCGCCGACGGCTCGCTCAGCAGATTCACCGAGGCGACCTCGGCGGCGTTGTCGGGCAACGGTGCAACCTTGAAACAGACCCTGCTGAACCTGTCCGCGGCCCTGCAGACCATCGATCAAGGTGCACCCGACCTGTTCTCGACTGTTCGGAATCTGCAAACCGTCGTCTCCGCTCTGGCCGCTAGTGATCAGCAGATTCGGCAGTTCAGTGGCCAGCTCGCCGACGTATCCGATCTCCTCGACGATAACCGCACCCAGCTCGACGCCGCACTGCAGGCACTGCATGCGATGTTGCCCGAGATTCGATCCTATGTGCACGACAACCGTTCGGCGCTGCAGCGCAATGTCACCGAATTGCAGCGGATCTCCGGTCTGCTGGCCAATCGGCAGGACGACCTCGCCCAGATTCTGCACGCCGCACCCACCGCGCTCGCGGACTTGTACAACATCTACGATCCCGACTCCCGGGCGCTGACCACTGCCGTGTCGGTCGCCGATTTCCCTGAGCCGATGTCGTTCATCTGCGCCTTGCTCACGACCGCAAATGCGCCACAGCAGGAATGCTCGCGCGCGAGCGACAACTTCGGAGACCTTCTCGGTGCTGCCGTACGCGCTGCCCAACCCAAACCCGCGGCGCCGGCTCCCGCTCCCGCGAATCTTCTGCCCGGTCTGCTCATTCCTGGTCTCGGAGGCGGACGTTGAAAATCATCCGTAACGCATCGATGATCCTGGCAACTACCCTTGTTTCGTCCATCTTGGTTGCCGGTTGCCGGTTCGATGGCCCCAACTCGATCCCGCTGCCCAACAACGCCATCGGCGATGAGAGCTACACGGTTCGGGTAGAACTGCGAGATGTACAAAACCTCGTCGGCAATTCGATTGTCAAAGCCGACAACGTAACCGTCGGAATCATCCGGCGTATCGAGGTCGATGGCTACACGGCCGTCGCGACCGTAGACATCGACGAGTCGGTCGAGTTGTCGAAGAATGTCACTGCGCAGCTCGCGCAGACCAGTGTGCTCGGCTCGCAGTATTTGGAGCTGACCACCCCGCCGACGGCATCTGCAACCGGGCGACTCGCCGATGGTGACACCATCGCGCTCGGTGCCAGCTACGAGTACCCCGCGACCGAAGAGGTCCTCGCGGCGCTGTCGCTGCTGCTCAACGGTAGTGGTCTGCAGCAGGTTCGGACAATCATGAGTGAACTCAACCAAGCCGTCGGCGGCAGGGAAGAGTCCGTCAACAGCGCGGTCGGGCGCATCGAGACCTTCGTCGGAGGCCTGGATGCCCAACGCGACAACATCGTCAGAGCTATCGACAGCCTGGACGGCCTTGCCCAGTCTCTGGCCGATCAGAACGCGACACTCGCCGCGGGCATCGAACAGATCCAACCGGCGCTGGCAGTGCTCGAAGAGCAGCGTGGTCAACTGGTCACGATGCTCGACAGTGTCGGCCGGTTCGGCGCGCAAGCCGCCGATGTCCTGCGCAGCAGCCGCGCCGATCTGGCCGCCAACCTGCAAAGCCTGCAACCGGTCCTGACCGAGCTCGCCAATTCGGGAAAGGACCTTCCCGAAAGCCTGTTGCTCGCTGCGAGCGTCCCGTTCCCCGTGACCGCGATGGACGGACTTCGCGGCGACTATCTGAATCTGTTCCTCACCGTTGACCTCAGCGCCGAAGCGATCCAGAACAAGATGCTCGGCAGCATCCCACTGCGAGATCTGCTGCCCGGTGACCCCGGCCGTTTGGTGAATCCGATGACAGCGCCGACAGAACCCACCCCCGCACCGGCGACTGGAGGTCGATGATGAGAACCAGACTTGTCCGAGGACAATTGATCGTTTTCGCCGTCCTAGCCGTGGCCAGCCTCGCGTACGGTCTTGTGCACTATGTGAGCATCCAGCGATTGACCGGTATCGGCACCTACACGGTCACCGCGGAATTCGCCGAGGCGGGCGGGATCTATGAAGACGCACTCGTCACCTATCGCGGCCTCGACATCGGTCGGGTCACCGGAATCGAGCTCAACGGCACCACCGTTGAAGTACGGCTCCAGCTCGAGTCCGACTACCGGGTGCCTGCGTCGACGACGGCAACTATCAAGAGCATGTCGGCGGTGGGCGAGCAATACCTCGACCTGCAACCGGACACGAACTCGGAGCCGTACCTGGCCGACGGTTCGCGCATTGCGAAGACTCGAACAGCTGTCCCGGTGCCGACGGGGCAGGTGCTCAACAATCTCCAGACGCTGCTGACCGATATCCGGACCGAGAGCCTGAACAACACGATCGACGAGGTGGCGGCCGCACTCGACGGAACCGGTCCCGCATTGTCGGGGCTCATCGAATCCTCAGCCGATCTTATTCGCCTCGCGCAGGCAGATCTGGGGCCGACAGTCCAGCTGATCAATGATGCAGAGTCGTTGTTGACGACCGGGAACTTCGTAGGGAACGATATTCGCTCGTTCACGCACGATCTTGCGTCGTTCAGTCAGCAACTCGTCCTCAACGACACTCAGATCCGGGCCATCCTCGATGAAGGGCCGATCGCTGCCGATACTGTCGGCGGTACCTTCGCCGATCTGACTCAGCCGTTGCCGTTACTACTCACTGATCTGCAGACAGTGGGCCAGGTGTTGCGGGTGAATCTTCCGCAACTGCGTCAGATCCTCGTCGTCTACCCAGCTCTGAGCGCCGTCGTCAACAACAGCGCTGTCGGATACTTCGACAACCCCGATCCCCAGCTGCCGCTGCCGCTCGACATCAAACTCGGTAACACTCTTAATCCACCCCCGTGTACCGAGGGCTATCAGGGCACCCAACGTCGTGACCCCTCCGACACAGCCCCGCTCGAGGTCACGCCGAATCAGCACTGCGACGTCCTCCCCGATAACCCGAAAGTCGCCCGCGGTGCCCGCAACCTGCCCTGCGCCACCGATCCGACGGTTCGCACCGCTGACGTGGCGAACTGCCCACGCGGGCTGCCGTCGACGTGGTCCGATATGCCGCAGCGCCCCAGGGTGATCACGCCGACCCCACCTGAGCAACCGCAACCAGCACCCACGGCGGCGGCAGCCGAACCGGTGCTCTCCGCGGACAATCCCGCAGCCGTACCGTATGCCGAGCTCAGCGGGATCTTCCGAGGCCCGGACGGGATCACATACGTCCTCGGCAGCGCACCATCAGTATCTGGAAAGGAAGTCATGAAATGGCAATCGCTCTTGATCAAGTAGATTCGACCACGGCCACAGAAGGTTCGGAAGTTGACACCGCCGCACCCGAGATCAAAGGTCAACGGCGGCCGCGCCGACTCGCCGCGGCGTTGATCGTCCTCACCGTCGCGATGTTCGCCGTTCTCGGCGGCGCGGCGAAACTGTTCACCGATGTCCGCGCCTCCGAAAATGCGGGCGAACGCGACCGGATTGTTCTGGATACGGGGCGTAGGGTGGCCGCGGAACTGGTCTCCCTCAATCACACGTCAGCGAAAGAGAATCTCGACACCATCGCGGCGAATTCCACCGGATCGTTTCGCGATCAATTCGACAAGGTATCAGGGACATTCTCCTCGGTTCTCACGCAAGGGCAAGTAGAATCGTCCGGTGAAGTGAAGGAAGCGGGAATCGTATCGGTCGGTGACGATCGCGCCGTGATCATCGCCGCCGTCACATCGACGGTCAAGAATTCCGAAGTGCCCGAAGGACAAATGCGGGTGTACAGAATGAAAATGACCCTGGAAAAGAACGGGTCCGACTGGCTCGTTTCAGACGTGGAGTTCGTCGCATGAGTATCATCACCGATTCGGCAGAAAATGCCGCCGCATCGCGAGGTTTCTTCGGTCGGCTGAAAGCGTGGCCATCCGGGGTAATCGGGCACATAGCGGGCTGGCCCGCGAAGGTGCTCGTATCGAGCGTCGCGGTCGTTTTCGCACTGACGGTGGCTGCGGCAGTATCTGTCGCTGTTCTGGCCGTGCGGATGAATAACGTCCATTCCGTCGAAACATCGTCACTGGCCGCGATGGATTCGGCTAAGAAGCGCATTCCGCTGGTGTTGTCCTATGACTTCAACACCATCGACACAGAATTCCGCAAGCGCGCCGACAACCTTACCGGGACGTTCAAAAACGATTTCGCCGAGCTCGGCAATGCCGTGATCATCCCTGCTGCGCACAAGGATTCGATCACGACCGAGGCTGCCGTCGCAGAGGCAGCTGTCGTCAAGGCAGACGAGAACGAAGTGACCGTGCTGATGTTCCTTAATCAGACAACGAAGAGCGCCACTATGCCGGGGCCGCGCCTCGACGGCAGTCGCGTGCGGGTGACCATGACCGAATCCGGTGATCAGTGGTTGATCTCCGATATCACACCAGTGTGAGTGAGGATTACTGATGGGCGTCGAGGTCAGGACCGAGGGAGTAACAAAATCTTTCGGTTCACAGCGAATTTGGCAGGACGTGTCGATCACGCTCCCTTCGGGTGAGGTCAGTGCGTTGCTCGGCCCTTCGGGTACGGGTAAGTCGGTGTTCCTGAAGTCGCTCATCGGTCTGCTGCGGCCCGAGCGCGGGTCCATCTTCATCGATGGCACCGACATCATGACCTGCTCCAATAAGGAGCTCTACGAGATCCGCAAACTGTTCGGCGTCCTCTTCCAGGACGGCGCGCTGTTCGGCTCGATGAATTTGTACGACAACATCGCGTTCCCGCTTCGTGAGCACACGAAGAAGACCGAATCCGAGATCCGCCGCGTGGTCATGGAGAAGCTCGAGCTGACCGGTCTGCTCGGCGCCGAGAACAAGCTGCCCGGCGAGATCTCCGGCGGTATGCGCAAGCGCGCCGGTCTGGCCCGTGCGCTGGTCCTCGACCCGCAGATCATCCTCGTCGACGAGCCCGACTCGGGCCTTGACCCCGTGCGTACCTCGTACCTGGCGCAGCTGCTGCTCAACATCAACGCGCAGATCGACGCCACGATCCTGATCGTGACGCACAACATCAACCTGGCCCGTACCGTGCCGGACAACATCGGCATGCTCTTCCGCCGTCAGCTGGTGATGTTCGGCCCCCGTGAGGTGCTGCTCACCAGCGAGGAGCCGGTGGTCAAGCAGTTCCTCAACGGCCGCATGATCGGCCCGATCGGTATGTCGGAGGAGAAGGACGAGGCGCAGATGGCGCGCGAGCAGGCGCTCGTCGACGCCGGTCACCACCACGGTGGCGCCGAGGAGATCGAGGGCATCATCGCGCAGATGAAGGCCGAGCCCGGCATGCCCGCCCGGCAGGCCGTGTTCCGCCGTCAGGCGCGCGTGCGCGAGATCATCCACACGCTGCCGCACGCGGCACAGGTGGCGATCCAAGAGTCGTTGTCGGAGTCCGACGACACCCTGGTGATGAGGCTCGCGGCTACTCGGGTCAGCTCAGGAATGGAATAGGCAGCGTCGGTTTGTGGCCCGCATTTCTTGCGGGTCAACTCCGGGTAGCCGTGTCGTGTGCTGATCGCGAAGGGGATGTGCGTGGTATGAATGCCGGAGAGAACGTCCGATATTCAGAACTTGGCATGAGATGTTTACGCTGTTGCTACTGTACGGCCTTTATGGGCTCTTCCCAGGTGAGGGTGTAGGTCGGCCGGGCGCGTCGGTCCGCAGATAGACGTCGAGGTCTCCCGACGATGGAGGTTCCTACGCCATCCATCCGAAAGACCTCGACGTGTCCGACGCTACCCCGCCGGCCGGCTTCGGCCGCCCTGACCTGACCGCCTTCGCTCGACTCGACGGCCTCGGTCTGAGCGTGACCGGGCAACGACTTGAACCGGATCGTGCGGTCCTCGCGTGCCGCGTGGTGGAACCAGATCAGTGGTGCCGACGGTGCGGCAGCGAAGGCGCTGCTCGTGACACCGTGATCCGGCGGTTGGCCCACGAGCCGCTGGGCTGGCGACCGACCGTGCTGGAAGTTGTAGTGCGCCGCTACCGCTGTGCCGACTGCGGACACGTGTGGCGCCAAGACACCAGCGCCGCGGCGGAGCCACGCGCGAAGCTCTCGCGCACCGGGTTGCGGTGGGCGCTGGAAGGGATCGTGGTCGCACACCTCACCGTCGCCCGTGTCGCCGAGGGACTCGGGGTCGCGTGGGACACAGCCAACAACGCGGTCCTGGCCGAAGGCAAGCGGCTGCTGATCAACGACCCCACGCGGTTCGAGGGCGTGAAGGTCATTGGCGTCGATGAGCACGTCTGGCGCCACACCAGGCGTGGCGACAAGTACGTCACCGTGATCATCGACCTCACCCCGGCCCGCGATGGCGCCGGCCCAGCAAGGCTGCTGGACATGGTCGAGGGCCGGTCGAAGGCGGCGTTCAAGACCTGGCTCGCCGACCGCGACGACGCCTTCCGTGACGCGGTCGAGGTGGTCGCGATGGACGGCTTCACCGGGTTCAAGACCGCCGCTGCGGAGGAGATCCCGGACGCGGTCACGGTGATGGATCCCTTCCACGTCGTGCGCCTGGCCGGTGACGCCCTCGACAGGTGTCGGCGCCGGGTCCAACTCGCGATCCACGGGCACCGTGGGTTCAGGGACGACCCGCTCTACAAGTCGCGGCGCACGCTGCACACCGGCGCGGACCTGCTTACCGACAAGCAGAGCGACAGGCTACGCGCGCTGTTCGTTGATGACGCTCACGTCGAGGTCGAGGCGACCTGGGGTGTCTACCAGCGCATGATCGCCGCCTATCGCCACGAGGACCGGCAACGTGGCCGCGAGCTCATGGAGAAGCTGATCACCGACCTCAGCGCCGGCGTCCCCAAGGTGCTCACCGAGCTCACCACCCTGGGCCGGACCCTGAAGAAGCGAGCCGCCGACGTGCTCGCCTACTTCGAACGACCCGGCACCAGCAACGGGCCGACCGAGGCGCTCAACGGACGGCTCGAACACCTGCGCGGCTCCGCACTCGGGTTCCGCAACCTGACCAACTACATCGCCCGAAGCCTGCTCGAGACCGGCGGCTTCAGACCCCAACTCCTACACCCCCGATTGGGATGAGCCCCTTTATGTTGTCGCAATCAGCGGGGTGATCACTACTCTGATCGTTTCCAGGTATCGCCACGCTGCTCGCAGCCGACCCGACTTCCGTTCGCGCAAGTGTTCTGCAGAGCAGGTTCGAGGTAATCGGGAATCAACGCTCGGTCGTTATCTGCAATAGTTGGAGCGGACTGCATATGGTAGATACTCACCCGCAGCGCAATAATCGTCCCTCATTGAACCCTTCATGGTGCGGGCTGTATGAGGGCCGCGGCTCGATGTCGAATCGTAGAGATTATTCGGTTCGCTGATGACGTCACTGGTGCTGTCGCTGTCGTGCGCACTTCACGTGCTCGGCAAGAACTGCACCGGTCCAACCGTGTGAACTAGTCCGCCGCTGCCATCGGCGATCACTTCGTTGTAACGCAACTATGCCAAACGCGCTGCTACGGAATTTCCGGGCTGAGCTCACCGCGGCGCGATTTCCTCTGAATCGGATGACGTGCAGGACAGGCACCAAGGCCGTGTCTCACCTCGTAATCGATTGTGCAGCAGGATGTTCGGCTGTGGTGGACTAGTTTCGCGGCGGTTGTTCCGGATGCACTGTGGGAGTTGGCCGAACCGCTGCTGCCGCCGTTTCGTCCGTGTGAACAGGGGGGTGGTACCGCCCGGTGGGCCAGCGGGCGGTATTCACGGCCGTTGTGTACGTGCAGACCAGCGGCTGCGCTTGGCCGATGTTGCCGCCGACGTTCGCGGTCACCGGGCCCATCACACACCAACGGTTCACCTACTCAGTTGTGGACCGCAAGCTGGCGTTTTTCCGGGTCGCTGCGTCCGGGCGAACGGTCGGGAATGGCAAGGCTGCCGGCGCGCTCCGGGGAACGACAGGGGCCTTCGGCCAGATTCGCTCGACCTCGAGATATCTTTCGCCCAGCGGGGGCCGGGTGTCGTACTCGCCCTTGTTCGGCCATATCGACATCGCCCGTTCGGCCTGAGCAGTGATCGTCAGCGATGGGTTGACTCCGATGTTGGCCGAGATCGCAGCGCCATCGACGACATGCAGGCCCTCATGACCGAAGACGCGGTGGTATGCGTCGACGACGCCGTTGTTGGTCGAGTCACCGATGACTACACCGCCCAAGAAGTGGGCAGTCATCGGAACGTTGAAGATCTCGCCGATGCTGCTGAACGGGACCCCACCGATCTCTTCAGCCATCAGACGGGTTGCTTCGTTGGCCGCTGGGATCCAAGTCGGGTTGGGCTCGCCATGTCCCTGCTTGGAGGTGAGCTTCACCTTGCCCGTCCATGTGCGTTTCGGCAGGACCGTGATCGAGTTGTCGTGCGTCTGCATGACCAGTGCGATGATTGTGCGACGCGACCAGGAGCGCAGCCCGACGAAGAGGTTCAATAAGTTGATCGGGTGACGCACCACGGCGCTCAGCCACTTCAGCACCCGAGGGACGTTGCCGCCACCATCGGTCATCAATGTGAGCAGCCCCGCCATCGAACTCGAACCAATGCCGTAACGGACCGGCTCGATATGGGTTCGGTCGTCGGGGTGGATCGACGAAGTGATCGCGACACCGTTGTGGAAGTCCAATTTCTCCGGGTTGCGGAGCTTGACGTTCGCCGAACAGATCGACTCCGAGTTGGTCCGGGTGAGCATACCGAGCCGCTTGGAGAGGTTCGGCAGGTCTCCGGAGGCCTGCATCTTGTGGAGCAGCGTCTGCGTTCCCCATGTACCAGCGGCAAAGACCACGTGCTCGGCGGTCAGCTCGTACGCGCGCTTCTTCGAGCGCTTGCCCGTGGGCTGGATCTCGACCGCGTATCCACTGCCCGCCAGCGGACGCACTCGGGTGACAGTGCTCATCGGAAGGATCTTTGCCCCGGCCTGCTCCGCAAGGTAGAGGTAGTTTTTGACGAGGGTGTTCTTGGCGTTGTGTCGGCATCCGCTCATGCACTCGCCGCACTCCAAGCACCCGGCCCGATCGGGGCCCGCGCCTCCGAAGTATGGGTCCGGAGATACTTTGCCCGGTTCCTTGGCATCGTCGCATCCGAAGAAGACGCCGACCGGCGCCGCGTGGTAGGAAGAGCCGACCCCCATCTTGTCGGCGACCTTCTGAAGGACGTCGTCGGCTGCAGTCTGAGTTGGGTTGAGGACAACCCCGAGCATCCGCTTGGCCTGATCGTAATGAGGGGCGAGCTCGGTCTTCCAGTCGGCGATGTGCGCCCACTGTTGGTCGTTGTAAAACGCGTCGGTCTGAGGTTCGTAAAGAGTGTTCGCGTACACCAGGGAGCCGCCACCGACCCCGGCGCCTGCGAGCACAACCACGTCGTTGAGGAGGTGAATCCGTTGGATCCCGTAGCAGCCCAGTTTCGGGGCCCAGATGAACCGGCGGGTTTTCCAGTTCGTCTTGCCGTAATCGTCGTCTGCGAACCGGCGGCCAGCCTCGATCACGCCGACCCGATATCCCTTCTCAGTCAGGCGGAGGGCGGTGACAGACCCTCCGAAACCTGAGCCAATGACGAGAACGTCGTAGTCGCGCTCCAGGTTTGCCATGATGGTGCCAATCTGCTTGAGTGCCGGTGATCTACTGGACCTGTACATTCGCATAGGCGCCCGCGTCGCGATTCGGGCGTTTCGCCAAAGATCAGCAAGCTGAGGTGTACTTAACGTCCAATAGGAGGTGCTCGCGATGAACCGCGACGACCGTTTCGATGCTCGCGTCCGTGAGTTCGTCGCCACTCAATCGGAACCGGTAGCTTTCGGGCAGTGGGTCGATCGCATCGTGCTCCGGGTTCAGGACGCCGTTCCTGCGATGGCGGCAGACCCGTATCTGACTGGGGTGATTCGACGGAGCGCGGAAAGTCAGTGGAGAGCGTTCCTGGCGAGCATGAATCAGCCCGAACAGGACGTGCCGATGGTGCCTGCGGCAGCTGAGATGGCCGTTGAGATCGCTCGCCGCGGGCGGACGTTGCCTGATCTTTTTCAGGTCTACCGGATCGCCCGCCGGGGGGTGTGGGAACACATCACCGGGGTGCTGGTAGAGCAGGCGGCAGACGCCGAAAGTACGGCGTTCCTCATCTTCTTCTGGGATCGAGCGAGCCAGTGGATCGATGCCGTCGTCGAATCATCAGCGGCCCTCTTCGAGGACGAACGGGATCAGGTACGACTGGGTGAGGCCGCGCAGAAACTGGAGACGGTCCGTGAAATCCTCGATAGAAGGTCGATGGCTAATCCGAGGGATCTTTCAGATGCCCTCAACGGCCATCCGATCTCGGGCTACAACACCGCCTTGATGCTCAGTGCATCCAGTGCGGACAGGGTCAGTGAGCTCCGGGCGGTCGCATTCGAGCTCGCCAAGTTCGCGGGCGCACGCAACCCCCTCATCGTGAACCCGGGCGGTCGCGACCTGTGGGTCTGGCTCAGCACGGTGAAGGAGCCATCACTCGACCAACTTGTCACTGCGCAGCCGGACCTCACCGCGCGTGGGATCCGGGTCGCTGTGGGCGCCCCGGGCGAGGGGGTCGAAGGATTCCGGCAGAGCCACTCCGAGGCTCGACATGCCCAGAAGATCGCTGCCGCTGCGAAGAATCTCGCCAATCCGCTGTACTTCCCGAATGTCGAAGCGCTGGTGATGCTGTGGCAGTCGAGTGAACAGGCAGTCCGGTTCGTCCAGCGCACTCTCGGCGATCTGTACAAGAACGACGAAGCGATGAACCGGCTCCGCCAGACTGCGAGGGTCACCCTCGGCGTGGGGAGTGTCGAGAAGGCCGCCGCCGTCCTGATCGTGCATAAGAACACGGTTCGCTATCGGCTCAGCCAGATAGAGAAGATCCTCGGGCGTGACCTGAATGAAGCGCCCGTTGCGATCGCGCTTGCGCTCGATTATCACGACGCGTTCCTTACGGGCGACGAATAGATGGAGGCGTCAGCGGCAGGGGGTCTCGGGCCCCGCCGCTGACTCCTCCAACTATGTGGATGATCGCTCAGCCCTCCAATTTCAGCGCATTCACTGGGCAGCCGTGTGGGGTGTCGGCGCGCCCAGCAGTGAATTCAGTGGGGTGTCGGGGTTGGCCAGCAACTCACGGTTCGGCGTTAGCCCCTGAGCGATGGCGCGCTTGCTGAACATGAATTCCTGCGGGCGATTGACACAATCGGCAGCGATGAGTAGGCCCTTGTCGAGGTAGAAGCAGGCGAAGTCACGGCCCGCTTCTGAGTCGCCACGCAGCACGATCTCGTCATAGCCGGTGTTGAGGCCCGCGATCTGCAGTTTGAGATCGAACTGATCCGACCAGAACCACGGCAGCGCGGAGATCTCCTTGGCTTTGCCGCAGATCGTCGCCGCGACTACTTTGCCCTGCTCAACCGCATTGGGCACCGACTCCAAGCGCAGGCGACAATCATAACGAGGATCGAAGTAGTTGGCGCAGTCACCGGCAGCGAAGATGTTCGGGTCACTGGTTCGACCGTGCGCGTCGATGACGATGCCGTTGTCCACCGTCAGTCCGGCCTCCTGGGCGAGCTCGACATTCGGCACGACGCCGATGCCGATGATGACCAGGTCAGCAGCGATGCGACCACCGTTCGCGAGTCGGACGCCACTGACGCGGTCTTTTCCCTCCAGGGAGGTGACGCCGACGCTGACACGAATGTCAACTCCCTCCTCGCGGTGAACGCGATCGTAGAACGCGGACAACTCCGGAGCGGTAACCCGCTGCAGGACTCGGTCGGCAGATTCGAGCACCGAAACGGTAACGCCCAACTTTCGTAACGACGCCGCCGTCTCCAGCCCGATGTAGCCGGCACCGATGATGACGGCGTGGCTGGTGGTGTTGAGGCCGTCACGGATTGCCTCGATATCGGCAGCGTCACGCAGATAGTGCACTCCGGGAAGATCGGCCCCCGGCAGACTCAGTCGACGCGGGCGGGCACCCAGACAGAGAACGAGGTGGTCGTAGCCGAGAGTCCCCGCGTCGGCCAGGGTCAGCGCACGGGCGCCTCGGTCGACACTCGTCACACGAGCCTGGCGGAACGTGACCCGTTGCTTCTCATAGAAGTCCGGCTTCTTGATCAAGAGTTCCTCGAGGCTGGACTTGCCCGCGAGATATGTCTTGGACAGCGGCGGACGCTGGTAGGGCAGCGATGGCTCATCGCCGATCAACAGGATTTTTCCCGTCCAGCCGTCCTGCCGCAAACTCGCGCACAACTGTGCGCTTGCATGGCTGGCTCCGACGATGACCACACGCTCGTTGTCCATGGTGTTCTTCCTGCCCGCCGCTGTCATTCGAACTCAGTCCGTCGACTTGGGCGTCAACTGGACCATCATCTTCTCGTAGCCCTTCACGAAATTGGACTGCACGTATTCCGGCTCACCGATGACCTCGATCTTGTCGAACCGAGCCAACAACTCCTCCCACATGATGCGCAGCTGCATCTCGGCAAGACGGTTGCCCATGCAGCGGTGCACGCCGAAGCCGAACGACATGTGGCTGCGTGCGTTCGGACGGTCGATGATGAAGGCGTCCGGGTTCTCGAACTGGCGCTCATCACGGTTGCCGGAGGCGTACCACATGACAACCTTGTCGCCCTTGCGGATGAACTGCCCGCCGAAGTGGACGTCCTCCTTCGCGACCCGGCGCATGTACGCCAACGGCGTCTGCCAGCGAATGACCTCCGAGACCGTATTGCTGATCAGCGACGGGTCGGCCTTCAACTTCTCGAACTGATCCGGGTTCTGGTGCAGGGCCAGTACGCCGCCGGACATTGAATTGCGGGTGGTGTCGTTGCCGCCGACGATCAGCAACGCGAGGTTGCCGAGAAACTCCAGCGGCCGATTGATCAGATCCTTGGTGTCTTCGGAGGTCTGCATCAACGTGATCAAATCAAAGCCGGGCGCCTCCCCCCGCTTCCTCCGCGCCGCCTTGTCGTACCACAGGGCCATGAAGTTGCGCGCCATGTCGCCCGTGGCCTCGTAGAAATCGTCCTGGCTAGTGGTGCCGCCGGTGCCTTCCGCGGTGCCGCTGATCGTATCAGACCAATAGGTGAGCTTGCGGCGCTCGTCGTATGGGAAGTCGAGCAGCGTGGCGAGCATGCGGCCGGTCAACTCCATCGAGACCCGGTCAACCCAATCAAACGGCCGATCGATCGGAAGGTTGTCGAGCACATCCTGAACCCGCTCCCGGATGAGCGACTCCATCTCCCTGAGGTTTCTTGGAGCTACAACGCCTTGGACGGCCTTGCGCTGGACATCGTGGACAGGCGGGTCCATCGCGATGAACATCTCGACGTTGATAGGCGCG
Source organism: Nocardia mangyaensis (assembly GCF_001886715.1). Taxonomy (NCBI): domain Bacteria; kingdom Bacillati; phylum Actinomycetota; class Actinomycetes; order Mycobacteriales; family Nocardiaceae; genus Nocardia; species Nocardia mangyaensis. The sequence goes on from NZ_CP018082.1 coordinate 6,189,470, forward strand.
TGACCGAGGATGATGTAGGGCTCCGCGGAGAAGACAGCGGGGTTCGTGTCGACCGCGACGATGTCCTCGTAGCGCGTAACCGACCAGAACGGGCCGAACGCGCTATCGGCGAGGTAGTGGACGGGAGCTTCCTCGCGCAGCCGCTTGAAGTACGAGTGCCACTTCCCTTGGCGGAACAGGAAGGGATCGCTGACGTCGAGTTCGGTCAACGGCAGGTCCGCTGCGTCCGGAATCGGCCGCTCGGTGAAAACGAGCGGCTCGACTTTGCTGACCAATCGTCTTGCTTTCTCCACCAGGTGAGCCGCCTGGACCTGCCGATCGACAGGGATTGTCGCCTGCAGCTTGTTCTGTACTTTGGTCTTCGCTCTTTCGAGCGCGCTATCCACGGTGTTCATGTGTTGGTCGTCCGCCTGTCGTGAAGGTGAGGGGAAGTTGTGGCCTACATCTGGAATTCCGGCAGGCGGACCTTCAGCCCGTCCATACCCGCCGACGCGGTTACCTGACACGACAGGCGTGAGTTCGGCTCGCACTCCGGCGACATCTCAAGCATTTGGCTCTCCTGCTCGCATCGCCTTCCGGTCACAGAGATCCACTCATCGTCGACAATGATGTGGCAGGTGCCGCACGCGGACTCGCCGCCGCAGTCACCATCGATGCCGGGAATAGCGCTGCTCGTGGCGATCTCCATGATCGACTCACCCTCGACGAGGTCGGTGTCATGGGAGGTGCCGTCGTGTTCGACGAAGGTGACAGTTGCCATAGTCGTTGCCTCTTTGCATGTGATGGTCGTCAGTCCGCTGTCGGAACCTTGCTGGTCTACTCATGATTCCGTCGGGCGCCGCCCTTACGCTTGCGCTCACCTGCCAGAGATTCGGAAGTCGTGTTGGCACTTTCGACCAATCCGGGCCGCAGGGTTGGAACTGGACCGGGCCAGCACAACGAACGCCGCGATCCTTTGGCCCAGCACACGAAGCCAGCGGACCTGCCTCCCGCATAGCCTCCGATCCTCAGCACAACAAAGAGGAGTCCAGCAGATGGTTACTGCGATCGACATCGAATCAGGATCCCTTGACCAAGCGGTCTCTGACCTGACCGCCGGGTCGGCCAGATGGGCCCACTTGAGACTTGGCGAGCGGGCCACGCTGCTGCGGGCCTGCCACGCGGCAACCGCGGCGCAGGCTGCGACCTGGGCGAAGGTCGCGTGCCAGGCCAAGAATGTGCCCTCGGGCCCGTTGGAGGGTGAGGAGTGGATGTCCGGACCGGCGGCGACACTGCAGGCCCTCGCGACTCTGGGCACCTCTCTCGAGGCCATCGCCGCAGGCCGATCCCCGATCGAGGGCCGCCGTATCGGGCACGCTCCCGGCAATCGCACCACGATCGGGGTGCTTCCCACTGACGCCAAAGAGTGGCTGCTGTTGAACGGGTTCAAGGCTGATGTGTGGCTGAAGCCGGGCGTACATGCTCAGCAGACGACCGAGCGCGCCGGCCTCGGCCAACACGAACTCGGGGTAGACGGCGGTGTCGGCTTGGTCCTCGGTGCCGGCAACATCACTTCCATCGCTCCGCTGGATGTCCTCTATGAGCTGATCGCCTTCAACAGGGCATCCATCCTGAAACTCAACCCCACCTTCGGTGCCCTCAAGCTGGTATATGAGGCGGCACTCGCACCACTGATCGAGTTCGGCGTCCTTCGGATCGTGAACGGAGGCGCGGAGACCGGTGGCTACCTGGCCGATCACCCCGGGATCAGCCACGTCCACATCACCGGCAGCGTCGTGACTCATGACTTGGTGGTGTGGGGCTCGGGAGAGGAGGCTGCCGAACGACGTGCGACCGGCGAGCCCCGGCTGAAAAAGGAGATGACCAGCGAACTCGGCGGGGTGTCGCCGATCATCGTGGTCCCTGGTCGATGGTCCGAGCGTGACCTGCGCTACCAGGCCGAGCATGTCGCCACGATGCGCCTGCACAATGCGGGTCACAACTGTGTCGCCGGCCAGACGCTGATCCTGAGTAGCGACTGGCCGCAACGCGAAGCGTTCCTGGGTGAGTTGGCGCGCGTCCTGGACGGGCTCGAGGCCCGTGAGTCGTGGTACCCGGGGTCCGCAGACCGGATCGAATCCGCGGTCCAGACCCACCATGCCGCGCAGGGCCACGGAGACTGCGTGCTGATCGAGGCGAACGGTGAGGACGACCCGCTGTTCACCACCGAGTACTTCGTCGGCGTCTTGGGGCACACCTGCTTGCCGGGCGTTGGAGCGACGTTCCTGCGGAACGCGGTGGCCTTCGCGAACGACCGCCTCATCGGCACCCTCGGCGCGAACGTCCTTGTCCGGCCCAGGGATCGGAAGGCCATGGGCAGGGAATTCGACGAGGCGATCGCCGACCTCCGGTATGGCGGCATCGCCATCAACGCTGGACCGGACTCATTTTCCTCGTGGCGAGCGCCCCGTGGGGCGCGTTCCCGGGGCACACGCTCGAAGAGGTCGGCAGCGGGATCGGGATCGTCCACAATGCGCTCCTCATCGATGAGGTCGAGCGTGTGGTCGCGACAGGACCATTCAGGCCATTCCCTCGTTCGGTGGTAAACGGCGAGATGTCGCTGGCCCCGAAGCCGCCATGGTTCGTCACCGCCCGAACGGCCCGGAGCACGGGCAAGGCCCTTACCTCGTACAACGCCGCCCCGACGTGGCTGCGGGCGCTGGGCGTTGTGCCACGGGCGATGTTTGGATGAATTCATGCCGAGGGACGGCCGTGTCAGAACGCGGCGGTCCCTCGGCGTGGCCGACCGCCACGATCTGGGCGACTCCTCACGCTGGCAACGTCACTGGTCAGTGAGCTCGTCGAGGCCACCGTTCAGAAGCACACCCTGCCGCCCGCCGCGAAGCGGGCGATCCAGCAGGAGCTGGAACACGCACCAGCGCTGCTGTGACGGCGCCGTCCGGTGGCGCCGACGCTAGAGCGACCGCCGCCCGATCTAGGCGATGAGTGTTACCGGCTGAGCCTGATAATCCCGTCCAACACAGATGCGTGGTTGTCTCCACGGCGTGATGCTTGGGCACGGTGCGTCCCGCCCTGTGCCATTGCCCGGCCGCGGCTATCCCGACACCTACCAGCCAGGAAGCGACCAGGTTTGCCCGCCAAGGTATCTCGCAGTGCGGGTGCAACATCCTGGCAACTGTCGCGGTGCAGTCGGCCACAGCCTGTTGCACCCGCAACCTGACCGAAGGCTCACTGGGTAGCGAGGAGTCGAATATCAGGACATGTAGCCCTGATTCGTCGCGATCGACCAGATCGAAAAAGACCTCGACAATGCGCTGGACGGCGTGGTGGGGGGACTGCGGCGATTCCGAGACCGTACGTACCGTGCCGGAGAGCTGATCGAGATACCGCTGTACGACAGTCAGGTAGAGCTCGAGCTTCCCTGAGAAACACTGATACAGAACCGGTTTGGTGACCCCAGCCGATTCGCTGACCATCTGCATCGTCACACCGTGATAGCCACGTCGCGAAAGCGCGGTGGGCGATGTCCAGGAACTGGTTGCGGCGGGCGAGCCGCCGTGGCGACCGCGGTTTCGAGACGATCACTCGGGCACCTCGCATTCGCGCCGAAGGGTCAGAAGGCTGCTTCGTCGAGTTCCATCGCATGCGGATCGAACGCGCTGATCACGGCACGCTCGGCGGTCACGTGGGGAAGCACCGTATTGGCGAAGAACCGGGCAACGGTGATCTTGCCCGAGTAGAACTCATCTTCACGTCCGGATTGGATTGCAGCGAGTGCGATTTCCGCGGACACGATCAGCCGCCAGGCGACCAGGACGTCACCGACAGCGAGGAGGAAACGGACGGCGTTGAGGCCGATCTGGTAGACCCGGGTCGGCTGTTCGCTCGCGGCAACCAGATGCGTGGTCAGGGTGGCTGCCATCTCTTCGATATCCTCGACGGCACAACCGAGGGCGATCTTCTCGGACTTCAGGCAGCCGTCAGCGTCGGAGCGGGCCGTAGCCCGGACCTGGCCGAGCAGGTGTCGGAGGGCGACGCCGCGGTCGCGGGCGATCTTACGGAAGAAGAAGTCGTGTGCCTGGATCGCTGTGGTGCCTTCGTACAGAGAGTCGATCTTGGCATCACGGATGTACTGCTCGATCGGATAGTCCTGCAGGAATCCCGAACCGCCGAAGGTTTGCAGAGATTCGGTCAGGTACTGGTAGGCACGCTCGGAGCCTACTCCTTTGACGATCGGGAGCAGTAGATCGTTGACCCGGGCGGCAAGGTCGGCATCGGCACCCGAAACATGCTGGGCGACAGCGGGATCTTGATGTCCGGCGGTGTAGAGATAGATCGAGCGCAGACCCTCGGCGTAGGCCTTCTGCATCAGCAACGATCTGCGGACGTCAGGGTGGTGGATAATAGTGACCTTGGCTGCGGTCTTATCCGATGCTTGCGTCAGATCAGCGCCCTGAATCCGGGATTTCGCGTACTCGAGCGCATTGAGGTAGCCGGTGGACAAGGTGGCGATGGCCTTGGTGCCGACCATCATCCGCGCTTCCTCGATGACTTTGAACATCTGCACGATGCCGTTGTGGACATCGCCGACGAGATACCCGACGGCCGGGACGCCGTGCCCACCAAAGGTCAGCTCGCAGGTGGCCGACGCCTTGAGCCCCATCTTGTGTTCGACATTGGTGACGAATACGCCGTTGCGGTCACCGAGTTCGAAGGTGTCGTGGTCGAAATGGAACTTGGGCACGATGAACAGGCTCAGCCCCTTTGTGCCGGGGTCAGCGCCCTCCGAGCGCGCAAGCACCAGATGGATGATGTTGTCGAAGAGGTCATCGGAGTCGGCGGAGGTGATGAACCGCTTCACACCTTCGATCAGCCAGGTTCCATCCTGCTGGGCCACCGCCTTGGTGCGGCCCGCGCCGACGTCGGACCCTGCGTCGGGTTCGGTGAGCACCATGGTGCCGCCCCAGTTGAGTTCGACCATCTGCGTGGCCAACTCCTTCTGCTGTTCGGTGCCGACTTCGCCGAGTACGTCGGCCAGCAGCGAGCCGGTGGTGTACATGTAGGCCGCGGGCTGTGCACCGAGTACCAGCTCGTTGATCGCCCAGCCCACCATCGACGGAGCGGGGACTCCGCCGATCTGCTCACTCTTGGCCAGTCGCGGCCACTCGGCGTCCAGCCAGGCACGGACTGCCTTCTTGAACGGTTCGGGTAGCCGGACCGAGTGCGTGGCCGGATCGAATTCCGGTGGAGTGCGGTCGGTTTCGGCGAATGGCTCGGCTACCGGACCTTCGGCCAGCCTGGCGGCCTCGGCGAGCATGGTGCGCACGGCCTCGCCATCGAGGTCGCCGAAGGAGCCGGCGGCCAGGACCGTGTCGAGGCCGAACACCTCGAACAGGTTGAACTCTAGGTCGCGAACATTGCTCTTGTAATGGCCCACCGACCGTCACCTCTCGACTGGACCCGCTTTGAACGGGGCGGGTACTGAACCGTGCGCGATGCGCGCTGCGGGAGTCATCATGACGTACCGCGGCACCCCACGCAAGTCTAAGTAATTTTCCGATAAGGCAAAACGTGGGTGCATTGTGCGTTCTGAACTGGGAAGATTATGAATTTCTGACTTGAGTCACCAGTTACTTAGCTGCGGTGACTACAGGTCGGTAAGTGCGATCAGCTCACCGAGTGAGCACAGCTCTGCGACCATATCGGGGCGGCGGGTCAGTCGAGGGTTGCGGACTGCTTCGTTGACCACCGTGGTGACGGTGTGGATCAGTACCCGCGCCATCGGCATGGACAACTCGGGACGCACCGATTGCAGGAGCCGAGCCCATCCGATGATGCCTTCGCGGTGGATCCGCCGATACCTGGCAGCAGCGTCGTCGGGCAGGTTGCGGGCCTCGCTGACCGCGGTACCGACGAGATCTGGCCTCTCCATGGCGAAATGGACGTAGTACCGCAGCACGAGGCGTAGCGATTCCCGTGGATCGCCGCCTTCGGCGAGCGCGCGTTCGGTGTACCGCTGGATCCACCGGTTGTTGCGGTCGATGATTTCGTCGAGCAGATCGGACTTGCTCTCGAAGTGGTGATAGAGGGCCGGGCCTCGGACACCGACCGAGGTGCCGATGTCTTCGATGCTGACTGCCGCGAATCCCCGTTCGCTGAACAGCTGGGCGGCGGCGATGATCAACTGTTCGGTGCGCAGTTCGCTGCCCTGATCGACCGAAGTGTCGGGCGGACCGGCTCCGGCGGCGTCGCTCTGGACCGTCTCGGCACCGATGACGGCACCGATGACGGCATCGACGGAGGCATCCAGGATTCGGGCGAACACTCCTTCGGGCAGCCGCGTGCGGTGGTTGGACGGGCTGGTCACCACCGACAGGACGACCCAGCCGAGGGCGTCGCGGTCGGCGGGGGAGATGCCGGGGTGCCGTGCCTGGATGGCCGCGCCGATCCGGTGGGTCAACCGCACCGATCGAGCGAGGACTCCGATCCGGTCGACCGGAGTCAGGTTGCGGAACTCGAGCTGCCACAGGCGGGCAAGGCCACGCCGTTCGAGCGAGATGCGGACCAAGGCGGTCAGTGCGGCGTCGGCGTGCGCGTCGCCTCCGCACGCGGTGTCGACGTGGTTCAGAACGAGGTCGAGACCTTCTTTCAAGCAGCAACCGAGCAGTTCCTGCTTGGTCCGGAAGTGCCGGTACAGCGCACCGGAGGTGGTGCCGACGGCGGTGGCGATGTCGGTCATGGGCGTGCGGTGATAGCCGTGTTCGGCGAAGGCGTCGGTGGCGGCCGCCAGGATGGTCGCGCGTCGATTGCGCGGGCGGCGGCGCACCAGCTGCGCGCTATCTGGGGTGACCGGCATAGCCGGGATGCCGACTGCTCCGAGCCTGCCCAGCAGCATGCCGAGCAGTACGTCGGTGAGCTGGTCGATGGTGGCGTCGATCCAGCCCGCGCTCCAGTCACGCATGAGGCCGTCGACCGAGCCGAGGAAGGTGGCCGCGGTGAGCCGAAAGTCGCGTGGCGCGAGTTCGCCTCTGGCGGTGAAACTGTCGAGTAGGGCGCACAACAGGTCGATCCAGCGTGTCCGGCGTTGTCTGCGCTGGTCGTCCATGCGTTCGCCCACTCCGTTGACCTCGACGAATGTGATCCGGGCGCACCTCGGGTCGCGTGTGATGTGCGACAGATAGGCGCGGACTGTCGCGGCCGCGCGACCGTCGAGTGGTAGGTCGTCGACCCGCGCGACCTCGTCGAGGACATGCTGTTCGACGATGCTGTCGATGTGCAGGTACAGCTCGCGCAGGAGGTCTTCGAGTGTGTCGTACTCCTGGTAGAACTGGCGGGTGGACAGCCCAGCGACCTGGCACAGGTCGACCAGTCGCGTGTTCCGGTAGCCGGCGCCCGCGCCGAAGGTTTCGAGTCCTGCTTCTCGAAACCGTGCCCGGCGCTCGGCGCGCCGCTCGGCGGCCGAAAGGCCGCCGTACCGTCCAGCTGCCGACATGACTCTGGCCATCGTTATCCGGTCCTTTCGGATGTGTTGTGAAGTTTGAATACATCTATGTTCAGAGTATGGCAGACGAGGCGACGGCGTGACGGTGCCGGATATCAGAGAGTGGGCGTGAGATCGAGGATGTGCGCTCGATCTTCGAGCGCTGCTGTTCGCCGAACAGATCCCGCAGCTGGTTCATCCGGTACCTGACAGTCTGGGGTGGACGAACAGCGCCGCCGCGATGTCGCTGCGTCGCCCGTAGTGCAGCAGCCAGGCGCGAAGAAGCTCAGTGAGCGTGTCTCTGTCCTCGGGGGCGTAGACCGTCAAGGGGGCGCGACAGTGTTGGCGAAGGTCGGCCAATGTTTCGGGATCCGCGCGGGCCGCGAGCTCGCCGAGATGCTTGTCGGTGTCGACTCTGGCCAGGCCACCGATGGCTTGACGGCGGCACGCGCAACGCACGGTCGAACGAGCGACGGACCGAATGCCACGGCCCTGTCGGACCACCGCGCGGTCGCTGAACCGGGCGGGCTCGTGCCTGTCTCCCTTGCGCGAGGTCGTGGATCAGGAGCATCTCGATATCCTCGGTGACGGCAATACCGGGGATCTCGTTGGTCAGCCGAACTGTGAGTGAGGCGAGTGAGGGCGGCGGGTTTCCGCGCGCTGTCACGACAGCGGTGAGGGTGTGTGATGGCGCCCACGCGGCGTCGGCAGCGCACAGCGTCGCGAGCGTGGCTCCGCCGAGTAATTCTTCGGATGTGCCGGCGCAAGGTCCGCAGACGCGTCTGTCCGGTGGATGCGAGTTCGTCGGTATGCTCCGAGACGCTGGCAGCGGCCACTTCATCGGTGTAGGCGAACACCAGCTCGGCGAAACGACCGAGTTCGCGGAGTCCCCGGGGCCAGGGGTCGACGACTGCGTAGTCGGCTCGAGCAGGCCTGCCAACGCGCCGCGGACGGCACGTCCGATCCTGGCGCCCATCGGCCCGCTTCACGCTCCGGCGTATGCAGGCACCTCAGACACCCCGCTGCCCTCGGCAGCGGTGATCTTCGGAGCCGAGCTTCGCCGACTGGCCAGGACCGGCCGGATTCGCCTGCCGGACAACGAATTGCACCACACCTACGAACTTCGTCGGCAAGGACAACGAACTCGGCTTCGGGATCATTCGGGTGGATGCGGATCAGCGCTGGATCCGGTTCCATCGCGGGCAGCCGCTGTGGAACCTGCTCAACGCTGGCTTCTTCGAATACGGCATCGCGGCATACGATCTCGAAATCGACAAGCATCTCACACGCGGGCGCACCGGCGAACCGGAATTCCGGGGCCAAGGGCCACTGCCGAAAGCGCTCGCCTCAGCCTGGAGAAAGGCGCTTCGCCTGTCTTTGCCCAACCGGCCCGTCAGGTTCTGGTTGACAGCGGCCCCGATAGGAACTCGCTCACCAGCGGTCCGAGTTCGTCGGCCAGGGTGACCAGGCCGAGGTGCCCATCGTTGAAAACGTGCAGCTTTGCGTGCGGTAGCAGTCGGGCCATGATGCGAGCGTTGACAGTGGGAACGATCGGATCGTCGTCGCCGGTAAGAATCAAAGTGGGTTGTCTGATCATCGGGAGGAAGGGCAGGCTGGTCCACCCCGCTGACGCCAGCAGCTGAAGCTGATAGCCGCGATCGGTCGGGTGCGGCGCATGCTTGGTCAGTAGCGTTGTGACCAATTCCGGCTCCGCACGGAGTCGTCCGCCGTAGATGTCGGCCGCTACCGAGGTGGCGTGTCCAGGATCGCGGTAGCGGCGCGGAGTGATCATCTTGGCGAGCACACTCGGTCGGGCAGGGACCATGATGCTGCCGGTGGCGGTACTGGCCAGGACCATTCGCCGACACCTTCGCGGATTCTGGAACGCGATCTGCTGGGCGAGCGCTCCGCCCCAGGAGATGCCGAGAACATCGAAGGTCGGGTAGCCCAGTTGGGCGACCAGCGTGGTGACCGTGCGGCTGAGGCAGGTCATGAGGTAGGGCATGCGCGGCAGCGGCGACCCGCCGACACCGGGGACGTCGAAGCGGATGACCGGGATCGCCGGATCGAGATGGTCTACGAATGGTTGCAAAAGCTCCAGACCTGCCCCGATCCCGTTACACAACAGCAAGGGCGGAGTGTCCTTGTTCCCCTCGCGGACTGCGGCGCGCAGCCGCTGCCCTGTACCAGGTACTCCCGGTCGGATTCTGTGGTCATCGGATTTCCTCGCTGGGAGTCGCGGCGCGGTGCGCGCCGAATTCGGGAAAGGTACGAATAGCCTGGAGCGCGGCCGCCAGCTCGGCGATGGTAATCGGATCGTCGAGCTCGCCGTCGAGGTGTTCCTCCACGCGGCGCATCCGGTAGCGGACGGTGTTTTGATGGCAGTACAGCGCACGCGCGGCCTCGGCCGCCGAGGTGCGCGCCGCGAGCCAGGCCTCGGCCGTGGTGATCAGAAGGCTGCGGTCGTCGTCGGATACGGCGAGTAGGCGGCCGAGGACCCGGTCGACGAATCGACGCGTTGTCTCCTTGTTACCCATGACCAGACTCGTCAGCGGCGTATCGCGGAGCCGGCGTAGACCGACAGCGCCCGGGCCGAGGGTTTCCAACGCGATCTGGGCGAATCGCAGCGCCCGCGGAGTGTGATCGAGCCGACTGAACTGCGGACTCGCCCCGACCCGGTCGGCCGCTGATCTGGCGACCACGTCACACACCTCATCGGCAGTGCGTCGTCGACCGTAGGACAGGATGCCGACTTCGTGATCTGGTTGTGTCCGCCAAGCCGAGGTTACATCGAGGGCGCGCAGCCGTTGTTCGAGCTGTGGGCGCGCGACAACGCCGAGTTCGGGTGTCTCGGCGACCACGACGACGAACGACCCTTCGAACGGCATCTCGAGCAGCTTCGCGACCTCCCACGGCGTATGGCTGTCGTCGGATCGTCCGTCGAGCAGGGCCGCGACAAGGGCGGATCGGCGCCGGTCGGCGGCGATCAGAGCCTCGCCAACGGCCGCCCGGTAGGACTCGGTCACCGCAGTCGAGTAGTCGTCGGCCATGGCCCAGATCTCGATAGCGGTTTCGAGCAGCGCGTCGACCGAGCGGGTCCGGACTCGCGCGCGGAGTCGAGCAGATGTTGCCACAGAAACGCGAAGCCGATTCGGAACGCGCGCAACACTCCGGCAGAGGAGCGCCTTATTCGGCTCGCTCGCGACCCGTCTGGCGTGGCGCGACCAGCTCCGGTGCATGCTGACCCAACCGCTGCAGCAGATAATCGAGGTTCAGCCAGGTCGAGCGCCGCAGCTGCGCCCGGGACACCACGTCGGCCATCCGATAGAACTCGACCTGGTCGGCGATGCGAGCGACGAGCTCGTCGGTGAGTTCATCGAGCCTGGCGATGAGGGTGTTCGCAACAACGACCATCGGTGAGTCGGGGCTCGGGCTGGGCACGGTGTGAGGGTATCCGAGCTCATATTCCAGCGTGAATGTGCTGTGGGACACCGAACACGCGAATTGATTGTCTTCGCGACTATTGGCCGACGGCCGCCCGCTGTCGACGATTGATGGCGTGGAAATCATCGAAGGACCGAGCGCATGACCAATCTCGCCTGGAATCTGAAGAAATCGGCGGAACAGTATCCGGAGCACGCGGCACTGCGGCTCGACGAGCAGATGCTGACCTATTCCGAGTTCGACGAGATGAGTTCGCGTGTGGCGGGTTGGCTGCACGAGCACGGCCATTCCCCGGGGGATCGTGTCGGCATCATGCTGCCAAATGTGATCGCCTTTCCCGTGATCTACTACGGCATTCTCCGCGCGGGATTGATCGCGGTGCCGATGAACCCGCTTCTGAAGGAGCGCGAGGTACGCCACTACATCGACGACTCGGGCGCGGAGCTGATCTTCGCCTGGCACACCGCCTCGGAAGAAGTCGCCGCCGCCGTGGCGACTGATGACGTGCACGTTGTCACGGTGGGGAAGCCGACAAGCGCCGCTACCCCAGGCCTTCGTGACAGCCTGGAGGCAATAGGCCAGATACACTGGAGCGTCAGCGAATTGGGCGCGGACGCCACCGCCAATCGCTGCGCAAAGGAGGGGTTGGTATGAAGTTTGAGGTGCTGGAATTTCTTCGGACAGCGACCCAAAGTAGGATTTGGGTAACTGAACGGAGTTGTTTGTGGCACAGAAGAAGTCGCGTCAGTTCAGCCCGGAGTTCCGGGAAACAGCGGCACGTGAGGTGGTCGAGAAGTCCCGGCCGGTCGCCGATGTCGCACGCGATTGCGGGGTGACTGATCAGACGATCCGGAACTGGGTGAAACAGTTCCGGCACACGAACTCTGCGGCTGATACCGGGTTGTCGTTGCCGGAACGCGCCCGGATGAAGGAATTGGAGCGGCTAGTCCGGGAACTGGAGGAGGAAAACCGCTTCCTGGGAAAATCGGTGGCCTTCTTCGCGAAAAAGCACCGGTAACGGTCAAGTACGCGTTCATCGCGGCCGAAGAAGGCAATCACTCTGTGGCAGACATGTGCCGCTGGGCGGAGGTTTCCCGCTCAGGATTCTATGACTGGCGCAATCGGAAACCATCGGCCACTGCGCGGTGGCGGGAAGTCCTCGAAGCCGAGATCAGGTTCTGTTTCGAGCATTCCGACGGTACCTACGGCTACCGCCGCGTCCACGCCCAACTCGCCCGGTGGGGCACGACGGTCGATCCCGACACCGTGCGCAAGATCATGCGCGAGCTGGGATTGGTGCCGTGCCAACCCCGCCCGTTCCGGCCGGTTACCACCGTCGCCGGCGACGCCGCCGACCTGCCCGATCTGGTCCAGCGCGACTTCACCGCCGAAGCGCCGGGACGAAAACTCGTCGGTGACACCACCTATATCCGAACCTGGGAAGGCTGGCTGTATCTGGCAACTGTGCTCGACTGCTATTCGAAGAAAGTCATCGGCTACGCCATGGCAGACCACATGCGCACCGAATTGGTGACAGACGCCATGCGCATGGCCGCCCGGAACCTGCCCATCGCGGGCGGGAAAGCGATCTTCCACAGCGACCGAGGCAGCCAATATCTCTCCGCTGAATTCGCGGCAGTGGCCGAGAACTCGACATTTTGCGGTCCGTCGGTCGCACCGGAACTTGCTATGACAACGCCTGGGCGGAATCGTTCAACGGGACCTTGAAGAACGAGTGAGTGAACCGCACCCAATACCCGACGCGGGAACACGCCAGAAAGGACATCACCCGCTATATCGAGTTGCGGTACAACCAGATTCGACTTCACTCCGGAATTGACTACCGAACGCCGAACGAAGTATAGTCCGAGTGGTTCCAGTGGAATCAGGCGGCTTGAGATAACCAAAATCTCGCTGTCCGAGAACTTTCCGGCCCCTCAGTTCCGGCGCCACCCAGCTCGTACGTCGATCTGCTACGGAAAGCCTGCTATTACGGGCCGGGCCTCCGCACTCGGCCCAGAAGGCCAGCCATAGTGGTTCTATCGGTGATCTCTGACGTCACCGATAGGTAGTGTCCGGTGACAGTGAAGATGAGCCACGCCGACCTCGCTGACCTGCGGTGGCCGCTGTTGAGTGGCAGACTTCCCGATCCGGTTTGCCACTCAAAATGAGCCAACTCGCTCCATCGGCCACGGCGAACTGGCTGGTCAGGCTCTCGATGGTCCAGGTTCAGTGGCAAGGCTACGTCGATGGCTCAGATCGGTTGGCAATAGCCCATGTTCGCTGGCAACGGACAGGTAGATCCTGACGTCGCCCCAGATCCGAAGATGTTTGTATCGGCGAATACTGACGTCGCGATCTTGGTTGCGAGTGATCAGTCCGCATTGCCTGGGTTCTCAGCACGTCGACCTTGCAGCCTGGCGAGGCCGGATCGAAACCGTGCTCAACCACCCAGCGGGCCCCAGCAGGCTACGCAACGACCACCAGGCGCGGATCACCTCGAGGTCGATGTCGGCACCGTAACCGGCGACGACGTCACTGAGGTGTTCCGGGTGTTCGAGCGTCAGGATGGCGAGGTCATACAGGGGATCGCCCTGGGCCGCCTCGGACCGGTTAACGCCAGTGACCTCATCGCCTTCGACGAACACGTGGGAGATCTGGAGGTCGCCGTGGGTGAATGCCGGCGTTCACGGCCGAAGCGCGATCTCGGCTATCCGGCGGTTGTGTGCGACTACGTTGGTCGGGCCGTACACCACGCTATTGGACGCAACCGTGGCTTCATCCCCGCTCGGGCGGGGAGCACTGTAGGCCGGACAGCTGCACCTCCCCCACCCTGGCTTCATTCCGCGCGCCCGGGGAGCACGCATACGCAAAGGCGCCGCAGCTCGCTCGGGAGCCTTCATCCTCGCTCGCGAGGCGGCCGTCGACGCGCACACCGAGCAGTCGTCGGCGCGGTGACAGGTCTGGCAGTCGTGGTCGCTCTCGCCGAGATGGACTTACTCGACGCCGCCGAATCAGGGGTTCAGAGCCCGGTGCGCTAGTGAGGGCCAGGTAGACGGTCATGGCGCCTCTCGCGCGACATAGCAATCCTCCACACGGTCGACCGCCGCCGCCGTGATGGTCGGAGCAGCCGCTAGAGCTGCGCATTCAGAGAAGTCGCCTTCCCGGACATCGGTCAAGTGGACCGACGCCGCGTTGTCGACGCGCACTGCGCGAGGTTGAACCCCGAACTCCACCCGCAGACGACGCCGGCCTCCCCCAACTCACCGAGCGGAAAGGAATTTCGTTGCCACACCACACTAAGACAGCCGCCACCCACAACCGACTCGATCGGTGTACCCATGACCCGCGGTAGACCACCCCGGCCCCTCGGGGTCCCCGGCAAACCGATGCTCACCGAACTCGCTCCCGGGCACTGGAAAGCCCGCGTCCGGGTCCGCGACTCCTCCGGAAAACGACGCGAGCTCATGCGTGTCTCCCCGACCAAACTCGACTCCCGCCACCGCCCGATCCCCGACCGCACCGGCCAACGAGCCCTCGACGCCGTCATGGCAGCCGCAGCCGTCATCACCGTCGGCCTCGGCGGCGAACTGTCCACATCCATGACCGTGCGCGACTTGTGGGTCCGCTACCGCGCGAGCCTCATCGCACAAGACCGCACCCAATCCACCATCGCCCGCTACGACGAAGTCGCCAAAATGTTCAACACCGCGTTCGGTGACCGGCGCCTGTTCGAAGTCACCACTTCCGCGGTCGAAACCTTCCTCACCGACGTCGGAAAAGCCAGGGGGCCTTCGAACATGCGCACCGGGCGCATCGTGCTCTCGGGCATGTTCCGCTACGCCGTCCGCACCAGCCCCCTCGAGGTCAACCCGGTCCGCGAAGTCCAGATGCCGAAGAACATCGAAGCCAAGGGCCGCACCGGCGGGGCCGGCGACCTCACCACCGACGAACTGCGGTTCATCCTCTCCGCCGTCCGGACCTCCCAGATCCCGTGCCCGCGACAACTCGCCAAGGCCGAACGAGAACGCGGCACACCCGTCAAGGCCTACACCCCGCCCACCGTCGCTGCGTACTGCGAGAGCGCCGACCTCGCCGACGTCATCACCCTCTACGCCGCCACCGGCCTGCGCCGCTCCCAGATGCTCGCACTGTTGTGGACCGACATCGACCTCGACGCCGCGACCCTGCGCCCCACCGGAAAACTCGTCCGCGTCGCAGGCAAAGGACTGGTCCGTGTCACCAGGAAAGATGACCCGAAGAACCGGACCGGCACCATCGCCCTGCCCGAGTTCGCGGTGGAAATGCTCAAACGCCGCAAAACCGCGATGGCGAACCGGCGACCGGCTTCTCCGCCGGACCCCGGAATCGAGGTCCTGGATCTGGTGTTCCCCTCAGCCGTGGGGACATTGCGTGACCCGCAAAACGTCGGACACGGCTGGCAGCGTGTCCGTGAAGCCCTGGGATTCGCCGAGGACATCACCCCACACAGTTTCCGCCACGCCGTGGCCACCATCCTCGACGACGCCGGCCTGTCGGCCCGGGTCACCGCCGATGTCCTCGGCCACGTCGACCCCGCCATGACCCAACGCCACTACATGGCACGCGGACGCCCACACAAGGCCGCCGCCGATGTCCTCAACCGAGCGGTGACCGGATAGCGGAATCAGACCGCTCGCGAATCCGTTCGAAATACGCTGCCCAACTCGAACCCCGCCGGACACTCGCCATTTGAATTAGTGGGGACTTACTGGTGACCACATAGCCCGCAAATCAGACGAAAAATATGGTCTGACCTGCACATATGTGGAGCTAAGGGGAATCGAACCCCTGACCTTCTCGATACAAGACGAACGGACTACCATAGACAACTCCAAACAACAAATCGGACAACTGATTACCGCTTCGACCTGGCCAAATGCACTGGCTACGACAACTTTCGACAACGATGGACAACGATCGACAACGGGCCGTTCAGCCGAATTAGTGGTGACATAGTGGGAGTCTCTTGCGGCTCTCACCCCCGATACCGAGCATCACGTGACGCGTTGGGATGTCTGATTCCACCGAGCTCAGCCAGCCTCGCCCGTACCAAGTTTCGGGACACACCGAGCGCCCGCGTAGCCTGGACCTGTGATCCGTGTGCGTCAATTGAGGTTCCCCCCGAATGGTGGACAGGGAGGCTATGCGGCTCAGGCTACTGCCGCTGAGAGCGACCGCTCGTAGCTGTCAGGACTTTGATTCCCAATCGCGGAGTGCCGCCGAGTAGTGTTATAGAAACTCATCCACATGTCAACTGAAGCAACAAGTTCGGCCTTCGTAGCGAACGCGTGCCGGTAATAGTGCTCATGCTTGAAACTCGACCACAGCGATTCGGCGGGGCTGTTGTCCCAACAAATCCCTGTCGCACCCATCGATCGCAGCAGACCGTGCCGGAAACAGGCGCGCGCGGTCAGATGCGCGGTGAACTCCCCACCACGGTCCGAATGCAAGATCGTGCCCCGGCAGTGCCCACCACGTGCGGCGACGGCGGCGTCGATGGCCTCGGTGACCATGTCGGCACCGATATGGTCGGCCAGGCTGTAAGCGAGCACTTTGCGGGTGTGTCCGTCGCGGATCGCGCACAGGAACATGTCGCCTTCACCGCAGGTCAAGTACGTGATGTCGGTGGTCCATACAGCGTCGGGGCGGCCTTGGTCGAACCGGCGTGCCACCCGGTCGGGCGGGAACGACGCGTCCGGGTCCTGCACCGTGGTTTTCACTTTGAAGGTGCGGGGACTGATGCCCTCGACCCCGATTTCAGCCATGATCTTGGCGACGGTATTCGCTGAGACTCGCATCCCTTGATCGCGCAGTTCGCCGGTGATTCGTGGTGATCCGTAGGTGCCGTGGGAATCGCGGTGAACGGTCAAGATCTTCGTTTCCAGGTCCGCGCGCCGCTGCTGGCGATCGGTGAGAACGGTCCTCGCCCTGCGTTTCACGTAGGCGTAGTAGCCGGCCTTGGATACTTTCAGCAGACGAGCCATTCGCGGGATCGAGAATCGTTGCCCTTCGGGTAGGGCGGTGCCTGCGGTTTCGGTGATGTTCTCGGGGCAGGCGTACTTGACCATCAGCTCGAACCGGGCCGGTTCTGACCCATCGCGGCAAAGTACGCCGAGGCTTTTTTCAGGAACGCAATGTCCTTGTCCTGCTCGGCAACTCGCTTCCGCAAGGCGAGGAGCTCGGCTCTCTCGGCGGCTTGCAGGGGTGTTTCGCCAGCGGCTTGCGCGGCGTCGAGACGTCGTCGTTCGTCTTTGACCCAGTTGCTGAGTAGTCCGTCGTTGATGCCGAGTTCGCGGGCGACTTCGGCGATGGTGCGACCGGTATCGATTACCCGGTGGGCGGCCTCGACCTTGTACTCGGCCGTGAACGACCGGCGTTTACGAGGAGGCATGCGGACATCCTTTCAAACAGACCAGATGGTCTGTCAAGTCGGTGTCCACTACTCAGGGGGAACCTCAAATGGCCGCCTGAACCTGAGCGAGACTGATCGGCTTGGGGCGCGCACCCGGAATGCGTTCCCTGCCGACCGCTGTGACACTAACTGCTGCGGCCTGGCCTCGCCGCCACTGACTTACCCTCCACCACACAGCCGACGGCGTCACGTCGTAGGCGGCAGCTACGTCGGCGTACCGTTCGCCCGCGTCGATCCGCTGCGAAATGCCCGGCAAGTCGACATCAGGGATCTTCTTGCGGCGGCGGGAGCTCCGCCTACTCGCCTTCTGCAGCCCCCATCGACGCCCTTACTCACCAGCGTCGCCGATGTCACGGGCCCGTGGTGAACCCGACCCACCTGCGATCAATGCGGCGGTGCGGCCGGGCATGGCGAGGGCGACCTCGCGGGCTCGCTGGCGCACTCGCGACGACGACAGCGAGGTCCGGGCAGGGACGCCCAACGCCGTATTGAGTTGCCGGGAGGTACCTCGTGTCGGCGAGCGGCATGGATTCCCAGCGAGGGCCACGGACGCTGCCCGCAGATCGGACAGATACCGCGCAGGGCGGCGGCCCTGAGATGTGGAACTTCAGCGGGCCGGAAGCTGGTCACGCCCGGTCGAGGCGGGCGATACGAGCCAGTACCGACGCCCGGGTCAAGCCGCCGTCGGGGTGGCGGTCCAGGTCGGTGCGCTCACGCGCCATCATCGATTTCACTGTGCCGGTGGCGACTCCCAGCATCGCCGCGGCCACCGAGTACGACACCGATTCGGTGTCGTCTCTGCCGACTGAGCGGCCCACCATGCGCCCGACCGGTGTTCGCCACCACACGGGCTCAGGTTCTTCGGGCCAGGCGACGCCAGCGAGGTCGATCACGGTCTGCGCGGCGACCTCGTCATCGTCGCTACACAGCGACGCCGCCAGGGTGGGGACGGTCTCGGTGATGCGTTCTCGCGTCATAGCGGCGAGGTCGAGCGCTCCGATCGCTTCGAGTGCTCCGACGATGTAGTTGTCCAGGGCGTCTGCCAGTTGGTCGGCGACGGCGGCGGTATTGCTGTCGGTCATCGAGAACGCTCGTTGGCGGTAGAGGCAGAACCAACACCCGTGATCGCAGGCAACCGGCGCTACCCACACGACGGTACGCAACCACAATCGGTTGACAACCGATTAGTGGTTGCATCTTTTCGGTGGCTGAGTTCCGTGCATCGTGTCGACCTACTCCGTGCGCAGCGAAGAGCATCTGCACTGAGCCCGACCGTTCACGGACGCATCTGCGCAATCCCGATCTTCCACAGTCGGATCGCCGCACGAGGCGCGCCCACCCGTCCCGTCAGCGACCGCGGGGCACGTCCGACCAACACAATGTCCTGACCGACAACATCCCGAGTGAGGGGGACCAGCCATGCAGCCTGCACCACCACGATCTACCCGAGCTCAGCTGATTGCGAGCGAAGACGTGCGCACGGACCGTGCGCACGTCTTCTTCTGGACCGAGCTCTGTATCGCCGCCGGAGTCAGCGTGGTCGGCAACGCAACCCAAGCCGTCCTCCATACGACCGTCTTGCCTGCAGTCGCGGCCACCGTCGCTGTCATCCCTCCCCTGGCCTTGCTGGCCGCGGTGCACGGCGTCGCCCTGCTCACCCGTGCGCACACCGCCTCCCCCACCGCGCGACGCGCCGCGACCGCGCTGACCGTGGTCATCGCCGGCGGCGCGTTCTGGCTGTCGTTCACCGCGCTGCGCACTTTGGCGATCACCGCAGGTGTGCCCGCCGCCGAAGCATGGCTTTGGCCGCTCATAGTGGAGGGGAGCATGACCCAAAGTTCTCTGGCCCTGTTGACGTTGGCTCACACTCAGCAGCCTGACACCGACACCGAGTCGGCAACTCCAGCCCCAGCACCACAGCCCACACCCGAACTACCCGAATCTCGCAGCGCGCCCGTCACACTACCGGCTCCACAGCCAGCCGCCACCAAGCCCATCGAGGACGCCGCCGCCGAACAACCTGCGGACAAAGGCCCCGACCTCGACGTGTTGGCCGCATTGATCTGCGAACAAGATCCCGGCGGGCGACGCGATCGCGGCACTGTCACCACGGTTCTCACGCACCGCTATGTCGACGAGTGGAATGCCAGTCGTATCTCTCGCGAGCTCGAATGTAGCCGCTCGGCGGTCAGCCGAATCCTGCGCGACGCCGAGCGGTTGCGTGCGCACGCAGCCACCGACCGTGCACACGCCGAGGTTGGGCCGCCGACTGTGCGTGCGCACCCTGACAGCAATCGTGCGCACGCAAAACACCTATGACCGGTTGGGCCAGACAATGTTTCAACATGCGCACACCCCGCCCGAAACTATGCCGATGTGGGACAGGACACATCGACATTTTGAGGCCATCCGGTGTTGGATCGATGCACGGTTCGTTGCCGGGCATCACCTCTCGTGTACCAACTCCAGCGAAACCACGTCCTTGGGGGACCAGTGAACCTAGATATCAGCTGCCCGCAATGCCAAAGCATCGACTTGGCCCAGAGCGTGCCCGCCGCCATGTCGGAAGGAACCCACAGCGGTTACAGCACTGGCGTGCATACCGGGATCGGAATCGCGCCCGGAGGACTCATCCCCCTTGTAGGCGCCTCCACCCACGAGTTCAACCAACGCTCCGCCCTCGCGAGAAGTTTGGCATGGCAACCAATCCTGCCCTCGGCGGGACGGCTGTCGGCTCTTGGGACGATTCTGTTGGTATTCGTCATCATCATGTTCGCCGTGTGCAGCGCCGCGATGCTTGAAAAACCACTCCCAAGCAATCCCATCCGAATGATGGCATCGTTGCTGGGCTTCTACCTACTTCCGATTCTGCTGTCGATCCCCGTCGTCGCGGTCCTAACCGTCGCGTTTCGGCGTGCACGTCGCAACGGCAAGGTCGATGCCGGGCGTAACCGTGCGCGCGGTGTCTGGAGCCACGGCTACTACTGCCACCGATGCGGTGTTGCCTACTGGCCTTACCCAACGGAGCCCGGCATCCCCTACCGCGTCGCCCTCGCTCCGAGCCAATTCCGTTGGCACGTCTGGAACACCGGTGGCTACGCCAAACTCTGACCTATAAGTGTGTCCACGTTCGATGCTGCCCGCGAACTGGGCTGACCATCTGCACCCCCGTGGTGCAGAGCAACGCCAGGTACACCACCCAGATCCTGTCCGTCGGGATCGATCCTCGCTTGCTCCGCCGCTCGCGCCGAGGCCACGAGTTGTCGCACTTGCTTTGTGGTCAATTCGAGTAGTTCGCCGATGCTTGTATCCGACTCGCCCAGCTCCCGCATTGCGGTCACCGCACCCGCCTGCTGACCGCGCCACCGAGTGACTTCTGCCTCGTACTCGCGTTCTAGCTGTTCGATCCGTTTGCGGAGCTCACTAACGCGCTGATCGCGTACTTCTGTGCGCTGTCGGATCGATCCTGAAGCTTGCAGGTAGCTCTGGACCGCGTCCATCGTCGCGGCCTCACGGCGTTCGGCCTCGCTGCGCCGAACCTTCATCAAGTTATGGGCCTCATCCAAACGCCGGCTTAATTCGGGATCGCGCTTGGAACGTCGTTGTTTGCCAGCAGGCATCTCAATCTCCTGAGAATGGCCCGACCAGCGGCTCTTCCGCCAACAGACTACGCCTGCGTCCTGGTCGCTTGCCAGCGCTGTGAAGCGAACCACGCGCTCCGCGGGGCTGTCTCGGTCGAAGCGGTGGCCCGCTAAATGTCGTAAGCCGCGGCGCGTAGCACGCGGAGGTCTTCACTCCGCACTCCCAACACGAGCGTTCGCCCATTGCACCGATTGCGCAGAAGGGACACCAATGACTCACGTGCTCAGCAGATTCGAACCGATACTCCGCGAGATTGCGGGACCCGAGTTCACCAAGACCCTCACAGCGACACTGGCGCAGCAGGACTGGGCCGAAGACGAGATCCGCCGAGCGCAACAGCGGCATCCCGATGTCGCTGACGTGTTGCATCACAGCTTTTCGTTGTTGACCGCGACTCACGAACGGATGGCCACCGAGTTCATCTATCGGGCCCATGCCCGGGAGCTGATCGAGCGGGTCGCGGCCGGCGTCTTGACCAAGCCCGGGACCTCGGTGGAGGTTGTGTTGTTGCTGATGCGGGCCAGCCTCGTGACGCCGTTGAACACCCCCGCGTTCGGCTTGTACTTGCGGATGTGGCGCCGCGCAGGACTGCCTGATCTGGGCGGGCCGATCGTGGACCTTGACGGGCACTACGAAGCCATCAGTGCCAGCGGGATCGATGAGTTTGAAGCCATCGCCCGTCGCAAGCTCGCGATGCCCTCACGTGTGCTGACGTTGGTTGCCTGCGAGGGTCGCCACCTCGGCGAACCGGCCGGCTGCCGCTTTGCCTCCGCACGCGCCGCCTGACCTGCGCCTCCGTCTTCCTGCCGCTTTTCGTTCTGAATTTTTACGCCGCACCCGGGTTTCGGGTGCGGCGTTCGCCGTTTCAGAAGGGGTTGTTTGCTGTGCCCGAACTCGATCTGCTCGACCCGTGCGGGATCTGTCGATCCCGTGAGCCCGACATCCACGTCGACGTCGACGGCGGACAGGTCTGCCCACGCTGCGCGCTGACCTGCGCACAGTGCCGCCGCTGCGGTACCCGCTCGATCGCCCTGACCGAGACCGCCGAAGCAGGACCGCTGTGTTCGACCTGCATCACGAGGTTGCACCCGTGCGCGTCCTGCGCGGAAGCCACGTTCACACGGTTGCCCGTCGACACCGGCGGATTCGTGTGCGGGATCTGCGCACACCAGCTCTATGACCAGTGCTTCCAATGCGAGCGCTACACCCTGAACAGCCGCTACGTCGTCGGCAACCAGCGCGCCTGCCCAGCGTGCGCACGCTTGCAGCGGTCATGCCGCGACTGCGGCACGCTGATCTGCGGGCGCCGCGGCTGCGATCGGTGCGCTCAGCCGCACGCGCTGTGGAACTACACCTACCGACCCGACCCGATCTTCCACGGCACCGGCCCGCTGTTCCTCGGGCTGGAGCTGGAAATCATCGTGCCCGAGGACCGCTTCGACGACGCGATCGCTACCGCGACCGACGCGCTCGGCTCGCTTGGCTATTTGAAGCGCGATTCCTCCATCCGGCCATCGGGTTTCGAGATCGTGTCCCACCCGATGACCTACCAATACGCCCTCACCGAGTTCCCCTGGCAGCTCCTCGACGACCTCGCCCGACTGGGGTGCGAAACCGACACCGGTGTCGGTTTGCATGTCCACGCGTCCCGGGCCGGGTTCACCGGGCCCGCCCACATCTTCCGGTGGATGAAGCTGGTTTACCGCAACCAGGACCAGGTCTCGATGCTGGCCCGGCGCACCAGCCACTACGCCCCGTTCGAACCCGCAACCCGTGCCCGCGCGAAGCACCTCGCGAAAGGTTGCCGTAACGCGGTCGGGTTGCCGCGGTATCAGGCGATCAACCCCCACCCCCGCGACACCCTGGAGCTGCGGGTCTTCGCCAGTTCCCTCGAAACCCGCGCGGTGCAGGCTGCATTGGCGTTCACCGAGGCCTCCATCCGCTACACCGCCGATCTCACCATCCCCCAGATCTTGGCCGGCGGTTGGGACTGGGAGCGGTTCACCGACTGGCTGACTCATCGCCTCGAATATGCGCCCTTGGTTGCCGAACTTGCCGACCTGACCCGTGAAGAGGGGGCTTTGCTGTGTGCCTCCTGACCTTCATCCCCGCCTCAGTAGCGCCGGACCCGATTGCGTTGCGGAACGGTGCCGAGTCGAATCCGCACGGGCATGGGTTCGCGGTCATCGCCGGGCAGGTGATCGTGACCGGGCACGGTATGCACGCCGAGGAGGTGATCGACCTGTTCGCCCGTGTCCGAGCTCAGCATCCGCGAGGTCCGGCACTGTTTCACTCGCGCTATGCCACCCACGGCATTCGCACCGTCGATAACTGCCACCCTTTCCGCGTCGCTGGTGACCCGCGAACGGTGTTGGCGCACAACGGTGTGCTGCCCAAACGGGTGCATCCCGGCCCGTATGACTGGCGTTCCGATACCCGCATCGCCGCTGAGGATTACCTGCCTTCCGAGCCGTTCGGGTCGATCGACACCTACCGCGGATTCCGCGGGCTCGAGTCCTGGTTGGGGTCGTCGAAGCTGCTGATCTTCACCGTCGACCCGGCTTTCGATCAGCAGGTGTACCTGTTCGGGGAATCGAAAGGCCAGTGGGACAACGGTATCTGGTATTCGAACTCGAGCTACCTGCCGTTGAGCCAGCGCTATCCGAAGCGGTATGTCTGCGACGGCTGTGACGACATCGACCTGTACCGGGTGGGCCGCTACTGCACCAAGTGCGGGTGGTGCTTCGCCTGCGAAAACCGGTTCCCGCACTGCGAATGCCGCCAACCCCGCGCCCACAGCACACGCCACCGTTCCCGCGCCCTCAACCGCCCGCTGGCCCTGCCCGCAGTGCGTCCCCCGACCACACCGGCCACATAGCGGACCTACTGACTCACAACATTTTTCGCATCAGCCTGCACCCCGTCGGTGCGGGCTTTCGTCGTTTTCAGGGAAGGAATTCGATGCCCACTGCTGTCCTGGTCGACCTCGCCGAGTGCGAGGCCTGTTCCACCCGGTACCCGCTCTCGGAGTTGGTCGACACCGCTGAACACGAACGGTTCTGCTCGGGTTGCGTCACCGATCTCGAGCTGTGCGCGGGCTGTGATCTGCCGGTCCGTGACACCGCGTTGACCACTGATGACGACTACCGATGTGCCGGTTGCCGATCGGCGTTCAGTGTCTGCGACGACTGCATGCGCTACACCCGCTACAACATCGCGATCCTCTCCGGTGGCGATGTCTGCGAATCCTGCGCCGAAGCATATTCCACCTGCGACGACTGCAACTTCGCCGTCGCCGAACCCGTCTCGATCAACGACGAACGCGACGTCTGCGCGGAGTGCCGCCAGGACTACCGCGAGTGCGACCGGTGCGAGACCCTCATCCGAGGCCGCGAGGACTACTGCGACGACTGCTACCGACCCGACCATTCACTGGTCCACGACTCCGAGTACACCCCGCGCCCGATCTTCCACGGGACCGGCCCGCTGTTCCTGGGCCTCGAGCTCGAACTCCGCACCACCCCGCACGGTTTCGACGACTCGGTCGAGACCGCCAACGACCAGCTCGGACGTGTGGCCTACCTCAAGCACGACGGCTCGATCAGCTGCGGATTCGAGCTGGTCACCCACCCGATGAGTTACGACTACGCGATCACGAAGTTTCCGTGGTCGGTGCTGTCACGGTTGCGGTTGCTGGGCTGCTACACCGACGACGGAGTCGGTATCCACGTCCACCTCTCGCGCGCCGGGTTCGACTCCCCCGCCCACATCTACCGCTGGCTCAAACTCGTCTACCGCAATGAAGACGACGTCAGCACGCTCGCGCGGCGGCGAGATTCGGAGTGGGCGGGCTTTCATCCCGACATCCGCGAAAAAGCGAGAGAGCTCGCGCACGGCGGCCGCGGGTGGGGCCGGTACCACGCCGTCAACACCCGGCCCCCGCACACCTTCGAGCTGCGGATCTTCGCCAGCTCGCTCCAGCGCCAACAGGTCCAAGCCGCACTCGGTTTCGCCCACGCCTCCGCGGAATACACCCGCACCCTGCGCGCCCACGACATCACCCGAAACCGGGGATGGGAATGGGCCACATTCACCGCATGGGTCGCCGCGCGACCGGAATACGCGGCGTTGACCGCGGAGCTGACCGCACTCGGCGCGACCGGATCGGGTGTGTCCACCGGCAACCAGGAGGAGGACCTCGCATGTGCATCCTGACCTTCATCAAACCGGGCATCGTGCCCGACTACGACGCTCTCGCCGCCGGGGCCGAGGCCAATCCGCACGGGCACGGGTGGGCTGTCCACGCCGGGGACCGGCTCGTCGTCGGGCACGGGCTCGATCCCAAGATCACGATCACCGAATTCGCCCAGGCCCGCATGCTTTTCCCGGACGGTCCGGCGTTGTTTCACTCCCGCTTCGCCACCCACGGCAAACAGACCACCGCGAACTGTCACCCCTTCGCGATCGGCGGAGACAAGCGCAGTGTGCTGGCCCATAACGGGATCTTGCCCGAGCACGTCCACCCGCTCGAAGGTGACGACCGCTCCGATACCCGGATCGCGGCCGAGGACTTCCTGCCTCGGTTGCCGTTCGGGTCGTTGGATTCCTGGACCGGGCGTACCCGATTCGAACGCTGGCTCGACACCGACAAAGCCGTGATCCTCACTGTCGATCCCGCCTACAAGCACCCCGCCTACATCTTCAACGAGCAGCGCGGGCACTGGCGCGACGGGTCCTGGTACTCCAACCACACCTACGACCTCGGCCGCTTTCCCCACGGCGTGGTCTATGACTACAGCTCCGACGACGGCTACTGCGACAACTGCCTCATCGAGCTCGAAGACACCGACGGACCGCACTGCCTCAACTGCGGCTTCTGCGTGCAATGCCAGCGGCCCTACCCGCGCTGCACCTGCGCCTACCCCGACGAGTCCGACCGCTACGCCGACCTCCTCGCCGACATCGAATTCGAAACTGCCTGACCCCCACCACTTCTTGCTCCGAGTAGAGCTCTGCGCGAAGGAACCCCCCACGATGACGCATCCACTGACCACGCCTCCGCTGCGGTACCGGTTACGCGCCGCACTCACCCAACTGCGGGGTACCGGACCGGCAGTTGACCCCGCAACCGCTTCGGTCGAGTCGACGCTGGTGGTGGCCGCACTGCACGAGGCACGCCATCACGACCGGTCGGTCACGCTCCGCACCCGCGGTGGACACCTGATGCCGCGGTTGAGCGTGGACACCGTCCACGCCCGCCACGCCAGCCTGGCCACCGACTCCGGCGAGGCGGTCATCGTGCCGTTGCGGTTCATCGAATCCGTACAGCAACAACGCCCCACCACCGACGGCGAACTGGGGCTGTTGTGAGCACTACAGCGCTCGGCGCGGCCGAGCCCTCCCGCTGGACCGCACGCCTGCACCCTATCCCCGACCCCGCACGCGAGGTCATGGTCATCGGCTGGCACGCCGCGTTCGCCAACTCACCGGCCGCGGGCACCTCGCTCGCGGTGTTCGGTGACATCGAATCCGCCACCGATCACCTACCGGTGATGGCATTGGTGCGGATCGAACACGCCACCGCGATCGACACCATCACCGCTGACGGTGCCCGCGAAACCCGGTGGGGTCCAGACCCGTTCGGGATCGCCAAGACCGGGATCAGCTGGCGGCTGGTCCCCGCCCACCGTGACGGGGATGACCGGTGGGTCATCGCACCGGGGTGGTGGGCCGCAGGCGGTGAGGAAGCAGTCCTGTCGAACTCGGTCACCGTACGCGTCGGCGCACCCACTGTGGTGCCGGTCTATGACCACGACCCCCACACCGGGAAACGCTGGGCATCGTGATCGCCCACGTGGGTGAGCTCACCGCGTGGATGCGCGCCCAGATGCCCGCCCTCGACGAAGACCGTTACCTGCCGTGGAACAGCGGCACACCCACCGTCGGGTCGCTGGTCACGCTGATCCACGTCCGCATCGAGACCCCGTTCACCCCCGACCAGGCCACCACGGTGGTCCTGGTCGCCCACCCCGTTCGCACCGACGACACCGAACCTGTTGTCGGACCGACAGATCCGAGGACCACGTGCCCAACAAACCCCGCCGCCCCGCTGCCCGAGCCCCTGCGGCCGAGCGTGTTCCGATTCCCGCGCGGTTGGCGCACGCGCCGGTCTCGGCGGGGCTCGTAGTCCCCTACATCACGCTGGCCCACCGGGATCGGACCCGACCGATCTGGGGCCGGATCGACGCGCAGCGCCGGGGCGAGGTGCTGCACAACAAGCGGTGCCAGGTGTGCGGTGAACCGCTCGACGCGACCTTGGTGCTGATGATCCGCCCTTCGGACTACCAGCGCGGTGTGGCCGTTGAGCCGGCCTTACATCCTGAATGTGCTTGGTACAGCCGGCGGGCCTGCGTCATGCTGGCCGGGCACGTCGACCGCTACAACCCCTGCGGCGGCAGCCCGCTCAACCGGTGCGCTGACCCACGTTGCCGTTGCCGGTTTTGGACATCTACCGAAGACAACGATGCCACCCAGGGCCGTGAAGGCAAACCCGCCGAAGCCTGGTACGAAGCCTGGATCCGGTTCGACGACTACCGCGTATTCACCGTGCCCGCCGACGAATCCGGGCCCGCCGCAACCGGAATCGCGCTTCGCAGAGTGCCGCTGCTGCGGCTGCGCAAGGTCCGCGACCCCGCACCCGACGGCCGCGACACCGAGTGGATGGACATCCTCGCCAAAATCGTCGCCGCTCGAAAGCTGTGGAACAACCTGGCACTCGGCGAATTCGCTGACAACAATCCCTGGCTCCCGACCGATCCGGCGTCATCGACGGCACCGAGTCGCCGTTGACCGGCGCGGTCAGCGCCTTCGGCAAACAAATGGATGGAGAACCCGTGACCGACGAGCACTGTGCTCGTGACCAGCGGGCCTCGCCAGCACTGCGTTCCTACGATCAACGGTGCGCGACATGCCAGGCACCGATCGCGCCGTTGCAAGCGGACTGGGCCGTCGGTGTGCTGCCGCCACCACAGTGGGTCGATGAGAACAACAACGTCCACCAGTTCGATCCGGTCGACCACGAACACTCCCCTTCGCCCCTGTGCTCGTGCGGCCACACCGCCGAGCATTCCACCGGGCGACCGGCCCGGTGCGGCGCCTTCAGGTGCACCTGCGCAGACCATCCTGCTCCGGGCTCACTACTGCAGGCGGCCCCGATCGACTGGGCCCAGGTCGGACAAGACGCTCACGCTAGCGGGGAGCCAGCGGCCCCCGCCCTGAACTCTCATGTGCGCGAGGCGATCGCGGGGATGGCGGTCGGGGGCGGCGCGGCCGACATCATGCGGCAGTTTCTCGATGGCTGGAACCAGGCACAGACCCTGGCCGACATCGCCGCAGAAATGACCGAGAGTACCGACGTCGCCGCGGCGATCGCCCCGGTCACCACCTCGCAGTTGATCTCGATCGCGGTAGAGCTCTACGACCGCTACGGCGAGGACGTGCTCAGCGCCGGACAGGTCGACACCCTCGAACGGTTGCGCCCGCACGCACACCCACTCGACGAGCGATTGCCTACGGTCCGGCCGTGGGATGTCGTCGCGATCGCTGTCACTGCCGTGCAGCTCGCCGACCTGTACGGGCTACCCGACGCCGCCCTGTGGGATGTCATCGACTGCGCGCGCCGCCACATCACCTGAACCCCGCACTCGCAAAGTATCCACATGTTGTGGATATCCCTGTGGACAACCACAACTACTTCGACCGCGAACCTCGCTATCGAAAGTTTGTTCGAACACGGGTAACGTGCCGAACATGACCCCGACGCCACCGGAATGGACCGCAGCCACCCCGGCCACGGTCCGTCGGCAAACCCTCGACGCCGGCCTGCCACGCGTCGCTGTGGCTGTGGCCGTGGACCGGTTCTGGCAATCGCAGTCGCCGATCGGGTGTCAGAACTATCGGCAGGGCCCACAGTGAACAGCTCGTCGTCGTTGTTCGCCTCCTGGCCGCAGGACCCCACATCACCTATGTGGCGGATCGTCGATCCACCGCTGCCGGTCACCGTCGAGCTCGGTACCGCGATCGTGACCCGACCTGCGCACTTCGGTGTGAACAAGGTTCGCCTGGGCATTCGCCGAGGCGGCCTACGGCTGGCGGACACCACACCTGGTCTCCTACGTGCCTGGGCCAGGGTCGCCGACGGGACCTGGCTCGGGCTCGTGGCCTTCACCGTGCCCACAGGGAACGGTCAGGGGCGCCTCCCGGTCGAACAGTGGTGCCCCCAGCACGCACTGTCCCCGCAGAACCCGTCTACTTCTTCGCGACACTGATCGGACCGCACGCAGGACTATGGGCCCCGCTCAGGCTCCGGGACGTCGAACTGCCGGTCACTCAGCGGTTTTGCTGATCTGCCGCAGCTCGGGGGCGTGGGTTTCGACGACACTGCGGCCGCCTCACTTTTCCGAATGCCGGGTCGGGCACGAAGCCATGATCGCCGCTCTATAACCGGGACCGCCGTCCTGTGATCAAGACGATGAACAACGGCACCAGGGCATCGCGCGGCAGTCGATCTCGGCCATCTCAGAACCGGCGGTCCGCAGCACCGGCGGGTCGATCTACCCGGTCTCAGCGACTCGTCCGGGGTTGGTCCTGCTCCACCTCCACGGCCCACCATCACGCGCCTTGGTCCCTACCGTCCGTCGAGCATGCCTCGAAGGCATCGGCAGAGCGTGCCATCTCGATGGCGGCTCCGGCCGGCGTACCCCAAGCCCGCCACTGCGTACTTCAATCACCCACCGACAGAAGGGACGACCATGGGCACACACATCGGCGAATTCGAGTTGCGGTTCCCACTGAACCAGGTCAGCACGCTCGCCGAACACGCGATGGCCGCGACCGAACATTCCTGGCCCACCTGGGACGACGACAAACCCAACCCCGTCCCACCAGCTTTGGTGTGGGCCAAAGACCAGGGCACCTACCTGCTCTCGAACGGGGTACCACGGCTACTGGCCGACCCCGCCAAACCCGACGGCTCCTCGCAGGTGGTGTACGCGCTCGGCTACGACAGCTACTTCAACTTCACCGACACCGCGGTCGGCGGCGACGACTTCGCCGAATACATCTCCCTCACCGCCGAGCAAGACGGCGTCAGCTTCATCGAGCTGATCCGCCACCACGCCCCCCGCGGCGGGTTCCTGCTCCTGAACGTGTTTCCCGGCGGTACCTACTATCTCAGTTTCCGCTCGGCTGCCGCACCGTTCGACTGATAGCCATCTCAGCCGACCACCGAAACGGACCGAGGAGTATGCGGTGGATTAACTGCTTCGTCGATCCGGTTAGCTTGTCCCTATGAGGTTCGAGGTTGGTGCGCGGGTGCGATTACACCCCAATGGTGCAACGGTGTTCAAGGTGCTCGAAGTCGACTACCTGGGCGATCCCGAGCGGGTACTCGTCGAAGCCGTCGACGACACCCCGGGCACATACCCGTGGCCAGCCTCAACAGCGTTGATGGTGACCGCCGACGACTGAACCACGCACCGCGGCAGCCGTACCGGATCGATCCCGGGTATCGGACTACGCTGATCACCGTGGTCCCCGATGATGGCGATCCGATCCCCGCTGAGCAGGCCGCGATCGTGGCGTTGGTGATCGATCAGATCGAGCCCGACACCGACATCACCGCAGAAAACGTGCACCGTCGCGTGGTCGCCGAATCGTCGAACCCGCCGAGCCTTCGGGACGTGCGCGCCGTGCTCGACATCCTCGCTATGCCGCACGTCGGATTCACTCCCGGCGAATCATCGGCAGCCGTGCTAAACCGCATGCGTGACATGCTCGCGGCAGCGGAAAGCCCGCCCCCACCGCTCGACTATTGGAATGACCAGCCGTACTGACCGTCGTCGCTGGTGCTGTGCCGGTCCACCCTCACGCTCACCGCACCACCCGCATCGTTCGCAGTGCCGAGCGACGGTCGGCCATCGACAAGACTGGGTAGGTGGTCAAGTAAACCGGGAATGCACTCGCTGTGACAGGCTGGCACGAACCTCACACGATCGTCCCATACGAGCCCGCCACGACCACTGATGCGCCGCGAACCGACACCACTTCGGATCACTTCCTCACCCGACAGCGTTACTCGCTACACGATGCAGCGGCAGCAGCCCCTCCACGCACCGACCGTCAAGTGATGCAGGTCCGCGAACTCTGGCGGTGTGATCAAACCGAAAGCGGGGGCGCAAGCCGCCGACAAACCTGGCTGACTCACGTTTCAGCGCCAGCCCCCTCGAGGTACTCCACGATCAACGTGTTGCCTCGGAACCAGAGGGCCATGAGCCTGGCCCACTGCTCGGTCGTGACGGCGCCGTCGACGCGGAACACTTTCCGATAAGTCGCGGTCTTGGTGACATGAACACCGTAGCTGCCCGATGCTTCCCGCCGGAGCAGGGCCGCGTAGCCGGCTTCGGTGAACAACTTCACCGCGCCGTCGCAGTGCAGGAATGTCTGTGTACTCGGATCCCGGATCGCGTGCAGATACCGGATCAGCACTCGACCACCGACGCGGCCGTGCCCGTCGGCTACTCGTTCTTCGGCCTGAAAGTGCTTTTCCGCTCCTTGATCGCCCGCACGCATTTCCCAGTGGGCGATGGTTCGGCTGTAGCTGTGGCGCAGGCCCGGTGCCTGCGGGTCCCACATCACCGTGGTGCCGACCTCTTGCGGGTCGTCGAGCTGCGCGGTCGAGGCCAACCGGCGCGGTCCGTAGTAGTAGTCCTTCTCGATGAACGCCTTCCAGCATTTGACTGTCGTGAGCCTACGTTCGTCGACGGCGATTCGTCCGGTGTTACCCGGCGCCGCCGCAGTATTCAGCAGCTCCTGGACGAGCGTGTCGTTGATGTTCCCGATGAAGTCGCGGCGCAGCAGCTGGTGGTAGTGAATCGCGTCCGACCCGACGACAAGGATCTGTGCCTCGGCATTGCCTACTGTCAGTGGGAGCAATCCGTGCTTGTCGAGTTTGGCGTGAAGCGTCGGATGCTGGGCGAACAGTCGACTCTTTGGGTCGCCCCGGGCCAGGATGGAGTCCGGGATCGCAAAATAGTCCGCAGTCACCGCGGCTACGATCAGGGCCTGCTCCGGAGAGTAGTCCCAGAACCGGTGGACCAGCTCACAGCGCAGATCCTCGTCGAGCAGTTCGGCGATACCTTCGAGACGGTGAAGGATCTGTGCGTTCACCTGCTCGACGCGCGGAAAGATGTTAAGGCCGAGCGACATCGGCGCGGCGGCGTGGTCGAGCATCTCTTTTAGCAGCCGAACGAGCAGATCCTGGCCGGCGCGCTCGATGATGAGCCGACGCGCGGATTCCGCGAGATCGAATGCCATCGAGCCAGTTTCGCATACGCCGACCTAGGCATGTCACGCCGAACTCCCAATTTTGAACCGAGCCCTCACAGAGTGAGGACCAGGCGCCCGGAACGGGTGCGCGGAGAAGTGATCGAATCGGCGAGCTGCTATCCCGGCACGCGGAGGGCAAAGACGTCTCGCCCTCAGAACCCGTTCGGCGTCGTACTGGTCTCGGCACAGCCTCACGGCCGCCCGGTCGGAGTTTCGATCTCGTCGAGATCCTTGTCCAGCCGCAGCCCTCGCCAGCTGGGATGCCGCAACCGGCCGTCGCCGGTCCATTCGGTGAACGCCACCTCCCCGATCAACGCCGGCCTGACCCAGGCCACTGCGTCCGGGGTGGGCCCGAGGCCGGGGATCGGCGGGTCCGGCTGTTGCAGCGGAGTAAGGCGTTCACGCAGATCGGCGAGCATCGCGGCGGTGAACCCGGTCCCGACGCTACCGGCGTATTCGAGGCTGCCCCGGTCATCGGGCACCGCGACCAGCAGTGACCCGATCTGTCCCGCGCGCCGACCCGCTCCGGTCTTCCATCCGATCACCACGACCTCTTGATGACTGACGTTCTTGATCTTGGTCCAGGCGGGACTGCGTTGGCCGGGCAGGTACCAGCTTTCGCGCCGTTTGCAGATGATGCCCTCGGCCCCCAGCTCTTTAGAAACCGCCAGAGCGTCAGCGGCCGGGCCCGGTAACAGATGCGGGATCCGCCAATGCGGTCCAGCCAACCCGATGCGCTCAAGGAGTTCGCGCCGCTGGGCGTAGGGCAACTCGATCAATGAACGGTCACCGATGTGGAGCAGGTCGAAGATCATATAGGTCGCCGGAGTCGTTTCCGCCAGCGCCCGGATCGTGGCCGGGTTGCGTTGATGCATCCGCGGCGCCAACGCCTGAAACGAGGACCGGCCCGCGTGTTCGATCACGATCTCCCCATCGACCACGAAACCGGGCTCGGCCGGAGCCAGCCCGGTGAGCTCGGGCCACGCGACGGTGATGTCATTGCCATTGCGCGACTCGAGGCGCAGCCCGTCATCGACATATGCGATAGCCCGGATTCCGTCATATTTCATTTCATAGCCCCAGCGGCCATCGTCGACGGGCAGTTGGCCCGCCGTGGCCAGCATCGCGGCGTAGTGCGGCAATCGGGTCATCCAGACCTCGCCATCACCTGATCAGTCCCCATGGACACCGTCAGCAAACATTCAGCATAAACCCCGGTTGACGCTCTCGGATGTCGCGACACCGCAGGTCAACCCCCCACCGGTTCGAAACCGAGAATCCCCTCAACACTCAGGAGGTCCGTCATGCCCACAGCCACCACCGAAATCCCATCCCCGACCGACCCAGCAACCACCACCGCACCGGACGTTGTCGACTCGATCGAGCGCGCGGAGTTCGTCCGACGCGAACACCTGGGCACCGCCGGGCCGATCAGCACCCTGCCCGACGAGGGGACGATCACTCGATGGCGCGCGGACCACCCCCGATGGAGGGGACGGCACTGGACTTACATCGGCGACAGCGACGGTGTCGTGCTGCGTCTGCGGCCGGTCAACGTCGCTCGTGCCGCCCGTCGCCGCACCGCCTGACTCTGTCCCACACCCTCACCTGACCAGCGCGCCCACCCGCTCCGTGGGCGCGCTGGTTTCGTTCTTGCGGAAAGGAACACCATGCCCGCCACCCTGGCCGAGCCCGGCACCCACGACCTCACCGAGACCAAGCAGATCGAACCCAATCCACGCGACGCTGAGGACAACCCCGACACCGACGCAACTCATTCGCCGGACACCGCTCTGGAGGCGGGCCCACCGCTCAACGCGGAGGCGGGTTTCCGTGATCCTCGTGAGCTGGTGATCGGGGAGAACATCCGCCAGGAGTTCGACCCGGCCGAACACCCGAAGCAAGCCGCCTCGATCCGGGCGTTCGGTGTTCAGGCACCGGTCTTGGTCGAGCGCGAGACCGACGGCAGCCTGCACGTCCTCGACGGCCAGGTCCGCACCCTGATCGCCGCCGCGGAAGGAGTCGGCACGGTGCCGGTGTGGATCACCGACGTCGACACCAGCATCGACATCACCGAACGCCGGATCACCCGCGCGCTGCGCCAGCTCAATCTCAACGACCGGCGCATCCCGATCACCGATGCCGACCGTGCCGGCGGTGTCGCGTTGATGCTCGACCTCGGCGCGAGCGTGACCCGCATCGCCGAAGGGTTGCAGACCGAGCACGCCAAGATCCGCACCGCCGGGGTGATCGGTCGATCCGCCACCGCACGACGGTTGCTCGACGACTCCCAGTACTCGCTCGCTCACCTCGAGACGATCGCGCACTACGAAGCGCTCGGCGACACCAACGCCGTGACCCAGCTCAACTTCCCCCGCATCGACTTCCGATATCGCGCCACCTTGATCGAAGAGGAGCGCACCGCTACCCGTGCCCGGTTGGCCGCGGCACTGCCCTACGCCGCAAGCGGATTCGGTGTCCTGACCGAGGACCCTGACCTCGCCACCGAACTGACGAACCTGATTCCGGCTACCGGCCTTGTCACGAGTGAGGGTGAGCCGGTGACCGAGACCGAGATCTACGCGGACGCTCATCGGTGGGCGGTCTATGTTGTGGTCGACGACAGCGACGCTGATCTCGTCGCCGCCGACACCGGTGAGCTCGTCGATCCCGACACCGTCGACTGGGACGCCACCGACCCGGATGTCGAGCCCGGTGAGGGATTGCGCAGCGCGCACGGGCTGGTGACCCGAGAACGGTGGCTTCCCACCTACTACCTGCTCGCCGAACACCTGCCCGCCAGCGGACTCCAGCTCCCTGTCCCCGAACCCACGGTCGACCGTGCCGACGATCCCCTCGACGCGGCCGACACCGAGCAGGCCGACCGGGAGGCGGCGCGGGCGGCGCGGCGGCGGGTGATCGAGTTGAACAAGCAGGGCTCGGCCGCCAAGATCCGCCGCATCGAGTTCCTGACCGAGCTGCTCGCCGCGCGCTCCGCCCCACCCGGAACCGCAGCGTTCGTCGCTTCGTCGCTGAACCGGGAACCAGGGTTGCTCTCGAGCTGGGGTGCCTCGACCACGACACACAAACTGTTGGGCGTTACCAGCACCGGCGAAGTCACGGAGAAGATCGGTGCGGCGACGACGGGGCGGGCGTGGGTGATCGTGCTCGCATTGGTCTTGGGTGCCCTCGAGTCGCAGATCGAGAAGGACTCCTGGCGCAGACCGCCGTCCGGGGCGGCCCGGTACCTGAACTTTCTCGCCGAGCTCGGCACGAGGAAAGGCTTCGCGCTCGTCGACGTCGAACGCGCCATCACCCGCGAGATCGACTACAACGACATCGATCTCGACAACCCGGGAGCCGTCGCGGTCGAGACAGTCGAAGCTCTCGCCGCCTGACTTGGGGTCCAGCAGAGCCACAGGTGGGCGGTGCCCCGGTCCGAAGGGGTTGGACCGGGACACCGCTTCACCATAGCGACATTCCCGTACCCGCGCTTGCCGCTGATTCCTGTGGCGCCAGCGGCGGAATATTGTGCAGCTGAGTAACTTTCATACGTCGACGACGCGGAGAACAGGTGCTCGGCGGTGCCGATCCAGCAAGGCGACGACTGCGAATGACTGATGCTGGGTCGTTGACTGCGCAGCGACGCAGTGATTGCCGGTCGACGTGGCCACCGCGAGCGCAGGCTCCTCCGGCCACGTCGACCCGGCAGTAGCGAGCACAACTGCGGTTCACCTCGGAAAAACCGCGGTCCTCTCACCGCACAGCCGGGCAGGAATGGCGCTCAGGTGGTGTGGACCTTCTCGGCCAGCGAAACATACTGTTCCTCGAGCCCCCTGAGTAGCAACGGGAGATGCTGCAGGGCCGCGACCACGTCCGTGGAAGTCCCGGGATCGGTGACGATCTGCTGGGTTGCGGTGAGAACGCGCCGCGCAAGGTGCGCCGATTCGCGCAGCACCTGTTCGAGTTGCGCTGGCGGCCACGGCATCGACACATCGGGGCGCGCTGCTGCCTCGGTGATCGTCAACTCGGCGATGAAGTCGGCGATCTGGGTTCGACCGAATGCACCCGCCAAACAATTCGTGGCGGCGGTAGCCGCCTGGAGCGCGAGCTCGGAACGCAGTCCGAACACCAGTAGGTCACCAGAGACATCGACCAGAGCACGGCAGGCTTGTTCCACGGATCGAGACCGCTCACGCTGCGAGGGTGTTCGACGCCACCAACGCCGCGGCACCACGACGAAGAATCCCTCGATGTCTTCCTGAGCCCACCGCATCTGCTGGGTTGACGACTCGAGACGGCGCACCGCTACCGCCTCGAACCCACCGGGATCGGTCCCACCGCTGCTCGCTGATTCCCCGCCCGCCATCACCGCTCCCTCGGTTGATACCCACAGAACCCCGACCATAGCCGAGCAGGGCCAACGATAGGCGGCGCCGCCCGATTCTTTCGTCCGGTGCCCGGCCCGACTGACCTGGCTACGACGCATGTTGCAGGCGCGGACCCGTCGGTATTGACCCGGTTCGCCGCCTGAGCGGGTGTTCCCGACGCCCCGGCGGATTTCTGTTCGAAATGTCCTCGCCTCGAGTCCGAAAGGGACCTGTCGTGGAAGCCTATGACGAAGACCATGCATCTGCGCTCGATGAGTCTGCCCCGAACCTGGATCCGGCAGATGACAAAGTCGCCGTCCGCCACGTCGCGGACCCCGGGGAATTGATCGCTGCGATCCCGGGCATGCTCGGATTCTGTCCCACCCTGTCACTGGTAGTGGCGTCGCTCGGCACCCACCCCGACAAGGACGATGTCCAGGTGATCGGTGCGCTAACCCGGTTCGACATCGACTCCGCCGCCGACCCGGCCGAGGCCCGTGGTCTGGCACGCCTGCTGGAATCGGTACGCCAGTGCCGGAACACCAGTTCCACGATCGTCGTCGTCATCGACGACCGCCCGACCGGATCCACCAACGCCGAACATCTACTGCGCCACCTCTCCCAAGCAGGGATCGAGCCCAGCCACGCCTGGTGGGTCACCCAGATCGCGACCGATGTCGAATACCAGGACCTGTTCCATCGCGGCCGCGATGGCACCGTGAGTGACCCTCGCGCCTCCACGGTCGCGTTCGCTCGGGTCCTGGACGGCCACCCGATCTACGCCGCCCGACACGAACTCACCGACCTGCTCGACTCGGACCCGGTCCTGGCCCAGCAGGTTTGGCCCTACCGCGGTTGGGCCGTTGTCCGCTACCGCGACGACCTCGCCGCCGCACGCACCCCCGACCGCGTGCGCGATCACCGACGTGACCGCATCCTGTGGGTCCTGTCTCAGGTCAGCACCGCGGAAGAAAAGCGGCCCAGCCCGCAGGATCTCGCCATGGTCGCCGCGCTGCTGCGAGACAGGACTATCCGCGACATCATGTACGGCCTCGCCCGCAGCGAGCACCACGGCGCGGCCGAGGCACTGTGGCGCCAGATCGCGTCGGCGACCGACGGTCTCGACCGCGCCGAGGCCGCCACCTTGTTCGCCTACAGCTCCTACCACCACGCCAACACCGTGCTCGCCGGGATCGCCATTGCCACCGCCCTCGACGCTGAGCCGACCCACGCCATAGCGCAACTGCTGGCGATCGCACTCGACGAGCACCTGCCCCCCGAGAAGATTCAGGGCATGGCCGAAGCCGGTATTTCGATCGCGGCCAATCTCGGCATCGACATCACCTGACCCGCCAGCGTCAGATCCGCACTCAACACCTGTGGACTCCGACGCCTCGCGGACTACGTCCCGTCTTCGACTCATCCTCACGATCAGAAAGGTCCGACCATGCCCGGCGAACCCACACTGCCCCTGATAGGCAACCTGTCCTCCGAGGTCGAGCTGACTTTCACACCTTCGGGTGTGGCGGTCGCGCACTTCACCGTCGCTTCCACACCGCGCTACTTCGACCGCACCTCCAACCAGTGGCGCGACGGTGACCCGTTGTTCCTGCGGTGCAACCTGTGGCGAGACGCCGCGGAAAATGCCGCGGAGTCACTGGTCAAGGGCGCGCGGGTCTTGGTGTGGGGAAGGCTCAAGCAGCGCAGCTACGAAACCCGCGACGGCGACAAGCGCACCGTCTACGAGCTCGAGGTCGACGAACTCGGGCCCAGCTTGCGTTTCGCCCGCGCGAAAGTCACCCGCACGACCGGCGAAACCGGCAACGGCCCTCGCAGTGGTGGGTTCGGCCAGCGCGACTCCACGACATCCACCACCCGTTCGAGCACCGAGACCGCCATGGCAAGCGGGGCCGCGGATCCGTGGGCCAGTGACTCCACCACTCGTAGTGACGGTCGGGAGTCGTGGGAGACGCCCGTACTCGCCGGTGCTGGTGCAGGTTTCGGCGAGCCACCGTTCTGAGCGCGCCGGTCTCCTGACCGCATCCGATCAGGGGGCGGCGGACTGTCGGCGAGCGGGGAGGAAGGTGGTGGGTCCGGGTGACGGTCTGGGGTGGGCCCAGCCGATCGAGGGCTACCAGGACCGCGTGCGCCACGCCGTCGGGCCCGCGCCCGGCACAAACGAATTCCCCGCGCCACCACCAGCGCAGACCTCCGGTTTCGCGGTTCGCGCGGGGAATTCGTTTCCGCACGCCCAGGCGCGTTCCCGCCGTCGTGTCGCCCACGGTCCTGGTCGGTAGCCCTCGGCTGGGCCCACCCCAGCCCGGCACCCTCTTTGTTGCGAAAAGCGTGGCAGTTCCAGCGCGCCCGGGTGCCGTCGAAACTCTCGTCCTAGTCAGGAGATCTACTGTGTCCGTTCTCGTCGCCCCTCACTCCCCTGCCGCCGTTGCCACTGACCTCGCCGAGCCCGAAAACCACCCGACCACTTTCGTCGGTCCGACACTCGTCACCTCGGCCGCGGTCGCCACCGGCGACTCACATCCCACCGCTGAGCCCGATCCCGCCGCCGCACCAGTGCCGGAACCGAGCACGGCGGCGTTCCTCGATGCGATCTCCGCGATCGAGCTCACCTTCGAGCGTGACCGTCGCGCCGCCAAGCGTGCGTTCCGCGCCGCACTCGAGTTGGCGACCGACGCCGACTGGGACGTGCTCGACTACATGGTCGAGGTCTTCACCCTCTACCCATGCGATGCAGCGTTGCGCCGGTTGCGCGCGCGGTGGGCTGGCGGTGACGACCTCGAGCGCGAACGGTTGGTGCGGTTGGTCCCAGATACCGACCCGGTCCTGCACTCCCACGCCGACCACGACCTCGCCCAGATCTTGGAAGCCCGGGCCAAAGCAAACTCCGACCCCGATGCCACCGCGGCCGACGAGTTCGCCAAGCTCCACGTCCAACTCCTCGCCGCCGAGATGCCGCGTCAGTCGATCCGTATGTGGCGCAACCCGTTGCCCCGCCTGACGATGCCCGCCTCCCGCGCGGTTGATGCTTCCAGGCTGCGGCCCGAGCAGATCCGTGCCCGTGTCGGTGCGCGCGGCAAACGACGCCCCGCCGAAGCCGAACCGTTCGAGGTGACCGACTACGTCGCCGAGTCGTTGTTCGTCGACACCGAAAATCGACAACCAAGCCCGGCTGCGGCAACGCATGGCCGAACTGGTCGCGCGTGGTGTCCGGTTCACCGGGACCGCGCCGGGCTGGACACCGCGCCGCCCTGGCGAGCGTGCACCGCTGCCCACCGAAGTCTCCGACGCGATCTGGGATCACCAGTACTGTGCGTTCGTCGCCGACCAACACGATCTCGACCGCGCCGAGGCCGGCGCTCCGGTGAAATCGCACGAGCACTCGTTGCTGTGGGCCGAGCGACGCACCGGACTGGGCTCGCGCTCGGACCGCCGCGACTCCTACCTGTTCCAGGGCAACGGGCTCGATGACTTCCGCACCGCCATGAACCCGGTCGCCGGGTGGCGGTGCGTGTCGTGCTTCGTCGAACGCGCCGCCACCGACCAACGCCCCCTCCACACCCGTAACGCACTGCTGCGCTCCGACGACGGACTGTGTGACTACTGCCGCAGCGACAACCGCACAGGGTTGCCCACACTCGCGAACGGCTTCGAACTGTCCGAACTCGCGACCGCGTACTGCACCTACTTCGCCGAGCACTACCCCGACGCAGCACGGGCGCTGATCGCCGAGGTACGCCAGCGGGCACCCGAATGGCTGATCCACGTCGTCGACGGATTCCTCGCCACGCATCCGGACCTGCCCGGCGCACCGACCCTCACCGACACCGACGACGAGCCCGCGTCGGTGCAGTCCACGCCGCGCCGACGAGCTCAGGTGCTGCCGCCCGGCCAACGTGCGGGCAAGTGCGAGGGCTGCACCCAGTACCTGCCCGTCCACGACGACGGGTTCTGCACCCAGTGCCGGGTCTACCTCGGCCTGTACGTGCCCGCGGCGCGGAACAGTACCGCTGCCTGACCTCGCCCCTGACCCACTCGCTTTCCCATTCCCGTAGTCGGCTGGGGCACCACGCAACTTGGGTGCCCCAGCCGATCGTCCACTCATGGAGGCGCTCATGTTCGGCCGTGCCCATCACGCTCGTGTCCGCCGCCGACAACAACCGATCGTCTCCGCGCTGCGGCAACTCTGTGTGACCGTGTATCTGGCTACCGAACCGCACGCCATGCTTCGCGGGTGCCCGCCCGGCATGACCCTGGTCCTCACCGACCGTTTCGTCATCAACGTCTCAGCGCGCGATACCGACGTCGAGATCCTGCACAACATCTTCGAGCCCAGCTTCGACGATCGGGCGGTGTCCGAGCACGCCAATGCTGCACGCGACGGACTGCCCGGCACCTACGACCATCGCACCCGCCGCGGCTACAGCCCCGAGCGCCGCCGCCTGATGGTCGGAGACATCGTCGCCCTGGGCCCACGCCACTACGCCTGCACCGCGCTCGGGTGGCTGCACGTCCTACCGCCCGGCTGACGCCCAGCTCTCACCACTGCATCCACGCGCGATCCGAAAGGCGAACCACCATGGGCCAACACTTCAAACCCGTCTTCCTTGCCGCGGATTCCGACACAGTTATCGGCCACCTCGGTCCAGGGATCTTCTACAAACTCGCCGAGCACGCCGCCCGACGAGACCTCTGGTTCGTCTCCGACGTCGCACAAATCCTCATGACGCCGACTCGCATCGTCTGGGTGGGCGAGTACGCCGATCCTGAACCTGGCACCGAGCCACCCGCCAACCTCCACGAGCTCTCCAACTCGCTACCGGAGACGCCGGTCCCCGATGTCGCGCTCGGCACGTACCTGATCAACCACGACCGGCGCGTGTACCTCCAAGACGAGTCCGTGACCGAGGACGAGGCCCATCCCCTGGCCGCCCTCACCGTCGAAGGTGGTGAGGGCTACCTCGAAGACGAGCACGGCTTGATCGGGTCCTGGGCGCGCCAACGCATCAGCGTCGCTGACACCGCGCCCACCGGATACACCGAAATCCAGTTCCGCGCTTGGTTCGTCTGACCCAGCGCAGCCTCCCACCGCACACGCCCGCACCGTCGCCGGACAGCGAGGTGGTGTCCCACCCATTCCACTCCCACCGGAGGTATTCGTGTTCCACCGATCCCGCCGCTGTCTCACACGACTCGGCCTCGTCGCTGCCCGTGCACGACACCCGCAGCGATCGGTTCTCGTGACCGTCTATCTCGCCAACGACCCACTCGCGATGCTCACCGGCTACACCCGCGGTACCGCAGTGACTCTCGCCGATCGGTTCGATCTCGATCTCACACCTCGCCTCGCTGACACCGCCTTGTTGGAGCGAGTCTTCGCCCGCGACACCGGCGGTCCCGACGACGTCGTGCTCGGCCGGATCTTCGACGCACTCAACGACCACCCCGAACCCGGCGACGAACACCTCACCGACCGCTGGTACCGCGGCGGGCGTCGTTCTCTGTCGGTCGGCGACGTCGTCGCGCTCGGGCCCCGCCACTACGCCTGCGCGGCGATCGGCTGGGAGCCGATCGCCCGGCCGGACTGAGCTGCCCGGCGGCGGGTGGGATCAACCCTGTTCCACAGGGTTTCATCCCACCCGAATCGCTCTTCCGTAGCCCGCCGCACCCGCCTCTGCTTCATCACCCCCTTGCTCGCCCTCAGCCGCACCTCTCAGCGAACAACTCACACTCCCTCTTTCGCGCTCCCACACACCTCCCCTCGCTTCTCTTTGCCCCTTTAACAAGCAGACATCTGGCATCTCGGTACCGATCCGATAACGCCCGTGTCGATAGTTGTCCAGCGTTGTCCAGCGTAGTCCAACCGAATTAATTGCCCCTTGCGCCAAGAGAATTCATTGGTGCTTCATGGAGGCATGGTCGCGACCATTCATCGAGTCGCCGCAGGAAACGGCTACCAATATTATCTGCGGAAAACCGCCGCGAACGACAGAACCGCTCGTGGGCGGTCATCGCTGTCGCAGTACTACTCCGATCACGGCGAAGCACCCGGACGTTGGCACGGCACCGGACTGACCGC
Source organism: Nocardia mangyaensis (assembly GCF_001886715.1). Lineage (NCBI taxonomy): Bacteria > Bacillati > Actinomycetota > Actinomycetes > Mycobacteriales > Nocardiaceae > Nocardia > Nocardia mangyaensis. The sequence goes on from NZ_CP018082.1 coordinate 6,232,339, forward strand.
GCTCGGCATCGCCGCTGGTACGGAAGTGACCGAGGCTCAGATGAAGTCGCTGTTCGGTCAGGGCCTTCATCCGAACGCCGAACAGATCAAGACTGAGGTCTACGAACGCCAGATCGCGCTCGGCGCCGACGACCGCGACGCCACCCGTGCGGCAGAGAAGGCAACCAAATTGGGCAACAAATTCGCCGTCTACAAGGTTCGTTCGGAGTACCGCAAGCGCTGTACCGATGCCTACCGTGCGCACAATTCGGAACGGAATATAGAGCCGACCACCGCAATTCCCGACGACGAACGCGCACATATTCGCTCGCGAGTCGCGACCGAAATGTTCACCACCGAGTACGGCCGCCCACCTCTGAACGCACGAGAGTTGTCGGGATGGGTCGCCAAAAACTCGCGCGTGAACCAGGCCGCGCTGGCCGGTCTCGAGATCGCCTTCTCCCCGGTGAAGAGTGTGTCGGTGCTGTGGGCGTTGGCCCCACCGGACATGGCAGCCCGGATCGAGGCCGCCCACCAGCGTGCGATCGGTGATGCGTTGACGTGGTTGGAGCGCAACGGCTTGTTCACCCGGCTCGGCCGTAACGGGGTCCGACACGTCGAAGTCGAGGGGATCGTCGCGGCCTGTTTCACCCATCGCGACAGCCGCGCAGGCGATCCCGACCTACACACCCACGTCCTGATCGCCAACAAGGTCCGCACCCTGGACGGGAAATGGCGCACGATCGACTCCCGGCTGTTCCACGAAGCCGCCGTCACGGTCTCGGAGATCTACGACTCCCGCCTCGAGCACCATCTCGAACTCGCACTCAATCTGCAGTTCGAAACCCGCCCCGACCGCAACATCCACCAAGTCCCCGTCCGTGAGGTCATCGGCGTCCCGCTGGAACTGATCCACGCCTGGTCGCAGCGAGGCACCGCGATCAACGCGCGCCTGGACCAACTCACCGCCGATTTCCAGACAACCTTCGGCCGCGAACCCACCCCGGAAGAGGTCTACGGTCTCGCCGACCGGGCGACGTTGGATACCCGTCCGGCCAAACACCTTCCGGAGTCGCACACCCAGCAAAGTGAGACCTGGCTGGCCCAGGCCACCACGCTGCTCGGTGGCCGTGAGCCGGTTGAAGCGGTAGCGATACGCGTGGTGGCGGTGCCGCGGATACCTCGCCCGGACCCGGACGCCGTATTCATCGCCGCGACCGCCGAGCGTGCGCTGGCCGCAGCGTCGCAGCGACGCTCGACGTGGCGGCCGTTCAATCTGCGTGCCGAGGTCGAACGCCAACTGCGCGGCCAGATCAGCCCGGCCGACTGGGCCTGGGTTCCCGACAAAGTTGTCGCCGACGCGCTCTCACCACGGTCTGCGGTCGCGCGTGGTGATCCCGACCTCACCGACGAGCGCGGGCTGCGGGCGGTGCCCGCCTGGTTGCGCCACCGCGACAGCAGCCCCGTTCATGTACGCCCGAACTCCCAGATCTACACCACCGAAGCCACTCTCGATGTCGAAGCTGCGCTCATCGAGCTGTCGATCGAGCCCGGCGCCCGCATCCTGGATCCCGCACTGCTGACCAGCGCGGTCACGGACTACAACACCGCGCATCCTGATCGGCCGCTCAATGCCGGCCAGGTCGGTGTCATCTCTTCTTTCGCCACGTCCGGGTTGCGTGTGCATACCGCCAACGCCCCTGCCGGAACCGGCAAGACCACCGCCATGCAAGTTCTCACCAGCGCATGGCATTCCAGCGGCGGCACCGTCCTCGGGATGGCGCCCACCGCTGCGGCGGCTGCTGTGCTCGGGGAGTCGATCAATACCCGCGCCGAGACCGTGGACAAGCTTCTCGACGTCATCAACCGCCACTCCCCGCGCACGGATTCGCCCACGATCGTGCGGGATCATCCGCCGTCGTTGCCGCAATGGGTCCTCGACATCGACGACCGAACGCTGGTGATCGTCGACGAGCACGTCAAACTCGGCAACACCAAACGTCTCCAGCTGCTGCAGTTCCTCTCCCGACGCGGCGCGACGGTGCGCTGCATCGGCGACGACCGGCAACTGCCCGCGATCGAAGCCGGTGGCGCCGATGCCGACATGAACGCCGCCTCCCCCGAGCAAACGTTGACGCTTTCGCACGTGGTCCGGTTCGCATCCACCGGCGAAGCAACGGCTTCGATCGGGCTGCGCGAGGGCGACCCGGCCGCGCTGGCCTGGTATCTGGACAACGACCGCATCCACGCCGGGCACACCGGATCGGTCTACGACGACACCTACACAGCGTGGGCCGCTGACAACGTCGCCGGTCGCGACGCGGTCATGTTGGCACCCACACATCAGGTCGTGAGCGCGCTCAACGCACGCGCCCGCGCCGACAGACTCACCCGAACCGGCACGAAAACCGGTACCGAAGTGGCCCTCGTGGACGGTCTTTCCGGCTCGGTCGGTGACACTGTGCGCACCCGACGCAACAACCCGAAGCTGCGTTTCGGCGACACCGATTGGGTCCGCAACGGCTACTCCTGGACTATCACCGACGTCCATGAGGACGGTTCACTGACGGTTTCGCATCGACGCGGAGGCACCGACACCGACAAAACGGTGCGGCTTCCGGTCGAGTATGTGCGCGTCCATGTGCACCTCGGGTACGCCGCGACGATCGATTCCGCACAAGGAATCACCGCCGACGCCTGCCACGTCGCACTGTCCGGGCGCGAATCCCGCCAACAGTTCTACGTCGCGATGACCCGCGGAATCCACGCCAACCACGCCTACATCGCCACCGCCCTCGACGGCGCCGAAGGCTCGATCTACACCGAACCCGCCGTCTACCCGCGCACCGCAGTCGAAGTTTTACAGCGAGTGTTGGCTCGCGACGGGGCACAGAAGTCAGCGCACACCGAACTCCGTGACGCCCTCGACCCGGCTTTGCGAATCGGGCGGGCGGTCGATATATACCTCGACACCCTCGGCCTGGCCGCCGAACACGCCCTCGGCTCCGACCGTCTCGCAGAACTCGACCGTGCCGCCGACACCATTCACCCCGACTTGACCGAGAGCCCCGCCTACCCGGTGCTCCGCCAACACCTGGCCCTGATCGCACTCACCGGCGCCGATCCAGTAGCCGCACTTCGCTCTGCGGCGGCTGCCCGCGAGCTCGACACCGCCGACGATCCTGCCGCGGTGCTGGACTGGCGTCTGGATCCCTCTGGAGCGCATTCCACCGGCAGAGGACCTCTGTCCTGGACGCCAGGACTCCCCACCGGTGTTGCCGATGAAGCTCTCGCTGAACCTGTTCGGGCACGCGAACGGATCGTGTCTGCCCTCGTCGAACAGATCCGTGATGCCGCGGCAGGGTGGACACCGGCCACCGCACCCGCGTGGGCGCGACCACTGCTGGGCACCGATCCTGCGTTGATCGGCGAGCTCGCGGTGTGGCGGGCCGGACTCCACGTCCCCGACACCGACACCCGGCCCACCGGCCCCGCCCGCTACACCGACCTCGAACGCCTACACCAGAAACGTCTGCAACAACGCGTCATCGACGCCTACGGTGACCCGGCACTCCCCCGCAATCGATGGGCCGACGTCGTCGATAACCTCGATTCTCGTATCAGCACCGATGCGTTGTGGCCGGTCGTGGCTGACAAGATCGACCTCGCCGCGCGTTCCGGACTCGACATCACCGGCCTGCTGACAGATGCGGCAACACAGCGGCCGTTACCCGATGAGATGCCCGCCGCGGCATTGTGGGCGCGCCTGGAACTGGAACCTTCCGCCCTCGACACCACCGGCACCGACCTACTCCGCCCCGACTGGCTACCCGACCTCGAAGCCGTTCTGGGCACCGACATGTCCGAACAAGTCACGTCCGAACCGGCCTGGCCTCGTGTCGTCGCCGCCGTCGAGCGGGCCACCAGTACCTGGTCGCCTCGCGATCTACTCGTCACTGCCTACGAACTTCTCCAAGGCGCGCAACCCGACGACGCTGCACCGCTGCGCGCCGACCAACTCGCCGCCGCACTGGCCTGGCGCATCGACGCACTGCACCACCACACCCCGACACCGCAACCACCCACCCAGGAGACAGAACCCCCAGCGCCTGAACCGACCACCCCAGACGCCGAGAGGGAGCCCTCGGCCAGTTCTGCTACAGCCGCGCCGACCGCAAATGAACCCGACGACGCTACTGTCGTCACCGTTATCAGCGACCCCCTTGAGGAAGACCTCGTCACTGGTATCGAAGGCATCGCCCGATTGTTCGCGACAGGGCGAGTCGCTGACGCTGTCGCCGCATTCCGGGGCTTCAGCACCGAGCTGTCCGACGACGAACAAGCGGTCCTCACCGCAGTCTCGGAAACCCTCTACCAGTACAGCTTCCCCGTCGCGCTGGCTCGACTGCGCTGGGCCGAGCAACAATTCCCGCAACACCGTGCGCTGATCCACGCGTGCACCCCCTCGACCGATCCGCATACCTTCCACCGCGATACCGAACCGGAGCGTGGCCGACCCCATCCTGTCTACGACCACCGCGAACACGTCGACCCCACGATCACACCGGCAGTGTTCGACCCGATTCAGGCCGCCGGCAACGACGCCTTCGACACCTACCTCGACGACGCCGAACGTTTCGACAGCCGCTATATGGCACTAACGGGAGAGCGGCACAGCCCGTCAGGCGCTGGTTACCCGATCGACTACGACTTGGCCGCAATGCCCGCCATCGTTGGCCTGCCGTGCGTCGACTGCAGCACCGAGCGTCCCCGCAACGCCAGCTCCCCCGTACCTCCACGACACTCCGACGACGGTCTTTGCCACGACTGCCGAGACAACGAACGGCCAGGTATCCCCGACCACAACCCTGCCGATCACTTGGTCGCGCGATGCGCGCACATCGCCGAAACACAGCCTGCGCCTGCGGCGCTAGCGATGCTGCGCCGCGACTGGCGCACACTCGACCAACCCGGGCGCGCTGTCATCCAGCAGTGGCTGACCAACAATCCGCTCACCGAACAGCCATTCCCGGTCCTCGAGCCGCTGCAGCGTTTGACCGATCGCGACCTCGCCGACGCGATCGACGGACTGGCCCAACGGCTCGGCAACTCCGCCACCGAGGCTGAATTCTTCGCACCCATCCGACACGACGGCTTCGACTCCGAACCCGACCCGTTCGTGGTCGCACACCAGGATGCTGCCGACACTGCCCGCGACACCGCACAAATGCGCGCCGACGAACTCGACAGCGCCATCCGGCGACTCCGCGTTACCAGCGACGCGCTCGATACTGCCCGCGAAGCGCTCGACGCGCTGCCCCTGATCAGGCGTGCGGCACGCCACTCCATGCAGAGCCGTATCAACGACTTGTCTCGAGAACATCGCGAGCGTGGCGCGGAACATCAACAGGCCCGCGACATCGCCCGTGCGGCGAACCGACACGCCAACGAACTGATTGCCCAGGCCGAGCGCTCCGCTGCCGACGACGAGACGCGCCGAAGCGGTGAACAATCTCGAGCTGCCGCCGAAAGCACTGTCGCACGCGATGCCACCGTCGCGGCGCTCCACCAAGGGCTCGAATCCGAGCTCGCTGCTCATCGCGCAGAACACAACAGGCGACAGAATCTGACCAATCCTCAACGGCGGCTGGAAGAACGCGCGCGCCAACAACATGCGGCCACCGCCGATGAGTTCACGGTTGAGGAACGCTCTGCAGTAGAGGGCACCGGGCCTGACTACCGATCGGGCATGGGTCTCTAGTCGTCAAACCAGGAGCCTGGACTGCCCTGGGTATCGTTCGCGCGAGTGACAGTCCAGGCCGATTCATGCTGTCGGGCACACTGGATCCACCCGCGGGAACCAGCCAAGACAACACCTCGGGCCAGATCGTCGAGCGGAACAATCGCGCTCTGCGTCCCACCCAGACAGACAGCCAGCGGCGGGGTTTCACGTGCCAACGAAGGCGCCGAGCGGTCTGTCTGACAACGATGCAATGTTCTCCAGTTTGTGTCCATAGCCACGTCGATACAGCACATGACCCGCGCGAACACTCGACTTGGGACTTTTCCAGCTCCAAGCCACGCCAACCCTTGATTCTGAATCATATTGGGTCACAATGATTTCCGCGGCGCGCTGCGGTCGGCACGGGGAATGGACCACGATTCGGCGTAGCTGGGCAGACGCTTGACAAGACTTCGCAAGGCCGCTGAGGATTCGCGCTGTTGAATCTCGCTGAGCTACATTGCCCGCCGTGATTATTGTGCGACCAGAGCCTGCAGCAGCCGATATTCGGGAATTGATGCTCCACCCGAACACGGTGTGGCCGAAAAGATATCAAAGCAAGGCTGCACGCAGGGATGCGGCATCCAAGATTGCCGATCCGTGGCCGCGCCAATGACGCAGGGCGGGGCCGAACCTAACGATCAGGCCTTATATCGTCTGTATGGGTCGGCCGCGGGCTGACCCCACCGTCCCCGATCTACTCCGCAGGAGCCATACCCACGATGGAACCGGAACAGGCCCTCGGACCTCAGAACCCAGGCGATGGGCCACTCCTCCGCCGAGTCCGACTCCACCAATCATGGTATCGAGCAACGGTGCTCGGGCTTCCGCGGTGGGGCACGACGCGAGGCCGCTCTCCCCGGCAACTCGGTAGCGTGCTGTGCGAACAGGACGCCGCCGCCGGTCTGAACTTTGTCTCCCTCGCCGTCAAACAGCTGTACGATGCCCGGCATGCGGCAGGGTGGGGAATCGACCCGTCTTCCATGGCCTACATGACCTCCAGCCAGGCACTGACCATCAACCTGTTCGGCCTCCTGAGCCAGGACGACGCATGGCTCCTCAGGTGCTTGAACGAGTGGCTCGGCCGGGTCGACCTCACGAGCATCGACACCGTTGAGCTGGAGTTCGCTCCTGCGCGCCGCAGCCAGCACCTCAATGATCAGACCCGCATCGACGTCCTCGTCGTCGTCGCGGGCGCCCGTGGCACGGAGGTCGTCGCGATCGAGATCAAGTATACGGACCGCTTCAACAGCCGGTACGTGGACATTTCCACACCCTCCTATCGCGAGCTGGCCATGAATAGCGGTATCTGGGCGGACCCCACGCACGTGCTGACAGATCGGCGCGTGAATCAGCTCACACGCATCCACGCATTGGCGACATCGCACGGCCTATCACTCAACATCCGCACACCCGTCTCTCTACTCGTGTTGGCCCACGAGCTGGATACCTCAGCTGGCCAAATCGTCAACAAGTACAGGGAATGTGTCACCACATCAGTGGTGCAATTGATATCGCTCCGCACCGCCTGCGAATCAATCGCGACTACGGCCCCACCAAGTCAGCGAACCACTGCTCGGCTATTGCAACTCCGCTATGGGGACGAGCATGTGAGCGCGTGGCCACAACCGAGCCCGCGCTCAAGCAGCCTTCGGTAGCCGGGCAACGAGAATTGGCGACCCACGCTGCGATGGAGTAGCGCCTCACCCGATCGGTTCCTAGGCGAACCGCACCCGATCCGCCAAGACCTCCTCTGCGCTACGGATGTCGGCGACTCGTGCCCCCAACGTAGCCATCGCCAGCTCGGTCGGCAAGGCTGCGCTGAACTTCAAACCAGTCAGCGCCTTCTCACTCACCTCCGGCATCCGCAGTTGCTGGTCTCGGTCCGGCACGGCTGCCTTCCATATCGCGGGATCGACACCGTCCCGCAGCCGGATGAAGCGGTCGTCGAAACGCTGGAACGGATCGACCAGGCCGCCCATATTGGCCACCAACGTGGCATTGGCCCGGAATCCTGCCCAGGTCCACCACCGCACATCGTCGCCGTCGTCACCTCGAACGATCAGCGTCGCATCGGAATGGACCCTGCCAGCATGCTCCTGGCGTAAGACCGCGAGCTGACTCACCGCGCGGTGTGTCAACCGGACCGGCGGATCCTCCCCAAGCAGCACATCCCGCATCGACCGTGCCAGCTCGAATCCCAGACCTTGCGTCCCGAGACTGGTCCACCGCGCCTTGCCACCCCCATCCGCCGGCTCGACGAAGCACCGCCGCCGCTGCCAATCGATATGGGTGACGCGCCAACTGCGCCCGCCAAGCAGTAGCCGCCGATCCCCGCGAACCTCCTCGGTCAGCACGCTCGGACCGATCCGCCCCAGCTCGACGCGGCCGGTGAGGACCGTGAATTCGGGTGGTCCGGTGAACACCGCGGTCATGTCCATGAAGTGGCGGCGACCGAATTTCCGCTCGGCTTCCGGACCGATGTGCAGCATCCCGCCGTCGCTGTCGAGGAATCCCCGGTCGATGAGGTGCCGCAGGATGGGTTCGGCGGTGGAGTCGAAGGGCGCCAACCCGTTCCACTCGCGCACCCATTGCCGGTCACCGATCCGGTTCTGCTGCAAGCACAACGCGAGGATCTGCTGGGCGACGATGTGGAGTGGTTGCGGTGGCGCGACGACCGGTTCGACCCAGCCTCTCCCCCACAGCAACAGCAACCCCGCAGCCTTGAGTAACCCGTCGGGCTCGGTGGCGAGGAACAGACAGTTTCTGGTGCTGCCGGTCCGCCGGCCGGTCCGTCCGATCCGCTGCAGGAACGACGCGACAGTGGAGGGCGCGTTGATCTGGATCACCCGGTCGAGGTCGCCGACGTCGATGCCGAGTTCCAGGGTGCTGGTGGACACGATGACGCAGTCACGCGCGTCAGCGAACGCCTCCTCAGATCGGCGCCGCTCGTCCGCGGACAGCGACGCGTGGGACAGGAACGTCGTGATCCCCTTCTCCCGCAACAGATGCCCGAGTTGTTCCACGGTTTGCCGGGATTCACAGAACACGAGCCGTTTCTGGTCGCCGTGCAGCGACGCGATCACCGTCGCCGCGTTGGCGAGTGTCCCGACGTAATCGAGTTCGACTTCACCCTGCGGCGGCCCCGACACGGCACCGGACCGCCCGGACTCCGGTGCGACGACAATCCCAGGGCGGGTGCCCACCCCTGCGCCTTGCAGCCAGGTGAGCAGCTGATCCGGGTTTCCGACGGTGGCCGAAAGTCCCACACGTTGAATCGGCCGCCCGACGAGGTGGGTCAGCCGCTCCAGTACGGCCAGCAGGTGCCAGCCGCGGTCATCACCGGCGAACGCATGGACTTCGTCGATAACGACGGCCCGCAGCCCGGAGAACAGGTCGCGATGGTCGACTTTCGCGCTCACCAGCATCGCTTCGAGCGATTCCGGTGTGGTGAGCAGGATGTCGGGCCGCTCACCCAGTACCGCGCGCCGACCGGACTGTCCGATGTCGCCGTGCCACACCGCGGCTCGCCGCCCGACCCAGCCCGCGTACCGATCCAGGCGGGGTGCGAGGTTGTTCAACAGCGCCTTCAACGGGCACAGGTACAGCACTGACACCCCCTGCCAGCTGTCCGAGGTCATCCGCGACAGCAGCGGGAACATCGCGGCCTCGGTCTTGCCGCCCGCGGTCGGCGCGAGCAGCAAAGCGTCGGATCCCGCGGTCAACGGTTCGATGGCCGCACGTTGCAGCGGCCGCAGTTCCTGCCAGCCCAACGTGTTGACGATGTGGTGCACGAGCACCGGGTCCAGCTTGTCGAGTGCGCGCTCGCTCACAGCGGCAGATCGATGTCGTCGGCCGAGACCGCGTTCCGTTCGACCTCGGTCAGTTCATCGCCACGCAGCGTCAACGCGTAATGCTTGCGCGGATCCCACTCGGGGAACTGCTCGACCCGGTCGAGCACGTCCGACACCAGCTTCTTCAGGAACACCCGCGGCGCGATCCCGACGTTGCCGCCGAGCCGGCCCGTCACCGCGCGCGCCAAGTCCTCGATGTAGGCGGCGTCGACGGTTTCGGACACTCGGGGGCAGTCGTAGGCCGCGGTGTACAGGTCGGTGACCTTCCCGCCGAGTTCGACCAGTGCCTCGATCGTGAAGCCGGGCAACCGGATCTGCGTCGCCCGGGGGTTGTCCCAGCGCGGGTCGGGGCCGAAGTCGGTGGCCAGTCGCTGCGCCAACGGCGCCAATCGTTGGACACCCTGCTGCCCGTCGTAGAACGCTGGTGTTCCCGTGATCACCAGGTACAGGCCGGGGAATCGGCCGCCGTGAACGTCGTCGACGAGCTGCCGCAACGCGTTCAACGCCTTGTCCCTGGCGTCGGAGCGAACCCGCTGCAAGGTCTCGACCTCATCGAGCACGACAAGCAGCCCGTCGTGCCCGCTGTCACGCAGAACGGTCAGCAGTCCCTGAACGAAACTCAACGCACCGAAGTGGTCCAGGTCGCCTTTGACGCCAGCCTCACGCCGGACACCCGCGGCGACATGCGGTTGCCCGCCGAGCCACGCCGCGAGCCCGTCCGCGCCCGCGTGGTCACCGGCCGCGCCAGCCGCACGGTAGCCGCGTAGGGCGGCCGCGAAACCTGGTGTGCTGCGGGAGATGTCAGCGAGGCGCTGTTCCAGCAGTTTCCCGACCGCCGCGTCGAGGGCTTCCGCGTCGTTTTCTGACACGGTGCCGTCGGCGAGAACGTCTTCCTCGAGCGCGAAGATCCACCCGTCGAGAATGGGCCGCAGCGCGCTGGGCGGGAACTGTTCCGTCGAGAGTTGTTCCACCAGTCGCCGATACACCGTCTCCATCCGATGCAGCGGCGTCTCGGTCTCCGAGATCTGCACCTCGGCGACCGCGAAGCCCCGCCGCTTGGCCCGTTCAGCCAACCAGCGGGTGAAAAACGTTTTACCTGCACCGTATTCACCGCGGACCGCCTTGAACACGCTGCCGCCGCTGGCGACTCGGTCCAGGTCCGCGTCGAGGGCCTCGGTGAACCGGTCGAGCCCGACCGCCAGCACATCGAGTCCGTTGACCGGCACCGCACCCCGGCGCAGTGCCTCGATGATGTCGTGGCGGCGCCGGGCAGACACGTTCCCGATCACGGCTGCCCCAGCTGGAACTGCTCACACAGCAGCGCGGTGTCCAGCTTCACGGTCTGACCGTCCGCGTCGATGTCCAAGACTGGATAGCCCTCCACCTGCAACAACTTTCGTAGCGCGGTGACAGTGCCGGTGATCCGGTGCGCGGGCACTCCCGCGTGTGCGGCCATGGTATCCATCGTGGCCCGCCCACCACCGGCCAGCAACGCGGCCAGCAACGCCGCGACCCGGTCATCGGGCAGCAATCCGCGAGGGTTCCCCTTCTTACGCTGGGCGTAGACATCGCTCACCAGTAGCGCCTCGATCATCGCCGGACGCGCCACCTGCTGCGCAGCCTCGGCAGGGCTGGCGTCGACGTCGTCGAACAAGCTCGGTTCCGGCGTGGACCGTTTGCCGGTCTTCGTCTCGAGCACCAACGGGGTGTCGGGCAGCGCCTCGCGCCACCAGTCGGGGCCGGCGACCGGCGCACCGGCCCACCCGGGTACATCCTTGTCGTCGCCGGCGGTGAACACGAGCAGCGGGATCACCGCTTCGGCGGGTGCGGCCCCACCGTGATAGCCCTCCTTGCGCGGCCCGTACCGCAACTCCTCGCGCCACGGCAACACCACCGCGCCGCCGCCCTTACCGACCCGCGACCCGTGCACGGCGACCTCCCCGTCACCAGCAGGGGGTTGCGCTGGGCGCCAACGGTTTTCGCTCGACGGCGACGCCACGACCTTCGCGTCGGGACCGCGGTCGATCACATGACCGTGGTCGGAGATCATGACCACGACCCGGTTCCGCGCGTAGGTCATCAAATCCCGTACGGCGGCGACCGTGTCGGTGCTCCACACCGTGATGCCCGGCGTGCTGCGGTCCAGCGCGTCATCGATGGTGTTCACCACGGCGGCGACCAGCCGGACCCGGTCATCGGCCACCGCGTCGGTCACCGCCGCATCAAGGACCGACCCGGCTCCTGATCGCTGGCCACCTTTGTGCACCAACATCCCGTCCGGGTACCGCCCAGCGAACGCGGCCCGTTCCGCGTCCGCCTGCCCGACCGCGATCCGCCCCGACAGCAGGCTGCACCGGCTGACCTCGGTGATCGTCGGCAACGCCGCGAGCACACCCGCACGCGGACCACCGCCGGGTGTGAGCTCAAGCCAAGTCCCGGTGCGGGTCACTGATTCGGCGAGTTCGGTCGCCGCGGCCACGCTCATCCCGTCGAGCACGATCAGCAGGACCGGTTTGCGCCGCAGGATCGGCGCGACCACCCGATCCAGCACGTCCTCGACCCGCAGCATCGCGCCCGGCTGCGCTTCCGCGGCGGTGTCGGCGGCCAGCAGGACCGCGAACTGTTCGTCGTGGCGTGCCCGCCGCGCGTCGACCCGGCGGTACAGCTCCTTGTACGCCTCGGCGATGTCGACGTCACCGGCGAACACATCCAGGCGGGCACGGTCCACCCAGCCGTCGACCAGGATCTGCCGCTGCAACGCCTCGAGCAGCGTGCGTGGCGCAGCGGACTCCGGGAGGGCGAGCCACCGCAACAACCGCACCGCCATCCGCGCGGTCTCGACCCGGTGGTGGTCCTCTGTCGCGGTCCGGTGTCCTTCGACGACGTCGAGCTTCGTCTGCGCGGCAGCGACCTTGTCGACTGTCACGGTCTTCGACGACAACGCGGCCTGAACCGCAATACCGAAGTCCCGCATCCGCATCGCGAAACCGGTCGGCAGCAGGTCTGAAGCACCCAGCGTGGCGACAGCGTCGATGTCGACAGCCAGTTTCTCCGCGCGGTGGAACATTCTGGCCACCGCGTGCGGGTCGGTGTCGGAAGCGCGGACCACCCAGGCTTCCGCGGTGGCCCGCAGCGCGTTGGCCTGCGCATCAGTCAGGCGGTTGCCACCGAAGAATGGTTCGAGCCGGGCCCGCGTGACCGCGACCACCGTCCCGACATCGGCCACTGCGGCTGCCCGCCCAGCGGCAGGACCAATCGACGCTGTTGACGTGGGCCAGGCGGCGGCGGCGAGCAGACCCAGCGGAATCGCGTCGCTGCCGTACCCGGCACGGACCGCCGCCATGATCGGCACCGCCGCCGGACCGGCGATGTCGGTGAGATAGCTGGCGATTCCTTCGAGCAGGTCGCCGGGTAGTTTGCTGAACCGCAACACTTTCGCCGCGTCGCTGCTCCAGTCCAGCAGGCCACCGGCGTCGAGCTGGTCGGGTGCCAGACCCGACAATTGCGCGGTCAGACACCGCAACACGTGGTCGCGGGTGACGATCACGCCGGGCGGCGCCGGCCAACCCGATTCGGGCGCGTACTGAGCGAGGGCGTCGGCGATCCAGCTGCCGCCGCCGTAGCGGCTGTCCACGATGCTGGGGTCCAGATTGTTGGTCTCGAACATCTGCCGGACCAGGTCCCACCGGTCGACACTGCGCACCTGCGCGCGACTCAAATGTGCGAGCAGGCCGTCGCCGAGCTCACTGTCGCTGAGTTCGGTGAGCAGCACCAGCCGCTCATCACCGGACCGGTCATGCAACGCGGCCCGCACCGCCAGCGGAGTGGGACACGGGACGACACGGGCCGTGGTCTCACCGATCCGCAGCACCGGATCACCCGGCCACTGCGGGATCGCGCGCAACGCGATGACCCGGCGGGTGTCTTCCTTCTCCCCCAGCCAGGACTCGACTTTCCGGCGAATCACCGCCGGCCGCACCGGTTCCCGGCTCATCACGGCAGCACCTCCCAGGAGATCCGCACCCTGGCGCCCGCCGCGATGAGCGACTCGATCTCACCGAGGACCGCCTGCGCGGCCACCTTGTCGGTCACCTCACGTGACCGGCCAACCGCCGGCTGGGTACCTCCGCCCGACTGCTTCGGGTGTTCTTCAGGGTCGCTGACAGCCTTACCGGAGTCGGAGGGCACCAGGGGTTCGATCGGCTGGGCCGGGTTGGTGGTCGGCAGTGTGATCGATGGTGGCGGCTGCATAGCGAGCAGCTGTTCGGTCGAGGTCACCGCACGCTCGAGCGCCCCCGACAGTTCAGCGACGTTCTGTTCCCGCCGCGCGGCGTCGCGCAGTTCGGTGACGATCAGCGCCGCCCGCTCGTCAGCGGCAGCCTTGTCGACCATCGCCGACAACAGCGTCCACCGAGCGCGCCCGAGAGCCTCACACACCCGCTGGGCCTGTTTGAACGCCGTGCTCGCGGCGATGTCGTCGGCGGAACCGAAGTCGGCTTCAGCGACCAAACCCACCACGACGACATCGTCGGACTCGCCGTTGATGTCGCGCAGCACCCGCGCCACCCGCTTCGCGGTGGCCAGTCGCCCGGTCCGCGCGTCCGCGTCGATCCCGAGGATCGCGGCATGCTCGGTCAGTTGCTCGATCAACCGCACCGTCGGATCGTGATATTGCGCGGCGATCCGCCGGATCGTGGTCCCGAACTCGGCCAGCGTGGTGGGGTTCAGGTAACCGGGCAACGCCTCCCCGAAAATCGGTTTGGCCCGCTCGACCGCCCGCGCCCAGGACGCGGGTTCCGGCATCGCCGGCCGCCGCAGCACCAAGGCGTCGGTCACCTGCTGCACTGCCTGCACCGCGAACCGTGAAGTCCCCTGATACCAGGCCAAGCCCTGTTCGAGCGCGAACACCGCGAGAATCAGATTCTGCAGGTCACGGTCGAACCCCCGGGCCGGCCGCTCCAGCAGATCGCGCAACACCTGGACTGGATAGTCGTCGGTGTAGCCCGCCCGCGCCGCCGCCTGCAACAAGTGATTGCTCCACCAGCAGGTGTTGTTGTTCAGGACGTAGATGTTCTCCGTCAGCTCACCGAGCCGCAGGTGATTGCTGATCCGCTTCACCGTCGACTTGTCGCTCGTGGTCTCGACCTTCGCGCGACGCGCCTCGTCCGCCGCCGCGCCGCGCGCGTATTCGAGGACCTTGTTCAATTCGGCCCGGGTGACCGGTCTCTCGTCCTCCGGCAGGTTCGGCTCGCCAGGATAGGACCACTTCAGCAGGTCAGCCGTCAGATTGGCGAACGCGGCGTCGAACGTGCCGCCCCGCAGATCGCCGAGCGCGGCGCCCTCAGCGAGAGTGTGGAGCACTCCGACGTCGTCGGGTTCGACATCGGTGTCAGTGGCCTGCGCCCGCACCACCCCGTAGGCCCGCCGCAGCCCGTCCGACAACGCCGCACGCAGGTGCCGCTGACGGTCCTGCAAGTAGGTTTTGCCCGCCTGCCGGTCAGCCACCGACCAGTCGGTGGCCAGGTTCGACAACCGGTCCCCATTGCCACCGCTACCGAGGAGGTAGTTGATCCGCGCCAGCTGCGTCAGCCTGGTGTGCAGTTCCTCGGTAATGAAGTACGGCAACCAAAACACCGTCCGCGAGCCACGATCGAGCTGCTCGATCCGCGCCAAGTCGTCGCGCCGGTTCCCCCCGATATCGAACGGATAGTCGACCACCACCCGCCAGGTCTCCCCCGTCGCATACAGCGCACTGTCAGGAAAATTGACGTTGTCGCGCACGTTGGCGAACGTCACGATCACCTGCTGGCGCCGACCCCGCCAGTCCCGCTGATAGGTCAGGTCGCCGAACGTCCCTTCGCCGCTGGGAATCCCGATCCCCGCGCACACCATGTCACGCACCAGCGACTGCAACACCCCGGTCGTGGTCTCCCGGTCCGGGACCAGATCCAGCAACCGGTCATAATTCACCGTCGATAACTTCAGCGAGAACACCGGATCCGGACCGTCGGTTCTCTGCAGTTCACCGGCATCAGCGGCGAGCTTCGTCAACTGACCGATCACGATCTGCGCTTCCCAGCCCGGCACCGGCGCCTTAATGCTGCCGAAGTTCAACGCATGCAACCGCGACGCCGTGAGAGTGTGCAGCGCAGGCACTTCCGGCACCAACGCACCCAGCAGCAGTGTGCGGACCAACCTGTCATCACGCTGGAAATCCTCGCTCGTCGCGGATTGCGCCTCGGTGACGTTGTTGAGCGCCAACACCAGCGGCCGCAACTTCTGCAAATACGTGTCGCGCGCGGCTTGGAACTGCTGCTTCAGCTTTGCCCGGTCCGGCAGTTCCCCACGCAACACCAGCGGCTCGAACAGCTCCGCCACACCGATCAAGTCGTTGACCGCCAACCTGTCGCGGCGTTGGACCAGCAGTTCGGTCATCACCCGCAGCGCGGTCCGCTCCCGCTGCAACGCCTGCGACAACGCGACCAGGCTGGCGACCAAAGCCGGCGAGAACGGATACAGCCGCCGGAACGTCAACCGGTCCGACCCGACACCGGCGTCGTCGTACTGCGCACCCGACAGCAGCACATCCCACACCTCACGGTTGTTCCGAACCGCCTCGAACGCCTGATCGATGATCCCGCGTGCCTGTTCCGCCGGGACCTCGGCGGTGCCCGGGCGCAGCAACCGGCGTTCGGTGATTTCCGGAAGGTTCGTGTCGGCGAGCACGATGTCGGAGCCGAATCTGCCCTGCACACTTCGCATCACCGCGGCGAGCACATCTCGCTCAGTGCCGCCGACCTGCGGACCGAGGAATTCCTCGAGGTCACGCTGGCGCGACACGAACGACACCAGCGGCAACGGCCGTGCGGTGTCAGACGACTCGACCAGCTTGTTCAGCTTCGCACCCTCGGTGGTGACGAACGTCGTGTCCGAGATTCGAGTCGACAACCACAGGATCAGCTCGTCGAGGAACAACACCACCACGTCGTAGCTCAGGCTCTGCGCGTGCCGGGTGATGACCTGCAGACCAGTGTCGAGATCCAAGTACTCACCGCTACGCACCGAGCCCTTGTAGAACGCGGTGGTCAACGCGCTCACGAGGCTGTCACGTTCCTTGGTCCCCGGCGGGCTCGCGACAGCCGCGTCATAGCGCTCCGGAGTCCACCCATGTTGTTTCGCAACGGCAGCGGCCAGCCCGGTACCCGGCGCGTTCGGCGCACCTCCCCCAGCGAGCTTCGCGAAGAACTTCTCGTCCCCGAGGTCTTTACGGTGCTCCGCCGCGTTGACGAGCATCGAGTCAGACTGATGCACCGCGGGGAGCTCGGCTTCCGGGTGCAGCGCGGTTATCTGATTCAGATATCCCTCGAGCACAGCCTGTTCGACCGATCTCGCACTGAGCATGTGGAAGGTCAGACACAGCACCTTCCGCCCCTGCAGCCAGTCGTCGGCGTCAGCGATCGGCTCCGCCAATCCCGGCACCTCACGCGCGGCAGTGTTGTGCCGCAGGATCTCCCGCAGCACCGACATGAAATGCGACTTACCGGAACCGAACGAACCGTGCAGGAACTTCGCCTGCGACCGCCGCGTGTTCACCGCATGCCCGACCATGGTCAGCGCCTCACCGAAACTCAATCTCAGCTGGTCGGTGACCACATAGTTGGTCAGGTCCGCTCCCTCGGACGCCTTGACCACGAAGTCGCTGTCCCCGACCGAGGTCGGGATGCTGATCAGCTTCCGCAGCAACGTCATGCCAGTTCCTCCACGCCACGCAGTTCAGTCAGCTTGTTGCGATCCGACCCCAGGCCGGACAACTCCCCATCGATGAGCCCAGTGAAGAACTCCGCCGGCGTCCCTGGATACCCGGCCTTCGGTTCACCGTGCCACTGGCGCAGCCACGGCTCCAACTCGGCCAAACCCGCCAGAATCGGCAGCAGCCGCTCGGCCGGCCAGCCACCAGCGGTCTTGCGATCCATGTACATCGCAGCCAGCGCCCGCGCCTGATCCAGGTGATCCCAACCGGCCCAACCGAGCAACAGGGTCGGGTCACCGTCCCTGCCGACGCTCGGGTAGGAGATGAAACGCTCCTTCGGCACATCCAATCTGCCGCGGTTCCGCCAATAGCTGGACTTGGTGAAGTCAGTCGACGAATACCTCGGCGGCGCTGCAATATCGACCACCTCGCCGACATCCTCGCGCCGCTGCGAAGCCCACGTCCGCTCCCACTGAGCTCGTTTACGCAACCCTGTCGGCTTGTAGCGGGCGGACGGCAGGAACGGTACATGCTCGTCAGCTATCAGCTTGCCAAGGGACTTGACCAGGTCGTGCTGATCAGTGCCTACCCATAGGTCCAGAACCGATCGGAAGTCCTCGTCGTGCCGCACCCGGTCCGCCAACTGTGCGACCGACAGCGATGTCGGGTTGCCGCCCCACATCTCGGGTGCTTCCAGACGGTCCAGCAGCCAATCGCGCAGAGCAACAGCCTGCATCGCATCCCAACCGTCAGTTGCCCACCGCCGCTTGAACTCCGGGCGCTCAATCAAACCGATGTTCCGGTCACTCTCAATCACAGCGATGCGCCGCTCCACCACAGCCCGGTAGTCTGCCAGCCAGTGGTCGGGAAGTTCGGTGATTGGTATCGAGTTGTGCCGGGCGAACCACTGGGTCTCTGATCCACCCGCAGATAACTTACGGGCCAGCATGATCTCGAAAGCACGTTGCCCGAGTTCCAGTTCTGGAGGCTTCACCGCAGTGAGATCCTCATCGAGGAGACCGTAGAGTCGGTACACCTCCCAGTCGAGCTCCTCCTGGGCCGCGATCATCTTGGCACGAGTCGACTCGTACTCGGCGCGGGCTGATGCCAAGCAGCCCTGGTTCGGGACCTCGGAGACCGCGATCACGGCGGGCGTACATGCAGCGAGTACCCGTGCCAGGGTGTCTAATTCGAGGCTGAGTACAGCTGGATACGACGACGGCAGCGGGAACTGCTCCAGCTTTGTGCCGGTGAATTCATAGAACCGCTCCCATTCATCGTGCATGAATCCGCCCGTGCCGGACTGGCTCCCCTTGTCGTGACTGACCTGCTTCAACCAGAAGCATGCAGTCGAAGAATTCAATACGCCGAGCAGCCCCAGATGATCGTCCTCCGTTGCCCCCGCCGGTAATTTGATCACCGGCGCAGTTCTATTGAACAGACGGCGACCCCTATCCAGCGAAAAGTGATTGTGGGTGGAAACAAACGAGAATCCAATTCCGAGCTCGACCTGCAACTTGCTTGTGTAGTTCTCCAAATGGGAGTACCACGGTCTCCCATTGTCGGTTATCGTCTGCCCGAAGATCATACGCTTAGCAAGTAGCGCACGGTGAGGCCACAAACTCACGGAAACCAGGCGTGCATCCTCAGCAACAACTGAACGATTCAGGTTGTCCGAGTATGGGTTTCTCACTTGAATCGATCCACCGAACCCGTAATCTCGAACATATTCACCGATCACAAGCTCACGAGTGAAGTCCTCATCACCAACGCGACGAGCTGTCGAGATGTCCGGCAGGAAGTATACGTCATCTGCTCCCGTTGCCGTAGTTCTACCGACGCTGTCAACCATCTCTGACAGTCGGCTGCATCCGTCCTCGATTTCAGCCACAAGATCGCCCGATCCACCTCCAGCCAGGCTCCAAGGGTGCGAATCAAATCGTTCCCGAGCGAGGTTCGCAACATTGACCCAGTTGGAATCCAGGCCAGGATGATCAATGCCCGTCACGATTGCCGTCCAGACCAGCCCATCAGAAGGATCGTCAGGCTGAGATGGCTCGCCACGCACGCCCAAGACCGCGAGGATAGGCCCGGAGTAGCGCGGACTCACGAGCCTGTTACGCCCGACAAGAATGACGGTCGGCGTCCCATGCCCTGGAATATATGCGGCAGACGTATCGATTATCTCCGCAAGGTCTACCTTTGCCGCAAAATATTCATTGATCAGCTTCTTTCCGAACTCTCGCTTCATGAAGGCATTCCCCGTAATCTGCCCCACAAATCCAGCGCCCCTACCATCTTGCGAGCTGCCCTTTATTGCGAGATCGAAGAAGCGTTTCGCAAAAGGTACCGTAAGGGCGTATTGGCGATAACAAACTTCGCCGTAGAGGCTACGATACAATTCGTTTACCTTGGGGTCCTTAACGGTGATATAAGGCGGATTTCCAACAACTACCGTGTAGGCCCCAGGCCTGAGGTACTCAGCTAACAGGTCACCGTCTTCAGCGTGGTAAGCAAAGACCGGCCTGCCCTCTGATTCAGCAAATAGGTCACCTTGAAACCGGCTGTCTTCACGAGTCCACCCCAGCAATGAGTCCCCCGTCGCAACACGCACTGGATAGGCGGTATTCAGGTCTCGCCGTCCGGTCGCACGCAACGCAGCAACCAATAACCGGAAACGCGCGATCGCGACGGCTATCGGATTCAGGTCGACGCCGGTTACCTGGCCCAACGCTCGTTCGACGATCGTATCGATAGACGTACCAGGCTCCCGCTGCCGCCATAGCCGCAGTAGCCGGTCAAAGGACCCAAGTAGGAAGTGTCCGGATCCACAAGTGGGGTCGATCACGGACATCTCGGCGAGCCCGAACTCCTTCAGTGCTGGATCGAAGGTTCGGTCGAGAATGAACTCCTCTACGAAGTCTGGCGTCTGCAGTAGCGCGTACTTCTTCTGCGCATGAATGGATAGATTCTGATAGAGGTCTCCCAGGAATCGGGTCTCTATCGTCTCCGACTTAAGCGACCGGTGCCCTGCTCCCCGCCGGAAGAATTCCGACAGCTTCTCAGCTGCCTCAGCGGAGATATCGAACCGCCACACATCGTTATGCTCATCGAAAATTTTACTGGTCGCACGCAAACCTTTCAAGTGCGAGAACGCTCCCCGCAACCAGTGCCGATCGTTGTGCGTTGGGTTGGCGACGAGGTAGCCCTGCAATGCTTGCAGCGCCCGCTCAGTGGAGGCACCGGATTCGGGGCCTCCCAACCAGATCTCCTTGATGAGTTCGTTGTCCTCGCAGAACCGCACGAAAACGCATCCCAAGACCCACGCCACGGCGGCTTGGTCAAGCTCGTCCTCAAGCCAGGTTTCGAAGGTGACCCCAAGCCTCTCAGCGGACCGAGCTTCGGCGTACTCCGACTGGAGGTCCACCGCCAGCTCGCCGCTTGCCGCTACCTGCGTACGCAGGTCATCGACCAGGTACTTGACCTGGCCTTGCAGCGCTTTCAGCTCGATCATCGGGCGGTCGACCTTCCTGACGGTGAATTGATCCACGGTGTGGGCAGCCACAGCGACTGGCTTCGCGGGGACGCCAACGGCAGCTGCGCGTTGTCGAGCATGGCGGGCTCCGGTCGGCGAGCCGGCACCAGTATCAGCCGTGCCGCGGGTCGAACCGTTGTGTGGTCGGCCAGCTGTTGGAACACGGAGAGCTGACCGTAACGGGCCAGTGGCGCAGCCTCGGTGATCAGTACCGGTTTCGGCATCGCGAGTTCTGCGGTGATCACCGGTACCACCTCATGCTGCACCAGCTCGGTCAACGTACGGAAGTCCGGGTCGCCAGGCTGTCCGCTATCGGCCGCGACGATCATGTCCCATTCGAATCCCAAGGCGCGCAACCGGTCCAGCAGGATGCTGGTCACGTTCACCTCGGTCAGCTCGAACCGGGCCAGCAGGCAACGCCGAGCCGACTCGACCGAACTGATGCCGGCCAGGACCGCCAAGAACCCGCCGCGGTCGATAGTGTCGGTGATTTTGTCGTCCACCGCGGCCACTTCCGCAGGTGCCACCAGCCGCCCGACCGAGGTCTGCATCCTGGTGCCGGTGAGCGACCGAACGGTGGGTTGGGCGTAGGTGCTGGTCTTGTCGTCCCACTCCAGACCGAGCTCTTCGAGCAGGTCGGTGAGTTTGGGGCGGCCCGGCAGTGGCTCAGCGGCCGGGAACCTGGACCGGACACGTGCGACGACCGCGTCCTGCGACAATCGCTGACCCAGCAGGGAGCCGGCCGACAGCCGCAGCGCCCGTTCGGCGGACATCCCGACCGGGTAGAGCTGTGCCTGCGCGCTCAACGCTACTTCGCCGTTGCTCGCAGTCGCCGCGAGCTGCAGTAGCCGCTGGTCACTCAAGCGCGGCATCCCGTCCGGCACCGGCACCGTACGCAGCAGTTCGACGCCACGCTGGCGGGTCGGCAACGGGTCAGTCGCGGCCAGCTTGATCGCGCGCTGTCCGAGCGTCACCGCGTAACCGAGCAGATCCGCCGCCTGCACCATCGATTCAGCGTCGTCGGGCTCACGCCCGATGAGAACGGTGTCGCAACTGCGGGATCGGCGGATCGTGACCCGGGAGTCACCACCGCGCGCCTGCTCCACCTCGACCGCCGCCCGGACCAGGCCGATGGCTTGCGACAGCCGGCGCGGTCCTGAGGTGAACGAGCCGCGCGCGGCGATCAACTCCGAGGCGAGTTCCGCGGCGCTCATCACGAGGCCACGCGTATCGAGGACCGCGACGATCTCGTCACGGATCGTGGCCAGCGCGGCCATGTCCTGCCATTTCTTCAGGTGCTTACGCTGCCAGGTGGAGATCTGGGGTTGGGTATGGCCCGTGGTCTCAGCGGTCTGTGCCTGCGACGGCCAGGACAGGAAGGTGCCCGCGTCGGTCGCGGCTTGACCGAGGGCGACCCGCATCGCCGTGATCTCCTTGCTGTTGCGGGCGTTGACTTCCGGCAGGAGCAGCCCGCACACAGCGTCGATGCCTTGCGGCACAGGAACATCCGGCTGCTCGTCGGTGGCCGGTGCGATCTCGGCGCGCAACGCGCGCACCCGCGTGCTGATCTCCTTACGCGTCGCGGGAGTGACTCCACGGACCCCGATCAACGCCGAGAGGTCCATAGCCAGCAGCTCGCCGACGGTGTGCACACCGAGTCGCTCCAGCACCGAACGTGCCCGAGCCGTCAATTCCGCAGCGGTCACCGGCGATTCGGGGGTGATCGGCACCGCGACCGGACCGACCATCGCCGGACCCGCCGGTTCCACCGTCGCTGGCTCGTCGGGGATGTCGAGGAAGATCTGGCGCCACGCCTCCCGCATCTCCTCCACGCCGCCGAACCGTTCGGCCGCGTCCCGTGCGAGCGCCTGAGCGAAGAAGTCGACGAATCGTTCCGCGACAGCCGAATCGAACAGCTCCGCGGTGAGAGTGACCTCGTCGGTCACCGCCGCCGGGTTCGCGTTGTGACCCCACTGCGGCAACGTCCCCGTCGCCATCTCATACAGGGTCACCGCCGCCGCGAACCGCTCGGCGTCCGCGTCATAACGCATCCGCCGTGGCGGCCCGAGAAACGGATCCAGGTAGTGCACCGTCCCGGCGTTGATCTGCTCGGCGGGGGTCGTGGCCAGCGAGAAGTCGAACACGCACAGGTGTCGTTGATTGTTCTTCCCGAGTGGGCGCACCGCGAGGTTGGCCGGCTTGATGTCTCGATGCCACACCCCCTCGTCCTCGAGGTAGGCGACAATGTCGAGCAGGTCGCGGCCGTACCGCTCGAGCAGCTCCAAAGCCAGTCGGCCGCTGCGCAATTCCTCGATCAGGGTGACCGGACCGGCGCTCTCCATCAGTATCGCGGTGCGGCCGCCCACCACGATCGGGCCGTTGACCAGCGCGGCGACCCGCCTGTCACGCAGGGTCTCCAACACTCTGGCTTCGGAGGCGAAGCGGTCCGCGTGCTGCTCGTCCCGCGCGACCTTGAGGACCCGCTCCTTGCCGTCGACCTGAACCAGTAGCGCGATCGCAGTCGCACCCGAACCGAGGCGCTGCACGACAGTCAAACCACCCTCGAGGACATCGCCTTTCTTGGCTTCCAGCGGGTCGGTGACCGGCTCGGGCTCGGGTGCGGTGAGTTCGTCCCACACCTCCTCGAGCCCCTGCCGGAAAGCCTTGACGCTGTCGAGTCGTTGCTGCGGGTCGCCGTGGGTGGCCCGATACACCAGGTCCACAAGGCTTGCAGGCATGCCGTCGACCACCGCGCCGACATCGAGGCCTTGGCCGTGCACCGCCGTGACGAGCTGCTGGGCGCTGTCAGCGGGGGCGCGGCCGGTGAGGATGTGGAACGCGATCGCGCCCAACGAGAACACGTCGAGCTGAGTGCCAGGAATCTGCGCGTTCAGAGCGCTTTCCGGGGCGTGGTAGCGGCGCGCCTCGTCATCGATGAAGATGCCCAGGTCGATACCGTCACCGCTGGATCCGAGACGCCCCAGCAACGTCGCACCGGCGAGACGTCCGCCGGTCTGCCAGTCGGTGACGACCAGCGACGGATTGCCCCGCTCGTGTGCGGTGACGAAGATCGCCTGCGGATGCAGCGCCCGATGCGACAACCGCCGCGAGTGCGCATAATCGATGATCTCCGCGAGATCCTGCACCAGCTGCAGCCTTTGAGCCAAGGTGGTGGCTCGGCCCTGCAGCAACCATCGGTCCAGCCGCACCGAACTCTCGGAGTGGTCGAAAATCACCGCGGGACCGAATGAATGCTCCACCAGATCCACCGGGTGCGCGATGCCCGGATGGTGAATACCTTGCAGCAGCCGGAACTCTCGCTCAGCGGCCCGTTTGATGATCGGCACGTCGGCCTCGGTGGCCCGGCTCGTCAGATAGAACCGCACCCGGCGCACCAGGTTGGCGTCCATCGCGTGGCCGGCCAGGAAGTCCTGCCAGCCAGTTCCTTCGGCGAAAGGCTTCGGATGCAGAATCAGCTGCCCGATCCGCCGATCAGCCACCGACGGCCGAATGTTGGCGCCCTTCACCAACTCCACGAGCTGGCGTCCGACGGACGCGTCGATCATTGCCCGCCCTTGCCCAGGACCGGCGAGCAGGAAGCCCTTCAGGCTCGGCAGCCCGGATTGTCCACCGTCGAGTCCATAGACGTGCTGGCGGCCTATCGCGTCGAGTGTGGAGCTGAAGTTCCGGGCGTGCAGGAAGACCGCTGCGTCCACGAAGATATTCGGTGATTTACCTGGGCGCTTCGCCGTGTAGTGCCGGATAACACCGGCCAGTCGCTTCGCCTTGCGGTTGGCGAGAATGTAGGGGTTGTCTGTCGGCGCGAGCCGACCGCCCGGCATGCGGCGAACCCACTGCTGCCCGTCGCCGCTGAGCGATCCTTGCCAATGCTTGAGCTCAAGCAGGATCAGCCCTCGCGTGGTGAGTACCAGGGCGTCGACCTCGTTGATAGAGCCATCCGAGGCGACGAACTCGACATTGGTCCACACGTGGTATGGATCCCTGTCGGGCAGGTATTTTGCCAGTTCGCGAAGACCGTCCTGTTCATGTGCGAACGGGCTGGGATTGATCTGCTCCCACCGCCGCGAGTCCTCGCGCACTAGCCGTCCTTCCTGCCCCCACCACCAGTAAAACTAGATACGTTCTCGGCTGTGTCCAGCGCCGATCGACCGCCCGGACGATCCTACAAGGTGGCGCTGACATGGATCGCGCCTCACCTACCTGATACACACCCCGTTCGCATGCTGATTCGAGCTGACGAGGGGATGCGCGCCGTGCATCTCGGCACCGACCCGACGGGGTTCGGCTTACCACCCGCGCCCGGACGGCACCGTCTGAACTACGCGTGACCAACAGCGAAATGTTGTCAGGCACCCTCTAGTCTGGCGTGGCATATCCAGAACAGCCCTGCTGCCGTGCCGCGCGGATCGACCGCCTGTGGATCTACTGCTGGTCGTTCGCTAACGTGGATGGCTGATGTGTCCGAGGGGAAGTTGGGAGCGGACATGACAGTGATCGAAGTTGAGTCTGCCCGCCTCCGGGCGGAGATTGCGGCGTTCTACGCCGGATTCGGAGTGCCAGGCGAGTTGGCGGCAGCGTTCGAGGCCTCAGCGCTGTTGGTGCCCTTGGCCGGGCCCGAGGATCGGGTGTTCACGCTGGAGTCCGGTGGTGCGGGCTGGCTGTGTGCGTTCACCAGCATCAACGAATACGCGCATTTCATGGCCGCTCGCGGCGTTGTAGCTGATCAGACCTACCGCTTTCATACCTTCCTGGGCAAGCGTCTGCGTGAGTTCGCCGCAGCACAGCCGGAGCCGACCGGGGTAGCCGTCGACATGCTCGGTGCGGCCCCCATGGCGTTCCCGCCGGAACTCGACGAGGCACCGTCGACCGATGGAGTACGCGGCTAATGGCGGATTTGAATGTAGATCCTGCCCTCTTGACGCAAGCCGCGACCGGGATCAACGGGATCATCAGCGAACTCTCCGAGCTCGGCGTCGGCGAGACCGGCGCCGTCGGACGCGGGTTCGCGCAGCTGACGATGTCGGCGATGGAAGCAGGCACGGCGAACGTACAAACCAGCTTCGAGACCTTCGCCGAACGCTGGTCATGGGGCGTGCGCGCACTGGTCCAGTCCGGAAACGAGATCGCCGAAGTCCTCGACCTGTCGGCGGGCCGCTACTACGAGATGGACGAGCAGATCTCGAACACGTTCAAGCAGATGTTCACCCACCTGGCAGGCAACCCGCACCTGAGCAAGGCCGATCTCGAGAAGATGGACTGGGGTCAGGTCTGGGACAACAGCAACTTCAACACCGCCAGAAATCCCGAATACAGTGCGTCGTCGTTCGGTGACGCATTCTCGCATATGGGTGACAACGTCTCGACATTGGGGCAGGTCGGACAGTACCTGGTCTCCGATGACGTGCCCGACCGCGACAGCCTCGGCGACATGTTCTTGCCCGATACAGGGGCGGCTGCGAAGGTCGCCGAGATCCAGCAAGCACAACAAGCAGCTCGTGGGGGGAAGTAGTCCGTGGGTATCGGGGACTTCGTCAACAGCCTCGGCGACAAGATCGAAGACGGGCTCGAATCAGCCACCGAGAAGGTCGGCCAGGCCTACAACACCGTCCTCGACGCCGAGTCCAAAGTCGCGAAAGCTGTCGGCGCCGACGGCCTGTCGAACTGGCTCGACGATCTCGGCGACAAGGTCGTCGACGCGACCGGTGGCGCGGTCCCGGAGAAACAACTCGGCCAAACCACCGATCCGAAGGAACTGATCCGCGGGGACCCCGCCAAGATCTCCGAAGTCGCCGAGCACGTCGCCAAGATCGGGACCGCGATCGACCAAACTGGTGACGCATTGCGCAAGATCGATGTCGCGGAGTGGTCCGGTGAGGCCTCCTCGGCCTTCCATGACGAGTACGCGAAACAGCCGAAACTGTGGTGGGACGGCGCCGACGCGATGGGCAAAGCCAAAACCGCGTTGGACGCCTGGTACCACGAAGTCACCGCCGCCCAGGCTAAAGCCGCCGACGCGATCGCGAAATGGGAAGCCGCCGACCGTGAAGAGCGCGACCGCAAGAACGCCTGGAACGCCCAAACCGACGAACAACGCAAAGGCAAGAACCTCACCGACACCTGGACCGACATCCGCAACGAGGCCCGCGCGATCCTAAACGGTGCCCGCACTCAACGAGACAACGCTGCCAACTCGGCGGTCACCGCGATCACCGCGGCCACCGAGACCGCGCCGACCGAACCGCCGTTCCTCTCGCGGTGGGGTAGCAACTTCGAGGATCTGGGCGCGGCGATCGAGCACGCGAAGATCAACTTCTCGTCCGGTCTGTTGACCTCGCTGACCGGTATGGTGCAGTTCGTCCGATCGGTCACCCCGTTCGACATCTACAACATGACTCACCCCGCCGAGTACATGTCGAAGATGTCGGACATGGGCACCGGCATGGTGATCGCCGCAGCCGACCCGAAAGCTACTGCTGCGGCGATGCTGTCGACTTTCAAGACCAACCCGTCGGAAGCGTTGGGCGCGCTCACCGGCGATGTATTGACCACCGTCGCGACCGGTGGCGCTGGTGGCGTCGCGAAAGGTGCTGCCACCACGGTCAACCGTGCCTCCGAGGTTGTGGACGCGGCGAACACCGGCCGCAACGTCCTTGACAATGCCGCGGGAGCGGCCGGTAGGCACGCGCCCGAGACGCCCAGCGCCCCGACTCAGCCTGCCGCCCACGTGCCGGATAATCCGTCGACACCAAGCTCGAATCCTGCGGGGAACACCGGTGATTCGCCAGCCACGAACCCGGCAGGCGCCGCATCGGACAGCGCGGGACCCAATGCGGCTGGGCAGGCAGGTGACCCTCCGTCTACGAATCCGGCTGATACCCCGAATACGAACCCCAACGCTGCGGCTGATGATTCGGTACCAGCCAACAACGGCGACGGGACGAATCCCGAAACCGCCGCACCCACCAACCCGCGAGACACCGAGCCTGGTTCACCGACGCCGGACACGGGGTCGCCTGAGAATGGGTCAGCGTCACCGAACGGCACCGATGAATCGCCGACCGGCAAACCCACTCCTGATTCCGATGGTGGCAGCCCGAACCAGGATTCGCCCACCCCAGCTCACAACGATTCCAGCCCCGACCAGCACGACAACTCACCGACCCCGGACGGGGACAACACACCAGGCGACCAGGACTCCGGCTCGCCGACCACGAATCCTGACAACGACGCAAGCCCTGGCGACACCGACGATGTCACCAACCCCGGTAGCCACGACGGGGACGGCAACACCCCCGATCCGAACAACAACCCCGAGCTTCGCGCCGGCCACGACAACGGTGGCAACGGCCAGGACAGCGCTGGTCAGGCTGGCCAGGACAAGCCGCCCGAGACCGACTCAACAGATGACCAGACCACCAAAGTCGGTGACCCGGTCAATGCCGCGAACGGCGAGTTCTTGCTCCCGATCACCGATCTCGAGCTGCCCGGCATCCTTCGCCTGGCACTCAAGCGATCGCATCACTCGAACTACCGATTCGGGCGGTGGTTCGGCCCATCGTGGTCGGCCACTCTTGATATGCGAGTGGTCGTCGAAGCTGACTGCGTCACAGTCATTTTCGAAGACGGCATGCTACTGCCCTACCCGCATGCCGAGGTCGGTGTCGGTGTCGAGCCGATCACCGGCGGGCAGCGATGGAAACTGACCCGCACCGACATCGGCGGCTACCGCCTGTGGGATCCAGAGCGAGAACTGGTGTGGCACTTCGCCCCAGAACCAACCCTTGCAGGTGTGGACACTCTCCTCGGGAACTACGCGATCTCCGCGATCACCGACCGACACCACAACCGAATCAGATTCCACTACAACAGCAACGGCGACCCGACCGAAGTCACGCACTCCGGCGGCTACCGAGTCGTGCTCGATTGCGCAGATGCCCGCGTGACCGCAATCTCAGTTGCTGATCAATCCGGTGAGTTCGAAACCCTCACCCGTATACGTGAATTCGGCTACACCCGCGGGGATCTGACCAGCGTGGTCAACGGCGTCGGCGGCACCACTCGCTTCACCTACGACGATCACCATCGCATGCTGTCGTGGACCGACTCCAACGGCAGCTCGGTCACCAACACCTTCGACGAATCCGGCCGAGTCATCGCTCAGCGCGGCACCGACGGCGTCATGAACGCCGACTTCGAATACCTCGAACTCGGTGACGGCACCGGCCGCCTCACCCGCATCACCGATTCCCGTGGCGGCGTCACCGGCTTCGGATTCGACAACGACCTCCGCTTGCGCGATCTGCTCGCACCCGATGGCGGCCACCGCCATATCGAGTACAACGCCGCCCGCAAACCCCTCAAAATCATCGAACCCGATGGTGCGATCACACGCTTCGAGTACACCGCCGAGGGTGACGTCGCGAGGAAGATACGTGCGGACGGCACCGATATCAGCATCGAATACGCCTACCCGAACCGTCCTTCGACCATCACGAACCCTGACGGTACGACCTCGCACCGAGAGTGGGACAAAGCAGGCAACCTCGTGGCGGTCACCAACCCTGCCGGCGCCCGCACCCAATACAGCCACAATGCATGCGGCGCCGTCGCCGAAGTGCGCGACCCTGACGGCGCGATCACTCGCATCGAGACCGATCTCGCCGGACTGCCAGTGGCAATGATCGACCCGTACGGCGCGAGAACCACCATCCGTCGCGACCCATTCGGCCGCCCCGCGGAGGTGACCGATCCGCTCGGTGGCATTACGCACTACAAGTGGACCCCAGAAGGTCGCCCTGCCCGTCGCACCGACCCCGACGGCTTCGCCGAATCCTGGACCTACGACGGCGAAAACAACCTCCTCGCCCACACCAACCGCAACGGCGCCATCACCCGCTACACCTACTGCGGCTTCGACAGAGTCGCGAGCCGAACCGACCCCGACGGATCCACCACCCGATACCTCTACGACACCGAATCTCGCCTGATCGCCGTCATCAACCCCCTCGGCCAACGCTGGACCTACGAATACGACCTGGCCGGACGACTGGTGTCAGAATCCAACTACACCGGCGCTACGACCACCTACACGCGCACCTCCACCGGCAAAATTGGCAGTGTCACCCCCGCGACCGGCATCACCCGCCACCACCGCTACGACGCGCTCGGGAACCTCACCTCCATCACCGCAGACTCCGGCGAATACCTGGCCTATACCTACGACGCGGCTGGGCGCATCCTCACCGCCAGCAACGGCACCGACGAAATCTGCACCCACAAGCTCGAATTCACCTACACCGCCACCGGCGAGATCGCGACTCAAACGCTCGACGACCAACCCGCCCTGGTCAACGACTACGACCACCGTGGACGACGGATCCGACGCACGACCCCGACACGCACCGTCACCACCTGGCGTCACAACGCACTCAGCCAGGTCACAGCGCTCAACGCTGACGGCACCGACATCACCTTCACCCATGACCCGATGGGTCGCCTGACCCAATGGTGCATAGGCGAGCTCCAGATCGACCGCACTTTCACACCCAGTGGCGACGTCGCGGCACAGGAAGTCACCGGTTTCCCCAGCACCGCCTTCTCCCTCGACTTCGGCGACACCCCTCTCGCCCGGCCCGCGCCGTTCGCTCTCCGCCGAGACGACTACTCCTACCGCGCCGACGGGTACCTCACCAACCACACCATCACCCGCCCGAACGCCCCCACCGTCCGCAAAACCTACGCCCTCGATCCGATCGGCCGGGTCAGCACCATCACTCGCGACAGCACCGTCTCGGAGGCATACGAGTACGACCCGCTCAGCAACATCACCGCCAGCTTCTCCGACGATGCCGACGATGCCGACGATGCCGACGATGCGGGACCTGACCACACGGCACACGCCGCGATGGACGGTCGCGAGTACCACAACAACCTTCTCGTTCGAGATGGCCGCAATCACTACTATTACGACCCCGCTGGCCGACTCATACGCAAAGTCACCACTCGCATTTCCCGCAAACCAGCTGTATGGCACTACCGCTACAATGCTTTCGACCAACTCACCGACGTCTACACACCCGACCAACAATGGTGGCGGTATACCTTCGATCCGCTCGGCCGCAGAGTCTCCAAACAGCTGACCCTCGCAGGCGAGCAGTCCCCCACGACGACATCGAGATATACCTGGGACGGTACCCACCTCATCGAGGAATCCACCGAGGACGGCGTCTACGCATGGCAATATCAGCCCGGTAGCTTCACACCACTCCTGCAACGCCGACCAAAAGCCGGTTCCCCCCAATGGAATTCGATGGCGATACTGACAGATCTCGTCGGCAGCCCCATCGGGTTGGTGGACCCGAAAACAGGCGCCAGGGATTCCGAAGTCACGGCATCCAACCTGTGGGGCAAAACGGTCTGGTCGCAACCGGCATCGACACCACTGCGATTCCCCGGGCAGTACTTCGACCCCGAAACCGGCTTCCACTACAACTACCAACGCACATTCGACCCCGCCGTCGGCCGATACCTGACCTCCGACCCCCTCGGTCTGGCACCCTCGCCCAACTCCTACCTCTACCCCCACAACCCCACCCGCTACATCGATCCACTCGGCCTGCAGCCCTACGATCCGCGCAATCAACCCGGGACCGCCACCGGCGGTGAGGACCTTCCCAGCGTGGGCCCCGGAGACCAGTGGCTCCGCGGATCGGAAGGCAACGCAGGATGGGTACCCGGCCAGGTCGCCGATGCGCTGCGGGGACAAAGTTTCGACAGCTTCTCCGACTTCAGGCAGCAGTTCTGGAGAACAGTGGCCGACGACCCAGATTTGATGTCGCAATTCAGCCGCAACAACCAGAACCTGATGGCCAACGGCAATGCACCCTTCGCCGCAGAGGGCCAGCATGTCGGCGGGGCAGGCAGATACAATCTGCACCACGTCAACCCGATACACAACGGAGGCGGAGTGTACGACCTCGACAACCTGGCAGTGGTGACACCCAGGTTCCACGCCGAAGTCCTCGATCCAACATTCCACTACAACCGCTGAGGAGACGAATATGCCGCAACTAGATCGCCAACAACTGATTGATCTCGTCACCCGACTCTCCGAAGGCCAGGGCACTGAAGAGGAACAGGATCAATGGATGACGACCCTGAAAGAATCGGTATCCGATCCGAAAATCAGCGACTACATCTTCTGGGATAACTCGAATCCGCCCCTCACCCCCGAACAGATCGTCGACAAAGCCCTGGCATATCAACCAATTGCGCTCGGGGGTCCCGAGTAACTTGGTACCTCACAACGCCATGAAGTCCACGACATGGACGTCCTCGGCCAGCCCAGAATCGAGCGCCGTAGGTTCGTGTTACCGGGTCGAACAGCCGCACTGTCCCCCGTGTTGACCCGCCAACCACTGTCCCGAACCGAACCGCGATCCGGTGTGCCTCGGCTACCGGTAGCGTAGGTGAATGGTCGATCCGCCGCGCACTATCGTTCACCGCGAATGGACTGTCTACGACGGGCAACCATGGCTTCACGTCACCTGCAACGAGATCACCACGCCTGATGGCATCAGCAGATCCCATCACGCGATCCGACTGAACACCGTCGTGACCGTCATCGCAGTCGACGATCATGCCCGCGTCCTTTTGATGCGCCGGCATCGCTGGATCGTCGACACCATCGGTCTCGAGTCGCCTGGCGGGATCGTCGATGACGGCGAAGACCCTCACGCGTGCGCGCGCCGAGAGTTGTTGGAGGAAACAGGATTCGAGATCGGGCCGCTGGAATTGATCGCTGATCTCGAACCTATGCCCGGCCTGGTCCACACTCGCCATCTGGTCTTCCTCGGCCGTGATCCACGCCAGGCCGCGGAACCAACCGATGGCGAAGAGGCCAGTCAGTTGATGTGGATCCCGCTGAGCCACACCGCAGACCTGCTCGCCCACGGCGAGCTCCTCGGCACCGGGACCGCGGTCGGAATGCTCACCGCCGCCGCGATACTCGCCAGACCCGTCGCCGCTGACTCCGAACGAAGTCGCGACACCACGAACACCGAGCTCGTAACGACCCGGAAGTCATCCCCGGCCCTGGTGCGCTCCTCGAGTCCGGGGACTGATTCGTCTGTTCGGTGATGGGATGCGCTGGTTCTGCGACGATTGATCGATGACGAATCCGATCAATTCTGCAGGGGCTCTTGCCTTCTCCGCTACCGGGGCTCGGGAGTTGGAGCAGTTGGCCAGCATCCACACCGATGGCGTGACCGTCGTGTGCGGTTTTCCCGCGGCGGGCAAGAGCACTGCCACCGGCGTGCTGGCGAGGTTGCTCAACGCTGTCGTGCTCGACAAGGACAAGTTCGCACCCCGGCTCGAGGAATCGGTGATGGCCGAGTTGACCGGCAACCCCTACGACCGCGACAGCGACCTCTACCGCCGCATCGTCTCACCGCACCTCTACCAGGCCCTGGTCCAGCAGGCGATCACTATCGCCGAACAGTGCCCCGTCGTGGTCGACGCCCCGTTCCTGGGATACATCAACACCGCAACCCAACAGGGCATCCGGTTGGCCGACTACCTCCGGTCGCTCACCGACACCGCCGACATCCCGATCCGTACCGTGTGGGTGAGCACAGACACCGACCGGATCCGTGACCGTATGAAGCAGCGTGGAGCCGAGCGTGACGAACCGAAACTCGCCGACTGGAACAGCTACCGCGACTCGGTCCTGCACTCCGGTCTCGCCGAGGCGGGCCCGGCTGTCACCGACCACGTCATCGTGAACTGAACCGCGAACCCCCACCACGTCACGAAAGACCCTGTTCAGTGCTCAACGATGCCCACCTGTCGGACCTGCTCGGCACCTCAATAGAGACCGTCGTCGACCTCTGCGCACGACACTCCTGGACCCTGCACCGCGCTCTCACGAGCGACGGTCAGCAGATCTTCGTCAAGACCGCCGCCGACTGCGCGCCCGTTTTCGCTGCGGAGGCGGCCGGGCTGCGCTGGCTCGCGGCCGAGACCGAATCGAGCCCGGTGGCCGAAGTTCTCGCGGTCGACGACCGGATAATCGTGTTGCCCTGGCTGGCCCCGCAGGCGCCCACGGTCGATGCCGCACGACGATTCGGCCGCGAACTGGCGACCATGCACTCCCGCTCGGCTGAGTTCTTCGGTGCTGGCTGGAACGGCTACATTGCCGACATCCCCCTCGACAACACGCGCTCCGGCCAACGGTGGGGACAGTGGTATGCCGAACGCCGATTGCTGCCATACCTTCGCATCGGCCACCAACACCTCGACCCTGCCGAGGTGCGGTTGGTCGAGAAGATCATCGCCAGCATCGATGCTCTCGCAGGTCCGGAGGAACCACCGGCCCGCATCCATGGCGACTTGTGGTCGGGCAACCTGTTGTGGAGCGCTGGGCGCGGTGTCCTGATCGACCCGGCGGCCCATGCTGGTCACCGCGAAACCGACCTCGCGATGCTCGCGTTGTTCGGCAACGACCACCTCGACAACATCCTCGACGGCTACACCGAGACCGTACCGTTGGCCGAGGGCTGGCGCGCCCGTATCCCCCTGCACCAACTCCATCCCCTGCTCGTGCACCTCGTGCTGTTCGGTGGCCGTTACCGACGCGCTCTAGTCAGGGCCGCGAATGCTGCTCTACGCGCTGGGTAGCCGGGCACTCGTCCGGCCGCCTGCGCGCCGACCGCGAAAATCAGTGGCAGCCAGATGATGCGCGGCACCAGGATGCTGGCATGGCCAACGAGATGATCACCGACCACCGGATCATCTGGCGCGACCTTCCCGAACCGACGCGCGACGCTGTCGAAGAATGTGGCGGTGCGTGGCGCGCGAGCGACAACCCTTGGACAACTTCGCAGTCGAGTCGGTGAACATTCACAGGTCCAATCAGCTGATCCAGCACCGGCGAATGTCGCCGTCATCGGTCCAGGGTTCGATCGCTTCCAAGGTCCCCCCGCAAGATTCGATGACGTATTGACTGAACTACCTTCATAATCCTTGCAGGTCATCACAGGTTTCTGCTAGCTTTCCCCGCCATGCACGAAGAGGGTCCCGAGCGAGGTCTGTCGAGACTCGTTGTGCCCCCAGCGAAGCCCGCGTCGTGCTCCTAGCCAGTGGTCCATCGGGATAAGGGCCACTGGGGCGAATGGGGCGCGTCGGTCCATCGGGTCGGCAGGAGAACGGCGCGAGCGAACTCCGGCGCGGAGGTGATGTTACTTGGCCAGTCCTGCGCCTCTGGGTAGGTGGGTATCCGAATCTGCGATGCGATCGAGGTTTCTCTTTTTTCGAAAACCAGCCGATTGCAGTTGTAGCAGAATTCGCGATTTAGGAACTTTGTCTCAGTCGAAGATAGTTCGAACGGGGGCTTGATCTTCACATTCTTGCGGCTCAAAATTAAGAGTCGATTAGGGTTGATCGGAAATACGATTATCTCCGAGTTTCTAATCGAGACTGGAAACTGGCGAGTGTTTCGCTTCATTGGAATTCCGAGTACGGGTTCATCACAGGTCAATAGATCGTCTGTGGAGCTTGCCAGCCAGTAGTCTCGGTCGTTTTCAATCACCGGGGCGATAACGTTCTTCCAGGCACCGATGGCTGCATCGATTGCCTTGGGCTTAGTTTCGCTACTGACGGCCTGTTTGGCGAGTATCTGATTCACGATAGCCTGGTGTCTCGCTACTGAGTACTCAATGCCGTACTCGCGGCACAAGATCGGAAGCAGGCCGGGAATGTTCAGAAGATGGCGGGCTCCGTAGCGATTCACTGCCGCGTCGATGCCCAAGTCGGTCTGCCGCCCACGCTGGGTGCGCTGGCTTTGTAGACTGATGTATACGGCTAGGTTGGAGATAAGGTCTCTATGGTTGATTCTGCCGTCGGGCTGATCGTCCAGCGTGCGGAGCCAGCTCGCGGCCCGGTTTTCTATGCGTCCCATGTGGGTCTCGAACCACATATCTGGATTTGCGTCGGCATCGATGTCGGGTGCCGATATTTGATAGAAGTTGTCCTCGACGGCGGTCGATTCAATGGGTACGCACGTTGATTCTTTGGTGTCAACGTTTGTGACCTGAATTTCCCTGATTCCGTCGGTAGTCCACCGCTTTAGGTACATTCTTGGCACGTAGTGGTGTCGGAATGTGGTTTGGGCGTTCTTACGGGTCTCTTCTTTGGATTTTTCGATCTCGACATCGGTTAGCCAACGATTGACTGTAGTCACAGTCTGTAGTGTAGGTGTAGGTCACGCAGCCGCGGGGAAGTCGATTCAGCAGGGCGACGAACTCTGGCAGTCAGTTGAAGCCAGTTCAGAGAAGATCCGCCGCGATCCGATGTTCTTGTCGTCACAGGTGACCAGGATCCGGTCGATGCCGATCGACCGGGCAACAACGACGCTCTGCTGAAGAATGACGGTGCCGAGCCCACGGCGCCGGTACGCAGGTAGCACCCCGTACCCGATGTGCCCACCGCGGCGACGCAGGCCCTCGTTGAGGGTATGCCTGATCGAGGTGCGCCCGACGATCCGACCGTCCACCGTCGCCACCAAGTACGTCGTGGCGACGATCCCCTCCCTCAATTTCATTCCGCGCCGTTCCTCCTCGCGGACAGTGTGGTAGTCCGACCAGCTCAAATCTGGTGCCAAATCCAGCGCGAAAGTGAAGCAGTCTTGCGCATCCATCACCTGGTGCGCTGGACGCACTTCCCCTTCGTCAGCAGTCTGCAACGGCCGTAGGCGAACCGACTCAAAAGTCGCAGGCAGTCCCGGCGCGGTCCGCTGGTGACCGTCTGACCTCATCTCATCGTTCATGAACCTGATCGTGACACTGCGACCCCGCTGGTGCCCACCGGTTTTCCGTGTGATCGGGCAGGCAGAACTGGTTCGGCGACCAACTCGCTGGGTCAGACCACTAGCGATCCCCGATGTCTCGGTAGATCCGGTCCGAAACAGCGTCGAGAGTCCAGCTCGCATCGATGCGGACTTCGTCGACGAACGGCAGCGGCTGCCATCCGTGATACCAGGAAGCCATCTGCTCCGGCGGAATCGTCGCCGCCTGAGGGCGCCCCGCGTGGCGGGTCAGGGTCTGCGCGAAGGTGAGATCGAAACTGTAGAACAGCGACGTTCCGGCCGAGTCCGCGAGGCGTTCCAGCATGGTCCCGTACCGCTGGACGTGCAGGATTCCCTCGACGATCACCACCATCCCCCGCCCCAAACACGAACGGGCGATCTCCTCGATCAGATCGATGTTGAACGCGCCCGGCTCGTCCGCCTCGCGGATCATGTTCCGCCGCACCAGATCCTGGGAAACCACCGCGCACTGGCCCTGTTCGAATCGGCGCTGAACAGCGATCGCGGTGGTCGATTTACCCGATGCCGAGTTTCCACGGATCACTACCAACGGTGTCATCGCACGGTCGTCGGCTGCAGGACGGTGTCGAGCTTGCGGATGAACCGGCCGAGGTGCGGGTCCGAATCAGGTAGCCCGTGGGGGTCGAGATCCCACCACTCACCACCGTCGAATTCGCCCGGGTCGAGTTCATGACGACGGGCCCGCTCGCCACGGGCGACGAACCACAGCGAAACGTCCACGTGTCCGGTGGTGGGGCCGATGGTCGAAGTCACGGTCAGAAGCAGTGGCCGTTGGCCGACGACATCGAAGCTCGCGTCGATGCCCAGTTCCTCACGGGCTTCTCGGCGCGCTGCGGCGAACGGATGCTCGAAGGGATCTAGATGCCCGCCCATCGGGAGGTGAAGGCCGGACTTGCGGTGCCGACCGAGGTAAAGGCCACGCTCGGTGGGGTCGACCAGGACCACATAGGCCACCAGGTGGGGCGAGGGCGTCGCAGGCGGAATGCGACGGTAGACATCGGTCGTCGCGGCGAGCCAGTCCAGGGTCTGTTCGATGTGTTGCTGCTCGAGATCGTCGAACGGGGTCATCGCGGAAATCAGTTCGGCGACGGCTGCGGTAGATGGATCCATGGCGCGCGAGGATAGTCGCGGCCTCCGACACAGATCCGGGTCCCGTCAGCACCTGACGCGTCCTACTCGGTTCAAGCCGGGTTCGGCAGATTCTCCCGCTCTGAGTGTTGAGGTGACTGCGCAACAGGGCATCCTCTGTCGACCAACGGCCCTCCGACAAGGCATACAATGCGCTGTCACACTGTCGACCCGAGGATGGATTCCCGGCATGTTGGATAAGCGATTTGTCCGCGAGAACCCCGACGCGGTGAAGGAAGCCGCCAGTTCGAAGGGAGTCGCTGTCGATGTCGACGCACTCCTCTCTCTCGATGAGTCCGGGCGTTCCCTCCAGCATGATCTAGACAACGCCCAGGCCCGGCGCAACTCGATCTCCAAAGAGTTCGGCAAGGCCGACGCTGCAGGCAAAGACCAGCTCAGGGCGGAGAGCACCAAACTCGGCGACGAGATCTCGAAGCTCAAGGCCGACCTAGAGGTGAATCTGGCCGATCAGCGCGAGATCCTCCTGCGTCTGCCACAGATCCCTTGGTCGGGTGCGCCTATCGGTGCCGACGAATCAGCCAACACGGTCGTCCGGACTTGGGGCGCGCCACCTGAATTCGATTTCGAACCGCGTGATCATGTTGATCTGGCCGAGTCCCGGGGCTGGGTAGAGTTCGCGCGGGCGCGCAAGGTCGCTGGTGAGCGCGCCTATGCGCTGCGTGGTGATCTGATGCTGCTCGAGCGCGCGGTGCACTCCTACGCCCTGGATCTGCTCGTGCGGCAGGACTTCGTCCCGATCAGTGTTCCGGCTCTTGTTCGTGAGCAGGCACTTGTCGGGACGGGGATGTTCCCAGGCCATCGCGCCGAAACCTACGAGCTGCCAGCCGATGACACGTTCCTGGCTGGGACAGCGGAGGTGGCCTTGGTGGGCCTTCATTCCGACGAGATCCTCGAGTTGCGTGACCTTCCGTTGAAGTATGCGGGGATGTCGCCGTGCTTCCGCCGCGAAGCGGGTTCCGCGGGCCGCGACGTGCGAGGCCTGCTGCGGGTGCACCAGTTCGAGAAGGTCGAGCAGTTCGTGATCTGCGAGGCTGACCCCGAGGAATCGGCGCGCTGGCACGCAGCGCTGCTGGCGAGTGCCGAGACTGTTCTCCAGGAACTGGGGCTTGCTTATGAGGTCGTCGAGTGCGCGACCGGAGACATGGGTTTGGGCAAGGTCAGGATGAACGACATCAACACCTGGTTGCCGAGCCTTGGCCAATACCGCGAAACGCACTCGTGCTCGACTCTGGGGACCTGGCAGGGTCGCCGCGCGAATCTGCGCTACCGCGACGCCGAGGGCAAGGTGCAGTTCGCCGCCACGCTCAACAACACCGCCGTGGCCACGCCGCGACTGCTGGCGGCACTGTTGGAGAACTTCCAGACCGCCGACGGCAAGATTGCGGTGCCGACGGTCCTTCAGCCCTACATGGGTGGCAGGGAACTGATCTGAAAAATCTGCTCTAGCACCACGCCCACTTGCCCGGTTGCGAGGACGAGTTCGGCGATCGGAACGAACTCATTCGGTGAGTGGGCGTGGCGCAGGCTTCCGGGTCCGAATACGACAGCCGGAGTACCTGCGGGGCCGAAGAATCGGGCGTCTGAACCACCCAGAAACTGCTCGGTGGCGACTTGCTGGCCGGTCTCCCGCTGTGCGTGCGCAAACGCGCGTGCCAGGTCGGTGTCGGTACCGATGAAATGGGAGTGACAGCCTCCTCCTTGGTAGGCAGCGACAGCAATGCGTACTTTGTCGCTGCTCAAGCTGGCTGCCGCCGTGCGGTAGAGCTCGGCGATGTGATCGCGATCTTGGCTGGGCAGCACCCTGATGTCGGCACGCAGGACGCATTCGCCAGCGACAGTGCCGGGGTGACCTGGGATCTGCATATAGCCGACGTTGACGCGGGGATGGCCCGGAAAGTCGGGGTCGGTCGGCAGTTTCGCCACTAGTTCGTCGAGGGCGTCGATGTAGCTGGTCGCGGCGCGGAATGCGTCCGCGCCTTGTAGGGGGGTGCCGGCATGGGTCGTCCGCCCGGTGATGGTGACTTCGGCCCACGCGAGCCCGAGTTGCGCCAGCGAGGGTCTGCATCCGGTCGGCTCGCCGACGATTGCGGCGTCGGCGGTGAGTAGGCCGTGCTCGGCCAGTAGCTGTGCACCCCAGACGCTCCCGTCTTCTTCGTCAGCGACGCACTGCACGATCAATGTGCCGGACCAGTCAGAGCGCGCGGCGAGAGTAGTTGCCGCGCAAAGGAACACCGCCATCGCGCCTTTGGTGTCGCAGGCGCCGACTCCGTAGAGGCGGTCTCCATCGATGGCGGCAGCGAAGGGATCTGTATTCCACAGGTTGGTGCCGCCGACTGCGGTGGCGGGTTTGGTGTCGGCGTGTGCTTGCAGGATGACGCGCGGGCCTGGCCCGCGGCAGAGTGTGGCGATCAGGTTGGCCCGCAGTGGATCTTGTCCGATCCACTCGATGTCGAATCCGTGTGCGGTGAGCAGTTCTGCGACGTAGGCACCGAGGATGGCTTCGTTGCCGGGCGGGTTTTGGGTGTCGATGCCGATCAGCGCACTGCACACGGCGGTGACGTCGAGGTTCACGTGTTCTCCTGGTCGACGTGGGCATGGCGGTGTTCACGGCGCAGATCGGCGACGGGAACACCGGTCGGGCACACGCTGTGGCAGTCGCCGCATTCGAGGCATCGCGCCAGGTACGTGGCTGCAACAGGGTCGGGTGTTGATGTTGGGTTGGCCATGAGGTTTATACGGCCGCGGGGGGAATCGCCCTCGTCGTGGGTTTCGAGCCAGGTGGGGCAGCTCGGAAGGCAGAGTCCGCAGTTGGTGCACTGGGCGATCGTTTTCCACCAGGTGGCGTCGGTCATGGTCTTCCACAGGGGGTGTGGAGCGCTTCGGAGAGGGCGCGGCCCATGGGTGTTGTTGTGGCGGTCGACGGCGCGGTCGTCCACAGACGGCGTTGCCCTATCGACAGGTACTGCGGAGTTGTCGAGTCGGTGCGCAGTGCGTGGTCTAGGTCGGCCCACCGGTGGATGCGTCGGCCGGTGATGTCGGCGCCCGCGAAGGCGAACATGGGTGGGTCTGCCCAGATCGGTTCGGTTTTCGCCTGCATGGTCGGGGCGAGCTCGGACATTGTTGCCACCGCGCGTGCGACGGTGTGCCCGCGGACTTCCAATCGCCCGACGAGTTGGACCACGCCATCGGTGCCGACGAGGATCCCCAGGTGTGCGAACGGCAGCGCTGCAGCGCGTAGCCGGGTCAATACCGCTAACGCGTCGGTGACCGACCTCGTTGGCACGACGACGCTGCAGGCATCGGTGACAGCGGGTAAGAGTCGTAACCGCGCGCCGGTTAACCTCGCTCTGCCTCGGTTGCCGAAAGCCAATGCACGCAAGGGATATCCGGCAACGTCCTTGGTGACCGCGCCGCCGAAGAGTTCGCCGTCGAGTTCGGCGGCGATGATGAGGTCGCGGGCTCGGAAGGGGTGCGGTTCGCGGAGTCCTGGCCGCGCGGTGTCGATCGCGGCCAGGAT
Organism: Nocardia mangyaensis; assembly: GCF_001886715.1. Lineage (NCBI taxonomy): Bacteria > Bacillati > Actinomycetota > Actinomycetes > Mycobacteriales > Nocardiaceae > Nocardia > Nocardia mangyaensis. The sequence goes on from NZ_CP018082.1 coordinate 6,273,809, forward strand.
CGGCTCGTCTGGACGGCCGCCGAGAGGTTCGTAGGTCAGCTCGTAAGGGCTGTTCGCCAGCAGTTTCTCCGCGTCGGCGAAAGTGGTGTGTGGCCCGATATCGAGGTAGGCGTCGATGCGGTGGACCTGTCCGGGGTGCAGCGGGAGCACATCGGTTACCGTCTGTGGGTGGTGGTCGTCGGGTGGGCGTGGTGGGAGTAGCTTTCCGGGGTTGGACAGCCCGCGCGGGTCGAACACCGCCTTGATCGTGTGCATCGCCTCGAGGGCTGCGGGGGTGTAGAACTCGGTCATCAGGTCCCGTTTTTCCGACCCGATGCCGTGTTCGCCCGACAGAGCCCCGCCCAAGGCTGCGCAGTCGCGCAGGATCCGGGTAGAGAACGCGGCGAGCACTTCGTCCATTCCGGGTCCGGGCGTGAAAAAGGGTGTGGGATGGACGTTTCCGTCTCCGGCGTGGAATGTGTTGAGGACCGGCAGCCCGAAGTGGTCGGCGGCCTCGGTGATCGCGTTCATGAGTTCGGGTAGTCGTGAGCGGGGTGCGGTGGCGTCGAACAGGTAGTAGCGAGGATGTCCACTGTCTGCGACCATCCGTCGAACTTTGCCTTTGACGAGTTCGGCTCGGCGGCCAAGGTATTCGGCCGCTCGGAATTGGCTGTAGTCGCCGCCGGTGGCTTCGATGCAGGTCTGCAGGATTTGTAGTCCGGTGTCGACCTCCTCGGGTTGGCCTTGAAGGTGCACGAACAGCAAGGACGGGTCCGTGTGATCGGGGCGGCCGGGGATGTAGGCGCCGGTGAGCATGTCCATCGCCGAGGGCAGCATCCCGGCGTCGAATACGTTCATCACCGCGGCGACTGCGGCCTGCGGGTCGTCGAAGCGTGCGATCACCGCGTGCTGGCTCGGCGAAGCAGGCAGCAGTCGCAGTGTGACTGCTGCGACCACACCGAGGGTGGCTTCGGAGCCGACGACCAGCGCGACGAGATCGAGGTTGCCGTCATAGACGTCGTGCTCGTCGAGGATCGCGACGCTGCCGTCGGGACCGATCAGTTCGACGCTGATGACGTGGTTGGCTGTCGATCCACCTCCGAGTGCGTGTGGGCCACCAGCGTTTTCGGCGATGTTGCCTCCGATCGTGCACACCTGATGCGAGGACGGATCGGGCACGTACCGCCAGCCCGCCGCTGCGGCGCGTTCGTGGATGCGGGCCAGGGTGACGCCTGGTTCGCACCGAATCCACCCAACGTCGAAGTCCTCGTCGAGGATGCGGTTGAGGTCGCGTGTCAAGATCACCATCCCGCCGTTCGCGGGCAACGCCCCGCCGCTGTAACCGGTACCCGCTCCTCGTGGCACGAACGCCACGCCGTGCTGGTACGCGGCGGCGACGAGGGCGGCGAGCTGATCGCGATTCGACGGGGCGGCAACGAGATCGGCGGATCCGACCTCCATGGATGCGTCGTATCCGTGGAGCAGGCGGTGTGTGGCGTCGGTTGCTACCCGGTCGGGGCCCACGATGGACACGGCGTGCTCGCGCAGTGCTGCAAGGGCGCTGCGATCGGCCCAGCTCATGGCATGGCCTTGGTGAGGGTTTGTGGTTGGCCGCTGGACAGTGCGGTGATGGCGGCGTGGCAGGTTTCCATCACATCGAGGACCTGCGACAGCGGTACTCGGTCGCTGTCGCGTCCGTCGGCGACGCAGTCGGTGATGTGTTGCAGTTCGCTGACGAGGGCACCCTGGCGAGCACCGCCGTACCGGGGCCACAGCCACATTTCAGGCGCGCTGGCCTGCGCGGTGGTCCATGCGTGGATCACCGGTTCGCTGCGCAATGTCCATGTGCCCTCGGCTGCTTGGATCGTTGCGTCGAAGGTGAATCCGAACGGGCATGTGGACGCGAGGTGCCACGAGTTCTGGATGACCGCCCGCAGTGGGCCCCATTCCAAGACGAGGTCGATGCAGTCGGGATGCTCGTGGCCCAGCAGGTGGGATCCGTAGGCACTGACTCGCTCTGGTGCGCGCCCGACAAGCCAGACGGCGATGTCGATGTCGTGCACGGCCGCGTTGAGCACGGGGTGTGTGCGCCCGTAGACCTGGTGCGCCACGCTCTGGAAGGTCCGCGCGAACGACAGATGTCGCAGCGTCGACCCGGCGACCATCTCTGACAACGCTATGTAGCGGGGGTCGAAACGCAGCACTTGTGCCACGTAGAGGTGTCGGTCCCGGGCTCGGGCCAATTCGACAAGCTCGTGTGCGGCGGCGGGGTCGAGGGCGATCGGCTTCTCGACCACAACGTCGGCACCAGCTTCGAGTGCGGTGCGGATACACCACTCGTGCTCGGACTCGGTGGTTACCACGTCGACGAGGTCCACCCCTGCCGCGAGCATGTCCTGCAGTTTCTCGTAGCGGGCGACGCCAGCTGGGATCGGGCGGCGACCGCCACTTCCGGCGTCGCTGTGAAACGCTTCCTGCGGCGCATCACCGACATCGGCCATCGCGGCAGGATCACGATCGCACACCGCGACCACGGTGGCGCCGCGTACCGACGACCACGCGTCGAGGTGGGTGCGGCCGAACCATCCCATCCCGACCACGCCGACACGCAACGGTCGCGGGGCGTTGTTGTTGATCATGGTGCCTCCGGAGGGTGCTCGGTAAGGTCAGACGAAGGCATCGACGCGGGTGAAGTCGTTGTCGGGCAGCAGTTCACGCGCAATCGGCAGATATTGTTCCCATGCCCATTGCCAGACTTGCTGGGCTTGCAACCATGCCTGCTCGGCCTCGCCGACGCTCAGGAGGTCCTGGTTGCGCAAATCTTTGAGGTCGGTGACGGTGTCGGCGACTGCGACGGCGTCCGGGCCGAAACGGTCGTTCAAGAACTCGCGGGCCGCGACTGCCCAATCGGCGAGCAGTTCCATGTGCATGCCTGCGCTGAGTTCGCTGTCGGTCAGCTTCAGGGCCAAAGCGTCCTTGATGGCTTCTTCGGCGTAGCGCGCCGACTCCTCGACGAGTATCTGCGGCCGTTCGTACCAGGCCAGCGCCCAGGGCAGGTGATCTAGGATGTTGCGGTAGTGCGAGAGCGCTCGGTGCACGGTGCGCGCCCATTCACCGGTCCGGCGAGGATGCGGTGCGAGGAGAAGTACATCGGCTGGGTCGCCGTTGAGCATGCGGAATGCCCTGCACCAGCCCGGTCCGATGGTCGGGGGCAGCCGATAGCGGTTGGTGTCATGGTCGCCCTCGAGGACTTTGGTGGTCAAGGAGACCAGCCGCTGCGCAGCCTCGGTGGTGGGGCGATGAGACACCGTGTACGGGTGGCAGTCCACCAGCAACTCCCACCCTTGTTCGGCCAAGGCCTCGCGTTGGGTCTGCCAGCTTCGCGCCAGTTCCAGCCGCAACGCATTGCCACGATCGCCGACGGCGATGAAGTAGAGGTTCAGGCTGGGGCGTTGGCGGTTCCAGTGTCCTGCGACGAAGGACCCGGTGACGAAACTGGCGCGCACCAGGTCTGGGTGGGTGCGGGCGAGTTGTTCTGCTGTGGTGCACAAGTCGGTGAGGACTTGCTCGGATTCCTGCTCGAGCTGGGTGTTGTCGAGATTCATGGTGTCCCCTTCGCTGAAATGGTGGTGTCTAGCCGTGCTGTGCGCGGGTGAGGTAGTAGGAGGGCGCTCGTGTGCGGCGGCGGGTGGTGATGTCGTCGAATTCGGGTAAGTCGGCCCATCCGGTCGCCGGGCTCGCTCCGATCAGCTCCGCCAATTGCGGTGCCATCGTCTTGATCTCGTCGGCGGTAAACACCCGCGCGTAATCCTCCTGCGGGCGCATGTACATCCGTGCGAACAGCGTCGAGATCGTCAGGCGCACACCGGGTTCGGTGCGTGGGTAGGCGCCGTGCCAGGTGTTGCCGTGGAAGATGATCGCCGCGCCTGCCGGAGCGAGTACGGGGATGGCGTCCCGGGTTCCCTGCCCCTCGCGGGGTCGGTGGCAGAACCTGTGACTGCCCGGCACGATCGACAAACACCCGTTGGCTTCGGTGTAGTCCGTGAGGCAGTAGTTGATGTTGGCGATCTGGGCATAGGGCGGAAGTGGATCGGGGACGTAGGCGGTGTCGGAGTGGATTCCCAGCGCGCACAGGCCGGGACCTTTCACGTATCCGGTGACGCTGCTGAGCTGGCGCTGTGCGCCGAGTAGGTAGGTGATCAGCAGCAGGGTGCGCGTGCCAAGCACCAGTTCCTGGAACGGTGCGCCTCCGCGCGACAACAGCAATGGAACCTCTTGTGTGCGGTCACGGTGGCAACCGCCGGACTCGGTGTCGACCGGCGCGTCGTCGGCTGCGGCGCAGGCGAGGAGTTGTTCGGTCAGCTCGGAGCGCAGGTCTGGTTCGAGTGCGTCGGGAATGACGGTGTAGCCCAAAGCTTCCAGTTCCAGCGCGTGGGAGAGTAAGCCGTGATCGGTGAGCTGTTGGTGCATCTCTGCCACGCCGGCGGTGATGAACGGATAGTGCGCTCCCCCTGGTGATGACGTGGCATCAGACACTTTGAGCCTCCGGTGTCGAGGAGTTCGGCCGGTCCGGTATCCATGCGCCATCGCCCCACGCGTTGCGGTTGGTCGCTGCGGCGCGCAGCGCCAGGTCTTGCGCGCGCATCAGCGCCCCGACGGCGCTGGCGCCACCACAGCGCCGCCGGTGCCAAGTCAGGGCGTTGTCCAGCGCCGCAGCTTCGACTGGGCGAAGCTGTCGCAGCCGATTCCATCCCGCGCGTGCGTAGCTTCTGGCCCCGCCACTGCGCGTAGCTCGTTGGCGATGCCACCTGCACCTGTGCGTCGGCGACGTAGTCGATGCGAGCCCCGTGATCGTGGGCAGACAGGCCCACTGAGACGTCGTCGAGCACCGGTATCAGCGGGTTCTCGGCAGGGAATATGTTGCGGCGCAGACCGTACATTGCTCCTGGCAGCGCCCACCGCAGCTCGGGGTGCGCGCTGCGGCAGGCGTGCCACGTGTCGAAAGTGATCTCGGACCACCGATGCAGTAACGCCGGATCGCCCGGCCTCGGCGGGGACAGAATCAGGTGGCCTGCTGCGACGTCTGCGCCGTCGTCCAGGGCCGAAACCAGATATCCGAACGCAGACGGGGCAACTAGGACGTCGGCGTCGAGGAATACCAGATAGTCGCTGTGGGACGCCCTCACGCCACGGCGCAGGGCAGTGTATTTGCCCGCAACCGCAACAGTCGCCCATCGGATTCTGCCCGGCGGCAGCGCGAGTCCGGTGAAGTCAGATCCCTCGGGGACGACAACGACCAATTCTGCGTTGACGCATTCTGCGGCGGCGATGGTGTGCGGCAAAGTGATCGGCAAGGTCGATTCCTCACCTCGCGCGGGCACGACGACGGTCACGGTCATGATGCACTCCGTTCGGGAAAGCGAACCGGCAGCACCCGCTGCCCCAATGTGTGTTTGCTCCAGCAGATCCGCGAAACTGCTGAACAAATTATGTTGTCGGACAACCTTTTTGGGACCCGCGGCGTACCCTGCTGAGAATTCTGAATTGTTGACGAAAGGTGATCGGCATGGAAGTTGCGCTCCTCATCGACAGCGAAACGGGCACCACAGCCAAGGACTGGCTTCGCGTGGCCGCCCATATCGACGGCACCGCCGTGACGGCTCTGCTGCGTTCGGACCACCTCACAGGCCCTGCCCCGTCTGGCCAGGACTGCCTGGACGCATGGACTGCCTGTACTGCGGCCGCAGCCACCACACACACCGTCGGGTTGGGAACACTGGTGTCGCCGATCACCTTCCGGCATCCTGCGATCCTGGCAAAGACCGTCGCCAGCACGAGCGCGTTCGCTGGCGATCGCCGCTTGGACGTCGGAATCGGCATCGGGTGGAACACATACGAGCACCGCAGCGTGGGCCTCGCGCTCCTCGACACGACCACTCGCTACCGGATGATGGTCGAGTACATCGCCGTGCTGCGAGGCCTCTGGAGTGGGTTGCCGTTCTCCTACGACGGCGAATTCTTCACCGCCGATGACGCGCAACTTCACCCCGTCCCAGCCCGTCCGCCGCGGATCATCGTCGGCAAGCGAGGCCGTCAACGCTCCCTCGAACTGGCGGTACGCACGGCAGACGAATACAACTTCGTGTTCCAGCCACCTGCGGCGTGCGCGAGAGTCCACCAGCGCTTGACCGAGATCGCCGACAAATGCGATCAAGCACCACCACGGCTGTCGGTGATGACCGACTGCATCATCGGAGCAGACGCGCGCCACATCAACGCCCAGCTTGCAGACGCCGCCACCCGATACCCGATGCTGCGCGGCGCAACCCACTCCACGCTGCCCGCGCCGTACCTGGCGACTACACCGGAAGCGCTCGTCGACACCATCGAGGCATACGCGAATGCCGGCGTGGACCGGATGATCCTCAAGCACCCCAATCCCGCAGACCTGAGCAGCATCGACCTGCTCATCAATTCCGTGCTGCCCTACGTGAAGAAAGGCTGAGACCATGGCACATGTTCTCGTTACCGGCGCACTGGGCACCCTCGGTCGCGCCACGACCGCACAGCTGATCCGAGACGGACACAAGGTCACCTCCCTCGACAACCGGCCCGCCCCAGACGCGTGGGCGCCACACCATGTCGTCGCCGACATCAGAGACCCCCAGCAATATCGGACCACGCTCGCCGACTGCGAAGCGCTGGTCCACCTGGCCAGCCTGCACGGGCGAGACCATATGGCGCGCTTCGGATTCAACGACTTCTGGTCGGTCAACGTCGACGGCACGCTGGCGCTGTACCGGGCCCTGAAAGAGTCCGCCGTGTCGCAGGTCGTACTGGCCAGCTCGATGGCGGTGTACGGACCGATCCCCTCAGCCCCACGCTCTGCATGGGAGATTCGCGACGAATCCATGTCAACGACCTCCTACGATGCCTACTCGCTGACCAAGCTGACCAGCGAATCCATCGCCGAATACACCCTGGCCGACGCCGGAATCCTCACCACAGTGCTGAGACTTGGGCATTTCACCCCTGCCGGGCTGTTGCACCACGGCTTTCGCCTGCTGTTCGGTGGCCTCGACATCCGCGACGCTGCGGCAGCAGTGGCAGCCGCGCTCTCGCGGCCACCGGTCGGGACCAACCGCCATCTCAACATCCACGCCGCGTCGCCGCTGCCAAACCGCATCGACACGCTTCGCGACGCACCGACAGCGGTACTCGAAGAGTTGTTCCCGCAGTTCATGTCGACGCTCGCCGAGCGCGGCGAAGACCCGGTGGCACACCTGTGGGGCCGATCGGCGTGGCCAATCGTGCACGCTGCGAACGAGATTGGATATGCCCCCGCCTATGACTTCGACAGATTCGCCAGCGACTTCCTGCGGGGGGACCTCTCCGGCTACCGATGGCTGGAGTTGCCTCGATGGGGAATCTGATCGCAAGTTCGCATAGGTCCTCGTCGCCGACAATGCCTGCATCCGCGCGACCTCCCATGTAGCTGGACGCGGGCCCAATTACTAAGGGCCACATCGTTGTTGGTTTGCCCAGGGTCACCGATCCGGGCACACCGAAGTAAGACGCGTCACAGGTTGGCTCGGCTAGGGCAGGACCGACTAGCCGAGCTAGTCGGTTCTCGCGGTCTTCACCGCGATCGTTAGCGAACCCAGGCTCGCCGGTCCTATCGTCGATCTGACCGTGCCTCGATGTGCGACCAGGAGTCGATGATGAACGTCGATGACAACCCGAAAATGCCGATAGCAGCGGAGGTCTGGGAGCGCCCGGATATGCGCACGGCCTTGGCCAACCACGACTTCGCGACGGTCTACTTCCTGCTGCACAGACAACTCAAGGTCTCGCAGCGTGATATCAGCCGACGGACCGGCCAGAGTGGCTCCGAGATATACGAGATCATGAAGGAAGGCCGCCAGGTCAACTCCTACAAACTCCTCATCCGCATCGCAGACGGACTCGGAATCCCTCGCGGCTACGTAGGACTGGCCAGTGACCCGCTCCCGAAACCGAGCACACCGGGCAGCAGTGACGACGAGCACCACGACATTCAAGCCTTCCTCGACTACGCCGCCCAGCTCACAGTCGCACCCAACGACGGCCTGCCAGCGCAGGCTGCGGCGCCCCCGGAGCTCATCACCGCGCCGGCGCCCCGCCACGTCGGCGGAAGTGATGTCGCTCAACTGGTCGTCATGACAGCGGCGATGCGTCGTCTCGACTATCAGTTCGGTGGCGGTGCGTATCGCGACGCTGTCGCTGCCCAAGCACAGTGGGCTGAACAGTTGGTGCACGCACAAAGCGACGACAACACCGAACGGGCGCTACTCACCGCAGTCGCCGACCTACACAACCTTGCAGGGTGGGTTTCTTTCGACGTCGGCATGCACCGTGCCGCGCGCAGCCACTTCCGGCGAGCGTTGGCCGTAGCTCACGGGGCGGACGACCCCACGCTCTCGGCGAACATCCTCTACCGCGCCGGACGATTGCACCTGCACCGCGGAACTCAACGCGTTGACCGGGGCCCCACTGAACGAAATGGACCGGACTACTTTCGTGTGGCCCTGAGGCTGTTCCAGCTCGGACAAGTACAGGCCCAAGACGCTGGTTGCGCACTCACCAGCGCGGTGCTCTGTGCCAATGCTGGATGGGCCTATGCGCTATTGGGGGAACGCCAACCCATGTTGCGGGCACTCGGACGGGCCGAAGACGAATTTGCCCGCGCAGACCCCGGGCGGGCGCCAGGTTGGGTCCGATTCTTCGGCGAGGCAGACCTCAGCGCATCTCAAGGCGTAGCGCTCACCGCACAGCCGACACCCACACCTGACGACCTCCGAATCGGAATCGCGCGCCTCGGTGACGCGATCGGCCGACGCGGAGCAGACTCCCAACGCTCTCGCTGCTTTGAACTAACAGCGCTCGCCGTTGCGCACCTGCAGGATGGCCCCAACGAGATCGCTATCCACACCGCCCGGATTGCGGTCGAGACTGCGCAAATGGTCAGGTCCTCACGCATCATCGACCGGCTCACACCCATTCTGCGTTACGCCCACAAACACCCGAAGAATTCAGACCTTCAGCAGGTCGCCAACGACATCCGCTTCATGAGGCAAACGACATGACAAAGTCAGCGAACCCCACCCCGCCAGCCACCGCCGAGCAGAGCTGGGCGCACACGATCCTCCGCACCGCGTGCGACAGTGTCGGACTGGACAGCCACGGCGCTCACCTGATCAAATTCACCAACAACGCGGTCTTCCAACTGGCCAAGGACCCATTCGTCGTCCGCATCGCCGGTTCACAAGCAGTGAACGCCAGGGCCACCAAAGTTGTGCAAGTCGCGCGATGGTTCGCCAAACAGGAGGTGCCGGCCGTCCGCCTAGTCGACTCGCTCCCCCAACCGCACACTATCGACAAGCATGCAGTGACCTTCTGGCACACCGTCGCAAGCATTCGCGGCGCTCCAGCGCCCAACGGTCAAGACCTCGGCAAAATCCTGTCCTGTATCCACCAGCTCCCACGAACGGAGCTGCCGATGTGGGACCCGTTCACCGAGATTCAGCGCAGACTCGACCAGCAGTCGATCCTGGCAGTCGACGAGCTCGCCTTCCTCCGTGACGAATGCGCCGAGTTGTTCTCGGCTGTAGGTGAACTCGACTATGCCCTGCCGGGCGGACTCATCCACGGAGACGCGTTCGTCGGCAACCTCGTGCAGGGCCGAGGAGATCCAGTGATCTGCGATTTCGATTCGACATGTATCGGGCCACGCGAATGGGACCTCACGCCGGTCGCTGTAGGTGCCCTCCGCTTCACCTATCCCGAGAACTACCACAACCAGCTAGTTCATACCTACGGATGGGACGTGACACGATGGTCCGGATTCGCGACACTGCGTCGGCTACGTGAACTACAGCTCGTGACGAGCGTCCTTCCCGTTCTCGATATGAACCCGTCTTTGAAGGAGCAGTGGCAGTGGCGATTCTCCTCTTATCGGCACCGCGACATGTCGGCACGCTGGCAGCCGTACCAGTGAACGACACCGAATCGGTTATCGCGGTCTCGTCCCGGTTACCGGAGACGAGATCCAGCACCCCACCGACTGCCTTCATCCGTCGCTCCGACTGCAGACGAATTCGGCGCCAACATAGCCCCTTCGATGTCATGCACAGGATCGAGCGCTGTGGCCAGGCCCACCTCGGCCCCCTTTCGTTGGGAGAACCAGAACCATCTGAATCTGAGCGAATATGGGGCAAAGCTCTCGCAGCAAATGCCGCGAGTCCCTCTGAGCCACAACGAATTACCGCTCTGTTCCTGGTCTCCAAGTCACCAACGACATCTCTCGGACAGAGGGGCAGGTCCCACCTGGCCAGGATTTGCAGTGAGAGTCGAGGCCCTAAGAAGGGTTTAGTCGGCGTGGCCTGGGTGAGCTACATTTCTCGCCGTGATCATCGTTCGACCCGGAACACGAGGTACTGACCCTCACCAGCTCTGCCTACACCCAGAAGCGGTGTGGCCGAGTAGGTATCGATCCAGAGAGGCTCGCAAGGACATCGCGGCCTGGATCGCTGCCGCCAACAGCGACGACGTGCTCTCAGCGTTCCTCTGGGCCGTCGAAGGCCATTTCGTGAAGGAAGCGCTCGATGGCGTCAATGGTGAGGTCAAGTGGATCGAGGACGTGCGAGACGAGCTGGCCGATCTTCAACGTTCCTCCAAGCCTTTCGACTTGGAGTGGCAGTACACCCGCCGAGAGATCGACACCGCAATGCGCAGCTTGATGGTCACCGTTGCGCAGGCTCTCAAACGATGCCGCGAGATCGCCACCAAAGTATCGGAGAACTTCCGCGAGCTGGCCGACCGTTTCGGCATGCCTCCGGGGGATTGCTTCCAGGCCGCTCTTGACGGAGAGTCTCCGACACAGTCGGCGTACAACCAAATGGATGAATGTCTCAAACTGACTGACGAACTCAAAAGAACCATCAAAGAATTCAAAGCCACGCAGGCTACCGTGCGCGACATCGACAGCAGGCGAGCGGCCTTCGCTTCGTCAAATAATAGCATCGATGACCGGGAGCTGCAGCGCTGTGACGGGTCAGGCTTCGAAGAAATCACGGCCTGGGTACTACAACGGGATGGACTCACCATCCTCCGGCGCGGCGGCGGCGCTCGCGACCATGGTGCCGACATTATCGCCTTGACACCTGCTGGCCGCCGGGTCGTCGTGCAATGCAAGTTTCGGCAAGGCAAGCCGATCGGCCCCGACGTCGTCTATCAGGTCAACGGTACAGCCCGTCCATTCCACAAGGCCGACATTCCTATCATTGTCACGACAACCTCATTCTCGGCGCAGGCGACCGAATTTGCATTGTCGCAAGACATTTACCTCGTCGACGAATGGCGCCTCCGCAAGTGGGCGACATGGGGTGAGAGCATATTCGACGTTCTGGGAATCGCAGAACCAGTCGAAGGTAACGACCCAGCCGTAGAACCAGGTGCAGCCTGACATGCTGAAGGTGCGTCCGGTCCCGCATCAGGCCGCGCTATTCGACCTACGGTCGGGTCTGTCTCTGTCGTCACCGAGACCTCACGAGATCTGCTCCGCCACATCGTGGCTGTGCTGCTCGGACTCGACCTCACGGTCGGAGCGGGTGGTCGACTGACGGCAGATCTAGGTTATGGCTTCCGAAGGAAGCTCGTAGAGGCTGACACTGAGCACGTTCGCCTTGAGGGCCTCGTGCACAACGACTCATGGTTGAGACGCTGCCTGTCCGTATCTCGCAGCCAGTCTGCGCGTCCCGTGAAAGTTTGGCTTCGGAGGGCGCGTGAGCGCATCGGCGATGCCATCCCAAGCTGAAGTGAGCGATGCCGCCGGGCGAAGGGGGGAGTTGGCTCGGCGGCATCGACGGCGGCCACCGACCCACAAGGGGTCCAACATACCGCCGAACTGGGCGACAAACCTTGGGGGGGATTAAGGCTGCCAGCCCGCGCTTCATCCTAATCGGGAAGCCCTCGCATGCAACACGGCGAATGGCGCCGAAATCGCATTGAACGACAGCGCACCTGGCAGGCGCGCGGAATGCCGGGCACTGTTGGCGGCGCGTTCGTCGCAGACGCTGTCGCGGCGACGGCCGTCAGCGTACCAAAGCGATCTAGCTGGTTGTTGCGAACCTCGCAGCGCCGCAAGCAAATTCGAATACCGATGCCGAGATGCAACGCTGAAGCCACTCCACGAATGCGGCTGCCCCAAGTCTCTGCGATCGTCGAACTCCAAGGCGTCAGCTCGGGCGATCGGCGCTCGGCGAGTCGAGTTCGGGTGTGGTTGGATGGTGGGCGTGTTCAACGGATCGGCGGTCAATTCGGCGGTCGATCGCATTTTCACCATGGCGACGGCGGGGCAGTCTCAGTCACTGGATGGGTTGGTGGAGGCGGTTTCTCGGCTCCGGGGGCGACCGTTGCGGGTGGTTGAGGATTCGGTGCTACCGACGGGGGTGTTCGGGCAGTGGGTTCACTATCGGGATCACGATGAGGTGAGTGTCGCGTCCTGGGTACAGACTCGAGACCGGACCATTGCCCACGAGCTGGGTCACATCGTGCTGGGGCATCAGGGACTACCGGTGCTGGAGCTGGCGCAGTCGGTGCTGCCGACAGGGATGCACGAGATGGCTGCGCTGATGTTGCGCCGGGAGTGCGGGAATGCAGCTGCGGCCGAGGAGGAATTGGCTGCCGAGCAGTTCGCGAGCTTGCTGCTGAATCGCTTGCAGCGGATCGGTCGCAAAGAGCCGCGGTTGCGGTCTCGCTGGGGTGAGGCGCTGGGATGAACGCAATGGTTCTGGCGCCCCTGATGTGGATCGCGGTGGCGAGCAGGGCGTGGCGGTGGTGGTGGTCGCGCAGTTGGGTGCTGGGGAGCATGGTCGTGGCATTGGGTGTTGTCGCCGTGCATTTGAGTTTGAACATCCCGGCGGTGGAGACACTGGTGCAAACCGTCGTGCCGATCCCCAATTTTTCGACCGGATTGCGCATGGTGCTGTTCAACTTGATGGCGGCCTCCTCGGGGGTCCTGGCGTTGGCCGTGACGAGCGACCCGGAGAAGGTCGCGCGTGGGGCGCGGGTACTCGGCCTGATCGCGGTGGTCGGTTCCGTGGTGGCGATGGCGATTTTCGTCTGCGCGCCAACGGTTCCGCAAGCGGCAGATGGATTCGAGTTCGACATCTCCTTCAGTCATCTGCCTGGATATGCTGAGGCCGGCATCGCCGGTGCGCTGTTCCCGGCGCTGCTGTGCCCTGCGCTGATGGTGATGACCTCTCGTGCCGCGGATGTGCGTAGCCTGACCGGCTGGAGTTTGACTCTCCTGTCGGTGGGGTTGGCCTCGGCGACGGCGTGGGCGTGGATTCGGTTGAGCTACTTCGTGGCGGTGCGTTATCTCAGTGCGCCTCAGCTGCCCGTGGTTTTCGAGGTGACCCGGGCGGTTTCCGCTGTGGGTGTGCTGGTGATCTTCGTGGGCATGATGTTGTCGCCGGTCGTGTCGCGGGTGCGTGCGCAGCGGATTCTGTGGGCGATCGGCCCACTGCATCGGGAGCTGGTGTCGCGCTGGCCGGGAGTTCGCCGACCGTCCCGACGGGGCAGCAGCACCGAAGAGCGGGCCAGTGACCGGGTCACCGAGTTGCTGGACGCATTGAGCATGGAAGCCCAGCGCGCCGCACAACCCAACGTTTACGTCGCACACTCCTCGGAAGTGGCTGCGGCAGCATCAGATTGGCTGTTGCATGCGCGACCGTCGCCAGCGTTCAACAGCGCCGGTATTCGATCGGCGGCGCTCGAGGCGGAACTCGACCGCAGGTGGGCGTTGACCTTGGCACGGAAATATCGGGATGGACAACGGGAGGTTTCGGCGTGACGGAAACGATGGCACCGCAAGCGCGCGCGGCTCGGGTGATCACTGAACTCGGGGCGCCCTGGGTGATCAATATCGTGACCGGGACGATCGCCGGGTTCGCTGTGGGGGCTCCCGGGTGGGGGCTTTTCGTCGCCGCGATTACGGGCGGGATCCCGATGATCATCATCTTGGCCGGGGTGCGGGGCGGTATCGCCAGCGATCACCATGTGACCGATATCGACGGTCGGCGTTGGGTGATTCCGGCGATTCTGGGCATCGTGGGGGTGGGCCTGATCGTCGAGATCGTGCAGGGCGCCCCGCGCGCTCTGATCGCGTGGACGGTGGCGGGGCTGGTTGTCCTGTTCGGCATCGGAATCGTGACCGTGATCGGCAAATGGAAGGTCAGTGTCCATACCGCCGTGAGTGCGGGAACCACGGTCCTGCTGGCGTTGATCGCCTCACCGTGGTTTCTTGCCGCGTTGCCACTGACTGTCGTGAATGGATGGTCGCGAGTGTGGCTAGGTGACCACACTCGCGGACAGGTTGTTGTCGGCTCCTTCGTGGGCGCGGCGCTCGCCGCTGCCGCCTATCTGCTGGTGTCCTGAAATCAGCCGTCCGCGTCGCCTTCGGCAGTGCTGCGGCGGAGCTCCCGGAACCCGACCTCGAACACCTTGGCAGGGTCGTAGCTGCGGGCCGCGACCTGTTCGGCACCCGAATCGCGGATCGTGCTGATCCACTCGATATGACGCCGGATCTCAGCATAGGACTCCGGTGACCCGAAATAGTCGATCGGGACGCGGAACACGGTGGCGATGTCGCTCACCGTCGGCAACGTGGGTGACCGCCGCTTACCTGACAACAGTTGTGACATAAGGCCGGTGGTCATCCCGCCACCGTTGGCCCTGATCATGTCGACCACCTCGGTCTGACTGTAGGGACCCCGTCCGCGCGGATACACCGTCTCGAAGAGAAACCTCAGTCGTTGAGCAAACGCAGGACCGCTCTCGGATTCCGTTGGCGCGTCATAATTTTCGAGGTTCGACATACCTCGGACCTCCTTTTTCACCGCCAGTCAGCGCACCCTCCCGACGCAACTCCATGGCTACCTTATCCATAATCACAACTTGCTTCTGCAACTTGCACTAGCAAGCCACCCCCGCTTAAGGTCACCGTAGCCGACCTGACCGGTCGGCATGGGGCTGCCCTGACCATTGGGGAGTCCCGGTTCGCTCGAGAAGGGGGCAAGCGAACCGAACAAGGATGGCAGGTACCGCGCGGTACACACTGGCGTGCATCCCGCGGTACCTCCTTCTATCGCTCTAGGCCGATCTGCTCGCGATCGGCGCCCCATAGAGGTCACCGAATGGCGAATTGACGTGTCGGCTATGGATCCCGAGATAGGCGGCAACTCCCGACCCGGCCTAATCAAGCTCTCGACAGACTGCGCAGTCAGCATGTTCTCCGACTGCGTCAACTCGAACCGCTGCATCATCTACCTGCGCGACCTCGCCGCCCACAATCGGCAACCAGCAGTGCGGGCGCTCGCCGAACAGGTCCCGCCGCGTCGCCTGGTGCGGAGTCCTGCGAGTTCGGACCCTACAGTCGTGGATCGTGCACGAGCCGGAAGTCGTGCAATGGCTCGCCCCGGCCGCCGGCGGCGGTGAACTCGCGGCCGATGACTTCGCCGTCCGGGATGGTGCAGTCGCGGCCGATCACCGCGGCTGACAGGATCAGCGGGGCCTGGTGCGTGTGCCGTGGCGTCACGCAGTGAGCGTCATCGCCCACGGTCAGCATCACCCACAACGGCACCCGACCGTCAGGGAGAGCGCAATAGTCGTCGCCGGTACTGGCACTATTGAAGTCGATGCCGTCCTGATCACCCATGCGGCTGCGCCTTTCTGGCATTCGTCTGCGACCAGCGACCCCTCAGCGTGGCTGCCGTGTCGGGAGCAGATCGCACGGTCAGAAGTAGTCCCTGAGCATCTCGGTCGACCACGGCGCCTGCTCGACGTCGCCGCGAGGCCCGAACTCGGCGAACCACGGCTTGATATCGAACACAGGAGTGCCGTCAACGGCGTCCAGCTCAGCCACGTGGAGATTGAGACCGTCGACGCGAAGAAGTCTGGCGCGGGAGACTCCGAGCCAGTTGACGCGACGCATGTTGCGGTGCCCGAAGATCCCGACCTCGGGCCATTCGGGGTTGTCGCGTGCGCTGCGGGCACCGAAGTGGAGATCGGACTGATCGGCCAGATGGAAGCGGAACACGACCTCAACGTGGGAGAACTGTTCGAGCCCTTTGACGGAATCTTCGCTGAACCGCGGATCATCGATCCTGATGATCGTCTCAGTGCCGCCCCAATGATCGTCCGTGGGCTCACGGCGCCCACCGATCACGTGTGCGATCGGCACCACTTCGAACTTCTCGTCAGTCATCGTTGCGTTCCTATATCCCTTGTGCTTGAAGGTATTCAGTGGCTCGGTCATCAACTTCGGCCAGTCCCGCCACCGCCGATCCACGATGTGTTGCGACGGCGGCGCGGATGCCGTGCGCCACGGCGCGTGTGCGACCCGATTGAACCTGCCCCATCGACAGCAGCGCCGACTTCCACGTCGCGCAGGCTATTTCGAGGGCTCCGCGCTTTGCCTGCACCGCGCCCAGGTAGCCGAGGGTGACCGCGTGAGTTCGCGCGAACGCCTGCGCCTTGCGTTTGCGCACGCTGCGTTCGAACTGTTGAGCCGCGCCTTCAAGATCGCCGGAATCACGCAGAACACAAGCAGTTTCGTGGGCCAGGCTCGCCTCGGTGAAGAAGAACACCCGCGAGGGTTCAGCGATTGAGCTCGATGCCGATGCGAGATCCTGTTCGGCGACGATCACAGCCTTCGCGGCCTCCGAGGGATGGCCGGCAGCGCTGAGGGCTTTCGCGTGAACGATCTTGAGCAATGCGCGCTCGCGTGGCGTGGCGGTGCTGTATCGGGAGCCAGCGACGGAGGCTTCGGCCAATTCGAGCCCTTCCGTGGCGTGTCCGAGGTCGATGGCCTGGTGTGCCATCGCACGCAAGATGTGGCCGGTCAGCGGAGCGTCTTCCGCCTCGGCAGCGAGCTTGGTGGCTGTCGCGAAATAGCGCTGAGCCGCGGAGTGCTCGTCGTTGTCGAAGGCCATCCATCCTGCCAAGTACGCCATCTCAGCCGCTGCCGCGAACATGTCATGGCGTACGACTTCGTCTGTGTAGGTGCCGTTGAGGTAGTCGACGACCTCACTGCTGAGGTACTGGACAACAGCGCGTCGCCCGTGGCCACCGCCCATGCGCTGTTCGATTTGGGAGAACAGCGTCATGACGTTGCGGACGTCGGTGACGTCGGAAGATCCGACGTGCCGGATCGTGCTCTGAGCTCTTGCCACTGGCGCAGCGGTGTCGAGCCATCCAGGCAGCAGTACCGAGGCACCCAATGCTGTCGAGTACCCGCCACGCAGAAACGCGCGTCTTTCCACGTCAGCCTTTCCAAGGTCGGCGAGGGTAGCGACTGGATCTCGAAGGCCACCGAATCGCGTCTCGTAACACGCTATGACATCCGGCGGGGGTGTGCGCTCGCCGGTCTCGTAGTAGGCCAGCGCGGACTTCCCGCGATGGATCTGGCCTGCCAACGCAGCCAACGACACGCCCGCGGCCTCGCGGGCGGCTCGAAGCTGCGCACCGACGATAGCGCCGTGACTGTCCATGCTGTCGAATCATGCCAGCCTGTGGACACGTTGTGGACGGCAAATCTCGCTGAGAATCCACCAGCGTCGCCTGAACCTTGTCGGACAACCGCTGTGTTACATCGGCTTTAGTCCCACGAGCTGTACCGCCGCCACTAGGCAGGAGGTTACGTGCCAGCTGTCCATCGAATCGAACGGCTTCCGCTAGATGGCCGTCGTCATCAGCTCCGCTCGGCTCCCATCGAGGATTGCTGGGCACAAGCGTCGCCGACAACGGCCGGACCGTCAGATGGCCTCGGGTTCAGGCACGATGTCGGTCATTCCGGGCGCGCAGGTACACGGACATGGCATCACCTGTACCCACGCAACTGCTCGCGCGAACAATGCGGCGGGCCATGGGAATATGTGAGGCTAGGCGTTCAGGGCGGAATGTGCGAGCTCACCGAATTCCCGCACGAGCGGATGGTCGTGGCCGCCGACCCGGGCCATTCGCAGGTGGACGTCGCGAACTGCCTGAACGGACCGGGTTGACTTCACCCTGTTGGAGAGGTTCAGGGTGCGGATGCCAGCCTCCCGTGCAGCCTCAAGGTCACCGCGATGGAGGTGAACAGCAGCCAGCGCAGCGTTCGACATCGCGCCGCGCCGCGCCCGCCCTTGCGACTTGGCGTAGTCGATGGATCGGTTCGCGTGCAACTCCGCTTCGTCGGGGTACCCGATGTCTCGGAAGGCGTTGGCGATCTCGCCGTGGACGTAGGCCGGGTCGATGAAGCGTGCCCACTCAGGCTCGATTTCTACGTCGACCCGTTCGAAGGCCTTTTCTGCTTGGGTTATCGCGGCGATCGTTGCACTTCGCTCGCCAGCTGCGGCCAGCGCACGTGCCTCCAGAGTCCACAGGTCCGCCATACAGGCATGGGAATCGCTCGCGCGGAGCCCGTGCCGACCTGCCTGTGCCAGGCGGCGACCCTCTGCAGGGTTCCCGAGAAGCGTGGCTTGATCTGCCAGACCTGCCAATACATGCGCTCCGATTGCGGGATCACGTGATTCTTCCGCCAGGCGCAGTGCCTGGATCAGGTAGCGCTGGGCGACACCGTGCTCGCCGTTGTCGAATGCCATCCACCCGAGCAGGTAGGTCTGTTCTGCCACCGCTCCGTAGAGCTGGTGTTGGACCTCTGCGGTTTGAGAGCGACGCAGCAGGGGGTAGACGTGATTGTTCATGTAGGCGGCCAAGACCAGGCGGCCCGATCCTCCACCTTGGAAGATGTCGATTTCCTGGAACTTGGAGAACATGTCACGAAGCGCGGCGACATCGTCAAGATGAACGCGCTGGCCCGCTTGAGGAAGCTGCTCGAGGGTATTGAGTAGCCAGTCGCGCGAAGGCCCGAGACCGGCCAACGCCACAAACGGCGCGGCGGTCAGGAAACTACGTCGGTCCACGTCGGCTCTCCCAAGGTCTGCGACAGACTCGATGCTGTCGCTCACTGACGGATGGTAAATGAGCCCACGGTCGCTGTGAGGCTCTCCGAGTCCCAGATCGTACGTGGTAACCCGGTAGCCGAGTTTGTCCGAAATCAGGTCGGAGATCAGGTCCGGGACGGGCTGGCGAGGTTTACTGCCCTCTATCCAACGCCGGACAGTTGTGGCGTCCGGCACAACGTGATTATGCCCCCGAGCTGCAGCGCGAGTGGTGATCTCGCGCGCGAACTCCTTATTGCTCAGGCCCGCGCGCAGCCTCCATTGGTCCAGGGCCGACTTCGGCTTGTCAGTCACTACCCCTCCAGTTGTGTAGGAAGTGCCACCCTTAGCCACCCCTTGAGACGCTACCGCGCTGCGAGAACCCAGTACACACTGAAATCGCTTCCAGACCAAGACTTCTGACGCCCTGCCTCAAAACTCCGGTCTGCAGCTGGCTTCACACAGATCGAATGGTTACGTCAGTCGCCGACGTGCCCCAAAGCCCGAAGGCAATCAACTCGCCAACGGGAGAGCCCTAGGAACCAACAGAATCAACGAAAGGCAGCTTCACATGCCCATCACCGGAACCGTGAAATGGTTCAGCGCTGAGAAGGGGTTCGGATTTATTGCCCGCGCCGACGGGCCCGACGTCTTCGTCCACTACTCCGGCATCGTCGGCCAGGGATTTCGAAGCCTGACCGAAGACGATCACGTCCAGTTCGAGATTTCACAGGGCGAACGCGGTCCTCAAGCGGTGAAAGTGCAACCTGCAGAAGCTGCCATCACCTAGGACCTTACGTCCGACCTGCACGGCACTGGAAGCAGGCTGATTCGCCATGAGAGCTCGTTGGTTCAAGGAACAAGGTCCATCTGGGTCTCGCCCGGTCCGTGATGTCGCAGCTGTGGACGCGCTGTGGACACCGAATCCATAGGACGCGGACGCAGCCGCTGGTTATCTGATCGCCATGAGTCGTGCACACGATTGGGGGTGCGAAAGCAGTGCGAAACCGGAAACACCAAGAGCTTGTAGCCATCTTGCTATTTGCTGCCCGGAGCGACCCGGACGAGCTGGAAGCCGTTGTCGCAGAACTCAAAGCCGAGGGCACAGACCGGCAGGGCGGGCGCGCTCACCGCCGCCGATCGGCAGCAGTCGACAGGGCACTAGCCGCGGTCACCGGCACAAGATCGCCCCGGACGGCTCCCGCCCCTATCACGTTCACCCACCACTCCCGTGGAGACAACCCATGATCACGACCACTACCCAAACCGCCCTGCTAGAGGTTTCCGGTCACCACCCGTACGTGACAACCGGGGCCGAGTTGGCTGGTGTGGACCTGATCGGCGCATCGGTTGCGTCACGGTGCGCCTACTACCAACAGGTGTGCCAGTTGCCAGCGCTCATCGATCCTGACTCCGGTCAGATCATCGTCTTTGCAGGCCGGGTACAGGCGGTCATGGTTCCGTGGGCGCTTGGACAGCGCGTTCGCAGCAGCCTGTCTCGATCCGATGCTGGTTGCGGGCCGATCGTGTTCCACCCCAAATCGGGATCGTGGACGTTCATCACCAATTCCGACCTCGGAATCGACCCCACTGCCGACGACACCCTGTTCTGGCGCGGCCACGTCGTCGTACTGGCCTCCGGCATCCCGATCGCGCTTCCCACACCAACCGCAACGAACGCTGACCCGTGCCGTGAGTGGGAGTTGCCACCGACCAGCCCGCAACGGCCCATGACCCACACGGTCCTGAACGCGGTCCGGATCTGTTTGAAACGTGGTGGGACCCGGTGAACAGCACACGATTGCTACCGGTGGACAAGGTGATTCACCGCGCGAGTATGTACCGCAACGCCTGTGGGTTCGACGCGTTCGTCCGCGAGTCCACCAGTCAGATCGTGTTGCGGACCGGGACAGTCGGCGCCATCGAATTGCCTTCCGAGCTCGGACACCGGGTGATCGCAGCACTGACCTGGCCTGGCCCGGTCATCGTGCACACCGATACCCCGCACCCGGTCGTGACGATCCTGACCGGGCCCGTGCCCAACCATCTGCGCCACGGTGTGAACTTCGCGGCGCTGACAGCAGCCGGGGCCGTTCTCCTGCCCGACGGTGACGAGGTCGTACTGCCCTCGCCACGAGATCCCGCCCGACGCTGGCTTCCTCACGAGCCGTTGGATCCGTATCGGCCTACCGCTGAGGTCGTGGTCACCACCATCTCAGACTGCTGGTAGCACCGGAGGTTTGCGATGCCGCTGCCGCGATCACCTCGCCCCGACGAACCCGATACACACCTGCGGGTGATCAGTGCCGGGTTGGTGGTCGATTTCCGCGGCTGCCGCACCGCGGTGCGGAACTTCTTGCGTGACTGGCTTTCCCATCCCCATCCATCCATCACCGCCGCCGAGATCAGGGATGGATTTCTCCCGATCAACCGAATGCCCTGCGAGGACCTGTGGCTATACCCCTGACAGAAACCCCTGCCGATCGCTGCACCGCCTACCGCCGCCTCGGTTGGCGTGTCGTGCTCGATGGACACGACCAGATCATCCTGCCCGCCGACCCCGTTCACGGGATCCAGGTGTGTTCAGGGTTGGCGGACTTGGTCCTGGACATGCTGCGCCACAGCAGGATCGTCACTCCGATCGTGGACAACGTCGCGACCCGCACCCGCACCTTCTTGACCACCTCCCCCAAGGCCGGCGACACCCGGAAGGTCGCCTTGTTTCCGCCGACCTCGACGGTGCAGGCAATCCGTACCGTCACCGGATCCCCGATCCCGCTACCCACCCCGGGCGAGGACACCCGTGTGTGGCTCGACGAACCCCGCCCGGACTGTCTCGCCGATTTCGAGTTGCTGGTCAGCTTCACCCTCGACGCCGCTCGCGCCACGCTGCACGCCGCGTGACCGACCATCGCACCCACTGAACCGACCCGATTCGCCGGGCACCGCCCGGCATCGTGCACCACCACACAGATACGGACATGACATGACCTATGCGAGTTGGTACTCCCAGACCGAGACCGGGCTGGCCACGCTGCAGCACAGCCTGAAAGACATCGAGAGCGGTGTCACCCGGCAGCGCGCATGGAACCCGGAGCTGGTCATCGGGCTTGTCCAGACCGAGGACTACGCACGGGCAGTCTTGGCGGCCTGCATCGGAGTTCTCGGTGTCCCGGATGATCTCGACGAGGTTGTCGCGGCCCGGATGCAACGCCAACTGATCCTCGACCGTGTACCCCACACCTTCGAGTTCCTGATCGGCGAGTGGGCCTTGCATCGCACGGTCGGTAACGCTGCGGTGATGCGCGCGCAGATCAAGGCACTGATCGACAACCTCGACTCCCGCCCCAACCTCCGCGTCGGGATCGTCGCGCTCAACACCGAGTTCCTCGCCCCCACCCCGGCATTCGATATCCACGACAGCTCTGCGGTCGAGATCGAGACCGTCACCGGTGAAGTCATCGCCACCCGCCCCGACGACATCGCAGTGGCCGAACGTACCTTCGCCCTCCTGCAAAACCAGGCCGTCTACGGCTACGACGCACGTGTCCTGCTCACCCGGGCACTCGCCACCCACGCCGACTAACCGCCACCGACGTCCATCGCCGAGCCACCGGGCTCGGTGATGGCGTGGTCGCGGGTCGTCCTGTCCCCGATCTGATTCACCACACCGGCGCCGCAGGGTCACGGGTGTGTGCTGTTGGCAAGGAGCCCCGTCGATGACCAGCGCAGAAGAGCCATCACCGCCGCTGCCGTCGGGCAGGGTCGTGCTGCAGGCGATGTTCGGACGGGCCACCGACCGCCAGCTGATCAATCCGGTCCTCGCCGCCGCAGCGGAGCTGGTCCGCTTGTCCAACGGCACCACCGGGGATCGGGTCAGTAGGGCGCGGATCGGGGTGATGCGGCGCATCGACACCTACGTCGACCAGGTCCTGCCGATCCCCACCGAGTTGGCGGTGTTGCACACCGAAACGGTGTCGATGGTGCTGGTCAGAATGGCCGACTACGCCGCGTTGCCGGGGCGCCCCGTTGATGTTGATCGATTGTCTGTGGTGTGGGGGCCGCTCGATGAGCTGGTGTGTGGCCTCGACGCGCTCACCGCCGATCTCCTTGCAGGGCGTCGGCGGGTGCCGTTGAGCATCTGGTGGAACACCTCCCCCGAATCGATTCCGTTGCAGGAGAAGCGATGACACTCACTCGACGTACCGCGGCGATCCTCGCCTGCGTCGCGGTCTTCGCCGCGGGCGCGCCCGCGGTGGGCGTGGCTGCAGCGTCACCGACAACCACCGCCACACCGGCCCCTTCGACGTCGTTGTCGCTGTCGAGATGTCCGGCTTTGTATGTGTTTGCTGTTCAGGGCACCGGTGAGTCCTCGCCGGATGCTGCGCCGAGCACCGACACCGGGATGTTGTCGTTGGTGATGCGGCCGCTGATGGCCGCCGCTCCCGAACCTGGCCTGGTCGATCGTGCGTATGTGCCGTATCCGGCGGGCTTCGGTGGTGCGGTCGGTGCCTCGATCGTTCCGTACGCCGAATCGGTCGCGACCGGTGTACTGCGCACGGAATCGATGATGGCGCAGGTCCATTCGGTGTGTCCGCGAACCAGGATGGGCTTGGTCGGCTATTCGCAGGGCTCGCATGTCGCTTCGATCGTGGCGCAGCAGATAGGTGCGGGCCACGGGGTCGTTGATCCCAGTGTGGTCGCGGCAGTGATCTTGATGGCCGACCCGACCCGAAGCCCTGGCACCGGATTGTTCCCAGGCACCGATGCCTCCGCACCGGCCCCGGCGCCCGGAACCAGTGGAAAGCATTTGGCAGCACTGCCCGCAGCCCCGGTCCGCTCAGGCGTTGCCGGTGGCGGGATCGGCCCGCAGCGTGACATCGCCGAGGATTTCGGCGCACTGACCGGCCGAGTGGCCAGTGTCTGCGTTTCCGGTGACCTGGCCTGTGATACCCCCGAGGGTTCGGCGATCCTGCGTGCCGCCGCCGGGGTGGCCTCGCAGTCGCTGCTCTCGACCGGGGACCCGATCGCCTCGCTGATATCGATCGGGCAAGCCCTCGCCTACACCTCGCTCAACGCCGCAGTCACCGTCCTCGACGACGACATCTCTGGTCACTCGCCTGCCACGCTGAGCATTTCACCGCAGAAGTCGATATCGCAGCGCCTGGCGGATGCCTCGGACCCGCGTACCGGGGTGGATGTCAACACCGCCCTCGCCGCCGTGACACGTGTCGGAACTATCGGGTTCGACGCGGTCAACGCTGTTGTCGCGGCGGTGCTCAACCCCGCCGCCCTCGCCCAGCTGGCGAGCGTCGCCCTGTCCAATCCGGGTGCCGCTGTCGCCATGGTGGGCGAGAAGTTCACTAGTGCGGTCACTGACCTTGTGGCGCCGACCACCGGAGATCGACTGGTCTCGACGGCATTCGATGTCGTGCGCCGCGAGGTCGCCGACAACCGCGACCTGCTCGACCTCACCACGTGGGTACGGATCTGGGAAACCGGGATGCGGCACGACGCCTACTCCCATGCCGTCGGTGACGGGCCCTCCCCCGCCGCATGGGCGGGAGCGTGGTTGGCCGCAGCGGCCCACGACGCCGCCGCCGCACCCTTGCCACCGGAGCGCGGTGGCCAAGGTTCACCTCCTTCGCCGACCGCTACCCCCACACGCTCGACGCTCCTCTCGACCATGTCCACGCCGGTCGGCGTGGACCTACCCGCTCCCACCACCTCACCAGGACCGAGCCCCTCGCCGGTCGAGGTGGTGGGAGCCCCGCAACACATCGCGGCACCGCCCACCGAGCTGCACCAACCACCGGCCACCACTCAGATCACCGTGGTCGGGCCGAGCCAGCCCGGCGTCAGCGCCGACGTGACCCGACCCCCGGTCACCTCGACCGTTGCTCGCCAGCCCGGCATTACCGACCCCGCCCGCTGACTCCCGTAACCCCTTTCGAAAGGGCGACCGATGAACCCTCTGCTCGCCGCTGGCAGCGACTTGCTGGCACAACTGCAAAACCCGTCTCCACTGGCGCCGCCGGCCTCGGACAAGATCCTGCAAATGGTGCGCTACCTGACTTGGTTCATCCTGCTCTCGGGCGTCGTGGCCATCACCTACGCCGGGGGAAAGTTCGCCTGGGAGAAATGGACCGGTGGCGGACTGGAGTCACCGAAAATGGTGGCCGGGGCCATGATCGGCGGCGTCGTGGCCACCAGCGGCGGCACCATCATGAACGCTGTCGTCGGCAGCTGACCGTGCCCCGATACCCAACTCCTGCGCAGCACCTGATCAGCCTGCCGCTTCCCGCGATCTCCCTACCGGCTTCCCGGTGTTCGCAGCGCCTGCCCGCGACGCCCCGCGAAACCGATGCGCCGATCGTCTTCGAAACCGCTACTTCCCCACATCCACTGTCCTCCCCGGTGGCCGCGCCCTGCCAGCGACCAGCACCTCACCGATCGATCGGAGACCGATGAACAGAACAATCGCGCCGTTGCCCGACACCAGCCGGTTGCTCGCGGTGTGGAACGGTGCGCAGAAATCGGCGACCTCGCTCGAGCACGCCACGCACGTCTACGTGACGATGTGGACGATCTACCTCACCGACGTGGACCCCACGACCATCGGTGAATGGCAGACCTACGACTTCCCCGCGTTCGCGACCGACGTCAGTCGCACCATCGCCCGGGTGATTGATGACGAGATCAGCTGGCATATCGGCAACCGCCACAACGCGGCGGTCCTTATCGACGACGACGTCCCCGAGCTCGTCACCGCAGGGGAATTGGTCGGTCGTATCGCCATGTTCACCGTGCTCTTCGACAAATGGCCACCGCACCTGGGTCAGTGCCCGATCGGTCCGGCGTTCCTTGATACCGGCCGACAGTTTGACAAGCTGATGCGGGGCTTGCCCAAAGGTCGCCGCCAACCTCGCCGCCGTGCAGATGGCTTGCCGCCGGTCCCGCGCCCGCAGCGTATTGAACTGGGCGCCGTCCCCCGAAGCAGCCAACCATGACCACTCGCCCGATGCTGCACTACAGCAACATCGCCGCCCCCACCGAAGCGCTGGTCCGACACGGCCCCGACACCGTAGTCGGGCTCGCGTTCAGCCCCACCTGCCTGGCCCTGGTCTACCTCACCGCGCACTCCCGCACCCGCACCGTGGCCAGGCGTTCGCACCCAGTCCGGGTAGAGGTCGGATGCGACATCGTCATCCACCACGGTTTCCACCAGCAAGCACGACGGCTTCTCACGGCCCGCATCGATCAGTGCTGGCGCCACGCCCGCGCGCTGGCGGCACACAATCCCGTGCCGGATCTGCGCTCCTTTTCGGGATCGCGAGTGCTCTCCGATCTGGTCGGGCTCTGGAGGCTTAGGGCCGGGTTCGGATCCGAAATCATGACGATGATCGATCTTGCCTACGACATCCCCGACGCCGGCGCAGAGCTGTTGAACGCGGTGATCGCGCACGGGTTCGCACCCGGCGCTCCACCCGAACAGCTGGCCGAACAGACGGTCCTCGTCGAAGCGTTCGCCGCCGCCGCCCAAGGCGCACGCCACCTGAACCTCCTCGACCCGACCGACCTCGACATCGCGGCGCTGCTCGACCAGCTAGAACCGCCCGCACGGTCTCGGACACGACCCAGCCTTCACCAGGCGCAGCCGCGCAATGAGGCTCGGCCGCGCCGTGTCGAGCTGACCGCACGCTGACCTTCACACACCCCGACCTGTCCACCTACCTAACCGATACCCGTACCACTGCCAGGGGGCCACCGCATGACACTGGACTTCGATCCCGCCACCGCACGCCAATTCGCCACTACCACCGGCACATACGTCGCCGCCGAGGTCGCCCACGCCACGAACACCACCACCGCAGCGGTCGACGCGGTACCAGGATTGGGGCTGATCGGCGCCGACTTTCGGGCTTTGCTGATCACCGCCATGACCAATCACGCCAACCATCTCGACGGCTGCGCGCACACGGTGACCGATCAGGCCGACCACGTCGCGACCTACCGGGCCCAGATCAGCGGGCTCGATCAGCACATCGGCGACGGCCTCGATGTCATCGGGCAGTCGTGATGGCTACTCGTGTGAAACCCTCCACCAGCGGCCAGGTGGCCCCGGATCCCGATGCGATCATCACCTACCTGTCGGCACCGATCCGCGAGCTGCGTACCAGCGTGGACGGCACCGGCGACCCTGCCCAGGCGCTGACCTTGCTCAACAACGCGATCACCCGCCTCGACTCCACCGAGGCGCCCTACCGCCTGCAAGCGACCGATCTCGAATCGAGCTGGAGCTCCGCGGCCGCCGACACAGCGATCCCCGCGATCCGTGCTACTCGCACCAGCTTGGCCGAGGGTAGCGACCAAGCTGGGGAATTCGCGACGCTGATCGATGCCGCGGTCGGCACCAACACCACCGCCGCCACGGCGATCGATGCCGAACTCGACCACTTCGAAACCCAAGCCCGCCGAATTCTGAAAGCCTCGCCGAATGAGCAAGGCGTCACCACCGTCATCGAGCTGGCCCGACAGATGTACAGCAACTCACTCTCCGCGGTGGACAACGCGCAAGCCGATTACGACACCTACACCAGCAAGCTCCGCGAAACCGACTACACCACACCGAAATCCAGTCTCGGAACCGGCGGCGGTCCCGCCACCGGCGACCCATCCTTGACCAGCGACGACGACAGCACCGGCATCGACGACACCGGTAGTAGTTCGACATCGACCGATCCGCTCATCGCGATGCAGCAAACCCTCGCCACCGCAGGCATCGACGCCGCGACCACCCTCGGTACGCAATTGATCACCTCCGGGGCCGAAGTACTGACCACCCTGATCACCGAAGCCGCCGGAGTCGCGACCCACGCCATCGACGTCCTCGGTGACGAAGCCGGTGAAACGATCACCGCCGCACTCACCGGCAACACCGGCGACAGCACAGGAACCACACCCACAACCAACGGAACCGGGACCGGGACCGGGACCGGTGCGAACGGACTCGGTAACGGCGGCATCGGTGGCGGGGCACCGATATTCAGCTTCGGTGGTTCCGACAAGCCCGCCGCCGGTGCGAACGGTGCCGGTACCGGGACAGGATCGAATGCCGGTGCCGCACCGATCACTCCGAAACCGGAAGCCCCGCCCAGTGACAGCGATCAGAAGCCCCAGCCCTCCCCGGCGCCTGGTCCCGCTGTGGCCCCTGGCCAGAATTCGAGCACCGGCGCGGTGGTGCCGCCTGCTGCCGGTCAAGCTTCCGGGACCGACGGTGAGCACAAACCGCGTGCCCAAGCCGGCACGACCTCACCTTCCGCGATCGCCGGTGATGGTGTCGTAGTGGTGGTTCCGGTCATCGGTGCCGTCACGTCATGACCGACAACCCGCTCGATCTGCGCCGACCAGGCCCTCCCGGCAAAGGCAGCGATCTCCGTACCGACCCCGACCACACGGTCGACGACGACCCGGTCGACGACGACTACGACCAATCCAGTGACTGGTCGGACTGGATGCTCCCCACCGACGTCGACCCCGACGAACCCAAGGCACCGCCAGGGTTTCGGCAGGTCGGACGAAACTACGCACCCGCACGCCCCGACCAGCGTGGCACCGGACGAGTCATTGCCACCCTCGGCGCGGTCTTCGCGGTCGTGATCATCGTGCTGTTGGTCGTGCTCGAGTCACTGCCCGACACCGACGAACAATCCGGCCCGGCTCCGAGCACACGATTGCCCGCACCGTTGACCGGGATGGTCCACGCGGTCCCGACAACGTCCACCGCGCCACACGTGATCGCCGACTGCCCCCACAAACGCAGCACCGCACTGTCTTCGGGCGCCGACCCCGGCGACACCACCAGCGCGGTCAGCGTTATCTTCGCGTTCCAATACGCCTACTACGTCCAACGATCAGCCACCAAAGCACGCGAATACGTCACCGCCGACGCGAAGGTCCCTCCCGCGCAACACATTCAGGAGGGCATCGACTCCGTCCCGGTCGGGACCCGGTACTGCGCCACCGTCGTGCCGACCTCACCGGGCCGGTGGCAAGTCCAAATCCGTGAGCAATGGCCGAGCAAAACCCCAGAGCTGTTGGCGGCCTTGATCATCACCACCGCGACCGAGCCCGACGGCACCGCCACGATCACCGCGATCAGCGCGGCACCATGACCCACCCAACCAACCGCCACCCCACACCTCCGACACAAGTCACACCGACGTGTCTGACCGCCGCGCTCGTGTTCGTTCAGGAAGTCGGCGCGCGCCGACCGTGCACTGTCGCGGTGGTGTCCGGACGGTGCGCAGGGTTGGCGCGCTTGCCCACGGAGCGGCTCTGCCTGTTGCCCTGACGGCCACAGCCACAACGGGCAACACCACACAAACCACCTGAATGCCTTCCACCCGCCCGCGCCCGGTCGCCCCCGGACCGGCACGGGGCGGCAGCGAAGGAGGGAGGCCCCCCGGAGGCCCGGACCAGCACATCCGCCGCTTCCGGGTGTCCCGCCCTGCCCACACTCACACATCCGAAGGAGCGCAAACCTCTGTGGTGCACCAGTATTCACGATTCCGTGACGGATTCACCCGCGCCCAGATTGCCGCCCTTGCCGCGTTGGCGGACGGGCCGCGCACAGCCGAGCAGATCGCCGCCGGGCGGATCGAGGGCCCGATCACCATCACCTTGCGGTGGCTGGTCGGCGCGGGCTATGCCACCCCCAACGGACCGGATATCCCCGGCAGAGGCCGCACCAGACCGGTGTACACCCTCACCGAAGCCGGACACGCTGCACACCAACGCCTGACCAACCCGCCCCCTCCCGAACCTGCCCCCGAAGCCAGCCCCGACCCCGCCCCGCGCCCACAACGTGCACCAACCGGGCGGGGACCACTGTCACGGGCCAAGCTCGAATCGCTTGGGCGACGACTCCGCGCCCTACGCGTGGGCACCGGGATGAACGGGCGTGACTTCGCCGCCCGCATGGGGTGGACCCACGCCTCGGTGGTCTCGCGTCTCGAGCACGGTGACTCGGTCCCGACAGCCCAACATCTGCGCGCGTGGTGTCGCACAGCGGGCGCCACGGGCGTGCTGCCCGACCTGCTCGAGGAAGCCCGCGCCCTGCGAGCACACATTAAAGCCGAACGCGCCGCGATCCACCGCGACCAGGGATATGAAATGCTCGGTGACACCGTGATGCGTTCGCGGCGTTTCTGGACGATCAGCACCGCGACCATTGCCCCGCTCTATGCTACTGAGGACTACGCCGCCGTCTTGGCGCGTCTTGACGCCGACTTTTTCGGCCCCGCACCGGTACCCCGCCACTTCGCCAAGCCCTACCGGCCGCGCTCACACCATCAGGTCCGAACTCTCATCACCGAATCCGCCCTTTACAGCTGCATCGGCGGACCCGACACCATGCGCGACCAGCTCACCCACCTCTACGATGAAATCAGCAGCGGCACAGAAGGATTAGCAATCCTGCCCTATAACGCCATTCTGCCGCCGTTTCCCGGAAACCTGCTCATCCTTGACGACGCGGTGATACTCGATACCCTCACCGGCCCGCATGTGTTCGCCAGCGCGATCGATGTCGCCCTCTACAC
Source organism: Nocardia mangyaensis (assembly GCF_001886715.1). Lineage (NCBI taxonomy): Bacteria > Bacillati > Actinomycetota > Actinomycetes > Mycobacteriales > Nocardiaceae > Nocardia > Nocardia mangyaensis. The sequence continues at coordinate 6,304,413 of NZ_CP018082.1, forward strand.
CGACCATGCCGTACGAGCCCACGCAGCAGCCGCCACCGGCGTCGATGCACAAACCATTGTCCATAACGCGCTTGGACACGTCGCGGTGGCCGAACGCACTTTCGCTCCACTCGCCGCGCAAACCGACTACGGCGACGATGCGCGCGCGGGACCGCGCGTTGTCGACCCACACTGCACCGACTGACCACCCGACCGGTAACACCGTGCAGGCCCCGTCCAACTCACCGCCGCCGTGCGCCCCTCGCCACGGGCACCGGGAGTTGGTCGGGGTCGTACACCACGCGGCAGGAGCCCCCATGACCCCCACGCGGCCACCAACCTCGTTCGACCCCTACCAGCCCAACCCCGCACGCCTGCACGACTACTTCCTCGGCGGGAAAGACCGCTACGAATGCGACGTAGCCCTAGCCGAGATCCTGGCGAGCAGCACGCTCAGGCCCGCGCTGATCGAGTCCCGTCGTTTCACCCGGCGCGCGGTCGAATACCTCGCCGATCGTCACGGGGTTACTCAGTTCGTTGAACTGGGGTGCGGTCTGCCCTACGCCCCGAACATCCACGACATCGCCGAACAACACGGCGGCACCGCCCGGACGTTGTACGTCGACACAGACGTCCTCGCGGCCACCCACGGTCGCGCGATGCTGCACGAACCGCCGACCCGGTTCTTTACCGACACCGACATCACCGACACCGACGCGATCATGCGCGGTATCACTGCCGTGATGGACATGACGGCCCCGGTGGCGGTGTGCGTGTCGGGCACCGCGGAATTGATCACCGAAGCCCCCGCCGCGCTCGCCGGGTTGACCGAGCGATTCCCGGTCGGGACATGGCTCGTGCTCACCCACGTCACTGACGAGTTCTACCCCCAGCACATTCAGGCGGCCGCCGAAACCCTTCGCGGCGTGGGCATTCCGTATCACCCGCGTGGCCGCGACGAGATCGCGGCCATGTTCGCCGGATACGAATTGCTCGCGCCCGGTCTGGTTGTCCCGCACCGGTGGGCACCGACCCCCATCCACGACAACGACGGCGACGGCGACGCCGCCGCCGACGACGACGACGGGATTCGGCGGCTGTCGGCGACCGCACCCCGCCATCGCACGACATGGGACCTGAGCGCCTACGCCGCCATCGGCCAGTTGCGACCCGTAGCAGTACGTGGTGGCCGGTGACATGGTGTAGGAAGGGACCGACCCGCCGACTGTGGTCGGCAACGGTGGCTGTGTGGTGTGCGAGAACGACTGCACGACCGCGATCGCGGTACACAGGCCGGGGGAATGGCAGGCACTGGTCCTCATGCGGTTGGGCTGGACGAGGCGGCCATGATCGTCGTCTCGCGAGCGACCGGAGGCCCCGCGTATGGGTTCGGCCGCGCCCTGACGAAGCGCGGCTACCCCCCGCGACGGAAGCTACTGGGATCGGCTGTGCCCCGGTACATGCCGCTAAGGGGCGCGTATTATTGACTAGATCCGACTGCTGCGTGGTATCCCTTGGTTCACAAGGCTCGCGCTCCCACAGTCGCCGCTACCTTCGCGAACGACTCGGCCGGATCAGTGTGGGCGATCGCGTGTTCGAACTGGCTGACGGTTCCGGGCCAGGCATTGGTGACCGTGCCGTCCCCGCGCTTCCACCACGCCGTCGCCACGCCACCGCACCAGATGGTCCGCGCCAGAGCACGATCCAGCCGAGCGAGAAAGATCGCCATTGCCCGCTCGGTCACCTCCACCGGCGCACCACAGTCGGCACTGAGGGCCAGACAGCGCATGATGTATCGGGCCTGGTGTTGCTTGACCGAGGGGTTGCTGTTCGACGGCGTGAACGAGTGCGGCCCCGCGATCATGTAGAGATTCGGAAAGCCTGGTACTGCGAGTCCGTAAAAGGCGGTCGGTCGTCCTTGTCGCCGCCACTGGTCGTGCAGGTCCACCCCGGCGCGGCCCCGGATCTGCACCCCGGATAGAAACGAACGCGCGCGGAAACCCGTTGCCCACACGATGACATCCGCGCGGCGCTCGGTGCCGTCGACCGTGCGGATCCCGTCCGGGACCAGCCGGTCGATGCCCTCGGTCACCAGTTCGACGTGCGGCTGGGTCAGCGCCGGATAATATCCGCTGTCGAGCAGGATCCGTTTCTCCCCGATCCGATAGTTCGGCGTGAGTTGGGCACGTAGCTCGCGATCGTGCACCTGACGTCGAAGGTGGGCCCGCGCAGCGAGGTCGGCCGGTCCCGCCGACCACCCCGCGCGCATGATCGGCGCGAGAACCAGGTCAGCGGCGTGGTAGAGCCCCTCCCGGTAGAGGTCGTGCAGTCCGGGCACATGCGTGAGCGCCCACCGTGACAGCGGACCGAACGACGCGGCGGGCTTGGGCAGTACCCAGGACGGGGAACGCTGATACACGGTCACACCGGCTGCGACGCGGGCCAGCTCGGGAATCATCTGTGCCGCTGAGGAACCGGTGCCGACGACGGCGATCTGCCCGCTCAGGTCGGCGGTGTGATCCCACCGTGCGGAATGGAACGCACGGCCGCCGAAAGTCTCCGCTCCCGGCAACCGAGGAATCGCGGGTCGATGCAGTTGGCCGAGCGCCCACACGACGGCGTCGGTGCGGATCAGCTCCCCGGTGGTCGTGGTCAGTGTCCAGGTGCGGTCGGTGTCGGAGTAGTCGGCCGCGACCACGGCGGTGTCGCAGCGTAGATGCGGACGCAACCCGTTGCGGTCGGTGGCCTCCCGCATGTAGGTCAAGATCGCCTGCTGGCCCGGGTAGCGTACGCGGGCGTCTCGGTAGGGGTCGAAGGCGAAGCTGTACAGGTGGGCGGGCACGTCGCAGGAACAGCCCGGATAGGTGTTCTCCCGCCACACTCCGCCGACCTCAGTCCCTGATTCGAGGACCAGGAAGTTTTCCACGCCAGCACGTTTCAGTTCCGCGGCCATCGTGAGCCCACCGAACCCCGCCCCGACCACGACCACGCTGTGCTTGATCATGGGTTCGGTCATGGCTTCGCCTGATCGCTGACCAGGGCGATTCCGGTGGCGGCCGGTGTGCTCGACCAGCGTGCCCATTCTTGCCACCACCGCAGGTAGTCGGGGGCGGCCATCGGAGCATCGAAAACGTCCAGGTCGATGTCGAACCCGGCGACCAACTCGCTCAGGTGTGCTCCCAGGTGCTCACGATGGTGGTGCAGATCGCGGCGAACGCGTTGTGCTACTCGGGGTGGCATCCGACCATTCGCGGCGAACCAGGTACCACGGCACAGGATTCGTTCCAGCGCGTAAACAGCGGTAGCGGATTCGAGCAGGCCACGGGCTATATCGTCTTCGGCTGTCGTCGATGCCTGCCACAACGCGGTCGCCGCGAGTCGTTCACTGGTCGCCGCGGCGAGTTCGATGGCGGCGGTGTCGCGATCGATCGTGATCCCCGCGACGGCGATGTCATCGCGGCGCCACCCGGCTGCTACGCCCTTTTCCCGATCGCCCAGCATCCGCACGTACCAAGGCAGAATCCGGGGCGTGTGCGGGAGCGCCAAGGCAGCAGAATCACGGAAGGTGAGTTGTCCGGCTTGTTTCCACAACAGCTGAGACTCCCCTTCGGCGGGAATGATTGCTTCGGTGTTGCCGATCTTCCCCAGAATCTTGTGTCTCATGAGACATCTCGTGGATCACTCTGATCGTCGTCGGCGTGGGCGCGGGGCTGCACCGTTGAAACCATTTCGATGTCAGTTGGCGACCTGGGGATTCGTCATTCGTGTCAGTAGAGTTCGTCACGAGATGTCAGTAACGACCTGGTCAAGCGCCTGATCTGACGTGAGGGCGGCCAGAGCGGAAACCTCGGTCGATGCTCGAAGTTTCCCGTTCGGCGATGTTCAAATTGCCCTGCAGCAAGGCAATGTCCGCAAGCCGTCCCGACCGGAAGCGGCCGCGGGGGTGTCGCGTTCTGGAGGTCTTGACAGGTTTTCGTCATTGCGATCCCGGTAGAGCCCGCGTGGGCGAGCGGCTCGTGTGTTCGGCAGGGTTTTGTCGGCGCCGTCGAGCACGATGATGCGCGGGCCGTCTGCATATTCCACGAGGTTGCCGAGCCAACTGTCGGGAGAATTCTGGTCACGCGGGGAGGCGGCGCCCACATCGCAGCCATCACGGAATGTCGCGATCGAGGATTACTGGGTCGCCGCCACGACCGGCGGCGGATACATGTGGTGGATCGTCAGTGACGCCGCCAGAATGCGTGATTCGTTCGGGTCTGTCGGACTCATCCCGGTGAGTTCACCGATTCGGCTCAGCCGGTAGGTGAAGGTGTTGGGATGCACATGCAGGTATTTCGAGGCCGATTTTCGGTCGACCCCGAAACGCAGATGCGCCTCCAGCGCTTCGAGCAGGTGGGGGGCGCTGAGCAGAGGAGCGATGAGTCCGGCGAGTTGGTCGCGTGATGGGCCGGGGCGGGTGAGTTGGTATTCGAGTAGTAGATCTTGGATCCGATACAGGCCGGTGGGCCGTCCGAGAAGACGGGCGAGAGTCGCGAGCTCAGCGACTTCTTCTGCCGCGCCGGGCAGGTCAGCTCGCGCGACGGTGACCCGGTTGGCGAGGAAGACCGGCTTGCCGAACTGCTCGGCGAGATCTGCCGCCATCGCAGCGTGCAGTGCCGCGGTGCTGTTCGGGTCGGCGTCCTCTGGCAACAGCGCGATCCCGTTGGCGCCGTCGAAAGTGACCAACCCGGTTCCGTTGGTGAGCGTTTCCAGTGCTCGATGCAGGATCCTCATCCGTCGCCGCGCCAACAGATCCGCGGTCGGGCCGGGTTGGTCATCGGGCACGGTCTGGATCGCGAGGACGGTGTACTGGTCGGTCACCGGGGTGGCGGCGCGAGCAGCAAGTTCATCGGTGGGCTGGCCACGAAGCAGCGCCAGGCACAGCTCTCGGCGAGCGGCTCTTTCGGCGTTATAGATCGAGTGCTCCACATCGTTGTAGGACTCTGTCACGACGACGTTGATGTGCATCAGCAGGACAAGGGCGCGTGAGGAGATCGCGACCAGTTCGTTGATCTCGGTTGGTTGTGCGAGCGCGGCGGCCGCGGCCAGCACCGCTTGTGCGGATCCGTGGATGGCTTCGATGAGGATCGACAGCGGGAAGCGGTCCTCCGCGTGACGCTCCGCGACCGGGGCTACGAAGGTTTCGACCTCGGCTCGGGTGAGGTCGCGGTTCTCACCGAGAGCGAACAACATCGCTCGCCCGCAGGCGTAGATGGCGGGCAGTACTTCGCCGGAAAAGTGGTCGTCCGGCAGGCCTGCTGCCGGTGTCGTGGCACCCAGACCCAAAGCCAGCATCCCCTCAGCGAGCTTGGGCCAATTGGTAAGTATGCGTGCGGCGAGGGGCGGATCTGCGGTGGTCGACGGTATAGCGGCTGACATGGGTTGATTGTGACCCCAGGGCAGCCAATCGGACAACAGAGCACCGCTGGCTAATCAGACTTTGGCGTCGACTACAAGGTCGGGTCTGTCGACTCTGGACGTCAGTGCAGTGACGGCCCATACCGATCGGTACAGACTTTTCCTTGCCGCCACCACGAAGCAACATGCGTCACAGCATCACTTGATTGTGGTCCGAGTCACTTGGATCGGTGGTGCGCGGTCGATCAGATAGGAATTGTTGGAAATGCTTGCAATGAAGCAGCACATGCGCCGGTCCGTTGTGGCCGCCGCGCTCATCGTGGGGGTCGCCGTCGGGCACGGACTCGCAGCCACGCCCGCCGCCGCGGAGCCCGGCGTCGCCTCGGACTTGCAGTCTCTGGCCGAGGCGGTCAGCGAGGGGCTCAAGCCCTCGTCAGACGGCAGACAACCCAAGGCGATCGTCGATTCGGGCGGTAGCTCGGGCAGCGGTTCCGGTAGTTCGGGCAGTGGATCAGGCAGCGCGTCCGGGAGCGCCTCGGGCAGCAGTTCCGGGTATGGACACAGCACGGCCGCGGCGCCTACCGGTCAGGGCCCGGAACTGAGCGCCCCGCTGGCCGCCTTCGCTTACGGGCTGGTCAGCCCCGATGTCGCCCCTGCGGGCGCGAACAACTGGGATTGCAAGCCCAGCGCTGCCCATCCGCGCCCGGTGGTGCTGTTGCACGGCACCTGGCTCAACGCCTTCGACACCTTCAGCTACCTCTCACCGCAACTCGCGCGAGCCGGGTTCTGTGTGTTCGCCCTGAACTTCGGGCGCTCGGGTCTCATCGAGGGTGGCGGTGTCGGCGCGATTCTGCCCGGTCGTTACGGTGTCGGACCCATCGAGGAGTCCTCTGTCCAGGTCGCTGACTTCATCGACCGGGTACGTACGACGACCGGTGCGGACAAGGTCGACATCGTGGGCCACTCCCAAGGCGGCACCGTCGCGAACCATTACCTGAAGTTCGAAGGTGGCGCGGACAAGGTCGACAAGCTGGTCACCTACGGTGCCACCCACCACGGCACCACCCTGATGGGCATCGCGACGCTCGGTCGGGCGATCAACAACCTCGGCATCGATGTTCTCGGGTTCGGCGAACCGATCATCGGGATTGCGAACATTCAGCAGACGGTCGGGTCTCCGTTCTACGCCACGCTCAACGCGAAGGGCGACACCGTTCCTGGTGTCGACTACACCGCGGTGGCATCGCGCTGGGACGAGGTCACCAACCCCTATGACCTTGCGTTCCTCAAAGCAGGTGAGGGCGCGACGGTCCGCAACATCACCCTGCAGGAAGGGTGCGAACAGGACCTGTCCGATCACCTGACCCTGATGTATTCACCGCGCTCGGCCTCTATCGCTCTCAACGCCCTCGACCCCGTCAACCACCCGGCCCTGAACTGCTCGTTCAACCCGTGGTTGATCGGTGGCAGCGGAAAACTGTGAGTCCGCGATGACCGCCGCCCATATCGAGGTCGACTCGCCGGCGCAACCCGCGCCGGCGACCGACCGGATCGCACACAAGATCCTCGAAACCATCCCCCGTCGCAGCCGACGAGGAAACGTTCTGCGCGACGAGATCAGCGCCATCGTCGCCGACTGCCTGGCACTGGTCTCCGACACAGAGCCAACACAGCACGGCCGCCGGATCTCGCGTATTCGTCCGGCCGCCGCACGCTGGGCGAGCATCGGTGTACCGATCGAAACAGTGCAGCAACATGTGCACGCAGGGTTCCGGCTACACCTCGACGATCTCGAAGCCTGCGGTGCGCCCTTCGACGAAGTCCATCGACTGATGGACGCGTTGAGCTCGGTGACCGCGACGGTGTCGACGATCTATATGGAGGTCGCACCGCCTCACGACGATCGCGGCGGGTACGTGGCTCACACGCTGCTCAGCGGCCGCTATACGACCAGAGCTACTCGTGAGCACGGTGCGCCACTCGATGAGCGCTACACCGTGCTCGCGGTGGCCGCCGATCGGTCCGGGCGCGGGGCGGTATCACCGTGCGAGTTCCGAGAAATGCTGTCGGCACGATTCGGGCAGCCGATGCCGGGTTTGGAGTCCCGTTTCGGCGCAACGATTCTCGTGCCGGAGTCCTTCGCCATCGAGAAGATCCGCCAGGTGGTCAAACGGACCTCACTCACCGTGGTGGGGGTGACTGTCGACCGAGACCGGGTTCGCTGCGCCGCTGAGGAGGCACACGAACTGTTGGATGTGGCGATACGCCTGCATCACCCGCCGGGCATGTACGAGATCGAAGACCTCGCGATCGAGTATCAACTGACTCGGCCAGGGCCTGGGCGGGATCGTCTCGAGGTGTTCCTCGATCCGGTGGCCGAGTTCCCGGACTTGATCGCCACGCTGCGTGTCCATATCAACAACGGCCTCAGCCGCAGGCTCACCGCACGCGAAACCCATATCCACATGAACACCGTCGACTACAGGCTCCGCCGGATCTACGAGCTCGTGGGACTCGATGCGCGCAATCCCAAGCTCATCTGGCTGCTTCAAGCCGCACTGATCGTGCGCGACTACCAAGCGGTCGACCAGCCCACCAGCACGGCCGTCTAGTGTCCGGTCAAGAAACATCAGGGAGATAGTCCGGCGCCGGATCTTGGAACCGGTGGCGAGGTCACGGACCGGCCCGGCGGGCCGCCAACGGATGTAACCCCTGATCGAGTGCCCTGCTCGATCAGTCGGGCGGCGAGCCGAACGCCGGGCCTCCAGCGCGGTAGCGCTGCCCGTCCGGCGTTGACCGGACCCCACAAGCAGGGGCCCAGTCAACTCCGACGGCGGGACCCCTGCCCTGAGGGTGCACACGGTAGCGATCGAATTGTATTGGGAGACAATTCTTTTCACCACCACTTGTCGTTAGGTTTGGGATGTGCATGCGGCCGTTCGGCCCCGCTACCCCTCTGCCATATCGGCGCCCGGAGAACGTGGCGCGCGAAAGGACCACCAGGATGAGCTCACCCCGCGTGTCGGATGCTGCGCCCCCGACGCTCACCGACAATCCCGCCGCCCGAGCGATCCGCCCGGAAAGCGACGAGTTCTACTGCCCACCCGCGGATTTCGCGACCCGACCGCCGGGTACGATCCTGCGCACCCGCGTCACCGAGATCGCCTTGTTCGGTCTGATCCCTCAGCGGTTGTCGGCCTGGCAACTGCTCTACCGCACCAGCGATCTGCACCGCGCCCCCGAGGTCGCAGTCACCACGGTGCTGCTTCCGGCCGACGCCGAAGCCATCGCGCGCCCGCTGGTGTCGTTTCAATGCGCGATCGACGGTGTCAGCTCGAACTGCTTCCCCTCCTACGCCCTACGCCGGGGCGCGCAAGCACTGGGGGCGATTCCGCAACTGGAGTTACCGGTCATCGCCGAAGCCCTAGCCAGAGGCTGGGCGGTCTCGATCCCCGATCACGGAGGCATGGGCGGGCATTTCGGAGTCGCGCGCGAACCCGGCTATCGCGCCCTCGACGCCGCCCGCGCGGCACTGGCTTTCGAACCACTGAGCCTATCGCCCACCACCGAGGTCGGCCTGTGGGGCTATTCCGGCGGAGGGCTTGCGACCGCGTGGGCGGCAGAAGTCGCCGCGGACTACGCACCGGAACTCAACATCGTCGGCGCGGTCGCGGGCTCACCCGTCGGCGATCCCGGGGCCACCTTCGTCCGGCTCAACGGCTCCCTGATGTCAGGGTTCTCCACGGTCTGCGTCGCGGCATTGCAGCGCGCCTACCCAGAACTCGAGCAACTACTGGCCAACCACGCCAAACCCGAATTCCACACCCTGCTCGCCGACGCCGCCTCGCGCACCACCTTGGCATTGTTGTCGCGATTCGCGGGCAAGAACCTCGACCGCTACAGCGAGTCCAGCTTCGCCGAACTGCTGGACCGGCCCGAGATGCGCGCTGTCCTCGACGACATCCGCCCCGGGGCGCAGGCGCCCTCGATGCCGGTCCTGATCATTCAAGGTGTCAACGACGAACTGATCGCCGTCCAAGATGTGGACCGCCACGTCGAGCGATACCGGCACGCCGGCGCACATGTGCACTACGTCCGCGACCGCCTGAGTATGCACCTCGCCCTGCTCTACCTCGGCACCCCGTTGACCATGGCTTGGCTGGCCGATCGATTCGAGGGCCACACTCTGCCGCCCAGTACCACCACGACGGTGTGGTCACTCACCTGGCGCGGACCCGATGTCATGGCCCACCTACGATTCGCCGCACTATTCGTCCGGATGCTGTGCAGCAGGCCCATTTCCCAACGTCACAAGTAAGAATGACACGCTCTGGCGGGTTAGCGGACTCGTTGGCCGCCCAGCAGCCGATCCTGCCCGCTGACCGTCGGCATGACGTTTCACATCTGCGGTCAGCTGCTCTGGTGGAGCGGTATCACCGTCCCTTGTTCGGCCAAATGGTCGCGCAAAGCGATGTTCTCGTGGTGAAGGGTGCAGATCACGGTGGCCGCGGCGTCGAGCTGGCGTCGTAGACGGGAGTTCTCAGTTCTGGCGGTCGTGATTTCGGTGCGCAGAGCGGATAGTTCGGCGGTGTGTGTGACCGGTTCTCGGGTAGGTGTGTGCGTTTGGGCTACCGCTGTTTCCCATTCACGCAGAATCGTTTTGGCCCGGTGAAGGGTGGCGTGGCTGATCTGGGCTTCGCGTCCGAGGTTGGCTTTGGTGAGGCGGCCATCGGTGCGTTCGGATCGGCCGTTGAGCAGGCGGTGCATCGCCGAGCGCAAGGCGGTGGCGGTGCGCGCGGACACGTCGGGCTCCGGGGCGGTCACTGCTCTGCTCGTCGCAGTGCGGTGCGGACATCGGCGAGTTCACGTTGCAGCTGTGCTCGACGCGGGGAAGGCAGTTTCGGGGTGTCGAGCAACGTGAGCAGGGTGCCTTCCTCGCTGCGCCAGATCGGCAGGTGCTCGGTAGCGATGACGCTGTTGGCGCAGCGCGCCGGTTGGCATCGATCCACCAGCGGTCCGTGATGTCCTGCGGGGACGATGGCGTTTTCGAGGCACTTCGCGTCAACAGGGTTGGTCTCGTCGAGGACGCAGTGGTTGAGGGTGCCGAACCGGATGGGGATCCGAGTTCGCCGGAGCAGGTCGTATTCGACGCGCGCATCACCGTGCTGGGCCGCGGTGCCAGCCATGGCATCGAAGCGGGAGCGGAGCTGGTCAGCACCGGGCCCATATCCGAAGGTGTCACCGCGTCGGTGGGCTTGGTACAGCTCACGCAGGCGATCGAATCGGGCGTCGGCGAGTGCTTCGTCGAAGTAGCCCGCCCAGGCGGGGTCTTTGGCGGAGTAGCCCTGGGTCGATCGGTTCGCCAGGGCGCGGGTGGCTGCATGCTTGAGCTGGATTCCGAGTGCGATCTCTGCGCCGGCGTAGTCGCGGGTCAGCATGGCCATGGTGCGGCGGAACATGTGGGCGGTGACGTGATCGGCGGGGATCTCTTCCAGGCCGGTGTCGTGGCGGTGAGCGTTCACTCGGCTGGTGAAGGCCTTGATCGCGCTTGTGCTGTCGAACAGCCCGTTGGTGTCGGTGGCGCTGCGGACTCGACCGAAGGTGAGGTCCGGATGCTCCGACAGTTCTGAGGCGACGAACAACGCGCGAGCGACCGGCTCGATGATCCACCAGTGCCGCGTGGGGTGGCCGGGATCGCGTTTGCGTTTGATGGATTTCACCGCTGGGGCGCCGTAGTGGTCGACGACGCTGTGGTGGGTGATCGCGCGAATCTCGTTGTCGCGCATCATCGACATCGCGGCGACGAAGATGTAGCACGCATTGCGAAGGGCCACGCATTCCAGCCACATCTGCAGGGGTTGCAGGTCCGGATGCCAGGGTCCGGTGGTGCCGTCGGGCCGCGCGACGTTGGCCAGATCGGTGATGATGCCCGACTGCGTGGCACGCCCGTCGACGAGTTCGGCTTCGACAACAGCCCGGCGGGCTCGGCCACTGGAGTGATCGAGGTGGAAGATCCTGTCGCTGGCACCGAGCAGTGCGCTCAGCAGCGACCAATGCACCTTGCCGGCCTTGTCCGCCCCTGTGCGGCCGGTATGGACCGGAACCCGATGATCTGGATCTGCAAGCCACCGCGCGAGCGCCGCGTCCGCATCGGCGGTCCGCAATGGCCGGGCGTTCTGCTGCAGCCCGACCCAGACCGCGCGGGCGCGAAGAATGTCGGGGCCGAAGACCTCGATGTAGGTCCAGGCCGCTTTGATCAGCGGGAACCACGTTTGCGGTCGGATCACCGGGGTGGCAAGTTCGCCGGTGTCACGCAGGCCCAGGACATGGGAGGCTGATTGGCCCGGCCACGGATCGGCGGCCAACCCGCCGCACGTGAGCACGGCCCGAAACTGGTGCAGCGTCTTGATAACCACGACGTGTTCGATGACGCTGCCGCGCTTGAGCCGATCGGCCTGGTGGCCGATGTAGCGGTGGAAGTCCTCACGATCCCACCGGTGCAGATCATCGGGCAGCCCCTGGTCTGTGGCCCAGGCCGCCAGTGCTCGCAGGGTTCCAGCGCGCAGCGTGACAGTGCGTGGCTCGCGGGGATCGGGGTTGAGGTGAATCCCGGCCGCCACCACGGCGGGATGGCGGGGGTTGAGCCAGATCAGCGCCATTTCCCGGGCTCGCAGATTCCATGCCGGTGACAGGCTGACGAAACTCACCCGGTAGTTGGCAGCCTTCTGGTTCACGGGCCGTTCGACTACATCGTTGAGATCCCACACGTCGGCCTGGCCGAATCGTGGGGGCTGGGCATTGGGCAACAAGGGGTGAGACTGGATAACCTCTTCGTCGCCCCCGAAACGTGCCGAGTCCGCGGGAGTCCGAAACGGATGCAGGGTCATCGGTCGAACTCCGTGCGCGAGGCCATGGGCAGGTGCAGGCTGGCCTCGCTGAGCGCGATCTGCTTGCGCGCCATCGCGATCTCCGCGTCGCTGCGTTCGGCCAAGACGGCGGCGAGGTTCGCGGTGCTCTGACCCCACAGTTCGTGGAAGTGCCGTGGGCTCAGCCGGTTGCGAAGCCGGTGCAGATGGTCCGACAGCAGCAACAACTGCGGCAGGTTCGACGGCAGGATCAGGGCATGGCGGCATTCGAGGCAGCGCAGCGGCGCGACAGGACACACCTGCCCGGATCGACCGAACGGGGAGTCGAACGGGTCTCGGCAGCTACTGATACCCATATCCAGTGCACCCGAACGCAGTTCGTCGATCTGCCCTGTAGTCAACCCCAAGGCCGCTGGCGCATCGGGATGCGCCAGCGCGGGTTCGGCATCGGTGCTGAGCACTGTCGGCCCGGTGATCGCCTCGGAGAACCAGCGTTGCTGGGCGGCGGTGATCACGTTAGCGGCGATGACATGCAAGGTGGTGCCGTGTGCATAGTGGCCGCGGAACACCTCGACCGTGTGGTCGTCGGCGACGTCGCTGACTCGGCCGCGATAGGCAATCGCCTTTTCGACCTTGCCGGACTTGCGCAGCCTCCGGATATCCGCGGGCCCAGCGACACTCACGCCGACGCGCTCGAGCCAGACACGGAAGCTCGCGTCGGTCATGGCACCCTCGAACGGCCGCGGCACGAGGTCGTAGATGTTCGGGTTGACCCGCACGAACAGCGGCGCGGGCGACAGTCCGCTGTGCCGACGCACCCGCTCGGTGACGGCCAGCAAGCGGCGGATCAACTCGGCGACGTCGAGCTTGGATTCGGTACCGAATGCCACCAGTTCCTTGGCCTGCGCCGTCCGGTAGGAGCGGCGGCGAATGGACCGGGCTCGTAGTTTGGTGAAGGTCAAGGTCACGCCATCGGGGGTGAACTCCACGTCGTACTCGGACAGGCCGCTGATCTCCTCGGAGGTGTGGCCGCTCGCGGCCATCAGCAGTACCCGGAATCCGTGGAGGTCGAGGTTGGTCGGATATAGCATCCCCGACAGCGACTGCACCAGCATCCGGTGCCACCTCCTCCTCGAAACCCCGGTTGGCACCAGGTCCGCCAATTCCGTCGGCCATTGCGCCGCGGTCGGTAGATGCGCGAGGATCTCTGTGGCGGAGTGGATGTCGTGGTCGAGAGCCCACAACAGATTGGCCGGATCCAGCCAGCCACCGATGCGGGGGTCTCGTCCGCGCGCGAGCAATTCGGTGCCGCGCTTCAATCGCTGTTCCACCGCACCGATGTCTCGCCAGGCAGCACGAATCATGGACCTCTTCTCGGCTCTGGAGAATTCGTCGATCTCCTGGGTGACGCCGCGCCGCAACCCGACTGCCCCCGTCAACCATCCCTCGAGTTGCGCGGCGAGGGGCCGATCATGATGCCGCGCGCGGCGAGCGACCAGCGTGCGCAGCCGCCACGCCTGCGCTGCGGGCTGTCGGGAGCCCGCCGGGTACTGAGCGGGAAGCCGTCGCACCCAGTCCAGGACGACGGGGAGCAATTCAGGCTCTGTGCACGACAGCGACACCGCCGCAGCCTGCGGGAGCGTCGCATCCACGAAAGCACAGAACACCATGATCGTCTTTCGGTACGACCGCACCGAGCCCACTGACAATTCGGCTGCCGCCGCATATTCAACCCATTCGTCGGCCAGCTCGGCTGCCAGGCGAGCACACATGAACTCCTGCACCTCCAGCCGTGATGTGTTGACCGCACCGGAACGGTTTCGGACCGTGACCTCGCGCGTCCCGACTCGTGGTTGGGCAGCCCGGAGTTCGATCTCCTGGCTGCTGCGCGCGTATTCACCTTTGCGTGGCATGCGATTCTCCGCCCGGCAGCCGCATCACATGCCGAGCGATCTCTGAGTAGCTGGCGTCGTGGTCGGTCCACTCCGCGAACGCCGCGTCGACATCCTGCATCGGATCCTTCAGATACCGAAGGTAGACGTAGGTTGTCGAGGGATTCGAGTGGCCCATTCGGCGCTGAACCTCGAGCAACGGATTCGCGGCGACATGGTCGATGAGCGTGGCCATTGGCAGTTCCGAGCCGACCACGCCCTCCACAGCCTTGTGCATGAGGAACATCAGCAGACGGAGCGCGAACGTGTGCCGCAGATCGTGGTACAGCCACGGATTCGATGGCAGCACAGCTGCATCGGGATGCCCAGCGTGGGTACGCATGCGATCCCATGCACGCCAGCGGACCTTGTCCCACGTCGACGGCTGCGGCATCTGCCCACCGGCTCCGACGAACACCGCCAGCGGCTCCAACCCGACACCAGTGTCGACAACAGTGATGCGTCGCAACAACATTGGCATGTCCGCGATCGTATGCGTCACGGTCACGCCGTCCAGTACCCCGCGCAGCTTGCCGCGGCCCTGTTGCTGGACGTCGACGACGAACAGATCCGCTCGGCGTTTGATCAGGGTGCGTTGGGCCGCAGCCACCACGTGGGTCCGTTCCATCCGCATGTAGATCAGCACCGTCTCGACCGCCGACCGCGGGACATACACATCTCGGGGTCGCTCGTACTTCGCACACGCCGCCAGCCGGAAGACGACGCCCTTCGGGTCGATCGCCTGGTTCACGACCGGGTCCAATCCGAGCTCGGGCAGAAGGATCGTGGACCACTCGCCAACCCGCATTCCCGTGAGCAGAGCCAGCTCGACACCAGCACGGCTGCGGTGCGGCGATCGGCCCCGAAACGACGGGTCCACCGTGGCATCCGGCCGCATGCCAGCCAACCCGACATCACGGAAGTAGAGATACTGCTCCAGCGTCATATGCCGAATCCGCATGTCACGGGGGATGCTGTTGCGGAAGGTATCTCGGCCGCGCAGCTGGCGCCACGGCGATCTCGGGATGCGCTGCTCGCTCACCAGCCAGTCATAGAGCCTGTTAATGGCGGTCGCCTCAGGCTCCCAGGTCACGCGAGAGATCGGCTCCGCCTGCACGCGAGTGCGCAATAGCCGGTACTCCAACAGATCCGACTCGGTCGCTGACAAGAGGTCGCGGCCGCGACCGGCCAGAAATTCATGCAACCGCAGCGTGACGTAGGCGTACTTGCGCATCGTCTTCGGGCTGCGACCGAGCAGCGCCAGATGGCGGAACCACGACGACAGTGGCTCCACCGGCCGCATGGCCGAATCCAGCAGCACCGGCAGGCCGTCGGGTACCAGGCGGCGCGCCAGCAGCTGCGCCAGCTCCGGCTGCGAGATGCCCGAGACATTCCCATCCGCTGGCAGCCGCGATCGACCGGTGAAGAACAACTCCACGGGACCTCCGATGTCCAGATCATTGCCAGCTCACCGAGACCTGTGATGCGCCAGCCGAACCGGCGCAGAATCTAACTCAGCCTCGTCTCCTGAGACATGTCTGAACCGGCTGGAGAACCGATCCAGTCCTGAATCCAGTTGGTACGCAACGTTCCCTGCGCGCCGCTACGTTGCCGACAGGTCAGTAGCACCTCGTGCGCGGTATAGGCCAGTAGCGGTTTGACCAGCATCGACCACACGCCTACGACCTGATCCCCGGTCGGTGCGGTCGCTGCCATGTCTTGAACGCGGCGCCCGAGCACGCTGGTGGCATAGGTCGCCGCGAGCGCGGAGACCAGGTCGCGGCGGACCGTGCCTCGATCAGCCATCAGTGTCCGTCCGCCAGGGCGGCGTTGGAGCGCGTAGTTGACCGTTACCGCCAAACCCGCTCGCGCACCGGCCGCGGCCGCGCCTGCCAAATCCAGTCGCCCCTGCCCTAATGTCGCGATCGCCCGGTGAAACCGTGCCGGCACCGGCACCGTCGACTCGAACCCGTCAGCGCCGATGACTGCCCATGTCCCGCCGAGCAACCCATCGCCGGGTACGAACAGCTTGTCGAATCGAATTAACGCGTGATCCATTGGCGTCCAGCCTTTGTCAGGCAATACAAGGACACTCAGCCCTGCCTCAACACCGTGTTGTGTGCGCACCCTGCTCAGGAGCGGCAGGACACCTTCGTCGCGACCGTCAACGATCACGCGGGCAGTGATCACGCCAATTTTGGGTGTGGTGGTGTCGGCGATGTTGGGCATGAACTTCCAGCTCGCCGGGTCAGGTGAGTCGAGCCAGAACCCATTCCGGGGGCTGTCCCAGGTGGCGGTGGTCTGCTGGTCGGCACCGTTGGTCCCACCGAGCTCGGTCAACAGCAGCACTCCCACCGACTCGCCGATATCGAGTTCGGCGAGTAGTTCACGCTGGTAGGCAGAGCCGTTGCCCAACGCGGTGATCGTCGCGATCGACAAGTCGAGGTGGCCGGTCAAGACTGGCAACAAATGTGGAGCGTAGACCGCGGCCCATTCACACACGATCCCGCGCAGCCGGGGATCGTTCGCGATCGCGACGGCCGATCCCCCCAGCGCTGCGATCGCTGTGCGCAGTAGGTCCGGTGCCAGGCTGGCTTCGGTCGCGTACGTCATGCCTGTGCTGGGTCGGTCACCGAGTCCGGCGATCACGGCGCGCACTCGGTGATGCAGGGAGGTTTCGGTACCGAGAATCGCGGTGCGTAGCGCGTCGACGGTCGGGTCGGAGTGGATCGGTGGGCGGGTCCCATCGGGGTGGGCGAGAATCGGCAGTCCATCTACGGTGGTCATCGCAATTTTCTCCAAGTGTCTGTATCTGCTTTGTGGGCGGTGGCGATCGCTGCACAAAGGGGTCTTTTGGGTGGCTCCCCGTGCTCGCGCGGAGAAACCCGATCCGACATTCCGAGGAAGTGCGCGCCACTGGGACAGGCGCGGCAGTTGTTCGGCAGCAGAGCGGTCCTCATCGACCGCATTGCTCGGTGTCTTCGGCCGGTGGTCCACGCGGTGCCGCCGACGGGGACCGGCGGCCAGGTGTTGGGCTCGGTGTCGGCGGTCGCGATATCGAGAGCAGGCGCAGTGAACTGGGGCACTTCGTGCGGTGGGCTCGATCGCGGCTTTCACGAACAGCCGAACGGCGATCTCCCGCCATCGTGGTTGGCAGGTTGGGATCGGCGCGCACGCGGTATGTCCCTGCCGACCAGGGGGCGATCAGCGATGGACCAATTCGGACGCTGGGACCGAGCAGGGGTTTCGTCACAGTTCAGCGCCCGGAATGAGGGAGCGATCTGTTGGTTGGCTGGTCGGTCGGTGCTGCTCGGCTGCTTCGTTGTCGGGTTCTGTCGCCGCGGCCGGTAGCGCTAGGTGGACGGCGTTTTCGATCCGGTGCCCGGCGGCCGAGGGATCATCTGCTGTGGTGGGGTCGATGAGTTGATGGCGAGCGCGGGTGAGCAGTTCTTGTGTCGTCGGCGGCATCACCAGGCCCGGTTCCGCACCGGTCGGTGGGGTGGTGGTGCGGCGCAGGCTGGCCAGCGACGATCGAACACTCGCCGCGACCGCCGGGGTGGCGAGGTCACGCCAGAGCGCGGTCAGGTCGTCGACGGCGCGCAGGCTGTGCGCGGCGAGACGCTCAGCGAGGTGGGCATCGGTCACTGTCACAGCGCGGACGCGTTGGGCGGGCCTCATTCCGATCGCGGCGGCGGTATGGATGATGCGCGTGCGGATCGCGTCCATATTCCGTCGAAGCTGATGCGCCACCGCAGGTTCTGGTTCTGATTCGATCCCGGCGCGTTGCAGATGTTGGTGGCGCAGGACCGAGACCGTGGCCATGTCGACGAGCCGGTTCGTGTCGGCGACGACTCGGCCGAACCCACGGCGGATCACGTTATTTTTGGGTGGATCGCGCAATACCGTGGTCGGTTGCCACATCCTGTTCGCGTTGCCGTATTCGCGTGCTTGGTTGATCCATACCGCGGGCACTCCCCTGCTGGCGGCGGTGATCTCGGCGATGCTGCGGTCATGGTCGAGGCGAACGAGTTCCGGGGCGTGCTGCTGGCGTCCACGAATGACACCGGCGCGGCGAGCCAGGTCATGGATCAGCGTGAGCGACTCGGCCTGCGGGGCGGGCAGATCGGAGACCAGACGAGGGCGAGCCGTGGGGCTGCTCATGGATCGATCCCGGGATAGTTGATCTCGGGGGCGCTGAACATCGGTGCGGTGATGTCGGCGTCATAGTCGGTGTGGGCCGACTGCGATCGTGTGGCCTCGACAGCGGCACCGATGTGTGCGCCTGGCGCGTCGGAGAACAGGCCAGACACACCGACATCGCGGCCGCTGAGGGTGTCCAGCATCGCCAGGGGATCCGGTGCGGCGATCGTCGGGTTCGGTGTGATCCCTGCTGCGGCCAAGGCGATGGATTGGGCGGTGTAGCTGGTCATGTCGGTGTTCGCGATCGCGTGCCAGTTTTGGGTGAGTTGAGCTTGGGTCTGCCCGGCCGCTGATGCCGAGGCTTGCTCGATCCATTGCGGGTGCGGCCAGTGCTGGCGGGCTTGCTCGGTGTCGATACCGAGTAGGACACCGATCTGGGCGGATCGGCGCCATAGCGTGGTGAGGGTCTGGTCCACGCTTGCGGTGGTGTCGTCGTGTCGCCCGGTGCCGTGGGTGTAGGCGGCGTGGATGCCGGTGAACCGGGCTAGTCGGTCGATATCGGCGCGGAGGTTGTCGACCAACGCGCCGCGATCGACCGGGGCGGCGCGGCGCAGGAACAGGTTGGTGTTCCAGCGGATTGCTTTGGTGCCGCGTTCGCGTGCCTGATCGATCCACTCGGCCGGGACCCCGCCCGCGAGGGCCGCCGCGGCGAGTTCGGTGTGCAGGATCGCCCGCGCGTGGAAACTCTGCGTCCGGTCTTGGGCCGGCTCAATACCGCTGGCGCGCTGGACGTTCAGCATCTTCTGGGCGTCAGCGGCCTGGTTCTGAAGTGCTTTGAGCACCCGTTTCTGGACTGTGGTCGCGTTTGCCATACTCACTGCGGCTCACCGCCCTGCGCCAAGGCCCGGAAGTCCGGAGCGAAGCCGAGGGCTTCGATCGGGATGGTCGATCCGGGGGCGCCGAACCAGTTCGCCGGAACCTGCTCGCTTGTGAGCCCGGAGGTGTCGATGTGCTGGTCGGGTGTGCACCTGTGCAGGGGGCCGTTGGCGGCGTCGAGGATGTATCGGAACTGTGGGTCGATGTGGCGGACGAACAGCGCGCTCATCGCCATTTTGTCCTCGGCGTTGACCGCGGCCTCGAAGCAGGCGTGCAGCCCGGCGAAGCGGATGGCGACGCTTTGGTGGCGCCACCATTGCCGGCACCACGTGTACTGGCCTTCGCGGTTGTTGGCGGCGATCTTGACTGACGTCACTGGCAGCAGCCATTGTTCGGCGAATTCGCTGTAGTGGTCGAACTTCTTCGGTGGCTTGTCGTCGTCGACAACCGGGGGCTTGGTGCCGAACCAACCAGGTGGGACAGGGTCGAACGGCAACGACGGTGTGGCCTGGTGATGGGTGCGAGTGCACCGGTGCAGGGGGCCGTGCGCGGCGTCGAGGATGAGGTTGACGTGCGGGTCGAAGTGGCTCAGCAGGAAGGTGCTCAAGCTCGATCCGGCCTTGGAGCGTCGCATCGCCTCGAACGCGGTGTGCACATGGGCGACCCGCACCGCGACCGGGCGATGAGACCACCACCGCGTGCACCAGGTGAAGGTGTTCTCCCGGTTCGCTTCCGCCAGCCGGACGTTGATCGTGGGCAACATCCACGCGTTGGCGAAATCGGTGAAGTGGCCGAATTGCGGTGGCATCGGCGCTGTGGTGCTGGCTACCGGTGTTGAGCTCGGGCCGCTCATGAGGGCCCCTCCTCTGCTGTCGACGGCCCGGATTTGATCAGCGAGACGCGTCCGCCTTCGAACCGTTGCATCGACTTGCGCACCAGCGGCGCGTACTCGCTGTCGAACCACGGGACTTTGCGGACCACGACCGGGCCGTGGCCGGGAAGTCGGACCAGGGCGCGGTCTTTCGGCAGGGCAGCGAGCATCGCGACATCGAGAATGGGTTCAGCACGCCAGGACAGGCTGCGTTGGATCCCGCCGGGGGTGTAGGTGCGGGAACGATCGGAGACGTCGTGTTGCCCGGCCATCGCCGACCAATGCTCCAAGTAGTCCCGCGAGGCGATGGAGCCGCCGTAGACCTCGATCGACTGGGCCATCATGGTCTTCAAACCATTGACGCCCCATAGGTTTTCGCCTTGTTCGAGGACCTGGAGAATGGTCATCAGGATGATCCCGCAGCCCGCCGAATACGTGTAGTAGGAGGGCAGTTCGCTGATTCGGGCACAGTTGGCGGCTTCATCGAGCACACACAACAGCGGTGTCGCCAGTCGCCCGTCCGGGCGGGCTCGGGCCGCAGTCAGGGCGGCTTCGAGGACTTGGCCGACCAGCGCGGCGGTCAAGGGCGTGGCACCATCAGGCCCGGTCATCGACAGCGGGTACAGGGTATCGTTGGAGGTGACGAACGCGACGGGATCGAACTCCGGCAACAGGTGCGTGCGCGCCTGTTCGGTGGCCTCGATCAGGACACCGTTGCGAATCGAGGACACTTTCCCGCCCCGGCTCGGTGCCGCGGTCGTGGGCTTGGCGGTGGTTTCGCTGACCTGGAACAGTTTCCGAACCGGGGGCGTGATCATTTGGGCGTACCCGGAATCGGAGAGCACGTTGAGGAACCTTCGCGCCATGTCGTAGAGGCCGTCGCGTTGTCTGGCGTAGAGGCCTTGGCATTCCAGGATCCGTGCAGCGGGCCGATCATGGCCGTAGTGGCGCAATATCAATGCCGGGGTCGGATCCTGGTCGCGGCCGAGCCATTCCGCCACATGGTGCAGGTCCCCGCCCGCGCACGCGGCGGCGAAGACGCACAGCGCGAACAGCTCTTGGGCGCCACCGTCGAAGTAGGCATCGGTCTTGGCATTGGCGATCTCGTTCGCGGAGCCGGCCGACCCGGACACGAAGAACCCCGCCAGCTTTCGCGCTGCGGGTAGTCCGGTGACTTGGTCGAACAGATTCACCCAGAACCCGCACACCACCTGCCCGGTCACCGCTTGTAGGTCACATACCCACACTTGGCCGACTTGCTCGCGCCCGTACACGGTGTGCCGGTACAGGTCCGGTTTGTTCGATGTGGCCAGGCACGGCCCCCACGCCGATAGCACCGCGGGGATCGCCCAGGCCACGGTCTTGCCGGTTCGCTGACCCGCCGTCACTGTGACACCGAGTTCGGCGGGTACGTGTAGGGCGATGTCGCCGATGACCGTGCGCCCCAGCAGCGGTCCGGGATTGGCTCGGACTTCGGGTGGTGCGTCGGCGAGCAATCGTTGGTTGTCGGCGAGGTTGTCTGCGACGCGAGCGATGCGGATCTTGCCTGGCCGTTGCATCGTTCGCGCGGCCACATCGACTTCCCGGCCGGTACCGAACATCGCAACCCCGCGTACTGCCAGCGCACCGATCGCGCACAGCAGAACCACGGCGATCGGGGTCGCTTGCCAGGGCCATCGTTTGTCCGCGGCGAGGACCGACAGCAAGGCGATGAACGGGTTCCATGACATCGTTTGTCCGGCCCACCAGCTGCCCAGTTTCAACGCCGCCCACAGCACGACCACAACAGCGAGCAGTGCCAACAGAATGAGGAGCATGCTGGCTTCCTCACCCATCCCGGATTTGGTGCGACGGCGGGTTTCACGGGGAGAGAACATGATTGACCTGGTCCTTTCAGAGTTGGGGGTCAACGGCAGATTCGTGCGCGGGCGCGTCGATGACGCCGGTGAGTCCGGGGCTCGCCCACTCGGCGGCGAAATCGGTATGAGGTAGGGCAGCGTCTACCGCGCCGGAGATCACCGCACCTGGCCCTGGTAGGTCGGTACTGGCTGTGGAGCTGAGGTGGTGGGTGGTGGTCTCTGCGCCTGCGGCCAGCGCGAGCGCGGGTGGTTGGTCGGGTGCGATGCCGAGCTGGGTACGCAGTGCGTCGAGTTCTGCCAGCGCGTTGTCGCGTTCGGACAGGACGTGGTCGAGCTGCGCCAGCCGGGGCGCCCCGGGCTGTTGTGACCAGAACTGCCCCGACAGTCCGGTTTGGTAGGCGCTGGTGATTTCGTCGGGGTCAGCGCCGGCGGAGAGAGCAGCGCGGTTGGCCTCGCGCGCACCGTCCATCAACCGCTCCATCTGACCGATCAGGACTTGCCCGCCCTGGGGTGTTCCGTCGAACTCGGCGGCCAGCCGGATGTGCTGAGCGGTCAGGTCTTGCAGTCGGCGCACAGCAGCGATCTGAGCCGGGACCTGGTCGAGGGTGGCAGTGACGGCGCGGTCGAGAGGCGCGATGCGGTGCTCGGCGGACAACAGCGCGGTGATTTCCTCCGCGCCGGTGTCCAGATCACCGAGAGCTTCCTCGGCGGAGAGCAGCTCGTCGGAGCTGTTGATGATCGCGTCGATCTCGGCCAGGCTCAGCTGTTCGCCGGATCGCCCGCCCAGCGCGCGATCAGCGGCATTACCCGAGCGCGTCGCCGCGGCGCTGGGGTCGGGGACCACGCTCAGGTGGCGGGGTCGCCACCGGGCGCCGTCTTGAGCTGATTGGTCGTTGACCGGCTCGAGGTGCCCGGTCAGTTCGGCGGCTTGGCGTTGGGTTCGGACGGTGTTCGGGTCGATGCCGGAGCCGCCCTCGATGAACGATTGCTGGAGGCGACCGAACTCGACGCGTGCGGTTTCGGGGTTGGCAGTCCAGGACTGCACCGCGGTGGTCAATTGCTGCCACAGCCGCTGATGCTCGGGTGTGCCACCCTGTTGCCACTGGCGGGCGATGGCGTGCGCGCGAGCATTGAGTTCGACGATCTGAGCGGGGGTTTCGCCGTAGGCGGCGATCTCGCGTGTTTGGTGGTAGGTGGCGAAGTCGGCGCGCAGTTCGGCTTCGACGCGGTCTGCGGCTTCGCGGTAGTAGTCAGGGTTGGTGAAGCTCGTTCCTCGGGTCTCCCAGCTCATCGAGTGCTCCCGGAGAAGCAATCGCGATACAGCGGTGCGGGGTTCGAGGCAGAAGGTGGTCTTTCACGGATATGGATGGGCATCGTGCTTCCTCAAATTGAGAAAACGTCACACCCTTGTCGGGTGTGTGAGGTCCCAGCGGTTCAGGTTCGGTCGCTTCGGTCCAGTTCCCCCTAGCCGATGCGCCGACAAAACACAGATTGTTGTTGCGGCCTTACAGTTCTGGTCCGCGGTCGGGGCTGATCTCTCGGCCGCGCCCGGCTGCCGGGTCGTGGTCGGGCTCCCACGTCCACTCCCGGTCCTCGCCCAGGGCCGCGTCCACCACGGCGGTGATCGCGGTGCTCTCGGCCGCGAGATCGGTTGATTCGGAGTTACGGATAGCGGTGTCGACGAACTGGACCCGCAACGCACTCGTCGCGTCGGCGAGCATCTGGCGCGGCGTCGGCGGCGCCACCGCGGCGGGATCGGTGGGCGCGCCGGTTTCGGGATCTCGCGGAACATACGGTGGCACCGCCAACGCCGGATCAGCGCGGGCATAGCCGTTCCATTCCTGGGCCAGGGCTTGCTCGTCGTAGGCGGCGAAGGTGACCGCGTGCACGCGGCGGATCCCTTCCACGCTCGAACCCCACAGACTGTCGCCTTCGGCCGGGGTCAGTTGCGCCGCGGCCGCGAGCACGGTGATGCGCGTGTGCAGGGCTGCCATGTTGTCGGCGAACTGCGCCACCGCGATCGGGTCTCGGTCGAGAGTCCATCGCCCGGTGGTGATTCGGTCGATCCGTGCGGCTTCCAGGCTCGCCATGCGTTCCAGATTCCACAGGTCGACCTCGAGCATGTCGAGGTAGAACTCCTGCGCTTCGTTGGCCCGTGCGGGATGCTGGCGCACCACGTGGCTCGAGGGTGAGCTCGCTCCGCGCTGGCCGAGTTCGCGGGCATCGACCACCCAGCCCGGATCGACACCTTCCAGCACTGCCTCGAACTGGGCATGCTCGGCTTCGACGCTGAGCGTTTCGAGTCGCTCCTGCCAGACCAGCTGGCTGTCTCCGGAGACGCCGTCGTCGAACATGCCCGGTCCCGCGTCGGTCACCTCGCGCAGCTGGGCAGCGACATTCTGGACCCGGCGCAGGAGCTCGCCGTGGCGCTGACTCATGGAGGGTTCGTGTGCGCTGGTCATCACGACACTCCCGGCTCGTGGCCCGGCGCATAGCCGGGGATGCCCGGATCGGGGTCAGATCCTGGATCCGGCGCCCATACGGCTCCCGTGTCGGTGTTGGTCGCGTCCACGGCGGCGCCGATCGCCTCCGCGGCGTGAAGCCGATGAGCAGCGGCGGCACTGGCCGAAGACTGTGGCACCCCGGGGTGGTCGGCGCCCTCAAAGTCACGGGAAAAGAGCATCAGGGCGGCGCGCGCGATCATCTGCCGTGGCGACGGTGGCTCGGTGAGGCTGCCTGCCAAGAACTTTCCGGTGTCGGGGTCCTGGCGTCGATAAGGGGGTATCCGCAGTCTCGCGTCGGCGTCGGCATACTCGTGCCACTGCCCGAGCAGTTGCACGTCGCTCATCTGGTCGATCGCTGCGGCGTGCATTCGGCGCATGGGTTCGGCGCCCGCGCCCCACATCCGATCGCCTTCCTCCGGGGTGAGCTGCACGGCGGCCACGAGGGACGAGGCCCGCGAAAAACGCACGTGCATGTGCTCGAACACGGCTAAGTCGCGCGCCGAGTCGCCCGTGATAACTCCGTGGCCAGCCGCAGCTCGGACCGGGAGCGCCATGTCGAGGGCTGCCATCCGCTCGAGCTGCCACAGGTCCAGATCTAGTAGATCCAGGAAGAACCGCTCGATATCCAACTCGCGCACGGGAACCCGCCGCACCGCACCTGTTTGCGGGTCCGCGCCTTGGTGCGAGCCCACCGTGCGCGCGTCCTCGATCCACGTCGGATCCACCCCTGCAGCCCGTGCCTGCTCCTGGGCGGCGGTGAGGGCGGCGTGGGGCCGGTCGATCTGCTCCTGCCACCTCTGTCGTAGGGGATCAGTGACATCGATGTCGGCGATCACCGATGTTGGCGATCCGTGAGATCGGCTCACCTCAGCGGCGAGGTTCTGGATCCTGTGCATCCAGGAGCTCCACCGCAGAGGCGTTTGGTGTAGATCGCGCCCGCTGGTCATGACCCCACCCCCTGGTCGACGCCCACACCAGGTCCGCGTCCGGGCGGGTGTTGTGGATCGGGGTCGGGCTCCCAGTCGGTGCCGAGCCCGGTGCTGGTCGCTTCTACCGCCGTGCCGATGCCATGACCCAGGCGTGGGGCCGACTCGTCAGCGAAACTGGCTGCGGCTAGCGCCTGTTCGGCGCGCTCGGCGACCTCCCACGGTGTCGGCGGTCCGAGATTGGTAGAGGCACTGGTCGCCAGGTTGTCGAAGCCGCGCGAGACCTCGGCTTCGACACCTTTCCACGACATTTCCGCAAACCGTTGCTGCAGTTCGGTATCGGTGTAGGAGGCTGCGGTCAGCTCCGCCAACTGCTGCCAGGAGTCGGGTCCACGCCCCCACAGCTGGTGGGCCTCACCGTGGTCGAGGTCGATCAGCGCCGCGGTGCCGGCGGCACGGCGCCACAGCGCGGCCATGTTGTCGTGGAGTTGGCGTTCTCCCGGTTCGTTGTCGGCCAACCCACCGGTGTGGACGCGATGCAGGTACTCCGCGCGGACCAGGGCCGAGTGTTCCAGGCGCCACACATCATCGGCGATCTGGTCGAGCAGGTGCACCCGCGTCGGGCTCGCCCCAGGCGGAGACATCGGCAGGAGCGCGCTCTCGGGGGTATCACCCCAGCGGGCTCCCCTGGCTCCAGTCTCGGTGGCGTAGTCGATCATCCGTTGCGGGAGGTCGAGTCCATGGGCGTGGAGTTCGATCTCGGAGCGCTCGGCTTCGAGTGCTCGCAGGTTGGTCCGCCAGTTTTCGAGCTGGATGTTCGGGCCATTGGCGGCGGTCGAGTATTGCGGGTAACCGTGAAACAGCGTGCGGTAGTGCTCATAGCTCGAGTTCTGGATTCGTTCGAGCAGCCGAAGCTGCCACGACGGCAGATCCTCGGCACCGGACAGCGGATGACTCACTGGTTTCTCCAATCCTGTTGAATCACTGGACTTTCTGTGATGGCTGGCTGTGACGAGCGATGGCAGTGGCATCCGATCTGTCACGGCTCCGGGCCCATGTCGGGCCCGCGGTATCGGTCCGCGTGCGAAGCAGGCCGGTGATCGGTGGGCTCGGATTCGGTCTGGGAATCGGCGGCGGTGGCCTCGATCGCGGCGTCGATGCCAGCCCCACCCATGCCGCCCGTGGCTGGGTCGGGTTCGAGGGCGGCTGCGGCGAGCTCGACCATCCGATCGGGCAGCACGGGCAGTTGACGGGTGATGTCGTCGGGCGTGATTCCGGCGGCTTGGAGCACCATCACCGGCATCGACACCGTGGCGAAGTTGGTCTCGACGACGGCCCGCCACTGCGTCATCAGCGCTGTCCGGTCCAGCGTTGCCATCGTTCGGGCGACGTGGTCGGTCCACGGGCTGTCGGTGGGTTGCCAGGCGTGTTGTTGTTCGACAGTGGTCAGGCCTAGGGCGTGGCCGACGGCACCGACGCGTTGCCAGTGCAAACCCATCACCCGCCGGAACGCGGCGAATCCCTCGCGCGGCAGAGTTCCCTGCTGGGAGAACGCCGCCCCCACCCCGGCCATCGTCTGTAGTTGCGCGACAGCTCGCAGGTGCCCGCGAAGCAGGGCGTCGCGGTCGATCGCTTCGGTGCTCAGCAGGGGCTGGCCGGGTTGCCAGCGGTGTCCGCGTTCACCGGAGGCGCGGGTGTAGTCGATCACCGATTTCGGCACCCCGACCGCGGTCGCGATCTGTTCCAGGTTTTCCCGGGTGCGGCGCCCGATATCGAGATGAGCCAGCGCCGTCGGCGACAGATGCGGGTTGACTCCGGTGCGGGATTGGTCGATCAGGTGCTGGTTATCGCTGGCCAGGTTCTGCACGGCCTTGAGCAGCTTGGCCTGGATCGGGTTCGGATCGAACATCTCACCGGCCCCGTCCCATACCGGGATCGCCCCATACCTCGATTTCCTTGCCCGTGGCGCGAGTAGGCGAAGGTTCCGCTCCCCCGCTGGTCAGGTCAGGGTCGGGGGCGGTGGGGTCGATGTCGTGGACCGCTGCGGCCGATACGGCGGCCTCGATCCATTCACCGGCTTCGACGATCTCCGCGTCGAGGATGGTTTGCGCAGTCGGGTCAGCGGTGTCATCGAGATGGTCAGCGAGGTGGTTGAATTCGTCGTTCAGGTGCGCGTTGATCGTCAGATCCGCGGCCAGCCCGTCCATGTCACCGAAGCCTCGAGACCCGCTACCGGATAGATCGGCCCCGTTATCGGAGAAGAAGTCGTCGGGTTCGATCCCGGTGTCGTCGACGAACCGTTCTTCGTAGGCTCGGGCCGCGGCTTCGGCGTCCACGGAGAGGTCGCGGGTGGCATCTGCGGCGGCGAACTGGGCCGCCGCTGCCTGGCCTGCGCCGGTTCGTGCATCGGAGTGGTGCAAGGTGTCGGTGAATCCCGCGGCACGGCGGCGAATCTCGATCATCAGTTTTTTGAGCTCGACGTCGAGTTTGTGCAGCTCAACGTCGCGGGCTTCGCGGTTGGTGTAGCCGGCGATACGTTCGGTATGGAGTTCCTTGCTCTGTGTTCGGGAGAGCGCACCATCTTGTTCGCGTCGTGCGAGATCTGTTTCAGCCCTGGTGATTTGGCCTTCTTTGTGGCGGAGATCGACCTCGGTGATCTGTGCTGCGTTGGCGATGCGCGCGCGGACCTCGTCGATCTTGGCCATGCTCAGCGCTTGCTCTGTCCCCAGGTTGCCGAGCCTGGCCTGGTGCTCGATCCACGACCGTTGGTTCTTGGCCGCTTCGATCGCGGATCGCTGCTCGGATTCGGCGCGTGAGCGCGATTCCCCGCCTCTGCTGCGGAACAGTGCGTTGGTGGTGTGGGCGGTCTGTAGCGCCTGCAGGAATCCTTGACGGACCGCTTGGCCACCCTCTTCGACCGGATCCCCACTCATCACAAAACCTGCATTTCGGCGAGCAGCCATGCCCGTTCGGAGCCTGGACGAGTCGATCTCGCGGACACCAAGAACACGATCGGTGTCCGATCGGCCGGAGTCAGGGTGACCGACAGGACCCGGCTCGACGAGGTCGCCGTATCAGGCGGATGATCGTCACCGGTAAGACGAACCTCGGTCCGCAACGGCACGTGGTGCTCAACCCAGTCCTGCCACACGGCGACAGTGATCGGCGACCACAGCGAGGCCCCCACACGAGTGTCGGTCGAGTACGCGGCCCGCATCAGCGGTCGCGCCGCCTCGAACATCGACCGCGCATCCAGCCCGACCACCGGATCCAGTTGATACAACGTGCTCACCGCGGCCCGCAGAACATCCGATGCCGAGCAGGGCCAAACCTCGGAGTGTGGTGGCGGGAAAGCCTGCGCGCTGCAGATCGGTTCGACTACCGGCGCATCCGCGGTCGAGCACCCACTCACTGCCGTCGGTGCAGCCAGTCCGACGACAACCGTGGTCGCGAACAGAGCGGGTTTCATGACGCGCTCTCCCACAGCTCGTGCAGGTCGACCGTCCGCCAGACGACCTGATCGGGCCAGGTGCATTGTTCGGCGGCCGGGTTGCGGACCGCGACAGTCGCGATATCGAGGACCAAGCCCTCGGTGGCGGCGATGCGGCGCAGCCGATCGAAATCCAGACCGCGACTGCGGGCCAGGTTCAACCGCAAGACACCGGCTTCGGCACCCCACTCACGCACAGCGTGAGCGGACAGCTCGATCGCCTTCTCCGCCGACACCGTCGCCGCGTCGACCCCATCGACCATTGCGGCGCCGAAGCTTTCGTGCCAGATCATGCGACCGGACGCGGCGCAGACGGTGAACGCCTCCATCGTCGCCGCCGACCACACCGTCAGCTTCGGGCCCGTCGCCGCCCTGCGCACAAGGTTGGCACCTGAACTTGCCCAGAGGATTTCGGTCTGTCGCAGACCCTCGTAATCGATACCTGCGACTTCCAACAACGCCATCACGTAGCGCTGCGACATTTCTTCGGTCGTGAAGCCGTACTCGGTGGCGAGGCTGTCGAACTCCTCCGTAGTCGCAAAGGTCCACAAGTCGGTCAACCGGTCGCGGACCATGTCCTCGGGTGTGGTCGGGGGCGACGGAGCTTTCGAGGTGGTGGGTTGGGTTGTCATGGGTTCTCCTCGAGACACGTACGGGGTCAGAAATCTGGTTCGGCGTGCAGTTGCGCTGACCTGGTCGGGGGTGGCAGGTCATGGGTGTCGCTATCGGCGAGGCCGTGAACGTCGTCGACACCGGTCGCGGCGATTGCGGCGTCGATGCGTGCCCCGCCTTCGGATTCCAGAGATGCGGTGTGCCAGGCGTTCTCGGCGGTTGCCGCGAGCAGGTGCGGGGCAGGCGGTAGTTGATGTGGGGAACTGGCTGTGAGGTCGATGCCGACCATGCGCATCGCCGCGACCCGGACCCGTGCTTCACGCACGCTCGTAAAGTGGGTGAGCTCACGCCATTGGCGCCCCTGATCGGGTGGCGACTGTTGCTGGATCTGGGTTTGGCGTGAGTGCCAGTGGGTCGGATCGGTGGCCCACCAGCCACGGGTTTCGGCTTCGGTGAGGTTGATGGCGGTGGCGACCATCGCCACTCGCAACCACTGCAACCGCAGATGCTGATCCAGCTTCTGCGCTGCTGGTGCGCTCACCTGGCCGTGGTCGCGGCGGACCGGGCCCACTGCGGCCAGGGTCCACAGTGTGTCGGCCTGGTGGTGTAGCTGGGCGATCAACAGCGACCGCGAGACCGGACGGCGAGGAGGCAACGAGGAGGTCCCGGTCGCTTTTCGACCTTCCTGACCAGCTTGGCGTGCATAGTCGATCCAGTTGGCGGGCACCCCGATCGCCGCGGCCTGTTCGTGGAGGATCCGCCCAGCGATCGAGAGATCCCGCAAGGTCTGAATGCGGCTGTGTGGTTCACGAGCGAGCAGCATCAGATCGACGGTGACGTTCTGGATCGCCGCCGCCATCCGTCGATGCACGAGCATCGGAGGTGTCTTGCCGGGGTTGTTGTCCGGCGACGCGGCCAGCGCCGGGCTGGCGGGCTCGAGTGGTTGGGTGGTGTCAGCCATGGCCGGTCACCGAGTTGATGCGGTAGCTCGACATCCGCCACCCCTGCGACGTCTCTGTCACCGTGGCGGTGACCTGCATCCGCCGGTAGAGGGTGGTGGAGCCGTCCCGGTGCAGCACATGCTGGGTCACCGTGGCAGTGACCGTCGTCGCGGCGATGTCGGTTTTCGTCTGCTCGGCGTCGACCAGGGCGGTGACGATGTCGTTGCTGTCGCGCCATCGGGCCCATTCCGGCAGCGGTGCCAATCCGTTCGCCGGACCACTGTTCGCTGCGGCAGCCAGTTCGCCGGTCACCCACGGTGCGGCGCGGGTCAACCCGGTGCCCGGGCCGGGATCGGTGCGCGGTTGCCAGGAGAACATGGCCGCCAAACCCATCTGGGTGACGGTCACGGCGTCGGCAGCCGCTGGATCCGGGCCCTCCACGTGGGCGGTACCCGGTGTGTGCGTACCGGGCACAGGTGCGCTGTCCTGCGCGCCGACCACCAGCACCGTGGCGACCACGATCAGGACTGTCGCGACACCGAGGGTCACAGCCCAGAGGGGTAGACGGTTCACCATGGTGTCCTCAGCTCATCGTCGTCGACATCTGGGTGGCCATCGCGAGAATGTTGGCCACATACGGGCGGGTCTGAACTTCGTAATCCGATGAGCCCGTGGGGAATCCGCCCGACCGCAGCACCGCGTGTTCGCCGGCGTTGTAGCCGGCGAGATAGAGCTCCACAGCACCGTTGGGAGCCACGACCTTGCCCTGCTCGATCCAGGTATCGACGTGGTCGGCGATGTCGCACAGATAGCGGGCCTGGCCGATGATCGCGTCGCCGTCTTCCCACACCGACGCGACACCATTACCGTCGGCGTCGATCACATACGGCTGCCCATCGGAGGCGAGAGCCGCCGCGGTGCCGGGCAGAAACTGCGCCAGACCTTGCGCACCGGCCGACGAGGTCAACCCGCGCTGAAAACCGGATTCTTTTTTGCCCTGGGCAGCCAGCAGCGACGCGCTGATTTGCGGGCATACGGTGCCACCCAGCCGATACCACGGATCCAAGTCGGTCGGGACGGTGTTCGGCGCGAGATCAGCTTCCCCGGCACTGGGTCCGCACTTCGATGCTGTGCTGGTGCCGGGTGGGTTCGTCGCGGCGGACCCGATCGGTGAGCCGTCTGGGTATCCCCCGCCCAGGGTGGTCACGTGGACATGGTCCATATGGTTGGCGGTGGCCCCGCCCCGGTCTTCCATCAGGTTGGACTCGCCGCTGGCCGCACGGTAGGTCTGGCGCCAGATCAAATAGTCGATCCGCAGCGCAATGGAGTTGGTGAGAACGAAGTCGGCGATCTGGTCACCGAGGGCTTTACCGTCCCCGGAAGTCGGGTCAGGGATCATGATGTCGATCGCCCGGCCGCTGGGATGATCGGGCCGATCATCCTCACGCTGCCCATAGATCTTCTGCACCTGAGGAAACCGTTGAACGATCGTGCGCGCCAAACGGATCGAGTCAACCTGCAACCCACGCTCTAAGCCGATAGATGCAGGCATTTCGGGCAGCTCGGCGCCCGCCGCCGTACCGGCGCCAGCTACGGGAGCATCGCTGACTGATGTCGTCGGCGGCGACACCGCGCTCGATGTCGCGACACTGGTGGACTGGTCCACATTTCCTTGGAGCAGCCACGGCATCGGGTCGATGGCCGTGCCGCCGCCGAATCGCCCTCCTTGGGTCCAGATTTCGAGATGCAAGTGCGCTCCATCTGGGCCTGCCGGGACGGTTTCGCCGTTGTAGCCGACCCCGGCGATCAGTTGACCGATACGCACGTTCTGGCCTTGTTCGACGCGGACGTCGTCGGCGAACATGTGCCCGTAGACCGAGGACACGGTTTCGCCGTCGATGTTGTGGTCGATGACCACCCAGATCCCGAACCCGCTGGCAGCTCCCACCCGCACGACGAGTCCGTCGGCGACCGCGTAGATGGCAGTCTTGGGCGCGGCGGCGAAATCCTGGCCCTGATGCCTTGTGCCCCAACGCATCCCGAAGCCCGAGGTCAGGGTGTAGCTGCCCTCGGCCATCGGCATCGTCCTCGCGTCGCCGGTCGCCGACGACGCACCGCTCGGCATCGCCGACGGCGCGCAGCCCCCCTTTTCGGCAACGCCCGCGAAGAGCAGCAGTCCAAGCAGCATCAGGGTCGCGCCCACGACCGCGACCGTCGCCCGAGCAGCACTACTCATCGCGACACCACCGAGTGAGGGCGAATCTCGCGGGTGTGAGAGCTCGAGGTGTGGTTTCGCTGACGACCGGGTTGCACGGTGCTCATCGCGGATTCACCGACCCACCGGAGGTGTGGCCGAGGTTGTCGAAGCGGCGGTTGGTGTTGTGGATATCGGAGTCGCGTTCGGTGGGGGTGAACACCATCCGAAACGGAATGCCGGGCTCGTCGGCTTCACCGGTCTTGAGCAGGTAACACCCTGTGCCCGGCGGTATTTCACGTCGGGTGGCATCGAGGTCGTCGTCGCTGGGTGGGCGCGGCGCCGCCCAGGAGGTGACCAACAATTTCTCGGTGTCGGTCATCCCGGCCACCGCGGCGATGCGGTTGGCTTCTTCGGGACCGACCGGGCCGATGATCTTCGCGCGGGCGCGTTCGAAGAACCCGAGCGCTTTCGCTTGGGCGGCTGGCGAATCGAAGGCGGCGAGGTCTTTGATGGTGTGGGAACACATGATCAGCCCGGTGGCCAAGGGCCGGTTGAGTCGGGTCAGCGCGTCGACGCGGTCGACCATGAATTCACCGACGCCGAGCACACGCCAGATCTCGTCCATCACGACCTCGAACGTCCGTGCCGGGGCCAGGCCCGCGTCGGCGAGGGCGTGAGCGGCGGCGACCGCACCGAACCCGTCCGACCAGCACGTCATCAGCACGGCTGCCAGCAGTTTGGTGTCGCCTTCGGGGATGCGGGAGATGTCGATGCAGATCGCGGGACTCGACAGATCCAACCGGGTCGAGGTGGGTCCGTTGAAGATCGCTCCGAACGGGCCTTCGACCAGGGCGCGCATCGACCGGCGCAGCGTTTTCGTCGCGGCGCGGTAGGAGATGTCGTCGTCTTCTTCGGCGAACGCGCGCAGCCGCTCGCCTCCTGCCGAGATCACTGCGAGCAGGTTCTCCAGCAATGGCGGCTTCTGGTGGGTGAAACCACCGGTTGGGCTGTAGAGCTCCCGTAAACCAGCGGCGAGCAGGACTTCCTCGTAGTCTGCGACCCGAGCGCCGCGCACCAACTCGATCAGCCCGGCAACGATGTTGATCTGCCCAGCTTCGACCCGCGCCACAACCTGGCGACGCTGATCAGCATCGGACAGCTCGGCGATGACAGCGCCCAGGGCGCCGACATCGAGGGGGTTGATGGTTCCGTGACCGTAGCCGACGTCGACGACCTGCCCACCGAGGCGCTCGACCAGGTCGCGGTATTCGCCTTTGGTGTCGCCCATGCACAGCACGGTCTCCCCCGCCGCGACAGCACCCGCGACGATGCGTCGGATCAGCGAGGACTTGCCGAAGCCGTTCAGTGCCAGCACGAACGCGATCGGCGCGGTGATGAACCCGCGCAGAAACCACGACATGGGATCGAAATGCACCGGGGCGCCGGTGATGTAGTGACTGCCCACCGGCACACCCGCGGTCGGGGCGCTCGCCCCGACGCAGAACGGCCACAACCCAGCCACCTGCACCGTCGTCGCACGCCACTCCGGTGTGCGTGGCACCACCGACGCCCGGCCACCGCCCGCGCCGGCGTAGCCCCGGTCGGTCAACACCGGTGCGATCAGATCGAACCCGTCACCGGCGGTGCCGTCGCGGCGCCGTGACGCGGTCGCGCGTCTGTGATCGTCGCTGGAGAGCATCATGCGTGCCCGCCATCCCCGCAGGCCTCCGCTGCGCACGGCTGTCATCTCGACTTCAGCGCGGCGGGCGCTGCTCAGGACACTGATGCCCTCGAAGAGTTCGGTCTTCGCGGGCTTGTCTCGACGAGGGGAACCTCCCGGGTACCGGTTCATCCCGAGACCCGCTCGGAAATGGAGGCGTGTTCGGGCAAGATCAACCCGATCCCGAGCGAGGCAGCGAATCCGGCGGCCTGGTAGCCGTAGCAGCGGCGCACCGTCAAACGCGACGCCGCCGCCATTCCTTTGACCGAGGCCTCGATTCCGGGCAGGTCAGCGTCGAGGTGATCGGTCACCGTCACCAACACCCCGAACCGGGTCAACCCAGCCCCGCGCGCTTGCTCCTCCCGCGCGGCCGAGGTATTACCGACCCGGATCCGCGCCGCCGCCGACGAAATCCCCCGCTCGGTCTGCTCGGCGGCAACAGCGTCGCGGAAGTCCGAATCCACCAACGACGTCGCTTCCGCAGCTGAATGCAAGCGGTAGACGATCGCGACCCGTTTGCGAGGCAGGTCCGGGCGCGGACGCAACAGCTCTTCGAGGACGGTTTCCATCACCGCCCCGCGGGGTGCACCATCCATTTCCCAGGTGATCGAGCGGGCGCCGTCGTGGACGTAGTGATCCCAGCGATCGTGGTGGGCGAGCGGGCCGACCGAGTCCCACGACTGCGACTGAACGATCTGAGCTCCTGCAGCTTCGACGTCACGTTGGGAAGCGAGATCGAATCGGCTCCGGACCAACCCGAGCACCTCCCACGCGTGCAGGGGCGTGGCGGGCAAGCCGGCGCGGGCGAGCTGAGACAGCACCGATTGCAGTCGTTGCCCGATCTCGCGGGCCTGCTCCGCCTGGTCACGGCGGATGCGGCCTTTGCCGATCGCCCGGTAGGTGATCGCGATACGAGCCTCGATCCGCACCCCGACCCCGCCGCTGTCGGCGGCGGCTTCCTTCATCACCGCTGTGGCGAAGTCAGGGGCGTTCGGGCGGATCAGCCGGGTGACTTCCCGGGTTTGCTTCAACCGGGTCTCGACGGTGTTGTCCAGCACCGCGGTCACCGCGACGACTTCTCCGCCACGGCTCTGCGAAGCCAGGAATTGGCCGAATCCATCGACCCAGGAATCGATTTGGGCCTGGTCGACGAGTTCCTTACCGCGCGGGATCACCCGCACGATCACCGTGTAGTGATCGCTACGCCGGATATGCAGCATCGCGAACCGCTTCCCACCCGGGGTCTCGTACTCGGTCAGGCGTGAATCAGCCAACAGCCCAGGCAATTTCGCCAGCCCTGGTAGCCGGGAGAACCGCCCGGACCGGTAGGTCAGCTCGCCGCGAGAACGAGCGCGGGCGAACTGGACCCGAAGCAGCAACAGTTCCCACCCGGTGCGCCCGTTGCGCGTCACCGCCAGCGGCACGAACACCACCGCCGCACCGAGCAGGACGGCCCCGGCGAATTCCAGGGAACGGGTGATCATGAACGACACCATCACCGTGATGACCAAGCCGAGCCCGAGGAGCGAAACCCCCCACGTCAGACCGAAGAAACCGGCCGAGCGAGGCTGTTCCCAGCGCCCATACATCCGTGTGCTCATCGCCGGACCTCCCCGGGACCGAGCGCATCCGGATCCATCGGCGACGACTCCGGAATCGAGCTTTGAGCTGCCGCCGAGATACCTTGCAATGCGCCGACGGTGAGTTGGGCGCCCAACATCGCCGCACCCGCAGGGCCTGCCCCCATCGCACCCGCAGCGGCCGCACCACTCGAACCACCGGCACCCGCTGCAGAAGCCCCACCAGCGCGCGCGCCACCCCCCACCGCACCTGCTGACATAGATCCGCCGCCACCTGGCGCGGAGCCTGTCCCACCAGACGTCGTTCCCGAACTCGCTGCCATCGGCCGCGCCCCACCAGCACCACTCGGCCCAGACGGCGTTGAACCTGCCCGGCTCGATGATCCGGCCGATGAACCAGAATTTTCAGCCTCGGACATCTTTCTGGCCTGCGATCCGCCGCTGCCGACAGCCGACATCGCGATGCCGGCGCCAGCGCCGGCCAACGCTGATGCCGCTCCGCCTCCGCCACCGAGCGTGGCCACTGCCGGTGCGATCAAGCGGATCAGCGCAGGGAGCACGATCACGCTCATCACCATCAAGATCACTCCCAGCAAGATCATCTGGGGATCTGGCTCGTCGCCACTACCGGTGACCGTGAACGCGATCGCATAGACCAACGCCCCCACCGGCTTCCACAGCACGAACGCCAGCGACCACGCCACCAACCGCTTGTAGGCTTGCGAACCGGGCCCGGTCCCCGACGCCGCTGCCGCCATCGGAATCACCGCAACAACCACAACCAGCAGGGCTTGTCGAACGACCAGCATGACGAGCTGAACCAACATACTGATCAAGCCGAGCACGGTGAGAACGAGCAGGATTCCGGGGCCGAGGTTGACCGTGATCCGTTGATCGGCGATGCGCCCGACAGCGGTATCGAGGTCACCGCGAGCGGCGTCGAAGACGACCCAGTCTGCGAATTCGTCGCCAGCCGTCGTCGCGACGGTGATCAACACGCCGAAGGTCATTGCGCCGAACGTCGCTCGCGCCAACATCAGGAAGCTCTCCTGAGCTTCCCCCGCTGCGGCACCACGCTTGGCTAAAGCCAGCCGCGCGGCCGCGAATATGATCCCGGCTGTCAGCAGCACCACTTGTAGACCGCTGGTGTACTCGCGGATCTGGGCGAGTACCGGGGCGGGCTGTCCCTGGGAGGTGGTTAGCTCCGGCGACGGAAACGTCGTCCACCACGCCATTACCATCCGCAGCGCAGAAACGAGACTCTCGACGAGATCGGCGACAATGCTGTCGATTACCGAATCGCCCGCTGCGTTTACAGCGGCGCTGCCGAGCTGACATACCTCCTTCACTCCGGGTAGTGCTACACACGCAATATCGGGAAGCTCAGCGCGGACACCCCCTCCTGTCGGCGTAGGCAAAGCGAGAACCCTGGTCATCGCTGATCCCATTTCCCGAATCCCGCCGTTGACAAGGTGGGGGTGGCGGGGCGCCAGAGACTTGCGGGGTCGTCGGGGACGCGGATGCGCCAATCGCCCTCGACCCAGACCATGGGCCAGGTCGCGATCGCGTAACCACTCGTAGAACGGACCGCGAGCTGAACCACGGCCAGGTCCTCGCGGTAGCCCGGCTGGACCCGTACCCCTTCGGGGACGGTGACGTAGCGTGCCATGTTCGGGTCGCTGGTGCGAGAGCGGGCGAACTGGTCGATCAACGTATCGCCGCCGCCGTAAAAGCGGTCCCGAACTACCTTTCGCCAGATCGGGTCCGGCGCGGTGTAAACCCGCCCAATCGCGTCCATCGCCGCCAACGCAGCACCTTGCGGCGTGCGGGCGAACCCCGCTGCCACACCGGCGTCGATGCGTGCAGGGCCGTCGCTGCCCGAGACCGGCACTGCCGCGCCGTCCCAGATCCGCTGCCACTGCAATCGAGCCGGTGCCGCGGTCAGGAAATCCGATCGCGTCGGCTCGGTCCGATCCTGGGCGGTTTGCGGCAACGCCGTACCGGATTCTTCAGCCGGGACTTCGAGACGGTTGCCGAACATGTCGACCGTTGGCGGGCGCACAGCTGCCGGTGTCGTCGGTGGCGTGACGGTCGTCGTAGGTTGTCCGCTGTGTGCGGGGGGTTGGGCGGTGTCGGCTTGGTCGCCACTGGTGACGGTTAGGACGAACACGACGATCACCACAGCGGCGATGATGCTGAGCAAAATGAGCAGGGTTCGAGTCGAACGCATCAGAACTAGTCCTCACGGTTTCGGCAGGGCGACGATGTCGTTGGGCACCGAATCCACTGCGGTGACCGGGCTTTCGGTCACGGCGTCGGGCAGTCGCAGTCGCCACCCGTCGGTGGCCCAGATGACGGTGGCGGTGTTGCGGGTGATCGAGCGGTCCGGATAGGTGGAGTAGGTCTGAACCTGTGCTTCGGTGTCGGTGTAGGCCCGGACGAGGTAGCCGAGGATGCGCGGCGCCATGTCGGTGGCGGGGGTGGTGATCGAGATCTGGGCGCGAGCTGTCGCCCAGGTGTCGCGGCCTCGGCCGGGGGCGATCATGCTTTGCCCGACCGAGGCCCATTGGCCGTCCGGTGCGACCGACATCCGCACGGTCGCGTGGATCGCGGCCAGTGCGGCACCGACCGGAGACCGGTCGAAGTCCGAGGCGATCGCACCCTCGATCAGGCGGGGGCCTTGCGCTGCGACAGGTAGGTCGATGCCCTGGTAGGTTCGCCAGCTCAGGCCTTTGGGGATCAGCTGCGTAACGTCGGTGGAGGCTGGGACGCGCTGGTCCTCGCCGGAGTCGGTGTCACCACAGCCCGTGGCGGCGATGGTCGCTATGGCAAGCACGATCCACACGGTGATCGTCCGACGGCCGCGTATCGAAAGCTTTTGTGGCATAGGGATGTCCTGTGTTTCATGTAGGGAGGATGGCGATGGCCAGGGCGCTGGCTGAGCCGAGGAGTGCGGCGGCAGCGAGGGAGCCGATGAAGCCTTCGATCGCTTCTTCGCGGTAGATCCGGAGGGCGAGTTGGCCGCCGACGAAGGTCGCGCGAGCTACGCACAGCAGCAGCACGAACCAGGCCAGCCAATTCACCAGCTGTGTCAGCGGTGCCAGCACCTGCGCGGGCAGCGGTTCGGCGATCACCAGCCGCCCCCGAACCGGTCGGCGTCGTGGGCCGCGCGGATCGCGGATGACACCGCGGCGGCGGGCAGCCAGGGAAAGGTGCGGGCAAGGTCATGGCCTCCGGCGCGCAAGCTGCTCATTTCGGCCCACACCGTCTCGGCGAGTTCCTTGACGCGCTCGTAGTCCGCCACCGGGTCCGCTCGTCCGGCCACGATCCAGGTCGGTGTTGCGCGCAAGAGGTCTTCGACCACTGCCAGATCGGCCCCGCATCGCCGATACGCGCGCAGTGTGTGGCGGGCGGACTCGATCTCGGCCTCGGTGTGAAGGCCCCGCTCACCCAGCGCCGTGGAAAGGTCGTGGATGAGACGGGCACCTGCTTGGCGGGCTACCCCTGTCGGGTGCGTGGTCAGTGCCCCATCGTGATCGGGTAGTTCGGTGACCGGTCCGATCGCGACGATCGCAGCGACGCGGCGGGTCTGGTCGCGTCGGTGGTGGTAGAGCCATTCCTGCGCCACGATCGTTGCCAGGGAATGCACCACCAACACGACGTGGCTTCCCGCGTGGGAGATCACCGTGTTCAGGTCCTCGACCAGTTGGGCCATCCCCGCCCGGCCCGGAGCAAGCGGTAGGTCGTTGCCGTGGCCACGCTGGTCGTAGACCAATTGCGCGGTGTCTGCGCTGAAGTGTCTGTCGACCACCGTGATCATGGGTGAGAAATGCGCTGCGCTGGCCAGTGGTCCGGGCAGGTAGACGACGGTCAGGGTGACGTCCGCTTCCCCGAAACGAGTGGCCGTCAACGCTGTGCCATCAGCCGCGGTGATGGTTACGGCACGCGAGTGTATTGCGCTGTCGTGGGTTTCGTGGCTGGGCTGAGGTGCCTGCATGTCAGGAGCCTCCGGTGACGGCGGCGTTCATGATGGCGCCGGCGGAGGTGGCGATGATGCCGCCGACCATGGCCGCGAACACGATCTTGGGGGATTCGACCGCGCCGCCGTGCCAGCGCTCCCAGCCGAACTTGCCACCGGCATAGATCAGGGCTGCGACCCCGGCCAAGATGACCAGCCACGACAAGTAGCCCACCAGATTGGTCAGTTTGTCTCCGCCCGGCGGGATAGTGGGGTTTACCTTGATCTCTTGGGCCAGCACAGACACGCTGTCACCCACCACGGATAGAACGGACATGGTTATCTCTCCGAATCCTGTTGGTCGATAAGGTTTTTCGCTGCCCGCGCGAGGGCGTCGATGAGCTCGCTGCCGACGTGATGAACATCGAGGGGCACTGCCTGGGTCAGGCGTGCGCGCCGTCGCGGGACGGGGTCGAACGGGGTGAACTCGGCGAGCTCGGCCAGTTCGCGTTCGATGAGCTCGTCGTGCCAACCGATGTCCCACACGTGTTCGACCAGGTCCTCCACCACGGCGCGATAACGGCGTACCGAGGCCGGGACTCGCCCCGGGCGGGCGGCACTGAGCACGACACCGACGATCTCGACACCGTCAGGAGCGGTACCGACATGCCACTCGCGTAGTCGATCTGCACACGCGACCAGCCCCGGCAGACACAGCCGCGCCGCCACGACGACCCGCTGCGTCGTCTGCACCGACCCAGGCCAGGCCTGCCCACAGTCCGCCGCTGGCGCCCACCACCGAGCGAGCGTCGAGGTGCCGGCTCCGCCGTGGGCGCCGACAATCGCGACCACCGGTGGATGCGCTCGGGTCGTCGGCAGGGGCTCGGTGCGGATGCTAGCGACGCGATCTGGAGGGCTCACCGTGGCCGGATCCAGACGGCGACCGCCGATCCCGGCGAGGGGGTGCTGGCGGAAGGTCAAGGCATGCATCAGCTGCCTCGCTTCTGGATGTTGGTGATGACCAACCCGGCTGGGGCAACGCCGGATACGTTGATCACCTGCAGGTAGTCGAACCGACGCCCATCGGGATGAAGTTCCACCAGGTGGACCTCGGCGGTGTTCTGCGCGATCGAGGTGATACCGACACAGTGGGTGGTGCCGAGCGGCAGCGCGGTGATCGCGGCGGCCAGCGGTTCGTGTGCGAGCCCGGCCTGCGGACTCGTCAACCGCAGCACTTGTTCAGCACTGCGGGTCACGTAGTAGGCGTGTTCGAACGCCGCGATCACGCCCGCGACGGTCGCGGTATCACCGGCACCGGCCGTCACGATCTGAGCGGTCACGCCTGCGCAGGCCCGCTCTGTGACAACCACGGCGGAAGAAGCTGTCAGCGGGGCCGAGGTTGTCGCGGAGGTGTCGGCCCGGTCACCGCTCCCGCCTGACATGCTCACCGCGAGGGCCGCTGCCGATCCGGAAACAACGGTCAAGACAGCGGCGCTGATCGCGACGATTCGTGAACGCTGCGCCCGCCCGCGGTTGTGCTGTCCGGGTTGGCTGTCGACGTGTTGGTCGACCCGCTGGGGCTCGTCTGAATGTGATTCTGGGCTGTTGGGGTTGTGTAGCCAAGCGGCACCATGATGGCGGCTCAGGTCGTCGGTGGGCATGTTGTTCACCTCCTCGATCAGCTGGGTTGTGGTCGGGCCCTTCGGAGCACGCCGCTGGAAGAGCCACTGATCAGGCGGGGGAAAGCCCAGTAACTCTGGTCGTGCTCCGAAGGGGTCTAGGGGTGCGCCACCGGCGGACTTGTGGTGACTGATACCGAGTTGGTCTGCGTGGCAGGGTTTTTCGCTGTGGTGGGCGAGGGTGCTGGATGTGGATGAGTCGAAGGCGTCACGCTGGTCGAGGGCGTCGGTTGCTTCGTCGATGACGTCGTCTGGGCGGCAAGGTCGTGGGCGATCGCGGTGAACCACGCGGTGGTCGCGGCCAGTGGGGTGTCTCCGCTGGTTGTCACCGAGACGGTGCTGTAGCTGCTGCGTCGTCCGGTGGAGTTGCTGTATTGGGCGGTCGCTGAGGTCGTGTACAGGTCTTGGGGGTCGGTGATCGTGGAGGTGATCGCCTCGAACGCGTCGTTGACCCAGGTACTGATCGACTGGGGTGGCACCAGATCCACCACGGCCTCAGCGACTTTCGTGCCGAGCACCGCGACCGCGGCGGCAGGGTTGGACAGACCGACAGCGGCGAGTTCGGCGATGGTCGTGGCGGTGAAGACCTTCTGCGCCACCGACACCACGGCGTTGAAGCCGATCGTGCCGATCTTGAACAGCGCTGACAGGGCGTCGGATTCGGTGGTTGTGGTGGCAGTCGGTGAGGACGCCGCCGCGACGCGCTGGCCCAGGGTTTGGTTCGGGGCGTAGGAGAGCTGGTCCAGGCTGGTGCCGATGATGTCGTCGTTGACGACGCCGACCGCGGTGGTGAAGGCGGTGGAGGCCAGCGCTTGGGCGACGGTGGCGATCGCGGCAACCGGGTCCTTGCCTTCGGCCTGCCCGGCGATGTTGGTAACAGCGGTCAGCAGCGGGCTGCCCGACTGGACATCGCAGGTCGCATCACCGGCCACACACAGATCAGCTACACGGCCGACCAGCGAGCCGTAGCTGGTCGGTGTAGTGCTGGCGGCGATCCCTGCCCCGGACAATCCGATGTTGGTCAGCGTGATCTTCGACACCGCGGTTCCGTCCGTGCCGGATGCAGCGGAAGGGGCTTCCGCGTTGTCGGTGCCCGGCAGGGCGCCGGTCGCTGCTCGTCGGGAAGGGTTGGCCAGCAACGCGATCCCTGCGACCTTCTCTGCAGGCACTCGTGACATGGCCGCCCCGGACTTTTCGGCGAACACTGCTGCCGCAGCGGCGCCTTGGGCGTAGCCGGCGACCGCGATCTGGGTCGATGGGCACTGGTCGATCATTTCGCCGGCGCGTTGCTCGATCTGATCGGCCGCTGCGGTCACCGCTGCCGGGTAGTTCGCCGTGTTCACCTCAGCGCCGAAGACGATGTAGGACCGCTCGATCGCCGCGCCCAATTTGGTGGCCAACCGTCCGAAGGCCTGGCCCAGCACCCCCGTATCGCCGGTGTCGACGGTGGTGGCGGCGCCTTCCTCACCGTTCTGCACGCCGAGCACGTACAAGGCAGGACAGGCGGAGGTTGCAGGATTGCCCGCTGTCGTCGACGGGCGAGGTGGGCTGGTGGTGGGCTCGGCCAGGGCTGGTGTCGCGCCGATGACCGTCACTGTCAGCCATGCGGCCGCGATCGCGCAGGCTCTGCGCTGAGTTGTGTTGTGGTTCATCGGATTCGGCTTCCTTTCGGTGTCGAGCGAGTGGGCTCGGCCTGCCCGCGCCGGAGGGGGTGGCGCGGGCAGGCGCGTCAGTTGGTCGGGTTGGGGCCTTGATGGCGTGGCGGTCGGGCGAATCCCGCGCGGAAGGTGGTCAACACGTCGGGGACTCCGAGGTCGGCTGCGCCGAGGTGGGTGACGTCGAATTCCGACCAGGACACCGCGACATCGCGGGAGGTGTACTCGGCGAACAGTTCGCGTCCGGACTGGATCGGGACCAGCCCGTCGAGCAGCCCGTGGTACAGGTGGATCGGCACCAACGGTGTAAAGGTGCCCAGGGTTTCGTGGGTGAGGACGTAGTTCCAGACCGGGTCGTTCCAGGGGTCGGGGCGCTCACACCATGTCGCGAGGGGATGCAGAAACTCCACCAGCAACGTCGCCAGGTCGAGCTCGGAAGCTGCGCGGACCGCGCGCACACCGAGGTCGGTCAGTAGGTGATCGACCGGAAGGTGCGCGTAAGCCCGGCCCAGTCCGACCATGCCCGCGAACGCCAGGCCCGACCATGGTCCGCCGTCGAGGCTGTTGATCAACGCGCCGGGATCGCGGATTACCGCACCGGCCGCGACTGCCCGAAGATCGAGTTCGGGAGCGTAGGCGGGCTGAAACTCTGCGGCAGCGGCGGCAACCCGGCCGCCATCGGCGTAGCCCCAGACCGCTACCGGACCCTCGATAGTCCCGTCGGCAGGCTGGGACCCGACAGCGCGAGCCAGGTCCAGCACCGCATGTGCACCCGCCTGCTTTGCCAGGAAATGGTGGGGTCCGGCGCCGTGGATGCCCAGTCCGATCCCGTCGGGCACCGCGACCGTCCATCCCTGCACGAGCGCGGCGGCGATACTGCTCGTGTCGGGTTCGTTGCCCTCGACCAGCAGCTGAGAGGGCGCGCACCGACCACCGAGGCCGTGAAAGGTTGGGCAGTACACCACCAGCGGGGGTTTCATCACCGCACCACCGGTCGGCGGTGCAGGCTCGAGCACGATGCCTGAGGCGGTGACCGGGATGCCAGAGCTGGTTTTGGTCGTGTAGATCACCTGCCATGCCCGCCGCAGACCGGCGATGTGGGGCACCATGACCTCGCGGGTGCGCAGGATCTTGCCCGGGGTGCCGGGCCCGATCGCGGTGTTCGCGCGGAACGCATCCGCTCCGGTGCTGGTCATGAGCGAGTTCCCGCGATGTCGTGGGCGAGGGCGATCATCCAGGCGATGCCTGAGTTCAACTGCCCGGTCAGGGCATAGCCGTTGTGGCGCCCGACCGTGTCGGCGAACCGCAGCCACGTTGTGGGGTTGACCAGCTCGGCGTTCTCGGCTGCGAGCTGGCCCCACGCGCCCC
Source organism: Nocardia mangyaensis (assembly GCF_001886715.1). NCBI lineage: Bacteria > Bacillati > Actinomycetota > Actinomycetes > Mycobacteriales > Nocardiaceae > Nocardia > Nocardia mangyaensis. Next base: position 6,348,962 of record NZ_CP018082.1, read on the forward strand.
CGAGCTGGGCGAGCAATCTCGGCAACAGCGCCAGCGGATTCGCCATGACCGTCGCGGTGATCTCGTTCCATCGCGCTGCTGCCGCAACGGGATCCGTGACGGATGTGCGGGGGTCACCGGCATCGACCAGCCGCTGCCCCAAATCGGCCTGTGGCGCATAGTCGATACTGCCCGCGCCGACCTGAAAGTCGTTGACGATCACAGTGTTCCAGGCTTCGCCGAGCGCCTCCGAGAGCGCCGCACCGAGCGTGTTCAGCGCTGCGAGGGGGTTGGTCAGGTCCGCTTGGGCGAAGATCTGCGCACCCAAACGCAGGAGTGCGGCTTGACCTGGGGCGGAGCAGGCGAGGTCGCCGTCGCTGCAGATGTCGGCGACCCGACCGACGAGTGCGCCGTATCCGTCGTCGGTGGTGGCGATGCCCGCACCTCCCGCGGGGGCCGTGAGGACCTGCACGGTCGAGACCGCAGCTCCCGAAGTGCCGGGTGCGGGGTCGGGCACGGTCTGGCCCGGCCGCCCAGGAAAGACCGGCTCGAGCTCGCCACGATCCGGGTTGGCATACAACGCGATCCCCGCGACGCGCTCCGCCGGGACGGGCCCGTTGCCGGCGCCGACGTCGCGTGCGAAGCTCGCCATCGCTTGTGCGCCTTGGCTGTAGCCGATCCCGGCGAGCATCGTGTCCGGGCACACGTGCACGACGTGGCGGGCGGCGGAGTCGAGATTGGCCCGAGCGCCCGACACCGAGGCCACATACGGGTCAGAGCCGCCACCGGGGACGATGCCGCCGAAACCAGCGTCGTAGCCGATATAGGCGCGTTGCACGAGAGCAGGCACCGCACCCACCACCGGCCCGATCAGAGAACCGACCACACCCGTATCGGCGAGCGGATCTGCGGTCGGCGACGACTGGCCGGTGCCCTGCACACCGAGGATGAACAAGGCCGGGCACCCAGTGATCGGCACCCCGACCGCAGGAGCCGCAGGTGAGAAAGCGGTGAGTACCGCCGCTCCCACCACCGCGACGACGACAGCGGCGCCACCACCTGCGGCACTCGTGGTCATTGACCGACTCCGACGCCCGCGCCGAACCCGGCGCCGATCGTTCCGCCGACCGCCGCGCCGACAGCACCGGCCGGTACGCCGAGGATCGCGGCACCTGCCGCGGCGCCGGCCGCAGCGCCGAGGGCGGTGCCCGCGACTCCGCTGGTGGCCTGTCCGATGATCGGAACGGGGATCACGATTCCTAGTGCGGCACCGGCGATCCCGCCGACCGTGCCGCCGACCAGCCCACCCACCGTCGCGCCCACCGCCGCCGCTGGGACGCCCAGCACGGCAGCTCCGGCCGCACCACCCAATCCGGCACCGCCCAGGACCGCACCGCTGACGCGATCGGAACGCCCCGCCGGGATACCGACCGAGTCCAGCGCTGTCGCGACCTGTGCCTCAGCGCCTGCGGCGGTGTTGTTGATGGTGTCGCGAACCTCCACCGGCAACCATTCCGGGCTCGGTGTCTGCCACTCCCCGATCCGGATCGCGTTCTCCGGCGGCGCGATCGGCGCGACCGGTTCGACAGGCTCGGGCAGGTGGAGCTCTTCGATTCGTACCGGCTCGACTGGTTCGGCCACGCTCGGAGCGGGCCTAGAAGGCCCGTTGCGCACCTCGGCGGGCTGTTCGTAGTACACCGGCGGCGCCGGTTCGGGCTCAGGTTCGGGAGCTGGTGGCGGCGTGGGTGTTTCGGTACCGGGTTGGGGTGGGCTGGTGACGCCACCCTGGTCTGCGACGGTGGAAACCGGGCCGTTGGCGCTGGCCGCAGCGGCGTTGCCTACCGCGACAGCTACCGGCACCGCGGCCACCAACAGCAGGGTGCTGGCTCGACGAATACCGGGGATTCGATATCGCCCGCGAGCGACTGTTGTGCGTGCGGTCGGAGTGTTTTTGGGCATGACCGGTGGACCCTTTCTAGTCGAAGGGTGAAGCAGAGGGTTTGTGCCGCAGCGGGATTGGATCGGCGCGCGGCGCGAGTTTCAGATCGTTGTCTGCCCGGCACCGCCGGCCGGTGTTCGACCTGGCGCGGCGGTGCCGTACGGCGAGAACGTCAGAGGAAGGTCAGCGCCAGGTAGAGGACCTGGTTGGCCAGGGCAGCCCCGTTGGCCAGCAGCGACAGCCCGGCGTTGATGTAGCTCACGATCACGATCGGATCCACAGGATTTCCTTTCTTGGAGGGAATTACTTTCGCTTTCCATCCAAGCCATGAAACCGACTGGGCCGCTAGAGCGTTAACTGATCCAGTTTGGATATATCTAAAATGATCAGTTAAGAAGACCCACGCCGGCGGGGCATCTACAGGACCGAAATGGGTTCATTAACACCGTGGTTACTTGGACGCCCGAACGCGTCTCGGCACCATCGAAACCTCCACTGACACCACATATTTGGCGAACGCCGCCGTACGCAATTCCGAAGCCGTCGGCAAACTTGCCGCATGAAAACCTGTCTGGTAGACAGGTTCTCATCACCAGCAGGCAAATCTCACCTCAAACATCTCAGCCTGTGACTTACACCACTAACTCCCGGGGGGGAGACCATGAAAAAGGACGATATTTCTCGGCGGTCGGATCGGACGCGGCGACGGCGTCGACGCGATCCGACCCGACCCGATGTGTCCATTCCGGATCTCGGCACGACGTGCCGGTGGATCCGCGAAGATCTGGGTCTTACTCGTGACGAGGCGGCAGATGTGGTCGGGTTCAGCGCGGTCCACCTAGGGCGCATCGAACGCGGCGAGCGCGAGCCGTCGCTGAGCACTCTCGAAGGAATCATTCTCGGCTACCGATCCGACCAGGCGATGGCCGCGCACCTGCACGATCTCGCCATCCCCGATATCCCACTGGCCCCGACCCACTACCTGCGTACCTACGTCCAAGCCGAGACCGCATTGGCAGTCAATCTCGAGCGCTTCCAGGCCCGAGGCATCTTGGCCGCATACATTGACCCGATGTGGAATGTGTTGTCGCGCAACGACTTGTTCGCCGATGCACTGACCGGCATCGATGACGTTGGATCGGCACCGGTGTGGATGTTCAGCGAGCACGCCGAGACCGTCCTCGTCGATCCCGACGGCGAACGGTCCTGGGCGGTCGCGATGATGAAATCCGCGCTCGGCAGGCACCGGACTTCGGTGCAGGCAAAAGAGCTCGTAGCCGCGCTGGCCCCCAACAGTGAAGCTCAACGACTGTGGGCAGCGAGTGTGAACGTCACCCGGGGCCGCGACGCGAGGCGCTTGTTGCACGCACACGGCACCAACCACAGCGGAGTCTCCTACCAGTTGTCGCTGGCCGACAGCATCGTTGCCCAGCACATTCGACTGATCACCGCCACACCAGAGTCCGCTTGCGGGCACGAACTCGACTGATCACCAAAAACTCCCGGCCGGCGCAGCGGTGACAGACCCTTTCGCGCCGGTCGGGTCTTTGTGAACCTTCACAGGTCGGCCTGACCCGAATACGGACAGTTAATGTTCAGCAATTTCGGGGTGTCGGCAAGAAATTGGTGGCGAACTCCGCGAAAGTCGTGTTTCCTTGTAGTTGGAAGAGCCATTGATCGGGCAGAAATGATGCCCGATGAAATTTCACTCGACACCCGCCCCGCCCTGTGGGCGTGACCATTCTCCGGCGGCGTCATCGCACGCCACCATCGCCGATCGCCGGTGGCCTCGCAATGCCCGAAGTGAGTCTGGCCCTTGCTATGACCCGACCTCTGCCGGGCCATATTCACACGATTTCTCACGCCGCCTTCGTCGCCGACCTCGCGCGAAGGCAGGTCCGCTTCTCGGCAATTTCGGCCCGCCTCTAGTGCGCGGCGCCCGACAGAGCGCATACGGAAATCCGTGCCGACCACGACCGGAGGCACGCCGGTGAGCGATGAACCCGTAACCCCGCCTCCACCGCCGCTTCGCCGGTGGGTCAACACCCGATCCGCAGCGGCTCATATCGGCATCCATCCCGAAGTGCTGCGCCGGTGGGCCCGCCAACCAGGCAAGCACACCTGGCTACCCAAACCCATCCGAGTCGGAAAAGAATTCCGGTGGGACATCGACGCACTCGAAACCGCCTTGGCGGACCTGGACGACCAAACACAGGAGAACAACGATGACGCGCGGTAGGCCCGCGCGGCCTCTCGGCGTCCCCGGCAAACCCATGCTCACCGAAATTTCCCCTGGTCACTGGAGTGCACGGGTTTACGTCCGCGACACCTCAGGCACCCGACGCGAGGTTACCCGCGTCTCCCCCCTCAAACTCAGCGCTCAAGGCCGTGCGGTCCCCGACCGCACCGGCCAACGTGCCCTCGACGCCGTGCTGCGCGCCGCTGTCGACATCCGTGCCGATCTCGATGAAGCACTGTCCGATTCGATAACCGTGCTGGAGCTGTGGGACCACTATCGCGATCATCTCATCTCGCTGGGCCGAGTCCAGAGCACGCTCGACAAGTACGAAGACGTCGCCAAGATGATGAAACCCGCATTCGGTGGTCGGCGACTGTTCGAAGTCTCCACCTCTGTAGTGGAGGCCTTCCTGACCAGTATCGGCCATGCCAGAGGCCCCGCGCTGATGCGGACGGGCCGGACCGTGCTCTCGGGAATGTTCGGGTTCGCCGTCCGCCGGACACCGTTGCAGACCAACCCGGTCCGCGAGGCGAAGCTGGCCCGAAACATCGCTCCAAAAGGCCGCACCGGTGGCGCGGGCGGCCTGTCGATCGACCAACTCCGTTTCATCCTCGACACCGTGCGAACCTCTCAGCTGCCGTGCCCACGCAAACTCTCGAAAGCCGAGCGTCAGCGTGGCACACCGGTCAAGTCCTATACCCCGCCCACCGTCGCCGAATTCTGCGAAGGCGCTGACCTCGTCGACATCATCACCGTCTACGCCGCCACTGGAGTACGTCGATCCCAGATGTTGGGAATGCTCTGGTCCGATATCGATCTGGAGGCGCAGACACTGTGCCTCACGGGCAAGGTTGTCCGAGTTCCGGGTAAAGGGCTTGTCCGCGATACCAGAGAGGAAGATCCGAAAAACCGAACCGGCACCACGGCACTGCCCGAGTTCGCCGTGGAAGTACTCAGGCTGCGCAAGGACGCCCTGTCGGCACGCCGACTGGTATCGCCTCCACGACCAGGAACCGCCGAACTGGATCTAGTTTTCCCGTCCGCGGTGTGGACCTTGCGCGACCCACAGAACGTCGGACACGCATGGCAGCGTGTCCGCGAGGCACTCGGCATCGCCGATAACATCACCGCGCACAGCTTCCGTCACGCCATGGCCACGCTCCTCGACGACGCCGGCTTGTCGGCCCGCATCACCGCCGACGTCCTCCGCCAGGCCGACGTATCCACAGCCCAGAAGTACTACTTGGAGCGAGGTCGACCGCACAAGGTCGCCGCCGATGTCGTCGATAACGCGCTGACCGGTCAGCCGGACTGAATGCCCTTCCGGTATCGAGATCGCACATCGGTGGCCGGCTTCACCGCACCATATGCGGGTTACTTGAGACTGGTGGTAGGGCTTGGTCCCGGCCATGATCGAGCTCAGGTACCCGGTAAGCGGCTGCCCGCCAGCAGTTTCGGTGTGGCTCTCTAATGGCTTGCAGTCCAACGAGTTACCGTGCGGGTGTGGCTGAAAAGGGGTCTGCCCTGGCTCGAGTAGCGGTGCCTTCCCGTGCGGGCACCTGCTTGTTCGAACCACTTGGGAAGGACCATCAACATGCCGGTCATCATCGGAATGGACCCACACAAACACTCGGTCACCCTCGAAATCATCGACCGCCACGCAACCGTCCTGGCTACCGGACGCTACGGCACCGACACCGCCGGATACACCGAGATGCTTACTGCCGCAGAGCTATTCCCGGGAGGGGTGTGGGTGCTCGAGGGTTGCAACGGTGTCGGCAAGCATGTGGCGCACCGGCTGGTCGCCGACGGGGAAACCGTCATCGACGTGCCCGCGAAACTATCGGCGCAGGTCCGGGTGTTCGCCACCGGAAGCGGCCGCAAAACCGACCCGGTCGACGCGCATTCGATCGCGCTGGCCGCACTACGGTCACCGAATCTGCGTCGCGTCCACACCGACCCGGATATGGAGGCCCTGGGGCTGCTGGTCGACCGCCGCGACGAGCTCGGTCGTGCCCGCACCGAACTGCTCAACCGGATTCACCGGCTACTGCTCGAGCTGGTACCCAGTGGTGCGAAAAGGTTCCTGTCCGCGATGCAGGCCCACGCCCTCACCGACACCATCACGACCAGTGACGCCGCGGCATCGGTGCCGCTGTCTCCCAGGAACTGTCGAGGCCGGCTGTGCCACAATGTTGCCGGTGAGCCCCCGACGGACTTGGCTGGACGGCCGAATCGACGTGTTCATGGCGGAGACGCAGCGCCTGGGACTGGTATGCCCCCGCGAGCCCGTCGGTCTGGAGATCCAAGCCAGGGTCGAGGCCGTCGCGACGGCGTTGCGGGTGACCGAACAGACCGCTCGCCGCGACTTCGACGACGAGACGATCCAGAACATGGCCCAGAACATGGCATTCCAACTCGCACGCGAACAGCCCGGCGCCGACATTCTGACCCTCGCGCCGACGCACGTTCTCTCGACCGCGCTAGCCGGGCGCACCAATGCCGGCCTGGCTGTCGGTGCTCAGCTCGCCCTGACCGCAAGCCCGACCACCAACATCCCCGACCAGATCCATCAGGTCGTCGACCTGGTGTTCTTCTGGGGCATCCTCATTGAGCGCTCTGCCGCACGCCCCGGCCAGGTCGCGGTTCCCGAAGCGTTGATCCACCGAACAGTGCGCGAGTTCGGCAAGGCGATCGCGCTGCTCGACGCCGGAGCGCGACCCGCAGACGGAGGCGACCCCACCGAACTGCGGGTCGCACTAACCGATAACGTCACTGCGCTCGAATCCACACTGTAGGAACTATTTTGGTGGGGGTCGGCGTCGGGCAGGCCGCTTGGACAGACCGAGACCGAACATCACATCGGGATGGATCCGCAGGCCCGCGCCGACTTGTTCAGGATCGTTGATGCCGCCGTAGTCGTCATAGGGGATCGCGAGTTCGGCGCAGGGTTCGGTGCCGCGCCAGGGCCGCGAGTTCGGTGTAATCCTAAGTCGCCGAGTTCGGCTTCGACCTCGGCCACGGTCATCGCGCCCAGGCGCAGCGCTGGTGCCGCGGTCGTCGCCGCCGCGTACCGGGTGCGGCGGGCACGGTCCGCGGCTTTGAGATCGCGGCGCAGCTGGGCGGCTTTGCGATCGCGGCCCCCTGGACCCGCCCAACCTGGTCACCGGTGACCTGATCGGCCAGCCACGCCCAACCGAGATGCTTGCCGGTGGCCAGGTCGAACACCTCGACCTCGTGATCGTGGTTGGGCATGTACCGCAACCGAACTCGCGCCCCGACCAAGCCGACCATCCAATCCGCGACATCGTGGCGGCCGCGCCCGCGCGCGACGCCCTTGGTCGTAATCTTGCGGTGGGCACGGTCGTCTTCGAGGGTGAACATCCACAGCCTGTCCACGTCCAGCTCCTGCAACGGGGTCGCGTCGGCCAGCCACGACTCCAGCGGCGACAACCCGTCGAGACGGTCGATGTCGTGATCGGTGGTGGTGTTCCGCCAGTTCACGGCTTCCCAGGCCGCGTGCGGTACGTGCTGGGTCGTTTGAGGAAGACGGCGAACTTGCGGGGCGAGCGTTCACCCTCGCGCAAGCCGGCGATGTCGCCGCAGATCATTTCCTCACGGATCGCGCGGTTCAGCGTGGCAAGGCAGCCTCTACGTGCCCGGATCCCGCGCGACAACGACCATCATTCCGCCACGGCCACATGATTCGCGACACCCAATTTGTCGCGTGCACCGCACGTAAGTCAGGGCATTTCTCACCTTCTTTCGCGCTCTGCCAGCACGGACGATCCGATGCGGCGCTCATCGGCAATCCATCTCGACCACAACAGGGGACGCGACTGTGTCCACTGAGCCTGCACCCGCGCCGCCGCCGAGGCTTCACCGGTGGGGAAGCACCAAGGTCGCGGCCGCGCATCTCGGCGTCCATCCGGAAGTACTGCGGCGCTGGGCCCGCCAACCAGGCAAGCACACGTGGCTGCCCAAACCCATCCGAGTCGGAAAGGAATTCCGTTGGGACATCGACGCACTCGAAAAGGCACTGACGAACCCGGACGACCAACCGCAGGAGCGCGACGATGAGACGGGGTAGACCCCCACGGCCTCTCGGCGTCCCCGGCAAACCGATGCTCACCGAGATCGCCCCCGGACACTGGAAAGCACGCATCTACGTGCGCGACACCTCCGGTCGGCGCCGAGACGTCACCCGCTTCTCCCCGATCAAACTCAACACCCAAGGCCGCGCGCTTCCCGACCGCACCGGCCAACGTGCCCTCGACGCCGTCCTCAGCGCAGCTGCCGACATCCGAGTCGATCTCGACGACGCACTGTCGGATTCGATCACCGTGCGAGAGCTGTGGAAGCACTACCGCGATCACCTCATCTCCCTCAACCGCGCCGGCGCAACCATCAGCCGCTACGACGAGGCCGCAAAAACCTTCGACACCGCCTTCGGCGGTCGGCGCCTGTTCGAAGTCACGACCTCTACCGTCGAATCCTTCCTCCAAGAGGTCGGCCACGCCCGAGGACCATCGAACATGCGAACCGCCCGCAACGTGCTCTCAGGAATGTTCCGGTTCGCGTGCAGCCGAACTCCCCTCGAGGTCAACCCTGTTCGCGAGGCCAAGATGGCCGAGAACGTCGAAGCCAAGGGACGCACAGGCGGTGCAGGCGATCTGACCGTCGACCAGCTGCGCTTCATCTTGTCCTCGGTGAGAGTCTCCACCACCCCGTGTCCACGCAAACTCGCCAAGGCCGAACGCGAGCGGGGCAAACCGGTCAAGGCATACACCCCACCGACGGTGGCTGCGTACTGCGAGGGCGCCGACATCGCCGACGTGATCACCCTTTACGCTGCGACCGGCCTACGTCGCTCCCAGATGCTCGGACTGGTGTGGTCTGACATCGACTTCGACGAGTCCACACTTCGCCCCACCGGCAAGGTCATCCGTCTCGCGGGCGTCGGACTGGTCCGTGTCACCGACGACAACGATCCGAAAAACCACACCGGCACCATGGCGTTGCCAGACTTCGCCGTGGTGATGCTCAAACGTCGCAAGGCCGCGATGGCCGCGCGGCGCCTGGCCTCACCGCCGGAGTCTGGGTCCGAGGATCTGGATCTGGTGTTCCCGTCGGCGGTATGGACATTGCGGGACCCGCAGAACGTCGGCCATGCGTGGCAACGTGTCCGGGAAGCCCTCGGCTTCGACGAGGACATCACCCCGCACAGCTTCCGCCACGCCGTGGCAACGATCCTCGACGACGCCGGACTCTCGGCCCGTGTGACCGCCGATGTCCTCGGCCACACTGACCCCTCGATGACCCAGAAGCACTATATGGCACGAGGTCGCCCGCACCGTGCCGCAGCCGCCGTCCTCGACCGAGCCATCGGCGACTAGGCGACTGCTCCAGATGAGTGACGTGTTCGCTTTCGCCAATCGGTCGCTCATCCTGCTGCGGATGTTCGCGACAGAGCATCGCCGGCCTGGCAAGATCCCCCAGCGGTCACTGAGCAGCGCAGCTGCGGGCATAGACATCTCGGCGGATCCGATCGACGATGGCTGCCGGGTCCAGGTCGCGTAGTGGCCGGCTTCCTTGGTGAATGGCCCAGTGGCCATGGGTGGTGTAGCTGTGCCGTCTGCTCAGCTGTCGCAGGGCCAATGCGTTGCCGCGTACTTATCCGTACAGATCTGCCGGGCCCCTGTAATTGAGCTCAACAGTATTTTCTGCCGAGGTACCCGCCACCGTTAGTAGACCAGCCCGTTTCGGATTGAGCGGCTCGTTGAGGAATCCCACCCGTCGCCCATCTGGCATGTCAATGAAGGTCAGCACCTCGTCGGAGACGGCTCGGTACGGCGCGGCGCTGCTAGATGGGTGGTCATCGAACCAGGTCACTGACGCGTACTCGACTGTGTGGGTCCATGTCTTTTGCCCAGACGCCACACTTCGATTGGTGAACCCGGTCCACAGGTCGTGTGTAGACGGCGTTGGCCAATCACCGTCATCTGCATGACGACGCACGTCTTCGGAGCCCAACCACTGGTGAAGCTCTGCCAAGGTGGTGAATTGCCCACTCTCTGACAGAACGGCTGCGATTGCGCCTGACCGAGAGGAGAAACCAGCTCTCATGAGCAGAGCCGCGGAACGGTTCAGCGTTCCCGATTCAACCGCCGCCACCGCATGTCCTTCATCTGGGTCGACCAGCAACCACGCGTCGTCAGCACTTTCGTGGGCGGAAGCCCGAACGCGCACAGCCTCCATCGCCCATGGCAATCGGTACGCGAGGGTGTCCTCGATCAACTCGAGAGCGTCGAAGGTGTCACCGGAGGCAATCTCCACAACAGTCTTGCCTTCGAGCCACCCCGCCAACGTCACCTCCCAACCTACGGAAAGATTTGGTGGTGCGAATGGTTCGATGGTGAGAGCGATCGCAGCGAACTGGGTGATAGCGGCAATTGCTCCGTGATCGTCACTGTCAAGGATGCTCCGCTCGGCATCTCTCAGATGCTGATTCAGCACGTCAGCGTTCTCGTCGAGCTTGCGGCCGGTCTCAAGACCGACGCCTGCGAGAAAATAGCTGCGGCGTTGGGTTGCGGTCGTCCGATCCCACAGAAAGCGCGCTCTGGAGGAAAGACCAGCGCGCAGAGCGGTCTGAGCGAGTTCGCGTCTCCGTGCCACGCTTCGCGTCCAGAGCGAGGAAGCGAGCGCGTGGTCGAGAGCCTCTTCGATGCCGACCTCGTCGACTGCTGAGTCATTGAGGAGGCTAAATAGTGCGCAATCGAGGCTGGAAAGCTGTTCCCTCCATTTACGCGCAGCCACTGCGGCGGCCTGATCGTCCTCTTCGTCGGAAAGTTCAGGAAAACCCCAGGCGGCGTTCCCCGCCACGTAGTCGATCAACACTTCAAGGTCGTCGTCTCCAAACTTGTGCAACATACGGGTAAGCAAGGACTCGACGAGCTGCATCAATCCGCTGCTCATGTCGCGATGGGCGCTGTCGTCGACCAGCTTTCGCCAGTTCCTTCGCTCCCAATACTTGTTCTCGTAGAGCGGGTGGAGCACGAGGCCTACAGAGTCGACGAACGCACGGCCGGCCCTACCGACTATGTTGCGGAATTCGGAGGCTTCGATCAGAGCGCGACTTCGCCAGATGCTGTGGATGATCAGCGCGCTGGCGGAGAGGTTCAGTCCTTGGGCAAGTGTTGGCGAAGACACCGTAATCTTCAAGACGCCCTCTCGGAGGAGACGTTCCACTTCCTTCCGGTAGGGGGTCGGAAGTGAGCCATGGTGGACCGCAACGCCCAACTTCAAGCAGGCAAGAATCGGGTGTGTAGGTCCGAGCCATTCCTCGCCGATCGTCAACGCCGTGTTCAGCTGCGCGGCATCCCCTTCGAATACGTTCCTCAGTGCGCCTTGACGATTGAGTTTGACGATCGCTTTGGCCAGCGAGTTGACCGATCTCCTGAGTGGGCAGAAGATCAGGACCGTCTGCCCTTCGTCGACGAGTTGCCATGCGGAGGCAAGTGTCAGCTCCTGTTGGTCGTTCGGGAACGACGTTCTTCGATTTTTCGGTGGAGTGAAGGCAGACAAAAAGCGAGGAACGAACGGTGTCTCACTACCCACGGTCACGGTGAGACGGGCGTGGTCGTCGTGCCAGGTGATCTCCCCATAGCGCAACGTGGTGGGCCGCCATGAGTTGGCGATCAGACCTGCAGGTTGGTCGTCGGTAAGCCAGTTGACGAAGTCCTGCATTTGATCGCCGTCGGGGAGGATCGCCGACAGGCATACGATGCGTCGGTTCGCGGCGTCGGGGCGGCGCAGCAGTCGCTGAACCTGAATCTCGTAGCGGACCTCGCGCTCGTTTTGCCCGATCATGTGGCCCTCGTCCAGTACGACGAGGCCTACGTCGTTGAGCAAGTCGGGGTCATTGCGCAGAGCGAAGTCGAGCTTCTCTGGAGTGGCGACGATGATGTTGCGCTCACCGAGAATATCTTGGTCCACTTCACTGAGGCCGGTCGTGCCGTAGAGCGATGACACAGTCTTTCCCAAAGGGACGAAAGTGCGCTCTAGGATCGCCTCGGTCTGAGCTGACAGCGCACGCAACGGGGTCACGACCACGATTCGCCTCCGCTCTGCCAGCGTCGCGAGGATACAAAGCTCAGCGATGCGTGTCTTGCCCGCGCTCGTAGGGAGCGACAAGACAAGGTTGTCGTGTGTATCGAGCACACGAGCCGCCGCTTCGAGCTGAGACGGCCAAAGTTCAATCTCCGATCGACGGCGTCGGAGCAGCGTGGCAATGAAGGTTGCGCGTAGCTCGTGCCAGTCCCCTTCGCCTCCTTCCCGCGGACCTATCGGAAGGACCGCGTGGAAGCTGGCCTGCCACAGACCGTCGAGTAGATGAATGGCAAGCCGGTGGCACCACCACTGGGGAACCAGATTCAATTCGCCAGCAGCATCAAGCCCAGTTCTCAATCTGTGCACGGCATCGTCGAGAAGCTCGGCATCACCTCGCTCGAAGGCGAGCATCGCAACGCTCATCGCAGCCATGAAAGCATCGGTAAGCGCCAGATCTATCACATCGATGACGTCAGGTGCATCTTCCTCCGCGAGGTCGTCAATACCGACTGCTGTGTAGGAGCGCTCGAGCACAGTCACAAGTTCAGCATCCGACGCCCTCGATTCGGCCCGCCACCCAAAGATCAGAGCGGAAAGATCGTCGAGGCTCCTGAGCATGAGCAGGACCAAACACTGTTCGCTTGCTGTGGTCTGCGCCGAGTTCCGAACCTTCGACAGGAGCGAGTAAGCGCGCGCAGAAAACCCTCCCAAGTGGTAAGCCGCAGCCGCAACCACGCGGTGGAATTCTCGATCATCTGTCTGGGGGCCTCGCGCAATCACGGACTCGATCGCCACCGCCGCATTCTCGAATGCGCGTCGGCTGAGCTCGCGAGATCCTTCCGCCTCGATAAGGCGCATCCCGCTTCCGAGCAACGCGTAACCGTAGGACAGCAGGTTGTAATCCAGCAGTGGCCCGAATTCCGGCGCGTTCTCTGGCAGTATCCCATCACGCCAGATCATCCCGCGCGCTTCGCCGCGGGCGAGGAGCCCTCCCCGGAAGCCTGGTGATATCGCCTCACGGATAGCTGCTTCGATAACCTCAGGGCTTTGAGGCATCAGACACCACCCTGGCGTAGACGGCAGCTATGAATGCCTGGTGCTCCGGAACCTGCAGACCGACCGCGTGACGGGTGACGGAGCCTCCGTAGGCTGTAGTGCTCTCCCGAAGGAGAGTGCGAGGGTCGTTGCCGGTGAAGGTGAACAGAAGCTGTAGTACCTGGCGCTGATCGATCCGCGTCGATAGCTGCGCGGCGTAGATTCGGTCAGCGAGATCGGCTTCGCCCAGGTCATCGAGCCGGTCTGCGAAAAACGCCAATGCATGCGCGGACGGGCGGCCGTTGTCGTTTTGCAACGCCTCGTCTGCCTCGCTCACTGTTCCTTTGCCAAGACGAGCGCGGCTCTTCGCCTCCCCCTTCAAGAACTCCATCCTCCCGGTCTGGCTCAACCGGACGCCGACGATGTCGTCCCCCCGCATCGGCATCTGACGGTGGTCCTTCCACCTCAACCGCGCGATCATTCGATAGCCCATCTCGCGCGCCGCGTACTGGAAGCCAAAGATCTCACCGAGCTCTCCCGAGCGTGTACGAGGCGATGTCGGCAGCTTGTCTTCCAGGTACTCCGCCGCAGCGGGCTTGTTCAGGCGTCGAAGGATTCTCGCGATCTTGGCGGATGCCGCGTACTGCCTTGGTATCGCAGCTGCAGCCCAGTCGATCCCCGCATCGGCGGTGTCGTCGGACGCGCTCATATACACAAGGCGGTGCGGTCCTAGCTGCTCGTGGACAGCTGGCGCCCAAGACTTGATTCCGGCCATAGCTCGATTCTCTCAGAGCCTGGCACACACTATCGAAGATCATTACGCAGCAACGGGTTCCGCGCGGCTGCGTTCTGTGAATCTTCCGAGTTGTCGTCGATGACATCCGACGCTGCCTCAGCGACAGTCCGGTCGGACCGCCGATATGGTCTCCAAGTAGGCAGCGACTGCGGACGCCGTTGAACACTGCGACAGGTCACCTGATTTAGTGGTGATTTCGTGGGGAAAATAAGTCAGGCCCGGTTCCGAAGATATCTTCGGAACCCGGCCTGACCTGCACATATTGTGGAGCTAAGGGGAATCGAACCCCTGACCTTCTCGATGCGAACGAGACGCGCTACCAACTGCGCTATAGCCCCGTGCGGCTCTGGCGAACCGCGCTGTGACACTGTATCAGGCGTTCCGCTCCGATACCGAATCGGTACTCTGACCTGCTGTTCTGCGTGGTTGCACCAGTTACTCGCCGACGGCGCGGCCGAGGTCCTCGACCCGGGTGCGCAAGGCGCGGGAGGTGGCTGGATCGAAGGTCTCGAGGTACTCGAACACCGGATCCTCGTCGTCGGTGTCGAGCAAGGTGGAGCGGCGACGCAAGGCTCGGGCGGTGTCGCGATCCATGGTGCGCCGAGTGGTCGCCGCCTCGGGGGTGGCGGTGGCCTCGCGACGTTTGCCGCGGATCAGGCGGGCGGCGCGGCGGCGGCGGATCTCCTCCTCCACCTGCACCTGCCTGCGCAAGTAGGCCAGGTAGCCGACCAGCACGGCGGTGGTGAGGCCGAAGGCCCACCAGAACAGCGCGTTGAGCAGCAGACCGAAGGCGGCGAACAGGGTGGTGGCGATGATCAGGCCGAGGACGGCGCGCTGCCGGAAGCTGTAGCGGGCGGCGCGCGCGATGGCGTCGGCCTCGGGGTCGTAGCCGCCACGGCCCCGGCGTGAGGGCACGAAGTCCTCGTCGTCGAAGTCGTCGGCGGGTTCGGGGTCGATGTCGTCGAGCCGGGCCGGTGGCGCGGGTGGGATCCGGGCGGCGACGGGCGGGTCTTCCGCCGGGGGCGAGACCGGTTCCGCGGCAGCGTCATCGGCCTCGTCAGCAGCGAGTTCGGCTGCCGCATCGGGCTTTTCGAGTTCCACGTCGATCGGCGAATCGTCGCCGGGCTCGATCGCCGCGTCGCGTTCGGCCATGGCGGTCAGCTTTTCGTCGTCGTCTTCGGTGACGGGCTCATCGGTCGTCATCCGATCCTCCGAATCAGTACGGTGGGGGCGCTTGGTCAGCACACGGGGGCGGTAGTCGGGGTCACTCTCATGACCGCCGGCCGCCCCGATGCGAATCCGTCGTTCGGCCCCGCCACGGTGCAGCACGCGCGTGGCGAGTGCGGCATCGGTGGTGCGGCGGATCCGAGGGTGCCGGTCCGCCAGAATCGGGAACAGGACGAAGACCCACAGCACTACGAGTCCGATCCACAGGATCGAATTCGGCATCGCGGTCATCACCTCCCGTCCCCGCCTGCGTGTTTGTCCATCCGTGGACGCACCACCGACGTCCGTAGGTTAATTCGCGCGCGCCTGCCCATGTGGCAGGCGCGCCGTGCACACCTGCCACATGAGTAACAGAAATTTCACGGCAGTGCCGCTCGACCCTCCCTGACCAGGCGGTCAACCACCGTGCCCATGACCTCTTCGACCGTCAAGCCCACCAGCAGGTGATCACGCCAGGCGCCGTCCACATCGAGGTAGCGGCGCAGCATGCCCTCTTCCCGGAAGCCGACATTGCGCAGGACCGCCTGGCTGGCCAGGTTCTCCGGGCGCACCGTCGCCTCGACGCGATGCAGGCCGACGGGTCCGAAGCAGTGGTCGAGACCGAGCCCGAGCGCGGCCGTCGCCACGCCCTGTCCCCCGAGATCCTTGGCGACCCAGTAGCCGATCCACGCCGAGCGCAGCGCGCCACGCACGATATTGCCGATGGTCAGCTGACCGCTGAACTGCCCATCGACCTCGATGACCAGCGGGATCATCGCGCCCCGGCGCGCCTCGGCCTTGAGACTGGTCCACAGCGCGGGCCAGTTGGAGGCGTGGTTACGCGCCTCCCACGCCCCGCGTCCGGTGGGTTCCCAGCGCTCCAGGTGATCGCGGTCGCGTAGACGGATCCGGCTCCAGGCGGCGGCATCGCGAAACCGCACCGGCCGCAGGGTGACCTGTCCACCGGCCACGACCACCGGACCGAGCCGTGCGGGCCAGCCGGGATGCTGTCCGGCCCGGAATACGTTCATCGACTCCACGTTTCAGCCGCGCTGCGCCAGGAACGCGACCTGAACCTCGTCGCCGGTCCGGAATTCGGTGTCGTCGGGATCGACCACGATCAGGCTGTTGGCCTCGGCCAGGGTCGCCAGCAGGTGGGAGGACCCACCGTTGCCGTTGCCGAGCGGCTGCACCAGATAGTCGCCGGTCGCTTCGTCACGCAGCAGCTGTGCGCGCAGGAAACCCTTACGGCCCGGCATGGACGAGATCGGAGTGATGGTGCGGGCGTTGACGATTCGGCGCATCGGCTGTCGGCGGCCCAGCGCGATCCGGATCAGCGGACGCACCATCACCTCGAACACCACCAGCGCGCTCACCGGATTCGCCGGGAGCAGGAAGGTCGGCACCTCGTCGCGGCCGAGGCGTCCGAAGCCCTGCACCGAGCCCGGATGCATCGCCACCCGGTCGACCTCGAGCTCACCGAGCCCGTCGAGCGCCTCGCGCACCTGATCCGAGGCCCAGCCGCCGACCGCGCCCGCGATCACCACCACCTCCGAGCGCACCAGCTGGCCCTCGACCACATCACGCAGGCGACGCGGATCGGCGCTGACGATGCCGACGCGGTTCACGTCGGCACCGGCATCACGCGCGGCCGCGGCCAGCGCGTAGGAGTTCACGTCGTAGACCTGACCGGGGCCAGGGGTGCGATCGATATCGATCAGCTCGCCACCGATCGAGATCACCGACAGCCGGGGGCGCGGGTGCACGAGCACCTTGTCCTGGCCGACCGCGGCGAGCAGACCCACCTGGGCAGCGCCGATGATCGTGCCCGCGCGCACGGCCACGTCGCCGGGCTGGACGTCGTCACCGACGCGGCGCACGTAGTCGCCGGAACGCACGGCCTCGAAGACCTTGATCCTGGCGCGGCCGCCGTCGGTGAAGTCCAGCGGCAGGACGGCGTCGGCGAGGGTCGGCAGCGGCGCGCCGGTGTCGACGCGCACGGTCTGGCGCGGCTGCAACCGGATCGGCTGGCGCGAACCGGCGACAACTTCGCCGACCACCGGCAGGGTGAGGTCGATCAGTTCGTCGTTCTCGTCGCGCACATCGGTGCCCGCGGCGGCCACGTCGACGCTGCGCACCGCGTAGCCGTCGATGGCGGCCTGATCGAAACCGGGCAGCGGCCGTTCGGAGACGACGTCCTCCGCGCACAACAAACCCTGGGCCTCGGAGATCGCCACCCGGACCGGCCGGGGCGCGACCGCGGCCGCGGTGACCTTGATCAGCTGATCCTCCACCGAGCGCATCGGTCGCTTCGCTCCTTCGCTGTCTCGCTCCACCATCGCGGCAGCCGGGCCCTACGCGTCCGGGGACTGCGGGTCCCATTCCGGGCCGAGCCGAAACTTCAGCCACTCGCGCAGTTGCGGACCGTATTCCTCCCGCTCGAGGGCGAAATCCACGGCAGCTCGAAGATAACCGCCCGGGTTGCCCAAATCGTGGCGCGACCCACGGTGGACCACGACGTGCACCGGATGACCCTCGGCGATCAGCAGGGCGATGGCGTCGGTGAGCTGCAGTTCTCCGCCCGCGCCCGGCGTGATGCGGCGCAGTGCGTCGAAGATCACCCGATCGAGCAGATAGCGGCCCGCGGCGGCCAGCGTCGATGGCGCGTCGGCCAGCGCGGGCTTCTCGACCATGCCCCGCACCCGCAGCACGTCGACCTCGGCGCCGTCGGCCAGCTCCTCGACATCGAAGACGCCATAGGCGCTGACCTGGTCTTTCGGCACATCGATGGCACACAGCACCGAGCCGCCGCGCTCGCGGCGCACCCGGTTCATCGTCTCGAGCACGCCACACGGCAGCACCAGATCGTCGGGCAGCAGCACCGCGATGGCGTCCTCGTCGGCGTCGAGCACCGCCTCGGACTGGGCCACCGCGTGTCCGAGCCCGAGCGGCTCCTCTTGGACCACCGAGGTCACATCGAGCAGACCCGGTGCCTTGCGGACCTTCTCCAGCAGCGCGAACTTCCCGCGCTCGGCCAGCGTGCTCTCCAGCACCAGATCCTCGACGAAATGCGCGACCACACCGTCCTTGCCGGGCGAGGTCACGATCACCAGCCGGTCGGCGCCGGATTCGGCGGCTTCCGCGGCGACCAGTTCGATGCCGGGAGTGTCGACCACCGGCAGCAATTCCTTGGGCACCGTCTTGGTCGCAGGCAGAAACCGCGTCCCGAGTCCGGCCGCGGGAACCACCGCAGTGCGGAAACCGGAAGTCTTGTCTGTCATGCGCATACCCTATCCACTCCGCGGGCCGTCCGATCGCCCTGTCGCGACGATCCGGCGTCGGCAAGAGCTTAGGGTGGTCGCTGTGGAGATGCCCGGTGAGCGCACGAAATATGCCTGGCGCACCCAGGTCCTGGCCGAGCGGGCACGGGTCGGCGCGGCCGTACACGCCGCCGAAGCGGCCGCGCTGGCCGCCGCGGCAGGCCTGCTGGCCGGGGCTGATGAGGTCGTGTGCGCCTATGTGCCGATCCGCGGCGAGCCCGGCGATCTGCGGATGCTCGACGCGCTGCGGGTGGCGGGTGCCACAGTGTTGCTGCCGGTCACCGGCGAGCCGGGACCCCTGTGCTGGGCGCGGTACGGGGGCGCCGATTCCCTGCGAAAGGCCCGCTTCGGCCTGCTCGAACCGACCGCGCCGAGCCTGCCCCCGGAGACTGTGAGCGAGGCCGCGACGATCCTGGTTCCCGCGCTCGCGGTGGACCGGCGCGGGGTGCGGCTCGGGCGCGGCGCGGGCTACTACGACCGCACGCTGGGCGCCGCGCGCGCCGACACGCGGTTGATCGCGGTCGTCCGCGACGCCGAGCTGGTCGACCGGCTGCCCGAGGAGGCGCACGACCGTCGGATGGGCTGGGCGCTCACCCCGGGCGGCGGACTGGACGAACTGGGGTGCGACCTCGGCGTTTCGCCGGAATGAAACCGCGATTGGCGACGTTGGCACTGTCGGCGGTAGAGTGCTAGATCGACGAGAACCCGCGGAGGATCCTGTGCCAACTTATTCGTACGCGTGCACCGAGTGTGACAACCGCTTCGACATTGTTCAGTCCTTCTCCGACGATGCGCTGACGGTGTGCCCGCAGTGCTCCGGAAAGCTGCGCAAGCTGTTCAACTCGGTCGGCATCGTCTTCAAGGGCAGCGGTTTCTACCGCACCGACAGCCGTGGTGGCGCGTCCACCGCCAGCGAACCGGCCAAGTCCTCGTCGGACTCCAACGGCAGTAGCGGCATCGGCGACGGCAGCTCCTCGACCGGGTCCAGCACCAGCTCGGCACCCGCCGCCGCCAGCTGATTTCCGCACAGTTGTCCACAGCCCCGTAGTTGTCCACAGGCGGGGTTTTCGAGCGCTCCGCTCCCCCGCCGCACTCCTAGGCTTCGAGCATGACTCGCAGTCTCGCCGATCTGGGCCGCGGCAGTTCCTGGCGCTTCGCCCTCGGTAACCGTCCGGCCTGGGCCGATGCCTTGCTCGTCCGGCGGATCGCCGCCGCGGCGCTCGCGTTGGTGGCCCTGGCACTGTTCATCCGTGGCGATCCCGGCGGCGCCAGAGTGGCGGTCGTGGTCGCCGCCACCGATCTGGCGCCCGGCAGGCTGCTCACCGCCGCCGACCTGCGGGTCGACCACTACGAATCCCGTTCGCTGCCCACCGGTTTCGTCGTCGACACCGCTGACCTGGTCGGCGCGACGCTGACCGGTGCGATGCGCTCGGGCGAGACCTTCACCGACCTCCGGGTGGTCGGGCCACGGCTGGCCGCGGCCGCCGCCGGCAGTACCGACGCGCGGATCGTGCCGATCCGGTTGGCCGACTCCGCGGTGGCCGAGGTGTTGCGCGCGGGCGATCGGGTCGATGTGATCGGGGTCGAGGATGCCGGTGGACCCGGCGCGACGAGACCGGCCCGCACCCTCGCCACCGATGCCGCCGTCGTGCTCGTCACCGGCCACGCCGATCGGCGCGCTGGCACGGAACGGGTGGTCCTGGTCGCGCTGGACGGTGAATACGCGACCGCGGTCGCCGGTGCCTCGCTGCGGACCGCGCTCACCGTCGTCTTCCATTGAACGCCCCGATCAGGCCGCGCACGGGAAGTTCGCGCGAAATTTGCCGCAACTCTGGTTAGCATCACACACGAACCAAGCACGACCGTTTCGCACATTCGAGTTGGAGCGCAGCGCCTCGGGCCAGCTCCTGTACGAAGGAGACATCGGCAATGCTCAAAGGTTTCAAGGATTTCCTGCTCCGCGGCAATGTGGTCGATTTGGCGGTCGCCGTCGTCATCGGCACGGCGTTCGTCGCGATCGTCACCGCGTTCACCGACGGCATCATCAATCCACTGCTCGCGGTTTTCGGCGGTACCAATGACATGGGCCTCGGCTTCCAGCTGATCGCCGACAAACCCGCCACCTTCATCGAAGTCGGTCCCATCATCACCGCGGCGATCAACTTCGTACTCATCGCGGCGATCCTGTACTTCGTGCTGGTGCTGCCCGCGACCGCGGCGAAGAAGCGATTCTCCTCCAAGGAGGACTTCACCGACAACCAGCTGCTGCAGCAGATTCGCGACCTGATGCTCGAGCAGCAGCGCAGCGGCGGTGGCAGGCACGAGAACTGAGCGGGACTCACCAATAGCATTGCCGGACAACACGATTGGGCCACGCCGCAGCGGAGCCCAATCGTGTTCGCGTCTCAGCCCAGGCTGAACGGCTGACCCCACAGGGTCACCCAGCTGATCACGTTGTCGGTCTCCACCTCGACGCTCACGAACGAGCGCGCTTGGGCGTAGCCGCCGCAGCCGGACAGGCCGATGGTCTCGTCGGCCCAGGTCACCGAACCTGAACCGCCCTGGAATGCGTTGCGGGTCCGATGGGATTCATTGCCGTAGTCGTCGGCCATCTCGAGGTCGAGGACGTAGAAGGACTTGGTCTGGCCGGGGCCGAGCGTGAGCGATCCACCGCCGAGGCCCACCGCGGCGCCGGCGGAGTCGCCCGCGCCCTCGGTCGACGCGCCACCACCCGCGATGTTGACCTGGCAGCCGACGGTGTAGCCGGGGAATATCTTTCCGGCGCCACCACCCGACACCGTCACCTGCGCGCTGCCCGACACCCACGCATTACGGTGCGCGGGCGTAGATCCCATCGACGGATTGATGTTCGCGGACTCCCCGACCATGCTGATGTCGACGACAGTGCCGTCGGACAGGGTCTTGCTGATGTGCCCGCCGGGCAGCGGAATGAAGGTGTCGGCATTGGCCGCACCCGTGGAGAACAAGCCCAGTGCCACGGTCGCCGCGGCGGTGAGACCGGCCGCGCGCGCCATGTTTTTCACAGTGATCATCACAGTTGACCCCTCGAGGGTGAATTCGTGTGAGCTAGCGAGAATTTCATCGACGCGACCCTGGCTCAGCCGATGCTGAAAGGCATTCCGTAGAGGGTGGTCTTCGAGTAGTGGTCACCGATGATCTCGACGACCGTGTACGCCCGGGCCTGGGCGTAGCCAGCGCACCCCTGGATCTGGATCTCGGCGTCCTGATAATCCACCGAGTAGACACCCGGCTTCAGAATGTCCTTGGAACTGATCT
Source organism: Nocardia mangyaensis (assembly GCF_001886715.1). Classification (NCBI taxonomy): domain Bacteria; kingdom Bacillati; phylum Actinomycetota; class Actinomycetes; order Mycobacteriales; family Nocardiaceae; genus Nocardia; species Nocardia mangyaensis. Next base: position 6,370,882 of record NZ_CP018082.1, read on the forward strand.
GCACGAAGGCTACGTCGCCGGGGCCGAGATTCAGGCCGATCGAGGCCTCACCCAGTGGCCCGTTGCTGTCCACACCGACCGCGGCCTGGGCGCCGATCGCGTCGTCGCCGATGCTCACCTGGCAGCCGACGATATAGCCCGTATTCAGCTGTGATGCACCGTGAGTCGAGGAATTGTTGGAACCGGGACGGTTGGACGGACCGTTCCACGGGCCCACCTCACCTTCCGGCGTGACCTCCACATCGGCGCGCGCACTGCCCGAAACCCAGACGACGCGGCCCGCGCCGTTGGCGGCCAGCGACGGCGAGATGACAGCATGCTCGCCGGTACGACTCAGGGTGACGCCGGGACCGTTCTTGTGGCCGTCCGGCAACGGCACGAAGGTATCCGCGTTGGCGGCACCGGCCGACAGCAGGCCGATCGTCACGGCCGCGGCGGCGGCAACGCCCCATGCGCCCGAACGCATGCGGTTGATGCGGTTCTCGCTCATTCTTCCCCTCGGGTTCACGCAAAGTGACCTCGACCGTCGAGGCCGATATCTGAGCTGCGCCCGGACCCAGCTGGGGTGTGTCACATGGACAGGCACCGCTGGCAACAGGGCAGACGCGCCCTGCCGGGAGGTGGATCGAGAAAGACAAGCGACTGCGAGGCAGTCGATTCGCCACAAACATAATGAGGCGACCCGCCATTGTCCAGTGCACCGACAATGCCGGAGACAGCACAACGGGCCGGTCGCGAGAAGCGACCGGCCCGTTGTGGTTCGAGAATCGAACAGATCAGCCGAGGCTGAACGGCTGACCCCACAGGGTCACCCAGCTGATCACGTTGTCGGTCTCGACCTCGACGCTCACGAAGGAACGAGCCTGCGCGTAGCCGGCACAGCCGGACAGGCCGATGGTCGTGTCCGACCAGGTCACCGAGCCACTGCCATCGGTGAACTTGTTGCTCTTGCTGTGCGATTCGCTGCCGTAGTCGTCGGCCTTCTCCAGGTCGAGGACGTAGAACGAAGCCGCCTGGCCGGGGCCGAGCGAGAGCTCGCCGCCGGTGCCGACGCCACCGCCGGCATTGCCCTCCCAGTCACTTTCGACCGAGCCGTCGCCGGAGACGCCGCCGCCGGCGATGTTGACCTGGCAGCCCACGGTGTAGCCCGGCAGGATCTTGCCGCTGCCACCGCCGGAGACGGTGACCTGCGCGCTACCGGAGACCCACGCGTTGCGGTGCACGGGGGTGGCACCCATCGACGGGCTGATGTTGGCCGACTCGCCGACCAGCTTGATGTTGACGACGGTCCCGTCGGACAGCGTCTTGGTGATGTCGCCGCCCGGCAGGGGTACGAAGGTGTCGGCATTGGCCGCACCCGTGGAGAACAGGCCGACGGCCACGGTGGCCGCGGCGCTGACGCCCGCCACCTTCGCCATGAACTTACGGTTGATCATAGGATTTGTCCCTCGAGGATTGAGTTCGCCGCAGCGAGAAGAAGATTCGTACAGTTCGAAAGACGTCAGCCGATGCTGAACGGCATACCGTAGAGGGTGGTCTTCGAGTAGTGGTCGCCGATGATCTCGACCACGGTGTACGCCCGGGCCTGCGCGTAACCCGCGCAGCCCTGGATCTCGATCTCGGCGTCCTGGTAATCGATGGCGTAGGTGCCCGCCTTCAGGATGTCCTTCGAAGAGATCTGCACGAACTTGACCTCGCCCGGGCCGAGGTTCACGCCGATCGAGCCGCCGGCGGTCACGCCACCGGTGCTCACGCCACCGGAAACACCGGCGCCGATCGCGTCGTCGGCGATGCTCACCTGGCAACCGACGATGTAGCCGGTGTTCAGCTGCGAGGCGCCGTGGGTGGAGGAGTTGTTCGTGCCGGGGTTGCCGGCCGGGCCGTTCCAGGGGCCGACCTCGCCCTCGGGGGTTTCATTGACCTCGGCGATCGCGGATCCCGAAACCCAGACGACGCGACCCGCGCCGTTGGCGGCCAGCGACGGCGAGATCAGGGCGGATTCGCCGGTTCGGGTGATGGTCACGCCCGAAGGTCCAACCTTCTGGCCGTCCGGCAACGGCACGAAGGTATCGGCGTTGGCGGCACCGGTCGACAGCAGGCCGATGGCCATGGCGGCCGCGGCAGCGCCGACGCCCGCGGCACGGGCGCCGCGGCGCACACCGGTGGTGCGGTTCTCGCTCATACTTCCCCTCATCAGTGTCTAACAGCCGATCTCGACTTTCGAGACCGGACAAGTGGACCTCACAGGCCCAGCTCAGTGTGTCTCCCATTTGTTGCCGTTACGTAACCAACTGTTATTTTGACGATACGGCCGGGGCCGGTGTGGCGAACCCGAGCCAGGGCTCCACCGGGTGGTTCAACGCACAGAAGCGGGGACTGCGAGTACCAATGGTTGGTGGCTCGATGGCGAACATTAAACGCTGTGCGGGTGTCGTAGCAACGAAACAGTTCGTAAATTTCAACGCGCACTTACGCACAAGTGCGCACATGGCCACATGCTGTGACATGCATAAATAGGGTTGCGAAGGTGTGTGTCAACGGGGATGGACCGAAGTTGACTACCGACCAGTACCGAACCCGCACACGACAAAGGACCACGCTTTCGCGTGGTCCAGAACAATTGTCATCGATTCGCCATACCGCCGAAAACGCCAATTCGACGGGGCTCTATCTACGTAGCGGCTACGTAGATAACGGAGCGGTCACCCGTGGTGCGGCGGAATCTGAGACCGCAACCATTCATCGCCTTCGGTGCCCCGCACATCCTCTCCGCGCTCGTCGCCGCTCGTGTCGGGCAGCACCTCACCGAAGATCCGCGCGACCCGCGCCGTCTCCGCCGCCTTGCGCCGCAGCGCTTCGGCGGCGTCGGCGGACGCCTGCTCGGAACTCACTCGTCGAGCCCCGACAATTCGCCGATCACCCGGCTCGCCAGCGGGCCGAGGGTCGCCATGCCATCGCGGATCGCCGAGCGGGTACCCGGCAGGTTCACCACGAGCGTGCTGCCGGAGATCCCGGCGACACCGCGCGAGAGACCGGCGTCGAGCGAACCGGCCACCCGGCCCGAGGCACGCAGCGCCTCGGTGATGCCGGGCAGCTCCCGGTCGAGCACCTGCGCGGTGGCCTCCGGGGTGACGTCACGGGGGGACATACCGGTGCCGCCGACCGAGATCACCAGGTCGACACCGCCGATCACCGCGGTGTTGAGGGCATTGCGGATCTCGACCTCTTCGGCCTGCACCGTCACCGAGGCGTCGACCAGGAAGCCTGCCTCGCTGAGCAGTTCGGTGACGAGGGGGCCGAATGAATCCACGCCGCCATGAGCCGTTCGATCGTCGACGACCACAACCAGTGCACGCCCTGCCACGGGAGCATCGATGTCCATGGTCATCACCGTAGCGCCTACACACGACAGTGCCGCGTTCGATCGCATCATCGACCCCCCTCCGCTGCCGCGGCGGTGAGCGTGACCTCGACGGTCGTGGTGTTACCGCCCTGTTCGTCGGTATAGGTGACTGACACCTTGTCTCCTGGCTGGTGGGATCGGACGGCGGCGATCAGCGCGTCGCCGGTATCGATGGGTCGGTCGTCGAGGCGGGTGATGACCGCGCCCGCCGGGATGCCCGCCTGGTCGGCGGGCCCGTCGGGCGTGGCCTCGAGCACCCGCGCGACGGAGTCCTGGGGTCGCAGTTTGACGCCGATCTGGGCGTAGGTGGCCTGTCCGGTCTTGATCAGCTCGTCGGCGACGCGGCGCGCCTGGTCGACCGGGATCGCGAAGCCGAGGCCGATCGAGCCGCTCTGTGCCCCCGCGGCCTCGCCGCCGAGGCTGGCGATCGCGGTGTTGATGCCGATCAGCCTGCCCTCGCCGTCGACGAGGGCGCCGCCGGAGTTGCCGGGGTTGATCGCGGCATCGGTCTGGATCGCGTCGATCACCGGGTTCACCTGGCTCGGGGTGCCCTCGCCGCTGGTGGAGACCGGTCGATTGAGCGCGGAGACGATGCCGGTGGTGACCGTGCCCGCCAGGCCGAGCGGAGAACCGATCGCGATCACCGGCTGGCCGACCGCGAGCCCCTCGGAGGTGCCGAGTTCGATCGGGGTGAGCCCGGTCTTGCCGCTGACCTTGATCACGGCCAGATCCGAGACCGGGTCGGCGCCGACCATGGTGGCGGGGGCGGTGCTGCCGTCGCTGAAGACCACTTCCATCTTCGCCGAGGCGCCCGCACCGGCGGCGACGTGATTGTTGGTGAGAATCAGCCCGTCCGAGGACAGCACCACCCCCGAACCCTCGCCGGCGGCCCTGGTGCCCGCCACCTTGATCATCACGACGCTGGGCAGCACCCGCTGCGCCACCGCCTGGGTCGACCCGGCGGGCGCGTTGGCGACATTGTTCAGCGCGGGCCTGGGGGCCTCGAGCGCGTTGGTCACCTGCGCCGAATCCGAGTTGGCCGCCAGCACGCCGACGGCGCCACCGACACCACCGCTGACCAGGGCCAGCGCGGCCGCGCCCGCGACCAGACCGAGCCGCAAGGGCTTGCGCGGCGGGTTCGCCGCCGCAGCGGCACCGAATGCTTGCGGACCGGGGCCGTAAGGCGGTGCGGCGCCGTAGGGCGGCTGACCGCCATGGCCCGCGGCGGTCGGTGGATATCCGGCCGGACCCGTTCCCGGCCCGCCGGACTGTGGTGGACCGAATGCCGGAGGCCCGGAGTGTGGCTGAACAGGATGATCCGCGCCCATACCTGCGCCGCTGGGCTGGTCAGCAGAGTACTGCTGGGGATCGTCGGTCATGGTGTCTGTCTCCTCACGCTTGCTGACCAGCTTGCTGGCGACGACTGAGAAGCTCCTGAGATCGGCCCGTCAGTTCACCGTGACTGTGCGCCGATCATCCGGCCGACTCGGGATCCTCGGGCACCGAAGGCGCTTCACCGGGCAGCACGATCCGCACCAGGGCACCACCGCGATCGGAGGTGTCGACCGCGATCGTGCCACCGTGTTTGGTCACCACCTGCTTCACGATCGCCAACCCGAGCCCGGAACCGGGCATCGACCGAGAGGCGGTGGTGCGGTAGAACCGCTCGAAGACCAGTTCGCGTTCGGCCATGGGGATGCCGGGACCGGCGTCGGTGACCGCGAGCTCGAGCAGACCCGGCCCGGCCGGGCGCATGGTGATGCGCACTTCGGCATCGGGCGGACTCCACTTGGCCGCGTTGTCGAGCACGTTGAGCACAGCGCGTTCCAGCCCGGCCTCGTGGCCGTAGACGAACCACGGTCGCAGTTCGGCGGTGAAGGTGATGCCGGTACCCCGGCGCCGCGCCCGCTCCAGCGCCCGCTCGGCCACCTCGCCGAGATCGACCCGCTCGTAGACGGTTTCGGGCGCGTCCTCCCTGGCCAGGTCGACCAGGTCACCAACCAGGGTGGACAGCTCCTCGATCTGGGCGACCACATCGGCGCGTAGCTCGGCCATGTCCTCGTCGGGCAGCCGGGGCGCGCCCGGTCTGCCGGAGGCGATGAGGAGCTCCATATTGGTACGTAGCGACGTCAGCGGGGTGCGTAGTTCGTGGCCCGCGTCGGCGACGAGCCGACGCTGGCGGTCGCGGGATTCGGCCAGCGCGCGCAGCATGGTGTTGAAACTGTCGGTGAGCCTGGCCAGTTCGTCGTCCCCGGTGACCGGGATCGGGGTCAGGTCGTCGGTGCGCGCGACCCGCTCGGTGGCGGCGGTCAGCCGGGCGATCGGGCGCAGGCCGGTGCGGCCCACCGCGGTACCGGCGGCGGCGGCGAGCACGACACCGCAGGCGCCGACGACGAACAGCAGCCAGGCCAGCCGGTCGAGCACCTCGCGGGTGCGGTAGAGCTTCTGCGAGATGATCAGCGTGGCGCCGCTGTGCGTGCGCGCGGCGAGGACCCGCTGATCACCCACGGTGCGCAGCGAGGAGCTGAGCTTGCCGTCGGCGACGGCGAGCTCCTGCGCGCCGACCGGCGGAATGGTCTGCTGCGGCGGCATGTAGGGCTTGTGATCGTCGTAGATCAGCGCGACACCGACATCGTTGGAGAACAGACCCGCCAGCACGATCGACTGGAAGCCGAGCATCTCGAAATTGTTGTTGATCATCGTCGCCGCGCGCGCCTCGAGCTGGGCGTCGACATCGGCGTAGAGCGAGCGGGCCACCATCGCGTACGCCGCGATCGAGGTCACCGCGACGGCGATGAGCACCACCGAGGCGGCCAGCAGGGTGACCCGCCAGCGCAACGAGACCGAGCGGGTCAGCGGCATCGGCGGCCGCATCTCCCCCGTGTCGGACGAGATGCGCAGGGCCGCGACCGCCGATTCGTTGTGAGCCATGCCCGCCGCCTACGGAGGGGTCTCGCGCAGCACGTAGCCGACGCCGCGCACCGTGTGGATCAGCCGTTCCTCGCCGTCGGCCTCGGTCTTGCGCCGCAAATAGCCGATGTAGACCTCGAGCGCGTTGCCGGAGGTGGGAAAGTCGTAGCCCCAGACCTCCTCGAGGATGCGCCCGCGGGTGAGCACCCGGCGCGGATTGGCCATCAGCATCTCGAGCAAGGAGAACTCGGTGCGAGTGAGGCTGATCGAGCGTTCGCCGCGGGAAACCTCACGGGTCACCGGGTCCAGCGACAGATCAGCGAACACCATCGCCTCCGACGCTTCGCCAGGATCGGGCGTTCGTCGGCGCAGCAACGCGCGCAAACGTGCCAGCAATTCCTCCAACGCGAAAGGTTTCGGCAAATAATCGTCGGCGCCCGCGTCGAGCCCGGCGACCCGTTCGGACACCGAATCGCGCGCGGTCAATACGAGAATCGGCAGATCGTCACCGGTGCTGCGCAGCCTGCGGCACACTTCCAGACCGTCCAGGCGCGGCATCATGACATCGAGCACCAGGGCATCGGGCCTGGATACGGCTACTTTTTCCAGGGCGTCCATACCGTCGACGGCCAGTTCGACGGTGTAGCCGTTGAAGCTCAGCGACCGGCGCAGTGATTCCCGCACGGCGCGATCGTCGTCGACTACCAGAATGCGCATGTGCCCAGTTTGCCGTGGCCGACTGAGAACGTACTGAGAGGGGGCCTCGCGTTGCCCGGCATCATCGTTGTGTCAGCGCATATTCGGCGAATTTCCGCGCGAGTGGTCCGGATTGCCGTTGACCACCCAGCACGGTATCTTCCCTGCGGTAAAAGAAGACCTCCAGTTGGTTCTGCGCTCGCATCGCTCCGCGACCTCCCCGCGCGGGCCTGACGGTCACACGTGGAAGCAGAGGCAACGCACGCGGATGGAACCTGCATCGCGCTCCTGGCAATTCAGCCTGTCCAACTGGTCGGTAACGCGCAAGGTCGGTGTGGTGCTGGTGCTGCCGGTGATGCTCGCGACCGCCTTCGCCGTGCTGCGCATCAACAATGAGCTGCAGACGATGACGCAGCTCGGCGCCGCGTCCGAACAGGCCGCCGTCATCCGTCCCGTCGTCAAATTCGCCACCGCGACCGAACAACTCGCCGTCGCCGCGACGGCCAACTGGGGCGCGATCGCCGACCCACAGACCGACGCCGCCCTCACCACCTACGACCAGGCCCTCGCCGAGGTGCAGAGCGCGCTGCGCTCGGCCCGCATCGATGAGGCCGTCGCCGCCGAGCTCACCGCCGCCACCGCGACCGGTGCCACCCTGCGCAACACCGTGCGCGGTGGCTCCCCCGCGATGGTCGGCGAGCAGACCGACGAGATCGGCGAGCGGATCGGCAACGCGCTGGCCAAGACCCCGCAGGTCGAGGACTTCGTCGTGCAGCGCTACTTCCTGCAGCTGACCGCGCTGCACCAGGCGCGCCGGGTGCTCACCCGCGAGCGCACCCTGGTGGTGCAACCCGACGCGGGCAGCAGCCAGAGCGCCCGCGCCAAGATGCTGATCGAACTCGGCTCCGAGTCGACCATGCTCAAGACCTACGCGATGATCCTGCCGGAGAACGCGGGCAGCCAGGCCGCGCTGCTCGAGGCGGTACAGACCCGGATCAGCGTGTTCAGCCAGAACACCGGCGACCCGACCACCAATGCCGCGGTGCTCAACACCCTGCAGGTCAGCGCCGACACCTACGCCGCCACCATCTCGGCACTGCTCGACAACATCGACCGGACGCTGGAGGAGAACACCGCCGCCGCGCAGACCGGCGCCCTGCGCGAGACCACCCTGGTGCTCGGCATGCTGCTGGCCGGTCTCGCGCTGGCGCTCGCGGTGGCCCGCACACTGGTGGTGCCGGTACGCAGGCTGCGCCGCGACGCGCTCGAGGTCGCGCACGTGAAGCTGCCCGACGAACTGGCCGTGGTGCGCAGCGGCGGCGCGACGCCCGAGATCACCCCGGTGGGCGTGCATTCCACCGACGAGGTCGGCCAGCTCGCCCGCGCCGTCGACGAGATCCACGAGCAGGCGCTCAATCTCGCCGCCGACCAGGCCCGCCTGCGCCTGCAGATCGGCAACATGTTCGAGACGCTGTCGCGGCGCAGCCAGTCGCTGGTCGAGCAGCAGCTCGCGCTGATCGAGGAACTCGAACACGACGAGGACAACCCCACCCGTTTGCAGACGCTGTTCCGCCTCGACCACCTCGCCACCCGCATGCGCCGCAACGGCGACAACCTGCTCGTGCTCGCGGGCACCGTGCTGCGCCGCGGCCACCTGCCGCCGGTCCCGCTGTCGGACATGCTGTGGAGCGCGGTCTCGCAAGTGGAGGACTACCAGCGCGTCGAGATCGGCAACGTGCCCGACGGTGTGGTCGCCGGTGAGTCCGCGGTCGACATCGAGCACCTGCTCGCCGAGCTGATCGACAACGCGCTGCGCTACTCCCCGCCGAGCACCTCGGTGGCGGTCATCGTCGGCCGCGCGGTCGACGGCGGCTACCTGATCGAGATCACCGACCGCGGTCTCGGCATGTCGGCCGACGATCTGCAGACAACCAACGACCGGCTCGCCTCCGGCGGCGAGGTCACCATCGAAACCGCGCGCCGCATGGGTCTTTTCGTGGTCGGCAGGCTCGCCAAGCGGCACACCATCACGGTCAGCTTGCGGCGCACCTCCGGCGCGGCCCCGCAGCCCGGCATCACCGCCAGCGTGCATCTGCCCAGCGCGCTCGTCGCGCCGCCGCCACCGGTCTCAGGTCCGGTCACCGGTCCCAATCCGATCGTCTCGACCGGACCGCACCCGCTGATGTCGTCCCCGATCGGCCCGCACGCGCTGACGCCCGCCGACATCACCGGCCCGAACCCGATCGTCTCGGGGAGCGGCCCGCAGCCGCTCGCGCCCGCGCCGACCGGTCCACACCCGATCGTGCCGACGCCCACCGGCCCGTCGCCCCGGGTGCCCACGCCGACCGGCCCGTCGCCGCTGGTACCGACCGCGGTCGGCCCGCCCGAGCTCGGCAAAGCCCCGCTCACCAGTGCCGGTCTGCCGCAGCGCGTCCCCGCGAGCGTGCCGAGGCCCGCGCCGGAGCCGGTCCGGCGGCCCGAGCCGGTGCCGGTCGAATTCGACGAGCCGGGCGAGCCGACCGGCCTGTGGGCCGAGCACGATACCGACGATCTCCAGGTCCCGGCGACCACAGCACCCACGTCCGACGCCACCGCGCCCACGCCGATCGGCCTGCCACAGCGGCTGCAGGCTCCCGCGCCCGACGCGACGCGGCGCACCGAGTCCGCCGACCGGGCGCCCGTGCCCGTCGATCAACCCTTCGCTCTGATCGACGAACCGGTCGACACCCCGCAGGCACCCACCGAGCCCGAACGTGGACCGCGGCCCGTCGAGCCCGAGCGGGCGCCGCACCCCGCCGAAGCCGACTCGGTACCCACCTCGACCACCCGGCTGCAGCCGGTGACCGGCGCGGCCCCGACCCCGATCTACCAGCGGATGGTCTCGGAATGGCTCGTCGAACCCGCCACCGCCCCTGGCGAATCCGGCGGAAACGGCGCATCGTGGAGTTCCCCCGGTGACGCGGGCTGGTCGGCGGCGGCCAGCGCGGGCAGCCCACCCACGTCCTCACGCACCGTCGGGGGCCTGCCGATCCGTAAGCCGGGCGCCCAATTGGTGCCGGGCGGCTTGTCCCCCGCCGAGGAAGCGGGCGCCCGCGATCCCGAGGAGATCCGCAACAACTTGACCCGACATCTCAGTGGCGTCCGCAGTGGCCGTGCCGAGATCCAGTACAACGACGGAGGCCTCGAATGAGCAACGCGCACCCCACAGACGAGAATCTGAACTGGCTGGTCGCCCGCTTCACCCGAGACGTGCCCGGCGTCTCGCACGCGGTGCTGGTCTCGGCCGACGGATTACTGCAGGCGACCAGTCCGCACCTGCCGTCGGATCGCGCCGAGCAACTGGCCGCGGTGACCGCCGGTCTGGCGAGCCTATCGATGGGCGCGGCGCAGCTGTTCGACGGCGGCAAGGTGATGCAGTCGATCGTGGAGATGCAGCGCGGCTACCTGCTGGTGATGAGCGTGGGCAACGGCTCGCATCTCGCGGTGCTCGCCAACAAGAGTCACGACATCGGCCGGATCGGCTACGAGATGGCGTTGCTCGTCGACCGGGTGGGCTCGGCGGTCACCGCCACCGCCCGCTCCGCCGGCTGAGGTGAGATGTCGAGCCCTTACGGATCCGAAAACCGGCCGACGACCAGGGTCAGGCCCTACGCCCTCACCTCCGGTCGCACCGAACCCGCGGTCGCGCTACCGCTGGAGGCGGTCATCGAGACCGTCTCCTATACCGCGCACATGGACTGGCCCGCAGGAGATCTGCGGACCGAAATCGTGCGACTCGGCACACATCGGCTCTCGGTAGCGGAAATCGCCGCATACCTCGGGCGCCCACTGGGTATGGTCCGGGTGATGATCGGCGATCTGGTAGTCGGCGGGATTCTTCGCGTGCATTCGACGCTGTCCGAACAGGCGAGCTACGACGAACGACGATCACTGATGGAGAGGACTTTGCGTGGACTCCGTGGCCTCTGAGGGCGGCGCACCGATGCGCCCACCGGCACCCGAGCAGCGGGTCGCGTCGACCAAGATCGTCGTGGCCGGCGGATTCGGTGCGGGCAAGACGACTTTCGTCGGTGCGGTGTCGGAGATCGTGCCGCTGCGCACCGAGGCGATGGTGACCCATTTCTCCGACGGCATCGACGATCTCGCCGAGACGCCGGAGAAGGAGACCACCACCGTCGCCATGGACTTCGGCCGCATCGTGCTGCCCGGCAACCTGGTGCTCTACCTGTTCGGCACGCCAGGCCAGAAACGGTTCTGGTTCATGTGGGACGACCTGATCCGCGGCGCCATCGGCGCGGTGGTCCTGATCGATACCCGCAGGCTGGAGGACAGTTTCGCCGCGGTGGACTTCTTCGAGGCACGCGGGCTGCCGTTCCTGATCGCGGTGAACCGCTTCCCCAACGCGCCGCGGTTCCCGATCGCCGAACTGCGCGAGGCGCTCTCGGTGCGCGAGGGAATCCCGATCGTCGACATCGACGCGCGCAACGCCGTCGAAGTCCGTCAGGCACTGGCGGCGGTGACCGAGTACGCCATCGCCCAGCTCGAACCGCAGCAGTTCGAGGGGGCGGGCAGGCGTGGCTGAGGTGCTCGCCGCGACCGGAGCCGACACGTTCGGGCTCGGTTTCGGTGTCGCGCTGCTGGCGTTCGCGCTCTCGGTGCTCGGTGCGCTGGTCGCGTTCGCCTGTGCGCGGCACGCACGGTATTCGGTGCGGTTCCGGGTGCTCTGGCTGACGGTGGCCGCGGTCTCGCTCGGCGGGGTCGGGGTGTGGCTGGCGAATTCGGTGGCACTGCTGGGGCTTCAGGTGCCCGAGGCCCCGATGCGCTACACCGCTGCGCTCGGTGCGGCGGCGCTGGCGATCGCGGTGGTCGCGGTGTTCGCCGGGCTGCTGATCGCCGGACGCGACCCGCAGTTGCCCCGGACGATCGTCGGCGGACTGGTGATGGGCCTCGGGGTGGGCCTGTCCACCTATCTGACTCTGGACGCGCTCGAGGTGCGCGGAACCATCGACCAGTCTCTGATGCTGATCGGTGCGGCGGTGCTGATCTCGATGGTGGTGTGCACGGCGATCCTGCAGGCCTTCCATCTGGTCCGCCGGGCGTGGCTGCGCCCGGTCGTCGCGGTGCTGTTCGCCGGTGGCGTGGCGGCGGTCTACTACACCGCGATCACCGCGCTGACCTTCGAGATCGATCCCGGGCACCGGATGCCGACCGGGTTCACGCTGTTCGACCTGGTGTTCCCGATGCTCGTGCTCGGCGCGCTCGGACTCACCGTGCCGATCACCGCCGTGCTGGTGGCGCCGGATCGGCGCGATCTCGCGCAGCACCATCAGGTGCCTGCCGCGTCCCGGTGACGACAACCAGCTAACGTCCGGTTTGCCTGATTCTTTGCCGTCCTGCGCCCCGCTGCCCATCGTGGGAGAGAACTGCGGCCGACGGCCGAAAACGGCCTCTGAAGTGGCGATGGGCGGGTCCTCCTCCTCAGGAGAACCCGCCCTCCCGCACGAGAGTACATACCGGCCCAGGACTGCGCATCAGTGATCCAGGAATTTTCCTGTGCCGAGAAACAAACCACGAGTTGGTAATTCGACCATCAGCAATCTTCCGGCAAGCTCACCGATCCACTTGACGCAAGTGGCGCGCGTCACATCGTTAACCGGACGATTGCCCTGGCCCCCATAAAGGGGCTGTGAGCAGGCACGACAGTGCCACCGCAAGCCCCCTGGACGCCAGGGCGTTCCGCGGTCGGATCAGAGCTGCGCAGGATCGATGAGTCCCTTGCGCACGGCGCCGATGATGCGGCGCGGCACCTGATATTCGACGCCACCGACGGTGACCGGAACCAGCTGCGGCGCCGCCGCTTTCCACTGCGCGCGCCTGCTGCGAGTGTTCGAGCGCGACATCCTGCGCTTGGGAACCGCCATCGTTCAGCCCTCCTTGCCGGCGCGCGAACGCTTGCCGTACTTGCGTTCGAACTTCTCCACCCGGCCCTGGGCGTCGAGCACACGGGCCGCGCCGGTCCAGAACGGGTGCGAATCCGAGGTCACGTCGACCATCAGCAGTGGATAGACGTTCCCGTCGGTCCACTCGACGGTGCGATCAGTGGTCGCGGTGGACCGGGTCAGGAACTGCTTGCCGGTGCTCGAATCCTCGATCACCACGGGGTGGTAGTCGGGGTGAATGCCCGCTTTCATGATGTTTCTCCTTTCGGGTTGGTGCGCTCGCTCGCCGTGGCCGCGGCCTCGGTGGGATCGGCGCAGGGATCTTCGTGCCAGTCGCCGAAGGGGTCTTCCCACAGCGCGACTCGGTCCGGCGCCCGGTCGACGAGCAACAGCTCGTCATCCTCGACCAGTGCCCAGTGCAGGGCGTGGCGGATCTCGGCCGGGTCGGCGTCGTGAGCCAGGATCACCAGCGACACATCACGATCGCCGAAGCGCTCGTCCCAGCGCAGCGCGGCCATGGCCCGGCGGTCCGGATCGGCGTCGGCCTGCTCGTCGGCGCTCATCGCGGCCAGCCAGCGGCCCGCGCTGCCGACGCGAAGCCCACCGCCCGCCGATTCCAGCCAGACCACCTGATCGGGTTGGGTGGCCAGCCAGATCCGGCCGCGCGCGGTGACGACGCCGTCGAACAGCACGTCCAGTGCGTCGTGCAGCCGGAGGGGATGGAACGGCCTGCGGGCGGCGAACTCGACGATCGTGACGCCACAGTCGGTGGTCAACGGCGGCTGACCACGCAGCAGCGGGGCGTGCGCGCCGAAGATCTGGCCGCGCCGCGAATCGACGGGCACGCGGGTGAGCAGCGCGCCGATCTCGAGCGCGTCGAAGCCGGACAGATCGTCGAGCCAGGCCACCGGCGCCGCGGGAGCCAGGCGGTCGAGCACCGCGCCCAGCCGTTCGCGGTCGAGCGCGTCGACCCCGGCACTGAGGACCACCAGCGCGTCGGCGAAGTCGACCTGGCCGACAGCTACCTGAGCGACGGTGCGCTCGTCGTCGGCGGCGGCGAGCCCGCGATCGGCCAAGGCTTCGTCGCCGGTGGCGTCGGCCAGCCACTGATCGCCGTCGAGGCAGGTCAGCACGGACTCGATCCGCACGTTGCGCGCGGCGGGGCCATCGACGCGATCAGCCACCCCACTCACCTCGACCGTCTCGATCGCGTGGCACAGCGCCTCTGCCTCGATGGCCGGGTCGAGGGCCAGCACGATCCGGCGCACGTTCTCGCGCGCGGCCAGTGTGCACAGCATCGGCAGCAGGTCGGCGCGCAGCGTGCACGAGACACAGCCGTGCGCCAGTTCGAGCACCGTGGTCGTGACATGGCCCGCGGTGCGTACCGTGCGACGCACCACCCCTTCCCTCAGTTCGGCGAGGTCGTGGTGCACGACTACCGTGCCCGCGTCCTCGCTCAGCGTCGCCGCGATGTGCTCGACGGCGGTCATGGCCGGTCCGGCGAAGCCCGCCAGCAGCACCACGGGCGTTCTCCGGTCGGACTTGTCCAGCACCCGACACCCCTTTCGATAACGATTTTCATTTACTTGAGGGGCAACGGTACAGTGCGGAATACTCGTTGTCGAAAATGGTTGTCATAACCGTGGAGGGAGGTCGCATGTCGGCCCACTGCCAGGTCACCGGTCGCAAGCCCGGCTTCGGAAAAGCCGTCTCACATTCGCACCGGCGCACCAACCGGCGCTGGAACCCCAACATCCAGCGCAAGACCTACTACCTGCCCAGCGAGGGCCGCCGCGTGACGCTGACGGTCTCCGCCAAGGGCATCAAGACCATCGACCGCGACGGGATCGAGGCTGTTGTCGCCCGCATCCGCGCTCGCGGCGACAAGATCTAGGAGCACCCATGGCCTCGAAATCGACCGATATCCGGCCGATCGTCAAGCTGAAGTCCACCGCGGGCACCGGCTACACCTATGTCACCCGCAAGAACCGCCGCAACGACCCCGACCGGCTGGTCCTGCGCAAATACGACCCCGTCGTGCGCAAGCACGTCGACTTCCGCGAGGAGCGCTGACGTTCCCTGAGCTCAGGGGCCGGAAGCGGCAGCGCAGCGTAACCATGTAGGCCCAGTGAAGGGAGCCACAGATATGGCCAAGAAGTCCAAGATCGCCCGCAACGAACAGCGTCGCGAGATCGTCGCGCGCTACGCGGCCCGGCGCACGGAGCTCAAGGAGATCATCCGCAAGCCCACCACCGGGGAAGCCGAGCGCGCCGCCGCCCAGGCCGAACTGCGCGCCCAGCCCCGCGATGCCAGTCCGGTACGATTGCGCAATCGGGATGCTGCTGACGGCCGACCACGGGGTCACCTCCGCAAGTTCGGCCTCTCCCGTATTCGTGTGCGTGAGATGGCCCACCGGGGCGAGCTCCCCGGGGTCCACAAATCGAGCTGGTAGAGACACTCATTGATCTCGTGAGAAGGAAAATCCCATGGCAGTGAAGCGAGCACCGTCCAAGAAGGCACGCGCCGAGCAGGGCCGTAAGCCGAAGAAGAACCCGCTGATCGCCGCGGGTATCGAGTACGTCGACTACAAAGACGTGAACCTGCTGCGCACCTTCATCTCCGATCGCGGCAAGATCCGCAGCCGCCGCGTCACCGGCCTGACCCCGCAGCAGCAGCGTCAGGTCGCTGTGGCCGTGAAGAACGCGCGCGAGATGGCGCTGCTGCCCTTCACCACCACCAAGTAGCTCCACACACGAGAGTGGCCCCGAAGCTGTTGCCTCGGGGCCACTTTCGCTGTGCGAATTACGGGATTGTCAGAACCTGACCGGCATTGATGAGATCCGGGTTGGCGATGCCGGAAGCGGCAGCGATCTCGGAGTAGCGGTTGCCGTCGCCGTAGAAACGCTCGGAGATCGCCCACAGCGTGTCGCCCGGCTCGACCGTGTAGGTCTGCGCGGCCGGCGGCGGCGGGGGAACCTCTTCGGCGGCGGGGGCCGCGGCCACCGGCTCCGGAGCGGGCAGCGGGTTGTCGGTCTGGGTGGCAGAGGCCCACGCGACCGAGTTGTCGTTGCCGTAGATCACGACGTTGCGGTCGGGCTGCACCACGAGCCGCTCGACGTTCTTGCCGTTGGTCTCGGTCGACCATGCGGCCGAACCATCGCCCTTGTAGACAACGAAGTTGCCGTCGTTCTGCAGGGCCGCGCGTTGCACGTCCTGTCCATGAGTCTGCGCGGCCCACACGACGTTGCCGTCGGGCTCGGTCAGCACAAGGTTGCCGTCCGGCTGCAGAGCCAGGGTGTACGCACCGCCGGTCAGGGACTGTCCCAGTCCCAGTTCTTCGCCTACGCGCAGCGTGTCGCCCACGTTGTTCCTTTCGAAGATCCAGTTGCAGAGCATCCAACTACGTGATGCTCGCCGTAAGCCACGGCGGCGCATCGCAGCCGAATGTAGTCCCCGCAGAGCGGAAATGGGTGAGTTACGCGCACGGTTCGCGGAATGTTCACTGTGGGCTGAGTCGCCCTGACAATGCTCCGCGCCCACGACCCGGCGTCTAGGGTGGTCGGCATGAGAACGACGTCGCGTTTCACCGCCGCCGCGGCGACACTGGCCGTCCTGCTCAGCCCCCTCACGGCCTGCGCGTCCACCGAAGACGCTGCACCCCAACATGATACGTCGGCCGCTGCCCGTCCCGAAGACAACGCCACCACCCTCGGCCACCGCTTCGTCCCCGACCCCACCCTCGTCAATCCCCATCCGCTGCCCTTCACCTCGTGGACCCGGCTCGGCGAGGACACCATCGCCGTGAACTTCCAGACCGGCAACCCCGCGTGCTTCGCCGTGGACGCCGCCGTCACCGAAACCGCGGAGACGATCACCATCGCGCTGCGCTCGGGGACCCGCGCCGACGCCGTCGGCAAGATGTGCACCATGGACGCCGTCCTCGGCACCATGGACATCACGCTGCGATCCCCACTCGGCAGCCGCGCGGTCCTCGACGCCGAATAGCCCAAATCGGGCGCCACGCCGCGCGAGAACCTCGCTGAACTGCGACAACGTGCTGTAATGGGCGGCCCGCAGTATCGCCTCATCGAGGAGTTGACTGGATGCGCTCTGGATCGATTGTCGCTGTAGTCGCCGCCGTCGTCGCCTTGCTCGCGGGGCCTCCCGCGGTGGGTTCCGCGGTACCGGCCGAACCGTTCTTCCCCGGATCCTCGGGTTCCGGTTCCGCCGCGCCGAACGAGCCCTGTCGGCCCGGCACCCCTGACATCGCCCCCGAAACCACCACCTTCTACGACGCCGACCGCCAATACCTGGGCCCCGACCCGCTGCCCGAGCAGCCACCGGTCGCGCCGTTGCTGCCGGGCTATCAGCGCTTCGGCGCCCTGGACGCCGACGCGTTCGTCGCCAAGTACCGCACCGACGAGGGCTGGTGGATCTACCCGCCCGATGACGGCTTCGAAGTGCTGAACGGTGAACCGGTCCGATACGAGGAGGTGCTTTCGCCCGGCGAACGCCTCGATCGCTTCGGCTACGCGGGCGGGGCTTTCCTTGCCCCGCAGGGCGATTCGTTCGCCGAACGGGCCCTGCCACCACAGAACCTGAACACCCCGAGCGGCACCCCGCTGAGCAACTATCACCAGTACTGCGTGCTCGAGTCCTTCCGCGTGGACGCGGGCCCGATCGCCGCCTGGTTCGAACAGCCCGGTGGCGGCACCCAATACAAGCTGGAATCGAGTTACCTGCCCGAAGCCGGGCAGGCACTGAGCGTCACCTGGCTGCTGGACAACGGCTACCTCGTCGAAGAACGACCCACCGGAACGGACGCCCCATGAACCGCGAACAACTCGTCACGGCTCTTCTCGACGCCGGTCTGGCCACGGGCTCCTTCCAGATCCCCGGCGTCCACGAGACCACTCCCCTGCCCACCGACTTCTGGTTCCTGCGTTCCGGCGCCGACGGCGGCTGGGAAGTCGGCGCCTTCGAACGTGGCCGCTTCGACACCCGGGCCCGCTTCGACACCGAGTCCGCCGCCACCCAGTGGATGCTGACCACCCTCACCGGCGGAACGGCCGACGCGACTCGCTGACCGAGTTCCACCACAACACACGACGAGGGCCCCGCGACACCCGCGGGGCCCTCGTGCTGCGCGCGGATCAGTGCGCGAAGTGACGTGCCCCGGTCAAGTACAGGGTGACGCCGGCTTCCTTGCAGAGTTCGATGGTGTCCTTGTCGCGGATCGAGCCACCGGGGTGGACGATCGCGCGAACCCCCGCGGCCACCAGGATCTGTGGGCCGTCGGAGAAGGGGAAGAAGGCGTCGGAGGCGGCGACCGAGCCCTTGGCACGTTCGCCCGCGCGCTCGACGGCGAGCTTGCAGGAGTCGACGCGATTGACCTGGCCCATGCCGACGCCGACGGCGGCACCGTCCTCGGCCAGCAGGATCGCGTTCGACTTCACGGCGCGGCACGCGCGCCAGGCGAATTCGAGGTCGGCCAGGGTGGTGGCGTCGGCGGGGTCGCCCGCGGCCAGGGTCCAGTTGGCCGGATCGTCGCCCGCGGCGTCGAGGACGTCGCGGTCCTGCAGCAGCGCACCGCCGCTGATCGGACGCAGTTCCACGCCCTTGCGCTGCGGCGGCTCGGCGACGAGCACGCGTACGTTCTTCTTGCGCTGCAGCACGTCGACCGCGCCGGGTGCGTAGCCGGGAGCCACGATCACCTCGGTGAAGATCTCGGCGACCTGCTCGGCCATCTCGACGCTGACCTCGCGGTTGGCCGCGATCACGCCGCCGTAGGCGCTGACCGGGTCGGTGGCGTGGGCCTTGCGGTGTGCCTCGGCGATATCGACGCCGACAGCGATCCCGCACGGGTTGGCGTGCTTGATCACCGCGACAGCGGGCTCGTCGAAGTCGAAGGCAGCGCGCCAGGCGGCATCACCGTCGGTGTAGTTGTTGTACGACATTTCCTTGCCGTGCAACTGCTCGGCCTGCGCGATGCCGACCGTGCCGTCGTTGCTGGTGTACAGCGCGGCGGCCTGATGCGGGTTCTCGCCGTAGCGCAGCACCGCGGTGCGCGCCCAGGAACCGGCGACCCAGCCGGGGAACTGCTCGGTCTCCTCGGTGACGGCGGGCACGGCGACCGAGCCCATCCAGCTCGCGACGGCCACGTCGTAGCTCGCGGTGTGCTGGAAGGCCTTGGCGGCCAGTGTGGTCCGTTCGGCGAGGGTGAACCCGCCGGACTTCACCGCCGCGAGCACGTCGTCGTAGTCGGTGACGTCGACCACCACGCCCACCGAGGGGTGGTTCTTGGCGGCGGCGCGCACCATCGACGGGCCGCCGATGTCGATCTGCTCGACGCATTCGTCGACGCTCGCGCCGCTGGCCACGGTCTGGGTGAACGGGTAGAGGTTCACCACCACCAGCTCGAACGCCGCGACACCGAGTTCGACGAGCTGCTCGACATGCTCGGGACGACGGGTGTCGGCGAGAATGCCCGCGTGCACCCGCGGGTGCAGCGTCTTGACGCGACCGTCGAGGGTCTCCGGGAAACCGGTCAGGTCCTCGACCTTGGTGACCGGAATACCCGCCTCGGCGATCTTGCCCGCGGTCGAGCCGGTCGACACCAGTTCCACGCCGGCGGCGTGCAGTCCGGTGGCCAGCTCGACGAGCCCGGTCTTGTCGTAGACGCTCACCAGCGCCCTGCGGATCGCCTTACGTTCACTCACCGGCGTGCTCGCTCATCTGGAATTACTGCCTTTCGTCCGTCGGAGACAATGCCTCGCGTCGCGACGGCGGCGATGACCTCCGCCAGTAGCCGTCGCTCGACAACCTTGATGCGCTCGTGCAGGGTGGCCTCGTCGTCGTCGGGCAGCACCGTGACGGCCTCCTGCGCGAGGATCGGGCCGGTGTCGACCCCGGCGTCGACCAGGTGCACCGTGCAGCCGGTGACCTTGGCGCCGTAGGCGAGCGCGTCACGCACCCCGTGCGCGCCGGGGAACGACGGCAGCAGCGCGGGATGGGTGTTGATGACCCGGCCACCGAAGCGTTCGAGGAACGCGGGGCCGACGATTTTCATGAAGCCCGCCGAGACGACCAGGTCGGGCTGGTAGGCGTCGATGGCTTCGGTCAGCGCCACGTCCCAGGCGGCGCGATCGGGAAAATCCTTCAGCGCCACACGGAAGTGCTCGATGCCCGCCGCTTCGGCGTGCTCGGTCGCCTGGCAGACGCGGTCGACGCCCACCGCGACGATCTTCGCCGGGAAGCCGGGCTCACGCGCCGCGGTCAGCAGCGCGTTGAGCAGCGAGCCGGTGCCCGAGGCCAGGACGACGACGGTGGCGGGCGCCCCGGCGGGCAGCCACTGGGCAAACGAGGACGTCAGCGCTCTACTCCTGCGTGTGGGTCGGCGGGGCGGTGATCGGCGATACCGCCGGGTCGAGCTTAACGACCGGTACCCTTGCCACCTTCCGGCAGGTCCGGCTCGACCACCTCGGCGTCGACGATGTCTTCCCCTGGCTGCTCCGCCGAGCCGGGCGCGGCGATGCTCACTTCGACGTCGTCTTCGATGTCGGTGACCAGTTCGGCGTCCACTTCGACGTCGGGTTCGGGATCGTCGTCGTAGTCGTCATCGTCGTAGTAGAAATCGTCATCGTCCTCGTCGTCGTACTCGTCGTACTCGTCGTACTCGTCGTACTCGTCGTCGTAGTCCTCGACCGGTTCAGCGGGTTCGGCGGGGGCGAGAAAGCGGCGGGCGAACATCATGCCGACGAAGCCGCCGAAACCGAACCAGGTGCCCATCAGCACGACCAGCATCAGCAGGTCGACCCCGACCCGGCCGACAGCGCCGAGCATCCCGCCGCCGAGCACGGCGAGGACGAGGAAAGTGAGGGTGGCGAGTGCCGCGGAGGTGAGCGTCGCCCAGGGCGCGCCGGGCCGGTCGTCGCTGGTGCGGCCCAACTCGATCCCGCCGAGCACGCCGACGGCGAGCGGAATCATCAGCAGTACCGGCCACCATGCCGAGGCAGGCCCTTCCGGCACCGGGATCAGCGCGGGTATCGCGGGCACCTGCGCGCCGGTGACCCCGAACAGCCCGACCGACCCGGTGCCGAACTGCACGGCCGCCCCGCTGAGCAGGCCGGCCGCGGCGATCACCGCGTTCGGCAGGTAGAGCAGCGACAGCAACGTCATGCCGAGCACATCGGTGACGTTGTGCGCCTGCTGATACGCGCCGTCGAGGCGAGACAGGTGCGCGAAGAACGAGATCATCGTCGCCACCGCGGCACAGCCGAGCATTCGCAGCACAGTGCGCCGGGCGGTGCGGGCGCCGAGCACCGCCCAGTCCGGGATCTCGATCGGCACCGACGCACACAGCGAACGCCCTGCCCTGCTGCCGATTCCCGCGGCGGCCGCGCCCAGGTACAGCACGATCACCCAGCCGAACGCGGTGAACGCACCGGGCGGCTGGAGCGGGGTGACGCCGGCGGCATCACCGACGACGGCGATACACACCGCCGTCATCAGCAGCGGTCCGGCCAGTACCGCGCCGGTGAGCCAGGCCAGTTCGATCGGGGTCGGGCGGTTCGGCACTGCCCGCGCGCATTCACGAGCGGCGACCAGGAGCAGGACGGCGGTCGGAACGAGCGGCAGCAGGCCCAATGTGGTCTTGCCGACGGTGAGCGGAACCTGATGCGCGGCAAGCCAGGTGGCCCCTACCGCCCCCGGCGCGCTGGTCAGATCGGTGTCGGTGGTGAGCATGACCAGCAGGACGAGCACCACCGTCGCCGCCAGCGCGCAGATCGTCGGCCTTGCCGCGACGAGCAGTAGCGTCCGCGCCCGCTCGGGCGAGGGCGGCGCCCACCAACCGGGCTCGCGATCGGACCCGGTGGCGGCGGATTCCCCGGTGCCCGGCGACCCTGAGGTCTGGCGCACGAGGGCGTTACGGGAACTCATGACAGTTCAGCGTGGCAGCTTCCCCGGCGGGCACGGGTCAGGCGCGCCGCGAGCCCACAGGCACACCTGTGGGCTCGCGATCGAACCTGAGCCACGCGCGGCGGCCGTGTTCTTATTTCTGGTCGTCGTTCGGACGGAACGCGGTGGTCGCGTCCGCGGCCGGATCGGCGGTCTGCTCGCCGCCGAACGGCTGGGCCTGGCCAGCACCGGTCTGGCCCGGCTGGGCGGGCGCGCCCTGCTGGGCACCGTAGGTCGGTCCGCCGAAGGGCTGGCCCGGCTGAGCGCCGAAGCCCTGGGTCGCGCCCTCGCCCGGTCCCTGCTGCGCCTGCGGAGCGGAACCGTACGGGGACTGCTGCTGCGGCGCACCGTACTGCTGTCCGTACGGCGACTGC
Organism: Nocardia mangyaensis; assembly: GCF_001886715.1. Taxonomy (NCBI): domain Bacteria; kingdom Bacillati; phylum Actinomycetota; class Actinomycetes; order Mycobacteriales; family Nocardiaceae; genus Nocardia; species Nocardia mangyaensis. The sequence goes on from NZ_CP018082.1 coordinate 6,393,162, forward strand.
TGCGGCTGGCCCGGCTGGCCCGGCTGGCCATAGCCCTGCTGGCCCGGCTGACCGTAGGACTGCTGCGGTACCGACGGCTGACTCTGCTGCCCGTACGGCGACTGCGTCGGGTACTGCCCGCCGGTGGTCTGGCCGTAACCGCCCTGGCCGTAGGGCTGCTGGCCCGGCTGACCGTAGCCACCCGGCTGCTGTCCGTAGCCCTGCTGCTGACCCGGCTGACCGTACTGGCCGTACTGACCCGGCTGCTGCTGCGGCTGCGCGGGCTTGGGGGCGGGCGGGGTGATGATGCCCAACTGGAACAGCAGCGCCACGACGGCGGCCGCGGCGGTCAGCAGCGCGAAGGCGATGACGACGAAGGCGCCGAACTTCAACTCGACGCCCTCGGGCAGCGAGAAGGTCAGGGCGAGCACGCCGAAGAGCCCCGCCACCGCGGTCGCCGTCGCCGCGCCGAGCAGGTTCTGCTTGGGCAGCAAGGACACCGCGGCCAGCAGTCCGGCCACCAGCACGATCGTCAGCGACGGTGCGCCACCGAAATAGGCGAAGACACTGTCGGTCTCGTCGCTGCTCACCGTCGTGCCACCGATGGTCACCGGCTCGGCGCCGATGAAGGGCAGGAAGCCGAGCAGGAAGGTCAGCACACCGAGTCCGGCGGTCGCCGCCGTCAGGATGAACGGCAGCCCTTTACCTTCCGAACCGGCCGGAGTCGATGGCGCAGCCGCGGCGGCTCCGGTGTTCGGAGCCTGGCTGGGCGCTGCGGGTTGCCCGGGTGTGTTGTACCCGGAGCCCCCGGTCGGGTATGACATGTCGTCGTCTCCTTGTCGAGTCGTGCGCGACGGTCGCGTCGAACTGACTGGCGCTGATCCGATACCTGACGCTACTGCACGTCACGTCCCCGGTCATCACCAAACCGATCGGGCTGTGGATAACCCGGCCTGTGGAGGAATCGGCGAAGGCCGCCTCCATCAAACCTGGAGGCGGCCTTCGTCGGTGTGAGATCGATCAGGCGGTGTCGGATCAGGCGGACGCGATCGACGCCTTCTCCAGGATCTCGCGCGCCAGCGCGGCGGTGGCGGACGGCGTCTTGCCGACCTTCACGCCCGCGGCCTCGAGCGCTTCCTGCTTGGCCTGCGCGGTACCGCCGCCGCTGGAGACGATGGCACCGGCGTGGCCCATGGTCTTGCCCTCGGGCGCGGTGAAACCGGCGACATAGCCGACGACCGGCTTGGTCACGTTGGCCTTGATGTACGCCGCGGCACGCTCTTCGGCGTCACCACCGATCTCGCCGATCATGACGATGATCTTGGTCTCGGGATCCTTCTCGAACGCCTCGATGGCGTCGATGTGGGTGGTGCCGATGACCGGGTCGCCGCCGATGCCGATCGCGGTCGAGAAACCGAAATCGCGCAGTTCGTACATCATCTGGTAGGTCAGGGTGCCCGACTTCGACACCAGGCCGATCGGGCCCTTGCCGGTGATGTTGTTCGGGGTGATGCCGACCAGCGCCTCGCCGGGGGTGATGATGCCGGGGCAGTTCGGGCCGATGATGCGGGTCTTCTCGCCCTTTTCGACGTTGTAGGCCCACGCGTAAGCGGAGTCCTGCACCGGGATGCCCTCGGTGATGACCACGAGCAGCGGGATCTCCGCGTCGATGGCCTCGACGATGGCGTCCTTGGAGAACTTCGGCGGCACGAAGGCGATCGAGACGTCGGCTCCGGTCTCCTTCATGGCCTCGGCGACGGTGCCGAAGACCGGCAGCTCGACCGGGTTGCCGTCGGCGTCGGTGTGCGAGACCGTGGTGCCGGCCTTGCGCGCGTTCACGCCGCCGACGACCTGGGTGCCCGCCTTCAGCATCAGGGCGGTGTGCTTGGTGCCCTCGCCGCCGGTGATGCCCTGGACGATGACCTTCGAGTCCTTGTTCAGGAAGATGGACATATCAGTGTTTTCCTTACTTGGCTGAGCCGTTGAAGGCCAGTTCGGCGGCCTTGTCGGCGCCTTCGTCCATGGTCTGCGCCAGCGTCACCAGCGGGTGCGCGGCATCGGCGAGGATCTGGCGACCCTCGTCCACCCGGTTGCCGTCGAGGCGCACGACCAGCGGCTTGTTGGCCTCGTCGCCCAGGATCTCGAGGGCCTTGACGATGCCGTTGGCGACCGCGTCACACGCGGTGATGCCACCGAAAACATTGACGAACACGCTCTTGACCTGCGAGTCGCCCAGGATGACGTCCAGCCCGGCCGCCATCACCTCGGCCGAGGCGCCACCGCCGATGTCGAGGAAGTTGGCCGGCTTCACGCCGCCGTGGTTCTCGCCCGCGTAGGCGACGACGTCCAGGGTCGACATGACCAGACCGGCGCCGTTGCCGATGATGCCGACCTCGCCGTCGAGCTTGACGTAGTTGAGGTCGTTCTCCTTGGCCTGGAGCTCGAGCGGATCGGTCGCCTCGATGTCGGCGAAGGCCTCGTGGTCGGGGTGCCGGTACTCGGCGTTCTCGTCCAGGGTGACCTTGCCGTCGAGGGCGAGGATCTCGTCGCCGGGGGTGCGCACCAGCGGGTTGACCTCGACCAGGGTGGTGTCCTCGGAAACGAAGACTTCCCACAGCTTCTGGATGGTCACAGCCGCGGCGTCGAGCACCTCGGCGGGCAGGTGGCCCTGCTCGGCGATCTCACGGGCGAAGGCCAGGTCGACACCCTTGACGGCGTCGACGGGGATCTTGGCGAGGCGCTCGGGAGTCTTCTCCGCGACCTCTTCGATCTCCATACCGCCCTCGACCGAACACATCGCCAGGTAGGTGCGGTTGGACCGGTCGAGCAGGAAGGAGATGTAGTACTCCTCCGCGATGTCCTTGGCCTCGGCGACAAGGAGCTTCTTGACGATGTGGCCCTTGATGTCGAGGCCGAGGATGTTCTGCGCGTGCGTGAACGCGTCCTCCGCAGTGGCGGCGTACTTGACGCCCCCCGCCTTACCGCGACCGCCCACCTTGACCTGCGCCTTGACCATCACCGGCTTGCCGATTTCCTCGGCGATCGCGCGCGCTTCTTCGGCCGTGTCGCAAACCCGGCCCTCCGACGAAGGCACTCCGTGCTTAACGAAGAGCTCCTTCGCCTGATATTCGAAGAGATCCATGTACTCACCGTCTCGTCTGCGTTGCTATGACAACGTCTTTGTTGGCGGCCCGACGTCGGTAGCGGGTCGGGTCGGACTCTAACCAGTCACATGGAGGGCCAAACGGCCACATTCATCCTAAGTGGCGCAGGTCACGACGGGTAACGGGAGGTCCGGAAAACCGCTGGCCAAGGCTACTGGCGAGTAGTTTTCAGGTGCCGTGGCAGGTCGGGACACGTAAAGCCGCGACGCCCCGACATCTACTACGTTATGTCGTCGACGGACCTCACCCGGGACCCCGAAATGCGGTGAGATATTCCGTCGCGTTACGGTGACGAATATCACACGTGAGTGTAGGTTTCCAACCAGCGCTTGCCACTCTGCAATCGCTTCGTTACCGTCAGTGCGGTCGAAGTCACAACCAGGTCACGACAACCAGGTCACGACTGGCAAGTCAGGACTGAGGAGGACGACAAGCTTGAGGCACGTCAGCACTCGCTTGCAGCAGCGGTCGGCGATTCGGCGCAGCCGATGAACCACCGCTCCACCTTCACAGTCGAAAACCGCGCCGCTTCCGGACATCGTTACCGGTATGCCGACGAGTTCACCTCGCACCCGCAGGGCCGTCGCACGGCCGCAGCACAGCCGCAGCCCGCGTGGCCGCACACCGACTCCTGGCACACCCAGAACAGCTGGTCCGCCGACTCGGCCTGGACGCCCGCCGAAGACGAGTGGACCGCCGACGAGTCCGACACCTACGACTCCGGCACCTACGACAACACCTGGCAGTCGGCCGAACCCGAGCAGCCGGCCGCGACCGAACCGCCGCGCCGCGCCGCGCGTCGTGGTGGCGCGCATCGCGTTCCCGCCCCGCCCGCCGCGCTGAAGGGCCGCGCCGCGGTCATCGCCGTCGCCGCGGGCGCGGTCGTCGCCGCCGGCCAGGCCGCGGTGGCCTCGCCCGGCCAGGCAGATCACAGCCTCGACTACGAGGCCGCGGGCCAGATCCACGAGATCGCCGCGCAGTCGATGAACACCGCCGACGTCGAAGGCGCGACCACCGGTTCCTCGCCGCAGGTCCTGGAGGCGTCGGCGATCGCCGACAAGAGTCACTTCGACGACATACTGGCCAAAGGCGCCAAGTTCGCCGAGGACCTCGCCGCACAGGAATCGGCCAAGCTGCGACCGCTGTTCGCCAAGTTCACCACGGGCAACTACACCTCCGGCTTCGGCGCCCGCTGGGGCGTGCAACACCTCGGTATCGACGTCGCCGGTCCGATCGGCACGCCGATCTACTCGGTCGCCGACGGCACCGTCATCGAGGCGGGCCCGGCCTCCGGTTTCGGCATGTGGGTGCGCGTCCTGCACGACGACGGCACCGTTACCGTCTACGGCCACATCGACACCGCGACCGTCTTCGAGGGCCAGCGAGTCCTGGCCGGCGACCAGATCGCCACCATGGGCAACCGCGGCTTCTCCACCGGCCCGCACTGCCACTTCGAGGTCTGGCTCAACGGCACCGACAAGATCGATCCGGTCCCGTGGCTGGCCACCCGCGGCATCAGCCTGGGCTACCAGCGCGACTGAGGCCGTCCCGCCTCCCGAGTATCGCGGTCGGCCTCCGGCGGGTCGGAACCCGACGTCGGCGACAGGCGGTCCGGCGAGGCTCACGTTGGCCAGGTGTCGCGTGACGAGTAGCACGCTTCCATAGGCTTCGGCGTGAGATAGCGTTTCTTCATGTCCGGTACAACGAAGTACACGCAGTTCATCGCTCTCCCACCGGAATCGGTGTGGCGTGTGCTCGGTGACCTGGAGCAGTGGCCGGAGTGGAATCCGGGGGTGCGGGACGTGCGGATGCACGGGCCGGTCGCCGTCGGCGCCACTGGTGACTATCTGCCGAACGGGAAGCTCTCGGCGCGCATCCACAGACGATTCGGCGCGCCCTTCACCGTCACGACCGTCGACCCGAATCGGGAACTGAGCATCGAGCAGCCCGAGCCCGCGGGCACCATGCATCTCACCTGGCGATTGGCACCTGTCGACGGCGGTACCGAACTCACCCAGGAACTCCGCTTCACCGGTCCATCGGCCGCCGCGGCCCGTGCCGTCGTTCGCCCCTTCATCGAAACCGATGCGCGCGTGAACTTCTCCCGGCTGGCACGGCTGGCCGGACTCGTTCCCGCCGACAACGCGCTCACCGTGGTCATCGCAGGCGGCGCCGGTGCGCTCGGCCTCCAGGTCGCCGCCGATCTGACCTGCCGGGGTCAGCGCGTCACGCTGCTCACCCGCCGCCGCAACCGCGCCCTGCCGTTCCGGCAGACCGAATGGGACGGCCGCTCGATCGGCGCCTGGGCCGCCGAGCTGCGTGAACCCGGTCGTCTCGCGGTGATCAACCTCGCGGGCAAGCTGGTCGACTGTCGGCCCACCGCGCGCAATGTCGCCGAACTACGCAGCAGCCGGGTCGATTCCACCACCGCCCTGGTCGCCGCGGCAGGGCTGCGCGAAACCCCGGTCGACTACTGGATACAGGCCAGCACCACGGCCATCTGGTCGGACGCGGGCGAAACCCGCTGCACCGAAACCACTCCCCTGCCGACGGGCCTGCCGCAGATGACCGGAGTCGCCCAGCCGTGGGAGGAGGCGTTCGATCCCACCCAGGCCGCGCACTGGACGATCCTGCGCACCTCCATCGTCCTCGAGCCGGACGCCCCCGCCCTCATACGCCTCGGTCAGCTCACCAGAGCGGGCCTCGGCGGCCGCATCGGCCCCGGTGACCAGTGGTTCAGCTGGATCCACATCGAGGACTGGCTCGCCATCGTGCGCGGCGCCCTCGGCCTCGACCCCGAACTCACCCTCCCCGACGGCATCCTCGTCGCCGCCACCGAATTCCCGGTCCGCAACACCGAACTCATGGCCACGCTGCGACGCCGCCTGCGCCGCCCACCCGCACCACCGACCCCCACGGCGATGCTCACCCTCGGCGCGGTCTTCCTCCGCACCGACCCCGCACTCGGCCTCACCGGCCGCCACGCGACCTCGAAAGTCCTTCCGAAGGCGGGCTTCACATTCCGCTACCCCACCCTCGACGAAGCCCTCACCGACCTGTTGCGGTGTTAATTGGAGCCGGTGTTTGTTGGAGCGCTGGCGCGCTCGAGTCGCGGCCCCGAGGGGCCGCCGGTCAGCGCTCGAGACTCGCGCCTGCGGCGCATGCGCTTCGAGCGCTGACCGGCGACCCGGCCGCGACCGGCCGACTTCGTCGGCCGCCGCTCCTCGGGGTCGCGGGTGCGGGGCTGGGAGTGCGGTCATGGCGGACTCAGGTTGTGCCGTGCGGGCGGGTAGTGCGGTCATGGCCGACTCAGGTTGTGCCGTGCGGGCGGGTAGTGCGGTCATGGCCGACTCGAGTGGTGCCGTGTGCGCTGGTACTGCGGCAGGCGGCGGACTCGAGTGGTGCCATGTGACTGGGGCGGTGGGAGGCTGACTTCGGGCCTGGTGAGGGTTGGTGTCACAGCTTGACGATGGTGCGGCTGAACTGGGGGATCAGCCGGATCTTGCCCGCGGTGCCGAAGTCGATGGTGACCGTCGCCAGGGGGCCGACGCCGTCGGCGGCGACCACCCGGCCGAGGCCGTACTTGTCGTCGCTGACCCGGTCGCCCACTGCGAGCACGAGATCGGTGTTGTTGCGTTTGACCGCACCGCCGGGGGCGGGCCTGCGCTCACCTGAACCGCCACGCACGCCGGGCCGCTGGTCCCAGCCATCACCGCGGGTCCAGTCCCGATCGAAGCCGCTGTCCTCGCCGCGCCTGCGACCGCGCTGCACCGGCGAGACCACCGGCTCCAGCCGACGCCAGTCGAGCAGATGCTGCGGGATCTCCTGGAGGAACCGCGATTCCGGGTTCGAAACCGGTTGCCCCCAGCCGGACCGCACCACCGCGCGCGAGAGGTAGAGCCGCTGACGGGCCCGCGTGATACCGACATAGGCCAGCCGACGTTCCTCGGCCAGTTCGGTCGGATCGCCCAGCGCCCGCATGTGCGGGAACTGCCCGTCCTCCCAACCGGTCACGAAGACCACCGGGAACTCCAAGCCCTTGGCGGTGTGCAAGGTCATCATGGTGACCACACCGGTGCCCTCGTCCGGGATCTGATCGGTGTCGGCCACCAGCGAGACCCGCTCGAGGAACGCCGCGAGCGAACCGGGTTCGGGCTCACCGTCGCCCGCCTCGGGTAGCAGCCCTTCTTCACGCGCGGCCTCGGCGTTGTTGAACGCCTCGGAACTGAATTCGCGGGCGACGCTGACCAATTCGTTGAGATTGTCGAGCCGGGCGCCGTCCTGTGGATCGTCGGAGGCTTCCAGCTCGGCGCGGTAGCCGGTGCGGTCGAGCACCGCGTCGACGACATTGCCCACATCGGGGTACTCGCTGTCGGCCCGCTGCCCGGCCGCACGGATCTCCTCGAGCAGGTCGAGGAAGCCGGCGATGGCCCGCTGTGCACGGGTGTTCAGCAGTGCGACCTTGCCGTCGGCGGCATCACGCAGGGCGACGGCGAAACCGACATCGCGCTGTTCGGCGTGCACCGCCACGCACGCCTCGGCACGGTCACCGATCCCGCGGCGCGGGGTGTTGAGGATGCGGCGCAGGCTCACCGCGTCGTCGGGATTCTCCAGCACACGCAGGTACGCGACCACATCGCGCACCTCCTTGCGCTCGTAGAACCGCACACCGCCGACCACCTTGTAGGGCAGGCCCATTCGGATGAAGATCTCTTCGAGCGCTCGCGAATTGTTGTTGGTGCGATAGAACACCGCGACATCGCCGTAGTTGGCCTCGCCGGTGTCGACGAGCCGGTCGATCTCCTTGGCGACGAACGACGCCTCGTCGTGCTCGTTGTCGGCGACGTAGCCGGTGATCAGCTCACCTTCACCGGAATCGGTCCACAGCTTCTTCTCGCGCCTGCCCTCGTTGCGCGCGATCACCGCGTTCGCGGCGGACAGGATGTGCTGGGTCGACCGGTAGTTCTGTTCCAGCAGGATGGTTTCCGCGTCGGGGAAATCGCGCTCGAATTCTTCGATGTTGCGGATGGTGGCGCCGCGGAAGGCGTAGATCGACTGGTCGGCGTCACCGACCACGCACAGCTCGCTCGGCCCGACCCCGGCGTCGTCGGCCTCGGCGGTGGGTTCGCTGTGGTGGCCGACGAGTTCACGCACCAGCACGTACTGGGCATGGTTGGTGTCCTGGTACTCGTCGACCAGCACGTGCCGGAACCGGCGCCGGTAGTACTCGGCGACCTGCGGATGGTTCTGCAGCAGCGCGACCGTCTCGCCGATCAGATCGTCGAAGTCCATGGCGTTGGCCGTGCGCAGCCGCCGCTGGTACTCGGTGTACACCCTGGCCACCAGGCCGGGCAGTTCGGTCTCGTCGGATTCGGCGTCGGCGACGGCCTGTTCCGGACCGATGAGTTCGTTCTTCAGATTGGAAATAGCGGTCGCCAGCAATCGCGCCGAGTATTTCTTCGTGTCGATGTCGAAATCGCGGCTGATCATCGTGAGCAACCGGCGCGAATCGTCGGCGTCGTAGATGGAGAAATTCGAGTTCAGCCCCGGCAGCAGGGCCGCCTGCATCCGCAGAATGCGGACGCAGCTGGAATGGAAAGTCGACACCCACATGCTGGCCGCCCGCGGCCCGACCAGCCCGGCCACCCGCTCGCGCATCTCCGCGGCGGCCTTGTTGGTGAAGGTGATCGCCAGGATCTGCCCGGTGTGCACCCCGCGCGCGGCGAGCAGATACGCGATGCGCCTGGTGAGCACCGCGGTCTTGCCCGAGCCCGCCCCGGCCACGATCAACAGCGGCGCGCCGGCGTGCACCACGGCGGCGCGCTGCTGCGGGTTGAGCCCGTCGAGCAGCCGCTCGGTCTCCTCCGCGCGCCGCTGTTCGCGCTCCTTGCGCCGCTGTTCCTGTTCGGCGCTGTGGCGGGCGGCCGCCTCGGCCAAACCACCGCCGGACACGGCGGCTCCACCCCCGTCGCGATGCGATAGCGCGGCGCCTCCGGGCGCGGGTGCGGGATCGCTGGGATCGGCGGCTGAGGCGTGGGGAGCGACCGTGATGTCCATCGTCTGTCCACGCTACCGGCGTCCACCGACAGGTGCCGAACTGCCACCGCGCCGATGACGATCCGGCGACAGGAGTGTGAACGTTCTCAGCAGATTCACAAACACAACTGTTTTGCATACCTATCGGCCCGTGGCAGACTGGGGCGCATGGTCAGCCCTTCTTCGCATGTCCGGATCGGCGTACGATCCGATACCGTGGCACAGGGCGTTGCCATTTGCGTACTCCCGGGGGGATCCAGTACCGCCCATCGGGAAAGTTTCAGGGTGAAGGAACAGATCGGGTAACAGGGCGTCCAGTCCAACCGATCCAAGTTCTGACACGAGGAGATGAATGATGAGCACCCCTGCTACGACCGCCGGGTCCGATTCGGCGCTGCCGCAATCCGAGGCGGAGATCGAAAAGCTTCGCCTCGAGATCGACCAGCTCGATGCCACGATCCTCGCCGCGATCAAACGCCGGAGCGAGATCTCGCGGATCATCGGCCGCACCCGGATGGCTTCGGGTGGTCCGCGCCTGGTCCACAGTCGTGAGATGAAGGTGCTCGAACGCTTCAGTGAGCTCGGCCAGGAGGGCCACACCCTCGCCATGCTCCTGCTGCGCCTCGGCCGCGGTCGGCTCGGCCGCTAGGCCCCCCAATACCCGCGGCGACCATCCAGTTCGCCGCTTCCAGAAAGCCGCCCCGGGTGCAACACCATCCCCGGGGCGGTGTTTATTTGCGGCCCGGGGCCGCGTGTTCGTCGTAGGACTCCCTCCGTGGTGGGTGCGTCGGGTGACCGGGTCGGCGTGGACTGGGGTGCGTGGAGCCGGGATGCTTGCTCAGGTCAGGGCGATGTACTTCGTGTTCAGGTATTCCTCGATGCCCTCGGTGCCGCCTTCGCGGCCGAAGCCCGATTCCTTGACGCCGCCGAAGGGGGCCGCCGGGTCGGAGATGACGCCGCGGTTGACGCCGACCATGCCGGTCTGCACAGCTTCGGAGACGCGCAGGGCGCGGTCGAGGTCGCGGGTGTAGACATAGCCGACCAGGCCGTACTCGGTGTCGTTGGCGGCGGCGACGCCCTCGTCCTCGGTGTCGAAGGCGACGATGGGCGCGACCGGGCCGAAGACCTCTTCGCGCAGGATGCGCGCGTTCTCGGGCACGTCGGCCAGGATGGTGGCCGGGTAGAACCAGCCGGGTCCGCTGGGCACTTTGCCGCCGAGCAGGCAGTTGGCGCCCTTGGCCACGGCGTCGTCGACGAGGTCGCTCACGATCTCGCGCTGGTCCTCGCTGACGAGCGGACCGAGAGTCGTGTCCGGATCGGTACCCGACCCGAGAACCACGGTGTCGGCCATCGCGGCGACCAGTTTCTCGGTGAACTCGGCGACCACCGCGCGCTGGACGTGGAACCGGTTGGCCGCCGTGCACGCCTCCCCGCCATTGCGCAGTTTCGCCTGCATCGCGCCGGTGACCGCGGCGTCGACATCGGCGTCGTCGAACACCACGAACGGTGCGTTGCCGCCCAGTTCCATCGAGGTGCGCAGCAGCCGGTTCGCCGAGGCCGCGACGAGCTTCTTACCGACCTCGGTGGATCCGGTGAAGGTGAGCTTGCGCAGGCGCGGATCGTCGATCAGCGGGCCCGTGACAGCCCCCGAATGCTGGGTCGTGATCACCGACAGCACCCCGTCGGGCAGCCCCGCCTCGCTGCAGAGCTTGGCCAGCGCCAGCATGGTCAGCGGTGTCGCCGAGGCGGGCTTGACGATCATCGTGCAACCGGCGGCCAGCGCGGGACCGATCTTGCGCGTGCCCATGGCGAGCGGGAAGTTCCACGGCGTGATCGCCAGACACGGCCCCACCGGCTGTTTGTCGACCATGATCCGACCGTTCCCGGAGGGTGCGCGCAGATACCGCCCGTGCACCCGCACCGCCTCCTCGCTGAACCAGCGGAAGAACTCGGCGCCGTAGCGCACCTCGTTGCGGCTCTCGGCCAGCGCCTTGCCCATCTCGAGCGTCATCAGCAACGCGAACTCCTCGGCCCGCGCACTCAGCTGATCGAACACCCCACGCAGGATCTCGCCCCGCTCCCGCGACGGCGTCGCCGCCCACTCCGCGCCCGCCGCGACCGCGACATCGAGCGCGCGCTTCGCGTCCTCGGGCGTCGCGTCCGCCACCTGCGCGAGCACCGAGCCGTCGGCCGGATTCAGCACGTCGAACGTGCCGCCCCCACCCGCCTCGACCGGCCCGGAACCGATCCACAAACCCTTCGGTACGAATTCGAGTACATCGCGTTCAGACACCATCCCGCCAGCCTAAGCCGACACCCGCCCGCACACACCAGAACCCAGTCCGCCATGACCGCACTCCCAACCCCGCACCCGCGACCCCGAGGAGCGGCGGCCACGCAGTGGCCGGTCGCGGCCGGGCCAGGGGCCGCGGCTCGAGCGCGCCAGCGCTCCGAAAGCACGGTACCGTGGCCAGCGTGAGCAGCGACATCACCGCGTCGGCGGCCTGGCAGGCACTGCACGATGATCACCGCAAGGTCGCACCACGTCATCTCAGGGAACTGTTCGCCGAGGATCCGGCGCGCGGCCGTGAGCTGACGCTGCAGGTGGCCGATCTGCACATCGACTACAGCAAACACCGGGTGACCCGCGAAACCCTGCGTCTACTGGTCGATCTCGCGCGCACGGCGGGCGTGCCGGAGCATCGCGACCAGATGTTTTCGGGCGAGCACATCAACACCTCCGAGGACCGCGCGGTCGGGCACATCGCGCTCCGGCTGCCGGTGGGCGATCAGCTCGAGATCGACGGCACCGACGCCGACGCCGAGGTGCACGACGTTCTGCGCCGGATGGGCGAGTTCGCCGATTCGGTGCGCTCGGGTGAGTGGCGCGGCGCGACCGGTGAGGGCATCAGGACCGTCGTGAACATCGGGATCGGCGGCTCGGATCTGGGCCCCGACATGGTGTATCGCGCGCTGCGCCATTACGCCGACGCCGAGATCGAGGCCAGGTTCGTCTCCAATGTCGACCCGGCCGATCTGGTCGCCAAGCTCGCCGGGCTCGACCCCGCGACGACGCTGTTCATCGTCGCGTCCAAGACGTTCTCGACGTTGGAGACGCTGACCAACGCGACGGCGGCCCGACGTTGGCTGGTCGCCGCGCTGGGTACCGACGCGGTCGCCAAGCATTTCGTCGCGGTCTCGACCAACGCGGAACGGGTGGCCGAGTTCGGGATCGATACCGCGAACATGTTCGGCTTCTGGGACTGGGTGGGTGGCCGCTACTCGGTCGACTCGGCGATCGGCCTGTCGGTGATGGTGACCATCGGCAAGGAGCGGTTCGGCGAGTTCCTCAGCGGAATGCACGCTGTCGACCGGCATTTCGCCACCGCGCCACTGGCCGAGAACGGACCGGTCCTGCTGGCTCTGCTCGGCGTCTGGTATTCGAACTTCTTCGGCGCGGAATCACGTGCGGTGCTGCCGTATTCGAACGATCTGGCCCGATTCCCCGCCTATCTGCAGCAATTGACGATGGAGTCCAACGGCAAGTCGGTGCGCGCCGACGGCACGCCGGTGACCTCCTCGACCGGCGAGATCTTCTGGGGCGAACCGGGGACCAACGGTCAGCACGCCTTCTATCAGCTGCTGCATCAGGGCACCCGCCTGATTCCCGCCGATTTCCTCGGCTTCGCCAAGTCCACCGACGACCTGCCGACCCGCGACGGCACCGGCAGCATGCACGACATCCTGATGAGCAACCTGTTCGCCCAGACCAAGGTGCTGGCCTTCGGCAAGACCGCCGAGGAGATCGCCGCCGAGGGCACCGATCCGACGTTGGTGCCGCACAAGGTGATGCCCGGCAACCGGCCGAGCACCACGATTCTGGCACCGGAGCTCACCCCGTCGACGGTGGGTCAGCTGATCGCGCTCTATGAGCACCAGGTGTTCGTCGAGGGCACCATCTGGGGTATCGACAGCTTCGACCAGTGGGGTGTGGAGCTGGGCAAGCAACAGGCACTCGCGCTGGCGCCGCTGCTGAGTTCGGCGAACGAGCCCGCCTCGGCCGGTGATTCGTCGACCGACGCGCTCATCGAGTGGTATCGGGCGAATCGCTGAGATCCTCGACGTCGCGCCGAGCGCCCGCGGCGGCCTCGATGCGCCCGGTGACGCTGGTGGTGACGATGGTGAGCAGGGTGCCGAGGACGACCAGGTCGAAAACCACCTGCACCATCGTGGCGATCCGCGCCACCTGACCCACGGCGTGTACATCGCCGTAACCGACGGTGCCGAGGGTCATCAGCGTGTAGTACAGCGCATCGGTTCGGGTGCTCAGACCCTCGAACTGTCCCGGCTGTAGTTGTTCGAGCCGGTAGTAGTACAGCGCGAACACCACGCAGACCACGCAGACGACCAGCAGTACCCCGTCGACGCGCCCGCCGGTCGAGGTCGGGGCCCGGAGAAAGTACTCGACTCGTCGCCACACCAACCAACCGAGACCGAGGACGCCGACGACGAAGGTGATCAGCCCGAGGGTTCGGCCCGGCCACGCGTCGAGGTTGTAGGCCCATGCGATCGGGACGCTGTAGTAGAACAGAAGCGCGCAGAGAGCCGCCGAGGCGTTTCGGAGCACATGCCCGGCCACCGGGAATCGCCGAGGTCGCGTCATCGGTCCATGATGGCCGGTTCCGCACCGATCGGGTGGCGCACGCGCCGAGCGGGGGTGCGCTCAGTGAACCAGGTAGCCGTCGCCGACCGCGGTGAGGATCTCATCGGCGCGGGGTCGGCTCGCGGCGACGAGGTCGGCGTTGCGCAGATCGCTGTGAGCGACTTTCGCGCTGGCTTCGGCGCGCGTGCGAGCACCGGCGAGGTGCCGGTCGAGGAGCCGGTCGGTGAGCACCGCACGCGGCGCGTCGAGATACCAGCACGCGTCGAGCAGGCCGCGCACTGCCGCCCAACCGGGCGCCTGCTCGTCGGTCAGCAGCAGATAGTTGCCCTCGATGACGACGATCTGTTCGTCGCGAACGACCACCCCGCCCTCGGTGGGTTCGTCGATCGCCCGATCGAACAGGGGCCACGGCACCGGTTCACCCACCGGCGTCTGCCGAAGCAACCGCAGGTCGGCGACGAATCCGGCGGCGTCGAAGGTGTCCGGCTCACCCTTGCGCGCCAGTGCGCCCCGCGCCCGCAGCACCTCGTTGCGCAGGTGGTATCCATCCATCGGCGCGACGACCGCCGCCCGCCCAGCACGGGTGAGCTCGGTGCGCAGCCGCTGCGCCAGCGTCGATTTGCCCGCACCAGGCGGCCCCGCGATACCGAGCAGGTAGCGCTGCGCGGTGACCGCCGGAACCGACCTGGCCAGTTCGGCCACAGACAGCAAGCCGCTCGCCCGGTTCATCGACCCAGCCTATCGAGATGCTCACCAGAGGTACGGTGACTCAGCTCGGGTCGACGAATCCCCGCTCGAGGATCGCACCGGTATCGACACCGACCGGCAACGTACCGAAGGCGATCCCCCAGTCTCCACTGAGCCGGGTGGCGCAGAAGGCGTCGGCGACGGCCGAGTGCCCGTGGCGCACCAGCTGCGCGCCCTGCAGCACCAGCGCCATCAGTTCCACCACGCGCCGCGCCCGGTACTCGATGTCGGACAGGTCGGTGAGTTCCTTGCCGACCCGGTCGATCGCGTCGTCCAGGCGCGGGTCGGCGCCGCGCGCGCGGCCGACCTCGGCGAAGTAGGCCTCGACCGTCTCGGGCTGACGTCCCATGGCGCGCAACGCGTCCAGCGCGGCCACATTGCCCGAGCCCTCCCAGATCGACATGAGCGGCGCCTCGCGGTACAGCCGTGGCATCCCCGATTCCTCGGCATATCCATTGCCGCCCAGGCATTCCAGCGCCTCGGCCGCGTGTGACGGGGCGCGCTTGCACACCCAGTACTTGGTGATGGCCAGCGCGATCCGGCGCAGCGCCGCCTCACTCGGATCGCTGCCCGCCCGGTCGGTGGCACCGGCCAGCCGCATCATCACCGTGGTCGCGGCATCGGACTCGACGAGCAGATCGGCGAGCACATTGCGCATCGCGGGCTGGTCGATCAGCTTGGCGCCGAACGCTTCTCGATGCCGTGCGTGGTGCACCGCGGTGACCGCGCCGAGGCGCATGCCGGTGGCCGAACCGATCACGCAGTCCAGCCGGGTCATGTTGACCATCTCGATGATCGTCTTCACCCCCGCGCCCTCGGCGCCGACCAGCCAGCCGGTGGCGTTCTCGTATTCGATCTCCGAGGACGCGTTCGACTTGTTGCCCAGTTTGTCCTTGAGGCGCTGGATGCGGATCGGATTGCGGGTGCCGTCGGGCAGCACGCGCGGCAGCAGGAAGCACGACAGACCGCCGGGCGCCTGGGCCAGGGTCAGGAACATGTCCGACATCGGCGCCGAGGTGAACCACTTGTGCCCGACGACGCGGTAGGAGCCATCGGGCTGCGGCGCGGCCGTGGTGGTGTTGGCCCGCACATCCGAGCCGCCCTGCTTCTCGGTCATCGACATCCCGGCGATGAGCCCGGCCTTGGTGGAGGGTTCGCGCAGCCCGAAATCGTAGGTGCGCGAACCGAGCAGTGGTTCGAAGCGAGCGGCGAGTTCGGGATTGTGGCGCAGCGCGGGCACCACCGCGTAGGTCATCGAGATCGGACACATGTGCCCGGCGTCGGCGGCGCCCCAGGTGTAGAACTTGGCAGCGCGGGCGGTGTGCGCGCCGGGACGCTCGTCGAGCCACGGCGATCCGTGCAGGCCGTGTTCGACCGCGACAGTCATCAGGTCGTGCCAGTGCGGATGGAACTCCACCTCGTCGACTCGATGCCCCCAGCGGTCGTGGGTGTGCAGCACCGGCGGGTACTCGTTGGCCAGCCGGCCCCACTCTTGCGCGGCGAAACCTCCTGCGAGCGCGCCGAGTTCACGCACCTCCGCCTCGGCCCAGCCCGCGCCTTCGCGGTGCAGGCCCTCGAGCAGCGCCGGATTGCGCGCGGCGTCGAAGGGGACGAGCGGCGGGACCTGGTTGAACACCTCATGGGTCAGCATTGACGACAACTCCTTCGACTACGACGATTCCGGGCGCACGCCCAGCGCGCGCACGGCGAAAGCGACCAATTCGGGGACGACGGTCTCGGCGTGCGGCGCGGCGACCAGCGGGCCGACCAGCACTTCACCGATGGCGCCGACGAGCGCGGCGGCACTGAGGCCCGAGTCCTGCGCGGGTAGCACGCCCTGGGCGACTCCGTGCGCGATCGCGGTCTCGAACGAGGCGGCGAAGGCGCGCCGGAATTCCAGGCGCTGCGCGTCGACGCCGGGGTCGACCGGCTCGGCCAGCAGCACGTAGGCCAGTTTCGGGTTCTTGAGCGCGCGTCCGGCGAAGGTCTCCACCGCCGCGGTGACCCGCTCGAGCACGTCACCGTCGGCCACCGCGGCGCGGACCGCGTCGACCTCGCGGGCGACCACCGTCTCGAAGACCGCGGCGACCAGCGCGGCTTTGTTCTCGAACTGCTTGTAGACCGTTCCCGTCGCGATTCCGGCCTGCGAAGCGACGGCGGCCATCGACAATCCGGCGAACCCGTCCCGGGACAGCACCGCGGTGGCACCCTGCACGATCAGCGCGCGTTGCGCGTCGAGCCGGGCCTGAACAGCCGGGGTCCTGCGGTACACCATGCGAAGAAGTGAACCACTGATTCACCGCTTCACGCAAGAGCCGGAGCCGTATGGTCGAGACATGGCCGTACGAGTCGAACACGCGGGTCCGATCACCACGGTGATCCTGGACCGCCCACATGCCCGCAATGCCGTCGACGGCCCGACCGCACGCGCGCTGGCCGACGCCTTCCGGGCCTTCGACGCCGATCCGACCGCCGCGGTGGCGGTGCTGTGGGGCGAACACGGCACCTTCTGCTCGGGCGCGGACCTCAAGGCCCTCGGCACCGAGACCAGCAACCAGGCCACCGTCGACGGCGACGGCCCGATGGGTCCCACCCGCATGCGGCTGTCCAAGCCGGTGATCGCGGCCGTCTCCGGCTACGCGGTGGCCGGTGGGCTGGAACTGGCGCTGTGGTGCGATCTGCGCGTCGCCGAGCAGGACGCCACCTTCGGCGTGTTCTGCCGCCGCTGGGGTGTGCCGCTGATCGACGGCGGCACCGTGCGACTGCCGCGCATCGTCGGCGAGGGCAGGGCGCTGGACATGATCCTGACCGGCAGGGCGGTGAGCGCGCCCGAGGCACTGCAGATGGGCCTGGTCACCCGCGTCGTCCCCACCGGCGACGCCCGCCGCGTCGCCGAGGAGATCGCCGGGCAGCTGGCCGCGCTCCCGCAGACCTGCCTGCGGACCGATCGCGCCGCGCTGTTCGACCAGTACGGACACACCGAAGAAGAGGCGCTTCGCATCGAGTTCGAGCACGGCATGACGGCGCTGACCGGTGGCGCGCTCGACGGCGCCGCCCGATTCGCCGCGGGCGCCGGCCGCAGCGGGAGCCCCGACCCCCGCTGATGGACCGGCTCACCGTCGTCGACGAGATCTTCCTGCGCACCCACCGCGGGATGGGCACCCCCATCGCCCTGCAAGGGCTGTGGCGGATCACCGACGCGATGGAACCCACACTGCTGCAGGCCATTCACGAGCAGCTGCGGGTCGGCGCGCTGGGTCGCAGAGTGATCCGGCCACGCATTCCCGGCGCGCGCCGAGCGTGGCGACCCAACACCAGGGCCCACCCCCTCGACGTCGCCGCCGACCCGCTGCCCGAGCACGGCATCCTGCCATGGGCCGACGCCCTCGGCACCGACCTCGATCCCGAGTTCGGCCCCGGCTGGCGCCTGTCCGCCACGCCCCTGCACGACGGCGGAACCGTTGTTGCCCTGACCTGTTCGCACGCCTTGGCCGACGCCCGCGGCCTGATCCATGCCGTCACCGCGGCCCTTGCCGAACTACGTCCGCACGCTGGGGACCCCACGAGCGGCGACGCCCCGGACGCACCGCCCTCGCGCATCGAGTACGGCTGCCGGACAACGACATCGGATTGGTCCGATGCGATCTCCCAATGGACCACGATCATCACCGGCACTGCCCGCGCGCTGCGGCAGGGGATCCCGCGACCACCGGCGACCACGACACCCGAGCCCACGGCCGATCGTCTCGTCCACAGCACGCTGCTCACCTTCGACGCCGCCACGTGGGACCACACCGCCGCGACAGCCGGCGGAACCGCGAACAGCCTGTTCATCCATCTCGTCGCGAAGGTCCTGTGGGAGACCGGTTTTCCTGGAGAGCGGATCGCCGCGAGCCTGCCGGTGGACACCCGCGACGAACCCCGCGTCGACAACGACTTGGCCGTCACCGAGATCACCGTGAGCCGCGCCGACACCCCCGCGACCATTCGAGAGAAGGCACGCGCCGCCTATCAGCGACGGATGTCGAGCCCCGCCGGTCTACCCGAAGAGATCCTCCAGGTGGTCCCGGACCGCTGGGCGTACACGCTCAGCAAGGGCGCGGGTGAGCGAGACATCCTGTGCTCCAACATCGGATCACTGCCCGACAGCTTGCGCACGGTCGGCACCCACCACTGCGATCGCGTCGCCGCACGGGCCATTCACCCTGGCATCACCACATTTCCCCGCACCCGGCTCTCCGGCTACCTGTCCCGGCTCGGCGACACCTACACCCTGGCCCTGGTGAGCCTGGCAGGTGACCGCGAAACGCTCAGCGCCGCGACAGATCGAGCCTGCGAGGAACTCGGCACGCGCCCGGATTCCTGGTGATCGCGCGCCCGGTCGAGCCGCCCCGTACCTGCGCTCAGGCCGCCACCATCCCGGTGAGCAGCGTTCGCAACGACCAGACGAACTGGTCCACCGAATTCCACGCGGCGATCTCGTCGAGGTGCGCCGTCGTACGCGGCCAGCGCGCGGAGTCGATGTCGTCGAGCGCCGCGCGCCGCTGCCGAACCCGCTCGGATTCCGGTGGCAGCGGCGGCTTTCCGTCGGTCTCGGCCACGTCGAGGGCGACGGCTCCGAGCACCTGCACGAGCACCGAGTACACCCCGTGCGCTCGCGCCTGCGCGGGCAGCCCGCCCCGAGTCAGACAGGCCAACAGCGCCTCGCTGATATCGCGCGCCACCGGACCATCCGCCGCCGGACCGTCCATCGGCCCCGACATCATCAGGGTGACGACCGCCGGATGCGCGAGCAGTTGGTCACGCATCCCGAGCGCGAACTGGATCACCGCGGCCGACCACTCCACTCCCGCATCCGACAGCGGCCCCACCGGCACTGCCGAGAGCACCCGCTCGATCACGGCCCGCTCCAGCTCGACCCGGCTGCCTGCCACGCTGGACACCGCGTCCGCCTCGACCCCGAGCCGCGCGGCCACAGCCCCGATCGACAACGCACTCGGCCCACCCGCATCGAGCAGCCCGAGCGCGGTGCCGACCACCTCGAACTCGGTGAACGCCCGCCCCGCCGAGCCCCGCCGACCTGCCGATTCAGCCTCCGACATGCCACGGACGCTACCCCGTGGAGCCACCGTCACCCGGTAACCCGCCGCGGCGCCACGGAGGCCCAATCACCACACCCGCGAAACCGTTCGCGGCGCACCCGAGCGCCGATCCGCTCCGGTGACACCGCCGGGCTCACGGGCCGTCCGCCTACGACGTGATACCGAGCCGAGTCGCCAACCACGGCAACTGATCACGCAACCCCGCCGACCACACCGCGAAACTGTGCCCGCCGGGCAGCACCTGCAATCGCACATCCATCCCGGCCGCCTTGGTCGCCTCGTACATGCGCTCGACCTGCGGGCGATAGGTCTCGTCGTCAGCACCGACGACGAACGCGCCCGCCGAATCCGGGTAGGTGCGGCTGTGCAGCAGGTCGAGCGGGTTGACCCGCACGAACGCCTCCGCGTCGCCGCCGAAAGCCGCGTCCACCGTGCGCTGCCGGTCACCGAGGGTCGGTTCGTCCTCGCCGGACAGGTCAAGGAAGGTCGGGTAGACCTCTGGATGGTTGGTGGCCATCTGCAACGCACAGGTTCCGCCGTAGGACAACCCGCCGATGGCCCAGGCGCGCGGATCGGGATCGACCTGCACCGTCGACCGCGTCCACGCGGGTACGTCGACCGCGAGATAGGTGGCGACGTTGCCCAATCGCGAATCCAGGCACAGCGGATCGGCCAGCGCGGTGCCGGTCCCGTCGGCGACCACGACCACCGGCGCGAGACCGCCGTGCTCGCGGGCGAACTCGTCCATGGTCTCGGCCAGCTGTCCGCCGACAAACCAGTCCTCCGGCGCGCCAGGCTGTCCGGCCAGCAGCACCAGCACCGGCAGCAGCGGGCGCGGATCGGCGAAATAGGCGGGTGGCAAGTAGATCTCGGCATCGCGCGCGGTGAATCCGGACGCCGTCGGCGACACCGAGGCGGTCAGCACCCGACCGCCGTCAGCGAGCCCGGCCGGCACCTGCCACACCGACTCGAGCGGGCGACCGGTGACCACCTGTTCGGTCCGGGTCAACTCCCCGGCATCGATCCGGCCGATCTTCTCGATCCCGAACGCCGCGCCCACCGTCGGATAGGACGCGTAGACCAGATTCACCCGTGTCCCCACCGCGATCAGCACGGCCACCACCGCCAGCACCGTCACCACGGCGGTCCCCACACTGCGGCGCACCAGGATTCGCGGTAAGACGAGCAGCACCGCCGCCACACCGATCCCGATCAGCACGTACACCGACTCGGCGATCGGGTCGGGGAACGGCTGCCACACTTCCTCGACGAACAGGTACGCGGCGACGGTCAGCACCGTCGCGGCGAGCAAGGCGATCGGCACGGTCGTCGTGACATAGCGGCGCGCGCGCGGGAGCAGCAACCACACCGCACCCATCACGCCGAGCAGCGTCAACGCCACCGGGAGCCATCCCGTGAGCAACGACAGATCGGTGAATCGCGTCAGCACTGACCTCCACAGATGCCACTTCGACCACCCCGGGCTCCCACATCGGGTCCGGCGGCCACCGTGATGACATACGGTACACAGACGGCTTCCCCGCGTCGGGACGGCGCACTCGCAGCAAAGGGTGGATCGATGGACGACAACACAGCTGCCACCGAACAGGGCCCGCCCAGCGGCATCGCCGCCGTGGGCATCGTGCTGCGGAGGGTGCCGTTCACCGTCGGTTTCCTGGTCGTCGTCACCCTCCTCGGTATCGCCGGCGGGGGCCTGTGGCGCAGGCTCGACACGCGATCGTGGTTCGCCGACATCGCCTACGGCTGGCCCGCCCTCCAGGAGGGCAGGTGGTGGACGCCGTTGTCTGGCTGGTTCTTCGGCCTCACGCCCGCTCAGTACGTCACCATGGCAATCCTTTTCGCGGCCGCCGTCGGCTGGGCCGAGTGGCGCCTCGGCACGGTGCGCACCGCCGTGGTCTGCCTCAGCGGTCAGCTGATCGGCATCCTGGTGGCCTCGGTGACGGTCGGGCTGCTGGCCCACACCCATCTCGGTTGGGCCGATCGCCTCGCCGACGTGCGCGATGTCGGGTTCACCACGGCTGCGATCGCCGCGCTGGCCGCGGTCTCGGCGACCCTGCGCTCACCCTGGCGACTGCGGGTGCGCGCCGCGCTGGTGGCGTATGTGGCGATCGCCTTCCTGTTCGAGTCGACCTTCGCCGATCTGATGCACGTGATCGCCGTCGCCGTGTGGCTGCCGCTGGGCGAGAAGCTGTTCAGCCGCACCGAACACGGCTTCTGGCCGCGCACCCGCCGTGAGGTGCGGATGCTGGCCTTCACCGGGCTGCTGGTGATCGCGGCGGCCTCGGTGGCGGTGTACTTCTTCCCCGGCGAGAGTCTGCTCGGGGCCACCGAGGACGAACGCGGCTCGCTGTGGAGCACGCTCATCACGGTGGCGGTGATCGCGGTGGTCGCCGATCAGCTGCGCAAGGGCAAGCGGTGGGCCTGGTGGGTCGCCATCGGCTACGGCACCCTGCACGTGGTACTCACGCTGGTCCTGCTCGGCGTCGCCATCGGCGCCGAGGTCGAGACCACCGGCGCGGTCACCGTCGGCACCGCTCTGCTGTGGGCGGGTGAGGTGGCACTGCTCTACGGCGGACGCGGCGCGTTCCGAGTCCCCGCCCGGCGCAAGATCACCGAGGGCACGCTCGCCGGCGTCGAACCCGGCGAAGCGGTGCGCACACTGCTGACCCGCTACGGCGGCTCCACCATGTCGTGGATGACCACCTGACCCGAGAACACGTACTGGTTCCCCGGCGGCAAGATCCGTGGCTGGACCCTGGATGTGATGCGCCGCCGACCCGACGGCTTCCGGCCCGTCGTCGAGTTCCTCATCGCCTCGGCCTGCCAGGCGTTCGAAGAGGAAGGCGTCGGCGTCGCGCTGACCAAGGCGTACCTGCCCGAGGTGTCGGCCAAGGACCTGATGGCAGTGGGCGCGTCGGCGCGCTGAGCAGGCCCGCGTGACCTCGGCCCGGCGTCCCTCGCGCCGCTCAGCGCGAGGTCGACCCAGCAACGACGCCAGCCGGCCATCTCAGCCCGCCGCGACCGATTCCGGCGTCCCACGCGCGGCGACCTCAGCGGGTACCTCAACCCCGGGCTCCAGGTTGTCCGCGGCGATCGGTTCGCCCCAGACCTGGCGCAGCGGCAGCACACCGGCCCACACTCCACCGGTCTCGACATCGTCCGCGTCGTCGTTCGGGCCGCCCGTGCGCACCTTCACCGACGCTTCGGTGAGGTCGAGCGCGAGCACCATGGTGGCCGCCATCTCCTTGCGGTTGGGCGGGCGCACCCGGTCCCATGAGCCCGGCGCGGCGTGCTCGACGATCAGCCGCAGGGCCTCGGTGCGCTCGGCGTCATCGGTGACCAGCACCGCCTTGCCGCGGATCACAGCGCTGCGGTAGTTCATCGAGAAGTGCATGGCCGAGCGGGCGTACACCACGCCGTCGACGTGGGTCACCGCGATCGAGACGTCGGCGCCGATGGCCGCGCGCACATTGCCCGCTCCGGTGGAGCCGTGCAGGTAGAGGGTGTCCCCGCCGCGGCCATAGATCGTCGGCACCACCACCGGCGAGCCGCCGAGCAGCACACCGAGGTGGCAGACCAGTCCGGCATCGAGCACCGCGTCGAGTGCGGCGCGATCGTCGACGCCCCGCTCCTTGCTGCGGGTCAGGGTGGTGCGCGGGGTCGGCGAGAGGGGAACGCGGTGGGTGTCGTGCGTGGTCATGGTATGAGCTTCGCCGATGAAGTGGACCGCGTATAGTTCCAATTCAACGAAAGATCAACAGTCCACTTCGAGGATGGCCGTGCTCGACGATCTCCCGATTCCGCTCGACCGAACCGCGACCGAACCGCTGTCGGTGCAGGTAGCCGATGCCCTACGCGCCGCGGCGACCGGCGGTGTGGTGCGGGTCGGCGAGCGGTTGCCGTCCTCACGAGCGCTGGCGCAGCGGCTCGGGGTGAGTCGGGCCGTGGTGTCCACCGCCTACGACCAGCTGCACGCCGAGGGGTGGCTCGCGGGCCGACGGGGTTCGGGTACCTACCTGAGCACCGCACCGGCCCCCGCCCCGCCGAACACCGATCCCGGCGCCGCCACCGATCCCGACGCCGGACTGCTCGACCTCGGACCCGGCGCGCCGTGCGTCGAGGCCGTCGACCCGGCCGCCTGGCGCCGCGCCTGGCGAGCGGCAGGCGATCAACCCGCCGACACCCACAAGGACCGCGCCGGTGAACCCGACTTCCGCGCCGCCGTCGCCGAACACCTGCTGCGCCATCGCGGACTCGCCGCCGGTACCGCGTCGGTCGTGCTCGCCACCGCGGGCACCAGCGCGGCCGTCGGCGAGCTGGCCTCGGCGCTGCTGCGCCCCGGCGACACCGTCGCCATCGAGGACCCCGGCTACCAGCGTGCGGTCGGCGCGTTCGAGGCCGCCGGGGTGCGGGCGCTCCCGGTACCGGTCGACGCCGACGGCCTGCGGGTCGACCGGATTCCGAGCGGTGTCCGCGCGGTGTTCTGCACACCGGCACACCAGTTTCCGCTCGGCGCGCGCATGCAGGCCGCACGTCGGGTCGAGCTGATCGAATTCGCCAGGGCCACCGGCACCCTCGTCCTCGAAGACGACTACGACGGCGAACTGCGTTACGACACGGCGCCCTTGCCGCTGCTCGCGTCGATGGCACCGGATGTCGTCATCCACCTCGGCACCACCAGCAAGATCATCGCCACCACCCTCGGCGTCGGCTGGCTCGTCGCCCGCCCCGACATCGCCGACGCCGTCCGCACCCACCGCCTCCACACCGGCACCGCCCCGAGCCCGGCGGGCCAGCGGGTCCTCAGCGAGTTCGCCCGCCACGGCGACCTGGCCCGTCACCTGCGCCGCCTCCGCCGAGTCGTGCCACCCCGCCGTGCCCTCGTCGTGGAGGCACTCACCCACCGCGGCCTGCCTGTCCTCGGCGATGACGCCGGCTCCCACGTGGTGGTCGAACTCCCCGACGCGCCGGCCGAACAGCGCGCCATCGCCGCCGCCCGCGCCCACGGCGTCTTCCTCGACGGCCTGGCCCGCCACCACCTCGCCGAGCCCCACCGCTTCGGCGTCGCCATCGGCTACACGGCGATGAGCACCGCGGACCTGACCGCGGCCATGCCGATCGCCGCCGACTCCCTGGCCGCCCACGCCTGACCCACGCGCGAAGGTCGTGTCCCGGCGGCCCGGCACGGTCGTAGCATGGACCGAGAACCCCGCGCGGGTCGCAGTTCGTCCAGCACTAGCCCTCCGACCATCGAAGTGGTGAGCACATGACCGAACAGGACATTCTGGCGCGAATCAAACAGCTCGTCGACGACGAGCACGCCCTGCGAGCCAAGGCCACCGCGGGCGAGATCGACCCGGTCGCCGAACGCCGGCAACTGGCCCAGCTGGAAGTGATGCTCGACCAGGCCTGGGACCTGCTGCGACAGCGCCGCGCCCGCGCCGACGGGTCACCCGACGACGCCGAGCTGCGCTCCCCTCGCGAAGTCGAGGGCTACCTGCAGTGACCGACGCCGAGTACGACGTCATCGTCCTCGGCGCGGGCCCGGCGGGCGAGAACGCCGCCGCCTACGCCATCGCGGGCAGCGACCGCACGGCCGCGCTCGTCGAACGGGAACTGTTCGGCGGCGAGTGCAGCTACTGGGCGTGCATCCCCAGTAAGGCGCTGCTGCGCCCGGGCGCCGTCCTCGACCTCGGCGAGTCGATGCCGGGGGTGACGGTGAGCGGTCCGCAGGTCGCCGACGTGCTGGCCCGCCGCGATGCCTTCGTGCACGACCACGACGACAGCTCCCAGGTCGAGTGGGCGAAGTCGGCCCGCATCGACCCGATCCGCGGCGCCGGTCGCCTCGCCGGGGAACGGCTGGTCGAGGTCGACACCGGCGACGGCGTGCGAGTCCTGCGTGCCCGGCACGCGGTCGTCCTCGCCACCGGCACCACCGCCGCGATCCCGAACATCCCCGGCGTCCGCGAGGCGCTGCCGTGGACCTCGCGCGACGCGACCGCCCTGACCGTCGTCCCGCGCCGCGTCGCCATCGTCGGCGGCGGCGTCGTGGCCTGCGAGACCGCCACCTGGCTGGCCGAACTCGGCGCCGAGGAAGTGACCCTGCTGGTGCGCGGCGACCGCCTGCTCCCCCGGGTCGAGCCCTTCGCCGCGGGCCTGGTCCTGCGCGGCCTCCGCGACACCGGGGTGGTCACCGTGCGGCTGCGGACCGAACCGCACCTGGTCTCGCGCCGCGACCCCGCCGACACCGGCGTGGGCCGCATCCACGGCGGGCCGGTCACCGTCGTGTTCGACGGCGGCGAACTCGAGGTCGACGAACTCGTCGTCGCCACCGGCCGGGCGCCGTCCACCGAACACCTCGGTCTGGACACGGTCGGCCTGCCCGCGGGCTATGTGGAGGTCGACGACCAGCTCACCGTCCGCGCGGTGCCCGGCGAGTGGCTCTACGCCGTCGGCGATGTGAATCACCGTGCGGCACTGACCCATATGGGCAAGTACCAGGCCCGAGTGTGCGGTGACGTGATCGCCGCCCGCGCCGAGGGCAAGCCGCTCGACCTGCCCCGCTACACCGCGAGCGCCGATCATCAGCAGGTCCCCCAGGTCGTGTACACGGCACCGGAACTGGCCGCCGTCGGCCTGACCGAACAGCAGGCCCGCGACGCCGGACATGCCGTCGACACCGTCGAACTCGACATCGAAGTCGCAGGCTCGTCGCTCTCACGCGACGACTTCCACGGCCGCGCGAAACTCGTCGTCGACACCGCCGCCGACCGCCTCCTCGGCGCCACCTTCGTCGGCCCCGACATGGGTGAACAGCTGCACGCCGCGACCATCGCGGTGGTCGGCCGGGTACCGCTGGAAACACTGTGGAACGCAGTACCCGCGTTTCCCACGGTCAGCGAATTCTGGTTGCGTCTCCTGGAAGCCCGGCGCGAGCGCTGAGTTACTTGAGCAGCCGCGACATCCGCCGGTCGGCGAGGACCTTGCCGCCGGTCTGACAGGTGGCACAGTACTGGAACGAGCGCTCCGCGTAGGACACCTCGCGCACGGTGTCACCACACACCGGGCACGGCTGCCCGGTCCGCGCGTGCACCCGCATCCCGGACCGTTTCTCGCCCTTCAACCGGGCCGCGTCCTGCCCGGTCGACCGCTCGACCGCGTCGAGCAGCACCGTCCGCATGGCCGCGTAGAGCTGCGAGACCTTCTCCGCCGACATGGTTTTCGTATTCGCGAACGGCGAGATCTTCGCGGTGTGCAGGATCTCGTCGGAGTAGGCGTTGCCGATGCCGGCCAGCAGGGTCTGGTCGACCAGCGCGGTCTTGATCCGCTGCGAGTTGTCGCGCAGGATCGCCGCGAACTCGTCCTCGGTCACCGCCAGCGCGTCGGGACCGAGGCGCGCGATTCCCGGCACGGTCATCGGGTCCTCGACGACGTACACCGCCAGCCGCTTCTTCGTCCCCGCCTCGGTCAGATCGATCGCCGGTGTCGCGCCCTCGGGTGTGAAGAAATGCACGCGCAGCGCCAGCGGACTCTTCCCACCGGGCTTGGGCGGCAACGGATTCGGCTCGTCGACCCAGCGCAACCAGCCGCCACGCGACAGATGGGTGATCAACCACAGCCCGCCACAATCCATCCCGAGGAACTTCCCCCACCGCCCCGCGCCGGTGACGTCACGACCGGACAGGGCGGTGACCGGCGGATCGAACGTCTTCACCGCGCTCAACGCCGCCACATCGACTCGCCCCACGACCGCGTCGACCGCATGATCCCGCAGGAACTGCGCCAACGCCTCTACCTCGGGTAGCTCGGGCACGGTCGCCAGTTTAGCGATCTGGGTCCGGTGACGCGGGGCGACGAGGCGGGCTCCCCCTCGGAGTGACCGGTGTCTCAGTGTTTGCCGCGTGAGGATCGTCGGGCCGTCGGGTCTGTCTTGGTGAGCGCGTCCGAAACGGCGCGCGGCAACTACGGAGGTACGACAGTGTCGCTGACCAACGAGAATCAGCTCTTCATGACGTCTACGGAAGATCGACCGGCCCGGCTGGCGGGGATGGAGTCGGGGACCGCCATCCTGGCACTGATCATTTGCTTGACATTAACTGTTGGGATCGCCGCGCTCTCGCATTCGGCCGTGGCCGCCGTCCTCGCCAGCGTTGCCTTCGCGGGCGGCCTGATCGTCGCGCTGAGAATCCTGCCGCGCAACCGCTGAGCGGTGGGTTCAGAAGGCACGCAGCAGGTAGACGTCCATGATCCAGCCCTTGTTGGCGCGCAGTTGCGCGCGGCGGGTCACGATCTCGTGCTCCACCTCGCGCAGATTGCCCGCGATCAGGGTTTCGTCGGGCATGCCGAGGTAGGCGCCCCACCAGATGTGGATGTCGTCGCCGGGGACCTCGGTGAACGAGGTGTCGCCGTCGAGCATCACCACGGTCGAGCCGGTGCCCAGGCCCTGCTCGCGGAGCTTGCGGCCGGTGGTGACGTGGACCGGCTCGCCGATGCGGTGCAGGACCACGCGGTGCCGGGCGGCCAGGGCGGCGATGCTGGTGACGCCGGGAATCACCGTGTAGTCGAAGTCGACGCGCCCGCGAGCCAGCACGTGCTCGATCATGCGCAGGGTGCTGTCATACAGCGCCGGGTCACCCCAGACCAGGATCGCGCCGACACCGTCGACCTGCTCGAAGGCGGCCTCCAGGAGTTCGGCACGGCGTTCGTGCCAGTCCTGGACGACACCGGTGTAGTCCTCGGGCGTGCGATCGCGCGGAGGGTCGGTGATCTCGATGATCCGGTGCGGCCCCTCGACGTACTCGGCCAGGATCGCGGTCCGCACCTCGACCAGTTCCCGCTTCTCGGCGCCCTTGCCGATCACGAAGAACGCCTCGGCCCGGCGCATGGCCTTGACCGCCTGCATTGTCACCTGGTCGGGGTCGCCGGCGCCGATGCCGATCACGGAGAGCTCACGCATGCGCTCGAGCTTGCCAGGTGCCCGGGCACGTAGAATCGGCAGCCGTGGCCACCCCTGACACCCAGTACGAGGATCTGCTCCGGCACGTTCTGGCGAACGGCACGCCGAAGGCCGACCGCACCGGGACCGGAACGCGCAGCATCTTCGGTCATCAGCTGCGCTACGACCTCGCCGAGAGCTTCCCGCTGATCACCACCAAGCGGGTCCATCTCAAGTCCATCGCCTACGAACTGCTGTGGTTCCTGCGCGGCGACTCCAACGTCTCCTGGCTGCGCGAACACGGCGTCAGCATCTGGGACGAATGGGCCGACGCCGACGGCGAGCTCGGCCCGGTCTACGGCGTGCAGTGGCGCTCGTGGCCCACCCCCGACGGCACCCACATCGACCAGATCGCCCAGGTGCTGCACACCCTGCGCACCGACCCGGATTCGCGCCGGATGATCGTCTCGGCCTGGAACGTCGCCGACCTGGACAAGATGGCGCTGGCCCCCTGTCACGCGTTCTTCCAGTTCTACGTCGCCGACGGCAAACTGTCGTGCCAGCTGTACCAACGCAGCGCCGACCTGTTCCTCGGCGTGCCGTTCAACATCGCCAGCTACGCCCTGCTCACCCTGATGGTCGCCCAGCAGACCGAACTCGAACCCGGCGAGTTCATCTGGACCGGCGGCGACGTGCACGTCTACGACAACCACGTCGAGCAGGCGCGCGAACAGCTCAGCCGCGAGCCGTACCCGTTCCCACGGCTGCACCTGCGCCCGGCGACGAGCCTGTTCGACTACGCCTACGCCGACATCGAACTGTCCGACTACCGCCACCACCCGACCATCAAGGCGCCGGTGGCGGTGTGAGCCGCCTGATCGGCCTGATCTGGGCGCAGGCCAACGACGGCGTCATCGGCGTCGACAACACGATCCCGTGGCGCCTGCCCGAGGACATGGCCAGCTTTCGGGACACCACCATGGGACACCCGGTGATCATGGGCAGGCGCACCTGGGATTCGCTGCCACCGCGTTTCCGCCCGCTGACCGGTCGCCGCAACATCGTGGTCACCCGCCAGACCGATTGGGCCGTCGAGGGCGCCGAACGCGCCGCTTCGGTCCCGGACGCGCTCGCCCTGGCGGGCGAGGTCGACACCTGGGTGGCCGGTGGCGGCGAGATCTATCGCGCCGCGCTCCCGCTGGCGACGACCCTGCAGGTCACCGAGGTCGACACCACCGTCGCCGGGCACACCTTCGCCCCACCCATCGGCCCGGAGTGGTCTGCCCCCGAAACACCCTGGCTGACCTCGAAAACCGGTCTGCGCTATCGCATTCGCCGCTACACCCGCGCCTGACAACACCTGGCTATCGGTCCGGGCAAAACGCCCGAACGCGGGCCCGGTCTCGGGCATACTCCTCGATACCAGCCCCGCGAGAAGCCTGCGAAAGGCGCGATGTCATGGACAAGAAATCGCTGACGGCGGTGGCCCGCCAACAATTGAAGCTGGCGGCCACCTCGACGAGCGGCCGGAGTTCGCAGACTGTCATCGGCGGTCACACCCATGCGCTGCGCCAGACCGTCGTCGCGCTCGCCGAGGGCCAGAGCCTGGCCGAACACGACAATGCCGGGGATTCCACCATCCAGGTCCTCACCGGCACGCTGGTGCTGATCGCGGGCACCGACGAGTGGAAGGGGTCGGCCGGTGACCTCATCGTGGTCCCACGCGCCCGCCACAGCGTCAAGGCCATCGACAACGTGACGTTCCTGCTGACCGTCGCCAAGTAGCCGGTCGGGTGCAGTGCCCGTCATGCGCTGACACACCAAGGCACTGATCGAACCTGTCGGCGCGGAGCCGTACTGTGGACGCCATGGGTGAGCCACAACCGGTCCTCGATCCGCTCACGCCCGCCGCGATCTTCCTCGTCGCCACCATCGACGAGGGCGGCGAGGCGGCCGTTCGTCAGTTGCTCGGCGAAGTCGACGAGCTGCGCAAGTCCGTCGGGTTCCGAGCACCCGGCCAGGGCCTGAGCTGCGTCACCTCGATCGGCTCCAGCGGCTGGGACCGGCTGTTCGCCGGGCCGAGACCCGCTGAGCTGCACGAATTTCCGGGCTACCGGGGCGCCGTGCATTCGTGCCCGGCCACCCCCGGCGATCTGCTCTTCCACATCAGGTCCGAGACCACCGGCACCTGCTACGAGCTCGCGATGGCCATCGCCACCCGCCTGCGCGGTGCGGTCACCTTCGTCGACGAGACCTCCGGCTTCCGCTACTTCGAACAGCGCGACCTGCTCGGCTTCGTCGACGGCACCGCCAACCCGGAGGGCGCCGCGGCGGTCGCCAGTGTGTTCGTGGGCGACGAGGACGCCGACTTCGCCGGCGGCAGCTATGTGATCGTGCAGAAGTACGTCCATCCGCTCGACCAGTGGAACGCCCTGCCGGTCGAGGAGCAGGAACGCGTGATCGGACGCACCAAGCTCAGCGACTACGAACTGCCCGACGACGTGAAACCCCCCAACTCGCACGTCACGATCAACACGATCATCGACCTCGACGGCACCGAGCGCGATGTCCTGCGCGCCAACATGCCCTTCGGGACCGTCGGTGACGGTCAGCTCGGCACCTACTACATCGCCTACTGCGCCACCCCGTCGGTGACCGAGCGCATGCTGGAGCGGATGTTCCTGGGTACCGACGACGCCGCCTACGACCGCATCCTCGACTTCTCCACCGCGATCACCGGCACGCTCTTCTTCACTCCCGCGGCGGACTTCTTCGACGATCTGCCCGACGCGCCGGCCGGCGCCGAGGACGGCCCGCAAGTCACCGTCCCGGAATTCGAACCGGTGATCGAAGCCAACGCGGCAGCCGAGAAAGCCGCCGCCACCACGACGGCCACCGGCCGGACCGGCGCCGTTTCCGACGGTTCACTCGCCATCGGCACGATGAAAAGGAGCATTCAATGAACAACCTGCACCGCGAGCTCGCGCCGATCACCGACGAGGCATGGGCGCAGATCGAGGAGGAGGCGACCCGCACGTTCAAGCGCAATATCGCGGGCCGTCGCGTGGTCGACGTGTCGGGCCCGCACGGCGTCGACTACTCGGCGCGCAACCGCGGCAGGCTGACCCCGATCGCGTCGCCGGACGAGGGCGTGCAGGCCCATCAGCGGGTGGTGCAGCCGCTGATCGAGCTGCGGGTGCCGTTCACGCTGCAGCGCGCGGAGCTCGACGACATCGAGCGCGGCGCGGGTGACGCCGACTTCGACAGTCTCAAGGACGCGGCCCAGAAGATCGCCTTCGCCGAGGACCGCGCGATCTTCGAGAGCTATCCGGCCGCGGGCATCACCGGTATCCGCGCGGCGGCCTCCAACGACTCGGTCGCCATCCCGAGCGATGTGGTCGACATCCCCGACGCGATCTCGCACGCGCTGACCGGCCTGCGCCTGGCCGGCGTGCAGGGCCCGTACTCGGTGGTGCTCAGCGCCGACCTGTACACCCAGGTCAGCGAGACCTCCGATCACGGCCACCCGATCCGTACCCACATCGAGCGCCTGATCGACGGCGAGATCATCTGGGCGCCCGCGATCACCGGCGGTTTCGCCCTCACCACCCGCGGTGGCGACTTCGAGATGGCGCTCGGTCAGGACCTGTCGATCGGCTACCTCAGCCACGACGCCGAGACCGTGGAGCTGTACTTCCAGGAGACCTTCACCTTCCTCGTCGAGACCTCGGAAGCCGCGGTATCGCTCGGATCCTGAGCCCGGCGCGGTGCCCACCGCTTAGGGTGGGCCGCAGAGCGTGAAGAGGAGGTCGCATGGCGGTCGTGCGTGCCGGTGTGGTCCCCGGCGGTCGGAGCGTGGTCTACATCCTGATCGGGCTGCTGGTCACCACCGGCATCACCGGCCTGGCCGTGGCGATGTTCGGGGTGAACCGGGTCGTCGCCGGGGTGCTGGTCGGCATCGTCGGCGGGATCGCGGCGGGCGTGGCGCTGTTCGCGCGTGATGTCACCGAGCTGACCGAGCACGCGATCTACGCGCGCACCCCGTTCCGCTCGGCGACGGTGCCGTGGGATCGCGTGGTCGCGGGCCGGTTCACTCTCGACGAGCACGACCGCTGGGCACTGGCGCTCGACCTCACCGGCGACACCGCCGACGAACTGGTGCTGCTGTCGATCCCACCGGTCAGTCGCCCCGTCTCGGGCGCCTATGACATGCGCAAGCGCGAGCAGGTGAGCGAGATCCGGGAGATGCTGCGCGCCAAGCGGATCCCGATCACCGTGCTGCCCGAGATCGCCGGTGCGCTGAACCAGCACTGGCAGATCGCGCCGCCGACCGCACGCTGAAGCACAGCCTGGTTCGCCACCACCCGGCACCGACAGCACAGCCCGGTTCACCGGCGCCCGGCGCTGACAGCTCAGGCCGGTTCGGTACCGACCTCGCCCAGCCGGGTGAGCAGTTCCTCGGCCGCGATTCGTACGCGCGCGATCTCAGCGCCGTGGCCGACGATGCGCACGATCGCGTCCGGGATGAGGCGCTCGGTGTCGGCGGGCGCGGCCCCTTCATCGGACCTGATCCCGATCACGGTCTCGACCATGCGGAAGGGCAGGATCTTGGCATCGTCGGATTGCTCTGCGGCAGCGGCGGATTCGGCGGCGAGGAGCTCGTAGTGTTCACGGAGCTCGTCGCGGCGCCGCCGGAACGCGGCGAACCGCTCGGTGCGTAGCTCGGGAAGCAGATACAGCGCGCCCAGATTCCAGCGGGCCGTGCGCAATTGGCGCACATCGGCCAGCGCCAGGGCATACAGCTTGGCGACCGCCGCATCGGGTTCGGGCCGCATCCGCTGAGCCAACTCGACCGGCCCTGCGACGGTTTCGGCCAGTAGCGCGTCGAGGATGTCGTCCTTGGCGGCGAAGTGGTGATACAGCGAGGCCTGCCGAATCCCCACGGCATCGGCCACCGCCCTGGTCGAGGTGTTGGCATACCCCTTGGTGGTGAACAGTTCCGCCGCCGCGTCGAGGATCTCCGCGCGCGGCGTGGTCCCCTGCCTGCGCCGCTGTTCCAGCCGGGGACGCCCGGGACCGAGGTTTGCCACGCCCCGATTCTGTCATCGGCGCCCGACCTGGCCGTCAGCGGGCGGCTCACCAGCGCGGATGCTGGACGGTCTAATTTCTGTCATTTGACAGAAACCTGGGCAACGCAGAAGTTACCGCAGGCCGCACAGTCGATACATCCACGACACCGTTCGAGCGATCGCAGCCGCAAAACTATCGACTGATAGATATTGGCCGCACCGCCGAAGGACACCGACATGGCCACCACGCTCGACTCGCCCACCGCCCCGCCCGAATCCAGCCGCGACAGTGCCGACCTGGCACAGTTCGGCTATCAGCCGGTCCTGCATCGCAAGCTGGGACGCTATGCGTCCTTCGCGGCCGGCTTCTCGTTCGTCTCCATCCTCACCACGATCTTCCAGTTCTTCGGCTTCGGCTATTCGTTCGGCGGCGCCGCGTTCTTCTGGACCTGGCCGCTCGTGTTCGCCGGACAGTTCCTGGTCGCGCTGAACTTCGCCGAACTGGCCGCCCGGTATCCCCTCTCGGGCTGCATCTACCAGTGGTCGCGCCGCCTCGCGGGCGGACTGGTCGGCTGGTTCGCCGGGTGGATGATGGTGATCGCCCAGGTCGTCACCGCCGCCGCGGCCGCCATCGCGCTGCAGGTGGTGCTGCCCTCGATCTGGAGCGGATTCCAGATCATCGGCACCGACACCGCGCTCACCTCCCGCGACGGCGCGATGAACGCCGTGCTGCTGGGCAGCGTGCTGCTGGTCGTCACCACCACGATCAATGTGATCGGCATCGATCTGATGGCACGGATCAATTCGATCGGTGTCACCATCGAGATCGTCGGCGTGCTGGCGATCATCGGGCTGTTCTTCGCCGGCACCGAGCGTGGCCCGGCCGTGGTGTTCGAGACCGACCAGGCCACCCCCGGCCCGTACTGGGCGGCGTTCCTGGTCTCCGGCTTGATGGCGGCCTACGTGATGGTCGGCTTCGATTCCGCCGGTGAGCTCTCCGAGGAGACCAAGAATCCGCGCCGGGTCGCCCCGCGCACCATCCTGCTGGCCCTCTCGGCCTCGGCACTGGGCGGCGGCCTCATGTTGCTCGGCGCGCTGATGGCGGCACCGAGCCTGTCCGACGGCGAATTGGCCTCCGGCGGGCTGGCCTACGTGATCACCGCGAAGCTCAACAGCCCCGCGGGCACCGTGCTGCTCGCCTGCGTCGCGGTGGCGGTGGTCGTGTGCACCCTGGCCATCCAGACCGCAGGCTCCCGCCTGATGTTCTCCATGGCCCGCGACGGCAAACTGCCCTTCGCCAAGCCCCTCGCCACCGTGCACCCCCGCTTCGGCACTCCCGTCTGGCCCGCCGTGGTGATCGGCGCCCTCGGCATCGGCCTGCTGGTCCTCAACCTGGGCAACCCCGCCATCTTCGCCACCCTGGCCAGCGTCTGCATCGTCAGCCTGTACCTGGCCTACCTCTTGGTCACCGTCCCCCTGCTGTTCCGCAGGCTCAAAGGCTGGGCCGCCGAAACCGAGGACCCGACCCTGTTCAACCTCGGCCGCTGGGGCCTCCCCGTCAACGCCCTCGCCGTCGCCTGGGGCATCGCCATGGTCGTCAACCTCGCCTGGCCCCGCCCCGAGGTCTACATCCCCGAAGGCGGCAGCTGGTGGCAGCAGTGGGCAGGCCCCCTCTCGATAGTAGTGATCCTCACCATCGGCGCCCTCATCTACCGCTCCGTGGTCGCCACGAAGACCGAGACACCGACGCCCGAACCAGCTTCCACCACAGCATGATTCGTGCCGTGCCAACGCCGCCACGGCCCCAACCCACACTTGGCCCAGACCGCGCCCAACCCATGTTCCGAAGCCCGCCGTGGCCGAACACCTACCGCACTACCAGCCACACCACACCACCTGAGTCCGCCACTACCGCACACCCAGCCCCATCTCACCATCGAGTCCGCCACCTACCGAACACCCAGCCACACAGCCCCCTCAGAGACCCCTACCCACCCACCAGCACTCCAGGAGTGGCCACCGATGACGAGCACCCAGTCCACCGACGGCGCCCGCGCCCACGCACGCGCTCAGGCCGCGTCAGCGCGAATCGCTCGTCCGACCACCCCGCCCGACATCGACCCCGCAACAATCGTGCTCGCGCAACGCATCCCTCCCGGCGGCTACGCGAACATCGTCCTCGGCCGCGGCACGCACCTCAGACTCGGTGACCCCGAGGGAACCACCTGCGCCCACCTGTTCCTCCTGCGCGCCGAATCTCCTTGGGAACGGCTCAATGTCGCCGACACCGTCAAGGTCCCGTGGCAGGCCTACCTGAGCCAAGGCCACCCCCTCCTCTCCGATCAGGGCAGGGTCCTCGCCACGGTCCTCGACGCCGCCGGCCACCACGACACGCTCTGCGGTCCGACCACCGAAGCCCGTCACCAGCTGCATCTGGCCGGCGCCAAACAGGGCCTCGAACCTCGTGACATCGGCCCGTCGATCGCCCTCTTCCGCGGCGCCACGGTCGCCCCCGACGGCGCGCTGATCCCCACCGGCAACGGCCCGACGGGGGCCACCGTCGACCTGATCGTGCACTTGCCGATCACCCTCCTGGTCGCCAATGCCGCCCACCCCCTCGACGCTCGCCCCACCGGTGACCTCGACCTGCTCGCCTGGTCCGCACCCGCCGAGCTGAACACCACCCGCAACGACGACCCCGAGTACCTGCGGGCCGTCGACAACACCGAGGCCGCGTGGGCGGCCGCACTGAACTCGGAGGTCCTGGCATGACCACGGCGACCACCCGCACCGTCGTCCGCGACGAGACCGTCCCCGCACAGGCGCCGTGGTCGGCGATCGTGCGCGCGGGCGAGCAGCTCGAGATCATCGACCTGCACGGCAACCAGGCCGTCGACTGCCTGCTCTACTCCGCCGCCGACCACACCGACCGCTACAGCGCCCAGGCCACCATCGCCGCCCAGCGCAACATCTTCCTCACCACCGGTAGCGTCCTGCTGACCGAGGCGGGCACCCCGCTGATGACGGTCGTCGCCGACGAGGTCGGCAATCACGACACCATCGCCGGTGCCTGCTCCCAGGAGTCCAACACCCTGCGCTACGGCCACCACACCCGCCACCAGCACGCCTGCGTCGAGAACTTCCTCACCGCCGCGCTCGAACGGGGTCTGGGCAAGCGGGATCTCGTCTCGAACATCAACTGGTTCATGAATGTCCCCGTCGAGGCCGACGGCACCCTCGGCATCGTCGACGGCTTGTCGGCACCGGGCAAGAAGGTGACCCTGCGTGCCGAGATCGACACCCTCGTCCTGGTCTCCAACTGCCCCCAGATCAACAACCCCTGCAACGGTTTCGACCCCACCCCGGTCCGCATGGTGGTGACCCGATGAGCCGCGTCGCCTCGCCGTCCCGTGAGCTACCCGCGACGGCACGCACCCGCACCACCAGCGCGAGCCTCGGCGCACTCGACACACACCGCGAAGACGGCGCGGGTTCGGCGGCCCTCGCCGATACGGCACCAACCGGGCGGCGACTGACTGTCGAGCGCCCGGGAATGCAGACCACCGTGCAGGACTGGCCGGGCCGAATCGGCTACTGGCACATCGGCGTTCCACCATCCGGCCCGATGGACGATCTGTCGTTCCGGCTCGGAAACCGGGTGCTCGGAAATCCGGAAGGCGCCGCGGGGCTGGAGTGCACGCTCGGCGGACCGGCCCTGCGATTCAGCACGGCCACCTGGGTGTGCGTGACAGGGGCGGTGGCCGATGTAGGAGTGAACGGTGTCCCGATCGAACAGTGGCGCACGGTCGAGGTGCCCGCCGGTGGCGTACTGGATGTCGGTGCGATTCGCGGTCCCGGGATGCGCACCTACATCCTGGTGTCCGGCGGCCTCGACATCGACGAATTCCTCGGCAGCGCGGCCACCTTCACCCTGGGCAAGTTCGGCGGCGGTACCGGCGCGGCGCTGCGCGCCGACGACACTGTCCCGCTCGGCACCCCGTCGACCCGCATCGCCCCCGCCGTCCCGATGGCCGACCTCCCGGCTTTCGGCCACCGCTGGGAACTGGCGGTCACCGAGGGCCCACACGGCGCGCCGGAGTTCTTCACCCGCACCGACTTCGACACCATCATCGGCACCGACTACGAGGTGCACTTCAACTCCGACCGCACCGGCGTCCGCCTGATCGGCCCGAAGCCGGAGTGGGCGCGCACCGATGGCGGCGAGGCCGGCCTGCATCCGTCCAACATCCACGACAACGCCTATACGATCGGCGCGCTCGATTTCACCGGCGACACCCCGATCCTGCTCGGCCCCGACGGCCCCAGCCTCGGCGGCTTCGTCTGCCCGGTCACCGTGGTCGCCGCCGACCGCTGGAAGCTCGGCCAGCTCACCCCCGGTGACACGGTGCGTTTCGTCCCCGTCCGCGCCGAACACGCCGCACCCGCCGCCGCCCTCGGCGCGAGCAGGCGCGCGTCCCTGGGCACCGTGCTCTCGGCGGGCCGCGACGGCGACGACGGCGTCCTGCGCCGTGCCGAGGTCGACGACGAGACCGGCGTGACCTATCGCCGGCAGGGCGACGACGGCGTTCTCGTCGAATACGGCACGCTCACCCTGGATCTCGGCCTCCGCGCCCGGGTCCACGCCCTGCACCAGCACCTGATCACCATCGGCCTGCGCGGGGTCATCGAACTCACCCCCGGCATCCGCTCCCTGCAGATCCGGGTCGATCCAGCGGTCCTGCCGATCGCTGCGCTTCTCGACCTACTGGCCGAAGCCGAAGCACACCTCCCGAATTCGGCCGAGCTCGTGGTCCCCAGCCGCACCGTGCATCTGCCGTTGTCGTGGGACGACCCGTCCACCCGCGAGGCCATCATCCGCTACATGCACGGCGTGCGGGCCGACGCACCGTGGTGCCCGTGGAACATCGAATTCATCCGCCGGATGAACGGCCTGACCTCGGTCGAGGACGTCTATCGCACCGTCTTCGACGCCGAATACCTCGTCCTGGGCCTCGGCGATGTCTACCTCGGCGCCCCCGTCGCCACCCCCACCGACCCCCGCCATCGTCTGGTCACCACCAAATACAACCCGGCCCGCACCTGGACGCCCGAGAACGCCGTCGGCATCGGCGGCGCGTACCTGTGCATCTACGGCATGGAGGGCCCCGGTGGCTATCAGTTCATCGGCCGCACCACCCAGGTCTGGAATCACCGTGCCCGTCCGGCCGGTGCCGCCGGACCCGGCGTCGACCGCTTCGCCACCGACGCCGAAACACCATGGCTGCTGCGCTATTTCGACCGTATCCGCTGGCATCCGGTCGAGGCCGGCGAACTCCTCGATCTGCGTGCGGATTTCGCCGCGGGCAAGGTCGACATCACCGTGGAAGACGGCGAGTTCCGCCTCGCGGACTACCGCCGGTTCCTCGCCGACAACGCGCGCTCCATCGCCGACTTCCGCGCCGTGCAGGCCGAGGCGTTCGGCGCCGAACGCCAGTCCTGGCGCTCGGCGGGCGAACTCGACTGATCAGCGCAGCGCGGCGAAGAACTCGCGCACATCGGTGGTGAGCAGTTCCGGTTCCTCGAGCGCCGCGAAGTGCCCGCCCCGATCCACATCGTTCCACCGCACGATCGTGTTCTCCGCCTCGTCGAAGCGGCGGATCGCGACATCGTGGGCGAGGACGAGCACGCCGGTCGGCACACCCGAATTCGCGGGCACCACACCCCATTGCGCCGGCTGCGCGTAGCCGATGTACCCCGCCGAGCCCGCCGTGCCGGTGAGCCAGTAGATCATCACGTTGGTCAGCAGCCGATTGCGATCGATGATTTTGTCCGGCAGCGTCTCCCGCGGGTGCGTCCACTCCCGGAACTTGTCCAGGATCCACGCCAGCTGCCCGATCGGGGAGTCGACCAGCCCGTAGGCCAGTGTCTGCGGACGGGTGGACTGCACGGCGATATAGCCGAACTCCTCGTTCATGAACGCCTCGATTCGTGCGATGCGGTCCCGCTCGAGGTCGGTCAGGCTCGCCATGTCCTGCGCCGACAGCGGCAGCTGAGGGAACGAACCCGCACCACCGTTGACGTGCACCCCGATCACCCGATCCGGTGCGACCCGCCCGACCTCCGGGCTCACCGCCGCCCCGATGTCGCCGCCCTGCACCCCGAAGCGCTCGTACCCGAGCCGGGTCATCAGCTCGACCCACGCCTCGGCGATCCGGCGCACCGACCACCCCTCGGTGACCGGGCCGGAGAAGCCGAAGCCCGGCAGCGACGGGATCACCACGTGGAAGGCGTCGGCCGGATCGCCACCGTGCGCACGCGGATCGGTCAGCGGGCCGATCAGGTCGAGGAACTCCGCGACCGAGCCCGGCCAGCCGTGGGTGAGCAGCAACGGCACCGCGGTGGGTTCCGGTGAGCGCACGTGCAGGAAGTGGATGTTCTGGCCGTCGATCTCCGTCGTGAACTGTTCGTGCGCGTTGAGTTTCGCTTCTTCGGCCCGCCAGTCGTAGCCGGTGCGCCAGTGGTCGACGAGTTCGCGCAGGTAGCCGGTCGGCACGCCGGTGTCCCAGCCGTCACCCGGCAGCGCTGCGGGCCAGCGCGCGTTGTCGAGCCGAGTGCGCAGGTCATCGAGCTGCTGCTGCGGGATGTCGAGGCGGAAGGACTGGATCTCGTTGCTCATGAGATCAACCCTATGAGCCACCTAGGACAGTTTCCGCCCTAGCTGTGCGAGAGAATCAAATCATGCTGGAAACCTCGGCCCGCCTGCTCCGTCTGCTGTCGCTGCTGCAGACTCCCCGCGACTGGACCGGCACCGAACTCGCCGAGCGTCTCGAGGTCGACGCGCGCACCGTGCGCCGCGATATCGAGAAGCTGCGCGGCCTCGGCTATCCGGTCGACGCGACGCCCGGCGTCGGTGGCTACCGGCTCGGCGCGGGCGCGAAGCTGCCCCCGCTGCTCCTCGACGACGACGAAGCGGTCGCCGTGGCCATCGGCCTGCGCACCGCGGCGGGCGGCACCGTCGCCGGGATCGAGGACAGTTCTCTGCGCGCGCTCACCAAACTCGAACAGGTGCTGCCCTCGCGCCTGCGTCACCGCGTGAGCCTGCTGCACTCGGTGACCGTCACCGTTCCCGCCGCCGCGACCCGCGTCGACCCCGATGTCCTCACCGCCGTGGCGGCCACCATCCGCGACAACCACCGTCTCCGCTTCGACTACCGAACCCACGACGGCACAACGACTTTGCGCACCGCGGAGCCCCATCGCCTGGCGCACACGGGCCGCCACTGGTACCTCATCGCCTGGGACGTCGACCGTGCCGACTGGCGCACCTACCGCGTCGACCGGGTCACGCCCCGCATCCCCACCGGTCCCCGTTTCACGCCCCGCGAAGCCCCTGATCTCGACCTCGGCGGTTACCTGACCCGTGGCATCACCACGGCCACCTACCGCTACCAGGCCGTCATCACCCTCGCGGTCTCCGCCGCCGTCGCCGCCGACCGCATCGCCCCCACCGTCGGCCTGATCGAGCCCCTCACCCCCGACACCTGCCTCCTGCGCACCGGCTCCAACGACCTCACCGAACTGGCGATCTACGTGGCCACCTTCGACTTCCCCTTCCACGTCGAAGAACCCCCCGAACTCATCGCCCACCTCCGCACCCTCGCCACCCGTTTCGCCGAGGCCACCGACTGATCAGCTGTCCAGCCGGGCGATCGCGGTGGCGGAGGGGTTGGTGGCGTCGCGGAGGATGCGGAGGGCGGTGACCAGGCCGTCCAGTTGGGTGGGTGTGAGCAGACCGGTCAGCCATTGGTCGAGGGCGGCCAGGTAGTCGGGGAGGGCTTGTTCCAGGCGGCGGCCGCCGGCTTCGGTCAGTGCCGCGTAGGCGCTGCGGCGGTCGGCGGGGGCGAGTTGGCGTTCGACCAACCCGTCGCGCGCCAGGCGGTCGACCAGGCGGGTGACGCCGCTGGTCGACAGTTCCGTCTGCGTTGCGAGATCGGACATGCGCAGGCGGTGGCCCGGGGAGCGACTCAGCCGCATCAGGGCATTGAGGTCGAGGCCGGAGAGGCCGTGCGTTTTCCAGGTGGGTTCGAGCTTGGCGAGCAAACCGCTGTGCGCCTCGAAGAGCAAACCTGCGGCGGTCAACCGCGGGTCGTCGAACAGTTCTTGCATGACCCCACCCTAGCCGATTGTTGCTACGCGGATAGTTGACATGAGGAATACCTCCGAGTAGACCTATGTCTACGCAATATTCCTCGCAGCAACTAATGGAGTGGTCATGCAGCACAGCACCTGGGTCGCCGGTTTCCGGACCGGAGTGATCAGCCCCTACGAACAGATCAAGCTCGCCGAATCGCGAGAGTCCGGATCACCGCGCGCGAGATCGGCGAATCCGGCAGCGCGCGTTTCGATTCCGACGCCAGACTCGTCACCGGCGTCACCGACGTCCTGCTGAACTTCGGCATCAACGATCTGATCCTGGGCGCCATGGGCGGGCAGCCGTCGGCCACCACCGACGAACTGATCACCGCCTTCACCGACCTCGCGCAGCGCTCCCACGCGGCGGACCTGCGCGTCCACGCCGCGACCATCGGGCCGTACGCGGCGTGCGTTTACCCCGCGATGCCGCTGACCGAAACCCAGCCGACCCGCGCCGCGGTCAACGAATGGCTGCGTACCACTGACGCTTTCGACTCGGCGGGGACCGACGGGCTGTACCTCGAGGTAACCGCGTGGCCGGTGCTCATCCGGCCACGGTCAGCACGGTCTTGCCCGCGGCATGTCCTTGCGCGAACACCGCTATGGCAGAGGGCGTTTCGATCAGGGGTACCTGGCGTTCGAGCACCGGTCGCAGACGCCCATCGGCGGCCAGGTCGGCCAGGTGGGCGAGGTCGGTGGCCGACGGCCGCATGAGCAGCGACTTCATCGTCGGCCGGGTGAACAGATCGGTGAGCGCGACCGCGGCGAGCCAGCGGATCGGGCCGAACCAGTGGTCACCGGGCGCGGCGGCCGAGGAGACGAACACTCCGTCGGGAGCGAGTGCCCGACGGATCTCCCGTAGCGAGCGATTGCCCGCCAGATCGAAGACGACGTCATAGGGGGCATCGGTGCGGGTGAAATCGTCTGCCGTGTAGTCGATGACGACATCCGCGCCGATGCCGCGCACCATCTCGAGGTGCCGGGTACTGCACACGGCGGTCACGTGCGCGCCGAGCAGCTTCGCGATCTGCACCGCGAAGCTCCCGACCCCGCCCGAGGCCCCATTGATCAGCACCCGTTGACCCGGCTCGACCTTGCCGATGTCGCGCAGGCCCTGCAGGGCGGTCATCCCCGAATCCGGGATCGCCGCGGCCTCTTCCATACCCAGCCCGTCAGGCACGAGGGCGAGCGCGCCGACGGCCGCGCACGCATACTCGGCGAAGGCGCCACCGGGGATCTCACCGAAAACCCGGTCGCCCACCTGAAATTCGGTCACCTGCGCACCCACCGCGACGACGTGGCCCGCCAGGTTCTGTCCAATCCCCGGCCGCTTCGGCCTGCGCAACCCGAACCCCAGCCGCAACAGATACGGCGTCCCGTTCAGCAGATGCAGATCCCCGCTGCACAGCGATGCCGCGCGCACCCGCACCATCACTTCCCGCTCCCCTGGCACCGGCAGCGGCGCGACCTCGACACGCAACACCTCACTGCCGCCGTAGCGGGGCGCGACCACCGCGATCATCGTAGTTGTTTCCACCTCGGTCATGAGCGTTCCTCACCAGCCGTGTACTTACAGCGTAAGCATCTACTGCGAGACGGTACGCTTACGCCGTAAGTAGGTCAAGGAAACAGTCAGGAACCCCATGCCGCCACGCAACCCACTCACTCGGGACCGGATCCTGCGCGCCGCCGTCGAACTGGCCGACCAGGAAGGAGCGGCGGCCCTGTCGATGCGCAAGCTCGCCAAGGCGGTCGGGGTGGAAGCCATGTCGCTCTACAACCACGTCGCCAACAAGGACGATCTACTCGACGGCATCGTCGACCTGGTCGTCGCCGAGATCTATGTCCCCCGGACGGACGGCGACTGGCGCCGCGAACTCCGCCACCGCGCCACCTCCGCGCACGAGGTCCTGCTGGCCCACCGCTGGGCCACTCCCCTCATCGGCTCCCGCGTCAATGTCGGCCCCGCCATGCTCGGCTATGTCGAGGCCACCCTCGGCTGCCTGGTCGCCGCGGGCTTCACCTACGAGCAGGCCGACCGCGCCTGGAACGCCATCGACTCCCACATCTACGGCTTCACCCTCCAGGCCATCACTTTTCCCCTCGACCCTTCCGAATATGCCTCGGCGGCATCGCAATTCCTCCCCCTGATCCCGGCCGAGACACACCCACACATGCACGCCCTGTCCACCCAGGTGATCAGCGGAACCCACTCCGGCGCCGCCGATTTCACCTTCGGACTCGATCTGTTACTCGACGGCCTGACGCACCTGCTCCACCGAAGCAGCCCGTCGTAGTGGTGTCCGCGGCTCGATGCCGGTCCGCCCCGGCAATCCATCGACTGCCGGGGCGGACCGAGATTCAGGACGCTGCGGGCTGCCAGATCCTGCTGCGCAGGTCCCTGCCTCGGATGACCTGAACCCGCCACGGCGTCAACTTCAGAACGTGCAACAGCGGATCGCTCGGCGAGTTCCAGAACTGGCCGAGGTTGTATCCGGC
Source organism: Nocardia mangyaensis (assembly GCF_001886715.1). Taxonomy (NCBI): domain Bacteria; kingdom Bacillati; phylum Actinomycetota; class Actinomycetes; order Mycobacteriales; family Nocardiaceae; genus Nocardia; species Nocardia mangyaensis. The sequence continues at coordinate 6,437,570 of NZ_CP018082.1, forward strand.
ACCGCGTGGGCTGGTCTTGCGATACAGGCGCCAGACATGGGCTTTCAGGTCCAGGTCATCGACCCAGGCCGCGTGGGCGTCGACGGCGGCCGAGTTGTTTCCGCGCGCCCAGTACGAGAAGCTCGTGTACGGGTTGCCCGCGATGTGCGCGGCCTTGACCTTGGTCTTGTAGGTCGCCAGCCAACCCACCGGGTCTGCGCCGACCAGTTCCCAGACTGGTATGAGGACGCGAGTTCTCGGTCGCCCCTTCGAGTCCACGGTGACCATCGTGGCGGACACGATGCTGCCCACGTAGGCGTTGAACTCGTCCTCGAGCGCGGCGAACGAGGTCACTTTCACTGTCATGCTGGCTCCAGGGTGGGGGTCTGCGTCGAGGTCCGACGAAGGCCGACGGCGATCACGAGCGCACCGAGCACGGCCGCGCCGACCGGCACGAGCAAGGCCGCGCGATAGCCGTCCAGAATCGCGGCCGAGGTGGTGGCGCCGCCGATGACGGCGGTGCTCACCGCGGTGACGATCGCCAGACCGACTCCCGCGCCGAACTGGAACGACGTATTGAGCAACCCGCCCGCGAGACCCTGTTCGTCGCCGCTGACACCGTCGGTCGCGGCGATCGTGAGCGGCCCGTACACCAGCGCGAAGGCCAGCCCGAGCAGGATCATGCTGGGGAACATCGCGGCGTAGGTCCAGTCCATGGCCATCGGCTGGAACAGGACGTAGGCCAGCGCGGCGATGACCAGCCCGCCGAAGATCACCCGCACATTGCCGAACCGATTCACCAGCCAGGGGGTGAGCGTCGGTGCCAGGACGGCATCGACGCCGATGGCCAGCAGGGCCAAACCGGTCTGCAACGGCGACCAGCCCCGCAGCTGCTGCAGGTACAGCACCACGATGAACTGGAAGGCGAAGAACGAACCGGAGAACAGGATCGCGGCGAGGTTGGCGCGAACCAGCGGACCCGAGGCGAAGATGCCCAGCCGGACCAGTGGCGATCGCGAACGCTTCTCGGTGATCACGAACAGCACCAGCAGCGCCGCGCTGAGTATCAGCAGGCCGATGGTTTGGGCGGCGCTGACGTGCGTCGATCGCTCCACCGTGAGAACGAGCAGCAGCACCGCGGCGGTCACGCTGATCGCCCCGGTCAGATCGAACCCACCCGAGGAGCGTTCCAGCGGTTCGTCTTTCGGCACCAGCACGATGGCGGCCGCCAGGATCGCGGCGGTCATGATGACCGGCGCGATGAAGACCCACCGCCAGCTGATCGTGGTCAGCAGGCCACCCACCACCAGCCCGAGCGAGAACCCGGCGGCAGCGGTCCCGGCGTAGACGAGCAGCGCCTTGTTGCGCAGCCTGCCCTCCGGGAAGCTGGTGGTGATGATCGACAGGCCCGCAGGCGTGAGGAACGCCGCGGCGACACCCTTGACCAGCCTGGACAGGATCAGCACCCAGCCGTCCCCGGCGAAGGCGCCGAGGCCGGAGAAGACCATGAACACCGCCAGCCAGAACAGGAACATCCGCCGCCGCCCCAGCAGGTCGGCGGCCCGGCCGCCCATCAGCATGAATCCGCCGTAGGTGAGCACATACGCGCTGACCACCCATTGCAGTTCGCCGGTGGTCATCCCCAGATCGGCCTGAATGGCGGGCAGCGCGACGCCCATCATCGAAACATCCACGCCCTCGAGGAAGATCGCCGCACACAAGACGAGCAGCATCCCCCACACGCGACCGCTCATCCGGTCGCTGTCGGCTACTTGCAACACAATTTCTGTCCGTTCTTCGACACGTCGCCCAGTGGTAGGCGACGAAATCAGCTTCGACCAGGGGCGATGCCGGGAACAACGGTAAAGTCCTCACCTATCGGTAAGGCGCGCTTACCGATAGGTGAGGGTGACGATGGATTGGCAAGAGCTGGAGGTTTTTCAGACCCTCGCGCACGAGTTGCACTTCGGCCGCACCGCCGAGCGACTACATCTGTCGCGGGCGCGGGTGAGTCAGGTGGTCCAGACGCTGGAGCGGCGGATCGGCGCACCGCTGTTCGACCGCACCAGCCGACGGGTCGCGTTGACCCCGATCGGCAGGCAACTGCTCGAGGATCTGACGCCGCATCAGTTCGGCATCATGCAGGCGTTCGCGCGGGCGGCGGACGCGGCACGCGGCATCAGCGGCACCTTGACCGTGGGGTTCTCCAGCCCGATGGCGGGCGAGCGGGTGATGGGCATCGCGGCGATGTTCCGCACCGCGCATCCCGACTGCGAAGTCGCGATCCGGGAGGTCCCGCTGACAGACCGCTACAGTTCCCTGCGCGGCGGTGAGCTCGATCTGGCGCTGGTCGAATTCCCGGTGTGCGAGCCGGATCTGGTCACCGGCCCGGCGATCTTCTGTGATCCACGAGTGCTCGCCGTGTCGAGCGCGCACCCGCTGGCCGGCCGGGGCACGGTGCGGGCCGAGGACCTCAGCGGGGAGACCATTCACGTGATCGCCGGACTGCCGGGGTACTTCCTCGACGATCTCATCCCGGCGCACACGTCTTGTCGCCGGCCGATTCAGACGACCACGTCCTGGCAGGAACTGCTCACGCTGGTCGCCGCGGGGCAAGGCGTCACCGTCTGTGCGGAACAAGGTGCGCGCTACTACCCGCGGCCCACCCTCGTGTATCTACCGTTCACCGACGCCCCACCGCTCACCTACGGACTCGTCTGGCCGGTGACCGCCGCGACCGCGATGGTGCGGGCGTTCACACAGGCAGCGATCGAGCTGTCGGCAGGTATCGCGACGCCTCGTCCGGTCCCTGATCATCCAGTCGCGGAGTGACCTCCATGACCGCTTCCGCCACGGCCAGCCGAACGCCGAGCCGCGGCGGATTACGCAGCCCCGAATCCCGTTCCAGCAGTAGCCGAATCGCGGCCCAAGGCAGGTTCAGGTCGGCGAAGGCGGTGTGGAACAGGCCCGCCGAGGGCCGCGGGTTCACCTCGAGCAGCACTGGTTCCCCAGCGCGATAACGCAATTGGATGTTGGTCAGATAGGCCAGTTCGAAGTGGCGGACCAAGCGCCGGGCGATCCCGACCACCGTCGGGTCGTCGAGAAGTGTGCGGAAACGGCCATGCTTGGCACGTGGAATACCCACCAGCAGTTCGCCTCCCGGCGCGGAGAGGCAATCGATGCTGATCTCCGGGCCGTCGAGAAACGGCATCACGAGCAGCGGTGGCACGAATTCGCCCTCGTTCGCGGCCCGGCGCATCGCCCCCGCTACCGCCTCGACCGAGACGACCGGCCGGGGTGCGGCGCGCAGGCAGGCCATGGACAGCGGGCGGTCGTCCAGGATGCGAAAGCCGAATGCCGAGTACTCGCCGCTCGGCTTGATGCAGAGCGTCTCCCCGCCCCGGGACAACTCCTCGACCGCGGCGTAGAACTCGTCGGCATCGGTCGCCTCCCGCCACGGCGGCACCGGAATCCCCGCCGCCGCCCCGATCTCGTAGGTGCGCACCTTGCTGGTCAGCGCGGTCACCGCCGACAACGGCGAACACATCAGGCTGGTGCCGACCGCCGCGAAGTCCGCCACCCGCCCCGCCAGCGCATCGAGCCGACGCGGCGGAATCATCACATCGATGCGATGCGTCCGACAGAAGTCCAACGCGAACTGCGCGTACTCGTCGTTGCCGACGTACCGGGGCTCGATCGCCGCCACATCACACACCGACAGCGCAACCGCCCCCGGATCAACATTGCTGGCGTAAATGGTGACGCCGACCCCGTCGGGGTTGTCCCGCAGCAACCGCATGACCTGAACCGTCGCCGCCCCCGCACTGCTCAGCCAAATCCGAACCGTTATGGCAACCGCACCCTTCCCGTTCCCGTAGAGAACCGGACCCTATCCCGATTCGGCGTCACGCACATTTCGGAACGAAAGCCTGCACGTCACATCCCCGGCTCACTTGGCCAGCTGGCCGATCCATTGACGAACGTTCCTCGCCGATCGGGAGCGCGCAGGGTAACGCCACCATGCACCGCCGGCCATAGTCGCGCTAAACCCTCACAGACCGTATTTGCGGACGAATTCCTGAGTGAGGTCGATCGCAGGCAGCCCGTGATCGGTAGCGCTGGTATCGACAGCGGTCTCCTCGACCAACTCCGTAGGTGCAGGCGGAAGCTGCCGCCACCGCGCCCGTGGGTCGGCGTTCTTCTCATGCTGCTCGGTCATGTTCTCCCCCTTTGCCACCACCAGGATAGTCCCTGATCGAGGGACTCGCCCGAGCGAGCGCGGGCTCAGGCGGGGTCAGGGCAACAGTGAACCGGTTTCGATGGTGAACTCGAAGGGCGCGGACACCTTCACAGGTTGTCCAGCCGAGATTCGGTGTGTTTGTTCGTAGTTGCCGTCGGAGCCCAACGAATAGGCGAAGAGAACCGGGAGGGTCTCGCCGGGAAGCTGGCCTTTGAACGGGTTGATCTCGAACCGCCAGTAGTGCGGGATTCCCGCAGAGGCGTAGATCACCGGCTTCACCATGCGGTCGGGGAAAGTGGTCGACTTCGAGACCACCTCGACAGCGACTTGGACCTGCGCGGCCGGCACACCCCGACTCTCCATATCGATGGGCCGGGTGACAACAACCAGGTCAGGGACAGGCTCGTCGGAACCGATCAGCACACCGATGCCTAACAAAGTGGCCATGTCGGCCGGGACAACCGGCTGCAACGCCAGAAACAGCGTTTGGATCAACCACTGATGCTTCGGTTTGGGTGCGGCATTCACGACGAGTTGGCCATTCAACACTTCGTATCGCAGTCCATCATCGGGCATGTGGTCGAGATCTGCGGCAGTCCAATGATCGGAGTGCGGTGACGGCATCGCCATTCGAACACCTCCGACTCGTCGAACCACGGCGCGCCGCTCGCGCCGAACGGTTCGAGTCTAGCGCCTGCCGCACGATCACGGAGCGTTGATACTGCCCCGCCTACCAGGGAAATGATGGTCGGCGGGGCAGCAAACGCTACTCGGCGACGATCACCGTGATCTCGTCGTCGGCCACGCCCGTCACATCACCCGCGAGCACGAACCAGTGGGTCACCTCGCCGTCGGCCAGGTCGTCGTCGACCGAGGCGTCGGGGAGCACCGACAACGCGCCCGCGGTGGACGCGGCCAGGAATTCCCCGATGGCGGCCGGGCCGGAGGCGTGGGTGGTGTAGGTGGTGGATTCGTAGTCGATGCCGTGGTCGTCGCGGAGACGGTCGGCGAGGGCGACCGCGGCGCTCTGGGTGAGCGTCGAGGTGTGCTCGCCGGTGACCTGGACGAAGGCCGGGTGGTCTTCGGACAGCGGACGAACCCGGTCGGCGTAGGAGACGGGATGCGCTGCGGCGGCGGCGATCTCGGCCTCCAGGTCGGGCAGGACCAGCCAGGTTCCGGCGGCACCGGCCACGGGGGCGGCGCTGATGCCGAACGACGCGCCTGCGGCGGCGATCTCGACGCCGGTGAGGTCACCGGCGAACAGGACTGCCGCGCCGGCCTTCTGGACCGCCCAGGCGGCCAGGACCGAATCCACGCCGCGAGGCAGCGAGATCGCGACCACGTCGCCGGGGCCCGCGCCGCGGTCGATCAGCACGCGAGCCAGCTGCGAGGACTTGCGATCCAGCGCGCTGTAGGCGATCTCGCTGTCACCGCGCAGCAGGGCGGGAGCCTGCGGATCGGCTTCGACGACCTCGCCGAGCACCTTGGCCACCGTCCGCGCGCCGACTCCGGCACCGACGACCGGCGCCGAAACCGCCGCGGTCACACCGGATTCGGCGAGCAGCTTGGCGCGTTCGCCCGCGTCGAGGATGTCGATGTCGCCGACCAGTCCGGTCGGGTTGTCGAGCAGCTCGTCGAGCACCCGCAGCAGGCGCTGCGACAGCGTGCGGACCTCGTCACCGGTGAAGGTGCTGGTCAGGTACTTCATGGTGATCTCGATGGTCGACTCGGCCATCACCACCAGCGTGAGCGGGTAGTGGGTGGCGTCGTCGAGGCCGACACCGGTGACCTGCATGCCGTCGATCGAGCTCGCCGCGGTGACCGCGTCCTTGTCCATCGGGTAGGACTCGAACACCAGCAGCGTGTCGAACTGCGACCCGACCCCGGCGACCCGCTGGATGTCGGACAGGCCGACGAAGTGGTGGCTGAGCAGTTCGGCCTGCTCGGACTGCACCCGCTTGGTCAGCTCCTCCGCGCTGATCCGGTCGTCGATCCGAATCCGCACCGGCAGGGTGTTGATGAACAGGCCCACCATCGACTCGACACCGGGCAGCTCGGCCGGGCGACCGGACACGGTCGCGCCGAACACCACGTCGTCGCGGCCGGTGAGACGCCCGACGACGATGCCCCACGCGGTCTGCAGCAGCGTGTTCACGGTGACACCGAGCTCACCGGCGAACTTGCCGAGCGCCCTGGTCCGGTCGCTGTCGATTTCGACGATGACCTTCTCGAGCTCGTAGCGCTCCGCGGCGCGCGGCGCGGGGGCGAGCTGGGTCGGGCTCTCGACCCCGGCCAGCGCCTCCGACCAGGCCCGCAGCGACTGTTCCCGATCCCAGCCCGAGAGCCAGGACAGGAAGTTGCGGTAGGAGGCCACCCGCGGCAGCGCGGTGAGGTCACCGTGTACCGCGTAGAGGACCAGCAGGTCGCGCATGAGCAGCGGCATGGACCAGCCGTCGACCAGGATGTGGTGCACCGTGATCGCCAGGTGCGCCGTGCCCTCGCCGGTCGTGTACAGGCCGAAGCGGATCAGCGGCGCGGTGGCCATGTCGAACTGGTCGGCATGGTCGGCCACCAGCAGCTGGCGCATCCGCGGCATGCGCTCGTCGGCGGGCAGGTCGGTCAGGTCGACCTCGCGCCACGGCACCTCGAGCTCGGACAGCACCACCTGCACCGGCTGACCGGCCGAATCGGTGACGAACGCGGTCCGCAGGTTCGGGTACCGGTCGAGCACGGCCTGGGCCGCGTTGCGCAGTCGCTCGGTGTCGAGCGGACCGGTCAGGTCGAGCACGGCCTGCACGGTGTACACGTCGACGGTCGCCGAGCTGAGCATGGCGTGGAACATCAGGCCCGCCTGCAGCGGCGAGAGCGGCCAGATCTCCGACAGTGCGGGGTAGTCGCGCTCCCACAGCTCGATGTCGGACTGTCCGACCCGGACCAGCGGCATGTCGGACGGGGTGAAACCGCCCGCGTCGACGCGCTGCGCGTGGGTGGCCAGCGCGCCGAGCGCGGCCACGAACAGGTCGGCGAACTCCTGCGCCTGCTCGGTGGTGAGCAGCCCGGTCGGGAAGGCGATGTTGGCGCCCAGCTGCGGGCCCTCGTCGCCGTCGTTGACGATGGCGTTGATGTCCAGCGTCGCGTTGGCGGGCATGTCCAGGTCCATCTCGGCGTCGAGCCGGCCCAGGTCCGCCACCGGCACCCAGCCGAGTTCGGCGAGTTCGGCGGGGATCTCGCCCGCGGTGGCCCGGCCGAGATAGTTGAAGCTGATCTGGCCGACGCTCGGCAGATCCGCGCCCTCGCCGGTCAGGTACTTGAGCATGCCGTAGCCGATGCCCTTGTCGGGCACGCCGAGCATCTGCTCCTTGACCGACTTGATCACCTCGCCGAGCACGGAGCCGCCGGCGAAGGCGTCGTCGAGATCGGCACCGGCCAGGTCGAGCCGGACCGGGAAGGCGGTGGTGAACCAGCCGACGGTACGCGACAGATCCGCACCGGCGACGATCTCTTCCTGGCGGCCGTGACCCTCCAGCTTGATCAGCGCCGCACCACCGGATTCGTCACCGCGCCAGCGGGATACGGCCAGCGCGAGGGCGGTGAGCAGCCCGTCGTTGACGCCGCCGTGGTACAGACCCGGGATCGCGGTGAGCACCGCGTCGGTGACCTCGGGCGACAGGGTGACCTGCACCCGGTCGACGGTGGCGAAGGTGTCGACCCGCGGGTCGAACGCCCGCGCGCCCAGCTGCGGATCGGCGGTAGCCGAGATCTCGCGCCAGAACGGCAGCTCCGCGCGCCGGTCCGGCGACTGCTCGACCAGGCTGTGGGCCCAGCGCCGCATCGAGGTGCCGTTGGCGGGCAGCGCGACCGGCTGACCGGCCGCGATCTGGCCCCAGGCCATACCGAGGTCCGGGATCAGGATGCGCCAGGAGACGCCGTCGATCACGAAGTGGTGGCCCACCACGAGCAGCACGTCGCGGCGGCGCGGTCCGTCGGTGTTCTCGCCGAAGGCGAACCAGACGAACTGCACCATGGCGGCGTTCGCGGGGTCGAGGCGGCCCATGGCCTCGTCGTATTCGACCGAGGCCAGCTTGGACAGCTGCTCGTCACCGATCTCACCGGAGACCTCGACGCGCCGCACCAGCGTGGTCACGTCGACCCCGCCCGGAGCCAATGCCTCGAAGAGCCAACCCTTTTCGGCATCCTTGACGACCCGCGAGCGCAGCACATCGTGGTGATCGAAGACCGCGCCGATGGTGGCGTGCAGGACCTCCTCGGTGATGTTGTCCGGCAGGCGAAGCACCATCGACTGGGAGAACCGGTCGTAGGTGGAGCCACCGGCCAGGATCTGGCGCATGATCGGCAGCATCGGAATGTCACCGACACCGCCGCCGGGCAGTTCCTCGAGCACGATCTGGTCGGCATCGCCCGCGAGCACGGCGATCTCGGCCAGTCCGGCCACGCTGCGCTTGTCGAACACATCGCGCGGCTTGAACAGCACGCCGCGGTCCTTGGCGCGCGAGACCAGCTGGATGGACAGGATCGAGTCACCGCCGAGGGCGAAGAACGAATCGTCCAGGCCGACCGCGTCCACGCCGAGCACCTCGGCGAAGACCGCGGCGATGATCGCCTCGACTTCGCTTGTCGGGGTGCGGAACTCGCGCGGGGCGAGGACCGGCTCGGGCAGGGCACGACGGTCCAGCTTGCCCGCGGGGGTCAGCGGGATCTCGTCGAGCACCAGCACGGCCGCGGGCACCATGTGCGCGGGCAGCTGTCCGGCCGCGTACTCGACCAGTGCGGCCGGGTCGGCGGCGGTGCCCGGGGTGGCCCGGACATAGGACACCAGGATGGTGGCGCCCGCGTCGGTGGTGCGGCCGATGGTGGCGGCGAACTCGACGTCGTCGTGCGCGGTGAGGACCGCGTCGATCTCGCCCAGTTCGATCCGGAAACCGCGGATCTTCACCTGGAAGTCGTTGCGGCCCACGTACTCCACGACCGGCTTGCCGTTGACGGTGCGCCAGGCGACGACGTCACCGGTGCGGTACAGCCGCTCGCCCACCGCGGGGCTGCCGGCTGACACAGGGTAGGGGCTGGCGACGAACCGTTCGGCGGTGAGGCCGTGGCGCGCGTGGTAGCCGCGAGCCAGCGGGAGACCGCCCAGGTACAGCTCACCGGCCACGCCCTCGGGCACCGGACGCAGACGACTGTCGAGCACCAGCACGGTCGCACCGGCGATCGGGCCGCCGATGTTCATGGTGTCGCCGGGCAGCAGGGCGTCGGACAGGTTGGTCGCGATGGTCGCCTCGGTCGGACCGTAGGCGTTGTAGAACCGGTGGTGCGCCGGGTCGGCGCCCGCGCTGTGCCAGTTCGCCACCAGGTCGACCGGGGCCTTGTCACCGCCGACGATCAGCGCTTCCAGCCCGGCCAGCGCCGCGGGTTCCATCGACGCCGCGACCAGCGGGGTGAGGAACACGTGGGTCAGCTGCTGGCCGACGATGATCTCGGCCAGTTCCTCGCCACCGACCACGCCGACCGGCGTGATCACCAGCGCGCCCGCCGAGCCGACCGCGAGCAGGAACTCGAGGATCGACGCGTCGAACGACGGGGACGCGAACGCGAGGGTGCGGGCGTCGCGGCCGAGGCCGAACTGGGCCACCTGGGCGGCGGCGAAGTTGGCCACGCCGGTGTGGGAGACGACGACGCCCTTGGGCAGACCCGTCGAACCCGAGGTGTAGATCATGTAGGCCGTGTTGCCGGAGTGGACCGCACCACGACGGTCCGCGTCGGTGATCGGCGCCGCGGACTTTTCAGCGGCCGCTGCGTGCAGATCCGGGTCGTCGAGGACCAGCCACTCACCCAGCGCGGGCGCGGGCAGGTGGTCGACCTCGGCCGACACCGTGATCCCCAGCGCCGCACCCGAATCCGACATCATGTGCGCGATGCGGTCGGCCGGGTACTTCGGGTCGACCGGCAGGAACGCCGCACCCGACTTGACCACTGCCCAGATGGCGAGGGTGGTCTCGAGCGAGCGCTCCATGGCGATGGCGACGACCGTCTCCGGTGCGGCGCCACGCGCGATGAGCACCCGCGCCAGCCGTGCGGAGGCCGCGTCGAGTTCGGCGTAGGTCAGCGAGCGCGCCTGAGCCGCCGCGAGCCCAGCGGACTCGCCCGCACGCACCAGTTCGCCCGAAGTCGCCGGGTCGGCATCGGCCGACGCGCCCGCGCGCCGCGCCGCGTCCAGCGTGCTGGTCGCGGTGAGGGCGTGGACCAGCCCGGTGTCGACCGACTCGCCCGGTGCGATGATCGCCGGACCGGTCGGGTTGGTCGCCACGGCCTGGGCCAGCAGCTCGGGCAGGGTGCTCGTCGACGCGGCGGGACCGCCGGTGCGGGTGAGCAGTTCGGCGCGTTCGACGGTGTCGAGGAGTTCGAGATCGCCGATCGCCGTGGTGGTGTCGGCGACGACCTCGGCGAGCAGGCGCCCGAAGCGCTGCGCGAACTTCTCGACCGTGGAATGGTCGAACAGCGCACTGGCGTAGGAGAACTCGGCGTAAGCGCCTGCGTCATCACCCGCGCCCGCCTCACGCACGGTGAGCAGCAGGTCGAACTTGGCGGTGTCGACGTCGAAGTCGACCGCCGAGACCGACAGGCCCGGCAGTTCGAAGCTGGCGTCGGGCAGATTCTCGAACGACAGCGCCACCTGGAACAGCGGGTGCCGCGCGGTGGAGCGCTCGGGGTTGAGCAGTTCCACCAGGCGTTCGAACGGGATGTCGGCGTGCGCGAAGGCGGCCAGGTCGGCTTCCTTGGCGTGGGCCAGGAGTTCGGTGAAGCCGAGGTGCCCGTCTACCTGGGTGCGCAGGGCGAGGGTGTTGACGAACATGCCGATCACATCGTCGAGTTCGGCCTCGCCGCGGCCCGCGATCGGGGTGCCGATGACGATGTCCTCGGTGCCCGACATGCGGGCCAGGAACACCGCCAGCGCGGTGTGCACGACCATGAACAACGTCGCGTTGTGCTCGCGGGCGATGGCCGAGAGCCCGGCATGGGTCTCGGTGTCGATGGCGAACAGCACCCGGCCACCGGCGAAGGACTGCGTGCTCGGACGCGGCCGGTCCAAGGGCAGGTTCAGTTCGTCGGGGACGCCGGCGAGTGCGCGCTTCCAGTAGTCGGCCTGCTGGGAGACCAGGCTGGTCTCGTCGGTCTCGGAGCCGAGCACCTCGCGCTGCCAGACGCTGAAGTCGGCGTACTGCACCGGCATCGGCGCCCAGCCCGGACGTTCCCCGACGGCGCGGGCGGCGTAGGCCACCATCACATCGCGGGTCAGCGGACCCATGGACCAGCCGTCGGCGCTGATGTGGTGCGCGACGAAGACGAGCACGTACTCGTCGGTGCCGACGTGCAGGAGCTTGGCGCGCAACGGAACTTCCGAGAGCACGTCGAAGCCCGTGGAGATCACTTCGGCGATCTTGTCGCGGACCTGCTCGGGCGCGATGGTTTCCGGTGTCAGGTCAGGGACATTGCCCTCGACCGGCAGGATCACCTGGTGCGGTGTGCCGTTGGCCGACGGGTACACCGTGCGCAGGGTCTCGTGCCTGGCCAGCACGTCGGCGACGGCCAGCTGCAGGGCCTCGACATCCAGGGCGCCCGACAGGCGGACGGCGACCGGGATGTTGTTCACCGCGGAGCCGGTGTCGAACTGGTTCAGGAACCACATGCGCTGCTGGGCGAGCGAGAGCGGCACCTGATCCGGGCGCGGTCCGGCGACCAGCGCGCGCCGCCCACCGGCGCCCGCACCCTGCTCGACCTTCACCGCGAGCCCGGCCACAGTCGAGGCCTCGAACAACAGGCGCACGGGCACCCGGCTGTCCAGCGCCGCGCCGAGGCGGGCGGCGACCTGGGTGGCCAGCAGCGAGTTGCCGCCGAGAGCGAAGAAGTCGTCGTCGGCACCGACGCGCTCGGCACTGAGCACCTCCGCGAACACCCCGGCCACGATCTCCTCGATCGGAGTCGAGGGCGCACGGAAGACCTGCGCCTCGAACTCCGGTTCGGGCAGCGCCTTGCGGTCGAGCTTGCCGTTGACATTGAGCGGCAGCGCGTCGAGGACGACGAACACGGCGGGCACCATGTAGGATGGCAGACCCTCCGACAGGGTCGACTTCACCTGCGCCACATCGATATCCGTACCCACCAGGTAGGCGACCAGACGGTCACCGGTGCGCGGGTCGGACTTGGCGATGACCGCGGCCTGGGCGATCTCGGGCAGCGCGAGCAGCGCGGCCTCGATCTCACCGAGCTCGATGCGGAAGCCACGGATCTTCACCTGGAAGTCGGTGCGGCCCCGGTAGTCGAGTTCGCCGTTGTGCCAGGCCACCAGGTCACCGGTGCGGTACATGCGGGTGCCGGGGGTGAACGGGTTGGCCACGAAGCGGTCGGCGGTCAGATCGGCGCGACCGAAGTAGCCGCGCGCCAGCTGGGCACCGGCCAGGTACAGCTCGCCGGACACACCGTCGGGCACCGGGCGCAGGCGCTCGTCGAGCACGTAGACCTGGCTGTTCCACTCCGGCGAACCGATGGAGACCGACACCTGGTCGGCGGCGTTCACCCGATGCGCGGTGATCGAGACCGCGGCCTCGGTCGGGCCGTACAGGTTGAACAGTTCGGTGCGCTTGAACTCGGCGCGGAACCGCTGGGCCAGCGAGCCCGGCAACGCCTCACCAATGGCCAGCACCCGCCACAGCGAGTCCGGCATCCCCGACGCGAGCAGTGCGTCGAGCATGGACGGCACCGCGTGCAGAGTGGTCACCCATTCCCGCGCCATCAGCTCGTTGAGGTAGGCCGGATCGCGATGGCCGTCGGGCGCGGCGATCACCAGGCGCCCGCCGCAGACGGCGGCCGACCAGAACTCCCAGACCGAGAGGTCGAAGGTGGCGGCGGTCTTGAGCAGCACGGCATCGGCGGCGTCGAGACCGAATTCGATCAGCTTCCACTGCAGCTGGTTGGCGATGGCGCCGTGCGGCACCGCGACACCCTTCGGACGACCGGTGGAACCGGAGGTGAAGATGACGTACGCGGTGTTGTCAGGGCGCAGCGGCTCGGTGCGCTCGGCATCGGAAACCGGTGCGCCGCTGAGGGCTTCGAGATCGAGTTCATCGATGCGCACCACCGGCGCGACATCGCTGTCGAACTCGGCGTCGGCATTGGTCAGCACGCAGACCGGTGCCGCTGTCTCGAGGATGTAGGTCGTGCGCTCGGCCGCCTGATCCGGATCGACCGGCACGTACGCGCCACCGGACTTGGCCACCGCGTACATCGCGACGATCAGGTCCACCGAGCGCCGCAGCGCCAGCGCGACGCGGGCCTCCGGGCCGACACCGAGCGAGATCAGGTGCCGCGCGAGGCGGTTCACCTTCGCGTCGAGTTCGGCGTAGCTGAGCTGGGCGCCGTCGTCGGTGACCAGGGCGGTCGACTTCGGATCGGCGGCCACCGTCGCGTCGAGCAGCGACACCAGCGTGGCATCGGTGTCGACCGGGTAGTCGGTGGCATTGCGCGCGTCGAGTACCTGGGTGCGTTCGGCGGGTGCCAGCAGTTCGATGTCGCCGACCGCGGTGCGCGGGGTGTCCACGATCGCGGCGAGCAGGCGGACGAACCGTGCCACGAAACTTTCGACCGTGGCGTGGTCGAACAGGTCGGTGGCGTAGGTGAACAGACCCGAGATGCCCTCGGGCTCACCGGCGTCGCCGTAGCGGTCGGTGGCGATCAGGTGCAGGTCGAACTGCGACAGCTTGGAGTCGATGTCGAGCCCGGAGACCGTCAGGCCGGGCAGTTCCAGGGTGCTGCGGCTGAGGTTCTGGAACGACAGGCCCACCTGGAACAGCGGGTGGCGGGCGGTGGAGCGCACCGGGTTGAGCACCTCGACCAGGCGCTCGAACGGCACGTCGGCATTGGCGAAGGCGGCGATGTCGTCCTCGCGCTGGCGGGCCAGCAGCTCGGTGAACGCCTCGCCCGAATCGACCCTGGTGCGGAAGACCAGGGTGTTGACGAACATGCCGATCATGTCGTCGAGGGCCGCTTCGCCACGACCGGCCATCGGGGTGCCGATGGCGATGTCGTCGGTGCCGGACAGGCGCGCGAGCAGGACCGCGAGGGCGGTGTGCACCACCATGAACAGCGTCGCGCCTTCGGCACGGGCCAGTTCGACCAGTGCGCGGTGGGTCTCGGCGTCGATCTGCAGATCGACCTTGCCGCCCGCGAAGGTCTGCACCGCGGGACGCGGCCGGTCGGCGGGCAGGTCGAGCTGATCGGGCAGCTCGGCCAGCGCCCGCTTCCAGTGCGCGACTTGCTTGGACGCCATCGAGTCCGGATCATCCTCGCTGCCGAGCAGGTCACGCTGCCAGATGCTGTAGTCCGCGTACTGCACCGCCAGCGGGGCCCAGCCGGGTTCGTGGCCGGTGGCGCGGGCCGCGTAGGCGGTCATCAGGTCGCGGGTCAGCGGGGCGACCGAGGAGCCGTCGCCGGAGATGTGATGCACGACCATGGCGAGGACGAATTCGCCCGTGATGATGTCGGCGGGCTGGGACACGCGAGCGGAGCGTGACCACGCAGGGCCCTCGGAAGCATCGCCATCGGGTACCGCGTTCTCGACCCGGAACAACGCGACCTTGAGCGGCACCTCGACAGTGACGTCGAAGATCGTGCCGAGCAGTTCGGCGACCGCGGTCTCCATCTGGTCGGCGGCGACGGTGCGCTCGAGCAGTTCCGGCGCGGCCTGGGCGGGCGACAGGATCACCTGTGCCGCACCGGATTCGGTCTGCGGGTAGACGGTGCGCAGGATCTCGTGCCGGGTCACCAGGTCGGTGACCGCGGCGCGCAGCGCGGCCACGTCGAGGTCGCCGGTGAGGCGGACCGCGACCGGCACGTTGTAGGCCGCGGACTGAGTGTCGAAGCGGTTGAGGAACCACATCCGCTGCTGCGCGAGCGAGAGCGGAATGTGCTCGGGGCGCGGTCCGGCGGTGAGCGCCTTGCGATCACCGGTCTCCGAGTGCTGCTCGACCCGCTGGGCCAGCGCGGCCACCGTGGACGCCTCGAACAGCAGGCGAACCGGGATGCGGGTGTCGAGGGCCTCGCCGAGGCGGGCGGCGACCTGCGTGGCCAGCAGCGAGTTGCCACCCCAGGCGAAGAAGTCGTCGTCGAGGCCGAAGCGCTTGTCTGTGTCGGATTCAGCCGCTCCCGAGGGCCCTGCGTGGTCACGCTTCGCTACCGCCTCCGGGCCCGCCGGTCGCGGCTGGACGTCGAGGCGAAGGACCTCGGCGAAGGTGGCCGCGACGAGCTGTTCGCTCGGGCTGACCGGGGCGCGGAACACCGCCTTCTCGACCTCGGGCTCCGGGAGCGCCTTGCGGTCGAGCTTGCCGTTGGCGTTGAGCGGCAGCGCGTCGAGCTGCAGGAACACGGTGGGCACCATGTAAGACGGCAGCTCGGCGGCGAGCGCGGCGCGCAGCGCGACCTTGTCGATGTCGGCGTCGGGTTCGGCGGCATCGGGCGTTGTATCGGCGACCACGTAGGCGACGAGGCGGTCGCCGACGACGGGGTCGGTGTGGGCGAGCACAGCGGCAGCGGCGATGCCGGGCCGACGCAGCAGCGCGGCTTCGATCTCGCCGAGCTCGATACGGAAGCCGCGGATCTTGACCTGGAAGTCGGTGCGGCCACGGTAGTCCAGTTCGCCGTCGGCGTTCCAGGCCACCAGGTCACCGGTGCGGTACATGCGCTCACCGTCGGCGCCGAACGGGTCGGCGACGAAACGGTCGGCGGTGAGGTCGGCGCGACCGTAGTAGCCGCGCGCCAGCTGCGCACCGGCCAGGTACAGCTCGCCGGACACACCGACCGGCACCGGGCGCAAACGCGAATCCAGCACGTAGACCCGGCTGTTCCACTCCGGCGAACCGATCGAGACCGACACCTGGTCGGCGTCGGTGACCGCGTGGCTGGTGATCGAGACCGCGGCCTCGGTCGGGCCGTAGAGGTTGACCAGCGCGGCGGTGTTCGCCGTGCGGAAACGCTGCGCGGTGGCGGCGGGCAACGCCTCACCGATGGCAAGGACGCGGCGCAACGTACGCGGCAGGGCCGCACCGGATTCGGTGAGCAGCGCGTCGAGCATCGAGGGCACCACATGCAGCGTCGTGACGCCGGTGGCCCGCATCAGGTCGTTGAGGTAGGCCGGGTCGCGGTGGCCGTCGGCGGTGGCGACCACCAGGCGGGCGCCGGTCACGGCGGCGGTCCAGAACTCCCAGACCGAGAGGTCGAAGGTGGCGGCGGTCTTGAGCAGGACCGCGTCATCGGCGCCGATGCCGAATTCCGTGGCCTTCCACAGGAGCTGGTTGACGATCGCGCCGTGCGGGACTGCGACACCCTTGGGCTTGCCGGTGGAGCCCGAGGTGAAGATCACGTACGCGGTGTTCGCGGGAGCCACGATACGACCGGTGATCGGCGCGGCACTGACCTCGCTCAGATCGAGCTCGTCCAGAACCATCACTTCGGCCGCCGCCGTGCGGAATTCGGCGTTCGCCGTGGTCAGGACCACGGCGGGCGCGGCCGTCTCCAGGATGTAATCGGTGCGCTCGGCGGGCTGATCGGGGTCGATCGGCACGTAGGCCGCGCCCGTGCGGGCCACCGCGTACATGGCGATGACCAGCTCGGCGGAGCGCCGGATGGCAAGCGCCACCCGGTCCTCGGTGCCGATGCCGAGCGAGATCAGGTGTCGTGCAAGGCGGTTCACCTCGGCATCGAGCTCGGCGTAGGTCAGCTCACGGCGACCGGCGACAACTGCGTCGGCGGTGCGGCCGAGGGAAACCGCTCCACCACCGGTGGACCCGGCCGCATCCTCGGCGGTCGGACCGCCGCGCTCGGCCGAGAGGCCGACCGGCCGGGCGGCGTCGTCGGAGGTCACGCCGTCCGGCAGGTCGACAACCAGCGCGACCGCGTCGGGGGTGGCGGCCACCGTCGCATCGAGCAGTGACACCAGCGTGGCGTCGGTGTCGATCGCGTGCGTGGTGTCGTTCCAGTCCGTGACGATCCGCGCGGACTCCTCGGCCTCGAGCAGGTCGATGTCCCCGACCGGAATGCTCGCGTCGGCGGCGACCGCGTCGAGGACGAGCAGGAAGCGGTCGGCGAAGCTCTGCACCGTCGACTCGTCGAACAAGTCGATGGCGTAACCGAATTCGGTGACCAGCTGGGCCGGCGCGCCGTCGTCGGTGTAGCGGTCGTAGAGGGTGACGTGCAGGTCGGTCTTGGCCAGCTGCGAGTCGTAGTCGACCGCGCTGACGGTGAGGCCGGGCAGTTCGAAGGTGGTGTCGGCCAGGTTCTGGAACGACAGGCCCACCTGGAACAGCGGGTTGCGCGCGGTGGAGCGCACCGGGTTGAGTACCTCGACCAGGCGCTCGAACGGCACGTCGGCATTGGCGAAGGCTTCCAGGTCGCGTTCGCGCACGTCGGCGAGCAGGTCGGCGAAGGTGGCGCCGGGGTCGACGACCGTGCGGAACACCAGGGTGTTGACGAACATGCCGATCAGGTCGTCGAGTTCGCGTTCACCACGGCCCGCGATCGGCGTGCCGACGGCGATGTCGTCGGTGCCGGACAGGCGCGCGAGCAGCACCGCGAGGGCGGCGTGTACGACCATGAACAGCGAGGCGTTGTTGGCCCTGGCCAGGTTGTGCAGTGCCGCGTGGCGCTGCGGGTCGATCTCGAAGCGGATCGCCTTGCCCTGGAACGACTGCGCGGGCGGGCGCGGGCGGTCCGCGGGCAGTTCGAGCTGATCGGGCAGTCCGGCGAGCGCTGTCCGCCAGTACGAAACCTGCTTGGCGGCCAGCGATTCCGGGTCGACCTCGTCGCCGAGGACCTCACGCTGCCACAGCGCGTAGTCGGCGTACTGCACCGGCAGCGGCGCCCAGTGCGGCGTCTCGCCCTGCACACGGGCCACGTAGGCGGCCATGATGTCGCGCGCCAGCGGGCCCATGGAGGAGCCGTCGGCGGAGACGTGGTGCACGGTGAAGGCGAGCACATGGTCGGTGCCGGTGCGAACAGCGGGCTCGGCGGCGGAGCGTGACCCCGCAGAGCTCTCGTGAGCACCGCCATCGGATTCTGTGAGCTCGAACAGCGCGACCTTGAGCGGCACCTCTTCGGTGACGTCGAAGGTGGTCATCGCGAAGTCGATGACCGTGCCGAGCAGGTCGGCCTCGGCGACGGCGATGTGGTGCACCTGCGCGCGGCTCTGCGAGATCGGCAGGATCACCTGGTGCGGGCCCTCGGCCGAGCGCGGGTAGGTGGTGCGCAGCATCTCGTGCCGGGCGAACACGTCGCCGATGGCCTGTTCGAGCGCGGGTACGTCGAGATCGCCGGTCAGGCGCACGGCCAGCGGGATGTTGTCCACCGCGGAGGTGGAGGTGTCGAACTGGTTGAGGAACCAGTAGCGCTGCTGGGCGGGCGAGAGCGGGATGCGGGCGGGCCGCTCCCCCGCGGTCAGGCGCGGGCGGGTCCGGCCGGAGCCCGCGTTGTGCTCGACCCGGGTGGCCAGGGCAGACACGGTCGAGGCCTCGAACAGGTCGCGCACCGAGAGCTGGGTGTCCAGCGCCGCGCCGATGCGGGCGGTGACCTGGGTGGCCAGCAGCGAGTTGCCGCCGAGTTCGAAGAAGTCGTCGTCGGCGCCGACGCGGGTCACGCCGAGCACGTCACCGAAGGTGCCCGCGACGATCTCCTCGATCGGGGTCGAGGGCGCCCGGAACTGCTTGGCCTCGAACACCGGCGCGGGCAGCGCCTTGCGATCGAGCTTGCCGGAGGCGTTGAGCGGGAAGGCATCCAGCACGACGAACGCGGTGGGGACCATGTAGGTCGGCAGGTCGGCGCCGAGTTCGGTGCGCACGGCGTCGAGGTCGATGCTCATCCCCGCGGCGGGGATGAGATAGCCGACCAGCTGGTCGCCGAGGCGGTCGTCGGAGCGGACCACGACCACCGACTGGGCGATCGAGGGCTGCGCGGTGAGCGCGGCCTCGATCTCGCCGAGCTCGATCCGCAGACCACGCAGCTTGACCTGGAAGTCGGTGCGGCCCAGGTACTCCAGCTCACCGTGCTCGGTCCAGGCGACGAGATCACCGGTGCGGTACATGCGCTCGCCGAGTTCGGAGAACGGGTCGGCGACGAAGCGATCCGCGGTCAGGTCGGGACGAGCGACGTAGCCGCGCGCCAGCTGCACCCCGGCCAGGTACAGCTCGCCGGGGACGCCGACGGGCACCGGGTGCAGGCGCGAATCCAGCACGTATACCTGGGTGTTGAACACCGGGGCGCCGATCGGCACGGAGGTGGCGTCGGCGTCGGTGACCTCGTGGAAGGTGACGTCGACCGCGGCCTCGGTGGGACCGTACAGGTTGTGCAGGGCCGCACCGGTGAGGGCACGCAGGCGCTGGGCGGTCGGCGCGGGCAGCGCCTCACCGGAGGCGAAGACCAGGCGCAGGCTGCTCGCGCTCGGCTCCTGGCCGTCGGCGAGCGAGACCGCGGCGGACTCGGTCAGCTCGGCGACGAACACCGACATCATCGACGGCACGAAGTGCGCGGTGGTCACGCCTTCGGTGCGGATGATCCCGGCCAGGTACCCCGGATCACGATGACCATCCGGCTTCGCGACCACCAGCCGCGCACCGATCTGCAAGGGCCAGAAGAACTCCCACACCGACACGTCGAAGGTGGCCGGGGTCTTCTGCAGCACCACATCGTCAGCGGTCAGACCGTAGCGCTCCTGCATCCAGACCAGGCGGTTCACGATCGCGCCATGGCTGACCGCGACACCCTTCGGACGACCCGTCGAACCCGACGTGAAGATCACGTACGCGGTATTGGACGGACGCAGCGGGGCGGTCCGGTCGGCATCGGTGACCGGTGCGTCGGAGTATTCCGACAGATCCAGGTTCGCGATGTCGAGCGCGGTCGTCGCACCCGCGTCGAATTCGTCGGCGGCAGTGGTCAGCACGCACACCGGCGCCGCGGTGGCGAGCACGTAGTGGGTGCGCTCGGCCGGGTGATCGGGATCCAGCGGCACATAGGCGCCACCGGCCACGCTCACCGCGTACATGCCGACCACCAGGTCGATCGAGCGGCGCATGCCCAGCGCGACCATGGTGTCCGGGCCGACGCCCTGGGCGATCAGGTGGCGGGCCAGACGGTTCGCCCTGGCGGCGAACTCCCCGTAGGACAGACTCGTCCCCTCGAAGGTGAGAGCCGTCGCGTTCGGCGTGGCCGCGGCCCGCGCCTGGAACAGCGAGACCAGCGTCGCGGCCTGGTCGACCGGGTACGCGGTGGCGTTCCACTCGGTGAGCACCGTGCGACGCTCGGCCGCGTCGAGCAGGTCGACCTCGCCGATCGCGCGAGCCGGCTTGGCCACTACCGCGGTCAGCACCCGCACCAGGCGCTGGGCGAGCGCGGCGATGGTGTCGGCGTCGAACATGTCGGTGGCGTAGGCGAATTCGGCGGTCATGCCGTCGGCCGAGCCGTCGGGGCGGTGGCGATCGGTCAGGTTCAGGTGCAGATCGAACTTGGCGGTCACCACGTCCAGCGGCACGCCGGCGACCTCGAGACCGGGCAGTTCGAACGACGCCTCACCGGTGTTCTGGAACGACAGCATCACCTGGATGAGCGGATGCCGCGCCTGCGAACGAGCCGGGTTGAGGATCTCGACGAGCCGCTCGAACGGCAGGTCGGCGTGGCCGAAGGCGGCGAGGTCGTTCTCCCTGGTCTGCGCGAGCAACTCCGCGAACGGTTGGGCCGGGTCGACCGCGGTGCGCAGCACCAGGGTGTTGACGAACATGCCGATAGCGTCGTCGAGCACCGCTTCACCACGACCGGCGACGGCGGTGCCGATGGCGATGTCGTCGGTGCCGGACAGGCGGGCGAGCAGGGCGGCGAACGCGGCGTGCACCACCATGAACAGGCTGGCACCGTGTTCGCGGGCCAGCGCGTTGAGGCTCGCGGCCAGGGCCGGATCGATCGAGAACTCGTGCACGCCACCGCGGTTGGAGGCCACGGCAGGACGCGGCCGGTCGGTCGGCAGGTCGAGCTGATCGGGCAGCCCGGCCAGGTGCCGCGACCAGTACGCGACCTGCTGGGCGATCATCGACGACGAATCATCCTCGGCACCCAGGGTTTCGCGCTGCCACAGCGCGAAGTCGGCGTACTGCACCGGCAGCGGGGCCCAACCCGGCGCCTGGTGCCGCGAACGCGCCGCGTAGGCGATCATCACGTCGCGGGCCAGCGGGCGCACCGACCAGCCGTCGCCGGAGATGTGGTGCACGACGAAGACCAGCACGTGAGTGTCGGGGTGCGAGCCGTCCATGGAGCCCGCGATGCGCAACAGCGCGGCGCGCACCGGCACCTCGGCGGTGACGTCGAAGCCGGTGAGCACCAGTTCGCTGATGCGGTCGGGCAGTTCGTCCTCGTCGACGGTGATCGGGTCGAGCGAGATCGGCGCGACATTCGCGGGCAGGACCACCTGCACGCCCTGCCCCTCGGCGGTCTCCGGATACACGGTGCGCAGCACTTCGTGCCGCTCGACCACATCGGCGACGGCCTGGCGCAGCGCGTCGACATCGAGGGCACCGGTGAGGCGCACCGCGAGCGGGATGTTGTTGACCCCGGTGGTGCTGTCGAAGCGGTTGAGGAACCACATGCGCTGCTGGGCCAGTGAGAGCGGGATCTGCTCCGGGCGCGGTCCGGCGACGAGCTCGCGGCGGCTGCCGCTGCCCGCGTGGGTCTCCACCTTGGCGGCCAGCGCGGCCACCGAAGGCGCCTCGAACAGCACGCGCACGGGGACGCGGGTGTCCAGGGCGGCGCCGAGGCGGGCCACGACCTGGGTGGCGACGAGCGAGTTCCCGCCGAGGTCGAAGAAGTCGTCGTCCAAACCGACGGCGCGTTCGCCGGTCAGGCCGAGCACCTCGGCGAAGGTGGCGGCGACGATCTCCTCGATCGGCGTACGCGGCGCACGGAACTCGCGCGCCTCGAACACCGGATCGGGCAGGGCGCGGCGGTCGAGCTTGCCGTTGGCCGACAGCGGCATCTCGTCGAGCACGACGAACGCGGCGGGCACCATGTAGGACGGCAGCTGCGCGGCCAGATGCGCACGGAGCGTGTCGATGTCGACGTTCTCGGCGGCACCGGAGCGCGTGCTCGCCGAGTCCGCGCCCGCCGGTCGTCCGGCGGTGGCGGGCACGAGGTAGCCGACGAGCTGGTCACCGGTGCCCGCGTGCGAGCGCACGACCACCACGGCCTGGGCGACGGAGTCGTGCGCGGTGAGCGCGGCCTCGATCTCGCCGAGCTCGATGCGCAGACCACGCAGCTTGACCTGGAAGTCGGTGCGGCCCAGGTAGGTGATGACGCCGTTCGCGTCGCGGCGCACCAGGTCACCGGTGCGGTACATGCGGGCGCCGTCCTCACCGAACGGGTCGGCGACGAAGCGGTCGGCGGTGAGATCAGGGCGGCCGAAGTAGCCGCGCGCCAGCTGGTCACCGGCCAGGTACAGCTCACCGGCGACCCCGGCGGCGACCGGGTGCAGGCGCGAATCCAGCACGTACGCCTTGGCGTTCCAGACGGGCGTACCGATCGGGACCGCGGTGCGAGCGGCGGGCCCGGAGGCGGTAGCGGAGCGTGACCACGCAGGGCCCTCGGGAGCACCGCCATCAGAAGCGGCGCCGTCGACCTGGTCGGCGACCGGGCCGTGCGTCGCGTGCACGGTGAACTCGGTGGGGCCGTACAGGTTGAACAGGGCGGCATCGCTCACTCGGCGCAGCGCCGTGACCGCGTCGCCGGTGAAGGCCTCGCCCGCGATGAGCAGGGCACGCAGCGAGGACAGAACTCCGCCCCGCACCGCGGCTTCATCGATGCTGCCCGCGAAAACAGTGAGCATCGACGGCACGAACGAGGTCATCGTGACCCGCTGTGCGGCAATGACATCGGCCAGGTACTGCGGATCGCGGTGGCCGTCGGCGCTGGCGACGACCAGTCGGCCGCCGGTGCTCAGCGGACCGAACAGCTCCCACACCGACACGTCGAAGGTGGCGGGAGTCTTGAACAGCACCACATCGTCGGCGCCGATGCCGTACTCGCCGGTGATCCAGCGAATCTGGTTCACCACGGCGGCGTGTGGCACGGCGACGCCCTTGGGGCGGCCGGTCGAGCCGGAGGTGAAGATGACGTAGGCCGGGTGCCGCGGGCGCAGCGCGGCGATGCGGTCGGCGTCGGTGACCTGCGTATCCGGGTACGCCGAGAGGTCGAGCGCATCGATGACCAAGGTCAGCGGGGTGGCCGCTTCGCCCTCGCCGCTCACGGCGGGGCGCGCGGTCGGGGCACCGTGTTCGGCCGAATCCGTGGACGCGACGTCGTCGATCCGGAACCCGTCGCGCGTGGTGGTGAGGACGACGACCGGCGCGGCCGTCTCCAGCACATACGCGATGCGGTCGGCGGGCTGGTCGAGGTCGAGCGGCACGTAGCCGCCACCGGCCGCCTGGACCGCGTACGCGGCCACGACCAGGTCGATACCGCGGCGCAGGCCGAGCGCGACCAGCGCCTCCGGGCCGACACCGGCATCGATCAGTCGATGCGCCAAACGGTGCACGCGCGAGGCGAATTCGGCATAGGTCAGCGTCGCACCGGCGGCCGGGTCGACCAGGGCGACCGCGTTCGGGGTCGCCGCTGCCTGCCGGGCGAACTCGTCGACGAGCGTGCCCGCTTCGGGCAGCTCACGCGCGGTGTCGTTCCACCCGCGCACAGCCTGTGCGGCCTCGGTGACATCGAGCAGGGCGATATCGCCGACCGGACGCTCCGGGGCCGCCGCGATCTGGGTGAGCAGTCGGGCGAACCGGGTGCCGAAGCGGTCCATGGTGGCCGCGTCGAACAGATCGGTGGCGTAGATCAGCTCGGCGACGATGCCCGACGGCGCATCCGCGGGCTTCGCAGCGTCGGACCGATCCGCTCCCGAGGCCCCTGTGTGGTCACGCTTCGCTTCCGTGGCCGCCGGGCGCTTCTCGGTGAGCACCACCTGCAGATCGAACTTGGCCACATCGATCGGCAGGTCGACGCCGCTGACCGTGAGGCCGGGCAGTTCGAGGCTGTTCTGGCCGGTGTTCTGGAAGGCCAGCATCACCTGGAACAGCGGGTGCCGTGCCTGCGAACGGGCCGGGTTGATGATCTCGACGAGCCGCTCGAACGGCAGGTCGGCGTGACCGAAGGCCGCGATGTCGGCCGCGCGGACCGAACCGAGCAGGTCGGTGAAGCTGGCGTCGCCGTCGACCTCGGTGCGCAGCACCAGGGTGTTGACGAACATGCCGATCAGATCGTCGAGCGCGCGCTCGCCCCGGCCCGCGATCGGGGTGCCGATGGCGATGTCGCGCTCACCGGACAGGCGCGAGAGCAGCAGCGCCAGCGCGGCGTGGGCGACCATGAACAGGGTCGCGCCACGGCTGCGGGCCAGTTCGGTCAGCGCCGCGTGGGTGCGCGCGTCGATCTCGAAGGTGTGGGTGGCGCCGCGTCCGCTCGCGAGGGCGGGACGCGGCCGGTCGGCGGGCAGGTCCAGCTGCTCGGGCAGGCCGCGCAGCCGCTCGCCCCAGAACGAGATCTGCTGGGCGATCACCGATTTCGCGTCGTCCTCGTAGCCGAGCACAGCACGCTGCCACAGGGCGAAGTCGGCGTACTGCACATCGAGGGGACGCCAGGCCGGTTCGGCGCCTTCGACGCGGGCGCTGTAGGCGGTCATCACGTCGCGGGTCAGCGGGCCCATGGAGAAGCCGTCGGCGGAGATGTGGTGCACGACGAGGGCGAGCACGTGTTCGGTGGGGCTCACCTCGAACAGCGCGGCCCGGAACGGCACCTCGGCGGTGACATCGAAGGCGGTGCGCACCAGCGCCGAAAGCCGCTGCGGCAGTTCGGTGTCGGTGGTCTCGATCGGCGCGAGATCGGGAATGACCTTGCCGGTCGGGACGATCACCTGGTGGGCCGCGCCGGCGACCTCCGGGTAGTAGGTGCGCAGCGACTCGTGGCGGGCCAGCACATCGGCCACCGCCACCTGCAGCGCCTGCCGGTCGAGCAGGCCCGACAACCGCACGGCGGCCGGGATGTTGTCGACCGCCGATTCGGGATCGAAGCGGTTGAGGAACCACATGCGCTGCTGCGCCAGCGACAGCGGCACCCGCTCGCCGCGCTGCTGGGGCACCAGCGGCGCGCGCCGGTCGGTGCCGGAGTGCGTCTCGGCGCGGGCGGCCAGCCCGGCGACCGTGGACGACTCGAACAGCTCGCGCACGCCGATATCGGTTTCCAGCGCCGCCGACAGGCGGGCGGCGACCTGGGTGGCGGTCAGCGAGTTGCCGCCGAGGGCGAAGAAGTCGTCGTCGAGACCGACGCGGTCGAGGCCGAGCACCCCGGCGAAGGTGGCGGCGACGATCTCCTCGACCGGGGTGGTCGGGGCGCGGAACACCGCGGCTTCGAACACCGGCGCGGGCAGCGCCTTGCGGTCGAGCTTGCCGGAGGCGTTGAGCGGGAACTCGTCGAGGACGATGATCACCGCGGGCACCATGTAGGCGGGCAGGTTGTTGCCCAATTCCTCGCGGGCGTCCTCGACATCGACGGCTCGCCCGATCGCCGGGATGACGTAGGCCACCAGCTGATCGCCGGTGTGCTGGTCGCCGCGCACGACGACCACCGACTGGGCGACCTCGTCGAGACCGGTCAGCGCCGACTCGATCTCACCCAGCTCGATCCGCAGACCACGCAGCTTGACCTGGAAGTCGGTGCGGCCCAGGTACTCCAGCTCACCGTGCTCGGTCCAGGCGACGAGATCACCGGTGCGGTACATGCGCTCGCCGAGTTCGGAGAACGGGTCGGCGACGAAACGATCCGCAGTCAGGTCGGGACGGGCGACATAGCCGCGCGCCAGCTGGGTGCCCGCGAGGTAGAGCTCACCCGCCACACCCACCGGCACGGGCCGCAGACGCGCGTCGAGGACGTAGACCTGGGTGTTGAACACCGGCGCACCGATCGGCACCATGTCGGTGTCGGCGTCGACGACCTCGTGGAAGGTGACGTCGACCGCGGCCTCGGTGGGGCCGTACAGGTTGTGCAGGGCCGCACCGGTGAGCTCGCGCAGACGGTGGGCGGGCTTGGGCGGCAAGGCCTCACCGGAGGCGAACACCATGCGCAGCGACCCGCACTGCGCGGCGGCGGCATCGGCGACGAAGACCGCGAGCATCGACGGCACGAAGTGCGTGACGGTGACGCCCTCGGCGCGGATGGTCTCGGCCAGATACGCCGGATCACGATGACCATCCGGCTTCGCCACGACCAGGCGCGCACCGATCTGCAAAGGCCAGAAGAACTCCCACACCGACACGTCGAAGGTTGCCGGGGTCTTCTGCAGGATCACATCGTCAGCGGTCAGGCCGTACTGCTCCTGCATCCAGACCAGGCGGTTCACGATCGCGCCATGGCTGACCGCGACACCCTTCGGACGACCCGTCGAACCCGAGGTGAAGATCACGTAGGCGGTGTTCGAAGAACGCAGCGGCACAGTGCGTTCGGCGTCGGTGACGCGGGTGTCGGTGTAGCCGTCCAGATCGAGCAGATCGATGCGGACCTGCGCGGTGTCGGTCTCCAGATCGACGCCGGAGGTGAGCACACACACCGGATCCGCCGTCGCCAGAATGTATTCCGTGCGCTCGGCCGGGTGATCGGGATCCAGCGGCACATAGGCGCCACCGGCCACGCTCACCGCGTACATGCCGACCACCAGGTCGATCGAGCGGCGCATGCCCAGCGCGACAAAGGTTTCCGGGCCGACACCGCGATCGACGAGCCAACGCGCCAGGCGGTAGACCCGCTGGGCGAACTCGGCGTAGGACAGACTCGTGCCCTCGTAGGTCAGGGCGGTGGCCTGCGGGGTACGCGCCAGCTGGGCCTCGAACAGCGAGACCAGGGTGGCCGTGGTGTCGACCTCGTGCGCGGTGGCGTTCCAGTCACGCACGACCAGGTCGCGTTCGGCGGTGTCGAGCAGCTCGATATCACCCACGGCGACAGCCGGTTCCGTGGTGATCGCGGTGAGCACCCGGACCAGACGCTCGGCGATGCGGTGCACGGTGGCGGCGTCGAACAGCTCGCTCAGGTACCCGGCGCGAATGCGGAGCCGGGTATCGAGCTGGGCGATCAGCGACAGCGGGTAGTGGGTGGCGTCGGCGGCGTCGACGCCCGTGACGGCCATGCCGTCGATGTCGGCGGCCTGGGCCTTGATGCCCTCGGCGTCGACCGGGTAGGACTCGAAGACCACCAGCGAGTCGAACAGCCCACCGATCCCGGCGGCCGACTGGATCTCGGCCAGGCCGATGTAGTGGTGATCGAGCAGGTCGGCCTGCTCGATCTGGGTACGAGTGAGCACCTCGCGCACCGTCTCGGCGGCGTCGAAGCGCACGCGCACCGGGACGGTGTTGATGAACAGGCCGACCATGGATTCCACGCCGGACAGCTGGGCGGGACGGCCGGAGACGGTGGTGCCGAACAACACGTCGTCACGGCCGGTCATCCGGCCGAGCACGATCGACCAGGCCACCTGCAGCACCGTGTTCGGCGTGACGCCGAGGTCGGCGGCCAGCGCGACCAAGCGGGCGGTGGTGGCCTCGTCCAGGTCGAACAGGTACTCCTCGGACAGCGCGGCGATCTCCCGGCTGGCGTCGGGACGGGCCAGCAGCGTCGGTTCGGTGACGCCGCGCAGCGCGTCGGACCAGGCGGCCACCGAGACCGCGTGATCCTGCTGGGCGATCCATTCCAGGAAGTGGCGGTAGGAGCGGACCGCGGGCAGCGCGCTGGAGTCTCCGTGCAGGGCGTAGAGCGCGAGCAGGTCGCGCATGACCAGCGGCGTCGACCAGCCGTCGAGCAGGATGTGATGGTTGGAGACCACGAAGCGCCACTCGTGCTCGGCGACCTGGATCAAGGTGAACCGGATCAGCGGCGGGGCGGCCAGATCGAAGCGGGCGTTGCGATCGGCCTCGACCAGGTCGGCGAACTCGCCCGATTCGGTGCGATCGTGTTCGGTCCAGGCCACGCGGGCGGTGTCGAGGACGACCTGCACGGCATTGCCGTCGTGGTCGGTGACGAACGCGGTGCGCAGCGTCTCGTGCCGGTCGAGCAGGGCCTGGGCGGCGGCGCGCAGCCGGGTGGCGTCGACCCGGCCGGTGAGCGTCAGGACCGCCTGCGCGGTGTAGACGTCGACCGAGGTGGCGGCCAGGCGGGCGTGGAAGAACAGACCGGCCTGCAGGGCGGCCAGCGGCCAGACCTGGGTCAGCGCGGGGTAGCGCTGCTCCCAGCCGTCGATATCGCGCTGGGTGGCGCGCACGAGCGCGAAGTCCGACGGCGTGTGACCGCCCGCGCCCGAGGAGTTGGCATGGCGGGCGACGGCTTCCAGCGCGCTGACCCACAGGTCGGCGAATTCGCGGACCTCGGCCTCGTCGAGCAGGGTGCTCGGGTAGCCGATGTTGGCGCTGAGCTTGTCGCCGACCACGATCGCGTTGACGTCCAGCGGCGCCATGGCGGGCATGTCGGCGTCGTAGGCGCCGCCGAGGGTGGCCAGCTCGGGCGCGGGGATCCAGCCGAAGCCGCGCAGGGCGTCGGGCACGTCGGAATCGGCCACGCGGCCGAGGTAGTTGAAGCTGATCTGGCCGGGCAGTTGGGTGGGCAGGTCCGCGGCGGTCTCGGCGTTCATGTAGCGCAGCAGGCCGTAGCCGATGCCCTTGTCGGGCACGGCGAGCAGTTGTTCCTTGACCGCCTTGACGGCCTGACCCAGCGCGGGTCCACCGGCGAGCGCGGCGTCGAGGTCGATCCCGGCCAGGTCGAGGCGGACCGGGAAGATCGCGGTGAACCAGCCGACCGTGCGGGACAGATCGGCGCCGGGCGCGATCTCCTCCTCACGACCGTGGCCCTCGAGCCGGACCAGCAGCGCGTCACTGTCGGTCCGCGAGCCACGGCTGCCGTTGCCGTGTGCGTTGGCCGTACCGGCACGGGTGGCACGCCACTTGGCGGCGGCCAGGGCCAGTGCGGTGAGCAGGCCATCGTTCACGCCACCGTGGAACAGGGCGGGAACGGTGGTGAGCAGGGCCTTGGTGACCTCGGCGGACACCTCGACCGGCAGCTTCTCGATGACGCCGGAGACGTCGATCGCCGGGTCCATCGGCCGCTCGGTGAGCAGCGGATCGGGCGTGTCGACGACCGCGCGCCAGAAGTCGAGTTCGGCGGCGCGCTCGGGGGTGCGGGCCTCATCGGCCAGCGCGTGCGCCCAGGCCCGCATGGAGGTCGCCGGGGCGACCAGTTCGGGCTGCTGACCGGCGGAGAGCTGGCCCCAAGCCGCGACGAAGTCGGGGACGAGGATGCGCCAGGAGACGCCGTCGACCACGAGGTGGTGGGCCAGGACGATCAGTCGTCCGGCTCGCGCCGAGTCGGTGGATTTCGCGGCGGTGTCGTCGGTGCCGGACAGGGAGACCGTCGGTGTGGAACTGGTCTCGGTGGGCTCGAGCCACACGAAGCGGACCACGACGCCCGCCGCCGGATCGAGCCGGTCCAGGCCGGCATCCAGTGCGGCCGAGGCGATCTCGACGAGTTCGGCGTCGGTGACGTTGGCGTCGAAGGTGCTGTGATCGATCAGCGCGTCGGCATCGACGGCGCCGACCGGCGCGGTGTCGACGATCCAGCGGCCGTCGACCCGGTGCAGGCGCGCCCGCAGCATGTCGTGGCGGTCGATCACCGCGCCGACGGTGGCGGCGATACCCGCGCGATCGATCCCGACCGGCAGTTCCAGCGCCATGGTCTGGTTGAACCGGTCGAACGAGCCGGACCGCTCGGCCATGAACCGGACCACCGGGGTCAGCGGCATCTCACCGACACCACCACCCGGCAGCTCGGCCAGCGCGACCGCGGAAGCCGCTGCCACATCAGCGGTTTCGGCGACCGACGCCAGGCCGGCGACGGTGCGCTGCTCGAAGACGTGGCGTGGGGTGAACAGCACGCCACGAGCCTTGGCCCGCGAGACGAGCTGGATGGAGACGATCGAGTCGCCGCCGAGGGCGAAGAACGAATCGTCGACACCGACCCGCTCCACGCCGAGGACCTCGGCGAACACCTCGGCGATGGTCTGCTCGATGGAACTGCGCGCGGCCCGGAAGGTGACCTCGGTGGCGAACACCGGCTCGGGCAGCGCCTTGCGGTCGAGCTTGCCGACCGGGGTCAGCGGCACCCGGTCGATCACCATGATCGACGAGGGCACCATGTAGGCGGGCAGGCGATCCTCGACGTGCGCGGTGAGCGCCGCGACATCGATCGAATGACCCGGCGCGGCAACCACATACGCGACCAGCGAGACCGCGCCCGCGGTGCTCTTGTGGCCGATGGTGGTGGCGAAGTCGACGGTCTCGTGCGCGGCGAGAGCGGAGTCGATCTCGCCCAGTTCGATACGGAAGCCGCGGATCTTGACCTGGAAGTCGGAGCGGCCGACGTATTCGACCGTACGCTCGCCGGTCCAGCGGACCACGTCTCCGGTGCGGTACATCCGCTCGCCCGAGACGAACGGGTCGGCGACGAAACGGTCGGCGGTGAGTCCGGCACGGGCGTGGTAGCCGCGGGCCAGCTGGATGCCCGACAGATACAGCTCACCCGCGACACCCACCGGAACGGGCTGGAGCTGGGCGTCCAGGATCAGCGAGCGCATACCGCGGGTCGGGCCACCGATGGTGACCAGTTCGCCCGGCACCAGCGCGTCGCTGATGTTGGTCATGATCGTGGTCTCGGTGGGGCCGTAGCCGTTGTGGAAGGCGCGAGTCGTGCCGTCCGCCAACCGAACCGCCCACTTCGACACCAGATCGGCGGGTACCGCTTCGCCACCGGCGACCAGCACCCGCAGCGAGTCGAGACCGCTGGGATCGAAGGTCGCCAGGGCGGCGGGGGTGATGAAGGCGTGGGTGACCCGCTCGGCGCGGATCAGTTCCGAGAGCTCGTCGCCGCCGTAGACACCCGGCGGGACGACGACCAGCGCGCCGCCGCGGGCCAGGGCCAGCAGCAGTTCCAGGATCGAGGCGTCGAACGAGGGCGAAGCGAAATGCAGTGCGCGCGTGTCGGTGTCGAGGGCGTAGCGCTGTGCCTGCTCCTCGCCGAAGTTCGCCAGACCGGCGTGGGTGACCACGACACCCTTGGGCACGCCGGTGGAGCCGGAGGTGTAGATGACGTAGGCGGGCTGTTCGGGGGTGGTCGGGCGGACCAGCTCCGCGTCAGCGATCGGGCCGCCGTCGAAGGCGTCCAGGTCCAGCTCGTCGAGCACCAGCCAGCGGGCGGACTCGGGCAGGCCCGCGCGTACGGAGGCCACCGTGAGACCCAGCGGAGAGCCGGAGTCGGTGACCATGTGCGCGATGCGGTCGGCCGGGTAGGTCGGGTCGACCGGGACGAAGGCGGCGCCGGTCTTGGCCACGGCCCAGGCGGCGAACACCGAGTCGGCCGAGCGCGGGACGCCGACCGCGACGAGGTCTTCGGCGCCGATGCCCTCCGCGATCAGCAAGCGCGCCAAGCGGTTCGAACGCTCGTCGAGCTCGGCGTAGGACAGACTCGTCCCTTGGAACACGACGGCGGGGCCGGTGGGGTTCTGGGCCACGGCCTCGGCGATCAGGGTGCGCAGGGTTCGCGCGGGAACCGGCGGCTCGCCGACCCGGAACACCAGGTCGGACCGCTCGGCGGCATCGAGGACGTCGATGGCGCCGACGGTCATCGAGGCATCGGCGGCAACGGCCTCCAGCACTCGCTGCCAGCGCACGGCGATGCCGGCGACGGTGTCCTCGTCGAACAGTTCGGTGGCGTAGTTCAGTGCCAACGCCATGCCGCCACTGCCGGGTTCACCCAGCTCGGACAGGGTGAACTGCAGGTCGAAGCGGGCGACGCTCTCGTCGAGGTCGAGCGCGGAGACCGCGAGGCCGGGCAGTTCGAGGGTGGTGCGGTCCAGGTTCTGGAAGGCCAGCATCACCTGGAACAGCGGGTTACGCGACTGCGAGCGCTCGGGCGCCAGGAGTTCCACCAGGCGTTCGAAGGGCACGTCAGCGTTGCCGTAGGCGTCGAGGTCGGTCTTACGGGCCTGCTCGAGCAGGTCGGTGAACGACTCGGCCGGGCGCACACCGGTACGCAGCACCAGAGTGTTGACGAACATGCCGACCAGGCCATCGAGGGCCTGCTCGCCACGGCCCGCGATCGGGGTGCCGATGGCGACGTCATCGGAGCCGGAGAGGCGAGCCAGCAGCACCGCCAACGCGGTGTGCATAACCATGAACAGCGACGCACCCTGGCGGCGGGCCACCTCGTCGAGCTTGGCGATCAGCTCGGGCGAGAGTTCGCGATGCACGGTCGCGCCGCGCAGTGAGGCGATAGCCGGACGCGGCCGGTCGAACGGCAGCGTCAATTCATCGGGGATGCCTGCGAGCTGCGACTGCCAGTAGCCGACCTGGCGCGACATCAGCGAGTCGGTGTCGTCCTCGGTGCCGAGTACGGCGCGCTGCCAGATGGCGAAATCGGCGTACTGCACCGGCAGCGGAGCCCAGCCTGGCGCGGTGCCCTGCGCACGAGCCGTATAGGCGCGCATCACATCGCGGGTCAGCGGTGCGATGGAGAAACCGTCGGCGGCGATGTGGTGCACGACCACCACCAACACGTGCTCGGCGGCGATGCGACCCGTGTGCTCGGTGGCAGCGGTGCTACCAACAGGCTCGGACGCACTCGCTGAGCGGGTCTCACCAGTCCTGTCGTCGGTCGCGGCGACCCGGAACAGCCGGGCGCGCAGCGGAACCTGTTCGGCCACATCGAAACCGGTGGAAACGAACTCGGTGACCGTGCCGAACAGCTCGTCGTGGGCGACCGTGACCGGCCGCAGATCCAGCGAGATGCGTTCGGCGGCAACGATCTGCTGCACCGGCGTGCCACCGTGCTCGGGGTAACGGGTGCGCAGCGATTCGTGCCTGCGCACCAGATCGGCGAGGGCGAGCGAGAGCGCCTCGGTGTCGAGATCGCCGGTGAGGCGGATCGCGACGGGCAGGTTGTACGCGGCGGAGGTGGTGTCGTACTTGTTGAGGAACCACATGCGCTGCTGGGCGAACGACAGCGGAACCAGTTCGTCCTCGGCGCGCTCACGGGCGACCAGCGCCGCGCGGGCGGTGCCGCCGGTGTGCGATTCCACCCGGGCCGCGAGGGCTTCCACGGTCGAGGCTTCGAACAGCGCGCGCACCGGCACGGTGGCGCCGAGGGCGGCGCCGATGCGAGCCACCACGCGGGTGGCGATGAGCGAGTTGCCGCCGAGGTCGAAGAAGTCGTCGTCGACGCCGACCCGATCCAGGCCGAGCACATCGGCGAAGACCGCGGCGACGGCCTCCTGCACCGGCGTGACCGGGGCGCGGAAGGCGCGCGCCTGCACCGCCGGGGCGGGCAGCGCGCGCCGATCCAGCTTGCCGTTGACGGTCAGCGGGATCCATTCCAGGCGGACCAGCGCCGCCGGAACCATGTAGGCGGGTAGCTGTTCGGCCGCACCGGTGCGCACCACATCGAGGTCGGGCACGAGCTCGCCCTCGGCGACGACGTAGGCGACGATCCGCTGGTCGCCCGGGTGGTCCTCGCGCACGATCACCGCGGCCTGGGCGATGCCCGGCTGCGCGAGCACGGCGGCCTCGATCTCACCGAGTTCGATGCGGAAGCCGCGAACCTTGACCTGATCGTCGGCACGGCCGAGGTACTCGAGCTCGCCGAAGCGGTTCCAGCGCGCGAGGTCGCCGGAACGGTACAGCCGCGAGCCGCCCTGGTTCGGGCCGGCCAGGGGGTTGGCGACGAAGCGGGTGGCGGTCAGGTCGGGGCGTCCGAGGTAGCCGCGCGCCAACTGCGGTCCCGCGACATACATTTCGCCCGCGACACCCACCGGTACCGGCCGCAGCCGGCTGTCCAGGACGTAGACGCCCAGACCCGCGATGGCCCGGCCGACGACCGAACCCGCAGCGGCGGCAATGGTTTGCGCGTCCAGCGCGCGGAACGACACGTGCACCGTGGTCTCGGTGATGCCGTACATGTTCACCAGCGTCGGCGAGCTGTCGCCGTGGCGGGCGACCCAATCCGAGAGGCGGCGCAGCTCCAGCGCCTCGCCACCGAACACCACATAGCGCAGAGCCAGGGGTTCCAGGCCGGGCCCGGCGTTCCGGTCGGCCTCGGCCAGCTGGTAGAACGCCGAGGGCGTCTGGTTGAGCACGGTGACCTGCTCGACGCGCAGCAGTTCCAGGAACTGCTCGGGCGAGCGAGAGGTGTAGTAGTCGACGACGATCAGCGAGCCGCCGAACAGCAGCGGACCCCACAGCTCCCACACCGAGAAGTCGAAGGCGTAGGAGTGGAAAAGAGTCCACACATCGCGTGGGCCGAAGCCGAAATCGCGGTCGGTGTTGGCGAACAGGCGCACCACGTTGCGGTGCGCGACCGCGACGCCCTTGGGGCGGCCGGTCGAACCCGAGGTGTAGATGACGTAGGCGACGTGGTCCGGCGAGAGTGGGGACAGCCGGTCGGCGTCGGTGATCGGCGCGTCGTCGGCGTCCTCGATATTGCCGGTCTCCACGGCGAAACCGTCGAGCACCACCGAGGGCAGATGCGCCGGCACCGTCACCTGGACGGTCGAATCCAGGACCACGCTGGTGGGCTGGGAGTCCTCGAGCACGTAGGCGATGCGCTCGGCCGGGTAGGTCGGGTCGACCGGTACATAGCCCGCGCCGGTCTTGACCACCGCGAGCAGCGCGACGACCAGGTCCAGCGAGCGCGGCAGGATCACCGCGACCAGCGACTCCGGGCCTGCGCCGTCGTCGATCAGCCTGCGCGCCAGGACATTCGCGCGCCGGTCGAGCTCGGCGTAGGTCAGCGACTCGACGCCGAACTTGGCGGCGATGCGGTCCGGATGGGCCACGGCCGCGGCGTCGAACAGGTCGACCAGGGTGGTGTGCTTGTTCCCGAACAGCCCACGCCGGTGACCGGCCGGGGTGCTGGCGTCGTGGATCACCGGCAGGGCGATCGCGTCGACGCCCGAGGACACCCAGCGCTGGGCGACATCGCGCTGTTCGGCCTCGCCGAGCAGGTCGATGTCGCCGACGATCACGTCCGGGTCCTCGGCCACGCTGCGCAGGATGCGCACCAGACGGTCACCGAAGGCGGCGACGGTCTCGGCGTCGAACAGATCGGTGGCGTAGTTCCACGACATGGCCAGCGAGCCGTCGGCGGCCTCGCCCACGGTCAGCTGCACATCGAATTTGGCTGTGCCCGGGTCGAAGTCGACCACATCGAGGTCGAGGCCGGGCAGCGCCACAGTGCCGGTGTCGGCGGCGGTGGCCGCCTCGAAGGTGAGCGCCACCTGGAACAGCGGGTGGTGCGCCTGCGAGCGGGTGGGGCTGAGCACGTCGACGAGCCGCTCGAACGGCACGTCGGCATTGGCGAAGGCCGACAGGTCGACCTTGCGCACCTGCTCGAGCAGATCGCCGAAGCGCCCGCCCAGGTCGACCTCGCTGCGCAGCACCAGGGTGTTGACGAACATGCCGACCAGGTCGTCGAGGGTGCGCTCGCCGCGACCGGCGATCGGGGTGCCGATCGCGATGTCGGTGCTGTTGGACAGGCGCGCGGCCCAGGTGGCCAGCGCCGCGTGCATCACCATGAACAGGGTCACGCCGCGGGCGCGGGCGATCGCGGTGAGCGCGCGGTGCAGCTCGGCGTCGATGGTGAACCGGTGCAGGTCACCGGCATTGGTGGCGATCTCCGGGCGCGGCCGGTCGGCGGGGAGTTCGAGCTGGTCGGGCAGATCACGCAGCTGCTCGGTCCAGTAGCCGATCTGACTCGCCGCGACGGACTCGGGATCGGTCTCGGAGCCGAGCACCTCACGCTGCCACAGCGTGTAGTCGGCGTAGTGCACCTCGAGCGGGGCCCAGGCCGGGACCTCGCCTCGGGCGCGCTCGGTGTAGGCGACGACGACATCGCGCAGCAGCGGCCGCAGCGAGAAACCGTCACCGCTGATGTGGTGCATGACCAGCACGGCCACGTGTTCGGTACGACCGGCGACCGCGCCACGATCCTCGACGCGCAGCAGGCTCGCGCGGAACGGCACCTCACGGGTCACGTCGAAGTGCGCGCCGGCCAGCTCGACCACCCGGGCGACCACGTCGGTGGCGGCGACCGGCTGGGCGGGCAGTGCGAAGCGGACCTCGTCGGCGGGCAGGATCTGCTGATAGCCCGCGCCTTCGACCTCCGGGTAGAAGGTGCGCAGGGTCTCGTGGCGGGCCGTCACGTCGGCGATGGCCGCCTCCAGCGCGGCGACATCGAGCTCACCGGTGAGCCGGATCGCGACCGGGATGTTGTTGACCGCGGTGCGGTTGTCGAAGCGGTTGAGGAACCACATCCGCTGCTGAGCCTGTGACAGCGGCACCAGCTCCGGGCGCGGACGCGGGGTCAGCGGGACGCGACCGCCGCGACCGGTGGACAACTCGACGCGGGTCG
The DNA here is from genome assembly GCF_001886715.1 of Nocardia mangyaensis. Classification (NCBI taxonomy): domain Bacteria; kingdom Bacillati; phylum Actinomycetota; class Actinomycetes; order Mycobacteriales; family Nocardiaceae; genus Nocardia; species Nocardia mangyaensis. The sequence continues at coordinate 6,474,363 of NZ_CP018082.1, forward strand.
CGAGCGCGCCCACCGTCGAGGCCTCGAACAGCGCGCGCAGCGGCACCTGGGTGTCGAGTGCCTCCGACAGCCGGGCCGCGACCCGGGTGGCGACCAGCGAGTTGCCGCCGAGTGCGAAGAAGTCGTCGTCGAGGCCGACCTGACCGACGCCGAGCACCTCGGCGAAGGTGGCCGCGACGATCTGCTGCACCGGAGTGACCGGCGCCTGGAAGGTCTTCGCGGCGAACACCGGCGCGGGCAGCGCCTTGCGATCGAGCTTGCCGGAAGCGTTGAGCGGGAACGCGTTCAGCACCACATAGGCCGCGGGCACCATGTACACCGGCAGTTCGGTGCCGAGCGCGTCCTTGACCGCGTCGGTGTCGACCGTGGCACCCGGCTGCGGGATGAGGTAGGCGACCAGCTGGTCGCCGGTGTGCTCGTCGGCGCGAACCACGACCACCGACTGGGCGATCGTCGGCAGCGCGGTGAGCGCCGACTCGATCTCGCCGAGTTCGATGCGCAGGCCGCGCAGCTTCACCTGGAAGTCGGTGCGGCCCAGGTATTCCAGCTCACCGTCGACGGTCCAGGTGACCAGGTCGCCGGTGCGGTACATGCGCTCGCCCGGATGGAACGGGTCGGCGACGAAACGGTCCATGGTGAGGTCGGCACGGCCCACGTAGCCGTGCGCCAGCTGCACACCCGCCAGATACAGCTCACCCGCGACACCCACCGGCACCGGGCGCAGGCGCGAATCCAGCACGTAGAGCCGGGTGTTGAAGACCGGGGCGCCGATCGGCACCGTGTCGGTGTCGGTGTCGGTGACCTCGTGATAGGTCACGTCGACCGCGGCCTCGGTGGGGCCGTAGAGGTTGTGCAACGCGGCACCGGTCAGCTCGCGCAGGCGCTGCGCGGTGGGCACCGGCAGCGCCTCGCCGGAGGCGAACACATTGCGCAGCGAGACACAGTCCGCGGCAAGAGGTTCGGTGACGAACACGGCCATCATCGACGGCACGAAGTGCACCGTGGTGACCTGCTCGGCCGCGATCAGCCGGGCCAGGTAGGCCGGATCGCGGTGCCCGTCGGGCTTGGCGACGACCAGGCGCGCACCGACCTGCAGCGGCCAGAAGAACTCCCACACCGACACGTCGAAGGTGGCCGGGGTCTTCTGCAGCACCACGTCGTCGGCGGCCAGGCCGTAGGCGGCGTGCATCCACACCAAGCGGTTGACGATCGCCGCGTGGCTGACCGCCACACCCTTCGGGCGACCGGTCGAACCGGAAGTGAAGATGACATAGGCGGTGTTGTCCGAGCGCAGCGGGCGATGCCGATCGGCATCGGTGACCGGCGCGCTCGAATGCCCGGACAGGTCGAGTTCGTCGATGCGCACTTCGCGCCCGGCGGCTCCCGGCAGTGACGCCCCGGAAGTCAGCACGCACACCGGCTGCGCGGTCTCGAGGATGTGCTCGATGCGCTCGGCCGGGTGATCGGGGTCCAGCGGCACGTACGCGCCGCCGGCCGCGGACACGGCGTACATGCCGACCAGCAGGTCGAGTGAGCGCCGCATGCCCAGTGCCACATACGATTCCGGGCCGACCCCGGCATCCTTGAGCCAGCGCGCGAGCTGACGCACCCGCACCGCGAACTCGGCGTAGGACAGACTCGTCCCCTCGAAGGTGAGCGCGGTCGCGTCGGGGGTCCGTGCGACCTGCGCCTCGAACAGGGCGTTGAGGGTGGCCGGGTCGTCGTCGCTGGGGGTGCTCAGCGCGGCGTCGACGGCGAACTCGGTGTCGTTCCACCGGTCGAGCACCAGGGTGCGCTCGGCGGGATCGAGCAGGTCGATGTCGCCGACGGCGACCGTGGAATCGGCGACGACGGCGGTGAGCACGCGCAGCAGGCGCGCGCCGAAGGTGGCGGCGAACCCGGCGTCGAACAGGTCGGTGGCGTAGACGAGTTCGGCATCCATGTGGCTGTCGTCGTCGGCCGGGACCTCGCTGAGCGCGAGTTGCAGGTCGAACTTGGCCGTGTGCTGGTCGATGCCCAGCTCCGAGACCGTCAGGCCCGGCAGCTCCAGGGTGGTGCGACCCAGGTTCTGGAACGAGAGCATCACCTGGAACAACGGGTGCCGTGCCTGCGAACGGGCCGGGTTGAGCACCTCGACGAGGCGCTCGAACGGCACATCGGCATGGGCGAAGGCGGCCAGATCGTTCTCGCGGACCTGGCCGAGCAGCCTGGTGAAGGCGACCGCGGGATCGACCTGGGCACGCAGCACCAGGGTGTTGACGAACATGCCGACCAGATCGTCGAGCGCCTGCTCGCCACGGCCGGCGACGGGGATGCCGACGGCGATGTCGGAGGTGCCCGACAAGCGCGACAGCAACGCGGCGAAGGCGCTGTGCACCACCATGAACAGCGTGGTGCCGTGCTCGTGGGCCACCCGGTTCAGGGCCTCGACCAGCTCGCCGGGCACCTCGAAGCGATGCGTGCCCGCCTGGTAGCTGGCCTGCGCGGGCCGCGACTTGTGGCCGAGGCGCAGCTCGTCGGGCAGATCGGCCAGCGCGCCGCGCCAGTAGTCGAGCTGCTCGGAGATCAGCGAGGTGGGATCGTCCTCGTCGCCGAGGGTTTCGCGCTGCCACAGCGCGTAGTCCACGTACTGCACGGCCAGCGGCGGCCAGCCCGGCTCGGCGTTGCCGGTGCGGGCGACGTAGGCGGTCATCAGGTCGCGCACCAGCGGACGCAGCGAGAAACCGTCGGCGGCGATGTGGTGGACCACCATCACCAGCACGTGCTCGCGCTCGCTCAGCTCGTAGACCCGAAGGCGCACAGGGGCGTTCGCGGTGACGTCGAAGCCGCGGCGGGCGAACTCGTAGAGCGAGGCCGCCATGTCGGTCTCGTCGACCTCGACGAGTTCGACAGCGGGAATCGAGACCGCGGCGGCGAGCACCTTCTGGAAGGCGGTGCCGTCGTGGGAGGGGTAGACGGTGCGCAGCGACTCGTGCCGGGCGATGACGTCGGCGACCGCGCCGCGCAGGGCGGGCAGATCGAGCAGGCCCTGCAGGCGCACCGCGACCGGGATGTTGTAGGTGCCGGTGTCCCCCGCGTCGGTGAGGTCGAAGCGGTTGAGGAACCACATCCGTTGCTGGGCCAGCGACAGCGGCGGATGCTCCGGCCGCGGCCGGGCTGCCAGCTCGGCCCGCACCCCGGTGCCGGCATGCGATTCGACGCGGGCCGCGAGCGCCCCGACGGTCGGCGCCTCGAACAGGGTGCGCACGCCGACCTCGGCGTCGAGCGCCTTGCTCAACCGGGCGGCGACCTGGGTGGCGACCAGCGAGTTGCCGCCCAGGGCGAAGAAGTCGTCGTCCACGCCGACCCGGTCGGCGCCGAGCAGATCGGCGAAGATCTCCGCGACGATCTCCTCGATCGGGGTCGAGGGCGCCCGGAACTGCTTGGCCTCGAACACCGGCGCGGGCAGCGCCTTGCGATCGAGCTTGCCGGAGGCGTTGAGCGGGAAGGCATCCAGCACGACCAGCGCGGACGGCACCATGTAGGCCGGGAGCTCGGCGGTGACACCCGCCTTCACCGCGGCCACATCGAGTCCCGAATCCGGTTGCGGCACCAGGTAACCCACGAGCTGGTCACCGGCGTGCGCGTCGGCGCGCACCACGACGACCGACTGCGCGACGCCCGGCTGGGCCAGCAGCGTGGCCTCGATCTCGCCGAGCTCGATGCGCAGACCGCGCAGCTTCACCTGGAAGTCGGTGCGGCCCAGGTAGTTCAGTTCCCCTTCGCGCGTCCAGGTGACCAGGTCACCGGTGCGGTACATCCGCGAACCGGCCGCGCCGTAGGGATTGGCGACGAAGCGGTCAGCGGTGAGGTCGGCCCGGTTGAGGTAGCCGACGGCGAGCTGATCGCCCGCCAGATACAGCTCACCCGCGACCCCGGGAGCCACCGGGTGCAGCCGCGAATCCAGCACGAACACCTTGGTGTTCCACACCGGACGGCCGATCGGCACCGACTCCACATCGGTGTCGAGGACCTCGTGATAGGTGACGTCGACCGCGGCCTCGGTGGGGCCGTACAGGTTGTGCAGGCGGGCGCCGGTGAGTTCGCGCAGCCGCTGCGCGGTGGGCGCGGGCAACGCCTCACCGGAGGCGAACACCTGCCGCAGGCGCACCGCGCTGCCGTTACCGTTGCTGCCCAGAGTCGAGACGAACACCGACAGCATCGACGGCACGAAGTGCGCGGTGGTGATGCCGCGTTCGGCGATGACCTGCGCCAGGTACACCGGATCGCGGTGGCCCTCGGGCTTGGCCACGACCAGGCGCGCACCGGTCTGCAAGGGCCAGAAGAACTCCCACACCGACACGTCGAAGGTGGCCGGGGTCTTCTGCAGCACCGCGTCGGCGGCATCGATCGGGTACTCGTGCTGCATCCACAGCAGCCGGTTGACGATCGCGGCGTGATCGACCGCCACGCCCTTGGGCCGACCGGTCGAGCCCGACGTGAAGATCACATAGGCGGTATTGGTCGTCCGCAGCGGCTTGACCCGCTCGGCATCGGTGATCGGGGCGCCGCTGAAATCGGCGGGCGCCTCGATGTTCTCGACGGCCAGCACGGTGACACCGTCGGCCTCGAAGTTGTCGCGGCGGCTGGTGAGCACCAGGCGCGGTTGAGCGGTCCCGATGATGTGGCCGATGCGATCGGCGGGCTGATCGGGGTCGAGCGGCACGTACGCCGCGCCCGCCTGCAGCACCGCGTACATGGCCACGACCAACTCGGTCGAGCGCCGGATCGCCAGTGCCACATGCGCACCAGGGCCGACGCCGTCGGCGATCAGGCGGCGGGCGATGCGATTGGCCCGCTCCTGCAGTTCGAGATAGGACAGCGACTCGTTCTCGAAGACCAGCGCGACCGCGTCGGGGGTCCGTGCCACCTGGGCGTCGAACAGCGAGACCAGAGTCGCCTCGGGCACCGCGCGCGCGGTGTCGTTCCAGTCGACCAGGACCTGCGCGTGCTCCTCGGGGGCGAGCAGGTCGATGTCACCGACCGCCACCTCGGGATCGGCGACGATCGCGGCGAAGATGTTGTCGAGCCTGCGGGCGAACGCCGCGATGGTCGATTCCTCGAAAAGATCCAGCGCGTAGGAGAACTCGGCCGACATGCCGCCGACCTCACCGTCGGTGTCCTGCACCTCGGTGAGCGTCAGCTGGAGATCGAACTTGGCCAGCTGGGCGTCGTAGTCGATGCCGCTGACCGACAGGCCGGGCAGCTGCAGCGAGGCCTGCTTGTTGTTCTGGAACGACAGCATCACCTGGAACAGCGGGTGCCGCGCCTGCGACCGAGTCGGGTTGAGGACCTCGACGAGCCGCTCGAACGGCACATCGGCGTGCGCGAAGGCCTGCAGGTCGGTTTCGCGGGCCTGGTCGAGCAGGGTCGCGAAACCGGTGGCGCCGTCCACCTCGGTGCGCAGCACCAGGGTGTTGACGAACATGCCGACCAGGTCGTCGAGCGCTTGGTCGCCGCGGCCGGCCACCGGGGTGCCGATCGCGATGTCGGCGGTCCCGCTGGCGCGGGCCAGCAGTACGGCCAGCGCGCTGTGCATGACCATGAACAGCGAGGCGTTGTAGCGGCGCCCCAATTCGACCAGGGCGCGCTGGGTCTCGCTCGCGATGACGAAACTGTAGGTGCCGCCACGGTAGGTGGCAGCGGGCGGACGCGGATGGTCGGCGGGCAGCACCAGTTCGTCGGGCAGATCGGCGAGTTCGCGGGCCCAGTAGTCGATCTCGGAGGAGATCAGCGAGGCCGGGTCGTCCTCGGAACCGAGCACCTCGCGCTGCCACAGCGCGTAATCGGCGTACTGGACCGGCAATTCGGCCCAGGTCGGCGCCTCCCACGAGGTACGCGCCGCGTAGGCGACGATCACATCGCGCGACAGCGGCGCCATCGACCAGCCGTCGGCGGAGATGTGGTGCACCACCATGCCGAGTACGTACTCGGTCTCACTGATCTCGAAAAGCCTCGCGTGCAGCGGGACTTCGCTGGTCACGTCGAAGGCCATCGAGGCCAGGTCGATCAGGTGGTCGATGAGGTTGTCCTCGGTGACCCGGTACGGGGTGAGGTCGGGCACGATCTGCGCCGCGTCCAGCACCACCTGCACGGGGCCGGTGCCGGATTCGGGGAACACGGTGCGCAGCGACTCGTGCCGGTCGATCACGTCGATCACGGCGACCTGCAGCGCGGCCACGTCGAGCTCGCCGGACAGCCGGATCGCGACCGGGATGTTGTTGACCGCCGAGCCGGTGTCGAAGCGGTTGAGGAACCACATCCGCTGCTGAGCCAGCGACAGCGGCACCCGCTCGGGGCGCTCGCGGGCGACGAGCGCCTTGCGCGCGCCGTCACCGGCCTGGGACTCCACCCGCGCGGCCAGCGCGGCGACGGTGGGTGCCTCGAACAGCATGCGCACCGGGACACGGGTGTCCAGGGCGATGCCGATGCGGGAGGCGACCTGGGTGGCGATCAGCGAGTTGCCGCCCAGCTCGAAGAAGTCGTCCTCGACACCGACCCGCGACAGCTCGAGCACGTCGGCGAAGACCTGCGCGACGATCTGCTCGATCGGTGTGGTGGGCGCGCGGAACTCGCGCACCTCGAACACCGGTGCGGGCAGCGCGCGGCGATCGAGCTTGCCGTTGACGGTCAGCGGGACCGCGTCGAGCACCATGATCGACGAGGGCACCATGTACGCGGGCAGTCGCTGCGCCACGTGCTCGGTGAGTTCGGTGACCTCGATCGAACGGCCCGGCACGGCGACGACATAGGACACCAGCGAGGTGCTGCCGCCGTTGTTCTTGTGACCGATGCTGACCGCGAAGTCGACGGTCTCGTGCGAAGCCAGCGCCGAGTCGATCTCGCCGAGCTCGATGCGGAAGCCGCGCACCTTCACCTGGAAGTCGGAGCGCCCGACGTACTCGACATTGCGGTCGGCGGTCCAGCGCACCACGTCACCGGTGCGGTACATCCGCTGACCGGGCACGTACGGGTTGGCGACGAAACGGTCGGCGGTCAGCGCGGGCCGCGCGTGGTAGCCGCGCGCCATGCCGACACCGGCGATGTAGAGCTCACCGGCGACACCGGCCGGAACCGGGCGCAGGCGGTCGTCGAGGATCAGCGAGTGGGCGCCGCGGATGGGACCGCCGATGACGACCCGCTCCCCCGGGATCAGGCCCTCGCTGAGGTTGGAGGCGATGGTGGTCTCGGTGGGCCCGTAGACATTGCCGAGCATGCGCCGCGAGCCGTTGGGCAGGCGCACCGCCCACTTGGTGACCAGCTCCGGCGGCACCGCCTCGCCACCGGCCGCGAGCACCCGCAGGTGATCGAGGCCGCGCGCGTCGAAGGTGGCCAGCGCGGCCGGGGTCACGAACGCGTGCGTGACCTCCTCGGTGATCAGGATGTCGCGCAGTTCCTCGCCGCCGTACACCCCCGGCGGGACCACGACGAGCGTGCCGCCGCGACCGAGCGCGAGCAGCAGTTCCAGCACCGAGGCGTCGAACGAGGGCGAGGCGAAATGCAGTGCGCGGGTATCGGAGTCGAGCGAGTACAGGTCGATCTGCTCGGCGCAGAAGTTGGCGACGCTGGCATGGGTGACCACGACGCCCTTGGGCACACCGGTGGAACCGGAGGTGTAGATCAGGTACGCGGGCTGCGCGGGATCGGTCTGGCGCACCAGCTCGCGCGGGGCGAGCGAGGCGTCGGAGAAGTCGTCGAGGTCGAGATCGTCGATCTCGAGCCAGCGCACACCGGAGTCCTCGGCGTGGCCGGGCAGCACTCCCGCCTCGGCGGTGACCGTGAGGCCAACGGACACACCGGCATCGGCGATCATGTGTGCGATGCGGTCGGCCGGGTAGTTCGGGTCGACGGGCACGAACGCGGCGCCGGTCTTGGCGACCGACCACACCGCGAGCACCGACTCCAACGAGCGCGGCACGGCGACCGCGACGAAGTCCTCGGCGCCGAGGCCCTGCTGGATCAGCAAGCGGGCCAACTGGTTCGAGCGGCGATCGAGCTCACCGTAGGACACAGCTGTCCCCTCGAACACCACCGCGGTCGCCTCGGTGTCGCGGGCCGCTTGCGCCATCAGCTGCGGCAGGGTGCGCGCGACGGCGGCGGGTGCGCCCACCCGGGTGACCAGGTCGGCGCGTTCGGCGTCGTCGAGCACGTCGATCGCGCCGACGGTGACGGCCGGATCGGCCAGAATCGCGGCGAGCACGCGCCGCCAGCGCAGCAGCAGTTCCTCGACGGTGGACTGGTCGAACAGGTCGATCGCGTAGGTGAGCACGCCGGTCATGCCCGACAGGGCGCCGGCGCCGGTGTGCTCTTCGGTCAGCGTCCACTGCAGGTCGAACTTGGCCATGTCGACCTCGACCTCGTCGGCGTTGACCGTGAGACCGGGTAGCTCCAGGGTGCCGTGCGACATCTCCTGGAACGACAGCACCACCTGGAACAACGGGTGGCGCGCCTGCGAGCGCGAGGGGTTGAGCACGTCGACGAGCCGCTCGAACGGCACATCGGCGTTGGCGAACGCCGACAGGTCGGTGTCGCGGGTGCTGGCCAGGAACTCGGCGAACGGCTGAGCCGGGTCGACATCGGAACGCAGCACCAGAGTGTTGACGAACATGCCGATCAGGTCGTCGAGCGCCTGCTCGCCGCGACCCGCGATGGGCGTGCCGACGGCGATGTCGGTGGTGCCCGACAGCCGCGCCAGCAGCACCGCGAGCGAGGCGTGCACGACCATGAACAGCGTGACGCCGTTGGCGCGGGCCAGCGCCGCCAGCTGCTCGTGGGTGTCGGCGTCGATCTCGAAGCCGACGCGCGCGCCGCGGAAGCTCTGCTGCTGCGGGCGCGGGCGGTCACTGGGCAGGTCGAGCTGGTCGGGTAGGCCGTCGAGCGCACGCTGCCAGTAGTCGAGCTGACGCGCGGCCATCGAGGTCGGATCGGACTCGAGGCCGAGCAGTTCGCGCTGCCACAGCGTGTAGTCGCGGTACTGCACCGGCAACGGCGCCCAGGCCGGGGCCTCGCCCGCCGAGCGGGCCAGGTAGGCGGTGGCGACGTCGCGAGCCAGCGGGCCGAAGGAGAAGCCGTCGGCGGCGATGTGGTGTACGACGAAGGCGACCGCGAATTCCGATGTGCCCGCGTCGCGACGGGCGGACTCGGAGGCGGCTGCGGAGCGTGACCACGGAGAGCCCTCGGGAGCGGCGCCGTTCGAGGCAGCGGTTCCGCTGGTCACCTGGTAGATCCGCACGCGGATCGGCAGTTCCAGGGTGACGTCGAAACCGGTGGAGGCGAAGTCGATCAGCGCCTCGCGCAGCAGCGGCTGCTCGATCGGCGTCACGGTGATGCCGAGGTCGAACTCGTCGGCGCCGAGCACACGCTGGAAGCCACCGTCGGCGTCGGGGAAGATCGTGCGCAGCGATTCCTGGCGCACCACAACGTCATCGAGCGCGGCGATCAACGCGTCGACGTCGACGCGGCCCTTCATCTGCACGACGAAGGGCAGGTTGTAGGTCGGCACGGTGGGATCGAACTGGTTGATGAACCACATCCGCTGCTGGGCCAGCGACAGCGGCACCTGCTCGGGATGCGGCTGGGCGACCAGCGGCGGCCGGGTGGAAATCTCGGCGGGCGTGGCGGATTCGGCCCGCGCGGCCAGTCCGGCCACGGTCGGGGTCTCGAACAGCGCGCGGACACCGAGCTGGATACCGAAGGCAGCGCCGATGCGGGCCACCACCTGAGTGGCGACCAGCGAGTTGCCGCCGAGCTCGAAGAAGTTGTCGTCGGCGCCGACCCGCTCCTGGCTCAGCACATCGGCGAAGATCCCGGCCACGATCTGCTCGGCCGGGGTGCGCGGGGCACGGAACCCGCCCGCGGCAGCGGTGAACACGGGCTCGGGCAGGGCCTTGCGGTCGAGCTTGCCCGAGGTGTTGAGCGGGAACGCGTCGAGCACCATGATCGACGCGGGCACCATGTAGGTCGGCAGTTTCTCGCCGACGAAGCGGGCCAGCGTGGTCGGATCGGCGGACTGGCCCGGCGCGGGGACCACGTAGGCCACCAACTGCTGGCCGGTGGCGGTGTCGACCACCAGCACCGCGGCCTGGCTGACACTCGGATGCGCGAGCAGGTCGGTCTCGATCTCGCCGAGCTCGATGCGCTGACCGCGGAACTTCACCTGGAAGTCGGTGCGGCCGATGTACTCCAGGACACCCTCGGTGTTCCAGCGCACCAGGTCACCGGTGCGGTACATGCGCTCGCCGGGACCACCGACGGGGTTGGCGACGAAGCGGTCCGAGGTCAGGTCGGGGCGGCCGCGGTAGCAGCGCGCCAGCTGACGGCCCGCCAGATACAGCTCACCCGGAGCGCCGATCGCGGCCGGGCGCAGGCGCGAATCCAATACGTAGACTTCGACATTCCACTCGGGAATACCGATCGGCACCGTGACGGTGTCGGCTTCGGTGGCCTCCCAGTAGGTCACCGAGACCGCGGCCTCGGTGGGGCCGTACAGGTTGTGCAGACCGGCATCGGAGATCGCGCGCAGCCCGGCGGCGGTCTCCGGCGGCAGCGCCTCACCGATCACGAAAACCGCACGCAGCGTGGCGCATTGGGCCGCAGTGGCGTGTGAGACGAAGACCGTGAGCATCGACGGCACGAAGTCGGTCACGGTGACGCCGTGCCGCTCGATCATGTCCGCCACGTAGAGCGGGTCGCGATGGCCGTCGGGCGAGGCGATGACCAGCTTGGCGCCGACCATCAGCGGCAGGAAGTAGCCCCACAGCGACACGTCGAAGGTGGTGGCGGTCTTCTGCAGGTAGACGTCGTCGGCGGTCAACCGGTATTCGTCGAGCATCCACAGCTCTTGGTTGACGATCGCGTGATGGGTCACCGCGACGCCTTTGGGGCGGCCGGTCGAACCCGAGGTGTAGATGACGTAGGCGGTGTTGTCCGGGCGCAGCGGGGACAGGCGCTCGTCGTCGGTGATCGGGGTGTCGGCGTAGGCGGAGGTGTCGAGGGTGTCGATCTCGACCTTGGCCACCGACTCCGGGAGGTCCAGATCGTCGGTGGTGGTGGTCAATACGCAGACCGGTGCCGCGGACTCGAGGATGTAGGCGGTGCGGTCGGCCGGATGATCCGGGTCGATCGGCACGTACGCGCCACCGGCTCGCAGCACCGCGTGCATGCCGACGACCAGCTCGAGCGAACGCCGCATGCCGAGGGCTACCAGAGATTCCGGGCCGACGCCGTCGGCGATCAGGAAGCGCGCAAGGCGGTTGACCTGCTTGCCGAACTCGGCGTAGGTGAGGGTCTCGCCCTCGAAGTCCAGGGCGATACTGCCCGGCGTCAACGGGATCTGGGCGTCGAGGAGCGCGGGCAGCGTGGTCGCGGGGACCTCGTGCGCGGAGTCGTTCCACTCGAGCAGTGAGCGTTCCAGCTCGGCGACGCCGGTGACCGGCAGCCGCCAGACCGGCAGCTCGGCCTCGGCGGCCAGGAAGCGGTCGAAGAACTCCAGGAACCGGGCGTGGTGGGTCTGCGCGTCGGCGGCGGAGTAGAGGTTCGGGTTGGTCTCGAAGTCGATGTGGGAGCGGGTGCCACCGTGCGACTGATAGAAGTTGACGCCGAGGTCTTCGATACTGCCCGTGGAGAGCACGTTGAGCGTGCCCTCCATGTCGCCGAAGCGCAGGTGGTTGTCGAACAGCATGATGTTGACCCACGGACCGAAGAACTCGGTCGAGACCATGCCCTCGCCCGCGGAGTCACGGCGGATGTCCTCGTGGCGGTAGCGCTGATGGCGCAGGGCGCCGGAGACCTCCGTGGTGACCGAGCGCAGCAGTTCGGCGACGGTGGTGTCGTGCCCGACGCGCAGGCGCAGCGGCACGATGTTGGAGGTCGCGCCGCCCGAGCGACGCATGATCGCGGTGGTGCGCGCGGTGACCGGGAGGCTGAGGATGACGTCCTCGGCGCCGGTGATCTGGGCCAGGTAGGCGGCGAAGCCGGCGATCAGCAGCGGCGCGGCGGTGCTGTCGTGGCGGGCGATGGCCGCGGCGAGCAGGTCGTCCTGGGCCTGGGACAGGGCGGCGCTGGTGATGTCGTTGACCGGCGAGGGCGGGGCGGAGCGGCCGGTGAGGCTGCTGCCCTCTTCCAGTCCGGCCACCCGCTGGGCCCAGTGGGCCTTGTCGGATTCGAAGCGGGTGCTGTCGCGGTAGGCGATCTCGGTCTCGTAGAGCGAGCGCAGATCGGTGGCCTTGTTCTCCGGCGCGGGCGTGCCGGAGACCGCGGCGGTATAGAGCTGTGCCGTGCGGTTGACGAAGTTGTTGGCGCCGAACCCGTCGAGCACGATGTGGTGGACGCGGGCGTACCAGTACCAGTGCTCGTCGTCGAGTTGCAGCGCGGCGGCCTGCACGAGACGGTCGGCGACGATGTCGAGCGGGCGGCTGTACTCCGCGCGCATCCACTCGGCGGCGGCGGCCTCGGGATCGGCCGCGCCACGTAGGTCGACATAGATCAGCGTCGCGTCCTGAGACGGGTCGATGGTCTGCATCGGTTCGCCGTCGACCTCGACGATGCGCAGCCAGCCCGACTCCAGGTCGGTCGCCGCGCCCGCGCTCGCGCGCTCTAGTGCGGCGACATCGAGGCGTCCACGCAGGTCGACGTACTGGGCGATATTGATCGGCACCTGTGGGTCGACGTGCTGCGCGTACCAGATACCGAGCTGAGCGGGCGAGAGCGGGAAGTACTCCGGAGAGTCTCCACGTCCGTCACCAGTTTCGCCGTTTCCGCCGAAATCCAGCCGGTCCAACCCAAACCTCGCTTCCGGAACACCTAGTCAGCGCTCCCCGACGACACCGGAACGCAGGCGCCCCAGCCAGAACTAGCGTGGCGCCTGCGTCTCGGGTTCAGTTCTCGAAATCAATCAGGCAAAAATGTCCATTGGCACTATCTGTCGGCTCGGCCGATCTCGTTACATGGCCGAGACCATGCTCGTGACCGTCCGGCTGCCAGCGCCGGTGTGCTCGTCGCAAACCATCGCACCAATCTACCGGTGCGCCCGCCCCGCAACCAACCACATCCATAGCGACGCGGCATCGGGCCAGGTGAGCCGCCCACCCCGAGTTTGCTGACCCTTGTCTGTGTTCTCACATCCTCGCCGGAGCCCCACTGAGGACCCAGCGACTGAGGCATGGATCACACCGCCCGGTCTGATCCCAGGCCAGCCGCCTTTTCGGACGCCGCGCGGACTCGGGCCGGGTCGTAGAGGTGGGACTGGGCGCAGTCGATCGAGGGCGTCATCGCGGGGCCGACCAGGATCACCGCGGCTTGACGCAGGCCGGCGGATTCGACCTGGTCGGCGATGTCGGCGAGCGTGCCGCGCAGCGCGAGTTGTTCGGGCTGGCTCGCGCGGTAGACCACGGCCACCGGGCAGTTCGGGCCGTACTGGGCGATCAGTTCCGCCGCGAGCACTCTGATCCGGGTGATCGCGAGATGCAGAACGAGGGTGGCGCCGGTCGCGGCGAAGTTCGCGAGGGCCTCGGCTTCGGGCATCGCCGTGGAACGGGCCTGGGTGCGGGTGAGAACGACCGACTGGACCACCTCGGGGACGGTCAACTCGGTGCCGAGGGCCGCCGCGGCCGCGGCATAGGCCGGGACACCGGGGGTGATGTCCCAGGGCACGCCGTGGGCGTCGAGGCGGCGGGTCTGCTCGGTCAGTGCTGAATACAGTGACGGGTCGCCCGAGCACAGACGCGCCACGTCCAGGCCCGCCGCGTGCGCGCGCACGAAATGGCCGGTGATCTGGTCCAGATCCAGTCGCTGGGTGTCGACGAGTTCGGTGCCCGGCGCGCAGTGCGCGAGCACCCCGGGATCGAGATAGGTCCCCGCGTACAGACAGACCGCACTCTCGCGCAGCAGATTCACCGCACGCACCGTGAGCAGATCAGCCGCCCCGGGGCCGGCCCCGATGAAGTGCACAGTCATGCCAGCAGCGTAGATCGCACCCCCGCGCCCCTCACGCCCTGGACAGTTGATCACCAGGGTCTGGTGGCAGCATCGACCCGAGGGCAGTCCGCCACCAGAGCGTGGTGATCTTGAATCGGCCGCGCGGGCGAGGGGGTGGGCACGTAGGTTCTGAGGTACGGGTCGGTGCGAGGAGAGGGGACGGGGTGCGGGTTTCGGGTAGGGCTGAGGTGGCGATGGTCGTGGGTGTCGTGGCGGCGGTGTTCGCCGCGGGGTGTGCGGGCGGCACCGTCGACGGGCATGCCACGGCCGCGCTCGACGGGTATGCGCCGTCGGTGAACAATCAGGACCCGTCGCGTGGGATACCCGGCATCGTCACCGTCGAGATCCCGCCGGGTCTGCACGTGACGGGTTCGCAGCGCGTCGCCTACCCTGCGATCCCGCCGATGGGCGGACCGCACGACGCGCGGTGGGCCGCCTGCGACGGTGTCGTCTACGACAAGGCGCTGCGCACCGAGAACGTCGTGCACTCCCTGGAACACGGCGCGGTGTGGATCGCCTACGACCCGGCGCGGGTCGGCGCCGAGGAGCAGGCGACGCTGCGCGCGAAGGTCGAGAACAAGCCGTACATGCTGATGTCACCGATCCCCGGCATGTCCGATGCTCTCTCCCTGCAGTCCTGGGGACACCAGCTGGTCCCCGACAACGCCGATGACGGACGCATCGACCAGTTCATCGTCGCCCTGCGCGAGAACCCGTACACCACTCCGGAACCCGGAGCCACCTGCTCGTCACCCGTGTTCGACCGCGACAATCCGCCGCCCTACGACCCCAGCCCGCCCGGGCCGGACGCGTTCCCGATGTCGTAGCTCGGTAGAAGGCCGCACCGAGGGCGAGCCGCGTCGTAGGGTGGGTCGCGACGGACAAGGGGGACCCATGGAGTTGGTCAAAGGCGCGAACGCGCCGATTTCCGCGAGCGAGGTGCGGATCTCGGTAGCGGCCGCGACGACGGTCGACATCGCCGCGCTGCTGCTCACCGCGAGCGGAAAGGTGCGCTCCGACAGCGATTTCGTCTTCTACAACCAGCCGGTCGCGCCCGGTGTCGAGGTGCTGGGTACCGAGGCGATTCGCGTCGTTCCCGGCGTCGTCCCCGCCGAAATCGACAAGATCGTCCTCACCGCCAGCCTCGACGGCACCGGTCCCGCCAACTGGGGTCAGGCCGGACCGCTGCGGATCACGATCACCGACACCTCGACCGGCACGCTGCTCGCCACCTTCGCACCGGACGGGCTCGGCCCGGAGACGGCCTTGATCGCCTGCGAGCTCTACCGGCGCAATGGTGGCTGGAAGGTCCGCGCGGTCGGTCAGGGGTACGCGCAGGGCCTGGTCGGGATCGCCACCGACTTCGGGATCACCGTCGACGACGAGCCGAGTCCGGAACTGCTCCCCCAGCCCGTGTCGGCGCCACCCACCGCGCCTGCGCAGCCGCACTCGACGCTGCCGGCCCCGCCGCACGACCCAGGAGCACAGGCCAACCCACCTCAGCACTGGCAGCCACCGGCCGACCCGCCACAACCCTCGCGGCAGCCCGCCGAGCCGCCGAGATTCGGGCAACCGACGATCGACCTCACCAAGGGCCGCGTCACGCTGCGCAAGAACGAGACGGTCTCGCTCACCAAGCACGGCGAACCACCGCTGAGCCGGGTGCGCATGGGCTTGGGATGGGATCCGGCGAAGCACGGCAGCAATGTCGACCTCGACGCCTCGGTCATCGCCTACGACAACCGGGCGAAGAAGCTGATCAACGTGTGGTTCCTGCGCCAGCAGGCGTTCAACGGCGCCATCAAGCACTCCGGCGACAACCTGACCGGTCACGGAGACGGTGACGACGAGGTCATCACCGTCGACCTGACCGCCCTGCCCCCGGAGGTCCACGCTCTGGTCTTCACCGTCAACTCCTTCGCGGGCCACAAGTTCGACCAGGTCGCCCGCGCCCACTGCCGCCTGATCGACGACCACACCGGCGCCGAGCTGGTGCGTTTCGAACTGTCCGGCGGCGAACCGACCACCGGCGTGTTCCTCTGCGTCCTGACCCGCGACGCGCACAGCTGGAACATGACGGCCCTCGGCGAGTACGCGAAGGGTGCGACGGTCCGCAAGATGGTCGACCCGGGCAAACGCTTCGTCCTCGCGACCCGCTAGCCGCGCTCAGCCGGTCATGTCGAAGTGGGCGATGATCTTGGTCGGCCGGAGGCGGACGACGAGCTCGCCGGGGACACCGTTGCGTTTGCCGAACTCCTCGGCTCGGTCCTGGCCCATGTAGCGGGCGGCGATGGCGGTGGCGGTGCGGACGAGTTCGTCGAGGTCTTCCGACAGCGTGACCGTGCCCTGCGCTTCGACGAGGGCGTAGGGCGGCTCTTCGAGGTCGACGCACAGCGCGGCCCGCGGGTCGCGCGCGAACGCCCGCCCCTTCGCAGTGTTCGCGCCCGTGTTGAAGACCAGTTCGTCGCCCTCGACGATGAACCAGATCGGGGTCACCAGCGGACGACCGTCGGCAGCGGTGAAGGCCACCTTGCCCGTCCGCGTGCCATGGGTGAGGAATTCACGTACCTGAGGATCCGACAGGGAAGCCATGTCCCAAGGGTAGGCCCATCCGGTAAGGCGGGGCCGAAGGCGAAAGGCATGTCTTCAGGTCAGATCGCGTCCCCGGACGCGTGCTGGCGGCGGCGGTTCGTCGTCGGGCGAGGTACCTACGGGCGTTGTACCGGGACGACCGTCACGAGGTTTTCGGTGCCTTTGAAGTCATCAGGGTTGGTGGTGAACAGTGGCAGTCGGCGGGCGGCGGCAACGGCCGCGATCATCAGATCCGCTTCTCGGCGTCGAGGTTTGCGACCGTGGGCGATCACGCCCGCTGCGATCAGTCCGTAATGCCGTGCGGCCTCGGAATCGAACGGCAAGGGGTCAAACACCGCCTCGGTGCGCTGTAGGCGAGCGATTCGCTGCGCCCGCTCCATCGCATCGTCGGTTTGGTGCACACCTGCGGACAGTTCTGCCAAGGTGACAGTACTGGTCAACAACTCGCCGGGCAGCGACTCCCTGAGCAATCGCTCCAGGTAGATCAGGATATTGGTGTCGGCAAGACCGCGCAGGTGCTTGGCGGTCACTCAGCTTCTCCAGACCGGTTCGCCCGGAGATGAGCGTCGAAATGAGCAGCTCCGTCGACATGCTCGTCCTGATCCGCCCTGAACCGATCGAGGTCCATCGGCGGCAGGTCACCGAACATCGCGAACAACTCGTCGACTGGCACAGCGCGGCGCCGACCGAGGTCTGTCGGCTGGTTTATATAGCTATCGATGGCGGCCAGCGCAACCTGCTGCATCGACGTGTGTTCGGCCTCCGCACGGCGCCGCAGTGCGGCCGTCTGCTCCTCGGACAACCGCAGTGTCATAGCCATACGCTCATGATACCGCCAGGTATCACGGGCGCCTATCGAGTCCGGTCAGATCGCGCCCTGGGCGCGGGCGGTGGCGACGGCGGAGGTGCGGGATTTGACGCCGAGTTTGGCGTAGATGTGGACGAGGTGGGATTTGACGGTGGTCTCGCTGAGGAAGAGTTGTTTGGCGATGTCGCGGTTGGACAGGCCAACGGCGACCAGGCGCAGGACCTCGACTTCGCGGGCGCTGAGGGTGGTGTCGGCGCGGCGGACCCTGGTCATCAGGCGGGAGGCGACGGTGGGCGAGAGGACGCTCTCGCCCACCGCGGCGGCACGGACGGCGGCGAGGAGTTCGGCGGGCGGGGTGTCCTTGAGGAGGTAGCCGACCGCGCCCGCTTCGATGGCGCCGAGGATGTCGGCGTCGGTGTCGTAGTTGGTGACGACGAGGACATTCGGTGGGTCCGGGAGGGCGCGCAGACCGGCGGTGGCCGAGGCGCCGGAGCGGCCGTCACCGAAGCGCAGATCCATCAGGACCAGGTCGACGAGGTTGGCGGCGCAGAAGGCCACCGCCGCGTCGGCGTCGGCGACATCGCCGACCACGGTGATGTCGGCGGACGCTTCGAGCAGGGCGCGCAGGCCGGCGCGGACGATGGCGTGGTCGTCGGCGAGCAGCAGGCGGATCACGAGGCGGCTCCCAGGGGGAAGGACACGGTGACGGCGGTGTGGCCTGGCTCTGATTCGACGGTCATCGCTCCGCCCTGCTGTTCGACGCGACTGCGCATGGCGGCCAGTCCGAACGCGCGCGATCCGCGCAGGGCACCGGGATCGATGCCGACGCCGTCGTCGACGATGTCGAGGTGCACATCGGTGTCGGCATAGGTGAGGGTGACCCGCATGCGCGCGGCCTCGGCATGCTGGACGACATTGGCGACCGCGCTCTGCGCGATCCGCACCAGCGCGGCTTCCACCGGCATCGGCAACCGCTCCGGTTCCCCTTCGACGAGCAATTGTGTGGCCAGCGTCGGCGACTGCGCCCGGCCGCAGATCCGTTCCAGCGCATCGGCGAGGGATTGACCGTCCAGCGCGGCGGGCGAGAGTTCGTCGATGAGCCTGCGGGTTTCGGCCAGATCCTCCGCAGCGGTCTGGCGGGCGAGCTGAATGCGTTCCAGCGCGGGGTGATCCGGTGCGGCTTGCTCGGCGGCGTGCAGCAGCAGCTGAATGCTGCTCAGCCCCTGGGCGACGGTGTCGTGGATCTCCTTGGCGAGACGCTCGCGTTCGGCCAGCTTGCCCGCGGTGCGTTCCTGATCGGCGAGAACCGCTCTGGTGCTGATCAATTCGTCGATCAACTGTTCGCGCTCGACCGCCTCGCGATACAGCGCCTGATACCCCAGCCCGATCCCGATCGCCACCGCCGCCCCGAGCACCGGCCCGATCACCGCCCCCACCGACCACCCACGATGCGCCGCGAACCCGAACACCCCGAACGCCGTCGCCAGCACCACGGTCACCAGGTTCCACGGTCGCGGGAGCAAGTGCAGATACAGGAAGAACAGCCCGAACGCGAGATAGACAGCGTCGGGCGTGAACGCGAGCAGGATGAGCCACAGGACGGTGAGCACGCCCAGCCACAGCCACATGGCCCCGGACCGGGCCCCCATCCCCACCGATGCGTCTGCGCGAGTCCTCGGTCCCCTGACGACTCGCGCAGCACGACCCGAACCCAGCTCGACTTTCCCGAAACGCCGCGGCACCTCGGCCCCGGCGAAGTAGACGACCAGCCAGACGGCGGTCAGCGCGACCACCGCGACGCCGTGCCCACCATCGACCACCGCCCGCACCGCGACCACCACGGCCAGCACCGTCACCAGCACGTGCAGGCCGAGCCGCAGCGTGGTGACCACCGGGGTCAGCGGGGACGAGTGCACACCGACCAGCTTATGTGCGGCAACCGCGCGGGCATCCATCGAAAGGTGTAAACACGCTCGGCCCTACGGTGGAGCGCGATTCCAGCGCCGGTGCGATGCCGAACGGGCTACGCGCGGCGAGGGTGGAGTCATGTTCGTAGCACTCCGAGATCTACGGGCCGCCCGCGGCCGCTTCCTGCTCATCACCACCGTCGTGTTGCTCGTCGCGGTGCTGGTGAGTTTTCTCAGCGGCCTCACCGCGGGCCTGGCGCACCAGAACATCTCCGCGGTCGAGGGCATCGACGCCGACGAGATCGTGTTCGCCGAGACCGGCACCGATCCGTCGTTCGACTCCTCGGTGCTCACCGAGCAGCAGCTCGACCAGTGGACGTCGGCGGCCGAGAACGCGACCGTCACGCCGATCGGCATCTCGCGTATCCGGGCCGAACACACCGGCTCCGCCCCGGTCCAGGTGGCACTGTTCGGCGGCGACCCGTCGGCGTTCGGCAATCATCCCGCTACCGAATCCGGTGCGGTGGTGCTGAGCGCTGGTGCGGCGCGCGAACTCTCGGCGAGCGCAGGGGACACCGTGGTACTCGCCGGGCACGAGTTCAGGGTCGCCGACGTGTCGACCGACGACTGGTACAGCCACACCCCGGTGATCTGGACGAGCCTGGCGGACTGGCAGGCGGCGAGCCCGCGCTCCGGTGCGGCGACCGTCCTGGCGGTGACCGGTTCGCTCGACCACGGCGGTCTGGACCCCGAGGCGGGCACGCAGACCGTCGCGGCCGGCGAGGCCGTCGGGGCGATCGGCTCCTACCAGGCCGAGAACAGCTCGCTGACTCTGATGACGATGCTGCTGTTCGCCATCTCGGCGCTGGTGATCGGCGCGTTCTTCACGGTGTGGACGGTGCAGCGACAGCCCGATGTCGCCACCTTGAAGGCGCTCGGCGCGACCACCGGTTCGCTGGTGCTCGACGCCCTCGCCCAGGCCGCGATCGTGCTGGTCACCGGCGTGACCCTCGGCCTCGGCATCACCGCGGCAGCCTCGCTCGCCCTCGGTGACGCGGTGCCGTTCGTGCTCTCGCCCGCGACCACGCTGGTCCCCGCGCTGGCACTGATCGTGCTCGGCCTGGCCGGCGCCGCGGTGGCCCTGCGCTTCCTGTTCACCACCGACCCGTTGACCGCGCTCGGCGCGACCCGTTGAAGGACACCTCGATGCTCACCCTCACCGATGTCACCCTCACCTACCCCGACGGCGCCGACCGCCTGACCGCCCTGGACCGGGTGAACCTGCGCGTCCCTGGCGGCACCATCGCCGCCGTCACCGGACCCTCCGGCTCGGGCAAGTCGAGCCTGCTCGCGGTGGCGGCGACCCTGATCCGCCCCGACTCCGGCACCGTCGTCCTCGACACCGATTCGGGCACAGTCGATCTCGCCAGCTTGGGCAGACGCGCCGCCGCCACCGTGCGCCGTTGCTCGATGGGCATCGTGTTCCAGCAACCGAACCTGATCCCCGCGCTCACCGCGGCCGAACAGCTGGAGGTCACCGCCCACCTCGGCGGGCGCAGCCGCACACCACGCGGGGAAACGCGTTCCCGCGCGAGGGCACTGCTCGACGCGGTCGGCCTCGCCGACCAAGCGCACAAACGCCCCGCCCAACTCTCCGGCGGCCAACGCCAACGCGTCAACATCGCCCGCGCCCTGATGAACGACCCCGCCCTGCTCGTCGTCGACGAACCCACCTCCGCCCTCGACTCCGAACGCGGCGCCGCCATCATCGACCTCGTCACCACCATCGCCCGCGAGCACCGCGCCGCCACCATCCTGGTCACCCACGACCCCACCCACCTGCACCGCATGGACGCCGTCTACCGCATGGTCGACGGCCACCTGACCACCGTCGACCGCATCCCCGCCTGATCGCACACGGCGAACTACGCCAGCCTTCAGTAACGCTCGCTGTCGCGACACTCCGCCAGCGCAGCGCTGACGGAGTTGTCGTGATCGGCGTCTGCGGTCTCCGCGCCACGACTGAGCTGCATCAGCAACTCCGCGCGCCCTCGAGTCGCGGGTCGCATTCGCCCCTGCGAGACGAGCCGGGAATGCACAGCAGCATCGAGACCAACCCGACCGGTAGCCATAGCTCAACGCTGACACAGTTCTGCGACACCCGGCAAGCTGATCGACCCCGGACGTACCCAGGCACACTTGTGCGATGAACGAACCGAGGCAGTTGATCGTGGTCGATGCCGCCAATGTGATCGGTTCCCGACCCAACGGCTGGTGGCGGGATCGGGCGGGTGCCGCGCGGCGACTGCTCGCGGATCTGGCCGGGTTGAGCACCCGGCTGCCCGAGACCACATCGATCGTCGTCGTCCTCGAAGGCGCTGCCAAGGCGGCCGTCGACGACACCGAACCCGCGACCCCGCGCATGACGGTCGTCCTGGCCGAACGCTCAGGCGACGACAAGATCGTCGACGTGGTGGCTCAGGCGAGTGCCGCCGACCAGATCACGGTCGTCACCGCCGACCGCGAACTCCGTTCCCGCGTCCAGGCACCCAGCACCGACACCGTTGGTCCGAGCTGGCTGTGGAGCCAATTGGACTGACTGCCCCTTGTCACCTGTTCTCTTCGACCAGATCGCTGACCGTGCCACTGCCCTCGATCGGCTCGACTGCGCGACGCTTGGGTTCCCTCGCGGGCTGAATCCGGCCCTGCTCGCGCAGACTCTCCAACGATTGGCGGTGCGAGACCCCAACGAGGGCCGCCAGCGCCATCTCCCGCAGGACCGGCCGGGCCCTGATCGCGGTGGCCTGGCTGGCGCTGTGCGGAGTCGAGTTGATCAGACCGAAGGCGGCGTGGGCTTGGATGCGGGCGGTTTCCTCAGCGAGGTCTGGGTGCACCTGGCGCAGCACTCCCACCCAGATCTCGACGTACTGACGCTGAGTGCGGCGCAGGATGCGACGGTCGGGGGTGGGGACATTGTCGAGGTCGCGGTCCTGGATGCGGATGAGTTCGGGGTTGCCGAAGGCGAAGTCGAGGTGGAACTCGATCAGGCCCTCGAGGGCGTCGGCCGGCGACGCGGCCGAAGCGACGACCGAGCGGCCGCCGGCGAGCAGCCGCTCACTGATCCCGACGAGCAACTCGACGAGCAGGGCCTCTTTGTTCGCGAAGTGCCGGTAGACAGCGGGACCGCTGATGCCGACGGCCGCGCCGAGGTCGTCGAGGCGCACGCCGAGGAAGCCGCGGTCGGCGATGAGCCGGGCACCCGCGTCGAGCAATTGCGCGCGACGCTCGGCTTTCAGCTGCTCACGACGGGTCGCGGGGACCGGCTCGACGGTGGCCACAGCGAATCTCCCTCCACCGGGTCTGGACAACTCGGTTAGTCCAGATTAACCTGATTTTCAGTTATTGGCGATTAACCGGGCGACAGGATGACGTGATGACGGTTACGCACGATCTGGGCACCGACGCCCCGACCGCGACCAGCAATCGGGCCGCGCACGCCGCGCTGGTCGACGATCTGCACCAGCGGCTGGCCTTGACCGCGCTCGGCGGCCCGCTCAAGGCGCGCGAACGGCACGTGGCCAGGGGCAAGCTGCTCCCCCGTGAGCGCATCGACGAACTGCTCGACCCCGGCAGCCCGTTCCTCGAGTTGGCCCCGCTGGCGGGCAACGGCATGTACGACGACGAGTGCCCCGGCGCGGGCGTGATCGCCGGCATCGGCCGCATCGCCGGTCGCGAGTGCCTGGTCCTGGCCAACGACCCGACGGTCAAGGGCGGCACCTACTACCCGATCACGGTGAAGAAGCACCTGCGCGCCCAGGAGGTGGCCGCGCAGAACAACCTGCCGTGCGTGTACCTGGTGGAGTCCGGCGGCGGCTTCCTGCCACGCCAGGACGAGGTGTTCCCCGACCGCGACCATTTCGGCCGCATCTTCTTCAATCAGGCGAACATGAGCGCCAAGGGCATCGCCCAGATCGCCGCGGTACTCGGCTCGTGCACCGCGGGCGGCGCCTATGTCCCCGCGATGGCCGACGAGGCGGTGATCGTGCGTGACCAGGGCACCATCTTCCTCGGCGGCCCGCCGCTGGTGAAGGCGGCTACCGGCGAGGTCGTCACCGCCGAGGATCTCGGCGGCGGCCTGCTGCATTCGCGCACCTCCGGCGTGACCGACCATCTGGCCGAGGACGACCGCGACGCCCTGCGCATCGTCCGCGATATCGTCGCCACCCTCGGTCCGCGCCCCGAAGCGCCGTGGGAGGTACTGCCCACCACCCCGCCCGCCAAGCCCGAGGACGAGCTCTACGACGTGGTCCCCGTCGACCCGCGCACCCCCTATGACGTGCGCGAGGTGATCGACCGGATCATCGACGGCGAGAACGGATTCCATGAGTTCAAAGCCGAATACGGCAAAACCCTGGTCACCGGCTTCGCCCGCATCCACGGCCATCCGGTCGGCATCGTCGCCAACAATGGCGTGCTGTTCAGCGAATCCGCCATGAAGGGCGCGCATTTCATCGAGCTGTGCGACAAGCGCAAGATCCCGCTGCTGTTCCTGCAGAACATCACCGGCTTCATGGTCGGGCGCGACTACGAGGCCGGCGGCATCGCCAAGCACGGCGCGAAGATGGTCACCGCCGTGGCGTGCGCGCGGGTGCCGAAGCTGACCGTGGTGATCGGCGGCTCCTACGGCGCAGGCAACTACTCGATGTGTGGGCGCGCGTATTCGCCACGATTCCTGTGGATGTGGCCGAACGCGCGCATCTCGGTGATGGGTGGTGAACAGGCCGCCTCGGTCCTGGCGACGGTGCGCGGCGATCAGCTCGACAGCGCGGGCAAGCCGTGGTCGGAGCAGGATCAGGAGGCGTTCAAGGCCCCGATCCGCGAGCAGTACGAGACCCAGGGCAACCCCTACTACGCCACCGCGCGCATCTGGGACGACGGCGTCATCGCCCCGTCGGACACCAGAACTGTGCTCGGCCTTGCCCTTTCGGTCTGCGCGCAAGCGCCGCTCGAACCCGTTTCCTACGGCGTCTTCCGGATGTGACAGACATGCTGAACAAATCCACCCCCGTCGAGTTCGACACCGTCCTGGTGGCCAATCGCGGCGAGATCGCGGTACGTGTGATCAAGACCTTGCGCGCCATGGGTATTCGCTCGGTCGCGGTGTACAGCGATGCCGATGCCGACGCCCGCCATGTGCGCGAGGCCGATGTCGCGGTGCGCCTCGGCCCGGCGCCCGCGCGCGAGAGCTACCTGTCGATCGAGAAGGTCGTCGATGCCGCCGTGCGGTCCGGTGCGCAGGCTGTGCATCCCGGATATGGCTTCCTGTCGGAGAATTCGGCCTTCGCCGCCGCGCTGGCCGACGCCGACATCGTGTTCCTCGGCCCGCCCGCCAAGGCGATCGAGGTGATGGGCGACAAGATCACGGCCAAGAACACGGTCACCGCGTTCGGCGTTCCGGTGGTTCCCGGCATCGCCGAACCGGGCCTCACCGATGCGCAATTGGTCACCGCTGCGGCCGAAGTCGGCTACCCCGTCCTGGTCAAGCCGTCCGCTGGTGGCGGCGGCAAGGGCATGCGCCGGGTCGAGCGGGCCGAGGACCTGCCCGCCGCCCTGGTCAGCGCGCGCCGCGAAGCCGGTGCCGCCTTCGGCGACGACACCCTGTTCCTGGAACGGTTCGTCACCCGGCCTCGGCACATCGAGGTGCAGATCCTGGCCGACACATTCGGCAATGTGGTGCATCTGGGCGAACGCGAATGCAGTTTGCAGCGCAGGCATCAGAAGGTGATCGAGGAAGCACCCTCGCCGCTGCTCGACGCCGCGACCAGGGCCAGAATCGGCACCGCGGCCTGCAACACCGCGCGCAGTGTCGACTACGTCGGCGCGGGCACGGTGGAGTTCATCGTCTCCGCCGATCGGCCCGACGAGTTCTTCTTCATGGAGATGAACACCCGGCTGCAGGTGGAGCATCCGGTGACCGAGCTGGTCACCGGAGTCGACCTGGTGGAATGCCAGGTGCGGGTGGCCGCGGGCCAGAAACTGGCGAAGAGCCAGGACGAGATCCACCTGGTCGGGCACGCCGTCGAGGCGCGCGTCTACGCCGAGGATCCGGGTCGCGGCTTCCTGCCCACCGGCGGCACCGTGCTCGCGCTCACAGAGCCGAATGGCCATGGCGTGCGGGTGGATTCGGGCCTTGCCGAGGGCACCGTGGTCGGCAGCGACTACGACCCCATGCTGTCGAAGGTGATCGCGCGCGGCGACACCCGCGCCGACGCGCTCGCCGCGCTCGATCGCGCGCTGGCACAGACCGTGCTGCTCGGCGTGACGAGCAATATCGAGTTCCTGCGCTTCCTGCTCGCCGACGACGACGTCCAGGCCGGACGCCTGGACACCGCGCTGCTCGACCGCCGGGTCGCCGACTTCCGGCCCGCCACCGTCACCGACGACGAATTCATCGCCGCCGCGGCGTATCACTGGCTGCGCCGGTGGCCGCGCACGAGTGGCGACCCGTGGGCGGTGCCCTCGGGCTGGCGGCTCGGCACACCGGCGCCGACCGTGTTGCGGCTCGCGTCGGGCGATCACATACGCCATGTCTTCCTGACGGGCACACCGGAATCCGCGACTGTGCGACTCGAGTCCGACGGCGTGGGCGGTCAGACGCAGCATGCCTCCGGCGCGGGCGCGACGGACCCCGCGACGAGTCAGCCGGAATCCGTTACCGCGCTGCGGCCGGGTGATCCGGCCGACGGTGCCGGCAGCCGCTCGCTCACTGCCGCGCTGCACGGGGACCGCCTGACCCTCACCGTCGACGGACTCCGCCGCGTGTGCCGCGTCGCCGAGGCCGACGGCCAGGTGTGGGTGAGCACCGGCGGGAACGTCGCCGTGCTGCGCGAGGTGGCCGAGGCGAGCGTGCGTGGCGATGCCGCACACGTCGGCGACGCCGAGGTCCGCAGTCCCATGCCGGGTTCGGTGATCGCGGCCCCGGTCGCCGACGGCGCGACCGTGGCGGCCGGTGACCCGGTGGTGGTCATCGAGGCCATGAAGATGGAGCACGCGCTCACCGCGCCGGTCGCGGGCACGATCGAGCTGCTGGTCCAGCCGGGCGCGCAGGTGAAACTCGACCAGGTCCTGGTCCGCGTGCTCGCCCATCCCGACAACACCGCCGCCACGGCGGAGACCGAACGCGAAGGAACCCCCGCATGACCGACTACCTGTCCTCCGGTTCCCTGCCCGACGAGTACCGCCAGCTCGCCCTGACCGTGCGTGACTTCGCCCAGCAGGTCGTCGCGCCGGTCTCGGCGAAACACGATGCCGAGCACAGTTTTCCGTACGAGGTCGTGGCGGGCATGGCCGAGATGGGCCTGTTCGGCCTGCCGTTTCCCGAGGAGTTCGGCGGCATGGGCGGCGACTACTTCGCGCTGTGCCTCGCGCTCGAGGAACTCGGCAAGGTCGACCAGAGCGTGGCCATCACCCTCGAGGCCGGTGTCTCGCTCGGCGCCATGCCGATCTACCGCTTCGGCGACGACAAGCAGAAGACCGAGTGGCTGCCCCAGCTCACCAGCGGGCAGGCGCTGGCCGGCTTCGGACTCACCGAACCCGACGCGGGCAGCGACGCGGGCGGCACCCGCACCACCGCGGTGGAGGACGGCCAGAGCTGGGTGATCAACGGCGCCAAGCAGTTCATCACCAACTCCGGCACCGACATCACCCGCCTGGTCACCGTCACCGCGGTCACCGGGACCAGCGGTGGCAAGAAGGAGATCTCCACCATCCTGGTGCCGACCTCCACGCCGGGCTTCGTGGCCGAGCCCGCATACAACAAGGTCGGCTGGAACGCCTCGGACACCCATCCGCTCAGCTTCACCGATGTCCGGGTGCCGCGGGAGAACCTGCTCGGCGAGCGTGGCCGCGGCTACGCCAACTTCCTGCGCATCCTCGACGAGGGCCGCATCGCCATCGCCGCGCTGGCCGTGGGCGCCGCGCAGGGCTGTGTGGACGAGAGCGTGCGCTACGCGAACGAGCGGCAGGCGTTCGGTCAGGCGATCGGCCGCAATCAGGCCATCGCGTTCAAGATCGCCCGGATGGAGGCGCGCGCCCACGTGGCCCGCACCGCCTACTACGACGCGGCCGCGCTGATGCTGGCGGGCAAGCCGTTCAAGAAGGCCGCCTCCATCGCCAAGATGGTCGCCAGCGAGGCCGCCATGGACAACGCCCGCGACGCCACCCAGATCTTCGGTGGCAACGGCTTCATGAACGAGTACCCCGTGTCCAGGCACTACCGTGACAGCAAGATCCTGGAAATCGGTGAGGGCACGACGGAGGTACAGCTGATGCTGATCGCAAGGGAGCTGGGTCTGTGAGTACCCGTCGCGTCGTCCAGCGGGGATTGTGGTTCGAGGAGTTCGAGATCGGCACGATCTACGAGCACCGGCCGGGGCGCACCATCACCGAGGCCGACAATGTCCTGTTCACCACGCTGACCATGAACACCCAGGCCCTGCACCTGGACGCCGCCTTCGCCGACGCGCAGCCGCCGTTCAACCAGCGGCTGGTGAACTCGATGTTCACCCTGTCCACGCTGGTCGGGCTCTCGGTCGCCCAGCTCACCCAGGGCACCCTGGTGGCCAATCTCGGCTTCTCCGAGATGGCGCTGCCCGCGCCGCTGTTCCACGGCGACACCATGTACGCCGAAACCCTGGTCACCGACAAGCGCGAGTCCAAGAGCCGGCCGGGCGAGGGCATCGTCAGTCTGACCCACACCGCCCGCAACCAGGACGGCGTGATCGTGGCGAAGGCGGTCCGGCAGACGCTGGTCAGAAAGGCGCCGGCGGCATGACCGGAGACAGCACGTGGGAGCCGAGCGGACCGGCCTGGCTGTTCTGCCCGGCCGACCGTCCCGAACGTTTCGCCAAGGCCGCCGCGGCCGCCGATGTGGTGATCCTCGACCTCGAGGACGGGGTGGCCGCCGCCGACAAGGACGCGGCCAGAAAGGCCCTGCTCGCGACCCCACTCGACCCGCGGCACACCGTGATCCGGGTGAACGCGACCGACACCGACGAGCACGCGGCCGATCTGGCCGTGCTCGCGCAGACTGCCTATCGACGCGTCATGCTGCCCAAATGTGAATCGCCCGAACAGGTTCGGAGTCTGACCGACTACGAGGTGATCGTGCTGATCGAATCACCGCTGGGTGCGGTGCGGGTCACCGACTCGATCGCCGCCGAGAACGCGATCGGCGTGATGTGGGGCGCCGAGGACCTGGTGGCCGGGCTGGGCGGCAACTCCAGCAGGCACGCCGACGGCGGCTACCGCGACATCGCCCGGCACGTGCGCTCGACGAGTCTGCTGGCGGCCAAGGCTTTCGGCCGATTCGCCCTCGACTCGGTGTATCTCGACATCAAGGACCACGACGGCCTGGCGGCGGAGACTCTC
Organism: Nocardia mangyaensis; assembly: GCF_001886715.1. Lineage (NCBI taxonomy): Bacteria > Bacillati > Actinomycetota > Actinomycetes > Mycobacteriales > Nocardiaceae > Nocardia > Nocardia mangyaensis. Next base: position 6,503,112 of record NZ_CP018082.1, read on the forward strand.
GACGCGGTGGCGGTCGGGTTCGACGCGAAGGTGGCCATCCATCCCAGCCAGGTCGCGGTGATCCGCGCGGGGTACGCCCCCGATCCCGACGAGCTCGACTGGGCACACCGAGTTCTCGCCGAGGTGCCCGACCATCGGGGTGTCTTCGCGTTCGAAGGGCGCATGGTCGACGCACCGGTGCTACGGCACGCGGAGCGGATCGTGCGCCGGGCCGAGCCCCTCGGCTGACCAGCACCCGGCGCGCGTCGCGTAACGCTCGCGCGCCGGGGTACTCATCGACCGGGCAGTTCCGGCCCGCGCAACCCAGTACGAGGAGGACCTCCGGTGCAACCGCAATGGGAACCGACCGCGCAGGACATCGCATCGGCGCGGGTCACCGACTTCGCCGCCTTCGTCAGCGCGCGAACAGGTGACGAGTACCCCGACTACCAGGCGCTCTGGCGGTGGTCGGTCGACGATGTCACCGGGTTCTGGCAAGCACTGTGGGACTACTTCGAACTCGGCGAGACCGCGGGTGAGGTCCTCGACACGCGCGAGATGCCCGGCGCGCGGTGGTTCCCCGGTACCCGGCTCAACTACGTCGATCAGATCATCCGGATGGCCCAGCCGGGCAGGCCCGCGATCATCGCCTTGCGCGAGGACGCCGAGCCCCGTGAGCTGTCCTGGGCCGAATTGATCGAGCAGGTCACCGTTTTCGCCCGTACCCTGCGCGAACAGGGTGTCGAGGCGGGTGACCGGGTGATCGGCTATCTGCCCAACATCCCCGAGGCGGTCGTCGCCTTCCTCGCCACCGCGAGCATCGGCGCGGTCTGGAGCGCCTGCGGGCAGGACTATTCCGCCAAGGCGGCGCTGGACCGGCTCGGTCAACTCGACCCCACGGTGCTGGTCACCGCCGACGGCTACCGGTTCGGCGGCAAGGACCACGACAAGCGCGCCGACATCGCGGCGCTCCAGGACGGCCTGCCCGGCCTGCGGGCGACGGTCGCGGTGTCCCAGCTCGGACTCGACGTGCCCGACGCCCTGCCCTGGGCGGAGGCGGTGGCCGACGCCGATCTCGGCATCATCGAGACCACCGCCGTCGATTTCGATCATCCGCTGTGGATCGTGTTCTCCTCCGGCACCACGGGCCTGCCCAAGGGCATCGTGCACGGGCACGGCGGTGTCCTGCTCGAGCACCTGAAAGCCGTGGCGCTGCACTCCGACATCGGCGCCGACGACACCTTCTTCTGGTTCACCAGCCCCAGCTGGATGATGTGGAACTTCCAGGTCGCCGGCCTGCTCACCGGTGCGACGATCGTCACCTACGACGGCAGCCCGACCGCCGGATCGCCCGATGCGCTGTGGCGCCTGGCCGCTCAGGTCCGCGCCACCGTGCTCGGCACGAGTCCCGGCTATGTCCTCGCCTGCGTCAAGGCGGGTGTGGTGCCGCGCACCGAGCACGACCTCTCGGCACTGCGCACCGTCGGCATCACCGGGTCGTCGCTGCCGGTGTCGAGTGCGCTGTGGCTGAACGAGAACGCGGGCGAGCACGTGCGGGTGAATTCGATCAGCGGCGGCACCGATGTGGTGTCGGCGTTCATCGGCGGCGTGCCGACCGTGCCGGTGTGGCCGGGTGAGCTGTCGGCGCCGTATCTCGGCGTCGCCCTCGATGCCTACGACGAACTCGGTGCGCCGGTGCGCGGCGAGGTCGGCGAGCTGGTGGTGACCGAGCCGATGCCGTCCATGCCGGTGCGTTTCTGGCGCGACGAGGACGGAAAGCGCTACCACAACGCCTATTTCGACACCTATCCCGGCGTGTGGCGGCACGGCGACTGGATCACCCTGACCGGCCACGGCAGCATCGTCGTGCACGGCCGCTCCGATTCCACCCTCAACCGCCACGGCATCCGGATGGGCAGCGCCGACATCTACCAGGTGGTCGAGCAATTCCCCGAGATCGCCGAGGCGTTGGTGATCGGTGCCGAACAACCCGACGGCGGCTACTGGATGCCGCTGTTCGTCGTCCTCGCGCCCGGCGCCGAACTCACCGAGGAGCTGAAGACCAGGCTCTGCGCCGCGATCCGGACCGAGGTCTCCCCGCGCCACGTCCCCGACGAGATCCGCGAGACGCCCGGGATCCCGCACACCCGAACCGGCAAGAAGCTGGAAGTGCCGATCAAGAAGCTCTTTCAGGGCGCCGACCCGGCCCGGGTGGTCGAACGCAGCGCCGTCGACGACCCCGCTCTGCTCGACTGGTATGCCCGGATCACCCCGCCCCACAAGGCATAATACACTTCGAGTATGAATGTCGGCGGATCTCGTGGGGCACGTGGATCGATGGTCGGAGTCACCGGGGAGAGTGTGCGGCGGCGGCCGAAGAACCGCCGGGCGCAGATCGCGGCAACCTCGGCCGTGGCGTTCGGGGCAGCCGGGTATCACGGCGTGAGCATGGAGGACATCGCGTCCGGGCTCGGCATCAGCTCGGCGGCGCTGTACCGGCACTATCCGAGCAAGTACGCGCTGTTCCGGGAGGAACTGTTGCGCGTGGGGCAGTCGTTCACCACCGCGATCGCCGCCGCGGACGAGGGCGAGTCCTCGGCAGAGCGGTTGCGGCACATGCTCACCGGCCTCCTCGGCTCGACCGTGGCGAACCGGGCGACCGTCGCGCTGGTGCGCTGGGAGGGCCGCTATCTCGAGCCCGCCGACCGGCTGGTGCTCGACCAACAGCGCGCCTCGGTGCTCGGCGCGCTCGACGAACAGCTCGCGGTGCTGCGGCCGGAACTGTCCGCGGCGGAGCTACGGCTGCTGTCCACCGGGATGCTCGGCGTGATCACCAGCATCGCCGATCATCACGCCGCGCTGCCGGCGCGCACCATGACCACGCTGCTCGGCACCGCTTGTCTGTCCCTGACCGAGTCCGAATTGCCGCCCGCGGCGACGATTTCGGAGCAGTCGACGCCGGTCGAGATCCCGGATTCGTTCAAACACGAACTGCTGCTGCGCAAAGCGGTCGAACTGTTCCACGAGCACGGCTATCCGAACGTCAGTGTGGAGGACATCGCCTCGGCGGCCGGCCTGTCGGCGGCCTCGGCGGTGTACCGGTTCTACCGCGGCAAGAGCGACCTGCTCGCCGCCGCGTTCCGCCGCGCCGCCGACCGGGTCTCCGGCGCGATCGGACCCGCCGTCGCCGGCACACCCGACAGTGCCGCCGCGCTGGACATGCTGATCGGCCAGTTCGTGGCCGACACCTTCGACGAGCGAGCGCTGGCGGTCGTCTACTACGCCGAGTTCGGCCACGTGCCCGCCGAGGAGCGTGCGGTTCTGCGCAACATCCAGCGGCTGAGTGTCCAGGAATGGGCGCGGCTGACCCGCGAGGTACGCCCGGAACTGTCCGCCGCCGAGGCCCGATTCCTGGTGCACGCGGCCTTCGCGATGGTGATCGATCTCGGTCAGGCCTTCGGCGACGACCCGATCGCCTGCCGGGCCCGGGTTGGCTTCCTGATGCGGCGGGTACTGCTCGGCTGAGCAGCGGATCTCACCCGTTGTGTGTGAGGCGGTGCGCGCCGGGCCGGTTCTAGGCTCGGCGGCGACGGGCGTCGAACGGAGAGTGGATGGGTCATCGCGCGAACGACCACCGCGGTCTGAGCAGGCGATCTTTGCTCGGGCTCGGCGCGGCGGCCACCATGGTGGCGGCCCTGCCGGGGTGTGGTCGTGGCGACGACACGCCGTTCGGTCCGGCCCGGTCCACCGGACCACCGGACGTGCTCGCCCGCGCGATCGACGCCTATGTCTTCGGCTATCCGATGATCATGCTCGACATGATGCGCGCGGCGAGCGCGCCGACGAACACCCTCGACCACAGCGTTCTGCCCGATCCGCTCGACCGCGGGGTCGCCCGGCTCAGCCATGACATGGTGTATTCGCAGGCCTGGCTCAACCTCGACGACGAACCGCTGGTGCTGCAGCTCCCCGAGGCCGAGCGCGACCGGTACTGGCTGTTCCAGCTGCTCGACGGGTGGGGCAACACGGTGCACGATCTGACCAGTAAGGAGCCGCGGACCACGATCGGGGCCGAGGGACCGCCCTACACCTACCTCATCACCGGGCCGAGGTGGTCGGGGCGGACTCCCGAGCGTTCGACGCTGCTGCACATGCCGTCGACGATGGCGACGATCGTCGGGCGGGTCCAGATCAACGGCATCGAGGACGCTCCACAGGTCAATCGGTTCCAGGACCAGGTGAAGCTGGTCCCGCTGAGCGCCTGGCTGCGGGGCGAACTCGACCGCACCGTCAGCCGGGTACACCCGATCGACCGTGGGCCGGAGCCGCCGGTGAAGCGGATCGCGGCGCTGGACGGCCGCACCTATTTCAATCGGCTGTGCCGACTCATGCTGGCCTCGGCGCCCACGCCCGCCGACGCCGCGCTGGCCGGGCAATTGGCCACGATCGGGGTGCAGCCGGGCGGCAACGTCGACAGTCAACCGAGCGAGATCCTCGACGAGGCGGTCCGCCAAGCGCATCGCCGGATCGTCGGCTGGGAGGATCCCACCGCACGCAGGGTCAACGGCTGGGAGATCCCGACCGAGATCGGCAACTTCGGCACCGACTACCTGCGCCGAGCCGCGACGACCATGCGGTCGCCCGGCCTCTCCCCCATCCGCAACGTCCTCTACGCCGTGCTCTGGAGCGCCCCCGCGGCCGATGAGCAGGGGCGCCCGCTGCGCTACCGGATCCGTTTCGACCCCGGCCAGTGGCCGCCGGCCGAGGCCTTCTCCTCGATCACCGCCTACGACCCCGAGGGCTTCCTGATCCCCAACGCCGCCGAGATCTATTCCGTCGGCCACCACCCTCCGGTCACCCCCACCGCCGACGGCACGGTCGACATCGCCCTCCAATACGAGGACCCCCGCCCCGCCGTCGCCCCCGGCAACTGGCTGCCCATCCCCGCCACCGGTGACTTCTCTCTCACCCTGCGCCTCTACGCACCAAAAGAAGATGCCCTGGAAGGAAAGTGGGTACCACCACCAATGGTCCCCGTGCAATAACGACGACTAGGAGATGGTATGAGCGACAGCAATTTCACGACTTCGGATTCGGGAATTCCGGTTCCCAGTGACGAGCACTCGCTGACCGTGGGTCCGGATGGTCCGATTCTCCTGCACGATGCGTACCTGATCGAGAAGATGGCGCAATTCAATCGGGAGCGTGTGCCGGAGCGACAGCCGCATGCCAAAGGCGGCGGGGCATTCGGCATCTTCGAGGTCACCGACGATGTCAGCGCCTACACCTGCGCCGATGTCTTCCAACCCGGCGCCAAGACCGAGATGCTCGCCCGGTTCTCCTCGGTCGCCGGCGAGCGCGGCAGCCCGGACACCTGGCGTGATCCGCGCGGCTTCGCGCTGAAGTTCTACACCACCGCCGGCAATTTCGACATGGTCGGCAACAACACGCCGGTGTTCTTCATGCGCGATCCGATGAAGTTCCAGGATTTCATCCGATCGCAGAAACGTCGGGCCGACAACAATTTACGCGACAACGACATGCAATGGGATTTCTGGACGTTGTCGCCGGAGTCGGCTCACCAGGTGGCCTGGCTGCTCGGCGATCGCGGAATCCCGCGCTCGTGGCGGCACATGAACGGATACTCCAGCCATACCTATCTCTGGTACAACGCCGGTGGCGAGCGTTTCTGGGTCAAATACCATTTCAAGTCCGATCAGGGCGTGGACTTCCTCACCCAGGAAGAGGGCGACCACTTCGCCTCGGCCGACGCCGACCACTACGTGCGTGACCTGTGGGAACACATCAAGAGCGGCGAATTCCCGAGCTGGACACTGCACATGCAGATCATGCCGTTCGACGAGGCCAAGACCTACCGCTTCAACCCCTTCGACCTGACCAAGGTCTGGCCGCATGGTGACTACCCGCTGATCAAGGTGGGGCGCATGACCTTGAACCGCAATCCCGCCGACTACCACACCGAGATCGAGCAGGCCGCGTTCGAACCGAGCAACGCGGTGCGCGGCACCGGACCCAGCCCCGACAAGATGCTGCTGGGCCGCTGGTTCTCCTACCCCGACGCCCACCGTCACCGCATCGGCTCGAACTACACACTGCTGCCGGTCAATTCACCGCACGCCGCCCCGGTGCACTCCTACACCAAGGACGGCGCCATGCGCTACACCAATGTCACCGACCCGGTCTACGTCCCCAACTCCAAGGGCGGCCCGCACGCCGACGAGAAGGCGTCGGGCCCGGTGATGGGCTGGCACACCGACGGCGAAATGGTCCGCACCGCCTACACCTTGCGCCCCGACGACAGCGACTTCGGCCAGGCCCACACCTTGGTCCGCGAAGTCCTCGACGACGCCGCCCGCGACCGCCTGGTCAGCAACGTCGTCGGCCACCTCCTCAACGGCGTCACCGAACCAGTCCTCGTCCGCGCCTTCGACTATTGGCGAAACATCGACACCGAAGTGGGCGACCGCATCGAACAGGGGGTACGAGCAGCCCGGTCCTGACCCCGCCGAAGCCCGCCTCCGCACGTCAGGAGGCGGGCTTCGCCCTAGCGCGTCCGCCTGTCAGGGTTCGTTGGCCATGGCCGCGATGAGGGAGTTCGGGCGCATGTCGAGCCAGTGGGATTCGACATAGTGGAGGCAGGAGGCGCGGGGGGCGGCGCCGAAGGCCACGGTCCAGCCGCGGGGGACGGCGGCGAAGGTGGGCCAGAGGGAGTGTTCGCCTTCGGAGTTGACCAGGACGTAGAACTGGGCGTTGTCGTCGTCGAAGGGGTTGCTCATGGGGGTGCCTTTCAGTGGGCCGCGCGCTCGGCGGGGGTGCTCAGGTCGAAGGAGTCACTCGGTGCGTCGGGGTCGGCGGTGAGCAGACCGAGGGTGCGGGAGAAGCGGCGCAGGAGAATGGCCGCGGCGTCGTCGTCGAAGCGGTCGGTGCTGTACTCGAGTTCGAGGCCGAGGTGGCCGTCGGGGTCGGCGGGCGCGGAGACGATGAAGTGCACGCCGTCGGCCGGGCGCGGGGTGTCGAAGCGCATCGCGGTGAGTTCGAGGCCGGGGACGGTGAACGGGTCGGCGCCGGTGTCGAGGTAGCTCAGGGTCACCGGGCCGAGCGGACCGGCGATCGCGCAGGCCTCACTGGTGGCCGCGGCGGCGGCCGCGACCATGGGATCGGGTTCGGCGCACAGGATCTCGGCCAGGGTGGTGGCGCCCGCGACGGCGGCTCCGGCCTGCCAGGCCAGCAGAACCGTCACCGCGGCCCGGACGACGGCGAACGGCGGAACCGCGTGACGGCGAGCCAATTCCGCGATCCGCGCGCCTATTCCGGCGCCGACTCTGGCCCGCATGCTCGCGCTGCGCCCGCGAACCGGTTCCGCAGCAACGGGTTTGACCAGCTCTCCGAGCCGGACCAGAGCCGCGGTGGTGCCGTCGATCTCCCAGCGGGCGAGTTCACCGGTGCGGAACATGCGTTCGCCGGGGATGCCGAAGGGATTGGCGACGAAGCGATCCGCGGTCGGCACCGGACCGTCGCGGTAGCCGCGGGCCAGCTGCGCGCCCGCCAGGTACAGCTCACCGGCGGCACCCGGGCTGGTAGGTCGCAGGCGTCGGTCCAGGACGTAGACGCGCCGGTTCCATTCGCGGACCCGCACGGCGGGCGGCTCCGGCGCGTCGGCGCGGGGCGCCACCGGATAGGTCAGGGTGACAGTCGCTTCGGCGCGGCCGTAGTCGTGGTGCAGTCGCGCGCCGATCACGGCGCCGAACGCGCGGACCTCGGCGGCGGACAGGGGGGTGCCGAGTACGACGACGCTGCGCAGCGAGGCGATCTCGGTCCGCAGTCCGGCGCGCGCGACATGGTCGGTGAACGCGGCGAGGCGGCGCGGAGTGAAGTCGGCCGCGGTGATGCCGTAGGCGGCGATGATCTCGGCCTGGGTCGCCGGATCGGGCGGTTCGGCCAGCACCACGGTGGCACCGACTCGCAAGGGCAGCAGGAAGCCGTGCCATTCGGTGACCTCGCCCGCGCCCGCCTGATGCAGGTACACATCGCGACCGGTGAACCCGTGGCGGCCCTGCATGCCGGTCACCCGGTGCACCGCGGCGGCATGGCTGACGGTGATGCCCTGGGTGGCGCCGTGCGGGTACAGCACGAACGCCGGGTGCTGCGGCAGCACCGGAGCTCGGCGCTCGGCGCGCAGGATCGGCTCGTCGAAGTAATCCGACAGCGGCACGGCGTCCACGACGACGACGGGAATGTCGTACACCGCACCGTGATTGCGTTCGGCGACGGCTAGCACGAGTGCCGGGTCGACGACCGGAGGGAGGACCCCCGTGCCGATGTCGGCCGGAACCACCGCGCCGCCCGCTTTGAGCACGGCGTACATCGCCACGACCAGCTCGACCGAACGCGGAATGTCGATGAGGACCGCCGATTCCGGCCCGACACCGAGTGCGATCAGATGCCGGGCCAGCTGATTGGTTCGCCGGTCCAGGTCGCCGTAGGTGATGATCGCGGTCGGGCCCGCCGCGCCGGGTGCGTGTACCACCGCGGGGTCGAACGGGGTCGCGGCCGCCTGGGCCTCGAACTCGTCGAGCAGCAGTTCGCCGGGGAGGCCGCCGTGGCGGGTTCCGGTGACGAGCCGGTCGGGCCGGTCCTCGACGCGGCCGACGAATTCGATCTCGGCGGTCCAGTCCGCACCCGGCGGCCTGCGCCGGACCAGGTCGCCGGTGGCGAACATGCGGTCGTCGACCGGGCCGATGGGGTTGGCGAGGAAGGTGGCGGCGGTGGCCTGCCTGCCGACATAGCCGCGCGCCAATTGCACACCGGAGACGTAGAGTTCGCCGATTTCGCCGTCGGGGACCGGGCACAGGTGCTTGTCGAGGATCAGCAGTTCGACATCGTCGGCGGCCGACCCGATCGGGACCACCTCCAGATCGGCGCCGGTGACCTCGTGCGCCACGACCTCTCCGGCCGTCTCCGGCCTGCCGTACACGTGCCACAGGGTGGCGCCGCTGACCGCGCGCAGGGCGGCGCCGGTCTTCGCGGGCAGCGGGGCACCGCAGCTCAGGACGACGCGCAGCGAGTCGAGGCGCTCCTCGGCATCGGGCAGCGCGGCCAGCTCGGCGAGCTGATCAGGATCGAAGCAGGCGGCGGTGACGCCGGTTTCGGCGATGGACTTGGCGAGCGACGCGGCGGTCGGGAGGACCAGGCTGGCGCCGGTCTGCAGGGCGAGCAGCATCTCCCCCACAGCGGCCTGGCCGGTGAGCGGCGCGTGCCAGAGCACCGAATCGCCGGGTCCGATGCCGCACAGCCGCTGCCGCCAGACCGAATTGGCTTGTGCGGCGCGGTGTCCGACCACCACCGCGGTGGACGCGGCGATGTCGACCACCAGGTAGGCCGGGTTGTCGGCGCCCGGCCCTGGTAGCTCGTCGGGTTCCGGATCGGCCGCCGGGGTGTCGGTGCGCAGGACCGGAACGCCGGTGCCGGTCGGGTGGGGCGCGCCCGCAGTGGTGAGCATGAGCACCGGAGCGGCCAGGGTGACGGTGCGGCGCTGCAGGTCGGTGGGCGCTTCCGGGTCGAGCAGGACGAACGCGCCACCCGCGGTGAGCACCGCGTGCACGGCGACGACCAGTTCGCTCGAGCGCGGCAGCGACACCGCGACGGTGGTCTCGGGACCGACCCCGCGCTCGGCCAGGGTGGCCGCCAGCGCGTCGACTCGTTCGGCCAGCGCACCGTAGGTGAGCCGGTCGGCCCCGTCGACAACCGCGACGGCATCGGGGTCGTGCCTGGCGTGGTGGGTGAACGCGGCGAGCAGGGTCGCCGGGTCAGGCGGGCGTTCACCCGCCTGGTCGGCGAGCAGCGCGTCGAGTGAGACAGCGGCCGTGACCGAATCCGTATGCGACATCAGAGTTGTCCTTCCGAGTCGTCGGCCGATCCCGACCCGGCGATCACCGCGGCGGCATCGGTCACCAGTGTGTGCAACGTGGTGCTGAGCCCGGAGGCGCCGAGAGCGGCGAGCACGCCGGGCACGAGCCCGGCCAGCGCGACGTTCACCAGCGCTTCGGGTTTCATCTTGGCTCCCATCGCCCGGCTCACCGCGGTGAGTTTGGCGTCGAGCGCGCCGAAGGAGATGGCGTGCTCGCCGTGAGCGAAGGCCACTGTCGCCGGGGCGAGCCGGGCGGCGGAACCGACCAGGCCGGGCAGATCGGCGATGGTGTAGGTACGCGGTCTCGGCGCCTTCTCCGCGTCGGTGCGCACATCGATCGCGCGCACCGCCACGGTCGGGTCGGCGGCGACGGCGGTCAGGATCTTGCGCAGTCGCTCGACGAGCGCACTGACGGTGGAGGCGTCGAAAAGGTCTGTCGCGTAGCCGAAGTGCAGGTCGAGGCCGTCGAGGGTGCCGTCGGCGGCGTAGCACTGCAGGGCGGTCAGGTGCAGGTCGAACTTGGCTTCGCCGAGTCCGGGGTCCAGCGTCTGCACCCGTAAGCCCGGTAGCTCGACGCCGCCCGGCGGCATGTTCTGGAAGGTGAGCATCACCTGGAACAGCGGGGTGTAGGCGCCGGACCTGGTGCGGCCCATGGCGTCGACGATCTGCTCGAACGGCACGTCGGCGTGCGAGAGGGCGGCGAGGTCGCGGCGGCGGGCCTGGGCGAGCAGGTCGGTGAACGGCGCGCGCGAGTCCACCTCGGTGCGCAGCACCACGGTGTTGACGAACATCCCGACGAGGTCGTCGAGTTCGCGGGCGCCGCGCCCGGCCACCGGTGCGCCGATGGTGATGTCGGCGCTGCCGGACTGCTTGGCCAGCAGGACCGCCAGCGCGCTGTGCACCAGGGTGAACAGGGTGGTTCCGTGCGTGCGGGCCACCTCGTCGAGGCGACGGGTCAGTACCCCGCCGAGCTCGAATTCCACGGCGGCGCACCGCATCTCGCGCCGGGTGGCGCGGGGACGGTCGGTGGGCAGGGCGAGCAGTTCCGGCACGCCGGCCAGTTCGCGGGTCCAGTAGGTGAGCTGCTGGGCCAGGACGCTGTCCGGGTCGTCGGCGGCACCGAGCAGGTCGCGCTGCCAGACGCTGAAGTCGCCGTACTGGATGTCGAGCGGGGCCCAGCCGGGTTCGCGACCTTCGCTGCGATCGACATAGGCGCGCACCAGATCTCGGGTGAGCGGGGCGATGGAGTAGCCGTCTGCGCTGATGTGGTGCACCACCACGACGAGCACGTGGTCATCGGCGCCGAGACCGTAGAGCGCGACGCGCACCGGCGGGGCGGCGGTGATGTCGAACGGCTGGGCGACCAGCGCGGCGATCCTGGCCTCGACCTCGTCGGGCGCGACCGGGATCGGGGTCAGGTCAACTGCGGCCGACCACGCGGGCATCACCTGCTGCACCGGCCCGTCGGCGGTGTCGGGGTAGCGGGTGCGGAGGGTGTCGTGGCGGCCGAGCAGGTCGGCGATGGCGGACTGGAGGGCAGGCAGATCCAGTTCGCCGGTCAGCCGGATGGCGGCGGGGATGTGGTAGGCCGCCGACTGCGGGGACAGCTGGTGCAGCACCCACATGCGCTGCTGGGCGGGCGAGAGGACAGCGGGGCCGTCGTCGACGCGGCGGGTCAGCGGCGGGCGGGCACCGGCGCGCTCGGCCGCGTCGAGTCGCTCGGCGAGGGCGGCGACGGTCGGTGCGTCGAACACCGCGGCCACGGGGACCTGGGCGCCGAGTGCGGCGCCCAAGCGGGCGGCCAGGCGGGTCGCCATCAGCGAATTGCCGCCGAGGGCGAAGAAGTCGTCGTCCAGACCGGCGCTCGCGCAACCGATCACCTCGACGAACGTCTGCGCGACGAGTTGCTCGATCGCGGTGACCGGAGCACGGAAGGCGGCCTCGGCGAACTCCGGTTCGGGTAGCCGGGCCCGGTCGAGCTTGCCGTTGGCATTGAGCGGCAGAGCAGCCAGGACGACCAGCGCGGCGGGCACCATGTAGGCGGGCAGGCGGGCGGCGAGTTCGCCGCGCAGGCGGGCCACCACAGCGGGTTCGTCGCCGGGTTCGAGATCGGCCACCGCGGCGTAGGCGATCAGCCTGGCACCGACGCGCTCGTCGGACTTGGCGATGGCGACCGCGGCTCGGACATCGGCGCAGCGCAGCAGGGCTGTCTCGACCTCACCGAGCTCGATGCGGAAGCCACCGATCTTGACCTGGAAGTCGGCGCGCTCCAGGTACTCGAGGGTGCCGTCGGCGCGCCAGCGCACGATGTCACCGGTGCGGTACATCCGCGTGCCCGCGGTGCGGCGAACCGAAGTGGAAGACAGCGCGGCACCCGCATCGGACCCACGACCGCGGACCGGCGCAGGCGGCGTGGATGTGCCGGTCCCTGCGAAGGGGTTGGCAACGAATCGGTCGGCGGTCAGGGCGTAGCGGCCGTGGTAGCCGCGGGCCAGCTGGTCACCGGCCAGATAGAGCTCGCCGGCGACACCGATCGGGACCGGACGCAGGCGGGAATCGAGGACAAACAGTGCGCTGTTCCAGGCCGGGGCCCCGATGGGCACCACAGGCGAGGGAGACTGCGCCACTTCGTATTCGGTGATCGAGACCGCGGCCTCGGTCGGGCCGTACAGATTGTGCAGTGCGGTGGTGGCGGCGCGGGCGCGGAACCGGGTGGCGGTGGCGGCGGGCAGGGCTTCACCGATGGCGAGGACGGCGCGCAGTGCATCGGGCAGGGCGGGCGTGGATTCGGCGGCCAGCAGCATGGCCACCAGGGAGGGCACTGCGTGCAGGACGGTGACGCCGTGCTGGGCCATGATGGCGCGCAGGCGATCCGGATCACGCTCGTCGCCGGGACGGGTGACGATCAGCGCACCGCCGCAGGTCAGTGGCGACCAGAACTCCCAGACCGACAGGTCGAAGGTGGCGGGGGTCTTCAGCAGCACCCGGTCGGCGCCGGTCATGGCGAAGCGGTCGTGCAGCCAGGCGAGCTGGTTGACGATCGCCGCGTGCGGCACGGTGACGCCCTTGGGCAGGCCGGTGGAGCCGGAGGTGAAGATGATGTACGCGGGATGCTCGGGTCGCAGGGGCGCGATGCGGTCGACATCGGTCACCACCTCGGTCGAGAGTCCGTCCAGAACACGGTGATCCAGTTCGAAGACCGGCACGTCTACCGTGACCGGCAACCCGTCGGCGGCGGTGGTCAGCACACACAGCGGGGCGGCCGTGGACACGATGTAGGCGATCCGGTCGACCGGATGATCGGGGTCGATCGGCACGTACGCGCCACCGGCCCGCACCACCGCGTGCATGGCGATCACCAGGTCGATGCCGCGCCGCATCGCCAGTGCGACGGTGCGCTCCGGGCCGACGCCCTCGGCGATGAGCAGCCGGGCGATGCGGTTGACGCGGGCTTCGAAGGCGGCGTAGTCGAGGGACTCGCCGGTCTCCGCGTCCATCAGGGCGAGGGCGTCCGGAGTGCGCGCGGCTTGGTGTGCGCCCAGCGAGGCCAGCGTCGAGGGTGCGACCGGATGTGTCGTGGCGTTCCAGGTGTCGAGCACCAGCGAACGGTCCGCGCCCAGCAGATCCAGGTCACCGACAACCGTTTCCGGTGCGACGGGGACGGATTCGAGCACGCGCCGCAGCTGCGCGGCGAAACGCCGCGCGGTCTCGGCGTCGAACAGATCGGTGGCGTATCCCAGGGCCATCTCGATCCCGGCGGGTGCCCCGGCCTCGGTGTAGTGGTCGAGGGCGAACAGGTGCAGATCGAACTGCGCGACGGCGGTATCGAATTCGATGTCGGACACGGTCAGTCCCGGCAGCTCGAGCCGGCCGCGCTCGTGGTTCTGGAACGAGTAGCCGACCTGGAACAGCGGGTGCCGGGCGGTGGAACGAGCCGGGTTGAGCACCTCGACCAGCCGTTCGAAGGGCACATCGGCGTGCGAGAACGCCGCGATGTCGGCGGTGCGTGCCGCGGTGAGCAGCTCGGCGAAGGGCCGATCCCCCGCGACGCGCGTGCGCAGGACCAGTGTGTTGACGAACATGCCGATGACCTCGTCGAGTTCGGCTTCCCCACGACCTGCGTTCGGGGTGCCGACGGCGATGTCGTCGGTCCCCGACAGACGGGCCAGCAGGGCCGCGAAGGCCGCGTGCACCACCATGAACAGCGTGGCGCCGTGGCCGCGACCGAGGGCGACCAGCGCGGCGTGCAGGTCGGCGTCGACGGTGAAGCTCACCTTGTCGCCGCGCAGGCTCTGCCGTGCGGGACGCGGGCGATCGGCCGGCAGGGCGAGCTGGTCCGGGAGTCCGGCCAGCTGGGTCGACCAGTAGGCGACCTGCTGGGCGGCGATCGACGTGGGATCGGCTTCGTCACCGAGCAGGTCGCGCTGCCACAGCGCGTAGTCGGCGAACTGCACGGCGGGCGGGGCCCAGCCGGGCGCGGTGTCGGCGAGGCGGGCGGTGTAGGCCCGCATCAGATCGGCGACGAACGGTGCGATCGAGGAGCCGTCGGCGGCGATGTGGTGCAGCACCGCGGCGAGCACGAACTCGGTGTCGTGCACCTGGAACAGGCGCAGCCGCACCGGGATCTCGGTGGTGACATCGAAGGTCGTCTCGGCGAGCTCGCGGATCGTCCGCGCAAGCGCGTCTTCGGTCACCGCGATCGGGTCGAGCGCCGGAACCGCCTGGGTGGCGGCGACGATCGCCTGCACGGGTTGGCCGTCGGCCTCCGGGTAGACCGTGCGCAGCGATTCGTGGCGGGCGACCACATCGGCCACCGCCGCCCGCAGCGCGGCGACATCGAGGGCGCCGGACAGCCGCAGGGCGAACGGGATGTTGTAGGCCACCGAGGTGCGGTCGAATCGGTTGAGGAACCACATCCGCTGCTGCGCCGGGGACAGCGGCAGCAGCTCGGGACGGGCCCGGCCGACCAGGGCGGGCCGGTCGACCTTCGCCTGGGCGTCCACCGCGGCCGCCAGTTCACCCACGCGCGGCGCCTCGAACAGAGTCCGCACGCCGACTCGCCGGTCCAGTGCGGCGCCGATGCGGGCACTGGCCTTGGCGGCCAGCAGGGAGCTGCCGCCGAGGGCGAAGAAGTCGTCGTCGACGCCGATGGGCTGGTCGTTGCCGAGGACCTCGGTGTAGACCGCGGCCACGATCTCCTCGGTGACCGTGGTGGGCTTGCGGTAGGCGGTGGTCTCGAAGACCGGCGCGGGCAGTGCGGCGCGGTCGAGCTTGCCGTTGACGGTCAGCGGGATGCGCTCGACCGGCACGACCGCGGCGGGGAGCATGTGCTCGGGCAGGGTCCGGGCCAGTTCCTGGCGCAGCGCGGCGGCGTCGATCTGCACCCCGGCGACCAAGTACGCCACGATGCGCGGCTCGTCCGCCAGATCGGTCCGGACAAGCACCGCGACCTCGCGCGGGGCCACCGAACTGCTCAGCAGCGCGGCCTCGATCTCGCCGAGCTCGATCCGGAAGCCGCGCAGGTTGACCTGCTGGTCGGCCCGGCCGAGGTATTCGAGATCGCCGTCGGCGGTCCAGCGGGCCAGGTCACCGGAACGATAAGTGAGAGCACCGGGCCCGCCGTAGGGGTCGGCGACGAACCGGCTCGCGGTCAGATCGGGGCGGGCCAGGTAGCCGCGCGCCAATTGCGCACCGGAGACATAGATTTCGCCGGGCACGCCGACCGGAACCGGGCGCAGGCGCGAATCGAGCACGCGCACCGTCAATCCCGCGAGAGCGCCGCCGATCACGCTGGCCGAACCGGTGTCCGGGGTGATCTCACGGTAGGAGACGTGGACCGTGGTCTCGGTGATGCCGTACATGTTCACCAGGCGCGGGGAGTCCGGGTGGCGGGCGAACCAGCCCGCCAGTCGCTGCGGTTCGAGCGCCTCACCACCGAAGATCACCGTGCGCAGCGCGTAGTCCGCCGGTCCGATGTCCGAGGGCGCCGCGCCCGCGGCCAGGTCTGCCGCGATCAGCTGATAGAAGGCCGAGGGCGTCTGGTTGAGCACGGTCACCCGCTCGGTGAGCAGCAGCTCCCGGAACTGTTCGGGTGAGCGCGAGGTGTAGTAGTCGACCAGGACCACCGAGCCGCCGTGCAGCAGAGCACCCCACAGTTCCCACACCGAGAAGTCGAAGGCGTAGGAGTGGAACATCGTCCACACGTCCGACGAATCGAACGCGAAGTGGCGGGCCGAGTTGTCCAGCAACGCGAGCACATTCGCGTGCGGGATCACCACCCCCTTGGGGCGGCCGGTCGAGCCGGAGGTGTAGATGACGTAGGCCGCGTGCGCGGGAACCAGTGGGGCTCGTCGGTCGGCTTCGGTGAGAGCGTCGGCGGCGAAGTCGATCAGGTTCTCGGCGGCGGGATCGAGCACCGGCCCGCCGAACCAGTCGCGGGCCAGGCCGGTGCCCGCGCCCGCGATGGCGCACAACGGGCGGGCGTCGTCGAGGATGTACTCGATGCGGTCGGCCGGGTAGTTCGGGTCGATCGGCAGGTAGCCGCCGCCGGCCTTGAGCACGGCCAACAGCGCGACGGGCAGTTCCACGGTGCGCGGAAGTGCTACGGCCACCAGCGATTCCGGCCCGACTCCGGCGGCGACCAGGCGGCGGGCGAGCCGGTTGGACCAGGCGTCGAGTTCGGCGTAGGTGAGGGTGTCGCCACCGGCCTTCACCGCGACGGCATTCGGGTCGAGTGCGGCGGCGCGGGCGAAGCGGTCGACCATGGTCTCGGTGCCGCTCGCCACGGAGGTGCCGGTGCCCGCCCAGTCGTGCAGGGTGCGCTGCTGCTCCTCGGCGCTGAGCAGCTGGATGTCACCGACGACCACGGTCGGGTCGGCGACCACGGCGGCCAGCACCTGGGTGAACCGGCGAGCCAGCACCGCGATGCTCGCTGGGTCGAACAAGTCGGTGGCATAGCCGATTTCGACACTCATACCATCGGCACGGCCGTCGATGTCGCCGGACTCGGTGACGGTGAACTGCAGGTCGAACTTCGCCACTGCCGGGTCGAAGTCGACCGGCGTCACGCGCAGTCCGGCGGCGGCCAGTTCGGGGACGGTGAAGTTCTGCAGGACCAGCGCCACCTGGAACAGCGGGTGCCGGTTGCGCGCCCGGGCCGGATCGATCGCGTCGACCACCTGCTCGAACGGGATGTCGGCGTGGGAGAGCGCGTCGAGGTCACCGGCGCGGACGGCATCGAGGGTGGTCTCGAATTCCGCGCGCGGGTCGATCTGGGTGCGCAGGACCAGGGTGTTGACGAACATGCCGATCAGCCCGTCGAGCGCCGCCTCACCGCGTCCGGCGACCGGGGTGCCGATGGCGATGTCGCTGCCGCCGGACAGGCGGGCCAGCAGGACGGCCAGTGCGGCGTGCACGGTGCTGAACAGGGTGGCCTCGTGCTTGCGGGCCAGTTCGCGCAGCTCGCTGTGCAGATCGGAGTCGATCTGGAAGCGGTGCACGCCGCCGCGGAAGCTGGAGTCGACCGGGCGGGGCCGATCGGTCGGCAGCTCGAGCTGCTCGGGCAGACCGGCCAGGCCGCGGCGCCAGAAGGCCAGCTGGGCGTGGGCGAGCGAGGCGGGATCGGCGGCGTCGCCGAGGTTCTCGTCCTGCCAGAGTGCGTAGTCGGCGTACTGGATGGGCAAGGGTGCCCAGCCGGGGGCCGTGCCCGCGGTGCGAGCGGCGTAAGCGGTCATCAGGTCGGCGGCCAGCGGGCCGAGGGAGAAGCCGTCGGCGGCGATGTGGTGGACCACCAGGACCAGGACGTGCTCCTCGCCCATGGCGAACAGTGCCGCGCGCAGCGGGATCTCGGTGGTCAGGTCGAAGCGGACGGCGGCGCACGACAGCAGGCGCACGGGCAGGTCCGCCTCGGTGATCGGCTCGGCCCGCAGCGCGATGTCGCTGGTCTCGGCGATCGACTGCTCGGCGCCTTCGGGGCCGTCCGGGTAGCTGGTGCGCAGGGTTTCGTGCCGGGCGATGAGGTCGCGGAGGGCGGCGTCGAGCGCGGCGATGTCGAGGTCGCCGGTCAGCCGCAGGGCGACGGGGATGTTGTCGACGGCGTCGCCGATGCCGTCGGCGTCGGCGAGGTAGCGGTTGAGGAACCACATCCGCCGCTGGGCCGCCGAGAGCGGAATGCGCTGGGGGCGTTCCCGCGTGGTGAGTTCGATTCGGCCGCCGGTGCCGCGCAGGTCCGCGCACCGTTCGGCGAGGGTCGCGACGGTCGGGGTGTCGAACAGCAGGCGCACCGGGACCTTGGTGTCGAGGGCGGCGCCGAGACGGGCCGCGACCTGAGTGGCATTGAGGGAGTTGCCGCCGAGGCCGAAGAAGTCGTCGTCGAGGCCGACTTCGCGGTCGGCGGGGAAGCCGAGGACGGCGGCGAAGGTGCTGGCCACGATCCGCTCCACCTCGGTGACCGGGGCGCGGAAGACCGCGGTCTCGAGCACCGGCGCGGGCAGGGCCCCGCGGTCGAGCTTGCCCGAGGTGTTGAGCGGGAACTCGTCGAGCACGACGACCGCGGCGGGGACCATGTAGGCGGGCAGGGTCCGGGCCAGTGCGGCTTTCACCGCGTCCACGTGAAGGTCCGGTGCCGCGACGACATACGCGACGAGCGTGTCACCGTCGTGCACGACGACCGCGGCCTGGGCGACTTCGGTCATCGCGGCCAGCGCCGCCTCGATCTCGCCGAGTTCGATGCGCAGGCCGCGCAGCTTCACCTGGAAGTCGGTGCGGCCGAGGTACTCCAGTCGGCCGCGCGGGTGGCGGGCGTCGGACCACAGCCCCGCGGCGTCTCCGGTGACGTCGTCGTCGAACACCGCGGTCCAGGTGACGAGATCACCGGTGCGGTACATGCGCTCGCCATCGGCGAACGGGTTGGCGACGAAGCGATCCGCGGTCAGGTCGGCGCGGGCCGCGTAGCCACGGGCCAGTTGCGCACCGGCCAGGTACAGCTCACCGGGGACTCCGGCGGGGACCGGGCGCAGGCGACCGTCGAGGACGTACACCTGCGTGTTGTGCACAGGTTCACCGATCGGCACTGTGGTCACGTCGGCATCGACGACCTCGTGGAAGGTGACATCGACGGCCGCTTCGGTGGGACCGTACAGGTTGTGCACAGCGGTCCCGGTGCGACGACGCAGCAACTGTGCGGGCGCCGGTGCCAGCGCCTCACCCGAGGCGAACACCAGACGCAGCGAGGCGCAGCACGCGGAGGCGTCGTCGAGGGCTGCGACGAAGACCGCCAGCATCGACGGGACGAAGTGGCCGACGGTGATCTGTTCGTCGTCGATCAGCTGGGCCAGGTAGGCCGGGTCACGGTGGCCGTCCGGGCGTGCGAGGACCAGACGGGCGCCGATCTGCAAGGGCCAGAAGAACTCCCAGACCGACACGTCGAAGGTGGCCGGCGTCTTCTGCAGGACCGAGTCCGCGGGGGTGAGCCGGTAGGCGTCCTGCATCCAGATCAGGCGGTTGACGATCGCGGCGTGCGAGACGACGACGCCCTTGGGCCTACCGGTGGAGCCGGAGGTGAAGATCAGGTAGGCGGCATTGCCGGGGGTGAGGGTGGCGAGCCGGTCGGCGTCGGTGAGCGGTGCGGCCGAGTAGTCGCTGGTATCGAGCTGTTCGATGTCGAGTACGGCAACCGAATGTGTCGCGGGGACGGCGAGTTCGTCGGCCGATCGGGTCAGCACACAGACGGGGGCGGCCGCGTCGAGGACATGCGCGACGCGCTCTGCCGGATGGTCGGGGTCGAGCGGGACATAGGCGCCGCCCGCGGCGAGCACCGCGTACATGGCCACGACCAGATCGGTCGAACGTCGCATGCCGAGGGCGACGGTGCGATCGGGCCGCACACCGATCGAGATCAACAGGCGCGCGAGACGGTTCACCCGAGCGGTGAACTCGGCGTAGGTGAGCGACTCGCCCTCGAAGGTCAGCGCGGTGGCGTCCGGAGTGCGCGCGGCCTGGGCCGCGAACAGCGAGACCAGCGTCGTGCGGTCGTCGATCGGGTAGGCGGTGTCGTTCCAGGTGTCGAGCAGCCGGGTGCGCTCCGCGGCGGCGAGCAGGTCGATGTCGCCGATCACGACGGTGGGATCGGCGGTCACCGTATCCAGCACCCGCCGCAGGCGGAGGCCGAAATCTGTGATGGTCCGCGCGTCGAACAGGTCGGTCGCGTACTCGAAGCGGGCGAGGAGGCCGTCGGCGGTCTCGCGCAGGGTCAACTGCAGGTCGAATTTCGCCGTGCGGGTGTCGATCTCGACTTCCGACGCGGTGACACCGGCCAGCGCGAGTTCGGTCTGCGTGGTGTTCTGGAAGTCGAGCATCACCTGGAACAGCGGGTGCCGCGCGGTCGAGCGCTCGGGATTGAGCACCTCGACGAGGCGATCGAAGGTGACCTCGGTATTGGCGAGGGCGCGCAGGTCGCCGTCGCGGACCGTGCCGAGCAGGTCGGTGAAGGTCGCGCCGGGCCGGACCTGGGTGCGCAGCACGAGAGTGTTGACGAACATACCGACGAGGTCGTCGAGCGCCTGATCGCCACGACCGGCGACCGGTGTGCCGATCGAGATGTCCTGCTGGCCGGACAGTTTCGCCAGGGTCGCGGCGAAGGCGGCGTGCAACACCATGAACAGCGAGGACTGGGTGTCAGCGGCCAGTGCGCGGAGGCGGTCGGTGACAGCGGCGGGGATCGTGAACGCGTGGCGCGCACCGCGACCGGAGGCCACGGCTGGCCGTGGCCGGTCGGTGGGCAGCGTGAGCAGATCGGGCAGATCGGCGAGTTCCGTTGTCCAGAAATCGATCTGTCGCGCCATGAGCGACTCCGGGTCGTCCTCGGCGCCCAGCACCTCGCGCTGCCACAGCGCGAAGTCGGCGTACTGCACCGGAAGTGGCGGCCACTGCGGTGCGGCCCCGGCCAGATGCGCGGCGTAGGCCAGCATCAGATCGCGGGTGAGTGGAGCGACCGACCAGCCGTCGGCGGTGATGTGGTGCAGAACCAGGACGAGCACATACTCGTCAGTGCGATCTGACCGCGCCCAGGCGGCGTCTTCGGCAGCATCACCCTCGCGGACGATCGCACTACCGGCGGGGGCGCAAGCCTCGGGAGCCTCTGCGTCCACCGAGCTCGTCCGCAGCAGGTGCAGGCGCACCGGCGGCTCGTTGTCGACGGCGAACGGCACCGCGGCGAGGGCACGGATGCGGTCGTGGAGGGTGGCGGGGTCGATCCGCTCGGGCGCGAGGGTGATGGTGAGCCGGTCGGCGGAGAGCACCTCTTGGAAGGGGATGCCGTCGACGGACGGGTAGCGGGTGCGCAGCGCCTCGTGCCGGGCGAACACCGCGGTGACGGCGGCGGCGAGGGCGGCGTGGTCGAGTTCGCCGGTGAGGCGGACTGCGGCGGCGATGTTGTCGGCCACCGAGTCGGCGTCGAACTGGTTGAGGAACCACATGCGCTGCTGCGCGTAGGACAGCGGAATCCGGTGCGGTCGCGCTCCAGCCACCAGCGGCAGTCGGGACGCAGTGGCCTCGCCGTCACCGAGCCGGGCGGCGAGCTCGGCGACCGTCGACGCCTCGAACAGCGTCTTCAGCGACACCGCCACACCGAGTTCGGCGCCGAGCCGCGACACGACCTGCGTGGCGACCAGGGAGTTCCCGCCGAGGTCGAAGAAGTCGTCGTCGGCACCGACCTGCTCGACCCCGAGCACCGCACCGAACACCCGCGCCACGGCGGTCTCCGCACCGGCGGCGGGCGCACGGAAGGCCCGCGCGGCGAACACCGGCTCGGGCAGCGCCTTGCGGTCGAGCTTGCCGTTGGGAGTGAGCGGCAGCGCCTCGATCACCACGAACGCCGACGGCACCATGTGCGCGGCGAGGGTGCCGCGCAGTGCGACAGCGATCTCGTCGACATCGATCATCCCCGTCACGGCATCCGGCATCACGGCGGCGCCACGAGCGGCGGAGTCCACCTCGCTGGTCACCACCTCGGCGCTCGCGTCGGCGACCTGAGCGGCCGTGTCGGCGTACGCCCCTGGGCGACGGTCGGCGGCGTCCGTGCGGTCGGCAGTCGCGATGGCCGCCACCTCGGGTACGAGGTAGGCGACGAGCTGGTCACCGCGGTGGGTGTCGGGGCGCACCAGGACGACGGCTTGCCGGATCGCAGGCTGGGCGAGCAGGGCGGTTTCGATTTCGCCGAGCTCGATGCGGAAGCCGCGGAGTTTGACCTGGTCGTCGTTGCGGCCCAGATAGTCCAGGGTGCCGTCGAGGGTCCAGCGGACCAGGTCGCCGGTGCGGTACATGCGCTGCCCGGGGGCCCAGGGGCAGGCGACGAAGCGGGTGGCGGTGAGGGCGGAGCGGTCGCGGTAGCCGCGGGCCAGCTGGGCACCGGCGACGTAGAGCTCACCGGCGACGCCGACGGGTACCGGGCGCAGGCGGTCGTCGAGGACCCACTGGGTGATGCCGCGCAGCGGGGTGCCGAGGGTCAGCGCGGCGTCGGCGGTCAGGGGGGCGCTGATATTGGTGGCGACCGTGACCTCGGACGGCCCGTAGGCGTTCACGAAGGCGCGCGGGACGGCGCCGCTGGTCCAGCGGGCGACCAGATCGGGCGGACAGGCCTCGCCGCCGACCATCACCATGCGCAGGTCGTCGAGCTGGTCGGGGTCGAGCACGGCCAGACCCGACGGGGTCATCAGCGCGTGGGTAACCCGCTGCTCCGACAGCAGTTGCGCCAGTTCGGCACCCACGTGGCGGCCGAGCGGAGCGATGACCAGGGTGGCGGCCGAGTTCACGGCCAGGAGGAATTCCATCACCGAGATGTCGAACGACGGCGAACCCACCTGCAGCACCCGCGCGTCGGGCGTGCCGAACATCCGGTCGCTCTCCTCGGCGGCGAATCCGGCGATCCCGGCCTGGGTCACCAGCACGCCCTTGGGCAGACCGGTGGAACCGGAGGTGTAGATGACGTAGGCGAGGTGCTGGGCACGCAGCGGTCGCACCCGGTCGAGATCGGTCACGGGATCGCTGGAACGTCCCGCGCATTCGGCCATCAGCTTGAGTTCGTCGAGCATCAGCCAGTCGATCGGGCCGGGCAGCGCGGCCTGCGCCTCGGACACCGTAAGACCCAGTCGCGCACCGGAATCGGTCACCATATGGGAGATCCGATCGCGGGGATAGCTCGGATCCACCGGCAGCCAGGCCGCACCGGCCTTCGCGATCGCCCAGACCGCGAGCACCGATTCCACCGAACGGGGGATACCTACCGCGACAACATCATCGGGACCGACACCGGCATCGATGAGCACCCGGGCCAGGCGCGAGGACGCCCGGTCCAGTTCCCGATAGGTCAGGACGCGATCACCGTCGGTGACGGCATCGCGCTCCGGATCGGCGGCGACGGCCGCGGCCAGCAGATCGGGTAGCAGACCGGTGGCGGTCACCGGAGCTCCGCGCATGGCGGTGAGGCGAGTGTGCTCGGTCGCCGACAGCAGTGGTAGGTCGCCGACCGGGGTCCGCGGGGCGGCGACGGCGGCGGCGAGCAGCCGAACGAAACGCGCACCGAGATCACGCATCTCGGCCTCGTCGAACAGGTCGGTGGCGTAGAGCAAGACGGCCTCGATACCGTCGGGCTCGCCCGCGGCGCCGCGGTGTTCGGCGAGGGTGATCTGGAGATCGAACTTGGTGATGTCGAGTTCGATCTCGTGCACCGTGACCTTCGAGCCGGCCAGCTCGAAGGTGGTGTCGAGGACGGCCTGGAAGTTCAGCGCCACCTGGAACAGCGGGTGGCGCGACTGCGCGCGAGCCGGGTTGACCACCTCGACCAGGCGGTCGAACGGGACCGTGGCGTGGGCGAAGGCGGCCAAGTCGGTCTCGCGAGTGTGCTCTAGTGCGGCGGCGAAGCTCCTCGCGGGGTCGATCTCGGTACGGAGCACGAGGGTGTTGACGAACATACCGATCAGGTCGTCGATGGCCCGGTCGCCGCGGCCGGCGACACCGGTGCCGATGGCGATGTCGGTGCTACCCGAGAGCCGGGCCAGCAAGACCGCGAGGGCGGTGTGCACGACCATGAACAGCGAGGCGCCCGAATGCTGAGCCAGCTCTGCCAGTCGCCGGTGCAGCTCGGCGTCGATGGTGAAGGCCGTCCGCGCGCCGCGCATGCTCGGCTCGGCCGGACGCGGCCGGGCCGAGGGCAGGTCCAGCTGATCGGGCAGGGCGGCCAGTGTGCGCTCCCAGAAGGCGATCTCGCGCGAGGCCAGCGACTGCGGATCGGCGTCGGTGCCGAGCAGTTCGCGCTGCCACAGCGCGTAGTCGGCGTACTGCACAGTCAGCGGCGCCCACCGCGGTTCGCCGCCGTCGATGGCGGCCCGGTAGGCGGTGAGGACATCGCTCACCAGCACGCGCAGCGAAACACCGTCGGCCGCGATGTGATGCAGTACGACGGCGAGCACACACTCGCCGGTGTCATGTCCGGGTGCGGCACTCGGGTCGCCCGCGAGCGCATTCGGTGCGGCCGAACCCGATGTCACGAAGATCCGCGCCCGGAACGGCACCTCGCGTTCGAGATCGAATCCGGTGTGGGCGAATCGAGTGAGCGAGGAATCGAGATCGCTGGCGGCAACGTGGGTCGGCTCGGCGATCCGCACCGATCCGGCCGCGCACACCACCTGCTCGGCGACCTCGCCACCGGGAGCGGCGACCGCGGGGAACACGGTGCGCAGTGCCTCGTGCCGGTCGACGACGGCGGTCAGGGCGGCGATCAGCGCGGGCAGCTCGGTGGTGCCGCGCAGCCGGACCACGAACGGCATGTTGTAGCCCGGCGCCGACGGGTCGAACCGATTGAGAAACCAGATCCGTTGCTGGGCCGGGGAAAGCGGGATCAGCTCCGGACGCACACGCGCGGCGAGCACCGGCAGCTCGGCCGAGACTCCCGACTCGACGCGTTCGGCGATCGCGGCGGCCAGGCGGGTGACCGTGGTCGCGCCGAACAGATCGCGCACCCCGAGCCGGCAGCCGAGGTCGGCGCCGAGCCGGGCGGCCACCTGGGTGGCGACCAGGCTGTTGCCGCCGAGGGCGAAGAAGTCGTCGTCGCGGCCGACCCGGTCGAGGCCGAGCACCTCACCGAAGACCCGCGCCACCGCCGCTTCCACCGGCCCGACGGGCTCGGCGTAGGTGACGACGGTGCGTTCGGGCGCGGGCAGCGCCTTGCGATCGAGCTTGCCCGAGGCGTTCACCGGCAGCGCGTCGAGCAGCACGTACGCGGCGGGCACCATGTAGGCGGGCAGGGCGCGCAGGGCCGCCGCGCGCAGGTCATCGACCGCGACGGCATCCGGCTCGGCCGCCACCACGTAGGCGACCAACTGCTCGCCGACACCGGCGTCCTCGCGCACGACCACGACCGCGCGCACCGCCGCCTCGACGGTCTCGAGCACGGCCTCGATCTCGCCGAGCTCGATCCGCAGACCGCGCAGCTTCACCTGGAAGTCGGTGCGGCCCAGGTATTCCAGTTCACCGTTGGTGGTCCAGCGGACCAGGTCACCGGTGCGGTACATCCGCTCGCCCGGCGCGGTCGGGTCGGCGACGAAGCGCCCCGAGGTGAGCTCGGGACGTCCGACATAACCCCGGGCGAGCTGTACCCCCGACAGATACAGCTCACCCGAAGCCCCGACCGGAACCGGCCGCAGCCGCGAGTCGAGAACATGGAGCCGGGTGTTGAACACCGGCGCGCCGATCGGCACTGTGACCCGGTCACCATCGTTCACCTCGTGGAAGGTGACGTCGACGGCGGCCTCGGTCGGGCCGTAGAGATTGTGCAGCCGCGCACCGGTGAGCAGCCGCAGCCGCTGGGCCAGTGCCGCGGGCAGCGCCTCACCGGAGGCGAAGACCAGCCGCAGCGTGGTGCGCTCGGCGATCTCCTGCTGGGCGAGAAAGGCTTCGAGCATGGACGGCACGAAATGCGCGACGGTGACGCCGTATTCGGCGATCACCCGACGCAGATACGCCGGGTCGCGATGGCCGTCCGGTTCGGCCAGCAGCAGGGTGGCGCCGATCTGCAAGGGCCAGAAGAACTCCCACACCGAGACGTCGAACGTCATCGGGGTCTTCTGCAGAACGACGTCCACCCCGTGCAGCCGGTAGGCCTGCTGCATCCACACCAGCCGGTTGACGATCGCGGCGTGCTCGACGGCGACGCCCTTGGGCAGACCGGTCGAGCCGGAGGTGAAGATGACGTAGGCGGGGTGCCCCGGACGCAACGGCGCGGTGCGCTCGGCATCGGTCAGCGGGCCGTCGGCGTAGTCGCTCAGGTCCAGTGCGTCCACCGCCAGCACCGGCACCCCGGCCACGCCGGGGGCACCGTCGCGAGTGGTGGTGAGCACGGCGGCCGGTGCGGCGGCACGCAGGACGTGCGCGGTGCGGTCGACCGGATGATCCGGGTCGATCGGCACGTAGGCGGCACCCGCGGCGAGCACCGCGTACATGGCGACGACGAGTTCGGGCGAACGCCGAATACTCAGCGCCACCAGCGATTCCGGGCCGACGCCATCGGCGCGCAGACGCCGGGCCAGGCGATGCGCGCGCTGGGCCAGCTCGCGGTAGGTCAGGGTCGCGGACTCGGCGCCGGCCATGCGCACGGCCACGTCGCCGGGGGTGCGGGCGAGCTGCGCCTCGAACAGCGCGGGCAGGGTCGCCGTCGGCACCGAGCGCTCGGCCAGCGTGGCCTCGACATCGAAGCGGGTCGCATTCCAGATCTGAGTGCTGACGTGCAGCTCCAGCTCGGTCGCCACCTCGACCGCGCCCAGCGGGGTGTCCAGGTCGACGGCGGCCAGCCGCTCCAGGAAACGCAGGAACCGGGAGTGGTGCCTGGCCAGGGTGTCGGCGTCGTAGAGGTGGGGATTGGCCTCGAAGTCGACGTGCACGCGGTCGCGGTCGCCGTAGTAGACATTGAGGCTCAGGTCCTCGATCGGTCCGGTGGAGAGCACCCGGTAGCGACCGGTGGTGGTGCCGAGGGCGAGGTCGCTGCGGAAGAGCATGAAGTTGGCCAGCGGGCCGAACAGCGCGCGCCGGGCCGGGCGACCGTCGTCCTCGGCGTCGCGGCGGATGTCCTCGGCGCGGTAGCGCTGATGCCGTAGCGCCCCGGCCACCTCGACCCGCGCCGCCCGCAGCAGCTCACCCCAGGTGGTCGCGGCGCCGGCCGCGCCCGTGGGCAGGCGCAGCGGCACGATATTGGACAGCATCCCCGCCGAGCGCCGCATCACCGCGGTGGTGCGGGCGGTGACAGGCAGGCTCAGCACCGCGTCGGGGCGGTCGGTGAGCCGGCCGAGGTAGGCGGCGAAGGCGGCGAGCAGCACCGCCGAGATTGTCGAATCATCACTGGCGGCAATGGTTTCCAGCCGGTCGACCAGTCGCTCCGAGAGTCGGCCACCGGTCACCAGGTTGATCGCCGAGCGCGGCGCGGTGCGGCTGTCGAGACCGGTCGGGCTGTCCAGTCCGGCGATCCGCTCGGCCCAGTGCTCACGGTCGTTGGCGAAGCGGGTGCTGTCACGGTAGCGCTGTTCGCCTTCGACCAGCTCGGCCAGGCCGCCGGGCACGATCGGGCGGGCCTCGGTGCCGAGAATGCGGGCGGTGTAGAGCTCGGCGATGCGCTGGGAGAGCGTGAACGCGCCGTAGCCGTCGAGGACGATGTGATGGCCCCGCAGGTACCAGAACCAGCGCTGATCAGCGACGCGAAGGACCGCGCCGGCCACCAGGCGATCGGCGAGCAGGTCGACGGGAGCGCCGAACTCCGCCCGCATCCACTCGTGCGCGGCGGCGACCGGATCGTCGTGGTGGCGCAGATCGATCAGCGGCAGTTCGTTTTCGACCGGGATGGTGTGGTCGACGATCTGGTACGGAACACCCTCGGATTCACCGATGCGCACCAGCGGCGATCCATAGGAGTGCGCCGCCTCGGCCGTGACCTCCTGCAGGAGCGCCGGATCGAGGACACCGGTGATGTCGACGTATTGGGCGATGGTGATCGGCACATCGGGATCGAGCAGCTGCGCGTACCAGACCCCGAGCTGGGCCGGTGTCAGCGAGAACGATGTCGACGCACCCGCGGCGACCTCCGCTTCCTGTGGTCGCGCGCTGTACCCACCCAACTCCGTACCGTGCACCAGAGCCTCCTCACTCGCGAAAAACAGCAGACCGAACACTTTTCGGGCAGCACGAAGACACCTGGGCACTTCGTGAACCGAGAGATTCGGTGTGAGCGCGGTGGGCGCGATGCCGCACCAGCGCAGGATCCCCGACAGATCATGTGGACGAGATCGACGGCTCGATCGGCCGTCGGCGCGACAGACGTTTTCGTCCGTCGCGAGGTGTCTAACTGATGATCGTTCCTCCAACGTCGCGGCCGAGGCGCACTGCCGATGCCCCGGCTTTGTTGTCTGTTACATCACATGGCGCCTGTCCATGCCTTGCAGACACTATGCCGTCGGTTAATAAAAAGGAACTTTTTCCGCTAAAAAAATCGGACGAGCGTCCAGTCCGCTCCGAGGCCTCCCCACGACCTGGGCAGCAGTGTGCGCTCGGCCACACCCTGGCCAACTTTGTGATCTAGCACACTGTTCGAAGCCGAGACTATGAGCCGAAACGTTGCATCTGCGTTGCATCGGCGCCGAGGCGCCGGTCGAGGACCCGGATCTTGGCCTCGATCTGCGCATACAGCGGCGAGTCACGGTCGACTGTCGCCCGGTAGGCGGCCCAGGCCGCGGCATCGTCACGGCCGTCGGCCCCCGCGGTCCAGCGGCGCAGCACGCCGGGATCGCCGGAAGCGAGCACCGCGGTGCGCAACCGCACCCGCAACTCGTCGCGGATGTCGCAGATGCCGGGCGCGGAGGAGCGCGGCAGCACCGGACCGGCGTAGAACCGCAATGCGGTTTCGATATCACCGGAGTCGAGTGCCGCCCGTAACGCCTCCACATCGGTTGCGACATGCACGCGCAGACGGTATGGGCGTGATCCGACGACGGAGGCGCCGATCACCGACCGTAAGCGCGACATCGCCGCGCGGATCGTGCCGTTGTCCAGATCCGTGTCGTCGAGCAGCAGCGCCAGGTGATCGGCGCCGAGCCCTTCGGGATGCTCGGTGAGCAACAACAGGATCTCGGCGTGCCGCTGCGAGAGCGGCACCCGCTCCCCCGCCGTACTCAATTGCGGCTGGCCGAGTCCGAGGACCTCGAGACCCAGCAGGGCGCGCTCGGGTTCGGGCTGGTGCGTGGGAACCGCGGTCACGTCGCCGCGACCGGCGCGCATCGCCCGCAGCACCAGGTCCATTTCGGCAGCGGTCGCCGCGGCCTTGACCAGAGCGAGGATCTCGGGCTTGGCCACCCGCATCCCGCCCGCAATCATCAGAACACCGATCAGGCGCCCATCCGGCTCGTGCACGGGGGCCGCGGCGCCGGTGATCTGGTGCATGCGATGCAGGAAGTGTTCGGGTCCGTGGATCCAGGTCGCGCGGCCGGTACGCACGACGAGACCGACAGCATTGGTGCCGACGCGGCGTTCACTGAGATCGTCGCCCTCGCGCACACCGATCTCGGCGACGGCCGCGACCTGGTCGGGATGACCGTGCACGGAGAGCACCCGGCCGAATTGATCGGCCACGGTCACGATCAATCCGGCGTGCGCCGCGTCCTGGACCAGCAGTTTGTCGATGAGCGGCATGAGGGCGGCGATGGGATGGGCATCGCGATAGCGCGCCAGGTCGGCACCACGCAGACCCCGACCGTCGAGCACGTCCATCGGATCGACTCCGCCGCGCACACTGCGCAACCAGGATTCGAGGACGAGCGGACGCAGCAGGCCGGCCAGCTGGGTCAGCTGTTCACCACCGGCACTGAGAAATCCATGGGCCTGTGCGGCATAGGCTTCCAGAGCTCCGAGCTGTGCGCCCGCCTCCGCTGCCTGCCGTGGGGGCCGCCCACCTGCAAGATTGCTGACCATTTGCCTTTCTTTCCCGATACAAACTGTACCGGTGAGTTATCGGCCCAATCGCCAGAAGTGTGGGTTTGTCCGGCAGGTCACATCGTGGTATCAGCCGTCACTTCGTCACACCGCCATGGATTCGGCTATGGCCGAGGCCTGCATCACCACGGTGGCCTGCGGACCACGGCCCAGCGGGACCGGCACGATGGACAGATCGGCGACCGTCAGCGCGTCGATGCCGTGCACCGCGCCGAGCTCGTCGACGACGGCGCGCTCGTCCTCGGCCGGGCCCATTCGGCAGGTGCCCGAGAGATGCTGGGAAGTGCCCAGGTGCGTGCGCAACCAGGGATCCTCGACCTGGCCGACCCGCAGGCCCACCAGTTCGGCTGCCAACTCGACTCCGGTGCGCAACCTGGCACGGTCCTCGGCAGCGCGCAGGTAGCCCTGTTCGATGTGCGGGGGGACAGTCGGATCGGCGGAGACCAGGAGCAGTTCGCCGGTCGACTCGGGACGCATCAGCGCAACGCCCAGTCGGCGAAGACCCGGCGTGAACATCGGGGTGTACGGACGAAGCTCGAGGTCGTCGACCTCGAGGACGTATTCGAGCGCGACTCCCGCCGCGGCGGGAGTCGGCCCCGGGAACTCGAGGCCGATCTCCGGGTGATCGGTGCACCAGAGCCCCACCGGGGCGGGCAGGACGACCGGTACGCCGAGCGAGCGAAGCTGCGATTCGGGCCCGATCCCGGAACGGATCAGCAGTGCCGCCGACTCCACCGCCCCCGCGCACAACACCACCCGATCGGCGTACGCCTGTCCGCGCGCCCGGCCCCGTACCCACTCCACACCGACGACTCGGTTTCCGCGCAGGAGCAGCCGCGTCGCCATCGTCGATCCGATGACTGTCAGATTGGGCCGATCGAGAGCCGGATACAGATGAGTGACCGCAGGTCCGGCCCGCCGCCCCGCCGACATCGCCAGGGGAACTCGGCCGAACCCCGCCTCGGAGCACGCGGCCATGGGCCTTCCGCCGAATTCCGCCGCTGCCCGATCGGCATTCGATGGCGGAGGACCGACGGCCGAATCCGCCCGGACGGTGCACCGCCGCTCGTGGTCACTGGTCGAGGCCGCCGAACCGGTGCCTGCCGCGGCGTCGGCGATCGGAGCGGAGTCGGTGTCGGGGGCTGCGGTGGGGTCGACCGAACTCGCGGTGTCGGGCGCCGGCGACCAGGCCCTGGTCCATGGTGTGGGTTCCCGCAGCGCGTTGAGGTCGGCTCGCTCCCCGAACCCCGCCGCCGCGCAGGCTCTGGCGAACTCAGCACTGAACGGAGTGGGGTGCGCGGTACGCAGCACCGGGATGGGGCCGCGGTCGCCGTGGCCGGGAGCGGTGCCGAAGTCGAGATCGTGTTCGAGTGCGCGGAAAGTCGGCAGGACCGCGTCGAACGACCACCGGGAGCTACGGGCCGCAGCGCTCCACGCCGCGAAGTCCGTTGCCGGTGGGCGGACGAAATAGCTTCCGTTGACAGCGCCGGAGCCGCCGATCATTTTGCCGCGCACCAGGTTTCCCGGGTACCGCCACACCACGGGGGATTCCGGGCCGACCGGGAGGTGGGCGGGGTCGAGGAGTTCGGCGGGCAGGTCGGCCAGTGACGCCCAGACCGGACCGGCCTCGAGCACTCGCACAGCGTGGGCCGGATCGGCGCTGAGCCGGGCGGCGAGCACGCAGCCCGCCGACCCCGCGCCGACGATCAGAGTGCTCGTCACGCAGCCGGACTCAGCTGGGCGGGACGTGCGGCTTGAGCGCCTCGAAACTGCGCGCCCGGATGACACCGAGCCACAGGCCACTGCCGTAGGCCACATCGTCGATGCGCTTGTAGGCCACGTACCGCACCGGATCGAGGCCACCGGAGTCGCGATGGGTGAACCAGTCGGCCAGCCCGTCGGCGAGCGCCATGGTGACGGCGATCTTCCTGATCCGGCTCGACAGCAGCACCGCCAGCAGCGTCACCGGCCAATAGTCCCGGCACATCGCCGAGGCCAGCCGCCACAGTCCGGCGAAGAAGCCGCGGGCCAGATAGACCGCCGCGATCCGGGTCGGGTTGTCCAGTTCGGCGAACACGCGCCGCAGCCGGATCAGGGCGGTGCCGAGGGTGACCAGTCCGCCGAGCAGCCCCCACTTGGACAGCGTCGCGAACAGCAAGGTGGCCAGCACCGTCCAGGTGGGCACCGACAGCGGCGAGACCATGCCCGCGTGCCGCTTACCCAGCGGCGCGGCGCCGGTGCCGTAGAACATCCGTCGCCCGAACCAGGCGCGGAAGCCGACCCGGTGATCGTGGGCGACGTGCGCGGCCGGCTCGTAGCGCAGCCGCCAGCCCGCCCGCTCCAGCCGCCAGCACAGGTCGACGTCCTCGGCCACCTGCATCGATTCGTCGAAGCCGCCCTCGCCGAGCAGCGCGGCCCGGCGCGCCAGCAGCGCCGCGCTCGGCACATACGACACGACCCCGCCCGCGTGCACCGCCGACTCCCGCCTGCCCAGGTCGAGCGAGGAGCGGGTGTGCTCGTAGCGAGCCAGCGCGTTGGACTCCTTGTCCAGCGCGACGATTCGCGGGGCGACCAGCGCGACCTGTGGATCGCTGAAGTGTCCGAGCATCACCTCGAGCCACCCGCTGCGCGGCACCACATCGGAGTCGAGGAACGCGACGAAGCCCGTTGTCGCCGCCCGCAATCCGGCATTCCGGGCAGCGGCGGGGCCGAGCGGGCGCTCGTGGCGCAGCACCGTCACCTGGCAGCGGCCCTGGCGCGGCGGGATGCGCACCGGCTCGTCAGAACCGTCGTCGACGACGATCACAGGGTGACCGCGCAGGGTGGCGAGTAGCCGCAACAACCCGTCGGCGTTGTTGTAGAGCGGAATGACGATGGTGATGTCGTCGAGAGAGGGCAGCAGTCGCGGACGCGGGTTCGCCACACCGGAATCGAGCAGGCGGCGGGCGACGATCGCGGACTTGGTATCGGTCACCTCCAGGTACCCGTCGCCGATCAACTCGGCGGCCTCAGGGGCCAGACGCAGCATCCGCGCGGGGGATCCACCGATCAGGATCCGACCCCCGGAAAATGCGCGTACCCGTGGATCGATCCGTACCCCGAAGCCGTCGGGCAGACGATCATGGCGCATTCCTCGCATGCTATGCGCAGTTGGCCTTCCAGACATCATCACCCCACAAAAAAGGAGGAAAGTCCGCCCGAAATGCCGCCGTGACCGATAGCCAGCCCCATGAACAAGATCGGCAGCGCACTCCTGGCAACCGGTCTCGCCTCAGCCGAGTGGACTCTCGTTGCACGCCTTGGCAGGCGGGCGCTTGACGGTCAGCGGCAGCGACACCCGACCACGGGTCCGCACCGGCCGCGAATGGTCGACCGCGGGTCGTGGAATGGTGCGCCCCGGCAGGGACAGCGCCGCTTCGCCATAGCCCTGCACGCATTCCGGATCGGGTCCGTTGGCGGGCAGGCCGGTGAAGAACTTGGCCGCCATGCAGCCGCCGCGGCACGCGTCGTAGTGCGCGCACTTGGTGCAGGCGCCGCCGTCGACCGGCTCGCGCAGTTCGGCGAACAGTGCGGAGTTGGTCCACACCGCGTCGAAACCGCCCTCGGTGACGATGTTTCCAGCCTTGAACCGGTCGTGGATGGCGAACGGGCAGGCGTAGACATCGCCGACCGGGTCGACCAGGCAGACCACCCGGCCCGCGCCGCACATGTTCAGACCGGGCAGGGCCGAGCCGAAGGCGGACAGGTGGAAGAAGGAGTCGCCGGTGAGTACGCCGTCGCCGTTGCGGACCAGCCAGTCGTAGAGCTCGCGCTGCTGTTCGGGCAGCGGGTGCAGTTCGTCCCACACGTCGGCGCCGCGGCCCGAGGGACGCAACCGGGTCAGGCGCAGGGTGGCGCCGTAACGGTCGGCGATGGCCTTGAATTCGTCGAGCTGGCTGATGTTGTGGCGGGTGGCGACCACCGAGAGCTTCGCGTCCTTGAAACCGGCGGCGGCCAGGTTCGACAGTGCCTTGATGGCGGTGTCGTAGGAGCCGGGACCGCGCACCGCGTCGTTGACCGCGGCGTCGGCGCCGTCGAGGGAGATCTGCACGTCGACGTAGTCGCTGGCGGCCAGCCGCGCGGCGACCTGCTCGTTGATCCGAACGCCGTTGGTGGAGAACTTCACTCCCACGTGGTGGGCGGTGGCGTAGTCGACCAGCTCCCAGAAGTCCGGGCGCACGGTGGGTTCGCCGCCGCCGATGTTGACGTAGAAGATCTGCATGCGCTCGAACTCGTCGATCAGCGCCTTGCACTGCTCGGTGCTCAGCTCGTCGGGGTCACGCCGTCCCGAGGAGGACAGGCAGTGCACGCACGACAGGTTGCACGCGTAGGTGAGCTCCCAGGTCAGGCAGATCGGTGCCGCCAGACCCGATTCGAAACGGTCGATCAGCCGGCCGCCCTGCGGGGCGCCGGTGGGGGCAGGCATGCTCGGTGCCGCCACCGGAGTGACCGGGCCCGGTGCGGGCACGATCATGTCGGTGTCGGCGAGCTGGGTGAGCGCTTTGATGTGCACGTCGGAGCCGCCGACCCCGGTGGCACGCAGCGCCTCCCGCACCGAGGGGTGCGCGGGCAGTGACTGGACCACCTCGACCAGATCGCGGCTCTTGAGGAACGAGAGCTTGCGGGTGCCGAAGTGGTACAGCAGCGCACCGAAGGATTCCGGCCGCAGCGAGACGCGCGGATGCAGCGCCCAGCGGGTGTCGAGGTCGAGCACGCCTGCCTCCATGATCAGTACACGCCGCACATGCCGTCGATGCTGACCTCTTCGATCAGCGTCTCGGTGACCAGGTCCTCGTCGGTTTCGACGGTCGCACGCGTCGCGTTCTCTGACATGACTACCTCCATTGTGTTGCCGGTCACCTCGAACCTTAACGTCAGTCACTGCCATAAAGGAGCGAAATCGAAAATCTCGCTGTCCGCCGACCACCGATTCGCACAGCCGCCCCCGGGTGATCTGCGCCCCTCTAGACTGCCGGGAGCAGGACGGGAACGGGATCGCGCTGCGGCCCGGTGTCAGTAGAGGTGAGGCAAAAGCTTGCGTAACCACGGTGGGGTAGGGATTGGCGCGAATTCAACGCCGTGTCACGAGCGTCAGCCCCGGAGGAGGCAGCGTGCGTAACCACGGAGGGGCAGGGAGTGGCGCGAATTCAACGCCGTGTCACGAGCGTCAGCCCCGGAGGAGGCAGCGTGCGTAACCACGGAGGGGCAGGGAGTGGCGCGAATTCAACGCTGTCGGAGTCGGAGATCGTCGAGGCGGCGCTGCGCGTCGTGCGCGAGGACGGCGTGGAGAAGCTGTCGATGCGCAGGCTCTCGCGCGAGCTCGGCGTCTCACCGATGGCGCCGTACTACTACGTGGCCGACAAGCGCGAACTGCTCGATCTGGTGGCCAGCGCGGCGCTGCTCGGCGTGCGCAAGCCCTCACACGATTCCGGGCCGTGGCAGGTGCGCCTGCGCGATCTGATCGATCAGATAGACGATAAACTGCGCAGGCATCCCGGCCTGGGCGACATCCTGCTCGAGCAGATGCTCGGCAAGCAGCTCGACCTGATCGACGCGGTGATGGAGATCCTGTTCGACGCGGGCTTCAGCGACCGCAACGTACTGGCCGCTTACGCGACCATCCACACCTACCTGTTCGGCCGCAGCCGGGTGAATCCGCGCGACCGTTCCGCCCCCGCTGACGTGCTGTTACCCGAGGCCGTGGCCCGCGCCACCAAGTACATGTCCGACCTGCGCGGCAAGTACTCCTACGACTTCGGGATGGAGGTGTTGGTCGCCGGTCTGGAGGCACAGCTTGCCCTGCAGGCGCGTCCCGACCTAGCATGAAACTGAAACACGTTCTAGTTTTGTTCGAGAGGACGACATGACCACAGTCGAGGTTCCGCACGGTTCGCGCTCGGTGGTGCTGCGGGTGGCCGCAGTGATCGCCGAGACGGCCGATACCCACTCCGTGGTCTTCGAGGTGCCCGCCGAACTCCGCGAACGTTTCCGCTACCAGCCAGGTCAATTCCTGACCGTACGCATCCCCAGCGAACAGACCGGCTCGGTCGCCCGCTGCTACTCGCTGGCCAGCTCGCCGTTCACCGATGACCTGCCCAAGGTGACCGTCAAGCGCACCGAGGGCGGCTACGGCTCGAACTGGCTGTGCGACAACATCTCCGCGGGCGACGAGCTCGAGGTGCTGCCACCGTCGGGTGTGTTCACCCCCAAGAATCTCGACGAGGATCTGCTGCTGTTCGGTGCGGGTAGCGGCATCACCCCGGTCATGTCGATCCTGAAGTCGGCGCTGTCGGAGGGTTCCGGCAAGGTGGTGCTGATCTACGCCAACCGCGACGCGGGCTCGGTGATCTTCGCCGAGGAGCTGCGCGAACTCGTCGGCAAGCATCCGCAACGACTCACCGTCATCCACTGGCTGGAACCGCTGCTGGGGCTGCCGACCGCCGACATGCTGGCCGGGCTGGTCGCGCCCTACACCGCCTACGAGGCGTTCATGTGCGGGCCCAAGCCGTTCATGGACCTGGTGCACGACGCGCTGGCCGCCCTCGAGGTGCCGCGCGCCCGCACCCACGCCGAGGTGTTCAACTCCCTCGCCGGCGATCCGTTCGCCGACCACACGCCCGCCGAGCTGAGCGAGGACGAGGCGGCCGATGCCGCGACCGTCGAGGTCGAACTCGACGGGCAGGTGCACGAGCTGTCGTGGCCGCGCAAGCAGACGCTGGTCGACATCATGCTGAGCAAGGGGCTCGACGTGCCCTACTCCTGCCAGGAGGGCGAGTGCGGGTCGTGTGCCTGCACGGTGCTCGAGGGCAAGGTGGAGATGGACAACGCCGAGATCCTCGATCCCGAGGACATCGAGAACGGATACATCCTGGGATGCCAGGCGCGGCCGGTCACCGATCGGCTGAAGATCCAGTTCTGAGCCGGAACCACGGCGGCTCGCCGCCGGTCGCCGACCCGGTTCAGCGCAGCGCGCGATAGGCGGCGCGCTGTTGTGGAGCGAGGTGTTCGGTCGCGTAACTCAATGCGGTACGGCCCATCTCGGGTGCATGGGTGTCGAGGAAGCCGGTGAGCACCGCTCGGTCGACCCGTTTGCCGACCTCGCGCAGCATCCAGCCGAGGGCCTTCTGGATGAGGTCGCGGCGGTCGGCGAGCAGTATTTCGGCGAGTTCCAGCGTGGTGCTCGCCTCGCCGGCCTTGATGAAGGCGAAGGTGGACAGCAGGGCCACCCGGCGCTCCCACAGGGAATCGCGCTGGGCGAGCTGGAACAGCAGGGCGCGGTCCTTGTCGAGGAGCCAGGGGCCGATGATGTGTTCGGCGGAGGCGTCGACCAGGTCCCAGTTGTTCACCCTGCCCCGGCGGACGGCCGCGAGGTAGAGCGCGACCATCTCCGCGCGGGCGCTGTCGTCCCGGGTGCGCGGTTTGGACGCGGCGGCGAAGCGGAGGTTCAGGACGAACAGGGCCGTGAGGCGTTCCTCGTGGACGGGGCTGTCGAGGAGTTCGTCGATCTGTTCGAGCGGCAGGGTGGCGAACCGCTTCGCCACTTGTCGACTGGCGGGGACGCGGACGCCGAGGAAGACGTCGCCTTCGCCGTATTCGCCGGGAGCGGTCTTGAAGAAGCGCTGCAGGTTCCGCGCGTCCTCGGGATTCGCCAGTTCGGCGAGGGCCTCGCGCACCTGCGTGGCGGTGGGGAGCTCGGACACTGCGCACCTCCGGAGTCGACGGGTTCCACCGCATTCAACCCCGAGGGACCGACAATTCAGCCATCGGCCACAGCTCGGTCACCCGGCGACGGAACCCCCGCGCGGCGAGCACACCCCGCGCGTGGCCAGGAGGAGCCGACGCGATCAGCCCGGCAGCGCTCCGAGCAGTCGGCCGGATTCGAATGTCGCCGCGCTGGCGGGCAATTCGCCGGTCCGCCCGCTGGTGCGGACCGTGACATTGCCGTTGCCCGTCGTGGGGCGGCCGAGTTCGTCCATTTTGCGGATGGTCTGGGCGGCCACGGCCTGGGCGCTGTCGAACAGGCGCACCCCGTCGGGCAGTGCGGCCACGATGGCATCGATGACCAGCGGATAGTGCGTGCAGCCGAGCACCACGCCCTCGACATCGGCGGGGGTGCGCGCCGCGGCGTCGGCGATGGACTCACCGATGGCGGGCAGATCGCCCCGGTCGATCGCGTCGGCCAGCCCGTGACAGGCGACCCCGACGACCTTCGCCGCCCCGCCGAACCGGGCGATCAGATCGGCCTGGTACCGGCTGGCCGTCGTCGCCGCGGTCGCCCACACCGCCACCGACCGGCACTGCGCCGCCGCCGGCTTGATCGCGGGCACCGTCCCGATCACCGGCACCGACTCCCCCACCGCCGCCCGCACATGATCCAGCGCCGTCACACTCGCCGTATTGCACGGCAACACGATCACCTCGGCCCCCAGCTCGAGCGCCTGCCGCGCCGTCCCGAGCACCCGTTCGACCACCCACTCCTCCGCCTTCGGCCCCCACGGCGCGCCCTCGGGGTCCAGCAGCAGCAACAGATCCACATCAGGCCGCAGTTTGCGCAACCAAGCAGCCGTAGGCAACAGGCCAAGGCCGGAATCGATGAGCGCGACGATCACCGGTCCACCGTATTACAGCGGCGCATTCGGGCCTTACGAGGTGGGCGTGAGGAGGTCGGCGAGCGGGGTGGGGGTGGCGAGTTTGGCGCGCAGTTTCATGACCTGGGAAGTGAGGCCGGCGCCGAGGACGGCGGTGAGGACGCCGTCGCGGGAGTAGTAGGCGAGGAACTTGCGGCCGTCGTCGGTGACGATGGTGACATCGTCGGTGGCGGCGGGGGTGCCGAGAGCCTGGATCTTCACGTCGTACTGGTCGCTCCAGAAGTACGGGACGCGGGCGGCGGTGGGGGCCGGGCCGCCGAGGAGGGCGGTGACCAGGAGTTTGGCCTGTTCGCCCGCACTGGTCCAGTGCTCGACCCGCTTGCGCACGCCCGTGTCGTGCTGCCAGGCGGCCACGTCGCCGACGGCCCAGACGGCGTCGGCGGAGGTGCGGCCGACCTCGTCGGCGAGCACACCGCCGCCCGCGGACGGTTCGGCCAGCTCGATGCCGGAATCGGCGAGCCAGTCGGTGACGGGGACCGAGCCGACGCCGATGACGACCAGGTCCGCGGCGAGTTCGGTGCCGTCGGTGAGCAGCGCGCCGCGCACCCGGCCCGACTCATCGGCACGCAGGGTGTCGACGCCGGTGCCGCAGCGCAGGTCGACCCCTTCCTCACGGTGCATTCTGGCCACCAGCGCGCCGATCCGCTCACCGAGCACCGAGGCCAGCGGGGTCGGCTGCGGTTCGATGAGGCTGACCTCGACTCCGGCGGCACGGAAACTGGCGGCGAGTTCGCAGCCGATGAAACCGGCACCGATGATCAGCGCCCGCGTCGCGCCGTCGAGTTCGGCGCGCAGGGTTTCGGCGTCCTCGTGCGCCCGCAGGACGTGCACACCGCCCGCGGCGGGCAATCCGGGCAGTCGGCGGGGGCGCAGGCCGGTTGCGATGATCAGCTGGGCGTAGGCGATCGTGCTGCCGTCGGCGAGGGTGATCGTGCGCGCGGCGATGTCGACGCCGGTGACGGCCGTTCCGAGGCGCAGCTCGATGTTCTTGTCCGCGAAGAACTCCGGCGGGCGCAGCGTGGTGTCGTCGGTCTCGCCGCGTACGAACTGCTTCGACAGCGGGGGGCGATCGTAGGGCGGGCGCGTCTCGTCGCCGAGCAGCAGCACCCCACCTTCGTACCCGGCCCGGCGCAGTTCCTCCGCCGTACGCAGGCCTGCCAGACCCGCTCCGACGATCACGATGGGCGCGCTCATAGATGTGTCCTTCTGCTGTGTCGCGGGCCACTACGGCCCCCAGATGTTTGTACCAGTGTGCGAGGACACCTGTGACACCCACGTCGCAACCCAACCGTGCCGATACCGGTATCGACCGGGCGGTCAATCAGGAGTAAACCGAGGTCAGAGGCATTTTGTCTCAATTTCGGTCTCAACGAGGAGGCAGCTCCCATGTTCAACGACAGCCGCGCACAAGATTTTCTCGCCGTCGTGCTCGGTGCGTTCACCGCACTCTCGCCCCTGTGGCTCAACACCAACAGCAACGCCCGCTGGACGCTCATCGTGCTCGGCGTACTCATCGCCGCGACCGGGCTGGTCCAGATGGCACGGGCGAGCATGGCCAGCGCCGACTACGCGATGGGCCTGTTCGGCGTGCTGCTGTTCATCTCGCCGTGGGCCATGGACTTCACCGCGTTCCGTGGCGCGGCCTGGACCGCCTGGGTGGTCGGGGTGGTGACCGCGGTCGTGGCGGTGGCCGCGCTGCCCGCGATGTCGCAACGCCTGCACAATATGGCTCCCCATCACTGATGCCGGGCCGACGCGTCGGGCGCCGCAACGCGAAACGCGATGGCGACGCCCGGCAACTCATCCTGGATGCCGCCGAATCCCTGTTCGCCGCACGGGGGTTCGACGCGACTCCGACCGCCGCCCTGGCGGCGGCCGCCGGTGTGCCCAAGGGGCTGGTCTTCTACTACTTCCCGACCAAGAACGCGATCCTGTCCGCGCTCCTACGTGAACGACTGCCCGACCATCCCATCGACGACATCGGTGCCGTCGTCGCCCTCGGCGACCCGGCCACCAGTTTGATCAACCTCGACACCGCGCTCAACCTGCGCGATCACCACTCCTCGGTGCTGCGCGTGATCATGTGGCGCGAAGCCGACACCCATCCCGACGTCCGCCGCCGCCTGCGCCAACTGCGCGACCAACTCCTCGACGTCACCGCCCACGTCCTCCAGGCCAGCA
Organism: Nocardia mangyaensis; assembly: GCF_001886715.1. Taxonomy (NCBI): domain Bacteria; kingdom Bacillati; phylum Actinomycetota; class Actinomycetes; order Mycobacteriales; family Nocardiaceae; genus Nocardia; species Nocardia mangyaensis. Next base: position 6,543,909 of record NZ_CP018082.1, read on the forward strand.
CCCCCACCCCGGTCCGCCCCGGCACCCTGCGCGCCTGCGCCGCCGCCTGGGTCTCGGCCATGTTCGCCATCGCCGGCGCCGACCGCCTGCGCGCTCTGGACGGCCTTCCGGTCCCCACCGTCGAGGACCTGACGAACGTCGCTCAGGTCGTCGCGGCGGGGATGACCCAACTCGGCTGAGCGCGCCCGCCCCACGCGATCACGCCTCGCTCCAGCGGGCGGCGTCGTTGGCGGCGAGGACGCGGCGCAGGAGCTCGGTCAGGGTCTGCTGCTCTGGGGCGGAGAGGGCATCGAGGAAGCCGCGCTGCGATGCCATCGCCACGGGGTGCAGTTCGCGCGTGGCGGCCTCGCCTGCGGCGGTGAGTGCGATCTTGTTGCGGCGACGGTCGGCCGGGTCCTGAGCCCTGGTCACCAGACCGAGGCGCTGTAGCTCGTCGATGTGGCCGACCAGATGGCTCTTGTCGAGGTCGAGTGCGTCGGCCAGTTGCTGCTGCGACAGGGGGCCGAAGTCGTCCAGCGCGCTGAGCACGGCCTGGTGGCCCAGCCGGAGGCCCCGTTCGGCCAGGGCGATCTCCAGCTGCTGCCGCCCGAACTTCGACACCTGCGAGGCCAGATACGACGGCTGGGCGAGCAGGGATGGCGGGCGCTGCCGGTGGACTGACATCAGGCGACCATACCGGTCGCCAAAACTGTTGCATATCGCTACTATTGCATCAGGCAACTACAAAGGAATGCGCATGACTGATCGATCGAGCCTCGCACTGTTGACCGGCCCCGCTCCCCGCCCACTCGTGGACGGCACACTCCTGCTGCTGCGCCTGACCCTGGGCGTGATCTTCTTCGCCCACGGCTGGGACACCTTCCAGAACCTCGGCGTCTCGGGGACCATCGACCTGCAGCGCGAGTCGGGGATTCCGCTCCCGGAGCTGGCCGGCCCGTTCACCGTGCTCGCCGAACTCATCGGCGGCCCGCTGCTCGCCCTCGGCGCGCTCACCCGCCCGGCCGCCCTGGCACTGGCCGTGGTCATGGTCGGCGCGATCGCGTTCATCCACGCGCCGCATGGCATCTTCGTCGAGAACGGCGGCATCGAACTGGTGCTCGTCCTCGCCGCCGCCTGTCTGGTACTCGCCGTACAGGGCGCGGGGCGGTTCGGTGTCGACGGGCTGATCGCGACCCGCTGGTCCACCCCGACCCGCCGCGACGATCCGGCATGAACCCAGGTGCCCCGAATCGCCGGACCGTGCTGACCGCACTCGGGCTGGGACTGGTGAACGCGGGGTGCGGAACCGACCGCCCGAGCACATCCCCGCCCCATCCGCCGCGACCTCAGCGAGAACAAGCCGAGCGCACCGCTCACATCCACTTGAAGGTCCACGTCGGCGGCCGCGAGATCCACACCGGCCAGCTGTATTTCGACGACGACCTCACCGCGATGATCGCCGTACTCCCACCGCACCGAACCCCGCACCCGCAACAACCAGGACTTCCTCTTCCGACGCGTCGCCGACCACACCCTGCTGACAGTGGCCGGCACCCCCGACAGCGGACTTCAGGCCGACATCATGGTCGGAGTCACGGTGTAGCTCGACTCGCACCGCGATGACCTGGCCGACATCGACCAGGTCATCGCAGACGGCATCACCCGATTCGACAGAGTCACCACCGGGTCAATGGGTGCCATGGGTGACCGGCTCGTTGCCGGGGGTGGCGGCGTCCCGGGGCCGGACGGTGGGGCGGCGGAGTTTGCGGTGGGCCAGGAAGGCGACGGTGGCGTGGAGGACTGCCGCGGTGAGGGCCACCAGGTGGAGACTGTCGACGAAGGCGGTCCGGGCGGCGGCGAGCTGGGCGGGGGTGAGGGTGGTCAGGGTCAGGGTTTCGCCGAGGGTCGGGGCCAGGTCAGGGCCGGTGAGGCGGAACAGGAGGGCGGCCAGGGAGCCGAAGAGGGCGATGCCGAGGGCGTTGCCCAGTTCGTTGCTGGTTTCGGCGAGGGCGGCGGCTGAACCCGCGCGTTCGGCGGGCACGGCGGCGACGGCGATGTCGGCGACGACGCTGAACGAGATGCCATAGCCGATGCCGGCGATGACGGTGGCCGCGAGGTACCAGGCGATCCCGTCGGAGGTGCCGGTCGGCAGCAGCGCGAGCAGGCCGGCGGTGATGAAGACGTGGGCGGCGACCAGGGCGGTCGATTGGCCGATCCGGGCGACGACGGCGGGAGTCACCACGGCGGTGACAGTGAGGACCAGTGCGCCCGGCACGGCCAGCAGCGCGGCGCGGGCGATCGTCAGATCGAGGATCGACTGCAGGTAGGTGGCGGTGAGGTACGCAATGGCCGACCAGGCCGCCAGCGGGAGGAAACCAGTGAGGATCGCGATGGTGAACACCGGACTGCGGAACAGCCCGAAGTCGATGAGCGGGAGCGCGATCCGGAACTGACGCCGGACGAACCAGGCCAGCGCGACGAGTCCGACCAGTCCGACGACCAGCCCGTCCACCGACACACCCGCGGCCGCCGCGTGCTTCACGGCGTACATCGTGAGCAGCAGCCCGGCCGCCGAACTCAGCACGCTGGGCACATCGACGCCACCGGTGCGGGTGGCGGGCACTTCACGGAGCAGGATCGGCGCGAACACCAGGAAGGCAAGCAGCACCGGCAGATTGATCAGGAACACCGAACCCCACCAGAAGTGGCTCAGCAGCTGTCCCGCGACGATCGGGCCGATGGCGAAACCGGCGGCGAAGGTGGCGGCGAAGATGCCGATGGCCTGCGCGCGTGTGCGTGGATCGGCGAACAGGGTGCTCAGCACCGCGAGCGCCGAGGGCAGCAGCGTCGCCCCGGCCACGCCCATCACGATGCGCAAAGCGATCAGCATTTCCGGGCTTGTCGCGAAAGCCGCTGCGGCCGAGGCGATACCGAACACTCCCGCGCCGATCATCAACAACCGCAGCCGGCCGTAGCGGTCACCGATACTGCCGAACGCGATCAGCAGCGATCCTACGGCGAAGCCGTAACTGTCCAGGATCCACAGGGATTGATCGGCGGTGGGGGTCAGCGCGTCGGTGAGGGTCGGCATCGCCAGGAACAGGATCGAGCCGTCCATCGCGACGAGCAGGACGGGACCGAGGACCACCAGCAGCCCGAGCCAGGCACGCAGCTCGGTGGGAGCGAGTCGTTGTTTCATGCCACCGAATCTGCGGCGCCGCGCCGAAGACAACCAGCCCCGGCGATGGGTACACCCGGCAGGGATACCCACGGCACGACAGCGCTGCCTACCATCGGAGAGATGGAACTCGAGAGCCTCGGCGCCTTCCTCAAGACCCGGCGCGACCGGATCACCCCGGCGGCGATCGGCCTGCACACCTACGGCGTCACCCGCCGCGTGCCGGGGCTGCGCCGCGAGGAGCTCGCTCAGCTGGCCGGGGTCAGCGCGGGCTATTACACCCGGCTGGAACAGGATCAGGCGGGCACGGCGTCCGAGCAGGTCATCGATGCCATCGCCCGGGTGTTGCGGCTCGATCAGGCCGAGACGGCCCACCTGCACAATCTCGCCGGGCGGTCCAGCACGCCGCGCCTGGTCGCGCCCGCGGTGGAGCAGGCCAACCCCCGGGTCCTCGCGCTACTGGACGCGCTCGGCGAGACCATGCCCGCGGTGGTCCTCGGCCGCCGCGGTGACGTGCTCGCCTGGAATCGCACCGGCCATGCCCTCTTCGCCGAACACCTCGACTTCGACGCACCCGCCGATCCCGACCGGCGCCCCTCGATCCCACGGCAGTTCTTCCTCGATCCGCTCACCAGGGACCTGCACCGCAACTGGGCCGAGCTCGCCCGCATCCACGTCGCTTATCTGCGACTCACCGCCGGTCGACATCCCACCGATGCGCGCCTGGCCGAACTGATCGGCGAACTCGCCATGCGCAGTGGCGAATTCGCGACCCTGTGGGCCGAGGGCGAGGTGGCCGACTGCACGGTCGGCCGAATGCAGCTACACCATCCGACGGTCGGCGGCGCCGATGTGGACTACCAGGTCTGGCTGCAGCCCGACAGCCCCGATCACCGGCTCGAGGTCTACACCCCGCGCGACGCGAGCTCGGCCGACGCGCTGCGGCTGCTCGCCGCCGGCGTCTCCGGTGTCGAAGCGACAGCAGCGGGGGCGCTCAGCAGGCGATGATCGACTCCGTCACCGCGACCGATCCACCGACGGGCATAAACCCGCTGAGCTGACCGTTCCTTCGAAGAACCGCCTTCGCAACCACAGGAGACCTGCCGTGTCAGACGAAACGTTCGATCCGTACGCGCTGCTCGCCGAGGCCCGGTTGGGGGTGCTCGCGACGCTCAAGAAGGATGGGCGGCCACAGTTGTCGCCGGTCACGCCGTATTTCGATCGGGCGGCGGGGATCATTTATGTGTCGATGACCGAGGGGCGGGCCAAGACGGTGAATCTGCGGCGGGATCCTCGGGCGGCGTTCGAGGTGACCAGCGCTGATGGGTGGGCGTGGGCTACCGCGGAAGGGACCGCGACGTTGATCGGGCCGGGAAGCGACCCGAACGGACCAGAGGTCGGGGCGCTCGTCGACTACTACCGGGCCGCGGCCGGTGAGCATCCGGATTGGGCGGAGTATCGCTCGGTGATGGTGTCGGATCGGCGGGTGTTGCTGTCGCTGGCCGTGGAGCACGTCTACGGCGCCCGGATTCGCTGAACCGGCAGGCTTGGGCACCCGCCCGTAGCCTTGTGGTGACGGGATCATCGCGAGCAGGGAGCTTCTGATGGGGCAGGAATCGTTGGCGCGCCGGGGTGTGCGCGGGTTCAACGCGGGTGTGGTCGCGTTGACCGAGGCGCCGGTCATCGGGAAGGTGCTGGGCAAGGCCTTCGCGCAGGTGAGCTATGTGGGGCGTAAGTCGGGGCGCGCGTTCAGCACGCCGGTGAACTATCGGCGCCGCGGCGACGAATACCTCATCGGCGTGGCCATGCCGGACAAGAAGACGTGGTGGCGGAACTTCCTCGGTGACGGCGGGCCGGTCACGCTGCGGATCGACGGCGTCGACCACGCGGGGCACGCGGTGTCGGCGCGCGACGAGCGTGGCCGGGTCACCGTCCGGGTTCGCCTCGACGCCTGAGTCCAGACGCTATGGCGCGTCGAGGAATTCGGTCACGTCCGGGGCGAACCGAGGGTGCTTGATCGCGCCGAGGTGGTTGGTGTCCGGGTAGACGATCAGGCGGGCGCCGGGGATACCCTCGGCGGTCTGTTCGAAGGTGGACACACGGTAGTACTCGTCGCGGTCGCCGCCGACCACCAGGGTGGGCGCGGTGATGTCACCGAGTCGGCCGGACAGGTCGAAGGCGTCCTCGGCGCGGACGAAGGCGAGCGTGTCGGCCGGGTTCTTCGGGCGCAGGAACGGGTCGAGAATCCAGCTGGCGGCACCGACCAACCTGGCCTTGACCGGGGATTCGATGCCCTGCGTCGCTAGGTGATGCAGCGCGCGCTTGCCCTGGGCCGCGGCCGTCGCGTACTTCATCTGCGAGATGCGGGCGGCGTCTTCGAGGCGATGGCCCGAGGAGGCGACGACGAGTCGGCGCACCGCCGCCGGGTGGTCGGCGGCGAGCTGCAAGGCCAGCGAACCACCCGAGGAGATGCCGAGAACGTCTACGGGACCGTCGAATTCGGCCGCCATGCCTTCCGCGTGCGCCGTGGCGATGTCGGCCATCGTGGTGCCCTCGGCCATGCCCGGCGCGCGATTGACCGCGTACACGCGATAGTGCGCGGCCAGCGGTGCCATCGTCTTGATCTCGGCCGAGCGCAGCCAGCCGGTCGGATTGGCGTGATCGGGCGTGAACCACCGCAGGAACACCAGCGGCCGGCCCGAGCCGAACGCCAGATACGGCATCCCAGCGCCGAGCACCCCTTCGCTCACGGCGAGTTTCTTCTCGATGCCCGCTCTGCCCATGACATTCTCCGATCCGTCCGAATACGTACCCCGGACGGTACCGACCGTCGCGCGCCACCGCGATGACCTCGCAGGTCATCGCGGCGCCGCGCGTCACGAACCGCTGCCGCCACCACCGCGCCCGAGGCCGCCACGCTGGATCACCGCGCCGCTCTTGGTCTTGATCTCGGCATTGCTCGGCTTGATGGTGGTGCCGCCGGACGGCGCCTGACCGATCTGCGCCGTGCCACCGTAGTAGTAGCGGTATTGCGGCCACATGGTGGGCGACCTCGTGCGGTAGGACCCACCGGCCGAACTGCTGTCGCAGTTGCTGTCCGCGACGACGGTCCGGGTGCCGTCGCGATCCTCGCGGTAGCACGATGCCACGACGGTGTCGGGCTCCTTGCTCTTCTCGACAACGTAGAAACCACCGATGAGCGCCGCGATGCCCACGATCGCGATGGCGCCCATCTTCATGGAGTTGTCGCGCTCGTCCTTGGCAGCAGCTTCTCGAATCCGCTGCCGCATCCGGTCGTGTTCGCGATCCACGCGCCGCATGTGCGAGGAGAACAGCAAGGGTTCGGTCGCGGGTGGACGGGTGGGCCACCGGGCCGGTTGCCGCACGCGAAAGGGCGGGCGCAGCTCGGGTTCATTACCCGAATTCGCTTCTCCCCCAGGCTTTTCCAAATAGCCGTCCGAACCCACTGACACCACCCCCGTCGCGTCGATCCGCCCCTCATGATGCCATGTCCGGCACGAGGGCTCGATCGATTATCACGAGGAGCGGTTGCGAAATCCTTGTCGCGCAACAGGTCCCGGAAACGCCGAACGGCGCCGCTCCCGAAGGAGCGACGCCGTGGCGGTGTCGGTGAGTCTACAGGCTCACTTGACGATCTTCGTGACGCGACCGGCGCCGACGGTGCGGCCACCCTCACGGATCGCGAAACGCAGGCCCTCGTCCATGGCGACCGGCTGGATCAGCTTGACCGACATCTCGGTGTTGTCACCGGGCATGACCATCTCGGTGCCCTCGGGCAGGGTCACAACGCCCGTCACGTCAGTCGTACGGAAGTAGAACTGCGGACGGTAGTTGTTGAAGAACGGGGTGTGGCGGCCACCCTCGTCCTTCGACAGGATGTAGGCCTGACCCTCGAACTCGGTGTGCGGGGTGGTGGTGCCGGGCTTGACGACAACCTGGCCACGCTCGACATCTTCGCGCTTGATGCCACGAACCAGCAGGCCGACGTTGTCGCCCGCCTGGCCCTGATCGAGCAGCTTGCGGAACATCTCGATACCGGTGACCGTGGTCTTGGTCTTGTCCGGACGGATGCCGACGATCTCGACTTCCTCGTTCACGTTGACCACACCGCGCTCGATGCGGCCGGTGACGACGGTGCCACGACCGGTGATCGTGAAGACGTCCTCGACGGGCATCAGGAACGGGAGCTCGGTCTCACGGACCGGGTCCGGGATCGAGTCGTCGACGGCCTGCATCAGCTCGACGATGGACTCGGCCCACTTCTCGTCGCCCTCGAGGGCCTTCAGGCCGGAGACGCGCACGACCGGCGCGTCCTCGTCGAACTCCTGCGAGGCCAGCAGCTCGCGGACCTCCATCTCGACGAGCTCGAGGATTTCCTCGTCGTCGACCATGTCCGACTTGTTCAGCGCGACCAGGATGTAGGGCACGCCGACCTGGCGGGCGAGCAGCACGTGCTCGCGGGTCTGCGGCATCGGGCCGTCGGTGGCGGCGACCACGAGGATGGCGCCGTCCATCTGGGCCGCACCGGTGATCATGTTCTTGATGTAGTCGGCGTGGCCCGGGGCGTCGACGTGCGCGTAGTGGCGCTTGTCGGTCTGGTACTCGACGTGGGAGATGTTGATCGTGATACCACGAGCCTTCTCCTCCGGCGCCTTGTCGATCTGATCGAACGCGAACGCGTCGTTCAGATCCGGGAACTTGTCAGCCAGCACCTTGGTGATCGCTGCAGTCAGCGTGGTCTTGCCATGGTCGACGTGACCGATGGTGCCGATGTTGACGTGGGGCTTCGTCCGCTCGAACTTCGCCTTCGCCACTGTTGTCCTCCTGGACTAGTTAGTGCGTGCTTTTTTGCAGCAGTGCGGTTATTAAGGGGGGTCGTGCTGACGCCCGGTTGCCGGGGCCAAGCGTACTTGGCCCCGGCAAGCGAATTACTCGCCGGTCGCCTTGGCGATGATCTCCTTGGACACGTTGGCCGGAACCTCCGCGTACTGGGCGAACACCATGGAGTAGTTCGCGCGACCCTGGGTCTTGGACCGCAGGTCACCGATGTAGCCGAACATCTCCGAGAGCGGAACCAGCGCCTTGACGACACGGGCACCACTGCGTTCCTCCATGGCCTGGATCTGGCCACGGCGGGAGTTGAGGTCGCCGATCACATCGCCCATGTAGTCCTCGGGCGTGATGACCTCGACCGCCATGAGCGGCTCGAGGATCACCGGACCGGCCTTGCGGGCCGCTTCCTTGAGGGCCTGCGAACCCGCGATCTTGAACGCCATCTCCGAGGAGTCGACGTCGTGGTACGCGCCGTCGAGCAGGGTGACCTTCAGGTTCACCAGCGGGTAGCCGGCGAGCACGCCGTACTGCATGGCGTCCTGGGCACCCGCGTCGACCGACGGGATGTACTCACGGGGCACGCGACCGCCGGAGACCTTGTTCTCGAACTCGTAGGTCGCGCCGTCTTCGCCGACGAACGGCGCGACCGCGATGATGACCTTCGCGAACTGGCCGGAGCCACCCGTCTGCTTCTTGTGGGTGAACTCGAGCTTCTCGACGGTCTTGGTGATCGTCTCGCGGTAGGCCACCTGCGGCTTGCCGACGTTCGCCTCGACCTTGAACTCGCGCTTCATGCGATCCACGAGGATGTCGAGGTGGAGCTCGCCCATGCCGCCGATGACGGTCTGGCCGGTCTCGGCGTCGAGCTTGACCGAGAACGTCGGATCCTCGCGCGCCAGCTTCTGGATCGCGGTACCGAGCTTCTCCTGGTCGGACTTGGTCTTGGGCTCGATCGAGACCTCGATGACCGGGTCCGGGAACGTCATCGACTCGAGGACGACCTGGTTCTGCGGGTCCGACAGGGTGTCACCGGTGGTGGTGTCCTTCAGACCGATCACGGCGTAGATGTGACCGGCGGAGGCGGTGCCGACCGGGTTCTCCTTGTTGGAGTGCATCTGGAACAGCTTGCCCAGACGCTCCTTCTTGCCCTTGGTCGAGTTGACGACCTGGGCACCGGAGGCCACGGCGCCGGAGTACACGCGCACGTAGGTGAGCTCGCCGAAGAACGGGTGCACCGCGATCTTGAACGCCAGCGCCGAGAACGGCTCGTCGACGTTCGGCTTGCGGGTGACCAGCTCTTCTTCCTTGCCCGGGATGTGGCCGGTGGTGGCCTCGACATCCAGCGGGGACGGCAGGTAGTCGATGACCGCGTCGAGCATGGGCTGCACGCCCTTGTTCTTGAACGCCGAACCACAGAGCACGGGGTAGAGCTCCGAGTTCACGGTCATCTTGCGGATGGCGCCCTTGATCTCGTCGATCGAGAGCTCCTCACCGCCGAAGAACTTCTCCAGCAGGGCCTCGTCGGACTCCGCGACGGTCTCGAGCAGTTCCTGACGGTACTGCTCGGCCTTGTCCTTGAGGTCGGCCGGGATCTCGACGACTTCGTACTCTTCGCCGAGCTTGGTCTCGCCCTTCCAGACCTTGGCGTTGTTCTCGACCAGGTCGACGATGCCCTCGAAGTCGTTCTCCGCGCCGATCGGCAGCTGGATGACCAGCGGCTTGGCACCGAGACGATCCTTGATGGTCTGCACGGTGAAGTAGAAGTCAGCGCCGAGCTTGTCCATCTTGTTCACGAAGCAGATACGCGGCACGTCGTACTTGTCGGCCTGACGCCACACCTGCTCGGACTGCGGCTCGACACCCTCTTTACCGTCGAACACCGCGACCGCGCCATCGAGCACGCGCAGCGAACGCTCCACCTCGACGGTGAAGTCGACGTGCCCGGGGGTGTCGATGATGTTGATCTGGTTGTCTTTCCAGAAGCAGGTGGTAGCGGCGGAGGTGATGGTGATGCCACGCTCCTGCTCCTGCTCCATCCAGTCCATGGTGGCCGCGCCGTCATGGACCTCACCGATCTTGTACGTGATACCGGTGTAGAAGAGGATGCGTTCGGTTGTGGTGGTCTTGCCCGCATCGATGTGGGCCATGATGCCGATGTTGCGGACCTTGTTCAGGTCGGTGAGCACGTCCTGTGCCACGGAATTCTCCCTTTTGAGTGACGGGCCGGGGACTTACCAGCGGTAGTGCGCGAAGGCCCGGTTCGACTCGGCCATCTTGTGGGTGTCCTCGCGACGCTTCACGGCGGCACCGAGGCCGTTGCTGGCGTCGAGGAGTTCGTGAGCGAGACGCTCCACCATGGTCTTCTCACGACGCGCGCGGGAGTAGCTGACCAGCCAGCGCAGCGCCAGGGTGTTGGCGCGGCCCGGACGGACCTCGACCGGCACCTGGTAGGTGGCGCCACCGACACGACGGGGCTTCACCTCGAGGGCGGGCTTGACGTTGTCGAGCGCACGCTTGAGGGTGACGACCGGATCGGTGCCGGTCTTCTCGCGAGCCTGCTCGAGCGCGCCGTAGACGATGCGCTCGGCGGTGGACTTCTTGCCGTCCAGCAGGATCTTGTTGACCAGCTGCGTGACCAGGGGCGACCCGTAGACCGGGTCGTTGATCAGCGGACGCTTGGGTGCGGGGCCCTTGCGTGGCATATCAGCTCTTCTCCTTCTTGGCGCCGTAGCGGCTGCGGGCCTGCTTGCGGTTCTTCACACCCTGGGTGTCGAGCGAGCCACGGATGATCTTGTAGCGCACACCCGGAAGGTCCTTCACACGACCGCCGCGCACGAGCACCATCGAGTGCTCCTGCAGGTTGTGGCCTTCACCGGGGATGTACGCCGTGACCTCGATCGCGCTGGTCAGGCGAACGCGCGCGACCTTACGCAGCGCGGAGTTCGGCTTCTTGGGGGTGGTGGTGTACACGCGAGTGCACACGCCACGACGCTGCGGGCTCCCCTTGAGGGCCGCAGTCTTGGTCTTGGTGACCTTGTCGCGGCGACCCTTGCGGACCAGCTGGTTGATGGTTGGCATAGACCGGCTTTCCTTATTGGTAATGGCGGCTTGATTTGCGGTGCATTCAGTTCATCGAGCTTTCACCCGCACGTCCGACCGTGTTTCCTTTAACCCGCGGTCGGGCGTGTCGCGCGCAGCTCAGGACCCTTTTTCTGGGCACGCTGGAACGTATCGGCCGCTCTCGCTGGCCTACGTTCACACGCGAACTTGCCCGTAGCAATCCGGGCACAGCGATCCACGATACGCGCCCGCCCGAACCGGGGTCAAAGCGGGTTGGAGGTCAAGACTTCTACCGGGCCAGATCCAAGGTCAACTCGACCAATTTCTGTGCCCCGGCACACGGGTCCGGATGGGCCGAGCCCGGTCGGTAGTTGATCCACCAGCCGACGACCCCGACATCGGCGGCCGGCGCGGTGACTCCGCAGGAGTCGTTGTCACCCGGGCGGCGTACCTGCAGGGCCCTGCGACCCTGCACGGCGATGTCACTGGTGAGGTACCCCAGCTTGTCGTTGGTGGCCTTCTCGTTGTTCAGCGTACCCATCTCGTACCAGTTCAGGGTAGCCATGGCACTCCCACCGGGGGCGTCCTCGATGTCCCACATGCAGACGGCGCCGGAGAACGAGGTGAGCACCATCTCCGCGTCGCCGACGATCTCGCCGATCTTGTCCGCGGCGACCACCTCGCACTCGCGCAGCAGTTTGTCGAAGTCGGTGTTGATCGCCTCCTCGCCACCGCCGCTGCCCAGCGGCTGGGCGTTGCCCTCGATCGTCGTGCCGCAACCTGTCAGCGTGGCGGTGAGCAGCAGCGCGCCTGCCGCGGCGGCCACGATCCCGCGCGCGCTCACCCCAGCCGTCCCACGGTCAGCTCGGCCAGTTTCCTGGTCCGGTCGCACGGATTGCCGCCCATCGCGAACAGGCCGGTGGACATGGACCATTCGAAGAAGTCGTCGTCGAGTTGCACGGCGAGGTCGCAGACCGTGCCGCGGGGATCGAGCGCCTGGAAACCGGGAAGTCCACCTACGTCGATGCTCTCCGGTTCGCGCCCGACGCTGGACACCCAGGCCTTCTCCCGCTCGATCGGACTGCCCCGGTAAGAGGCGAAGGTGACACTGGGCGAAGAGATTCCGGCCGCCTCCCAGTTGCAGCCGGTGGCGTTCTTGTAGACCCGCGCGATCTGGCCGATCCCGGCGAGGTCACGCACCTCGTCGTCGGTGACGTGTCCGCATTCGCCGACGAACGGACCGAGCGAGGCGACCTTCGGTGGTGGACGCATCGAGCCGGTCGGCGAATCGGAGTTCCCCCCCGATCCGCACGACGACAGCACGACAGCAAGGGCCATGCCGATGACGATCGCCGAGGGGATCCGCATGCCATGAACTGTAGTGTCTTCCCGGCTGGCGTCGAATGGCTCGGGCTCCGACCTGCCGCTATCGTCGGATCGGCCGCCACGCGGCCGATCTCAGCCGTTCGACGCTTCGAGGATTCATGGATATCGCGTTCATCGTCGCCGCCTTCGCCGGCGGCCTGGTCGCCATGCTGGTCCGGCTACCACCACTGGTCGGATTCCTGGTAGCGGGCTTCGTGCTCAACGCCATGGGCTACGGGCTCACTCCCGAGCTGGAAACCATCGCCGACCTCGGGGTCACGCTCCTGCTGTTCACCATCGGCCTGAAGCTCGATGTGCGGTCGCTGGCTCGACGGGAGATCTGGGGGACAGCCACCGCGCACATGGCCGTCACGACCCTGGCCATCGCCGGGTTCATCGGCGTACTGAAGTTCAGCGGCTTCGCGCTGTTGGCCGGGACCGGCTGGAGCGATCTGCTCCTGCTCGGCTTCGCACTGTCGTTCTCCAGCACGGTCTTCGCGGTGAAGGTGCTCGACGAACGAGGGGAAGCGACCGCGCTCTACGGGCGGATCGCGATCGGTGTCCTGGTGATGCAGGACATTTTCGCTGTCGTGTTCATCACAGCGTCCACCGGCAATTACCCGAGCCTGTGGGCTCTGCTCCTGCTGCTGCTCATCCCGCTCGCTCCGCTACTGCATCGCGTACTCGATCGGATCGGCCACGGCGAGATGCAGGTGCTGTTCGGGGTCGTCGCGGCGCTGGTCCTCGGCTACTCCCTGTTCGACCTCGTCGGGGTCAAGGGTGATCTGGGCGCGCTGCTGCTCGGCATGGTGATCGCCCCCGCCGCGAACGCGGCCCCGCTGGCCAAATCACTGTTCTCGCTGAAGGAACTGTTCCTCGTCGGCTTCTTCCTCAGCATCGGGCTCACCGCGATGCCGACAGTGCAGACCTTCCTCATCGCCACCGCCCTGCTGTTGCTGATCCCGCTCAAGGGTGCCCTGTTCACCGTGCTCTTCCTGCTCGGGCGTCTACGTGCGCGCACCGCGCTGCTGGCCGGGCTGACGTTGAGCAACTACTCGGAGTTCGGGCTGATCGTCGGCGCGCTCGCGGCGTCCAAAGGCTGGCTCCACCAGGACTGGCTGGTGGTGATCGCCTTGACGGTCGCCATGAGCTTCACCGCCTCCGCGGTGTTGAACTCGCGTGGCGAGAGCCTGTATCGCCGGTACGGCGAGTGGCTGAAGCGGCGCGAGCACGCCGAACTGCTCGACATCGACCAGCACATCCAGATCGACGACGCGCAGTCGGTGGTACTCGGCATGGGACGGGTCGGCCGAGGTGCCTACGACCGGCTGCGCGACACCCACGGACTGACCGTCGTGGGAGTGGAGCAGGATCCGCGAGTCATCGCCGAGCTGCGCGTGCAGGGATACCGGGTCGTGCAGGGCGACGCCGCCGACTCCGACTTCTGGGAACGGGTGACCCTGACCGACGTGGAACTCATCGTGCTGGCCATGCCGCACCAACAAGGCAACCTGGCCGCTCTCGACAGCGTCGGTAACAGCAACTGTCAGGCCACGATCGCCGGCATCGTCACCAGGACCGAGGACATCGCCGAGCTTCGGGCTCGCGGCGCCGACCATGTGTTCCATCTCTACGGTGAAGCCGGTAAGGCGCTGGCCGACGACGCGATCCGGAGCCGCACCGAGAACTGAGGCGAGCTCACAGGTTGCCCCGCGCGGCCTGTTCTCGTTCGATGGCCTGGAACAGGGCTTTGAAATTGCCCTTTCCGAAGCCCAGTGAGCCATGCCGCTCGATGAGTTCGAAGAAGACGGTGGGGCGATCGGCGAGCGGGCGGGTGAAGATCTGCAGCAGGTAGCCGTCCTCGTCGCGGTCGACCAGGATGCCGCGGCGCTGCAGATCGTCCACCGGTACTCGCACGTGGCCGATTCGGGCGCGTAGGTCGGGGTCTTCGTAGTAGGTGTCGGGGGTGGCCAGGAATTCGACACCCTCGGCGCGCAGCGCGTCGACGGTGGCGATGATGTCGCCGGTGGCCAGCGCGATGTGCTGCACGCCGGGCCCGCGGTAGAACTCGAGGTACTCGTCGATCTGAGAGCGCTTGCGGCCCACCGCCGGTTCGTTGAGCGGGAACTTGACCCGGTGGTTGCCATTGGCGACGACCTTGCTCATCAGCGCGGAGTACTCGGTGGCGATGTCGTCACCGACGAACTCGGCCATGTTCGTGAATCCCATGACCTCGCGGTAGAACTCGACCCAGCGGTCCATCATGCCGAGTTCCACATTGCCGACCACGTGATCGATCGCCTGGAACAGCCTGTCCCGGCGCGGTTGCCGAGTCGACGTGCGCGCGACATAGCCGGGTAGATAGGGACCGGCGTAGGCCGACCGGTCGATCAGCGTGTGTCTGGTCTCGCCGTAGATCGCCAGCGCCGCCGAGCGGACGGTGCCGAATTCGTCGCTCTCGTCGTGCGGTTCGGTCAGGATCGTGGCGCCGTGGGTGCGCGCCCAGGCGATACAGCGATCCACATCGGGCACCTCGAGGGCGATGTCGACGATGCCGTCGCCGTGGCGGTCGTGGTGGGCGACGAGCGCACTGCCGGGATCGACCGCGCCCTTGACGACGAACCGCGCTCCCCCGCTGCGCAATACGAACGCCTTGTGGTCGCGGTTGCCGGTCTCGGGCCCGGAGTAGGCCTCGAGCCGCATCCCGAACGCGGACTGCAGGAAGTGCGCGCTCTGGGTCGCGTTGCCGACGACCCACACCAGCGCGTCCCACCCGGTCACCGGAAACGGATCGACACTGTCGTCATGGGCGATCAGCCCGACGAGCTGCTGCTCAATGGTCATGACCAAGCAAATCTCGCCGAGCCGTACCTGAGCAACAACGCCAGCGAAGGCTGGACAGGCTGACTCGAGTTGCTACCTTTCGCCCCCCGATGGTGGACAATTTGAATAGCACCCGAGCACGGAGGTCTGTCGATGCGAACGCCCGCGAAACTGGACGAGCTCGATCTGGCGATCCTGACCGCGATGCACGAGTTCCAGAAGGCAGGAATCCTCGAGCTCTCGCGCCGGACGAAGGTGGCGCGCGCGACCGTGCAGGCGCGGATCAACCGGATGGAGGAGGCGGGGGTGATCGCCTCCTACGACCCGCAGCTCGATGTCACCGCGGCCGGTTTCGATGTGCAGGCGTTCGTCACCCTGGAGATCGCGCAGGGCGCGCTGGACACCGTCAGCGCCGAGCTCGCCGCGATCCCCGGGGTCCTGGAGGCGTACGCGACCACCGGCTCCGGGGACGTGCTGTGCCGCATCGGCGCCGATTCGCACGCCGGCTTGCAGGCCGTGCTGCTCAGCATCGACCGGACCGGCTCGGTGGTCCGCTCGCACAGCGTGATCGTGCTCTCGACGGTCGTCGCCCGGCGCACCATGCCGCTGCTGCGCACGCTCACCCCGGCGGGCACGGCGAAGGCACCCGCCTACCGGGATCAGCGCTGAACGATCACTGCCGGGCGAGGCGGGTCAGCAGGCCTTGGACGTGCGCCTCGGCCGCAGCGCGCGCCGATTCCGGGTGTCCGGATTCGAGGGCCTCGACGATGCGCCGGTGTTCGCGCAGGGCCACGCGACGGTTGCGGGCCGAGCACCACAGGTCGCCGCGGTAGAGGTGGGCCTGGGCTTCCAGGCGGGCCAGCTCGTCGACGACGCAGCTGTTGCCGGAGGCGTCGCGGATGAAGGTGTGGAATTCGATGTCGAGCTGGGCGTCACGGGTGGCGTCGGTGCTGTCGTCGAGGTTCGCTTCCTGGGCGGCGATGATGGCGCCGAGCTTGTCGAGGTCGGCGTCGGT
This sequence comes from Nocardia mangyaensis, assembly GCF_001886715.1. Lineage (NCBI taxonomy): Bacteria > Bacillati > Actinomycetota > Actinomycetes > Mycobacteriales > Nocardiaceae > Nocardia > Nocardia mangyaensis. The sequence goes on from NZ_CP018082.1 coordinate 6,560,183, forward strand.
GAGCCGGGTGGCGGCCGCGGCGGCGGCCAGGCCGTCGAGGGCGGCGCGGACCGCGAGCACGTCGCGGATCCGGTCGTCGTCGACGGCGGCCACCTTGGCGCCCGCGTGCGGCGCGCTCACCGCGAGCCCCTCGTAGATCAGCTGCTGCACCGCCTCGCGGACGGGACTGCGACTGACCCCGAGCTTGGTCGCCAGCGCGGGCACGCTGAGCGCCTGGCCCGGGGTCAGCTCGCCGGAAAGGACCATCTGCCTGATCTGGCGGTGTACCGACTGCCCGAGCAGCGAGGAGGTGCCGTCCACGGTCATCGCGGTGTCCTTTCCGGGTCTGGAGGGGTAATTATCCTCGCGGCTGATAGTTGGCCCGCACGCGCTGGGTCAAGAAGTCCGCGGCGGTGACGGGCGGGTACTTGCCGGCGGGGCCCTGGATGATCGCGTCGCGGTCGGCCTGGGCGAAGTAGGCGATGCTGTAGCGCTCGCCCTGGTACTCGCCCTCGCCGGGGCTGCGGACCCGGTGGAAGTTCGACGGCAGCAGGTCATCGCTCCAGCGGGTGAGCATGTCCCCGATATTGCAGGTGATCAGGCTCGACGACGGGGTGATGGAAGTCCATTCCTGTTCTTCCATCTCCTTGCCGGGGCACACCTGCAGCCCGCCCTGACCGTCGCGCTGGAACAGCAGGGTCAGGCAGTCGAAGTCGGTGTGCGCGCCTGCCCGCCAGCGACCGGGGACGCCACGCAGTTCTTCGGGGACGGCGAAGTAGTGCAGCAGTCGCAGCGCGCTCTGGTAGTTCGGCGACTCGGGATCGTGTGCGGCGGTGAAGTGTTCGCGCGCCAGACCGAGCCGATCGGCGAAGCAGGACAGCACCCGCATCGCCACCGCCCAGGCTCGGTGCTCGAAATCGAGTACGCGGGCACGGAATCCGGCCAGTTCGGACTCGCTGGGCCAGAGCTGGTCCATGTGTGGGCGGGTGACCTGGTAGGACTCCTTCTGATCCGGTACGCCGATGGACGGGCGCACCTGGCTCAGCGATTCCCAGCCCGCGTTGTCCTTCTTGACCAGCGGATACTGGCCTTTCACATCCTCGGGGAGGGCGAAGAAGTCTGCTGTGGCGCCGAACATTCCGTCGATCAGATCTTGCGGGATGCCGTGGCCGGAGAGCTGGAAGAAGCCGATCTCGGTGGCGGCGGCCCACAGCTGGTCGGTGATCTCGGCGCGACGGGCGTCGAAGTCGGTGAGGTCGATGACGCGGATCTCGCGGTCGGCGGTTTCCCGGCCGAGTCCGCCCATCTGCTTCTCGCGCGAGACTTCGGACAGGTCGTAGCTGGCGGTCATGGTGTGACTCCTTATCCGGTGACGGAGATGGCGGGATCGAGGAATTCCTTGGTGACCAGGTCCGTGGCCGTCAGCCCGGCTGGCACGTCGGCGCCGCCGGTCCGCAGGATGGGTCCGAATTCGTCGATGATGCGCTGGACGCGGGCCTCGTCGAAACTGCCGAGGACGCCGTCGGTGTCATTGCCGATCAGGCCACCGTCGATGAGTGCCGTCGAACCGAACGCGGCCAGTTCGGCGCTGTAGGGGCTGAGCTTGGGGTTCTGCGAGACCACGTCCACGACCACGTCGTTGACGTGGGACGGGTCGGCCGTGAACTGCGCGGTGGCCGTCTGGATCATCGGCACCAGCTTCTTCAGGCAGGGCCGCAGTTCGTCGAGCTTGTCGGCGCGCACGTTCACGGTGCGGGCATAGCCCTCGTAGCCGACATCCTTGAGCAGCTGGTAGCTCACCGGCTTGTTCCACGCGCGCACCTCGTTTTCGTAGGTGAACGGTTCGGCGTTGGCGAAGCCCTGCTGGGCGAAGGACGGGTCGGTGACGAAGCGCGAGGGCGAGTTGTCGTAGGAGGCGTCGATCTGCTCGGGCTTCACCAGTCCACGCGCGACCAACCAGTCCGGGTACAGCTGGCCCTTGGAGACCACGATCGGCTTGCCCGACTTGCCGATGTCGGCGATGCCCTGCCAGCCGGGATTGGTCGACGGGTCCCACATCAGCATCTGCGGGCTGTTACGCAGCAGGGTGGTGACCGCGACGATCGGCTGCTGTCCGGCGGCGGCGATCGCGTGCTCGGAGTGGGCCAGGCCGAGGGTGATCGACTGATCGACATACATCTGCGAGGGCACCGTCTGGAACCCGATGGCGGGGCCGCCCGCGCGGATCTCGAGCTGCACCCCGGTGTCCTTGCCGTCGGTGACGAGCGGACCGGTGATCTTGTTGTTGTCGGCGTCGACCTGGTAGCCGGGGCCGAGCAGACCGAAGATCGGCCCGGAATCGGTTTCCGGCGCCCACTGCAGCTGCACGACGACGGTGCCCGGGCAGTCGGCGGCGAGCTGCTGCTCGGCGGGGGCGGATTCGAGGGCGACAGCGGCGGTCTCGGCGGCGTCGTCGGAACAGGCCGAGGCGGCGCCGGCGAGCAGGACGGCGAGCGCGGCGACGCCGAAGCGGCGCACGGGAAGTGGCTTCTTCATGGGGTGATCCTCTGTGCGGGCTAGTGGGCCGAGTTGTGCCAGCGGCCGACGCTGACCTTCTGCACCACGGTGAATACGGTGAAAACGAGCACGCCGAACAGCGCGGCCAGCAGCAGCGCGCCGATCAGGTCCTCCGACTGCAGCCGGGCCCGGTAGGTGTCGAGCAGGGTGCCGATACCGGGTTTGCCCTGCGCGAAGAACATGTCGCCGATGATGGCGCCGGTGACCGAAAGCCCCGCGGCAGTGCGCAAGCCGGTCAGGGTCGACGGCAGCGCGGCGGGCAGTTGCAGTGACCAGAGCCTGCGCACCCGACCGGCGCGGCCGAGGGCGAACAGTTCCTGCAGGTTGGCGTCGACGGATTTGATGCCGAACAGCGTCATCGCGATGATCGGGTGAATCGCGATCAGCACGCACACCGTGGTGCGGGCGGCGAAGCCGTAGCCCAGCCACAGACCGATCAGCGGCACCACGGCGAGCACCGGAATCGCCTGCAGCACCACGGCATACGGGTAGACAACCTTCTCGATCGGCTTGGCCTGACTCATCAGCACCGCGATGGCGACACCGAGCACGGCCGAGATCACCAGGCCGAAGATCGCGACCCTGGCGGTGACCACCAGCGCCTCGAGCATCACCTCGAGTTTGGCGGGATCGGCCAGCGATTCGCTGAACACCACATGCGGTGGCGGCAGCAGGAACCGGCGGCTCTCGCTGAGCACCAGCATCGACACCGCGTACCAGGCGGCCAGGGCCAGGGTGATCGAAACAAGCGGCGCGACAAGGACACTGCCGAACTTGCGCAACTGCGCGATGGGAGGCGGCAGCTTCGTCCGGGGGTCGGCAGGAGCGGGGGTAGCGGCTGGAGCGGCGGCGCGGGCCACGATGCTGACCATCAGGCAGCCTCCTTCAACGAGCGCGAGGTTCGCGAGACGAGTTCGGTGAAGGCGGGCTCGAAGCGCAGCTCCCGCTCCCTCGGGTACGGCAGGTCGACGTCGATCACCTCGTGGATGCGGCCGGGGCGCGCCGACATCACCACCACGCGGGAGGCCAGGAACACCGCCTCCGACACCGAATGGGTGATGAACAGCGCGGTGAAGGCGTTGTCGCGGTAGAGGCGAAGCAGCTCTTCCTGCATGTTCAGCCTGGTCATCTCGTCGAGCGCGCCGAACGGTTCGTCGAGCAGCATCAGCCGCGGTTCCAGTGACAGCGCCCTGGCCAGCGAGACGCGCATGCGCATACCGCCGGAGAGCTGATTGGGCAGTTTGTTCGCGAAGTCGGCCAGGCCGACCGCCTCGATGGCCCGCTCGACCCGGGCGCGGCGCACCGCGCGGTCGACCCCGGCCAGTTCGGCCGAGAGTTCGACATTGCGGCGGACCTTGCGCCAGGGCAGCAGCGTGGCTTCTTGGAAGATGAAGCCGATCGAGTTCGTGCGCACCGCGACGGCGCCGTCGGTCACCGGCTCCAGGCCGGCGGCCAGGCGCAGCAGCGTGGACTTGCCACAGCCGGACGGGCCGACCACCGCGACGAACTCGCCTTCGCGGATGTCGAGGTCGATGTCGGTCAGCGCCAGCGTGCCCTCGGCATCGCCCGGGCCGCCGAAGCGCTTGCTCACCCCGGCGAAGGAGACCTCCATGCCGGAGAGCAGCGTCCGCGCGTCGGCGTCGTTCACCGTGTCGTAGAGCGTCACCGTGATCACCTTCTCCTGCGGTATGTCGATGTTGCGTGCAACTTCTGATTGATTTCAGTCTGTACTTGGTTAATTACATGCAATGTGTGGTTCGTTTCGAGCGTATTAACAATCAGCGCATGCGAATCAGGCGTTGTGCGAGATCCTGGGCATCGACCCTGGTGCTGCTGCCGTCACGGATCACGGCCTCGCCGTCGACCCAGACGGTGTCGATCACACGCGGTGACGCGGCGGTGAGCAGGGTGGCGCCGGGGTCGAGGACGGGCAGGCAGGCGAAGTCGCGATCGAAGCGGACCAAGGTGAGGTCGGCACGGTCGCCGACGGCGATGCCAGTGCGCGCAGGGCGGCCGAGGACCCGGCCCGCCGCGCCGGTGGCCATCCGCAGCATGGCTTCGAAACCGAGCAGGTCGGCCCGCTTGTTGGCCGCACGCTGCAGATACGCGCCGAAGCGCAGGGCCAGCAGCATGTCCTGGGTGTCGTTGCTGGCCGCGCCGTCGACGCCGAGGGTGACGTCGATGCCCGCGGCGAGCATTTCCGGGACCGGGGCGACGCCGCTGCCCAAGCGCATGTTCGAGACCGGGTTGTAGGAGACGGCGACACCGCGATCGGCGAAGACCGCGCGACCGTGCTCGTCGAGATTGACGCAGTGCACGGCCAGGGTGCGGTCCCAGAGGAAGCCGCCGGCGTCGAGGTAGTCGACGGCCGAGGCGCCTGCATGCAATCGGCACATGTCGTCGTCGGTGGTGGTCTCGAGTACATGTATAGACACCGTCTTGCCGGTGGCCTGCGCGTACTCGCGGGTCGCCGCCATCCCCTCGAGGGTGAGGCAGCGCGGGTTCGGGACGGCGAGGGCGGTGGTGATACGGGTACCGAGCAGGTGTTTGTCGAGTTCGTCGACGTGCGCCAGTACCTCGTCGAGTGGCTGCATGAGGCGCGGGTCGAGGCCCCACTTGCGGGTGATGTCGGCGCGGTCGGCGACACCGCGACCGAGGACGACGCGGATGCCGAGCTCGTCGAGGGCGCGGATCATCGCCTGGTGAACCGCGTCGGACGGGCTGGGCCACATGTGCTCGACCACGGTGGTCACACCGCTGCGCAGCAGCTCCAGACCACCGGCCAGAGCCGAGAGATAGGTCTGTTCCGGGGTGGCGGCCACGGTGTGCTCGCCCACGCAGCGCAGCCATTCCAGCAACGGCAGACCCTCGCCGACGCCGCGCAGCACGGCCTGCTGCAGGTGGGTGTGGGTGTTGACGAAACCGGGCAGCAGGTAGCCGTTGCCGCCGTCGAAACGCGGCAGATCGGCGTGTTCGGGACCGGCCGCCAAGGCGAGGACCACGCCGTCGCGGACGACGACCTCGCCGGGCGTCCAGCCCTGTTCGGTATAGACGGTGACATCGGTGATGACAACGGACGCGGGAGTTCCCATGCGCGCACCTCTTTCGGGATGCGGCTGGTTCGCCCGCCGGGTTCAGCGCGGCACGTCGTCCGTTGCAGCCATGAACGTCGTGGGGACGACGATAGGAAGCCGGTGTTGCTTCGACGTTAAAGCCGTGTCACGGAACAGGTCCGCACCGCGCAGCCGGCCTAGACGCTGGGGCGCCACTGAGTCACGCGCGGTGGTCGGGTTCGCGGAAGCCCGGGGGGCTCGATCCGCAACGCTGTAGCACGGGATGCGCGCGGAGCGGTCAGCGGAGCTGAACGACCACCTTTCCAGTGGCGGTCCGCTCATCGAGCGCCGCAACGGCTCCAGCGGTCCGCTCGAGGGGGTAGAGCACCGGGTCGGGCGCTGGGATCGCGCCCGAGGCCAGCAGGGGCGCGACCTCGGCCCACTGCTCGGCGAGATAGGTGGGATGGCTCATCACCCATTCGCCCCAGGCGGCGCCGATGACCTCGACATTCTTGAGCAGCAGGCGGTTCACCTTCACGGTCGGGATCTCCCCCGCGGTGAAACCGACGACCAGGAGCCGACCGCCACCGGCCAGGGAGCGAATGCTGTCGGTGAACCGGTCACCGCCGACGGGATCGAGGACGATGTCGACGCCGCGCCCGCCGGTGAGCTCTTTCACCGCGGCCAGCCAGCCCTCGGCGAGCACCACATCGGTGGCGCCGTTGGCCTTGGCGACCTGAGCCTTCGACTCGGTGCTCACCACCGCGATCACCCGGCCCGCACCCAGTGCCTTGGCCATCCGCAGGGTGGAGGTGCCGATACCGCCCGCGGCGCCGTGGACCAGCACGGTCTCGCCCTCGGCGAGCCTGCCGCGTGTGGTGAGGCAGAAGTGGACGGTGAGGTCGTTGAACAGAATGCCGGCGCCCGCCTCGAGCGAGACGTTGTCCGGCAACTCGAAGACCGCGTGTTCGGGCGCGACCGCCACCTCGGCGACGCCGTTGCCGAGCATGGTCAGCGCGGCCACCCGGGCACCCGGGCGCAGCGCCGAGCCCTCCGGCGCCTCGCGCACGACACCGGCGACCTCGCCGCCGACGACGAAGGGCAGGCCCGGCTTCATCTGGTAGAGACCGCGCGTCATCAGCACGTCGGGGAAGGCGATCCCCGCGGCGTGCACATCGATCAGCACCCCACCGGGGTAGACCGCGGGTTCGGGCAGGTCGACGATCTCGATCGCCGACGGACCATCCAACTTGCCGACCTGGGCTGCGCGCATGGTCGTTAACATAACCCGCCGGCCGGGTCAGCGATAGGCGAATTCGGACATCGATTCGCTGGCCAGCACCGCGCCGTCCCGGACGATCGTCAGCCCGGCCGAGGTGATCTGGTACTGGGTGCCGTCGGTCGGATTGGTCGCGGTGAAACCGCCCCCGCCGGTGGGCACCGGATCGTCGAGTTCGAGGCCTTGGCCATCGCTGTCCCTGGCGCCCTTGTAGTAGTACCGGTCGGCGCCGGTCTGGCAGATGACGAGGCGGGAGGCGGAGGTGCGCGCGATGGTCATCGCGGCATCGTCGTCGTCGCAGCGCGGGCCACCGTCGAGGAAGCCCTGGCCGTCGGCGCCGGAGACACTCGAATACAGCGGCGGCACCGTGATTCCCGGTGGTGCGGTGGTGGCATCCGGGGTGGGTACGGTCTGGCTGACCGTCCCGATCACCGGCGGTGGCGGTGCGAAGTCCGTGGCCGACGGCGGTTCGGCCACGGACTGCTCGGTACCGCTGATGCTCACCATGATCCACACGGCCACACCGACCACCGCGACCACGATCAGCACACCCAGCGCCCCGGCAAGGATCGGCCTCGACGCATTGCGTTGCGGCGAGGGGGCCAGCGGCACCGACGGATGGGAGTACCCACTCGTCGCCTGCGGCCCGGCAGCCTGATACCCCGGCGGCGGCACCGTCCCCAGCACCGGCCCGGCTCCCACCGGCCACTCGACTCCCGACGGCCGCTCGACTCCCGACGGCCGCTCGACTCCCGACGGCCGCTCGACTCCCGACGGCCACTCGACTCCCGACGGCCGCTCGACTCCCGGCGGCTGGCTGGACCCCGGCCGCTGGCTCTCGTTCGAGAGCCGCCCGGACCCCGCCGAAAACTGGTCGGCGGAAGGTGGCTGGCCCACATCGGAAAACTGGCTTGCACCCGGCAACTGACCGGTTCCCGACGGCCACCCTGTGCCCGACGACTGGCCCGCGTCCAACGGCCGACCTGGCGCCGGCGGCTGGCCCTTCATCGAAGACTGGCCAGCTTCTGGCGCCTGACCGGGCGCCAAGCCCCGGCCTGTTCGCACGGCTTGGCCAGCCCCCGGAGCACGGGCAGCGCCCGGAGGCCGGCCCGCTACCGGCAACTGGGCGGACCCCGTCCACCGGCCCGCATCCGGCGCCTGCTGGGAGATCCCCGGTATCGGCTCGCCCGTTCCGTGCGGCTGGCTTCTGCCGTGCGGCTGACTTGTCGCATGCGGCTGACTCGTACCGTGGTCCTGACTCGTCCCGGGCGGCTGGTCGCCCGCGCCCGGGGCGACGAACATCGCGCGGTCGATCCGCGGCCCCGGCTCGGTGGCCGGGGCGTTGCGCTCGATCTGGATCAGGGCGCCACGGGCGGCCCGCGACAGGTCGCCGGGGGTGGCGTAGCGGTGGTCGGGGCGCTTGGCCATGCCGCGTTCGATGATCGGGTCGAAGGGGGCCAGGGCGGGGTCGACGGTGCTGGGCCGTGGCGGCGGGGCCATCTGGTGCGAACCGATCGCGCCGGCGAGGCTGTTGACCGGGAAAGGGACCCGGCCGACCAGGCTCTCGTAGAGCACGCAGCTGAGCGCGTAGGTGTCCACCGCCGGGGTCAGCGGGGCGTTCTCGAACCGCTCCGGCGCCATGTACGCCATCGAACCGACCGCGCTGCCGGTACTGGTGAGCTGCGGATCGGTGGCCGTGTGCGCGATACCGAAATCGACGAGATAGGCGAACAGGTTGCCGGTGAGCAGGATGTTGGCCGGTTTCACGTCGCGATGGACCAGCCCGACCTCGTGCGCGGCGTCGAGCGCGGCGGCGATCTGCTCCACGACCTGCACCGACTCACCAGGGGTGAGGCTGCCGTGCCGCTGCAGGCGTTCCTTGAGATCGGTGCCCTTGACCAGGCGCATGTCGATGTAGAGCACTCCGTCGACCTCGCCCCAGTCGTGCACCGGAATGACGTGCGGCTCCTGCACACTCGCCATCGCGTGCGATTCCCGCCGGAACCGCTGGACGTAAACGGGATCCCTGGCCAGCTCCCGATTGAGCATCTTGAGCGCGACGGTACGGCTCTTGGACGTGTCGTATGCCTCGTAGACCTCCCCCATACCGCCGACTCCGAGGAGCCTGCGCAACTCATAGCGCCCGAACATCGAGCCTGCCATCGACCCGGCGCCCATTCCTGCAGGCTACCGGCCACCGGTGGGGTCTGTCATGTGTGACAACGTCGCCGGCGCCCGAGCTGGGACCCGCACCTGGTACCGCTTGGTCCGCACTCGGCGCGAGGGTGTGATCTGCGCCCCGTAAAGTCGTGTGCGGAACTACGCAAGAAGTCGTGGCACACCTGGTGAGCCGCGCAAGGAGCACAAGTGTCACTCGATCAGCCACTGGCCCCGCTTCCCCAGGAGGGCACGGGTTTCGCCACGGCGTGGCCCGTCCGGGCTGGCGACGTGGATCCGTATCAACGGCTGCGCTTCGATGCCGTGGCGCGCTACCTGCAAGACATCGCCTGGGACGAACTGCACCAGACCGCGCTGCACCGCAGCGACCCCACCTGGATCGTGCGCCGCACCGTCATCGACGTGATCCGTCCGGTCGTCTGGCCCGACCAGGTGCACCTGACCCGCTGGTGCTCGAGCATGTCCACCCGCTGGACGAACATGCGGGTGCGGATCACCAGCGAGGGCGGCGGGCTGATCGAGACCGAGGGCTTCTGGATCAACCTCAGCGAGTCGAGCAACCTGCCGTCCCGGATCAGCGACGAGGGCCTTGCCTACCTGGCCCGATCGACCGAGGAGCACCGGCTGCGCTGGCGGCCCTATCTCACCGATCCGGCCCCGCGCGAATCCGACACCGACCTGCCGTTCCCGGTCCGCGCGACCGACATCGACCAGTTCAACCACGTCAACAACACCTGCTACTGGCAGGCGGTCGAGCAGTATCTGGTCGACTTCCCGAAGCTGGTCGCCGGACCGCACCGCGCGGTGATCGAGTACGTCGCGCCGGTACTGGCCCGCGAGCACATCACCGTGCGCGCCCGCTACGAGCCCGGCGACCCGACCGGCCACCCGGTACTGCGACTGTGGTTCGTGGTCGGCGGAATCACCACGACCGTCGTGCGGATCATGCCGCTGCCGGAATAGCCCCGGCCCCGCGCGGGCCGGGGCCTGCGGCTACCCCTTCGCGGCTTTGAGCAGGTCGGCGCGGGTGGCGAACTTGACCCGTGGCCTGCCCGCCGCCTTGCCCGCGGTCTTCTCGGCTTGGTCGATCGTCTTCCAGCCCTTGCGGTCGACCAGATCGGGCTGACGCTGCGCGAGCAGTGCCTGCAGCGCGGCCCGGTCACCGCTGGGCGCGGCGAGTTTGCCCGCGATGAAGTCGGCGATCACCGCCTCCACGGTCTCCTCGGCATCGACCCGGTTGGAGCCGATCACCCCGCGCGGGCCACGCTTGATCCAGCCCGAGACGTACACGCCCGGCACCGGCTCGGTCGCGTCGATGACCCGGCCGTGCTCGCTGGGCACCGTGCCGCGCCGCTCGTCGAAGGGCAGGCCGGCGACGGGGACACCGCGGTAACCGATCGAGCGCAGCACCAGCCCGGTGTCGAGGGTCTCGGTGCGGTCGGTGGCGGTAGCCACCAATTGCCCGTTCTCCTCGGTCAATTCGTTGTGCGCGAACTCGAGCGCGGTGGCGCGATCGGTGCCGTGCACCACGGTGGGCGTGGCCAGGTAGCGGAAGATGATGCGCTTGTTGGCCGGATCGCGCGGCGCGGTCGAGTACTCCTGCGCGAGCTGGTACTTCAGGCGCAGCGCGGGCTCGGTGTCCGGGTCGTCGAAGACGGCGCGACTGTGCGGATCGAGGTCGAGGTCGGCCGGATCGACGATCACGTCGACGCCCTTCAGGTGCGTCAGCGCCAGGAACTCCGGCGAGGAGTAGGCCGCCTGCAGCGGACCACGCCTGCCGAGGACAACGACCTCGCGGATACTGCTGCGCCGCAGGGCGTCGAGCGCGTGGTCGGCGATGTCGGTCTTGGCGAGTTCGTCCGGGTCGAGGGTGAGCACGCGGGCGACATCGAGCGCCACATTGCCGTTGCCGACGATCACCGCGCGCTCGCCGGACAGGTCGAACTCGCGGTCGGCGAAGTCGGGGTGCCCGTTGTACCAGGCGACGAACTCGGTGGCCGAATGGCTGCCCGGCAGGTCCTCGCCGGGCACGCCGAGCCTGCGGTCGGCGGAGGCGCCGACGGCGTAGATCACCGCGTGGTGGTGGTCGAGCAGTTCCTGGTGCTCGATGTGCTCGCCCACCTCGACGTTCAGGTAGTACTGCAGAGTGTCGCGGCGGAACGCGGAGTCGAACATGTTCGCCACGCCCTTGGTGCCCGCGTGATCAGGGGCGACGCCCGCGCGGATCAGGCCCCACGGGGTCGGCAGCCGGTCGAACATCTCGACCTCGACGTCGCTGCGCCGGAGCAGTTCGTCGGCGGCGTAGCAGGCCGCCGGACCGGCGCCGACGATCGCGACGCGCAGAGTGCCCAGGGTCTTGGGTGGGCGCGTCGGGGTGGCCAGCGGGTCGAAGTTGGACTCCAGCGGGTGGCGCTGGAAGTAGGCGGCGTTGATCTCGCGATACCTGGCCAGCGAGGCGAGCAGATCGTCCTCGGGGAAGATGGCGTCCACCGGACAGGCGTCGACACAGGCTCCGCAGTCGATACAGGTGTCGGGGTCGATGTACAGCATCTCGGCCGTGGCGAATTCCGGCTGATCCGGAGTCGGACGGATGCAGTCGACTGGACACTCGGTGACGCAGCTGGCGTCGTTACAACAACGCTGCGTGATGACGTAGGCCATAGGTGCAGATCCTCGAAATATGTGGTCGGTGGCTCGAGACGTGCACCGCAGCGGGCCCGCGGCGGGTAGGCCACGAACACATCCAAGGTGACGTAGCTTTCAGTGTGCCTCGAGTGTGACCGCAACCTCACCTGCGCCCGGGATTACGGTGTTCTCATGGCGACGACCCTGATCCTGATGCGGCACGGAAAATCGGCTTACCCCGACGGCGTGGACGATCACGCCCGCCCGCTGGCCCCGCGCGGCGAGCGCGAAGCCGGCCTGGCCGGGGACTGGTTGCGCGCGGTGATGCCGCCGATCGACGCCGTGCGCTGCTCGACCGCCCAGCGCACCAGACAGACCCTCGCCGCCACCGGCATCTCCGCACCGGTGGACTACACCGACGACATCTACGAGGCGAACCCGCATACGCTGATCGAGCTGTTCCAGCTCACCGACGACGCGATCGACACCCTGCTCGTCGTCGGCCATGTGCCCGGAATCCCCTGGACCGCCTGGGAACTGGCCGCCAATCGAGAATCCGACCAGGCGACCGAGCTGAGCCGCAAGTTCCCCACCTCGGCGCTGGCCGTGCTCGAATTCAACCGGCCTTGGGCACAGCTCGGCCCCGGGATGGGCGAACTCACGCGCTTCCACGTTCCGCGCTGAACCGCGCGGAGGCGGCCTACTTGAGTAGTTTGCCGCCGACGACGATGCCGACCCCCAACAGCGCGAGCAGCAGGAAGGCGACGAATCCGTTCGTCAGCCACCACACCACCGCGAGTACGAGTACCACCGGAGCCACCGCGATCGCGGTGATCACGGGACTTTCCTTGACCGTTTCCCACGCCGAGCGGGCCCTGATGCGGTCGATGTCCTTACCAGCCATGTGATCCACACTACGTTTCTGTCGGTCCACAGTGCCATGCTGTTGGGCATGGATTGGAAAATCGAACTCGTTGCCATCCCGGTCACCGACGTCGATCGGGCCAAGGATTTCTACACCAGTATCGGCTTCAACGCCGATCACGACCACACCCCGAGCCCTGAGATCCGGTTCGTGCAGCTCACCCCGCCGGGCTCAGGGTGTTCGATCTGTATCGGCCGCGGCATCACCCAGGCCGCGCCGGGCAGCGTCGAGGGCATGCAGATCGTTGTCCCGAGTGCCCAGAAGGCCTATGAACAGCTCGTCGCCGCCGGGGTGGAGGCCACGCCGGTGCAGGAGATGGGCTGGGGCCTGTTCACCTTCTTCAAAGACCCCGACGGCAATCAGTGGGCGGTCCAGGAGCTGCCGAACTACAGCTGAATTCGCTCGTCCCCGAAACCAAGTCTTGCTTGGAGTGCACTCCAGGTGGCTAGCGTCGGTGAGGTTCCGTGAGAGGGGACGAGCACTATGGATCCACACGCCGAACCAGGCGCGACGAGCTACGACGACCGCGAGCTCCCGAGATACTCGATCGGCGAGGCCGCCGATCGCTCAGGGCTCAGTCGCGACACCTTGCGCTGGTACGAGCGGATCGGGCTGATGAACTACATCGGGCGCGACCACGCCGGGAAGCGCCGCTTCAGCGACCGCGACCTGGAATGGCTGGAACTGATCGCCCGGTTGCGGCTGACCGGCATGCCGGTGGCCGACATGATCCGCTACGCCGAACTGGTGCGGGCGGGCGAACAGACCTTCCCGGCCCGGCTGGCGATGTTCCGCCAGACCAGGGCCGATGTGCTCGACAAGATCGCGGAACTGCAGAAGACCGTGGCCGTACTCGACTACAAGATCGCCGTCTACGAGGGCAGATCCGAGGTCGTGCGGCCCGACACCGCGCACACGAGCGAAGGAACCTGACGACATGAGTACCACCGCGACGCTGCCGACCACCGCCCTCGGCACCGACGGCCCGCTGGTCGGCGTGCAAGGCCTCGGCTGCATGGGCATCAGCGAGTTCTACGGCGAGACCGATCCGGCCGAGTCGCGCGCCACCCTCGACCACGCGCTCGAACTCGGCGTCATGCTGTTCGACACCGCCGACATCTACGGCTCCGGCCACAACGAGGAATTCCTGTCCGACTTCGTCCGGGCCAACCGCGACCAGTTGGTGATCGCCACGAAGTTCGGCATCGTGCGCAAGGCCGACGACCCGTCCTACCGCGGCGTCGACAACTCCCCCGCCTATATCCGCGCGGCGATCGAGGCCAGCCTGCGAAGGCTCGGTGTCGACACCGTCGACCTGTACTACGTGCACCGCCGCGACACCAGCGTCCCGATCGAGGACACCGTCGGCACGCTGGCCGAACTCGTCGCCGCGGGCAAGGTGCGCGCGCTCGGCCTGTCGGAGGTCACCGGCGAGGAACTGCGCGCGGCGCACGCGGTGCACCCGATCGCGGCCGTGCAGTCGGAATGGTCACTGTTCTCGCGCGATGTCGAGCGCACCGCGGTGCCCGCGGCGGCCGAACTCGGAGTGGCGTTCGTGCCGTACTCGCCGCTGGGCCGCGGCTTCCTCACCGGCTCGTTCCGCTCGGCGGACGAACTGGGCGACAAGGACTTCCGCGCCTTCCAGCCGCGTTTCACCGGCGACAACGCCGCGCACAACGCCGAACTGCTCGCACCGCTGGCCGCGATCGCGCAGGCGCACGGGATCACCCTGGCCCAGGCCGCGCTCGCCTGGGTGCACGCCAGGGCCAGGGTCCACAACCTGCCGGTGGTGCCGATCCCGGGCACCCGCAAGCGCACCAGGCTCGCCGAGAACGTCGCCGCGGCGACGGTGCGGCTCACCGACGCCGAGTTGGCCGCCCTCGAGCCGATCGCGGGCAAGGTGGCCGGCGATCGTTACGCCGACATGTCCTTCACCTCGGCCGGACGCGAATAGCGACCCGGGTGTCGCGGCCCTGCGGGTCGCGGCACCCGGCGCTAGCATCGCGAGGGTGACCGAGGCGGGCACCACCTTGCCCGAGCAGGAGCACGCCGATCGGGAATACGCGATCGCGCGCGAGCATTGGTTCGATGAACAGATCTCGGTGATCGTCTGGATCGCCGTCGCGATCGGCGCGTTCCACCGTGTCGATCATGAGCGCGCACCCGGTTCCGGTGCGGAAGGAGCGCAAGAAGATGTCCGAGACCGCCCCACAGCCCACATCGAACGAGCCCGAGCGCCGCGTCGCCAACAACCCGGCGAAGAACCGCTACGACGTGTTCTACGACGGTGAACTCGCCGGGTTCACCGAGTACGTCGAGCGCGGAAACGACACCGACTTCGTGCACACCGAGATCGACGACGCCTTCGCGGGCAAAGGTCTGGGCGGGGTGTTGGCCAAGCAGGCGATCGAGGACGTGATCGCGCGCGGACGCACTGTCACCGCGCACTGCCCGTTCATTCGCGCCTACCTCGACAAGCACCCCGAGTACGACGCCCACGTGGTGGGCAAGGGCATCCCGCGATGAGCGATCTGGAGGCCGATCCCACCGAGGCACTGTGTGAGCCCTCGCCGAGTCCGGGACCGATCACCGAGCTGTACCCGGCCAGGGAGGTACCGCTCGGCGGGGTCCGCGGGGTGTACGTGGAACGCACGCTGCCGCAACGTGATCTGCCGACGGTCGGCGCGTGGTGTTTCCTCGACCGGTTCGGTTCGCCGACGGTGACGACGACCGGCGCCTCCCCCGACATCCTGCCGCACCCGCACATCGGGCTACAGACGGTGACCTGGCCGTTCGACGGCCGCATCCGGCACCGCGATTCGGTGGGCTCGGATGTGGAGATCGAACCGGGACAGCTCAACCTCATGACCTCCGGTCGCGGCATCGCGCACTCGGAGTTCGGCGTGCCGGGCGCGAACGCGGGCAACGGACTGCAGCTGTGGATCGCCCTGCCCGGCAGTGCGATCGGCGTGGAACCCCATTTCGAGCAGCATCGTGAGCTGCCCGTCTACGCCGAGCCCGGGTTGCGGGCCACGGTGCTGATCGGATCGCTGGGCGGTGTCACCTCACCGGCACACGCCTACACCCCGATCGTCGGCGCCGATATCGTGCTCGACCCGGGCGCGCGAGTGCGGCTACCGGTGGAACGCGCGTTCGAGCACGCGGTACTGGTCGTCGACGGCACGGTCACCGTCGACGACACCGAACTCGGCCCGGGTCCCCTGCTCTATCTCGGCACCGACCGCGCGGAAGTGCTGCTGTCGAGTACCGAGGGCGCGCACTTCGCGCTGATCGGCGGCGAGCCGTTCGGCGAGGAACTGGTGATGTGGTGGAACTTCGTCGGGCGCAGTCACGACGAGATCGTGGCGGCCCGCGAGGCGTGGGAAGCCCGCGATACCGGCCGTTTTCCCGATGTCCTCGGCCACCCACCCGACGAGCGGATCCCGGCACCGCCGCTCCCGCCGCTGCGGTTGAAGCCGCGCAAGCGGGCCACCGGATGTGGACATGGCTGATCCGGCACCACGGCGCAGCGCGCCGGGTCAGCCCCTGCTGTGCCAGCAGGGCGTCGAGGGCGCGGTAGCGGTCGTTGAGGCCGGTCCGCATGCCGGAACCGAGCATGCTTGCGGAACTCCCAGCGCTCGATGTCGAGGGGCGTGACCGCGACCCCACCAGCGGGTGAGCTGCTCGACCCGGTTGCAGGCGTCCCATACCCGATCCAGCGGTGCGTCGAATTCGCGTTCGATGTGCAGTTCGCGGCCCGGGTCGAGGTGAGGTCGAGAACTTTCGACGATCCATGGACACGTTCCGAGCCCGACTACTACGCTTTGTCGTAGATACGAGCGACGAGGGGGAACTCATGGACACGACCACATGCTGCGTTGTCGGCGGCGGGCCGGCCGGGGCGATGGTGGGGCTGTTGCTGGCCAGAGCGGGGGTCGAGGTCGTCGTACTGGAGAAGCATGCCGACTTCTTCCGGGACTTCCGAGGCGACACAGTGCATCCCTCGACGGTCCGGCTGATCGACGAGCTGGGGCTGGGCGCCGAGTTCGCGCGGTTGCCGCGCTCGGAGCTGACGCGGATGCGCATGTACGCGGGTGATCGCATGGTGGTCGCGGCCGACCTGACCAAGATCCCCGGGCGCTACCGGCACATCGCGATGGTGCCGCAGTGGGACTTCCTCGATCTGCTGACCAGCGCCGCCGGCGACGAGCCGACGTTCACCTTGCGGATGCGCTCGACCGTCACCGGAGTGATCACCGAGGCGAACGCGGTCGGCGGTGTGCGCTATCTCGATTCCGACGGCGTCGAGCACACCCTGCGCGCCGACCTGGTGATCGCCTGCGACGGGCGTGATTCGGTGGCACGCGAGGCGGCGGGGCTGCGTCAGCGGATGGAGGACGTGCCGATGGACATGTGGTTCCTGCGCATCCCGAAATCGGCGGACGATCACGAGGGCGGCGCGGTACAAGCCCGTTTCACCAGCGGCAATTCGGCGGTGGCGATCGATCGCGGTGACTACTACCAGACCGGCTACATCATCGAAAAGGGTCGCGACGCCACGCTGCGCGCCACCCACGACGTGACATGGCTGCGTGAGCGCGTCGGTGAACTGTTCGGCTGGCCCACCGAGACCCTGGCCGCGATCCGCAGCTGGGACGACGTCAAGCTGCTCGAGGTGACCGTCGGCATGCTCGACCGCTGGTACGTCCCCGGATTGCTGTGCATCGGCGATGCCGCGCACACGATGTCGCCGGTCGGCGGTGTCGGCGTGAATCTCGCCGTGCAGGACGCCGTGGCGGCCGCGCGGATTCTGGCGAGGCCCCTGCTCGACGGCACCGTGCGGACCGCCGACCTGGAGAAGGTGCAGCGCCGCCGGATGCTGCCCGCGAGTTTCACCCAGCGCTCCCAGCGCGGGGAACACGACATGCTCATCGCCCCGGCGCTGCGGGGGCAGCTCGAGACCGCTCCCCTGCCGCTACGGATCGTCGACGCGGTGCCGATGCTCGCCGGACTCACCGCCTACCTCGGCGGCATGGGTCTGCGCCCCGAACGCGCCCCGGACTTCGCCCGCCGCCCCCCGGTCGGCGCCACGCCATAGCACCGCCGTCGGCCCGTCACCTGCCGCCGTCGGCCCTGTCAGCCGCCGCCGCCCGGTCATCCGCCGCCGTCGGCCCGGTCATCCGCCGCCGTCGGCCCGTCACCTGCCGCCGTCGGCCCTGTCACCCGCCGGCATGGGCCCTGTCACCCGCCGCCGACGGCCGTGCGCCACCCCGGCCCCACGTTGCCGCTCGACCCAGACGTACGCCGATCGACCACGGTCATCGAACTCCGCCCGGTCGCAGGACTTTCCGAAACCGTGCGCAGCGGTTAAGTTTGCCGCGATGACCGGGCCAGTCCGGTGCGCGTGCGACAGCAGGAGGCTTTGCGGGATGAGGATCGGCACTGTGGTGACCTCGGCGCTGGTGGCGGTGGGCGTCGCCATGACCACGACGGGGATCGGGCACGCCGAACCCACACCGGTGCACGCCCAACAGGCCGTCGACGCGCCGCCGTCGCTACGCGGGATCGACAAGGGTCTCGCCTACGAGGTGAGCGCGACCGAGGACCGCCGCTCGGTGGTGACCACGCTGGACGCGGGTCGCTTCGAGCTCGTGCACGACGGGCAGGTCGTCACCGTCACCGACCGCGACGGCGACGTGATCGCGGCACTGCCGATGGTCGTGCGCGCCGATGAGCACGCCGTGCCGCTCGCGCCGGAGATCGACGAGACCGGGACCCGGCTCACCCTCACCCCGATCGGCGAATCCGAGACCCCGCTGCGCGACATCAGCGCCCAGGAACGCTTCTTCGCCGAAACCCAGCGGCTGCAACCGCAGATCATCGAGGGCGCGGTGATCGGCGCGGCCATCGGCTTCGTCCTCGGCTTCCCGCTCGGCCTGTTCGTGCTCGACTTCATCACCGTGCCGGTCGCCACCGTCGCCGGGGCGGCGATCGGCGCGCTCGCCGGGTACGCGCTCGCCGGTGGTCAGCCCGCGATCGACACCGCGCTCGCCTACGTCACCGGAGCGCCCTGACCGGCGTCACGTTCTCGGCGCACTCCGCTATTTTTGACGGAGGAACTCCGCGCGTGTGAGTGGGTGGTGAGAGACGTGTTCGACCCGCTGGCCGATATCGACCGGGTCCTGGCCGAGCAGGCCGGGTGGACGTGGTTCGACGACTACCTGCTGTACACCTGCGCTGTCGCCGAACTGATCTCGACGGGGCGGCTCGCGCAGGTCCCGCCGAAGGCGACGCGGGTGCGGGTCGAGACCGGGGAGATCTGCCTGGCCGACGGGCCGGTCAACTGGTTCACCTGGCGCGCGGCCGGGAACGGACAGTACGTCCGAGGCCACGTGCGCGCCGACGGGCGGACCGCGATCGGCGCGGCCCACCATCTGGGGAACGCGGTCAGGAACGAGGCGCGCCGGTTGCGCGCCGAGGCCGCCGCGCAACCACGCTGGGTGGCCGAGCGCCCCGGCACAGCGATGATCTCGGATCGGCGAATGCACCTGATCGCGCCGGAGCGATCCTTCTCGCTGTACTGGTCGGCACTGGAGGGCATCGATCTCACCGCACCCGACCGGATCGGCTGCCGGTTCCCCGACAAACAGGGAGTCATGCAGCAACTGCTCATCCAGAGTCCCTGGGCGCCACTGCTGTTCGTCACCGCGGCGTTGCGGCACTTCCCCCATCATCCGCTGCTGCAGAACGGGACCTGGCTGCCCGCCGGGTTCGAGGACAAGTGTCATCTCGCCGGCAAGAAGTGCCCGAAGGTGCGCAAGCTCGGCTGAGGGGCACCGCCGACCGGTCTGAAACGCCACTGAGCCCGCTTCCCGCGAACATCGAGACTTCCCGGCGTCGACGCCCGCTCGACTTCCACGACAGCGATCTCGACGGACTTCGATCCCACCTAACGCTGCCGGGCGCGATAGGCCGCCACCGCGTTGCGATTGCCGCAAGCGGTACTGCAGTAGCGGCGGGATCGGTTGCGCGACAGGTCGAGTACCAGTCCATCGCAGTTGTCGTCGGCGCAGATCGAGAGCCTGCTCAGGTCGTCGGTGCGGATCAGGTCGATCATGGCCATGGCGGTTTCGACGGCGATGCGGACCGAGAGCGGAGCGTCCGCGGGCACGGCGTGCACGTGGTAGTCGACCTCGCCATGGCACACGAGCTGTGGGATCGCGCGGTGCTCGGCGAGGATGTCGTTGACCAGTGCGACCGCGGTGTCGCGGTCGCTGGTGAGCAGGCGGCGCAGCGGGGCGCGCAGGGCCCGCACAGCGGCGAGTTCGGCGGTGTCGCCGGTGTGCGCGCCGGTGTAGACGTGCCGGACGAAGAACTCGGCGAGCTGGGCGGTCTCGGTCAACGTGTCCGGATCTTCGGCGGAATTCACCAGTTCGACCGCGGACAGCAGCGACGCCTCGGTGTCATGAGCAAAAACCACATTGACATATTACCGCACCCCTCCTTACCGTCATTTGTCATGGCGACTTTGACTCATGACGGGGTGACGGGCAATCAGCTCCGCGCCGGACTGCTGTTCGCGGTGGTCTCGGCCTCGTCGTTCGGCCTGTCCGGTCCGCTGGCCCGCGGCCTGATGAACGCGGGCTGGAGCGCGGCGGCGGTCGTGGCGGCACGCGTCCTGCTCGCCGGAGTCGTGCTGCTCCCCCTCGCGCTGCCGCAACTGCGCGGCAGCTGGAACCTGGTGCGCGCCAACGCGACACTCATCATCGCCTATGGCTTGGTCGCCGTGGCCGGCACCCAGCTCGCCTACTTCAACGCCGTCGCGCACATGGAGGTCGGCACCGCACTGCTCATCGAATACACCGCGCCGATCGCCGTCGTCGGCTGGTTGTGGGTGCGCCACCGGCAACGTCCTGGCGCCGCGACCGTCGGAGGCGCGGCGCTCGGCATCGTCGGGTTGCTCCTGGTCCTCGACGTGGCCTCCGGCTTGTCGACCGACCCGATCGGCATCGCCTGGGCCTTGGGCGCGATGGTCGGCGCCGCCTCGTATTTCGTCCTCTCCGCCCACGGCGTCGACCTCCCCGGCACCGTGCTCGCCGCCGGCGGGCTCCTGATCGGCGGCGTGGCACTGGTACTCGCCGGCGTCGTCGGCATCGTCCCATTGCGCGCCACTACCGAAGCGGTCGTCTTCGACGACTTCACCACCCCGTGGTGGATCCCCATCCTCACCATCGGCATCGTCACCGCCGCCATCGCCTACGCCACCGGCATCGCCGCCACCCGCCGCCTCGGTGCCCGCCTCGCCTCTTTCGTCGCCCTCACCGAAGTCCTCGCCGCCCTCCTCTTCGCCTGGGCCCTCCTCGGCGAATCCCCCCGCCCGATCCAACTCGTCGGCGGCACCTTGATCCTCGTCGGCGTGATAGCCGTCCGCCTCGGCGAACCCACCCCGATCCCGATCGGCGATCCAGAGACCCCGGCCGCCACCGAGGAACCATCGGCGACCACACGACCGGAAGCCGACCACCAGCGGTAGCCGAGGATCCAGCCGTCACAAATAATCAGTTATCCAACATTTGATGATAATCTGGGAAGATGTCATCAGATGCCGCGTGGCCTCCGGCCACGTGGGAATCCCACGACTGGATCCCGACCATTCCGGCGGAGCTGCTCTCGCGCCGGGTACGTGAGCGCCATCGAGGGGCCTACCTGTCGGCGATCGCACCGGCGATCGCCGATCAGGCCGTCCAGTTGCCCACCGACGTCCTGGCCGTCGCAGATGCGGCCACCTTCGAGATCGCTCGATTCGACACCATGGTCGGCGCCGACCTCACACCGTTCGGCGCGATCCTGCTGCGGACCGAATCCGCGTCCTCGTCCCAGATAGAACACCTGACCTCGGGGGCGAAGGCGATCGCGCTGGCGGAGATCGGCGGTAGTGACCAACGTAATGCGGTCGAGATCGTCGGCAATGTCCGAGCCATGCAGACGGCGATGAACCTGGACGGCGACATCGACGAGCGGTTGCTGCTCGACATGCACGCCGCCCTGATGGTCCACGATCCGGAGGCGGCAGGCCGGTGGCGCTCGGAGCAGGTGTGGATCGGCGGGGACACCGTAGGCCCACACGGGGCGGCTTTCGTCGCACCGCACCACACTCGTGTCCGCGGTTCGATCGACGACCTCCTCGGATTCATCCGGCGCGAGGACATTCCGGTGCTCGCCCACACCGCGATCGCACACGCGCAGTTCGAAACGATCCACCCTTTCGTCGACGGCAACGGCCGCACCGGCCGGGCGCTGATGCACGCGATGCTGCGAGCGAAGGGGGTCACCGAGCAGGCGACGGTCCCCATCGCCGCCGGCCTGCTGACCCGCGTCGACGACTACTTCTCCGCCCTCACCGCCTACCGCGCGGGCGACCCCGCTCCGATCGTGCACCAAGTCGCCGAAGCCACCTTCACGGCACTCAGCAACGCGAGAATGCTCGTCGAGGACATCCACACCATCCGCGATCGATGGGAATCGGTGATCCGCACCCGACGCGGTTCCACACCGTGGCGACTGATCGACATCGCCCTGCGCCAGCCGGTCTTCGACGCCTCGGCCGCGGCCGCGGCTGTGGGGATCACCGACTCCAACGCGGTACGCGCTATCGGCGCCCTGGTCGAGGTCGGCATCCTCACCGAATTCACCGGTCTGCGACGCAACCGCCTGTGGCAGGCCAGAGAGGTTCTCGACGCACTCGACGATTTCGCCCGCCGGGCGGGAAAGCGAACCCACCGACGCTGACGCCTCGAGGTGCCGGGCCGAATACCAGGCGCCGTCCGCCGCCGCGGTCCGCTCCGGGACCGCCCGCCCCCGGTCGCGCAGCCCAGTGAAGACCAAGGCACACAACAGAACAACCATCGTCGTACACCGGTCACAGTCGCCTGAGCCCTACGGCGTCACTCGAAGGCAGTGACATTCTCCGCTGCCCATTGCCGGAAGGTTCTTCCCGGTTCGCCGGTGAGCCGAGGGACCGTGGCGCGGACCCGTTGGATCTCGGGGTTGAGGTCGCCGCCGGTGATGTCGAGGACGGCGTCGGCGGCTTCTTCGCCGAAAAGGGCGGCGGTGGTGGGGCGAGCTCGCTCTCGAGTGATTTCGGTGATGGGGATGTCGCGGCCGAGCAGGGTGGCGATGGTGGCGAGTTGGTCTCGGGCACTGAGGGGTTCGGGTCCCGTCAGGGCGTAGTGAGTGCCGGTGTGGCCGGGTTCGGCGAGGGCGACGCGGGCCACGGATGCGATGTCGGCGGGGTGGATGGTGGGCAGGGACGCGTCGGGGTAGGGCAGTTCGATCGGGTGGTGGGCTTGGATCGTCGGAGCCCACAGGAGGGCATTCGAGGCGAATTGCGTGGGGCGCAGGATGGTCCAGGCCATGCCGCTGGCTTCGAGCAGTTTCTCGGTCGCGGCATTGTCGGCGGCGGGGCCGAGGTGGGGATGGGTGTGGACGGTGATCGAGGAGACCAGCACGACGTGCTCGACCCCGGCCCGACGGGCGGCGTCGAGGATCTCGGCATCGGGGCCCAGGCGCGGCACGAGGAACAGCGAATGCACACCAGCCAGCGCGGATTTCAGCGACGAGACATCAGCCAGGTCACCCTCGACCGCCTCGACCCCGGCCGGGAACCGCGCTGTGGCGACGTCGCGCGTGAGCGCCCTGACCGATCCGGCATCGTGTGCGCGCAGTTCTCGCAACAACGAACTACCGATATTGCCTGTAGCTCCGGTCACCAGAATCATGACCAACCTCCCATGCGTAGTGATCAACTGATCCACACGCTAAAACCTCAACTCGAGTCAAGGTCAAGTCCGGGAAGGCGCTGAACGACAACGGCCCCCGCTCCGAAGAGCGGGGGCCGAAGTGTCGAACTACCTACCGACTAGCGGTAGTCGCTGAAACCGTAGTCGTCCAGCGGGACCGCGGCACCGGTCGAGGAGCCGAAGCTGTCCGGGGAGTAGTAGGTGTCGTCGTAAGACGGCACCGCGTACGCCGCGGCACGGGCTTCCTCGGTGGGCTGAACCTGGATGTTGCGGTAACGGTTGATACCGGTACCGGCCGGGATCAGCTTGCCGATGATCACGTTCTCCTTCAGGCCGATCAGCTTGTCGGAGCGGCAGTTGATCGCCGCGTCCGTCAGCACTCGGGTGGTCTCCTGGAAGGAGGCCGCCGACAGCCACGAATCGGTGGCCAGCGACGCCTTGGTGATACCCATCAGCACCGGGCGACCCGACGCGGGCTCGTTGCCTTCGGCGACGACGCGACGGTTGGAGGCCTCGAACTCGGAACGCTCGGTGAGCGAGCCGGGCAGGAACTCCGTGGCACCGGAATCGATGATCGTCACGCGACGCAGCATCTGGCGCACAATGACCTCGATGTGCTTGTCGTGGATCGACACACCCTGCGAGCGATAGACCTCCTGGACCTCGTGGACCAGGTGGACCTGCACCTGACGGGGACCCATCACGCGCAGCACCTCGTGCGGATCGGCAGCGCCCTCGAGCAGCTGCTGACCCACCTCCACGTGGTCACCGTCGGCCAGCAGACGCTCGGAGCCGTCGTCGTGCTTGAACACACGCAGACGCTGACGCTTCGAGAGCTTGTCGTAGACGACTTCCTCGGACCCGTCATCAGGGATGATCGTGATCTTGTAGAAGCGGTCGTCGTCCTCGAGGCGCACCCGGCCCGAGACCTCCGCGATCGGCGCCTTGCCCTTGGGGACACGAGCCTCGAAGAGCTCCTGGACACGCGGCAGACCACCGGTGATGTCGTCGCCGGCGACGCCACCCTGGTGGAAGGTACGCATGGTCAGCTGGGTACCGGGCTCACCGATGGACTGGGCGGCGACGATGCCGACGGCCTCGCCGATGTCGACCAGCTTGCCGGTGGCCATCGAGCGGCCGTAGCAGGTGGCGCAGACGCCGGTACCGGTGGTGCAGGTCAGCACGGAGCGGACCTTCACCTCGGTGATCCCGGCGTCGAGCAGCGCCTCCAGGGCCGGGTCGCCGAGATCGGCGCCCTTGGCCACCACGACGTTGCCCTTGGCGTCGACCGCGTCGGTCGCCAGGGTGCGCGCGTAGGTCGAGGTCTCGACGTGCGCGTCCCGGATGAGCGAGCCGTCGGCCTGCTTCTCCGCGATCGGCACGACGATGCCGCGCTCGGTGCCACAGTCGTGCTCACGCACGATGACGTCCTGCGAGACGTCCACCAGACGACGGGTCAGGTAACCCGAGTCGGCGGTACGCAGCGCGGTGTCGGCCAGACCCTTACGAGCACCGTGGGTGTTGATGAAGTACTCGAGCACGGTCAGGCCCTCACGGAACGAGGACTTGATCGGGCGCGGGATGAACTCACCCTTCGGGTTCGTCACCAGGCCCTTCATGCCGGCCAGCGTACGGGTCTGGGTGAAGTTACCCGTCGCGCCGGAGTCGACGATCGTGATGATCGGGTTGTCCGGCGGGTAGTGGGTCCGCAGCGCGGCGCCCACCTCTTCGGTCGCTTCCTGCCAGATCTTGACCAGGGCGTTGTTGCGCTCCTGGTGATCGAGCGCACCACGCTGGTACTTCTTCTCGATCTGATCGGCCATGGACTCGTAGCGCTCCATGATGTCGGCCTTCTCCGGCGGAACGAGCACGTCCGACATGGAGACGGTGACACCCGAACGCGTGGCCCAGTAGAAGCCGGCGTCCTTGAGCTTGTCGACGGTCTGCGCGACAACGATCATCGGGTAACGCTCAGCGAGGTCGTTGATGATCGTGGCCTGACGCTTCTTCGGCATCGGCTCGTTGATGAACGCGTAGTCCGCCGGGAGCAGATCGTTGAAGATCACCCGGCCCAGGGTGGTCTCGGCCAGCCACGCCTCACCGCGGTTCCAGCCGTCCGGGAACAGTTCCGCCTCGATCTCACGCGGCGGACGCTGCTCGGTGAGCCGCACCTTGATCATCGAGCGCACGGTGAGCTCACCGCGGTCGACGGCCATCTGCGCCTCGGCCGGCGAGGAGTAGACGCCGAACTCGGCCTCGTCCTTGCGCGCGGCCTTGTAGGTGCCGACACCGTTCTCGTCGAGACGAGTCAGGTAGAACAGGCCGGTCACCATGTCCAGTCGCGGCATCGCCAGCGGGCGACCCGAGGCCGGGGACAGGATGTTGTTCGACGACAGCATCAGGATGCGCGCCTCGGCCTGCGCCTCCGCCGACAGCGGCAGGTGCACAGCCATCTGGTCACCGTCGAAGTCGGCGTTGAACGCCTCACACACCAGCGGGTGCAGCTGGATGGCCTTGCCTTCGACCAGCTGCGGCTCGAAGGCCTGGATACCGAGGCGGTGCAGGGTGGGCGCGCGGTTGAGCAGCACCGGGTGCTCGGCGATGACCTCTTCGAGGACATCCCACACCTGGGGACGCTGACGCTCCACCATCCGCTTGGCGGACTTGATGTTCTGCGCGTGGTTGAGATCCACCAGACGCTTCATGACGAACGGCTTGAACAGCTCGAGCGCCATCAGCTTCGGCAGACCGCACTGGTGCAGCTTGAGCTGCGGACCGACCACGATGACCGAACGGCCCGAGTAGTCCACGCGCTTGCCGAGCAGGTTCTGACGGAACCGGCCCTGCTTGCCCTTGAGCAGATCGCTCAGCGACTTCAGCGGGCGGTTGCCCGGTCCGGTCACCGGACGGCCACGACGACCGTTGTCGAACAGCGCGTCCACGGACTCCTGCAGCATCCGCTTCTCGTTGTTGACGATGATCTCGGGCGCACCCAGATCGATCAGTCGCTTGAGGCGGTTGTTGCGGTTGATCACGCGGCGGTACAGGTCGTTCAGGTCGGAGGTGGCGAAACGGCCACCGTCGAGCTGGACCATCGGGCGCAGCTCCGGCGGGATCACCGGAACGGCGTCGAGCACCATGCCCATGGGCGAGTTGCCGTTGGCCTGGAAGGCCGCGACGACCTTGAGCCGCTTGAGCGCGCGCAGCTTCTTCTGGCCCTTGCCCGAGCGAATGGTCTCGCGCAGGTTCTCGGCCTCGGCGTCGATGTCGAAGTTCTCCATCAGCTTCTGGATGGACTCCGCACCCATGGCGCCGGTGAAGTACTCGCCATAGCGGTCGACGAGCTCGCGGTAGAGCACCTCGTCGACGATGAGCTGCTTGACCGCCAGCTTGGTGAAGGTGGACCAGATCTCGTCGAGGCGGTCCAGCTCACGCTGGGCGCGGTCGCGCAGCTGACGCATCTCGCGCTCGCCGCCGTCCTTGACCTTGCGACGGACATCGGACTTGGCGCCCTCGGCCTCCAGCTCCGCCAGATCGGCCTCGAGCTTCTGCGCGCGGGCCTCGAGATCGGCGTCGCGCTGATCGGCGACGGCCTTCTTCTCGACCTCCATCTCGGCCTCGAGGGTGCTGAGCTCGTTGTGGCGCAGCTCCTCGTCGACACCGACGATGACGTAGGCGGCGAAGTAGATGATCTTCTCGAGATCCTTCGGCGCCAGATCCAGCAGGTAGCCCAAGCGCGAGGGAACGCCCTTGAAGTACCAGATGTGGGTGACCGGGGCGGCCAGCTCGATGTGGCCCATCCGCTCACGACGCACCTTGGCGCGAGTCACCTCGACGCCGCAGCGCTCACAGATGATGCCCTTGAACCGGACACGCTTGTACTTGCCGCAGTAGCACTCCCAGTCCCGGGTGGGGCCGAAGATCTTCTCGCAGAAGAGCCCGTCCTTCTCCGGCTTGAGCGTGCGGTAGTTGATGGTCTCCGGCTTCTTGACCTCGCCGAAGGACCACTGCCGAATGTCTTCGGCGGTGGCCAGGCCGATCCGGAGTTCATCGAAGAAGTTGACGTCTAGCACGTAACTTCCTTTCCCCTGTTCGGGTCGAATTCGAGCAAAAGTTCACTAGTTGTCGATCGCGGAGCGCGGGAGGCCGTTCGTTCCAGGGAACGGCCACCCGCGCTTACCACCTAGTTCGCCAAATCGTCGACGGTGGCCGCTTCGTTCCTGGACAGGTTGATGCCCAGGTTCGCCGCGGCGCGCTCCAGATCCTCGTCGTCACCGTCACGCATCTCGATCGCGGCGCCGTCCGAGGACAGGACCTCCACGTTGAGGCACAGCGACTGGAGTTCCTTGAGGAGCACCTTGAACGACTCCGGAATGCCCGGCTCCGGAATGTTCTCGCCCTTGACGATCGCCTCGTAGACCTTCACGCGGCCCACCACGTCGTCGGACTTGATGGTCAGGAGTTCCTGCAGCGTGTACGCCGCGCCGTAGGCCTGCATGGCCCAGCACTCCATCTCACCGAAACGCTGACCACCGAACTGCGCCTTACCACCCAGCGGCTGCTGGGTGATCATCGAGTACGGGCCGGTCGAACGGGCGTGGATCTTGTCGTCGACCAGGTGGTGCAGCTTCAGGATGTACATGTAACCGACCGCGACCGGGTACGGGAACGGCTCGCCGGAACGACCGTCGAACAGCGTCGACTTGCCGTCGGAGTTGACCATGCGCTCACCATCGCGGTTGGGCAGGGTCGAACCGAGCAGACCGGTCAGCTCGTCGTCCTTGGCACCGTCGAACACCGGGGTCGCGATGTTGGAGTCGGCCGGAGCACCGAGCATCTGCTCGGGCAGCGAGGCCGCCCAGTCGGGACGGCTGCCGTCGGCGGCCACCTCGATGTTCCACCCGGCCTTGCCGATCCACCCGAGATGGGTTTCCAGGATCTGGCCGATGTTCATACGACGAGGCACACCGTGGGTGTTCAGGATGATGTCGACCGGGGTGCCGTCGGGCATGAACGGCATGTCCTCGATGGGGAGGATCTTGCCGATGACGCCCTTGTTGCCGTGACGACCGGCGAGCTTGTCGCCGTCCTGGATCTTGCGCTTCTGGGCCACGTAGACGCGGACCAGTTCGTTGACACCGGGAGGCAGATCGTCGTCGTCCTCGCGCGAGAACACGCGGATGCCGATGACCTTGCCGGACTCACCGTGGGGCACCTTCAGCGAGGTGTCGCGCACTTCGCGCGCCTTCTCACCGAAGATGGCACGCAGCAGGCGCTCTTCCGGGGTCAGCTCGGTCTCGCCCTTCGGGGTGACCTTGCCGACCAGGATGTCGCCGTCGCGGACCTCGGCACCGATGCGGATGATGCCGCGCTCGTCCAGGTCGGCCAGCACCTCGTCGGAGACGTTCGGGATGTCCCGGGTGATCTCCTCGGCGCCCAGCTTGGTGTCGCGGGCGTCGATCTCGTGCTCTTCGATGTGGATCGAGGTGAGCACGTCCTCTTCCACGAGGCGCTGCGACAGGATGATCGCGTCCTCGTAGTTGTGACCTTCCCACGGCATGATCGCGACGAGCAGGTTCTTGCCCAGCGCCATCTCACCGTTCTCGGTGCAGGGGCCGTCGGCCAGGACCTGGCCCGACTCCACCCGCTGACCCTCGTCCACGATCGGACGCTGGTTGGAGCAGGTGCCCTGGTTGGAGCGGTTGAACTTGCGCATCCGGTAGGACTTGCGGCTGCCGTCGTCGGCCATCACGGTGACGTAGTCGGCCGAGACCTCCTCGACCACACCCGGCTTCTCGTTCACCACGACATCGCCTGCGTCGACCGCGGCGCGCAGCTCCATGCCGGTGCCCACGATGGGGGCCTCGGAACGGATCAGCGGCACGGCCTGGCGCTGCATGTTCGCGCCCATCAGGGCACGGTTGGCGTCGTCGTGCTCGAGGAACGGGATCATGGCCGTCGCGACCGACACCATCTGGCGCGGCGAGATGTCCATGAAGTCGACCTGAGCCGGCGTCACGAACTCGACCTCTTCGCCCGCACGGCGGACGAGGACCTTCTCCTCGAGGAAGCGCCCCTCGGCGTCGACCGGGGAGTTGGCCTGCGCGCGAACGTAGCGGTCTTCCTCGTCGGCGGTCAGGTACTTGACCTCGTCGGTCACCTTGCCGTCGATGACCCGGCGGTACGGGGTCTCGATGAAGCCGAACGGGTTGACCCGCGCGTACACCGACAGCGAACCGATCAGGCCGATGTTCGGGCCTTCCGGGGTCTCGATCGGGCACATGCGGCCGTAGTGCGACGGGTGGACGTCACGAACTTCCAGACCGGCACGCTCACGGGACAGACCACCCGGGCCCAGCGCCGACAAGCGGCGCTTGTGGGTCAGACCCGAGAGCGGGTTGTTCTGGTCCATGAACTGCGACAGCTGCGAGGTTCCGAAGAACTCCTTGATCGCGGCCACGACGGGACGGATGTTGATCAGGGTCTGCGGCGTGATCGCCTCGACGTCCTGAGTCGTCATCCGCTCGCGCACCACACGCTCCATGCGGGACAGGCCGACCCGGATCTGATTCTGGATCAGCTCGCCGACGGTGCGCAGCCGACGGTTGCCGAAGTGGTCGATGTCGTCGATCTCGACGGGGACCTCTTCGCCACCGGGGGCGGTCATCGAGCGGTCACCGGCGTGCAGACGCACCAGGTACTCGATGGTGGTGACGATGTCTTCCTTGGTGAGCACCGAGGAGGTCACCGGCTCGTGCACGTGGATGCCGAGCTTCTTGTTGATCTTGTAACGACCGACGCGCGCCAGGTCGTAGCGCTTCTCCTTGAAGAACAGGTTCTCCAGCAGGGTCTGCGCGGACTCCTTGGTCGGCGGCTCGCCCGGGCGCAGCTTGCGGTAGATGTCGAGCAGCGCCTCGTCCTGGCCGGGCGTGCTGTCCTTCTCCAGGGTGGACATCATGATCTCGGAGAAGCCGAAACGCTCGACGATCTCCTCGGTCGACCAGCCCAGCGCCTTGAGCAGCACGGTGACCGGCTGACGCCGCTTGCGGTCGATCCGGACACCCACGGTGTCGCGCTTGTCGACGTCGAACTCCAGCCACGCGCCGCGCGAGGGAATCACGCGCACGCTGTGCAGGTCCTTCTCGGTGCCCTTGTCGATGCTGTGATCGAAGTAGACACCGGGGGAACGCACCAGCTGCGAGACGACGACACGCTCGGTGCCGTTGATGATGAAGGTGCCCTTGTCGGTCATCATCGGGAAATCACCCATGAAGACCGTCTGGCTCTTGATCTCGCCGGTGTTGTTGTTGATGAACTCCGCGGTGACGAACAGGGGCGCCGCGTAGGTCATGTCCTTCTCTTTGCACTCATCGATGGAGGCCTTGACCTCTTCGAAGCGTGGATCGGAGAACGACAGGGACATCGACCCGGAGAAGTCCTCGATGGGCGAGAGCTCCTCGAGCACCTCCTCGAGGCCGCCTGCGAGACCGACGTCGCCGCGTGCGGCCGCCTTCTCACGCCAGTCGGGAGTACCGACCAACCAGGCGAACGAGTCCGTTTGTAGGTCGAGAAGTCCGGGCACCTCCAAGGGCTCTCGGATCTTCGCGAACGAAACCCTCAACGGGGCTCCGGGGATTCCAGCCTTGGTCTGGGTGGAGACTGCCAAGATGCGTCCTTCCAGCACCTCACGCGCGTCGCGTGGTGGTCCGCGACCGTCGCTTGTCTGCTACGAATTCCGCTGGTTACAACCCGAACGAAACCCGAACAGGCAGCAACGGAAGTAACACCGGAAGGTGGAACTCACGAGTGCGAATCAAGGTGTGGACAGGAGGCAGCCAGCGCAACGTCCAAACTTACACCCCAAGACAAGGGAGTGTCAACATACCATCCGTGCGACTGCTCGCACGGCAACTCGCCGAAGACCCGTGACGCTGGCTGCGTCGGGTGTTTCTCGGGCGCTGGAGCCCCTGTGACAGCTGACTGCTGTGAATAGGGTGACGGTTCGCGCGCGCCTCGTCAAGTGGCGCGGCGTCGACTGCCCGCCAAGTGAGATCGCCTGGCGCGCTGGGCATCCCCGGCCAGGACGGCGGTCATTTTACCCGCGACACGCCGTGCGCGCCAACCCACGGAACAGCCGGTCAGAGCCTGTTTTCGCCGCGGCCAGGACGCAACAGAGCCCCGACCGGAGGCCGGGGCTCTGCGGAGCGGGAAGGGCGTCAGCCGTTGATCTGGCCGTGCGGAATCGTCTTGCTGAAGGTCTCGGTGGGCGCGTCGGCGCCGTAGGCCGCCATCACCTGGGTGTCGTCGGACTGATCGAGCGACTCGCGGATCGCGGACTGGGCCGCGTGCGGCAGGGTGTGCATGATCTCGCGCACCCGCGCCTGGCGACGGAACACCGCCTGGCGAACCGGCATACCGGGCTCGGCCTTCATCTGCGGGATGATGCCGTCGATCTCCTCGGCGCCACCGTGGTGGTGACCGGCGTCGACGAGCGCCTGCTCGCGCGCCATCTGCGCCTCGTCCTTCTCCTCCGACATGCCGATCGGGCCGATCATGCGACCGTTGAGGAACTGCTTGACCACCGGCTCCTCGCTGGTGAGCAGCACCTCGCGCGGGCCGAACATCACCAGGTTGCGCCGGAAGAGCATGCCGATGTTGTCCGGCACGGTACGAGCCAGGTTGATGTTGTGCGTCACGATCAGGATCGTCGCGTCGATCTGCGCGTTGATGTTGAGCAGCAGCTGGGCCAGGTACGAGGTACGCACCGGGTCCAGGCCCGAGTCGGGCTCGTCGACGAGGATGATCTGCGGGTCGAGGACCAGCGCACGGGCCAGACCGGCACGCTTGCGCATACCGCCGGAGATCTCGCCGGGCAGCTTGTTCTCGGCGCCGAGCAGACCGGTCAGCTCGAGCTTCTCCATCACGACGCGCTTGATCTCGGATTCCGTCTTCTTCGTGTGCTCACGAAGCGGGAACGCGATGTTGTCGTACAAATTCATGGAGCCGAACAGCGCGCCGTCCTGGAAGAGCACGCCGAACAGCTTGCGGATCTCGTAGAGCTCCTTGTTGGAGCAGGTGGTGATATCGGTGCCATCGATGAAGATGGAGCCGCGCTCGGGCCGGAGCAGGCCGATGAGCGACTTCAGGAACACCGACTTACCCGTACCGGAGGGACCGAGCAGTGCGCTCACCTCGCCCGAAGGGAGCGTGATCGACACGTCCTGCCAAATTCGCTGTGAACCGAAGGACTTTGTTACACCCTCGGTCCTGACCTCGACGCCCACGCCTACCTCCATTGATCCTGCGAGCACCCCACCCGCTGACCGCGCGCTCACATCACGGCGGTGCGTCACGACACTGTGGGTCCGGTCACTGTATCCCATCAGTGAGACGGGGCACACCCTCATATGACTGAAGAGTAACCCAGCCGATTGATACAGCGCGTATCACCATCGCATGTTCGGACAAATAACAAACGGGCGGCCCCCGAAAGGACCGCCCGTTGTCACCGCTAAACGCTGAATTACTTGACCGAGACCTTGGCGCCGGCCTCTTCCAGCTTCGCCTTGGCAGCCTCGGCGGCATCCTTGGCGACCTTCTCCAGGATCGGCTTCGGGGCGCCCTCGACCAGGTCCTTGGCTTCCTTCAGGCCCAGGCCCGAGACGATCTCACGGACCACCTTGATGACCTGGATCTTCTTGTCGCCCGCACCCTCGAGGATGACGTCGAACTCGTCCTGCTCCTCGGCGGCGTCGGCGGCGGCCGGGGCAGCACCCGCGGCGGCGACGGCGACGGGGGCAGCGGCGGTGACCTCGAAGGTCTCCTCGAAGACCTTGACGAACTCGGCGAGCTCGAGCAGGGTCAGCTCCTTGAAGGCGCCGATCAGTTCTTCGGTGCTCAGCTTGGCCATGATGTTTCCTTCCGATGGTGTACCTCGCGCCGCATGCGCGTCACGAGGCGGGTATTGGTGGTCTTATTCGGCGTCGGCCGGGGCGGCGGCAGCCTCGCCCTGACGCTTCTCCAGCAGGGCCGCGGCGAGCCGGGCGACCTGGGAAGCGGGGGCGTTGAACAGGCCTGCGGCCTGCGCGGGCTTCGCCTTGAACGCGCCGGCCAGCTTGGCCAGCAGCACCTCGCGGGAGTCGAGGTCGGCAATGCGCTCGACCTCGGACACGGACAGCGCTTTGCCGTCCATGTACCCACCCTTGATCACAAGGGCCTTGTTCTCCTTGGCGAACTGCTTGAGCGCCTTGGCCGCGTCGACCGGCTCACCCTGGATGAAGGTGATCGCGGTCGGCCCGACGAACAGGTCGTCGAGGCCCGCGACACCGGCTTCGCCTGCAGCGAGCTTGACCAGGGTGTTCTTGGCGACGGAGTACGTAGCGTCCGCGCCGAGCGCGCGACGCAGCTCGGTGAGCTTGCCGACCGACAGGCCACGGTATTCCGTGACAACAGTGGCCGTGGAGTTCTTGAACTGCTCCGCGATCTCCGCGACAGCGGTGACCTTTTCAGGCTTCGCCATACTTCGCCTCCTCTCTGATGTCGGTTCGTGAACGCGCACTACCGAATTCAGGGGCCGGCGACAAAACTAACGCCCCGGACGCAAGGCGTACCGGGGCGCGAAACTACTTCGGCCTCAGCTCTCCCTGCGTGGGCCGCCGGCAATGTCGCCGGACCTTCGATCGACACCGCGCGAGCGGCATCGACGACCAACGGTCTTCGGTAGAACGAATGGGTAGTCATCGAACGAGTCGATGACCGGAGTTCACTGTACCTGCACGTACCCCCATCTGCCAAAACGCCTCGGGCAGCGCCCGGTTCGCCCGAAATTGCTGTGCGCTGGATCACTTTTCATGAAATGAGTGGCAGCAATCTCACCAGAAAGGTGTTACATCCGGTGACAGTAACCTGGTTCACTCCTCAACTATGGCAACCTCCATAGTCGCTCCACCAGTGCTGCTGGACCGGCGTCCACAGCGAATCGTCGCTCTCCTCGTCATCTGCCTGGCCGAACTGCTGGTGGTGCTCGACAACACCATCGTCAACGTGGCCCTGCCCTCGATCGGCGTCCAACTGCAGACCGGGGTCTCCGGCCTGCAGTGGGTCGTCGACGCCTACACCCTCACCTTCGCCGGACTGTTGCTCGCGGCGGGCAACCTCGGCGACCGCTACGGCCGCCGCCGGATCATGATCGTCGGCCTGATCGGCATCGCGGTGATGTCGGTCGGTGGCGCGCTCGCCGACTCGATGACGCAGGTCATCGCGGCCCGCGCCGCCATGGGTGTCTTCGCCGCCGCCGTCTTCCCGGCCACCCTGGCCCTGATCATCAACATCTTCACCGACCGGCGCGAACGCGCGTTCGCCATCGCCGCCTGGACCGCCATGGCGGGCTTCGCCATCGCCATCGGTCCGATCTCGGGTGGCTGGCTGCTCGAACACTTCAGCTGGCATTCGGTGTTCTGGATCAATGTGCCGGTGGCGCTGGTCGCGCTGGTCGCCACGCTGCTGTGGGTCCCCGAATCACGGGCCACACAGGCCGGCAAGCTCGATCTGGTCGGCATCGGACTCTCGATCGCGGGCATCACGCTGGTGGTCTGGGCGATCATCGAGGCACCGCACAACGGCTGGCTCTCGCTCACCACCCTGTGCACCCTGCTGCTCGGCATGGCCCTGCTGGCCGGGTTCGTGACATGGGAATTGCGTACCGCCGCACCGATTCTCGATATGCGCCTGTTCCGCAATCGCCGATTCTCGCTGCCCGCCTTGGCCATCGCGATCGGCTACTTCTCGATGTTCGGATTCCTGTTCCTGATCACCCAGTATTTCCAAGGGGTGCGCGAATACACCCCACTCGAATTCGGCATCGCCTCACTGCCGTTCGCTTTCTCGGTGGCGATCGGCGCGCCGGTGGCCACCCTGCTCGCGCAGCGTGTCGGCACGACGGCGGTCCTGGTGACCGGCCTGCTGCTCATCGGCCTCGGGCTCTACCTGGGCGGACAGGTCACCGTGGACAGCACCTATGTGCTCGGCGTGCTGCCCGCGATGGTGTTCATGGCACTGGGACTCGGCATCGTGCAGGGTCCGGCGACCGAATCGATCATGTCCTCGCTGCCACTGAACGAGGCGGGCGCGGGTTCGGCCGTCAACGACACCACCCGCGAGGTCGGCGGCACCCTCGGCGTCGCGATACTCGGCTCGATCGTGGCCTCCTACTACACCAGCAGGATCGCCGACCGGGTCGACGCGATCCCGCTGGGCATCATGAACGACAACGAGAAGAGCCTGGTCAAGGCCAGCCCGCTCAGCGTGCTGGAACTACGCAAACGCGAACTCGCGCCCTTCTTCGAGACCCAGCGCGAGAACCTGATCGTCGCCATGAAGACGGCGACGCTGCAGGGCGCGCACACCGCCTCGATGGTCGGCGCGGGCGCGGTGATCGTCTGCGCGGTGATCGTGGCGATCTTCCTGCCGTGGAAACCACAGCAGGGCGAATCCGTCCTGCTCGGCTGGCGCAAGACCGACGACGACCACGACTAGCCAGGAAACGCCGCGAGGGTGGGAACGCAGTGCGTTCCCACCCTCGTGGTTGCTCAGGAGCTAGCGGTCAGCCGAAGCTCACGCATCCTCGTCGAGGAGGTTGCGGGTGCGGTTCGGGTCCACCGGGATGCCCGGTCCGGTGTTCGTCGAAACCGTGATCTTCTTGACGTAGCGACCCTTGGCGGTCGACGGCTTCACACGCAGGATCTCGTCCAGCGCGGCGCCGTAGTTCTCCACCAGCTTGGCGTCGTCGAAGGACGCCTTGCCGATGACGAAGTGCAGGTTGGCCTGCTTGTCGACGCGGAAGTTGATCTTGCCGCCCTTGATGTCGTTGACGGCCTTGGTCACATCGTTGGTGACCGTGCCCGTCTTCGGGTTCGGCATCAGGCCACGCGGGCCGAGGACACGCGCGATGCGGCCGACCTTGGCCATCTGGTCCGGGGTGGCGATCGCGGCGTCGAAGTCGAGCCAGCCGCCCTGGATCCGCTCGATCAGGTCCTCGGCGCCCACGGCGTCGGCACCGGCGGCCTCGGCCTCAGCGGCCTTCTCGCCCGCGGCGAACACGATGACGCGAGCGGTCTTACCGGTGCCGTGCGGCAGGTTGACGGTGCCGCGGACCATCTGGTCGGCCTTACGGGGATCCACGCCGAGACGAACGGCGACCTCGACGGTCGCGTCGGTCTTGGTGGTGGCGGTCTCCTTGGCCAGGCGCGCGGCGCTCAGCGGGGAGTACAGCTTGTCGCGATCGACCTTCTCAGCAGCGGCGAGATACGCCTTGCTTCGCTTTGCCATGTTTCTCTGTCCTTAAGTTTCTGAGTTCAGATGTGGTTTCCGGGCCTGGCCGGCCCTCCCACCTGGAGCGAGGTTCGCTCAACCCTCGACGGTGATACCCATCGAACGGGCGGTTCCGGCGATGATCTTCGCGGCCTGATCGATATCGGTGGCGTTGAGATCCTCGGCCTTGGTCTTGGCGATCTCCCGGACCTGGTCCATGGTGACCTTGGCGACCTTGGTCTTGTGCGGCTCGGCCGAGCCCTTCTGCACACCGGCGGCCTTGAGCAGCAGCTTGGCGGCGGGCGGGGTCTTCAGCTTGAAGTCGAACGTCCGGTCCTCGTACACCGAGATCTCGACCGGGATGACGTTGCCACGCTGCGACTCGGTCGCGGCGTTGTACGCCTTGCAGAACTCCATGATGTTGACGCCGTGCTGACCGAGCGCGGGACCGACCGGAGGGGCCGGGTTCGCGGCGCCGGCCTGGATCTGCAGCTTGATGATCCCGGCGAGCTTCTTCTTCTTGGGGGGCATCTTTCTTCCTTGGGTTTCGGTTCCTTACGGTTGCCGTAAGCCTGTTGCGGGATCGCTCCCACGCCGGGTCCAAGCCCGGCATCCGCGCACGACCGTCACACCGGGCGGAAAACGCCTGGAGCGGGTCTACACACGAACTGTCACACTCTACCGAACCGCGGCGCGGAGGCCGCGGGCGGGGAGGGTCGCGCAACGACAACGGCACCGCCGAAGCGGTGCCGTTGCGAAGCTGGTTTCGAGCTAGATCTTGGAGACCTGGGTGAAGTTCAGCTCGACCGGGGTCTCGCGACCGAAGATCGAGACGAGCACCTTGAGCTTCTGCTGCTCGGCGTTGACCTCACTGATGCTGGCGGGCAGCGTCGCGAACGGGCCGTCCATGACGGTGACCGACTCGCCGACCTCGAAGTCGACCTCGATGACCGGCTTGCCCGTAGCGGCGGCGCCGGCATCCGAACCGGACGAAGCCGCGGCAGCGGCGGCCTTCTTCTGCGCCTGCGCACCGGCCGGGACCAGGAACTTCACGACCTCGTTGATGGTCAGTGGGGTCGGCTTGGCGCCGGGGCCACCGCCGGTCATACCGACGAAACCGGTGACGCCGGGGGTGTTGCGGACCGCGCCCCACGACTCGTTGTTCAGTTCCATCCGGACCAGGATGTAGCCGGGCAGCACCTTGCGGTTGACGTTCTTCTTCTGCCCGTTCTTGATCTCGGTGACCTCTTCGGTCGGCACCTCGACCTGGAAGATGTAGTCCTCGAGGCCGAGGTTCTGCACGCGGGTCTCGAGGTTGGTCTTGACCTTGTTCTCGTAGCCGGCGTAGGAGTGCACGACGTACCAGTCGCCGGGGACGCGGCGCAGCTTGGCCTTCATCGACTCGACCGGGTCGGCGTCGGGGTCTTCTTCGGTGGCGGGCGCCTCGACGACGGCTGCCTCGTCGGCCGCGGCGTCGTCAGCGAGCTCGGTGGTGGCCTCGACCTCGTCGGTGGCGGTCTTCGCCACGGCCGAGTCGTCAACCGGGAACTCGTTGTCGGTGTCGTTCTCCGGGGTGCTCACTGAGGCACTCGCTTCCTGTGTCGTCACGTACATGCTCTGGACCGGGCCGGGTCCGGGTGCGTGGAGCACACTCCACCGCTCCGCGCGGGGTCGGCTTCCGGTGTCGGCGATCAGCCGAACAGCCAGTCGACAGCCTTGACGTACACCACGTCGATCCCGCTGATGAACGCGACCATGAAGACCACGAACACCAGAACAACGGCCGTATAGGTGACCATCTGTTTCCGGTTGGGCCAGATCACCTTGCGCAGTTCCGCGATGACCTCTCGCAGGAACTTGAGAATCCGCTTGAACGGATTGCTCGTGGCCTTACCAGCAGCCTTGTCCGCCTTGCGCGGGGACGAGGGCCGGTCGAGCATGGCTACCCCGCCATTGCCATTGTCCGCCGGAGGATCCGACGGACGCACACGACGGGTGGACCGCTTACCGCTCGGTCGAGTGGCAGCGGCGGTGTCGTCGTCGCCGTCTTCGGCGCGCATGTCCCGCTCGTCGCTCACGTCGATCCTTCCTCGTCGCTGGCATTAAGGGCAGGGGCGACAGGACTTGAACCTGCAACCTGCGGTTTTGGAGACCGCTGCTCTGCCAATTGAGCTACGCCCCTTCGGTTGGACCAGCCGAGGCCGTTGCGTCCAACCACAGTCGATATTCGGTTATCGAACCCTGGTGCCACTCACACAACACGCGCGCCGCTTCCAGAGGGAGCTCCGCTCCCCGGAAGATCAGCGCGCAGCAGCCGGTGACCCCAGAGTCCCGAGTGTACGTTACCGCGTGCCGTATTCGCCAATCCGGGACAGTCGACCAGGTCAGGACAGCTGAACGGTTGCCGTGGCGCGACCGAAGATCTTCTTTCCCGCCGACTTCGCCGTGATGGCGACGACGGCGGTCTTGTTCTCCGGGTCGACCGATTTCACCTTACCGGTGAATTCGAGCTCGGCGGGGACCTCGGCGGCGACATAGACCGGACTGGTGAATCGCACGTTGTATTCCTTCACCGCGCCGGGATCGCCCAGCCAGGAGGTGACGAATCCGCCGCCGAGACCCATAGTGAGCATGCCGTGTGCGACCACGTCGTCCAGACCGACCAGCTTGACGATCTCATCGCTCCAGTGGATCGGGTTGGCGTCGCCGGACACGCCGGCGTAGTTGACCAGGTCGCCCCGGGTCAGGCGGACCACGCGGGGGGGCAGTTCGTCCCCGGCGGACACGCTGCCGAAGGCGAGCGCGTGCGAGGTGAGCACCGGCTCGGGCAGCTTGGCGACCGGATCGGGAGTGATCTCGCCGGGGGCGTGGTGGGCGGGTTCATCCTCGGCGAGTCCGTGCATGAGCACGTTG
The DNA here is from genome assembly GCF_001886715.1 of Nocardia mangyaensis. Taxonomy (NCBI): domain Bacteria; kingdom Bacillati; phylum Actinomycetota; class Actinomycetes; order Mycobacteriales; family Nocardiaceae; genus Nocardia; species Nocardia mangyaensis. The sequence continues at coordinate 6,599,798 of NZ_CP018082.1, forward strand.
CGCACCGCGTCCGACATCCTGGGATCGATGTCACCGCCACTGCGGCCGATCAGGGTGGTGTACGTGGTGAGCACCAGTTCGTCGCCCTGAGCGGTGACGATGTTCTTGGTGACGATGATGTCGCCCCCGAAGGCCTGCCGGAACGAATGCAGGTACACATCACAGGTGAGTTGATCGCCGACCCGGATCGGACGGTGGAATTCCAGGATCTGATCGGTCTGCATGATCTGGCTCAGGTCGTACCCGGTGACGATCTGCTCGAACAGTTTGCGCTGCGCGAGGATGCCGACCAGGGAGATGAAGGTGAGCGGCGCGAGCAGACCGTCGTGGCCGTACTCGCGGGCGATGTTTTCTTCCCAGTGCACCGGGTGGTAGTCCTGCACCGCGCGGGCGTATTCGCGCACCTTCTCGCGACCGACCTCGTAGTAGTCGTCGACCCGATAGTGGTGGCCGACCATGGATGCCGCGTGGGCCGCGGGATCGACGGGCTCGGCAGCTGCGGCGGAGACCGCGTCATCAGTTCCGGTGTTCACTGTCACAGAATGGACCTTACTCACCCGTAGGTCACCAACGGCGGCCGGTCCGGAAAAGCACAAAGGCCGGACTTTCGTCCGGCCTTCGGTAAAACTGGTGGAGAATCAGCGCGACTCGCGGTGCGCCCGATGAGTGGAGCAGTTCGGGCAGAACTTCTTCAGCTCGAGGCGATCCGGGTCGTTACGCCGGTTCTTCTTGGTGATGTAGTTACGGTGCTTGCACTCTTCGCAGGCCAAGGTGATCTTTGGCCGGACATCGGTGGACTTCGCGGCCACGATTTGCCTTCTTTCCGGTCTGGGCTGAGTCGTTATTGGTAGCGATGGCCGGACTTGAACCGGCGACACAACGATTATGAGTCGTTTGCTCTACCGACTGAGCTACACCGCCACGGCGGACCTATCACGATGATGCCGCGCCCACCCCCGCGTAAACGCGAGTGCGATGCCGAGTCGGTCACCACCGGCAATCCGGCGAGCCCCCTAACGGAATCGAACCGTTGACCTTTTCCTTACCATGGAAACGCTCTGCCGACTGAGCTAAGGGGGCATGACAACGTGGCACAGAGTCTTGATCGGCGACCCGACCAGCGCGACCCCGTGCTCCGGCGTCCTGAACGAGATTACACACTACCAGCCAACACCACCAAATCGCCAGGTAGGCCCATGTTTCTACCCACCTCGACCCCCTGATTCGCGCAGGAACACGGTAGCCTCCCCAACCACCTGGGACCCCGCGCGAGCCCGAGAGCGAACAGTCGAGCCGTCGGACGACACGTCGAAGCCGCGGGGTAGGCGGAACAAGCAAAGAACCCCGCCGATCTCGTGATCGACGGGGTTCGATGTGGCAGATGTAGGATTCGAACCTACGTAGGCTTTCACCGACAGATTTACAGTCTGCTCCCATTGGCCGCTCGGGCAATCTGCCTTGTGCGCCGTTTCCGGTGCGCTGAGCAGCTTACAACGAACCCACACCCCCAATGCAAACCGCCTGCACAGGCCCCCTGCGAGCAGCACTGGAACACCGGTGCGGGTACAACTGTCTCGGCGGCCGGTAGACCTGGGCCGCCGGAGTGACCAGACCTTCATGGACAGGAGCGCAGTGTGGCCGATTCGTCATTCGACGTCGTGAGCAAGGTCGATCGTCAGGAGGTCGACAACGCGCTGCATCAGGCGGAGAAGGAGCTGAACTCCCGCTACGACTTCAAGGGCACCGACGCCTCGATCGCCTGGTCCGGCGAGGAGGCCATCGTGCTGACCGCCAACGCCGAGGAGCGGGTGAAGGCGGCGCTCGAGGTGTTCAAGGAAAAGCTGATCCGGCGCGACATCTCACTGAAGGCGTTCGACGCGGGCGAGGCGCAGCCCTCGGGCAAAGTGTTCAAGATCACCGGCACGCTGGTGCAGGGCATCGACACCGAGAAGGCGAAGAAGATCTCCAAGAAGATCCGCGACGAGGGCCCCAAAGGCGTGAAGGCGCAGATCCAGGGCGAGGAGCTGCGCGTGAGCAGCAAGAAGCGCGATGATCTGCAGGCCGTGATCTCGCTGCTCAAGGGCGAGGACTTCGGAATCGCGCTGCAGTTCGTCAATTATCGGTAGGGCGTCAGGGCGGCGCTCAGTAGCGGTGAGTGCCGCCTGCCATCTCCTCCAGGCGCCTGATGCGCTCGACCATGGGCGGGTGGGTGGAGTACCAACGGGCCACCCGGTCGCCCGCGCGGAACGGGTTGGCGATCATCAGGTGCGATTCGCTGGTCAGCTTGGGGTCCGGCGGCAGTGGGGCGGCCTGCACGCCGCGTTCGATCTTGCGCAGGGCCGAGGCCAGCGCCAACGGATCGCCGGTGAGCTCGGCACCGGATTGATCGGCTTGGTACTCACGCGACCGTGACACCGCCATCTTGATCAGGCCGGCGGCGATCGGGCCGAGCAGCGAGACCAGCAGCACACCGATGATGTTGGGTCCGTTGTCCCTGCTGCCGAACGAGCTGGCGAAGAACGCCATGTTGGCCAGACCGGTGATGATCGAGGCCATCGCGCCCGCCACCGAGGAAATCAGGATGTCACGGTTGTAGACGTGTGACAGTTCGTGGCCCAGCACCGCGCGCAGCTCGCGCTCGTCGAGCAGTTGCAGGATGCCGCTGGTACAGCAGACCGCGGCATGACGGGGATTGCGGCCGGTCGCGAACGCGTTGGGCGCGTTGGTCGGGCTGATGTAGAGCCGCGGCATGGGCTGGCGAGCGGTGGTCGCGAGCTCGCGCACGATCCGGTACATCACCGGAGCCTCGAGTTCGCTGACCGGTTGCGCGTGCATCGCCTTCAACGCCAGTTTGTCGCTGTTGAAGTAGGCGTAGGCGTTCATGCCGACCGCGAGCACGATCGAGATGATCAGAATCGTCGGACTGCGGAACATCGCCCCGATGGCGACGATCAGCGCCGACAGCCCGATCATCAAACCAGCCGTTTTGATCCCATTGGGCATGAACGGAAAACGTGGATGGAGCCGGGATAGTTCCGGCTAACCGACTCGTTCGATGGTGTAGCGGACCAGGCGGGTGAGGGCGTCGTTGGCGGGGCCCGCGGGCAGGGCGGTGAGCTCGGTGTCGGCCAGGTCGGCGTATTCCTGCAGCTTTTCCTTGGCCTGGGCCATGCCGGGGGAACGGCGCAGCAGTTCCAGGGCCTCCTCGACCTCGGCGTCGGTTTCCAGGGGGCGGGCGAGCAGGGTGCGCAGGCGGTCGCCGTCGGAGCCGGACTCGCGCAGGGCGTAGAGCACGGGCAAGGTGTGCACGCCTTCGCGCAGGTCGGTGCCGGGGGTCTTGCCGGACTGCTCGGCCGAGGACGAGATGTCGATGATGTCGTCGGAGATCTGGAAGGCGGTGCCGACGGCGTCGCCGAGGCGCGCCAGCCGTTCGACGTGCTCGTCGTCGGCGCCGGAGAAGGTGCCGCCGAAACGGCCCGCGGCGGCGATGAGCGAACCGGTCTTCTCCCAGACCACGCGCAGGTAGTGCTCGACCGGGTCCTGGGACTGCTTGGCGCCCATGGTTTCCCGCATCTGGCCGGTGACCAGCTCGGCGAAGGTCTCGGCGATGATGCGGACCGCGTCCGGGCCCAGCGTCGAGGTCAGGCGCGAGGCGTGGGCGAACAGGTAGTCGCCGGCCAGGATCGCGATGTTGTTGTTCCAGCGGGCGTTGACGCTGACCGCGCCACGACGCTGGGACGCCTCGTCCATCACGTCGTCGTGGTAGAGGGTCGCCAGGTGCACCAGCTCCACCACCGTGCCCGCGGTGATCAGCGCCGGGTCGGTGGGATTGGGGCCGAGCTGACCGGTGAGCACGGTGAACAGCGGCCGGAACCGCTTGCCACCTGCCTTGGCCAGGTGCAACGCGGCTTCCTGAAGGAATTCCTCGCCGTCGGAGAGTTCGTCGACGAGCAGTTTCTCGACCGCGGCCAGGGCATCGCGCACGGTGACGGCGAGTTCCGGATCGACGAGATCCACCCCGGCAACCACGGTGCTCTCGTCGCTCACAGCCGATGTGCTCATTATCTTCTCCCAGCGATGCGTCCGACCCCGACGGGTAGCAACCTAGCGTGTTCCGGCGCAACGGCCGATGAACACCGTCACACAGTGACTATTCCCGGTGTACCCGACACTCTCGCACAGCGGCCGGGGGTGCCAGTATTGAGCCATGGGTTCACCGGATCTCACCCCCGCCGACCGCAGTGCCCATGGCGCCCGCCCTCGAGGGCCTGCGGGGTCACGCTCCGCTACCGCCTCCGGCCCGCCGGGGGCAGGCGCGCCGCTGCCCACCGCCGTCGAGGTGCTGGTGGTCGGCGCGGGACCCGCGGGCTCGGCGTCGGCGGCCTGGGCGGCCCGGGCCGGACGCGAGGTGCTGCTGCTCGATGCGGCCGTCTTCCCGCGGGACAAGACCTGTGGTGACGGGCTCACCCCGCGCGCGACCGCCGAACTCGAACATCTCGGTCTCGGCGAATGGTTACGCGCGCACACCGTGAACCACGGCCTGCGCATGGCCGGATTCGGCCGGGAGGCACTGCTGCCCTGGCCGGCAGGGTCGTTCCCGACCTACGGGAGCGCCGTTCCGCGAACCGAACTCGACGACAAACTCCGCGAGACCGCGATCAAATCGGGGGCGCGAATGGTCGACAACGCCAAGGTCACCGAGGTGCTGCGCGAGGGTGAGCGGGTCACCGGGGTGACGGTGCGGCTCGGTGAGGCGACCCAGACGGTGCGCTGTCGAGTGCTCGTCGTCGCCGATGGCGTGCGCTCCCCCGTGGGCAAGCAGCTCGGCCGCACCTGGCATCGCCGCTACGCCTACGGCACCGCGGCGCGCGCCTACATCAAGTCCGGTCGCAGCGACGACCAGTGGATCTCCTCGCACCTGGAACTGCGCAATGCCGCCGACGAGCTGGTACCCGGCTACGGCTGGATCTTCCCTCTCGGCAACGGCGAGGTGAACATCGGCGTCGGCTCGCTGGCCACCGAGCGGCGACCCTCGCACATCGCCCTCAAACCGCTGATCGAGCACTACACCCGGCTGCGGCGCGAGGAATGGGAGCTCGAGGGCGAACTGCGCGCGGTCGCCTCGGCCCTGCTGCCGATGGGCGGCGCGGTCTCCGGGATCGCGGGCCCGAACTGGGTGCTGGTCGGCGATGCCGCCGGGTGTGTGAACCCGCTCAACGGCGAGGGCATCGACTACGGCCTGGAAGGCGGGCACATGGTGACCGGGCTACTCGACGAGACCGACCTGAGCCGGGTGTGGCCGCAGTTGCTGCGTGAGCGGTACGGCCGCACGTTCTCGGTGGCCCGCCGGATCGCCGGGCTGGCCACCCACCCGAAGATGGTACCGCTGGGTGGGCCACCGGTGATGCGGTCGAAGTACCTCCAGCGCACCGCGGTTCGGGTGATGGGCAACCTGGTGACCGACGAGGACCTCGATCTCACCGCGCGGGCCTGGCGGGTCGCGGGCCGCGCCTCGCTCCGCGCCGACGAACGACCGCCGTTCAGCTGACGGCATGTGCGAGCGCGGCGAGGGCCGGAACCGCACGGGCGTGACCGACCCGGAGGACCCGTCATGAGCGCGTCCGGGCGCCGTCCGGCGCTCGCCCTGCTGCCGCATCTGCGCAGGGCGCGCGACCTGATCGACCGGAACTACGCCGAACCGCTCGACCTCGACGAGTTGGCTGGTGCCGCGGGGGTGTCCAAATACCACTTCCTTCGCGCGTTCGCCGCCGTCTACGGCCGCACACCGGGGGTGTATCTGGCCGAGCGCCGGATCGAGCGGGCCCAGGATCTGCTGCGGGCCACCAACCTGACGGTGACCGAGGTCTGCATGATGGTCGGCTATTCGAGCCTCGGCTCCTTCAGCGGCAAGTTCCATCAGCTCGTCGGGGTCTCACCGCGTGAGTACCAGGCGAAGTTCGCCGACGGAGCCCCGCACATTCCGGGCTGCTACGTCTTCATGCACGGACTCTCGGACCGGGCGCGGCCCGACACCGCAATTTCGGAGAAGCCAGACGAGCACCCGACGCCATAGCCTCGGGACATGCCAACGATTACGCACATTTCCCTGGTCACCGTGTACGTCACCGATCAGGACGCCGCCAAGCAGTGGTACATCGACAAGCTCGGTTTCGTGGAAACCGCGGATGTGAGCATGGGCGACAACGGCTTCCGCTGGGTCACCGTCGCGCACCCCGATCATCGCGAACTCGAAGTGACCCTGATGGTGCCGGGCCCACCACTCACCGAGGACATGGCCGACGCGGTCCGGCGCTCGCTGGCCGACGGCACCCACGGCGCGCTCGGGCTGCGCACTGCCGACTGCCAGAAGACCTACGAGGAGCTCACCGCCAAGGGTGTGGAATTCATTCAGCCGCCCGCCGAACGCCCGTACGGCATCGAGGCCGTCATCCGCGACAACTCGGGCAACTGGCTGGTCCTGGTCGAGAACCGCGACTGAGTCGAGGTGCCGCCCGGTCCGGCGGGCGGCACCATCGCCGCGGGCTACAGCTTCGCGAACCAGCCTTCGATGAACTTGCGTTCGCTGTTGAGCACCCGCTGGTGCAGTTGCTCGGCCAGCGGCTCGATCGCACCGCCCACCAGCGGCACCTTGACCGAGACCGTGCCGACGACCTCGATCTCGCTGCCCTCGGCGGTGGGCCGCAGCTCGTAGGTCCCCGACATCTCGGTGTTGATCCCGCCGGTGCGACCGGTGAAATCGCCCCTGGCCACCTCGCCCTGCAACGGCTGCCAGTTGTCGGTGCGCGAGAGCACCAGATCGCTCTTGAGCACCTTGCGCACCAGGCCGGGAACTCTGTCCTGACCGGGGGTCTCCGTCATCTGGAGACGAATCGAACCCGGCCCGTCGGGATGGGAGAGCTCGATGGTCGCGGTCTCGGCGGCGGCGAATCGCGCCTGCCAGACCGCATCGTCGACGAGTGCCCGGTGAAGCTCTTCTACCGGGACTGCATAGGGCACGGTGAAGCTGAATTTGCGGGACATGGGCGCCCACGCTAGCAGTGTTTTCGGCGCGCTGGCGCGCGCGGGTTCTCGGCCTGGGCGGCCTCGATCTTCCCTCCCTCCGGGCACTCCTTCGTCGCACCCTCCGGTCAGTCCAGATCGAGGCGGCCGAGAACCACAAAGACCTACATCGGATGACGACACAAGACAATTCACCAGTTCGAGGCGCTGGCGCGCGCGGGTTCTCGGCCTGGGCGGCAGAGACCGACATCGGATGGCGGCACGAGACGGCCGATCAGTTGAGGCGCTGGCGCCTCCATCGTTGTGGGCCAGGGTGGAGACCGGCATGGGTGGTGCACGGGTGGGTGTCCCTTCGGGGCGCTGGGTCGCGGCGCAGGCAACGCCGGGCGGCAGTGGTGCAAGGGGTCGAGCGCGCGCGGAGGTGGGGCGGCGGGCTGGTGTTCGCACAGTGATCTGTGTGGGATCGGTGGCCGGCGGCGGCCCGTGCGGGGGTCTGGTCGAGCGCGCAGGCCCGGGGCAAGGGGCGGGCGGTACTGTGTGGCGCGTGTCGGAAATCAGCCAGTCGGACAGGCGGATCAGACGCCTGCGGCGGGTGCGGGCGGGGGTGATCGGTGCCGCGACGGTGGTCAGTGTGCTGATGGTGCTCTTGGTGCTGGCGGCTTGGCGCAACGACTTCGAGATCGAGCGGCATCGGGGGGTTACCTCGGGGGAGGTGCTGTCGGCGGGGCGGTTGCGGTCGGCGGTGATGTATGTGACGCCGGACAGCGTGACCCACAATCCGAAGGTCGGGATTCTGTATCCGACGAATCTGACCGTGGGGCAGCGGATCAATGTGGAGTACAGCACGCGGGATCCCGATCTGGTGCGGGTCGCGGGGCGGGACGCGCGGGTGGCGATCGTGCCCGCGGCGTCGGTGATCGTGGTCGCCTGGGGGCTGGCGCTACCGGCGCTGTGGTTGGTACGGCGCAAGCGGCGCGAGGCGTAACTTCGTCTGCTGTTCGTTCGGCCGTCACGTCGGTGTGGGGGTGTCGCGCGGTGCGGGGGTCACCCTGAGAGGGTGCGCGTAGCCATCGTCTCGGAGTCTTTCCTGCCGAACATGAACGGCGTCGTCAACTCCGTCCTGCGGGTGTTGGACCACCTCGACCAGCACGGACACGACGCGATGATCGTCGCGCCCGACACGCTGCGCGGCGCACCGCCCGCGCCGCGCTTCCACGGCCGTTTCCCGGTGCACCGGGTGCCCGCGATGATGGTGCCGAAGGTGAGTTCGCTGCCGGTCGGGCTGCCGCAACCGGGGATCACCGCGGCGATCGCGGCTTTCGACCCCGATGTGGTGCATCTGGCCTCGCCATTCCTGCTCGGGGCCGGTGGACTCGCGGCAGCGACGCGGCTCGATCTGCCCTCGATCGCGGTGTATCAGACCGATGTGGCCGGGTTCGCGAAGAGCTACGGGCTCGGGCTGGCGGCCAGGGCGGCCTGGGCCTGGACCCGGCGCATTCACGAGGGCGCCACCCGCACGCTGGCACCGTCCTCGGCGGCCGCCGAGGACCTCGCCGAGCACGGCATCCCGCGCGTGCACCGCTGGGGCCGCGGGGTCGACATCGAGCGGTTCAACCCGGGCGCGCGCAGCAACGAACTGCGGGCGAGCTGGCTGAACGGCCGGGATCAGCTCGTCGTCGGATTCGTCGGCAGGCTCGCGCCGGAAAAGCATGTGGAGCGGCTGGTAGCGCTGGCCGGTGACCCGTCGATCCAACTGGTGGTGGTCGGCGACGGGCCGGAGCGGGCGCGGCTGAGCCGGTTGCTGCCCGACGCGGTGTTCACCGGTGAGCTGGGCGGCAGCGAACTGGCCGAGCACTACGCGAGCCTGGACGTCATGGTGCATCCCGGCGAGCACGAGACCTTCTGCCAGGGCGTGCAGGAGGCGCTGTCCTCGGGTGTCGCGGTGATCGGACCGGACGCGGGCGGGCCGCGCGATCTCATCGCGCACTGCCGCAACGGGTACCTGCTGCCGGTCGACCGATTCGTCGAACTGCTGCCCAGCGCGGTCTCGGCGCTGCGTGACCCCGCGGTGCGCGCCCGATTCTCGGCGGCGGCGCGCAAGTCGGTGCTGCACCGCACCTGGCCCGCGATCTGCACCGAGCTGATCGGGCACTACGCCGAGGTCACCGGGACGCGCGAGCGCTTGCTGCGCTCGGCCTAGAGCACCGCGGCCCCCCGCCGGATAAGCTCGATTCGTGGCGACAACAGAGCAGCGGGAACCGGTTCGGGCTTCGCTGGACAAGCAACCCCACGAGGTCGCGTCGATGTTCGACGGTGTGGCGAAACGCTACGACCTCACCAACACGGTGATCTCCGGCGGGCAGGACCGCTACTGGCGATGGGCCACGCGGCGCGCGCTCGGTCTGCGCCCTGGTGAGCGGGTGCTCGACCTGGCGGCGGGCACCGGGGTGTCCACGGTGGAGCTCGGCAAGTCCGGTGCCTGGTGTGTGGCCGCCGACTTCTCCCAGGGCATGCTCTCGGCGGGCCGGTTCCGGCAGGTGCCGATGGTGGCCGGTGACGCGATGGCGCTGCCGTTCGCCGACGATTCCTTCGACGCGGTGACCATCTCCTTCGGTCTGCGCAATGTCGCCGACATCGATGTGGCGCTGCGCGAGATGCTGCGGGTGACCAAGCCCGGTGGCCGGGTGGTGGTGTGCGAATTCTCCACGCCGGTGTTCGGGCCGTTCCGCACGATCTACATGGAGTACCTGATGAAGGCGCTGCCCCGGGTGGCGCGCGCGGTCAGCTCCAATCCGGACGCCTACGTGTACCTGGCCGAGTCGATCCGCGCGTGGCCCAATCAGCGCAGGCTGGCCCGCCGGATCGCGGACGCGGGCTGGGACTCGGTGCAGTGGCGCGATCTCACCGGTGGTGTGGTGGCGTTGCATCGCGGCTACAAACTGAGCTGAAGTCACCGGCGAAGCGGGTGAATCCGGTCACCCCGGCCGGGCGCCCGCTCTCGATCTTCCAGAGCGGAACCCGCCCTGATCAGGGCTGATATTGCTACCGTTTCCTCACAGTGCCGATTATCGGACGTGAGGTCGATTGTCACCTGGACATAACGTTCGGTAAATCGAGCGCAACGACAGGTGCGGATGATCGTGGGTATGACAGGGGAAGCTGACATCCGCGGCGCGGACACTGTGCGTACACAGTGCTCGTATTGCGGTGTCGGTTGCGGCATCAGCGTCCAGTCCAAGACTGATAAGTCCGGCGCGCGGGTCATCGCCAAGGTCACCGGGGACAAACTGCACCCGGCGAACGCTGGCCGACTGTGCACCAAGGGTGCGACCCACGCGGAGATGATGGCCGCGCCGGGCCGGATGGACACCGCCTTCCGCCGCCCCGAGCGCGGGCAGGTCCCGGTAACGCTGCCGGTCGACGAGGCCGTGCACGAGACCGCCACCCGGCTGCGCGCGATCCTCGACGAGCACGGCCCCGACGCCATCGCCCTCTACGTCTCCGGACAGATGTCACTGGAAGCCCAGTACCTGGCCACGAAACTCGCCAAGGGCTACCTGCGGACCAAACACATCGAAGCCAATTCGCGGCTGTGCATGGCCAGCGCGGGCACCGGCTACAAGCAGTCACTCGGCGCGGACGGTCCGCCCGGCTCCTACGACGACTTCGAGCACGCCGACCTGTTCCTGGTCAGCGGTGCGAACATGGCCGACTGCCATCCGATCCTGTACCTGCGGATGGCCGACCGGCTCAAGGCGGGCTCCAAGCTGATCGTGGTGGATCCGCGCCGCACCGAGACCGCCGCCCGCGCCGACCTCTTCCTGCAGATCGCGCCGGGCACCGACCTGGCCCTGCTCAACGGTCTGCTGCACCTGCTCGTCGCCGACGGCGCGATCGACACCGCGTTCATCACCGAGCACACCGAGGGCTGGGACGCCATGCCCGAGTTCCTCGCCGACTATCCGCCCGCCCGTGTCGCCGAGCTGACCGGCCTGGCCGAAGCCGACATCCGCACCGCGGCGACCATGATCGCCGAGGCGGGCGAGTGGATGTCGCTGTGGACGATGGGCCTCAACCAGTCGACGCACGGCACCTGGAACACCAACGCGTTGGTGAACCTGCACCTGGCGACCGGAGCGATCTGCCGACCGGGCAGTGGCCCGTTCTCGCTGACCGGACAGCCCAACGCGATGGGCGGGCGGGAGATGGGGTACATGGGCCCCGGTCTGCCCGGCCAGCGCAGCCTGCTCTCCCCCACCGACCGTGCCTTCGTCGAGACGGCGTGGGATCTGCCCGCCGATACCCTGCGCACCGAAGCCGGACCCGGCACCATCGACATGTTCCGTGGCCTGGCCGACGGCGAGATCAAGGCCGCCTGGATCATCTGCACCAATCCGGTGGCCACCGTGGCCAATCGCAAGACGGTGATCGCCGGGCTGGAAGCGGCGGAGCTGGTCGTCGTGCAGGACACCTACGCCGAGACCGCCACCAACGCCTACGCCGATCTGCTGCTGCCCGCCGCCCTGTGGGCGGAAACCGATGCGGTGATGGTGAACTCGGAGCGCAACGTCACCCTGCTGCAGCAGTCCGTCGATCCGGTCGGCGACGCCCGGCCCGACTGGCTGCTGATCGCGCAGGTCGCCACAGCCATGGGGTTCCCTGGTTTCGACTTCACCTCCAGTGCCGAGGTATTCGCCGAGATCCAGCAGTTCACCAATCCGGCGACCGGCTACGACCTCAGCGGGATGAGCTACGAGCTGCTGCGCGAGGGCCCGATGCAGTGGCCGTGCGGAGACAGCGAATCGCGACGCAATCCGATCCGCTATCGCAACGACGGTGTCCACCAGCCACTGCACGTCGACGAGCACGGCGTCACCCCGCGGCTGGCATTCGCGACGCCGAGCCGCCGCGCGGTGTTCTTCGCCCGCCCGCACCTGCCCGCCGCCGAACTGCCCGACGACGACTACCCCTTCCTGCTCAACACCGGTCGTCTGCAACACCAGTGGCACACGATGACCAAGACCGGCAAGATCACCAAGCTGACCAAGCTCAACGGCGCGCCCTTCGTCGAGGTGCATCCCGAAGACGCCGAGCGCCTCGGTCTCGCGGCGGGCGACGAGCTCGAGATCGCCTCGCGCCGTGGTCGTGCCGTGCTGCCGGTGCAGATCAGCGACCGGGTCCGCCCGGGTGACTGCTTCGCCCCCTTCCATTGGAACGACGAACAGGGTGAATACCTGACGATCAACGCGGTCACCAACGACGCGGTCGATCCGGCTTCTCTGCAACCGGAGTTCAAGGCGTGCGCGGTGGCGCTGCGCCGGGTCGGGCCGGTCGCCAAACCCGAAGAGGCGCCGTCGCAGCCGATCACGCATCCGCTGGCCGCGATCCTCGGCCTCGACGCAGGCACCGCGCCGTCGCTCAGCGAGACCGAACTGGTCTATCTCAGCGGCTTTCTCGCCGCACTGCAGTCACTTCCGGTGACCGGCCAGCCGGTGCTGCCTCCCAGCGCGCCGCTGTCCATCCAGTCGCGATTGTGGGTCGATGGCTTGCTGGCGGGCATGTACTCCCGCGGTACCGGCGGCGCGGCCGAGACCGTCGGCACCGTGCCGACCGCGCCGCCGGTGACGGTGCTGTGGGCCTCCCAGACCGGGAATGCCGAGGAGCTGGCCACCACCGTCGCCACGCGACTGTCGGAGGCGGGACTCATCCCGTCGGTGCTCGATATGGACTCCTGTGAGCTCACCTCGCTGTCGGGCGATGTTCTCGTCGTCACCAGTACCTTCGGCGACGGCGGGCCGCCGGACAACGGCGCCGACTTCTGGACCAGGCTCGCGGACAGCGCCGCTCGGCTCACCGGGGTGCGGTACGCGGTCTTCGCCCTGGGCGACTCCTCCTACGACGACTTCTGCGGCCACGGCCGCAAGCTCGACACCCTGCTCGCCGAGCGTGGCGCGCAGCGGCTGCTGCCGCGGGTGGACAGTGAACCGGACTTCCTCGACACCGCCGAGCAGTGGCTCGACGAGGTGCTGGCCGTGCTCACCACCGGGCCCACCGACCCCGGGGGCGCACCGCACGACGTCACACCTCCGCACGGCGGTTCACCCGTGTCCGCCAACAGTGCCGCGCCCCAGTCGAATCCGGTCCGCACGTCCCCCATCGGCCGCGGTGGCGGCGCCATCGTGCTCGATCGTGCCGCTGCGCCGGCTCCCGGCCGAGTCCAGCGCACCACCGCACCCTTCACCCGGCACGCGCCGGTCCGCGCCACTCTCGTCCGCAACGAGACGCTCAGCGCCCCCGGCTCGACGAAAGAGGTGCGCCGCTTCGGTTTCGACCTGCGCGACCTCGAAGCCGACTACGACGTGGGCGACTCTCTGGGCGTACTGCCCGCCAACAGCCCCGAACTGGTCGAGGAATGGCTGACCTCGACCGGCCTGGACGGTCGCCGCGTGCTCGACGTCGATGACCGCGAGCTCACCCTCACCGACGCCCTGCGCACCCACTACGACATCACCAAGGTGAGCCAGGACCTGCTCGGCTTCATCGCTGAACGCAACCCGAACCCGCAGCTGGCCAAGCTGCTGCGCCGCGACAACCGCAACGAACTCGCCAGCTACCTGTGGGACCGCCAGGCCGTGGACGTGCTGCGCGATTTCCCGGTGCGCACCGACCTCGTGGACTGGCTCGGCGTCTTGAAAAAGCTGCAGCCGCGCCAATATTCGATCTCCTCCAGCCCGCTGACAACCCCCGACGAGGTGCAGCTGACGGTCGGCGTCCTCCGCTACGGCGACCCGGTGGGCAACGCGGCCCGCCGCGGCGGGGTGTGCTCGACCTTCCTGGCCGACAGAGCAGGCGCCGCGGTGCCGATCTTCCTGCAGCGGGCACCGCATTTCCGCCCGCCCGCCGATCCGAACGCCCCGATGATCATGGTGGGCCCCGGCACCGGCATCGCTCCTTTCCGCGGCTTCCTGCACGAGCGCCAGGCACTGGGTGCGACCGGCCGCAACTGGTTGTTCTTCGGTGATCAGTACTCCGAGCAGAACTTCTACTACCGCACCGAACTGGAGGACATGTTCCGCTCCGGCTTCCTCACTCGCCTGGACCTGGCCTTCTCCCGTGATCAGCGCGAACGGGTCTATGTGCAGCACCGGATGATCGAGCACGGCGCCGAACTGTGGTCGTGGCTGCGCGACGGCGCTCACTTCTACGTCTGCGGCGATGCTGCCCGGATGGCCAAGGACGTTGACGACACCCTGCTGCGGATCGCGCGGATCCACGGCAAACTGGACGAACCGGCCGCCCTGGCCTTCAAGAAGCAGTTGGTCGCCGAGAAGCGATACGTGCGCGACGTGTACTGACTCAGGCCGCCCGGACGGCTGGCGGGTTGAGGCGGGTGAAGTCCGGGAGCCGGTGGTACGGGTAGTACGGGTACGGGGGTGTGGTGGCGCTCGCTGCGTCGAGCGCGGCCAGGTGCGCCGGGTCGAGTTGCCAGCCAACGGCGCCGAGGTTCTGGCGTAGCTGTTGCTCGTTGCGGGCGCCGAGGAGGACGGTGGCGACGGTGGGGCGGGTGAGTAGCCAGTTCAGGGCGATCTGCGGGACGCTGCGGCCGGTGTCGGCGGCGATGCGATCGAGTACTTCGACCACGGTGTACAGGTGTTCGTCGTCGACGGGTGGGCCGGCCTGCGCTGTCTCGTGCAGCCTGCTCCCGGCGGGAAGGGGCTGCCCACGACGGATTTTCCCGGTGAGTCTGCCCCAGCCGAGCGGGCTCCAGACGATCGCGCCGACGCCCTGGTCGGCGCCGAGGGGCATCAGCTCCCATTCGTAGTCGCGGCCGACGAGCGAGTAGTAGACCTGATGGGCCACCGGCCTTTCCAGGCCGAGGGCCTCGGCGGTGGACAGGGTTTTCATCAGCTCCCAGCCCGCGAAATTGGAGACACCGAGGTAGCGGATCTTGCCCGCGCGCACCAGATCGCCCAGGGCCGTCAGGGTTTCCGCCAGGGGGGTGCCCGCGTCGAAGGCGTGCAGCTGGAACAGATCGAGGTAGTCGGTGCCGAGTCGGCGCAGCGACGCATCGACGGCGCGGATCAACCTGGCCCGGCCGGAACCGGCCTCGTGCGCGCCCGGCCCTGTCGGCAGCGCGGACTTGGTGGACAGGATCACCTGGTCGCGCCTGCCCTTGATCGCCGCGCCCAGCACTTCCTCCGAGGCACCATCGGAGTAGACATCAGCCGTGTCGAACAGGGAGACGCCGGCTTCCAGGCTGATGTCGACCAGCCGCCGCGCCTGCGCGGCATCGGTATCGCCCCATGCGCTGAACAAGGCGCCGCGGCCCCCGAAGGTGCCCGCACCGAAACCGAGCGCGGGAACGAGCAGACCGGATGCGCCGAGCCGCCGATACTCCATGAGAACTCCTAAGGGGTCTATAGTTCCGTTAACATGATCGACAGTACACGCGATTCGCCTTAAATGAAACAGGAGTTCCGTTATGGAGCACGACATTGCCTGGCCCGGCTCTGTTCGCCCAGGTGGGCGCACCGCACGGGTGCGCGAAGCAGTCCTCGAGGTGGCCGGTGACGTCCTCGCCGATCGAGGTTTCGCGCAGTTGGACCTGGCCGAGGTGGCCGCGGGCGCCGGCGTCGGCAAGACCACCGTCTACCGCCGCTGGCGGACCCCGGCCGGCCTGGTCGCCGACCTGCTCGTCGACATGGCCGAACAGTCGCTCCCCCGCGCCGACACCGGCACACTGCTCGACGACCTCACCGCCAACGCCCGACTGGTCGCGAAGACCCTCGCCGACCCTCGACAGGGCAACCTGTTCCGCGCGGTCATCGCCGCGGCCGCCGGCGACGAGCTGACCGCCACCGCGCTACACACCTTCTACGACACCCGCCTCGCCGAGTGGGCCCCGTGCGTCGAGGACGCCGTCGTCCGCGGCGAGGCACCCGTCGGCACCGATCCGCGCGCGGTCCTGTCCGCCGTCTCGGCCCCGCTCTACTACCGCCTACTGGCCAGCGGCGACCCGATCGACCAGGACGCGGCCGATCGATCGGCCAGGGCAGCCGCTCTCGCCACAGTCGCCGGGACATTCGTCAGCTGAACCGCCACCACGGCCGGAGGTCGACCGCCTGGCCGCCGGGGCAGGAGCCGTGGCTCGTTCGACCAACGCCGCCGCGGGCGCCCGGGATCGCGCATGGTCTGGCCAGGCAAGCACACCCAGCAGGCCATCACCGGACCGTCGAGCGCGCCGGACAATCGACCGATGGGCCGTGATGACCGACCGCCACCGAGATCGCGGGCGTTGACACAGTCGAGCGGAGCCAGGCGATTCTCCCGATCAGACCCGCCGGTCGGCCGCGGCGACCGAGCGCCAGCCGGGGTCGCGACCGGTGAGGCCGAGGAGGCGGTCGAGCGCGGGCGCGTCGGCCGCGACGGACACGACGGGACCGAACAGGCCAGGGGTGCCCGCTGGATCGGTCTCGCCCAGGAAGTCGGACAGAATCGCTAGATCATCAAGGGTGACGGACAGATTCTGCCCGGTCGCGACGGCGAGATCCCACCCGTGGATGACGAGTTCGTCGAGCGCCACGGTGGCCATGACCACGGCGGGCATGGTGACCCCACCGGCCTCCGTCTCGCCCTCCCATGCCTCGGGGGCACACCACGCGGCGGCCAGCGCGTCGAGCTGGACCGGGATACGGGTCTGCCAATCGTCGGGCAGCGGGCTGTCGGCGCCGCTGGGCGGCGGTGCGGAGTGGCCGATCGCCTCTTTGGTCGCCGCTTGGCGGAATGCCTCGCTCAGACCGACGACGTGCGCGAGCAGGTCACGGACGGTGAGGCCGGCGCACGGCGTCGGGTCGGTGAACTGGTCCTCGGTGATGCCGTCGATGACGGCGGCGAGAGACCGGGCGGCGGGGGCGAAATCGAATTGCGTTTCCATGAGCGCTCCTTCGGCGACGAACTGCGGCACCAGTACAGACGATGTTCGGCGCGCGAACTCATCGGCGCGGGTTGCCGCGCGGACCGGATCGGCGCACCCTGGACGTGCAAGGCCCGATCAGTGGCACCACGTCCGAGGCGACGACGACGAACAGGAGCACCGATGATCGACAACGAATCCACACCATTGGACGAGGTTCCCGAGGCCGATCGCGTCGAACAGCAGCGATCGGCCTTCCGCGACGACGACCCCGATGATCCGGACTTCTTCGCCGCCGACGACGAGATGGCGGCCAGCGTCGCCCGCGAGGCCGACCACGCCGATCCGGCGGATGTGATCGAGCAGACCATCGCGGTCCCGTTCGATGAGGAATTCGTCGCCGAGGAGCCCTAGCCGGTGATCTTCGCCCGCACGGTGGTGTGCAGTTCGCGCAGGCTCGACCGCTCGGTCGCGACCTCGAGGACCCGCAGCCCGTGCGCGTCCGAGGCCAGTTCCACGGCCAGTTCGGCGGGATCGACCTGGCGGTGCGGGATCCGGTAGGCGGCGCACAGCGCGGCCAGGTCCATCCCGTGCGGGGTGCCGAAAACCCGCTCGAACACCCCCGCGTACTGCGGATCGCCCTGCTCGAGCAGTTCGAAGATGCCGCCGCCGTCATCGTTGGCGACGACGATCGTGAGGTTGTCGGGGCGCGGTTCGCCGCGACCGATCAGCAGGCCGGAGGCGTCGTGCAGGAAGGTCAGGTCGCCCATCAGGGCCACCGTGCGACCGGAATGGGCCAGCGCGGCGCCGACCGCACCGGAGACGGTGCCGTCGATCCCGGCGACACCGCGATTGGACAGCACTCTGACACCGGGGCGCGGACTGGAGACGAGTGCCGCGTCGCGCACGGGATTCGAGGCGCCGAGCAGCAGTTGGTCGCCCGCGCGCAGCGCGCCCATGACGACGGCGGCGACGTGCAGACCGGTGGCCTTGGGGTGCGCCGCCAGCTCGGCGCGCACCACCGCCTCGGCCCGGTCGTTCAGTTCCGCGCACCGGGTGAGCCACTCGGGACGCGGCGCGCCGGTGGTGACCGCGCGGGTACCGGTGCCCACGACGTTGCCGGAAACATCGGGCCAGCGCGGGCCGGTGGTGAGGGCGAACACGGTGACGTTCGGATCGGCCAGCACCCGCGAGACCTGGCGATGCAGGGTCGGCCGGCCGGTGATGATCGCCTGGGCGGGCTTCAGCAGCGACAGCGCCAGCGGATGCAGCGCGGGACCGTGCATGGGGGCGGTGGGCTCGGCCACGGTCGGCAACTCGGCCAGTTCGGGACGCAGACCGGCGCCGTGGCCGGAGATGACGACGGTGTCGGGGGTGAGATCGATGTCTAGGGGCACGTCGAGGGTGGCGTATTGGGTCGCCGTCCACGGCCGTTCCCCGTCGCGGCCCCTGGGCAATGGGTCCTCGGACAGCTCGGGGACCAGCGGTTCGCGCAGCGGAATATCGAACTGCACCGGCCCCGCGTTGCCGGAACGGGTACCGCGCGCGGCGGCGAGCACCCGGCAGACCGCCGAGCGCCACACACTGTTCTGGCGCGGGTACACCGACTCTCCCGCCTCGGCCTCTGCCAGACCGAGACTGATGGTGGCGCGGACCTGGCTGCCGAACAGACCGAGCTGTTCCACTGTCTGGTTGGCGCCGGTGCCGAGCATCTCGTAGGGGCGGTTCGCGCTCACGACGATCAGTGGCACCCGCGCGTAGTTGGCCTCCAGCACCGCGGGACCGAGATTGGCCACGGCGGTACCCGAGGTCATCACGACCGGGACCGGCCGCCCCGAGGACACCGCGAGCCCGACCGCGAGGAATCCGGCGGTGCGCTCGTCGACACGCATGTGCAGCCGCAACTGCCCGGCCACGTCCGCGGCCTGCAGGGCGAAGGCCAGCGGGGCGTTGCGCGATCCGGGACACAGCACGACCTCGCGCACACCCCCGCGCACGAGTTCATCGACAACCACGCGCGCCTGTGCTGTTGACGGATTCACGATTACCAGCCTGACAGACCTGCCACCGAAGCGCTGCCGCTGCCCCCTGTTAACCGGAACACGCACTCGGCGCCGATTACAGCGATGCGACGGCAATCCAGTGCGCCGCAAGCGAAGTCGCAACGACACCCAGCATGACCAGTCAGCAATCTTGTCGCTATCGATGCGGCAAATCAAGAACGAAAGAACACACAAAAAAGCGGTGGCGAACCATTGGGCCCGCCACCGCTTTATCGCGCAGTTCCGCTGAATTACTCGGCGGGAGCGTTCAGATCGTTGACACCGAGAATGATGTCGATGATGTTCACACCGGTCGAGGTGAGGTTGTTCAGGGCCGAGCTGCCGGTGTCGAGGATGCCGACACCATCGGCCAGCGCGGCGGAGCCGGTGCCGAGCCCGGCGAGGGCGGCCGAACCGGTGCCCAGCGCGGTGGCGAGGACGGGGGCACCCGCAGCGGCCGAACCGGTGCCACCTGCGGCGGCAGCCGAACCCGAGCCACCGGCAGCGGCGGAACCCGCGGCACCGAGAGCAGCCGAACCGCTGGCCGAACCGGTGACGGCGTTGGCCATGGCGGCCGGACCGGCCAGAGCGAACGCGACAGCACCGGCGACGACGAGAGACTTGCGCATCATGAGAATTCCTTTCGGCCCGCCGGGGCAGGCTGACTTTCTTGCGGACAACCGAAAGCTAATCGATTCCAGATCGAATTATCCAATCCGTTATACGTGGCGATAATCACCGTGAATTCTGCGCAAACCAGATGTTTTCAGAATGTTAAATCATCGCGAAACTCGCATGTGACGCTCGCGCGCAAAAAGGCCGCTATCGGCGGGGAACGCGGTGGCAAACCCTCAGCAGCGCACCGGCGGAAGGGCCACACGAAGGTTACGAATGTTAATCGCCGATCCGTGACCCACGGCACAGCGGAGATCTCGGACCGGCCTCAGCGGCTCGGAAACACTCCAGGCCGCACACCGTCGGGCGGTGTGCGGCCTGGAGAACTACCAGCCGCGGCCGACGGCGAGCCGAAGGAGCTCGGACTCGCCGTCGAACGCGAAAACGATCAGCCTGCGTGCTTCTGCACCAGGTCGGCCACGCGCGGCAGGGCCTCGATGACGTGCTTCTTGGCCGAACCACGCATCGACGAATACACCTTCTTGAGCGCGGGGCGAGTGGACGCCTCGGCACGGGCATCGGTGACGGCCAGCAGAGCCTCGGCCGCCTCGTCGGACTTCGCCGTCAGCAGATCGGCGAAGGTGCCGGTGCCCGACGCGGTGAATTCGGCCCAGTACGGCTGGAGCTGGTCGAGCAGCTTCGGCGCCAGCGATGCGAGGGCATCGGGAACGATGGTCGGGCTGATCTTCTTGACCGCCGCGTATCCACCCTTCACGGCCAGGCCGGACGCACCACCTTTGTCCGAGACCTCGGCGTCGAGAACCTCGACGGCGTCAGCAAGGAAAGCAGGACGCTTGGTGTCGTCGAGCAGGGATTCAGACAGTGCTGCAACCACTTTCAGGTTCCTCCGGATCGGTTCGATGAACGAGCAGGCGCAACTATACGCATCGGGTCTCGAGAACACGCGGCGACCGCTCCACCTGCGGTGTTACGACCTCGTACCGGAGCGCCCGACGGTAGGGCAATAATCGTGGTCGTGACTTTCGATCCGAAGTTGTGGCGACCCGTCCCCGGGTTCGAGGACCTGACCGACATCACCTATCACCGGCACATCGAGCAGGGCACGGTCCGGGTGGCGTTCGACCGGCCCGAAGTGCGCAACGCGTTCCGCCCGCACACCGTCGACGAGCTCTACCGCGCGCTCGATCACGCGCGTATGTCGCCGGATGTGGGCGCGGTGCTGCTCACCGGCAACGGGCCGAGCCCCAAGGACGGCGGCTGGGCGTTCTGCTCTGGCGGCGATCAGCGCATCCGCGGGCGCAACGGCTACCAGTACGCCGAGGGCGAGACCGCCGACACCGTCGACACCGCGCGTGCGGGCCGCCTGCACATCCTCGAGGTGCAGCGACTGATCCGGTTCATGCCCAAGGTCGTCATCGCGCTGGTGAACGGCTGGGCCGCCGGCGGCGGGCACAGCCTGCACGTGGTCTGCGATCTGACGCTGGCCTCGCGCGAGCACGCGCGCTTCAAGCAGACCGATGCCGATGTGGGCTCCTTCGACGGCGGTTACGGCAGCGCGTATCTGGCCAAGATGGTCGGGCAGAAGTTCGCCCGCGAGATCTTCTTCCTCGGCAGGCCCTACACGGCCGAGGAGATGCACCAGATGGGCGCGGTGAACAAGGTCGTCGACCACGACAAGCTGGAGAACGTCGCGCTGGAGTGGACCGCCGACATCAACGGCAAATCCCCGCAGGCCCAGCGCATGCTGAAGTACGCGTTCAACCTGCTCGACGACGGCCTGGTCGGCCAGCAGCTGTTCGCCGGTGAGGCGACCAGAATGGCGTACATGACCGACGAAGCGGTCGAGGGCCGCGACGCGTTCCTGGAGAAGCGCAAGCCCGACTGGGCGCCCTACCCCTGGTACTTCTGAGAACGGACTCCCCCATGGAAATTCTCAACAGCCGGATCATCTTGCGCCCCAGCGACTACGCGCGCACGCTGGAGTTCTACCGCGACGGGCTCGGTTTGGCGATCTCGCGCGAGTACCCGGGCGGCACGGTGTTCTTCGCCGGGCAGTCGCTGGTCGAGGTCGCCGCACACGGCGGCGGGGAGCCCGGTCGCTTCGACGGCGCGATCTGGCTGCAGGTCCGCGATGTCAGCGACGCGGCAGCGGAGTTGGCGCTCAAGGGAATTGCGATCGAGCGAGCGCCGGAGCTCGAACCGTGGGGACTGTGGGAGATGTGGGTGCGTGACCCCGACGGGATCCCGATCGTGCTGGTCCAGGTGCCTGCCGAACATCCCATCCGGCGGGATCAGCGCTGGTCGGCGGAGTGAGTGGCGATCGGGCGCGGTCGACCCGAGTTGCCGATGCGGGTCCGGCCGCGCACGATAGCTGCGAGCAAGCGCAAACAGACCCGTCGGCCGGGTCTGGTCGGTCGCATGACACGATCGAAGCCGTGAGGGCGCGCAGGAAGCTGTATCCGGAGGTGTTGGCGTGAGCAGGACCCTGCGGACGCTGCAGATGCCGACCGGTTCCGGTGTCGGCGAAGTGCTTCCCCATCTGCGCCAAGCCCTCGACGGCAGCGGTCCGGCCTGGCTGCCGATCCCGACCACCGATCGGCGTGAGGCACGCAGGCTCTCCGACGCGCTCAAGCCCGGCGATCCGATCGACGACGATGTCGCCTTGGTGGTGACGACGTCGGGAACGACCGGCATCCCCAAAGGCGCCCTGCTCGGCGCCGAAGCCCTGCGGGCCAGCGGCAACGCCACCCACGACCGCCTCGGCGGGCCGGGCAGCTGGCTGCTGGCACTGCCGACCCACCACATCGCGGGCATCCAGGTCCTGCTGCGCAGCATCCTGGCCGGGACCGAGCCGACCGTGCTCGACGTGTCGGGTGGATTCCTGCCCGAGGCGCTGGCCGGCGCGGTCGGCGCGATGCGTGGGCCACGGCGCTACACCGCGCTGGTGCCGACGCAGCTGATCAAGTCGCTGGATTCGCCGGTGGCTGCCAAGGCGCTGGCCGAACTCGACGCCGTGCTGGTCGGCGGGGCGGCGACGCCGCTGCCCGTCTACGACCGGGCACGCGCGCTGGGGATCAACGTCGTGCGGACCTACGGGATGAGCGAGACCTGCGGCGGCTGCGTCTACGATGGCGTACCGCTGCACGGCGCGCGGATCCGCATCGAGGACGGCCGGGTGATCCTCGGCGGGGCGATGATCGCACGCGGCTATCGCAATCTGCCCGATCATCCCGCCTTCGCCGAGCCCGGCTGGTTCCGCACCGAGGACGCGGGCACCTTCGACGACGGTGTCCTCTCGATCACCGGCCGCCTCGACGAGGCCATCATGACCGGCGGACTGCTGGTGATCCCGCAGGTCGTGGAGGCCGTGCTGGCCAATCACCCCGGTATCCGGGAGTGCATCGTGCTCGGCCTGCCCGACGAGCGGCTGGGTCAGCGGGTGGCGGTGGCGATCGTGCCGACGCCCGGCGCGACGCCGCCGACGCTGGAGGAACTGCGCGTCCACGTGGTCGCCGAACTCGATTCGATCGCGGCACCGCGCGAACTGGCCGTACTCGACGAGATCCCGCTGCGCGGGCCCGGCAAACCCGACCGCGCGGCCCTGCGCGAGCACCTGCTGGCGAACACTCCGCACTGACCTCTTGCACGGCCTTGCCCGGGCCGTGTCATCGCCGTGCAAGAGCGGTGCAAGTGTGGACGGGCACCGTGGCTCGCATGACTTTCACACCCACTTCAGCACTCGCCGTCGAGGCGGATGGCCTGGTCAAGGTGTTCGGCAAGCAGCGCGCCGTGGACGGGGTGAGCCTGGCGGTGCCACGCGGCTCGGTCTATGGCGTGCTCGGACCCAACGGCGCGGGCAAGACGACGACCATCAAGATGCTGGCCACCCTGCTCGACCCCGACGGCGGCAGCGCCAGGATCTTCGGCCACGACGTGGTTGCCCGGCCCAACGCGGTGCGCTCGCTGATCGGCGTCACCGGGCAGTACGCCTCGGTCGACGAGGCACTCAGCGCCACCGAGAACCTGATCATCTTCGCCCGGCTGCTCGGCCTGAGCAGGGTCGATGCCCGTCGCAGGGCCACCGAGCTGCTCGAGGAGTTCGCCCTCGCCGAGGCGGCGAACAAGCCGCTGAAGAACTTCTCCGGCGGCATGCGCAGGCGCCTCGACCTGGCCGCCAGCCTGATCGCCACCCCGCCGCTGCTGTTCCTCGACGAGCCGACCACCGGCCTCGATCCGCGCACCCGCGCCCAGATGTGGGACACCATCCGCACACTGGTCGCCGAGGGCGCGACCGTGCTGCTCACCACCCAGTACCTCGACGAGGCCGATCAGCTGGCCGACCGGATCGCGGTCATCGACCACGGCCGGGTCATCGCCGACGGCACCGCCGACCAGCTCAAGGCCTCCGTCGGCGGGTCCTCGGTCCACCTGACACTGGTCGACCGCGACCAGCTCGACGAGGCGCGCCGCATCATCGGCGACTTCCTCGACGTGAGCGTGCAGACCAGCCCCGAGGCAGGCCGTCTCACCGCGGCACTGCCCGACCCGAACCTCACCGCCGACCTGCTGATCCGGTTGCGCGACTGGGAGATCGAGATCGAGGAGATCACGGTCAGCAAGCCCACCCTCGACGAGGTCTTCCTCACCATCACCGGCCACCCGGCCGACGACACCG
Organism: Nocardia mangyaensis; assembly: GCF_001886715.1. Lineage (NCBI taxonomy): Bacteria > Bacillati > Actinomycetota > Actinomycetes > Mycobacteriales > Nocardiaceae > Nocardia > Nocardia mangyaensis. The sequence continues at coordinate 6,624,084 of NZ_CP018082.1, forward strand.
AACGGAGCGCGGCATGACCGCAGCACTCATCGCTCCAGCGCCCACCGACATCGCCGAGGTCAGCGACCGGATCGGCGTGCGCGAGACCATCTCCACCTCGTTCACCATGGCCCATCGCGGCCTGCTCAAGATCAAGCACAACCCCGAGCAGCTCTTCGACGTGACGGTGCAGCCGATCCTGTTCACCGCGCTGTTCACCTACATCTTCGGCGGCGCGATCTCGGGCAGCGTGGCCGAATACCTGCCCGTGCTGATCCCCGGCATCCTCGTGCAGACCGTGGTGCTCAGTTCCGTGGTCACCGGCACCCAATTGCGGGAGGACATGGACAAGGGCGTGTTCGATCGCTTCAAATCCCTGCCCATCGCCCGGGTCTCGGCACTGGCGGGCGCCCTGATCGCCGACATGGTGCGCTACGGCATCGCCTCGACCCTGACGGTCATCGTCGGCCTGTGCCTGGGCTACCGGCCCGGCGGCGGCCTGGCCGGGGTCGTGGCGGCCTGCCTGGTGATCGTGGCGTGCTCGTTCGCGATCAGCTGGGTGTGGGCGCTGGTCGGGGTCACCGGCAAGAGCGCCGCGTCGGTGCAGGGCATCTCGTTGATGGTGATGTTCCCGCTGACGTTCATGTCCGGCGCGTTCGCCCCGGTGAGCACCATGCCGGGGTGGATGCAGGGGCTCAACCAGGTCAACCCGGTGTACTACATGGTCAACACCTGCCGGGCGCTGATGAACGCCAACAGCTATGGCGCGGATCTGATCTGGTCGCTGGTCGGCTCGCTGGTGGTCATCGCGGTGTTCGCGCCGCTGACCGTGCGGGCCTATATGCGCCGGGCCTGAACCGGTGGCGTGGCAACGGCATTCGATCCGAGCGGGTTGGATGCCGTTGCCACGGTGCCGATGATTTCGAGCGCGCGGTGGCGGCGTCGATGCGGCGCAACCCCGCGGCTCGGCGCAGCGCTCGGTCGATGGCCGCCGCGCCGACCGTGGGCCGGTGCAGGGCGAAGTGACGGGACGATTCCATCGACGGGTTGTCCTGGCGGGCCGTCGAGACCGTTGCCAGGGCAAGGAGTTCGAGGCCGACTTCGCGTCCCGAGGCCAGCAGATACGAGCCGATCGCACACGCGACGCCACCGATCTGGGGCAGGTCCTTGTACTGAGCGAATCGCTGTGTGGCGATCGTCGTCAGCACCTCGACTACGTCAGCGGCCTCGTGCGCCCGGCCGTGCAGCACGAACGCGTCGATCGTGACTGCCGCGACCATGTGCGCGCCGGGACCGGGAGTGAGTTCGAATTCGGGCCAACCGAGCAGATCGAGGGCGCGGCGATGGTGGCGCAGTCCCGCGTCGATGTCGCCGTCCGCGAGTTCGAGTTCGGCTACCGCGGTGGCCACGGCGGCGAGCCGGTGATTGCGGCGGATGGCCGGGTCGTCCACCTGGCGGATTCCCGATTCGTCGCGGCGCAGGGCGAATTCGAGTTCGGCGCGAGCCTGCTCGAGCTCCCCGGCACCGACCAGCGCGGCCACCAGGTAGCACCGGATCTCCATGACCTCGTCATGGATCTGCAACCGGCCCATCAGCTCGATCGCCCGCCGGTAATACCCCACCGCCTCGTCGTAGCGCGCGGACTGTCCGCTCAGCTGCGCCAGATGCTGGCAGACCAACGCTGCGCCCCAGATGTCCTCGGGTTCGACCACGGCCAGCGCCTGCCTCGCGTCTCTGGTCGAACCAGCGACATTGCCCGCGTTCTCCCAGAAGTTGGCGCGCGCGATCAGCGCACTGGCCCTGACCTGCGGTTCGGGCGCGCGAACACCGTCTGCGAACAGTCGCGCCAGTCGAGACGGCGTGAGCGGACCGGTGATCAGTGTGCCGAGGAAGCGCAGGCCCGGATCCAGTTCGTCGGTGGCGAGCAGACGCCGGGCCCGCGTCCGCAAGGTGGCGGTGAGGCGCAGGTCGCCGTCGTTGAGGAACATCAGGTGCAGCCAGGTCAGCAGGTGGGTGATCATCTGCAGATCGGCGGCGAGGCCCGGGGACGGAGTCGGCGGTGGGACCCGTGCCACCCGCATCGCCCATCCGGTGAAGTCCAGGTGCGCACCGCGCATCACCCAGACCGTCGCAGCGACCGGGAACACCGTGTGGACGGTGTGCGCGTCGGCGTGCTCGGTGGCCGTGCGCAGCACCGCCACCAGGTTGTCGAGCTCGGCGGTCACCGCGAGCACGGCGGCGACCTGGTCGCCTGTGCGGTACCTCCTAGCGGCCGCGGTGGTGAATTCCCGCGCCCAGCAGGCCATCCGCTCCTGGACGAGGGCGGACTCGGCGCCGTCGGTCCGCGCGTCGACGGCCGCGAGCTGTTCGGCGCCGAACTCGCGGACGGTCTCGAGCATGCGATATCTACTACCCGCGCCGTCGGGGTCGTCGAGCACCGTGAGCAGCGACTGCGCGGCGAGTCCGTCGACCGCGGCGGCCATCTCGGGCACCTGCGCGCCCGCCGCGACGATCTCGGCGGCGGCCGCGGTGAATCCGGCCGCGAAGCGCGACAGCCTGCGCAGCACGACCTGCTGATCGGGTTCGAGCAGATTCCAGCTCCACGCGATCACCGCGTGCAGCGTGCGATGCCGTGGCGGCGCGGACCGGTCACCACTGCGCAGGAGCGCGAAGCGATGCTCGAGCCCGGTCTCGATCTCGGCCACGCTCATCGTGCGCACCCGCGCCGCCGCCAGCTCGATGGCCAAGGGCAAGCCGTCCAGGGTCCGGCACAGCCGGGCCACGGTGTCGGGGTCGAGCCGCGCGTCAGGACGCACCGCGCGGGCCCGGACCGAGAACAGTTCCGTCGCCGGCGAACCCGCCGCGTCGATGGCCAGCGGTGCCAGCGGATAGACGGTCTCGGCGGTGATCGCCAGCGGCGAACGGCTGGTGGTGAGCACCGCGAGTTGGGCACACGCCCCGACCAGATCGGCCACCACCTCGGCGGCCGCGTCGATGAGGTGCTCGCAATTGTCCAGGATCAGCAGCGTCGGGCGCGCCGCCAGTGCCTCGCGCAGCCGCCTGCCCGCGTCGAACTGCCTGCCCTGCCGGATCCCGACCGGCTCCCGCACCACCTCACCCAGCCCCATGACATGCCCGATCGCGCTCTCGATCTCGGCACGCGCGTCGGCTCCCGCGGCCTGGATCGGCGCCAACTCGACCAGCACCACCGGTACCGAACGCGCGAGTCGCTCCCCGACCGCGTTGGCGACCCTGGTCTTGCCGGTGCCGCCGGGTCCGAGGACGGTCGTCACCCGCGACCGCCGCACCATGTCGGCGATGGCGTCGAGATCGGCTGCCCGGCCGAGTAATTCGTTCGGCGCGGCGCGCAGGCCGAGGGCGGAGCCGTCATCCAACGGCCTGGCCGACGCGCGACCCTCGCCCGCCCGCCCGGCCAACGTGGAGCCGCCGTCGACTCGCCCGGCCAACGCAGGATCGGCACCCACCCGTTCGACCTGCGTGGAATCGGCGCCGTTGCGGGCCGGTACGGACCGCGCGCGGCCGTCGTGGCGCGTGAACTGTCCGGCGGCCGGTGGCTCGATCGGGTCGCCGCGTAGGACCGCGGTGTGCAAGGCGAGCAGGGCGGGGCCGGGGTCGGCGCCGAGTTCCTCGATCAGGCGCAGTCGGTAGGTCGCGAACACCTCGAGCGCTTCGCCTTTTCGCCCGGCGGCGGCGAGCAGACGGATCAGGGTGGCGTGGGCGGTTTCGTCCAGGGGTTGCGCGGTGCACGCGGCGCGAGCCAGCGGGACGGCGGTGGCCAGGTCGCCCAGCGCGGTGTGGGCCGCGAGTTCGACGCGACGCATCTCGTGGCCGAGTTGCTCGGCGGCCGCGCGCAGGTCCTCGGCGGGCCCGGAATCGGGTAGGTCGGCGCCGGGTTCGCCACGCCAGAGTGATCGGGCGGTGGCGATCGCGGCGATGCTGTCGGCGGTCTCGCCCATGGCGAGGTGTTCGTCAGCGCGGCGGACGAGGGCGGTCGCCGCGGTCAGGTCGACGGTGTCGGCGGGCAAGGTCAGCCGGTATCCGGCCGGGCCGATCTCGAGCGCGTTCTCGGGCAGTGCGGCACGCAAGCGCGACACCTGGGTGTGCAGGGCGTTCATCGGGGCACGGGGTGGCTGTTCGCCCCAGACCTCATCGATCAACGATTGCGCGCTACGGGCCCGGCCGGGCCGCACGGCCAGCGCGGCGAGCAGCAGTCGCGCGCGGTTCCCCGGCAGGGCGACCAGCGTGTCGTCCCGGCGGATCGCGATCACGCCGAGAACCCCCACGACGATGCGCGAGGTGACCGCGGTGGCGGCGCAGAGCCCATCGGGCCCGAGATGCTGTGCAGACATGCCGAAAGCAATCGTAGGTCCCGCGCGCAACCGGAAACTGTCACCACCCCGGCCTAGGCTCACCATCATGGGCAACTTCGAGGTGACCCGGCGTACGGCCATCGCGGCAGAACCGGCACGTCTCCACGCACTGATCGACAATTTCCGGCAGTGGCGGCTGTGGTCGCCGTGGGAGGACGCCGACCCCCAGCTGGCCCGCACCTATGCCGGTCCCGAATCCGGCGTCGGCGCCCGCTACAACTGGCGTGGCAACCGCAAGGCCGGTGCGGGCTCGATGGAGATCAAGGCCGACGCCGAGCGGGAGATCGGCATCGAGCTGACCTTCGAGAAACCGTTCAAGGCCACCAACTTCGTCACCTTCACCCTCGAGCCCACCTCCACCGGCACCGAGGTCACCTGGAAGATGACCGGCACGCAGACCGGGCTGATGGGCGTGCTCGGCAAGGTGTTCCCGATGGACAACCTCGTCGGCAAGGATTTCGACAAGGGCCTGGCCCGGCTGAAGACGATCGCCGAATCCGCCGAGTCCTGAGCGCGGGGCTACGCTTCGATCCATGGCAACAGCAGCGGAATGGATCGAAGGCGCCCGGCCGCGGACGCTGCCCAACGCGATCGCACCGGTCCTCGCCGGAACCGGCGCGGCCGCATCGATCGACGGGGCCCTCTGGTGGAAGGCGATACTGGCCCTGCTGGTTTCGCTGGCCCTGATCATCGGCGTGAACTACGCCAACGACTACTCCGACGGCATCCGCGGCACCGATGACGAGCGGGTGGGCCCGCTGCGGTTGGTCGGGTCGAAGCTGGCCTCGCCCACCGCTGTTCGCACCGCCGCCGTGCTGAGCCTGTCGATCGGCGCCGTCGCCGGGTTGGTCCTGGCCGCGACCACCGCCTGGTGGCTGGTGCTGATCGGCGCACTGTGCCTGGCCGGTGCGTGGTACTACACCGGCGGCAGCAAGCCCTACGGCTACAGCGGGTTCGGCGAGGTCGCGGTGTTCGTGTTCTTCGGTCTGATCGCGGTGCTGGGCACCCAGTACGTGCAGGCGCTGCGGGTGGACTGGGTAGGGCTGCTGCTCGCGATCGGCGTCGGCGTGTTCTCCAGCGCGGTGCTGGTGGCCAACAACCTGCGTGACATCCCCACCGACACCGAGTCCGGGAAGGTCACCCTCGCGGTGAAACTCGGCGACGCCCGCACCCGCACCCTGCACCTGGCGCTGCTCGTCGCACCATTCGTGATCAGCCTCGCGCTGATCGCCCGCACGCCGTGGGCGCTGGCCGGACTGCTGGCGTTGCCGCTGGCGGTCCGGGCCAACGCCCCGGTACGCACGGGCAAGGGCGGGCTGGAACTGATTCCCGCCCTGCGTGATTCCGGGCTCGCGCTGCTGGCCTGGTCGGCGCTGAGCGCGCTGGCCGTCGGCCTCGGCTGAGCCCGATACCGCGTCAGTCGCGGTCCGGGACCAGGATGCCGAGCACCCAGTTGACCAGCATGATGATCACGCCACCCCACACCGCGGCCCAGAAACCGTCGACGCGAAGGCCGTAGTCGGTGATCTCGGTGATCTTGGCGGTGAGCCACAGCATCGCCGCGTTGACCACCAGGAGGAACAGGCCGAGCGTGAGGATCACGAACGGCAGGGACAGGAGTTTCACGATCGGCTTGATCACCGCGTTCACGGCGGTGAACACGGCGGCGACGATGAGCAGGACCAAGGCCTTGCCCCAGTTGCCCCATTCCGCGGACCACTCGGGCGGCACGTAGACAGAGATCTTGTCGATCCACGCGGCCGCCGCCCAGAGGGCAATGGCGTTGATGACCAACCGTATTGCTAGCTGCATACCCGCCATGCTAAGCCGAGGAACCGACACTGCGGCGGGTCTGGCGCATTCGGCAGGGCCGAATTCACGCGGCCCAGTCAAGCGTGGTGTAGATGTCGTCGCGCAGACCCGCCACCACCTCGCGTCCACCGAGCAGGTCGGCGGTGGCCGGTTCGGCGGCCCGCAGGATGCCGAGCAGCAGATACGCCGAGTCGATTTCACGCGACTTGCGGTGAACCGCCTCGCGCAACGCGAGTTCCAGTGACTTCTTGGCCTCGGCGGCGAACGGGATGTGCCCCCAGTTCGCGCCGGTGATCCGGCCGAACATCCCACGCTTGGGTGCCGGTTCGGCCCGGTCCCAGGCATCGGGGCCGAAGTTCTCGGCGACGCTGGCTTGCACGGCGTCCAGGTCGATGCCGATCGAGCGCAGCGCCTCGGCGTCGTCGGTACCGAGCGGAGTCCGTGTCGCCCGCTCGGCGAGCACGGCCCGCACGCCCTCGACGGTGATCTCGCGGTTCGCGAGGACGGCCGCCAGGTCGGTTTCGGCGTTGGCGAGAACCCCGAGCAGCAGGTGCTCCGGCCCGATCCGGCTCGCCCCGAGCTCCTTGGCCTCTTCCTGCGCCGTCACCACCGCCACTCTGGCATTGCGACTGAATCGTTCGAACATCAGCGGGTACCGCCCTTCCGATTGTGCTTCTGATGCACCGCCTGCTTGCTCACCTCGAGCGCCTCGGCAATCGCCTGCCACGACCATCCATTGGCCCTGGCGTTGGCCACCTGGATGGTTTCGAGCCGGTCGGCCAGCCTGCGCAGCGCGAGTACCGCTCGCAGGCCGACCGCCGGGTCGGGGTTGCCCGCCGCGGAGGCGAGGGTTGTCGCATCGGTCATGTTGTCAATTTTTATTGACGATTCGGATTTTGTCAATAAAAATTGACGACGCATCACCCCAAGCGATAGGTGAGCTTGGCGAACTGCCCCATCCGTGCCACCTCGACCAGCGTCATCCGATCGGACAGAATCCGGCGCGGAAGCAGCGGCGCACCCCCACCCAGCGTCACCGGCGTGATGCCGACGATCACCTCGTCGAGCAGGCCCGCATCGGCGAATCGCCCCGCCAGCTCGCCACCACCGACGATCCAGATGTCACGCTCCCCCGCGGCCGCGACCATCCGCTCGTGCACCGGCTCCACCGCACCCGCGACGAACCGCAGGTTCGCATCGGGAATCGCGGGCAATTCGCGATGGGTGAACACCCAGCAGGGCCGGTCGCCGTAGTTCTCGCGCCAGTGCCCCGGCGGGTCGTTGGCCGCTATCCACTCGTAGGTGGTCGCGCCCATGCCCAGGGCACCGACCTCGCGCAGGAACTCGCCGACGTCATCGGTCGCGTCGTCGGCCTCGGCCACGGCGAACAGCCAATCCAAGGAGTTGTCCGGGTCGGCGATATAGCCGTCGAGGCTGGTGGCGGTGTAGTAGCGGGTCGTCATGGGCGTCGATCCTCACACCGGAACCTGACACCCAGCGTCAGGGTTACGCGGCGAGTTTCAACCGTTCCAGCGACCGGTCGCGGCGAATTCCGTGAGCACTTCCGTGGGAGCGGCGAGATCGAGGTTCCGCGCGGCGACCCAGTCGTCGTCGAAGTAGGTGCCCGCGTACCGGTCACCGCCGTCGCACAGCAGCGTGACGACGCTGCCGGTGCGGCCCTCCTCGACCAGTTCGGCGACGAGGTGGAACGCGCCCCAGAGATTCGTGCCGGTCGAGCCGCCGACTCGGCGACCGAGAACCTCGCTGGCATGTCGAGCGGTGGCGATCGAGGCGGCGTCGGGGACCATGATCATCCGATCGACCACCTGGCCGACGAACGACGGCTCGACCCGCGGACGGCCGATGCCCTCGATCCGTGAGGGCATTCCGGTCTCATAGCCCGCGTCACCGGTCTCATAGCCGCCGTAGAACGCCGAGTGCTCCGGGTCGACCACGGCCAGCCTGGTGGCATGCCTGCGATAGCGGATGTAGCGGCCGATGGTCGCACTGGTCCCGCCGGTGCCCGCGCCGACCACGATCCATTCCGGCACCGGGTTCGTCTCCAGAGTCAACTGCTCGAAAATCGATTCGGCGATGTTGTTGTTGCCCCGCCAGTCGGTGGCCCGCTCGGCATGGGTGAACTGGTCCATGAAATGCCCGCCGGATTCGGCGGCCAGGCGCTTGGCCTCGGTGTACATCTCCGGCGGCCGCTCGACGAAATGGCATCGGCCACCCTGAGCTTCGATCAGCGCCACCTTCTGCGGCGAGGTACTCGCCGGCATCACCGCGACGAAGTCGAGACCGAGCAGCTTCGCGAAATAGGCTTCACTGACCGCCGTCGACCCCGAGGACGCCTCGACCACCGTCGTGCCCTCGGTGACCCACCCGTTGCAGATCGCGTACAGGAACAGCGAGCGCGCCAGCCGGTGCTTGAGACTGCCGGTGATGTGGGTGGATTCGTCCTTGAGGTAGAGCTGCACCGGCCAGTCCGCGGGTAGCGGGTACCGCAGCAGGTGGGTGTCGGCGGAGCGTTGGCTGTCGGCGTCGATCAGCCGGACGGCGTTGTCGACCCAGTCACGTGGCGCGCTGCGGTCGAGGTATTTCACGCCGACGCTCCGTCGTCGTCACCCCGCAGCCGGGCTCGTAGCTGAGCTTTGTCCTGGCGGCGGCGCGCGTCGACGACGGCGATGTCCTCGTTCACCTTCGTGCGCAGCGATTTGAACAGGGTCAGCGACAGCGGCATCGCGACGAGCAGCGCGAACAGCGCGGCGACGATGATCGGGACCTCGACCCCGATGAGTGCCGCGACGCCGATGATCGCGCCCGCGATCAGCACGACGAGCCCGAGCCGGGCCAGCGTGTAGAGGGCCAGATTGCGGACCAGCCGCTTCCCCGCGCCAGAACCTTGCTGACCAGTTGCTTCGCTCACCACCCCAGCCTAACCCGGACCGAATCGCTCGTTGCGGCCCCGTTCGCGGCTTTTGTCTATTACTTCCCCTTTACCAACAGTAGGTGGTTCGACTACATGGGGGTCGCAGTGCGACGATGACGCCATCTGATGAGGGAACTGTCGAGAACGGAGAGGTTAGCTATGACTGCGATCACCGTCGGCGGCCAGGACACTCTGCTGACACCAGGCCAAGTGGCGGCCATGTTCCACGTAGACCCCAAGACCGTCACTCGGTGGGCTCATGCGGGCAGGCTCGGTTCGCTGCGAACGCCGGGCGGACACCGCCGATTCCGCGAGTCCGAAGTTCTGCAGCTGCTGAAATCGCTCACCACCGAGGCAGCACCCCGCTGACTCACCTTTCGGGCGACGCGAGCCACTCGGCTCGCGTTTGCCGGAAATTTCCCTTCCGTTGCGGATGTGCACACGGGGCGGACACGGCTACCCTCGATAGCAGGAGGTGAGCGACGTGACGTACCTGTTGGCACTCATCGCGATCGTGACCGTGGCGGTGCTGTGCTGGAAGGCGTTCGGCCCCGAGAATCCCCGAGCCGGTTCCGGACCGCCCCCGCGCAGACCGGTCCTCGGCCCCGACGACGATCCGGAGTTCCTGTGGCGGCTGGGCAAGCAGCACCGCGACGACTCCGGCCCGAACGACCACTGATCCATGGCCGGGCGTGAGCTGACGCACACACCCCCGATGCGCATCGAAACAGCCGGGTAGATAACGTATTCCGGTGATCGATGTGCAGCAGAGTTCCGTCCCGACCACCTGGCGCGCGGCCGACGGCAGCGCCGTGACGTTCACCGAGGCACGGTCGGCGTGGACGCGCGCGGCACACGAAGTGCTGGCCGCGACCGCGAGCCGCTTCAACAACTTCATCGTCAACACCGAGCTCGCCGAGCTGGTGCAGGAGGAGTCCGGCATCCGGACCCAGGTGAAGTGGCAGCACTGGCTACCCGTCGTGCTGGACAAGGTCGCCGAGCACTGTCACAAGAACAACGAACCGCCGCTGAGCGCGCTGTGCGTGCGCAAGAACCAGACCGTCGGCACCGGCTACCGCTACATCCTCGAACTCGCGGGCCTGCCCATCCCCGACGACCTCGAGATGCACGCCGCCGCCGCCCGCTGGCAGTGCTACCAGCACTACGCCACCGACCTGCCCGCCGACGGCGGCCTCCCCACCCTGCCCCCCAAGGTCGCCGCCGTCCGCCACCGCACCTCCCAGGACCTGGCCGCCACCGAGGCCGCCGAAGCGGTCGAATCCAAGCGCACCGCCACCTCCCGCCAGGCAGTCACCGTCCCCAAGCCGGAACCGGTCCGCAAACCCGTCTGCCTGAACTGCCACGTAGAACTTCCAGCCAACAAGGTCTGCTACTACTGCTGAGGCCCCGACCACACGAGGTCCGAACACTCCGCTCGAGGGTCTGAGCCTTGTCTCGCTCCGACGTCAGCTCGCGTTGGCGGTGCAGAGCACCTCGCCGACCGCACCGTCGGTCTAGACGAGCGCGCCACAGCCATCCGCTCAATCCACCAGCACGACGCAGTCGGAGATCCCACCCAGCCCACGCGGACAGCGCTGCCACAGCGGGCTGCTGGCCAGACCACGAAGCCCTCGTCCAGCCACGACACCAGGAAGTTCCCGGTGTCCTCACCCAACGGCTCGAGCCAGACAACGAGCGTCTTGTCAGCGGGAGGGTGGGACAACACGAGCTTGGGTACCGCAAAAGCCTAGGTCACGCCACGACCGAAGGGCCACGCGACCACGGGCGACCTCCCAGCGTGAAGGTGACCCGGACACGCAGGCAGAAGCTGCTCAGTTCAGCCCGGCGTAGCTGTGCAACCCGCTGATCACCATGTTGATGATGAACAAGTTGAACAACATGGCGGTGAAGCCGGCGATGTTGATCCAGGCCGCCTTGGTGTCGCGCCAGCCGGAGGTGGCTCGGGCGTGGAGGTAGGCGGCGTAGAGGACCCAGGCGATGAAGGAGCAGGTTTCCTTGGGGTCCCAGCCCCAGAAGCGGCCCCAGGCTGCTTCGGCCCAGATGGCGCCGAGGATGACGCCCGCGCCGAAGAGGGGGAAGCCGATGATGGTGGTCTTGTAGGCGAGTTGGTCGAGGGTGCGGGCGTCGGGGAGGCGGCGGGCGATGGTGCCGAAGAGGCTGGTGGACTCTTCACCCGCGGGCTGACGCATGCGGAACAGGTAGAGCACGCTGGCCACACCGGAGACCAGGAACACGCCGCTGCCGATGCTCACGATGGTGACGTGGATCGGCAGCCAGAACGAGCGCAGCGCGGGTACGACGGGCGCCGCGTCGGCGTAGAGCACCGTGCCTGCCAGGAACATCAGGATCAGCACGGGGACCAGCAGGAAGACCCACATCTCCCGGTAGCGCTGCGCGCGCAGGAGATACAGGCCGATCACCACGGCGGCCGCGGTGGCCATGGTGGTGAACTCGTACATGTTGCCCAGCGGGAAGCGGCTGGTGGCGAAACCGCGGAAGACGATCGATGCCACGTGCAGCACCGTGCCGACCAGCAGCACCGCGAACGCCATGTTGCCGAACCGCTCGCCGGTGGACTTGGCCGCCGGTGGCTCGATTCGGCCGGGTAGCGCGGGGTCGGCGGATGCGCCCGCGGTGACGAGCTCACGCTCGGACACCTGCTTGGCGCGCGCCGAGGCGTACTGCACGATCAGCAGAATCGTGGCCAGGGCGTAGATCGCCATGGCGGACATGAAGGCGAAGTCGCTGTAGCGTGCCAGCGTCTCGTCGATCGGCATCAGTTCTCCGTTCCCGCAGTCAGCAGGCGTGCCCGCAGTCGATCGAATTCGCCGCCCCAGCCCGCTTGATCGCTGCGGGCGAGGCCACCCATCTCTACTACGGTACGTCGTTGACTCACGGTACCTGTCGCGGTCTCGGCGGGGTACGCCCGGATCCAGATCCGTCGACGTTTCACCAGCAGCGACACCAGCAGCCCGGCCATCATCGTCAGCGAGCTCACCAGTACCCACTGCTGGGCGGGGTCGTGCGAGACCTGCAGGTTCACGAACTCCTGCGCGCCGTCGAAGGTCACCGTCGCGCCGCTGGGCAGGGTGGTCGACTCGCCGGGACGCAGGTTGACCCGCGCTTCCTTGGTCAGCCGACCCTGCGTGATCATCTCCTGATCCAGCGCGAACAGCGACTGCGAACGGCCGGTGTCCAGGCCGGTGTTGCCCCGGTAGATGTCGACCGCGACGGCCGGATCGTCCATCCGCGGGAACGAAGAGGTGAGCAGGCTGCCGTGGAACATCGCGGTCGGGGCGAACAGGCCCTCGATCGCGATCTGATTCTGCTGGCGCTCTTCCTCGGTGGCGTACATGCCGCCGGGCGGGTCGATCCGCAGCACGCCGCTGGACAGGAAGGTCTGCGCGTCGTCGGGCCGCCACTGGATGGTCTCGGTGCGGGTCTGCCCGTTCGGGAAGGTGACGGTGAAGGTCGGCGCGAAGCCGTGGCCCTGCAGGTAGACACGATCACCGGCGACCCGCAGCGGATGGTTCACCCGGAGCTCGGTGCTGCGCCAGGTATCGGTGCGCAGGTCGTCGCCGGCCTGGTAGTCGATGTTGGAGGTGAACATCTCGGCCTGGCCGGTGGGCAGGTAGTCGGCCTTGAAGTCCTTGACCCTGACGCACAACGGCGTCATCCCGGTGCCGTCGTTGACATTGCCCGCGCGGAACGAGTCGAACACCGCGGGCGAGGTGGTGCAGAAACCGGGCCCGTTGTTGGCGATCACGATGACATTGCCCTCGTAGCCGAACAGCTTGCCCAGCGCGATCGCGACCAGCAGCCCCACCAGCGACAGGTGGAAGACCAGGTTGCCGAACTCGCGCAGGTAGCCCTTCTCGGCCGACAGCGTGATCTCGCCGTCGCGCTGGCCCGGCCGCACCTCGGTGCGCCAGCCACGCAGCTGACCGCGGGCCTGCTCGATCACCTCGTCGGCGCCACGGTCGACGGTCTCGTCGAAATGGTGCGGCAGCCGACCGAGGTTGCGCGGCGCGGGGACCGGCGGAGTGCGCAGTGCCTTGTAGTGGTCCAAGCAGCGCGGCAGGATGCAGCCGACCAGCGAGATGAACAGCAGCACATAGATGGCGGTGAACCAGAAGCTGCCGAACACGTCGAACAGCTCGAACCGGTCCATCCACGGGCCCAGCGTCGGCCGGTCGCGGATGTACTGCTCGACCTTCTGCGTGTTCAGGCTGCGCTGCGGCAGCAACGCGCCGGGGATCGCCGCCAAGGCGAGCAGGAACAGCAGCACCAGTGCGGTGCGCATGCTGGTCAGGCCACGCCAGGTGTTACGGACGAAGGCGAACGCGCGGCCGGGCAGCGACTGTCTGCGCGGCGGTGCGGGGGATGTCGGGGGAATCAGTGTTTCGGTCATCAGATCGGCAGAGTCACCTCGGAGACGAACCCGTCACGCACCCAGCTGACGAACTGGTCCCATGCCCCCGTGACCAGCGCGATACCGACGGCGACGAGCATGATTCCCCCGATTACCTGGATGGTGCGCGAATTGCGCCGCAGCCAACCGACTCCGCGCAGCGCGCCCGCCGACCCGAACGCCAGGACGACGAACGGCAGGCCGAGCCCGAGGCAGTAGGCCACGATCAGCACGACGCCGCGCGCGGCGGTGGTGCCCTCGGTTCCGGCCGACACGGCCATCACGCCCGACAGCGTCGGGCCGAGGCACGGCGTCCAGCCCAGTGCGAAAACGCCACCGAGCAAGGGCGCGCCCGCGATGCTGGTGATCCGGCGCGGCTCCATCCTGGTGTCGCGCTGCAGAGCAGGCACCAGGCCGATGAACACCAAACCCATCAGAATGGTCACCACGCCGCCGACGCGCTGCAGCAGTTCCCGGTTCACATTGAGGGTCTGGATCAGGCCGAACACGGTGGCCGTGGCCAGCACGAACACCACCGTGAAACCTGCGACGAACAGTCCGGCGGCACCGGCAACGCGCAGCTTCGCGCTGCGACGCTGCAGGGTGAGCGTGCCTGCCTGCGCGGCGGTGGCGGGCGGTGCCTCGGCACCGACCAATCCGGCGAGGTACGACAGGTAGCCAGGCACCAACGGCACGACACACGGTGAAGCGAACGACACCAGGCCCGCGAGCAGGCAGGCACCCAGCGCCAACAGCAACGGTCCCGATGCCGCGGTCTGCTGGAAGGAATCCCCGACTGCGGCGAGCACGATCACTCGGTACTGTCCTCGTCACGCTGCTCGTCGCGGGGCAACGCCAGGGTGCGCTCGGACTCGGCCGGCTCGGCCGGACCGAAGTCGAACAGACCGGCACCGGCGACGCTGCGTGGGACGGTCGCGATGCCCGCCCAACGATCGTCGACGGTCCAGCCCGCGCCATGGCGGCGGGCGCCCTGGCGGGGGCGGCACGCGGTCAGATTTCCGGGACGACGACGGCTCACTGCTTCTCCTCGGCGGCGATGCGCTCGACCACAGGCTGCAGATCTTCTGCCAATAGCGAGCGAAGGAAGACCGCGGCGACCCGGTGCTGACGATCCAGGATCAACGTGGTCGGAATGACACTTGTGGGAAAGTTTCCGCCGAGCGCGAGCAGAGTTCGCATCGACGGGTCGTAGACGGACGGGAATTCGATGTTGTTGTCCACGACGAAGTCCTGGGCTTTGTCGCGCTGGTGGTCGCGGACGTTGATGCCCAGGAACGCGACGCCCTTGTCTCGGGTCGCCGCGTAAACCTCTTCCAATGCGGGCGCTTCGGCACGGCACGGACCGCACCACTGCCCCCACAGATTGACGACCACGATCTGGTCCGGGAAATCGTCGACCGAGATGGTCTTTCCCTCGTTCATCAGATCGGGCCCCGACAGCGGACCGATCGTGCCGCGCGAGGCGGGCGGATCGTAGAAGATGTCGGTCTTGCCACCGGGCGAGACGAACTCGAAGGTCCCGCCGCCGGTGGCCACCGCGTCGGTACCGGTGGCGCACCCGGCCGCGGCGGCGATCACCAGCAGCGCGGACACAACGGCGCTCACCGCCCGCAGCCGATGGCCACGGGCGGATCCCGATGCGGACAGAGCGGTCATGCGCCGTGAACCGACGGATCCGACGCGCCCGCGGGCTCGGAGTACACGATGTCCACCAGGGTATCGCCGTGATAGACCAGCGAGGTCAACGACGCCAGCGAACACTGTCGATTGCGCGGGTCGTGCCACAGGCGCTGGCCCTGCAGGAACCGGCGCAGCGTCCACACGGGCAGCTGATGCGAGACCAGCACCACCTCGTGACCGGCCCCCTCGACACGCGCCTTGTTGACCGCGGCGAGCATGCGATGGGCGATCTGCAGGTACGGCTCGCCCCACGACGGGGTGAACGGATCGCGCAGCTTCCACCAGTGCCGGGGCTTGCGCAGCGCGCCGTCGCCCACCGAGACCCGCAGGCCCTCGAAGGTGTTGCCGGCTTCGATGAGGTTCTCGTCGGTGCGCACGATCAGGTCGTGGGCGCCCGCGATCGGGGCGGCGGTTTCCTGGGCGCGCTGCAGCGGGGAGGCGATCACCATCGAGATGTCGTGATCGGCCAGCGACCGCGCGACCGCACCGGCCTGCCCGCGCCCGGCCACCGACAGGCTGAACCCGGGCAGGCGGCCGTAGAGGATGCCGTTGGGGTTGTGCACCTCACCGTGGCGCAGCACATGCACGATGGTTTCCACCGAGTCCGGGACATCGTCGAGCGCGGGGGGCGCGGCGGCGGGCGCGGGGTGGGGCGCCTCGTCACCGTCCGCGGGCGGGGCGGTGACGAATTCTGCGTCGGGCTGGTCGGAGCTCACGCTGGGGATCCTTCTGGGGTGGCGGCCGCGGCCGCGAGGGCGGCGGCGGGCAGAGCGGCGGCGATACGGTCGAACGCGTCCTCGTCGAGTGCCGCGGAGACGAACCATGCCTCGTACGCGCTCGGCGGCGCGTACACGCCCGCGTCGAGCAGGGCGTGGAAGAAGGCGGGGTAGCGCCAGGTCTGGCTCGCCTTGGCGGCGGCATAGTCGGTCACCGGACGCTCGGCGAAGAACACGCTCACCATATTGCCTGCGAACTGCACTTGATGCTCGACACCGGCCTCTGTCAGGGCTTTTGCCAGCAGCGCGCCGAGGCGATCGGCATTGCGGTCGAGCGCGGCGTACACCGCCGCGTCGGCGGCGCGCAGGGTCGCCAGCCCGGCCGCGACGGCCACCGGGTTCCCGGAGAGGGTACCCGCCTGATAGACCGGCCCCAGCGGAGCGAGGTTGTTCATGATCTCGGCGCGGCCACCGAAGGCGGCGGCGGGCAGCCCACCGCTCATCACCTTGCCGAAGGTGTAGAGGTCACCGGCGACGCCCTCGCGTCCGTACCACCCCGCGGCGCTGACGCGGAATCCGGTCATCACCTCGTCCATGATCAGCAGCGCGCCGTTGTCGTGCGCCAGCGTGCGCAGACCCTCGTTGAACCCGGGCAGCGGGGCGACCGCGCCCATGTTGCCCGCGGCGGCTTCGGTGATGACGCACGCGATCTGGCCGGGATGGGCCTCGAATGCGGCGGCGACGGCGGCGAGGCCGTTATAGGGCAGCACGATGGTGTCGGCGGCCTGCGCGCCGGTGACACCGGGCGAGGTCGGCAGGCCGAGCGTCGCCACACCCGAGCCCGCGTCGGCGAGCAGGGCGTCGACGTGACCGTGGTAGCAACCGGAGAACTTGATGATCTTGGACCGGCCGGTGCAGCCGCGAGCCAGGCGCACCGCGCTCATCGTGGCCTCGGTGCCGGAGTTCACCAGTCGCACCCGCTCGACCGGATCGACGCGCGCGGCGATCGCCTCGGCCAGCTCGATCTCGGCCTCGGTGGGCGCACCGAAGGACAGTCCGCTCGTGGCGGCCTGCTGTACCGCCTCGACTACGGCGGGGTGGGCGTGGCCGAGGATCATCGGGCCCCACGAGCACACCAGGTCGACGTAGTCGTTACCGTCGGCGTCGACGAGGGTGTAGCCGTTCGCGGAGGCGATGAAGCGCGGGGTACCGCCGACCGAATTGAACGCACGGACCGGGGAATTGACACCACCCGGGATCACCGAAGCAGCCCGCTCGAAGAGCTGGGCCGAAACCGGCACCTTCGTTGAGCCGGTCGGGATCGCGCGCGGAGAAGAACTCACGGATTCCAGTCTCTCAGCTCGCCTCGGCGCGCCGGACAACAGGGTGGAGCACAGTGACCCAGACCGCAGCGACCCACCGACGACACGCCCGACACGCCGCCCCTATCCGCCGACGAATTCGATCTGGGCCGATTGGCCTGCGGCTACGCTGCGGGCGGCTCAGACCCTGGGCGTCTCGACATCGGCAATCTGCGGGAGGGTTTTCATGCGTTTCGGCGTCACCAGTACTGCCCTGTGCACGGGGTTCACCGCGGCGGGGCTAGCCCTCGGGGCAGGCTCGGCCGCCGCCTTCACACCGCTGGCGCAGCCGGATCGAATCGGCGCCCAGCTCAGTCGCGAGGAGACCGTCGCCCTCGGTGCCGGTCCGATTCCGGCGATCACCTCGATGTTCGTGCCCGCCAACCGGATCGGCGCCGGCCTGCACAGCGACACGGCCCTGCGCCGCGATGCCGACGGCGGCGTCCGCGCCACCCTCCGGCAGGTGGTGACGGAGGCGGCGAGTCATCCCGACGGCACCGTCACCGTCTACCTCAACGCGCCGGGCGCCCGCGGTGGGCGCCTTCTCGACGTCTATCAGCAGTGGCCGGACTAGGTGTACCGGCAGGGCACTTCGGCCGAGATCGTGTGCAGGTGGCACATGAGGAGGTTGTAGATCGCGCTGGAACCGGTCTCCGGGGCGAACTCGGCGACCGGTTCGGCTACCGGCACCACGGCGGGAGCGGCCTGGGCGGGAGCGGCCAGAGCGATCGTCGCCGTGGCGATGGCAGCGGTACAGAGTCCGGCAAAGAGCCTGGTCATCGGTTCCTCCTCGATGCGCCCGCAGTGGACGAGCTGTCGATGTAATCGGCGAACCCCGACGCGCACATCGGAATTCGAGTTCACTCAGCGCATCGGTTCGACCGGTCTCGGCGCTACAGGGCGGGCCGTCCAGATCCTGGCGACCGCGTCGATCACCAGGAGCCCGGCGACGATCACCAGCACGGTGGCGAGCATCAACAGCGGCGGCAGGTACCGCACCGCGACGAATCCGGGCTGATCGTCGCCGGTGGCGAACTCGGTGGTGCGCCGGGCATCACCCCAACTGACCACCGCACCGACCAGGCAGACGACGGCGAGACCGAGCTCGGACAGCGCCGTGACGATCCAGCGTTTCATCTCTGCGATCCTGCCAGGGCCGAGGTCAGCGCGGCGCGCAGGCCGGTGTGGTCGATCGCCCAAGCCCGCACGATCTGTCCGTCGAGCAGGCGCAAGCCGATGGCACGGCGGCGACGCGGCACGCCACTGAGGTCGCCGAGCGCGCGGCCGTCCCCGGCTTCGGCGTCGTCGGCCGGCAGGACCTCGGCGATCTGGGACAGCAACAGCGTCTCGGTGCCCTGCCGCAAGGCGTCCTCGGTCAGTTCGACCCCGGCGTGCGTCCGTCCGGCGAACACCTGCAGCGCGGTGAATCCGCCCAGCGCGAGGGCGCAGAATCCGAGCGCGAACCCGTGCAGAGTGCTGCCCGTCAGCCATTCCACGAGCAGGAGGCCCCCGCACAGGGCAGGGCCGTAGGCGACGGCGCGCCAGCGCGCACCGGGTTCGACGAACAACACCATGGGGATACCGTGGGGCGCCGGAGCGCCGCTGGTCAACCGACCAGGCTCGGCAGCAGAATGAGGGCGATGGTGAGGAGACCGAGCAGGACCATCAGGCCGATGACCAACAGGTCGCGTCGCAGGCTGTGTGGTTGCTGGATCACCACGCGCATCATTGCCTCCGCTCTCCCGGCCCATAACCGGTTACGTCACGGCGATTACCCCACCCGCTGTGACCATCCTCACCATACACGGTGACAGGTCGGTGACCAAAGACACCCCACCGCCACCGGCTGTTCACCGACGATTCAGCTCGAAGTACTTCGTGGATTCGGGCCGGTAACTCAGATACGCGGCGCCGGCGGCCAGCACGCCCTGCACGATCGCCGTACCGCCTGCCACCATCGTGGCGACGCCGGACACGCTGGAGAAGGCGAACATCGTCGTGATCGCGCCGAGCACCAGCCAGACCGAGACGATCGTCAGCACCGTACGCGCCCACCGCTTGCCGCGCCCGAGTTGGTGCGCGATCAGCACCGTGAGACCCGCGAGCAGCACGCCCAGCACGCCGGCCAGGCCGTAAGCGGCGAACACCATCAGGTCGGCAGTGGACGCGGCGATGTTCGGGTCGGTCTTGTGTATCTCGTCGAGGAACTGCGTGCGCAGTTCCTCGCGCTGCCCGGTCATGGTGACGATCCCGGCCGCGGTGTAGACGACACCGAGTCCGGCGATCGCCCACCACAGTTGCCGTGCGGTGCCGACATCCTCCGGCATCGGAAGGGGTTCAGGTTTGTTCGGTGGAACGATCACGACAGCCAGTGTGCCGCCTCCGTCGCCCAGTAGGTGAGCACGATGTCCGCGCCAGCGCGCCGGATACCGATCAGCGATTCGAGAACCGCGCCCTGGCGATCGATCCAGCCGCGCTCGGCGGCGGCGGTGATCATCGCGTACTCCCCGGAGATCTGGTAGGCCGCGACCGGGACCGTCGAGCGGTCGGCCACATCACGCAGGATGTCGAGATAGGACATCGCGGGCTTGACCATCACGATGTCGGCGCCCTCGGCCAGGTCGAGGTCGAGTTCGCGCAGCGACTCGCGACGGTTGGCCGGGTCCTGCTGGTAGGTGCGGCGATCGCCTTCCAGCGATGAGCCGACGGCCTCTCGGAACGGGCCGTAGAAGGCCGAGGCGTACTT
This sequence comes from Nocardia mangyaensis, assembly GCF_001886715.1. NCBI lineage: Bacteria > Bacillati > Actinomycetota > Actinomycetes > Mycobacteriales > Nocardiaceae > Nocardia > Nocardia mangyaensis. The sequence goes on from NZ_CP018082.1 coordinate 6,644,154, forward strand.
GGCGGCATAGGCGAGAATGGCGGTGTCGGTACGCCCCACCGCGTCCAGCCCGCGCCGGATCGCGCCGACCTGGCCGTCCATCATTCCGCTGGTACCGAGCAGATCGGCGCCCGATTCCGCCTGGGCCAGTGCCATTTCCACGTAGCGATGCAGGGTGGCGTCGTTGTCGACCGCGCCGTCGGCGGCGAGCACGCCGCAGTGTCCGTGGTCGGTGAACTCGTCCAGACAGGTGTCGGCCATGACGACGGTCGCGTCACCGACTTCCTCGGCGAGCGCGCGCAGACCACGATTGAGGATGCCGTTCGGATCGCTGGCCTGGCTGCCGGTGGCGTCCTTGTCCTCGGGCAGCGGCACACCGAACAGCATCAGCCCGCCGACGCCCGCGGCGGTCGCTTCGGCGGCCGCCTTGCGCAGCGAGTCCAGCGAGTGCTGATACACCCCCGGCATCGAGCTGATCGCCCGTGGCTCATCGATGCCATCGGCGACGAACATCGGCAACACCAGCTGACGCGGTTCGAGCGTGGTCTCGGCGACGAGTCGACGCAATGCGGGCGTCCTGCGCAACCGCCGTGGGCGGTCGAAAGCGGTCATAGCCCGCAGAATACGCCTGTGCCCGATTCGTCATCACGGCGACTACACAGCGTCGGACTCGCGGGACGGCTCGCCGAGAATCGCCTCGCCGTCATCCGGGCCCGGCCCGCCGCGGGCGAGCTGTTCGGCGGTGAGGTGGTTGGTGGCCATGGCGGTGCACGGCTTGGCCATCGACGAGATCCGGACGACCACACCGTCCGACAGCAACCCCGCGGTCGATCGTGACGAGCCTGTGGATAACATCGAATCACACTGGAGCCCAGTGGCTTCCGCGAGATGTTCACGAAACTTGTCGGTGTCCCTCGCTATAATCGAAAGCGTGTTCGAGGGTTCCGCCGGTGGGGGCGGAACCCGTTCGCGACGGGAGGACGCCGATGAACGCCATGGCCGTAACGCCGAAGTCCAGGCTCATCACGGGGCCGTATGTGCCGTTGGAGAAGAAGCGGCTGCCCGCGGGCAGACCGCGGCGGTGGTATGTCGCGCACAACCGGCGGCTCAAGGCCATGCGGTTGACGATCGCGCTGCTGGATTCCGGTGTGTACCTACCGAATCAGGCCACCAACGAGACGATCCGGCGCACCGCCGAACAGATCGAGCTGCGCCCGCCCTCGGATGCCACCTGTCGGCTCGTGCGCACTTTGCTGCGCTACAGCCGATGATCCTGATACCCCGAAAGCCCGCCGTTGCGGGCGGGCTTTCGAGGTATCTCGGCGGCCTAGCGGCTGCTGCGGCGGCTCTTCTTCCGAGGCGGCGGCAGCAAGCCCTCCGCGCGCAGGCGCGACGCGTGCTCGGCCAGCGCCTCGACCAGTGGACCGACCTGCGCGGTCTCGGGCTGCACGTCCACGCGCAGGCCGAACTCGATCGCGGTCTCGGCGGTCTTGGGGCCGATGCAGGCCACGATGGTGCGCGCGTGCGGCTTGCCCGCGATCCCGACCAGATTGCGGACCGTGGAGGACGAAGTGAACAGGACCGCGTCGAAACCGCCGGTCTTGATCATCTCGCGGGTCTCCGCCGGCGGCGGCGAGGCGCGCACGGTGCGGTAGGCGGTGACGTCGTCGATCTCCCAGCCGCGCTCGCGCAAGCCCTCGGCGAGGGTTTCGGTGGCGATGTCGGCGCGCGGCAGCAGCACCCGGTTCACCGGGTCGAACACGTCGTCGTAGGGCGGGAAGTCGGCCAGCAGGCCCTCGGAGGACTGTTCGCCGCTGGGCACCAGTTCGGGGTTGATGCCGAAGGAGCGCACCCGCTCCGCGGTGGCCTCGCCCACGCAGGCGATCTTCACCCCGGAGAACGCGCGAGCGTCCAGGCCGAACTCGGCGAACTTCTCCCATACGGCACGCACCGCGTTGGTGGAGGTGAACACCACCCACTGGTAGCGACCGTCGACCAGGCCCTTCACCGCCCGCTCCATCTGCGCCGGACTGCGCGGCGGCTCGACGGCGATGGTCGGCACCTCCATCGGGATCGCGCCGTGGGTGACGAGCCGCTCGCTCATCTCCCCCGCCTGATCCTTGGTGCGCGGCACCAGCACGGTCCAGCCGTAGAGGGCACGCGATTCCCACCACGACATCTTCGACCGCTTGTCGACCTCTTTGCCGACGGTGACGACCAGCGGGCCGACCAGTTCGGAGGCGGCGTTGTTCAGCGAGGCCAACGTGGCCTCGATGGTGCGCTGCTGCCGGGTCGTGCCACGCACCGTCACCGCGACCGGAGTCTGCGGGGCCAGCCCGTGCTCGACCAGCGCGCTCGCGGTCTCGGCCAGATGCCCGGAGGTGGCGTGCAGCACCAGCGGGCCGGGCGCGGCGGCCAGCGCCGACCAGTCGACCTCGCCGCGCACGTCGGCCTCGGTGTGCCCGGAGCCGAGCGCGATACCGGCGTAGCTGGGCACCGCGGAGCCGTTGGGCAGGCCGGGCAGCACCTCGAACACCACGTGCGAGCGGGTCACCGAGTTCACCTCGTTGATCACCGAGTCGGTGGTCAACGGATCGCCGGTGACGATGCGGACCACGTCGTGGCCGTTGCGGGCCTCGGCGATCAGCGTCTTGGCGACCTCGGCGGGCTCGCCGAGGGCAGGCCGCACGTCGACCGGACGCTCGCCGTCCTCGCCCGGCTCGACTGCCGCGCCGATCAGGGCGAGCACGCCCTTGTCGACATCGGGGTCGGTGAACGCCAGCGTCGCCCGTTCGAGCACCTCACGGGCGCGCACGGTCAGCAGGGCCGGGTCGCCGGGGCCGGATCCGACGAAAAGGATCCGCCCTGGTTGCTTCTTGGTGGCTCGGCTGCTCATCGGTTGTTCTCCATCGGGCTGGTATTGGTGAAGTCTTGGGCGGGAGCGTTCACCGCCTGTGTGGGGGAACCGTCCTCCGGTTCCGGCTCGTCCGCGGCGCTCAGCAGTGCGCGAGCACCCAGATCCAGCAATTCGCGCGCCAGCGTGCGACCGAGCTCCGCCGCGTCCTCGGGCGCGCCGACGATCGAGGCGCGCAGCGTGTCGGAGCCGTCGATCGCCGCGGCACAGGCGCGCAGCGACAGCTCTTCGAAGATCCGGCCGTCCTCATCGATCGACTCGACCACCTCGGCGATCGCGCCGATCGGAGCGGTGCAGCCCGCCTCGAGTTCGCCGAGCAACGAACGTTCGGCCAGGACCGCGGCCCTGGTCGCCGCGTCGTCCAGGCCGGAGAGCACCTCGATCAGCTGCGGGTCGTCGCTCCGGCATTCCACCGCCAGGGCACCCTGTGAGGGGGCGGGCAGCATCTGCACCGGCTCGAGCGATTCGGTGATCTCGGCGGTACGCCCGATCCGCGACAGCCCGGCGCGCGCGATGACGATGGCATCGAGTTCGCCCTCGCTCACCTTGCGCAGGCGGGAGTCGATGTTGCCGCGCAGCGGGACGATGTCGAGACCGAGGCCGAGGGCACGCAGCTGCGCGGCGCGGCGCGGCGCCGAGGTACCGACCTTGGCGCCGGCGGGCAATTCACCCAGGACCAGACCGTCGCGGGCGACCAGCGCGTCGCGCGGGTCCTCGCGGGGCGGGATGGCGGCGATGGTGAAGCGCGGGTCCTGCGCGGTGGGGAGGTCCTTGTAGGAGTGCACCGCGATGTCGATGCCACCCAGGGCCAGCTCGTCGCGCAGCGCGGAGGTGAACACGCCGACGCCGATCGTCTGAACCGGGGCCGTCGGAGCCAGGTCGCCGGGCGTCTTGATCACGACCAACTCGGCGGGCTGGCCCACCGCGATCAGCGCATCACGGATGGTCCCCGCCTGTGTCAGCGCGAGCAAGCTGCCGCGCGTGCCGATCCGCCAGGGCGCACGAATGCTGCCTGCGGTCACGGTGTCCTCTTCCTGCACTGTCGTGGTCATGAGTCCTGCCCATCGCCGAGGTGTCCTACGGTGAAGTCGTCGGCCAGTGCGGATTCGGCCGCTGCGACCTCCATGGGCGCGGCAACCGCTTGCACCGCACCGGGTTTCAGTTCGAACAGCTCACGCAGCGCCTCGGCGTAGCTGTCGCCGCCCGGCGTGGAAGCCAGCTGCTTGACCCGCACCGTCGGCGCGTGCAGCAGCTTGTCGACGACGCGGCGCACGGTGCGCGCCACCTCGTCGCGAGCCGGGTCGGCCAGGTCGGGCAGCCGCGAGTCGAGGCGGAGCAGTTCGGCCTCCACCACATCGGCGGCACGCTGACGCAGCGCGGCCACGGTCGGGGTGACCTCCGCCATACGTTGCCCGGCAAGGTATTTCGCGAGTTCCTCGGCGACGATGAGCCGCGCGGCGGCGGTGTCGTCGGCCGCGGCGCCCGCAGCCGGATCGCGCTGCAGCGATTCGATGTCGATGACGGCGACGCCGGGCAGTCCGGCCACGGCGTGCTCCACGTCGCGAGGCAGGCCGAGGTCGCAGAAGACCAGCGGCCGCTCGGCGAGTTCGGTGCGCGGGCGACCGGCGAGCGCGCGGTGGGTGTCGGCCAGGGTGACCACGGCACCCACCGCGCCGGTACAGGTGATCACCACATCGGCGCTCGCCAAGGCCTCGGTGAGCCGCGACATCTCGATCGCCTGGGCGTCGACACCGTGCATGACGCGTCCGGTCTCGGCGAGGCGCTGCGCACGGTCCAGTGTGCGGTTGACGACCAGGATCCGGCCGATCCCCGCCCGCGACAGGTGCGCGACGGCCAGACCGCCCATCGCACCGGCGCCGAGCACCACCGCGGTCAGGCCGGCCAGATCACCGACGACGCCGCGCGCCCGGTCCAGCGCCACCGACACCACCGAGGCACCGGCCCGGTCGATACCGGTCTCGGAGTGCACCCGCTTACCGACCCGCAAGCCGTGCTGAGCCAGCTCGTGCAGCGTGCGCCCGACCGCTTGCTGGCCATCGGCGCTGGCGTAGGCGCTGCGGATCTGGCTGAGTACCTGCTGTTCGCCGACGACCATCGAGTCGAGCCCGCTGGCGACCGCGAACAGATGCTCGGCGGCGGCCTCGCTGTAGCGCACGTAGGCGTGCTTGGTCAGATCCGGCAGGGGCAGCCCGGAATGCTTGGTGAGCAACTCCCCCACCTCGCCGAGACCGCCGTGGAAGGCGTCGACGACGGCGTAGACCTCGACCCGGTTGCAGGTGGAGACGATCATCGCCTCCGACACATGACTGGATTCGAGCAGCCGGTCGACCAGCTTCGGCCGGTCGGCCTCACTGATCGCGACCTTCTCCAACACCGAGACCGGGGCGCTCCGATGCGAAATCCCGACCAACAAAACGCTCATGACTGCACCTCGCTAGCGCTCGGCTCCGTCATGCGCGTAGGCGCGCTGCACTGTTGATTCGCTCGCTGGCGCTCGCTCATGGCGTGATCACCGATCCCTTGGTGCTTGGCTCCGTTGCCGAGTGGGGGGTGGCCGAGTGCGGCGCGGTGCGCCGCTGCGGCCTGCCGCGCGCCGGTTCGACCGGCGCGGGGTGCGTGAGGTGGTTCTGCGGCGGCACTCGGCGCGCGATCCGGCCCGACCCGGCGCTGGCGGCCTCCGGGAGGGCGGGCGCGTCGTTGCGGGCGGCATCGAAGGACAGCATCTGCAGTTCCATCGCCAGATCGACGCGACGGACCTCCACGTGGGCGGGAGCGCGCAGTTCACACGGGGCGAAGCTCAGAATCGACGGCAGCCCGGCGGCGACGAGGCGATCGCACACGTCCTGGGCGGCCTCGTCGGGAACGGCGAGTACGGCGATGGTCGGCGCGAGCGCCGGAATCTGCGTACCGAGCTGGGAGACATCGCGCACGACGAGACCGGCGTAGGACTGACCGATCACCGCCGTGTCGTTGTCGAAGATCCCGACCACAGTGAAGCCGCGTACCCCGAAACCGCCATAGCCGACCAGGGCGCGGCCAAGATTGCCCGCACCGATCAGCACCACCCGATGTCCCTGCGACAGACCGAGCACATCTTCGATCCTGGTGCGCAACTTGGCTACGTCATAGCCGACACCCCGCACGCCGTTCGGTCCGAGGAAGGAAAGATCCTTGCGCAGCTTGGCCGAATTGACACCCGCCGCGACAGCCAGTTCCTCACTCGATACGATGGCTACACCCTCGTCGGCCAACCCGGCGAGAACCCGGAGATAGGTAGCGAGACGAGTCACCGTGGCTTGCGGGATGTCCCGCGCGAGAGCCTTGCCGGAGACGCCACCGGGCGTCTCGTGCTGCTCTGTCACGTCGTCGGCTCCTCGTTCCGGGCCTGATCGCGGTCCGGTTCCTGGTTGTTCGTTCACCGGTGTGGGTCGCTGCGTTGCGAGAGAGCGACCGGTGCCATGGGGGGCTGTACAAACCCGGTCACCGCCGCTGCTGAGGGCGGCGGTGCGGATTGCGTGCCACCACCGTAACCGCTTGTGCAGGCGTTCACAAAGTCGGTGAAATTGGCCTCATTTTCCGTCGCGACCAGCGAAACGGCTCAGGTCTGCTCGCAAACGTGGCTCGTCGACGTCGAAATAGCTGTGTTCGCGGCCGTTCAACAGGACCACGGGCAGCCGATCGCCGTACTCGGCACGCAGGCTGGGATCGGTGGCCACGGCGGCGTCGACGTCGACCGTGGCGACAGGGAGACCGAAATCACCACAGATCGTTTGCAATTGCGCCAGTGCGGTGGTGCACATTCCGCAACCGGCGCGGGTCAACAGTGTCACTGTGGGTGTGGGATTCGTCATGACCATTATTTAATCCTCGAGCCCGCCGCGGGTTGTCGGTGAAGCCGGTTACTGTGGACATGGTTCGCGCGACTAGCGGAGGGTACTGGTGCCGGAACGTTCGAAGGTGACTAGGGCCGGATTCGTCGCAGGGCGATTCGGTGAGTTCCCTGCACGGTGGCAACCCAGCCGCCTCGGTCAGGAATTGCAGGAGCAGTTCGCACGGCTGCCTCGCAGCCCGTTCGGGCCGAGCGAGGAGGAGCTGCGCGCCAATCTGGCCGGTGAGGCCAGTGCCGACGCCGCGCTCACCCTCCACGATGCCGAGTTGGCCGAGCAGGGCGCAGACGCGGGCGCCGAGGTCCCGCGAGACCTCACCGCCGCGGCGTTCTTCGATGTCGACAACACACTGGTGCAAGGCGCCTCGATCGTGCACTTCGCCCGTGGCCTTGCCGCGCGCAAGTACTTCAAGACCTCCGACCTGGTCGATGTCGCCTGGAAGCAGGTGAAGTTCCGGGTGACCGGCAAGGAGAACTCCTCCGACATGGCCTCGGGCCGGGAGAAGGCGCTCAGCTTCATCGCGGGCCGCCCGACCGCCGAACTCGCCGCGCTCGGCGAGGAGATCTACGACGAGATCATCGCCGACAAGATCTGGCCCGGTACCCGCGCGCTCGCCCAGATGCACCTCGACGCCGGCCAGCAGGTCTGGCTGGTGACCGCCACCCCGGTGGAACTGGCCAATGTGATCGCCAAGCGCCTCGGCCTGACCGGCGCGCTGGGCACGGTCGCCGAGAGTGTCGACGGCAAGTTCACCGGTCGCCTGGTCGGCGACATCCTGCACGGACTCGGCAAGGCGCACGCGGTCCGCACCCTCGCCATCCGCGAGGGCCTCAATCTCAAGCGCTGCACCGCCTACTCCGACAGCCACAACGACGTCCCGATGCTGTCACTGGTCGGCACCGCCGTGGCGATCAACCCCGATTCCGACCTGCGTGAGGTCGCCAAGAACCGGGGCTGGGAGATCCGCGACTTCCGGACCGGCCGCAAGGCGGCCAAGATCGGCGTCCCGACCGCACTGGCGCTGGGTGCCGCCGGTGGCGCGGTGGCGGCCGCCGTGGCCCGCCACCGCGAACACTGAGCAGCTACCCGAAGACCGGGTTGCGGCGCTTGGCGAGCAGCTTGTAGAGGGTCTGCTGGATGGTTTCGCGGACCTGATCGGTGACCTCGAACATGGTCATCGGGTCGTCGGCGTCTTCGGGTTCGAAGGGCGTGGTGACGATCGGCTCGCCGAACTCGATGTACCACTTCGACGGCAGCGGGATCGCGCCGAGCGGGCCAAGATGCGGGAACAGCGGGGTGACCGGGAAGTACGGCAGGCCGAGCAGGCGGGCCAGCGGCTTGATGTCGGCCAGCTTCGGGTAGATCTCCTCCGAGCCGACGATCGAGCACGGGATGATCGGCACGCCGGTGCGCACCGCGGCGGAGACGAAACCACCGCGACCGAAGCGCTGCAGCTTGTAGCGGTCGGCGTAGTTCTTGCCGACGCCCTTGAAGCCCTCGGGGAACACACCGGCGATCTGGCCGGAGCGCAGCAGTCGCTCGGCGTCGGGATGACAGGCCAGCGTGTGCCCGGCCTTGCGAGCCAGCGCGCCGAGCACGGGCAGTTCGAAGATGAGGTCGGCGGCCAGTAGTCGCAGTGCGCGGTGGGCAGGGTGCTTGTCGTGGATGGCCAGTTGCAGCATCAGTCCGTCGATCGGGACGGTGCCCGCGTGGTTGGCGACGATGAGCGCGCCACCGGTGGTGGGGATGTTCTCGATCCCGGCGACCTCGACGCGGAACCAGTAGTCCGACAGCGGGCGCAGGGCGGGCAGGATGACCGATTCGAGCAGGTGGCGGTCATAACCGAACTCGTCGACCTGGTAATCGCCCGTCATCCGTCGACGCGCGAACTCGGCGGTGCGTTCGATCTGCTCGCCGACGGCATCGCGCAGGATGTCGGTGAGGGTCTTGGGCGCCGCGGCCGGCATGCCGGGCCGGTGGTCGCTCAGCGAGGTGACCGGGGTGGGTTGCATCGGCTGATCCGGCCAGCGCCGGGCCGGTGGTCGTTGTCGGGTCTCGACGTTCACGTCGAGACGAATGACTTTCGCTCCCTCGTTCATGTACGCGCTCCTGAATTGGCCCCGATGAGGCCGAGCAGTTTGTTTTCCGCGGCATCGATCCAAGCCGGATCGAAGACGGGCCGCAACGCTGCGCCCGCGATGAAGTCGTCGAATGCCTGGACCGTGGTCCAGCGCGGGGTGAAGCCGAGTTCGGTGCGCATGCGGGTGGTATCGAGCCCGCAGCCGAAGTAGAAGTAGTCGGGTTGTTCGCCACTGAAACCGCGCATGACCGGGCCCATCAGCGTGCGCCCGACCGAACGGAAGACGAACAGCGGCACGGGCGCGGCGATGCGCCCGGCCCGTCTGATGGCCTGCGACATGGCCAGCGCGCCGTCACCCGCGACATTGACCGTGCCACCGCCGGCACGCAGAGCCGCGTGCACGAGCACCGCGACCGCGTCCTCCTCGTGCAGCAATTGCAGCCGGGCCTCGCGACCGAGCACGGTGGGGGTGATCGGCGACCGCAGATATTGCACCCCGCGATCGGCCATTCGCGGACCGACGATCGGCGCGAATCGCAGAATCGACGCCGAGATGTCGGGCCTGCGCCGCGCCATTCCGCGCACCAGCGCCTCGATATCGATCATGTCGCGCGCGAACCAGCCCGCGGGCGGGGTGCGCGCACCCATTTCCTCGGTGAATTTCGCCGGGTCCTTGGCGCTGCAGCCGTAGACCGCCGAGGAGGACCGCACGACCACGCGCCGCACCGACGGCGCCTTCTGGCAGACCGCGAGCAATTGCATCGCGCCGAGGACGTTGAGGTCCTTCATCACCGCACGCCCGCCGCCGGCCGGTGGCCGGGTGAGCACGGCCGCGTGCACGACCGTGTCGACGTCGTTGCCCTCGACGACCTTGCGGATCAGCGGATTCCTGATGTCGGCGCGCACGAACTCCGCACTGCCCATCCGTCGCCGCAGCTCCCGGCTCGGGGTCATGATGTCGACCGCGATGACGCGTTCGACGCCCGGCTCGGCGGCGAGCCGGGCCGCGACATTGCCGCCGAAGAACCGGCTGGCACCGGTGACCAGCACTACCTTCGGCGAGTGTGGTTCTCGCGTGTCGGAACTTGGACCTGACCCCACTCAAAGCCCCCTGCTTCTCATGTTTCGCGTACCAGAGTAGCCGCATTCACGCCACCCGCCGCCACGATCAACAAGCTTTTAACGATGACGACCCGTCATCGCATGGTGAGATTCACAAACCTGATCTTTTCAAAACGAGAGCCCGCCACCTCGAAGGTGGCGGGCTCTCGTAGGGCACGCGGGCTTACTTGCCGAGTTTGCGTCGCTGAACACGTGTGCGGCGAAGCAGCTTGCGGTGCTTCTTCTTCGACATACGCTTGCGGCGCTTCTTGATCACAGAACCCATAGGGTTTCCTCGCGTTCTCTCTACTCGGCATCCACACGCGGTTCGCGTGCGTCGTCTGGTGACCGCGCCGCCGGGGCGCACCGGACACCACAAAGCGGTGCCACCGGCAGGCGGACACGAACCAAGGGTTCATGCTACAGAGCCGCCTGCGGGCTGGCGCCCGCGGGTTCGCTGTATTCGTGGCGGCTGGCGCCGCGGGTTCTCGGCCTGTTCCCTCGATCTTCCCTCCCTGCGGGCACTCCTTCGTCGCGCCCTCCGGTCGGTCCAGATCGAGGCGGCCGAGAACCTAACCGGCGTCGAAGTACGACGTCTCCAGGTAGTCGTGCACCGCCTTCGCGTGCACCCGGAACGACCGGCCGACACGCACCGCGGGCAGTTCACCCGAGTGCACGAGCCGATACACCGTCATCTTCGACACCCGCATGAGATCGGCGACTTCGGCGACGGTGAGAAAATGAGTGCCACCGCCGATCACGGGTTGCCCCTGCGTGGCCCGCGGTCCGGGTGATCCCGAACCACCGCCCGACGCCGAGGGATTACTTGCAGACATTCTGTTCGCAGACATCATGGCACCATTGACCTCCGGCACGTCCGCGCCACCGGCTTCCCCACCGGCGGAACAGACACGCACGTGCTTCTACGAGCTTAGCGGGACCAGTGGGATTACTGCGACGGGTGTGAGAAATCGGTTTTCATCCCGGGTACCCGATCGTCATTCGTTCGACGCGCCATGTTCGGCGGAACGATGCCTGGCGGCCTGCAACGCCTCGATGAACGTCGAGCGCAGCGCGCCGCGCTCGAGCTCACGCAGGGCCGCCGCCGTCGTCCCACCGGGCGAGGTGACCGCGGCCCGCAGATCGACCGCGCTCTGCCCGGTCTCGTCCAGCAGCGCGGCCGAACCGATCATGGTCTGCACGACCAGTTCGCTGGCCACATCGCGCGTCAGCCCCAGGCCGACACCGGCATCGATCATCGCCTCGACGACGAGAAAGAAATACGCCGGTCCCGAACCCGACACCGCGGTGACCGCGTCCATCTGTGATTCGGCCACCGTCACCACCTTACCCACGGCTTCGAGCATCGCGCCGACCTGCTCGAGCTGCTCGTCATCGGCGTAGCGGCCGGGCGCGATCACGCTCATGCCCTGTCCGACCAGCATCGGAGTGTTGGGCATGACCCGCACCACGGCGAACCCGGCGGGCAGTTTGGATTCGAGCCTGGCGGTGGTGACACCGGCGGCCAGCGAGACGAGCACCTGGTCGCTGCCGCTGTCCAGATCGGCCTTGGACAGGTCGGTCAGCACCGAGTCGACCACGCCGGGCTTGACCGCGACCACGACGATGTCGGCGCCGACGACCGCCTCGGCGACCGATCCGCTCACCCGCACCTTGAAGCGCTCGGCGAGCTGCGCGGCCCGCGGCGCCGACGGCTCGACGACGACCAGATCCTTCGTCGCCCGGCCGGATTCCAGCAATCCGGCGACCAGCGCCTCACCGATCCGACCGCCACCGACCACCGCAATTCTCGTCATGCGGACAAGATTAGTGGTGCCGGGAAACTCAGCGCGCCGCCGGGATCAGCGCCAGCTGGCGACTCTGCGCGACGACCGCACCGGTGCAGTCGATGACCAGCTGATCCTCGTCGAACATGCGCTCACCGACCTCACGGGCGGTCGCGATGACCCGCAGCCAGCCCGGGGCGGGCACGCGGCGCAGGTAGGTGGTCATCTGCACGGTCGGCGACCAGCCGAAGTGGCCGAGGTTGATCGGCACCGGCGGGCTCATGTCGGCAGCCATCATGGCGAAGGCGGCACGCACCCGCGGATCGGCCTCGTCGCCGTCGAGCGGGCGGATCCACAGGCGCGCACGGGGCGCGCCGGTCTCGCCGCGGGCGAAGTCGGCCCAGGCCGCGTCGAGGTGAACCCGCGCCACCTGGCCGACGTGCACGATCTTGCCCATCGGAGTGTCCGGGGTGTACTCGAGCGCAGTCGCGTCGGGCTCGGCGGGCATGTCGGTCTCGGTGTCGCTCCAGCGGGTCGCCGTGACGTCGAGGTGGCCGAAGGTGAAGGCGGTGCGCACGAGGGTGCGACCGCCCTGGATCAGGTCGGCGTCGGCCAGGCAGATCTGGCGGCCTTTCTTGCGGATGCGCACCGCGTACTCGACCTCGCCGGGCTCGGGGGCGCCGAGGAAGTCGGAGCTGGCCGCGATGGGCGCCATCTGGGCGAGCGAGGCGTCTGCTTCGGTGAGCCAGCGGGTCGCCGCGGCGGCGCTGGCGGCGACCATGGTGCCGCCGTGCACCTTGGAACCGATGGTCCAGGCGGCGTCGATGACGCCGACGTAGCGGCCGGTCTCGGCATCGGTGGTGGTGAGCTCGGTCAGGTCACAAACCTGACTGAACGGCGCGTGGGTCGCGAGTTCTCGCGTCATCGTCACTCCTGGTCGAGTTTCCCGGCAGTTCGTACAGCGTACAAGCATGCCGTCGCGCCCGCTGTTCCGCGCTGGGGATGGAGTCAGGTCAGATCGGCGTGCGAGGGCTCGGGGTCGGGGGTGGCACCGGTCAGGTGCCGCCGGGCGAAGTCGAGCGTGCGGGCCAGCTGGGCGGCGCGCTCGGTGGTGGTGCGCGCGGTCTGGGTGTTGATCTCGGCCACCGCGTGCCCGGTGAAACCGGTGTGCACCAGGTGCTCACACAGCTGCGCGCAGGGCTGGGTGCCCTCACCGGGGACCAGATGCTCGTCGTGGGCGGCGCCGCGCCCGTCGGCCAGATGCAGATGCACCAGGCCCTCCCCCATCCGCCGGGCCAGCTCGAGCGCATCGGTGCCCGCGGTCGCGGTGTGCGACAGGTCGAGGGTGTAGTGGTCGAACCCGATATCGGTCGGGTCGTAGGAGGGACTGAACGCGCTCACCGCGGGGCCCGGCCCGGAACGTCGCTCCAGCCTGCGCACCGCACCCTCCCGGAACAGTGTGTCGGCGCGCATCGGAAACATGTTCTCCACCGCGACCTTCACCGGATGATGCGCCTCGAGCTCGCCGACCTGCTCGGCGAAACCCTTGGCGTAGCGGCGCTGCCAGCGAAACGGTGGATGCACCACCACGGTGTCGGCACCCAGCGCCTCGGCCGTGCGCACACTGCGTTCCAGCTTGGCCACCGGGTCGGCACCCCACACCCGTTGAGAGATCAGCAGACACGGCGCGTGCACGGCGAGCACCGGCACCCCGTAGCGCTTGGCATAGGACTGCACCGTCGCGATGTCCTGGCTGGCCGGTTCGGCCCACACCATCAATTCCACACCGTCGTAACCCAATTCGGCCGCGTAGCGAAACGCCGCCTGGGTGTTTTCCGGATACACCGACGCCGTCGACAACCCGATGCCGATGTCAACCCGCGCGTTCCCCACAGCCCACTCCCTGCCTTCAGCTGGTACTGAGGAGAAAGGCTAGCGGTCCCAGTGTCACGAAGACGCCCACGACGACGGCGATCACAGTGCTGAGGATGTCGTCGGTGCGGCGCAGCACCCGAACCAGCGCCACCAGACCGAGGATCACGACCATCGCCAGGGCCAGCGCCACCCAGTGCATGGTCTCCCACAGGGTCTCGAAACCCTTGAACAGCAACATTCCGGCGACCGCGGCACCCGCGCTCTGCCCGGCCAGGATCAGCCACTGGCGGCGGTTGTCGGACTCCGCGGAACCGCCACCTGTCAAGCGGGACACACGCGCGAGTGCCCGGCTGCCCGACACCCGGCTGGTCGACTCGTCACCGTCGGCGTCGCCACCGCGGCGCAGACGCGAGATCGCCATGCTGCCCGCCATACCGCGCGCGGCCCGCGACTTGGCTCGGCGGGCCACCTTGGACGCGGCGGCCTTGGTCGCGGCCCGCCTGCTCGCCCGGGTCGGCTTCGGCTCGGGTTCGTAGTCGTAGTCGTCGTAGTCGGTGTCGTCGTACTCGCCGTCGGCGTAGTCCGCGTCGGAGTAGTCGTTGTCGGCGTAATCGCGATCGACGTAATCGGACTCGGCGTAGTCGTCGGTATCGGGTTCGGCGCCGCGCTTGTCACCGACGCGGTAGACCTCGGTGCGCGCGTCGGCGCCCTGGTCGGCCTGCTGTCGGAGCAGATCACCGGCGACCGACTGCCCGGCGACCAGTGGCTGTTCCTGACTGACCGGCGACCACGCGGCCGTCGGGAAACCACCGCTCTCCGGTGCCTTCGTCGCCGGGCGATGCCTGCGCGCCGACCACGACGGCAGCCCACCGGACTTGCCCGACGAACGCCTGCGTTCCAGCGACGGGCGCTGATCACCCGGCACCTGCGGGTCATCGACACCCGGCGCGTGGTGAAAAGCCTGGGCGGCATCGGCGGCCGATGCGGGGAAACCGTTGAACCCGGAGCCCCGGTCAGCACCGGGATAATCGTTGAAGCCGGCAGCGGGCTCACCGCCCGGAAAACCGTTGCGCCCCGAGCTCGGCGCGTTCCCCGGAACACCGTTGAGTCCAGGAGCGGGCCCGGCACCAGGGAACCCGCCGAAACCCGAAGCGGGCTCGGCGCCGGGGAACCCGTTGAAACTCGGAGTGGGCCCGGCACCAGGGAACCCGTTCAATCCCGCCGCGCGGTCCGGGGCAGGGCCACCGATGCGCCCGTGACCCGGATCGACACCCCGACCGTTGAAGCTCGACAGCGGATCGGTGGTCCCCGCCCCATTGAACGCCTGCGGCGCATCCGCGGGCCCGAACGCGTCGTACCCGTTCGGCCCGTACCCCGGCGCCGGTGACCACGGTTCGGCAGCGTCCTCGGCCGCCTCGGCCGCCCGTCGACGCGCGGCCCGGCCACCGGTGGCAGGCGGCGGTTCGGGGAACGGGGTCGGCTCGTCCTCGGGATCGGGCTTTCGGCGACGCCCACCACCCGATCCGGGCACGGCCGGAATCGCACCGGAACCGAACAACTCGGCGATGCCAGGATCGACCGGCTGCGACCCGGTACCGGGTGCGCCGAGCCGGTCCGGACCACGGCCATGGGTGCGCGTCCCGGAATCGCGCGCCTCGGCCCGGTAGGGACCGAACGGGTCCGACGCGGAACCGCCCATGCCGAGTGGATCGCGCGGATCGGGAGCGGAGAATCGCGAGTTCGGATCGACGCGGGCGATCGGGTCCGAGACCGGGGAGAACACCGGTTCGGCCGGTCCGGGCGGCGGGTAGGGCGCGGGCTGGTAGCTCGCGGGCGGCTCGTAGCTCGTCGGTTCCGGCACGTAGGTCGGCGCCGGTTCGGGCGCCGCCGGTTCCGGCGCGGGGGCCGCGTGCGAACTCGGGCCCGAGCGGACGGTCGCGTTCTCGCCGGTCAGATCGGTGACCGAGAGCCCACGTCCGCTGCGCCGACGTCGGCCGCCGCCACCGCTGCTCGGCGGGGCCGAGCCCTGAGCGGCGTTGCGCGCCAGCAGCTCGGCGACCGATAGTTGTTTCGAATCCTCACCGCTCACGCCGACTCCGCTCTCGCCACCGGCGCTACCGGCGGCGTGATGACCGGACCTCCGTTGGGCTCGGTATCGAGTTTGCGCAAGATGAGTCCTTCCCGCAACGCCCATGGGCAGATCTCGATGCTGTCGAGCGACAACGCCCGCATACTCGCCTCCGCGACCAGTGCCCCGGCGACCAACTGCTGGGACCGGTCCGAACTCACGCCTTCCAGTTCCGCGCGATCCGCGGCCGTCATCCGGGAGATGAACGCGATCAGCTGACGCAGACCGGAGCTGGTCAGTGTACGTCGCACCCGAGGACCGGCGGCCGAGGGCGCCGCACCGGTCAGCCTGGCCAGCGAACGGAATGTCTTCGATGTGCCGACGGCGAGATCGGGCTTGCCCGCCTCGATGATCGTCTTGGTCGGCACCACCAGCTCGGCGTCGAGCCAGTCGCGCAGGACCGCGATCTTGCGCTTGCCCGGCGGGTCGTCGCGCAGCCACTCCCTGGTGAGTCGGCCCGCGCCCAGCTGCAGCGACAGCGCCACATCGGGCTCCTCGTCACCGCCGTTGGACATCTCCAGCGAGCCGCCGCCGATGTCGAGGTTGATGATGCGCCCGGCGCTCCAGCCGAACCAGCGGCGCACCGCGAGGAAGGTCAGCCGGGCCTCGTCGTCACCGGAGAGCACCCGCAGATCGACCCCGGTCGTGGTGCGCACGCGCGCGAGCACTTCCTCGGAGTTGGTCGCCTCGCGCAGGGCGGAGGTGGCGAACGGCATCAGCTCCACACACTTCGATGTGCGCGCCAGATCGGCGAACTCGACGATGGTGGCGATCAGTCGCGCCTCGCCGGCTTCGGTGATCCGCCCCCCGGCATCCATGTTCTCCGACAGCCGCAACGCCGACTTCGACGAACTCATCGGCATCGGGTGGCCACCACGATGCGCGTCCACCACGAGCAGGTGAACGGTATTGCTTCCGACATCGAGAACACCAAGCCGCACAGGAATACGGTACTTGGTGATCCGGTACTACAGGCCAGGCGACTGAACTGTTAGCGTCAGCAGTTGTGACCGAAGGCGCATCTGGCACCGCGGAGACCGGGCTCCGACCTGGGCGGAAGATCGATCCGAGCCCCGAGGTCGAGCTCGACTTCCCGCGCGAATGGATCGAGTTCACCGATCCAGCAAACGACGAGCACCAGATCGTGGCCGATCTGACCTGGCTGCTCTCGCGCTGGTCGTGCGTGTTCGGCACCCCCGCCTGTCAGGGCATCATTGCCGAACGGCCCGACGACGGCTGCTGCTCGCACGGCGCCTTCCTCGCCGACAAGGACGACCGCAAGCGCCTGGCCGGCGCTGTGAAGATGCTCACACCCCAGGACTGGCAGCTGATGGGCGAGGCCACCGAGAAGGGCAAAGTGGTCAAGAAGGGTTACCTCGAACTCGACGAGCTCGAGGACGAACCGGCCCTGCGCACCCGCCGCTTCGACGGCGCCTGCATCTTCCTCAACCGCCCCGGCTTCGCCGCGGGCCCCGGCTGCGCGCTGCACATCATGGCCGTGCGCAAAGGCATCGAACCGCTTGAGGTGAAGCCGGACGTGTGCTGGCAGCTGCCGATCCGGCGCACCCAGGACTGGGTGGAACGCCCGGACGGCGAACAGATCCTGCGCACGGTCGTCACCGAGTACGACCGGCGCGGCTGGGGTCCGGGCGGACTCGACCTGGACTGGTACTGCACCGGCTCCCCCGACGCCCATGTCGGCGCGCGACCGGTCTGGCAGTCCTATGGACCGGAACTGCGCGAACTGCTCGGTGCGCCCGCCTACGAGGAGCTTTCGCGACTGTGCCGCCGGCGCGAGGGCCTCGGCCTGATCGCGGTGCACCCGGCCACGGTGGCGGCCGAACGGATCGACGCGGGAGCTCGCATCGCGGATCAGTCCGGCGTGAGCACCTCGCAATAGGTCGGTTCACCTGCCCGCCACGTGGGCGTCATCGGGATCGGGTTGGATTGCCGACCATGTCCAAGAAAGCGCTCTCGGTGGCGACCCTCGTGCTCGGCGCCACTCTCACCATGACCGGCCTGGCCAACGCCGAACCCAACGGCGATCCGGCGAAGTACGCCGATTTCACCGCCAGCTTCGTCGAATACACCGATCCGGCGGCCCTCGACGCGGCCGCGAACGGCAAGTACATCATCATCAGCCCGAAGGGCACCACGACCACGATCGCCTGCCGTGGCACCGGCACCGACGTGGAGATCTACGACTGCATGCAGGAAGACGAGTTCGGCTGGTTCCCGCTGCGCAAGATCGACACCCCTTTGGGCGCTGCCTGGAGCTCGCTGTAATTTCGGAGCGCTGGCGCGCTCGAGTTCGCGCGAACCGCCGACTTCGTCGGCGATCCCTCCTCGGGGTCGGGATGTGGCGGTGGCGTTGACGAGGGAACCCGGCATCACTGATGTAGTGGTGCCGGGTTCTTCGTGTGAGGTCGGTCTACGCTTCGAGTTTGTATCCCAGGCCGCGGACGGTGACCAGGTGTTCCGGCTTGGCCGGGTCGGCCTCGATCTTCGAGCGCAGGCGCTTGACGTGCACGTCGAGGGTCTTGGTGTCGCCCACGTAGTCGGCGCCCCAGACGCGGTCGATGAGCTGGCCGCGGGTGAGTACCCGGCCGGAGTTGCGCAGCAGGTATTCGAGCAGGTCGAACTCCTTGAGCGGGAGGGTGACCTGCCCGCCGTTGACGTGCACCGTGTGCCGGTCGACGTCCATCCGCACCGGTCCGGCCTCCAGCACGCCGTTCTCGCTGCCGGAGTCCAGCTCGTCACCCGCGCCGCGGCGCAGGACAGCACGGATGCGGGCGATCAGCTCGCGCGCCGAGTACGGCTTGGTGACGTAGTCGTCGGCGCCCAGTTCCAGCCCGACCACCTTGTCGATCTCGCTGTCGCGCGCGGTCACCATGATCACCGGCACGCCGCTGCGGGTGCGCAGCTGCTTGCAGACATCGGTGCCACTCATGCCGGGCAGCATGAGGTCGAGCAGGACGATATCGGCGCCGGAGCGGTCGAACTCGGCCAGTGCCGATGGTCCATCGCCGACGACAGTGACGTCGAAGCCTTCCTTGCGCAACAGGAACGCCAGCGGATCAGCCAGCGACTCCTCGTCTTCGACGATCAACACACTCGTCATCTGCGTGCCTCCACACCGTTCGTTCGGCCAGCAGGGGTGCGCTGGACGATGGTTTCTCTCGTGGCGAGCTCCGGCGCCTGCTCCGCGTCCTCGTCTCCATCGGTTTCCAGATGGGCGGGGATGCGCAGCGTGAACGTCGAGCCGGTGCCGAGCTTGCTCCACAGGGTGATCTCACCATTGTGGTTGGCCGCCACGTGCTTGACGATGGCCAGACCGAGTCCGGTCCCGCCGGTCGAGCGGGAGCGGGCCTTGTCGGAGCGGAAGAACCGCTCGAACACCCGCTCCTGATCTTCCTTGGCGATACCGATGCCTCGGTCGGTGACCGCCATCGCGACGTGGTCGCCGCGTAGCGACCGGCTCACCGACACGTGCGAGCCCTGCGGCGAGTACGCGATGGCGTTCTCCACCAGGTTCGACAGCGCGGTGACCAGCAGCGTCTCATCGCCGAGCACTTCCAGCCCGCTGGGCCGGTCGGTGCTGACGGTGATGCCCGCGGCCTCGGCGGCGGTGCGCGAGCGGTCCACGGCCTGCTGCACCACGGTGTCGACATCGACCACGGCCAGATCCGGCAGCTTCTCGGCGCCCTGCAGCCGCGAGAGCGAGATCAGCTCGGTGACCATCTTGCCGAGGCGCCGCGATTCGGCGAGCACGCGGGAACCGAAGTGCCGCACGGCCTCGGGGTCGTCGGCCGATTCCAGCATGGCCTCGGCCAGCAGGCTCATCGCGCCGACGGGAGTCTTGAGTTCGTGGCTGACATTGGCGACGAAATCGCGCCGGGTCGCCTCCATGCGGGCTTGCTCGGAGTCGTCGTCGGCGAACAACACGACGAAACTGGTCTCGTCGCGGGAGAGCTGGCGGGCGACGCCGCGCACGGCGATCCGGCCGCGACCGGGTAGCGGATTCTTCGCCGACAGATCGTATTCGGTGGATTCGCCAGTGGCGATCACCTTTTCGACGGCGGCCCAGGCACGCTCGTCGAGCAGCCGGTTGCGGACCAGGCCGAGTTCCTCGGCGCGCGGGTTCACCAGGACCACGTCGCGGTATTCGTCGACGACGGCGATACCGCTCTCGGAAGCGAGCACGATCAGATCGAGCACCTGCGACATCGTCAGCCCGGAGTCTTCCTGGGTGCGGGCCGCGTGCCTGGCATTGACGAACGGGATCAGCAGGCCCCCGACTGCCAGCCCCACGACAGCCGCGAGGACTGCCAACAGCACGGCCTGCGGAACGCTCACGCTTTGATCGTACGAGTGCGAACCCGGCCACCGGCGCCGGGTCGACGAAGTTTCGCGCAGGTCACAGGCACTTGGCATGGTGTTCTCTTGCCGTTCACCCGGCAGGCACTTGGCGCGTACCCGGGCGTGTCAATCCGGCGTTTCACCGGCCGCACACCGCCGAACCCATGCACCGTTCGCATGACTCGATACCCCCGGCGCAAGACTCGTTTCGCTACATTCACCCGCGAGCCACGGGGCCATTTCCCGCCGAGGCCGCCTGCTCAGGAGGGTCATTCACGCTCCACCGAGCAGGACCCGCGAGCGCGCTCGCCGCCCGGCTTCGCCGATCTTCCCGCCGGTTCGCTGTGATGTTGCGGACCCTTCCGGACCTCTGCGGCGGCGACCCTCGTCGAAGCGATTCATCCGCGCATCAACCGCCCGGACCGTTCAGGCCACGATGGACGTCATTCGATGACGGCGTCGCTGAACACCGGCGGATCACCGAGGAACGGGCGGTGTGACGGCGGCTGCTGATCCTCGGTGTCGCGGACTCCGAGTTCCACCGCGATCTCGGCGCCGATCAGGACCTGGCCGCTGCGTTGCATCAGTTGTGGGTCACGGGCGAGGGCGTCGATCACGCGGCCGGTGAATTCTGGGGACTCGGCGGTGGCGGCGAGGCCCTCGTAGGCGCCGGGATTCGCCGCGAAGGCGGCCAGGGTCCGCTCGGTTTTGAGCAGGCCCATCCAGATCGAGACGACCGCGACGTCGAACGGGCGGAAGTCGACGGCCATGTCGTGTGCCATCTTGTCGACTGCGGCCTTGCCCGCGCCGTAGGCGGGACCGTGCATGTAGCAGGTGCCGCCGAACGACGACGTGTTCACCACCAGGCCCTCGCCGTTCGCCGTGAGCAGCGGCGCGGCGTAATAACTGGAGATGTAGCTCGACCGCATGCCGACATCGAACAGATCGAGCAAGGAAAGCGGCTTCTCCCAGAACGGGCCACGCAGGACGAGCGCGTCCGGTACGGCGAGCGCGTTGTTGACCAGGATGTCGAGGCGACCGTTCTCCGCCCGCACCTGCTCGAACAGCGCCCGCACCTGAGCGTCATCGCTGTGGTCGACCACCACGGGAACCCCGACGCCACCACGGCGGGTGATCTCCTCGGCGGTCGCGAACACGGTCCCGGGCAACGGCGAATCCCCGTCGGCTCGCGTCCGTCCCGTGACGTACACCTTCGCCCCGGTCTCGCCCAGCGCCAGCGCGATCCCCTTACCAGCACCCCGGCTGGCCCCGGTGACCACGACCACCCAATCCGAACCTAAACCCACTGTGGACTCCCTCCGCTGTCAGTCGACCACCCGTCTTCGACGCGGCCCACCTCCTGGCGAGTGAACAACAGCGAGAGAATCCCCGACCCGCTCTCTCCCGCTGGACGGGAGCAACCCGACCGGACTCGGCGGCTACCCGCTC
The DNA here is from genome assembly GCF_001886715.1 of Nocardia mangyaensis. Lineage (NCBI taxonomy): Bacteria > Bacillati > Actinomycetota > Actinomycetes > Mycobacteriales > Nocardiaceae > Nocardia > Nocardia mangyaensis. The sequence continues at coordinate 6,665,734 of NZ_CP018082.1, forward strand.
AGTCGGGCTACGGCACGAGTTCCGGGTTCAGCGTGACCGCGGCCGCCCCGATTCCGGACCCGACGAGAGCGCCGATCCCGGCAGCCGGCAGACCGGCGATACCGGCTCCGATCGCGGCACCGATCGCCACACCCGCGACGGCTCCGATGGCAATGGACGGACCGGCGATCACAGCCTGCGCCGCCAAGCCGGCGATGAAGACCGGCACATTGATGATGCAGCCGGTGGTTACGCAGCCCGCCAGGGAGCCGATCAGGATGCCGGCCGCGACCGTACCGATTCCAATCAGGAATCCGGCACCCGCACCTACGACACCGCCGACCACGGCACCCGGCACAGCACCGACCACGGCCGCGGGAATACCGGCCGCCGCAGCACCGACCCCGGCGCCGACCAGCGCACCGGTCCCGACCTTGTCGAGGCCGGCCATCGGGCCGTCGATGGAAAGGAGCGCCTCCGCCGGAGTCGACACAGCCTGGAAAGACACCGGGCGATTATCGACCCGGACCACATTCTGGTCGTCGACGGTGAGCGTGTGCCCGTCGATCGTCATGGTCCGATCATCGATGAACGCAATCTCATGACCCGCATAGGTGGTGGTGCGCTCGATATTCGACACCGCAGGCGAAGCCGGAGCGGCAGTTGCCACATCCGCGCAGGTCACAACAACCGCCAAGGGCAGCGCACCGGCAACGAGCGCCCTGCTGAATTTCCTGGTGACATGGCGAAGAGCCACGATTTCCCCCTCAGTAACAAATGGTCGAAAGAACACGATGATTGAATATCACCGGAAGAAGTCCGGCCAAGTATTGTGACCCGGCCAACTTCTGATCCGAATTGAGTTTCTGATCACTGCGGATGCGGCACGCTGAAATCCATGGCCACCGAGTTGATTCCGCGTTCTGCCCTGTTCGGCCTCCCCGGTAGACCTCGTCCGGCGTTGTCTCCGGACGGGACCCGCATCGGGTACGTCGACAGCATCGATGGTGTCGCCAACATCTGGGTCGGTCCGGCCGATAACCTTGCCGCCGCGGTCCCGGTCACCCATGACCGTGGCCGCGGAGTCCGTTCATTCGTGTTCTGCCACGACAGCTCGACCCTGCTCTACGCCCAGGACACCGACGGTGACGAGAACTGGCGGATCTACGGTCTGAACCTGGACAACGGGCATGTGCGGCAGTACACGCCCGGTCAAGGTGTGCGCGCGACGATGCTGGCACACAGCCGATTTCACCCGACAACCGTGCTGATCGGACTGCCGGGCCCGCAACCTCGATACGTCGACCCATATCGGCTCGACCTGGTCAACGGCCAACTCGAACAGGTCGCCACCAACCCGGGCTACCGCAGCTGGCTGATCGACTCGGACCTGCGGCTCCGTGGCGGCGCGATCTTCAGCGCCGCCGGTGGTCTGGAGATCTATCTGCGCGATCGTGCGACCGGGATCGACCGATTGTGGATGATGGTCGATCCCGAGGACACCGCAACGACCGGACTACCGACCTTCGACCGCGACGACGCCACCATGTACATGTTGTCGAGCGTCGGCGCCCAGACACGTCGGCTCGTGCAGATCGACGTCGAGACGGGTGAGTCCACTGTGCTTGCCGCCCACGACATCTTCGACGTGGCCTCGGTCTACAGTGATCCCGACACCGGGCGTCCGCAGTCTGTTGTCTTCGCGGGAGACCTGCAGATCTGGCAGCACCTCGACGCCACATTCGGCGCAACCGTCGACAAGCTGCGCGACCGGCTCGGCGGTGACATCAGCATCACCCGTTCCACGGCGGGCCGGCGCTGGCTCGTCGCCAAATCCTCCGACCGCGCACCCAGCACGTTCCACTGCTACGACCTGCCGACCAACACCATCACCGAACTCGACAGTGGTGACCGCCAACTCGATGACTTCGAGTTCGCCGCGATGGAGCCGTTCACTTTCCGGGCCCGCGACGGCCTGGGCATTCACGGCTACCTCACATTCCCCGTTGACGAACTCCGGCGTGACCTGCCCGCCGTCCTGCTCGTGCACGGCGGACCCCAGGTGCGTGACAGCTGGAGGTTCCAGCCAAGGGTGCAGTGGCTGGCCAACCGCGGCTACCTTGTCATCCAGGTCAATTTCCGCGGTTCGACCGGCTACGGCAAGACCTTCGTCAACGCCGGTGACCGCGAGTGGGGCCGCGCGATGCATCACGACCTGGTCGACGCCGTCGATCACGTCGTGGCGCAGGGGTGGGCCGATCCGAAGCGCGTGGCGATCTATGGCGGATCATTCGGCGGCTACGCGGCCCTGTGCGGTGCGGCGTTCACCCCCGAAACCTTCTGCGCGGCAATCGATGTGTGTGGGCCGTCCAACATCCTGACCCTGCTCGGGTCGCTCTCGGCGCAATACCAGTCCCAGATCGGGGTCTTCCACCGACAGGTGGGCAATCCCGACACAGACGCCGACATGCTGTGGGAGCGATCACCGCTGTCGCGTGCCGCCGATATCAGCATCCCGCTGATGATCGTGCAGGGCCGCACCGACCCACGAGTCAAGGTCGAGGAGGCCGAGCAGATCGTCGCCGCGCTCACCGAATCGGGCATCGCCCACGAGTACATTCTGTTCGACGACGAGGGCCACGGCGTGCTCGAGCCGGACAACAGCGAACGACTCCATGCAGCGATCGAGCACTTCTTGGCCGAGCACCTCGGCGGACGCGAGGAACCCGCGACCGAGACGGAGAACTAGAGAGTCGTCCGCAAGCCCGCCACCGGACACCACCCGCTCGAGGAGATCAGGCGCATTTGCGGACGCGCGCGGCCGGGGAACTCCTGGCCCCCGGCCGGCAACCCGCTCGGCCTCACCAAACGATCCGCCCCGGTGAACCTGGAGATTGTTTCCCCGGTTTCACGGCGTCGCCAGGCGATTCAGAACAGCGGTGGCTCAATCGTCCGACGCGGGGCGGGCGCCAAGGGTCGAGATCGCCTCGATCAGCCGGTCTTTGCCGACCGGCTCGATGTGGAGGTCTCGATACCAGCGATAGGTGAGGTAGCGTCCGTCGCCGTCTACGTCGAACCAGGTCAGGTAGCGGGCCGGGGTGGGATGGTCGGTGTCCGTGCCGACCCTCGCCTCGATGTGGCCGGCAGCGGTGCGCTCAGCCGCGGCGACCGTATGCATCCGCGCCGCGATGGATTCTCCTGACTGCTGCCAGGATTCGAAATGCGCGGTCAGCCGGTCGACGTCCTCGATGAGATGTCCCGCGCGACCGGCGGGCTGTTCGCCGAGGAACGCGGCGAAAGCACGCCCCACCATCGCGGCGCCACCCGAGAACACTTCGACGCTGTGGTCGTCGTATTGCCTCAGCACCACACCGCGCACTCCGGAGCGTGCTCCGTAGGCCCGCAGGGGCGGCCCGGCATTGCTGAACAGCGCCATCGCGGTTTCCGGCTGTGCGGCGTGCCGAAGTACCGCGGTCAGATCAGGGTCGGCTCCGGTGGGCCAACGCTGCGCGGCGGCTCGGGCGAGCGCCTCGTAGTCGTGTTCATCACGAACTGCCGAGTGCGCGGTGATCGGAAAGGGATAGCAGTCGGCGCCGGTCTCGGTTCGCCAGACACAGGCGAACTCGTCGGCGGTGAACACCCAGCTCACTCGGTCCCCGGACCTTGGTCTGCGAGGCGGGTGGCTGGCGCGTCCGCGCCGATGGCGCCGGGCACGGCATCGTGATCCGGCCCGAGAAGCTCGGGCTGGACCCGTCGAAGGTAGTCGGGAATGGCGTGTTCGGACTGTTCGTCGTTCTTTCCGCGAGCCCCGGGCGCCCCCATGCCGGGCATTCCCATCCCACGGGCAGCGCCCGATACGGCGCCACCTGCCGCACCGGAAGTTCCTGCGGTCGCGGCAATCTGTCCCGCCCCGGGGAGTGCTCGCCCGGCAGCGGGTGCGCCCGAGCCGAGCGCCCCGCCTGTTCCCGAACCGGAACCGCCGGACCCGCCCACACCACCAGATCCGCCGGCCCCCGGAGTAGTAGCAGCGGGATTGGTGCTCGCCGGAGTTGTAGCGGCAGGATTGGTACTCGCCGAGTAGGTGTCCCCGTCCTGTCCCTGACTACCGCCGGTCCTGCTGCCGTCTCCAGAACCCGAGGAGGTGGCGGTCTCGTCCCCGTTCGAGGCGGCCTCCGTGCCGTCACCCTCGCCGCCGTTGCGCTCTCCGTTCCCAGCACCGGTACCGTTGTCGGACCCGTCTCCACCCGAGCCCGAACCACTGGTTCCGGACCCGCCACCGAGGCCATTCGTGCCACCGGCCCCGGGCTGTGTCGGCGCGACGAAACTCGGCACGTTGTCACCGGAGGGTTGGTAAGTCGGCTTGTAGGTCGTGTTCATCGCAGTGATCGCCTGTTGACGCCGCTCCTCCTTCTCCCGCGCGGTGTCGGCCGCGGTTCCCGGCGTGGAAACATCCACCAGCATTTCGAGCACCGGCGGTATCGCCGTATCCCCCGATACCGTCACACCAGAGGAGGAAACTGGCGGCGGCACAGCCGCTTTCACCGCCTCTGACCCAAAGGCAGCGGCTTTGACCCGACGACCGACCGCCGACAGCACCGTAGAAACATCCGACACCTCGGTGACGAACCGCTTCCCCGCGGCCTCACCCGCAGACGCCGCCGCGCCCTGCAAACTCGAAGACGCCCGCGCCGTCTGGATCATCAACCCGGTCACCGCACCGGAGATCTCCACCGACATCGACACCCACTGGTCACCGAACTGCTGCATCACCCCGGGCTGCATCTGCTGCACCGCGTTGTAGATCTCCTCGTGGGAAAACCCTTCGAAGGCCTCCATATTCGCGATGTAGGCCGGATCGGTGCCGCCGTGACTCAGCCCATCCTGCTGTTTCTCGGCCCCCGCCTGCTGCTGCCGCCCGTTGAGCCCGGCTTGGACCCCTGGCGTCAGTCCCAAGATTGCTTGCGTAACCGGGTCTCCCGGCAGTGACGCCCCTCCCCCATCCGCCATTGCTCAGTTCTCCTTACCGATGGATTTCTCTACTACGGAGGCGATTTCCATGATGTTGGCGCAGGGGTCGAGGTTCTGGCGCTGACCGAGGCTCAGGCTGTGCGTCCGAACGAACACCACACCGACCTTCGTCAGGAGGTGCACACTGCAGTCGTTTTCGCTGCCAGGTTCACCATTGACAAACCCCGCCTGGCGACCGTTGACGGTCGTCGGCTCCAACCACTCCCCGTTCTTGCGGAGGTTCTCCTCCCAAGTGATATTTCCCGAGTCCAGCCCTAGCGACATCGTCTGATCCGTGGTGCGGAAATCGCACGTCAAGAACGTGTACTCGGCCACCAGATCCGCGCCACGCTTTCGCGATTCCGGCTGGAAACCTGTCAACTCGATGTCGGCGTCGCTGATCCACGTGCACGGATCAAACACCACCTTCGGCCGTGCCGTGGCCTGCGTGTACTGGTTGTCTTGCGGCGGCGGCTGCAACTTCGGGTCCGTCAATGTCGGCCGCGCCGCCTGCGTCGACGCGCTAGGTGTCAACGAAGTAGGAGTATCGGGCTCAGTAGTCGTCCCGCACCCTGTCACGACCAACGCCATCAGAACGCCAGCGACAACAAATCCCGACCTCATACCCGTCCTAATGTCCGATTGCGCTCAATGCCGCGGCCCTGAGTTCATCCACCTCGGCCAAGATGCCTGCGGCCAGCAGGTATCCATCAGCCATTCCCCTCGCCGCCGAAGCCATCTGCTCGAGCACCTGCTTCGCCCCCGTCGCCTTGTTCGCGAATCCCTGTTGCAACTGCTGCGCGGAGTCCAGCGGCCCGAACCCGTGGATCCGTTCGAGCCGCAACGCGGTGCCGGACCACTCATCGCACTGCGCCGCGAACCGGAGGTACGCCTGTGCGACCTCCCGAGCAGCATCCGGCTCCATAGTCAACGTCCCTGCCGACGCCCCCTGCCACAGCTGCGCCGCAGCATCCCCTCCGATAGCCACCTGAGCCCTCCCTATCGCTCGACCGACGAGTCTAACCGCATCCACCCCACGTGGCAGCTGCCACCGCAGGCCTCGAGAGTGCGCGCAATCGAGCCAACCTTCAAGACTCGCAGAACATGCGAGCTCTGCCTCCTAGCGCTCAAGCATTACTCACCGACGGAACCGCCGTCAGTTTTAGACCTAGCTCAGGACATCAGTGATGTCTCTACTTTGCCCGAGGGTGATCGTGTCGCAGGAACTCGCTCGTGAACGGCGGATCCACAGCCGACGACCAGAACGACCACCACCGCCACGCATACGGCAAGGGCGATCGAGCCATATTCCCCATCGGGGTTACCAGTACTTGCGGTTTCGCGTGTCCTCGGCATCCCATTCGTCGGATTGATTACGCAGGGCTTCGGCCTCCGCCCGTGCGCGCGCCGCCCGCGACTGGGCGATGCGATAAGCAGCCCACTGCGCTGAATCCTGCGGGACCGTAGCGGCGGCAGCGTCATATTCGGCGGATGCCTCGGCGGCAGGCATACTCGGCACTGCATATTGGCGAGTTGCTGGTGGGGCGTATGTCAGCTGGGGCTGGGAATTCGGCGGAGGCGGGGAATACTGACTTGGCTGAGGCTGGCTGATAGTCGGTGCGTTGCCCACTTGGCGACGGTCTGCGGTGAGCTCGCTGTCAGTCATCGCGGCGAGCCTCGACACGACCGGATCGTCGTACAGTTCGGCCATCGCATCATTCGCCCGGCCTGCGGCGTCCTCTGTCGCGTGTTGGTGGGCGCGCAAAAGCAAGTCAGCGAGGACCTGTGGCCCGTAGGCGAGCGCTTCCGGGGTGAGTGAGAGCGCCGTGAGCCTTCCGCTCCCATCAGCCTCGACGGTGACACCGCCAGTATCGACGCGGCCGCGAATCTGGTTGACGGCATGTCGAACCCGACTGAACTTGGCGGCAAGTTCTTCAGTCATCTTCAGCCCTTTCGTCAGCGAGCGGTCGTCGTAGAGGTCGAACTTGCGGCGAGTAGTCCTGCGGGCCAGCCGGGATAGGCAGGGCGCGCCGAGGGTGGGCTTGCGTTCAACACGCGTTCCCGCTCCGCAGGCAGGCTTGGATCTAGGCTCAATGCCCATGGATCGCACTGCTGCCTATCGCCGGATAGTGGAATTTCGACGGACCATCCTTCGAACAGGTCGAACACCGGCGCCTGCCAGTGCGGAGAGTCCGAGAACTGCCATGGCATGTTGGCGGGCAATACGGAATCATTCGAATCAGCCCTGAAATGCATCGCCGACGACTCACCACGTGACCGCCAGCTCAAATACCCTTCACCCTCGGGTACAGCAACTTCCGTACCCAGCATGCAGAATTCGACCACGAAATCTCTCGGCGTTCCGTGTATGGCGTTAATATGCGTCAACAATGTTCCAAATATTGGACCCCGTTTCCATGTTTCCTCAAGCTCAGACTTGATTCTGAAGTCAATCGATTCACGAAATCCAGGATACGTTCGATCAAGTCCGGACTGCTGACCAACAATTCGCGCTTCGAAGCCAGCGCGGGCCAGCACCCCTTGACCCGAGCTCAAGTCAACACCTGGGGCACCAGACCAAACTGCTGTAGCCATCCGAACTTCCCCCGGTGGCCGATACGGTGGGATTTCTTCAGGATAGCCCCCTTCCGGTGCTGAACACCCGACCATAAGCACGAAGACCAGTCCGGCTGGAACAACATTGCGTATCGCAATCTTCCTGATCATGTGCGAACCCATCTATTGTGCTCACTGCGCCCACTCTCATTCGTGGCCAAGACATCCGAAATTCGCGCCTCTTGATCCGAGCTCGGTGGCCGCACCGCAAGACCGAGCTCGTCAGACTCACCATTGTTCGCAAGCGCCAAGTACCTATCGATATCCCGCTGATCCATGGCACTGGCATTTACCAGAACGGATCCGATCTCTTTGCTGTTATCATACCCCCCAGGCGTGTCTGACATATACTCGCTATAGGTTTTCATTCGGTCACCGTTCTTGAATTCCGGAGGCAGCGAATCAAAGTCCAGCGCTCCATTACTCGCCATCGCTTGGATCATACGGTAGCCGCGGTCATTTGCCGATCCGAAGTTTGGGGCGTCATAGGTGCCGCCATCAGTCTTCAATGGAGCATGCGGAGAAACCGATTCCGGATCGACAGTAAGGAACGATTTACCTGGTTCAGCGACCGCTGCGATAGCCGCCTGACCCGGACCTAGACCGCCGAGCATGATCTGACCAGCGGTATACGCCTGATTGAGCCGCGTCGTCTTGTCTGCAGCTTCTTTTTGGTTCGCACCAACCTGCTGGTCATGGTCAACGGCGATTCCTTGGTTCGTCAGCCATTCCAACCGAGTTGCATACTGCCCGTTCTCGGTGTTCTTGTCTGCGATGAAGGCAGAGTCCATCCGCTGCGATTCAGCCAACGCCGCCCCATTGATCGTGGCGCTGGAGAGTTCGTCACCAGACAGCACACTGAATACTCGGATAGACTCTACCGGCGTGATTGGACCAAAACCCTGCGTACCGGACAAGCCGTCGTCCATGTCGGCCATCTTCCCGACATACGGCGCCAACGCCTTCGCTACTTCTTGGGAGGTCCCGGCGGTCATGCCGCCGGTCTGTCCCTCTCCGGTTCCAGCGAGCAGCAGTTCATAGTTGTTGATGCCATTCTTGGTATCAGTGGCCGAGATGATCTGCGACAACCCATGTGCGGACTTTCCGGCCAATTCAGCATCGGGCAATTCACCCGATTTCGCATTGTCTGCTATCCAGTCGGTCATCGGCGCTATGGCCGGACTTTTCGGGTCTTCCGATTCATAGGTCAACAACGGAAGGACCGCCGTCTTCGGATCGTATCCGGCGCCCAAGATCTCCGGGCTCCCCTCCCCCGTCAGGAATGCGGTCGTGGCCTCCGGATTCCTGGCAGCCAACTCGACCGCATCGCCCACCGCACCATCGAGGCCCGGAACCGAACCATCGCTGACCTGAGAGTTGTTCTGTTCCAGCCACGCCATGTGGGCGCCCTGCCGATACAACTCTGTAGATATCTTCGTGCCCGGCTCGTTTCCTGACTCCGCCTGAGACAACGCGTCTATGAATCGTGCCTGCTGCTCAACGTACGCGGGTGATGCACCGTCGATCGCGGCTCCGGGTGCTCCCGAAGCATTGCCGTCAGGAGCACCACCGGCGCTGATTCGAGTCGAGACCAGTTCCTGCATACTCGTCGGGAGCTGATCATAGCCGCCAGGATTGACAAGTTTTCCGTTGACATCTCGACCGGTGCCAACCTTCTCGTTAGACAAGATCATCGCTGAGTTCGCCATAGACGCTGCCGCTTGCTGTCCCGCTGGGCCTTGAGCACGGAGCTGCTCGCTGGTTTGGGTGAAGCCATCGGCGCCTGCGGCGTTCATGAAGTTCTGCAAGTACGCCTTTGTAGAAGCCGGAATAGTCGCTTCCTCGCCCCGCAGGTACGCGTCGAGCTGCTCGGGTGGAATACCGGCAGCCTTGAAGTCATCTTTAACCTGATCCAGGACCTCATCCGGGATCGGCCTTCCGTCCGCGACAGCAGCGCTGATCTGGTTGCCGAGCTTCGCACCCCTGTCACCACTCAGTCCACCAGAGCCGCTCACGGCTCCGCCGGGACCACCGTGCTGCTCGAGGTCGGTCAAGCCGAGGGCGGCAGCGAATTTCAGGGCGTTTAGCGCGGTTGCGATGCTGTTGAGATACTCCTTCAGCGTCGTTGTGAAGTCAGTCGCCACGTTGACAAGCTTTTGCTGCATGACAACCGTGACTGGATCCGTGGCCTGGGTGCCGGTCAGTGCTGGTGCAGTGACGGTTCCGTCGTCGGCGATCGTCAGGTTGGGATAGCCGGCCTGGATCATGGTGACGGCGTTGAGCAGTGCGCTGCGGTGGCCGTCTATACCGCTACCTTGCGTGGTGAGCGTTTCGCCGATGGACACCGCGGCGCGCCGAGTCTGGGATGAGGACAGCAGCTCCGACACCGCCCGCATCGATGCGGTCGTCGCTGCGTCGCCCTCCCAGTCGAGTGCGGTTTGATCGACAGCACGGTCCACTTTGGCCATCCGGTCAGCAAGCCCATCACCAGCGGTGACGATCGCCCGGCCAGCCGTGACCAGGGCCGTCGGCTGCCAGGACCTCACCTGGGAGATCGTGGGCACGGCGTCGCCGCTCATTCGACCTCGCTCCGCAAACCATCCAGCTGGCCTTTAAACACGGTGTCGACCTCTTCATAGCTGTTCGCGGCAGTCGCCGCGCCCTGACTCATCTGCCGAACGTTCGTCTCGTGCTCGGTGATGTTGGCGCCCAGCTTTTCGTTGATACGGCCCAGCAGCTCATCGATGCCGGCTCCCGGCATGACCACTGCTTCGAGCCCGGAGCTGACAGGGCCCATGATGGTGCCGATGCTGTCGGCCTCAACGTTGAGCGTGCCTGACAATGCGCGCAGCGCATCCAAGTCCGCTTTGACCAAGTCCCCCACGTAGCCACCTCCCGGAACGGGCATCGAACCTGCCCGCGCGTCATCTGAGCCGATTGTTGTGCGATTCTAGTGTCCGATTTTGGCTGGTTGCCCACTGATCTCGGAGTGTGTAGCGTCACACGAACAAGAACGGCCGCCCGGCGAGCGCCAACTCACCGAACGGCCTGGGTACGAAACAGGTACACACTGTTCGCACCGTGGGATGAAATCCTACATGCAACAGCTCGGCGCCTCATGGCGTCGGGCCTTCGTCGTTCTAGGGTGAGGTCTGCCCCGCGCGACGGGCCACCTGCGTTCCTGGGCTCCTGGCCGCTGTTGTCGGTCGTTATCGGAGAGCCCGACCGAGGGACACACAACCCTGACACCCAGCCTCCTGCGAGCACCTTCGTCGTACGCCTCGCACGTACGCACCTGGCCGGTTCGGGAGTGCACACCTACGCCCAGGTCCAACCCCGCCACACGCCGATCCAGGCGTGGGGCTACCAGTGTTGGCCGAGGTCGCGAATCGGGGTCGGTGAGCGGGGAGCCGGGCAGGGATGGTTACGACACCGGCACCCCTGGGTGCTCCGATCGGAGCTCGCCGCGCACCCCCGCATCCCGAATCGGGTACCATTATGGGATGAGCTCGCAGATTTCGATTCGTCTCGCCGAGGCAACCGTCAGATACCTGGACAGCACCGTATCCAGCGGTGCTGCACCGAGCCGCGCAGCGATCATCGAGCAAGCACTCGAACGCGACCGGCTTCGCCGAACCGCCGAGGCTGACGCCGCGATCCTTGCCGCCCTTGCCGAAAGCACCCCAGACGACGACATGAACGACCTCGCCGCACACGCGGCACGCACGCCCATGGACGACCTCGCGTGAGGCCCATCCACCTCGCCCGACTCGACAAAACCCGACCCGTCCTCGTACTCACCCGCGAAGCCGTCCGCCCTTACCTCACCAGGGTCACCGTCGCACCGATCACCAGCACCATCCGCGGCTTGTCCACCGAAGTGCCTGTGGGCCGCCGCAATGGACTCGACCACGACTGCGTCGTCTCCTGCGACAACATCGTCACCATCCCCGTTGCCGATCTCGGCAAGGTCATCGGCTACCTCAACGCCGACGCCGAGCCCGCCCTCACCATCGCCATCAGATCAGCGTTCGAGCTGATCTGACGACGGTAGCGACGCTGTGCGCGGAGCCTAGGTGTCCGCCGCTGCTGGTCGACTATCCGACGAGGCCTGACCAGCCGACGAGTTCGCCGTCGCGATTCACGGCCAACGCCTGAACCAGACGTTTACGCAGCGATCCCGAGGCCAAGGGCCACCGCGACCGGCGCCAGGTACTGCACCGGGAACGCGACGGTCTTGTACGAGCGGGCTCGTAGGACGGTCACCACCGCGCCGGTGAAGTAGAGGATCAGGCCGATGGCGGCGGCGATGCCGATCGGCGGGACGAGTAGGCCGACCAGCAGACCGATGATCCGGCGGCCTTGGCGAGGCCGAGTGGGGTCCACCAGGTCTCGGGGACCCCGTAGGTGACCAGGGGTTCTACGACGAACGGGGCTCGGCGCAGGAGGGAGAACGCCGAAAAGCCGACCCAGAGGGCCGCGACGACGGTGACGATGAGGTAGGCGGTGCGCATGTCGTGGCTCCTTCAGTGGCCGCGCGTTTCGCGGCGTCTATCGAGGTGACGACACAGGCGACCGAGCTGTGACATCGTCGCGTCAGGCCACCGAATCCTGACGCGAGTCGCCTGGAACTCACCGCCAAGCCATCCTTGGTAGGGCGGGAGCGCCTGCGGATATCGCAGAACGGCCCCGCACCGTGTCCAGGTGCGGGGCCGATTCGGACGAAACGACTACTTGCCGCCCTGGTTGGCGACAGCCGCCGCACCTGCCGCGGCGGCGGCCGGGTCGAGATATTCGGCGGGCTTGACCGGGCGCAGGTTCTCGTCGAGTTCGTAGCGCAGCGGGATGCCGGTGGGGATGTTCAGGCCGGAGATGTCCTCATCGGAGATGCCGTCGAGGTGCTTGACCAGGGCGCGCAGGGAGTTGCCGTGCGCGGCGACCAGGACGGTCTTGCCGGTCAGCAGTTCCTTGGAGATGGTGTTCTCCCAGTACGGGATCATCCGGGCGACGACGTCCTTCAGGCACTCGGTCTTGGGGACCTCGATGCCCGCGTAACGCGGGTCGCCTTCCTGGCTGTACTCGTTGTCGTCGGCGATCGGCGGCGGCGGGGTGTCGTAGCTGCGCCGCCACAGCATGAACTGGTCCTGGCCGTACTGCTCGCGGACCTGCTCCTTGTTCTTGCCCTGCAGGTCGCCGTAGTGGCGCTCGTTGAGCCGCCAGTCGCGGATGACCGGGATCCAGTGCCGGTCGGCGGCGTCGAGGGCGTTGTTGGCGGTGCTGATCGCGCGGCGCAGCAGCGAGGTGTAGACGAGATCGGGCAGGATGTCGTGCTCTTTGAGCAGCTCACCCGCGCGCTTGCCCTCGGCGATGCCCTTGTCGGTCAGGTGCACGTCCACCCAGCCGGTGAACAGGTTGAGGGCATTCCATTCGCTCTCGCCGTGGCGCAGCAGCACGAGGGTGTGGGTCATGGGGTCATTCTGGCATTTCGCCGACGCTCAGGCCCACTCCACCTCGTCGAACCCGATGCTCAGCCTGTGCGGGCCGCCGACGACGAGCGCGTCGACCCGCAATCGCGACGCCACCGAGTCGACCTCGCGCACTACGGCGCACACTCCTTGGAACGGACCCTCCGGGATATGGACGACATCGCCCGGCACGTAGTCGGCAGCCACCTGTTCGAGGCTACGCGCGCCCCGCGCGGGTCGAGGCCAACTCGCCGAGCGCGTTGACGATCGGGCTGATCGCGCGCACAACCCCACCGCACCGGGCGCACGGCGCCACCACCGATCAGATCGACGCCGCCTCGACCGCGAGCACACCGGCACCGACGAGCGTGGCGCCCTCGCTCAGTGCCGACAGCTCCACCGTGAGCCCACGGGTGAACGCGAGGCGCGCGTGCCGGTCGACGGCGGCACGCAGCGGATCCCACAGCGGCGCGCCCGAGTGCGCGAAGCCGCCGCCGATCACCACCCGGTCCACATCCAGCAGCGCCGATGCCGAGGAAATCGCTTGTCCCAGCGCGGTTCCCGCACGGGCCAGCGCGTCGAGCGCGATCGGGTCGCCCCGCCCGGCCGCCTCGGCCAGTTCGACGCCGGTCTCGCCGGACCAGCCGCGACCACGCGCCCAGCGCACCGATGACATCCCACTGGCCACCGCCTCCACGCACCCGAATCCGCCGCAGGCGCAGGGAGTGTCGTCGCCGGGCACGACGATGTGCCCGAGGTGTCCCGCGTTTCCGGTTCGCCCGAGCAACACGCGCCCGTCGGCGATGATCCCGCCGCCGACACCGGAGGACACGGTCAGCGCCAGCCCGTTGCGCACCCCGCGCAGCCCCCCGATGCGATGTTCGGCCAGCGCCAGGCAGGCGCCGTCGATCGCGAACCGCACCACGGCGGCCGGGAACAGCGCCCTGACGTGTTCGACGATCGCGAAGCCGTCGCGCCACCGCGGGATGTTCAACGGGCTCGCCACCCCGTCGGCCACCTCGATCGGCCCGGCCGAGCCGATGCCGATGGCGGTTACCAGGTTGTCGCCCGCCACAGCGAGCAGCAGTGCTCGGCAGTGTGCCCACGGGTCGTCGGCGGTGACCGCCGCCCGGCGCACGTCGCGTAGCCGGAAGTCCGATTCGACTACTGCCACAGCGAATTTGGTCGCCCCGATGTCGAGCGCCAGCACGGTCATTGCGATTACTGTCCTTCCGTCTGTTGCCACGAACTACCTGCGCCGGGGCCCGCGGATGTGAATGCTCACAAGATGTGTCTCCCGACACTTTGACTACTGGTTGGTACGGATGACCAGTTTTCGTTGGATACTTCACCAGGGTCGGGTTGTAAGTATCAGTTGGGCAGCACTACTTGATGAAGGAAAGCTGTGTCGAAAATCGTTGTTCTGGTGGTGAGCCTGCTGACGCTCGGCTTGTTCGCCGCACCCGCAAATGCGAACCCGTTGTACCCCACCCCCGATCCGGATCCGTTCTTCACGGCGCCCAGTGACATCGGCGAGCTGGCGCCCGGTGACGTCGTGCGGAAGCGCCGTATCGATACCTTCCTCTACCCCGGCACCGAAGGCTGGCAGGTGGCGTTCCGCTCGACCAACTCGGCGGGCAACGCGATCATGGGCGTCACCACCGTGCTGCTGCCGATCGGCGTGCAGAATCCGCCGCTGGTGTCGTACCAGGCGCTGATCAACTCCATCGGCACCCGCTGCAACCCCTCGCAGTCGCTGTTCAACGGCGAACTGCAGGACGCGCCCGGCGCCATGCTGCCCTTGCAGCGCGGCTGGGCCATCTCGGTGCCGGACTACCTCGGTCCGACCGTCGCCTATGGCGCGGCCAAGCTCAGCGGCATGATCACCCTCGACAGTGTGCGGGCGGTGCAAAAGGTGGCCGAACTGGGCGTCAGCACCTCACCGGTGGCGCTCGCCGGGTACTCCGGCGGCGGCATGGCCACCGCGTGGGCGGGTGCGTTGCAGCCCACCTACGCGCCGGAGCTGGAACTCGCGGCCGTGGTGGCCGGTGGCATCCCCGCCGATCTCGAACTGATGGCCGACGCGCTCGGCTTCGCCCCGCACCCCGGCTTCGGCCTGGCCTTCGCCGCCGCGATGGGCATCGAGCGGGAGTACCCCGAACGGGTACCGGTCTCGGATTCGCTCAACGAGGACGGCCTGTGGTTCCGCGAGTTCACCAAGGACGCGTGCCGCCGCTTCCTGCTGTTCCACGGCCTGGCGCGCAACGCCGAACAGATGGCGGCGTCGAAGGATCTGATGACCAGCGAGGTCGCCCGCGGCGTGCTGCGCGAGAACAGCCTGGTCCACTTCACCGGTGCCCCCACCGCGCCGACCTACATCTGGCAGGGTCGTTATGACACCCTCACCCCGTGGGAGCCGGTGGCCCGGAGCGTCGCCCACTTCTGCTCGAAGGGCGCCCCGGTCAACATGGTCACCGTGGAGATCTCCGAACACATGACCGCCGCCGCGGCGGGCTTCGTCGACGCGTGGAACTACGTCGAGTCCCGCTTCCGCGACGAACCGGTCCCGACGAACTGCTGAGTCGAAACCCGGTGCTGGGCGTGGTGATCGCGCCCAGCATCGGGTCATGGCTTGTCGGCGTCGTCGATCATGTGCTCGAAGGCGCGCAGGTTCTTCAGGGATTCCCCGCGCGAGACGCGCCATTTCCATTCCCTGCGGATGGATTCGGCGAAGCCTAGTTCGAGCAAGGTGTTGAAGTCGTTGTCGACGGCTTCGAGGGTCTGGCCGAAGACGCGGTCGAGTTCGTCGGGGGTCACCGATTCGGCCGACATGCGGCCGACGAGGTAGATGTCGCCGACGTTGTCGAGGGTGTAGGCCACGCCGTACAGGCGGCGGTTGCGGCGCAGCAGGTATTTGTAGACGCCTTCGAAGTTCTCGTCGGGCTTGCGGCAGACGAACGATTCGATCCGCACGCCGTGCTTGCCGACGGTCAGCATCACCGTGGTCGTGAGTTTGCGCTCGCCCGGCAGCACGGCGATGAAGGTGTCGTCGCCGTGGCGGGTGTATTCGATCTCGCGATCGCGCAGCGTCTCGTCGATCACCTGCGATACGGCGCTCACCGTCGTACTCCTGTCCGGCGCCGCCACAGCGCCTGTGATCTGGCCTGGCCGGTATCGCCCGCGAGCAGGGCGATCGGGCCACGTTGGGCCCGGAATTCGGCCATCGCGGCAGCGTAGCTGTCGAGCAGTCCCTCGGCGGTGTGCGCCCAGGAGAAGCGCTCGGCGTGTTCGACCGCGGTGGCGCCCATGCGGGCCAGCCGGGCCGGGTCGTCGAGCAGGGCGGCCAGCGCGTCGGCCCACTCGGGAGTGCGATGGCCGGGGACGAGCAGACCGGATTCGCCGTGGCGCACGGCGGTGCCGAGGCCGCCGACGTCGGCGGCGAGCACCGGCGTGCCGCTGGCTTGCGCCTCGATGGCGACCAGGCCGAAGGATTCGTTGTAGCTGGGCACGGCGACGACGTCGGCCGCGCGGTAGACCTGCACGAGGCGGTCGGCGGGTTGGGGCGGCAGGAAGGTGACCCGGTCGGCGATGCCGAGGTCGGCGGCCAGTTCGATGAGCGCGTCCGGCCGGGCCAGCCCGGTGCCGGAAGGCCCGCCGACGATGAGTACGCGCAGCCTGCGGCTCGGCTCGCGGCGCAGCAGTTCGGCGGCGGCCCGCACGAGCACGTCCGGCGCCTTGAGCGGCTGGATCCGGCCGACGAACGCGACGATCTGCTCGTCGGCGCGCAGACCCATCGCGGCGCGGGCGGCGCGCTTGTCGCCGGGGCGGTAGCGGGTCAGGTCGGCGCCGGGCGGCACCACATCGATGCGGTGGGCGTCGGCGCCGTAGAGGTCGACGAGCTGACGGGCTTCGTCACCGGTGTTGGCGACGAGCCGGTCGGCCTCGGCGATCACCTGCTTCTCCCCGATCACCCTGGTCTCGGGTTCGGGGGTGTCGCCCTCGGCGAGCGCGGCGTTCTTCACCGCGGCGAGGGTGTGCGCGGTGTGCACCAGCGGTACCCGCCAGCGGTCGCGCGAGAGCCAGCCGACCTGGCCGGAGAGCCAGTAGTGCGAGTGCACGAGGTCGTAGTGGCCGGGCAGGTGCCTGGCCTCCTGGCGCAGGACCTCGGCGGTGAACGGGCACAGCTGGGTGGGCAGTTCGTGTTTGTCCAGACCCTCGAAGGGGCCGGCGACGACGTGGCGAACGAGCACACCCGGCGCGGCTTCGGCGACCGGGGGCAGTTCGGAGGAGGTCGCGCGGGTGAAGATCTCCACCTCGGTGCCTCGTCGGGCCAGTTCGATGGCGGTGTTGAGCACGTAGACGTTCATGCCGCCCGCGTCGCCGGTGCCGGGCTGGGCCAGGGGTGAGGTATGCACCGAGAGCACCGCGATGCGGTGTGGCAAAAGTTCCGAACGACGCTCACTCACACTCTCCAGTGTGCACGCCGCGACGCCGCCGACCATACCCCTACCGGGATCGGTGACGGCCGTCACAGCGCTTCGTGAGTGAGTTCACGCGTGGCTCGACACCGAGCCTGCCCGATCGGCGTCGTCACCGCGAGCGATTTTCGGCCATGACGGTCGCCACCAGCAGCACTCGCCCAGCCAGGTCATCAGCGCGGGGACGAGCAGCAGGCGCAGCACCGTGGCGTCGATGAGCAGCGCGGCCACCATGCCGTAGGCGATGTACTGCATCATCAGCAGCTCGGAGAACGCGAACGCCCCGGTCACCACCAGCAGCACCAGGGCAGCGGCGGTGATGATGCGTCCGGTGCGGACCGTCCCCTCGCGCACGGCGTCGGCGGTGCTCGCCCCCGCGGCGCGGGCCTCCACGATCCGCGACAGCAGGAACACCTCGTAGTCGGTGGACAGCCCGTAGATCACCGCGACGATCACCACCAGCAGCAGCGCCATGATCGGCTGGGGGGTGAAGTTCAGCAGCTGCGCGCCGTGCCCGTCGACGAAGATCCAGGTGAGGATGCCCAGCGTCGCGCCCAGTCCGAGCGCATTGCACAACGCCGCCTTGATCGGCAGCACCCAGGAGCCGAAGGCCCACACCAGCAGGGCGGTCGTGACGAGCAGGACCGCGAGGATCATCAGGGGCAGTCGGTCGACCAACGCGTCGACACTGTCCTGCCCGATGACCGGTTCCCCGCCGACCAGCATCGTGGTTCCCGGCGGTACCGCGAGACCGCGCAGGTAGTCGACGGTGGCGCGGGCGTCGGTGGGATCACTGAGCGCGGCCTCGGTGGCGAACACCTCGGTCCGCTGCGTCCCGCGCGCGGGTACCCCGAACGGCCCGGCCAGCCCCGGCGCATCGTTGGCCGCGGCCCACACCGCACCCACCGCGAGCGGATCGCCGGAGACGAACACCAGCCGAATCGGATCGGCCCGACGCAACGGAAACAGCTCGTCGAAGTGCTGCTGGGCCAGCCGAGTCCCGTTGTCCGGCGGCAGATACCGCTCGCTCACACTCCCGAACGCCAACCCCCCGATCGGTGCCACCAGCACGAGCAGCCCGGCACACACCGAGAGCGCGACCGCCCGAGGATGTCGCATCACCAACCCCGCAAGGCGCCACCACAGCGATCCCTTGCCCAGATCCGAGCCCCGCGCCGGCCCCTCACGATCCGACACCCCGACCGATTCCGCACCGCGAGCTGCGCGCGGGGGGTGCGCTGTCGAGGCGAGCCGGCGCCACCCGAGGGCGTCGACGCGAGCGCCGAGTATCGCCAACAGCGCGGGGAGCACGGTGAGGGCGGTGAGCGCCGCGAGGGTGATCGTGACGATGGTGCCGTAGGCGAACGAACGCAGGAAGCCGTGGGGGAACAGCAGGATCGTCGCCGCCGCGGCGATCACGATCGTCGCGGACGCGAGGACGGTGTGTCCGGCGGTGAGGACTGTGCGGCGGACCGCGTCGGCCACTTCGCGACCGTCGTCCAGCTCCTCCCGAAACCGGCTGACCACGAAAAGCCCGTAGTCGATGGCCAATCCGAGGCCGATCATCGACACCACCGGGGCGACAAAGGAGTTCACCTCGGTCACCTGGGTGATGGCCCGGATGATGCCCCACGCGCCGAGCACGGTGAGCCCGCCTGCCAGCAGCGGCAGGGCGGCCGCGATCACCCCGCCGAACACCAGGAACAGCAGTACCGCCACCACCGGGAGCGCGATCAGTTCCATGCGCCGCTGGTCGGTGGCCATGGTGTCGGTGAGGGTGCCCGCCACCACCTGCCCACCGGCCACCTCCATCGTCAGGCCGGGGGAAGCGAGGTCGTCGCGGACCGCGCGGTAGTTGCGCAGCAGCGTGGTGTTGTCCTCGCCGCGCAAGGAGAGCGCCGCGAAGGCGTGCCGGTGATCGTCGGTGCCGAACATCGCCGGTTGGGCCACACCGGTTTCGGTGGGCCAGTACGCGCCGTTCACACGGTCGATCTCGGCGGGGTGTGCGCGGGGCAGCCGGTTCAGATGCGCGACAACGGCTTCGGCGAAGACCGGATCGTCGACGGTGCGGCCGTCAGGTGCGTGGAAAAGCAGCAACACGTCGGCGGAGTGGTCACGTCCGAAGGCCTCGGTCCGAATGTGCCCGGCGCGCACCGAGTCCGAACCGGGATCGTCCCAGCCGTCGGCGCTGAGCCGGTCGCCGAGCCCGAGTCCGTAGCCGCCGAGCGCGAGCAACGCGGCGACCACCGCGCCGAGGACGGCGTATCGCCGGACGACGACGAAGTCCGCCCATCGGCTCACCGCGCCAACGCTGCCTCGAACACCGGCCACGACTTGTGCAGATCCTCTTCCCAGTACCCCCACGAGTGGGTGCCGGTGGGCCGCAGGTCGACGGTCGCGGGAATCCCCAATGACTGCAGTCGATCCCGCAGCTGGTGCGTGCACAGGTTGGTCACGGCCTCGAGCGAGGCGCCGAACAGCAGCTGATAGGTGAGCTGCATCGGGTCGCCCTGGGCGTCGATGGTGTCGAAGGGTCCGGGAATGCCGGTGCCGGAGGAGATGTAGACCTCGGTGCCGCGCAGGGCTTCCGCGTGCAGGTAGGGGTCGTTGGCCGACCAGGCCGGGTCGGTCGGCGGCCCCCACATGTTGGCCGCGTTGCCGAGCCTGCTCCCGACCACCGTGCGCACGATGGCCTGCCCGCGTGGATCACTGGTTCGCACACACCCGGAGTAGGAGCCGATCGCCCGGTACAGCCCCGGTTCGGCGAGGGCGAGCTGGAACACCGAGGTGCCCGCCATCGACAGTCCCGCGATGGCATTGGCGCCGTTGCCGCCGAATTCGGCATCGATCACCGGGGGCAACTCCTTGGTGAGGAAGGTGGTCCAGCGCTGTTTGCCGAGCACCGGATCGTCGGCCCGCCAGTCGGCGAAGTAGCTGCCCGCTCCCCCGAACGGGATCACCACGTTGACCTGCTTGTCCTTGAAGAACTCGACCACATCGGTGCGATCGAGCCAGTTCCCGTCACTGCCGCCACCGACCCCGTTGAGCAGATACAGCGTGGGCGCCGGCGCTTTCGGGTCGGCGGCGCGCAGCACCCGCACCCGGGTGACGATGTCCATGGCGGGCGAGTACACGCCGACATCGATCGTGCGGTCGGGCTCGTGGCGCAGGTCGTCGATCCAGGCGGCGGGTGCCGCGGTCGCGGCGGGGGCCGCCCCCAGCGCGGCCACCGCGAGGGCGATGGCGGCGACGATTCGAGCGCACACTGCTCGACCAGACATCATCGAACTCCGATCTCTACGCCGAATCCTGTCTTCTGCCCGCGATTCAACGGTATTTCCGAACGCTACACACGGTTTCGCGAAAACACTGTGACGACTACCAGAAGATTTTCCGGCACCCTGTGCGAGCAGGTAGGAAACGTTCTCCTCGAGTCGCGATCACAATCACAGACCTATCACGTTGGTGCCATGGACGAACCACGCTACTCCAGGCCGGTTTTCGCTGTGATGAGTCCTACGCTGCGCAGACCGGGCACATGTTGACATCGAGGGCCCTGATGCGGAGGAATCATGTCGGACATCGCTGTTGTCGGAATCGGCTGCCGATTCGCCGGTGGAATAGACTCACCGGAATCGTTCTGGGAGTTCGTTGTCGAAAAGCGCGATGCGGTCGGGGATATTCCGGCGAGTCGCTGGGACTATCGCCGCTATTACGATCCGGACAAACGGACACCCGGTCGCAGCTACACCCGTCGTGGCGCGTTCATGACCGGCGACCCGTGGGAGTTCGACCCCGATTTCTTCGGGATCTCCCATCGTGAGGCGACCGGGCTGGACCCGCAGCAGCGGGTGCTGCTCGAGGTGACCTGGGAGGCGCTCGACGACGCCGGTGTCGCGGGGAAGGCCGCGGGGCGCTCGGTGGGTGTGTACGTGGGCGGGTTCGTCGTCGACCAGTCGGTGATCGGGGTGGTCGGCCCGGCACTGGCCCACGTCGACATGCACACCGCGGCCTCGGCGTCGTACACGATGCTGTCCAACCGCATCGCCTACGCCCTCGACCTCACCGGCCCGGCCCTGACCGTCGACACCGCGTGCTCGTCCTCGCTGGTCGCGATCCATCTGGCCTGCCAGGCGCTCGACAACGGCGACTGCACCGTGGCGCTGGCCGGTGGCGTGAACGTGATGCTGCAGCCGGAGACGTTCGTGATGATGTGCAAGGGCGGCTTCCTCGCCACCGACGGACGCTGCAAATCCTTCGACGCCGCGGGCGACGGCTACGGGCGCGGTGAGGGCGCGGGCATGGTCGTGCTCAAGAAGCTCGACGCCGCGGTGCGCGACGGCGACCGGGTCTACGCGGTGATCAAGGGCACCGGCGCCAATCAGGACGGCCGCACGACCGCCATCACCGTGCCCAATGACGTCTCCCAGGAGGCGCTCGCCAGGGCGGTGTGTGAGCGCTCCGGCACCGCGCCCGAGGAGGTGACCTATGTGGAGGCGCACGGCACCGGCACCCTGGTGGGCGATCCGATCGAGTTGCGCGCGCTCGGCCGCGTCTACGGCGCCGCCTCCGGACGCGCGGGTTCGCTCGGCGTCGGCTCGCTCAAGGCCACGCTCGGGCACACCGAGGCCGCCGCCGGGGTGGCGAGCGTGATCAAATCCGCGCTGGCCGTGGCACATCGGACGATTCCGCCGCAGGGCTGGTTCGACACCCCCAATCCCGACATCGCGTTCGACGAGCTGGGCCTGCACGTCCAGCTCGAGCCCGAGCCGGTCGACTCCGATCTGCCGATGACCATCGCGGTCAACGGCTTCGGCTACGGCGGCACCAACGCCCACGCGATCGTGCAGGAGTTCCACCGCGAGCCCGCACCCGTCGAGCCGCCGGAACACTCTGGGATCCTGCCGGTCTCCGCCCGCAGCCCCGCCGCGACGCGGGCGATGGCCGGCCGTTTCGCCGAGCTGATCGCCGCGGGCGCCGACCCCGACCGGCTGGCCGAAGCGGCATGGACCCGGCTCGCGCACCACCCGTTCCGCACCGGTGTCCTCATCGACGGCACCACCGAACTCATTCGGGCACTGCGCGACTACGCCGAGGGTGCGGGGCGCGACGCCACCAGGGCTCTCACCCGCGGTGCGGCGCCGGTGTTCGTGTTCTCCGGCATGGGCCCGCAGTGGTGGGGCATGGCGCGCGAACTGCTGTGCGCCGAAGGCGCTTTCGCGGCCGCCGCGCAGGAGGTGGACGCCGTCTTCCGGGAGGTGGCCGGATGGTCCATCATCGGTGAACTGCTGCGGCCGGAACAGGAATCGCGAGTCACCGCGACCATGGTCGCCCAGCCCGCCAACTTCCTGGTGCAGGTCGCGCTGGTGCGCGAGCTGGCCGAGTACGGGATCACCCCGTCGGTGATCGTGGGGCACAGTGTCGGTGAGGTGGCGGCGGCCTACGTCTCCGGTGCGCTCTCGCTGCGCGACGCGGTGACCGTGGCCTATCACCGGGCGCGGCTGCAGGCGAGCACCGCCGGATCGGGCGCGATGCTGGCCGCCGGGATCAGCGTCGAGCGGGCCACCGAGCTGATCGGACCCGAGGACGCCATCGACATCGCCGCGGTGAACAGCCCCAACAGCCTCACCCTCGCCGGTGACCCCGACCGCCTCGACCAGCTCGCCGAAACCCTCACCGAACAGGGCGTTTTCGCGCGGCGACTGCGGGTGGAGGTGCCGTATCACAGCCGCCTGATGGACCCCATCCTCGACGAACTGCGCACGGTCCTGGCCGATCTCACCCCGCAGGCGCCGACGATCCCGCTGTACTCCACCGTCACCGGTCACCAGGTCACCGAAGGTGATTGGGACGCGCGGTACTGGTGTGCGAACGTGCGCCAGACGGTGCGGTTCGCCGACGCGATGAGCGCGCTGATCGAGGCGGGCCATCGGGTCTTCGTCGAAGTCAGCCCGCACCCGGTGCTGTCGGGCAACATTCGTGAGCTGTTGCTCGAGACCGGTGACAATGGCGTCACGGTCTCGACGCTCGACCGCAAACAGTCCGACTCGATCAGTGTCCGCCAGACCGTGGCCGGGCTCTACAGCGCGGGCGCGCTCGATCCTGAAATCCTGTTCCCCGCCGATCGCCGCGCCACCCCGCACCTGCCACTGCCGCGCTACCCGTGGCAGCGCACCCGGCTGTACTCGGCGTTGCCGCTGTTCGAGCAGCTGCGCAACGGGTCGCCCGGCGGCTACGCCATGCTCGGCGATCCCGACCTCGAGGGCAGGCCCGGCTGGCTGCTGCAGATCGGCACCGAGAAGCTGCCGTGGCTGGTCGATCACGTCGTCGGCGGGGTGCGCATCCTGCCCGGTGCCGCCTATCTGGACGCGGCGCTGAGCGCGGCGGCCCAGCGGATGGGTGAGCAGCGGGTCGCGCTCGAGAACGTGCGCTTCGTGGCGCCGGTGATCATGGGCGCCCCCGATGTACCGCTGCTCGAACTCAGCGTCGAGGAGGCCAGCGGGCGCTTCCTGATCCGCTCGCGCAGCGCCACCGGCTCGGTGTGGACGGTCAACGCGATCGGTCGCCTGCTCACCGGCGGCTATGAGACAACGAAGGTGCCCGTTCCCGAACTGGATTCGGCCATCGAGCTCGTTCCCGAGCTGTTCTACTCCGCCCTGGCCGCGCGTGGCCTGCAGTACGGGCCGACCTTCCGCCGGGTCACTGCAGTCCGCGCGAGCAGCGACACCGTCGTCGCGACCGTGGACGCCGGCATCGGCACCGGGTCAGGGCACCTCGCCCATCCGGCCGTCGTCGACGCGGCCATGCAGGTCGCGGCCCTGCTCTTCGCCGACGACGCCATCGGCGAGGGCGCGCTGGTGCCGGTCGCCGTCGACGCGGTCCGCCTCTACAGCGCGCTGCCCGAACAGATCACCGTGCTGGCCCGACGCGACCCGCGCACCCGCCTGCGCACCGACATCGAACTGCTCGACGAGTCCGGCCACCGCTGCCTGCACCTGGTCGGCGTCCAGGTCGGCGCCCTCAACCCCGGCGCCGACCCCTTGCACCGCATGGCCGAGTTCTACTACACCGACGAACTCGAACCCCGCGACCCGATCGACCCTGCCACGCTCCCCGCCGCCGACACCGCGACCGTCGTCGTCGCACTCGGCGCCAGCCACCGCGCCCGCGCCCTGGCCGCCGCACTGCCCGGGGCCGTCCTGCAAATCACCGAACCATCGACCGAACCCACCGAAACCGCCTACCTCACCGAAGAACTCACCCAGCATCTGTACGCCGCCGCCCACGCGCTGGACACCCTCGACTGCGACCTAGGCCAGCGGACAGCGAGCTCGGAGGGCACCGGCAGCGCAACGGGCGCGCACAGTCACCTCGCCGGACAGACACCGGCAGAGCCAGCGGGTACGAGCGGTGACTCCGCGCAATACACCGACTCGGACGCGGATGAAACGTCGAGTCGCACGGCGCGTTCCATCGGCGACCTCTCCACACCCGAGTCCGGCTCTCCGACCGCGATCACCCGGCGCCTACACGTCTGTCTGGTCGCCGGTGCCGTCCACGACGACCTCGCCGCCCTGTGGACGCTCAAACAGATCGCCGTCACGCTGGGCGAATTCGCCGATTCCCTGATCGAGCAGGGCGAGGTGCTGCCCACGCTAGGCGAGGGCCTGATCGACATCACCCTGATCACCGAGGATGCCTTCGCACTCCCCGACGACGAATCCGAACCCCAGTACCGCCACCGAGCCCTTGCCGGTGCCCGCCGGGTCCTGCTCAACGAACAGGCAGCCCTGCGCTGGCGCCTGATCGACGTGGACCCCGACGTATCGCTCGACCTGCTCGCCACTGAGCTGTCGGTGCCCGGCGCCTTCACCCACGACAACACCGACGAAATCCTGCTGCGGGCCGGCCAACGCTGGGCGCCCACGGTCACCAAGCCCTTGCCGGACCGCATCGACGAACTCGACACCGCACATCCGCTCGCCGACCCGGCCGCCGACTTCGCCATCGAGGTCCCGAAATCGCGTCTGCTGTCGGCGCTCTCGTGGCGGGCGAGCACCCGGCGCGATCCGGGACCGGGCGAAGTCGAGGTGCGGATGCGGGTCATCGGCCTCAACTACAAGGACCCGTTGAAGGTGATGGGCCTGCTCGGTGAACGGGAACTGGCGGGCACGTTCTTCGGTACGGCCCCCGGCATGGAGGGCGTCGGCACGGTGGTACGACGCGGCGAGGGCGTCAACGCGCTGGCCGAAGGTGACCTGGTCGCCATCGCCGCCAAGGACATGATGCGCCGCTACCACCTGGTCGACCAGCACGCCGCGATCCGGCTCCCCGCGGGCGCCGAGCCCGGATTGTGCACCAGCACCACCGCGTTCGGCACCGCCGAATACGCACTGCTCGACCTGGCCCGACTGCTGCCGGGCGAGACAGTGCTCGTCCACGGTGCCGCGGGCGGTGTCGGTTCGGCCGCCATCCAGGTCGCCAAGTCGCGCGGCGCCCGCATCATCGGCACGGCGAGCACCCCCGAACGGCGCGCCCACATCCGCGCCCTCGGCGTCGATCACGCCCTGCACTCGCGCTCACTGAACTTCGCCGACGACGTCCTGATGCTCACCGATGGCGTCGGCGTCGACGTGGTGCTCAGCACGGCGCCGGGCGAGATCCTGCGCCAGAACTTCCGCGCCGTCGCCGAATTCGGCCGGATCGTCGAAGTCGGCAAGGCCGACGTGTACACCGGCGGTCTGCTCGAGCTGGCCAACTTCGACAAGAACCTCTCGTACTTCTCCGTCGACCTCGATCGCATGTGCGCGGTCCGCCCGATGCAGCTGGCCGACCTGCTGCGTCGGGTCTACGAGAAGATCGAGGCCGGCGTCTATCAGGCACTCCCCTACGAACTGTTCGAAACCCACGAGGTGGCAAGGGCTTTCGACGAGGTGATCCGCTCGTCGCGGATCGGCCGGGTGGCGCTGAGCATGGACGATCCCGCGCCGCCGGTGCGTCCGCAGCTGCCCGAGGTCACCATTCACGGCGCGGCCACCTACCTGATCAGCGGCGGCTTCGGCGGCTTCGGCCTGGCCACCGGCCGCTGGCTGGTCAGCAAGGGCGCGCGCAGACTGGTGCTGGTCGGGCGCGGTGGCGCGCGCACCGACGATGCCCGTCAGCAGCTCGATGCGTGGCGCGCCAAGGGCGTCGAGGTGGTCGAGGAACTCGCCGACATCGCCGATCTGGTCACGGTCACCGGGGTGGTCGGGCGGGCGCACACCGATGGCTATCCACTGCGCGGGGTCTATCACGCGGCGGGCGCGGTGGCCGACAACCGGATCGGCCTGATGGACCTGGACGAACTCACCCGCGTGTACCGCCCGAAGGTGCACGGCGCCAAGGTCTTGCACCGCGCGGTCGCCAACGCGGGCATCGAGCTGGACATGTTCGTGCTGTATTCCTCGGGCGGCTCGATGTTCGGCATCTTCGGCCAGTACAACTACAGCGCGGCCAATCTCGCGGTGGAGGCGCTGGCCGAGCAGTGGGCGCGCGCCGGCGAGCGGGTGCTGTGCGTGGGCTGGGGCCACATGTCCGGCGCGACCGGCGGCATGGCGGCCGACGAGAAGGTCGCCAAGTACCTCGAGGTGGCCGGTTTCGCGCCCATCGACATGGCCGACGGTACCGCCTACCTCGAACAGGCACTGCGCCTCGGCGTCACCAGGGCCTCGATCATCCCGACCGACTGGTCCCGGCTGGCCGCGTCGTTCCCGCAGATGACCCGCACCGGCCGACTCACCGCGCTGATCGCGGCCTCGGTCGAGGACAATTCGGCGCTGGCTCGCCTGCAGGCCGAACTCACCGCCCTCGACGAGGGCAAACGCGGTCACGCCGTCGCCCGGATGCTGGCCGATCAGCTCGCGGTGGTGATGGGCGTCGCCCCCGACTCGATCGACCTCACCGTGCCGGTCCCCGAACTGGGTCTCGACTCGCTCATGGCGGTGGAATTCGGTGCGCGCGTGGGTAAATCGCTCGGCATCGAACTCATGTCGCTGCAGATGGGTCGCTCGTTCAGCCTGGAACAGGCGGGCCCGAAGGTCGCCGAGTTGATCCTGGCCGCCGACACCACCCGGATGTCGCTGCCGGACATCGCCGCGGCGCCGGTGGACTCCGCGGATCAGTCCGAGACCGGCGAACCCGCACTGGTCGGCGGTCAGCGATGACCTCGTGCACCCGGGCAGATGCGCGATGACCGACGTGCGGGCGAGCGCCCCGACGGAAACGGGCGCTCGCCACGGCGCGTGGCCTGCCTTCGCCGGGTGCCTGATCGCGGTGTTCATGCAGATGATCGACGTGACGATCGTGAACACCGCGCTGCCGAGCATCACCGCCGACCTGCGCGCCTCGTCCTCGGCGCAGCTGCTGGTGGTGACCGGGTACTCGCTGGCCTTCGCCTGCACCCTGCTCCCGGCCGCGCGACTCGGCGCGATGTTCGGCAGGCGCACGCTGTTCCTGTGGTCGATGGTGGCCTTCACCGCCGCCTCGGTCTGGTGCGGCATGTCGGAGTCCGCGACCGAGCTCATCGCCGCCCGCGTCGCCCAGGGCATCGCGGGCGGCGGGATGGCCGCGCAGACCATCGCCATCCTCACCGCGAGTTTCCCGCGCGCCAAGCACCCGCTGGTGTTCGCCGTCTACGGTGGGACCGCCGGTTTCGCCGGAATGCTCGGACCGATTCTCGGCGGCGCGCTGATCACCGCGAACATCGCCGGCACCGGCTGGCATGCGATCTTCCTGATCAATGTCCCGCTCGGCGCGCTAGCCTTCGTCCTGGCGTGGCGCTGGCTGCATCTGGGTCGCGCGGCCGAGCCGGGGCGGCTCGACCTCACCGGGGCAGCGCTGTCGACGGTCAGCCTGTTCGCGCTGCTGTCGGCGCTGGCCGATGTGCAGGAACACGGTTGGCGGCTCGGCACCGCCGCGGTCATCGTGGCCGCGCTGGCCTTGGGCGCCGGATTCCTTGTCCAGCAATATCGTTCGTCGCAGGCGCCACTGGTCCGGCTGACACTGTTCGACGATCGAGGCTTCGCCATCGGCTCGATCCTGGTGACGACGTTCTTCGGCGTGTTCACCGCGTTCGTCTTCGCCATCTCGATTACCCTGCAGGACATCGTCGGGTTCTCCCCGCTGCGCACCGGCATCGCGATGACCCCGTTCGCGCTCGGCGCGGGTGTGGGCGCGGTGCTCTCGCCGTGGCTGGTCGCGCGCTGGGGCGCCCGCGCGCTTGCGGTCGGCATCGCCTGGTTCGGCTGCTGCGTGGCCATCGGCGCCGGCTACCTGTGGTTCACCGATGGCACCGTCGACCTGCGGATCGCCCTGTTCCCGATCTTCGTCTCCGGCATCGGCGTCGGCGTGTTCGGCGTCCAGCTGCAGCCGATGATGCTGGCCGGGCTGTCCCAGCAGCGCATGGACGACGCCTCCGGCCTGCTGCCGACCATCGAACAGGTCGGCAACGGGCTCGGCCTGGCCCTGCTCAGCGCGGTCTTCTTCCGCGCGCACACCCTCGGCGGCGCGATCGGCATGTTCGCCGCCGTCGCGGTCCTGGCCCTGGCGATGGGCGCGCTCACCCTCGCCCTGCCCAGCAACGAACGGAGTTGACCCGTGGTGAGTTTCGGCCTCATCGAGGAATGGCAGCCCGCGCCGGGACGCCTGGTGAGCTGGCACGCGACCCCCGCCGCGGTGGCCGGCGCGGACCGAGCGCCGAGACACCCGGTGCCGCCGTCGCATCAGCAGGAGGAGTACCTGCGACTGGCGCACCGTAATGTCGAGGCGACGTTCCGGTTCTCCGGGCTGTGCGTGGTCACCGCCGCGGTGCCCGGGCTGCTCGATCGCGGCGCCATGACGCGGGCGATCAACGCGTTCCTGTTGCGCCACGACACCTTTCGCACCTGGTTCGCGATCGGGTCCGACGGTGTGGTGCACCGTCATCTCGTCGCGCCGGAGGTGGTGGAGTTCGCCGAGCGGGAGCGCGGACTCGTCACCGGCGCGCAGATCAGGGCGCACGTGCAGGAGAGCACGCCCGGACCCTTCCGCTGGAACTGCTTCACCTTCGGCGCGATCGAGCACGAGGACTCGACCACCCTGTACCTGGCAGTCGATCATCTGCACACCGACGGTGTGGCCCAGTACATCTCGTGCTTCGAACTGGCGCACCTGTATCTGCGCGAAGTCGGCGAGGACACCGGTCAGCTGAGCGCACCCGCGAGCTTTCTCGACTACTGCGCTCGCGAACGCACCGCCTCCGCCGCGCTGACGCGCACCTCTCCCGGCGTGCGCCGCTGGCTCGAACTGCTACGCGGCAACGGCGGCGAACTGCCCTGCTTCCCCTTGGATCTCGGCAAACGTCCCGGCGCCTATCCCCGCAGCGCGCACCGCACCTTTCCTCTCTTCGACGAGGCGGCCGCCCTGCGGTTCGAGAAGGTCTGCCGCGATCACGGTGCCGAATTCACCGGCGGCATCTTCGCCGCGGCCGCGCTGACCGAACGCGAGCTGCTCGACAGCGACTACTACTTCACCCTCTCGCCCATCAGCACCCGCTCCACCGTCGCCGAACTCGTCTCCGTCGGCTGGTACGTCACGCTGGTCCCCGTCGCCTTCCCGATCGGCGCCACCGCCACCTTCGCCCGCACCCTCACCGCCGCCCAGCGCGCCTACGACACCGGCCTCACCCTCACCCACGTCTCCCCGCACCGCGTCCTGCAACTGGCCGCCGACGACCCCGACATCACCGTCCGCCCCGGCTGGTCGGCCCCGATGCTCTCCTACGTCGACGCCCGCGACTTCACCGGCAACCACTACTTCGACACCCCCGGCACCGGCATCTACGCCAACCGCGCCGCCACCGAGCAGGTCCTGCTCTGGATCAACCGCCTCCCCACCGCCACCACCCTCAGCGTCATCTACCCCGACACCCCCACCGCCCACCACTCGGTCACCCGCTATGTCACCACCCTGCGCTCGATCATGCGCACAACATCACCCTGATCCCCGGCCTGCTCACCATCAGTGCCGCCACCGTCGCGGAACTGCACTTCGGCGTCCTGGTGGCCGTCTGATCCGTCGCAAGCGATCTTCCAGCCCGTCGCGGGCGAGGTCAGCGCTGGCGGGGTAACCGGCTCTGCAGGTCCGCGAATGTCACGGCGAGACGCACCGGTGTGGTGAGGACCAGCGCGTCGGTGTGCGTGTGCCGGGTGATGTAGCGGCGCCCCGACCAGTCGAGGCGGCATTCCTCGATCTCGGTGACCTGCTGCCAGTCCTTGTCGAAGTGCACGATGAGGTACACCGGGATACCGGCGCGGGCATAAAGCTGGCGTTTGACACCGATGTCGCCGTCGACCGTGCCTTCGGAGGTGATCTCGGCGATCAGCAACGTCTGCCCGGCGACCTCCTGGACCGACCACGAACCCGCAGAGGACCCGCGCCCGATCAGCGCACCCGTAGGGCCTCGGCGAACACGGGCCAGGAGGCGTGCAGATCGGTTTGCCAGTAGCCCCACGAGTGAGTGCCGGTGGGGCGGAGGTCGACGGTGGCGGGGATGTTCAGGTCGGCGAGGCGGGTGGCGAGCTGGCGGGTGCACTGGTCGGTGACGGCGTCGAGGACGCCGCCGATGAGGATCTGGTCCACGAGCTTCCTCGTGTCGCCGGCGATGCCGGGGCCGTCGGGATGGTCGAGGGGGCCGGGCAGGCCGGTGCCCGAGGACGCGTAGATGGCGAGGCCGCGGAGGCGATCGGCGTGCAGGAGCGGGTCGTTGGCGGCCCAGAGGGGGTTGCCGGGCAGACCCCACATGTTCACTGGGTCGCCGTTCTGACCGGAGACGACGGTGTTGACGATCGCATGACCCTGCGGTCCGCTGGTGGAGACGCAACCACTGTAGGAGCCGACCGCGCGGTAGAGCCGGGGTGCGGCGAGGGCGAGGTGGAAGGCGGCGGTGCCCGCCATCGAGACGCCCGCGATCGCGTTGGCGCCGCTGCCGTGGAACTCGGCGTCGATCACCCGCGGGAGTTCCCCGGTGAGGAAGGTCGTCCAGCGTTGGCGGCCGAGCACGGGATCATCGGCGATCCAGTCCGTGTAGTAGCTGCCTGCCCCGCCGATCGGCACGACCACGGTCACCTGCTGTTCGGCGAGGAATCGCTCGGCGTCGGTGCGGGTGAGCCAGTTGTGGCCGTCGCGCCAGTCATCGGTCGGGCTACCGCCGTCTACCCCGTTGAGCAGATACAGCACCGGCGCCGCCGCGTCGCGATCGGGCGCGGGCAGCACCGCGACATGCACCGGTGTGCCCATGGCCGCCGAGTGCACGACCAGGTCGACCACCCGGCCCGGCCCCGGCGTCGCCGACACCAGCCGGGCGGCGTCGACGGCGCGTGCCGGTTCCGGCGGCGGCTGGGCCGAGACCGCCGCGGGCACGTAGGCGATCCCGGCGATCAGCGCGAGCAGCAGCGCGTAGCGCGTCACGACGCCCATGCGCCACCTCCCTGTCCGGCCGAAGACGAGACCGTGCGACAGAGGGTAGGCCGCGATCAGCCCACGCGGACACATTTCTGAAACATTTGCGATTCAGAGCGGGCGCGGCGCGGCCGAGGTCACTCCAGCGCGTCGACGAAGGCGCTGACCTCGGCGACGAAACGTGCGCGGTCCTCGATGAACAGGCCGTGCTGGGCGCCCTCCCAGTAGGAACCCCGAGCATCGGGCGCGGTGTCGACGATGTAGCGACCGTTGTCGGCCGGCACCACCGGGTCCTCGGTGCCATGCAGCACCAGCACCGGGATGTCCAGTCCACGCAGGGTCTCGGTGTTGTCGATCGTGCGGTAGAACAGCGCCTTGCGCACCGAAGGCGCGGTCGCCAGACTGCCGCCGAACAGGCGCTGGGCATCGGGGCCCTTGTCCTCGCCCGGGCCGGTGTTGGCATGGCCGAACACGGCGAACGCACGCACCGCACGCCCCGCGGCCTCGTCGAAGACACCCGGAATCGCCTGCACCATGGCCGGTCCGGGAGCGGCGCCGGGCACGTCCGGGCCGATGCTCGCGGGCGCACCGCAGTAGATCGCCCCCGCGACCGCGCCGGTGCCGTGGGTGGCGAGGTAGTCGGTGGCGACGATCCCGCCGTAGGACCAGCCCAGCAGCACCGCACCCGATTCGATCCCCTCGGCCGCGAGCACCGCCGCCACATCGCCCGCCCACGCCTTCGGATCGTCGTAGCCGGTACCCGGATCGTCGGAATAGCCGTGCCCGCGCAGATCCACCGCGATCACCCGGTGGCGCTGGGCCAGATCATCGGCCGCGCCACCCCAGCAGCGCAGATTTCCGGCCCAGCCGTGCAGCAGCACCAGCGGCCTCCCGGTCTCCGGGCCGGTGACCCGGTAGACGATCCTCGTGCCCTCGGCACCGACAGCGTCACGAATAGCCATGCCGCCAGGGTAGTTCTCGGCCCGCCCCCGGCTCTGGAGTGACCGGAGGGTGCGACGAAGGACTGCCCGGGGGGAGGGAGGAAGAACCGGGGGCACAGGGGCCGAGAACAGCGGCGCCAGCCGCAGAAGAATACGATCGACAGACATGAGCACTCGTACCGCCGTCGTCACCGGAGCCAGCTCCGGCATCGGGGAAGCCACCGCCCGTGAACTCGCCAAGCAGGGGTACCACGTCTACGTGGGCGCCCGCCGGTTCGACCGGGTGCAGAAGCTGGCCGCCGAGATCGGCGGCACCGCGCTCGAACTCGACGTCACCGACGAGGACTCCGTGCGCGCGTTCGCCGACGCGATCGAGCGGGCGGACGTGCTGGTCAACAACGCGGGCGGCGCGAAGGGCCTGTCCACCGTCGCCGAGGCCGACCTCGACGACTGGCGCTGGATGTGGGAGACCAATGTGCTCGGCACCCTGCGGGTCACCAAGGCCCTGCTGCCGAAACTGATCGACTCCGGTGACGGCCTGATCGTCACCATCACCTCCATCGCCGCCCTGCTCACCTACGACAACGGCTCCGGCTACACCTCGGCCAAACACGCCCAGGGCGTGCTGCACCGCACCCTGCGCGGCGAACTGCTCGGCAAGCCGGTCCGGCTCACCGAGATCGCGCCCGGCGCGGTCGAGACGGAGTTCTCCCTGGTTCGCTTCGACGGTGACGCCGAGCGTGCCGCCAAGGTCTACGAGGGTATCGACCCGCTCTACGCGACCGACATCGCCGAGATCGTCGGATTCGTCGCCGGCCGCCCGCCGCACGTCAACCTCGACACCATCATCGTCAAGCCCCGTGACCAGGCCGAACCCGGACGTTTCGCCCGTCGTTCCTGAACCGCTCGACGCTCTCCCGGTGGTCGGGGCAGTGAACCTCACCACCCTCGAACACCCCCGCGACCAGCTCGGAGGCTCCTGCCGAGCTGGTCGCTTCGCGTCGATTCCACACCGACCCAAGGCATTCCACGACGATCCCTGACCACCGTGCCCGATTGGCGCGCTCGAGGCAGGTCGCCGATACTGCCAGCGGGGGCCCTGCGGCGTTGCTGCGAGTTCGCTATCACCCTGTCGCGGCCGATAGCATCGCCCGAGTTTTGCTGACAGCCGAACGGAGTACCCAGATATGCCCAGCCTGAAACCCGCCCTCGATGGATTCAAAGACTTCCTGATGCGCGGAAACGTGATCGACCTCGCGGTTGCCGTGGTGATGGGCACCGCGTTCACCGCCGTGGTCACCTCGTTCACCAAGGGCCTGGTCGACCCGCTGCTCGCGGTGTTCGGCTCGACCAACGAGCTGGGACTGGGTGTCCAGCTGATGGCGGACAAGCCGGCCACCTTCATCGCCATCGGCCCGATCGTCACCGCCTTCATCAACTTCTTCGTGGTCGCCGCGGTCCTGTATTTCGTGCTGATGCTGCCGATGAAGACCTTCACCAACAAATTCGGCACCACCAAGGCCGCCGAGCCGACCGAGACCGAACTGCTCATCGAGATCCGCGATCTGCTCGCCAAGCAGCAGGGGCTGAGCACCGACCAGACCGAGGAACTCAGCCGCGAACGCGCCAGCGAATCCGCCTAGTCCTCCGGCATCCGGCGCGGCAGCAGCAAGGCCGGAACGAGAGCCAGCGCGATCATGATCGGCGCGATCAGATAGGTGTACTGGAAGGCTTCGGCCAGCGCCGGCGCCAGCTCGGCCCGCGCGCCGGGGTCCAGGCCGTGCAGGGCCTGCAGTCCGCCGGTCACCGGGAGCAGCGCGCTCAAGGTCACCGAGCTCACCGCGATGCCGATGGCCATCGCGGTGGTGCTGATCATGTTCAGCACCGTCGACCCCGCCGGTTGTTGCTCCCGGCTCAGCGACCTGGTCGCGGTGGTCAGCACCGGCATCATCGTGCCGCCACCGCCCGCGCCCATCAGCAGCAGAGTGGCGCCGAGCGCCCAGTACGAGGCATCCGCGCCGAGCTGGAGCACGAACAGCACGAAACCGGTGAGCGCCACCGTGATCGAGGCGGGCAGATAGCGGCCGGGCGGAATCCGATCGATCAGCCTGCCCGCCACCTGCATGGAGATCCCGGAGGCCAGCGCCATCGGAATACCCAAAGCACCTGCCACCAGCGCGGATTCACCGCGAACAACCTGGAAGTACAGCGGTAGCAACAACATCGACCCGAAATAGCCGGTCGCGAACAGCCCCAACAGAGCTGCGGAGGCGCCCGAAGTGCGGTTGGCGAGAACGCGCAGGTCCAGCAGCGGCACCGGGACCCGCAGTGAACGCCGCACGAACGCGGCGATCAGCCCGGCACCCAGCAGCAGCGGTACCAGGACGGCGGGCGAGGTGAAGTCCGCGTGCTCACCCGCGGCGGTCACGCCGTAGATCAGCAGTGCCAGTCCGGGTGACATGAGCAGCAGACCGCGCACATCCAGGGACCGCGGCGGTTCGGGCACGTCCTGGGGAACCACCCGCGCGGCCAGCACCAGGACCAGCGCGCCCAGCGGCAGGTTGATGAAGAACATCCACCGCCACGACATCTCGTCGATGAGATAGCCACCGATCACCGGCCCCAGCAGCGGGCCGACCAGGATCGCCAACCCGAGGGTGCTCATCAACTGGCCGAGCCGTTCCGGACCCGCCGCGCGCAGCAGGATCGTCATCGCGACCGGCATCAGCAACCCACCGCTGGCGCCCTGCACCACCCGGAACGCGATGAGCGACTCGATGTTCCAGGCCGATCCGGCCAGCACCGAACCGACCGCGAACGCGGCGACCGCCGCCAGGTACAGCCGTTTGGCGCCGAAGCGCCCGACCAGCCACGCCGAGGTCGGCACCACCGCGCCGAGAGCCAGTGAGTAGCCGGTGGCCACCCACTGGATGGTGCTCAGCCCGGTGTCGAATTCGGCTGAGAGCCGGTTGATGGCCACGTTCACGATCGTCTGATCGAGCGTGGCCATGATCATGCCGACCACCAGCACCAGCGCGATGCGCATCGGGTTGCGGGTGACCGGCGCCGCCTTCGGTTCGATGAGCACGGCCGTCACTTCCCGTACGGGCGAACGGCGCGGGCGGTGCGCAGGGCCTCGCCCCACCAGCTCAGCTGATCGAGCATGACCGCCGCGGCGGCCTCGGCCTCGTCCGGCGCGCTCAGCGCACCGTCGGCGTCGAACCGGCCCCACGGGTTGGGGAAGGCGACCGAATCGCGCACGGTGACCGCGTGCAGTTCGGCGAACACCGGGCGCAGGTGCTCCACCGCGCGCAGGCCGCCGGAGATGCCGCCGTAGGAGACGAAGCCGACCGGTTTGGCCTGCCACTCACTGTGGTGCAGATCGATCAGGTTCTTCAGCGAGCCCGGGTAGCTGTGGTTGTACTCGGGCGTGACCACGACGAACGCGTCAGCGCGGGCGAGCTTTTCGGTGGCCGCCGCCAGGGACGGATGCTCGGTGGCCGCGCCGAAGGTGTGTGACAGTTCCACCTGGCCGGTGTCGACGACGTCGACGTCGATCGCGTCCCTGAGCTCGGCCTGTCGCACGAACCAGTCGGCGACCGTCGGCCCGAACCGGCCCTCTCTGGTGCTTCCGACGACGACAGCGACCCGCAGCGCGGTCTGGACGTGCTCGCTCATCACTATTCCCCTTGCTCGGTGGCGACCCTTCGATCGCCGCTCCGCTCCACGGTCGTACCTCAACCTCTCTTCAGGTCAAGTCGACGGAATAAACGAGCCGGTTTAGTGCTTATTGCATTCATACGCAGATAAGCGATAATGCAGGAGGCCGGGAGAATGTCCGTATCACTGTTCGCCCACCGGGACTACCGGTTGCTGTTCACCGCACAGGTGGCGGCCCTGTTCGGCACCGGTCTCACCACCGTCGCCCTCGGCCTGCTCGCCTACGAACTCGCCGGCGGCAACGCGGCCATCGTGCTCGGCACCGCGCTGACCTTGAAGATGGTCGCCTATGTCACCGTCGCGCCGATCGCGGGCGCCTACGCCGGACGGTTGCCGCGCAGACAGTTCCTGGTGGCACTCAACGCCGTTCGCGGCGCGATCGTGCTCGCGCTGCCGTTCATCGACCAGATCTGGCAGATCTACGTGCTGATCACCCTGCTGCAGATCGCCTCGGCCGCCTACACCCCCACCTACCAGGCCGTACTGCCCGACATCCTGCCCGACGAACGCGACTACACCAGGGCACTCTCGGCCGCCCAGCTCGCCGCGACCATGGAGACGCTGCTCAGCCCGATGCTGGCCGCGCTGGCACTGAGCGTGCTCAGCTTCCACTGGCTGTTCGTCGGCACCGGCCTCGGTTTCGCCGTCTCGGTGGCGCTGGTTCTCGCCGCGCGCATCCCGAACGCGGCCACCGGCGAGGGCGCGATCACCGAACGCCTCGTCGCCGGGCTGCGCCTGTTCGCGGCCACCCCGCGGTTGCGTGGACTGCTCGGACTGAACCTCGTGGTCGCGGCGGCGGGCTCGGTGGTCATGGTGAACACCGTCAACTACGCGCGAGACATGCTGAGCGGCAGCCAATCCGGGGTCGCGATCCTGCTGGCCGCCAACGGTCTGGGCACGATGGTCGTCGCGCTGACGCTGCCCCGGCTCCTGGACCGACGCGGCGAACGTCCGGTGATGCTCACCGGCGCGGCCGTCCTCGCCGCCGGACTGATCGCCGCCATCGCCCTGTCGACCGCCACCACCGGCGACTGGCGCTGGGCCGCCGCGCTCACCGTCTGGGCCGTGATCGGCGCGGGCACCGGCCTGGTCCTCACCCCCACCGGCCGCGTCCTGCGCCGCTCGGCCCGCCCCGAGGACCGCCCCGCCCTCTTCGCCGCCCAGTTCTCGCTCTCCCACGTCGCCTGGCTGGTCACCTACCCGATCACCGGCTGGCTGGCCACCACCACCGGCTTCACCGCCACCTGGCTGGTCCTGGCCGCCATCGCCGCCCTCGGCGCCCTCGCGGCCCTGCGCCTGTGGCCGAGCAACGACCCCACCGAGATCACTCACGTCCACGAACTCGGCACCGTCGACCCCGCCATCCTCACCGACGCCATCCGAGTCGGCCCCCGCCACTACCAACACACCCACCCCTACGTCATCGACCGCGACCACCCTCGCTGGCCCACACTTGCCGCGGCTTGACCGCTCGTCCACCATCGCGCCCCGGCGATTCCTGTGTGTCTAGCGCGGAGCGGCGACGCCGGGGATCGGCGAATCGGCGGACTGGGCCGACAGGGATTGCCAGGTCGGCCAGTCGATGGCCCGGTCGTAGATGTCGCCGTCGGCGGCGGAGAGGTCGATGGTGGTGCCGGTGACTTCGACCGGGTCGCCATAGCGGGCGGTCGGGAAGTAGGCCTGGGCGTCGGCGGGTGAGAGGTTGATGCAGCCGTTGGTGACGTTCGAGGAGCCCTGGGCGGACAGGGATTCGGGGTTGGCGTGGATGAATTCGCCGTTGTTGGAGATGCGAACGGCCCAGCGTTCGCGAACGTCGGTGTAGTACGGGGGATTCGACATCAGGAAGTCCTCGTACTTCTCGGTGACCACGTGGGTACCCGAGCGGGTGACATTGCGCGGTTCGTTGCCCTCGCCGTAGGAGACGGCGAAGTCGAAGACGGTGACACCGTCGCGAACCACCTGCATGCGGTGGCTCGGCGCGTTCGCGAGCACGATCTGGCTGCGGCCGATGGTGAAATCGGAGGTCAGGTCGGCATCGCCGTAGGCGCCTTCGCCGAAGTCGACTCCGTAGAGGTTCGCCGCGACGTGCACGCTGGTGCCGGGCGTCCAGTACTCCTTGGGCCGCCAGTGCACGCGGGAACCGCCGTCATCGGGCAGCCACGCCCACGAGCCCTCGGTCGCCGGTTCGGTGGTGACGGTGAGCGCCTTCTCCACCGCGGCCTTGTCGGTGACCGGCCCGGTGAACTTCACGATGATCGGGGCGGCGATGCCGACCTCCTGACCGTCGCCGATATTGATCGTGGCGGGCGTGGTCGATGTCGGAGCGACCGTGGTGAAGTCACCCTCGATCGGGACCGCGGCGCGCACGCCCTGCTGCCGCCCCGCGTGCACGCGACGGTCCGGTTACCGAAAGTTTGCTCACGTATCGAATGTACGCCGAGCTAACGATCTTGGCGGTCGGGTGTGCCGCACACCATGGTGCTCGAGCGCTGGCCGGACGCTCGGCCGGAGCCGGTGCCGGTTACAGAGTCAGGCCGACCGTCACCGGCTCCGGTTCCAGCGTCACGCCGAAACGGTCCAGCACACCCGCGCGCACGGTTCTGGCCAGGGCGACGATGTCGGCCGCGCTCGCGGTACCGCGGTTGGTCAGCGCGAGGGTGTGTTTGGTGGACAGACGTGCCGCAGCCTGTTCATCGGGGAACCCCTTCGCGAACCCGGCGCGCTCGATCAGCCAGCCCGCCGAGAGCTTGGTTCCCTCGGGCGCGGGATAGGTGGGCACCTTCACCGCGTCGCCCAGATGGGTGGCGATGGCGGCGAGCACCTGCGGTAGCCGGTCCGCGCTCACCACCGGGTTGGTGAAGAACGAGCCCGCGCTCCAGGTGTCGTGATCGGCGGTGTCGAGCACCATGCCCTTGCCCGACCGCAGCCGCAGCACCTCGGTCCGCACGTCCGCGGCGGGCCTGGTCTCGCCCTCGCCCGCACCGAGGACCTTCGCCAACTCGCCGTAGCGCAGCGGCGCGCTCGCACCGGTCGGGTCGAGCGCGAATTCGACCGCGAGGACCACCGCGTCGTCACGGTGCTTGAGCACACTGGTCCGGTACCCGAACCCGAGTTCGGCGGGCTCGGCCCAGCGCGCCGCGCCGGTCTCGCGGTCGAGCAGCCGAACCCGCCGCAGCAGTGCCGCCACCTCGACGCCGTAGGCGCCCACGTTCTGCACCGGCGTGGCACCGGCCGACCCGGGAATCCCCGACAGGCACTCCAGCCCGCCGAATCCCGCTGCCACCGTCGTCGCCACGACCTCGTCCCAGTTCGCCCCGGCCTCGGCGAGCACGCTGTCGGCGCCCAGCTCGACGCCGGCGTTGCCCACCCGCACCACGACCCCGTCGAAGCCCGCGTCGTCGATGAGCAGGTTCGAGCCGCCCGCGAGCAGCAGCACCCGCACCCCGGCCGCGTCCAGCGCCCGCACCGTGGCGACCAGCGCCTCGGTACTGCCGCATTCGGCGACCAGCGCGGGCCCGCCGACCCGCAGCGTCGTCAGTTCGGACAAACGCACCGATTCCCGCACCACCGCGCCGGTGTCGGCGAGGAGGTCACGCAGCTGATCGGAGGACACCACCCGTGTTGTTCGCACGGTTCAAGACGGTAGCGTGTCGCGCATGGCTACACCTCTGGCGTACACGGCTCGCTATACCTATTCGGTCGAGGCCGTGCGCGCGGCGTTCTCCGATGAGCAGTACTGGAAGGCGCGCATCGCCGAGGTCGGCGGCCCCGGCGCCCGGCTCGACTCCTTCACCGTCGACGGCGACCAGGTCCGGGTCCAGATGGTCCAGGCCATCCCCGCCGACCAGCTCCCGCCCGCCATCACCGCCGTGCGCCCCGGCGATCTCGTGATCCCCCGCACCGAGACCTACACCGGCACCACCGGCAGCTTCGAGGCCCGCGTCGAAGGCGCCCCCGCCATCGTCCGCGGCACCGTCACCCTCACCGCCGAGGGCAACGTCTCGGTCGGCACGGTCACCGGCAGCATCGAGGTCAAGATCCCCCTCTTCGGCAGCAAGATCGAAGCCGCCATCTCCGAACACCTCGTCGCACTCCTGGCCAACGAAGCCGAGTTCACCGAGCAATGGCTGGCCCGCTGACCGCCACTCCCAACCCCGCACCCGCGACCCCGAGGACCGGCTGCCTCCAGGGGCCGCGACTCGAGCGCGCCAGCGCTCCGACAACACACCCCCGGTAACGTGTCGGCACATGGCACGTCGACTGGACTACTCCGCCCGCTACCCGCTGCACACCACCGAAGAGTTGTATGCGGCGCTGCAGAGCAGGGATTACTGGGAAGCGCGCGTCGCGGAGATGCGCAAGTATTCGCCGCACAACGAGGTGGTCAGCCACGAGGTGAGCGCTGACGGCATCGACGTGGTGCTCGCCCACACGCTGCCGCGTGAGATGCTGCCCGAGATCGCCCAGACCGTGATGCGCAAGGACATGGTGATCACCCGCAAGGAGAGCTGGGGCCGCTTCGCCCACGACGAGACAGAGGGCCGGTTCTCCGCCTCGATCCCGGCCGGTCCCGGCAGCCTCAACGGCACGATCCGCCTGTTCCCCACCGAGACCGGCGCCACCATGCGCTTCTCCCCCACCGCCAAGGTCTTCATCCCGATGGTCGGCCCGCGCCTGGAACAGCTGATGCTGGTGAACCTGGTCGACCTGTTCCGTGCCGAGCAGGAGGAGACCGCGCGCTGGCTGGAGAAGGCCGAGAAGACGGTCTGACACCGCCGAGGACCGCCCACCCGTGGACCAGGCACGTCCCGGCCGGAAATCTCCTCCCCCGGTCGGCACGATCACCCGCGGCACGACCGGCGTCAACCGGTTGCGCCGCAGCGACCGCTGGCTCGTCCACGACGACCTGGTCACCGACCGCCTGCTGACCGCACCCGACCCGATGGTGGTCGACCTCGGCTACGGCGCCGCGCCATGGACGACCTTCGAACTGGCCGCCCGCCTGCGCACAGTCCGCCCCGACCTGCGTGTGGTCGGGCTCGAGATCGACCCGGCGCGAGTCGTCGAGGGCCGCGATGGCGTGCGCTTCGCCCGCGGCGGCTTCGAACTGGCGGGCTTGCGCCCCGTCCTGGTCCGCGCGTTCAACGTGCTGCGTCAGTACCCAGAGGACGCCGTCGCCGACGCCTGGGCCCGGATCCAGTCGAATCTGGCCCCCGGTGGACTGCTCGTCGACGGCACCTGCGACGAACTCGGCCGCCGCTGCGCCTGGGTGCTGCTCGACGAGCACCGCCCGCTCTCGCTCACCCTGGCCTGGGACCCGTTCACCGTCGAGCGGCCATCCGACATCGCCGAGCGCCTCCCGAAAGCGTTGATCCACCGCAACATTCCCGGCGAACCGATTCACGCCTTGCTCACCGCGACCGACCGCGCCTGGGACCGATCCGCCGCACTGGCGCCCTACGGCCCACGCGTGCGCTGGCGTGTCACCGCGGAGTTGTTGCGCGCCAACGGCTTCCCGGTGCGGGCCTATCGCCGCCGGATGCGCGACAACGTGCTGTCGGTCCCGTGGGACGTGGTCGCGCCCACCTGATCAGACCGCGTTCAAAGCCCGGCGCACCCTTGTGGCCGCCCGGGGCGCCAATTGCTGCCCCTCCCACCAGATCTCGTCGATATCGCTGCGATGGATCGCGACCGCGTCGGCCACCACCTCGTCGAGGGCGGACTGCGAGATCTCGGTCTCGGCCAGATCCAGCACGGTGCGCACCGGCGTGGTCACCAGGAAGGGCCCGGCCGATTCCACATCGGGTCCACCGAGCTTGCGCCGGGTCAGCACCAGCCGCGGTGTCACCGGCGGCCGCCCCGCCGACACCGACAGGTGCAGGAACCGCGGCCGCAGCCGACCGATCCCGTGCAGTTCGGCCGCGCTCTGATACGACACCGCCGCGGCGCCGTCGAACCAGGCCGCCCACATCGCGTACTCGTCGAGCGGACCGGCGCGCCACTGTGCCAGCCGCATCATCCCGACGCCCGCCCTGGTCACCGAGCCGTCGCCCAGCGCCGCCCGCACCTGCGATTCGCAGCCGGTGCGCAGCACCTGCCTGGTGGTGAAGAATCCAGCGTGCCGCCCCGCGAGGCGCCGCAGCACCCGCCACCGATGGTCCGCTGTTCCCGCCACCCGGCGCTCCGCCTCGCCAGTCATGGCTTCAGGGTACGCCGCCGAACG
The DNA here is from genome assembly GCF_001886715.1 of Nocardia mangyaensis. Lineage (NCBI taxonomy): Bacteria > Bacillati > Actinomycetota > Actinomycetes > Mycobacteriales > Nocardiaceae > Nocardia > Nocardia mangyaensis. The sequence goes on from NZ_CP018082.1 coordinate 6,708,638, forward strand.
TGTGCCAGGTCACACTTTGCCTGCGAAGGCTTTCATCGGGTCCTCAGAGCAGACACAGAAACATCGGGAAGAATCCGATGTCATGAGCACGCAGACACCCCAACGGCCCAGGATCGGTCGGCGCACGCTGGTGATCGCGGTGGTCGTGGTCGCCGCTCTGATCGTCACCACCCTCGTCGCGGCCGAAGCCTATGCTCGCCACCAGATCTCGCGCTGCATCGCCGGCCAGTTCGAGCAGGAGATGGGCTCGAGCATCGACGTGAGTTTCGGGCCCAAGCCCATGCTGATCACCTACCTCGACGGCAAGGTCGGCTCGGTCACCATCGACAGCGAGGACAACGAGTTCGGCCCGGCGATCGGCATGGCCGTGCACGCGAAGTTCAGCGACATCGAACTCGTCGACCGCGGTCGCGGCGGCGGGACGATCGGCGGTTCCGAGGCCGAGGTGCGCTGGGGCAACGACGGCATCCGCCAGACGCTGGGCACCATGGTCAGCGGCGTGCGGTCCTCGGCCAGCGATGACACGCTCACCCTCGACGTGCTCGGCGGCCTGGCCCAGCTGCAGGTGCAGCCGACGGTCCGCGACGGCAGTGTCGTGGTGGAGACGAAGTCGGCTCAGCTGCTCGGCATCGGGCTGCCCACCGATCTGGTGCAGGGCATCGTCGATGTCTTCACCGAGAGCCTGCAGAGCTACCCGCTGGGCCTGCGCGCCGACGAGGTGACGGTCACCGACGACGGCCTGACCGTGCAGTTGTCCGGTGGCAAGACCCCACTCGAGACCGTCGACCCGACCACGCGGCAGCAGACCGAGATCGCCTGCTAGTCGGCGAATCCGGCGAGCACCGCGGCCGATTTCGACAGCCCGAGCCGGGTGGCGCCCGCGGCGATCAGCGCCGCGGCGTCCTCGGCGGTGCGGATGCCGCCACTGGCCTTCACCCCGAGCCGCCCGCCCACGGTCTCGGCCATCAGCCGCACCGCGTGCACGCCGGCCCCGCCCGCGGGATGAAAACCGGTGGAGGTCTTCACGAAATCCGCTCCGCCCTGCTCGGCCGCCCGGCACGCACCCACGATCGCCTCGTCGGTGAGCGCGGCCGATTCGATGATCACCTTGAGCACCGCCCGGTCGACCGTCGCCTCGCGCACGGTGATCACATCGGCGAGAACGGCATTGAAATCTCCGGCCAGCGCGGCACCGACGTCGATCACCATGTCGACCTCGACCGCGCCCTGGTCCACGGCAAGGCGCGCTTCGGCGCCCTTCACCAGCGAATGATGTTTGCCGGAGGGAAATCCCGCGACGGTCGCGACCACGAGACCGGGCGCCCGCACCGGCAGCATCGACGGCGACACGCAGATCGCGTACACCCCCAGTTCGCGCGCCTCGGCGATCAGCGCCTCGACCTGTGCCGGTGTCGCGTCGGGGGCGAGCAGGGTGTGATCGATCATGTCGGCCACGTCGGCCCGGGTCAGCGGCGTCGAAACGGTCATGGGTTCGAGTCTGGCACACGCCCGCCCGACCACATCGGTGCCGGAACATCATTGCGCCCGCCTACCCATATCCGGGAGACTTGTGCCTGTGCTGATCCGTCGCGAGACCCCAGCGGACGCCGCGGCGATCGCCGCGATCCACCGTGCCGCGTTCGCCGCGCACTACGCCGAGGACCCGGCTGTCACCGAACCACCCGAACCCGCCCTCGTCGAGGCGCTACGCACCGACGAGTCCTGGATGCCGACGCTGTCGCTGGTCGCCCTCGAATACGACACCGTGATCGGGCACCTTTGCCTCACCAGGGCGGGCATCGGCCCGTTCCCGGTCCTCGCGCTGGGCCCGCTCGGCGTGCAACCCGACCACCAGAAGTCCGGCGTCGGCTCGGCGCTGACGCACGCGGCCCTCGGCGCGGCCGACGCGCTCGACGAATCGGTGGTCGGCCTGGTCGGCGACCCCGACTACTACGCGCGCTTCGGCTTCGTCCCCGGCGCCCGGCTCGGCATCGTGCCCGACGAGCCGGACTGGGCCGCGCACTTCCAGGTCCGCGCGCTCACGGCCTACGACCCGGCCGTCACCGGGGAATTCCGCTATCCGGGGCCCTTCTACGACCTCTGATCACTCGAAGACGACGGTGCGCCGCCCGTGCACCAGCACCCGGCCCTCGAGGTGCCAGCGCAGACCGCGCGCCAGCACCACCCGCTCGATGTCGCGACCCTGCCGGACCATGTCGCGCACGTCGTCGGCGTGGTCGACCCGGATCACGTCCTGCTCGATGATCGGGCCCGCGTCCAGCTCGGCGGTGACGTAGTGGCAGGTCGCGCCGATCAGCTTCACCCCGCGCGCGTACGCCTGGTGATAGGGCCGCGCGCCGACGAACGAGGGCAGGAAGCTGTGGTGGATGTTGATCGCCCGGCCGGCCCAGTGCTCGCACAGCGACGAGGGCAGCACCTGCATGAAGCGGGCCAGCACCACCGCGTGCGGGTCGTGCGCGTCGACGAGATCGCGAACCTGTTCGAAGGCGGGGCCGCGTTCGGCCGGGTCCTTCGGGAACGGCACGTAGTGGAACTTCACCCCGTGCGCCTCGGTCATCCCGGCCAGATCGGGGTGATTGCCGATGACGGCCTCGATGGTGGCGGGTAGTTCGCCGACCGCCGCGCGCCCGAGCAGGTCGTGCAGGCAGTGCCCGTCCTTGCTCACCAGCAGCACCGCGCGGCGCGGTGCGCCCGTGTCGTGCAGCTGCCAGTCGGTCTCCGGACCGAACTCGGCGGCGACCGCGGCGAAGCGGGTGCGCAGTTCCTCGAGGCCGAAGGGCACGGTGGTGGCCTGCACGGCCTGGCGGGTGAAGAACCAGCCGATGTCACTGTCGGAGTGGTATCCGGCCTCCACGATCGAGCCGCCGAAATCGGCGATGAACGAGGAGATCCGGGCGATCACGCCCGGCCGGTCCAGGCACCCGAGGGTCAGCACGAACCGGCGGTCATCCGAGGTCACAGGGGCAGAACTCATCTGCCCATCCTCGCAGGCGATCAGGCCATGGCGCGCGCGGGCTCGGTGGCGGCGGTGAGCACCTCGGCCAGTTCGGCGTTGAACAGGTCGAAGCGCTCGACGTTGCCGAGGTGACCGGTCGGCAGCACCTTGAAGGCCGCCAGGGTGCCTGCCCGGCGCAGCAGCTCGGCCAGGCGCTCGGCGTGGATCGCCGGGGTCATGTCGTCGCGGTCGCCGGCCAGCACGGTGGTCGGCACGGTGAAATTGGTGGCGGCGTCGCCGAGGTGCAGTGCGGCCAGCAGCAGGCCGTAGCGCGAGCGCGTCATCATCGGACAGCCGCGCACCACCGACAGCGCGTAGTCCAGCTTCTGGCGCGAGGTGTCCAGCGTCATCACCTGACGGGCGAAGATCCAGCGCACCGGCGCGACCGGCGGCATGACCACCGGGGTGCCGAGAATCAGCTTTCCGAGCCAGTCCGGGCTCGGCAGGGCGCGGCCGCGCAGCAGGCGCAGCGGCTTGTTCAGACCGGGCACCATGGTCGAGACCTCGACCAGCGAGTGCGCGCCGGTGTTGGTGAGCACGACGGCGGCGGCCTGCTCGGCGACCCGCTCGGGATAGCGACCGGCCCAGGCGATGAGCGTCATCCCACCCATGCTGTGCCCGACCAGCACCGCGCGCTGACCCGGCAGCAGCGCCGCGTCGAGCACGTCGCACAGGTCGTCGGCGAGCAGGTTGGTGCTCGGCTTGGCGTAGCCGTTGGTGCTCTCGCCGTGGCCACGCTGGTCGTAGGCGATGACACGGTATTCACCGGCGAAGGCGTTGATCTGGGCGTTCCAGTACTCGATCGAGCAGGTCCAGCCGTGGGCGAACACGATGACCGGCGCGTCGACGGGCCCGTAGGCGTGCACGCGCAACCGCGCGCCGTCCGCGGTGACCACCGGGATCACCTCGTGCGGGACGGTCGGCGGATCGAAGGCCGCGATCCCGTGGGACCGGGTCCGCAGATCGGCTCGGTGGGCCGCCAGGGTGGACTTGACCACGGCGGACGCCGTGTCGACCAGGTTCACCACAGCCGTCGGCAGCATTGCGCGCATCGGCACACTCCTTTGTGTTACTGCTAGATACAGTAACACCGCGTATCAGTGACCGCGAGTGTTGCCGAGCGGAAATTTCCGGGCTGCTACCAGCGTGGGCCGCGCTGTACCTCGTCGACCTTGGGACGCACATCGGCCAGGTAGACCCCGGTCGCCACGATCGCGATGATCGCCAGCAGCAGGAATCCGCCCGCCGCGAGCAGCAGGCACAGCAGCGCGCCGCCCAGGATTCCCAGCCAGATCGGTTTGGTCATCTTGTCCACCGCGGTGAAGGCATCCGGGCGCTGCCGCACGGCATGGATCAACGCGAACACCGTCGCGCCGAAGGCAGCCAGCCACAGGACCAGCATGATCAGCGATGTCACTCCACCCACAAAGTTCACACCCCCATGATACGAACAGCGGCCCCGGACACGAGTCGTGTCCGGGGCCGCCGGTTCGAGCGGTGGTGCTCTACGCCTTCTTCGGCGCGGCCTTCTTGGCCGGAGCCTTCTTGGCCGGAGCCTTCTTGGCGGCGGGAGCCTTGGCCGTAGCCGGCTCGGTGGTGACGGCGACGACCTCGGCCTCGACGACGGCCTCGACCTTCTCGGCGGCGGCCTCGGCCTCGGCCTTGCCACGGCCGATCAGGTCGGTGACCTTGGCCAGGGCATCCTCGGCGCGGGCGGACGCGTCCTTGTACAGGGACTCGACCCGGCTGATCTGCTCGTCGACGGCCTCGTTGGTACGCAGCCGGTCGACGGTCTCCTCACCGCGGACGGCGAGGTCGGCGTAGATGTCGAGCGCCTGGCGGTAGTACTGCTCGGCGATCTTGCGCAGTTCCTCCGGGGTGAACTTCTCGCGCAGCTCGGCGAGGTCCTCCGGCAGCTCCGAGGGCAGGCCGGACAGGCGCTCACGGAGGGTGTCGAACTGAGCCTGCACATCGGCGGGCACGTTCGCGAAGCGCTCGCGGGCCTCGTCGACGCGGGCCTTGGCATCGGTGGTGGTGACGCGCTCGCGGACGTCGGCGACGACGTCGTTCACGGCGGCGTAGAGGGCATCGCCCGCGCCGACGGTGGCGAACAGCGGCTTGGTCACGGTTGCGGTCTTCTCGGTCATCAGTCTTCGTTCTCCTGGCGTGGCGGAGTGTCAGTTGTCGTGAACGAAACGTCGCTGTCCCGTTCGATCCCCCCTGAGCCGGTTTCTTCCCCGTTTTCCCGGCGAAACGACTCATAGATTTCCAGCAACACCTGTTTCTGCCGCTCGGTCACCGAAGTGTCGGCGAGCAGGGCGTCCCTGACCGGGCTGTGCGGACGCTGTTCGAGATATCCGGCCCGCACATACAACACCTCCGAGGACACACGCAGCGCCTTGGCGATTTGCGCGAGCACTTCGGCGGAGGGGTTGCGCAATCCGCGTTCGATCTGGCTCAGGTACGGATTGCTGACCCCCGCCAGGGCGGCGAGCTGACGTAAGGACACCTGCGCAGCTTCACGCTGGGACCTGATGAACCCTCCGATATCTTGAGCCGCGTGCGCTACACGACCCTCGGGCTGGTCTGCCATCACTCACCTTCTGGCGGTTGTACGGTCAATGATAAATCAGGGTGCTAACTATTGCAAGCACTCCTGTTAGCACGGGCTCGACGACGGACCGAGCTCAGTGGAACAGCAGGTCCGAGAGGGTGTAGATGGTGAGTCCGGCGAGCGAGCCGACCACCGTGCCGTTGATCCTGATGAACTGCAGATCCCGGCCGACCTGCAGTTCGATCTTGCGGCTCGCCTCGTCGGCGTCCCAGCGCGCGACCGTATCGGTCACCAGGGTCGAGATCTCGGCCGAGTAGTTCCCGACCAGATAGCGAGCGCCGCGGTCGATCCAGCCGTCCACCTTGCCGCGCATCGCCGGGTCGTCGCGCAGTCGTTCACCCAGCTGCTGCACATTCTCGGCCACCTTGCGGCGCAACGTGGAATCGGGGTCCTCGGCGGACTCCAGAATCAGCCGCTTGGCCGCGCGCCACGTCGCCTCGGCCATGCCGGTGATCTGCTCTCGGCCCATGATCTCGGCCTTGACCTTCTCGGCCTTGGCGATCATCGCCTCGTCGTGCTGCAGGTCGTCGGCGAAGTCCTGCAGGAAGCGATCGGCGGCCTTGCGCAGTTCGTGATCGGGATTGGAGCGCACCTTCCAGGTGAACTCGACCAGCTCCCGGTAGATCCGCTCCGAGAGCAAGGTGTTGACGAATTTCGGCGCCCACTGCGGCGCGTCGCGCAGCACGATCTTGTCGATCGTCTCCTGCGAACCCAGCGCCCACTGATGGGCGCGCTCGGCCAGCAGATCGATCAGCGGCAACTGCCGGTTGTCGGCGATCAGTTCCGAGAGCACCCGGCCCAGCGGCGGGCCCCACAGCGGTTCGGCGATCCGCTTGACGATGGTGTTGTCGATGATCTGCTCGACATCCTCGTCGCGCAGCACGCCGACCACCGCGGTCAGGATCGTCGAACTCTCCTGCGCCACCCGCGCCGCGTGCCCGGGCTCGGCCATCCACCGACCCACCCGCAGCGAGATCTGCGCGGACTCGAGTCGAGCCGAGACCACGTCGGGCGCGAGGAAGTTGGTCCCGACGAAGGCGCCGAGACTCTCGCCGAGCTGGTCCTTCTTCTTCCGGATGATCGCGGTGTGCGGAATCGGCAGCCCGAGCGGGTGCTTGAACAGCGCGGTCACCGCGAACCAGTCGGCCAGCGCGCCGACCATGCCGGCTTCCGAGGCCGCGCGCACATAACCGACCCACTCGCCACCGCCACCACGTGATTCCAGCCAGCGGCAGAACAGATACACCAGGGAGGCGACCAGCAGGAAGCTGGTGGCCAGAGCTTTCATCTTGAACAGGTCGCGCTTCTTGCCCGCCTCGTCGGTCAGATCCGCGAATCCCGCGGGTTGCGCCGCGGGCGCGGAGCGCGGTGCGAGAACCGCCGTGGTGCCGGGAGCTTTCTCCATAGCCACCATTCTGCTGTGCGCGCCGCGACAACGCCGCCACCGCACGCGGCAAACACGCAAACCGGGTGGTTTGGCATACGCGCGCGTAAGCATCCGAGTGTGGTAAATGCCCCAACGTCGCCCAAACGAGCGACGCCCCACAGCAGCGGGCCTAAGCTGTGTCAAGAGCAAACGCCAACATCGATCACAAGGGGGCTGTTCTGTCCACCGAAGACCTTGTCGAGATCGGCGAGAAGACCGGCCGAGGTCCCGCCGTCCGCGGCGGCGGCCCTGTCGACGGCCGCAAACGGCGGTGGCGCCAGCACAAGATCGACCGGCGCGAGGAGCTCGTCGACGGCACCCTCAACGCCATCCGCGCCCGTGGCAGTCAGGCGGGCATGGACGAGATCGCCACCGAGATCGGCGTGTCCAAGACCGTCCTGTACCGCTACTTCGCGGACAAGAACGACCTGGTGCACGCCACCATGCAGCGATTCATCGAGACCACGCTGCTGCCGCGCGTGTACGGCGCGATCAGCCTCGACGCCGACGAGTACCAGCTGGTGCGCGCGGCGATGACCGAATACGTGGGCACCGTCGACGACGACCCCGAGGTCTACCGGTTCATCATGAGCAACAGTGCGGGCGACAAGTCCTCGCTGGCGGAGTTCGAGCGGCTGTTCGCCGAAGTGGTCACCACGGTGCTGATCGACCGCGCCGGCGGCAAGGGCGTGCGCACCGATGGCGCGATGCTGTGGTCGTACGTGCTGGTCGGGGGCATCCAGCTGGCCACCCACTGGTGGACCACCACCGACAAGGCCATGCCGCGCCAGGACGTCATCGACTACCTGACGATGATGGCGTGGAGCGCGATCGAGGGCGTCGCCAGGGCGGGCGGCTCGCCCGAACTGTTCAACGCCGAGAGCCACCCGCTTCCGGAAATCCCCGTACAGCCCTCCTGAACTGCGTTTTTCGGCGTTCGGCGGGAGCCGGGCTCGACATCGTGGCGCGGTTGGCTACGCTGAACCGGGCGGGACGCTGTGGCTTGCGTCACCGCAGGGGCGGCCGTGTGCCGCCGTGCGCGTCGGCACCAACGGAGGTACCTCGATGGCGAAGAACGTGCCGACATCCCGGCTTGCCCGTGGGACGAAGCTGGGAGCGGTGGCGGCCAGTTCGGTCATCCGCTCGAAGAAGACCAGACTCTCGATGCGCGGACGGTCCGAGGCCGTGCGCGCGCGGATGGCCGAGGAGTCGATGATCCGCACCACCGAACAGGTGGTCATGGTGCTGGGCACCATGAAGGGCGTCGCGATGAAGCTGGGCCAGATGATGTCGGTCCTCGACCTGGACCTGGTGCCCGAGGACCATCGCGAGCGGTTCCAGCAGCGCCTCGCCGTGCTGCGCAACGCGGCACCCACGGTGTCGTTCGAATCCATGCGCGCGGTGATCGAGCAGGATTTCGGCGCTCCGCTGGCCGAGGTGTTCGCCGAGTTCGATCCCGAACCCATCGCCGCGGCCTCGATCGGCCAGGTGTACCGGGCCACCCTGCCCGACGGTCGCGCCGTCGCGGTGAAGGTGCAGTACCCCGGTGTCGACGCCGCCGTGCGCGCGGATCTGAAGAATCTCACCATGTTCCGCCGGGTGCTGGCCTCGGCGATGCCGTGGATCACCCCCGCGGTGCTCGACGAGCTGAAGCTGAACATGGAGAGCGAACTCGACTACCAGGCCGAGGCCGCGACCCAGACCGAGATCGCGCACCTGTACCGCGACCACCCGTTCATCGTGGTGCCGAACGCGGTGCCGGAGCTGTCGACCACCCGGGTGCTGGTCAGCGAGTTCGTCGAGGGCACCGGCTTCGACGAGATCCGGCATATGCCAGCTGCCGAGCGCGACCGGGTCGGCGAGATCATCTACCGCTTCTACGTCGGCTCGCTGTTCACCTTCAACGAGTTCTGCGGCGACCCGCATCCGGGCAATGTGCTGCTGGCCCGCGACGGCCGAGTGGCCTTCCTCGACTTCGGCCTGTTCAACCGGATGGACCCGAAGCTGGTGCATTTCGAGACGCTGTGCCTGCGAGCGGCCGCCGAGGATCGCGCGGAAGACCTGCGCCAGCTGATGATCGAACGCGGCGTGATCGATTCGCCGGAGGAGATCGGCGCCGAGGAATGTCTCGAGTACGTGCTCGCGGCCTCGGAGTGGTGTCTGGTCGACGAGGAACTCACCATCACCCCGGAACTGGCCAGCGGCGCGTTCCTGCTCGCGGTCGACCCGCGTGCCAGCGAGTTCACCGGCATGAAGCAGCAGAACCTGCCGCCCGAGCATCTGTTCTCCCGTCGCGCCGACTTCCTCACCTTCGGTATGCTCGGCCAGCTCGAGTGCACTGCCAACTGGCATCTGATCGCCCGGGAATGGCTCTACGACGAGCCGCCGGTCACCGAACTCGGCCTCGCCCACCGCGAATGGCTGAGCACCCACCCGCCGAAACCGGCGAAGAAGACCCGTTCCCGCAAGACGAGCACCCGATGAAAGGCACGCCATGCCCGTGAGTCCTGAGCACCGCGAGTTCGACCTGACCCTGTTCGGCGCCACGGGCTTCGTCGGCAAACTCACCGCCGAGTACCTGCTCACCGCCGCGCCGGCGGGCGCGCGGATCGCGCTGGCCGGTCGCTCGGCCGACAAGCTCGCCGCCGTGCGCGCCGAGCTGGGCCCGGCCGCGGCGAACTGGGAACTGGTCGTGGCCGATTCGACCGACCAGCCCTCCCTGGTCGCGCTGGCCGAGCGGACGAAGGTCGTGGTCACCACGGTCGGCCCGTACCTGCGCTACGGCCTGCCGCTGCTGGGCGCGTGCGCCGCCGCGGGCACCCACTACGCCGATCTCACCGGTGAGCCGCTGTTCATCCACGACGCCATCGAGCAGTTCGAGCAGTCCGCGATCGACTCCGGCGCCAAGATCGTGAATTCCTGTGGCTACGACTCGATTCCGTCGGATCTGAGCGTCTACGAGATCTATCGCGCGACCGTCGCCGACGACACCGGCGAGCTCGAGGACACCACCCTCGTCGCCTACCTCAAGGGCGGCATGAGCGGCGGCACCATCGATTCCGGTCGGGCCATGATGGAGGACGTCGCCAGCGATTCCACGCGCGGCAAGATCCTGGCCCACCCGTACTCGCTGAGCCCGGACCGCTCGATGGAGCCCGAGGTGGGCCGCCAGTCCGATCAGGCGCTCTCACGCGCCGAGAACATCGATCCCAGCCTCGACGGCTGGGTCACCACCTTCATCATGGCCTCGCACAACACCAAGGTCGTGCGCCGCTCCAACGGCCTGCTCGGCTGGGCCTACGGCAAGCAGTTCCGCTACCGCGAGGTGATGAACGCGGGCCGCTCGACCGCCGCACCGCTGGTCGCCGCGGGGATCGCGGGCGGCATCGTGGCCGGCATGGCCTCGGGTGCGGTGCTGTCGCGGGTGTCGCTCGGTCGCAAGCTGCTCGACCGGATCCTGCCCAAGCCCGGCACCGGCCCCAGCGAAAAGGCCCGTCGCAGTGGCTGGTTCACCATGAGGACCTTCGCCCGCACCAGCTCCGGCGCCAAGTATCAGGCCACGTTCTCGGGCACCGGTGACCCCGGCTACCAGGCCACCGCGGTGCTGCTCGGCCAGAGCGGGCTGTCACTGGCTTTCGACGAACTCCCCCAGCGCGCGGGCATTCTCACCCCCGCCACCGCGATGGGCGAGGCGCTCACCGAGCGGCTGCGCGGCGCGGGCATGACCATCGAGGTCACCCGGCAGTGAATCTCGCCCGCAAGACCATGAACGCCCCCGCGTTGGCCGCCGTGTACGAACACGCCTGGCGGCCGACGCTGTTCTACCTGGCCAGCGGACGCACCACCGGTGACGACCGCCGCGACGCGGTCGACACCCTGCGCCTCGACGGCGAACAGAAGGTGCTCGACCTCGCTTGCGGCCCCGGCAATTTCACCCGCCACCTCAGCGACCACCTCACCGGCGACGGCTACGTCACTGGTCTGGACTACTCCGAACCCATGCTGGCCAAGGCCGCCGCCGACAACTCCGGCCCCCGCGTCGGCTACGTCCGCGGCGACGCTCGCACCCTGCCCTTCGCCGACGGAACCTTCGACGCCGTCTGCTGTTTCGGCGCCCTCTACCTGATCCCCGACCCGATCACCGCCACCCGGGAGATGATCCGCGTCCTCGCCCCCGGCGGCCGCATCGCCATCACCACCAGCTACCGCGACGACAACCTCTTCGGTCGGGCCACCACCCTCGCCGCGAGCATCAGTGGCCTGCGCCTGTTCGACCGCGACACCTTCCCGCGGTTGTTCGCCGAGTCCGGGCTCACCGAGATTCACCAGCGCGTGCACCGATTCATGCAGTACGTCGACGCCACGAAAGCGTGATCACGCTGCTGTCGGGCGCGGCCTGGCGGGTGCGGCGATAGCCGGGCGGTAGCGTTTCGCGGCATGGACGCGGTGAACTCGGTGGTCGTCGATATCAACGACGTGTTGTGGAGCTGGTTGCTGATTCCGCTGGTGATCGGCGCCGGACTGTACTTCACGGTGCGCAGTGGGGTCGTGCAGTTGCGGATGATCCCGGAGATGTTCCGGGCGGTCGCCGAGAAGGGCCCGGTCGCCGCTGACGGGAAGCGCTCGGTCTCGGCGTTCGGTGCGTTCAGCATCTCGGCGGCGGCGCGGGTCGGCACCGGCAACATCGCCGGCGTCGCCACCGCGATCAGTGTGGGCGGACCGGGCGCGGTGTTCTGGATGTGGGCGATGGCCACCCTCGGCGCGGCCTCGGCATTCGTGGAATCGACGCTCGCCCAGCTGTACAAGCGGCCCGAGCACGAGCCGGGCACCTTCCGCGGCGGACCCGCCTACTACATGGAACACGGCCTGCGGCGACGCTGGCAGGGCATGATCTTCGCGGTCATCATCACGGTGACCTTCGGTTTCGTGTTCAACGCGGTGCAGTCGAACACCATCGTGGCCACCGGCCGAGCCACCCTGTCGGCGCTGGACGGCGACTGGTTCGCCCCGCTGATCGGGCTGTGCCTGAGTACCCTGCTCGGCCTGGTGATCTTCGGTGGGGTCCGCCGGATCAGCCACATCACCGAGGTACTCGTCCCGGTGATGGCGATGGTGTATCTGCTGCTCGGTATCGCGGTGGTAGCGCTCAACATCGGCGACCTGCCCCGGGTGGTGGCCGATATCGTGGGCGGGGCGTTCGGGCTGCGCGAGGTGGTCGGCGGCGGGATCGGCGTCGCCATCGCGCAGGGCATCCGTCGCGGCATGTTCTCCAACGAGGCCGGTCTCGGCTCCTCACCGAACGCCGCCGCGGCCGCCGATGTCTCCCATCCGGTCAAGCAGGGGCTGGTGCAGTCGCTCGGCGTCTACTTCGACACCCTGCTCATCTGCTCGATCACCGCGTTCATCATCTTGACCAGCCACCCCGATCTGTCCGAGCGGCGCGGCGCCGACCTCACCCAGAGCGCGCTCCAGGCCACGCTGGGCACGTGGGCCGGCCACGTCCTCACCGCGGTCGTGTTCATGCTCGCCTTCAGCTCGATGATCGGAAACTTCTACTACGGCCGAACCAATATCGAGTTCATCACCGACAAGCCGCAGGTGCTCACCGCGTTCCGGGTTCTGGTGCTGCTGGCCGTCTTCGGCGGCGCGCTCGGTTCGGTGAGCCTGGTCTGGAACCTGGCCGACGTGTTCATGGGTGTGATGGCGCTGGTCAACCTGACCGCGATCATCCCGCTCGGCGTCATCGCGTTCCGGCTGCTCGCCGACTATCGCGCGCAGCGCAAGGCCGGCGTCGATCCGGTGTACGTGCACCGCCCCGAGATCGCCGACCCCGCCGGGGTAGCCTGCTGGCAGACAACGATTGCGTCGAGCTTGCCGACCGACCGCCCGCAGTAGTGGTAGGCATGGGAAATGGCGAAACACTGGGCCGAGCCCGCTGTCACCGCGCTGCGCGCGAACGGTCAGCGGGTGGCCGATCTCGACACCTCCAGCACTCCCGGCTTCACCGGCGGCAAGCGGGAGGGCAAGGAACTGCTCGCCGAACGCGCCACGGTGCTCTCGGACCTGCAGGAGAAGCTGTTCGCCCACGGGCGCACCGGAGGCACCCGCAGTGTGCTGTTGGTGTTGCAGGGCATGGACACCGCGGGCAAGGGCGGCATCGTGCGCCACGTCATCGGTTCGGTCGACCCGCAGGGTGTCGATCACGCGTCCTTCGGCGTGCCGACCCCGGAGGAACTGCAACACGACTTCCTGTGGCGCATCCGCAAGCGGCTGCCCGCGCACGGCCAGATCGGCGTGTTCGACCGGTCGCATTACGAGGACGTGCTGGTGGTGCGGGTGCACGAACTGGTGCCCCAGCGGGAGTGGGAACCCCGCTACGACCTGATCAACGAGTTCGAACGCGAGGTCAGCGAGAACGGGACGATGATCATCAAGGTCGCCATGTTCGTCTCGCTCGAGGAACAGAAGCGCAGGCTGCGCGAGCGCCTCGAGCGCCCCGACAAGTACTGGAAGTTCAACCCCTCCGACATCTCCGAACGCGCCTACTGGCCCGAGTACCAGAAAGCCTACGAGACGCTCCTTGACCGCACGAACACCGATTACGCGCCCTGGTACGTGCTGCCCGCCGACAACAAGTGGTACTCGCGCCTCGCGGTCACCGAGCTGTTGATCGACGCGCTGACAGGTCTGAATCTGGACTGGCCGCCCGCCGATTTCGACGTCGCCGAGCAGTTGCGCAGGCTCGACGAGTCCTGACGGCGATCTTTTTCGGAAACTCTCAGGTTCGGCCCGCATGATGTCTCCGGTGGGGAGACGACGAACGAAAGGCGTGAGACGACGGTGAGCACCGGGAAGAACCCGCTGGCCAAAGCCGAGGCGGCCGACAAGAAGCGCAAGATCGCGATCCAGGTCGGTGTCACCGCGGTACTGGTGGCGCTGGTCGCCGCGATCGGCATCGGCATCGCGATGAACAGGTCGTCCGAGCCCGAGGTCAGCGCGGAGATCACGCCTCCCGTCGAGACACAGTTGTCGCCGGTCGGCGGCGCGGTCACCGAGACCGGCACCGTGCGGGTCGGCAACCCGGACGCGCCGGTGCAGGTCCGCGTCGTCGCCGATATGCAGTGCCCGGCCTGCCAGCAGTTCGAGACCGCCAATGGCGCCGCGCTCGCCGAGGCGACCGCCAACGGGACCGCGGTGGTCGAGTACCAGGTCATCTCGTTCCTCGACCGGGCCTCGAGCAACCAGTACTCCTCGCGGGCCGCGAACGCCTCCTTCTGCGTGGCGCAGTCCGGTACGGACAACTACCAGGACTGGCTGCAGTCGATGTTCGAGCGCCAGTCGGGCGAGGGCGGTGCGGGGCTGTCCAACGAGGAGCTGGTCCAGATCGCGAACGACGCCGGGTACACCGATCCGGCCGTCACCACCTGCATCGTCGACCGGCCCTACCACGACTACGTCATGGCGGTCACCCAGGAGACCATGGCCGGTGGCGTCGAGTCGACCCCGTCGGTGTTCGTCAACGGCGAGCTGAACCAGACCGACGCGCTCTTCACTCCGAACGGCCTGGCGTCCGTGATCGCTGACGCGGCCAAGTGATCACCGCCTCCGCCCGCTCGGCCTGGCTGCTGTTGATCGCCGGGCTGGCGGGTTGGTTGGCGTCGTTCACCCTCACCGTCGAACGGTTCAAGCTGTTCGTCGACCCCGACTACGTGACCTCGTGCAGCATCAACTCGGTGCTCTCGTGTGGCTCGATCATGACGACCGACCAGGCCGCGGTATTCGGGTTCCCCAATCCGCTGATCGGTGTCGTCGGCTTCTCGGTCGTCGTGACGCTGGCAGTACTCGCCGTGGTCGCGGTCGGTTTCCCGCGCTGGGTCTGGGGCGGGTTGTGGCTGGGCACGGTGCTCGGGATGGCCGGGCTGTGCTGGCTGATCTTCCAGAGCCTGTACCGGATCAACGCGCTGTGCCCGTACTGCATGGTGGTGTGGGCGGCGGTGCCGGTGCTGTTCGCGGTGACCACCCAGGAGACCTGGGGTCGCGCGCGCGGGGTGATGGGCATCCTGGCCGAATGGCGCTGGACCCTGGTCGTGGTGTTCTACGCGGTGGTGCTGCTGCTGGTGTTCCTGAAGTTCCAGGACTACTGGCTGAGCCTGGTCTAACTGGGCGTTCCCCAGCCGAGCACCACCTCGACCGTGCGGGTGGTGCCGTCGGGCGCGATGACGTCGAGCAGGACGACATCGGCGGGTTTGCGGACATTGATCGCCGACCTCAACGCCTTGGCGGTGGTGATCGCCCGCCCGTCGACGGCGGTGATGATGTCACCGGTACCGATCCCGGCGGCCCGCGCGGGTTGTCCGTAGAAGGCCCAGTTCACCTGGGCGCCCGCCGGCTCGGCGTCGACGATCTGCACACCGAGGGTGGCGGTCGGGCCGATGTGCACGCTCTCGGTCGGTGTGCCCGACCGGATCTGCTCGACGATCCGCACAGCGGTGTCGATCGGCACCGCGTAGCCATTGGCCGGTTTCGTCTGGTGCTCGGTCCGGCCGCGCTCCCCCGACGCGGCCGTGATCACCCCGACGACCGCGCCGGTGGCGTCGACCAGCGCGCCACCGGACTGCCCGCCGACCACCGGCGCGGCGATCTCCACCATGCCGTGCAGCGCCTTGCGGGTCAGGTCGGCGGAATTCATCGCGATGATGGTCGCGTTCAGGCCGGTGATCGGTCCGGCGACCGAGTCGGGCGCGCCACCGTCACCGCCCGCGTCGCCGATGGCCAGCACCTCCTGCCGGATCCGCAGGTCGGCGGAGGTGCCGAGCCGGGCGGTCGCCAGGCCCGAGGCGCCGGTCAACGACAGCAGCGCGATGTCAGCGGCCGAGTCGTACCCGAGGACCGTCGCGTTGTAGGCCAGTCCGTTGCCGATGCCGGTCACTGTCAGCACCTCGGCGCCCTTGATCACGTGATGGCTGGTCAGGACCTGCCCGTCCGCGGTGAGCACGATCCCCGATCCGGCCGCGCCGATGCCCAACGGCGAGGACTCGACCGAGATGTTGACCAGCGCGGGCCGCACCTGATCGGCGACCAGCACCGGATCCAACGGCACCGGCGCCGGTTGCTCCGCGGTCGCGACGAACTCCGCCGCCGGGCCCGAGCCGAAAAACCCCACCTCACCGCGGTAACCGAGGAACGCGCACACGCCGAGCCCCGCGACGAGCAGCGTCACCAGCACCCGACCCACACGATGCACGCGCACGTCCTCTCTCCCGAGCCGACGGTTCCATTGTCACCCGATTTCCCGGTCCGCCGGTCTCGATCCGGAACCGGTGGGTTGGCAAACCTCGCATGCGGCTGTAGGCATGTATCCATGAGCACCGCAGCCGCCTACGCCATGTCCGCCCCGGACGGATCCTTCGAGAAGGTCACGGTCGAACGCCGCGCACTCGGGCCCGACGATGTCCTGATCGACATCAAGTACACCGGCATCTGCCACTCCGACATCCACACCGCCCGCGACGAATGGGGTGGTGCGCAGTACCCGTGCGTGCCCGGTCACGAGATCGCGGGCATCGTCGCGGCCGTCGGTCCGGAGGTGCGCAAATATCAGGTCGGTGACCGGGTCGGCGTCGGCTGCCTGGTGAACTCCTGTGGCAAGTGTGAACCGTGTCTGGCCGGCGAGGAGCAGTACTGCGCCACCGGCGCGACCTGGACCTACAACTCCCCCGTCGCGGAGTCGGTGCAGCCCGGCGGGTACACCATCGGCGGCTACTCCACCCAGATCGTGGTGGGTGAGAGCTTCGTCGTCGCCATTCCCGAGGGGATCGGCCTCGATGTCGCCGCGCCGCTGCTGTGCGCGGGGATCACGCTGTATTCGCCGCTGCGGCACTGGAACGCCGGGCCGGGCAAGAAGGTCGCGATCATCGGCATGGGCGGGCTGGGCCACGTCGGGGTGAAGATCGCCGCGGCGCTGGGTGCCGAGGTCACCGTGCTCAGCCAATCGCTACGCAAGCGCGACGACGGCCTGCGGATGGGCGCCTCCCACTACTACGCCACCAGCGACCGGGAGACCTTCCGTCAGCTGCGCGGCCGGTTCGACCTGATCATCAACACCGTCTCCGCCGACCTCCCGATCGACCACTACCTGCGCCTGCTCGCCCTCGACGGCACCCTGGTCATCCTCGGCCTGCCCGAGAACCCGATGCGCGTCACCGGCCGCCACCTCGCCGCCTACCGCCGCTCACTGGCCGGTTCGATGATCGGCGGCATCGCCCAGACCCAAGAGATGCTGAACTTCTGCGCCTCCCACGGCATCGGCGCCGAGATCGAACTCATCTCCGCCGACGAGATCGATTCCGCCTACGAACGCGTCGTGGCCAGCGACGTCCAGTACCGCTTCGTGATCGATACTGTGTCTATTTGAGCGCTGGCGCGCTCGAGTTCGCGCCCCCGGCGGTCCCGCCGATCAGGTGCCGTGGCTTGCTCCTTCGTCGCCTACGCCACGGCACCTGATCGGCGGGACGGGCGCGAACCGCCGACTGCGTCGGCGATCCCTCCTCGGGGTCGGGATGTGCGGGGCCGGTTTGTTGGAGCGGTGGCGGGTTCGGGGTTCGCGTTCCTGAGCGGTCCTGTCGATCGGGCACCGTTGCTTGCTCCTTCGTCGCGTACGCACCGGCGCCTGATCGGCGGGACGGGCGCGAACCGCCGACTGCGTCGGCGATCCCTCCTCGGGGTCGGGATGTGCGGGGCCGGTTTGTTGGAGCGCTGACGGGCTCGGGGTTTGTGGCACTGTCGGTCCCGTCGTACGGGGACCGGAAGGGGCCGTGCGGATTCGGGGAGTAGTCACCGGTTGGTGACCCTGCGGGGTTTGCCTGTGCTCCAGATGTGTTCGGGCCGTGCGTGCCGCACGGCCGGGTCGCCGCCGGATCGGTACCGTGACGACGTGGCCGACGACGACGAAAAACCCTCCAGCCCCGCCACACCGGCGCCGGTCGGCGCGGCGGGGCTGCTGCCGCCGAGTTGGTCGGTGCGGCAACCGCCGCGGTGGTTGCCGAGGGCACTGCTGTACGCCGCGCTGACCATCGCCGGGCTGATCGCCGCCTTCTGGGTGCTGGGCAAGATGCAGGGTCTGCTGACCGTGCTGATGGTTTCGCTGTTCCTGGCGTTCGCGATCGAACCTGCGGTGAACTGGCTTGCCGCGCGCGGGGTTCGGCGCGGTGCGGGCACCGGCGCGGTGTTCCTGCTGGTGCTGGTGGTGATCGTGGCGTTCGTCTGGACGCTGGGCGCGCTGCTGGTCAATCAGGTGACCATGCTGGTGACGAACGCGCCGGACTATGTCCAGGACCTGGTCGACTGGATCAACGCCACCTTCAACCAGGATCTGTCCGGTGACGACCTGACTCACTACGCCACCGAGTGGAGTTCCACGATCGAGGGGTATCTGGTCGGGCTGGCCGGAAATGTCTGGGGCATCGGCACTGTCGCGATCGGCGCGATATTCCAGATGCTCGGAGTGCTGCTGTTCACCTTCTATTTCGCCGCCGACGGGCCACGATTCCGTACCTGGGTGTGCTCGCTGCTACCGCCGAAGCAGCAGAAGCACGTGCTGCGGGCCTGGGACATCGCGGTGGAGAAGACCGGCGGCTACATCTACTCACGCGCCCTGCTGGCCCTGTGCTCGACGATCGCCCACTACGTGGCGCTGCGGGTGCTCGACGTGCCATCGGCGTTCGCGCTGGCCCTGTGGGTCGGCGTCGTCTCCCAGTTCATCCCCACCGTCGGCACCTACCTGGCCGGGGCGCTCCCGGTCCTGGTCGCCCTGGTCAACGACCCGATCACCGCGCTGTGGATTCTGCTGTTCATCGTGGCCTACCAGCAGTTCGAGAACTACGTCCTGCAACCACGAATCACCGCGACCACCCTCGACATGCACCCGGCGGTGGCCTTCGGGGCGGTGATCGCCGGTGCCGCGCTACTCGGACCCACGGGCGCCCTGCTGGCCATTCCCGTCACCGCCACCCTGCAGGGTTTCGCCGCCGCCTACGTTCGCCGCTACGAGGTCACCGAGGACACACCGGTCCGGCCGAGGAAGAAGCGCGGGCAATCCAAGCCCGAACCCGCCGAATCGGACGAAGAGTGAGCATCGGCGTGCCGACCGCCTGACCGTCCTGCTCGCAGTACCGGCATCGCCGCCGTCGACCGTCCATGGCCGGTCGACCCGTACCTCATTTCACCCTCGACGGATGATGCGCACCCCGGCGCTCCCGCCGAGGCTGGTCCCCATGACGAACCCGCCCGTATCCGAACTCGCCGCGCAGTCCTACCTGTACGGGTTCCCGCTCGTGTTCAACCTCGATTCCATCGATCGATTCGTCCGCGAAGGTGTCGGTTCGAGCCCGGCGACGCCGTACAACAGCTTCTCCCACGCTCGCGTCCTCGCCGACGCGAGCGCGACGTTCGTCTCGGTCAACAACGACACCGTGTACTCGATCGCGCCGGTCGACCTCTCGGTCGGTCCGGTCACCCTCCATGTGCCGCCCACCGAGGACCGGTACTACGTCATGCAGTTCATCGACGCCTGGACCGACAACTTCGCCTACGTCGGCACCCGGGCCACCGGCAACCGCGAGGGCGACTATCTGCTGGTACCGCCGGGCTGGCAAGGCACGACCCCGGACGCCACGACGCTCATCCGATTCCCGACCACCGTCGGGGTGATCGTCGGCCGGTGGGCCTGTGCCGACGAGGCCGATCTCGCCGCCGTGCACGCGTTGCAGGACGCGACGACCTTGACCGCTCTCGACCGAGCGGCGCAGCCCGTCGGCCTTCCGTCGCCGGACCCGGCCGTCGCCGCGGACCTGATGTTCCTCGAGAAGCTGCGGGTCTGGTCGCAGGCGTTTCCGCCGGCGCCGCGTGATCGCGCACTCGAGGAATCGTTCGCCCCGATCGGCGTCACGACCGCGGGTAACTCCCCGTACCTCGATCTCGACCCGGATCGAGCCTCCGCCCTGCGGTCCGGGCTCGGTGAGGGCCAGGAAGAACTGACGACGGCGATGCGGGGCGGGGCGGGCGTCGTGGGCGAGGTCTGGCAGTTGATGCTGCACACCTTCGACTACAACCTCGACTACTTCGAGGTCGGCGCGCTCGACGACGAGAAGTTCAAGATCGCCGACCCCACGCAGCGAATCGTGGCGCGCGCCGTCGCGGCGAAAGCCGGGCTCTGGGGCAACCACGCCTACGAGGCCGCCTACGCGATGATCTACGTCGACAGCACCGGTGCGCAGTTGAACGGCGCGAACACCTACACCTTGCGCCTGGACCCCACCCCGCCGGTCGACGCGTTCTGGTCGGTCACCATGTATTCGATGCCGGACTTCTATCTGTGCGCCAACCCGATCGACCGCTACTCGATCGGTGACCGCACGCCCGGCCTCGTCTACGACGAGAACGGCGCGCTCACCATCACCATCAGCCACGTCGAACCCAGCGACCCCAAAGCCCGCGCGAACTGGCTTCCGGCCCCGGACGGAGACTTCCGCCCCTGCATGCGCATGTACGCGCCCCAGCCCCCGGTCATCGACCAGACCTACGTCCTGCCCCAGATCAACAGAACCTGAGCCGGCAGAACCGGGCGCGCCGGTTTCGCGTCTACTCCGCCGAGGCCGCTTCGGCTTCGGCAGCCAGTGCCCGCCGACGCACTCGGCGCGCGGCGGCGACCATGTTGCGCAGTGACGGCTCGAGCTGCCAGTAGTGGCGGGTCTTGAGGCCGCCATCCGGGTTGGCCCACAGACGTTGCGGGGTCACGGCGTTGGCGGCCTGGGTGAGGAGCTCGTCGAACTCGTCGATGTCGGGGATGCGGGCCGAGCGGCTCTCGTAGACACCGGGGCCGACGCCGTGGCTGAGACCGTGGCCGCTCGCGACGTCCTCGGTGAGCGCCTCGATGACCCACTCGATCGAGCGGGTCGCCACGATCGCGGTGACATCGGCATCGAGCTGATCGATCGCGTCGACCACCTCGGTGCGACCGGAGTAGCCGATGTGGGTGTGGATCTGGGTGTCGGCGCGCACACCGGAGGTGGCCAGCTTGAACGCGGCGACCGCCCAGCGCAGGTACTCCTCGCGTCCGTGCGGACGCGAGGGCAGCAGCTCGCGGATGGCGGGTTCGTCGACCTGGATGATCGCGATACCGGCCTTCTCCAGGTCGACCACCTCGTCGCGGATGGCCAGCGCCACCTGGTCGGCGGTCTCGTAGAGCGGCTGGTCCTGGCGCACGAAGGAGCGGGCCAGCATGGTGACCGGTCCGGTGACCATGCCCTTCACCGGCCGGTCGGTCAGCGACTGCGCGTAGCTGGTCCACTCGACCGACATCGGCGCCGGACGCGAGACATCGCCGTAGACGACCGGCGGTCGCACACAGCGTGATCCGTACACCTGCACCCAGCCGAAGCGGGTGGTGGCGAAGCCGTCGAGCTGCTCGGCGAAGTACTGGATCATGTCGTTGCGCTCGTGCTCACCGTGCACGAACACATCGAGGCCGATGTCCTCCTGCAGCCGGATCGTCGCCTCGATCTCGGCCTCGACCAGTTTGCGGTAGTCCTGCTCGGACAGCCGCCCCGAGGCCACCTCGTGACGGGCCTGCCGCAGCTTGCCGCTCTGCGGGAACGAACCCAGCGTGGTGGCGGGCACCACCGGCAGGTTCAGCCGTTCCTGCTGCGCGGCACGGCGCACCACGTACGGTTCGCGTTCACGCATGTCCGGGGTCACCGCGTACACCCGCTGCCGCACCGCGTGCTTCTGCTTGAAGTGCACCTCGGTGGGCCGCTTGCGCCAGTTCTCCGACGGGCCCTCGGTGAGCGCCTTGGCCAGCGAGACCACCTCGCCCACCTTCTGCTTGGCGAAGGCGAGCCGGTCGGCGACATTGCCCTCGATGTCGTACTCGGCGAGCACGTCATAGGGCACGTGCAACAGCGTGGTGCCGGTGGACACGACCAGGTCGGGGCAGACCTCGGCGATCGAGTTGAGGTAGTTCAACGTCACGTAGCGGTCGGCGCGCCAGACATTGGTGCCGCTGATGACACCGGCGTAGATCCGCTTGCGCTTGATCCCCGGGATCGCGGCCAGCTCCTCCGGCGTCATCCGGTAGGCGGACAGATCCAGCCCGATCGCCTCGACATTGCTCGCGGCCAGGATCCGCAGCGCCTCACCGAAATCGCCGTACTGCCCGGTGACCAGGATGCGCGGACGCAGCGGCGCCTTCGACAGCGTCTGGTAGGCCTTCTCGAACGCGGCCAGTTCGGCGGGCGAGCGCTCACCGGTGAAGCAGGGCTCGTCGAGCTGGACACAGGTCGAGCCGCGCTTGGCCAGCAGCTCGAACAGCTCCTCGTAGAACGGCAGCAGCTGGTCGAGCAGGCTCAGCGTGTCGAACTCGGCCTCGCCGGGCACGTGCCCCGCCTTCGACAGCAGCAGCAGCGACACCGGACCCAGCACCACCGGACGCAGTTCGATCCCGCGCTCCATCGCCCGGTCCCACTCGTCGAGCAGGGCCTCGGGATGCAGCGAGAACGTGGTGTCGGCGTCGAGTTCGGGCTGGCGGTAGTGGTAGTTGGTGCCGAAGAAGCGCACCAGCTCCAGCGGCGGCAGATCCGGGTTGCCGCGCGCCATCAGGAAGTAGAAGTCCAGCGGGTCCAGACCCTCCTGGTACTCGGCGAACCGTGACGGGACCGCGCCGAAGAGCAGCGCGTTGTCGAGCACGTGGTCGTAGAAGGAGAAGGTGTTGCCGGGAACCTGGGTGAGTCCGGTCGCGGCCAGCTCGTTGAACTGACGCTCCTGGATGTCGCGGCCGACCGCGAGCAGCTCCTCGCGCTCGAGCGATCCGCGCCAATACGCCTCGAGCGCACGCTTGAGCTCGCGGTGCGGACCGACTCTCGGATAGCCGAGAACACTCGACCCGAATCCATCGGTGACGTTGACCATGACCGGGACATCCCTTCCATCACCTGCTCGGGACCAACCAGTGCCAGTGGTCCACCGAGCAACGCTGCGCTCGCGATAATTCAGCCGCCCCGAATCCCCGGACCGGCACTATGCAGCTTAGGCGCTGACCTCGACACGCTCACCCAACCCCGCACGACCGGGACCGGCAGGGCCGCGAACCGCGAGCGCCAGCGCTCCATCAAGCCCAACCCCGGAAGACCCGACCTCGAGAAGACAGGGCCGCGAACTCCGAGGGCGCCACCGTTGCAACAAACCCAGCCCCGCACGACCCGACCTCGAGGAGGGTCCGCCGACGAAGTCGGCGGTTCGCGCCCGTCCCGCCGATCAGGCGCCGTGGCGTAGGCGACGAAGGAGCAAGCCACGGTGCCTGATCGGCGGGACCGCCGGGGGCGCGAACTCGAGCGCGCCAGCGCTCCAACTAGTACTGGTAGAAACCAGCGCCCGTCTTCTTGCCGAGCAGGCCGGCTTCGACCATGCGCATCAGCAGCGGCGGCGCCGAGTACAGCGGCTCCTTGAACTCCGAGTACATCGAGTCCGCGATCGACTTCACCGTATCGAGCCCGACCAGGTCGGTCAGCGCCAGCGGGCCCATCGGGTGAGCACAGCCGAGCACCATGGCCTTGTCGACGTCTTCCTTGGTGGCGAAGCCCGACTCGACCATCCGGATGGCCGAGAGCAGGTACGGCACCAGCAGCGCGTTGACCACGAAACCGGAGCGGTCGGCCGAACGAACGACCTGCTTGCCCAGGATGTCGGCGGCGAACTGCTCGGCACGCTTGGCGACCGGCTCGCTGGTCTTGAGCGTGGTGACCAGCTCGACCAGCGGCAGCACCGGCACCGGGTTGAAGAAGTGCAGGCCCACCACGCGCTCGGGGTTCGCGGTGGCGACGGCGATCTTCATGATCGGGATGGATGAGGTGTTGGAGGCGAGCACAGCGTCGGGGTCGGTGACGACCTTGTCCAGCTCGCTGAAGATGCCGGTCTTGACCTCTTCGTTCTCGACAACGGCCTCGACCACCAGCTGACGGTCGGCGAAGTCGCTGAGATCGGAGGTGAAGCGCAGCCGCCAGGCGGCCTGCTCCCGCTCGCGCTCGGTGATCTTGCCGCTGCTCACGCCACGATCCAGCGAGCGCAGGATGCGCGCGCGGCCCGCAGCGGCGAGTTCACGGGTGGTCTCGTAGACGAGGACGTCGACGTGCGCGCGTGCGCACACTTCGGCGATACCAGCGCCCATCTGTCCCGCGCCGATGATTCCGACGCGCTGGATCTTCTCGCTGCTGCTCACGTCCCGCTCCTGTATCTATTAGCGGCTGGCGCCGCGGATTTCGGCCCTGTAACCCGCGGGTTTCGGCCCACAGTATAGGGATGCCCTCCCCCGTCGGGGCTGATCGACGGGGGAGGGCGTACACCCCTACTTTTGTAGAGGAAATCCGTTGCTGGTCAAAGCAACTCAGTGAAACTGACCCTCTTCGGTGGAGCCCTTCAGGGCCGCCGTCGAGGTGTTCGGGTCCACGGTGGTGGCGATGGTGTCGAAGTAGCCGGCACCGACCTCACGCTGGTGCTTGATGGCGGTGAAGCCACGCTCGGCGGCAGCCTTGAACTCGCGCTCCTGCAGGTCGACGAACGCGGTCATGCCCTCGCGAGCGTAGCCGTGCGCCAGGTCGAACATGCCGTAGTTGAGCGAGTGGAAGCCGGCCAGGGTGATGAACTGGAACTTGAAGCCCATCGCGCCGAGCTCACGCTGGAACTTCGCGATGGTCGCGTCGTCCAGGTGCGCCTTCCAGTTGAACGAAGGCGAGCAGTTGTAGGCCAGCAGCTGGTCCGGGAACTCGCTGCGCACCGACTCGGCGAACTTGCGCGCGACCTCGAGATCCGGCACGCCGGTCTCCATCCAGATGAGGTCGGCGTAGGGGGCGTAGGCCTTGGCACGCGCGATGCAGGGCTCGATGCCGTTCTTCACACCGAAGAAGCCCTCGGCGGTACGGGTGCCGTCCAGGAACTCACGGTCACGCTCGTCCACGTCGGTGGTGAGCAGGGTGGCGGCCTCGGCGTCGGTGCGGGCGATGATCACCGACGGCACGTCGGCGACGTCGGCCGCGAGACGCGCGGAGGTCAGGGTGCGGATGTGCTGCTGGGTGGGGATCAGCACCTTGCCACCGAGGTGGCCGCACTTCTTCTCCGAGGCCAGCTGGTCCTCCCAGTGGACACCGGCGGCACCGGCGGCGATCATCGCCTTCTGCAGCTCGTAGGCGTTCAGCGCGCCACCGAAGCCGGCCTCGGCGTCGGCCACGATCGGGGCCAGCCAGTTCTTGACGGAGTCGTCGCCCTCGACCTTGGAGATCTCGTCGGCGCGCAGCAGCGCGTTGTTGATGCGACGGACCACCGACGGGACCGAGTTCGCCGGGTACAGCGACTGGTCGGGGTAGGTGTGGCCGGACAGGTTCGCGTCACCGGCGACCTGCCAGCCCGACAGGTAGATGGCCTTCAGACCGGCGCGGACCTGCTGCACGGCCTGGTTGCCGGTGAGGGCACCGAGGGAGTTGATGTAGTCCTCGTTGTTGACGAGGTCCCAGAGGATCTCGGCACCACGGCGCGCGAGGGTGTGCTCCTCGACAACGTTGCCCTGCAGCTTGGTGACCTGCTCGGCGGTGTAGTTGCGGGTAATACCCTTCCAACGCGGGTTGGTGTCCCAATCCTGCTGGATTTCCGCAGCGGTCTTCGGGGTGCCGGGGATCGACATCTCTGACTCCACTTCCTCGGTGTGGTCGGTGCTCCGCGCCGCGCGGCCAGTGAAACATCCGGCGTCTGAACGCCTTCGGTTGCACGGCTCGTACTGCTGGAGCAATTTGCAGGCTTGCTAGGACTAGCTAGGGCCCAAGGGGTGTACTTCCACACGATGGCACACCAGGAAATAGCCGTCTACCTGTTGCTTGTGTGAATCTCAGCTAGGTTTGCCGCCGCGTTTGCTAACTTTGCGAAATTTGCGGGCTAATTGCAAGCACCGAATCTACCGACGGGTAGTGCTGACCAGGAGTTTCAGCATAACGCTCGTACTGTTAGAGATCACCGGCCGGACCGGCACCGACCCGGCCAACCCTTCCACTCTGTGAGTCGTTTCACACACCACGCGGGGGAGCAATGGTGTGCGTGTCGTCACCGCCGGGCGGGCGCGCCGCGTGCTGGACAGGCGTGCGCCCAGACGAGAAGGTGACCGCATGAGGATTACGAGGATCGCGGCGTCGAAGCTCGCCATGACCGTGGTCGCCGCGACGGTCACGATGACCCTGCTGCCCGCCACCGTGGCGACCGCACAGCCCGAAGCCGGCAGCGTCGTCGGCGTCGAAGCGCTCTCGGCCGCGGCGACCCTGCCCGGCTCGGCGCGCGCCGAGCGCCTGCTCTACCGATCGACGACCGTGGGCGATCAGCCGACCACCACCAGCGCGGCCGTGTACTTCCCGCCCGGCGCGGCGCCCGAGGGCGGCTGGCCGGTGAT
This sequence comes from Nocardia mangyaensis, assembly GCF_001886715.1. Taxonomy (NCBI): domain Bacteria; kingdom Bacillati; phylum Actinomycetota; class Actinomycetes; order Mycobacteriales; family Nocardiaceae; genus Nocardia; species Nocardia mangyaensis. Next base: position 6,735,171 of record NZ_CP018082.1, read on the forward strand.
CGCGTGGGCACACGGCACCGTCGGCCTCGGCGACGACTGCGCCTACAGCGTGGCCGGTCCCGGCGCGGTCGAACGGGACTGGGCCTACCTGAGCACCTGGCTGCGGCAGGGATACGCGATCGTCGCCGCCGACTACGCGGGCCTCGGCGGCCCCGGCGAGCACCCCTACCTCAACGGCATCGTCGAGGCACACAACGTGGTCGACGCCGTGCGCGCCGCCACCGACCGCTACACCGACCTGTCCACCAAGTGGGTCGTGGTCGGCCAGTCCCAGGGCGGCGGCGCCGCGGTGTTCACCGCCCGCTACGCCACCGAGTTCGGCGGCCCCGACCTCGACTACCGCGGCGCGGTCGGCACCGGCGTCCCCGCCTACATCGAAGACGTCCTGCAACTACTCGGCCCCGGCATGCCCCCCATCGCCCTGAGTTCCCACCTGTCCGCCTACGTGCTCTACATCCTCAACGGCCTGCGCACCACCTTCCCCGACCTCGACATCGAGGGTCTGCTCACCGACTCCGGCCGCACCTGGCTCGACCGCGCGCAAACCACCTGCATCGGCCCCCTCGGCGACGAACTGTCCGACGCCAAGCCCTCCCTCGGCAGCATGTTCGCCCGCCCGCTGTCCTCGATCCCCAACCTCCACGGCCTGCTCTCGAGCTACATGGGTCTCCCCGAATCCGGCTACGACCGCCCCCTCTTCCTCGGCCAGGGCCTGCGCGACACCGACGTCGTCACCCCCGAAACCCTCCGCTTCGCCGCTGTTCTCGTAGCGAACGGTGAGCCGGTCACCGTCCGCACCTACCCCACCGACCACAACGCCGCCGTCAACGCCTCCCTGGTCGACTCCCTCCCCTTCGTCCAGTCCCTCTTCGCCTGACCCCCGCGGCGCACTCCCCGATCCGTCCCCGTCGAGGGAGTGCGCCGTCCGATTCGGCGCCACCACCGGTCGCGAGATAGCTTGTCGCTATGGCTGATTCGGCGCCCAAGCCCCATGACGCGTTCTTCCGGCACATGCTCCGCCGTCCCGCCGACGCCGCCTCCCAGCTACGCCCAATGCTTCCGGCGGAAATCGCCGACCGCCTCGACTGGGCCAACTTGGAACCGCAGTCCGGCAGCTTCGTCTCCAAACACCTGCGCGCCACCTACAGCGACCTGCTCTTCCGTACCCGTCTCGACGGGTGCGACGCCTACCTGTACCTCCTACTGGAGCACCAGTCACGCACCGACCGGTTCATGGCGCTGCGCATGCTCGACTACCTCGTTGCGATCTGGACCCACTACCTGCGCGACCACCCCAAAGCCACCACCTTGCCGCCGATCGTTCCGCTGGTGGTGCACGCCAGCACCCGCCAGGAAGCCTGGGACGCCCCCGTGGAGGTGGCCGACCTGATCGGCATCGACCCCGCCGCCCGCGCTGCACTCGGACCACACCTGCCGCGGTTGCAGGTCGCCGTGCTGACGTACATCGTGAGTGTCGGCGACACTCCATCCGCCGACCTGCAACCCTTCATCGATCAACTGGGACCAGAGGCGAAGGAGGCCTTCGTGACCACTGCCGAACAACTCCGCGCCGAAGGCGAGGCGCGTGGCGAGGCCCGCGGACGTTCCGCGATGCTCCGCGAGATCCTCGTCGAGCAGCTGACCTTGAAATTCGGCCCGCTCACCGCCGAGATCACCTCCCGTGTGCACAGCGCTGAGCAGGAACAACTCCGCGAATGGTCCGCTCGCATCCTGACCGCCGCCAGCCTGGACGACATGCGCATCCGCTGATCGCGCGCACTCTCCAATGTTGGAGTGCAGAACATTTCACCATCGACGATGGCGCTGAACGCCTCGTGTACCAACCGGATCGGCCGGGTAGGGTCAGGCGTATGAGGGGAATTAGATCCATCGTTCTCGCTGCTGCCGTCCTGGCGTTCGCCCCGGCGTTCGCACACGCCGACCCGCCGCCGATCTTCACCCAGGAAGAACAGTGCGAGACGACGCGCGACCTGGTGAACAACATTCGCGCCGCGAAACCCGACGCGACGCCGGAAGAGATCGCCGACGCCTTCGTCAACTACATGGATTCCCTCGGCGCCTACAACCGCGTCCCCCAGGCCAAGGAATCCGACCGCCAGATCACCTTGGCCAACATCGAACGCTGTGGCCTGGCCTGATCACGCCCGGAGCAGGCGCCGAGTTGCGTGAGTCGCCCACACCGACCTTCCTGAAGTCTTCGGCTACCACCAGCTAGTATCGCCGACTATGAGCAGCCCTTGGGGGGGACGGCCAGTCGTTGACTGTGGTCCCGGAGAAAGTTCGCGAAGTCGGTAGCTACGTGTACGGGGCTCGCCCGGTGTCACCGCCGACACCTACGTCCGACAAGACGAAACCAACTCCACCCTGCTGAACACCTTCAGCCTCGACCTACCGGGCGCCTGATGGCGACCGACTTCAACGTAGACCTCGACCACCTCGAACAGATCGTCTCCAAACTCACCGGACTGTCCGGGTTCATCAGCGACCATCTCGATGAAATCGACGGCAAGGTGGCAAGTTTGACAGGTACCGGCTGGGAAAGCATCGCCGCAGAGGCATATCAGGTCGCGCACCAGCAATGGGCAGCTGGCGCACGCGAATTCGTCGAGGGCATCCGGGAGATCAGCGATGCCACTCAGGCGGCACACGGACGGTACACCGCCGCTGTCCAGCTGAACCGGCGCATGCTGCAAGGCGGATGACGTCGTGTACGTCGACTGGGTCTCCTACCACGACGCCGCGAAGAAGTGCCATGATCTGGCCGCCGAACTACGTGCAGCGGACAAACCCGTACACACCGCAGTGAAACAGATCGGCGCGGGCATGGCAGGAGACGCTCCGGGCTGCGTGGAGTGGGCCGAGCGTACGACGACGTCGCGCAACGGACCCTCCAGTCCTGCACCAATCTCGCCGACGCTCTGACCAACTTCGGCAACGTCCTCTACGCCGCTGGATACAACTACGGAACCAGCAACAACAGCGATCCCGCGCCGCCACAACCGACCATCGCCGCACTGTCCGAGTACAAAGTCACGATCCCCTCGGCGACGACGGCCACGGCCGGAATCGGAGTCCAGAAGGACAGCGAAGGCGACTTCTTCGACCAATTGTCGACAGCATCGCCAGCGAGTTCAACAAGCTGCCGAACGCGAACATCGACGCGCTCGCTGAGGTGTCGCGAGCATGGTCGACATTCGCTGCGAGCGATGCGCTCTCCGGCGCCAAGGCCAGAATCACAACCATCTCGCAGATGTTCGACGGCCTCGACGAAATCGAGAACCGTGCACTGATCCAGCAACACCTCGATACGATCAGCGCTTCTGCCGACACCATCGTCCTCGCCGCCGTCGGATTCATCTTCTCCATGGGAGGGTCGGCAGCGATCGCGGCGGCCCGGGTTGGGGTCCTGGTTGTCAGCGCGGTGTCGAAAATCCGAACGACGCTGAACTCACAAAAGCTTCTGAAGATCCTCGGTTTCACCGCAGCATTCGGCGGAGCAGTCGGAGCCATCACCGCTTTCGAGGAGGTGCCCGACACACAAAAGGTAGCCCTAGCCCTCGCCGAGATCATCGCTATGAAAGTACTGATAGACGAGGGTGCAGAAGATCGATTTCAATAATGTCCCCGGCGTCCCAGTGAAGCGCTGGCACATCTAACATCGACCACGAAAGGATGGAGCCGAACGCCATGAAGTATCTTGGAATGGAGTTCATGAACTTTCGCGACTACAATTTCGGAGCAGGTGGTTCCCACGGTTTTCGATGGGTGGACGTGCGAACGTTCACCATCGACGATGATCCCAGCGACGACCGTCGTATCTTGGCCGGGATCATCGCAAGTGTCGAGTACAGAGACGATTATGTTGGCGGCGGCGTTGATCCGAGCGGCACACGTCATGGGCCGTACTGGATCTCCAGCATTTCAGCCGATGTCTTCCGATCTGTGGATCCGACGACAGCCACTGCTGTCGTCGAGCAGTGGCTGCAGAAGTGCGGGATACTTCCCGAGACGCTGCAACGCGATCTGCACGACTCCGCTTACCGGGCCATCAAGGCCAGCGATTCCTGCTACGAGCTGAACGAGCTGGGAAAATCCGCGATCAATGACTACGGAAACATCCACACGGAGTTCCACGAACTGGTGGCCATCGATCGGTCAGCACAGAAGGTTGCGTTGATCGTCTTGTCGGACGACTGACCACTGTGGATTAGCGTCTCGCCCCGACAAGCCTCAGTCGAGGTAGCGGGGTTTGCCGAAGAGGCCGCCGTAGCAGCCGATGTGGGTGTTGGCCATCGAGGCGCCGATGACGTAGTCGCCGCCGGTGAGTTCGCAGAGCAGGACGGCAGTGGGGAGATCTACGCCGACGGAGCCGGTGGAGGAGCCCGATTGGACCAGCTCGGTGCCGCTGCCGGAGCCCGGTTGGGCGGCGGCGGAGGCGGTGGGGCCGAGGGCCAGGAGGGCGCAGGATATGCCCGCTGCGGCAAGGGTTTTCGCCAGGGTTCGAGTCATGGGGATCACCTTTCGCCGCGACTGTTCCGGATTCGAACAGTACCCACCGCCCACAGAAAGTGAAATGCCCATATTTCTGTGGGCGGTGGGGGCTCCTCAGACCGGGTGGACCTTGTGCCAGTGTTCGGCGATGTCGATGCGGCGGGTGATCCAGACCCGGTCGTGGGTCTGGATGTGGTCGAGGAAGCGTTCCAGGGCTGCGGTGCGGGCGGGGCGACCGGCCAGGCGGCAGTGCAGTCCGATCGAGAGCATCTTCGGACTACCCTCGGCGCCTTCGCGATACAACACGTCGAAGGCGTCGCGCAGGTGGGCGTAGAACTCCTCGCCGTTGGCGAAACCCGCGGGCGAGGCGAAACGCATGTCGTTGGTGTCGAGGGTGTAGGGGACAACGAGGTGGTCGTGGCCGTTCACCTCGGTCCAGTACGGCAGATCGTCGGCGTAGGAATCGGAGTCGTAGACGAAACCGCCGTGTTCGACCACCAATTCGCGAGTGTTCGGCGAGTCGCGCCCGGTGTACCAGCCGAGCGGGGCCGAACCGGTGAGCTCGGTGAGGACGCGGACCGCCTCGGCCATGTCGGCGCGCTCGGTATCGCGATCAGTGAGCTGATAGGACTGCCACCGCAGTCCGTGACTGGCGATCTCGTGCCCGAGCTCCCGAAAAGCAGCCACCGCTTCGGGATTACGCTGCATGGCCCGCGCCACCGCGAAGATGGTGAGCGGCAGTCCGCGCCGTTCGAAGACGCGAAGTACCCGCCACAGCCCGGCGCGCGAACCGTATTCGTAGAGCGATTCCATGCTCATGTGCCGGTTCGGGAACGCCTCGGCCGGCGTCATCTCCGAGAGGAAGGTCTCCGAATGCGGCGACCCGTCGAGGACGTTGTTCTCCCCGCCCTCTTCGTAATTCAACACGAACTGCACGGCGATCTGCGCCTCGTCGGGCCATTGCGGGTCGGGCGGATTCGGGCCGTAGCCGACGAAGTCGCGAATATCGCTCACGCGCCCAGCTCCCCGAACAGCCGCAACCGGGCGAGCCCGCCGTCGGGATAGATGTCGAGGCGCACTTCCTCGACCGAGGCGGCGGCCGGGGCGAGGGCGAAGCGGTGCCGGGTGTCGGGGAGCAGCTCGGTCCGTGGCAGCAGTTCGACTTCGGTGCCGTCGTTGGTGAATCCAGTGAGCGAGGCCGCACCGGGACTGTTGCCGAGGAAGCAGGAGGTGTCGATCTCGGCGAGCCGGATCGCGCCGGGACCGGCCAATCGGATACGCACCCAGTCATTTCCGTCGTCACGGCGGCGCGCGGTCTCCCAACCGTCGCCCATCACCCGCGCCTGACCGGGGTAGAGCAGCTGGTTGGGCGAGCTGTAGAAGCGGTTGGAGCAGTCGAGTACGAGCGCGCCGTTCTCCAGCGCGGCGAGGTCGAGCGGGCCGAGGCCGAGCAGAGTCGGGTCGGGGCGGCCCTCGCCGTGCACCCGTAGCCGGGCCACCCCGCCGTCGGGGTGCATGGTGAGTTTCACGTGCGTCCAGCGCTCGTCGCTGTCGATGGTGAACGGATTGCGGCTGTCACCATCGACTTCGACGCGGTCGAGCAGGGTCACCCAGTCGGTGCGCGCGGCGATGTCCTCGGCGGGCGGGTAACCCGCCACGACCAGCGCCGACAGCGAGACCGCCGGCGGATAGTTGCCCTTGAACCACGCCGTGTCCACCACGACACCACGGATCACGCCGGGCACGCCGAGCCGGACGATCGCGGTGTCGTCACCGGGCTTGCCCCGGTGCCGCCGAGTCTCCCACCCGTCGTAGACCTGGCCCTTGTGCCCGAAAGTCGACGGCTGGTACTCGGCCGGACCGGGGTTGACCAGATTCTCCTTCTCGGCGAAGAACTCGTCGTTCGCCCAGATCACCGAACCGCCGAGCGGTCGAGCCGCCAGGTCCGGTAGGAGCGTGAAGTCTTCGCTGCCGTGGTGTTCGCTCACCGTGTCTCCTCGTGCCTCGGGCACTCCGCTCGATCGGCGGACGCCCCTCTGTGTGCTGCGCTGCGCGTGTCGCCCCGCGTCGGGCCAGGTCCGGTGCTGTCACGTTCTCCTGTACCGCCGGCATCGCCGAGATACGGCCGCAAACCCGCCGAGGTGTGTCATCGGGATTCCTGCGGCGGGGTGCGTCGTGCCGCCAGCGCGGCCAGGACATCGGCGGTGAGCTCCGGTGCGCGGTCGAGCAATTCGGACTCCGAGGTCGCCGCGCAGTGCAGTCCGCGCAGCACGGTGGTCGACAGCGCCTCGGCCGTGGCCGGTTCGTCGACGACGCCGCCGCAGCGCCGGTCCAGATATGCCTGCAACCGGGGCACGGCCACGGCGGTGGCGGTGCGGAAGAAGTCGTAGGTGGCCAGCCAGCGGGTGATCAGGTGGCCGGGGTGCATGTCCCAGCCCTGGTAGTAGCCCCGGCGCAGCGCGCGGTCGACCAGGCGGTGGTGGTTGGCGAAGGCAGCCTCGGGATCGGCGTCGGGCACGATCTGGGTGGAGCCGTCGCAGATCCACACCCCGGTCTGCGCGGCGGCGACCTGCATGACGGACTTGGCGTGATCGGCGGCCGGGTGATCGAGCGCCTGGTCGGTGGCGGCGATGCCGCAGGCGGCGGTGTAGTCGTAGGTGCCGAAATGCAGTGCGCTGCACCGTCCGGCGGCGAGAGAGATCATCCGGGCGATCGGCGCGGTGCCGTCGGGGGCGATGATCGCTTGCGGGCTCTCGATCTGCAGTTCGAAGCGCAGGGTGTGATCGGGCAGGCCGTGCCCGCGTTCGAGCCCAGAGCACAGGTCGACGATCGCCGAAACCTGTTCGGCAGCGCGGATCTTCGGCACCGTGAACACGAATCCGGGCAGCACGCCGCCCGCACCGTCGAGCACCAGCTCCAGGGTGCGCAGCGCGCGCCTGCGCTCACCCGCGGCCAGCCCCTTGGTCCGCACCCCGAACGAGGCGGGGGCGCCGGGCCGATCCGCCCAGCTCGCCAACGCCTTGCCCGCCGCGATCGCGGCGGCGTCCTCCTCCTCGTCGGAGCGGAAGCCGTAGCCGTCCTCGAAGTCGATCCGCAGATCCTGGATCGGCTGGTCGGTCAGCCTGCGCCGGACCGCGGGCAACGAACCGGTGGCATCGAGGCCGACCAGGAAGTCCGCGTGCCGGTGCAGCAGTTCGAGGGCGGCCGCGCCCCAGTCCGCGGGGGTGTCGGCGGTGGCGCGGTCGGCGGCCACATAGGCGGTGTGCACCGGCTGGACCCGGTCGCCCTGGCCCGGATATCGCGCCCGCAGGTCGGCGTCGACCGAGTCGAGCACCGCGTCGATCCGGGCGCGGATGTGCTCGGGAAGATGGGTGCTCACCCGGCGGTTCCTTCCTTGACGGTCCGCCACACACGGTCGGCGGTCATCGGTAGTCGGTCCGGTCGGACGCCGACGGCGTCGCGGATCGCGTTCGCCAGGGCCGGCGCCACCGGGTTGTACGGGGACTCGCTCATCGATTTGGCGCCCAGTGGTCCCAGTTCGTCACTGGTTTCGGCGAAATAGACCTCGGTGCGAGGCAGATCCGCGAACTGCGGAAGGTGATAGTGGCGCAAAGTCCTGGTGGTCACCACGCCCTGGTCGGTCCGCAGGTCCTCGTAGAGCGCGGTGCCGATCGCCTGGGCGACCCCGCCCTCGATCTGGCCGCGCAGCTGCACCGGGTTGACCACGGTGCCCGCGTCGGCGACCTGGATCGACTGCAGGATGCGCACGATGCCGGTGCACGGCTGCACGGCCACCCGGAAGGCGTGCACGTTGAAACTCACCGAGCGCGGGGTGCCCGCGTGGGTGCCGTGGGCGACGAGCGGACCGTCGGCGAGCAGCGCAGCGGCGGCGAGCAGGTCGTCGCCACAGCGCACCCCGCCCGCCTCGAGCACGCATTCCCGTTCGGGATGTCCGCTGACCTTGGCCGCCCTGGCCAGCAGCATCGCGTGCAGTTCCAGGGCCGCCGCGTAGGAGGCCTTGCCCGCGACCATGGTGCCGGTGGAGCCGAAGGCGCCGGTGTCGTGGCCCACCACATCGGTATCGGACTGACGGATCACGATGCGGTCGGCGGTGGTGGCCAACGCCGTCGCGGCCAGCTGGACGTGCACAGTGGTGGTGCCGTTGCCGAATTCGGCGGTGCCGACACCGATTTCGTAGCGACCATCGGCCAGCACCCTGGCGGTGGCGTCGGCATGGTGTCCGCGCGGCGGCACGGTAGCGATCATCGCCACGGCCATCCCCTCGCCCAGCTGCCAGTCCGGGCCGGGCACCGCGGCACCGTTGCCGCGGCGCAGGGCCTGCTGGGCGGTGTCGAGGCACTGGTCGAGGCCGTAACTGCCGAAGGTCAGATCGCTCTCGTCGACCTCGGCGCCGGTGAACTGGTCGCCCGGGATCACCACATTGCGCCTGCGGAATTCGAACGGGTCGATGTCGAGTTCGCGGGCGAGTTCGTCGATGGCGGACTCGACGCCGAAGATCACCTGCCCCAGGCCGTAGCCGCGGAAGGCACCGGAGGGAACGTTGTTGGTGTACACCGCCTGTGCGTCGACGCGCTTGTTCGGGCAGCGGTAGACGGCCACCGATTCGCCGACGGAGTGGAACAGCACGCCCGCGCTGTGGTTGCCGTAGGCGCCCGCGTCGGCGAGGACGTCCACCGCCAACGCGGTGAGCAGGCCGTTCGCGTCGGCCGCCGCGGTCACCGCCACTCGCATCGGGTGACGAACGGTGGCGGAGGTGAATTCGTCGGTACGGGTGAACTCGTACTGCACGGGGTGCCCGGTCCGCAGCACGGCCAGCGCGATCAGGTCCTCGGCCAGCATCTCCTGCTTGGCCCCGAATCCGCCACCGACGCGAGTGGCGAAGACCCGCACCCGATCTCGCCCGAGTCCGAAGAGATGGCACAGCTCCTCGCGCACCAGGAACGGCACCTGAGTGCTCGACCGGACCACGAGTCTGCCCGCGTCGTCGAGCCAGCCGATCCCGCCGTGCGTCTCCAGGTGCACATGTTGCACACGCGGCGAATTCCACACGCCTCGAACGATTTTCGCTGCACCCTCGATGCCTGCGCCGACATCGCCGACACCGCCGTGGATCTCGGCGATCAGATTGTGGTCGCGGTCGGCGATCCGCGCCGAATCCGGCTTGTCGGCATGCAGTTTCGGCGCATCGTCGGCCAACGCCGCTTCCGGTTCGAACACCGCGGGCAGCACCTCGTATTCCACCCGCAACGCCCGCACACCGGCCCGCGCCGCGTCGAGAGTCTCGCCCACCACGGCCGCCACCCGCTGCCCCGCGAACCGCACGGTGCTGTCGAGCACGAAGGTGTCGTCCGGATCGTCCTCGCGCAGTTCGTGCCGCGCCGTCGAGAACGCTGTCGCGGGTGCGTCCCCATGCGTCAACACCGCCCGCACTCCCGGAACAGCCGCTGCCGCGGTCACATCGATGGCGACGATCCGCGCGTGTGGATGCGGGCTGGCCAGCACCGCGAGATGCCACGGCGCCACCGGCGGCGCCTGCTCCCCCGACCCCGGCACCACATCGAGGGTGAACGCCTCCCCACCCCGCACGATCCGCTCCGCCCCAGGAGCCCGTACCCCGTCCCCGACCTGTCCGGCGCGATGCCGACCCCGCATGCCGCCGACCTCGGCGTTCACTACGGGCACTGCCTCGGCCCCGGCACCGCTCTCGGACTCCGCCGGGCTCGCCTGCACGTCGCTCGCAAGCCCCGAGCCGTGACCACCCATTCGCGCCTCGACAGCGTGCGCCGCGGCCTCCCCTACGTCGGGGCCTTCCGCCGCGGAAACAGTGGTGGTTTCCCGCTCCCGACTCGCACCGACGTAGGAGTCGACGGCGGGCCCCGCGGCGACGACCGCCGCACCGGTGGCGGCGTCGACCTGCGAATTCACGGGGAGAGCAGTCGCCTCGTCAGTGAAGCGCCCCTCCACGTCGCCAGCGGACGGACCAGGCCGCTCGGCCACCGTTTGCGGCGAATCGGCAGGTCCGGCGGTTGTGCACAGGGATGCACAGGGTGTGGTGAGGGCGTCGGCGATGGCACGGTAGCCCGTGCAGCGGCAGAGGTTTCCCTTCAGCAGTTCAGCGCGCTCGGTGTCGGTGACGGCCTCCGCGCTCAGGGGTTCGGTGTCGGCGGTCTCCGCCTGACCGTCTTCCGCCGGACTCGGCGAGTCGCCGCTGACAGGAGCCGAGCGGGCCGCCGCGAGACCGGTCGCGGTGACCACCATCCCGGCGGTACAGAACCCGCACTGGAATCCGGCGCGCTCGACGAAGCTGCGCTGCACCGAATTCGGGCCGTCGGTATCGGCGAGGCCGGCGGCTGTCGTCACGGTACGGTTCGCGGCGCGGTGCGCGGGGATGAGGCAGGAGTGGACCGGTTCGCCGTCGAGCAGGACCGAGCAGGCACCACAGTCGCCCGAGTCACAGCCCTTCTTGACAGCGAGTTCGCCCTGGTCACGCAGCAGGGTGCGCAGGCACTGGCCGGGGCGCGCGGTCGCCTCGACCGCGTGTCCGTCGACTTCCAGTCTCATGAGCCACCTCCTCGGGCCGTGGTCAGGGTGTCGCCCGTAGCTCGGCGGCCACCTCGGCTGCCAGCAGCCCGGTCACGTGCCGACGCCAGTCCGGCGCGCCGTGCGGATCGTCGAACCACAGCGACGGCTCGACCTCGGACAGCGCGTCGGCGAGCTCGAATTCCCTCGGTACAGAATCGAAGTCGAGTACCACCGGACGCACCGTGGCGGCGGTGACGGTGATCGCGCACCGGCCGTCGGCCGTCCGCCTGCCCATCACCACCGCACCGGAGCGACCGAGCGGGGCCAACGCGATCTTGCGAAAACTGGTGTGCGCCATCAGGCTCGCGGCGGGTACCAGGAACGACCGCACCACCGCGCCCGCGGCCAGCACGTTCTCCCCGGGCCCGGTCACGAACTCGCGCAGCGGAATCCGCCGCTCGCCGCCCCCGCGCGGCCAGACCACCGCGACCGCGTCGAGCGCGACCAACGCGCCGAGCACCGCACCTGCCGGCAGTGAAAGACAGACGTTCCCGCCGACGGTGGCCGTGCGCCAGATCTTGTGCGAGGCCAGCAGGGCCCGGCACGCCGGTGCGAACAGCGCGGTGCCGGGCCAATCCGGACGCAGCGTCGCCGTGCCGAGTTCCCGGCCTGGACGCGCACCGGCGAATTCGGCCAGCGTGCAGGTCGCCGCGATCTCCAGCCCGGCCGGGGTCGCGGTGAGCGACGGCCAGCCCAGCGTGGTGATGTCGACGAGCCGGTCGAGATGATCGTGCGGCTCGGAGTACAGGAAGGTGCCCCCGGCCAGTACCGCGCTGCCCGGCCCGACCAGGGCCAGATCGGCGCGTTCGCGGGCGAGAACCACCTCTCGAACAGTGTCCAGATCCACGTTGCACCTCGCTTACCTCACCGGCCACAGTAGGGGCCGGGAGTTGCCGCGATGTTGCGCGACACTCGCGACAGATTGCGCTGCGGTTAATCCGGTATACCACTCCAGTGTGCGCCGATCTCGGCGAAACCGCAGCTCAGCACGCACGGCGACGATCACGCACCGGCCAGCAGGGCGGCCTGCGCCTGGGCCACCTCGGCTCCGACCATCGCCTCGTCGACCGTCGTCACGACACCGTCGCGCACCACCTCGCACCCGTTCACCCACAGCCCGGCCAGCGGCGGTGCCGACCCGAGCACCAAGGCCACCACCGGGTCCTCGATCCCCGCATGCGCGGGCGTATCGAGCCGCCACAGCGCCAGATCGGCCAGCTTGCCCGGCTCGATCGACCCGATCTCGGCCTCGCGGCCGAGCACCCGCGCGCCGCCCATGGTCGCCAGTTCCAGCGCGGTCCGCACGGTCATCGCCCGCGGCCCCCCGACGGCTCGCGCGTACAGCAGCGCGTTGCGCGGTTCCTCGATCATCGAACTCGACTCATTGCTCGCCGCGCCGTCGACCCCGAGCCCCACCGGTACCCCCGCCGCCACCAGATCGGCGGTCCGCGCGATCCCCGCGCCCAGCCGGCCGTTGGAGGTCGGGCAGTGCGCCACCCCAGTGCCGGTGCGCGCCATCGCGGCGATCGCCGGATCGTCGAGGTGCACGGCGTGGGCGTACCAGACGTCGTCGCCGAGCCAGCCCAGCTGTTCCATGTACTGCGCGGGCGTGCAACCGAAGGTGCGCAGGCAGAAGTCCTGCTCGTCGAGGGTTTCGGCGAGGTGGGTGTGCAGCCGGACCCCGGCGGTCCTGGCCAGGGTCGCGGACTCGCGCATCAGTTCGGCGGTCACCGAGAACGGCGAGCACGGCGCGAGCGCGATCCGCACCATGGCGTCGAAGGACGGGTCGTGCCACTCGGCGATGGCCCTGGCGCTCGCGGTGAGGATGTCGTCGATCGACTCGACCACCTCGTCCGGCGGCAGCCCGCCCTGGCTCTGTCCCAGGTCCATCGACCCGCGCGCCGGATGGAAGCGCAGCCCCACCGTGGCCGCCGCGCCGATCTCGGCGCCGAGCAGATCGCCGCCGCCGCGCGGGAACACGTAGTGGTGATCCGAGGACGTGGTGCAGCCGCTGCGGGCCAGCGAGACCAGCGCACCGGTCGCCGCCGTGCGCACCGACTTCTCATCGATGCGCGCCCACACCGGATACAGCGTGGTCAGCCATTCGAAGAGCGTGTTGTCGGCAGCCAGGCCGCGGGTGATCCACTGGTAGAGGTGGTGGTGGGTGTTGACCAGACCGGGCGTGAGCACACAGCCGCGTCCGTCGATCCGGGCGACCTCGGGCCCGAGGCCCGGTGCCTTGCCCGCACCGACGGCATCGATCCGGTTGCCGCGCACCGTGACCCAGCCCTCGCGATACTCGGTACCCGCCGCGTCGACGGTCACCACCGCGCACCCGTCGATCAGCAGGTCCGGCGTGCTCACGGCTGCCATGCGATGCCCGCCTCGGGTGCGTCGGCGCGGGCCAGGGTGGCGTGGATCGAGCCGTAGGGCCGGTCCGCCGCCCAGAACACCTCGTTGACGTTCCCGAGCCCGAACTGCGCGAGGTCGTAGTCGAAGTGGTGTTTGTTCGGCGCCGACAACCGGATCTCGGCGAGGACCGGGAACCGTTCCAGCGCGGCGGTGCCCATCGCGTGCAGCGTCTGTTGCAGCGCCTTGGAGTAGGTGGTCGCGAACAGTTCGAGCAGGGTGGCGCGGATGCCGTCGTAGACCTCGTCCCAGTCGAATCCGCTGGTCTCGGCGAAGCGCCACTGCACGATCAGCGAGGTGGCGAGCACGCGATCGTGGGTCGGGGCCAGGGTCGTGTACTCGTCGGTCAGGAAATCGGCGAACTCCGAGCCGGTCGACTTGAGCAGCACCAGGTCCTTGATCCCGCCGATCACCCAGCTCTGCTGCTCGGCACCGGTGCCCGCCACGGTCACCGCGGCGGTGCGCACCTCGGGACCCTGCCGGACCCAGGTGTGGTCGTGTTCGGTGCCGTCGATCGAGACACGCTGCCAACCATAGGAATCCACGTCGATGCGTGCGCTCGACACCGGGTCGACCGTGTCGACGAAGTGCTTCGCCAACGCGATCGCGTAGTCCTCCACGGTGTCGAGCCCCGGCTTCTTCGAGAAGATGAAGGCGGTGTGCTTCTGGGTGTCGGTGGGCAGGACGTGACGCTGGTCACCCTCGGTGTAGGCCGCCTCGAAATCCCCGCGCAGGGTGGTCGAGACGTTCACGTCGCGGATCTCGTGGCGCGCGTTCTCCTTGTGGAAGCGCACGACCCGGTTCTCGGCTTTGCCGTATCGGTGGTCGGTCAACACGATCGGACCGGTCAATGCCATCGGTCAGCTCCCTCGGTAGGTGGAATAGGCGAACGGCGACAGCAGCAGCGGCACATGCAGATGCGGCTGCTCACCCACCGTGAACGCGACGCAGACCTCCGGGTAGAAGGTCTCGACGCCCTGCGCCGCGAAATAGGCCCCGGTATCGAAGAACAGGCGGTAGTCGCCCGGATTCAAACCGGCGGCGAGCTCTTTCACCCGCCCGTCGGCATCGGTGAGCGCCTCGGTGAGCCGCTGCTCACCGCGCGTGAGCCACACCGCGACCCCCTCGGCGGGCACCCCGCGCACCGCGTCGAGCACATGCGTGCTCAGCCCGGTCACGACGCGTCCACCAGTCGCGCCAGGCGCAGTCGGTTGATCTTCGCCAATTCGGTTCGCATGACCTGCCTTTCGGTCGGAGCATCGTTGTCGAGCCGGGCCCGCAGCAGCGCCAGCAACTCCTCGCCGCCGCGCCCCGCCGCGCACACCAGGTAGATGTGGCCGAACTTCGCCTCGTAGGCGCGGTTGCCCTCGGCCAGTGCCGAGCGCACCTGGGCACCCGAGACACCGGACTGCTCGCGGGCCGAAGCCGCCGAGGTCGGGCGGTCACCGATGCGCGGGTGACCGGCCAGCGCCTCGTCGATATCGGCGTCGTCGAGCGCCGCCAGCGCGGCGTCGGCGGCATCGAACAGCGAATCCGCGGTGTCATAGGGGCGGGCGGCCACCACCGCCCGCGCCCAGCGTGGGGCGGAGCAACAGGCAAGCAATGCCGACTCTGCGGCCGGCGCCGCAAGATCGTTGAAACCCGCGAGGCCGATCGCTTCGCTCTGCATCGGTCCAGCATCTCCCCATCCCCACCTGGCCGCCACCGATGTGCAGTCCGTCACGTCGGCGTGTCGTCGCCGAGGGGCTGCGCGGCTGTAATCGACCGGCAACATTGCGTCATTACCTTTGCTCACATGTCCCCGATCGAGCCGTGCGCGGGAATCGTCCTCGCCGCGGGCGCGGGTACCCGCTACGGCAAACCCAAGGCACTCGCCGAGAACGGCGCCTGGTTGCGCGCGGCGGTCACCGCCCTGCGCGACGGCGGCTGCGCGCCGGTGATCGTGATGCTCGGCGCCACCGGACCAGATCCAGCGAACGTCGATCTGCCAGCCGACACCGAGTGGCGCTGGGTCGCCGACTGGGCGACCGGGCTGAGCGCGACCGTGCGCGCGGGCTTGCGCGCGGCCGCCGAGGCGAACACCGAATACGCGGCGTTCCTGCCCGTCGACCTCCCCGATATCGGTGCCGATGTCGTCGCCAGGGTGCTGGCCGCGGCGCGCGCGAGTGACAGTGGATTGGCTCGTGCTGTGTTTCACAGCACACCCGGTCATCCCGCTGTGATGAAGAACAAGCACTGGGAAGCAATTTCGGCGACGGCAGTAGGTGATACAGGGGGCGGTTCCTATTTGGGCACCCGACAGGATATGGTGTGCGTCACGTGCGACGACTTGGCGACAGGGACCGATCGCGATTTCCCGGAAGTCGCCGCACAGTGATCGGAGTTTGAGATATGCGCGATATCGTCGATGACCTTCTGCGAGTGTGGCATTCGGGCCGCACGGGTGGCCTCGCCACCGTGGTCCGCACCATCGGCACCAACGCGCTGCCGATCGGTTCGGCAATGCTCGTCACCCCCAACGGCGGGGTCTTCGGATCCATCGCGTCGGGCCGGTTGGAAGAGACCGTCTACGCGGCCGCGCTGGAAGCCGCGCGCACCGGCGTCCGGCAATTACGCCGCTACAGCATGATCACCGGCATGGAGTCCACCTCCGACGACGGCACCCTCGTCGACATCTTCGTCGAGCCGTTCTCCTGCCGCGATTTCCCCGAGTTCCCCACCATCGCCGCCGACATCCAGGCCCATCGCCGGGTCACCGTGTTCACCGTGGTGTGGAATCAGGACCCCGATGTGATCGGCCAGCATCTGGTCACCGATCGCAAGCACGCCACCGAACTCGTCGCGCTGCCGGAGTCGGATCTGTTCGTCGCCTCCTACTGCCCGCCGCCGCGGCTGCTGATCTTCGGCGCCAACGCCTATGCCGCCACCCTGGCCGCGCAGGCCCGGATGATCGGGTACCAGGTCAGCATCTGCGATTCGCGCCCCGAATTCGCCGACCCGGCCTCTTTCCCCGGCGTCGAGGTGGTCGTGGACTGGCCGCACCGCTACCTCAACACCCTCGCGGCCGCGGGCGAGATCGACTCCGACACCGGCATCGTCGTCCTCGCCAACGAGCCCCGCTTCGAGATCCCCCTGCTCACCGTCGCCCTGCGCCTGCCCGAACTGGGCTACCTCGCCGCCCTCGGCTCCCCCGCCGACCAGGCCCGTCGCCTCGACGATCTGCGCGCGGGCGGCTTCGACGAGCCCACCCTGGCCCGCCTGCACGTGCCCGCCGGCCTCGAATCCGGGCCGCGAACCCCCGCCGAAACCGCCGTCTTCATCACCGCCGACTTCCTCGCCTCCCGCGCGGGCATGCGCCTGGCCGCCCACCGCGATTTCGGTTCCTCCACGGTCGGCATGGCGATCTGACGGTGCCCGTCACCTGCGTTTTCAGCGACTGTTGAGCGTA
The DNA here is from genome assembly GCF_001886715.1 of Nocardia mangyaensis. NCBI lineage: Bacteria > Bacillati > Actinomycetota > Actinomycetes > Mycobacteriales > Nocardiaceae > Nocardia > Nocardia mangyaensis. Next base: position 6,752,143 of record NZ_CP018082.1, read on the forward strand.
TGGATCGAGCTCTGCAGCTACTGACCGAGGCCCTGGTGGCGCCCACTGTCGTGGGTGGGCAACCAGGGCCAGGTGATCGATAGGTCCGGCGAACGAACCCCTACTTCAAGTCGGGGTTCTCGGCGTAGATCTCGTTCAGGATGGACATGTCGAACAGTTGGTCGGCGGTGATGTCGATCTTGGCGGTGCGCAGGGCGGCGATGTTCTGTTCGATGAGGGCGTCGGTCATCGTGAACAAGCCGTTGGCCTCGGTGTCCGGGGAGACCACCAGCTCGTTCTGGGCGATGGCTTCCTCGGTCTGCTCGGCCAGGTCGAGGCCCTGGTCCTTGCCGTAGATCTCGACGGCAAGGCGCGCGGACTCGGCGGGGTCGGCGACCGCGTCTTTCCAGCCCTTGATCTCGGCGATCAGGAAAGCCTTGAGCTTGTCGCGCTCGTTGTCGATGGTGTCCTGGGTGACAGTGAATGTCTCGGCGACCAGCGGCAGGCCGAAATCGGCGAACAGGAAATGGTCGTTGGCGAAGCCCTTGGCGGCCAGCACGATCGGTTCGTTGGTCACGTAGCTGACCCAGCCGTCGACCTCGCCGTTGGCCAGCGGGGTGGGGTCGAACTGGGCGGGCACGACAGTCACCTCGTCGGGTTCGATGCCGTTGGCGGCCAGCAGGGCGGCGAAGATGAGCTGGTTGGTGTCCTGCACGCCGATCTTGCGGCCCTTCATCTCGGCCGGGGACTTGATCGGATCGGCCGCCGAGCTGACGATCGCGAACGGGTTCTTCTGGAAGGTCGCGCCGACGATCTTGGCGGGCAGGCCCTCGAGGATCGCGGGCGCGGTGGTCTGCGGCGCGGACAGCCCGATCCACACCTTGCCGGTGTCGAGTCCGGCCTCCACCGAGGTGCTGGCCGCGCCACCGGCGATGAGGTCCACCGCGCCGAATCCCGCATCCCGGAAATATCCGCGCGAATCGGCGAAATACTCACCCGCGAATTCGATGTTCTTGATCCACGACAACTGCACGGCGACCTTGCCGTATTTCGATCCGTCGTCGGTCGAGCCGTTCGGGGACGTACCCGAGCTGCTCCCGCAGGCAGCGAGCAGACCCGCGCCACCGAGCGCGACGCCGGTCAGCGCGGAATAGCGAAGAAAGGAACGACGGTCGATACTGTTCATACGCCGAATGTAGATTCAGCGCGTTTCGTCCACTTTGCGTCGACGTTCCGCTGCTAATTCGCGACTCGCCCCGCGCTCGGCCCGAATCGAGCGAGCACCAGATTCTCGATCACCCCGACGATCGCGTACAGCAGCACCGACACCACCGTGACCACCACGATCGAGGCCCACAGCCGGCTGTACTGGAACATCGGAATGGCCCGCACCAGGCTGGCGCCCAAACCCGTTCCGCTGCCGAGCCATTCGCCCAGCAGGGCGCCGATCAGCGCACCGGGCACCGAGATCCGCGCCGCGGCGAACACCGAGGGCAACGCGGCGGGTACCGCGACCATCCGCAGCCTGGTCCACCGCGACCCGCCGTAGGCGGTCACCAATTCCATGGCCTGCCTGGGCGCTTCGCGCAGGCCGGTCATGATCATCACCAGCGCGGGGAAGAACACGACGATCGCGGTCAGCACCGTCACACCGGCCGTGCCACGGCCGAAGACCAGCACCACGATCGGGCTCAGCGCCACCAGCGGCACCGAGCGCAGCAACATGGCCACCGGCATGAATGTCTGCTGCACGGCCGAGTACAGCACGAACAGCACCGCGACACCGAGCGCGCCGAGCATTCCGACGACGAATCCGGTCGCCGCGTCGGTGAGGGTGATCGCCAGATCGTCGAGGATCGCCTGGCGCGCCGCCGGGGCGCCCGGCGCGGTCACCAGGTAGGTCCAGATGTCGGCGGGCGTCTTGCCCACGCGCGGCCCGATCTGCGGGAACAGACGCAGGAACAGCGTCCAGATGACCAGCAGCAACACCAGCGAACTCGCCAGTGGCAGCAGGAAACGGCCGATTCGGCCCAGCACGATCATCGTCATCGGTTCTCCTGCGCGCTCGTCCACGGCGTGATCAGGCGCGCCGCCACCGCGACCACGGCGAAGCCGAGCCCGGCCAGCGCGGCGGCCGCGAGTGCCATGCCCCAGGTGCGTGGCACGTTGTAGGCGTTCTGGGCGGCGGTCAGCGCGACGCCGATTCCGCTGTCGACCCCGCCCAGATACTCACCGATGATCGCCCCGAGCACCGCCGAGGGCGCGGCGATCTTCAAGGCCGCGAACGTGTTCGGCAGCGCCGCGATGGCCTGCACCCGGTAGAGCTGCTGCCACCGGCCGCCGCCGTAGGCGCGGACCAGGTCCAGGCTCGCCGGATCGGCCGAGCGCAGCCCGCTGACCGCGCCGACCATGGTGGTGAAGAAGCAGTACATCGCGGCGAGGAACACCGTCGGCATCCGCCCGCCGAACACCACCAGAATGATCGGGCCCAGCGCCAGCAGCGGCGTGCAGTAGCTCAGAATGGCCAGCTGGGTGGCCAGCGGCTCGATCCGCGGCACCAGCATGATCAGCGCCGCGATCCCGATGGCGAGGGCATTGCCCCACAGGAATCCCTGGAGCGCGCCCGCCGCCGTGACCTGGAAGTTCGGCCCGTAGAGCGCCCAGCCGTCCGACCACATGGTGCTCAGCACGAGCCACGGGGTGGGAATCGTGCCACCGGCCACCCCGGCCGCGGCGAGCGCCCACCACAGCGCGATCAGGGCCGCGACGCCCAGCGACCCGGCGACCCGATCCAGCCCCACCCAGCCGGGCAGGCGCCCGCGCACGCCGCCCGTCGTGACGGCCGGCGCGCTCATGCCACCCCACCCCGCCCGAACAGCAGCTCGGACAGGTAGTCGCAGAGCTTGTGGAATTCCGGGGTGCGCATCATCTCGGGCGTGCGCGGGCGCGGCAGATCGATCTCGACCAGCTCGAGCACCCGGCCCGGCCGCGGACTCATGACCGCCACCACGTCGGAGAGGAACACCGCCTCGCCGATGCCGTGGGTCACCATCAGCGTGGTCGCCGGTTTCTCGGTCCAGATGCGCAGCAGTTCCAGGTTCAGCCGCTGGCGCGTCATGTCGTCGAGTGCGCCGAAGGGCTCGTCGAGCAGCAGTACCGAGGGCTGCACCACCAGCGCCCGCGCGATCGAAACCCGTTGGCGCATACCGCCGGACAGCTGCGCGGGCTTGGCCTTCTCGAAGCCCTCCAGCCCGACCAGCGCGATCAGTTCGGCGATCCGCTCCGGCTCGGTGGGCAGCCCGGCCACCTGCAGCGGCAACCGGATGTTGGATTCCACGCTGCGCCACGGCAGCAGCGCCGAGTCCTGGAAGGCGATGCCGAGCTGATGTCCGCCACGCAATTGGGTCGGCGTGAGCCCGTTGATCCGCGCGGTCCCCGCGCTCGGTTCCTCCAGCCCGGCCAGAATGCGCAGCACCGTCGACTTGCCGCAGCCCGAGGGCCCGAGCAACGAAAGGAATGCCCCGTTCGCGGTGCGCAGGTCCACCGAGTCCAGCGCATTCACTGTGTCGCGGCCCACTCGAAACGACTTCGACAACCCGCTGATCTCGATCCCGCTACCCATGGCGCCACCATAAGAGCGCCCGATTGCGCCGGTATTTCCGAATCCGGGGCAGTATTGCGGCACCGTTAACGTCCCCGAGATGCGGACCGGTAACAATTCGGGACCCGAAGAGGACATAGAGTGTCGACAGGATCTGACAGCCTCGTCGCTGCCGGGCGCACAGCTCGACCGCGACGGGGGCACACTGCGATGACGGGGCCGACAGGGCCCGTGGACTGGGAACCGACTGTTTCGATGAAGCTCTCCGCACTACGTAAGACCGCCGCGCTGCGCACGACCGCCGTGGCACTCACCACCGCGTTGTCGGTGGCCGTGCTCGCCGGTGGCGCCGCCTCCGCCGAACCCGAGAAGCCCTCGTCGGTGAGCTCGATCGTCAAGGACGGGCGCACCTGGCACCTGAAGGTGTACTCGGCGTCGATGAAGCGCGACATCACCGTCGACGTGCAGCGCCCGGCCGACGAGTCGACCCCGGCTCCCAACCTGTACATGCTCAACGGCCTCGACGCCGGTGAGGGCACCGCCAGCTGGGCCGCCCAGACCGACGCGCTCGGCTTCCTGGCCGAGAAGCACGTCAACGTGGTCCAGCCGATCGGTGGCCGCGGCAGCTACTACGCCGACTGGCAGCGCGAAGACCCGAAGCTGGGTCTGAACAAGTGGAACACCTTCTTCACCCAGGAGCTGCCGCCGCTGCTGGACAAGACGCTGAACTCGACCGGGCTGAACTCGCTGGCCGGACTGTCCACCTCGGGCACCTCGGTGCTGCAGCTGGCCGAGGCCAAGCCGGGTCTGTTCAAGTCCGTGGCCGCCTACAGTGGCTGCGCGCAGATCGCCGACCCGATGGGCAAGCAGTTCGTGAAGTTCTCGGTCGAGACCTGGTCCGGTGGCAACACCGCGAACATGTACGGCCCGGACAACGATCCGGCCTGGGTGGAGAACGACCCGGTCATCAATGCCGAGAAGCTGCGTGGCACCAACCTCTACATCTCCAGCGGCAGCGGCATGCCGGTGATGGAGGACGTGCGGTACTACACCGAGGGCAACGGCCCGATGGGTGTGGTCAACCTCGGACTCGGCGTGGCGATCGAGGCCGCGACCAACGAGTGCACCAAGAACCTGAAGAACAAGCTGGATTCGCTGAACATTCCGGCGACCTACAAGTTCAACCCGGTCGGCACCCACTACTGGCCGTACTGGGAAGAGGCGCTGCACGAGTCGTGGCCGATGCTCGCCGAGGGCATGGGCATCTGATACCCGAACATGAGGAAAGGGAGGCATCCATTCGGATGCCTCCCTTTTGCTGTGCTCAGGTCGGCTGAACCGCCGGGCGCACCGAGAATCCGGAGTGGATGAAATAGCCGATCTCGTCGCAGATCTCGTCGACCGAGATCGCCTCGCCGGGCACGGTGGCGTGCACCATCTCCTGGGCCAGGGAGGTCACCGCGCCGATCAGCGCGAGCGTGAACAGGTGGAAACTGCGCGATTCGGCCTCGCCGCGTTCGGCGGCGCGCTGCGCCTCACGGGTGAGCAGACCGGAGATCGAGCGCCGCTGCCCGCGCCGCCACTCCTCGACCGCCGGACTCACCCCGACGACCTCGACGAAGAACACCCGCGCCGCCTTGCGATCGCGGCAGGTCACCGAGAGGAACGCGCGGAAACTCTCCACCACGCGCACCACCAGTGGCTGATCGCCGGTGCGCGCGAGCGCCTCGTCGAGCCGCTGGAGCGCGGCGGTGTTCAACCGGTCGACGAGCGCGATCAGCAGGGCTTCGCGGCTGCCGATGTCCTCGTAGAAACTGCGGGTCGACACATTCGCCGTCGCGCACAGGCGCTCGATGGACGTCGAGGAATAGCCCTGGGTGCCGAATAGTTCCAGCGCGGCGTCGGTCAACCGACTGCGTCGCAAGGCAACTCGCTGTTGGCGCGACAATCCGCCATAACTGCGACCACTGTCGGATTCATCCGCACGCCGAACCACGGATGCATGCTAGCGCGCACCGGTCCGGCATCCGAGCGATTCGCCAACCACCGTGCCCCCAATTCCACTGGCACATCGAAAGTGTCGCCGCGCGACTACTCCGTTTCCGGTGTGGGCTCGACGATTATCGCCACCTCGTAATCGGTGAGATGACCAGTGAACTCAGACGAGGGCCCGTACGGCCGCGATCGTATCGGCCTGGGCGGGTTCCTTGTCCGGTCGATAGCGCAGCACGCGGGCGAAGCGCAGCGCCACGCCGCCGGGGTAACGGGTGCTGGTCTGCACCCCGTCGAGCGCGATCTCGACGACCAGTTCGGGGCGCAGGTAGACCGTCTGATCGTCGCGGTGGGCCTCGTGGCGCACAAACTCCTCGGTCTGCCAGCGGAGCAGTTCGTCGGTGAGGCCCTTGAACGTCTTGCCGACCATCACCGGCTCGCCGGTGTCCGGATCGCGGGCGGCCAGGTGCAGATTCGACAGGAATCCGGTGCGCCTGCCGTACCCCCATTCCGCACCGATCACCAGCAGGTCGAGGGTGTGCGCCGGTTTGATCTTCTGCCAGGACTTGCCGCGACGGCCCGCCGCGTAGGGCGCGTCGAGCGCCTTGATCATCACGCCCTCGTTGCCGACCGCGAGCGCGTCGTCGTAGTACTCGGTGGCGGCGTCGAGGTCGGGGGCGATGAGCGCGGGAATGCTGTGCGCACCGGCCACCTGCTCGAGCGCGGTGCGGCGCACGCGCAGCGGTTCGTCGAGCAGGTCGACGCCATCGAGGTGCAGGCAGTCGAAGAAATAGGGGTGCAGGAGCAGTTTTTGGGCGTCGGCGACGGTGGCGAAGCGGCTCATCGTCTCCTGGAACGGCCGGGGGCGGCCCGCGTCGGTCAGCGCGAGGGTCTCGCCGTCGAGGACGACGCTGGTGCAGTCCAGTCCGGCGACCAGCTCGACGAGTTCGGGCACCCCCGCGGTGATCTCGCGCAGCGTCCGCGTGAAGACCCACACCTGCTCGCCGCGGCGATGCACCTGGATGCGGGCGCCGTCGAGTTTGTGTTCGACGCTCACCCTCGGTCCGAGCTCGGCCAACGCCTCGTCCAGCGCGCCACCCGGCGAGGCCAGCATGGGCGCGACCGGCCGCCCGACCTCGAGCCGGAACTCCGCCAGCGCCGCCGCTCCACCGGTGAGCGCGGCTTCGGCGGTGGCGGGCAGCCGGCCCGAGAGCATGTGGGCGCGCCGGACCACCTCGACCGGGATGCCGGTGGCGACGGCCAGCGCCTCGACGACCACCGCGGCCAGCGCGCCCTGGCGCAGTTCACCGGTGAGCAGCCGGATCAGGAACGACTGCTCGTCCTGGGTGGCGGCGGTGAACAGCTCACCCAGCATGTCGCGGCGTCTGATCGTGGAACCGGTGCCGCTCAGGCCGGTCAGCTGGGTGAAGACCGCGTCCACGGCGTCAACCGTCAGGTTCGCCTGCGCACTCGGCGGCGTCTGCACACCGGCCACCGTGCGCCACCCCGCGCCGATGCGGCCCTGGGTCAGGTCACCGGAGAGCCAGGCGACCACGGTCCCGATCTCGCCCGGACTCGCGGCAGCGAACAGTTCGGCCAGCGCGGCGATCTTCGCCTTGCGCGACCGGGTCGCCCGCACCGCCGCCGACACCGTGACGACATCGCTGAACAGCACCTCACGACGGTAATACAACCGCCCGCCGCCGTCAGCGGCCACGCCGCGCGGACATTTGCGCAAACGGTCCGGCCGTCAGATGATCGGTAGGTGCGGTGGAACCTGAACGGCGACGGAGATCAGCGAGTGAACCCGGGTGGCGATGATGCTGAGCAGCCCGTGGAACTCCGCGGGCGCGGTCTCGGTGATCGACTGCAGGGATCGCAGATCGTGGTCGATCTTGGCCAGGACCTCGCTGGTGTCCTCGGGTCCGGCCGCCAGCGCCGTGGCGATCTCCTCCAGCGGTATCCCCTGGGCTTCCAGGCGCTGGACGAGATGGACCCGGTCGACGTCGGCCGGGCTGTAGAGGCGGTAGTTCCCCGCACTGCGTTGCGCGGGGACCAACAGACCCAAACTCGTGTAATAGTCGATGGTGCGGGCACTGACCTCGGCGCGGGCAGCCAGTTCACCGATCTTGAGCAATGCGTCGGCCATCAGGCCCTCCTTCCGGCGCGCAGGTAAACCATACAGTGCCACGTGTTACTGTCTGACAAGTCTGCCAGGCAGGCGCCGACCGAACGAACGCGAGGTAGACCAAGAGATGATGACGTACGCCGTGGCGAGCTCTACGACGAACCTGGCATTGCTCCCCGGCTTTCTCGATCCGGTGAACCTGCTCAACTCGTTCGGCACCTGGATGCTCGTCGGGCTGCTGCTCGTGGTGTTCATCGAATCCGGGCTGCTGTTCCCGCTGCTGCCGGGCGACTCGCTGCTGTTCACCGCCGGTCTGATCGCCGCCTCGAAGTCCACCGAGATCGAGCCCTTCGCCCCGATCTGGCTGCTCATGATCCTCATTCCGATCGCTGGCATCGCCGGTGACCAGGTGGGCTATGTGATCGGCGCCCGCGGCGGCACCGCGCTGTTCAAGGAAGACTCCAAGTTCTTCAAGAAGAAGTACATCGACGAATCGCACGAGTTCTTCGTCAAGCACGGCCCGATCACCATCGTGCTCGCCCGCTTCGTGCCGATCGTGCGCACCTTCGCCCCGGTCGTGGCCGGCGCGGCGAACATGAAGTACCGCATCTTCGTGACCTACAACGTCATCGGCGGCATCGCGTGGGGCTCCGGCGTCACCTTCCTGGGCTACCTGCTCGGCCAGATCGAGTTCGTGCGCGACAACATCGACTACATCTTCCTGCTGATCGTCGCGGTCTCGGTGCTGCCGATCGTCATCGAAGTCGGCAAGCGCGTCTTCGGCAAGAAGCGGACCGAGTCCGCCGATCTCGAAACCGAGCACGTCGGTTCATGACCGACCCCGCCTCTGACCGACCGGTCGACCCGGAGGTCCGATCGTGCTGACCGTGTTGAGTATCCTGCTCGGCGTTGTCGTCGTCCTGCTCATCACCGCGCTGACCGGCTATTTCGTCGCGCAGGAATTCGCCTACATGGCCGTGGACCGGTCGCGGCTGGCCGCGGCCGCCGAGGCCGGTGACTCCCGCGCCGGCCGCGCGCTGGCCGTCACCCGGCGCACCTCGTTCATGCTCTCGGGGGCGCAACTGGGCATCACCGTCACCGGTCTGCTGGTCGGCTATGTCGCCGAGCCGCTGATCGGGCGCGGGCTGGGCGAGCTGCTGGGCGGTGTCGGTGTGCCGACCGCCGTCGGCGTGGCGGTCGGCACCGTGCTGGCCATCGCGTTCTCCACCCTGGTCCAGATGCTGTTCGGTGAGCTGTTCCCGAAGAATCTGGCCATCGCCAGGCCCGAGCCGGTGGCCCGGTGGCTGGCGACCTCGACCACGCTGTACCTGAGGCTGTTCGGCTGGCTGATCTGGCTGTTCGACCAGTCCTCGAACATACTGCTGCGCGCCCTGCGGATCGAGCCGGTGCACGATGTCGAGCACTCGGCCACCCCGCGCGATCTCGAACACATCGTCGCGGCCTCCCGCGATGCCGGGGAGCTGCCGCGCGAGCTGTCCACCCTGCTCGATCGCATCCTGGACTTCCCGACCAGTACCGCCGAGCACGCCATGATCCCGCGTGCCAGGGTCGACACCGTCGGCATCGACGACTCCGTCGCCGAGGTGCTGCGCACGATGGGCACCGGCCACACCCGCTACCCCGTGATCGGCGAGACCACTGACGACCTGCGCGGCGTCATCGACCTGAACGATCTACTCGGCGGCCCGCCCACCGGCACTGTCGCCACCCGACTGCGGCCCGCGGTCATGGTGCCGGGTTCACTGCCGCTGCCCCAGGTCGTCGCCCAGCTCGACGCCGTGCGCGACGAGATGGCGCTGGTGGTGGACGAGTACGGCGGTTTCGCCGGCATCGTCACCATCGAGGACATCGCCGAGGAACTGGTCGGCGAGATCGACGACGAGCACGACCTGGCCTCGGACGCGCAGATCGTCGCCGAGGAGGACGGCTGGCTGGTGCCGGGCGATCTGCGGATCGACGAGGCCGAGCGTCTGCTCGACGTGCGACTGCCGTCCGGCGACTACGACACCGTGGCCGGACTCGTGATCGACACCTTCGCCGGGCTGCCACCGGTGGGCACCGTCGTGGAGATCACCGTGCTGCCCGAGGGCGCCGACTACGCGAGCGCCCACCCACCCACGGACCGGACCGTGGTCGCCGAGGTCCGCGAGATCGACCATCACGTCCCCGCCACGGTCGCGTTGACCGTCCGCCGCGATCAGGAGCCCGCCGTCGATGAGTAATCCGTGGACTATCACGGCCGTCACCATCGCGCTGATCGCGGCCAGTGCCTTCTTCGTCGCGGTGGAGTTCGCCCTCATCGCCGCCCGCAGGCACCGGCTCGAGGACGCCGCGCCGAACAGTCGCGCCGCCCGCGCGGCCCTGCGCAGCTCGACCGAACTCTCGGTGCTGCTGGCAGGTTCCCAGCTCGGCATCACCGTATGCACCCTCGCCCTCGGCGCGATCACCAAGCCCGCGGTGCATCACTGGCTCACCCCGCTGATCGAGCAGGTCGGCGCCCCACTGTGGGTCGCCGATGTGGTGGGCTTCGTCCTGGCGTTGATCGTGGTGACATTCCTGCACCTGGTGGTCGGCGAGATGGCGCCCAAGTCCTGGGCGATCGCGCACCCGGAGAAGTCGGCCACCATGCTCGCGCTGCCGATGCGCGCGTTCATGTGGCTCACCAGGCCGCTGCTCACCGTGCTGAACCAGCTGGCCAACGCCTGCCTGCGCAAGGTCGGGGTGACTCCGGTCGACGAGGTCGACGCCGGGCAGAATCCGGCCGCGCTGCGCCACCTGGTCGAACACTCGGCCACCGTCGGCACGCTCGACGAGCGCTACCACGGCAATCTCACCAGCGCGCTGGAGCTCGAACGCCTCACCCTCGGCGACATCGTGCACCCCGACCCTGATCCCAGCACGGTCGTGCCCGCGGCTGACTCCGACACCATCCAGGAGACCTCCCGGGCGAGCGGACACTTGCGTCTGCTGGTCCGCGACGCGGCGGGCATCCACGGCGTCGTGCACGTGCGCGACTCGCTCACCGAGCCGAACGCCACCGCACGGGATCTCATGCGTCCCGCGCTGACGCTGTCCACGACCCTGCCGGTCTACGAGGCGCTGGGAATCATGCGGGAGGGCCGCAACCATCTCGCGGTGATCGCCGCTCCCGAGTCGAGGGAGTTCATCGGGATCGTCACCATCACCGATGTCCTGCATCGACTGCTGCCCGACGCCGCCACGCCCGGCCTGTGATCCATCGCTCAGGCAGCGCTGTTAAGAATCCGTTGGCAAGGTTGCGAAACCACCCATAAACTGGACATATGGCCAAGACCTATGTCGGTGCGCGGCTGCGTCAGCTGCGCACCGAACGAGGACTGAGCCAGGTCTCACTAGCCCAGAAACTGGAGATCTCGGCCAGCTACCTCAACCAGATCGAGCACGATGTGCGGCCGCTCACCGTGCCGGTACTGACGCGGATCAACGAGGTCTTCGGCGTCGATCCCACCTTCTTCTCCGCCCACGACGACACCCGGCTCATCGCCGAACTGCAGGAAGTCGTGATGGACGCGGAGCTGGGCATCGAGGCCGACACCAAGGAGATCGCCGACATGGTCTCGGCGCATCCGTCGATGGCGCGCGCGCTGGTGGCCATGCACAACCGGTACCGCAACACCAGCGCCCAGCTGGCCGCCGCCACCGAGGACCGGTTCGCCGACGGTTCCGGCAGCGCCGCGATCAGCAAGCCGCACGAGGAAGTGCGCGACTACTTCTATCAGCGCCAGAACTACATCCACGAACTCGACACCGCCGCCGAGGATCTCACCGCCCGCATCCGGTTCCACGGTGGCGAGGTGAGCACCGAGATCGGCCGGCTGTTGCGCGCGCACGGCGTGCGGATCAGCGAGCGGATCGACCTCGGCGAGGGCGTGCTGCACACCTTCGATCCCGAGACCAAGCAGCTTGAGATCTCCCCGCACCTGTCCGGCGGGCAGCGCACCTTCAAGCTGGCCGCCGAGCTCGCTTATCTCGAATGCGGGCCACTGCTGGAAAAGCTGGTCGACGAAGGCAATTTCGCCTCCGAGGCCTCGCGCAAGCTCGCCATGCTCGGCCTGGCCAACTACTTCGCCGCCGCGACGGTACTGCCCTACACCCACTTCCACGAGGTGGCCGAAGACTTCCGCTACGACATCGAGCGCCTGTCGGCCTTCTTCTCGCAGAGCTTCGAGACGGTCTGCCACCGCCTCTCCACCCTGCAGCGCCCGACCCTGCGCGGCGTCCCGTTCTCCTTCGTCCGGGTCGACCGCGCGGGCAACATGTCGAAGCGCCAGTCCGCCACCGGTTTCCACTTCTCCGCCAGCGGTGGCACCTGCCCGCTGTGGAACGTCTACGAGACCTTCGCCTACCCCGGCAAGATCATGACCCAGATCGCCCAGATGCCCGACGGCCGCAAATACCTCTGGGTCGCCCGTACCGTCGAACGCCGCGCCACCCGCTACGGCCAACCCTCCAAGACCTTCGCCATCGGGCTGGGCTGCGAACTACGCCACGCGGGTCGCGTCGTCTACGCCGACGGCATCGACCTCGGCGAAGCCACTGCCACCCCCATCGGCGCGGGCTGCCGAGTCTGCGTCCGCGCCAACTGCCCCCAACGAGCCTTCCCACCCCTGGGCAAGTCCCTCGACATCAGCGAACACCGCAGCTCCGTGTCGCCCTACCTGATCAAATAGTCAGAAGGCTTCTTCGGGGATGGTCATGATGTCGTTGTCGAGGGTGGCGAGGATGGTCTTGGTCGCGGCGAGTTGGGGCAGGACGTTCTTGGTGAAGAAGGTGGCCGCGGCGATCTTTCCTTCGTAGAAGGGGCGGTCCTTGGGGGTGGATCCGGCGGTGAGGGCGACGGTGGCGACTTCGGCTTGGGTGAGCAGGCGCCAGGCGATGAGGTAGTCGCCGACGGCCATGAGGAAGCGGACCGAACCCAGGCCGACCTTGTAGAGCTCGGTGGGATCGGACTGGCCGGCCATGGCGTAGCCGGTGAGGGTGGCGGCCATGGCGGCGATGTCGGCCTGGGCGGTGCGCAGCAGGGCGCGTTCGGTGGCGAAGCGGCCGGTGTCGTTGTCCAGGAAGGCGGTGATCTGGGCGTTGACGTGGGCCAGGGCGGCGCCCTGATCGCGAATGATCTTGCGGAAGAAGAAGTCCTGCGCCTGGATCGCGGTGGTGCCCTCGTAGAGCGAGTCGATCTTGGCGTCGCGGATGTACTGCTCGATCGGGTAGTCCTGCAGATAGCCGGAGCCGCCGAAGGTTTGCAGTGACTCGGTGAGCAGCTGGTAAGCGCGTTCGGAACCGACGCCCTTGACGATCGGCAGCAGCAGGTCGTCCACGCGGTGCGCCAGCTCGGGATCGGCACCCGAGACCAGTTGTGCCACATCGTCGTTCTGATGCGCGGCGGTATACAGATACACCGCCCGCAGCCCCTCCGCGTACGCCTTCTGCATCGCCAGCGACCGTCGCACGTCCGGGTGATGAGTGATGGTGACGCGCGGCGCCGCCTTGTCGGCCATCTGCGTCAGATCAGCGCCCTGCACCCGCGTCTTGGCGTATTCCAGGGCATTCAGATACCCCGTCGACAACGTCCCGGACGACTTCACCCCGACCGTCATCCGCGCGTTCTCGATCACCTTGAACATCTGCGCGATCCCGTTGTGCACATCACCGACCAGCCACCCCTTGGCCGGAACCGAGGTGCCGCCGAAGGTCACCTCACAGGTGGGCGAGGACTTGATGCCCATCTTGTGCTCGACCCCGGTCACATACACCCCGTTGCGATCACCGAGTTCCAGTGTCTGCGAATCGAACAGGAACTTCGGCACATAGAACAGCGACAACCCCTTGGTTCCAGGACCGCCACCCTCCGGCCGGGCGAGCACCAGGTGGAAGATGTTCTCGGCCGCCTCGCCCACGTCACCGCCGGAGATGAACCGCTTCACCCCTTCGATGTGCCACGACCCGTCGGGCTGGGGCACAGCCTTGGTCCGGCCCGCGCCCACATCGGACCCGGCATCGGGCTCGGTGAGCACCATGGTCCCCTGCCAGCCGCGTTCGAAACCGCCACGCGCCCAGCGTTTCTGCTCGTCGTTGCCCACTTCGTAGAGCACCGAGCCCATCAGCGGACCCATGTTGAAGAAGCTGGCCGACGGATTGGCGCAGATGATGAGCTCGTTGATCGCCCACATCAGCACATTGGGCGCGGCGGTACCGTCCATGCCCTCCGGCATGCCGAGGCGGTACCAGCCCGCCTCGTGCACGGCGGCCACCGTCTTGCGCAGCGGCTCGGGCACGGTGATGTCGAAGGTGGTGGGGTCATAGACCACCGGATTGCGGTCGGCGTCGGCGAAGGACTCGGCGATCGGCCCCTCGGCCAGCCGCTTCACCTCGTCGAGGATCTGGCGGACCGTCTCGGAGTCGAGGTCGCCGTAGGCGCCGGTGTCGAGGAGCTTGTCGAGCCCGAGCACCTCGAAGAGATTGAACTCGATGTCGCGCACGTTTGCCTTGTAGTGCCCCACTGGGGTCCTCCTCGACTGACCTCGCGCGACCCGTCGTCGCGCGTTTGGGCTGTTCGACGTCGTACGAATGGCAAGCGTGCCGCACCGGTCACGGGCTACGCAACCGTAGGCACACCGGTGTCCGATTCGGGTTGCGATGAACAATTCACATATCGGAAACAGATGAAACCGGGCCGTGATCGACAGATATTCCGGTGCAACATGAGCCGCCTACTGTCTCGAATCACGAATACAGCCGCTGTATACAACCCGGTGTACATCCAGTCGCCGGGGCGCAGCGGTGTTCGTTGTGGCGCGTATGGCGTCACCGTTACACCTGATGAGGAGAACCGCCCCATGTCTGAATCCCGTTTGGTCAAGGCACTCGCCGTGCCTGCCGCGGCGGCCATCGCCGGATTGTTGCTCACCGGTTGCGGTGCGCGTGACGATGCCACCGAAACGACCGCCGTGTCCTGCGTGGACACCAGCGCCGACACCATCAAGGTGGGCTCGCTGCACTCGCTGTCGGGCACCATGGCCATTTCCGAGGTCACCGTGGCCAACTCGACCAAGCTGGCGATCGACCAGATCAATGCCGCGGGCGGGGTACTCGGCAAGAAGATCGAGATGGTCCTCGAAGACGGCGCCTCGGACCCCAAGACCTTCGCCGAGAAGGCGGAGAAGCTGATCAGCTCCGACTGTGTGGCCGCGGTGTTCGGCGGCTGGACCTCGTCGAGCCGCAAGGCGATGAAGCCCAAGTTCGAGAGCTTGAACTCGCTGCTCTACTACCCCGTGCAGTACGAGGGCCTGGAAGACAGCAAGAACATCTTCTACACCGGTGCCACCACCAACCAGCAGATCGTCCCCGCGCTGGACTACCTCAAGGAAAAGGGCGTCAAGTCCCTGTACCTGGTGGGCTCGGACTACGTCTTCCCGCAGACCGCCAACCGCGTGATCAAGGCCTACGCCGAGGCCAACGGCATCGAGATCAAGGGCGAGGACTACACCCCGCTCGGCTCCACCGACTTCTCCACCATCGTCAACAAGGTGCGCTCCGCCGACGCGGACGCGGTGTTCAACACCCTCAACGGTGACTCCAATGTCGCCTTCTTCCGCGAGTACACCAACGCCGGCCTGAAGGCCGCCGAGATGC
The DNA here is from genome assembly GCF_001886715.1 of Nocardia mangyaensis. NCBI lineage: Bacteria > Bacillati > Actinomycetota > Actinomycetes > Mycobacteriales > Nocardiaceae > Nocardia > Nocardia mangyaensis. Next base: position 6,767,535 of record NZ_CP018082.1, read on the forward strand.
CGGTCGTCTCGGTGTCGATCGCCGAGGAAGAGGTCGGTGGCATCGGCGCGCAGAACATCGCGGGCCAGCTGACCGCCTGGAACTACTACCAGACCGTCGACAGCCCGGCGAACACCAAGTTCGTCGCCGATTACAAGGCCGCCTTCGGCGCCGACAAGCCCACCTCGGACCCGATGGAAGCCGCCTACACCTCGGTCTTCCTGTGGAAGAACACCGTCGAGAAGGCCAACTCCTTCGCCGTCGCCGACATCCAGGCCGCGGCCGACGGTGTCAGCTTCGAGGCTCCCGAGGGCCTGGTCACCATCGACGGCTCCAACCACCACATCTCCAAGACCGCCCGCATCGGTGAGATCCGCGCCGACGGCCTGATCTACACCACCTGGGATTCCGGTGAGGCGATCGAGCCGGACCCGTACCTGACCTCCTACGACTGGGCCGAGGGCCTCAAGTAAGTAGCCCGACAGGTGTGGGACGCGCGCACCGCGCGTCCCACACCGCCCCATTTCCAAGGAGTCCGCTGCAATGGACGTACTGATCGGCCAGCTCTTCACGGGGTTGAGCCTGGGATCAATTCTTCTGCTCGCCGCACTCGGCCTGTCACTGACCTTCGGTCAGATGGGCGTCATCAACATGGCGCACGGCGAGTTCATCATGGCCGGCTGCTACACGACCTATGTTGTGCAGCAAGTGTTCTCATCGGCTGGTGTGTCGCTGCTCGTCTCATTGCTGATGGGCTTCCTCGTGGGTGGCCTGCTCGGCGCCGCCCTGGAAATGGGGTTGATCCGCTGGATGTACGACCGGCCGCTGGACACGCTGCTGGTCACCTTCGGTGTCGGCTTGGTGCTGCAACAGGCCGCGCGTGACATCTTCGGCGCACCGGCCAAGAACGTGCTGGTGCCCGAATGGCTCAGCGGCGGCATCACCATCATGGGCGCGGTGGTCCCCAAGACCCGCATCTTCATCCTGGTGCTGGCGATCGTCGCGGTGACCGCGCTGGCCGCCGTACTCAAGACCACCCCGATGGGCAGGCGCATCCGCGCGGTCGTGCAGAACCGCGGCTTGGCCGAAACCAGCGGCATCTCCTCACGTTTCACCGATATCAGTACGTTCTTCATCGGTTCCGGCCTCGCCGGTGTGGCCGGTGTCGCGCTCACCCTGATCGGTTCGACGAGTCCCACCATCGGGCAGAGCTATCTGATCGACGCGTTCCTCGTGGTCGTGATGGGCGGCCTCGGCCAGATCAAGGGCACGGTGATCGCGGCGTTCGCGCTCGGCCTGCTCAACTCGTTCATCGAATACTCCACCACCGCGTCGATCGCGAAGGTGATCGTGTTCGTGCTGATCGTCATCTTCCTGCAGGTGCGCCCGCAGGGCCTGTTCACCGTGCGGACAAGGAGCCTGGCATGAGCGCATTCACCGAACGCCTCCGCGCCCATCCTCGGGCAACCCCGCTCGTCGGCTTCGGCGTCGCCGCGATCCTGCTGTTCGCCGTGGCCCCCGCGGTACTCAGCGATTTCCGCCTGAACCTGCTCGCCAAGTTCCTCTGCTTCGCCATCGTGGCGGCCGGTATCGGCTTGGCCTGGGGCCGGGGCGGCATGCTCACCCTCGGCCAGGGCGTGTTCTTCGGCATCGGCGCCTACATCATGGCCATGCACATGCAGCTCGCCGATGCCGCGCGCCTGGGCGAGGATGTCCCCGAGTTCATGCAGATCTCGGGCATCAGTGAACTGCCGGGCTTCTGGCAGCCGTTCAGTTCCGCGCCGGTCACGATCATCGCCATCCTGGTGCTGCCCGCGCTGGTGGCCGCGGCGCTCGGCTACGGCGTGTTCAAGCGCCGGGTCCGTGGCGCCTACTTCGCCATCCTGAGCCAGGCGCTCGCGGCGGCGCTGGCCATCCTGCTCACCGGTCAGCAGGCGATCGGTGGCTTCACCGGCCTGTCGGACTTCCGTTCCTTCTTCGGTTTCCGGCTCTCGGACCCGGCCAACCGGCAGATGCTGTTCTTCATCGCGGCGGGCACGCTGCTGGTGGTCGTCGCGCTGATCCGTCAGCTCAACCGCAGCCGCTACGGCGAACTGCTGGTCGCGGTGCGCGACGCGGAGGAGCGGGTGCGCTTCCTCGGCTACGACCCGGCCAACATCAAGATCGTCGCCTACGTGGTCGCCGCGTTCCTCGCCGGTATCGCCGGTGCGCTGTTCACTCCGATCGTCGGCATCATCTCCCCCGCCGACATCGGCGTCATCCCGTCGATCGCGTTCCTCATCGGTGTCGCGATCGGTGGCCGCACCACGCTGCTCGGCCCGGTTCTCGGCGCGATCGGCGTGGCCTGGGCGCAGACCTCGCTGTCGGAGTCGTTCCCCTCGGGCTGGACCTACATGCAGGGCATCTTGTTCATCGTGGTGGTCGGCTTCATCCCGGCCGGGCTCGCCGGTCTGTGGCCACTGCTGCGCGGCTGGCTCGACAGCAGGCGCGCGAGCACCACACCGCCGCCGCCACCGGCAGCGGACACCGTCGGCACCGAGGAGAAGGTGGAAGCGCGATGACCGAACCCACGCACGAACCCAAAGCCGGCGGCAACGCGGGCATGGACAGTGACTACCTCGAAATCCGCGGTCTCTCGGTGAGTTTCGACGGATTCAAGGCGGTCACCGATGTCGACCTGACCGTGCTGCAGGGCGACCTGCGGTTCCTGATCGGACCCAACGGCGCGGGCAAGACCACGCTGATCGACGCCATCACCGGCCTGGTCCCGGCCACCGGCTCGGCGCAGAAGGCCGGTGTCGAACTGCTCGGCCAGAAGGTGCACCAGATCGCCCGCCTCGGCATCGGGCGCACCTTCCAGACCGCGAGTGTGTTCGAACAGCTCACCGTGCTGCAGAACCTCGACATCGCCGCGGGCGCGGGCCGCTCGCCGCTGTCGCTGCTGCGCACCCGCAAGTCGGTGCTGCCCAGCATCGAAGAGGCTTTGGAGACAACTGGTCTGACCGACCTGCGGGACAAGCCGGCGGGTGTGCTCGCGCACGGGCAGAAGCAGTGGCTCGAGATCGGCATGCTGCTGGTGCAGAACGCCTCGGTGCTGCTGCTCGACGAGCCCGTCGCGGGCATGAGCGCCGAGGAGCGCGAGGAGACCGGAAACCTGTTGCGCCGCATCGGCGGCGACCGCGTGGTCATCGTCGTCGAGCACGACATGGACTTCATGCGGTCCTTCGCCACCTCGGTCACCGTGCTGGCAGGCGGCAAGGTGCTCAGCGAGGGCAGTGTCGAACAGGTGCAGGCCGACCCGAAGGTACAGGAGGTCTACCTCGGCACCGCGGCGCTGGCCACCGACGACCTGCCAACGACAGACAAGGAGTCGGCGGATGCTTGAACTACACGAGATCCATTCCGGTTACGGCCGCACCGAGGTGATCCACGGTGTCAGCCTGACCGTTCCCGACGACAGCGTGGTCGCCATCATGGGCCACAACGGGGCGGGCAAGACCACCCTGCTGCGCACCGCGGTGGGCCTGCTCGGTACCAAGTCGGGCACGATCACCTTCGACGGCGAGAAGATCACCAAACTCTCGCCCTCGCAACGGGTCAAGCGCGGCATCGCCTATGTGCCGCAGGGCCAGCAGAGCTTCCCCCAGCTGAGCACCGCCGAGAATCTGCAGGTGGTGGCGGACGGGCGCAAACGCGGCAAGGCGCTCATCGACGAGTCGCTCGACCTGTTCCCCGCGCTGCGTGAGCTGCTGACCCGCAAGGCGGGACTGCTCTCGGGCGGTCAGCGTCAGCAGCTGGCGATCGCCCGCGCGCTGATCACCGAACCCAAGCTGCTCATCCTCGACGAGCCGACCGAGGGCATCCAGCCCTCGGTGGTGGCCGAGATCGAGCGCACCATCATCGAATTGACCCAGCGCGGCGGGCTGAGCGTGCTGCTGGTGGAGCAGCACATCGGCTTCGCGCTGCAGGCCGCCCAGCAGTACTACGTCCTGCATTCGGGGCATCTCGGTTCGAGCGGCGCGGGCGGGGCCGGCGCGGAATCCGCGGTCCGCGCGGCGATGGCCATCTGAACGCAGGCACGCACAATGGCACACAGGGGGCGGGTGTCACTGGCGGAGCGAGTCTATGCCGAGCTTCGCCACGATCTCGCCACCGGAACGCTCCAGCCGACCGAACGGTTGCGAGCCGAACGGCTGGCCCAGCGGTACGGCGTCTCGCGGACTCCGGTGCGCGAGGCGCTGGCCCGGCTGCAAGCCGATGGACTCGTCCAGCGCCACGCCGACGGCCTCTACCTCTACCGGCCGCGACTCGACGAACTCGATGAGTTGTTCGAGTTGCGGATAGTGCTGGAGTCCAGGGGTTTCCAGCGCATCGCTGTCACCGGCCCGGCGCATCCACGTGGCGCGTCCGCCCATGATCTGCTCGCCGTGCGCGCCGAACTGGCCCGCTGGCGCGAGTTCCGCGACGATCCGCCGGACCCCGGACCCGACCTGGTCGCCGCCGACGAGCGTTTCCACACCGAATTGCTCAGGGCTGCGGGGAATTCCGCGTTGGCCGAGGCGCTGACCGCGGTGTACGAGCGGGTGCGTCCCGTCCGCACCTTGGACGTGCCCAATGCCGAGCGGGTCGCGGCGATGACCGCCGAGCACATCGTCATCGCCGAGCAGGTGCTCGCCGGTGACGACGAACGCGCGCTGCGCACCCTCACCGCGCACATCAATTCCTCTCGCGCCCACGTGCGGGTCCGCGCGGAGCAGGCGATCGCGTTCACCAAACTCGGTCGCGCCGTGCGGGATTGATGCCGGTCAGCAGTCCGGCTGGAACGGCCAGCACTGCACCTGGCTGGCCGGGGTCGGCACGCTGGTGGTGGTCTCGGTGGTCTCCGACATCGGACGCGGCCGCGGGGAATCGCGGATCAGGGCCGCACCGACCACGACGAAGACCACCAGCACCCCGAGCAGTGCGACAGCGAGCACGACCACCGAGGCGAGCTTGCCGCGCGAGCCCTCGGTGACCGGCGGTGGCGTCGGTTCGACGGGTTTGCGCATCTGCTGCGGGATCGGGGTGGGCGGCGGACGGTTCTCCTGGAAGCCGTCCTCGGCCAGGTCGGCCCGGTTCGGCGCCAGCTCGGCCAGGCCGAGCGCGGTGCAGGTGTTGCGTACCCGATCGATGGTCCAGTCGCGCGGTCCCGCGGAGAACCCCTCCAGGTAGATCTGCAACTCATGAGCGTCGACGGTATTGGCGACAAGCACGTCGAGGCCGGGCCGCAGCGCGGTACGCGCGGGCCGGACCACCACGCCCCGATACGGAATCAGCACCACCCCGCCGCAGACGTGCCTGCTGTCCTGCAACGCGTTTTCCAGCGCCACCCGCACCGCGTGTACCCCGTGCTCGACCCGGTCGGTGAGTCCGTGCGGGTTCTCCACGTCGAGGTCGAGCGGGCTGTCGCTGATCGTCCATTCGCCCTGCGCCGAGAGCGCGAGCAGTCCGCTCTGCCGTCGCCGGAAGCCCTTCACCTCGATCACGGTGATCCCCCGTGGGGTGATCACCACCGCCCCGAGCCGACGATCACCCACCCGGCAGTCGACCAGCGCGAGCCCCGTGCTCGACAAGGCGCGCAGGCATTCGACGAACTCCCGCTCGGCGCCGGTGAGCTCCGCACCCGGCCTGATCCGAACCAGCATTCCGATGTTTCCCCTACCGTGCCGCGACCTCGCACCGCCGCCGCGCGCTGCGGTACCCACCGATAATGACGCGCAACTGTTCCGAAAACCACTGGAAAGCAAAGAAAAACAGGAGTACTCCCGCACTCGCCACGAAATCCACCTACCGCCGGGTACGCTTTCGACTCGGCCGGGCGAGATCTAGACGACAGGTGGAGAAACGATGGATTCAGCGCCCCTACCACGCGTTTCGCCGGGACGGTTCGCCGAGCTCGGACCGATCAACTGGGTTGTCTGGCAGGCGCTTTCCCGGGCCGCGGGCACCGAGGACGCGCATCTGTTCAGCACACTGGGCCGCACCCGCGGCCTGTTCCGCGGCTGGCTGCACTTCTCCGGCAAGCTCATGCCCGGCGGCAGACTGCCCCGCGCGGAGGCCGAGCTGGTCATCCTGCGGGTGGCCCACCTGCGCGACTGCGACTACGAGACCGACCACCATCGGCGCCTCGGCCGCAAGGCGGGCCTGACCGCGGTCGAGATCGATCGCGTCGGCGCGGGCCCCGAGGCCGAGGGGTGGACGCCGCGGCAGCGGGCCCTACTCGCCGCCGTCGACCAGCTGGTGGCCACCCGCAACGTCGACGACCCCGCCTGGACCGAGCTGGCCGCGCACTACGACGAGCGGCTGCTGATCGAGATCGTGCTGCTGATCAACCAGTACGAGGGGCTGGCCTCGACCATCACGACACTGCGCATCGAGCGCGACACCTTCTGAGGTGTGATCCATCCCATAGGGCGGCCCGGCGGAATTCTGCGCACAGTTAAGACGTACAAAGTACAGAGTTCATCGCCTTCGAGGAGAGCCCATGCAGATCACCGGTTCCGCCATCTCGCTCAACGTCGCCGACCCGCGGGCCTCGGCGCGGTTCCTGATCGACCACCTCGGCTTCGTCGAGCAGATGGCTTCTGACGGGTTCGTCTCGCTGACCAGGCCCGATGCGGGGGTGAATGTCATCTACCTGCGCACCGGGCTCGCCACCTTCAAACCGGCCAGAATCGCGGGCAGCGCGGGTGAGGGGCTACTGCTGGCGTTCGTCGTCGACGACATCGACGGCCAGTACGAGCGACTGCGCGCCGAGGGCGTCCCGATCGAGACGCCGATAGAGACCGAGGAATGGGGCGAGCGCTACTTCCAGATGACCGACCCCAACGGGATCGTCATCCAGCTCGTGCAGTGGGTGTGAGGCTCAGTCGCGCCGGGCGACCCGCAGCGCCGCGACGATCATCGGGATCTGCAACGGCAGTCGGGCCAGCACCCCGGCCTTGAAGGCGGGCGAGGCCTTCGGACTGCCGACCACGTCGACGGCCATCTGCACATTGGCCGGGAAGACGCCGACGAACAGCGCCGCGGCCAGCCAGCCACCCAGCCGACGCGTACGCGGCACCGCCAGCGCCGTCGCCACGCCCAGCTCGGCGACCCCGGACCCGTAGGTGTAGGTCCGCGGGTTGCCGGGCAGCTTCGGCGGCACGATGCGGTCGAAGAACTGGGGCGAGACGAAGTGCAGGACACCCGCCACGAACAGCAGCCCGCTCAACCAGGAATGGGCGCGCCGACGGGGAGTTTCAGTAGCCACGTCCCGCACTCTGCCACACCGCAACGCCCCCGCCCACCCCTCAGCTCAGGATCGCGCGCAGGGCCTCGACCGGCGAGGTGGGCGCCGCGCCGAGCAGTGTGCGCAGGTCGCCGGTGTCGACCTCGAGCAATCCCGCGGCGATGCCGGTATCGGCGTCGGCCAGGGTCGCGGCCACGGCGTCGGGGAGTCCGGCCTGACGCAGGACGGCCGCGTAATCGGCCTCGGTCAGGTTCTCGTAGCGCACCGGCTCGCCCGTGACCTGCGCGATCACCGCGGCGAGATCGGCGCCGGTCAGCGCGTCGTCACCACCGAGTTCATAGACGCGACCCTCGTGGCCGTCAGTGGTGAGCACCTTCGCCGCCGCGGCGGCGTAGTCGGCGCGGGTCGCACCGGAGACCTTGCCCTCGCCGGACGCGCCGGTGAGCACGCCGGTCTGTGCGGCGTGCGCCGCACCGGCCGCGTAGTTCTCCCAGTACCAGCTGTTGCGCAGCAGGACCGTCGGCACGGTCGCGGTGGCGAGAACCTCCTCGGTGCCCCGGTGGTCCTGCGCGAGGATCATCGGATTCTCCGTGGCCAGCGGGATGCTGGTGTAGGCGAGCAGATCCACGCCCGCCCGCTCGGCGGCGCGAATGACGTTGGTGTGCTGGGCGACTCGCTGCCCGATCTCACTGCCCGAGATCAGCAGCAGCCGATCGACGCCGGCCAGTGCCGCGTCGAGGGCGGCGGGGTCGTCGTACGAAGCCTGCCGGACGCGCACACCACGTTCGGCGAGATCCTCGATCCTGGCCGGATCACGCACGATGGCGACGGTCTCGACCCCGTCGGCCAGCAGGGCTTCGACGACGAGCCTGCCCAGTTGTCCACTCGCCCCGGTTACCGCGACAGCCATGAGTTCCTCCATACTGGTTTTCATGCACTAACTATTTGTTAGTACTATGCATTCATCATCAGCTCTGGTCAAGAGCGGTACCATCGTGACCATGAGCACGCAGCGTCCCCCGTCGACCGAGGACGATCAGACGCTGGAAGCCGACGTCTTCGCGCGCGACTGCGCGTCCCGGCCGGTACTGCAGAACATCGCCAGCCGCTGGGGAGTTCTCGCTCTGGTGGCGCTGCGTGAGGGGCCGTACCGGTTCAGCGCGCTGCGCAGACGGGTCGACGGAGTGAGCGAACGGATGCTCTCGCAGACCCTGCAGTCGCTCGAGCGCGACGGCATGGTGCACCGCGAGGTGCTGGAGGCGATTCCGCCGCGGGTGGAGTACACCCTCACCGAACTGGGTGCGCAGGTGGCCGACCGGCTGGAGTCGTTGATCGTGGTGCTGGAGACCAATATCGACGTCATCCGCGAGGCCCAGGAAAGCTACCGGCCCCGCGCCCGCCAACCCGAGGCTTCTGGCCAGATGTAGGCCCGCGTCGGTGCCCGCCGAGGAGGGCGGCGATGCTCGGCCCTACCCCACGCGCCCGCCGAATACCGCGACTCAACGGCCGAGAGCGGGGACCGGGATGTACTCAGAACTGCGCGGGAGCTACCCGTGTTCTCGCCGCACGAGGTCGGCGAATGTGGTGAAGGTATAGCCCTTGGCTCGCAGGCCGGTGACGATGCCGGGAACGGCGGCGGCTGACTCCTGGCCGTACATGACGTGGAGCAAGATGATCGAGCCGGGGCGGGTGTTGGCGAGGGTGTCGGTGACGATCTGTTCACGGGTGACGCCACCCTGGGAATCGGGCTCGACGTCCCAGGTGACCGTGGTGCGGTCATGGTCGGCGAGGTATTTGGGCAGGGCCCAGAGTTTCTTGCCGTAGGGCGGGCGGAAGGTGATCGCGCCCTGGTAGCCGGTACGACGGATCTCGCTGTCGGTGCGTTCGACCTCGCTGCGCACGGTGTCGCCGGAGACCAGCACCATCCGGGGGTGGGAATAGGTGTGATTGCCGATCTCGTGACCCGCTGCCGCGATGGCCGCGCCGTACTCGGGGTGCTCCGCCAAGTCGTCGCCGACGAGGTAGAAGGTGGCGGGCACGTCGAGGTCGGCCAGCATGCGCAGCACCTCGGGGGTGCGCTCGGTCGGGCCGTCGTCGAAGGTGAGCGCGACCAGTTTCTCGTTCGTCTCGACCCGATCCACCAGTCGCCCCGCCAGCTGGTAGGTCCGCGAATTCATCAGCGCGTACAGCCCCGTGGTCACCGCGAGCATCACCACGATGCCGACAACCCCACCGGCCAACCACTGACGACGCACCCCCGCTGTATACCCGAGCCGGGAGCGCGGTGCGAGATTGCGCTACCTCACACGATGACCTGGACGATGTCGCCCGGGTTCAGGTAGTCGAAGAATCGGTGCGCGCCATCCTCGGTCATTCGCACACAACCGTGCGATTGCGCCTGGATCGGGCCCACATGGAATGCCATGTCCCCATTGAAGAAGGTGGCCCACCGCATCGGCGCGTTGTGCATCGTGCTCCAGTGGAATTCCCGCTTGAACGAAACGCGGGTCACCGCGGGCGGCGTCTCGAATCCGGCCTTCCCGTGCGAGATCGGCGTCGGCCCGAACACCACCCGCCCGTTGTCGACCAGCCAGGCCTCGTTCGTCGACAGCCGCATACAGGCCCGCGCCTCGACCACCGGGCACGGAGACGGGGTCGCGATGATGGAGGGGATGCCGGGGACATCTGGGCCACCTGGGAAAAGCGGCTCCGCCACCGCTGGCGCCACGGAGCTGAACCCAGCCACCGCCACCACCGCGGCACCTCGTGCCACCCAACCGAGAACGCGTTTGCTCACCATCGATAGTTGCCTCTCTGTCCGCCTCCCCGCGACTTCTGCCGGTCGTTGCGCACGGCAACAGCAGGGTGCCGGGCCGGCGGATGCGAGGAAGTCAGCTTGTGGGCGTGCCCGGCGAGTTACCCATGTACTCACGAGATCAGGTGGAGCGACTAACAAGCGAACGAGCTACGAAGATCATCGGCTACCGACACCGATTAACCAAATCTCTCCCCGGCAATTTGACCGAAAAGAAATACAAGAAAACCTGCCCGCACACAGAAAGGGGCCCGGTGCCAACCGGCACCGGGCCCCGAAACCCGCGAATCAGAAGTTGATCATGTGCCCAGCAAGGCCATGGATGGCCTCCTGCAGCGCTTCGCTCAACGTCGGATGCGTGTGCACATTCCGAGCCAGCTCGTTCACCGTCAGATCCCACTTCTGCGCCAGCGTCAGCTCCGGCAGCAGCTCGGACACATCAGGCCCGATCAGATGCCCACCGAGGAGCTCACCGTGGGTCTTGTCCGCGATCAGCTTCACGAAGCCGGTCGGATCGGCCAGGCCGTGCGCCTTGCCGTTGGCGGTGAACGGGAAGGTCGCGACCTTCACGTCATAGCCCTCGTCGCGAGCCTGCTGCTCGGTGAGACCGAAGCTCGCGACCTGCGGCTGACAGAACGTGGCCCGCGGCATCATCCGGTAGTCACCGAGCGTCAGCGTCTCCGCGCCGCCGATGGTCTCGGCCGCGACCACACCCTGGGCCTCGGCGACGTGCGCCAACTGCAGCTTGGCGGTGACGTCACCGATGGCGTAGATGTGCGGCACGGTGGTGCGCATGTACTCGTCGATCTCGATGGCGCCGCGGTTGGTGAGGGCGACACCGGTGGTCTCCAGGCCGTAGCCCTCGACGCGGGGCGCGAAGCCGACGGCCTGCAGCACCTTGTCGACGGTGACGGTCTCGACCGCGCCGGAGGCGTTGTCCTTGATCTGGACGGTGACCTTGGAGCCGTCGTCGTCGATGGTCTGCACGGCCGCACCGGTGGTGATGGTGATGCCGAGCTTCTTGTACTGCTTGGTGATCTCCTTGGAGACGTCGATGTCCTCATTGGGTAGCGCGCGGTCGAGGAATTCCACGATCCGCACGTCGACGCCGTAGTTCTTGAGGACGTAGGCGAACTCCATGCCGATCGCGCCCGCGCCGACGATGAGGATCGAGCCGGGCAGGTCGCGAGTGAGGATCTGCTCCTCGTAGGTCACGACATTGTCGGAGAGCTGGGTGCCCGGCAGCAGCTTGGTGGTGGTGCCGGTGGCGATGATGGCGTTGTCGAACGTGATCGTCTCCACGCCGCCCTTGGTGCGGGCCACATCGAGGGAGTTCGGGCCGGTGAAGGTGCCGAGGCCGTCGAACTCGTCGATCTTGTTCTTCTTCATCAGGAAGTGCACGCCTTTGACGCGCCCGTCCGCCACCTTGCGGCTGCGGTCGAACGCCGCGCCGAAATCGAAGCTGACCTCACCGGAGATGCCGAAGGTCTTGGCTTCCTTGTGGAAGATATGGGCCAGTTCGGCGTTGCGCAGCAGTGCCTTGGACGGGATGCAGCCCACGTTCAGGCACACGCCACCCCAGTATTTCTGCTCGACAATCGCTGTTCGCAGGCCGAGTTGAGCGGCGCGGATCGCGGCGACATATCCGCCGGGACCAGCGCCGAGAACGACGACATCGTAGTGGGAAGTCACGGCACCGAGCCTAACTCTGTTTCGAACACTTCACCCACCCGTCCCCCACATAGGTGAGATACACCCGACTCCTCCCTGGGCCCGGTGATCACCGGGCCCTTTCCGGGGTGCGCCAGACCTGCTGCGCGACGCGAGCGAAGTTGCCGTGGAAGAGGGCGGCGCGTTCGCCGGGGGTGAAGCCCCGGGTGGCGAGGAGGTCGTCCAGTCCACGGGCGCCCAGTAGTTCTTCGGGCGAGACCCATTGGAGTGGGCCCCATCGGGTGTAGGAGTCGGAGAACGCCGCGGGGTTGTCGCGGATCTCGTCGTTGAATTCCTCGCCGTCGAAGGAGTAGTCCGAGCCGATGCCGATGTGGTCGATGCCGACCAGGTCGACACCGTAGCGAAGGTGGTCGGCCATGGCGGTGAGACGGCCCTGATGGTCGTCGGGGTCGTTGTGGCCCAGGAAGATTCCGACGCCGTTGATACCGATGACACCGCCGGTCGCGGCGCACGCCCGCGCTTGGTCATCGGTGATGTTGCGCGGATGCTCCCACAGCGCGGCGAAATTGGAGTGGCTGTAGATCATCGGAACCGCGGTGTGGGTGGCGATGTCGAGGCCGGTGCGGCGCGAGCAGTGCGAGCCGTCGGCGAACACCCCCACCTCGTTGAGCTTGCGCACCAAGTCTTTTCCGTAGCCGGTGAGGCCGGTGTCGTGCGCGTCCAGGCATCCACAGCCCGCCGCGTTGGCGTGGTTGTAGGTGGGCAGCAGCGAGCGGACGCCGAGCCGGTGGAACAGCTCGACAGTGTCGAGATCGCCGCCGAGCGGCGCGGAATCCTCCAGGTCGAAGGCCAGGGCGATGACATCGTCGCGGCCGACATCGGCGAGGGACTCGACCAACCGGAACCGCGGATCGACCGCCGCCTCGTCCCGGAACTGGTGCAGCAGCGCCAGCGAATCCGCGGTGTTCTGCGCCGAGTAGCCGACGTTCACCGACAGGTAGGACCCGAGCGGGTACCTGGCAAGTTCCGCGATCCGCGCCGTCTGGCGCAGCGGCAGACAGCAGTGCTGTTCCCACAGCCGTGGCGGCACCGATCACCTCCGATTCTCGTTCGTGACCAGCGATTCTACGTTTCGCGGCCGTCCCGGAACCGGACCGACGCTAACGCGCTGCCCGATCTGTCCGATCAACAAGTAACTTCACCCACTGCCCGAAGGCGGTGCGACGTGCGTCGCTTCCTCATATTCCTGGCCTCCCTCGCGACCTGTGCGAGCCTGTCGACCCTGCCCGCCGCGGCCACCCCGTCCTCCTGCGGGAACAGCTGGGGCTCGCTGGACAAGCTCGCCTCGGACTATGCCCCGGCCACCGTGGGCGATGTCCGCGCGGGCCGCCACCACTGCTTCGACCGGCTCGTCGTCGACCTCACCGGTCCGGCGGGCGGCTACCGGGTGGCCTACACCGACCGGGTCACCCAGGACGGTTCCGGTGACCCGGTCCCGCTGCGCGGTGGCGCGTTCCTGCACGTCATGGTCCAGGCCCCGGCCTATGACGAGGACGGCAACAGCACCTACCGCCCGGCCGACCGCACCGAACTCGTCGACATGCGCGGCTACCAGACCTTCCGGCAGGCATCCTGGGCCGGTTCGTTCGAAGGCCAGTCCGGCCTCGGCCTCGGCGTCCGCGCCCGGCTCCCGTTCCGGGTCATGACGCTCGACGGTCCCGGTGCGGGATCGCGCGTGGTGATCGACGTCGCCCACCACTGGTGACCCACCACCCTGGCCGTTCTGACCTGGTCGGCACCTCCGCCCGCTGATGCGATCCACCACATCGGCAACAATGTGGGGATGACCGGCGTTGAGCAGAATGTGACCGATTCCTATCTCTGGCTCGAGGACGTGACCGACGAGGGCGCACTGGACTGGGCGCGCGCCCGCAACGAGGTGGTGGCGCGGCGGTTCGCCTCGACCGAACGATTCGCCGATATCGAGCAAGACGTACTCGCGATGCTCGACGACGACACCAAAATCGCCTTCCCCGGGCGGCGCGGACCGTGGCTGTACAACTTCTGGCGCGACGCCGAGCACAAGCGGGGGCTGTGGCGCCGGACCACCTTCGAGTCCTACGCCACCGACGAGCCCGACTGGGACGTGCTGATCGATGTCGACGCCCTGGCCGAGGCCGACGACGAGAACTGGGTGTGGGCGGGCGCGGCGGTGCTTCGCCCCTCGCAGGAACGCGCCATCATCCATCTGTCCCGCGGTGGTGCGGACGCGACCGTCGAACGCGAATTCGACATGACGACAAGGACGTTCATCGCTCCCGAGGACGGTGGCTTCTTCCTTCCCGAAGCGAAGTCGCGGATCGGCTGGATCGATGCCGACACCGTCTACGTCGGCACCGATTTCGGGCCGGGCTCGCTCACCGACTCCGGGTATCCGCGCATCGCCAAGCGCTGGGCGCGCGGCACCGCGTTGGCCACGGCCGACACGGTGTACGAGGGCGAGGCGAGCGATGTGTCGATCGGCGCGGGCTACGACCGTCACCCGGGCTTCGAGCGCCACTACGTGGCCAGGTCCACCGACTTCTTCAACGAAGAGGTCTACCTGCTCGACGACGACGGCTCATGGCGCCTGGTGCAGACCCCGACCGACGCCGATGTCGGCTGGTACCGCGACTGGCTCACGGTGCGGCTCAAGACCGCATGGGAGGTCGGCGGCACGACCTACGAGCCCGGCAGCCTGCTCGTCACCGATCTACCCGCATTCCTCGGCGGTGGCCGGGAATTCGAGGTGCTGTTCGCGCCGGACCCGCACACCTCGCTGCACACCTACGGCTGGACCGAGCACCACCTGATCCTGACCACCCTGCGCGATGTGCAGACCGAACTGCGGGTCCTCACACCCGGCCCCGACGGTTGGACCAGTACTGAACTGCCCGACACCCCCGCCATGTCGACCACCTCGATCAACAATCTCGACCCGCTCGAGGGCGGCGACGAATTCATGCTCACCACCACGGGTTTCACCACGCCGACCACCCTGCTGAGCACCGCCGTCGGCGAGAGCCCGGTGGTGTTGAAGGAATCGCCGGAGTACTTCGACGCCGAGGGCATCGAGACCGAGCAGTTCTTCGCCACCTCCGATGACGGAACCTCGGTGCCCTACTTCGTGATTCGCCATCGAGATCGGCGCGGCACTCCGACGCCGACGATCATGAGCGGCTACGGCGGCTTCGAGATCTCCCGTACGCCGGGGTATCTGGGTGGCGCGGGCGCCGCGTGGCTGGCGCGCGGCGGCACCTATGTGATGACCAACATCCGCGGCGGCGGCGAGTACGGCCCCGAATGGCACACCGCCGCACTGAAAGAACACCGCCACCGCGCCTTCGAGGACTTCGCCGCGATCGCGCGCGACCTGGTCGCGCGCGGCATCACCACCCCCGATCGCCTCGGCGCGGTCGGCGGCAGCAACGGCGGCCTGCTGATGGGCGTGATGCTCACCCGGTACCCGGAACTGTTCGGCGCGATCCTGTGCCAGGTGCCGCTGCTGGACATGAAGCGCTACCACCTGCTGCTGGCGGGCGCGTCCTGGATCGCGGAGTACGGCGACCCGGACAAGCCGGAGGAATGGGCCTACCTGAGCGAGTACTCGCCGTATCAGAACACCGATCCCGACAAGCAGTACCCGCCGATCCTGCTGGCCACCTCCACCCGCGACGACCGGGTGCATCCCGGCCACGCGCGAAAGATGGCCGCGCTGCTGGAATCCCAGGACCGCACCGTCTGGTACTACGAGAACATCGAGGGCGGGCACGGCGGCGCCGCCGACAACAAGCAGGCCGCCTACCTCGGCGCGCTGGGCTACGAGTTCTTCATCCAGATGCTGATGGAGGGACGCCGCTCGGCCTGAGCCGAGCTCACCGGTCGCGCAGCCACTTCTCCACCTGATCGACGGTGGTGTCCGGGTTGGTGATCCAGCCGTTGTGGCCCAACGGCTCCGGCTGGAACCACCGGGTGAGCTGCGCGGCCGGAAGTTTGCTCAGCAGATGGTCGGCGGAGGTCTGCGGGGCCAGGTCGTCGTCGGCGACGGTGATCGACAGGACGGGGAACTTCAGCCGCGACATCCGCTCGTCGTAGTCGATGTCGGCGCCGACGGGCACGAAGCGGCCGGTACGCGCCAGCCGCGCCCAGTCCGACATGAGCACCTTGGACTGGCGGCCGAAGGCCCGCTTGCCCAGCCGGTCCCCCGGCCAGAAGCCGGCCAGGTTCGCGGCGACCGCGACCGCCGCGGTGCCGACCAGCATGCCGGGCCCGAACACCCCGCGGTAGCCGCGGAAGTAGGGCGTGCCCGAGGCGATCAGGATCAGCCCGCCGAGCCTGCCGCGCACCCGCGCCGCGTACATGGCGGCGAGCTGGCCGCCCATGCTGTGGCCGAGCAGGTACGGCGTGGAGCCGGGGAAGCGGTCGCGCACCACCTGCAGCATCGCCGGGAAATCCACCGAGGCCAGTTCGTGGTAGCCGTAGGTGCTGTCGGCGTCGGGTCGGTGCGAGCTGTCACCGTTGCCGCGCAGCTCACCGATGGCGACGTCGAAGCCGCGCGCGGCCAGCTGGGAACCGAAGTATTCGTAGAACTCGCCCGGTACGGCGAGGCCGGGCACGATGACGACCACCGGACGCGGGGCGTCGAGGGTCACCGGATGACGATGTGGGCCGCGCGCCGGGAGCAGGCGGACCGGGAGGGTACTGCCGTCGGGTACCTGGATCTCGACGATCTCGACCCGGGCCATCAGGCCCCTACCGCACCCAGGATCACCCGGCTCAGCACCTGGATCACATCGTCGAGCGGGGGCCGGGGTTCGGTGCCGCTCCAGCCGTCGACGACGTAGTTCACCGCGCCGATGATCGCCAGCACCCGCAATTCGTAGTCACCGGAAGGGATCTCACCCTGCATGGCCGCGTCCTCGGCGGCGCTGGCCAGCAGCGAGCCCCATACGCGTCGCAGCTCGAGGCGGTACTTCTCCACCTTGGGTCCGGCGCCGACCACTTCCACCAGCGCTACGCGCGCCTTGCGGGGATCGGAACCGATCGACTCGACGTAGGCGCGCACGGCCGTGTTGATCTGGTCGAGCACGGTGGCGTCGGGGTCGGCTTCGAGTGCGAGGGTCACCGCCTCGCGGGATTCCCGGTCGATCTGTTCGTACAGCTCCAGCAGTAGCGATTCGCGGCCGGTGAACTCCTCGTAGAACTGCCGAGAGGAGAGTCCGGCGTCCTTACAGATGGCGCCGACCGAACTGTTGGCGTACCCGTCGCGCGCGAAGACCGTCAGGCCTGACTCCAGAAAACGCGCACGCCGCTGGCGTTGCCGGTCCTCTACGGGCTGCCCGGCATACATTCGTCCCGTATTCGCATCCTGTGACATTGTCGCTGACAATACCGAAGGGCCCGATCCCCTCGTCATGGATCGGGCCCAACGGCCGCCCTTCCGGCTTACCGCGCGTTAGCCGAAAGTTGGCTACAGTCTGCTCAGTTGCCCGAGCCCTGCACCGAACCGGTGCTCAGCGAGCTGGTGAGAAGGCCCAACAGCAGGGCGAGAATGTTGCCGTCGCTGTCGTTGTCAGTGATGTTGTAAAGCATGTGCCACTCCAGATTTTGCTGCTCTGTGACGTCGTCGTCACCGGCCATTTGCCGTCTCGGACGATACCGAGGCAAATGTGAACAGGGAGTGTTTTACAGGAATTCCCTAGAACTTTTTTGGTCCGGTCGCGAGGAACCCCCGCCGCGCGACCGCCGCCGCCGCCTCGATGTCGGAACACAGGACCGTCCACCGAAAATTATTCGGGCGCACTCATTTTGGACAGCGTTCGGAGCATCGTGAAAGAATCCGACCACGGGCGGAGGATCGGGGGATCACCAGTGCTTATGCTGAGCGCAACCGACCGTCACACATATCTGGAGGCACCGTTGCCCAACAATCTCGAAGCCAGCATCGATATCGCCGCCGCGCCGGAGAAGGTGTGGTCGGTATTGGCCGACCTGCGACGGATGCCCGAGTTCAGCCCGACCACCTGGAAGGTGCTCGCCCTCGGTGGCGTCCGGGTCGGTACGTTCACCGTCAATGTCAACAAGGACGGCTGGCGGGTCTGGCCGACCTCCTCGCGCATCGTCGCCTTCGAGCCCAACAAGACCCTCGCCTTCCGGATGAACGAGAACCGGACCGTGTGGCGCTACGAACTCACCGCGACCGCGCAGGGCACCCGCGTGGTCGAGACCCGCGTCGTCGACCCCAAGGGCATCCCCGCGCCGGTGCGCGCGATGATCAACACCGCCATGGGCAACGAGCAGGAGTTCGAGGCCGCGCTCGTCGCCGGAATGCAGGAGACCCTCGCTCGGGTGAAGACCGCCGCCGAGCGCTAGTCGTTCGTTCTTCCCGAGCGCCCGCCGGACCTTCCGGCGGGCGCTCGGCGTTGCAGGCTGGGCGCGGATCTCGTCGAGCGGCACGACCATCCGATGGCGAGACGCCGGGGCCGTTCGGGGCGGACGGATTCCGATCAGTCGCGCAGGAATTCCCGCAGTACCGTGACGAATTCGTCGGGCTGCTCGACCTGTGGCGCGTGGCCCGCGTGCTCGACGAGGTGAACGCGCGCGCCCGCCGCGGCGAAGCGGGACAGGGTTTCGGTGCTGTCGTAGAGCTGGTCGTGGCGGCCGTGCACGGCCAGGACCGGTAGGTCGAGGGCGGCCACCCGGGCATCGAGCGGGTCGACGGCGAGGTCGGCGGCGCGCGCGCCGACCGCGTAGGCCAGGCCGGCGGGGGCCGCGGAACGGAAATCGCGCACCACCGCCTCGGCCAAGCCGGGCGCGGAACTCCAGCGGAAGCGCGGGGCGAACACGGCGCGGTTGGCGAGGCGGATCACGAGTCCGGGAGTCCAGCGCTGGGCCAGCCGGACCGACCACGGCCGGACCACCCAGCGCGCGGCGGACGGGATGCTCGCGGCCCGGTAGTCGGGCGCCTGGCCGACCACCACCACCCTGGCCACCCGCGCCGAGCGGGCCGCCACGGCAAGCGCGAGTTCCGCGCCGAAGGAATGGCCGACGATCGCCACCCCGGTCAGCGCGAGCTCGTCGAGCAGCTCGATGATCGGCGTCGCCCTGGACTCGGCACCGAAATCGGCGGTGCGCGCGCCCTGTTCGTGGACATCCACCCGGATCACCCGGTACGCACCGGTCAGCCGCTCGGCCACCCCGGCGAACCAGTCGACCGAACCCGGGATGCCGTGGACGAACACGATCGCCGGGCCGGTTCGCAGGCCCTCGTCCAGAAACTCCACCCAGTCAGCGTATCCACGCCG
Organism: Nocardia mangyaensis; assembly: GCF_001886715.1. Lineage (NCBI taxonomy): Bacteria > Bacillati > Actinomycetota > Actinomycetes > Mycobacteriales > Nocardiaceae > Nocardia > Nocardia mangyaensis. Next base: position 6,786,613 of record NZ_CP018082.1, read on the forward strand.
CCGCCGCCAACTCGCTTCCCGGCCGGTCGGCGCACGGATTCGCGCTGCTCGGATTGCCGCATTGCGGTGGCGATTTCCCCTCGGTTCGCATACGCTTCGCCGCGGATGAAAAAGCCTCATGGAGGGACGAGTGATCACTCCGAACAGGCCGGAGGACGCGACCGAAGCCCGGCACACCGTGCCGTTGACCCAACTGATACACCTGATGGCGGAGTATCAGCATCTCGGCGCGCACCGTGACACCTTCCTCGCCACCCCGGCCGACGACACCTTCGTGCGTGGCTGCGGCATCGTCGCGGGCACCATCGCCGTCATCGGCGTGATCTGTACTGCCGTCGGCGCATGGCAGGGCGGCGTCTCACTGCTGGCCCTCGCCGCGCTCCCGGTGCTGCTGGCGTTGCGGCGCGGCGTGATCAACCGGCAGAACCGCGCCGCGCGCATCGACCTGTTCGACCACGGTGTCACCGTGTATCGCTCCGGTCAGCGGGTCGCCGGATTCCGCTGGGACAGCACCGAAGTGCGCCAGGAGACCATCCCCTTCCACGACACCGTCGCGGTCACCTACCTGCTGCAGCTGACCGGCCCCGGCGGCGTCGAGGCCACCCTCGACGAAGAGGGTTTCGCCCGCGCCCGCGAATGGGCCCGCGCCATCCAATCGGCCATCACCGCGACCCAGCTCCCCGCCGCCGTCGCCACCATCGACAACGGTGACACCGTGACCTTCGGCGAACTGTCCCTCTCCCTGGACGCCCTCACCTTCCGCGCCGAATCCTTCCGCTGGGAGAACATCCACCTCATCGACGCCCGCAGCGGCCACATCCGCATCAAGACCGCGGGCACCTGGCGCTCCCTCACCCCGGTCAGCACCATCCCCAACTTCTACATCTTCAACGAACTCGCCGAGAGGTTGCGCCTGACCCCGGTGGGCTAGCGATCCCTTCGGCGAATGGACCGCGCAGCTCACGGATGCAGTCGGGGCGGGCCTCGGCAGGCAGCCATGTAAGCCACGGCAGTTCCTCGGCGAACACTTCCTCCACGAGAGGGCGATTCGCCCTTCGCGATGATCGCGAGTGAGCGCGCCGCGAGGCTCAGTCCCTTGACCATCGCGTCGAAACGCTCTGACCGCATCAGCACGAGGTTCTCAGCATCGCGACGTTCGAGGATGACCTCCGCATCGGCAAGGGCGGGAAACACACTGGCTTTGCACGCCACGACGAAGGCCGGTCCACTCGGAAGTGGACCGGCCTTCGGGTCTTGCGGGGGCTAGCTGATCCGGGGGATCAGAAGTCCATGCCGCCCATGCCACCGGTGGGGTCGCCCGCGGGGGCGGCCTTCTCCGGCTTGTCGGCGACGACGGCCTCGGTGGTGAGGAACAGGGCCGCGATGGAGGCCGCGTTCTGCAGGGCCGAACGAGTGACCTTGACCGGGTCGGCAACGCCGGCGGCCAGCAGGTTCTCGTACACGCCGGTGTCGGCGTTGAGGCCTTCGCCCTCGGGGAGGTTGGAGACCTTCTCGGCCACCACGCCGGGCTCGAGGCCGGCGTTGAAGGCGATCTGCTTCAGCGGAGCCGACAGCGCGACGCGCACGATGTTGACACCGGTCGCCTCGTCAGCGGTCAGGCCCTCGAAGCCGTCCAGCGCGGGCGCGGCCTGCAGCAGGGCCACGCCGCCACCGGCGACGATGCCCTCCTCTACGGCGGCCTTGGCGTTGCGCACGGCATCTTCGATGCGGTGCTTGCGCTCCTTGAGCTCGACCTCGGTCGCGGCACCGGCCTTGATCACCGCAACGCCACCGGCCAGCTTGGCCAGGCGCTCCTGCAGCTTCTCACGGTCGTAGTCGGAGTCCGAGTTCTCGATCTCGGTACGGATCTGCGCCACGCGGCCCTTGATGGCCTCCGCGTCGCCCGCGCCCTCGACGATGGTGGTCTCGTCCTTGGTGATGACGACCTTGCGCGCGGTGCCGAGCAGCTCGATGCCCGCGGTCTCCAGGGAGAGGCCGACCTCTTCGCTGATGACCTCGCCACCGGTGAGGATGGCGATATCGGCCAGCTGGGCCTTGCGACGGTCACCGAAGCCGGGCGCCTTGACGGCGACGGACTTGAAGGTGCCACGGATCTTGTTCACGACCAGGGTCGAGAGGGCTTCGCCCTCGACGTCCTCGGCGATGATCAGCAGCGGCTTGCCGGCCTGGATGACCTTCTCCAGCAGCGGCAGAAGATCTTTGACAGTCGAGATCTTGGACGAGACGAGCAGGATGTACGGGTCCTCGAGGACCGCTTCCTGACGCTCGGGGTCGGTCACGAAGTAACCGGAGATGTAGCCCTTGTCGAAGCGCATGCCCTCGGTCAGCTCCAGCTGGAGCCCGAAGGTGTTGCTCTCCTCGACGGTGATGACACCTTCCTTGCCGACCTTGTCCATCGCCTCGGCGATGAGCTGGCCGATGGCCGGGTCGCCCGCGGAGATACCAGCGGTAGCAGCGATCTGCTCCTTGGTGTCGATCTCCTTGGCGGTGTCGAGCAGCTTGGCGGTGACGGCCTCGACGGCCTTCTCGATGCCACGCTTCAGGCCGAGCGGGTTCGCGCCGGCCGCGACGTTGCGCAGACCTTCACGAACGAGCGCCTGGGCGAGCACGGTGGCGGTGGTCGTACCGTCGCCGGCGACGTCATCCGTCTTCTTGGCAACTTCCTTGACCAGCTCGGCGCCGATCTTCTCGTACGGGTCCTCGAGGTCGATCTCCTTGGCGATGGACACACCATCGTTGGTGATCGTGGGGGCGCCCCACTTCTTCTCGAGCACGACGTTGCGACCCTTCGGGCCCAGCGTCACCTTGACAGCGTCGGCGAGGGCGTTCAGACCCCGCTCGAGGCCGCGACGGGCCTCTTCGTCGTACGCAATTGTCTTGGCCATTGCGTTGAGATCCTCCACATGTCTATGGCTGACACACGAGACGACCACAGGTTGGATCGCCCCAAAGTACGCTGGCCAGGTGCGGTGCCCGCGACGGACGACCGAGGGTGTCGATGGAACCCGATCTCACCGTCCCGACCTGGCACTCAACAGACGCGAGTGCCAAAGCCATTTTTAGCACTCGACGGGTGAGAGTGCAAGGTAGCGCCCGGCGAGCAGGGCCGCACCGGGCGCCACCGAGTTCAGTCGTCGGCCTGCGGCGAGTTCGCGGCCAGGAACGCCGAGAGCAGTTCGACCAGATCGGCCTCGACGACCGTCTTCTCCAGCCCGAGCCCACTGAGCACGCCGGTACCGTTCTCCTGCTCGAGCAGCGCCAGCAGGATGTGTTCGGTGCCGATGTAGTTGTGGCCGAGGCGAACCGCCTCACGGAAGGTGAGTTCGAGTGCCTTCTTGGTATCGCCGTCGAACGGGATCAGCGCCGGAATCTCACCCCCGGCGGGCGGCACCGCGGCGTTCGCGGCCTCGCGCACCGCGTCGATGGCGATCCCGCGCGCGATGATCTCCCGCACGGCCAGACCGTCGGGCTCACTCAGGAGACCGAGAATCAGGTGGGCCGTGCTGATCTCGGAGTTGCCCAGCCCGCGCGCGGACTCCTGCGCGGCCACCACGACCGAGCGGGCCCGGTCGGTGAACCGGGCGAAGCCCGCCTGCGGGTCCATCGCGGCCGCCGCGTCGCCGGGCTGCTTGGGGACGAATCGCTTCTGCGCGGCCTGCTTGCTGACGCCCATGCTGGTGCCGATATCGGTCCAGGAGGCGCCGGCGCGGCGGGCCTGGTCGACGAAATGGCCGATCAGATGGTCGGCCACCTCGTCGAGGCGGCCGGCGACGACGACGGCGTCGGAGAGCTGGTCGAGGACATTGCCGGGGCGGGCCTTCTTGATGCCGTCGATCAGATCGTCGAGGCGGACATTCGGGAGGTTCATGCGTCAACCATAGGTTGACGCATGACGCATCGTCAACCATCAGTTGACGATGCGTGGTGGCACAGTGTTCCCATGGGGAGACTTCATCGTGGGGGCCGGTGGGCGCTGGGCGCCGTCGGTATGGTCGTGACGCTGGCGTTCGTGCTCGCGGCGGCCAGATTCCTGTGGCCACAACCCGGAATCGAGGCCCAGCCCGGCGCCACCGAACGACAGCTGGCCTTTGTGCGCGCCGCGCTCGACGACGGTGCCGATACCGCCGCGCAACGCCAGTTTCCAGAGGGTCATCTGTTCCTGAACGCGCTGTACGGAATCGCCTGGGTCCAGGCCGCGCATACGGACCCACAGCTTCGCGAGGAGGCGCTTCGCGAAGCCCGTTGGGCGCTGGACAGAATGGAATCCGAGGAAGGCAAGGCGGTGTTCAGCGCCGAGTTGCAGCCTGCCCATGGCGTGTTCTGGGCCGGGTGGACGAACTGGTTGCGTGGCGCGATCCTGTCGCTGGACGCGACGGACTCGGCTGAGGTACAGCGCTTCTCCGAGCACAGCACAGCGCTCGCCCAGGCGTTCACCGAAGCGAGAACCCCGTTCCTGCAGGCGTATCCAGGTCAGGCGTGGCCGGTCGACTCCACGGTGGCCATCGCCTCGCTGCGTCTGCACGATCACCTGCTCGGCAATCGATTCACGCGGGTCACCGACCGGTGGGTCGCACAGGTCCAGGAGCGGCTGGACCCGGCGACCAACCTGATCCCCCACCAGGTTTCGCCACAGGACGGGTCGCCGCGCACCGGCGCCCGGGCGACCTCGCAAGCGATGATCCACCGCTTCCTACCCGAGATCGACCCGGCGTTCGCCGCTGCGCAGTACGCCCGCTATCGCGACCTGTTCGTCGCGTATCCGGGCGGATTCGGACCCGCGGTGCGCGAGTATCCGCACGGCGTCGACGGCCGCGGTGATGTCGACTCCGGACCGCTCGTCGCGGGAGTCAGCCTGTCCGCCACCGTGGTCGGGCTCGGTGCCGCGCGGGTCAACGGTGACGGCGAACTGGCCGCCGCGATCGGTGCCGAAGGTGAACTGCTCGGCCTGCCCATCAGCCTCCCCGGCACCAAGCGGTACGCGTTCGGAGCGCTGCCGATCGGAGACGCGTTCGTCGTGTGGTCCTCGACCGCTCGCCTGTTGACCGCGACCCACTCGCCAATCGAGCATGACCTGCGCTGGTGGTGGCGCCTGCCGTGGCTCATCGGGATCGGCCTCCTCGCCCTCGCACCGTGGACGCCCGCACTCCTCACCCGCCTACGCCGACACGCACCCGGACAACTCCCCACCCCCGACTGAACAGTTGATCACCAGGCACTGGTGGCGTTCGCCTCTCGGCCGATACTTACCTGGGAGCCTGGTGATCAACGGTCCAACTCCCGTCATGGCGAGTCGGCGTCCGCACCGCGCGTCGGAGTCGTGCCGCGCTGTCCGATCAGCGCATCCTGACCGATATTCCGGCGCCGCGCACGACCAGCTCCTTGACCCATGCCCCGGTCCGACCGGTCAGTACCCGGGCGCCCGGGGTGTCGTCGGGCTGGAGGATCTGGATGACGGCGTCGCGGCGGCCGAGGCTGATGCACTGCAGGTAGTAGCGGAACTTCATCGGCTCCGGTTCGTGGCCGCGCGCTCGCGCGATGATCGCGGTGGCGACATAGCCGCCGGCGGGAATAGCTGTCGCGCAAGCCATTCGGAGCTCACGGTCACCGGGACCCGCCATCAGGGCAGCGTCGCCCGCGGCGTAGATGTCGGGGTGCGAGAGGGAGCGCAGCGTGGCGTCGGTGCGGACGCGGCCGAGGTCGTCGACCGCGAGACCGGCGCGCCGGGCGAGGTCGGGGACGGTGAAACCGGCGGTCCACACGGTGGTCACGGCGGGAATGGTGGTGCCGTCGGCGAGACGGACGCCATCGGGCAGCACCTCGACCACCTTGGCGTCGGCCCGGATGTCGACGCCGAGCCGGGTCAGCGTGGCGCGGATGCTGTCGACCGCCCGCGGGGACAGCCAGGCACCCGGTTCGTTCGCGCTGATCAGTGTGACCGGTGAATCCGGCTGCGCCTCCGCCAGTTCCGCGGCGAGCTCGATCCCCGTCGCACCCGCGCCCACCACGACCACCGGCCCGGCGGGCACGGCACGGACCTCCTCGGGTGTCGCGACCGAGCGGGCGTGCTCAGCGACCCCGGGCACACCGCGGCGATCGGCCGCGCTGCCGAGCGCGTAGACGAGGGTGTCGTAGTCGAGAACACGAACCGGCTGATCGAGGCCATGCGCGTCGGCGCGTCCGTGCGCACTGTCGCGGTCGTTGTCGCGCTCGCCGGACAAGCCGTCGACCGCGTGCTGGGGACCGCTGTCAGTGACCGCCCCGTCCGCCAGCCGTATCCGCTTGGCGACCGGGTCCAGCTCGACCACCCGTGCCCGCACGAACTCGATACCCTTGCGCTCCAACAGCTCACGCAGGTCCCAGTGTTTGATCGACTGCCCGGCTGCCTCCTGATGCAGGCGTACCCGCTCGACGAACTCCGCCCGCGCGTCCACCACGGTGATCGCGGTGTCGCGTGACTTCTTCGCCAAGCGGCGGGCCGCGGCCAGGCCCGCGTATCCCGCGCCGAGGACGACGATCCGATGCTGCTCGGTCATGGTGTGGCTCCTCTCGACAATGCCGACACCCACCAGACCGAACAGCCACCGGGTTCCTGACAGCCGCGCGGGGTGATCCGGCTCACGCCCGCGCGGCCACCACGAATCCGAGCTTGTCCGGGTTCACCACGATGCGCACAGTGGCGACCTTGTCCTCGGCATCGACCTCGAAGAACAGCACCGAGCTCGGCACCACGCCGTCCTCGCGCACGAGCAACGCCGGCTCGCCATTGATCTCGTCGACGCCGAAGGTGCTCGCCGGGGTGAGGAACCTGGTCAGGCCGACCAGGTAGCGCGCGACATGCTCGGCACCGGTCACCGGGCGCCGGGCCGCGTTGACCTTGCCGCCGCCGTCGGCCATGGCGACCACGTCGTCGGCGAGCAAGGTGCGCAGGCCGGTGACGTCACCGGTCGCCGCGGCCGCGAGGAACCGGTCGATCAGCGCACGCGCCTGCTCGGCGGGCACCGCGAACCGCCGCTCACCGGCGCGCACTCGCTGACTCGCGCGGTGCAGGATCTGCTGGGAGTTGGCCTCGGTGAGGCCGAGCATGGCCGCGATCTCCCCGTGCGGATACCCGAAGGCCTCACGCAGCACGAACACCGCGCGTTCGACCGGATTGAGCCGCTCCAACGCGGTGAGCAGGGCCAGCGACACCGACTCCCGCGCCTCGACGGTCTCGAGCGGGCCGAGGGCCCCGCCGTCGCCGGTCGGCACGGGTTCGGGCAGCCAGGGGCCCACATAGCTCTCGCGGCGGGCCCGCGCCGAGACGAGCCAGGTCCGGCACAGGTTCACCGTGACGGTGGTGAGCCACGCTTCCGGATTGTCTATCCCGGCCCGGTCGGCAGCATCCCACCGCAGGTAGACCTCCTGCACCGCGTCCTCGGCTTCACCCGCCGCCCCCAGCATGCGATAAGCGAGCGCGAACAGCCGCGGCCGATGCCGCAGGAACTCCCCGACCTCACCGGACTCCATCACAACCCCCTTCGCTCAGCCGCCGCACCCGGCCCCACCGTAACCACCACGGGTTTTCGGCCGCCTCGCACCCGAAGGGCGAGACGGAACGCCGAAGGCGCAGTATCGTCCTTCGGGTGTGAGGCCCCCAGGGCCGAAAACCCCGCGGCGCCAGCCGCCAAGGATTCAGTCCTCGCGCGGACGACGTAACCGCAAACGCGCCGATCCGCGAATCGCCGGGCGGCGGATCTGCGGCATCCGGCTCTGCGCACGCCGCTGCGCCCTGCGCTCGGCGGGCTTGTGCTGCCAGGTCTCCGGGCGGGCCGCGACCCAGCGCGCCGACCGCCACGCGAACGGGATGTGCGCGAGGTAGAGCCCGACCAGGATCAGCAGCAGCACGATCGGGTAGGTCACCAGGAGCGCGGCGGCCAGCGCCACCAGCACCAGCAGACCGGCGGCGGCCTGCGGGGCCACCGAGACCGACTTCATCGCCAGGGTCGGGATGGTGCTCACGCACAGCAGCGCGGCGAAAATGGTCCAGGCGGCGACGAAGGCGAACCCGCCCCACCAGCCGTCGCCGAACTGCACTGTCAGCGCGATCGGCACCAACGCGATCAACGCCCCCGCGGGCGCGGGGACACCGACGAAGTACTCGCGCGCCCAGTTCGGGCGGGAATCGTCGTCGAGCAGGGTGTTGAAGCGGGCCAGGCGCAGCACCAGGCTCACGGCGAACAGCAGGGCCACGATCCAGCCCGCGCTGTTGCCGTCGAGCAGGGTGACGTAGATGATCAGCGCGGGCGCGACGCCGAAGGAGATGGCGTCCGAGAGCGAGTCCAGTTCGGCGCCCATCTTGCTGGTGGCGTCGAGCATGCGGGCCAGGCGGCCGTCGAGGGTGTCGAGCACGGCGGCGGCGCCGACCATGGCCAGCGCGATGCCGAGCTCACCGTCGAGACCGAACTTCACCGCCGACAGACCCGCGCACAGCGCCAGGATGGTGACGACGCTTGGCAGTAACCGCACCGAGCGGGGGCGCTTGCGGCGCGAGGCGGGGTGCGCCTGGTCGATCATCCCAGCACAGCCAGCACGGTTTCGGCTCCGATCGTGCGCTGGCCGGGGGCGACCAGCAATTCGGTGCCCGCCGGGAAGTAGGTGTCCACGCGCGAGCCGAACCGGATCAGGCCGTAGGTGTCACCGATGGTGAGCTGATCGCCGACGCGGGCCTCGCAGATGATGCGCCGGGCCAGCAGGCCCGCGATCTGCACCACGACGACCTGCTTGCCGTCGGCGGTGTCGATGACCATGCTGGCGCGCTCGTTGGCGTCGCTGGCCTCGGGCAGATCGGCCGAGAGGAACTTGCCGGGCTGATGCAGCACCTCACGCACGGTCCCGGACACGGGCACGCGCTGGACGTGCACGTCGAGCACGGTCAGGAAGATGCTGACGCGGGGCAGCGGCCGATCACCGAGTCCGAGCTCGGCGGGTGGCACCGCGGTGTCGACCAGCGCCACCTCACCGTCGGCGGGCGCGACGACGATGCCGGGCCGGTTCGGCGGCACCCGGTGCGGGTGACGGAAGAAGGTGGCGCAGGCGGCGGCCGCGGCGAGACCGGCCCGGCGCACCCATTTGTTCCGGCCACCGACGACCGCCACCGCCAACGGCACCGCGACGAACGGCAGGCCGGCGGGGTGTAGCGGAGGTACAGCGGCCCGCACCAGGTCGACGACATGGCCGACGCCGGTGGTCTCGGGCGTGCCGGGCGGGGTGGGGCGGCGTGCCACTGGCTCCCTCTTTCGTGTGACGACAACTCGAGCGATCACACCTTACGGGAACCCCGCCGCTTCCACCGGTGGTCAGTGCGTGGCTTTGCGCCCGGTGAACAGCCTCACCAGGAACAGCAGCACGCAGGCGCCCGCCAGGCAGGTGAAGAAGCTGAATATCCAGCCCGCTCCTTCGACATCCACGCCGAAAAGATTGAGCAGGAAACCGCCGAGCAAACCACCGACGATCCCGACGACGATGTTGAGCAGGATGCCCTGCTGCGCGTCGGTCTTCATGAACTTGCTGGCAATCCAGCCTGCGAGGCCGCCGATGATGATCCAACTGATGATCCCGAGTCCGAGCATGATGTCCTCGATCCCTCGAATGGGTGGGGCTGGCAATCACCTTGCTACCAAGGTATACCCCGGATCGGTTGTGACAATAGCCACGAACTTTCCGGCGACAGGCGCTAATATGAGGACGCCTCATGTCTGCCCGTTCACATGTTGTCCACACGGGGGTCATGGGCGATGAGGGACAGATTTCGATGCTTCAGGTACACCCAGCGGGCGACCGCAGGTTGACAGGTACATAGGAGACGCACCATGGCTGCTCGAATCGCCCAGACGACCGGGGTGGAGCACACCGCGATCCTCGGATTGGGCGTCTACCGCCCGGCCCGGGTGGTCACCAACGACGAGATCGCGGGCCCGATCGACTCGAGCGACGAGTGGATTCGCACCCGATCCGGGATCAGGACACGACACTTCGCCTCCGCCGAGGAAACCGTGCAGAGCATGAGCGTGGCCGCGGCGCGCGACGCGATGGCCGCGGCGGGCGTCGCCGCCGACCAGGTCGACTGCGTCATCGTCGCGACCTCGACCCACCTGCTGCTCACCCCGGCGATCGGGCCGCGCATCGCCACCGATCTCGACATGACCGGCGCCGCCGCCTTCGACATCTCGGCGGGCTGCGCCGGGTTCTGTCACGCGCTGGCGATGGCCTCGGATCTGGTCCGCGCGGGCACCTCGCACCACGCACTGGTGATCGGCGTCGAGAAACTCACCGACACACTGGATTTCACCGACCGGTCGACAGCGTTCCTGTTCGGTGACGGCGCGGGCGCGGTGATCGTCGGCCCGGCCGAGGAGCAGGGCATCGGCCCGACCGTGTGGGGTTCGGACGGCACACAGCACCACGCCATCCGCCAGACCAAGGACTGGATGGAGTTCTTCACCGAGATCGAGGAGAAGGGCACCGACGCGGTGCGGCCCTACCTCACGATGGAGGGCACCGCGGTGTTCCGGTGGGCGGCGCACTCACTGGAGAAGGTCTGCCGGGAGGCGATCGACCGTGCCGGGCTCACCACCGACGATCTGAACGCGATGATCCCGCACCAGGCCAACGGCCGAATCATCGAGATCATGAGCCGGGTGCTGAAACTGCCCGCGGACTGCGCGCTGGCCAATGACATCGAGGAGACCGGCAACACCTCGGCCGCTTCGGTCCCGCTGGCCATGGAGGCGCTGCTGCGCAAGGGCGAGTCCGAGCCGGGGGACGCCGCACTGCTGATCGCCTTCGGCGCCGGGCTGTCCTACGCCGCGCAGGTCGTCACCCTGCCCGCCTGGCGGTAGCTCAGCAACTCCCGTTCGCCCGGGGCGGCCCGCACTGGAGCAGGCCGCCCACGGTGGGCTCGCCGTGTCCACCCTGTCCCGCTTGCACCATCCGCTAGCCGCTGGCAAACTCTTCGCTATCGTCGCTGACCGAAGACGCTCAGCCACCAAGTCGTCAACCCGAGGTGATCGGCCGTGAAACTGCGCTCATTCCTGCCACGCAGGCACATCAACGAGGTCCCGCTGCTGCCCACCATCGAGCCGGACGAGAGCTTCCCCCGCAACGCGTTCGCCCCGCGCACCACCGAACTCAAACGCGACGAACGCCTCGAACGCCTGCTCACCCCCACCGAGCTCGACCTGGTCCTGCACCAGCAACTCTGAACACCCCCGCCGACCACCACCACGGGTTTTGAGGCCCACAGGGCCGAAAACCCCGCGGCGCCAGCCGCCACAAGCAGGGGATACTCGACACGTGAGCACTCCCGCGGTAACCAAACCGGCCATTCTGAGCGTTGACGACGATCCCGGTGTGTCCCGGGCGGTGGTGCGTGACCTGCGCCGCCGCTACGGCGCCGACTACCGGATCCTGCGCGCCGATTCGGGGCAACAGGCACTGGAGGCGCTGCGGGAGCTGAAGCTGCGCGGGCAGCCGGTCGCGGTGCTGATCGCCGATTACCGGATGCCCGGGATGGACGGCATCGAATTCCTCGAGCAGGCGATGGACCTGCACCCCTACGCGCGGCGCGTACTGCTGACCGCCTACGCCGACACCAATGCCGCGATCGAGGCGATCAATGTCATCGACCTCGACCACTACCTGCTCAAGCCCTGGGATCCGCCGGAAGAGAAGCTCTACCCGGTGCTCGACGGGCTGCTCGACGCCTGGCGCAGCGCCGAACATCGGCCGGTGCACGAGACCAAGGTCGTCGGCGATCGGTGGTCCCCGCGCTCCTCGCAGGTGCGCGAATTCCTGGCCCGCAATCAGCTGCCGTATCGCTGGTATCCGGTCGACGAACCCGAGGGCACCCGGCTGCTCGAAGCCGCGGGCGCCGATCCGACCACCTGCCCGGTGGTGATCACCGCCGAGGGCGCCGCGCTGATCCAGCCCTCCGACAGCGAACTGGCCGAGAACGTGGGCCTCACCGTGCAGCCCAGCGGCGACTTCTACGACCTGATCGTGGTCGGCGGCGGACCGGCTGGGCTCGGCGCGGCGGTGTACGGCGCGTCCGAGGGCCTGCGCACGGTGCTGGTGGAGCGCACCGCGACCGGCGGCCAGGCCGGGCAGAGCTCGCGGATCGAGAACTATCTGGGCTTCCCCGACGGGCTGTCGGGTTCGCAACTGGCCGACCGGGCCCGGCGGCAGGCCACCAAATTCGGCGCGGAGATCATCACGACCCGCGATGTGGTCGGGCTCGAGATCAACGGGTCGGCGCGCACGGTGCGCTTCGCCGACGGCGGTCGACTGTGCGCGCACACGGTGCTCATCGCGACCGGTGTCGACTATCGCCGGCACAACGCGCCGGGAGTCGACGAATTCACCGGGCGCGGTGTGTACTACGGCTCGGCGATGACCGAGGCGGCCGAGTGCGCCGAGCAGGAGGTCTACATCGTCGGCGGGGCCAACTCCGCCGGGCAGGCGGCGGTGTTCTTGTCCCGCAACGCCCGTCGCGTACACCTGGTGGTTCGTGGCGACTCGCTGGAGAAGTCCATGTCGCACTATCTGATCCAGCAGATCGCGCAGATCTCGAACATCGTCGTGCACACCGAGACCGAGGTGGCCGGCGTCGACGGTGACGATCACCTGGAGCGAATCGTGCTGCGCGACAACCGCACCGGCGCCGAGGACAAGGTCGACGCCCAGCGGTTGTTCCTGTTCATCGGCGCGGCACCGCAGACCGGCTGGCTCGACGGCGTCGTCATCCGCGACGCGGCGGGCTATGTGCTCGCCGGGCCCGACCTGATGGTCGATGGCGCGCGTCCACCGGGCTGGGAGCTGCCGCGGCCACCGCACCACCTGGAGACCAGCGTGCCCGGAGTGTTCGTCGCCGGCGATGTGCACGCCGACTCCGCCAAGCGGGTGGCCTCCGCCGTCGGCGAAGGCGCGATGGCCGTGATGCTCGTCCACCGGTATCTGGCATGAGCGGTCAGCGGCCGGAGGCGGTAGCGGAGCGTAACCACGCAGGCCCCCGATCATGCCCACCGGCACCGCCCAGGAGGCGACGATGACCGACCACGCGCTGATCTGCGATCCCGACGAATTGCGGACGCTGTTCCTGTTCGAGAAGCTCGACGACGACCAGCTGGCCGAACTGTGCGCCGCGGGCCACATCGAGTACCTCGAGCCGGGGCTGGCGTACCGCGAGGGCGAACCGGCGACCTGCTTCTACGTGCTGATCGATGGTGAGGTGCGGCTGACAAAGCTCTCCGGTGGCACCGAGATCGAGATCAACCGCACCGACCAGCGCGGGGTGTACGCGGGCGCCTGGATGGCCTACCTGGGCGACAAGGTGAGCCAGGACTATCCCGGCTCGATGTACGTGCAGCGACGCTCCCGGTTCCTCGTGCTGCGGGCCGCCGATTTCGGGCGCATGGTCAAGCACTGGTTCCCGATGGCGGTGCATCTGCTCGAAGGCGCCTTCTACGGTGGGCAGCGGTCGAGTCAGCGCATCGCCGAACGGGAACGGCTGCTCGCGCTCGGCTCGCTGTCGGCCGGGCTCACCCACGAGCTCAACAATCCGGCCGCCGCCGCGGTCCGCGCCACCGCGGGGTTGCGCGAACGGGTCGCGGGGATGCGGCACAAACTCAAGATGATGGCCGAGGGCAAGTTCTCGCCCGAGGCGCTGGTGAAACTGATCGAGTTGCAGGAGCAGGCGGCCGAGCAGGTCGCCAAGGCACCCGATCTCACCCCGCTCGAGGCCGCCGATCGGGAGGACGCGCTGGCCGACTGGTTCGACGACCACGGCATCGCCGACGGCTGGAACCTGGCCCCGACCTTCGTGCAGGCGGGGCTGGACCTCGACTGGCTCGACGGCGTGCACGCGACGCTGGAAGCCTGCCAGGCCCAGGTCTTCGAGGGCGCGATCCGCTGGCTGAACTACACCATCGAGACCGAGCTGCTGATGAACGAGGTGGCCGACTCGACCACCCGCATCTCCACGCTGGTCGTCGCGGCCAAACAGTATTCGCAGATGGACCGCGCCCCCTACCAGGTCGTCGACCTGCACGAACTGCTCGACTCGACGCTGGTGATGCTCAACCGCAAGCTCGGCGACGGCGTGCGGGTCGTGAAGGACTACGACCGCACGCTGCCGCCGGTCCCCTGCTTCGCCGCCGAGCTCAACCAGGTGTGGACCAATCTGATCGACAACGCCGTCTACGCCATGGGCGGCGCGGGCACGTTGACCGTGCGCACGTATCAGGAGAACGACTGCGCCGTCGTCGAGATCGGCGACACCGGCCCCGGCATCGCCCCCGAGGCCAAGGGCCGGATCTTCGAACCGTTCTTCACCACCAAGCCGGTCGGCGACGGCACCGGCCTCGGCCTCGACATCTCTTTCCGCATCGTGGTGAACAAGCACGAGGGCGACATCCGGGTCGAATCCGAACCCGGCGACACGCGCTTCATCGTCCGCCTCCCGTTGGAGCCGACGGTGGACACTGACCAGCAGTAGAACAACGATCGGTTCTCGGCCGCCTCGATCCGGACTGACCAGAGGGTGCGGCGAAGGAGTACCCGGCGGGAGGGAAGATCGAGGGAACAGGCCGAGAACCCGCGGCGCCAGCCGCCATGACTACGGAGGTCAGTGAAGATGGCTGAGGAGATCGCGGGGATCGAACCGAGCGTGCCGCCCAGCGGGCCCGGTTGTGTGGAGTGCGACGCGAGCGGCGGCTGGTGGGTGCACCTGCGCCGCTGCGCCGAATGCGGGCACATCGGGTGCTGTGACAGTTCGCCCAGTCAGCACGCGACCAAGCATTTCGGCAGCACCGGGCACCCGTTCACGCAGAGCTACGAACCGGGCGAGGATTGGTTCTGGAACTTCGCCACCGGCGAGATGTACAGCGGCGGGCCCGCGCTCGCGCCGCCGACCAGTCATCCGGCCGACCAGCCCGTACCGGGCCCGGCCGACCGGGTGCCCGCCGACTGGCAGTCACTCATCCACTGAGCTACGCGCCGATCCCGATCGCCTCGGCGACGGTCCTGTCCGCGTAGCCCGGCGCGAGGCACACCAGCTTGGCGGTACCGAGCGCCACATTCGGACTGCCCTCGAACTGACTGCCCGGATTGTCGGCCAAGATCTGTTCGATCGCCCGCTTCTCGCCGTCGGAGTCCAATGCCCGGAACTCGGTGCAGGTGATCGCCGAGCCGGCGGCGGCCGCGGTGGTCGGCGCCGCCGTGGCCGTCGCGGCCGTCGCGATCGCGCTCGAGGTCGGCGTGCCCTTGCGCAGCCCGCTCGCTTCGGCGGACTCGTCGCCGGAACCGCATCCGGCCAGCGCCAGGGTGAGCGTCCCGGTGGCCAGGACGACGAGGGAGATTCGGTTCATCTGCTGTTTTCCCCGGTGGATCGCGGCGCCGGCACCTCCGGCGCGTCCGGGGCAGCCTACCGAGTCCGGTCGGCTCGGCGCGGACACGGCAGAATGGCACAGTGGCAGAACTTTCGCTCACCGCCCGGCTCAACCCGTCGGCAGCCGACGCACGACGCGGGGTCGTGCGGCTGCACCCCGAGACCCTGACCGCGCTCGGCCTGCGCGAGTGGGACGGCATCGCCTTGATCGGCGCGCGCCGGACCGCCGCCGTGGTCGCCAAGGCCCCCGCCGACAGTCCGCCCGGTGTGGCCCTGCTCGACGACGTGACCCTGTCGAACGCGGGACTGCGGGAGAACGCGGCGGTGACCGTCGCCCCGGTGACGGTCTTCGGCGCCAAGCAGATCTCGCTGAGCGGCTCGGCGCACGCGACCGCCAGCATTCCGGCGGCCACCTTGCGCCAGGCGCTGCTGGGCAAAGTGGTGACCGTCGGTGACACGGTCTCGCTGCTGCCCCGCGATCTCGGTCCCGACATCAGCTCCGCGGCGGCGACGCAGGCGCTCTCGCGGACCTTCGGCATCGCCTGGACCACCGAACTGCTCACCGTCACCGCGATCGAGCCGATGCCGGGACCGGTGAGCGTGCAACCCAATTCGGCCGTGGGCTGGGGCAGTGGCGCGGCGGCGGTCCAGCACGCGGTCGAACGCGGCGACGGCCAGGCCCCGCCCGATCTCGACACGCACCCGGTGTCGGTGACCGTGGGCAGCGCGCCGGTGCAGATCGAGGATCTGGCCGGGGTGCAGGCCCAGGCCGCGAAGCTGGCCGAATGGCTGAGCCTGGCCCTCGACGAACCAGAGCTGCTGAAAACCCTCGGTGCGCCCGCGCGTCTCGGAGTGCTGGTCACCGGACCGGCCGGGGTCGGCAAGGCGACGCTGGCCAGGGCGGTCGCGGCGCCGCGTCGCGTCGTCGAACTCGACGGGCCGAGCGTCGGCGCGACCGAGAGCGGCACCCGGCTGCGCGCGGTCGCCGAGGCCGTGGCCGACATCGCCGCCGGGCAGGGCGGCATCCTGCTGATCACCGATATCGACGCGCTGCTGCCCGCCGAGGCCGAACCGGTCGCCACCCTGGTCCTCGATCAGCTGCGGGCCGCGATGCGGGCACCGTGCGTGGCGCTGCTGGCCACGACCGCCCATCCGGGGCAGGTGGATGCGCGGCTGCGAGCCCCCGACCTGTGCGATCGTGAACTGGCGCTGCCGCTGCCGACCGCGGTGATCCGGCGCGCGCTGCTCGAACAGCTGCTGCGCAAGGTGCCCGTGGGCGAACTCGACTTCGACGCGATCGCCGCGCGCACACCGGGTTTCGTCGTCGCCGACCTGGCCGCGCTGTGCCGGGAGGCGGCCGTGCGAGCGGCCGGACGAGCCAGTCGCGAGCAGATCGAACCCGAGCTCGTTCAGGCCGATCTGGTGGGCGCGCTCGAGGTCATCCGGCCACTGTCGCGTTCGGGGACAGAGGAATTGGCGATCGGATCGCTCGACCTCGACGATGTCGGCGACATGATCGAGACCAAGCAGGCACTCACCGAAGCGGTGCTGTGGCCGCTGCGCCACCCCGATTCCTTCGCCCGCCTCGGCATCGAGCCGCCGCGCGGCGTGCTGCTCTACGGGCCGCCGGGGTGCGGGAAGACGTTCCTGGTTCGCGCGCTGGCGGGTACCGGTCAGCTGAGCGTGCACGCGGTCAAAGGCGCTGAGCTGATGGACAAGTGGGTCGGCTCCTCGGAGCGTGCGGTGCGCGAGCTGTTCCAGCGCGCCCGCGATTCGGCGCCCTCGCTGATCTTCCTCGACGAGGTCGACGCGCTGGCGCCGCGCCGCGGCCAGAGCAGCGACTCCGGGGTGGCGGACCGGGTGGTCGCGGCGCTGCTCACCGAGCTCGACGGCGTCGAACCGCTGCGCGATGTGGTGGTGGTCGGCGCGACCAACCGGCCCGAGCTGATCGACGCGGCGCTGCTACGGCCGGGCAGGCTGGACCGGCTGGTGTTCGTGCCGCCGCCGGACGGCCCGGCCCGGCTCGAGATCCTGCGCACCGCGGGTCGCTCGGTGCCGCTCGCCGAGGACGTCGACCTGGCCGCGCTGGCCGAGGATCTCGACGGCTACTCCGCCGCCGACTGCGCCGCGCTGCTGCGCGAGGCCGCGCTCTCGGCGCTGCGCCGCGACATGGCCGCCGCCGATGTCACCGTCGAGGACGTCGCCGTGGCCCGCGGCGCCGTCCGGCCTTCCCTTGACCCCGATCAGGTCGAGTCGCTGCGCCGCTACGCCGAGAACCGGGCCTGAACGCGCCGCCTACCTCCCAGGTGGGCGGGGTTTTCGCCGGTATCGTCGTGCCGTGCCCAAGATCGGGGATGGCGTGGACGCGGTCACGGCCTTCGCCGGGGCCGCGGTCGCGGGGATGGCATTGTTCCTGCCGTTCGCCTTCAGCGCCGCGTCCCTGGAGGGTTCGCCGTATCGGGTCACCAGTCTGGTCAACAGTGTTCCACGCGCCGCCGCGCTGGGGCTGATCGTCGCCGTCGTCATCGCGGTCCTGGTACGGCCGGTCAACCGGCCGGGGCTGGTCTGGTTGACCGCGACCTGTGGTGCGCTGGTGCTGGCGATCAACTACTTCGTGGCCGCCACGATGACCTCGGCCGACGTGCTCACCACCCAGAACTACATCGACTCGCTCAGTGGCGGCGTGATCTACGGCGCGCTCGGCATCTGCGCGCTGCGGATGCGCTGGCCCGCGCTCGGGGCGCTCGGCTTCGCACTCGGCACGGTGGTGGTTTTCGTGTACGGCGAGGTGGTCGCGGTGTTCAGTACGGACTCGGCGATGACCGAGACCACGATGCACACCCCGCCGGCGTTGGTCATCGTGGTGGTCGTGCTGCTGGTGGTGAGCACCCTGCGGCACCGGCACGGCGTCATGCTGCCCGCCCAGACCAGGCTGGCGGCCGACCTGCCGATCACCCCGATCGTGGCCGCGACGGTGCTGGCGCTGTCGGCGCTGCTGGCGACCGAATGGCTCTCGCACGAATTCGACGGTCGGCGCGCCTCTGCCTGGCAAGTCGGTATCGCCGTGGTCGTGTCGGTGGTCGCGGCGTTCGTGGCCGCCCTGTTGCTCCCCGGCCGCGACGGCGCGGGGGTGCTGCTCGCGGTCAGTCTGGCCGCGGCGGCCGATTCCCTCGGCGACGCGCCGGACCTCGGGTGGAGCGTCGTGCTGGTCGTCGCACTCTCGACGGCGGGCATGCTGACCGGTGCGCGCTGGTCCACACCGTGGCTCGCGCTGCTCGGTATCGCGGCGATCAGCCTGTACGCCATCGGCGCCTCCCAGCTTTCCTGGTCGTTCGTCTGGACCATCGGGGTCGGGCTGCTCGCCTGCGTCGCCGGATACACCTTCGCCTCGATCCGGGTCAGCTATCTGCCGAGCGCGGTGCTCGGGCTCGGCGCGCTGTATCTGCCCTCGATCCTGTGGGCGATTCCCACCCGGCTGCGCAACTGGCCGGTCGGCGGGATCACGGCCGCGGAGTCGACGCCGGGCCGCGCCGCATTGGCCATCACGATCGGCGCCGCGGCCGGATTGGCACTGCTGTACCGAATCCGGCCGGACGAGTCCGCTACGGTGGTGTCGTCATAGTGACGCATGACGTGACATGGCACACGCAAGATCCGGGGGAGCACAGTGCGCCCCGTGCGCGCCCGTAGGATCGGATCGCGCTACTCGACCGCCACCTACCCCGACGGAGGAGGAGTTGCTCTCCGTACTGCTCGGCCACGCGCTGGCCGCACTAGCGGCCCCGCTGTGCGTACGAGCACTGGGCCGCAACGCTTTCTATCTGCTCGCCCTCGTACCGCTGGGCAGCCTCGGCTGGGTGATTGCCCACTGGGGCCAGACGGTAAACACCCACGTGCAGTGGGCGCCGCAGATCTCGATGGACATCGACCTGCGTTTCGATTCCCTCGCCGCCGTGATGTCGGTGCTCGTACTCGGCGTCGGCGCACTCGTACTCGCCTACTGCGGTAGGTACTTCGACCGGGACGAGGCCAAGCTCGGGCTGTTCGCCGCCGAGCTCGTCGGCTTCGCCGGTGCCATGTTCGGCCTGGTGATCAGCGACAACATGTTGCTGCTGTTCGTCTTCTGGGAAATCACGACCGTCCTGTCGTTCCTGCTGGTCGGCCACTACGCCGAACGCGCCAACAGCCGCCGAGCGGCGATCCAGGCGCTGCTGGTGACCGGGGCCGGCGGGCTGGCGATGCTGGTCGGCATCGTCATCCTCGGCCTGAAATACCAGAGCTTCCTGCTCTCGGAGGTCCTCGCGGCGGACTCGGTACCGGGCGGCACGGCGGTCTCGGTCGGCATCGCGCTCGTGTTGCTCGGCGCGATCAGCAAATCCGCGATCGTGCCACTGCACTTCTGGCTGCCCGGCGCGATGGCCGCGCCCACCCCTGTCAGTGCCTACCTGCACGCCGCCGCGATGGTCAAGGCGGGCGTCTACCTGGTGGCCCGGCTGGCGCCCGCGTTCGCGCAGACACCGATCTGGCAGGTGATGCTGCTGCCGTTGGGCATCATCACCCTGCTGCTGGCCGGCTGGCGCGCGATGCAGGTCCCCGACCTGAAACTGGTGCTGGCGTTCGGCACCGTCAGCCAGCTCGGCCTGCTGATCACGATGATGGCTGTCGGCACCCCCTACGCGGCGCTGGCCGGCATCACCCTGCTGCTGGCGCACAGCCTGTTCAAGGCCTGCCTGTTCATGGTGGTCGGCATCATCGATCACAGCGCGGGCACCCGAGATCTGCGCAAACTCTCCGGTCTCGGCCGACGCGAACCGGTGCTGTTCGGGATCGCGGCCCTGGCCGCGCTCAGCATGGCCGGACTGCCGCCGCTGCTCGGCTTCGTCGGCAAGGAGACCGCGCTCGGCGCGCTGTGGTCGGCCGACAACCTGGCCACCCCGGCACGGGTCGCGCTGGTGGCCGGAGCCGCGATCGGCTCGGCGTTCACCGTCGCCTACAGTGCCCGGTTCGTCTGGGGCGCTTTCGCCGACAAGCCCAACGCCGAGAACACCCTGAGCTGGCACGCGCCCGGACCGCTGCTGCTCGGCCCGCCCGCCGTGCTCGCGGTGGCCGGCTTGGCCGCGGGCCTGGGCGCGCCGCTGCTCGACCGGCTGCTCAGCCCCTACGCCAAGACACTGCCCGGGGTACTCGACGAACATCTCGCGCTGTGGCACGGCGTCAACGGGCCGCTGGTGCTGACGGTGTTCATCATCGCCGCCGGTTTCGCGCTGTTCGTGATCCGCGGCCGGATCGGCGAACCCGAGCATCCACGCCTCGGCAACGCCGACCGCAACTACGACGCGGCCCTGCGGGCGATGGACCGGCTCTCGCTGCGCATCACCGGCAGCACCCAGTCCGGTTCGCTGCCCGCCAGCCAGGCTGTCATCCTCGGCACGCTGATCGTGTTGCCGACGGTGCTGCTCGCCGTCGGCACCCGCCAGGGTGTCGAGTTGCGGCTGTGGGACTCCCCGCTGCAGGCCGCCATCGGCGCGATCATGATCGCGATGGCGCTGGCCGCGACCGTGCTGCGCAACCGCTTGGCCAGCGTGCTCGTCGTCGGTGTCACCGGGTACGGCTGCGGTGTGATCTTCGCGTTGCACGGCGCCCCCGATCTCGCCTTGACCCAGTTCCTGGTCGAGACGTTGATGCTGGTGGTGTTCGTGCTGGTGTTGCGCGCGTTCCCCGCCGAGATCGCCGACGGGCAGGCCACCGCGTTCAAGGTGCGCCGGGCGATGCTGGCCATCGCGGTCGGCGTCGCCGTGCCGGTGCTGGCCGCGTTCGCCACCGCGGCCCGTCGCGGCGAGGCGATCTGGCGGGGCATCCCCGACGCCGCCTACGAGTTGGGCGGCGGCAAGAACGCGGTCAATGTCCTGCTCGTCGACATCCGCGCCTGGGACACCCTGGGCGAGATCTCGGTGCTCACCGTGGCCGCGACCGGTGTCGCCTCGCTGGTGTTCCGCAGTCGCCGCTTCGGCGGCGCGCCGCGTGCCGCCGAGTCACCGCTCTACGACCCGAACAAGATCAGTTGGCTGCCCGCGGCCCGGCTGGTCGACCGCCGGGACCGCTCGATGGTCTTGCAGATCACGACCCGGCTGATCTTCCCCACGATCATGGTCCTGTCGGTGTACTTCTTCTTCTCCGGCCACAACGCGCCGGGCGGCGGTTTCGCGGGCGGCCTGATCGCCGGCCTCGCGCTGACGCTGCGCTACCTGGCGGGCGGACGCTACGAACTGGGCGAAGCACTGCCGGTGGACGCCGGACATCTGCTCGGCGCCGGACTCACCCTGGCCGCCGGCACCGCCACCGTCTCGCTGCTGCTCGGCGCCCCGCCGCTGTCCTCGGCGATCCTCGAGGTGACACTGCCGGTGCTCGGTGACATCAAGCTGGTCACCGCGCTGTTCTTCGACCTCGGCGTCTACCTGGTCGTCGTCGGGCTCGTTCTCGACGTCCTGCGCAGCCTCGGCGCCCGCCTGGACAAGGAACTGACATGAGCGAGCGGCAGCGGAACTCCACCCCGCTGGAGCCGAGCGACGGCGAGGTGCGGGCATGACAGCGAATCTGTTCTTGCTGATCACGATCGGCGTGCTCACCGCGTGCGGTGTCTACCTGTTGCTGGAGCGCGTTGTCTCGAAGATGTTGCTCGGCATTCTCCTGCTCAGCAACGCGGTGAACCTGCTGATCCTCACCATGGGCGGCCCGGACGGCCAGCCGCCGATCCTCGGCAGCGCCGAGACCGCGCACGAGGACACCGCCGACCCGCTGGCCCAGGCGATGATCCTCACCGCGATCGTCATCACCATGGGCCTTGGCGCGTTCATCCTCGCGCTGGCCTATCGCGCCTACATGCTGACCACCACCGAAGACGTGGTCAACGATCCCGAAGACACCCACATCGCCACCCGGCGCGAGCGGGAGGATCCCGAACAGTGACCCTGTCCCAGGATCTCCTGCCCGCCATCGTCGCGCTGCCGGTGCTCGTCCCGCTGCTCGGGGCCGCGCTCACCCTGGTCTTCGGTCGTCGTCCGCGCCTGCAGGCGATGATCTCGCTGAGCGCGCTGACCACGGTGCTGGTGATCAGCGGATTGCTGCTCTACCTGGTCGATCGGGACGGCACCACCGCGGTGCAAGTCGGCGGCTGGCCCACCCCGATCGGCATCACCCTGGTGGTCGACCGGCTCTCGGCGGGCATGCTCCTGGTCTCGGCGTTCGTGCTGCTGCTCGTCTCCATCTACGGTGCGGGACAGAACATCTCCGACGGCGACGAGAACCAGCCGACCTCCATCTACCGACCCACCTACCTGGTGCTGACCGCCGGGGTGTCGATGGCGTTCCTCGCCGGCGACCTGTTCAACCTGTTCGTCGGCTTCGAGATCCTGCTCGCCGCCTCTTTCGTCCTGCTCACCGTCGGCGCCACCGAGGAACGCATCCGCGCGGGCATCGCCTACGTCATGGTCTCGATGCTGTCGTCGATGATCTTCCTGATCGGCATCGGCCTCATCTACGGGACGACCGGCACACTGAACTTCGCGCAGCTGGCCCTGCGACTGGACGCGGCGCCCAGCGGCGCGAGCACCGCCGGCTACGCCGTGTTGCTGGTGGCGTTCGGCATCAAAGCGGCGGTGTTCCCGCTGTCGAGCTGGCTGCCCGACTCCTATCCCACCGCGCCCGCGCCGGTGACCGCGGTGTTCGCGGGCCTGCTCACCAAGGTCGGTGTGTACGCGATCATCCGGACGAATTCGCTGTGGTTCCCCGACGGCACATTCGGCAACATCCTGCTGGTCTGCGGCCTGGCCACGATGGTCGTCGGCATCCTCGGCGCGATCGCGCAGACCGACATCCGCCGACTGCTCTCGTTCACCTTGATCAGCCACATCGGCTACATGATCTTCGGCATCGGGCTGGCCACCGTGGCCGGACTGACCGGCGCGGTGTACTACGTGGCCCACCACATCCTGGTGCAGACCGCGCTGTTCCTCGTCGTCGGCCTGATCGAGCGACAAGCCGGGTCGGTGTCGCTTCGCCGAATCGGCGGGCTCGCGGCGGCGAGCCCATTGCTCGGTGTGCTGTTCCTGGTCCCAGCGTTGAATCTCGGTGGCATTCCACCGTTCTCGGGATTCATCGGCAAGGTCGCGCTGTTGGAGGCCGGCGCCGAGGACGGCAGCGTGCTGGCCTGGGTGCTGGTGGCCGGTTCGGTGATCACCAGCCTGCTCACCCTGTACGCGGTGGCGCGGGTGTGGAGCAAGGCGTTCTGGCGCCCGCGCGCCGAAGCGCCCGAGGGCCATCTCACCGCGGCGAAACCGCCGACCCTGGTGGAGGATTCGACCTACGTGCACTACGAGGACCGCACCGACCCCGGCCGGATGCCCGCGCTGATGGTGCTGTCCACCGTCGCTCTCGTCACCGCGGGCCTGGCCCTCACGGTCCTGGCCGGGCCGACCCTCGGGTTCGCCGAACGCGCGGCCGCCGACCTGCACGACCCGACGGTCTACATCGACGCCGTTCTCGGCACCCCGGAGCCGCGATGACCACCCTGCGCCATCTCGTCAATCGCAACAACGTCCTGCGGATCGGCGTGGTGATCTGGCTGACCGCTGTCTGGCTCGCGCTCTGGGGCCCGCCCAGCGTCGCCAACCTGCTCGGTGGACTCCTGGTCGCGCTCGTCGTCGTGTTCGCGCTTCCACTACCGAAGGTGCCGGTGGCCGGGCGGTTCCATCCGCTGTCGTTCATTCAGCTGATCGCCGTCAGCACCTACTACGCGCTCGAATCCAGCCTGCAGGTGGCCTGGTTCGCGATCCGGCCAGGTCCGCCGCCGGTCTCGGGTGTGCTGCGGGTGCATCTGAGCATCCAGTCCGATCTGGTCCTGGTGATGTGTACCGACCTGCTCAACCTGATCCCGGGCACGATGGCGCTCGAGGTCGATCGGGCCCGATGTGTGGTCTATGTCCACGTGCTCGATGTCGGCAGCGAGGAGGCGGTGGTGAACTTCTATCGCATCACCCGGCGCCTGGAACACCTGATGATCAACGCCTTCGAACGACCGGGCGAACGGCGTCGCAGCGATCCCGAAACGGAGGTGCGCCCATGACCGTCGTCGCCGTCATCGCAGGCGTCCTGCTCACCGCCGCGGCGGTGATCACCAGCTACCGGGTGCTGGCCGGACCGAGCACCCTCGACCGAGTCGTCGGCATCGACTCGCTGATGGCCATCGCCGCCGCCGGGCTCGCGGTCTGGGCCGCCTACAGCAACGACACCTCGGTCATCCCGGCGATCGTCGCCCTCTCGCTGGTCGGGTTCCTCGGCTCGGCCGCGGTCTCGCGCTTCCGCGTCAGGGACGACCGATGAGCGTATGGGAATGGATCTCGGCCGTCCTGATCCTCAGCGGCAGCGCCCTGGCGTTCACCGCCGCCATCGGCATCGTCCGATTCCCCGACACCCTCACCCGCATGCACGCCGCGACCAAGCCGCAGGTGGTCGGGCTGGTGCTGATCCTCATCGGTACCGGCATCGACATCAGGCACGACATCAACGTCTGGATGCTGGTCCTGACGGGCCTGTTCACCATCATCACCGCCCCCGTCGTCGCCCACCTCATCGGCCGCACCGCCTACCGCGAACAACGCCACCGCGACGGGCTGTTCTGACCGCGTCCTCGACGGTGCCGCCGACTCGATCGCGCGCGTACCAGCGCAGCGGCGTGGGTTCAGGCGAATGGCCCTCAGCGTGTGAGCTCGTTCAGCTGGATGTCGAGCGAGATCGGAACAGTAATGGTCGGACGGCCGCGGTGCACACCCGTGGCGCCGAAGAGTCAGATCGCGGTCGCTGATTTCGTGGTGAGGCCGGAGCGGTCTTTCGCCGGTTCCGGGGCGGTGGCGAACCAGGTGGTGTGGAAGGCGATGGATACCGCGGCCAGGAGGCCGAGGACGATGGCACCCGCGGTGATGGGGTAGTCGGCCATCGGGACCGCCAGGTAGCGGTAGGACAGCAGGAGGCCGGCGAAGGTGACGGTGCCGAAGGCGACGAGGCGGACACGGAAGGCGCCCCAGCCGCGTTCGGGGTCGCGCAGGGCGGATTCGACGGTCAGGCACAGAATGGCGCCGGCCACCAGGTCGACGCCGTAGTGGTAGCCGAAGCCCAGGGTCGCGGCGATCGTGGCGACCAGCCAGAACGCACCGCCCCAGCGCAGCCAGGCGGGGGCGCGGGAACCGTCGATGTCGCGGCGGGTGTGCAGAAACAGCGCCAGTGCCCAGGCGGTGTGCATCGAGGGCATGCAGTTGCGCGGGGTGACCTCGTCGAAGGGCAGGGCGGCCGGGCTGTGCTCGAGCGGCGGCAACGCGGTGGGCCAGAAGTCGCCCACCTGGAAGCCCTGGCCGTCCGCCCCGTAGGCGAACATCGGCCCGACCACCGGGAACAGCACATAGAACAGCGGCCCGATCAGCCCGAGCACCAGGAACGTGCGAACGAGGTAGTGGCTGGGCCAGATCCCGGTCGGGACCACCCGGCGCAACTGCCACACCGCGACGACGATCGCCGCCACCGGCAACTCGATGTAGACCCAGTGCAGCACTGCGTACACCTCGGGCCCGAGCACATCGAGCACCCGGCCCATCACCCACGACGGGTCACCGAGCGCGTGATCGGCCAGCAGCAGGAATTCGTCGAGCACGGCCGGATGCACCGCCGAGGTGACGTGCAACCACACGTCACCGACCTTGGTGGCGAGCACGAGCAGCACGCCGAGCGCCGCGGCCCGCAGCGCGTCGGTGCGTTCCCGACCGTGCCAGCGCACGGCCGCGATCACGACCAGCGCGGTCAGCACGATGGTCGGCCCGTTGCCGACCGCGAACGGCTGGCCGTCGAGCAGCCGCAGGGCCGCCCACACCGCGTCGATCCCGATCGCTGCGGCCGCCGCGATCACCCGCCGCCGCGCCGAGACACCGACCAGCGCGAGCACGAACCCCGCCCACGGCACCGACATCGACTTGGGCGTACCGATGTAGTCGCGCGCCAAACTTGCCAGCGGTCCGTCGAACCCACTGATCCACGCGGCGACCTGCAATCCGATCAGCAGCGCGAGCACCGCGGACACCGCGGAGATCGCCAGAACGCGTGGCTCGCGCAGATGGTCGCGGCGGGTGGCACCCCCCGCAACGCCGCGCGGGTGTTCGACAAGCATCCAGACATCGTAAACGGCGGGT
Source organism: Nocardia mangyaensis (assembly GCF_001886715.1). Taxonomy (NCBI): domain Bacteria; kingdom Bacillati; phylum Actinomycetota; class Actinomycetes; order Mycobacteriales; family Nocardiaceae; genus Nocardia; species Nocardia mangyaensis. Next base: position 6,813,286 of record NZ_CP018082.1, read on the forward strand.
GAACACCACCTCACCGAGTGGTTGAACGCTACTGATCCAGTTCGCGCACCAGCGAATCGACCACCGCGACAAGATCACCCTGCGAGTGCGCGGCCACTCGGCGTTGCCGCTGGTAGGAGGCGCCGTGGCGGGGAATCTCGGCGACTGCGGCCAATTCGTCGGCGCAGCCCAGACGCCGGGCCGTCGGCTCCAATCGGGTGAGCAGATCCATCAGATCGTCTGTGACCAAACGCTCATTCGAGGCATCATCGACGATCACGATCGCGTCGAGCCCGTACCGCGCGGCCCGCCACTTGTTCTCCTGCACGTGCCACGGCGGCAGCGTCGGCAGGTCCTCGCCGTTGTCGAGTCGCTGCTCCAGATCCACCACGAGACAGTGGATCAGCGCGGCCACCGAGGCCAGCTCGGCCCGGCTGGACAATCCGTCGCAGACCCGGATCTCGATGGTGCCCCACTTGGGCGCGGGCCGGATGTCCCAGTGCATGCCACCGAGTTGTTCGAACACACCGGTTTTGAGCTGGTCGTGCACGAAACCCTCGAACTGACGCCAGTTCTCGAACTGGAAGGGCAGTCCGGCGGTCGGCAACTGCTGGAACATCAGCGCGCGATTGCTGGCGTAGCCGGTGTCGTCGCCGGACCACATCGGCGAGGACGCCGAGAGCGCGAGCAGATGCGGATACGACAGCAGCAGCGAGTTCAGGATCGGGAAGACCTTGTCCCGGTGTGAGACTCCCACGTGCACGTGCACGCCCCAGATCAGCATCTGGCGGCCCCACCACTGGGTGCGCTCGATCAGCTCGTCGTAATGCGGTGAGCGGGTGAGCTGTTGGGCCGACCACGGCGCGAACGGATGGGTGCCCGCGCAGAACAGGTCGACACCGAGCGGATCGGCCGCGCGCCGCACCGCGTCCATGGTGCCGCGCAGATCCTCCACCGCCCCGCCGACCGTGTCGTGGACCCCGGTCACCAATTCGACGGTGTTGCGCAGCAGCTCCTTGGTGACCTGCGGGGTGCCGTCGTGGGCCCGCCGCTCACCGACGGCGTCGAACACCGTCGAGGCGGTGTTGGACAGATCGCGCGTCACCTTGTCGACGAGCGCGATCTCCCATTCGATGCCGATGGTAGGCCGGGGTGAACCGCTGAAAGGTACCGATTGGATTACCCCGGCCATGCGCGTCTCGCTAACCGACCACGCCGCAGGCCACCCGCGAACCGGCGTCACCGGTGGACAGCGTGGTCTCGTCCGGACCGGTGCCGCCCTCGCGGGTGTAGCGAGGCGGGATGTTGCCGAAGTTGTCGGCGCCGGAGTGCACGATCAGCGACTTGCCTTCGACCTGGTCGAGGGTGACGGTGTCGGTCCGGGTGACCAGTTTGGCGGTGCCGTCCGCGCCGACCTGCAGCGAGGTGAGGTCACCGCTGGAGGGATGCGCGTCGGCGGCGCCGACCTGCAGGTGGCCACCGGCGGAGGTGAAATCGCCCTCACAGGTGCCGTTCTGGTGGAAGTGCAGGCCGTGGAAGCCGGGGGTCAGGCCCTGTGCCTCGACGGTGACCACCAGGTGGTTGCCCTCGGCGATGATGGTCGCGGTGCCGACATCGGCGCCCGCGCCGTCTTTCAGTTCGACCTCGAGCGCCTCCGCGGAGGCGCCGTGATCGTCGCCCTCGCGGCCGCCCGGGGTCGAGCCGTGTCCGCCCGCTTCGCCCGCGGGTGCGGGCGAGCTGGTCCACACCGGCGGCGTGGTCCCCGCGACGTCACTCGATTCCTGACTGCTCGTGCAGGCGGCGAGCCCGAACGCGGCGACTGCGAGCACCGGGGTGACAGTGCGCCAGGACGGACGACGAGTGGTCGACGAGGCCATCGGGGAACTCTCCTTCGTGGACAGGGCTGTACCGGTGAAGATGATGCCACAGCGAGGTCGACGGTCCCGGCACCGAGTACCGCGACTCAGCTACCGGTCAGTACCACCACGACGCCCGGCGAGGTGTCACCGGACTTGGGCACGACCGTCCCGCCGACCTGCTCGGCGATCTCGGTGGCTGCGGCCCGGTCACCCGCGCCGCTGCCGTAGAACACGGTGGTGGCGGTCAGGTTCGAACCGCTGTAGTTGCCGGTGCTGACATTGCTCCAGCCCGCCGCGCCCAGTTCGCTCGCGGTGCGGGCGGCCAAGCCGACGACCAGGCTGTTGTTCAGCACGCGCACCGGCACCGCCTGATCGACGGCGACGGCCGGGGTGGTGGTCGGGGTGGTCGTGGTCGGCTCGACGGTGGTCGTCGTGGGCTCGGCGACCTCGGTGGTGGTCGGCACGGCCGTTGTGGTGACCGGCGCCTGCGCGACCGCGCTGGTGGTGGTCTCGGTCTGCTCGGCCGCGTCCGAGGCATCGGCGCCGGAGTTCGACAACGACATCGCACCCAGCCCGGCGAAAACGATGGCCAGGGCGATCAACACCATCGCCAGCGCGCGCAGCGGGGGGCCGCCGGGGGTGGGATTCGGGTTGCTCACCCGCGCAACCCTAGTCGCATCGACGGTTCGGTGACTGTCCGCGACGCGAACCCGAGACCCGGGGTCGGTGGCTTGCGTGACCACGTAGGGCCGATGCGGGGCGCCATCGAGCACTCAGACCTGGAAACCGAGTCGGCGCGCGGCACGCGCTTTCTGCCTGCTCGCCCGCAGCCTGCGCAACCGTTTGACCAACATGGGGTCGGCCGCCAGCGCTTCGTCCTTGTCGACGACCGCGTTGAGCACCTGGTAGTAGCGGGTGGCCGACATGGCGAACAGTTCGCGGATCGCGTCTTCCTTGGCGCCCGCGTACTTCCACCATTTGCGTTCGAAGTCCAGGATATCGAGCTCACGCCGACTCAGGCCGGTCGTCTCGTCGATGACCGAGGCCTGCTCGCCCGCTGGTGAACCGTCTTGGATCGCGGAGATGTGCCGAGCCGCTGCGCCGTCCATCTTGCTCCCTCGCCGAGTATCACGAGATGAAAATGACGCTTGCACGTCGCGGATCATTGAACCACGCGGCGGGCGGATCGTCCGACCGATGTCCCGGCGTGTTGGCTGCGGGCCAGTAGCGTGTCGCAGGCCACAGGGGTCGGCGCTCGACCACCGGCGGATGCGGCGATAATGGCGCCCATGGCAATTCTCCCGATCGTGATCGTCGGTGACCCCGTCCTCCACAACCGCACTGCCACGGTGACGGAGTCGCCCGCGGAGCTGGCCGAGCTGATCGCGGACATGTACGACACCCTCGCCGAGTCCAAGGGTGTCGGCCTGGCGGCCAACCAGGTCGGCGTCGGCAAGCGGCTGTTCGTCTACGACTGCCCCGATTTCGACGCCGCGGGCACGCCGATCCGACGCAGGGGGACTGTGGTGAACCCGGTCCTGGAGACCTCGGCGATCCCCGAGACCATGCCCGATCCCGACGACGACGAGGAGGGCTGCCTGTCCGTGCCGGGCGAGCAGTTCCCCACCGGGCGCGCGGACTGGGCCAGGGTCACCGGGACCGACGAGCACGGCGAACCGGTCGACATCGAGGGCACCGGCTTCTTCGCCAGGATGCTGCAGCACGAGGTCGGCCACCTCGACGGCTTCCTCTACGTCGACGTGCTGATCGGGCGCAATGCCCGCGCCGCGAAGAAGGCGATCAAGCGCAACGGGTGGGGCACACCGGGTCTGAGCTGGATCCCCGGCACCGTCCCCGACCCCTTCGGCAATGACTGAATCATGGCGGCTGGCGCCGCGCGTTCTCGGCCTGTTCCCTCGATCTTCCCTCCCGCCGGGCACTCCTTCGTCGCACCCTCTGGTCAGTCCAGATCGAGGCGGCCGAGAACCATGGCGACCGGCGCCGCGGGTCCTCGGCCTGTTCCCTCGGCAACGATGATTCCCCTCGGTCGCCGCGTGGTGATGCGGTATCAGCTGCCGGAGGGTTATCCACAGCCGCTCACCGATGTGATCGGTGAGCTGGTGTCGCTGTCTCCGCCCTCGGTGCGGACCGCCGAGGGCGAGCTGGTCGAGGTCGCGGCGGATCGGGTGGTGGCGCTGAAAGCGTTGGGCCCGAGGCCGATTCGAACCAAGGAGATCCGGTCGCTGGAAACGGCGGCCGCGGCGGCGTGGCCGGGCAGCGCGCACCTGTGGATCGACGGCTGGCTGGTCCGGGCCGGGAACGGATATACCGGGCGCGCGAATTCGGCGGTGCCGCTGGGAGAATCGGGTGTGCCCGCTGTGCTGTCGATCGAGACGATGCGCCGGATCGCCGACTGGTACACCGACCGCGGGCTGCCCCTGCTCCTGCAATTGCCCGACCGGCTCGCCCCGGTCCCGCCGGGGTGGAACACCTGGAGCGAGACCGTCGTACTCGGGCTCGATGTCGCGAATTTCGTGCTGCCGCAAGGCCCGTCGATGGTGCGGGTGGCCCCCGAGCCCGATGACGGCTGGCTCACGGCCCACCGCTACCGCGGCGAGATCCCGGTCGACCCCGGTGTCCGCGTGCCGGACCGAGCCGTCCTCACCTCGGTGCTGGACGGTGCGCTCGGTTTCGCCTCGCTCGGGCTGCCCGAGCCGTTGGCCATCGGGCGCGGCGCGGTGACCACCGCACCCGACGGCAGGCGCTGGGTCGGCCTCACCTGCGTCGCGGTCGCGGCCGCCCACCGCCGCAACGGCCTCGCCTCGCTGGTGTGCGCCGAATTGATCCGCTGGGGCGCCGAGCACGGCGCGACCCACGCCTATGTTCAGGTGGAGGTCGGCAATGCCGCCGCTCTCGCTCTGTACCGCGACCTGGGCTTCCTGGAACACCACTCCTACCGCTACGCCGCGCCGCAGCATTGAATCGCGGTGTCGAATACGGTCGGCGCCGCTGTTCTCGGCTCTGTGGCCCGGCTCCTCCTCCCCGCTGGCACTTCTTCGCCGCACCCTCCGGTCAGCCTGGAGCCGACAGGGAACACCGATGAACCCTATGAAAGGACACGCGACCGTGCGTCTCGCCACCTGGAACGTCAATTCGATCCGCTCCCGCGTCGATCGGGCGATCGAATTCCTGGACCGCCACGACATCGACGTGCTGGCGCTACAGGAGACCAAGTGCCGTGACGACCAGTTCCCCTTCGAGCGGTTCGACGAGGCCGGGTACGAGGTCGCTCATGTCGGGCTCAATCAGTGGAACGGTGTCGCCCTCGTGTCCAGGGTGGGGCTCACCGATGTGGAGACCGCCTTCTCCGGGCAGCCGGGTTTCGACAAGAACGCGGGTGAGTCGTTGATCGCTTCGCCGGTGGTGGAGTCGCGGGCGATCGGCGCGACCTGCGGTGGGGTCCGGGTGTGGAGCCTCTATGTCCCCAACGGCCGGGCCCTGGCCGACCCGCACTACGCCTACAAGCTCGACTGGCTCTCGGCCCTGCGCGACAACGCGACCAACTGGCTCACCAACGACCCCGCCGCCAAGATCGCCCTGGTCGGCGACTGGAACATCGCCCCCACCGACGACGACGTCTGGTCCCCGGAGTTCTTCGAGGGCAAGACCCACACCTCCGAGCCCGAACGCGCCGCCTTCGCGGCCATGCTCGACACCGGCTTCCGCGATGTGCTGCGTCCGTTCGCACCCGGCCCCGGCGTCTACACCTACTGGGACTACACCCAGCTGCGTTTCCCCCGCAAGGAGGGCATGCGCATCGACTACATCCTCGCCTCCCCCGCCCTCGCCGACCAGGTCACCGACGCCTGCGTCGACCGGGAGGAACGCAAGGGCAAGGGCGCCAGCGACCACGCCCCGGTGATCGCCGAATTCACCGACTGACCTGCCCCGAGCGGTACCGTGGGAGCAGGACCTTTCCGGCCTGCGACGATGCGGGAGGTGTGCTCATGTTCTATCGGTCGATGGGAGCGGTGCCGCCGAAGCGGCACACACAGCATCGGGACGAGCGCGGCGGCCTCTACTACGAAGAGTTGATGGGCGAGGAGGGGTTCTCCGGGGACTCCTCGTTGCTCTATCACCGCGCGCTGCCCCCGGCGATCGTGGACGCGACCGTCTGGGAACTGCCCGACCAGTCGACGACACCGAATCATCCACTGCGCCACCGCCACCTGCGTCTGCCCGAGCTGTTTCCCGGCGACACCCCGGCTGCCACCGATCCGGTGACCGGGCGCAGGCTGCTGCTGGCCAATGCCGATGTGCGGATCTCGTATGTGGTCGCCGAGGCCGCCTCGCCGCTGTACCGCAATGCGATCGGCGACGAGCTGGTGTACGTGGAATCCGGTGCGGCCGTGGTGGAGAGCGTGTTCGGCGCGCTACCGGTGCGCAAGGGCGACCAACTGCTCATGCCGAGGTCGACCACCCATCGCTGGCTGCCCACCGGGGAGGAACCGGTGCGGGCCTATGTCATCGAGGCGTCGAGCCACATCACCCCGCCGAAGCGGTATCTGTCGAAATTCGGTCAGCTACTGGAGAATTCGCCCTATTGCGAGCGCGATATCCACGGCCCGACCGAGGTGCTGGTGGCCGAGGGTTCCGATGTCGAGGTGCTGGTCAAGCACCGGGCGGGCGCGGAGGTGGTCGGCACCAGGATGGTCTACGCGACGCACCCATTCGATGTCGTCGGCTGGGACGGCTGCCTGTATCCGTTCACCTTCGACATCGCCGATTTCGAACCGATCACCGGGCGCGTGCATCAGCCGCCGCCGGTGCATCAGGCGTTCGAGGCCACCAATTTCGTGATCTGCAATTTCGTGCCGCGCAAGGTCGACTATCACCCGCAGTCGATTCCAGTTCCGTACTACCACTCCAATGTGGATTCCGACGAGATCATGTTCTATTGCGGCGGAGACTACGCGGCGCGCAAGGGTTCCGGGATCGCGCAGGGGTCGGTGTCGGTGCATCCGGGAGGGTACGCGCACGGCCCGCAACCGGGTGCCTACGAACGCAGTGTCGGTGCGGAGTTCTTCGACGAACTGGCGGTGATGGTGGATACCTTCCGGCCGTTGCAGCTCGGCGAGGGGGCGCTGGCCTGTGAAGACCCCGCGTACGCGTGGACGTGGTCGGGCCGTGGGCCGGGCTTCGGATGAGTTGCCGCGCAGTGCGCTCCGGCAGCGAGCGCAGCCGATGACCGGCGGCGGGCGGGGCGGGGCGAGTCGAGTCGCGATTCCCGAGGACTCGCTGTTCGGGCCGGAGAACCTGCCGTACGGCGTTTTCGCGCCGGCAGCGGGTGGGTACCGGGTCGGGGCCCGGCTGGGCGACACCGTGCTCGATCTCGCCGCGCTGCTCGATGATCCGATATTCTTCCGCGCCGACCTCAACGCCCTTCTCGCCACCGGTCCGACCCGGTGGCGCGAGGTCCGCGACCGCGTGCGCGAACTCGCCGAGACCGCGCTACCGGTCCACGCGCAACATCCACTGCACGCGGTGCGTATGAAGCTGCCGATTCGGATCGGTGACTACGTCGACTTTTACGCCAGCATCGATCACGCCACCAATCTCGGCAGGCTGTTCCGACCGGACACTGAACCGCTGCTGCCGAATTGGCGACACCTGCCGGTGGGATATCACGGCCGGGCCGGCACCGTCGTCGTCTCGGACACTCCGGTGGTCCGGCCGAAGGGACAGCGCCGAACAGATTCCGGTGCAACGGATTTCGGGCCGTCGCGCAGCTTGGACATCGAAGCGGAACTGGGCTTCGTGGTCGGCACGGGTTCGGTTCTCGGCGTGCCGGTGACCGTCGACGAGTTCACCGAGCACGTCTTCGGCGTCGGTCTGGTCAACGACTGGTCCGCCCGCGACATCCAAGCCTGGGAGTATCAGCCGCTCGGCCCCTTCCTCGGCAAGTCGTTCACCACCTCGCTCTCGGCCTGGATCACCCCACTGGACGCGCTCGCCGACGCCCGCGTCCCACTGCCGACCCAGACCCCGGCACCGCTGCCCTACCTGCGCGGTTCCGACGACCACGGCCTCGACATCGACCTGACCGTCCGCTGGAACGACGAGGTCGTCGCCCACCCGCCGTACGCGCGCATGTACTGGTCCCCGGCGCAGATGCTCGCCCATCTCACCGCCAACGGCGCGTCGGTGCGCCCCGGCGACCTCTACGCCTCGGGCACCATCTCGGGACCGGCGCCCGACCAGCGCGGCTCGTTCATCGAACTGTCCTGGGGCGGAACACAACCGGTCACCGTCGGCGGGGAGATCCGCGCTTTCCTCGCCGACGGCGACCGCGTGCGGATCACCGCCACCGCCCCCGGTACCGCGGGCCGGCCCATCGGCCTCGGCGAGGTCGGCGGCCTGATCCTGCCCGCCCGCTGACCCCCTTCACCACAGCCGCCCGCACCGCGCGGGCACTTTCGGGAATTTCCGGCGATATCGGCGCACAGCTTCCCGATAGTGCACAGCCAGCCGTCCGAATCCACCGACGGGCGGAGATTGTCCGGCCCGTGGCTCCACCCACAGGCGGTGTCGACCCGCTTTGCCCACAGGCTACGGTGACCTCCGAGGTTTCACCGAGGAGAGAGTCCGCGACGATGTTGACGAGAATCGCCCGCGCCGCCGTGGGCCGCCCACGCCTGGTGGTCGCGGTCGCGCTGTTGCTGATGGTGCTGTGCGGCGCGATCGGCGCCACCGTGCATTCGCACATGAAGTCGGGCGGGTTCGTCACCGAGGATCTCGAATCGGTCCAGGCCAGCCTGTATCTGAGCGAGCACTTTCCCGGCAGCGAGCCGAACTACGTCCTCGCGGTCACCGCCGAGGGCGGCCCCGACTCCCCCGCCGCGCGCGCCGCCGCCGATGCCGTGGTCGCCAAGCTCGACGCCGATCCCGACGTGAGCGGGGTGCAGTCGTACTGGACCGCTCGGCCCGACCTCAAACAGGCGCTGCGCAGCGAGGACGGGCAGCGGGCGCTGATCCTGGCCAGCATCGAGGGCGATGACGCCGAGCTGCCGGATCGTGCGGGCAAGCTGAGCGAGGAACTGCAGGTCGAGGACGGGCCGGTCACGATCAAGGCCGGTGGTCTCGCCGCCGCCTTCTCCGATATCAACACTCAGATCAGCAAGGATCTGATCCTGGCCGAGGCCATCGCCATTCCGATCACCGGACTGCTGCTCGCCCTGGTGTTCGGCAGCGTCGTGGCGGCCGCGCTGCCGGTGGCGATCGGCTTGTTCGCCATCGCGGCGGCCCTCGGCATCCTGCGGGTGCTGACCATGGTGACCGATGTGTCGATCTTCGCGCTGAACATGACCACCGCGCTCGGGCTGGCGCTGGCGATCGACTACAGCCTGTTCATCGTCAGCCGGTACCGGGAGGAACTCGCGGGCGGCGCCACCCCGACGGCGGCGGTGATCCGCTCGATCCAGACCGCGGGGCGCACGGTGGTCTACTCGGCGCTGGTGGTGGCGCTGTCGCTGTCGGCCCTGCTGGTGTTCCCGCAGTACTTCTTCAAGTCCTTCGCCTACGCGGGCATCGCCGTGGTCGCGGCCGCCACCGCCGCGGCGGTGATCGTGCTGCCCGCGCTGCTCATCCTGGTCGGTGACCGGATCAACGCGCTGGACCTGCGCGCCCCGCTGCGCAAGCTGTTGCGGCGGCCGCCGCCGCGCGAGAAGCTGCCGCAGCAGACGTTCTGGTACCGGCTGGTGACCGCGGTGATGAAGCGACCGCTGCCGGTCGCGCTGGCGACCACCGCGTTCCTGCTGCTGCTCGGCTCGCCGTTCCTCGGCGTGCAGTTCGGCTACCCCGACGACCGCTCGCTGCCCACCGACGTGGCCAGCCGCTCGGTCGGTGACATCCTGCGCACCGAGTTCGACGCCGACCTCGCCTCGAGCGCGACCATCGTGCTGCCCGAGTTCGACGGTGCCCCAGCTGAATTGGACGCCTACGCGCGCGAGCTGTCCACCGTGCCAGAGGTGCCCGCCGTGCTCAGCAGCGAGGCGGTGTACAGCGGCGGGCTGCGAGTGGCCGCCGGAGTCCCCGAGATGTCGGACCCGCAGGCCGGGGCCTATCTCTCTGTCGGCACCCGGCTCGATCCGTACTCCGACGCGGGCCGCGCCCAGCTCGAAGCGCTGCGCGCTGTTCCCGCGCCCTCGGATGTCCTGGTCACCGGCCCGGCCGCGCTGAACCAGGACTCGGTCACCGCGATCACCGGCAAGCTGCCGCTGGCCGGTGCGCTCATCGCGGTCGCCACGCTGATTCTGCTGTTCCTGTTCACCGGCAGTGTGGTGCTGCCGGTGAAGGCGCTCGTGCTCAACATGTTGTCGCTGGCGGCGACCTTCGGCGCGATGGTGTGGATCTTCCAGGAGGGCAACCTGGCAGGGCTGCTCGGCTTCACCGCCACCGGCACGCTCAACCTGGCCATGCCCATTCTCATGTTCGCGCTGGCCTTCGGCGCCTCGATGGATTACGAGGTGTTCCTGCTCTCGCGCATCCGCGAGGAATGGCTGGCCGGACCCAAGACCACCGAGGGCAATACCGAGGCCGTCGCGATGGGCGTGGCGCGCACCGGACGCATCTTCACCGCCGCCGCGCTGCTGATGAGCGTGGTGTTCCTCGGGGTCGCCACCTCCGGTGTGTCGATGATGAAGCTGTTCGGTCTCGGCTGCGCCTTGGCGGTGATCAGCGACGCGACCGTCATCCGCGGACTGCTCGCACCCGCGCTGATGCGCATGATGGGCCGCTGGAACTGGTGGGCACCCAAACCACTGGTGGTGTTGCACAACAGGTTCGGGCTGCACGAGAACGACGATCCGACCCCCGCACCAGCAGCTGCCGAGCCGCCACGGCTGGACAAGGCGTCGGTGTAGCCGTCCGCCCGCCCGGTGCTGTCCGGGCGGGCAGGTATGGTCGGGCTGGACAATTTCACACGCCAACGGGGGCTCGCACCAGCGGGCTGAGAGGACGGCTAGCCCATTTTCGGGCGATCAGGGCCGTCGACCGTATGAACCTGACCGGGTAATGCCGGCGTAGGGAGGAAACAGCATGGGCACAGCCATATCTTCGGTCGAGTCCGTCACCACGGGTCCGATCCAGGGCAGCGTCAAGCACTACAAAGAGGTCGACGGCCTGCGGATTCCCGTGCGCCGGATCAACCTGACCAACGGCGACACGTTCGACGTCTTCGACACCTCCGGCCCGTACACCGACGACAACGCGGTGATCGATCTCGAGGCCGGGCTGCCGAAGCTGCGCGACGAGTGGACCACACCGGAAGTCGACGGCCCGCGCACCCAGCTGCACTGGGCGCGCCAGGGCATCATCACCGACGAGATGCGCTTCATCGCGGCCCGCGAGGGCGTCTCCGCCGAACTGGTGCGCGAGGAGGTCGCCGCCGGTCGCGCGGTGATTCCGGCCAACCACAGGCATCCAGAACTCGAGCCGACCATCATCGGCAAGAAGTTCCTGGTGAAGATCAATGCCAATATCGGCAACTCGGCGGTGTCGTCCTCGATCGCCGAGGAGGTCGAGAAGATGGTGTGGGCCTCGCGCTGGGGCGCCGACACCATCATGGATCTGTCCACCGGTAAGAACATCCACGAGACGCGCGAATGGATCCTGCGCAACTCTCCGGTCCCGATCGGCACCGTGCCGATATACCAGGCTCTCGAGAAGGTGAACGGTGATCCCACCAAACTCACCTGGGAGATGTACCGCGACACCGTGATCGAGCAGTGCGAGCAGGGTGTCGACTACATGACCGTGCACGCGGGCGTGCTGCTGCGCTACATCCCGTTGACCGCCAAGCGCGTCACCGGCATCGTTTCGCGCGGCGGGTCCATCATGGCCGCGTGGTGCCTGGCCCACCACCAGGAATCGTTCCTGTACACGCACTTTCGGGAACTGTGCGAGATCCTGGCGCGCTACGACGTCACCTTCTCCCTCGGTGACGGCCTGCGTCCCGGCTCCATCGCCGACGCCAACGACGAAGCCCAGTTCGCCGAACTGCGCACGCTCGGCGAACTGACCAAGATCGCGAAATCCTTTGGCGTACAGGTGATGATCGAAGGCCCCGGTCACGTGCCGATGCACAAGATCGTCGAGAACGTGCGGCTCGAGGAGGAACTGTGTGAGGAGGCACCGTTCTACACCCTCGGCCCGCTCGCCACTGACATCGCGCCCGCCTACGACCACATCACCTCAGCCATCGGCGCCGCGATCATCGCCCAGGCCGGGACCGCCATGCTCTGCTACGTCACCCCCAAGGAGCATCTGGGCCTACCCAACCGCGACGACGTCAAGGTCGGCGTGATCACCTACAAGATCGCCGCCCACGCCGCCGACCTCGCCAAGGGCCACCCGCACGCCCAGGACCGCGACAACGAATTGTCCAAGGCCCGTTTCGAATTCCGCTGGCACGACCAGTTCGCCTTGTCGCTGGACCCCGACACCGCCCGCGAATACCACGACGAAACCCTGCCCGCCGAACCCGCCAAGACCGCCCACTTCTGCTCCATGTGCGGCCCCAAGTTCTGCTCCATGCGCATCTCCGCCGACGTGCGCGAGTACGCGGAAAAGCAGGGCCTCACCGACGTGGCCGCCATCGAAGCGGGCATGGCCGAGAAGTCCGCCGAATTCGCCGACCACGGCAGCCAGGTCTACCTGCCCGTCGTCTCCTGACAGTCGACATCCTGGACCGTTGATCACCAGGCTCGGGTGGCGGTGGCCTCTTGGCCGACGCGTGCACCAGAGCCTGGTGATCGAACGCCCAACTCGGCTTCGGGCTGTTCGGGCGACGATCGACTTTCGTCGGGGGTGGCGGCTCCGATCGGCGGATTCGGTGGGGAGCGTGGCGACCATAGCTTGGGCTCATGCGAATCAGAGCGATGGTGGTGGCGGGGATGGCCGGGATCGGCCTCGGGACGGCGGCCACGGGACAGGCCGCGCCGACGCGAGAGATGGTGTCCGCCTCGGTCTTCGATGATTTCCTCGAGCGAGCAGTCGAGTCCACGGGATTGCCCGGGGTGTCGGCGGTGATCACGCACCGGGGCGAGGTGGTGCACGCGGGTGGGTACGGACGCGACTCGGCGGGGGCGGCGGTGACGGAGCGGACGCCGATGCGGGTGGCCTCGTTGACCAAGGCATTCACGGCAATGGCGGTGATGATCGCGGTGGAGGACGGGGTGATCGACCTCGACCGGCCGGTCGTCGAACAGCTTCCCGATTTTCGGACCGGGGATTCGCGCTCGGATCGGATCACCGTGCGGCACCTGCTGAATCAGACTTCTGGGCTGGCCGATTCGACCGTCGACATTCGCGCCACCGAGTCGGTGGACTCGCTCGAGCAGTACGTCGCGACGCTGCGTACCGCGCGTCTCGCCGCCGAACCCGGGACTCGATGGGCCTACAGCAATGTCAACTACAACCTGGCCGCGCGGCTGGTCGAGGTCGTGAGTGGGCGCGAGTTCGGTGACTATCTACGGGAGCGGATCTTCGCGCAACTCGGTATGAGCGAGAGCGCACTCGGTGACGAAACCCTCCACCCTGCCCAGGGCTTCAATTCACTGTTCGGCCGGTGGATCACGCGGAGGGAACTGCCGGGCCTTCTCGATGCGAGTGGCAGTGCCGGGGTGATCACCCCCGCTGCCGACAGGGGTCGCTGGCTGATCAGCCAGACCGGCAGCGGTCCGCAGCGGGTGACGGAGGAGAACCTGACCGTCATGCACACGCCGTCGCCGGTGCGTGATTACGGGATGGGGTGGGGGCTCGAACCCGCCGACGCGGCCCGCTGCTGACCCACTCCGGGAACTTGTTCACCTACACCGCAGCCGCCGCCGTCGACCCCACCAGCGGCTACGGCTTCGCCGTGCTCACCAACAGCGCCGCGCTCCATGACGACACCTACGAAATTCTCAGCGGTCTGGTGGCGCTGAGCCGAGGCGAGGACCCCGAGATTCCCGGCGGTGGCAGGCAGTGGACCGAGGGGGTACTCGCGCTGATCGCCGCGGGCCAGGATCGGGTCGCTCAGCTCGAACAGGAGCAGGCGTTGATCGCCGAACGGGTCACCCTGCGTGAACGGACCCGCATCGCCGCCGAGATGCACGACTCCCTCGGCCACGAACTGGCGCTTATCGCCGTGCAGGCCGGGGCTCTCGAACTGTCCCCAGATCTCCCCAGCACGTATCAGGCTGCCGCACAGCGACTTCGCGAATCCGCGGTGATGGCCACGGATCGCCTCCGCGGCACCGTCGCGGTACTGCGCGACACCGGATCCGCACCGAACCTGCCTCACGACGAATCGGTCACCGCGCTGGTGGAGCGCGCCGAGGCCGCGGGGATGGCCGTGTGCCTCAAACGCTCTGAACCGTGGAAACCATTGCCGCCCTTGATCGATCGGGCGATCTATCGCGTGGTCCAGGAGTCACTCACCAACGCGGCCCGACCTGCCCCTGGTGCACCGATCACGGTCGCGCTCGGCGCGACACCCACCGCGGCCATCGTTACCGTCGCCAATCCGGCGACCCACTCCATCGCCGACGACGCCCTGCTCAGGAGCGTGGCGTTCTATCCAGCCGCCACCGACCCAACCGCCCCACGATCCCGGCAGCCGATGAGGCGAGGGCCGTCGCCCCGACCGGCCCCGGCGACCCACGCCACGACCTCGGCACGGATTGCCGGGCGCCCACGTCGCAGAGCGGTGGCGGCGCACCGAATGCGTGCGACAGCGCCGCCGGCAGTGGACTGGCGGGGCTGCGCGAACAGGCCCGGCTCGTGGGTGGGAGCTTGTCGGCGGGGGTCGAGGAGGGGGCATTCGTGGTGCGGGCGCAGTTCCCACTGGAGGAGGTGCAGCGATGACCATCCGGGTGCTGCTCGCTGACGACGAGGCCATGATCCGCGCGGGGATTCGGGCGATTCTCGGTACCGATCCGGGGATCGAGGTCGTCGCCGAGGCGGCGGACGGGCATGCGGCGGTGGAGTCCGCGTTGGCGCATCGGCCCGATGTCGTACTGATGGATGTGCGCATGCCCCGGTTGGACGGTCTCGCGGCGGCCGCCGAATTGCGTACGGCGGCACCCGAGATCGCGGTGGTCGCCCGCGTTGGCCGAGGATTGTCGAACCAGGACATCGCCACCGAACTCTTCCTCGCCGAAGCCACGGTGAAAGCCCACGTCAGCACCATCCTGCGGCGCCTCGCGCTGCGCAATCGAGTCCAAGCCGCCATCCTCGCCCACGAAGCTGGCCTCTCCGACTCGTAGCGCGCACCGGCGTCGGGTCGCCCGGGTACCAGCCCGACCTGGACCGTTGATCACCACGCTCTGGTGGCGCCGCCACTCGGCCGATACTTACCGCAGAGCGTGGTGATCAACGGTCCAACATCCCGCCCATGGGGCCGGGGTCGGTGGGCGGTCCCGTGGTCGGCCTCACCTCGAGGCGGGTAGCGTCGGCGGGGTGGCCGATGCCTTCTATCTCCCCGACCCGGCGGACCCGAATCGGTTCGTCTCCACCGAGCTGACGCGCGGGCCCTGGTCGCCCGACGCTCAGCACGCGGGACCGCCTTCGGCCCTGCTCGGGCATGTGATCGAGCGGTGCGAGCCGCGCGCGGGGTTCCAGGTCGGGCGGGTCGCGGTGGAGATACTCGGGCCGGTGCCGTTGGAGCCGTTGACCGCGCAGGCGAAAGTGGTGCGGTCGGGGCGGAGCGTGGAACTGATCGAGGCGACATTGTCGTCGGAACGCGGGCCCGTGATGCGAGCCAACGCATGGCGGCTCAAGTTGGCCGAGCCCGCGCTGGACCTGCCGATGGAGTTCCTGCCGACCGGTCACCGCTCGATGCCCACGGGGACCGAACCGGCGATGTTCCCCTCCACCCAGACGATCGGCTTCCACACCGGCATCGAATACTGGTTCCGCACCGGCTCGTTCAGCGAACCGGGACCCGCGGTCTGCTGGGTTCGATTGAAGTACCCCATCGTCGCCGGTACGATGCCGAGCCCGCTGGAACGCACCCTGGCGGCCGCCGATTCGGGCAACGGCGTGAGCGCGGTCCTCGACTGGTCGAAGTATCTGTTCATCAACACCGACCTGACGGTCACCCTGCACCGTCAGCCGGTCGGCGAATGGGTCTGCCTGGACGCGGTCACCCACCCCCAGCCGCACGGCATCGGCATGGCCGAATCCGCGCTGTTCGACGAGCAGGGACCGCTCGGCCGCAGCACTCAGACGCTGCTGCTGGCGCCAAGGGGCTGAACCGCGTCGCCACGATGGTCGCGACGCGCGGGTTCAGCCGTCCAGATGTCTACGCAAAGCGTCCAGTGACCCGTCCCAGTCCCTGGCCATGGCAGCCAAGAACTGTTGGGCAACCCGCATAGGGCCGGAATCGAGTCGGTAGCGCACGCGCCGCCGCTCCCCCGGCTCACCGATCACCAGGCCCGCATCCGACAGCAGGACGAGATGTTTCGCGATCGCCTGCCGGGTGATCGGCAGGCGATCGGCGAGATCGGTCGCGGTGGCGGGGCCGGCGGCGGCGAGTGCGGCGAGCACCGCGCGACGGCTCGGGTCGGCCAGCGCGACGAAGACCCGTTCGGCGGTCGCCTCGAGCTCAGGCCGCATCGAGGTATTCGACCAGTTCACCCAGTTCACTCTTCCAGCCGTCGGTGTTGCCGCCGTAGGCCACCTGGTATTCGTCCCCGGCCAGCTGGGCGAAGCCGGTCTCCACGACCGTGAGCCGCGTTCCGGTGTCGACCGGTTCGAGCGTGAACTCCACGTAGGTGCGGCGCGGGTCGTCCTCGGGCAGGCCGTAGATGTGCCAGGTGAACCCGAACACATTCGGCTCCTCGACGCGCTCCACCCGCATGTTCGCCGTATCCCCGGCATCCCACTTCATCTGCGCCGACCCACCGGGCCGCAGGTCGATGGTGGCCGTGTTGCCGAACCACGTGCCCAACCCTTCGGCGGTGGTGATCGCCGCCCAGACCTTGGCGGGCGGATGGGCGAGCTCGACGGTGCGCGCGATCTGATCAGGGAATCCCATGATGCCTCCTTGAGTAGCAACCAGTTGGTTGCTACTCAATATATTGCAACCATTGGGTTGCGTCAATAGTGTGCGACAAAGCCCGGCCAGAACCCGGAGCCCGACCCGCGGCGCGTGTTCAGCGCACTGGCAGCACCGCGTCGATGAGGGCGCGCGCGGCCAGTCCCGTGCGTTCCCGATCGCCGGTGATCACCCGGTCCT
Organism: Nocardia mangyaensis; assembly: GCF_001886715.1. Classification (NCBI taxonomy): domain Bacteria; kingdom Bacillati; phylum Actinomycetota; class Actinomycetes; order Mycobacteriales; family Nocardiaceae; genus Nocardia; species Nocardia mangyaensis. Next base: position 6,830,404 of record NZ_CP018082.1, read on the forward strand.
GGATGATCCCGCGCAGCCCGGACACGAGCAGGGTCGCCACCACCTCGGCGCGCTCGGCCGGACCGGTGCGGCGCAACGCGGCGGCGAGCTCGGTGACGAAGGTGGCGATCGCGGCATTCGCGTAGTCCTGATACGGCGAACCCGGCGCACACGCCGCACCGAGCACCTGCAACAGCACACGCACGCTGTCGCCTTCCGTGCCAACGGAATTCAGGTCGAAGAAGCCGATCAGCCGCTCGCGCATCTGGCCGGGCTCCGTCACATCGGCGAACAGCGCCGCGAGGTCGGGCCGCTGCGTGGCCAGCGCCTGGACCAGCAGTTCCTCCTTGGTCTCGAAGTAGTAGATGAGCATCCGGGAGCTGGTGCCGAGCGCGGCCGCCAGCGGGCGCAACGACAGCTCGGCCAGGCCGTGCGCGGCGATGTAGGCCACGACGCCTGCCAGCAGTTCGGCGCGTTTGCGATGGTCGAGAGGACGGGCCGTCGTGGTTACCGCCTACGCGGCGACCACCGCGCTGGCCGACACCATGGACGAGACCTGGTCCCGGCTGCTGCGCGGCGAGAGCGGCATCCGCGCGCTGCCCGACGAACTCCTCGACGAACACGATCTGCCGGTCCGCATCGGCGGTGCGCTCACCGCGTCGCCAGATGCCCAGCTGACGCGCGTCGAACAGCGCAGACACTCCTACGTGGAGCGCCTGGCCCTCGTCCTGGGCAGGCAGGTGTGGCAGGCAGCGGGCGCACCCGATGTGGAAGGCGACCGACTCGCCGTCGCGGTCGGCACCGGACTCGGCGGCGGTGACGCGCTCATCGACGCCGTCGACGCGATGCGCGCGGGCGGCTACCGCAAGGTCTCGCCGCTGGCCGTCCCGATGGTGATGCCCAACGGCGCCGCCGCGACGATCGGGCTCGACATCGGTGCGCAGGCCGGTGTTTTCGCGCCGGTGTCGGCGTGCTCGTCGGGTTCGGAGGCCATCGCGCACGCCTGGCGGTTGATCAGCACCGGCGAGGCCGATGTAGTGGTGACCGGTGGCGTGGAGGGACACATCCACGCGGTGCCGATCGCGGGATTCGCGATGATGCGGGCGATGAGCACGCGCAACGACGAACCCACCCGCGCCTCACGGCCGTTCGAGCGCGATCGCGACGGCTTCGTCTTCGGCGAGGCGGGTGCGCTGCTCGTGCTCGAATCCGAACGCCATGCCAGGGCGCGCGGCGCCGAGATCCACGCGCGGATCCTCGGCGCGGGCATCACTTCCGACGCCTATCACATCGTCGCCTCCGATCCGGCCGGTGTCGGGGCCGCCCGTGCGATGCGCAAAGCCGTTCGTACAGCGGGACTTCGGGACAGCGACATCGACCATGTGAACGCGCACGCCACCTCGACGCCGATCGGTGACGCCTCCGAGGCCGCCGCCATCACCGGGGTGACACCGGGCGCCTCGGTCTATGCCCCGAAATCGGCGCTCGGACACTCGATCGGCGCGGTCGGCGCGCTCGAATCGGTGCTCACCGTGCTGAGTCTGCGCGAGCAGATCGTGCCGCCCACCCTGAACTACGACAACGCCGACCCGGCGATCGAGATGGATGTCGTCGCCGGGTCGGCGCGGCGGCAGCGGATCGACTACGCGCTCAACAATTCCTTCGGCTTCGGCGGCCACAATGTGGCACTGGCCTTCGGCCGGGCCTGACTCGGTCCGACCGGGTTCGGATCAGCTCGAGGATTCGCGCGCGCGGCTCGAGATCTGTTGCACAGCCCAGCCGTTGCCGTCGGGATCGCTGAAGAAGACGAAGCCCACATTGTCGAGCGGATGCGGCGCTTCGGCGGGGTTCTGGCCCAGTACCTGCACGTCGGTGACCTCGACACCGCGCGCCACCAACTCCGCGTGCGCCTGCTCGATGTCGGGCACGACGAGCTGCAGACCCTTCAGCGAGCCGGGCGGCATCTCGGGCACCGCGCCCTTGCCGATCACGATCGAACAGCCGGAGCCGGGCGGGGTGAGTTGCACGACGCGGATGTCGTCGCCGACCACCGTGTCGTGGTCGACGACGAAGCCGAGACGCTCGGCGTAGAACCGCTTGGCCCGGTCGATATCGGAGACCGGGACGATCACGACTTCCAGAGTCCAGTTCACGCGCCTCAGTCTGCCACGGTCAGGCCCGCCGCTCCCAGCGCCAGGCGAATTCGCCCACGGCCGGCGCCGGTCCGGGCAGCTCGCCCGTGGCGCTCATGCCGTCGACGAGCACGGCGAGCAGGCGTTTGCGCAGTTGCGCGGTGCGTACGGGATCGGGCACGCCGACGGCGGCGCACGCGTCGAGCACGAGGGCCAGGTCCAGCGCGGTGAAGTCGGCGCGCAGCCTGCCGGTGGCGTGTGCGCGGCGAATCAGTTCCTCGGCGGCCTCGCCCGCGTGGATCACCTCCGGCACGAGCGAGTCGTCGGGGGTGAAAGTGCCTGCCAGGTGCACCGCGAGCGAGTGCACATCGGCCTCGACCACTCTTTCCAGGAACCCGACCAGCCCGCGCCAGCCATCCGAATCCTCCAGCGCCGCATCGGCTTCGGCGTTGTACTGGCGCAGCCCTTCGTAACACAGGGTGCGCAGCAGCACTTCCTTGCTCGGGTATCGGCGGTAGAGCGCGCTGATCCCGACGCCCGCGCGCTCGGCCACGGCCGCGATCGGCGCGGTCGGATCGTCCAGGAACACGGCCCTGGCGGCGTCGAGGATCAGCTCGTTGTTGCGCGCGGCCTGCGCCTTGCGGCCGGACAGGCGGGGCTGATCTGCGGGTTCGGTCTGCTGTGCCATGAATATCAGCCTACCACTTGAAACGGAATGATCCGTTCTGCTACGGTTGGAACAGAACGAAGCATTCCGTTTCCGAAAGAGGAGTCGTCATGACCCACACGGCCACCGTCACCCCGTTCCACATCGAGATCCCCCAGGCCCGCCTCGACGACCTCGCCGACCGCCTGCGCCGTGCGCTGTACCCGCACGAGCTGCCCGGCGTCGGCGACGCCTACGGCGTCCCGGCCGATCGAGTCCGCACCCTGGCCACCTACTGGCTGGAGGAATTCGACTGGCGTGCACTGGAATCCGAACTCAACGCCTACCCGCAGTTCACCACCGAGATCGACGGCGAGACCATCCACTTCCTGCACATCCGCTCCGCGCGCCCCGATGCCACGCCGGTGATCCTCACCCACGGCTGGCCGGGCTCGATCCTGGAATTCCTCGACCTCATCGCGCCGCTCACCGACCCGGAATCAGCCGCCGATCCCGCCTTCCACCTGGTCATCCCGTCGCTGCCCGGTTTCGGCTTCTCCGGACCGACCCGCAGCACCGGCTGGAACCGCTACCGGACCGCTCGCGCCTGGGCCGAGCTGATGGCCCGGCTCGGCTACGAGCGCTACGGCGCCATCGGCAACGACGCCGGCTCGATGGTGTCGCCGGAGATCGGCCGGATCGCGCCGCAGAACGTGGTCGGCGTGCACGTCACCCAGCTGTTCTCGTTCCCGTCCGGCGACCCCGCCGAGTTCGAGGGCCTGTCCGAGGCGGACATGGCGGCGCTGCAACATCTGCAGTGGTTCCACGAGAACAAGATGTCGTTCAACACGCTGCACAGCCAGCAGCCGCAGACCCTGGCCTACGCGCTGGCCGACTCGCCGGTCGGGCTGCTCGGCTGGAACGCTCAGCTGTTCGGCGAATCGCTGGACCCGCGTTTCGTCATCGCGAACGTGGCGCTGTACTGGCTCACCGCAACGGCGGGCTCCTCGCTGCGCTTCTACTACGAGGACGCCCACACCAGCGAGCACCCGAGCGAGCCGACGACCGTACCGACCGGGCTGGCGATGTTCGCGGGCGACTTCCAGTCGATCCGTCGCTTCGCCGAGCGCGATCACCGCAATATCGTCAGCTGGAACACCTACGACCCCGGCGCGGCGCAGGGCGACACGAACGGCGCGGCCGGGCACTATGCCGCGCACGAGGCGCCCGAGGTGCTGGTCGGCGACATTCGCCGATTCTTCGCCGGGCTCGCCTGAGTCGGCTCCGGTGCCGCGACCCACGCTCCCCTCATCGGCGCGTGGGTCGCAGCCCCTTCGAATCATGCACCAGCTCAGTGCGATACGCCCGCCAAAGGAGTCGATCAGTGATGTTCGTGCAACTCGCCCCAGGCTGGGAACGGATCCGGGTAGCTGGTCCACACCCCGGCACCCGCGGCGAACTCGGCATCGGTGAGCAGGGCGGCGTCGAGTTCGCGGCGCAGTCCCGCCGCGTCGAGGCGCACGCCGATGAACACGATCTCCTGGCCGGCGGGAACCTCGAGCGCCGACCACCAGGCACCGGGCTCGAAGGTCAGATTCGGCCCGGCCTGCGACCAGATGGCGGCCAGCTCGGGACGACTGGCGATCCAGCAGAACCCCTTGCTGCGCAGCATCCCGCGCAAGCGCTCGAGCGCGGCGGCCAGGCGCTGCGGATGGAACGGCCGATCGGCGACGAAGGTCAGGCTGCTGATGCCGTATTCCTCGGTCTCGGGCGTGTGCCCGCCGGCCAGCTCCTCGGCCCAGCCCTCGGCCTCGGCGGCCACCACCGGGTTGTAGCGCCCGGTACCGAGCACCTCGCTCAGGTCGACCACGCCTTTCTCGGCGCGCAGGATGTGCGCGCGCGGGTTGAGCCTGCGCACCGTCGCCTCGACGGTGGCCGCGGCATTGGCGCTCACCAGATCGGTCTTGTTGATCAGCAGCACATCGGCGAACTCCACCTGGTCGACCAGCAGGTCGGCGATAGTGCGCGAATCGCCCTCGCCCGCTTCGAGATCACGCTCGGCCAGGCCGTCGCCGCGGACCAGTTCGGCCAGGAAGGTCGAGGCGTCGACGACGGTCACCATGGTGTCGAGGCGGGCGATCTCGCCGAGGCGGAAGCCATCCTCGAACTCCCAGTCGAAGGTGGCCGCCACCGGCATGGGTTCGGAGATGCCCGTCGACTCGATCACCAACTGGTCGAACCGGCCCGCGCGGGCCAGGCGCGCGACGGCCTCGATCAGGTCCTCCCGCAAGGTGCAGCAGATGCAGCCGTTGGTGAGTTCGACCAGCTTCTCCTCGGTGCGATCGAGATGCCCCTGGCCGGCGATCAGCGCCGCGTCGATGTTGACCTCGCTCATGTCGTTGACGATCACCGCGACCCGGCGCCCGTCGCGGTTGGCGAGGATGTGGTTGAGCAGGGTGGTCTTACCCGCGCCGAGGAAGCCGGACAGCACGGTGACGGGCAGGGACGTGGAAGGCGGGGTGATGGTCACCCATTAATGATAATGGTTTTCATTTGTTGTTGGCGGGTGGGGTCTCGAAATCGGACACACGGTCGTAGGGTTGGGACGTGAAGATGTTGCCGCTGCCCCCCGATGGCCAGACCCCCGTTCGCGCGCTCACCATCGCGGGCACCGACTCCGGTGGCGGCGCCGGAATCCAGGCCGACTCCCGGACCATGGCGCTGTGCGGAGTGCACGCCTGCGTGGCGGTTGCCGCGGTGACGGTGCAGAACACGCTGGGCGTCAGCGGTTTTCACGAGATCCCGCCGAATGTCGTCGCCGATCAGGTGCGCGTGGTCGTGCGCGATATCGGTATCGGCGCGGCCAAGACCGGCATGCTGGCATCCACCGCCATCATCGAAGCCGTCGCCGGGGTGTGCCGCGAACTCGGTATCGGCCGCGACGGCGACATCCCGCTGGTCGTCGACCCGGTCGCCGCGTCCATGCACGGCGACCCGCTGCTGCACGCCGAGGCGCTCGACGCGGTCCGCAACACCCTGATCCCGCTGGCCACCGTGGTCACCCCGAACCTCGACGAGGTCCGGCTGATCACCGGCATCGAGGTGGTCGACGACGCCACCGCGCGCAAAGCCGCCGAGGCGCTGCACGCGCTCGGCGCGCAGTGGTCGATCGTCAAGGGCGGGCACCTGCGCGCCTCGGAGTTCAGCACCGACCTGCTCTACGACGGCGACACCTTCCGCGAGTTCACCGCACCGCGCATCGCCACCGGCAACGATCACGGCGGCGGCGACACCCTGGCCGCGGCCATCGCCAGCGCCCTCGCCAACGGATACCCGGTACCCGACGCGGTGGAGTTCGCCAAGGAGTGGACCCACCGCTGCCTGTCCGCCTCCTACGATCTCGGCGCAGGCCACGGGCCCGTGTCACCCCTGTGGCGGTTGCACGAGGACGCCTAGCGTGCGTCGGCGAACTTGTCGGTGGCCAGAGCCATACTGAGGTGGTCGCACCCCCCACCGGTCCCAGTGACGTGACCGGCGAGAACAACGAAGTTCGTACCGGTCGCGGCAAACCGACCCCGCACATCCCGACCCCGAGGAGGGATCGCCGACGCAGTCGGCGGTTCGCGCCCGTCCCGCCGATCAGGCGCCGGTGCGTAGGCGACGAAGGAGCAAGCACCGGTGGCTGATCGGCGGGACCGCCGGGGGCGCGAACTCGAGCGCGCCAGCGCTCCAACTACACAGCGAAGGCGTCGCGTAGTGGCTGCGACGGATCGATCGTGATGCCGTTGAAGCGGGCGTGCGCCATGGCCAGTGCCGAGATGCTCTCGGCCAGATAGTCGATGAAGCGCTCGACCGGCATCACCGACACCTCGCGCTGATTCGCGCCGAGCCACCAGTCCGTGGCCGAGGCCACCGCACCGAAGATCGAGTAGTTCACCAATTCGATCCCGGCCACGTCGATCGATTCCGTCGGCAGCAGGCCGGCGAAGAACTCGGCGGCGCGCCGGGCGGATTGGCGGGCGGCCACGAGCGCCCGTTCGGTTTCGCGGGCCTGCTGGCTGAAATGGCTGTGCAGCATGAACCGGAAGACGTTCGGATGCTCGGTCACCACGGCCACGTACTCGGCGGCCGCGCGATGCACCAGTTCCGCGATCGAGTCGTCGGTCAGGTTCACGCCGCTGAGCATTCGCTCCCACAGGGTGTCGCGTAGCCGGTCGACAATCGCGTTGTAGAGGTCGGTCTTGTCCTCGAAATGGCGATACAGCTTCGGCTTGGCCGCGCCGGCTTCCTTGGCGATGTCGCCCATGCTGACCTCGGGGCCGAAGCGGTCGAGCGCGCGGAACGCGGCGTCGACGAATTCGATCCGGACCCGTACCCGGTGCTCACGCCACCGTTCGGTCCGCGCGTCGACGCGACGAACCGGCGACTCCTCTGCCCTCCGGTACACACGCGCCACGGGCGTAATACTAAGCGGCCCGCGCCGCCGCACCGTGCGCCCTCCTCGGTGCCGGGTCGCCGCAGTCGGCCTGCGACGCACACCACAGTTGCCGCAACAGCAACTTTTCTGGCGTCCCGCCAGTGGATCACCGCACTATCGAATCGACCCGATCACCGCGTCGACCAGGGATGGAGCACCCATGACCGAGACCGTACCCACCGCCGAACAGTACTGGGAAAACTTCTACCGCGAACGCGAACAGGTCTGGACCGGCAACCCCAATCCCCTGCTCGTCCGCGAGGTGCACGGCCTGAGTCCGGGGACCGTGCTCGATCTCGGGTGCGGCGAGGGCGCCGACGCGATCTGGCTGGCCGAGCAGGGCTGGCGGGTGACCGCTGTCGACGTCTCGGCCACGGCCATGGCCCGCGGCGAGCAGCGCGCGGCGGCGGCCGGGCTGACGATCGCCTGGGAGCGCCACGACCTGCGGGCCACCTTCCCCGCCGGATCCTTCGACCTGGTCTCCGCGCAGTTCCTGCACTCGCCGGTGGAGCTCCCCGACGAGCGCGCCGGGATTCTGCGCTCGGCCGCGGCCGCCGTCGCACCGGGTGGGGTGCTGATCGTCGGCGGGCACGCGGGCTGGCCGAGCTGGGCGGACACGCCCCCGCACGACTACGCCTTCCCGACCGTCGAGCAGGTGCTCGAGCAGCTCGAGCTCGCGCCTGGTCAATGGCAGGTCGACACCGCCGAGCTCGTCCACAGCGCCTCGACCAGCCCCGACGGCGTCGTCGGCGAGCGGGCCGACAGCGTGATCCGCGTGCATCGCACCTGAGCCCGATCAGGCTGGGGCGAGGGTCCCACGCGGGGCGACCCAGCGGTGGTTGAGGTCGACCACTCAGGCGACCGTTTCGAAATCGGCGTCGTAGTGGAGCAGGTCGCCAGGGTCAGCTGGGGTTGTCGAGGGCCGCGTGCAGCGTCGATGCCCACTGGTCGACGATCAATTTGCGCCGCGCCGAGTCGTCGGTGAGGACGTCGGCGAGGCCGAGGCCGCGGGCCAGGTCGAGGGTGGCCTGGACGAGGTGATGGTTGACCGGGTTCGAGTCGTCGACCCCGAGCGCTTCGACGGCGCGGCGGTGGGCGATGCGGCCGAAGCGGGCCTCGAGGGGGACGATGCGTTCGCGCAGGGCAGGGTCGGCGGCGGCGTGGGTCCAGACCTGGAGGGCGGCTTTGAACAGCGGTGAGGTGTAGGACTCGACCAGGCCGGAGACCACGGCGCGGGTGCGGCCCTCCCCCTCGGCGACCCCGCTGATCGCGGCCGCCTCGGCGGTGGACTGGTCCATGCGGGTGTCGAACATGTACTCGAGCGCGCCGGTGATCAGGTCCTCGCGGGTGGGGAAATGGTGCTGGGCGGCCCCGCGTGACACCCCGGCCCGTTCGGCGACCACCGACACGGTGGCGGCTGCCCAGCCGGTCTCGGCCAGGCAGTCGATGGTCGCCTCCAGCAGCCGCTGCCGGGTGGCCCGGCTGCGGTCCTGCTTGGGTTCGTGGGGTGTCGCCATTGCCCTATTGTGCCCAGCTGGGCGGGCGCTTCTGGAAGAAGGCCGTCATACCCTCGATCACCTCGGGGGTGCCGAAGAAGCCCGCCGAGCGCTGCGCGAGCGCCTCGGCCTCGGCGTCGAAGGTGGCCAGCAGGGTCGCGTTGACCAGCTTCTTGGACTCGGCCAGACCCTGCGGCGAACCCTTGCGCAGTTCGCCGGCAAGGCGTTCGACCTCGGCGGCGGCATCGGCGACCGCCACGGTGACCAGCCCGATCTCCTGCGCGGTCGCGGCGTCGAACTTCTCGCCGGTGAGGAAGTAGCGCCCGGCCGCGCGCTGGTCAAGGCGCGGCACCAGGGTGAGCGAGATCATGAACGGCGCCATCCCGATCCGCACCTCGGTGAGCGCGAAACTGCTGCCCGGCCCGGCCACGACGAGATCGCAGGCACCGATGATGCCCATGCCACCGGCCCGGACATTGCCGTCGATCTGCGCGATGACCGGCTTGGGCGAGGTGAGGATGCCGCGCAGCACGTCGATCATCACGCGGGTGCGCTCGTCGGCGGCCACCGCGGGATCGGCGGTGCTCGCCTCCTTGAGGTCGGCCCCGGCGCAGAAAGTGTCGCCGGTGTGGGTGAGCACGATCCCCCGTACGGTGGGATCGGTTGCCGCCGCGTCCAATCCGGCCACCAGCTCGCGAACGAGCTTGGACGAGAGCGCATTACGGTTGTGCGGGGAATCAAACGTCAACGTCGCGAATCCATCGACGACTTCGTAGCGCACGTACGGCGTATCACCAGAATCACTCATCGAATCCTCCTCGAGCTTCCAAAGAACCAGTCATCAACCGCACTCCCGTCACATCGCACCCGAGTCCGCCATGCCAGCACTCCCAGCGCACCCGGCACCACCGAAGTCGGCCACCTCCCGCACTCCCAGCGCACCCGGCACCACCGAAGTCGGCCACCTCCCGCACTCCCAGCACACCCGGCACCACCTGAGTCCGCCATGACCGCACTCCCAACCCCGCACCCGCGACCCCGAGGAGCGGCGGCCACGCAGTGGCCGGTCGCGGCCGGGTCGCCGGTCAGGCGCCGTTGCGTACGCGACGAAGGAGCAAGCAACGGTGCCTGACCGGCGGCCCTTCGGGGCCGCGACTCGAGCGCGCCAGCGCTCCAACAAACACAACCTCCTTGGACAACCGGACAATCAATACGAACGCGGCAACCCGAGCGAATGCTGCGAAACGAAGTTCAGAATCATCTCGCGGCTAACTGGCGCGATGCGCATGATGCGCGCCGCCTGCAGCATCGCCGACAACCCCACCTCCTTGGTCAGACCCGACCCGCCGTGGGTCTGGATCGCCTGGTCGAGGGCCTTGATGCTGGCCTCGGCCGCCGCGTACTTGGCCATGTTGGCGGCCTCGGCGGCACCGAACTCGTCGCCGGAGTCGTAGAGCGTCGCGGCCTTCTGCATCATCAGCTTCGCCAGTTCCAGCTCGATCTTGATCTGCGCCAGCGGATGCGAAATGCCCTGGTGCGCACCGATCGGCGTCTTCCAGACCGTGCGCTCCTTGGCGTACTCGACCGCGCGGTCGATGGCGTAGCGGCCCAGGCCGATAGCCATGGCCGAGCCCATGATGCGCTCGGGGTTCAGCCCGGCGAACAGCTGGGCCAGGGCCGCGTCCTCGGAGCCGACGAGGGCGTCGGCGGGCAGGCGCACATCGTCGAAGAACAGGGTGTACTGGTGGTCGGGCTCGATCACGTCCATCTCCTGGACGTTCTTCACCAGGCCAGGCGCGTCGACCGGCACGATGAACAGCGCGGGCTTGAGCTTGCCCGTCTTGTGGTCCTCGGTGCGCGAGACCACCAGGATGGCCTCGGCCTGATCGACACCGGAGATGAAGATCTTGCGGCCGTTGAGGATCCAGTCGTCGCCGTCACGACGGGCGGTGGTGGTGATCTGGTGCGAGTTGGAACCGGCGTCGGGTTCGGTGATGGCGAAGACCATCTTCGACGAGCCGTCGGCCAGCTTGGGCAGCCAGTTCTGTTTCTGCGCGTCGGTGCCGTACTTGGTGATGATGGTGCCGCAGATGGCCGGGGAGACCACCATCAGCAGCAGACCGGCGCCCTGCGCCGACAGCTCCTCCTGCACCAGCGCCAGCTCGTACATGCCCGCGCCGCCGCCGCCGAATTCCTCGGGCAGGTTCACGCCGAGGAAGCCGAGCTTGCCCGCCTCGTCCCACAGTTCGGTGAGCGGCTCGTTCTTGCGCGAGAGCGGCAGCACGTAGTCGCGGTAGTTGTACTTGCTCGCCAGCGACGCGACGGCCGCCCGCAGCGCGGTCTGCTCTTCGGTTTCGATGAAGCTCATGCCTCCACCTCGCTGGCGCTCGGCTGCGGCATGCGCTCCGCGCGCTGGCACATGATTCTCTCGCTTCGCTCGTTCATGCCTGCTCCTGCTCTTCTTCCTCGACCACCGCGAGGACGGTTCCGACCTCGACCTGCTGGCCGACGGTCACGTTCAAGGCACTGAGAATGCCGGTGGCGGGCGCGGCGATGGTGTGCTCCATCTTCATCGCCTCCAGCCACAGAATGGGTTGGCCCTGCTTCACCTGGTCGCCTTCGGCGGCGCCGAGGCGGATCACGCTGCCGGGCATCGGTGCGAGCAGCGAACCGGCCGCGACCTGCTCGGACGGGTCGGTGAAGCGCGGCAGCCTGCGCACCGACACCGGGCCGAGCGGAGAGTCCACCGCGACGAGGTCGCCGTAGCGGGCGATCTCGAACTGCCTGCGCACCGGGCCGCGCTCGCCCGGCACCGCGAGCACGACGCGATCGGGCGCCGCCGAGATCAGCTCGAGGCCGTCGTGGCCCTCCACCGTCACGCCGGTGCGGGTGTAGCGGTAGCGCACCTCGTGCGTCCCGGAGGTGCGGCTCTCGTAGGACTTGGTTTGCGGCAGCGAGGCCAGATTGCGCCAGCCGTTGGGCGCCAGGCGGGTGAACCGGCTGGCGGCGTGATTGGCGGCCGAATCGGCCAGTGCCGCGGCCACGATCGAGAGCGCTTCGTCGGCTTCCGAGGCCAACGGCGCCGAGAGCGCGGCCAGGTCGTGGGTGGCGAAGAAGGCGGTATCGGTGTCACCGGCCAGGAACGCCGGATGCCGCAGCACCCGCACGAGCAGGTCGCGGTTGGTGACCAGACCGTGGATCTTGGCCCGCTGCAGCGCGGTGGCGAGCAGATGTGCTGCCTCGGAACGGGTTTCGGCGTAGGAGATCACCTTGGCCAGCATCGGGTCGTAGTGCACGCCCACCACCGAATCGTCGACGACGCCGGTGTCCAGGCGCACGCCGGGCTGATCGAGCACGGTGAATTCGGCTGCGGTGAAGGGAATCTCGAGCTTGTGGACCGGACCGCTCTGTGGCTGCCAGTCCTGCGCGGGATCCTCGGCGTAGAGGCGGACCTCGATCGAGTGGCCGCGCAGCGCGGGCTGGGTAGCGGGCAGCGGCAGCCCCGAAGCCACCTGCAACTGCAGGCGAACCAGGTCGAGGCCGGTGGTCTGCTCGGTGACCGGATGTTCCACTTGCAGCCGGGTGTTCATCTCCAGGAAGAAGAACTCGCCCTTCTCGTCTGCCAGGAACTCGACCGTACCCGCACCCTCGTAGCCGATCGCCTCGGCGGCCAGTCGAGCCGCCTCGAAGAGCCGGTCCCGCATGCTCGGCCCATCGGCGCCGCTCCCGGAGCCTGCGTGGTCACGCTCCGCTACCGCCTCCGGCCCCTGAGCTCGCAGCGCGTCGACCTTCTCGACCAGCGGCGAGGGCGCCTCTTCGACGACCTTCTGATGGCGCCGCTGGATCGAGCACTCGCGTTCGCCCACGGCCCAGGTCTTGCCGAAAGTATCGGACATGACCTGCACTTCGATGTGGCGTCCGGTCTCGAGGTAGCGCTCGCAGAACACGGTCGGATCGCCGAAGGCCGACTCGGCTTCGCGCTGTGCCGCCGCGATCTGGTCCCGCAGCTCACCGAGCTCGCGCACCACGCGCATACCGCGACCACCACCACCGGCGGAAGCCTTGATGAGCACCGGCAGGTGCGCCTCGGTGACCTCGGCCGGATCCAGCTCGGCCAGGACGGGCACACCGGCCGCGTCCATCATCTTCTTGGACTCGACCTTCGAGCCCATCTGCTCGATGGCCGCGACCGGCGGCCCGATCCACACCAGACCGGCGTCGAGCACCGATCGCGCGAATTCGGCGTTCTCGGAGAGGAATCCGTAGCCGGGATGAATCGCGTCGGCACCGGCCGCCAGCGCCGCCTCGATGATCAGTTCACCACGCAGATAGGTCTCGGCGGGGGTGTTGCCGGGCAGGCGGATGGCCGCGTCGGCCTCGGACACGTGCGGTGCAGCGGCGTCGGCGTCGGAGTAGACAGCCGTGGTGCCGATACCCATCCGACGACAGGTGGCGAAAACCCGGCGCGCGATCTCACCCCGGTTGGCGACGAGAACATTCGTGAGCCCGCCCGTCACCCGGCCGCCGCCCCGCACGGAATCGCTTCGCGATGCTGAAGTCATGTCGCGCCTCACATTCGGAAGACGCCGAAGCCCTCGGCGCCCTGGATCGGTGCGTTGTGAATGGCCGACAAAGCCATCCCCAGCACGGTTCGGGTATCTCGGGGGTCGATGATGCCGTCGTCGAACAGCCTGCCCGACAAGAACATCGGCATCGCCTCGGCTTCGATCTGCGCTTCCACCATCGCCGCCAGACCGGCCGCCGCCTCCTCGTCGAAGGGCAGGCCCTTGGCTTCGGCCGCGCCGCGCTGCACGATGGTGAGCACACCACCGAGCTGCGCGCCGCCCATCACGGCGGATTTCGCGCTCGGCCAGGCGAACAGGAAGCGCGGATTGAACGCCCGTCCGCACATGCCGTAGTGCCCGGCGCCATAGGAGGCGCCCATCAGCAGCGAGATGTGTGGCACCTTGGAGTTGGCGACCGCGTTGATCATCATCGCGCCGTGCTTGATGATGCCGCCGTGCTCGTACTCCCTGCCGACCATGTAGCCGGTGGTGTTGTGCAGGAACAGCAGTGGGGTGTTCTTCTTGTTGGCCAGCTGGATGAACTGGGTGGCCTTCTGCGATTCCTCGGAGAACAGCACGCCGCGTGCGTTGGCCAGGATGCCGATCGGGAAGCCGTTGATCTCGGCCCACCCGGTGACCAGGCTCGAACCGTAGAGCGGCTTGAACTCATCGAAGTCGGAGCCGTCGACAACGCGGGCGATCACCTCGCGCGGGTCGAACGGGATCTTCAGATCCGAGGGCACGATGCCGAGCAGTTCCTCGGGATCGTAGAGCGGCGAGATCACCTCCGCACGCGGCTCGGGGCCCTGCTTCTTCCAGTTCAGACGGCGCACGATACCGCGACCGAGGCGAATGGCGTCCTGCTCGTCGGCGGCCATGTAGTCGGCCAGACCCGATGTGCGGGCGTGCATCTCGGCGCCACCGAGAGTCTCGTCGTCGGAGTCCTCGCCGGTGGCCATCTTCACCAGCGGCGGGCCGGCCAGGAAGACCTTCGCGCCCTCCTTGACCATCACCACGTAGTCGGACATACCGGGGATGTAGGCACCACCGGCGGTCGAGTTGCCGAAAACCAGGGAGATGGTGGGGATTCCGGCGGCCGATGCCTGGGTCAGGTCGCGGAACATCGCGCCACCAGGAATGAAGACTTCCTTCTGCGTCGGCAGATCAGCGCCGCCGGACTCGACCAGCGAGATCACCGGTAGCCGGTTCTCCCGCACGATGTCGTTGATCCGCAACGTCTTGCGCAGCGTCCACGGGTTGGAGGTGCCACCACGCACGGTGGGATCCGGCGCGACGATCATGCACTCGACCCCCTCGACGATTCCGATCCCGGCGATCGTCGACGCGCCGACGTGGAAGTCGCTGCCCCATGCCGCGAGCGGGCACAGCTCCAGGAACGGCGAGTCCTCGTCCAGCAGCAACTCGATGCGCTCACGCGCGGTCAGCTTGCCGCGCTTGTGATGCCGGGCCACCTTCTCGGGCCCGCCACCGGCGATGGCCTTGGCGAATTCGTCCTCGATCTCGGCGAGCTTGGTCGACATCGCCTCGGCGGCCGCGCCGTACTCGGGCGAGGCGGTGTCGAGCGCGGAACGGAAGGTCGTCACGACTGGTACCCCAATACTTTCGACGCCAGCATGGTCAGGATCTCGTTGGTGCCGCCACCGATGCCGATGATGCGGATGTCGCGGTAGATGCGCTCCACCTCGGACTCGCGCATGTAGCCCATCCCGCCGTGCAACTGAACGGCCTGGTTGGCCACCCATTCCACGGTTTCGACGGCGGTGTTCTTGGCGAAGCAGACCTCGGCGATCAGGCCCTGTTCGCCGTTCTCGACGCGCTCGACCAGCGAGCGGGTGTAGACGCGGGCGAGGTCGACGCGCCGGGCCATCTCGGTCAGCGTCATCTGGACCGACTGGCGGCTGATCAGCGGACGGCCGAAGGTCTCACGGTTGCGGGTCCACTCGAGGGTGAGGTCGAGGGCGCGCTGGGCCATCGAGTACGCCTGCACGGCGAGGCCGACCCGCTCGCTGACGAACGCGTTGGCGATCTGGGCGAAGCCGGAGTTCTCGGCGCCGACCAGGTTCGAAACAGGCACCCGCACATCGGTGTACGAGAGCTCACCGGTGTCGGAGGCCAGCCAGCCCATCTTCTCGAGCTTGCGGGTCACCTCGAAGCCCGGCGTGTCGGTCGGCACGATGACCAGCGAGACGCCTGCCGCGCCCGGCCCGCCGGTGCGCACCGCGGTGACGATGAAGTCGGCACGGCAGGCCGAGGTGATGAAGGTCTTGGCGCCGTTGATGACGAAGTCGTCGCCATCGCGCACCGCGGAGGTGGTGAGGTGGCCGACATCGGAGCCGCCGCCGGGCTCGGTGATGGCCAGCGAGCCGATCAGGTCACCGGCCAGGGTCGGCTTGACCCACTTGTCGATCTGGTCTTGGTTGCCCGAGGCGATGATGTGCGGCAACGAGATTCCGCAGGTGAACAGCGAGGCCCACAGGCCGCCCGAGGCGCCCGCGTAGTGCAATTCCTCACTCAGCACGACACCATCGATCGGCGAACCCCCTTCGCCGCCGGCGAATTCGGGGAACTCGATGCCCAGCAGGCCGAGTTCGCCCGCCTTCTTGTGCAGTTCACGCGGGATCAGGCCTTCGCGCTCCCAGCTGTCGAGATCGGGCAGGATCTCCCGCTCGACGAACCCGCGCACGGTGGCACGCAGCTCTTTTCGCTCCGGTGTTTCCCAAACAGAGGTCATGCTGTTGTCTCCTGTCGCGTGCACGGGCGCCCTGCGTGGTCACGCTCCGCTACCGCCTCCGGGCGCTGACCGTTCACGCGAGCAGCTCCGTCGGCAGATCGAGGTGGCGGGAGCGCAGCCATTCGCCGAGCCCCTTGGCCTGCGGGTCGAAACGCGCCTGGTAGGCGACGCCCTTGCCGAGCAGGCCGGAGATGATGAAGTTGACCGCGCGCAGATTGGGCAGCACGTGGCGGGTGACGGTGAGTTCGGCCGTCTCGGGCAGCAGTTCCCGCAGCTTCTCGACTGTGAGGGTGTGCACCAACCACCGCCATTGCTGGTCGGTGCGCACCCAGACGCCGATGTTGGCGTCCCCGCCCTTGTCGCCGCTGCGGGCAAGAGCGATCGAGCCGAGCGGGACTCGGCGGGTCTCGGAAGGCGGCAGGGCCGCGGGCAACTCCGGTTCGGAAACCGGTTCGAGCACAACGGTTTCCGTGGCGGGCGCGATGTCGAGGCGGGTGCCGTCGGCCAGCACCGCGACGTGGGGCACCTCGTGCGCGTCGACGAAGCCGGGGGTGAACACGCCGTAGGGCGCACCGTTGCCGGGCAGGGTGGTGAAGCTCGCGCCCGGGTAGCTCGCCAGCGCGAGTTCCACAGCGACACTGGAGAACCCGCGGCCGACCTTGTTCGGATCGGGATCGCGCACCACACAGCGCAGCAGCGCGCTGGCTTGTTCCTCGGTGTCGGCGTCGGGGCGGTCCAGGCGTGCCAGCGTCCAGCTGAGTTCGGCGGGCTTGACCGGCAGCCAGGCTTCCAGCTGACGCTGGGCCAGCGCGGCCTTGGCCTCGATGTCGAGACCGGTGAGGATGAACTCCATCTCGTTGCGGAAACCGCCGAGGGTGTTCAGTGAGACCTTGAGCTGGGGCGGCGGGGCTTCCCCGGTCACGCCGCTGATCAGCACCCGGTCCTTGCCCTCCTGGCTGACGGTGATGCTGTCGAGCCGGGTGGTGACGTCGGGTCCGGCGTAGCGGGCGCCCTGGATCTCGTACATGAGCTGGGCTTCGACCGTGTCGGCGGTGACCGCGCCGCCGGTGCCGTCGTGCTTGGTGATGACGCTGGACCCGTCGCGGCGGATCTCGGCGATCGGGAAGCCGGGGCGGCCGATGTCACCGAGTTCGGTGAAGAAGGCGAAGTTGCCGCCGGTCGCCTGCGTGCTGCACTCGATCACGTGACCGGCGACCACGGCACCGGCGAGCGCGTCGTAATCGGTTCGGGCCCAGCCGAAGTGGGCCGCGGCCGGGCCGACGATCACCGAGGCGTCGGTGACCCGGCCGGTGACGACGATGTCGGCGCCGGAGTTCAGGCACTCCACGATGCCCCAGGCGCCGAGGTAGGCGTTGGCGGTGAGCGGCTGGCCGAGGTCGAGTTCGGCGGCCCGGCCCACCAGGTCGTCGCCCTCGACGTGGGCGATCTTGGCGTCCAGGCCGAGGTCGGCGGCGACCTTGCGCAGCCGCTCGGCCAGCCCGGCCGGATTCAGGCCCCCGGCGTTGGTGACGATCTGCACGTTCTGCTCGAGCGCGAGACCGAGACAGTCCTCGATCTGCTTCACGAACGTCTTGGCGTAACCGAGGCTGGGGTCCTTCATCCGGTCGCGGCCCAGGATCAGCATGGTCAGCTCGGCGAGGTAGTCGCCGGTGAGCACGTCGAGCTGACCACCCTCGAGCATCTCGCGCATGGCGCCGAGGCGATCACCGTAGAACCCGGAGCAGTTGCCGATCCTGATCAGGTCCGGATCAGCGGAGAGTGCACTCATGCACCCCAGGATCACATCGGTTCAGAAAAAAAGCAAGCATGCGTGCTTGTTAATCGCCCTCGACGCTACTGTGACCGCTCGGCCATCGGCCGCAGGCCACACGAGGCGGCGAAGCCCTCCGACTCGATGCCGAGCGCCACGTTGCCACGAGTGGTCATGTTCGCGAACCCGATCACACTCCCCAGCTCGACCACGGCAGCGGCACCGAGCTGGTCGAGCAGGCGGGCGACCAGCTCGTCGGTCACCGTCAGCGGGGTCTGGCTCATCGCCTCGGCGAACTCGAGCACGTCCCGCTCGAGCGGTGTGAACACCGCCGACTCGCGCCAGCGCGGGATCTGCTGCGCCTTGTCCATGTCGAGGCCGTGGTTGTTGGCCATGAAGTAGTTGAAGTCCAGGCACCAGGTGCAGCCGACCAGCGACGCGACCGCCATGTGGGCATACGACTTCAGCGCCTCGTCACAGCTGTCCCATTTCTGCATCTTGCGACCGAAGCCCATCGAGGTCTTCAAGACCTGCTGGTTGTGCCACATCACGCCCAACGACTCAGGGACCTTGCCGAACATGCGCGCGCTCATCTTCTTCACGACGGCGCCGAACAGGCCGTTGATCTCGGCTGGGGGGATTCGGGGGGTCATCGCTGCTCCTAGGAGTCGTGTCGGATGGTTTCACCCCTGTAGACACCGGCCACCCGCGATTTGTGACAGATCGCCATGACAGCATGGAGCCCGCCCGCGCCCACAACGAAAGAGAAGCCACCATGTCGTCCTCGACCGCCGTGATCCTGATGTTCGCCCTCACCGGGTTCCTGCTGGGCGGGGCCTTCACGACCTGGAAGACCAACCGGCAGATGTCGATCGCCCTGCTCGTCGCCGCCGGGCTCGCCGCCCTCGGTGCGGTGCTCTGGCTGTAGTAGGTCAGGTGGTGCTGAGCTTGTAGATCCGAACGTCCTCGGGGACGCCGTTGAGCGGGGCCGCCCAGAAGTTGCGTTTGTACGGCTTGACGGTGACGCCGAGTTCGGCGAGGGTCTCCGGGCGCAGCGCGGCCAGGGTGGTGCTCGACAGCATCGTGTTGCCGTTGCCGCCCGCCTCCATCATCCTGGCGGCGATGTTGACGTCCACGCCGAGCCAGTCGCCACCGATCTCGCGCGGGGTGCCGGTGTGCAGGCCGACCCGCATGCGCGGGCGATAGCCGTCGACCTCCACCTCGGCGAGGTTGCGGCGGGCCGCCAGCGCGGCGCGCACGGCGCGGTCCGGCGAGGAGAACACCGCCATCAGGCCGTCGCCCATGCGTTTGACCACCTGACCGCCCCGCTCGGCGATCGGCGGCTCGATGGCCTTGGCGACCTGCCGCAGCAGGGTCAGCGTGCGCTCGTCGCCCGCCGCGAGCGACCAGCTGGAGAACGCCACCAGATCGGTGAACACGATGGTCACCGGTTCGGACCCGCGCCCGCGCCCGACCCGCTCCAGCGCCGCCTGCCAGACCTGCAGCGCGCCGAAACCGATCTCCCTGGCCGCGCTGGGCGCGCCACCGGCGATCTTGTCCGCGGCCCTGGCCACCGCGCGGGCGCCACCGGGGCCCGAGACCGACAGCGGATCGCCGAAAGCGGGGTCACCGGGCAGCTGCTGGCGGGCCTTGCGCAGGGCACCGATCACATCGGCGCGCCGGTTGGCCGCCTGCAGTTTCGACGAGAGCTGAACCCGCCGACGACCGGGGCGCGGTTCGGCATCATCGGATGCGCGGTCGTCCCGTTCACCAACGATCGGCTCCAACGGAATCACCACCTCCGCCGCGACGTCGCGTCGCCGCGGATCCCTCCCGCCAGAAGGCGTTTCACTCACGTCACGAGGGTAGCCGATCCGCCTCCCCGCGACGCCGGCCAGATTCCGGCGCCTACGAAAAGCAGGAGCCTCCGGCGTCCGGGCAGCGGACGCCGGAGGCTTCCGGGCTGTGACCTCCCGACAAGGTCACGCCCTGGCAACCCGGGCTCTTGCGAGGGCAACCCGGGCAAGTTCGGTCAGGCGTCGCGGCGGTTGACCACCACGAGCGCGCCGGCGAACACGATCGCCACGAAGGCGGCGAAGTAGATCAGGCTGCCCCACACGCCCCAGTGCCAATTGCCGGAGACGTCGTCGACGGTCATGAACCGGTTCATGTTGGCGAACGGCAGGAACGGGGTGACCGCCCGGCCGAAACTGCCGA
Organism: Nocardia mangyaensis; assembly: GCF_001886715.1. Taxonomy (NCBI): domain Bacteria; kingdom Bacillati; phylum Actinomycetota; class Actinomycetes; order Mycobacteriales; family Nocardiaceae; genus Nocardia; species Nocardia mangyaensis. The sequence goes on from NZ_CP018082.1 coordinate 6,850,439, forward strand.
ACGCGCCGAGCAGACCCTCGATGAGCAGCGGCCACAGCACGATCAGCGAGATGGCCGCGGCCGACTGACGGACCAGTACACCGATACCGATCGCCAGCATCACCCCGAGCAGGGCATAGATCGGAATGCTGTAGATCTCGCGCCAGTTGCCCTCGAGCACCAGACCAGGGGCCTCGTCACCGACGATCAGCTTGGCCACCACGAAGGCGGCCAGCGCCAGCACACCGGTCAGCAGCGCCGCGTACACGCCGACCAGACCGGCCTTGGACACGATCACCTTCGACCTATTCGGCACCGCGAGGAAGCTGGCCCGGATCACGCCGAAGCGATATTCGCTGGTCACCGTGAGCGCGGCCATGATCATCAGCACCATCACGCCGAATCCGGTCACGCCGGAGGCGGCCAGGCCGGGGGTGAGCGGCGGCGGCCCCTGCCCTGGCTCGGCGTCGATGTTGGTGATCAACGCCATCAGTACGGCCAGGCCGATACCGAGCGCGATCACGACCGCCGAGCACCACCAGGGCGAACGGGTCGAGGTGAGCTTGATTCGTTCCGCGGCGAGCACTCCCATCAGAGCGCACCTCCCATCACCTGGTCGACGCCCGCGCCGTGGTATTCCACCGCGCCGCCGGTCATTCGCATGAACGCCTCCTCGAGGGAGGCCTGCTGTGGTGCCAGCTCGTAGAGCGTGACGCTGTTGGTTCCCGCCACCTTGCCGACCTCGTCGCTGGTCACGCCCGCCACGATCAGCGCGGCATCGCCCTCCTCGCGCACGGTCATGCCGTGCGAGGTGAGCAGACTGCGCAGCTGGTCGAGCTGAGGACTGCGGACCCGGACCGACTGCTCGGACGCGCGGTCGATGAAGTCCTTGGTGGTGGTGTCGGCGATGAGCTGACCCCGGCCGATCACGATCAGGTGCTCGGCGGTCTGGGCCATCTCCGAGAGCAGGTGGCTCGACACGAGCACCGTGCGTCCCTCACCGGCCAGCCGCTGCATGAAGCGGCGGATCCAGAGGATGCCCTCGGGGTCGAGGCCGTTGACCGGCTCGTCGAACAGCAACACCTTCGGGTCACCGAGCAGCGCCCCGGCCAGGCCGAGCCGCTGGGACATGCCGAGGGAGAACCCGCCCGCGTTCTTGCTCGCCACCTCGGAGAGACCGACGAGTCGCAGCACCTCCTCGACCCGCGATTTCGGCAGGTCGTTGGACGCCGCGAGCCATTCGAGATGGGCGCGCGCCGAACGGTTCGGATGCACCCATTTGGCATCGAGCAACGCGCCTACCTGGGTGAGCGGTCGCTCGAGCTCGTCATAGCGCTTGCCATCGATCAGCGCCGTGCCCGAGGTGGGCTGATCCAATCCGAGGATCATCCGCATGGTGGTCGATTTGCCCGCACCGTTGGGGCCGAGGAACCCGGTCACCTGTCCTGGATGGACGGTGAACGAGAGGTCCTGCACCGCGACGGTCTGGCCGAATTGCTTCGTCAGGCCCTTCAGCTCGATCATGCGTTCCAGCTTGCCGCATGTTCGGTCACGAGCGCGTCGCCGTGAGGTAGCGAGTCGGGTCATCCTCGAGGATGACCCGACCCCGAGACCGGACTAGCGGCCCGGGGACGACGCCTGAGCCCAGAAGCGCTTGGGAATGCGTCCGGCCTGCCTGGCCAGGTATCCGGCCCGCACGGCGGCGGCCATCGCCTCGGCCATGAGTTCGGGCTCGCGGGCCCTGGTCACCGCGGTAGCCAGCAGGACTGCCGAGCAGCCCAGTTCCATGGCCAGGGCGGCATCGCTCGCGGTGCCGATGCCCGCGTCGAGGATCACCGGGACACCGGCGGCGGCCACGATCATCTCGATGTTGTGCGGGTTGCCGATGCCGAGGCCGGTACCGATGGGCGCGCCGAGCGGCATGACCGCGGCACAGCCCGCGTCCTCGAGCCGACGGGCCAGCACCGGATCGTCGGTGGTGTAGGGCAGGACGACGAATCCGTCGTCGACCAGCTGTTCGGCCGCGTCGAGCAGTTCGATCGGATCGGGCAGCAGGGTGCGTTCGTCGGCGATCACCTCGAGCTTGACCCAGTGCGTCTCCAGCGCCTCGCGGGCCAGGCGCGCGGTGAGCACCGCCTCGGCGGCGGTCCGGCAGCCCGCGGTGTTGGGCAGCGGGGTGATGTCGAGGCGCTTCAGCAGATCGAGCACGCCGGTGCCACCCGCCGCGTCGACCCGGCGCATCGCGACGGTGGTGAGCTCGGTGCCCGAGGCGACCAGCGCCTGTTCGAGCACGGCGAGGTTCTCGGCGCCGCCGGTGCCCATGATCAGGCGCGAGCCGAACTCGGCGTCGGCGATGCGCAGCGGCTCAGCCACCCTGGACCGCCGTCAGCACCTCGATGGTCCAGCCGCGCGCGACCGGCTCGTCCCAGCGCGACTTCGGGAAGACCGCGCCGTCGACCGCCAACGCCACCCCCTGGCACGGCAATTCGAGCCGGGTCAGCAGTTCACGAACGCTGAGCGGCTCGGCGAACTCGTGGTCGACACCGTTGACGGTGACACCGATCGGGATGGTCGAGGTCATCGGACTCCTCCTGGGGAAGACGACAGCGCGGACGTCGAAAAGCGTTGGGGCGAAGCGGCTTCGGCGTAGTCGGGGACGACGCCGTCGAGCAGCCGCGCGACGGTGACGGCGGTGAGCGCGAGGGTCAGCATGCCGTTGCGGCCGTGGCCGGTGGCCGCGACGACCCGGTCGTCGAGCGGGCCGAGCAGCGGCAGGTTGTCGGGGGTGGCTGGTCGTGAGCCCGCGCTCGCCTCGGCCAGTTCGTATTCGCCGATCCCGGGCAGCACGGTCTCGGCGTCGGCGATCAGGTCGCGAACCCCGCCGACGGTGACCGTGGTGTCGAAACCGGCTTCGTATTGTGTTGCGCCGACGACGATTCCGTCCGCGCGCGGCACCATGTACACCTGCCTGCCGTGCACCCGAGCCCGGATCACCCGGCTCGGCGGCGCGCTCACGCCCGGCCGGTGGCGCAGCCGGAGGATCTCGCCCTTCACCGGTCGCACCGGCAGCCCCGGCCACAGCTCGGCGGAACGGGCACCCGCGGCGAGCACGACGCGATCGTGCGGCAGATCATCCAGTGCGACAACAGCTTCGGCGCGAATCTCGACACCCGATGCGACACAGGCAGCGTCGAGGGCGCGCAGCACCCGCCGGTTGTCGATCGCCGGTTCGGTGGTGGCCAGCAATCCGGCGCGGACGGTGCGGGCCAGCGCCGGTTCCAGCGCACGCACGCCGGCGCGATCGAGCACCCGCAGATCGTGACCGAACCCGGCCAGCCACTGCGCGACCGTGCGCAGATCGGCGGCATCGGCGCCATCGAGCGCGACGGTCAGGGTTTCGTCGGCGACGAACACCGACTCGCCCGATATCGCGCGCAACTGTTCGGCGAAGGCGGGCCACTCAGCCAGCGCGGCCGCGCCGAAGGCGAGCACCCGCTCCTCACCGGGCCAGCCCTCCGACAGCGGCGCGAGCATGCCACCGGCGACGAAGGAAGCGCCGGAACCGGGTGCCGGATCGAACACGGTGACCGTCCAGCCCGCCTCGGCGGCACGCCACGCGACGGCGAGTCCGACGGCGCCGCCGCCAACGACCGCCAGAGTTCGCATCACGTTCCACCTGTCCTTTTCCGCCTGTCGACCGCCATGGCGTTCGCGTCTCCACGGTAGCGCGACTACCGTCGACACCGTGCAGCCCTCCCATCCGAATCGTTCCGTCCCGCCCCGGGAGCGCCTGTCGACCGCGCTGCTGTATCTGTGCACCGACGCGCGCCGGGACAAGGGCGATCTGGCCAGGTTCGTCGATGCCGCGCTCGCGGGTGGTGTCGACATCGTCCAGCTCCGCGACAAGGGTTCGCCCGGCGAGGCCGAGTTCGGTCCGCTCGAGGCGAAGGCCGAGCTCGGCGCGCTGGCCGAGATCAAGGCCGCGACCCGTCGCCACGGTGCGTTGCTCGCGGTGAACGACCGCGCCGACATCGCGCTGGCCGCGGGCGCCGATGTCCTCCACCTCGGCCAGGGTGATCTGCCGCCCGCCTACGCGCGGCGCATCCTCGGCCCCGATGTGGTGCTCGGCCGCTCGACCCACAACCGCAACCAGGCGGGCCTGGCCGCGATCGACGGCCACCTCGACTACTTCTGCACCGGCCCGATCTGGACCACCCCGACCAAGCCGGGCCGTCCGGCGGCCGGGGTCGATCTGGTCCGCTCCACCGCCGACGCCCACCCGACGCTGCCCTGGTTCGCCATCGGCGGGATCGACGCCGAACGCCTGCCCGAGGTGCTCGCCGCTGGTGCGCGCCGCGTCGTGGTGGTGCGCGCGATCACCGAGGCCGCCGACCCGGAGGCCGCTGCGCGCGAGCTCAAAGAGGCGCTACTCGCCGGGGCGGATCCGCGCTGACCTCGGTCCGACTCGCTGGGCCGGACAGTCCAGACCACCTCGGCGCAGGAACAGCTGCCCGGTACGGCGCAGGGCGCGGCTCGGGGCAGTGCGTAACCGGAAGAACGACAGCATGGCGGCGCTGAGCCGCTTGCCGACGTTGGCCCTGCGGTCGTCGGCCCCAGTTCGGGCATCGATGACAGGTCGATGCAAGACGCTGCTCAGGCCAGCAGGTCCGCCCGGCGCACGCTCAGTCCGTCGTGCCGTTCGGCGTCGACGACCACCTCGGCGCCTGGCCCGTCGGCCAACGTGTGCAGCCAGTAGAACCCCTGGTCGGCGAGGTCGACGGTGCGTGGCAGCGCCGCGGTCAGCTCCTCGTGATCGGCCTCGATGCGCACGCGCAGCGGCACCGCGCGCAGGCCGACCCACGACAGCGCGAACCCCGGGTGCAGTGGCAGATCGGCGACCTCGTCCTCGGGCACCCAGGCCAGCTCGCAGCTCTCCCTGTTGGCCACCGTCGCCAGCGGGCGCTCGGCATCGGCCACCACCGTGGTGTAGGTCCAGCCGCTGGGCGCGGTCATCGTCAGCCGTTGGGCGCGCACGCGCAGGGCGGCCGCGGTGATACCCGCCTCCTCCTCGGCCTCTCTGACCGCGGCGTGCTCGGCCGTCTCGTGTGAGTCCCTGGCGCCACCGGGCAGCGCCCAGGTACCGCCCTGATGACTCCACAGCGCCCGATGCTGCAACAGCACCGCCGACCCACCGCTCGGCAGCGGCGCGCGCAGCAGCAGCCCCGCCGCACCGAACCTGCCCCAGTGCCGAACACCGTCCGGGCTCTTCGACCACCCGTCTCCGTCACCGCGCATCCAATACTCTTTCCTCCGAGCAGCCGGACAGCAACCGTCTCGGGGGTGTCTGAGGGGCTGCGCCACCGGTAGGACCACAATAAACTCCGCACCAGTACGAGTGCGCGGAAAGCACGGGGAGGTGAACGATGGGCGAACTGGGAAACCGCGACGCCTCGACCGAGGTGGCCGCCGTGCGTCCGCGCCCGTCGTCGCAGGCCAGCACGGGTGTTGACGCCACTGATCCGATCGCGGCCAAACCGCTGACCGGGCGTCGTATGCCGTTGCGCCGACCGGCGATCGTCGTGGACCGACCACCCGCTCCCGACGTCAAAGCGTTGCGCGCGCAGTTCGCCCCGGCCCGGTTGCGCGGGTTCGCGCAGTCGTCGCCGGGCCGTCTGGTCGCCGCCGGACTGGTGCTCATCGCGCTGTGTGTGGCCACGGGCGCGGTGACTTCCACGATCGTCAGCGATCGCCAGCAAGCTCTCGGCGTACTGCTCGACGACACCGAACCCGACGCGCACTCGGCCAACCACCTCTACACGTCGTTGTCCATCGCCGACGCCGCCGCGGGCACCGCCTTCATCGCGGGCGGCCTCGAACCCGCCGCCGTGCGCGACCGCTACACCCAGGCCATCGGCGAGGCCGCGGCCGAGCTGGTGACCCAAGCGGGCGACACCGCCACCGACCGGGACCCGGCCACCGATCGGCAGCTGCGCACCGGCATCGCCACCGGCCTGCCGGTCTACACCGGACTGATCGAGACCGCGCGGGCCAACAATCGCAACGGCTACCCGGTCGGCGCGGCCTATCTCAGCGAAGCCTCGCACCAGATGCAGACCTCCCTGCTGCCGATGGCCGAGGAGCTGGAGAACCACCGGTTCGACGCGGTCACCGCGGCCCAGCACCGGCACGTGCAACCACCGTGGACCGCGATCGTGTTGCTCGTGCTGGCGCTGGCGGCGCTGATCTGGGTCCAGGTGGAGCTCGCGCGCCGATCGCGGCGGGTGTTCAACATGGGCCTGCTGCTGGGCACCACCGCGCTGGCGCTGACGCTGCTGTGGACGGTGGCGGCGGGTTCGGTGTCGGCGATATCGATGATCCGCGGTCGCGACCAGGGCGTCGTCCCCGCGGCCCGGCTGGCCGAGAGCCGGATCCTGGTACAGCAGGCCAGGTCGGCGGAGATGGTGAAGCTGGTGCGCCGCGATGCCTCCGGCGACTACGACCGCACCTTCGACGTGAACACCACCCGGCTCACCGAACTGCTCGACGGGTACTCCGACAACGCACCGGCTCGCGACCAGGTCGCCGCGGCGCGTGCGGCGCTCGCCCGCTGGCAGTCGGCGCATCAGCGGATGAACGACACCCTGGACCGCGGCGATTTCGCCGGTGCCGCCGCCGTCGCCACCGGGCCGGGCGCGGCCGATTCCGCCGCCCAGGTGACCGCGCTCGACCGGGCCCTCGGCGAGGCCGGTGTGGCAACGCGGAACACATTGCGGTCCAAGGTTTCCCAGGCCATCGACGTTCTCGCCTTCCTCGCTCCCGGCGCCTTCGCGCTGGGCATCGCGGCGGCCGTGTGCGTCGGGCTCGGCCTGTGGCCGCGATTGCGGGAGTACCGGTGAGGCGCGGGCGCGTCCTCGCGGCGCTGGTACTGGTGTGCACCGGACTGCTCGGCTGCTCCGACGGCACGACCGAACCCATCGAGCGCGGCATCTATTCCGAACCGCCCTTGCCCGCCGGGGCGATTCCGATCGGCACCGATACCCCCGTGCCCGTCGCCGGCGACCAGCAGTGCGGCGATCCCACCGCCAGCTTGCGGCCGAGTACCGCCGGTGGGCCGACCGTCGAGGCGATCCGGGCGCGCGGAAGGCTGATCGTCGGGCTCGACGCGGGCAGCAACCTGTTCAGCTTCCGTGACCCGCTGACCGGGCGCATCGTCGGCTTCGACGCCGACATCGCCCGCGAGATCGCCCGCGATCTCCTCGGCAATCCCGATCTGATCGAATACCGCAGTCTGGCTTCGGAAGAGCGCGAGCCCGCGTTGATCAACCGCACCGTCGACCTGATCGCCAAGACCATGACGATCACCTGCGAGCGGCGCGAGCGGGTCGCGTTCTCGACCGTCTATCTGCGGGCCGATCAGCGGGTGCTGGCGATGAAGAACTCCGGTATCGACGGCCTGGCCGATCTGGCGGGCAAGCGGGTGTGCGTGGTGCGCGGCACCACCTCGCTCGACCACATCCGCCGTGACCAGCCCGCCGCCACCATCCTGACCGTGCCGACCTGGGCCGATTGCCTGGTGGTGCTGCAGCAGCGGCAGGTCGACGCGGTGAGCACCGACGACTCGATCCTGGCCGGGCTGGCCGCCCAGGACCCCTACACCGAGGTGGTCGGCGGGTCCATCAGCTCCGAGCCCTACGGCATCGGCATCCCCAAAGGCGACGATGACCTGGTCCGCTATGTGAACGCCACCCTCGACCGCATCCGCGACGACGGCACCTGGGTCCGCATCCACAACCGCTGGCTGTCCACCCTCGATCCGGCACCGACGCCCCCCGCGCCGAAGTACCAGGACTGATCCATGCCAACGACGCAGCCATCGAATGGTGAACCAGCGCAGCATGATCCGGCCGACAAGGATCTGGCATCGAGCGCCCCGTCCCCGCTCGACCCGACCGGCCACTACCCCGAACGACCCGACTCATCGCACCCTGCGCGACGCGACCCGGACCCGAAGCGATCCGGTCGACCCGACCCCGCACTCCGTGATCGGGCACAGTCCGAACCGGGTCGGTGGGAACCGACAACGATCACGCAGCGGCCGAAGCCGGGCACGCTCCCGGGCGGCTGGACCCTGCCGCCCGACCCCGCCGGCGACGAGACCCGGCCGCTCCCCACCCTCACCGCCGCCGAGATCGCGGCGCGCACGCCGCCCGCCGGGGAACACGCGGCCACCGAACTCAGTCGACGCTCCGCCGGTGAGCACGGCGCCACGGAACTCAGCCATCGAGCGGGTGAACCCGCGCAAGTGCACCCGGTCACCGAACGCGCTACCCCGCCCGGCGTGCACCCCGCCGCGTTCGCGCCGACCGAGGCGGCCCCTCGCTCCACCGAGCCGCCGGATACCCAGGCGAGTCCCGCGGACACCGAATCGACCGGGGACACCTGGCATTCCGCACCGCAGAGCAGCACGGGCACCGCACGGTCCGGACGCAGCGTGCGCACAGCACGATCGCGGCCAACCCGCAGGCTCGGCGCGGGGCTGGTGCCGATCCCCACCGTCACTCCCGCCGATCCGCGGGCGGCGGTACTGCGGGACCCGGTGGTCTCGGAGGGCAAGCGCTTCTGCTGGCGCTGTGGCAATCCGGTGGGGCGCTCGACCCCCGCGTACGCCGCGGCGAGCGCGGGCGAATGCGAAACCTGTGGTGCGGCCTACGATTTCCGGCCCTCGCTGCACGAGGGCGACATGGTCGCCGGGCAGTACGAGATCCAGGGCTGCATCGCCCACGGCGGGCTCGGCTGGATCTACCTGGCGATCGACCGCAATGTCAGCGACCGATGGGTGGTGCTCAAAGGCCTGCTGCACGCCGGTGACGCCGAGGCGCAGGCCGTGGCGATGGCCGAGCGCCAGTTCCTGGCCGAGGTGGCGCATCCCAGCATCGTCAAGATCCACAACTTCGTCGAGCACACGGCGGGCGACGGGTCGAGCATCGGCTACATCGTCATGGAGTACGTCGGCGGACATTCCCTGCGCGACATCCTCGACGCCCGGCCGCGCGGTGAACGCATGCCACTCACCGAGGCGATCGCCTACGTGCTGGAGGTCCTGCCCGCGCTCGAGCACCTGCACTCGATCGGCCTCACCTACAACGACCTCAAACCCGACAACGTGATGGTCACCGAGGACCAGGTGAAGCTGATCGACCTCGGCGCGGTGGCCACCATCGACGCGTACGGAAATCTCTACGGCACCAAGGGCTTCCAGGCACCAGAGATCGCCAGAACCGGTCCGACCCCCGCCTCCGACATCTACACCGTCGGCCGGACCCTGGCGGCGCTCACGCTGCACCTGCCCAGCCAGCACGGCCGCTACCTCGACGGCATCCCCGACCCCGCCGACGAACCGCTGCTGGCCCGATACGAGTTCTTCCACCGTTTCCTGCTCACCGCCACCGAACACGATCCGGCCCTGCGCTTTCCGACGGCACGCGCCATGTCGGCCCAGCTGGCCGGGGTGCTGCGCGAGATCCTGGCCGACGACACCGGCACCGAACATCCCCAGCTGTCCACCGTCTTCAGTCCCCAGCGCACCAGCTTCGGCACCGAGGAACTGATCAGCCAGACCGACGCCTACCGCGACGGCACCGGCCGCTCTCCCCTGCTCGACCCCACCACCGTGGTCGCCGCACTGCCGCTTCCGCTGATCGATCCGGCCGACCCCTCCGCGCCGCTGTTGGCCGCCACCGCCAACCCCGAGCCCGAGCGCGTGCTCGAGGCGTTGCACGACGCACGCGAACGCGCCGAGGCCGATCCCGACAACGCCCCGGAGACGCTGGCGGCCGAACTACTCTTCGCCGAGGCGCGCGCCCGGCTCGAGCTGGGCGAATCCGCCGCGGTGCTACACCTGCTCGACCGATCGACCACCGCATCCGATTGGCGCGCCGACTGGTTCGCCGGCCAGGCGCACCTGCTCGAACTCGACTACGAAGCGGCCTTCGCCGCCTTCGAGGCGGTGCTGCGGGTGCTGCCCGGTGAGATCGCGCCCAAGCTGGCGCTGGCCGCCACCGCGGAACTGATTCTGCAGCACTGGGACACCGACGAGCCCGAACAGTGGCGCGCCTTCGCCGAGCGCTACTACGACACCGTCTGGCGCACCGACCGCGCCGTGGTGAGCGCGGCGTTCGGTCTGGCCAGGCAGCTGGCGGTGGCGGGCCGCGTCGGCGAGGCGGTGCACGCGCTCGACGACGTCCCCGCCGCGTCCCGGCACTGCACCACCGCCCAGACCACGGCGATCCTGCTCCTGCTCACGAGCGCTCCCGTCGGCGCGCTGGACGAGCAACTCCTCCGCCTCGCCGCCTCCCGCGCCCAAGCTGTCCCGCGCGGCGAGAACCGCGCCATCCTCATGCGCACCCTCGTCCAGGGCACTGCACTGGCCTGGCTCCAGGCAGGCAACACACCGAAACGCACAGACGCCAAGCTGTTCGGCCGCCCCTTCGACGAGCGGGACCTGCGCGAGGGCACCGAATCCGGCCTGCGCACCCTCGCCCGCACCGCCCCCGACCGAGCCCACCGCTACGCCCTGGTCGACCTCGCCAATTCCCTACGCCCCCAGTCCTGGTTCTGAATCTGCGCCGATGACTCAGCTCGCGGTGACCAAGTCGTTCGCGGCCCTGGCGATCGCGAGTTCTTCGTTGGTCGGGACGACGAGTACCGCGACCCGCGCGCCGTCGGGCGAGATGCGGCGGACGCCGGGAGCTCTGGTCTCGTTGCGCGCCGGATCGATCTCGATGCCGAAGCCGCTCAGGCCGGCGAGCGCGTCGGCGCGCACGGCGGCGCTGTTCTCGCCGACACCGGCGGTGAACACGATGTCGTCGACGGCGCCGAGCTCCACCAGGTAGGCGCCGAGGTAGCGGCGCAGGCGGTGGATGTAGACGTCGTAGGCCAGCTCGGCCGCCGCGTCACCACCGTCGATGAGCTGCTGCAACTCCCGGAAATCGTTCACCCCGGACAGCCCCTTGATCCCGGAATCGCGGTTGAGCAGCTGCTCGACCTGCTTCAGGTCCAGTCCGGCGACATGGATGAGGTGCGGCATGATCCCCGGGTCGAGGTCGCCGGGCCGGGTTCCCATCACCAGACCCTCCAACGGGGTCAGGCCCATGGTGGTGTCGATGGCCACGCCGCCCGCGATGGCCGAGGCCGAGGCGCCGTTGCCGAGGTGGAAGACGATCTGGTTCAGCTCGCTACTCGGCCGACCGAGGAACTCCGCGGCCTTCTCCGAGACGTACTGGTGCGAGGTGCCGTGGAATCCGTACTTGCGAATACCGTGCGCAGCAGCGACTTTCGCGTCGATCGCGTAGGTTCGCGCCGCTTCGGGCAGGCTGTGGAAGAAGCCGGTGTCGAACACCGCCACCTGCGGGATGCCGGGCAGCAGTTCCCGGGTGGACTCGATGCCGATCACATTGGCCGGATTGTGCAGCGGCGCGAGCACAGACAGCTCGCGGATCGTGCGCACGACGTCGTCGGTGATCAGCGTCGGCTCCCAGAAGACCTCGCCGCCGTGCACCACCCGGTGCCCGACCGCGCCGACACCGACCGTGGTCAGGTCCAGGCCGGTCTCGCGGAACATCTCGAACGCTTGCCGCAGCCCGGCCCGGTGATCCGGAATCGGCCCGTCGTGCACGAGTTCGCGGTCACCGCACTCGTGGGTGATCCGCCCGCCCTGGGTCTCGCCGATCTTCTCGACCAGCCCCGAGGCCAGCACTTCGGCCGTATCAGCGTGCAGCAGTTGGTATTTGATCGACGAGGAACCGCTGTTCAGAACCAGAACCAGGTCACTCACTTCTCATCCCCCTGTGCCTGGATGGCGGTGATCGCCACGGTGTTCACGATGTCGGCGACCAGCGCGCCACGAGACAGGTCGTTGACCGGCTTGCGCAGACCCTGCAGCACCGGACCGATCGCCACCGCACCAGCGCTGCGCTGCACCGCCTTGTAGGTGTTGTTGCCGGTATTGAGGTCGGGGAAGATGAACACCGTCGCGCGCCCGGCGACCAGCGATTCGGGCAGTTTCGCGCTGGCGACCGTGGGCTCGATCGCCGCGTCGTACTGGATCGGGCCCTCCACCGGAAGCTCCGGCGCGCGCTCGCGCACCAGGTCGGTGGCGGTGCGCACCTTGTCGACATCGGCGCCGGTGCCCGACGCCCCGGTCGAGTACGACAGCATCGCCACCTTGGGATCGATGCCGAAGCGGGCCGCCGTGCCCGCCGAGGACACCGCGATGTCGGCCAGCTGCTCCGAACTCGGGTCGGGCACCACCGCGCAGTCGCCGTAGGCGAGCACCCGGTCGGCCAGGCACATCAGGAACACGCTCGACACCGTCGAGACACCCGGCACGGTCTTGATGATCTCGAACGAGGGCCGGATCGTGTGCGCGGTGGTGTGCGCGGCACCGGAGACCATGCCGTCGGCGATCCCCTTGTAGACCATCATGGTGCCGAAATACGAGATGTCGGCCATGGTTTCGCGGGCCCGCTCGAGCGTCATCCCCTTGTGCTTGCGCAGTTCGGTGTACTCGGCGGCGAATTCGTCGAGGTAGCCGGAGGTGCGCGGGTCGAGCACCTGCGCGGCGCCGATGTCGACGCCGAGTTCGGCCGCCCGCGCTCGCACGGAGGTCTCCTCGCCCAGGATCGTGAGGTCGGCGATCTTGCGCTGCAGGACCCGGCCCGCCGCGCGCAGGATGCGGTCGTCGTCGCCCTCGGGCAGCACGATGCGCTTGCGGTCGCCGCGGGCGCGTTCGATCAGCTGGTATTCGAACATCTGCGGGGTCACCACGCTCGACGGCGGCACCTGGATGCGCTTCAGCAACTCCGGCGCGTCGACCCGCTGTTCCATCAGCGCGAGCGCGGTGTCGACCTTGAGCGGGCTGCCCGCCCACATCCGGCCGCGGGTGCGGTGCACGGCGCGGGCGGTGTCGTAGGTGCCCAGCTCGGTGGTGAGGATCGGCAGCTTCGGGTGCAGGCCCTCCATCAGGCGCGCGATGGCCGGGTGCGGGCGGATGCCGCCGTTCATGATGATGCCCGCCAGCGACGGAAAGCCCGCCGCCTCATGGGCATTGACCATGCCGAGCAGCACGTCGGAGCGGTCGCCCGGCGCGATGACGACGACGCCGTCGGACAGGCGCTCGAGAATGTGCTCGGCGGTCATCCCGCCGACCATGATCTTCAACGCCTCGCGCTGGAGCAGTTCCGGATCGCCGCTGTAGATCTCACCGTCGATGGCCTCGCACAGCTCACCCATGGTCGGCGCCATCAGCAGCGGCACCTCGGGCAGCGTCCACGACGGCACGTCGAACGCGCCGAGGGCGGACCCGATCTCGTCGAGCTCGTCGGGCGCGCAGCGGTTGGCGACCACCGCGACCAGGTGCGCGTGCTCGGCCCCGAGTTCGGTGGCACACAGTTCCACCAGTTGTTTGACCTCGGCGGGTGCGCGGTCGGCGCCGCGCACCACGAGTAACACCGGGGCGCCGAGATTCGCCGCGATGCGGGCGTTGTAGCGCAGCTCGCTCGGGCTCCCGACGTCGGTGTAGTCGCTGCCGACGATCACCACCGCGTCACAGGCCTTGGCCACGTCGTGGAAGCGCATCACGATATCGCTGATCGCGGCGTCGGGGTCGCGGTGCACGTCCTCGTAGGTGACACCGAGTGCCTGCTCGTAGCTGATGTCGGCGGTGCTGTGCTCGAGCAGAAGCTCGAGGATGTAATCGGGTTTCCCGGCAGAACGGGTGATCGGGCGGAACACGCCAACCCGTGCTGTGGTCGCGCACAGCATCTGTACGACACCGAGTGCCACCGTAGATTTTCCGGTGTCCCCTTCCGGCGACGCGATGTACACGGTGGACGGTGCTTGTTCGACCATGCCCGCGAGCTTAGTGAATCGACGGCGATTCAGGGGTTCGGAGTGGCGCGATCGATCGCGTTATAGTCCGGCCCATGACACCGCAGTTCCCAGACCGGCAGTGGGGCTCACGCACCAATCCGCTCTCGCGCGCAGCCAACCGTTTCGCCGCCACCAAGCCGGGTTCCTGGCTGATCCGCACGGCGACCCCGCTCGACCGCGCCCTGCTGGAACGCACCGACGCCAAGTACACCGTGCTCGGCCCGATCGGCGCCCCGGTCATCCTGCTCACCACCACCGGCCGCAAATCGGGCGTGCCCCGCACCCAGCCCCTCCTCTACGTCCACGACGGCGACACCCTCTACGTGGTCGGCTCCAACTTCGGCCAGGAACACCACCCCGCCTGGACCGCCAACCTCCTCGCCGACCCCGCAGCCACCGTAGCCATCGCCGGCGAACGCATCCCCGTCACCGCCACCCTGGTCCCTGACGCCGACAAGGAAGCCATCTTCACCCGCTTCATCGAGATCACCGGCGCCTACGCCGCCTACCGCGACCGCACCACCCGCAACCTCCGCGTCTTCGCCCTGAAGCGGGCATAACCGAGGTCAGCGGACCGGGTCGTAGACCGCGAATCCGAGATGGCCGGCGACAGTGGCCATCGTCTTGTCGTGGGTGACCACCGTGAGGTCTTCCAGCCCGCTGCGCAGGGCCGAGGCCAGGTGGATGGCATCGAGGGTCTTGACGTGCGAGGTGATCGCTTCGGCTTCGTTGAGTACGGCGTGATCGACGGGGACGACATCGATGTAGTCGATGATCTGGCTACGGTCGAGGACCGGTAGCCCCTCCCTGCGCAGCACTCGTGTGATCTCGGTACGCAGCAACCGCGAGGACAAGATCCGACTCTCGCGGTCGGCGGTGGTTTCGTCGAACCACCGGGCAGCATCGACGGAGTGCCCCAGCATGATTCGGATGGCGACCGAGGTGTCGAGGTAGTAGGCCCTCACCACTCGCCCTTCTCGGACTCGAGCAGCTCGTCGATGGACTCGGCCGTCCGGAGTTCATGCCGAGCGATGGCAGTCGTGCGCGCTCCACCCTCGACCGCTCGCTGGATGATCTGCGTCGACGTGACCGCCGGCACGATGTAGCCCACCCGATGATTGTGCCGGGTGAGCTCGTAGACCTCACCCGACTCGACGTCAGCAACCATGGCAGAGGGGTTCTGGCGCAGCTCACCAACACTGATCGACTTCATACAGCCAGCATACGCCATGAATGTCTACCAATGTCTACACTGCTCAGCCCAGGGCGCGCAAGCGGGGAGCCAGGTCGCGCTTGAACAGGTCGAGGAAGCGGAGCTGGTCCTGGCCGGGGGCGTGGAAGACCAGATGGTTGAGGCCGGCGTCGAGGTAGGGCTTGATCTGGGCGACGGCCTCGTCGGGGTCGCTGGCCACGATCCAGCGCTTGGCGACCTGTTCGATCGGCAGGGCGTCGGCGGCGGCTTCCATCTCGATCGGGTCGGTGATGTCGTGCTTCTGCTGCGGCGTCAGCGAGAGGGGGGCCCAGAAACGCGTGTTCTGCAGGGCCAGTTCGGGATCGGTGTCGTAGGAGATCTTGATCTCGATCATCTTGTCGATCCCGGCGACATCGCGTTCGACCTTGGCAGCGCCCTCGGCGACGGCGGGCATCAGCTTCTCGGTGTAGAGGTCCATCCCCTTGCCCGAGGTGCAGATGAAACCATCGCCCGCGCGACCGGCGTAGCGGGCCACCACTGGGCCGCCGGCGGCGATGTAGACGGGGATGCCGCCCTTGGGCACGTCGTAGATGGAGGCGCCGACGGTGTGGTAGTACTCGCCGTCGAAATCGACGCGGTCGCCGGTCCACAGTTCACGCATGAGCCGCACCGCCTCGCGCAGGCGGGCGAAGCGCTCCTTGAAGTCGGGCCATTCACCCTTGTAGCCGGTGGCGATCTCGTTGAGCGCCTCACCGGTACCGACACCCAGCATCACCCGGCCCGGGTACAGGCAGCCCATGGTGGCGAAGGACTGCGCGATCACCGCCGGGTTGTAGCGGAAGGTGGGGGTGAGCACGGAGGTGCCGAGCTGGATGCGCTCGGTGCGCTCGCCGACGGCGGCCAGCCAGGCCAGCGAGAACGGGGCGTGGCCGCCGTTGTGTCGCCACGGCTGGAAGTGGTCGCTCACCGTCGCGCTGTCGAGGCCGTGCTGTTCGGCCGCCACGGCCAGCTCGACGAGTTCGCGCGGTCCGAACTGTTCCGCCGATGCCTTGTACCCGAGCTTGAGCTCAACCATTCCAGCCACTCCTGTCGTCTGCTTCCTCGCGCGGCGTCTCGCCACTCGACACTAGCCAACACGTCGGCCCCTGTCCGTCATCCATGCATCCCACTGACCGGTCGGCTTTTCGTGGCCTCGCTTTTAGCGGATGATTAGCTGGTGACCGCCAAAGATGAGCAGATCTTGTCGTACCTGACCGACATGGACGGCGTGCTGGTGCACGAGGATCAGCTGATCCCGGGCGCCGACGAGTTCCTCGCCGAACTGCGCGCCAACGAGATCCCGTTCCTGGTCCTGACCAACAACTCGATCCGCACCCCGCGCGACCTCCAGGCCCGCCTGCGCCACACCGGCCTCGACATCCCCGAGGAATCCATCTGGACCTCCGCGCTGGCCACCGCGACCTTCCTCGACGACCAGCGCCCGGGCGGCACCGCCTACGTCGTCGGCGAATCCGGGCTCACCACCGCCCTGCACGAGATCGGCTACGTGCTCACCGACAGCAATCCCGACTATGTCGTCCTCGGCGAGACCCGCACCTATTCCTTCGAAGCGATCACCACCGCTATCCGCCTGGTCGACCGCGGCGCCAAGTTCATCGCCACCAACCCCGACGCCACCGGCCCCTCCCGCGACGGTGTTTTGCCCGCCACCGGCTCGGTCGCCGCCCTGATCACCAGGGCCACCGGCAAAGAGCCCTACTACGTCGGCAAACCCAACCCGCTCATGATGCGTTCGGCCCTGCGCCGCATCGGCGCGCACTCGCAGTCCACCCTGATGATCGGTGACCGCATGGACACCGACGTCATCGCGGGCCTCGAAGCGGGCCTGCGCACCATCCTGGTCACCTCCGGCATCTCCACCAAGTCCTCGGTGGAGACCTACCCCTTCCGCCCCACCCTCGTCGTCGACTCGGTCGCCGACCTCATCGGCCGCACCCGCCACCCCTTCACCGCCTGAGGACGAGCAGCCAGAGATCCGGATAAAACTACGGAGTTCTCCGACAGAGCCGCCGCCGACGCACCCGGAACCGGCCCCGCTCAGTATCCGGCGCGCGGTTCGAAGCCGGGATCGGGCAACGCTGGCGGTGCGGCCGACTGCACCGGGGCCTGCTGCTGCGGCACACTCCGCGGTGGCGGATCCGGTACACCCGCGGGAGCCATGGCATCACTGCCCGGCAGTACGACTTCCGGCGTGGCCGTGACGGTCGAGGGAGCCTGCTCCGGGGTCGCCGTCGCGCTGACCGCTGGACTCGTGGTGCCTGCGGGTGATCCCGCGGGTGCCTGATCAGGACTCCCACCGCAGCCGGCCAGCACCAGGACGGCCGCACCGAGCGTGACCGCGGACCAGCGATTTCGATATCTCATGACGGACACGGCGTCAGCGTAGTCGCGTGTCCGAGCGGCCGCCGTCATGCGTTCGACCGACACCACCACCACTGTCGCAGCGCAATACTGAACTGTCTTGCAACTGAACTGTCCTGTGCCATAAAGCGATTGGGTAACCATGAGATTCCGCCGCGCATGTTCCTCGGCTACCGCAGCGTGGACCGCGATGATGCTGGCCGCCGTGCCGATGGCGGCGACAGCGGCGGCCGCACCCCCGGTTGGCGCGACGGTAGTCGTCCTAGGGGATTCGTTCACCGCGACCGCACCTGTCCTCGGGCACGCCGACGACGGGTGCACCCGTTCGCCGTCCTCATGGCCGAATCAGCTCGCGCACGACACCGGTCTGGCCGGGTCCCCGCAGTTCGTAGACGTGTCCTGCAATGGCGGCACGATCGATACCGGGAACGGCTGGACTCTGGTTCACCAAGCACGTAAGGCGTCCGCGCAGGGGGCTTTCGGTTCGGACACCCGCGTTGTGCTGATTCAGGTGGGGCTGAACGACGTGTGGGGGGCCTCCACCGGGACGGCATTCCCATCCACGGACTGCCTGCTCAACATTGTCGCCGGATGCGGCTTCGATGCCACCGAGCAACATCGCCTGCCCGACTATCGCGCCGTCAGCGGGGCGCGGTACGCAGACCGGGTGCGCAATGTCATCACCTTTGTCCGGCACTACGCAGCGGACGCGCGAGTAGCTCTCGTCGGCTACCCAGAGGTGTTCCCGTCCGGCCAGCCGACCGCCTGCATGGACCTGGCCGGTATCGGCCGGATCGTACAGCCACGCGCGGAAGGTTACATCGCCTATCTCGACCGGATCCAAGTAGCGCAGCGGGACGCGGCCCATCTGCTCGGGATCGAGTTCGTCGATGTCCGGGCGATCACAGCGGGACACGGAAGTTGCACGAACCAGCCATGGGTCAGCGGACTCGACGGAGCGACCTCGTTGTTCGACGGTGCTCCCATCCATCCGAACACCCAGGGCAACGGCGCCGTCGCAACGCAGGTACGCGAACGGTTCGGGTTCTGAACGCGGTGCCTACCACGAAGCTGCCCGCGCTCACCGGTGCACGATGGTGGGCGGCCGTCACGGTTTTCGTCCTGCATGCGCTGGTGTTTCTGCCGATCTATCCGTTCCAGAAATCCGAACTGTTCCGCGTCATCCATGATCTCGTGCCGATGCAGCAGGGCGCGGCGGGCGTGACCTTCTTCTTCGTTCTGTCCGGTTTCGTGATCTGCTGGTCGTTCCGGCGTGGGATGTCCGTGCGAGGCTACTACCTGCGTCGATTGCTCAAGATCTATCCCACCCATCTGATCGCCGCCCTCGTGCTGATTCTCGTGGTAGCCGTCCCGTTGACCCGGCCGGTGGTGTGGTTGCCGAATCTGGCGCTTTTGCACACCTGGGTGCCGAATTGGACCACGCTGGGTGGGCTCAACGTGCCGTCTTGGTCGTTGTGCGCGGAATTGCTTTTCTACCTGAGCTTTCCGCTAGCGCTGCCGCTCCTCGCCCGGATCCCTCGCCATCGACTGTGGTGGGCAATGGCCGGTCTGGTCATCGCCATCCTGTTGCTGCACACCGGATTCCACCTGTGGACCGAAGGCCCCAAGGACACTGCCAACGTTTTCGCCGTCCGGCTGTTGCCAGGGGAGGTTTCGCCCGAATTCGAAATACACGTCTCGCCACAGTGGTTCGCGCAGTCCGACATCCCCATCCCGACGTCGTACTGGCTCAGCTACCTGTTCCCGCTGTCCCGGCTCCCCGAGTTCTACGTCGGCGTGCTCGCGGCTCGAATGGTTGCCGAACGGGTATGGCGCGATACGCGGCTGGTCACACCACTGGCAGCGCTGGCGCTCTGCTATGCCGCGACATGGTTCGTGCCGGTCAACTACAAGATGTCGGCTCTGCTGGTCGCCCCGATGGCCGCCGTGGTGGCGACCCTGGCCACCCGTGATCTCGCGGGGATCAACGGCATCAACAACACCCGGCCGATGATCTGGCTCGGCGACATCTCCTTCGCGTTCTACATGATCCAGTACCCGGTGATGGTGATCGTCACCCGGCTGTTCATCGGCGGCCGACAGTACTCGATCGGCGGCTGGGCGCTGTGGACCTCTGTCAGCCTCGCCGCCTCGATCCTCGCCGCGGCCGCCATCTACCACGGCATAGACAAACCGATCATGCGCCGCTTCGCGCATCGCTCACCACGGGTCCGGCAGACCGCGCCGCCGCTAGCTCATTCCGCGATCAAAGCGCGAACCAAGCCGTAGGCGATCTCGTTCGCCGGGCGTCCGCCCGCGGGCCCATCACGTAACGTGCAGAGCACCACGATCGTGATGCCGGTGTCGGGGTCGTACCCCATAAAGGTCTGGAAGCCGGGTATGGCACCGTCGTGGCCGAGCATCGGGCCGAACGACTCGAGACCGAGTCCGTAGCGGATACCGGCGGGGTCACGCCGGTCCAGCGGGGCCGCGCTGGTGAGCCGTTCCCGCTGTAGCTCAGGACCTATCAGCTCGTCACTACCGACCAGTGCGCGGACGTAGGTCGCGAGGTCTTGCGCGGTCGAGATCACGCCGCCCGCCGCACCGATCCAGGATGGGTCGAGGTTCGTCACATCGGTAGGCGCCAGGTCGCCTGTGCGAGCTGCTGCGACTTGGGCGGAAGGCAGAACCACCGAGCTGAGCGCCGAGGTGTTGGTCCCGTAGAGGTAGCCGCGCGGCGACGGCGAGGGAAGCGTGGCCTCGCCCGGTTCAGGATAGGACGTCTTGGTCAAGTCGAGCGGGCGGAAGATCCGATGTGTCAGCAGCGATCCGATGTCCTGCCCGGTGACCTGTTCGAGCACGGCAGCCAGCAGAATGGTATTCGTGTTCGAATACCGGAACTCCGTGCCCGGTGCGGAGTATGGCTCCGAGGCGAATCCGATTCGCAGGAGAGCCTCCGGTTTCCATACGCGGCCGGGATCGTCGTCCATGATCGCGGCGAACGACGGATTCTCGTTGTAGCTGAACAGGCCACTGCGCATGTTCAGCAGGTCGGCGATTGTGATGTCGTCGCCGTTCGGAACGCCCGCACGATAGCGCGACACCGATTCGTCGAGTGCCAGCCTGCCCTCTCCGACCAATTGCAGCGCGACCGTGCCCACCATGGTCTTGGTGGTCGAGCCGACGCGAAAGAAGTCCTCCACCAGCACCGGATCGTTTTGCCCGAGTATGCGACTACCGAATGCCCGCTGCCAGTACGCATCCGGCGTCCGCACGTAAACCACCGCCCCGGGGACGAGTAGCGCGTCGAGGATCTCGCGCACTATCGGTTCCGCGAGTCGACCGAGTGCCACGGATAGCTCCGCGGGGGTCCGGTCGATCGCGGTCGGATCGACGGAGGGTCGCTCGGATACGGTGCCGCCACCGGAGACGAGAGCCGAGCACAAGATGGCGACAGCGCCCAACCGCGTCCATCGTCGGGGCATGTCGCGAAAGAAGGTCATGTTCCCCGGTTCCCGATGACGGACAAGGTCCCGCCGTTGAAGTTCGATACGTAGATCTCGCCCGCGACCGGACCCACCGCGACTCCATGCGGACGGGCACCGACACGAACGGTCCCGGTGACCACACGGGTGCCGACATCGATAAGAGATACGGAATTGGCCGACCGCGCGTCGTCGAGTCCGTGATTGGTGACGTACACCGTCCGGCTCGCACGGTCCACCGCAATACCGACGGGGCCGATGCCGACGCCCAGGGTCGCGGTGACGGCGCGCGCCCGTGTGTCGATCACCGACACCGTCCCGTCCGCATGGTTGGTCACGTAGGCGGTGTCGGTGTCTGTGTCGACCACCACACCCCACGGCTGATTGCCGACCCTGATCGTGGTCACCACCGAAAGTGTGCCGGTGTCCACTACCGCAACCCGGCGATCGGGCGCCTCGGGCGGTCCCGCGATCGCCACGAAGGCGCTGCCGGTGCCCGGGTCGAGGGCAATGCCGTAGGGATGGCTACCGACCGGAACTGTCGCAAATACGTCCCTGGCGCGCAGGTTCACAACAGACATCGTGCCCGCGTCGAAGTTCGTCACATAGGCAGTGCGCCCGGCCTGGTCGACGGCGATCCCGTAAGGTCCAGCACCGACTGCGATCCGGTCGACGACGGCCCGGCCACGCGTCTCGATGACTGAGACCGATCCGTTCCCCGCGTTGGTGACATAAGCCAGACCTGCTGTCGAATCCACGGCTATCGCAGTGGGTTTCGCGAAGTCCGGCGAGGTGATCGACATGGTTGCACCGGTCTCGATGTCATACACCGACACCGAGTTGGACAGACTGTTGGTAGCGAACACACTCCCGGTCGCCGCGTCGACGGCCACTCCCCACGGCTGCGCGCCGACCGGGATCGTCATACTCACCGTGTTCGGAGCGATTCGGGAGGCCGTCCCGCGAACCGGGGGCGACTCGCCGTCCCCGGATGTCGTGCTCATCAGCAGTCCCGCGACGACGACCACAGCAGCGACAGCACCGATCACTTTGAAGCGCAGCGGGATTCGCTGCCACCAGGGGCGTTGACCCTGAACCGGTGGCTGCACCCAGGCCGGCGTCGGTGCGGCCGAGCCGGTGGCACGACGCGCTGGTGCCACCCGTGCGTGGGTACCCGCGCCTGCCGCGGCGTCGTCGAGCACCTGGATCCAGTCCGCCGGTTCGGGTCGTTGTCCGGCCGGAGCGGACACGGCGGACCGGACGAGCTGCCGGACCGTGCCTGGCACACCCGCTGGTAGCTTGCTCGGGTCCCGAGTGGCCTGATCGCCGGCCAGGAGGCGCAGTGCCAGGAGACCGAACTTGTAGGCGTCGGACTGCGAGGTTGCCAATTCCTCACCGGGATAGCCTGTCACAACTTCCCAATCAGGTGTTTCGACCTGGTCGGTGACGGATCGGGAGCGCAACCGCATGGCGTCGCAGTCGATGAAGTACACCTGCCGCCGTGGTCGCAGCGAGAACAGGAGATTCTTCGGTGACATGTCGCCGACCGCGATGTCGTGGCGATGCAGCATGGCCAGCGCCGCCGCGGCATCGGAGAGCAGCTCGTAACGGTACCGATCCGACAGTGGGATCCCGCGCTTGGCCAGGAAGACGTCGTCGTTGAGGAGGTGCTGAAACTCCGCGGTCTTGCGCTGTACCGACGAGGTCATCATCATGTCGATGAAGAATTCGCCCGGAATGGACGGCATCACGAAACCGACCACGGTGGTCGAGTGATCTTCCTCGACCAACCTGCACGGCCAAGCCGCCCGATTCAGCAGTTCCATGCCATCGACACCCGGCAGCGACTCCAAGTAGGAGGGCATGTCCTCGAGCACATCGACCCGGACGCTGGGCAGCACCGGGGATTTGTACTCCTTGAATACCATTGCCCGCGCGTGCGGCATCTGTGCACGCGGGGCGAGATAGACCACGCCTTGGCCACCCGACGCCAACTTCGTCGTCACTCCCAGGCGACCCCGTTTCAACCGCTGCTGTGCCACCGCGGCTCCGTCAGCTTCTCCGCGGCCAGATGGCCACCAAGGTGCGATCGTCGTCGAACGTCTCCCGGGAGAAGTCCAAGGCGTGCGCGAATTCGAGCTGCGAGGGCACCCGATCACCCATCAGCGCCGCGAACAACGCCCCTACGCCGCCCTCGCCGCCGCCGAGCGGATCTCCGAATCCGTCGGTACCGACCAGCAACACCTGTCCGGGCTCGACGATGACTGGAACCGGTGTCACGGTATTGGGCACCCGGGGCAGGCCGACCACGGCCGACGAGGACAGGCCCGAGGCCGACGCCTGCTTGCCGCCGAGCACCGGGACGAACTTCCCGTCGGCCAGCAGCCAAGCACCGGAATCACCGACTCCGGCGACGACGGCGGACAGACCGCCTTCAGGAATCGGCGTGCACACCACGCAGGTCAACGTCGTGGCCAGCATCTGCTCCGCCTGCTCGGCATCGGCTTGGGGTAGAGACAGCACGGTGGCGGCTTGCTGGGTCAACGTCCACGCAGCACTCTTGAACAGAGTGTCCCAACCGCCGTCATCGAGCGGCTCCGGGGGCTCGTCGAGCCACTGGGTGGCATAGCGGACCACCGTGGAGGACCCGATGTGGGAGTACCTGGCCGACGACACCCCGTCGGCCACAGCGACTGTCAGCCGATTGCGCTCCGCGTCGACGGCGATGGCGAAGTCGTCCTGGCGCGGCGCTCCGCCGTAGCGGTGCAGGTATCCGCGCACCGAGGCCGCCCGGACCGTGAACGCGCCGCTGGACCAACCGTCGACCACGGTGTCGGCTCGGTAAGGCACCTTGCCGAACTCCCGGTCCACAGCTTTGGGTTCGAACACCGGTGTCGGCGTGCCGACCACGATCGGCTCACCGGGCTGCCGACCGGTAGCCGTCGACTCGAGTTCGGCCGAGTCGTCACCCAACACGGAAGCCGGCGATGACGCGTTCTCGACATCGTGTTCGGCGTTCTTGTCCCGCCGGGTCGTCCAACGCATCAGACGGTGTCCACATCGAGGCAGAGGAAATCAGCGGGCTTCTCCACCTGCAACGACGCCTGCCCGGTCGCCAGCGCGGTGCCCGAGTTGATCACCGACTGAGTGAGCGCGGTCACGAACTTCGAGATCGCGCTGCCGGTATCGGTTCCCGCCGCCGTGATGAACGCGTATTGCGTGTTGGTCGCGACCCGGCGAATCACGTCGGCATCGGCCTGTCCGATGCCGAAGGCCAAGATGTTCGGGCGCGCCGCGAAACTCATCAATTGCGTGTGTGCCGACTCCCAGCCGTCGCCGGGATTGGGCGCACCGTCGGTCAGGAAGAAGACCGCGGGGCGATTCACCAGATACCCCTCGGACTTCAACGCCTTGATGTCGCTCGGAATTCGCTTGCTGAGTTCCGCGAACGCCGCCGCGAACGACGTCGAACCGCGGGCGCGCAGTTGCGGCACATCATCGACTCGCCGCAGATCGCTCGGCTCCAGATAGCAGATTGCGTCGTCGGAGAATCCGATGACACAGAACCGGACCTTCGCGGCGGCCATCGATTCACCCTGAAGGGTGTCGAACAAGGTGACCAGCCCCGTGTTGAGGTCTGCCACGTCGTTCACCATCGAATACGATTCGTCCGCAACGAAATAGACCGGCAGTACGGTTGCCTTCGGTTCGTTCATCCAGCTCACACTCCATCGTTCCCATTTCGCCCGAGCACATCGAACGCTACAGTCCAACAACGGCTTTCACTGTCATTCAATCGACTGACAGCGGACGAGAACTACAGGTCATCGATGCCGATGAGAGCGTCTTGCAGAGCGCGGACGACAAGCGCGGCCTTGGTCGGCGCGGGTCTCCCGACCGCCGCGTACTTGTCTCTGATCCGGGCCAGATGCGTATTGACCGTACCCGGCGAGATATACAGACGCTGGCCGACTTCCACCTTCGAATCCGAGGCCAGCCAAGCCAGCAGTACCTCGATCTCGCGACTGCTCAGCGCCGGCCGCCCAGGTACCACACTCGGGGTGGTTCGCAGCTCGTCCTCGTGATCGAACGTGATGCTCATGCACAGATTCCTTCGGGAAGAAAAACTCACGTCTATTTCCACCGTCCGAGCAGGTCTCGGATACATCTTCGCGCCAGGATGAAGGTGGCCGCGAGCAGTAGCAGACTGGTCGCCGAACGAAACTGGTCGCCGCCGTCGCCGGGCACCGAGGTGTAAACAGCCTGGGCGTACCAGAAGAATACGATGTCGACCAGGATCAAGGCTGCCAGTACGTACCACAAGCGCACCCGACGAACCGCCTGCTGCTGGACGATGTTGACGGTCTGGTATCCGTTCTGATTGGAAACAACCGTGCCACCGCGCTTCGCGATGTTCAGTTGATTCTGCCCCAAGACATTTCTGTTCGACCAAGGGAAGAGGCGCACGTCAGCTCCCATGTGGATTGTTCAACGTGACATTCTGGGTTCCGTTCTGGTTCGCGACCACGATTCCGCGGCCGGTCGGAGAATTGTGCTGCGTCGCCGTCGGCTGCGGGGCCGGCGACGAACCCGGCGTCGCAGCGCCGGGCGCGAGCCGCCGGATGAGCCCATCGATGTCGTTTTCGAGCGTTTGGTGCCGGATGCACCAGCCCTGCGACAGCGCCAGGCCTCGGATGTCATCCGGAAGGCTGTCCGGAACTGGTAGCAGCGTGTCGTCCAGGAGCACCGGGACGACCGGAATGCCGCGGTCGAACGCGATACGCAGTTCCATGCGCACCCAGTCACGCTCGTTGTCGATGCACCGTACCCCTCGTTTGTCACGGGCATCGAGCCAATGTCGGCCGATCACCGACACCACAACGTCGCTCTCGTCGAGCGCGGCGCGGATGCGGCGGGCGTACAGCGCACCCAGCGCCAGCGAGTCCTGATCACGAAAGACATGCACCCGCCCGAAATGGCGGGCCATCTGTTTCGAGATCTGACCTACGGCATATACGCTGTCAATGGTCCGATAGTTCAGGAATATTTTCATCTAACGGGCAACTCCTCGGGATGGCATATTTCCGTACGGAAATAATTCCGCACACGACCGAGCCTCGATCCGCCGATCGAAACTAAACAGGCGACCAGTTCGATACCCTCTCCCGAAGTTGGTCCGCTCCCGGCCCATTCTGCACCCGTTGCCAGAATTTTGCCGACCGAACATGAGTACCGACTTCACCACCATCCATTCAATTGCATCCCTACTGGTCCGTATATTGATTCGCATGCCGAACGAAACTATTTGCACTTCTGCGCACTGAATCCGGAGACAGAATCGGCGGATTTCTGGGGTGTTGCGGATCCAGGGTCGCTTACCGCCGAAGCCCGCTTTCAGCATCCGGCAGTCGGTGGTCGCTCGGAACCAGTTGTCCGTTGCCGGGTCGGCCGACAACGGACAACACACTGCTCAGCGCTTCGTCAATGCCGCCATCAGGGCAGACTGGATGTCATGCGACCCGCGGTGTCCACGGAAACGAGTGATCGTGCGCGCAAAGTCGCGCAGATCGGTGCGGATAGTCGCCGAATCGACCGAGCACACGACATCGAGCAGCGGCCCGATGAGCTCGCTTGCCCGATCCGGATCGCCCAGCGCGGCATGGACAAGCGCGCGACGGGTGCCGAATCGCGCATGATCGCGGTTCGACGGCAGCGGCCGCGACATCGCCCGCTCGAAGAGCGCGGCAGCCGCGGCGAGGTTGCCAAGGTCGTACTGGCACCATGCCTCGATGAGGAGTGGGCGACCATGCAGAGCCGAGGGACCGAGGTGCGCCCCTCCTTCGAGGCGATACGCCTGTTCATACAGGCCGGCGGCCGTCTCCAGGGCGCGCATCGCACCGGTGTGGTCCAGGCCGATCGCGTACCCCTGCGCGGCGCCGAGTGCGGCCAGCCAGCGGATACGGGGATGGATGGTGCCGTCGTTCAGTACTTTCTCGGTGGGTCCGGTCGTCGCGGAGGAGTCGCCGCGGTAAAGACTTACCACCGCTCGGCGGACAAGTGCGTAGCTGGTCATGTCATCGTCGCCCGCAGCCGATGACAGCGCGACCGCATGATCGGTCCACCACAGCGATCCTCGGTCGTCACCGCCCTCCTGCGCCATCCATCCAGCGAACTCGGCGGTGCGGGCGGCGTGCCGCAGCAAGTGACGCTGATCTCGGCCCGCACTCTGCCCAGCGGCGGAGATCGCGACGTGCGCCTGGGTGATCGCCATCGGCAGCACCAAGCTGGGGCTGCTAGTGCGGCCGAGTCGTTTCGTCTCCTCGAACAACGCGGCCAGCCCGGGCAGGGTATCCGCGGACGGCGCGGCGGACCGCGGCAGTTCGGTCACCGTGGGCGTGCCGACTTCGCCGACCTCGAATGCCCCGGAGCCGTCGGACCGCAGGTGGAGATTCCATTGCAGGTACACGTTCTCGCGAGCAAGGAGGCCGGGACCGGAATCGCGCTCCGGCCGGGAAAACTCCGCAGCCAGCGCGTGCAGCTCACCCCCAGCGGACAGGACCGCATCGCACTTGCGCGACAGTTGCACGGAGGGAGTCTTGTGCCCGTTCTCGATCTTGCTCAGATGGCTCCGGCTGTAATGCACGAGCGCGGCCAACTGGCCGAGGGTCAACCCCTGCCGGAGCCGCCGTCGACGCAGCTCGCCACCGAATTCAGCTCGTGTCATGATCTTCCCCAGAACCGCCGTCTCCGGCCGCTGAACTCCCTGCACGACAACACCATCAGCTCGGACCGCGCCGCCCGGCCATACCGAGAGCGCCGCCGTCAGCAACCCTTCGGTTTCCGCGAGTGTACCGCCGAATCCTGGCCGCGGCATTGGAGACCCCCACGGATGCGGCGCTGGCGCTCGACTGAATATCCCTGTGCAAGAAAGTGATCGACCAGAATGAATACTGACTACCGAATCAAGCATCTCGAGATGCTGCAATCGATCATCGCGCGACTGAGTCAGCAGTCCTTCACCGTGCGCGGGTGGTCGGTGACCCTCGTTTCAGTGATCTTCGCACTGCTCAGCGCTCAGTCCCAGCACCGATCGGAGTTGATCCTGCTGGCCCTGGCGCCGACGTGGATCTTCTGGGGCCTCGACGGGTACTACCTGAACCTGGAACGCCGCTACCGGCGCCTGTTCGCCTCGGTGGCGCAACAGCTGCATACACCATCGGACTCCGGGCTACTCCCGTTCGATATGGTCACCGACTCCACCCACCCGCTGCGCGACCTCGTTCGAGGGGCCACTGCCCCGAGCGTCGCGGCCATCCCCGTAGTTCTCACGGCATTGATACTCGGTTACTGGACGTTCCTCGTCGTCACGGGTTGACCGACAGCCTCCTCGGCTCGCCTGGCCTGCAGCTCGTCCTCGGCGATGAGGGCTTCCAGGGCTGCGGACAAGCGGGTCAGCGTTGCTACGGTGGCGGCGAATTCGGTGGGGCCGAGGGTATCGGCGAGGCGACGGGCCATGGCGGCGTGCTGGGGGTTGATGCGGCGGATGGCGGCGTCGCCGTCCGCGGTCATCGCGACCAGTTTGGCCCGTTTGTGCGCGGGGTTGGGGCGGTATTCGCACAGGCCCTTGTCGACCAGGAGATCGGCGATCCGCTGAACGCTCTGCCGGGTGATACCCATCGCGCGGGCGATCCCGGCGACCGGTTGCGGTTGCTCCTGGATGGCGGCTATCACCTGCCACCAGGCGACCGAGATGCCGACGGGCGAGGACAGGCCGTCACCGATGGTGAGAAACTGGCCGTTGAGCCGGAAGACGGTGAGGGCGGCGGCGTCGAGCAGGTCCTGTTCTTCGTTCAAGCCCCTTGGCTCCCTGCGTATTCGGCGAGGGCGGCGTATCCGGCCGGGTCCTTCAGGGCGAACAGTTGGTACCAGGCCCCCAGGACGTGCGGCTCGTAGAGATCGAGGCGAGCGAAGATCTCTCGGGCGAATTCGAAGGGGGACATGGAATCCGCGGTGATCACGTCGCGATCGGTGACGGCAGGGGCCTCCACGTAGTGCTCCGCGCCCGAATATCCGCTGTAGACCAGGAATTCCGCCGCGTTGCTGGTGTGCGCACGGTCGTCGAGCAGCCCTTCCCTGGCGAGTCCGAAGGTGGCGCCGCAGATCGCGGCGACCGGCACACCGGCCTCGACGAACTGCCTCGCCTTGTGCGCGAAGGGAATCAGATCGTCGCCTTCCCACAGGTCGGCGCCGGGCAGGATGAGCATCGCGGAATCCGCCGGGTCGATCTCGGACAGGGCCAGATCGGGCGTCACCTTCATGCGGCCGATCGTGGTGATCGGCTCGGCGCTCAGGCCCACGTGTCGCACCTCGAAGCGGCCGGGTTCGCGCTGGAAGTCGGGGTTGGCGATGTGCGCGGTGGCCGCGCCCACCTCCCAATCGGCGAGCGTGTCGTAGACGGCTACGTGGACTGTCTTCTTCATCATGACAACATGCTGTCATAGTTGACAACATGCTGTCAATAAAGTTTTTGCTACCCGGCCGCATCCCGACATCCGTACGCTGAGTCCATTCGGTGTGCGACACAAGGAGGTTCCGCCGCGATGACCGATCCGGTGCACGGCCTGACGGGCACCATCACCTCGCCGATCCGGGCCGCGGGTGCGCTGGGCGAGGTGCTCGTCGCGATTCGCGGGGGCACGGAACTCTACATCGCGCGTGCCGACGAGCCGATCGCGGCCGGGACCACCGTGCTGATCGTGGCGGTCAACCCGGGCCGGATCGTCGATGTCGTCGTCTGGATTCCGCTCACACCGTAACCACCGCAAGAGAACTGAAGACGAGGGAGGGGCTCACATGCTGGGCTATCACGTGCCGGATCCCGACGAGGCGATGCTGGTCAGCGGCGCCAAGAGCAAGGACAACACGCCGTTCAAGGTGATCATCGGTCGCGGCACCTGGGTGATTCCGTTCTTCCGCAAGGTCAGCTACCTGTCGCTGGCCATGTTCGAGTCCGAGATCCAGGAACGTTGCGTCACCAAGCAGGCGATCCAGCTCGACGTGCGCGCGGTGATCGCGTTCAAGGTCGCCAACGACACCCAATCGATCGTCAATGCGGCACAACGGTTCCTGTCCGAGCAGGAACGTGAGATGTCGGTCCTGACGGGCCGGATCTTCTCCGGCCACCTGCGCTCGATCGTCGGCTCGATGACGGTCGAGGAGATCATCCGCGAGCGGCAGAAGCTGGCCGACGAGGTGCTGGTGGCCTCGAAGGTGGAGATGGGCAATATCGGCCTGTGGGTCGACTCCTTCCAGATCCAGTCCATCGACGACGGCAACCTCGGCTACATCAATGCCCTTGCCGCACCGCACAATGCGGCCGTACAACGCGACGCGCAGATCGCCCAGGCCCAGGCGGCCCAGCGTTCCGCCGAAGCCGAGCAGGAGTCACTGCGTCGGCAAGCCGAGTACGAGCGGGAGACCTCCCTGCTGCAGGCGCAGTACCAGCGCGACATCGACAAGGCCAATGCCGAAGCGGCACAGGCCGGTCCGCTCGCCGACGCCATCGCCCGTCAGGAAGTCCTCACCGCGCAGGCCGAGCAGGCCCGCAAGAACGCCGACCTGCGCGAACAGGAACTCCAGGCCGAAGTGGTGAAACCCGCGCAGGCCGAAGCGGAGCGCGTCCGCATTCTCGCCGAGGCCGAAGCCGCCCGCACCCGCATCCAGGCCGATGCCGCCGCCTCCAACAACCGCATCGCCCTCGACCAGCTCCTGATCGAACAGCTCCCCGAAATCGTCAAGCAGGCCTCCACCGGCCTGGCGAACGCCAACCTCACCGTCCTCAACGGACCGGACGGCGTCGGCGAACTCGTCAACGGAATGGTCGGCCAGGGGTTGACCGTCTTCAACTCCCTGCAGAAGGCGCTGTCGAACGGTGAGGTCGACAAGGTCTGAGCACGCCCTACCGGCCGTGCTCGGCTATTCGAGGATGACCAGGCCCGGCCGGTAGGTCCGCATCGCGTTCAGTACCTGCTCGAGCGGTGCGCCCAGCGTGGACCCCGCCAAGTTCGCCTGGCCGTACCCGAGCCTCCGGTTGGCCTTGGCCATCAACCGCAGCCATCGGGAACTTCGGGCGTAGAACGCATCCGGATCATGCAAGCCGAGCTGGAGGAAGCGGGCGTGGGAGAACGCTGACGTGCGCACGGTCTGAATGCGCGCGTGCGTGACCTCATCCCATCCGATCCGGCCGTATTGCCGGTGGACCAGACCGTCGTCGGTCAACACCAGTTCCGGCTTGCGCAGGATCAGGCGGGCTGCCAGGAATACGCCGGCGCAGGTGAAGAACGGAACGCCCAGCACACTCGCGACGAGCGGAAACAGCGGAGCGTCACCGGACAGCACAACCCAGATGCCGCCCGCGACGAGAGCGGCCGCTCCCGCGATCATCCCCACCAGGTACAGCACCGACGGGTAGTAGTACGTGGCCGGTCGCGGCACTCCCCCAGAACTCATGCCCGCAGTGTAATTCTCCGCTCACCCCACCCGCAGCCCATGACTGCTGGGGGGTGAACCACCCCTTTCCGGGGGTGCCCGGCGTGTGATGCCGATCACTACCCTTCCAACATCCTGGCGGACAGTTCGAGTGCCGCTACGAGCTTGGAGGAAAACGGTGACTCTCACGAGTAAGGCTGGGCCGCCGCCGGAGCGAGCGGCCGAGAAGCCGACCAGCGTACGCAAAGTCGCGATTGCCAGTTGTATCGGCACGACCATCGAGTTCTACGACTTCTTCATCTACGGCACCGCGGCCGCGCTGGTGTTTCCCACCGTGTTCTTCCCGGCGCTGGGAGCGACTGCCGGGACGGTCGCGTCGTTCGCGACCTTCGCCGTCGCCTTCATCGCTCGGCCTGCCGGTTCGATGCTGTTCGGTCATTTCGGCGATCGGATCGGGCGGAAGAAGACGCTCATCTCGACGTTGCTGCTGATGGGCTTGTCCACCTTGCTCATCGGACTGCTGCCCGGCGCGAGCACGATCGGTGTCGCGGCGCCGATACTCCTTGTGCTGCTGCGGTTCTGCCAGGGCTTCGCCGTCGGCGGCGAGTGGGCGGGCGCCACGCTGCTCACCGCCGAGTACGCACCACCGGGCCAACGCGGGAAATACGCGCTCTTCCCACAGATCGGGCCCGCGATCGCCTTCTTGTTGTCGTGCGGGACCTTCTTGATCACCGGCGCCGTCCTCGGCGACACCGACAGCGCGTTCCTCGACTACGGGTGGCGAATTCCGTTCATCTTCTCGATCGTGCTCGTCGCGATCGGCCTCTACATGCGCCTCGCCATCGAGGAGACTCCGGTGTTCCGCGCACAGCAGAAGCAGGAGCAGACCGACGAGTCGACGTCACCGAAGCGGTTGCCGTTCCTGGACGCCTGGCAGGAACAGCGCAAGGAGATCCTGCTCGCGGCGGGTTCGATCGCGATGCTGTTCGCGATGTTCTACATGGGTACCGCGTACCTCACCAGTTACGGAACCAAGACACTCGGACACGACCGGCCCTTCGTCCTGCTGGTCGGCGTCGGTTCCGCCGTGGTCTTCGGGGCGACGACGGTCGTATCAGCCCTCTACTCCGACCGGATCGGGCGGCGCGTGGTGATCATGACGTCGTGTGCCGCGGCCATCGTCTGGTCGCTCGCGCTGTTCCCGCTGATCGACACCGGCTCGCCCGTGG
Source organism: Nocardia mangyaensis (assembly GCF_001886715.1). Classification (NCBI taxonomy): domain Bacteria; kingdom Bacillati; phylum Actinomycetota; class Actinomycetes; order Mycobacteriales; family Nocardiaceae; genus Nocardia; species Nocardia mangyaensis. The sequence goes on from NZ_CP018082.1 coordinate 6,883,162, forward strand.
CCTTCGCGATCGGGGTGGCGATCACGCTCGCCATCTTCGGCATCGCCTACGGCCCTTGCGGCGCACTGCTTCCCGAGCTGTTCCACACCCGGTACCGCTACACGGGCGCCGGTCTGGGCTACAACCTGGCCGGGGTGCTGGGTGGCGCGATTCCGCCGCTGATCGCCACACCGCTCGCCGCGGCATACGGCAGCATCGCGATCGGTGTGATGCTCGCGGTCCTCGGCGTCGTCAGCCTGATCTGCACGTGGGCTCTGGCCGAAACGAAAGACGCTGTGCTGTAAGCGAAGACAGGTCAGGGGCGGTTGCCGGGTCAGGCAACCGCCCCTGGCGCTAACTCAGTGCGTGGTCGAGATCGCCGAGGAGGTCTTCGAGGTCCTCGAGGCCGACGGAGATGCGAACCACGCCGTCGCTCAGGCCGATCGAGGCGCGGCCGTCCGGACCCATCGCCCGGTGGGTGGTGGTGGCGGGGTGGGTGATGAGGGTCTTCGCGTCACCGAGGTTGTTGGAGATGTCGATGATGCGCAGCCGGTTCAGCACCTCGAAGGCGCGCTTCTTGCCGTCAGCGCCCGCGAGTTCGAAGGTGACGACGGTGCCGCCGCCCGACATCTGCTCGATGGCCAGGGCATGCTGCGGATGTGATTCCAGGAAGGGGTATTTCACCCAGTTCACCGACTTGTTGGTCGCCAGGAACTCGGCGACCTTCAGTGCGGAATCGGTGGACTGGCGCACCCGCAGCGGCATGGTTTCCAGGCCCTTGAGCAGGGTCCAGGCGTTGAAGGGACTCAGGGCGGGACCGGTGTGGCGCATCAGGGTTTTGACGGGGCCGTCGATGTAGTCCTTGGAACCGAGGATGGCGCCGCCGAGAACGCGGCCCTGCCCGTCGATGTGCTTGGTGCCGGAGTAGACGACCACGTCGGCGCCGAGTTCGAAGCCGCGCTGCAGCAAGGGGGTGGCGAAGACGTTGTCCAGCACCACTTTCGCGCCCGCGGCATGCGCGAGCTCGGTGACTCTACGCACGTCGACCAGGGTCTGCATCGGATTCGCGGGGGTCTCGAAGAAGACGGCCTGGGTGGGCACCGAGAGCGCCTGCTCCCACTGCTCGAGGTCGTCACCGTCGACGAAGACCGTCTCGATGCCCCAGCGCGGCAGGATCTCGTTGCACACCACGAAGCAGGAACCGAACAGGCTGCGCGCGGCGACGAGCCGGTCGCCCGCCTTCAGCAGCGCGCCGAGCGCGGTGAACACCGCGGACATGCCCGAGGCGGTCGCGAAGGCCGCTTCGGCGCCGTCGAGCAGCCGGATGCGCTCCTCGAACATCGACACGGTCGGATTGCCGTAGCGGGAGTAGACGAAGTGCTCGACCTCGCCGGTGAACGCGGCCTCGGCGGCCTCGGCGCTCTCGTAGACGAATCCGGAGGTCAGGTACAGCGCCTCGGAGGTCTCCTCGAAACCCGAGCGGCGCAGGCCGCCACGGACGCCGAGAGTGGCGGGGCCGACGCCCTCGGGCAGTGGCTTGTCGAACGAACCACCGGTGATCATGCTGTTCTCCCTATGCCTGACGCCACGGCAGGCCGACGGCGCGCCAGCCGGCGCTCCCACGCTGTCCGAACACGTCGGGACCGCCTTCGAAACCGTCGAGCACGTTGTAGGACGGGGCGATGCCCGCCGCGGTCGCCAGGTTCGCCGCGTGCGCGGAGCGCTGACCCGAACGACACAGGAACACCACGGGCGCGTCCGCGGGGCGCTCACCCAGGGCCTGTTCGAGTTGTGCGCCGAACTTCGGATTGCGGGTGCCGGTGCCGTCGACCCACTCGATGAAATGCGCCGGGCGTTCGATGGAACTGGTGTCGGGGATGCCGATCTGGGCCCACTCACCCTCGGTGCGCACGTCCACGAGTACCGCGTCGGGATGCTCGCTCAGGATCTCCCACGCCTGCTCGGGGGTGATGTCGCCAGCGTAAGTCATGTCGCCTCCTACTGAATCCGCTCTTGCCGTGGCGGGAATCCGGCACACGGCCAGGTCGTCACCCGGAGCACCCCGCCGCGGAGGAGGGTTGCCGACCAGCGAGCCGGGGCTTGACGCTGGCACTCATGACCTTGCGATCCGAGATTGCCTCGCCACAGGTCACCGTGTCAAACAGTTCAGTGCGTGCAGACCAGCCAGTCGCCATCGACGCGAGTCAGCGTCCAGGTGCTCATCGAGTCGTTGCCGTCGACCTGGACGGTCGCGTCGACCTTGGCCCTGTCGCCGTTGACGGTCGGGTTCGCGAAACCCTTCTTGTCGATCGACACAGCCGATTCCGGGCCGCCGAGCCGCTGGGTGAGGCCGGATTCCTCCTCGTCGAAGCCGGGGCACGCGACACCCGGCGGCGGACGCAGCTCGCTGCGCGAACGCGCGTCTATATAGTTGGTGACGGCAGCCGCGAGACGATCGGCCTCTGTGACATTTTTCTCAGCGGGTGAGAGCAGCCCACCGAGCACGATGCCGATGAGCACCACGATCGCCACCACCGCGGCCGCGACGAACGGGACGATGGAACGCTTGTCGGTCTGATCCACCACGATGGGCTGGTCATCCGAGCCTGTTTGCTCATCGTTCATGCTGTAATCCTGACAGACCCGGCCCGGACAACCACACCGCACGCCGGGTGGCCACAACGCCGCAGATAGAATCGCCGTCGTGCGGCCTGCTGCCGACGTCGATGGCAGCTGCCAGCAGCCGGATAGTCAAGTTAGCCTAGGCTGAATTGACGCCGTCAACAGTTCTCGACCAAAGGGTGCGCGTAGAAATGACCGAACAAAGTGCTCAGTCCACTGGCGATGTTCGCGATCCCTCCGTGGGTACGCAGGCTGCCGCCTCCGGGCCTGACGCGAACACCGCGACGACCCGCCCGCTTCGCATCGCGATCGTGGGCGCGGGCCCGGCCGGTATCTACGCCGCCGACGCATTGATGAAGTCCGACGCCGAGGTCTCGATCGACCTCTACGAACGCATGCCCGCACCGTTCGGGCTGATCCGCTACGGCGTCGCCCCCGACCACCCGCGGATCAAGGGCATCATCACCGCCCTGCACAAGGTCCTCGACAAAGACCAGGTCCGCCTGCTCGGCAACATCGACTACGGCACCGACATCACCCTCGATGACCTGCGTCAGTTCTACGACGCGGTGATCTTCTCCACCGGCGCCAACGCCGACCGCGCCTTGGCGATCCCGGGTATCGACCTCGACGGCTCCTACGGTGCCGCGGACTTCGTGTCCTGGTACGACGGACACCCCGACGTGCCCCGCGCGTGGCCGCTGGACGCGGAAAAGGTCGCGGTCCTGGGTGTGGGCAACGTGGCCTTGGACGTGGCCCGGGTCCTGGCCAAGACCGGTGACGAGCTACTGGCGACCGAGATCCCGCCCAACGTTTACCACGGGCTCAAGGCCAACAAGGCCGTCGAGGTCCACGTCTTCGGCCGTCGCGGCCCCGCCCAGGCCAAGTTCACCCCCCTGGAACTGCGCGAACTCGACCATTCCCCGACCATCGAGGTCATCGTCGATCCCGAGGACATCGACTACGACGAGGGCTCTGAGGCCGCCCGCCGTAACTCCAAGCAGGTCGACATGGTCGCCAACACCCTCGAGCAGTGGGCGATCCGTGATCAGGGTGATCGCCCGCACAAACTGTTCCTGCATTTCTTCGAGTCCCCCGCCGAGATCCTCGGCTCCGACGGCAAGGTCGTCGGGCTCAAGACCGAACGCACCCAGCTCGACGGGACCGGCAATGTCAAGGGCACCGGTGAGTTCCGGCAGTGGGATGTGCAGGCGATCTACCGGGCGGTGGGTTACCTGTCGCAGAACGTCAACCAGTTGCCCTTCGATGATCAGGCCGGCACGGTGCCCAACGAGGCCGGTCGGGTGATCGGTGATGACACCGCGCAGGGTTCGGCGCGTTTCATGCCCGCGACCTATGTCACGGGTTGGATCAAGCGTGGTCCGGTCGGTTTGATCGGCCATACCAAGGGTGATGCCAACGAGACCATCGCCTGCCTGCTCGATGACGCCAAGGACTTCGCTCCCGCGCCCAAGCCCGAGCTCGATGCGGTGACCGAGTTCCTCGAGGGCAAGGGTATTCCGTTCACCACGTGGGCGGGCTGGTATCGCCTCGATGCTCACGAGCGGGCGTTGGGTGAGCCCGAGGGGCGTGAACGGGTCAAGGTCGTCGAACGCGAGGACATGCTCCGCGCGTCCGAGCCCAACAAGGCCTGATCCGCCGCTCCACGATGCGCGGTACCGGCAAACCTCGGTGTGCCGGTACCGCGCCACAAACCTATACTCGAGTCCGCCACCAACCGCACCACCAGCCCCGTACGACCCGACCTCGAGGAGGGTCCGCCGCGCAGCGGCGGTTCGCGCCCGTCCCGACGATCAGGCGCCGTGGCGTAGGCGACGAAGGAGCAAGCCACGGTGCCTGATCGTCGGGACCCGCAGGGGCGCGAACTCGAGCGCGCCAGCGCTCCACGAGCGCTGTTCGATGCCCACGTCCACATCATCGATCCGCGGTACCCGCTGATCGAGAACGAAGGCTACCTACCCGACCCCTATGTCATCGCGGATTACCGAAAGCGCATGGAGCGCTTCGATATTCGCGGTGGTGCTGTGGTCAGCGCGTCTTTCCAAGGTACTGATCAGACGTACCTGACGGCCGCGCTGGCCGCGCTCGGTCCCGACTGGGTCGGCGTCACCCGGCTACACCTGGACGCCACCGACGACGACATCCTCGAGCTGGACCGGGCGGGGGTGCGCGCGCTGCGCTTCAACCTCAAGCGCGCCGCCGCCGACATCACCGAGATGACGTTGCAGGCGCTGCGCGCACACGAACTGGTCGGCTGGCATGTCGAGCTCTACATCGACGGTCAGATGCTGGCCTCGCTGCAGCCGGTGATCTCCAAGCTGCCCGCCCTGTCCATCGACCACCTCGGGATGTCCGCTGAGGGGCTGCCGTATCTGCTGGATCTGGTGGATCGCGGGGCCAGGGTGAAGGCGACCGGGTTCGGCCGGGTCGAGATGATGGATGTGGCCGACACGCTGCGCCGGATCCACACCGTGAACCCCGGTGCGCTGATGTTCGGGTCCGATCTGCCCGGCACCCGCGCGGGCAGACCGTTCGACGATGCCGACATCGACCTGATCTGCGATGTCGTCGGCGCCGATCTGCACGCCGTGCTCGAGGACAACGCCCGCGAGTTCTACCGGCTGCCCGCCGTGGAGCGCGCGGTGGCCGACCCGGCGCCGACGATACCGATGCCGCGCACCGACAACCCGACCGTGCCGATCCCCCGCGACGAACTGCCCGGCGCGGACGCGACGACGCGCCCACTGCCGGTCATCGAGCGCTAGGCCAGGATGGCTCCGGTGAGCCAGACGCCCGAGGCGATCAGGGCACCGAACAGTTCGACCAGCATCGACAGACCCACACCCTTGAGCGCGTGCACGGTCGCGGGCCAGGCCAGCTCATTGGTCTTCAGGCGGTACAGCTCGGCCAGGTACACCCCGAGTACGAAGCCGATGAACAGGCCGACGATCGGGATGACGAAGAAACCGATCACGCCGAGGATCGCGCCGATCAGCAGCGCCTTGTTCGACACTCCCGCCTCGCGCATCCGCCGGCCCGGCCAGGTGTACTTCACGACGCCAGAGATGACCAAGGCGACCGTCGCGATGGCGAACACCGTCCAGGCCGTCGCGCCGCCGGTCATGAACGCCCACACCGCGATCGCCGCGAAGATGAGGATCACCCCCGGCAGGATCGGCACGATGATGCCGGCGATGCCGACCAGAATGACGAGGCCGACAACGACCTCACCCCACACGCTCACTACCGGGTCCTCCCGTATCCGCGCCGAGTCGCGCGCCTCGAATTCTGGCCCATGGCCTACCCGAGCCGCCATCCCAACGCTATTGTCGAAGCGTCAATACTGTTCGACGACGAACTGAGGTCAGGCGTGAGCACCGAGTCCACCGCCAAGCAGGGGCCCCTCGCGGGCATCAAGGTCATCGAGCTGGCCGGGATCGGGCCGGGTCCGCACGCCGCACTACTGCTGGCCGACCTCGGCGCCGACGTGGTGCGCGTGCAACGCCCCAACCAGCTGCCCGGCTTCATGGAGCGCCCGCAGTGGCGCGGGCGGACCATCGTCGAGGCGAACCTGAAGGACCCCGCCGACGTCGCCAAGATCCTCGATCTGGTCGAGAAGGCCGATGTGCTGCTCGAGGGCTTCCGCCCCGGCGTCACCGAGCGCATGGGCCTTGGCCCCGACGAGGCGCTGGCCCGCAACCCGCGCCTGGTCTACGGCCGGATGACCGGCTGGGGCCAGGACGGCCCCCTGGCCGATCGGGCCGGCCACGACATCAACTACATCTCGCTGACCGGTGTGCTCAACGCCATCGGCCGTAAGGGTGAGCGGCCGGTACCGCCGCTGAACATGGTCGGCGACTTCGGTGGCGGCTCGATGTTCCTGGTGTTCGGCGTGCTCGCCGCGCTGGTGGAGCGGCAGAGCTCGGGCAAGGGCCAGGTGATCGACGCGGCGATGATCGATGGGGCACTTGCCCTTTCGCACATGATCTGGGGCATGCGCGGGGTGGGCCTGTGGTCCGACGAGCGCGGCACCAACCTGCTCGACACCGGCATGGCCTTCTACGACACCTACGAGACCGCCGACGGCAAGTACATGGCCGTCGGTGCGATCGAGCCGCAGTTCTACGCCGAGCTCCTCGCCGGTCTCGAGATCGATCCGGAAGGTCTGCCGATGCAGATCGACCCGAACGGTCAGGAGCAGCTGCGCAAGCTGTTCGCCGACAAGTTCAAGACCAGGACCCGCGACGAATGGGCCGCGATCTTCGACGGCACCGACGCCTGCACCACCCCGGTGCTGACCTTCACCGAGGCCACCGAGAACCCGCACATCGCGGCCCGCACCGGCCTGATCGAGATCGACGGCGTCGTCCAGCACGCGCCCGCCCCCCGCTTCTCGCGCACCCCCGGCGGCATCCCGACCCCGCCGCCCACCGTGGCGACACCGATCGAAACGGTCTGGGCTGACTGATTTCCCGGCCTGCTCGGCTCCCGCCAGACCCAGCTACTCGAATCCCGTTGTCGGCGCGAGGTTCCGGTCCCGGTGGTCGTCACCGCGCTCAACGGCCTGGCGACCGGCCTCCTGTTGGCGACCAGCATCGCCCTGGTGTGCCTGCTGGTCCTGCTGCTCCGGTTCCCCTCGGCGCGCAGTGTCATCGCGGTGCCGCTGACCACAGTGGGGTTCCTGGTATCGACACTGTTCATGTTCGGTGTCGGCTACGAGACCGTCCGGCCCGAACCGAACACCCCTGCCTCGGCCGACCATCGACCCTGCGGATTCGGCTGAACACCGGGATCACGGGATGGCGAGCACGAGCCTCAGCGCCGTGTTCACCGCCAGAATCGTTGCGGGCGTGACTTGTTCCGAGCAGGGTGCCCAAGACGTCGGCGAGGTGGCGGTTGCGGCGGTTGTTGGAGACGATCAGCCACGGTTTCGCGCCGAACCCGATGTGATGCGCTGAGTGATGATCAGTAGCAGGTGAGCGGTTGGAGGGGTTCGGCGGCTCGGGGGGTGAGGGCTTCGTAGGCTGCGGCGATGGATTTCACGGCCAGCCGGAGCTCGGGTTCGGGGTGGGTGAAGGGGAGTCGGACGAAGCGTTCGAAGGCGCCCTGGACGCCGAATCGTGGTCCGGCGGCGAGGAGGACGCCGTGGTTGGGGGCGGTGGCGGCCAGGGCGGTCGACACCGGACTGGGAAGCTGGGCCCAGACGGACATGCCGCCGGCGCCAGGGGCGATGTGCCAGCCGGGGAGGTCCTCGGCGACGGCGTCGAGGAGGGTGGCGCGCTGGGCGCGCAGCTGGGCGCGGCGGCGGTCGAGGATGGGGTCGGCGTTCTCCAGCAGGTGGACCGTGGCGAGCTGGTCCATGACGGGGGTGCCGAGGTCGACGGTGGCGCGGATGCCGAGGAGCTTGGTGATCAGCGCCTGATTCGTGCGGATCCAGCCCACCCGCAGGCCACCCCAGAACGACTTCGACGCCGAGCCGATCGTGACGATCTCCGCACCCTTCGCGAACGCGGCGACCGGCGGAGGCATCGGCGCGTCGGACAGATTCAGCTCCCCCATCGACTCGTCGACGACGATGGTCATCCTGGTGTCGCGGGCGATGGCGGCCAGTTCGGCGCGACCCGCCTCGTCGAGCAGCAGACCGGTGGGGTTGTTGAAGTCGGGGACCAGGTAGGCCAAGGTGGCCGCGGTCTGCCGTGCGGTGCTGCGCAAACCCTCGAGATCCCAGCCGGCATCCGGGAATTCGGGCCGCAGCGGAACGGGGATGGGCCGGGCGCCGACATCGCGGATCGCCTCGATGGCGTTCGGGTAGCTGGGGTGCTCGATCAGTACACGCGCGGCGGGCGAGGTGAGCACGTTGAGCAGCAGCCGGAGTCCGTGCTGCGCGCCGAGAGTCACCAGGATCTGCTCGGGTTCGGTGGGCAGGCCGCGCGCGGTGTAGCGGCGAGCCAGCGCCTCGCGCAGCGCGAGGACACCGACCGGGTCCATGCCGTGCGTGCCGAGGAAGGGCGGGAGCCCGTGCAGCGCAGTCGAATACGCATCGTGCAGCTCGGGCGGGGCCGACATCGCCGCGTAGGTCATGTCGATGGTCGGCAGCTCGGGCTGGGCGATCAGGGCCATGATGCCGCGGGCGTGCAAGCTGCCGTCGTTGCGGATGGTCGGCGGCAGCGCCACCGTGCTGCGCGAGCCCTGGCGACTGATCAGATAGCCGTGTTCGCGCAGTAGCGAATACGTGGAGGTGATGGTCGTGCGGCTGACGCCGAGCGTGGCGGCCAGATCGCGCTCACTAGGCAGGGCGACGCCCAGCGGGGCGCGGCCGTCGTGGATCAGCAGCCGGATGGCCTCGGCCAGCGCCAGATAGGCGGGCCGGTGCGGACGGCGCTCGGGGGAATCGCCGTCGGGCTCGGGGTCACGCCACCGGCCGAGGTCTCGAGCCAGACCCGCCGCGCCGATCACTCTTGTCGCCATAACATCCAGTATTCCGTGAGTGGCTATTTCTATGCAAGGCCAGTCGGAGGATTCTTGCGGCATGGCCACACTCCTAACCCTCGCCGTTGCCCTTGCCTTCGGGCTGGCGGTCCACCATTTCGCACCGAAGGCGAGCGAGCCGCGGTGCTGGCCGTTCCCGTCCTCGCCGCACGATCGAGCCTTCGGCACCTACGATGATCAGCGGCTTCATCGCGATCTCGCGGCCATCCGGGCACGCGAGACCGAGCCGGATTCCGTCGGCGCCGACAACTCGGTCCAGTTATCGGAAACTGGACCTGTCGATACGGAGAAGTGCGGGCCACTCGCCGCGTGATCCAGGGGCGATCGGAAGGTGTCACCGGCTCGGCGCACACTGTGATCATGAGTTCCGGTACTGATTCCACTCGGACCGAATCGGTGGTCGCGGCGCTGTTCGACACCGCGATCGGCCTGTGCGCGATCGCCTGGCACGGCGACACCGTCGTGCGGTTCCAACTGCCCGAGGCCAGCGAGGAACAAACGCTCGCCCGGATCACCCGGCCGTTCGGCGGGGCACCCGTGGACGAGAGCGAGCCGGGGCCGGCGATCGTCGCGGCGATCGCGGGTATCCGGGCCCATCTGGACGGGTCGCTGGACGCGCTGCGCTGGATCGAACTGGACCTGCGCGGGGTGCCGGAGTTCCATCGCGCCGTGTACGCGGTGACCCGCGAGATCGACCCCGGCCGAACCCTCGGCTACGGCGACATCGCCACCCGCCTCGGCGCACCCGGCTCGGCGCAGGCCGTCGGGCAGGCTTTGGGCCGCAACCCGATTCCGATCGTCATCCCGTGCCACCGCGTCCTCGCCGCCGATCACGCACTCCATGGCTTCTCGGCACCCGGCGGCATCGGCACCAAGGCCCGGCTGCTCGAGATCGAGCGCGCGCCGGGCTTCGGTGAGCCGATGCTGTTCTGATCGGATTCCCTCGATGACGTACCGATGAGTTTCCCCGGCCGCCGCCGTCGGAACGGGTAGGTGGCCGCGCGCCGACTCCTCGGCAGGTGTGTCCGCCGGCAGCGAAACCCGTGCGGACCTGCGGGCGAGACGGTCGCGTACCGTCGAGCGCGGAGGTCACACGACCCGAAATCGAGAGGAACACCTCATGCAGACTGTGACGTCGGCCGACGGCACCACGATCGCCTACGACCGGGTGGGCGAAGGCGCGGCCGGGACGGTCATCCTCATCGGCGGCGCGTTCAGTTACCGCAAGTTCCCGTCGATGATCGACCTCGCGCAAACACTGGCCGACGACTACGACCTCACCGTGCTGAACTACGACCGCCGCGGGCGCGGCGACAGCACCGACTCCCCCGGCGTGTACGACCCGGCCAACGAGATCGCCGACATCGCGGCGCTGGTCGAGGTCGCGGGCGGGAAGGCGGCGCTGTTCGGCTGGTCCTCGGGCGCCGTGCTCGCCCTGCTGGCCGCGCAATCGGTACCGGGGATCACCGAGGTGGTCGCGTTCGAGCCGCCGTTCGTGGTCGACCCGAAAGACCGTGTGCCGCCGAAGGATCTGGCCGACAAGCTGCACCCGATGATCGCCGAGGGCAAGCGTGACAAAACGGTGCGGTACTACATGACCAAGGCGATGGGCATGCCGTTGATGATGGTCGGGGTGATGCGGGTGACCCCGTTCTGGAAGCGGCTCACGGAGACATCGAACTCGACCGCGCACGACTGGGCGGTGATGCGGCCGTACATGCGCGGCGAGAAACTGAAGGCCGCCGACTGGAGTGGTGTCGAGGTTCCGGTGCTGGTGCTCGCGGGCGATCGCACCGTGCCGATGCTCACCAAGGGCGCCAAGGCAGCCGCCGAGATTCTGAAGGACGCGGAGTTCGCCGAACTCCCCGGCGTGAGCCACGACCCGAAGATCGCCATCCTCGCCCCCGCTGTCGGCGAATTCCTCACCCGCGCGAAGTAGCCCGCGCCTTTGGACCGTTGATCACCACGCTCTCAGGTGAGCATCGGCCGAAAGCGACCGCCACCAGAGCGTGGTGATCAACGGTTCAGGTCGAGGCGTGGGTCGGCCGCGTCAGGGCGGTGGCGGGTTGTCACGGTAGAGCTGGCACGGGTCGCCGGTGAGGTAGCCGTCCATACAGGCGAAGTAGGTCTGCACGCAGCTGTTGCTCGCGCATCCGACGGTGTAGAGCATGCCGCGAATGCGCTCGTAGCGCTGCTGGGTGGGCGCGAGGGTCTGCGCAGGTGGAAGTACCGAACTCACCGGTGAGACACTGGGCGCCGGAGCCGGTGTCTCCGGACCGGCGCAACCAGCCAGCACGGCGACCGCGAACACCGCCGAGCAGGCGAAACCGCCACGCACCGACATCAGTCACCTCCGTCCGACACCCGTTCCGACCGTACCCCGGTGCCGTTGACGCGGTCGAGGACCTCGGCGGGAAATCGTCCGGGACCGGGGTGGTGAACTCGCCGACGCGCAGAGTGCGTGGGGGCGGAGCGATGGGGGCGACCGGCTCGACCGGCTCGGGGAGGTGCAACTCCTCGATGACGATCGGCGGGGCGCGCCCCGTGCACGCGAACGGCCCCTACCCGACGGGGAAGGGGCCGTTCGCGACAACGACACTAGCCGAGCACGTCGTGCCTGACGATCGTCTGGTCACGGCCGGGACCGACACCGATGCACGAGATCCGCGCACCCGAGAGCTCTTCGAGCCGAAGCACATACGCCTGTGCGGCGGCGGGCAGTTCCTCGAAGGTGCGGGCATGGGAGATGTCCTCCCACCAGCCGGGCATCTCCTCGTAGATCGGCTTGGCGTGATGGAACCCGGTCTGCGTGGTCGGCATCTGCTCGACCCGCTCGCCATCGATCTCGTAGGCGACGCAGATCGGCACGGTATCCAGCCCGGACAGCACATCCAGCTTGGTCAGGAAGTAGTCGGTCACCCCGTTGACACGAGTGGCGTACCGGCTGATCACCGCGTCGAACCAGCCACAGCGACGCGCGCGCCCGGTGGTGACACCCACCTCGCCACCCTGCTTGGCCAGGAACTCACCGAAGTTGTCGAACAGCTCGGTCGGGAACGGACCCGAGCCGACACGGGTGGTGTAGCACTTGAGGATGCCGAGCACCGTGTCGATCCGGTTCGGCCCGATGCCCGAACCCACCGCAGCGCCGCCGGCGGTCGGGTTCGAGGAGGTGACGAACGGATAGGTGCCGTGGTCGACATCGAGCAGGGTGCCCTGCGAGCCTTCCAGCAGCACGGCGTCGCCGCGCTCGAGCGCCAGGTTCAGCTCGAGGCGGGTGTCGGCGATGCGGTGCTTGAACGACTCGGCCTGGTCGAGCACCTCGTCGACCACCTGCTGCGGGTCGAGCGCGCGGCGGTTGTAGATCTTCACCAGCACCTGGTTCTTGAACTCCAGGGCGGCCTCGACCTTCTGGGTGAGGATCTTCTCGTCGAGCACATCGGCCACGCGGACGCCGACGCGGGCGACCTTGTCCTGGTAGCAGGGGCCGATGCCACGACCGGTGGTGCCGATCTTGCGGTTGCCCAGGAAGCGTTCGGTGACCTTGTCGATGGCCACGTGGTACGGCATGATCAGGTGCGCGTCGGCGGAGAGCAGCAGGCCGGAGGTGTCGACACCGCGCTCTTCCAGACCCGCGAGTTCGTCGAGCAGCACGCCGGGATCGACCACGACACCGTTACCGATGACGTTCTTCACCCCGGGGGTGAGGATGCCGGACGGGATCAGGTGCAGCGCGAACTTGTCACCATTGGGAAGAACCACCGTATGACCGGCGTTGTTGCCGCCCTGGTATCGGACCACCCACTGCAACCGCTCACCCAGCAGGTCGGTAGCTTTGCCCTTACCCTCGTCGCCCCACTGGGCGCCGATGAGGACGATAGCCGGCATTTCGGAGTCTCCTACAGATCGACGGCAGCACATGCAGTACTGCAGCTACCTGCCGTAGGACGCTGGCGCGTCCAATCACTGAGGCGGTGGCCGGAGACACAGTCTAGCTACACGCGATCGGGGTCGGCCGACCTGCCCCGTCCGAGCGCGCCGACCCCCGCCCACCGCGCGCACCACGATCGGTTACGGTTACTGGTCGGCAGGGGGTTTGCCATGTGCTTGTGGGCGACATACCGTCGGCCCGATCGAGGAGGGTGTACCGCAGTTTGAGTACCCACGTTCTCCGATGTGGTGACATCCCGGTCCCGATCGCGCTCGCCTCGGTGCCGACCACGCAGACCGGCCGGGTGCCCGATGTCGCGGTGATCGACGAACTGCTCCCGGTGCTCGCCGCCGACAGCCTGCCGCGCCTGATCGTGCTCGGCGCCGATGCCTCACTGGCCGCCGTACTCACCCATCTGATGCGCACCGAACGGCTGCACGTCGAGGTGGGTTTCGTGCCGGTCGAGACCACCTATGCCTCCCGGGTGTATCAGACCGCCACCGGCAATGCAGCGGCGAAGATCGCCCTCGACGGCCGGGCCATCGAGACCCCGCTGATCCGTGACGACACCGGCACCGTGCTGGTCGGCCGGGCCAGCATCACCGGCGTCGACGGCGCGAAGCTCGAGGGCGAGGCCTACGTCGACGACGCCCTGTTGTTCACCGGCACGGTGACCACGATGCTCATCTCGCCGACCATGACCATGCCTGGTGTCCGCGCGCGCGTCCGCAAGGGCCTGCGCAAGCGCACCTGGGTCTCGGGCCGCGCGGCACAGCTCGGCACGCCGGGCGGGATCGTCACCCGCGACGGGATCACCGCCGAACGGACCGTGCCCCGCTCGACCTTCTACCGCTTCGAACAACCCTGGCTTCTGGTGCGATGACGTACTCCTTCCCCACCGACCGGCGGACCGGCAACGGCGCGGTGCGACCGAGCCCGGTGTTCCTGCTCATCGTGACGATCACCGTGCTCGGCGGGGCGCTGGCCTGGAACGCCGACATCCAGTCGTGGCAGGCCAAGGTCGGGGTGTTCGTCCTGGTGGTGTTCGGCTGGATCATCAGCCTGTGCCTACACGAGTTCGCGCACGCCTATGTGGCGTGGCGGGCGGGTGATCACGAGGTGGAGGTGCGTGGCTATCTCACGCTGAATCCGCTCAAGTACAGCCATCCGGTGCTCTCGATCGGACTGCCGCTGGTGTTCATCGCGCTCGGCGGGATCGGGTTGCCCGGTGGCGCGGTGTATGTGAACACCAGCCGGTTCAGCGCGAAGGTGCAGCGGCTGGTCAGCGCGGTCGGCCCCGCCTCGAACGCCCTGTGCGCGGTGGTGCTGCTGATCGTGATCCGGATGTTCGGCTCGGTGACCGAGAATCCCGCGTTCTGGACTGGCCTCAGCTTCCTCGCGTTCCTGCAGATCACGGCTTTCCTGCTGAACATCCTGCCGATTCCCGGCCTGGACGGCTACGGCATCATCGAGCCGTCGCTGCGGTACGAGACGCGGCGCGCGCTCGAGCAGATCAAGCCATACGGCATGTTGATTCTCTTCGCTGTCATCTTTTTCAGCCCGCTTAATCAGGTGTTCTTCGACGCGGTGTATGCATTGTTCGAACTGTCCGGGGTACCTGATGTTTGGGCTGCCTACGGCGGCCAATTGACTCGCTTCTGGCGTTGACAGCCTGCGGGTCAGCCACGACCCACGAACGGAAACGCGCATGGGCAATACTGAATCTGCTGTCCTCTCGGTCATCGTCCCCACCCTCGACGAGGCGTCGGGGATCACCGCCTGTCTAGAGCGCCTGGTCGGCCAGGAGTCGATCGACGAGATCGTCGTCGTCGACAACGGCAGCACCGACGGCACCCGGGAGATCGTCGCCGAGCTGGCCGCCCTACATCCGAAGATCGAACTACTCGACGAGCCGAACCCCGGTGTCGCACACGCGCGCAACCTCGGTTTCGACAAGGCTCGTGGCGACTACTTGGGCCGGATCGACGCCGACACCCTCGTCGCGCCCGACTGGGGCGCGACCGTGTGTGAGCACCTCGACGCGAATCCGGGCACCATGGCGGTGACCGGCATCAGCACCTATCACGATTCCCCGATCGGCGTCTTCCTCGCCGCCGCGATCGGCGCGCAGGAACGCCTCGGCCTGATCAAGGACCAGCCCGTGGGCAATGTGCACGGGGCGAACATGGCCATCCGGCGATCCGCCTGGCAGCAGGTGCAGGAGGCGA
The DNA here is from genome assembly GCF_001886715.1 of Nocardia mangyaensis. Classification (NCBI taxonomy): domain Bacteria; kingdom Bacillati; phylum Actinomycetota; class Actinomycetes; order Mycobacteriales; family Nocardiaceae; genus Nocardia; species Nocardia mangyaensis. Next base: position 6,898,432 of record NZ_CP018082.1, read on the forward strand.
CCACCACCCGCCGCGATCTGCACGAGGACCTCGATCTGGCCCTGTGCCTGAGCAAGGCGAAGCTGCGCATCGACCAGCTGCCCCGGCTGCGGGCCCAGATCTCGGCCCGCCGCCGCAAGACCCCGCCGTCGGTGTGGTGGCAGTACCAGGTGCACGGTCTGCGGACCATCGCCAATCAGGGCTACCGGGTGGTGCCGTTCCATCGGGCCGTGATCACCGGTGCCTGGCTCATGCACACCGCGCAGTGGCCCATCTACCGGGTCTGGGACTTCAACCGCAAGCGGTTCTCGCTGCGGTCCGGGCGGCCCAGGGTCTCGCCGATCGGCGACTGAGCGGTCATTCCTGCGGCGTCACATACGGATTGGGCACGGTGGGCGGCAGCAGGGCCATCGCCGAGATGCGCTGCATGCCGCACACCACCATCAGATCCACCACAATCGAGCGGATCTGCGCGAAAACCACATGGGCCGAGAGCCCGGCTCCGGCGACGAGTTCGGGACGGGCGTTCTTGGCGACGCTGCGCAGGCCACGGGTGGCCTCGGCCTGATCGGGCTGTTCACCGGGGTCGGCCAGCATCATCTTGCGCACCACCTCGACCGAGGTGCCGAGCTGGTTGACCAGGTCGATCAGGCGGGGATCGAGCACCTCGTCGTCGCGGACCAGGGTGAGTGAACGGCGCAGCAGCACCCGGGTGTTGCGGACCGCGTTGTCCAGTGGATCGGACGCGGAATGGATGCGTTCGAGGCGTTTTCGCGAGTTCCAGTACAGCGGGGAGATCCGGCTGATCTCACGGCCGCCTTCCAGCGCCGAGCGCAGCGCGTCGATCTGTTTCTGGGTGGCGCGCACCGCCGAGAGGGCGTCGCGCACCTTGTTCGAGTCCTGTTCGAGCAGTCCGTCCGCGCAGGCGATCAGGGACTTGTTCATCACCGAGAGCACGTCGGCGGCGTGTTCGCGGGCCCGGCGCACCGGGTGCAGGGGGATCACCGCGACCATCAAGATGCCGACGAGTCCGCCGATCAGCGCGTCGATCATGCGGGCCGGGCCCGCACCGGCCTCCTGGTTCAGGGTGGAGACGAGCACCGCCGAACCGGCGGCCTGCATCGTGATGATGGTGCCGCCGTCGAGGAAGACCGAGCAGGCCATCGCACCGGCGACGACCAGCGCCACCTGCCAGACACCCGTACCCACCTGCAGGATGAACAGGTCGCCGATGCCGATGCCGACAGCGACGCCGACCACCAGCTCCACCGAACGCCTGATCCGCGCACCGAAGGACACACCGATCGAGACCACCGCGGCGGTCGGGGCGAAGAACGGGTCGGGGTGGCCGACGATGTCATGGGCGATGAACCACGCCAGTGCGGCACCGAGCGCGCACTGGAGGATCGGAATCGCCGAGAGCCGAAGCCGCACCGAGGACGCTTTGAATCGCGCCGCGGTGCCGACCCTGGCCGCGGCGACCACCGGTGAGGCCGCGGCGACGACGCGATGGGAATCGCTCACCGACGGCTCGGTTCCGACCGCTGGATCAATCCAGGCCGAGTTCGGTCGCGGCCCGCGGATCGCAGTCCTCGAGCAGGTCGAGGCAGCGGGCGTACTCCTCGGTCTCGCCGATCGTCTTGGCGGCCCTGGCCAGCGCGCCGACGCTGCGCAGGAAACCCTGGTTCGGTTCGTGGCTCCACGGGACCGGACCGAAACCCTTCCAGCCGTTGCGGCGCAGCAGATCGAGGCCGCGGTGGTAGCCGGTGCGGGCGAAGGCGTAGGCGGCGACGGTGTCGTGGTTCACCTCGTCGGCGGCGCGGTCGAGCGCGGCCTCGGCGAGCTGGGCCCAGGCCACCGACGCGGATGGATGTTTCGCGGCGACTTCGACCGGGTCGGTGCCCGCCGCGATGGCGTCTTCGGCGTCGATCAGTTCGGGAAGGAGGACCGGCTGCGGTCCGAGCAGGTCACCGAAGGAGGTCATGGGTTCATTGTGCACCAGCCGTGCGACGACGTCGCCCGGCCCGCCACACGGCGATCGGCGGACTCCCCCGCGCGAGGCACATTAGGCTGGCCGCAGAGTGCAACGTTCGAGCCTGAGCGAGGGGTACAGAGGTGTCCGACCCGACCGACGAGAACAATCCGGCAGCCGAGCCTGCCAGTCCCGGCGCGCCCGGGCAGCGCCCCGATCCGCGCGGCGCCGATTCGTCGAACACCGGCGAGGCCGGGCCCCCTGCCGACGCGCCGAAGTCGAGGCCCGAGGCGGTGACCGAACCGGGTCATCCGACCGTGCCAGGGGGCGACACGGTTGTCATCCGGCGTGACGAGCTGCCGGGGCGGAGCGACCGCCCCGAGACACCCTCGACCGGTGGACCGGTGTCCGGCGATCAGGAGACCCGACCGTCGAGCGTGGTTTCACCGGAGGGCGAGCAGCGTGCGGGAGTCGTCGGGTCGCCGCAGGGGCCGGTGAGGTCCCCGGGTGCGTCGGGCGGCGATGACGACCGTGGCCAGAGGGGTCAGCCTGCGCCTGGCGCGCCTCGGCCCCCGAGCCAGGCCGGACCCGGAGCGCCGCCCGGTGCCGCATCAGTTGGTGGACAACGGATCTCGAGCCAGGGCGGGCCCGGCACGCAGTCCGCGGCGACTGGGGGGTATCAGCCCTCCGGCCAAGGCGGCGCGGCCGGCCGACAGCCTGCGGCCGCGAGCGGTGGACAACGGCCCCCCGGCCGAGGCGGTGCGCAGCCCACCGGGTATGAGCCTGGTGGACAACAACTTCCGAGCAACGCGCCGGGCGGCGGCCCTCCCCGCGTCGGGCCGGGCGGCGTCGGCCGACCGGGCACCGTTCCCGGCGGGCAACCTGGCTCTGCGCCCGGTCGACCGGGCGCGCCAGGTGCGCCGAACAGGCCGGGTGCACCTGGTACGCCGGGTGCTTCCGGGCGACCGGGCGACCCAGGCAGACCAGGTGCGCCGGGCGGACCGAATGCATCAGGTGGACCGGGTGCGCCGGGCCGACAGGGCACTCCCGGTCCGCCCGGGCGACCGGGCGGACCGGGCGGACCGGGCATGGCGGGTGGGCAACGACCTGCCGGTGGTCCCGGCTACGGGCCTCAGCGCGCCGGACGTCCGGTGAACGCACCTGGCGCTGCGCAAGAACCTGGCGGACAACAACTTCCGGGTCGTGGACCTGCCCCTGAGGGCCCTCACGCCACCGGTGGGCCCGGCTTCGGGCCCGGCCCACGCAATTCGCCAGGTGCAGCAGGTCAGGGCGGCAGTGCCGTCGCGGGCCAAGGCGGCCATGTCGCTGGCGCGCAGGGCGGCAATGTCGCTGGTGGACAGCAGACTTCGGGGACCGGCGGACCGCATCCGGACGGTGATCCCGGGTACGGACCCGGACCGGCCCGGCCGAGTACCACCCCCGGAGAACCCCAGCCCTCGCAGGAAGGCGTTGATCCTCGCGCCGGGCAACAGGGCAATGCCCGTCCGGGCAGCACTCCCGGTGGACCCCCGGCGGGTGGGTCAGCGGCCGATTCGTTTGGCGGGCAGCAGACTTCTGCGCCTTCGGCCCCGAGCGCTGGTCACCCCGGCGCGCAGCAGGGCGGAGGAGCTTCGAGCGCGGGCACCCGTCACCCGAACGAGCGGTTCGCCGGTGAACAAGAGGCAGCGGCCGAGTCCGCTGGTGCGGCTTCCCCGTTGGCGGGATTGTCGAAGGGGCTGCCGGGTGGCGAGCGATCCGCGCAGGACGGCCGGGGGGCTCCCGATATCACCGGCCCGGACGCGCCGACCACGGCGATGTCCATCCCCGGACGGCAACCCGGTGCGGCACAGGGTGATTCAGCCGAGGACAGCACCGTGAAGTTCTCCAGCGGTCAGTCGAAGGCGGCACCGGAGGAAGTTCCGACCGTCGGCATGAACCAGGCCGAGGGCCCGTCCTCCGAGAAGTCCCCGAAGTTCGACACAACGGGTGCGGCGGTCGGCGCAGCGGCAGCACCCTCGTCGGCAGCCGAGAAGGGAACCGCCAGCGCGGATACCGACGACGTTTCGGGCACCGCGAGCGGGAGCCGGCCCGACAGCGAAGCCGCGACGGGCGTGCGAGGTGGCAACGCGACCACGCAGTCTTCAACCGCTGACGGGCCCCCCGGCCAATCGGCCACTGACTTCTCTGCGGAGCCCGTCGCCGACGCCGCCCACGGTGGCGCCACTTCGGCTGCAACGCACGGCCCTGACCTTTCGGAAGCCGCGCAGCGTTCGGACGGCGCGACCGATGTCGCGGACAACCCGAGCGACGGTAGGGGCGGTGCGCCAGGCGCAGCCGGTGCCATGGGCGCGGCCGGGCTCGCGAAGAAGGCGACTGGGGACAGCGCTCCCGGGTCCGAGGATCAGACCGTGGCGATGCGGGTCGTGAATCCGGCGGATGCGCCGACCACGGCGTTTCCCGTCCAGCGGGGCACGGATCGGGTGGTGCCTCCGGTGGGAGGTCGGCCTGCGGTGACTCCGCCGCCGAATACGCCGCGGGGCCCCGTCGGACCTCGGCAGGCGGGGCAGCAAGGTGGGCCGCACGGGCCAGGGGCGCCGCAAGGGCCGGCTGGTCCACAGGGACCACACGGCCCCGGGTTCGACGAGACTCTGCCTTCGTCGCAGCCGGGGCCGGCCGGACCGCCGCGACAGTCGGCGTCGGCGCCCTCGCCCGCTGATATTCAGCCGACTCGGCCCGCCGAGCAGGTGGCGGAGCGGCAGCGGCAGGTGGCGCCGCCGCAGCGGATCGAAGCGCCGCAGGTCGGTGGGCCGGATGCCCCCGGGCCGAAGCGGTCGAAGCGGTGGGTGTGGGCGGTGGGTGCGGCCGCGGTGTTGGTGCTCGCGCTGATCGCGACCGTGGTGGCGCTGATGACCGGTGGGGACAATTCGCCGGAGGGACAGGTGCGGACCGCGATCGGCGAGTACACCGACGCGCTGCGCGGCGGCGATCTCGAGGCCTTGCGGTCGAGCACGTGCGGGCAGCTGAACGAGTTCTACCAGGACCTCACCACCGAGGAATTCAACGGCGTGCATCAGCTCTCGACCGAGGAGGGTTCGCTGCCGATCGTCGCGAGTGTGGACGCGGTGCGGATCACCGGCGACACCGCCCTGGCCGAGGCCACGGTCTTCACCGAGAGCGACCCGGAGCAGACCGCGCGCACGTTCGACCTGGAGCGCACCGACGGTGAGTGGAAGGTCTGCGACCCCACCGGCACCACGCCCTGACCCGACCGACCCGTCATATCGGACACCCTGTCTGGTATGACGGGTCACACACAACTGGTGATCTGAATAGGTGACCAGTATTATTTTCCGGATCATGAGCAGGGAACAGACAGCGTCGCAGCCGGACATCGAAGCTGTGGTCCCGGATGCGTCGCTGGCCGGCCAGCGCTTCGGCTTCCGCGACCACTATGAGGTCGGCCGCGAGAAGATCCGCGAATTCGCCAGGGCCGTGCAGAACACGCACCCCGCCCACCAGCAGGAAGTCGACGCGCGCAAACTCGGCTACGAGGGTGTGATCGCCCCGCCGACCTTCGCGTCGGTGATCGGCATGAGCGCCACCCGGGCACTGCTGGACACCGTCCTCACCGAGTACGACCTGTCACAGGTGCTGCAGACCGACCAGGTCTTCGAGGTGTTCCGGCCGATGCTGGCCGGTGACCGGATCAGCACCGAGATCGAGATCGAGTCGATCCGCCAGTTCGGCGACAACGACTTCATCAACGTCGGATTCAAGCTGATCAACCAGCACCGGGAGATCGCGGTGCAGGGCACCACCACCATCGTGGCCCGCCGCGGTGTGGAGATCGACCCGAACATCGTCGACGCCGTCGAGAACATCAGCATGCATCCGCGCCCCGCGACAGTCGCCGGGATCGACACCACCGACGTACTGATCCGCCGCACCGGCCCCGCCCCCGTCGCTCCCCCGCGCGAGTTCGTCCCCGTGCACACCACCCCCGAGTTCGACGCACTGGTCAAGGGTGGCGAGCTGCCCGTCGGCGCCGCCCGCCTGACCCGCGGTGACCTGGCCAATTACGCGGGTGTTTCCGGCGACCCGAACCCGATCCACTTCAGCGATCGCGCGGCCGAACTCGCCGGCCTGCCCACTGTCGTCGCGCACGGCCTGCTCACCATGGGCCTGGCCGCCCAGTATCTCACCGACTGGCTCGGCGACCCCACCGCCATCGAGAAGCTGGCCGTCCGTTTCTCCGGCTTCGTCCCCGTGCCGCCCACCGAAGCGGGCGAGATCCAGTTCTCCGGCAAGATCAAGTCGATCGACACCGACCGCCGCGCCGCCACGGTGCTGCTCAGCGGAATCTCTGAGGGACGCAAGCTCTTCGGCCGCGCCGTCGCCGAGATCCGGTTGACCTGACCCCGCGAGTCAGGCTTCTCGCGAAACCTCTGGCCTGGTCGGATTCTTCCTAGCTCACCGCGATGAAGGTCAGCACCGTTCCCCCGATCCGGATGGCATCGCCGTCCGCCAGCAGCGCACCCGAATCGATCGGCAACTCGTTCACATAGACCCCGTTGGCCGAGTGCAGATCCTTGATCAGCAGCCCGGCCCGGCTGGGCATGATGTGCGCATGGTAGCGGCTGGCCTTCGGATCGTCGAGGACCAGTTCGTTGTCGGTCATCCGCCCGATCCTGATCCCGCCGTGCGGAATCGGAATGGTCCGCCCGTCGGTGAACCGCAGATTCCCGTTGCGGATCGAGCGCGGCACCTCGGTGACCGTCTCGGTCATCGCGGCAGCCAACTGCTCGGATCGCTTGGCCGCCACCACATTCAGCGGCTCCTGACGCAGCACCCGCTGCTCCAGCTCGATCAGCGCGGGCCCCGGATCGATGCCGAGCTCCTCGGCCAGCACCGACCGCACCCGCCGACAGGCTTCCAGCGCGTCGGCCTGTCGACCGGACAGGTACAGCGCGGTGATCAACTGCCCCCACAGCGGCTCGCGCAGCGGATGCTCGTTGGTCATCGAGACCAGCTCGCCGATCACCGAAGAAGCTCGCCCGCAGGCGATCTCCGCGTCCACCCGCGCGGAGGCGGCGAGCAGCCGCTCCTCGTTCATCGCGGTCGCGAAACTGTCGGCGAACTGCAGACCGGCCAGATCGGCCAGCGCCCGCCCGGTCCATTCTCGCAGCGCCGCGCCGAACAGATTGGCCGCGCCGGGATGGTCGCCCAGGTCCAGGCACCGCGACCCGGCTTCGCGCGCGTTCTCGAAACGACCGAGGTCGCAAGCGGTATCGGGGATTTCGAGCCGGTAGCCGGCGCCCTCGGTGCGCAGCACCTGCGCCGAGTCGATGCCGGCGTTGCGCATCGCCTTGCGGATATTGGAGACGAACACCTGCAGGCTGGCGGCGTAGGAATCCGGCGGATCCTCGTTCCACACCATCTCCGCGAGCACAGCCGAAGACACCGCGCGCCGTCGGTTGACGGTGAGCGCGGCAAGCAGAGCTCGCGGCTTGGGCCCGCCGACCGCCACCGGCTCACCGCCGACCAGCAGTCGAACGGGCCCGAGCACACGGACATCAAGACTCATGAGCTCGGGCCCCGTTGATTGTTGCGAAAAGCCGATCAGGAACCGCTGACGGAACGACCGGCCGACTTCAGATCGTTGCAGGCCTCGACGACGCGCGCGGCCATCGAGGTCTCGGCCTTCTTGAGGTAGCTGCGCGGGTCGTAGACCTTCTTGTTGCCGACCTCGCCGTCGATCTTCAGCACACCGTCGTAGTTGCTGAACATGTGACCGGCGACCGGACGGGTGAAGGCGTACTGGGTGTCGGTGTCGACGTTCATCTTCACCACACCGAAACGCAGCGAGTCCTCGATCTCGGACTTCAGCGAGCCCGAACCACCGTGGAAGACGAAGTCGAACGGCTGCGCGTCCTCGCCGAGACCCAGCTTGGCGGCGGCGACACGCTGCCCCTCGGCCAGCACCTCGGGCCGCAGCACCACGTTGCCCGGCTTGTACACGCCGTGCACGTTGCCGAACGTGGCGGCCAGCAGGTACTTGCCGTTCTCGCCCGCGCCCAGCGCCTCGATGGTCTTCTCGAAGTCCTCGGGCGTGGTGTAGAGCTTGTCGTCGATCTCGGCCTCGACACCGTCTTCTTCACCGCCGACGACGCCGATCTCGACCTCGAGGATGATGTTGGCGGCCCGCGAGAGCTCGAGCAGCTTCTTGGCGATCTCGAGGTTCTCGTCGATCGGGATGGCCGAGCCGTCCCACATGTGCGACTGGAACAGCGGGTGCTGGCCGTTGTTCACGCGCTCCTGGGAGATCGCGAGCAGCGGGCGCACGTAGGTGTCCAGCTTGTCCTTGGGGCAGTGATCGGTGTGCAGCGCGATCGTCACGTCGTAGCGGGCCGCGACCACGTGCGCGAACTCGGCCAGCGCCACCGCGCCGGTGACCATGTCCTTCACACCGAGGCCGGAACCGAACTCGGCGCCACCGGTCGAGAACTGGATGATGCCGTCACTGCCCGCGTCCGCGAAGCCCTTGATGGCGGCGTTGATCGTCTCCGACGAAGTGCAGTTGATAGCCGGGAATGCGAACGAGTGCGCCTTGGCCCGGCCGAGCATCTCGGCGTAGACCTCCGGAGTCGCGATAGGCACAGCAGTGACCTCCGTCTGTGGGGAGCGAAAAACCAATTCTGTCAGGCCACACCCTAATTTAGAAGACGAGAGCTGGTGCACCCGGTCGCGCCCAGACCACCGCACACCACTCGCGTCACAGGATCGACCGGTACTGTGGTGCCCGTGACTTTGCTGGCGGTATCCGATGCGATGACGAGCGACGTGGCCTCGATGCGGGCCGCCTCGGCGAACGAGGCGCGCTGATCGTAGTGACCGCGGTACCGTCGACCCTGGCCATGGGTACTTTCGATCCACTGATCTCGGCAGGACCCGCGCTGGTCTGCACGATCGTGCTCGTGTTCGTCTTCCTCGAGTGCGCGTTCATCATCGGGTTGTTCCTGCCCGGCGATTCGATGCTGATCACCGCGGGCATCGTGCTCGCCTCCCATGGCAGCGGCGAGACCCTGGTGTGGGGATTGTCGGTGGGTGCGATGGTGGCCGCGATCGTGGGTAACCAGGTGGGCTATGCGATCGGCCAGCGCACCGGCCATCATCTGGTCGCGCGCAAGAACGGCCGGTACATCAACACCGAGAACCTGGCCAAGGTGACCGCGCTGCTGGAACGGCACGGGTTCTTCGCGGTGCTGGTGGCTCGCTGGATTCCCTGGGTGCGCACGCTGTGCCCGATGGTCGCGGGCGCCGCCGGGATGGACCACCGCCGCTACACGATCGCCAGCACGCTGGGCGCGATCATCTGGGCGCCGGTCCTGCTGCTCATCGGCTATTACGCCGGCGGGTTCCTCCAGCGGGTGCCGTGGTTGCTGCCCGCGGTGGTCGGGATTCTGATCGTGGGGTTGGTCATCGGCACGATCCTCGGCATCCGGCAATACCGCCAGGAGATGGCGCGGCCGGCCGAAGACTTCGACCTCGAGCACGCGCCGGGCGTACCGAGCGAAGCCGAGCGCTGAGGCTCACAGCCCCGCTGCGGTGACCTGGTAGGCGGCTTCCATCAGCATCCAGCCCGACAGTTGCACGGACAGGTCGCGCTCGGGCACCGCCGAGGCCGTCACCGAGCCGCCCGTGGTGAACTTGCCCGCACCGGCCGTGCCGCCGGGTAGTCGCGCCGGTTTGCTCCAGTCGTACCCGAACAGCGGCTCGCCCTCGACCTCGAGCCGGTTGGCCCAGGCGGCGGTGGCCGAGGCCTTCACGATGGCGGCGGCCAGGCGCCGGTCGGCTTCCTGCCGTTTGCCCTCCCCGGGCAGCATCAGCGCGACCACCGCGAGGTAGCGCGCCAGGATGCCGTTGAACAGACCGCCGTCGCCACCACCGCCGCCGGCGATCACCAGCCGCTTGGTCATGTGCTCGTCCACCGCGGCCAACAGGCTGCTGACCCGTTCGGCGTGCCGGTCGTCGTCGGTGTGCACGGCCAGCTCGGCTTCGAGCCCGAGCACCACACCCTGGCAGTAGCTGAACACCGGGCGCTCGATCTCGCCGGAGGGCAGGTGGATGCCGTCGAGGATCAGCCCGGTTTCGGGATCGCGCAGGGTGGCGTCGAGCCAGTCGGCCATCTCCTGGGCCCGCTCGACCCGGCCCAGCCGCAACAGCGCGATACCCGCTGGCCCGTTGGCCGGTGCGTTGAAGAAATCCGACCTGACCCGCCACGGGATACCGCCGCCGGTCTCGGGATCCCACGCGCCGTGGAGCTGCTGCTCGAGGGCGACGAGGCCGCGGCGAGCCTCGGTGAGCTCCTGGGTGCGCTCGGCGCGTTCCAGGGCGATCGCCAGCCAGGCCATGTCGTCGTAGTACCGATTGGTCCAGCCGGTGATGTTGCGCATCCGGTGGGCGCGGGCGATGGCGCCGATCCGCCTGCGCCGCGCGGGGGTGGGCACCCGATTGGCCGCGTCGATCGCGACGTCGAGCAGATGCGCCTGCCACCAGTAGTGCCAGCTCACGAACGCCCGCTCGCGCCGGGTGGCCGGCCAGCCGACGACACCCAATTCCGTTCCGGGACAACCCCACAGCGTGCGCAGGTGCCGGGAGATGATCGCGGACTCGGCCATGTCGGCGCGCTCGGACCACAGCGCCGGAGTCGGCACGGCTCCGGCGCGATCTACGGGCTGTGGGCGCCGTCCCCTGGGCGAGGTCATGGGTCCATCGTGCCAGTCCCGACCCCTTTTCCGCGCCCGTTCTGTTACCGATTCGACATCGTGGTTTTCGGCACGCGGAAAACTACCAGGCCAGGGACAGATCCGCGTGTTGCCGAATCCAGGCGTGCATGGCGATTCCGGCGGCGACACCGGCGTTGATACTGCGTGTCGAACCGAACTGGGCGATCGAAACAGTCAGTGCCGCCGCGCTTTTCGCGTCATCACTGACACCGGGCCCCTCCTGCCCGAACAGCAGCAGGCATTCGCGCGGCAGTTGCGCGGTCTCCAGCGGGACCGCGCCGGGCACATTGTCGACCGCGACGACGGTGAGTCCCGCGTCGGCGGCGAACGCGCGCAGCTCGGCCAGGTCGGTGTGGTGCACCAGATGTTGGTAGCGATCGGTCACCATGGCCCCACGGCGGTTCCAGCGCCGCTTGCCGACGATGTGCACCGCCGCGGCCGCGAAGGCGTTGGCGGTGCGCACGACCGTGCCGATATTGGCGTCGTGGCCGAAGTTCTCGATGGCCACGTGGAACGGGAACCGCCGCGCGTCGATATCGGCGACGATCGCCTCGCGGGACCAGTACCGGTACGCGTCGACGACGTTGCGGCGGTCGCCCTCGGCCAGCAGCACCTGGTCGTAGCGCTCGTCGTCGGGGGCCGGGGTGCCGTATTCCTGCGCCCACGGACCGAGCCCGTGCGGATGCTCGCCCCATTCAGTTGGCCCAGGGCCGGGCACCTCGGGCGATTCCACTGGCTCACTCACGCCGAGAATGCCCCCATGACCACCAGCGCCACCGCCAGGAGCGAGAAGAGCAGGGTGACCCCGAGCAAGATGGTGCCGATGAGGCCCATGATGTAGCCCGCGTTCGCCGCCGACCGGCCACCGACCTGTCCGCCGGACGCGTCGATCTCCGCCAGAACCCGGCGACCCTTGAACCAGGCGAACGGCGCACAGAAACCACAGAACCCCACGCCGAGGGCGCCCATGACCAACACCGTGGTGGCTTCGGGGTGATCTGGCGGCTTGGCGTAGACGGGATAGCCATAAGGGGGCGGACTGCTCATGGCCCGAATCGTAGCCGCACCGGCCGACCGCGCGATCTACCCTGCGACGGCAGGGCTCGACGCGCGCGGAGCCGTCGCGGCCGGATCGTCGTCGACGTGATGTCCGCCCACGAACCGCTGATCCGGATCATCCTGGTTCTCTGAGCGGCACCGAGGGCGCGGGGCCGGTTGTCGGCAGCGCGACGATCGGGAGGCCGCGGCGCAGGGTCCGCTGCCAGCGCAGCGGGTCGAAGACGGCCGGCTCGGTGTCCTCGATGAAGGTGCGCATCAGCTTCACGAACCGGTCAGGGTCGTAGTGATGCGGGAAATGTCCAGCGCCGTCGAAGATCTCGATCCGGCTGCCGGGGAAGGCGCGATGTGCGCGACCCGCGTGCCCGGACGGGATCACCGTGTCGCGGGTGCCGCCGATGACCAGCGTCGGCAGGTGCGCGGCCAGGTAGCCGCGGTCGAGCATGGTGATGGTCTGGCCGCGACGGTCGGCGGCCGCGCGGATGGTGCGCAGGAACGCGTTGCGCGCACCGGGCTCGGCGAGCTGGCCGTAGAGGCGGAGCACGTATTCGGCGTCGGGACCGAGACCGAGCCCGCCCAGCGCCGTCACCAGCGGAATCGAGGTGCGCACCGCGGTGCGCACCGGCCAGCTGGTGATCGCCATCAGCGCCGGACCGGCACCGGCCAGGGTCGCGAGCCGGAACGCGGGGTGCACACCTGCCCCCATACCCGCCGGACAGACCAGCGCGATCCGCTCCACCTTCTCCGGGAACTGGTAGGCGAACTGCATCGCGACGCCGCCGCCCAGCGAATGGCCGACCACGGAGATCCGGTCGATGCCGAGCACGCTGAGCAGATCGCGCATCCCGTTCGCGTAGGCCGCCACCGCGTAGTCGGCGCGGGGCTTGTCGGATTCACCGTGACCGAGCAGGTCGGGCGCGATGACGGTGTAGTGCTCGGCCAGCGCGTCGAAGACCGGCGCCCAGGTCCCCGAGCTGTCGGTGATCCCGTGGATCAGCAACAGCGGCGGCCCCGACCCCGCCATCCGATAAGCACGGCGATACCCGTGCACCTCGATGAACTGCACTTCCCCGGTCATCTCCGAAGCGTGCGCCGCGGGTGTTGCCCCACCGGGTCAACCAGGTTAGACGTCTGTGACACGCTGCATCACTGATCTCGCGAGCACATGGGTAACTCGCCGGGAACGGGCGAACTCGACCATCACACCACGCAAGGCGCCAGCCCAACGCCCTCCGCCAGGGCCTGGCCCTAATCTCGGGGAGGCGGCTCAGTGAGGAGGTACTGGGCGGCGGCGTAGGTCGCCAGGATGACGCCCTCGGTGACGCGGCGGGTGCGTTCCTCGCGGGCGAACAGGCGCCGCAGCACGATCAATCCGTCGGACACCGTGAACAGCAGCGCGCCGAGGCCGTACCTGCTGCGTGGGTCGCTGTTCGGAATGTTCAGTCCCGCAACGTTTTTCGCCCCAGGCGCCAGAGCAGGGTCGGAGGCCAGGGTGGCCGCCGTGCCCAGGGTGGCGCCGTAGGCGGTCAGCGGGAGGGCAAGAACCGGTGCCTTGGCGCGCAGCAGACCGGCCGCCCCCGCCCAGGCCAGCAGCCGGGGCGCGGCGATCTCGGGGCGCGGACGGGCGCCGCGGCGCCACCACAGGATCGAGTAGCCGGTCTGCATCACCGCGAACGACGAGGCGCCCGCGATGAGGCGGCGGTCGTCGTCGGGATCGATCAGCAGCACGTCACCAACGGTGGCCGCCGCGAGCGAGCCGAGCAGGATCCGGCGTTCGACCGGGTCGAGCTCGACTCCGCTGGTCACGGTGTCGGCGGCCAGCAGGGGCATCAGCAGTGGCTTGGCCACCCGTTGGAGCCGCTCGCGGCCGGTGACGGCACCGAAAACGGTGACCGCCGCGGCCGCGAGATATCCGGCGCGAAGCGCACGCACGTCAGAAGCTCGGTTCCTTCGGGGCGGGCGGCAGGGTGACGACCTGGCCCGCGTAGCTCAGTCCGGCGCCGAAGCCGAGCAGCAGCGCGAGCTGGCCGCCCTTGGCCTTGCCGGTCACCAGCATTTCCTCCATGGCCAGCGGAATCGAGGCGGCCGAGGTGTTGCCGGTGTTCTCGATGTCGTTGGCCATCGGGATGCCGTCGGCCAGGCCGAGGTTCTTCTTCATCAGCTCGTTGATCCGGGCATTGGCCTGGTGCGGGACGAAGATCTCGATATCCTCCTTGGCCACACCGGAGGCGTCCAGCGCGGCCGAGAGCGCGCGCGGGAGGGTGACCGCGGCCCAGCGGAAGACCTTCGGGCCCGCCATGTGCAGCGACATCCGGCCGATCGGCTCGACCTCGGGGTCGGTGCCCTGCAACGCCTGCGCCTTGTTCATGTAGGACAGGAAGTCGACGTCCTGGGCGATGGCCTCGGCGTTCTCGCCGTCGCTGCCCCAGACCGTCGGCGAGATGCCGTTCTCCTCGGCCGGGCCGACGACGACAGCGCCCGCGCCGTCACCGAAGATCATCGCGGTGCCGCGATCGGTCGGATCGAGGCCGACGGTCATCGTCTCGGCGCCGATCACCAGGATGTATTCGGCCGAACCGGCCCGGATCAGGTCGGCGGCGACGCCGAGCCCGTAGCCGAAACCGCCGCAGCCGGAGGTGAGGTCGAAAGCCGCCACGCCGTTGAGGCCGAGGTCCGACGCCACCGACGGCGCACCGTGCGGGGTGAGCTTGAGCCAGCTCGAGGTGCACAGGATGACCGCGCCGATCTGGGCGCGCTCGATCGGAGTGTTCGTCAGCGCGCGCTCACCGGCGGCGGCGGCGATGGAACGGATCGTCTCGTCCCCGCTGATCCACCGGCGGTTGTGGATACCGGTGCGCTCGAAGATCCACTCGGGCGTGGAGTCGAGTACCTCGCACACCTCGGCATTGCTGACGATGCGCTGCGGACGGTAGGCACCGATCCCGAGCATCGCAACATTGTCGCGACCTTTGTTAACTGCAATGCTCACCACAGGTGACTCACACGTCCTTCAGACTTTCCGGACGACCACGTCGTCGTCCGCGTTCGGCGCTGTTCAGGCTAGCTCAGGGCGAGGTCGTCGAGCCCGAGGATGGATCGATATTCCAGCCCCTCGGCAGCGATGACCTGGTCAGCACCGGTTTCCCGGTCGACCACTGTGGCGACCCCGACCACGATCGCGCCCGCGTCGCGCAGCGCGCGCACCGCGGTGAGCGGCGAGTTGCCGGTGGTGGTGGTGTCCTCGACGACCAGCACCCGCTTGCCGACGACATTGGGGCCCTCGATCTGGCGCTGCATGCCGTGCGCCTTGGCCGCCTTGCGCACCACGAACGCGTCGATCGGACGGCCGGGAGCGTGCATCACGGCCATCGCGACCGGATCGGCGCCCATGGTGAGCCCGCCGACGGACTCGAAGTCCCAGTCGGCGACCAGCTCGCGCAGCAGCGAGCCGATCAGCGGGGCGGCCTGGTGGTGCAGTGTCGCGCGGCGCAGGTCGACGTAGTAGTCGGCCTCCTTGCCCGAGGACAGCGTCACCTGGCCGTGCACGACCGCGAGCTCGCGCACGAGCGCGGCCAGCTGGTCGCGATCGGCGGTCGTGAGCGCCTGACGTGCCTGGTCGATCATCAATTATGTCCTTCCGCGTGCGTTGAACAGACCGCGATTCAAGCGGGTCACCAGGGTTCGCGGGACGAAGCCCGCCACCGCGGTGAGCACCTTGTACTGCACGCCGGGCACGCTGATCACCCGACCGGAGTCCAGATCTTGCAAGCACCCGTCGACGACCTGGTCGACGTCGAGCCACAGGCGCTTGGGCACCGAACTCATCTCGATGCCTGCGCGCTCGTGGAACTCGGTGTGCACGAACCCGGGGCACAGCGCCTGGACGCGGACTCCGGTGCCCGCCAATCCACCCGCCAACCCTTCCGAGAAGGATACGACGTAGGCCTTGGAGGCCGAATAGGTCGACCCCCGTCCGGGGATCAACCCGGCCACACTGGCCACGTTCACGATCGAACCGGAGGCCGCGGCGATCATCGACGGCAGCGCGGCCCTGGTCAGTTGCAGCACCGAGGTGACGTTGACATCGAGCTGGGCCTGCAGCTCGGCCGGTTCCAGCGTCCAGAACTCCCCCGAGTGCGCGAAACCCGCGTTGTTGACCAGGAACTGGATGCCCGCGGCGGCCCGGTCGGCGACCCGGGCGCGGTCGTCGTCGGCGGCGAGATCGGCGACGAGCACCTCGGCGGAGGTGGCGTAACGACGCCCGAGCTCGTCGGCGAGCGCGCGCAGGCGCTGCTCGTTCCTGGCGACGAGGACCAGGTCGTAGCCGAGGGCGGCGAGACGGTGGGCGAAGCCACGCCCGATCCCGGACGTCGGTCCGGTGATCATGGCGACGGGGCGGAGCGCGCCGGGCAGGCGCGAGGAACTATGGGTCATCGCTGGTCGATTCCGGTCGACGGGAAAATGCCGCGGCGATGTTCACCGCGGCACGGGATCACTTCGGGACGGGGCCCTGGTACGGGCGGAAGCCGGGGTGGAACGGCCCGCCGGGTTGGTCGGAGTCCTCGTCGTCCTCCGCACCGACCGGGCGCGGCGGTTCGACGCGGGGGCGCGGCTCCGGGACCACGGCCAGCGACGGGCGACGCGGCGGCTCGCCGAGTGGGCGGCGACCGGGCGCGGGCTGGTCCTCGAACTCGGGATCGTCGAGGTCGGGATCGAAGTCGGGCGGGTAGGACGCGGTGCGCCCGATCGGGGCGCGCTCGTCGAACTCGTAGTCGTCGGGCTCGGCGGCCGAGGCGCGGGCCGGACCACGACCGAACGGCGGTTCGTCGTCGAGGTCGGTGGCCGGGGCGGGGCCACGGCGACTGAACATCGATTCGTCGTCGAAGTCGTCAGCGGGGCCACGGCGACCGGGCGACGGTTCGTCGTCGAAGTCGTCCAGTTCGTCGGGGCCCGGGAAGCGGGCACGGCCACGCTCCTCGACCTCGGCGGCGCTGGGGCGGGTGGCACCGAACCCGTCGCGGTCGTCGTCTTCGTACTCGGCGCGGAAACCCGTGGCCTGCGGTGGCAGGTCGGAACTCGAACGCGGGCGGGTGTATTCGCTCGGCTCGGCCACCGGCGGCAGCACGTGCAGCAGGCCGGACAGGCGAAGGACCGCGTCGATCGTGGTTTCCCAGTCCTTGGGTCCGCTGCCGATGGGGAGCATGCCGAGGGTCCAGTTGCCCTCGCTCCACAGCATCTGCACGGTGTCCGACAGCGACTCGATGAAGCCGACCATCCGCTGATCCACCGCGTGGCGGGCGATCTCGGGGTCGGTAGCGAACACGACCCGGTCACCGATGGCGCCGAGCAATTCCAGATCGTGGTCCTTGGGCGGCGAGGCGGTCTTGAGCCGCATGTCGACATCGATCTCGGAGCCGATCTGGCGGCGCACGGCCACCAGGGTCGCCGCGTCCTCCAGATCGAAGAGCACGAATTTCTCGCCCTTGCGAATGCCGGAGACCACGTCGACCGCCGAGAGATAGCCGAGTTTGGCCAGGGCGCCACGACGCCACGTCGAGGCGAGCGCGGGCTCCACCGACACATAGGTGTAGCCCTGGGACTTCGCCCACACCTGGCGGGCGTGCCCGGTCCGCTGTCGCTGGACCCGATCGAAATACAGCAGTACGACCGCACCCACGAGTGCGATCGCCGCCAACCCGAACCACATAGCCGTCATCGTCGCCTAGCCTATCCAGCCGTCGCCGTGATTGCCCGGTAGCACCGGGGATTCGACGCGCGGGTCGCTCATCGGGGGCCGCCCGGTAACGCCGTACTGATGATGATCTTGGCGTGGATCGACCCGTCTGGGTTCTTGTCGCCCTGCACCATAACCATGTCGCCGACGGGCAGTTCGGCCGCCTTCGTGCTGGTCAGCGAGATCACCTGAGTGGCATCGTCGATCAGCACCCGCACGGTGGACCCGCCGAGGGTGCTCATGGTGATCTCGGAGCCGGTGTTGGCGGTGATGCTGCCCATGGTCGCGCCGAGATCATCGCCGCCGCCGAGCCCGGGCAAGCCGGGCAGGCCGCTGGTGTCCGGCGGCACGTTCGGCGAGGGCTGCTGAGTGACCGGCGGGGGCAGCAGCACACTGCTCGGCGGCGGTGCTGCCGTGTTGTCGTCGCCGGAGTCGCCGATGCCGAGCACCAGCCCGCCCAGCACACCGGCGACAGCGATCAGCGCCAGTACCGCCAGACCGAGCATGATCCACAAACCGGTGTGACGCTTCGGCGGTTCGCCCTGGTCACCGTCCTGCGGTCGCGGTGGGTAACCCGGCGGCGGCACGCCCGGATAGCCGTGCCCGTAGCCGGGCGGAGGTTGCTGCGGAGATGGTGGCTGTTCTACGGGATAACCACTCTCATAGGCACCCCATTGCGCGTCGTGCGGCGGCAGTGCCCGGGTCGGATTCGACGGTTGCCCCCACTCGTCGAATCCGCCGCCACCGTACGGCTTGGTCGATTCCGTGCCCGGCGAACCCAACCGTTCGGTCGGCGAATCCTCCGGGCGTTGCCCCCACGGATCGTTCGGGTTCGTCATGACCCCAGCGTAGGACAGCCCGGTGCGTTTGGGAGGCCCCTACGCACCGGGCTGTGGATAAATCACGAGCTGTGGACAACCTCGGGTTCGACGACCAGCTTGTCGGTCGCGTCGTCCACACGCACCGTCACCGTGTCACCGTCGGCGACCGCGCCGGAGAGCAGTTCTTTGGCCAGGCTGTCACCGATGGCCTGCTGGATCAGCCTGCGCAGCGGGCGCGCGCCGTAGGCGGGGTCGTAGCCGCGCACGGCCAGCCACTGCTTGGCCTCCTCGCTCACGTCGAGGGTCAGTCGCCGCTGGGCGAGCCGCTTCTGCAGCTGTCGCAGGTTGATGTCGACGATCGATTCCAACTGCTTGGCGTCGAGCGCGTGGAACATCACCACGTCGTCGAGCCGGTTGATGAACTCCGGCTTGAACGCCCGCCGCACCGCGTCCATCACCTGGTCGCGGTCGCCACCGGCGCCGAGATTGGAGGTGAGGATCAGGATGGTGTTGCGGAAATCGACTGTGCGGCCCTGACTGTCGGTCAGGCGGCCCTCGTCGAGCACCTGCAGCAGGATGTCGAACACGTCCGGGTGCGCCTTCTCGATCTCGTCGAACAGCACCACCGAATACGGCCGCCTGCGCACCGCCTCGGTGAGCTGACCACCCTGGTCGTAGCCGACATATCCGGGCGGCGCGCCGACCAGGCGAGCCACCGAGTGCTTCTCGCTGTACTCGCTCATGTCGATGCGGACCATGGCGCGTTCGTCGGCGAACAGGAAGTCCGCCAGCGATTTCGCCAGCTCGGTCTTGCCCACGCCGGTCGGGCCGACGAACAGGAACGAACCCGTCGGCCGATTCGGGTCGGCGACACCGGCGCGCGCCCGGCGCACCGCGTCCGACACCGCCTGCACGGCTTCCTCCTGACCGACGACACGCCCGGCGACCTCGGACTCCATCCGGAGCAGCTTGGCGGTCTCGCCCTCGAGCATCCGGCCGACCGGCACGCCGGTCCACGCCGAGACGACATCGGCGATGTCGTCGGGAGTGACCTCCTCGTTGAGCATCACCTCACCGTCGGAGGCCGCGCCGCTGACCTCCTCCGCCGCCTCGAGCTCCTTCTCCAGCACGGGAATCCGGCCGTAGCGCAGTTCGGCGGCCTTGCCCAGATCGCCGTCGCGCTCGGCACGTTCGGACTCGCCGCGCAGCGTTTCGAGCTGCTCCTTGAGCCCGCGCACCGAATCGATGGCGTTCTTCTCGTTCTGCCAGCGGGTGGTGAGCTGACCGAGCTTCTCGCGATCGTCGGCCAGTTCCTGACGCAGCTTCTCCAGACGCTGTTTGGAACCCTCGTCGGTTTCCTTCGCCAAGGCGACTTCCTCGATCTCGAGGCGACGCACCGCGCGTTCCACCTCGTCGATCTCGACCGGTCGCGAGTCGATCTCCATCCGCAGGCGCGAGGCCGACTCGTCGATCAGGTCGATCGCCTTGTCCGGCAGGAAGCGGGAGGTGATGTAGCGGTCCGACAACGTAGCGGCGGCCACCAGCGCGGAGTCGGTGATGCGCACACCGTGGTGCACTTCGTAGCGCTCCTTGATGCCGCGCAGGATGCCGATCGTGTCGGCCACCGTCGGCTCGCCGACCAGGACCTGCTGGAAGCGCCGTTCCAGCGCCGCGTCCTTCTCGATGTACTTGCGATACTCGTCGAGGGTGGTGGCGCCGACCAAGCGCAGCTCACCGCGGGCCAGCAGCGGCTTGATCATGTTGCCCGCGTCCATCGCCGAATCGCCCGTGCCGCCCGCCCCGACGATGGTGTGCAGCTCATCGATGAAGGTGATGATCTCGCCCGCGCTGTTCTTGATGTCGTCGAGGACGGCCTTGAGCCGCTCCTCGAACTCGCCGCGGTATTTCGCGCCGGCGACCATCGCGCCCAGGTCCAGCGAGACAACCTTCTTGTCGCGCAACGACTCCGGGACATCGCCCTCGATGATCCGGCGCGCCAGGCCCTCGACGATGGCGGTCTTGCCGACACCGGGTTCGCCGATGAGCACCGGGTTGTTCTTGGTGCGGCGCGAGAGCACCTGCACGACCCGGCGGATCTCGGTGTCGCGGCCGATCACCGGGTCGAGCTTGCCCGCGCGGGCGGCCTCGGTGAGGTCGGTGGAGTACTTCTCCAGCGCCTGGTAGCTGGCCTCGGGATCGGGATTGGTGACCCGGGCGCTGCCACGCACCTTCGTGAACGCGTCGCGCAGCGCCTCGGGGGTGGCGCCGTGGGAGCGCAGCAGCTTGGCCACCTCGGCATCGCCCTGGGCGAGCCCGACCAGCAGGTTCTCGGTCGAGACGTACTCATCACCGAGTTCGGTGGACAGCCGCTGGGCAGCGGTGATCGCCGCCAGCGCCTCGCGGCCCAGCTGCGGGGTGGTGGTGGCGCCGGTCGCGCGCGGCAACCTGTCGACGATGTCACCGGCCTCGCGCTCGACTGTCGCCGGATCGACGCCGATGGCCTTCAGCAGCGGGGCGGCGATGCCATCGGTCTGATCCAGCAACGCCACCAGCAAGTGCGCCGGACGGATCTCCGGATTGCCCGCCGCCGACGCGGCCTGAAGAGCGGCGGTCAGCGCCGCCTGAGTCTTGGTGGTGGGATTGAACGAGTCCACGAATCTCCTGTGTTGTCTGGAGCGCTGGCGCGCTCGCGTCGCGGTCCCGAGGGGTCGCGGGTGCGGGGTTGGTCTTCGTTGTTGTCAACGTTCTATAAGTTGAGTCTGTTCCGCTCAACTCTATCTTTTTTCGCGGGCTTCGTGTTTGTGCTCACGGTACGCCGCGACACCACCGAAGACGATCAATCACTGCATGTCGGACGGCTATCCGCCTAGGATTGCGGTGGCCGGCTCACCCCCGAATACGAGGAGTTCATCGCCATGCGCGCGATCGTGGTTCAGAAGTTCGGCGCCACCCCCGAGTTGGCCGATGTGCCGGTGCCGACGGCCGGGCCGGGTGAGGTGCAGGTGGCGTTGGACGCGGCGGGGGTCAACCCGTTCGATCTGAAGATGGCCGATGGGTTGCTCGAGGGGAAGATGCCGACGGACTTCCCGATGATTCTCGGGGTGGACGGGGCGGGCGCGGTGTCGGCGGTCGGGGCCGGGGTCACGAAGTTCGCGGTGGGCGACAAGGTGGTCGGGAAGTTCTTGACGGCGCCCGCGGGGCACGGCAGTTGGGCGCAGTACGCGACCGTCCCCGAGGACGCGACGCTCGTGCCGATTCCGGACGGGGTCACCACCGTCGCGGCCGCCGCACTGCCGACCGCGGGGGTCACCGCGCAGGATCTGGTCGACGCGGCGCACATCCAGCCCGATCAGAAGGTGCTCATCGTCGGCGCCACCGGTGGGGTCGGCTCGTTTCTGGTGCAGCTGGCCAACATCGCGGGCGCCCACGTGATCGCCACCGCTCGTGGCGATGCCGCCGATCAGGTCGCGCGCCTGGGTGCCGCCGAGACCATCGATTACACCCGGGCCCGCCCGGCCGACCCCCACGTCGTCGACCCGGACCCGGTCGGCTACCGCGACTCCAACGTCACCGACGCGGTCCGCTTCACCCACCCGGACGGCATCGACGTCCTCTTCGACCTGGTCAGCGGCCCAGCCGATTTCGCCAGCCACGCCACCCTCGTCCGCCGCGGCGGCCACGCCTACTCCATCACCTGGGGCGCCGACGAGAACGCCCTGCGCGAGCGCGAGATCACCGGCGGAAATTTCGAATCCAAAGGCCGCTCCGCAGAACTCGCGCGCCTCCTCACCCGGGTGACCGCAGGCGATGTCGTCGTCCCGGTCCAGATGACCGTCCCCCTCGACGCTGCCCCCGCCGTCCTCGGCGCGGGCAGCGCGCGCGGAAAGACCGTCCTGGCAATCTGATTCGTCCTGCACATCACCCGACGTCAGCGGGTTGCTCGGTGGCCGGGCAGTGTGTAGCGTCACACGAACAAGAACGGCCGCCCGGCGAGCGCCAACTCACCGAACGGCCTGGGTACGAAACAGGTACACACTGTTCGCACCGTGGGATGAAATCCTACATGCAACAGCTCGGCGCCTCATGGCGTCGGGCCTTCGTCGTTCTAGGGTGAGGTCTGCCCCGCGCGACGGGCCACCTGCGTTCCTGGGCTCCTGGCCGCTGTTGTCGGTCGTTATCGGAGAGCCCGACCGAGGGACACACAACCCTGACACCCAGCCTCCTGCGAGCACCTTCGTCGTACGCCTCGCACGTACGCACCTGGCCGGTTCGGGAGTGCACACCTACGCCCAGGTCCAACCCCGCCACACGCCGATCCAGGCGTGGGGCTACCAGTGTTGGCCGAGGTCGCGAATCGGGGTCGGTGAGCGGGGAGCCGGGCAGGGATGGTTACGACACCGGCACCCCTGGGTGCTCCGATCGGAGCTCGCGGTAGGTGCCTGCTCGCACCTTTTGCCGGTAGTGAACCAGGCCGCTCTCGACCCGAGCATCCGTGTTCGGGCTGGCGCCGGCGTCGGCCCTCGTCGAGCACATCGTCTCGCGCGGGTTCACCCCTCGGTGAGGTGACCGAGGAGGATCGGCGGCGAGCCGTCGACACGGTCACCGGCTGACCGATCCCGATACCCGCTAGGGGGCGCGGTAGGTGCCCGCGCGTGCCTTGGCCGCAGTGGTGGAGAGGATGGTGGCGAGGGTGGAGTGGATGCGGGTGGTGGTCGCCGGTTTGGCGATGAAGGTGGTTTCGCCGTAGAAGACGTAGCGGCCGTCGCCGGTGATGTCGTGGACCTGGAAGTCGTCGCGGCCCTCGGTGTGGCGGTTGTCGACGCTGGAGTGCGCGTAGACGCCGATGTGGGTGAGGGTGTCGGTGGGTTTGGCGAGGAAGGTCTCGAGCCGTTCGCGCGGGGTGGGGTTCCAGGAATCGCGGACATCGGCGCGGGGTGCGGCGAGTTCGGCTGCGGTGACGCGGATTTCACGTCCGGAACCGGCCGAGGTGCGGGGGAGGGTGGACAGGACCGCGCCCGCCAGCGTGTCGGGTGCGAGCAGGTAGAGCGTGATGTCGCCGGGGTCGGTTTCCTCGCCGGGGCTCTGGACGGCGAAAGCGGCGTAGGTGTCGCGCATTCCGCCATGGGCGCGGATCGTGCGCCTGCCGCGGGAGGCACCGGCGACCTCGACACGGGCGTGCGGGGCGAGCAGGGCGGCCATGGCGTGGTCGAGGTCGCTGTCGAACTCGGCCATCAGGTTCTCGGCGGCTTTGCCGCGCAGGCGCAGGATCTCGGCCTGGGTCTCGACATCGGTGTGGCGGTGGTGCAGCGGGTACGGCAGCACATCGCGCCCCGCCGCTTCCCACAGCGTGCGGAAGTCGAGGGCGGTGAGGCGCCAGGTACGCACGGGAGATCTACTCTGCTTCATCGGGTCTCACGTCTAGTCTGCGCCGATGACCGGCGGGACCGTCTTGGGCAGGTCGTCGAGGCCGGTGAGTTCGTCGCCGTGTTCCTGGGTGATGAGGTAATCGGGGATACCCTTGCTCGATTCGTCGTCCTTGCCACCGCCCCGAGCGCCGGGACCCATCATGCCGGGGATACCACCGCGACCGGCCGTGCCCGCTCCTGCGCCGCCCGCGCGGGCGGGCGCAGCGGCGCCAGTGCCCGCGGTGCCGCCACCGGGGAGCGAACCACCCGGTGCGGGCGTACCCGAACCAGGTGCGCCGGTGCCCACGCCACCGGGAACGCCTGCGCCACCGGTTGTTCCGGCAGGCGAGCCGGTGCCGGGGACGGTCACCGCCGCAGGAGTGGTGGCGGCAGGTGTTGTCCCGGCCGACGTGGTCGACGCTGGCGTGGTCGACGTGGGAGTCGTCGATTCCGGGGCGGTGGCCGAGGGGGCGGTCGGGTTGTCGCCGGGAGTGGTGTCGTCCTCGGCCGGAGTGGACGATTCCGGGGTGCCTCCCGGGTTCGGCGACGGCTGACGGGTGCCCGGCGTTGACGAATCCGGTTGATAGGACGTGGGCCTGGTCGATCCACCGTCGGGCTCGACGCCGGTGCCCTCGACGGTCTTCGGCACGGGAATGACCGGAACCCGATCATCGGATTCGTAGATCACCGGAGCGTAGACGGTGGTGAGCACGCGGACGGCCTCGACTTTCGCGTTGTACTGCGCGACATCGTCATTGCGCCAGCCACGGCCGGTGAACAGACCGCCGAAATTATCGAGCCCACTGCGATGTTCGGGTTCGTGCGGGACCAAACGCTTCGTCGGTTCGAGACCGGTACGCAATTCATCCAGCTTGTTGCTGGTGAGCGCCGCCGCGATGGTCACCTTCTTACCCGTATCATCATATGCCGCAATGGTTTCCGCCGCTGCGTTCGCGGCGGCACCTGCCCACACATCGGGTGACATCCCGCGCGCGATCTGCGTGCGGAACTCGTCGAGGGAGGTGCTGTTGCGGGTGGAGATCTCGTTCCACGCCCGGATCAGGTCACCGACCGCGTCCAGATCGATCCGGTCGACCTTGGCGCGCAGGACCGACAGATCCAGCGTCTCGAAAGGATCGGTGTCCTTGACGACCGTCGGCCGGTAGTCGCCGTCGAACCCGAGGTCACCCGCCCGCTGCCGGGCCCGGTCACGCTGGTCGTTGTAGCGGTTCTGGATGTCGGCGATCTGGGCGGCGTCGAGTTCACCGTCGTCGTGGGAGAACGGGGACGTGACGAAGTTGCGGAGGCCGTCGAAGAGGTCGAGACCGGCGATGTTGGGTTGGGACATGGGCTACACCTGGCCGGTGGTGTAGTCGAGGGCGCTGGCGTTTTCGATGTCTTTGCCGGTGATGCTCTTGAAGGAGATGGAGAAGACCTCGCGGAGGTCCTTCACGGCGTCGATGTCCTTGAGGATGACCTCGTAGATCGAGTTGGGCTCGCCGACAGCCTGCGAGCGGAACTTCGACTCGAGCGTCTTGGCCATGTCGAAGTCACCGAAGCCGGTGACGTTCCGCACACGTTGGGTGATGTCGAGCAGACCTTGGAGATCCGAGAGTCGTGTATCGCACGCCTTGTACATGTGGTAGGCCGCCGCTTCGTCGTTCAGGTAGACCTCGCCGGCCCTGGCCTTCGCGACAAGCGTGGCGTAAGGAGTTGTTCCCGTCATTTACGGCCCCCGCCTAGTTCGGAAAGGTCGGTACGAGTACGGCACCGGCGCGCTCGAGGTATACACACGGATCTTCCAACCCGTCGGCGATCGCCGAGTTGCCGACCGCGAGCTGGACAACGCCTTGCTCAGCGGAGAAGACCACATCGCAGAACAGGTTTCGAGTGTCGCCCTGCACCTTGAACTGCCGACCCTGCCGATTCGCGATGGTGACATCGGCGAAGTCGATGTTTCCCGGCTTCTGCTCGAATTCATCGATGGTCTGGTCGGTCGTGTAGACGGTCAGGGAGTAATCAGGACCCCGCCATCCACAGATCTCCCACCCCGACTGTGGAACACCGGCGACGCCAGCCTCCTCCGTCCCCGGATCCACCCCCGCCGCCGCCAACACCTCATCCGAGATCTCGGTACACGGATCCCACAACGCCGCCTCGGCCGAGGTACTCACCCCGGCGGTCCCCGTCGCCGACGGCCCCTCCGAACCGCCACATCCCGCCACCCCGACCACTGCCACCCCAGCCACGATCAGCGTCGTCACCGCGCGCCTCATCCCCGCCCCTTCCAGCCGGTCACTGCTTTGACCAGGGACATTAGCACGCGACGGGGTAGTCGACCTGGGCCATGTCGCCCGATCGGGCCCGCTCGGCCCTCAGGTTGGACCCCTGTTCACCAGCTCCGAAATCAGGGGCAAATCAGTGGTGAACCCGGCCGGCATCGGAGCTCGGCGATGAATTTCCCGTCCGGTCGGGATTTCGGTCGAATCTGTCCGGATCAAGTGGTTCCGAGCAGGCTCACACCGTCGCCGACAAGTGCCGGGACAACACCGTGGCGACCGGTGAGCATGAAGGTCACCGACCCGTATCGATGAAACCGTCGGCGTGGCCGTGGGGGTGGGCAGGGCTTACGATCCGTCCGGCGAGCGGGACCGTGACGAGCATCCCTGCACTCAGCGCGCCATTTCGGGGGATACTTGACAGAGTGTCCGCCATCGGGAGGGGCCACATTGCAGCAATTCCAGGGAAAGGGAGCTTGACGACGTGGATGCGCGTTCGCTTGCGCTGGTCCGCGCCGATTTCCGCGGGGTGTCGGAGACACCGGGCGGGTCCGAGCGGCTGATCAGTGCTTTCTACGGTCACCTGTTCGCACAGGACCCGACGTTGCGGGAGCTTTTTCCCCCCGCCATGGATATGCAGCCCAAGCGGCTGACCACCGCGCTGCAGTTCGTGCTGGACAATCTGGAGGACTTCGAGCGGGCGCAGAAATTCCTCGAGCAACTCGCCCGCGACCACCGCAAGTACGGGGTCGAGGCCGACCACTACGACCTGGCCGGACGCGCGCTGCTCGCGGCGCTGCGCACCTATCACGGCAACCGCTGGACCAGGGAACTCGACGAGGGTTGGCGCGACATCACCATCCTGGTCTCGGCCTCGATGGCGATCGGCGCCAACGAGGACAAGTCGCAGCCGTACTGGGACGCCACCGTGGTCGGGCATCGCCGGGTTCTCGACGACCTGGCCATCGTGCGACTACAGGCCGACGGCCCGATCCCGTTCAAGGCGGGTCAGTACGTGCCGATCGCGATCCCGCAGCGGCCGAACATGTGGCGCTATCTCTCCCCCGCGATCCCCGCCAACCCGTACGGCGAGGTGGAATTCCACGTGCGCCGGATCAGCGGCGGCTGGGTGAGCCCGGCCATCGTCAACGACACCAAGGTCGGTGATCGGTGGAAGATCGCCGGTCCGCTCGGGGGTCTGCAAGTGGACCGGGAATCCGGTCGCGACGTGTTGATGATCGGCTCCGGCACCGGTATCGCGCCGCTGCGCGCGCAGTTGATTGAGATGAGCCAGCGCGGCATCAACCCGCGCGTGCACTTCTTCGTCGGCGGCCACTACCCCGGCGATCTCTACGACGTGAACAACATGTGGCAGCTGTCGCAGTCCAATCCGTGGCTGACTGTCGTGCCGGTCTGCGCGGAGCGCACCGATCCGTGGTGGTACCCGCAGACGCCGCCCGATCCACACGGCATGCATCGTCGGCTGGTCGGTAATCTGGGTGCGGTGGTGACCAGCTTCGGCGCGTGGTCCGATCGCCA
Organism: Nocardia mangyaensis; assembly: GCF_001886715.1. Taxonomy (NCBI): domain Bacteria; kingdom Bacillati; phylum Actinomycetota; class Actinomycetes; order Mycobacteriales; family Nocardiaceae; genus Nocardia; species Nocardia mangyaensis. The sequence goes on from NZ_CP018082.1 coordinate 6,926,003, forward strand.
GATCCAGATCTCCGGTTCCCCGAGGATGATCGCCGACACCCGCCGCGCCCTGCTCCGGGCGGGCACCCCCAACGACATCATCGCCGCCGACCCCGTCGGCTGACCACGTCCGTTCGCGAAAGAGGCCGATGAGCACCGAGTTTCCCGACCCCGCCTGGACGGCGACCGTCGTCGGTCACCACCGTTTGCGCAACGATCTGGCCGTGATCCGGCTGATCGGTGACTTCGTGCCGTTCGAGGCGGGCGGGTCGGTCGAGGTGGAGGTGCCCCAGCATCCCGGTGTGCGCCGTCGGCTGTCCCCGGCGCTGCCGCCCTCGCTCGACGGCAAGCTGGAATTCCACGTGCGCGTCGTCCCCGGCGGCTGGTGCTCGAGCTCGATCGTCGCCGACACCAAACCCGGCGACCAGTGGCGAATCCACGCTCCCTACGGGGTTTTCGCCGTCGATCCCGAGGCCACCGAGCTGGTGCTGATCGCGGGCGGCACCGGCCTGGCCCCGCTGCGCGCCCAGATCCTCGACCTGGCCCGCCGCGACACCCCGCCGCGCACCTACCTGTTCTACGGCGGCCGCTCCCCCCGCGACCTCTACGCCGCCGACATGCTGTTCCTGCTCGCGGGCGAACTCCCTTGGCTGACAGTCATTCCCGTCGTCGAGTCCCCCGAGGACCCCGCACTGCCCGACGAGTGGCACGAACAGACTCGCTCCGACATCGGCTTCGCCCCCGAGGAAATGCTCTACGGCACCCTCGCCGACGTCGCCAGCTCCCACGGCCCCTTCGACCGCCACCAGGTTCTGGTCTGTGGCTCCCCGGCCATGGTCCACACCACCGTCGACCGACTCGTCGAAGCAGGCACGCCCCAGGCCAACATCACCGCCGCGGGCGCCTGATCGGCAGGTGCGCGGCCGACTCCTCCCGGCGCCGCATGTCAACGGAGTTCGGCCTCAACAGCCCGGCTCGTCAGTGGGCAGTCACATCGACTTGGACACCGAATTCGAGACCGCCGTCGAGGCGAGTGGGTCCGCTGGGCGGGGATGGGTCTGCCACAGGGCACTGATCGGGACGGCCAGCATCTTCGGACCGAACGACAGTGTGTGCTGCCCGGTGTGCAGCACGATGCCGACCCGGAAGTCGTCACCGAGTCTTTCGGCCAGGTGCCGGAGCCCGCGAAAGTCGCCCGGTGCCACGGTCGAGGCCGCTTTGACTTCGATGCCAACCACTTCACCTCGCCGGTTCTCGAGTACCGCGTCGACTTCGACTTGATCCCGGGTTCGGTAGTGAAAGAGCTCGACCTCCTCGTCCGACCAGGTCAGCTGGCGGGCGAGTTCCATGAGGACAAAGCCTTCGAGCAGTCCGCCGAGCTGTCCGGTGGGGCGCAACAGGCTCCGCGCGTCCGCTCCGATCTGGTGCGCCGCGACCCCCGAATCGACGAACGCGAGCTTGGGCGTTGTCGTCGCCCTGCTACTGATGTTTCGGGACCACGCCGGGATGCGTTTGATGAGGTAGACCTCCTCGAGCAGTGCGAGATATCGCTTCACCGTCGAGGCACCGAGTCCGAGCTCGTTGCCCAGCGTCGGAGCGGAAAGCAACTGTCCCGAGCGGGCCGCGAGCATCTGTACCAGCGAGCGCATTTCGGTAGTTCGCTCGATCTCCGACAACTGCTGAACATCGCGGGCGATCAGATCTCCCACGTAGGAGCTGAAGAAGGCCCGCCGACGACGATCGTTCGTGCGCGCGATCGCCTCCGGAAAACCTCCCCGGACAATGCGTTCGGCGTACTCACTACGGGAGACTTCCGACTCGTGACGAAGAAGCTCGCCGTGCGCGAAGACCGCGTCCACGAACCGATCTGACACACCGTCGATCTCGCCTTGCGCGAACGGCCACAGCTCGATGGTCTCCATCCGGCCGACCAGGGTATCGGGCAACGACCGCAGGCCGAGTACCCGCGCCGAACCGGTCAGCAGGAACCGCCCGGGTCGCGGATCGACATCGACTCGCGCCTTGATCGACAGCAACAGGTCCGGCGCACGCTGGATCTCGTCGATGACCATCGGCTCGGGGAAATCTACGAATCCATCGGGATCCGCGAGCGCAGCTTGACGAGTCAGGGCGGTGTCGAGATCACGCCATTCGACCCCTCGATTCTGGGCGACCAGCCGCACAAGAGTGCTCTTTCCGCACTGACGTGCCCCGTTGACCAAAACAACGCGGGTGTCGTCGAGCGCCGCGCGAACAGTGGCTTCCGCATGCCGGGGTATGGCAGGGCCAAGCAGAGTCTGCATCCACGCTCCTAGGCCGGTTTGGTCGATCTGCCGCTACTATACTGGCCGATCTGCCGACATTTGCGTGGCTGATCTGCCGCAGCACGTCCCACGAACTCAGAACAGGGGGTCGTGGCGGATGGACTTGGCCTGGGTGCCCGCGGCCATGAGGCGGAACTTGGTGGTTTGGACCATGGAGGGGGACCCGACTATTTGGACGTCGCGGTCGGCCCAGGGGCCGTAGCTGGCGACGACCTTGCCGATCTGGCCGGTCATTCGGGGTTCCAGACTGGGTAAGTCGGCCGGGGGTTCCCCGGAATCGTAGTACCACCAGGGGTTTTCGTCGCTCTCGCTGACGGGGGTGACGGTGAGCCACTTGTTGGCGACGGCCAGCTGGCTCAGGACCTGGAGGTCGTAGAGGTCGCAGGGGTGGTGGCCGCCGACGAACAGGTGCACCTTCGGGTTCACCCGGCGCTGGGCCATCGCCATGACCTGGGCGCGCAGCGGGGCGATGCCGGTGCCGCAGCCGACCATCAGCATCTTGCGCTTGGTGTTGCGCGGTACGCCGAGGCCGCCGAGCGGCGAGCCGAGCAACCACTGGTCGCCGACGGTGGTGTGCGAGACCATGGCCGGGCTGACCCACCCGCCGAGCACACTGCGGATGTGGAATTCGATCTCGCCGTTGGCATTGGCCGGGGTGGCCGGCGAGAGATAGCGCCACATACGGGGGCGGGAGGGCACCTGGACACTGAGGTACTGCCCGGCGGCGTACTGCATCGGCTGGTCGAGCTGAACCCGGATCACGGCGAGATTGCGCAGCACCTCGCGGCGTTCGACGACGGTCGCGGTCCAGGCTGGTGGGGTGGTCTCCTTGTCGGCGGCGCCGATCATCGCGCCACTGATGGTGGCCAGGCCCTCGTCCCAGGCGGCGGCGACCTCGTCGGTCCACATCTCGGTCCCGGCGAACTGGCGCATGGCCGACTTCAACGAGTTGGCCACGGCGACATAGTGAGCGGGCTGCACGCCGTATTTGCGGTGGTCGCGCCCGAGCTGGGCGAGGAAGGGCAGCAGCTTGTCCGGCTCCTCCAGCCGGTCCAGCGCGTAGGAGATCGCCTTGACCAGCCGGTCACGCTGGGCGTCCATGGCCGCCGGGAAGTAGTCGCGGACACCGGGGTAATCCGTGAACAGGATCGAATAGAACGACCTGGCCAGCCTCTCGGCCCCACCGTCTTCCGCAGCAACCGCCTTGAACGTGGTACGGATCAAAGCGACAGTCCGCGAATCCATATGTGTCACAACCTCGTTTCGCCATCGAACGCTAGCCGCGCGGCGAGTGACGGGCTGGGAGGACACTCGTCAGCAGCCGATGCGAGAAGTCTAGGCGAGGTTTGCCAGCTTCGGAATCGTACTCTTAAACATCACGCGTGTAATTCTTTAAATACCAGCCGGTGCTCATGGACGGCACCCATGAAACATACCCTGAGACCGCTAATCCGGCATGAACAGACCCTCACGCACCCATGACTTACCTGGCAAAACCGACGCTCGACGACCAATGTGCCTGGTAGAGCGACTCTTCCGCTACAGTCGACCGATCCACCGAACCGACGCGCCGTGCCGTGACACGCGGGGTGGGTGCCTCGGAGTGCCCGGTGGGCCGCGCGAAAGGGGGTTCCGATTGATCCGAATTCAGCGTCCCGCCAGCAAACTTCAGCCCGAATTCGGCGATGAATTCGCACTTCAACGCCATGCGCGAGTACTTCCGAACTGCAAGATCATGAATAAGTGGGTTGCTGGATAGTCACCAGCCGATCGCCGGGGGTTGACCAGCACAGGAACGGGCCCCCGGTCCACCTCCGCCGTAGCGGATCGCGAACCGGGGGCCCGTCGAACCGAGAAGCCTCAGCGGCGATTCCGTGGCTGCCACACCACGAGCGCGGTACTGCGCTGGGGCGGCGACAGATCGGGCCGATAGCCCGCCCGCAACCGCTCCAGCTCCGCGCTCATCTCCTCGACGCGCTGTTGCAGCGCCTCCACCTGATTGGTGAGCTCGATGATGCGCTTGATCCCGGCCAGGTTGACGCCCTCGTCCTGCGACAGCCGCTGCACCTCGCGCAGCAGCTCGACATCGCGGGCCGAATACCGGCGCCCACCGCCCGAAGTGCGTTGCGGGGTGACCAGACCCAGCCGGTCGTAGGTACGCAACGTCTGCGCGTGCATCCCCGCCAGCTGCGCCGCCACCGAGATCATGAAGAACTCGGCACGCGAGGTCGACCCCGACGCGGACTTCGGATTGCCGTGCCGATCCGCGCCTCTCCCTACGCCCTCCGTGGTCACGCTGCGCTACCTCCTCCGGGCGCTGAGCTCGATGCGCGCGACATCAAGCACCCGCCCATCCCGCACGCGGATCGAAACCACCGGCCTTCTCCGCCTCCTGATAGCGCTTGAGCGCATCGGTGGCGTCGGAGTCCAGGTGCTGCGGAACCGCGACCTTCACCGTGACCAGCAGATCACCGGCACCGCCGGCCGCGCCGCGCTTGGGCACACCACGACCACGGACCCGCAGAATACGCCCGTCGGCGGTGCCCGCGGGCACCTTCACGCCGACCCGACCGTCCAGCGTCGGTACGGAAACGGTTGTCCCCAGCACCAATTCGCTGTAGCTCACCGGGAGCACCAGGGTGAGGTCGTCACCCTGGCGGCCGAAGACCTTGTCCTGGCTGACGTGCACCGTGACATACAGATCGCCCGAGGGCGCCCCGCGCAGTCCGGCCTCGCCCTGCCCGGCCAGCCGGATCTTCTGGCCGTCGCTCACGCCCGGCGGAATCCGGACGGTGATGGTGCGGGTGCGGTTCTGGATACCGGTCCCCGAGCAGTCGACGCACGGGTCGTCGATGATCGAGCCGGTGCCGCGGCAGTCGTCGCAGGGCTCGCTGAAACCGAACGCGCCCTGATTCCGGCTGACCACACCGGCCCCGTTGCAGTGCGGGCACACGCGCGGGCTGGTGCCCGGCTTGGCGCCGCTGCCGTGACACGTGGTGCACGGCGAGGGGCTGGTCATCCGCAGCGGCACGGTGACGCCCTGGGCCGCCTCGCGGAAGCCCAGCGTGGTCTCGGTCTCCACATCGGCGCCGCGACGCGGGCGACTCGCCGCCCGGCCACCACCCCGGTTGAACAGCCCGCCCAGCAGATCACCGAGCCCGCCGTCACCAGCGGCGCCCGCGCCACCGGCCTGACCGAAGATGTCACCGATGTTGAAGTCCTGCGAGAATCCGCCGCCCGCACCGGGAGTGAAACCCCCGGTGCCGTAGCCGCCGCGACCGCCACCGCCGGCGAACAGGCGGCGCGTCTCGTCGTACTCCTTGCGCTTGGCCGGATCCGACAGCACGGCATTGGCCTCGCTGACCGCCTTGAACTTCTCCTCGGCCTTGGTGTCACCCGGATTGGAATCCGGGTGCAGGTCGCGAGCGAGCTTGCGGTAGGCCTTCTTGATCTCGTCCTGCGAGGCGCCGGAGGAGACGCCCAGCTCCTTGTAGAAGTCCTTCTCGATCCACTCCCGTTGACTCACCGGGCATCTCCTCCTCTCGTGTCAGTTCGCGTCGGCTTCGGCATCCGCGTCCGATGCCTCCACAGTCTCGGCATCGGTTACCCCGACCATCGCGTGCCGAAGCACCCGATCGCCGAACCGATAGCCCTTGCGCATGACCACACCGAGCACCGGCTCGGCGCCCGAACCCTCGTGCTGCACGGCCTCGTGCAGCGTCGGGTCGAACGGGTCACCGACGGCGCCGAACTCGACCAGACCCTGCTTGGTGAGCGCGGTCTCGAGCTTGTCCGCCACCGACCTGAGCGGACCGGTCTCCAGGTCGCCGTGCGCCCGCGCGCGGTCCAGATCGTCGAGCACACCGAGCAGTTCGGTCACCACCGCGGCCTTGGCCGCGTCGATGTTGGCCTGTCGGTCGCGCTCGACCCGGCGGCGGTAGTTCGCGTATTCTGCGGTCAACCGCTGCAGGTCGGCGGTGCGTTCGGCCAGCTCGTCGCTGACCGGCGCCTCGGTCTCCTCGGCCGGAGCCGGCTCCGCCTCGGGGGCGGAGTCGGGCTCGGCGGCGTCGACCGTTTCCTCGATCAACTCCTTCTCGGAGGAGTTGGCCTCGGTCACTTCTTGTCCGTGTCGACCGGCTCGTCCACGACCTCGGCGTCGACGACCTGGTCGTCATCGGCCTGGCGCGGACCCGAACCGTTGCCGGACTGGGCGTCGGCGGCGGCGCTGGCCTCGTAGATCGCCTGGCCGAGGGCCTGCGACTCGGCGGCCAGCTTCTCCACGGCCGACTTCACCGCGGAGATGTCGGTGCCGTCGAGGGCCGTCTTGGCCTCGGCGACCGCGGCTTCCACCTTCGCCAGCTGGTCGGCGGAGACCTGCGCGCCACCTTCGCTGAGCTTCTGCTCGCTGATGAACTTCTCGGTCTGGTGCACCAGCGACTCGGCCTGGTTGCGGGTCTCGGCCTCTTCGCGACGGGTCTTGTCCTCGGCGGCGTGCGCCTCCGCGTCCTTGACCATGCGGTCGATCTCTTCCTTGGACAGCCCGGAGCCGTCCTGGATCTTGATCTTGTTCTCCTTGCCGGTGCCCTTGTCCTTCGCGGTGACGTGCACGATGCCGTTGGCGTCGATGTCGAAGGTGACCTCGATCTGCGGCACGCCGCGCGGGGCCGGGGGCAGGCCGGTCAGCTCGAAGGAGCCGAGCAGCTTGTTGTGCGAGGCGATCTCGCGCTCGCCCTGGAAGACCTGGATCTGCACGGACGGCTGGTTGTCGTCGGCCGTGGTGAAGGTCTCCGAGCGCTTGGTCGGGATGGTGGTGTTGCGCTCGATGAGCTTGGTCATCACGCCACCCTTGGTCTCGATACCCAGCGACAGCGGGGTGACATCGAGCAGCAGGACGTCCTTGACCTCGCCCTTGAGCACGCCGGCCTGCAGGGCGGCGCCGACGGCGACGACCTCGTCCGGGTTCACGCCCTTGTTCGGCTCACGGCCACCGGTCAGTTCCTTGACCAGGTCGGAGACGGCGGGCATGCGGGTGGAGCCACCGACGAGCACGACGTGGTCGATGTCGGCCACGTTGATGCTGGCGTCCTTGATCACCGACTGGAACGGCGCGCGGGTGCGGTCCAGCAGATCGGAGGTGATCTTCTGGAACTCCGAGCGGGTCAGCTGCTCGTCGAGGAACAGCGGGTTCTTGTCCGCGTCGACGGTGATGTAGGGCAGGTTGATCGAGGTCGACTGGCTCGAGGACAGCTCGATCTTGGCCTTCTCGGCGGCCTCGCGCAGGCGCTGCAGGGCCATCTTGTCCTTGGTCAGGTCGATGCCCGAGCTGGCCTTGAACTTGTCGACCAGCCAGGTGACGACGCGCTCGTCCCAGTCGTCGCCACCGAGGTGGTTGTCACCGGAGGTCGCGCGGACCTCGACGACGCCCTCGCCGATTTCCAGCAGCGAGACGTCGAAGGTGCCGCCGCCGAGGTCGAAGACCAGGATGGTCTGCTCTTTGTCGCCCTTGTCGAGGCCGTAGGCCAGCGCGGCCGCGGTGGGCTCGTTGACGATGCGCAGCACGTTCAGGCCGGCGATCTGGCCGGCTTCCTTGGTGGCCTGGCGCTGGGCGTCCTCGAAGTAGGCGGGGACGGTGATGACCGCGTCGGTGATCTCCTCACCGAGGTAGGACTCGGCGTCGCGCTTGAGCTTCATCAGCGTGCGCGCCGAGATTTCCTGCGGGGTGTACTTCTTGTCATCGATCTCGACGTTCCAGTCGGTGCCGATGTGGCGCTTGACCGAGCGGATGGTGCGGTCGACGTTGGTGACGGCCTGGTTCTTCGCAGGCTGACCGACGAGCACCTCACCGTTCTTCGCGAACGCGACGATCGAGGGGGTGGTGCGCGAGCCTTCCGAGTTCGCGACGACGACCGGCTCGCCGCCTTCGAGCACGGCGACGACAGAGTTCGTGGTCCCGAGGTCGATTCCGACCGCACGAGCCATAGTGGTTTCCTCCTGTTTGACATTCTTGGGGCAACAGTCTCAGCAACGCTGAGTGCAGTGGGCTCAATCCTGCCCTCGAGATCCAGCCCGAGTCAACCTGAACTTGAGTCCATTACACTCAACATCATCGATGAGCACAACCGGCAGCTGCGACGATTCATTCCCGTCACCACGAAAAACTTCCCCACCCCGCCCGCCATTCTTGCCACGACTCCACTCAACCGCAGCACCCGATGCGACATCGTGACGCCCCGGAGACCATCCCCCATCCGGCACGTTTCGCGACATCCACCTCGCTGACCGCATCCTTGTGCCGCACCGGTGACCGCGGGGCGCCCGCGGCCACCGATGTTCGGGTCGGATCAGAGCTTGTGCGCCGGTTTCACGAAGGCGGTGGCCGCCAAAGCCAGGACCAGCAGGCCCGCGCAGAGGTAGCTCGAGATCTCGATGCCCGCCGCCATGGCTTCTCGCGCGGCTTCGGCAACGGGGAGAGACTGGGGGTCGGCGGCGAGAGCGGGGATGACCGAGCCCGCGCTGTCGGTGACGGTGGCGTCGAGGGCGCTGGCCTCGGCTTCGGACAGGCCCGCGGCGGTCAGACGGTCGCGCAGGCCCGTGCCGAGGATGCTGAAGAAGACGGTGGTGAGCACGGCGATGCCGAGGGCGGAGCCGAGTTCGCGGGCGGCGCTCTGGATTCCCGAACCCTGGCCGGCGCTCTCGCCCGGCACGTCGGCGAGCACGACATTGGTCACCTGCGCGGTGGCGAAGCCGACGCCGATGCCGTAGACGAACAGGGCGAGCGCGATCGACCACCAGCTGCTGTCGGCCGCGGCGAACAGGCCGAGCATGGCCAGACCGAGGGCCTCGAGTACCAGGCCGATCCGCACCTGGTTCAGGGCCGAGACCGACGCCGTCAGCGAGAAACTCGCCCCGCTGGCCACGAAGCTGCCGATGGCCAGCGGCACCAGCGCCAACCCGGCCTGCAGCGCGGAGTAGTCGAGCGCGAACTGCATCCACAGCGGCAGCACCGCGATGATGCCGAACTCACCGAGCCCGACGATCAACGTCACCACGTTGCCCTTGCGGAACGAATCGATGCCGAACAGCCGCACGTCGAGCAGGGGCTCCCGATCGGCGCGACCGAGCATCGCCTGCCTGCGCCAGAACACGGCGAGGACCACGAACGCGCCGACCAGCGCGACGATCACCGGCGATGGCCCACCACGCCAGGCGAATCCACCGATCTCCAACGGCTCGGTGACCGTCAGCCAGCCGTAGTGGCGGCCTTCGATCAGCCCGAAGGCGAGCAGACCGAGACCGAGAGCCGACAGCGCCGCGCCGAGCCAGTCGACCCGGCCGACACTGCTCGGCGAAGCCGGCAGATAGATCAGCACCGCGACCATGATCAGCGCGACGGCCGGGATGTTGACGCCGAAGGCCCAACGCCAGGAGAAGTCGGCGAGCCAGCCGCCCAGCAGCGGGCCGACCGCGGCGGCCGCGCCGATCGTGGAACCCCAGATCGCGAAGGCCTGTCCGCGCGCCTTGCCGGTGAACGCCGCGTTCACCAGCGCGAGCGAGGTCGGCAGGATCATCGCCCCGCCGATGCCCTGCAGGAACCGCGCCGCGATGAGCAGGCCGCCGCTGGGGGCGAGCGCGGCGAGCAGACTGGTCGCGCCGAAGACGACCAGGCCGATCAGGAACAGCTTGCGCGCGCCGTAGAGGTCACTGAGCCGTCCGGTGAGCAGGAGCAGCGCGGCGAAGACGATCGCATAGGACTCCTGGATCCATTGCGCCTGGATCGAGGTGATCCCGAGATCGTCGACGATCGGCGCGATGATCACGTTCACGATCGTCAGGTCGACCACGATCAGCGCGACGCCGAGTGAGACGGCGACCAATCCCAACCACAGCCGTAGCGGTGGAGTCTCTGTTTCGGTCCGCAATTTACCTCCATCATCAAGTTACTTTACGATGAAGTTAAACTGGAGCCGGTAGGTTGTCAATCCGGAGGCGGACGAGAGGACCACATGGCGAAACGGACATCCGGCGATGTCGCGGCACAGCGGCAACGGCTCGCCGCCGGGCTCATCGACTACGGCGCGAGTTTCACCGAGCTCGGACGGCGGTTCGCCGACACCCTCGGCGTGCACTCCACCGACGCGTTCGCCCTGATGGAGATCGCCGCCGCCGAGGCAGCGGACGCCCCCTTGTCCCCCGCGCTGCTCGGCAAGCGGATCACGCTGACCTCGGGCGCGATGACGACCCTGCTCAACCGCCTGGAGCAGGCGGGCTATGTCACCCGCAGCCGCGAGCACACCGATCGACGGGTGGTGACCCTGCGCTGCAGCGCGCGGGCCCGGCAGCTGGCCGACGAATTCTTCCGGCCGGTCAATACGACGCAGGACGCGATTCTGGGCGAGTACGCGCCCGAGCAACTCGCCCAGTTCGAGGCACTGCTGCGGCGGTTGCGGGCGGCGATGGACGACCCACCGGCACAGCGGTAGCCCTCGGCGTATCGCTGTGTGGGCACACAGACCCAGCCACCATCACCGGAATCAGCGGTATCGCTCAGCGGGGCAGGGCGGCCAGGATGCCCTCGGCACTGCGGGCCGCGGCGCGGCAGGCGGTGGCCGTCGCCTGGTCGGCGAGAGGGTGCGCGGCCCGATTTCGCCAGGTGCGCACGGCGTCGAACGCGGTCGCGCGCACGGTGCGCGGGTCGACGTCGACGGGCAGGCCGAGTCGTAGATGAGCCGCCACCCCGGTACCGCCGAGAATTCGATGCAGGTCCGCGAGAACCGGTGCGGGCAGCGGAAGTTCCTCGGTGCGCAGGCGGCCGAGAAGTCGCAGTTCGGTGAAACCGTGGACGTCGGCGAGCCGAGCACGCACGCGGGGCAGCAGCCGGTCGGCTTCGGTTCCGGGATGCGCGGTGAGGATTCGGTCCAAGGTGCTCAGCGCCGAATGCGCCTTCAATTCCTCCGCGCGCTGGCCGAATTGAACCTCGAGTACCGAGCGGAGCTCCTCGATCCCGCTGCGCGCGGCCAATTCCGCTGCCAGCGAGCCGGAGTCACGAACACCGAGCCGAATCAGCATGTTGGCCATCCGAATACCGAACAGACCGAAGCGATCCACCAGTTGCGCACGCAGTTCGGGGGCGACCGGCAACGCGCTGTCGGCGCGGGCGAACCGGTCGGCGGAGAGCAGGGCGTCACCGAGCACCTCCGCGGGCACCGTCGCCAGCGCCTCGAACGCCGCGAACTCCGGCTGACGCAGCGTCGACGCCGCGTAGGCGAGTAGCCCCGCCACCGGAATCACCGCCTGGCACAGCCCGGTTCGCTCCAATTCGCCCGCGAACCGGGCCGCGACATCGCGCGCGGAATGCAGTGCGTCGATGCGGCCCGCGCCGATCTCGTCGGCGCGCGACACCACCCCGATCACCCCGAGCGGACCCGCGCCACCGGCACCGGCACCGAGCTGTTCGAGGAAACGCACGTCGGTGGCATCGAGTCGGCGCAGCAGGTAGACCACGGCATCCGCACCGGGCGCGGCGGGCGAACCGCCCTCGACCTCGGCGGGAGTGAGCAGTCGAGCGGTGCGCTGCGATACCTCGCGCGACAGCGAGGAGGTACCGGGAGTGTCGATGATCGTGGTCTGGGCCAGCGCGGCCGACGGCCAGTCGACCTCGAGGTGATCCACCTCGCGCGGGCCCGCGACATCCCAGGTCAGCGCGCTCAGGTCGAAGGTGAGGCCGTGCGCGCCACCACCACGGCGCACGATCACATTGGCGCGGGCGCCATCGGCGGCGTACGCGGTGACGGCGGGCGTGGCGCCGTCGCGGTACCAGGTGACCACGCGAGTGCATTCGGTGGCGTCGGTCGGGGCGACGGCCTGGCCGACCAGCGCGTTCAACAGTGTCGACTTGCCCGCCTTGATCGACCCGGCCAAAGCGACGCGCAGCGGCGCACGCAAGCGGTACGCGCAGTCGGCGAGCAGGCCACGCGAGTAGTCGTCCCGGTCGACCACCCGTGCCGCCGCGGCGACCAGTTCGTGCGCCTCGGCCAAAACGGTCGATGTGGTCCGGCCTGCGGGCGCGGCGGTGTCGAAACGGTGGGTCACCCGGATACCGTACCGCCGGTCCGTCCCTGTTCGGTATGCATCGAATCCGCGTAACGGCGCAGTTCAGCGACCGCGTTCAACTGACGTTCGAGCACGATGACGCGCTCGGCGCGCTGCGTCGCGGCCATCGTCGCGGCCTCCTGCGCGGCGCGCAGCGAGTCGTCGATCGAGCGCAGGCTGCGCTCGGCGACACCGGCGAAGTGGTCGCGCAGCGCGCGGTGAATGCGGTGCAGCCGGTCCTTGGTGTCCTTGCCCGCCTGGAACGCCACGTCGTCTAGGAAGCGGCGGACCTCCGCGTTCGCCTCGATGCGGCGGCGCGCCAGGCGCGCGGACTTGTCGTCGCGGTAGGCCTTTCCGCCCACGATCAGGCCCGCGCCGAGCGAGATCGGATTCAGCATCGCCAGACCGGCGAAGGTGGTGGCCAGACCGACCATCAGCACCCCGCCGTAGGAACCTCGCATGCCGACGAGGACCTTGCTGGTGAAGCCGATGTCGGGCTCGAGTTCGGCCAGTGAACCCGAGCCGACGAGCGTGCGCTCGTCGTCCATGCCGGTATGGACCTCGGGCAGGTCGACCGCGCCGATCTCGGCGAAATGGTCCGCGATCCGTTCGGCGAGCAGTTCGGCCCGGCGATGGGTGAGCAACAGGTTCTCGCCGAGCGCCGTATCGACTGTGCCGGTGAGCCATTCGGCGATCGCGCCCCAGTGGCGGCCGGGGTCGTGCTCGTCGATCCACTCCTGGCCGGTGCGGGCCGTGCCCCGCAGACGCTCGCGCAGGTCGTGGTCGATGTCGCCGACGAGATCGGTGATGCCGTCGGCCAGCGTCTGCTGCCAGCTCGCGGTGCGCCGCTGCAGGTCCGCGGCAGCCGTGCGCGCCGACTGGAGTTCGTTGACGGCGGCCGAGCCGAGCGCGGGATCACGCAGCGCGACCAGCTCGCTGCCCAGCGCCAGCGCCAGATGTTCAGCCGCCGAAGACAACTCGCGGGCCACCGCCACGCGCGTGACCGCGTGGTCACGGGTGACCACGCGGTCACGCAGGAACCCGAACAACGCACCGAAACCGGACTCCAGGCCCAGCTGCGCGTCCTGCAGGCGCACGGCGTGCGCACGCAGCAGCGCCGACACCGGGATCAGCGTGACATCGATATCAGCCCTGGTCAGGTGGGCCCGATCCGCCTCGAGCACCTGGTGCCAGTGCGGATACAGGTCGGTCTTGGTGAGCAGGACGGCGACCGTGGGACACATCTCGCGGATCTGGCGGACGAAAGTCAGCTCGGGTTCGGTGAGTTCGGTGGACGCGTCCGACAGCACGAGTACGGCGTCGGCCGCCGCCGCGACACCGAGTATTCCCGCGGTGCAGGTACTTCCGTGACCACCGACGCCTGGCGTGTCGATCAGCACGACGCCGTCGGCGAGCAGCTGGTTCGGCAACTCGGCCTCGATCCGAACGACCTGCTTGCCCGCGGCCAGTGGGCTGCGGTGATCGACGACGCCGATGTCGGCCAGCGGGATCTCCACCCGGGACTCATCCGCACCGCGATCGGCGAGGACCAGGTGCGCCCGCGGCTGCGCACCGTAGGACAGCTGGAGCGGGAGCACGGTGGTCGTGTCATCACCGACCTCGCAGATGTCGAGCCCGAGCAGCGCGTTCACGAACCGGCTCTTGCCCTGACCGCGCTGACCGGTGACCACGATGCGGTGCCGAGGGTCGCGCACCCGGCCCGCCACCTTCTCCAAGCGGCCGACCAGATCGTCACGTCCCGCGGTGCGGGCCGCCGCGACGGTGTCGGACAACACCGTCGTCAGCGGCACCGCATTCGGTGCGAGAGTCCCCATCGCAGTGCTCGTTTCGCTCAGTGGAACAGGCCGTCGGTGTCGGCCTGGGCTCCGGTCTCGGCGACCGCGCTCGACTCACCGAACAGCGACGCCTCGCCGCCGAGGTTCGAGCCGTGCAGACCGGAACCGAACGCGCTCGACACGTCGACCGAGGACCAGGTGCCCGCCGCGGTGGTCACCGCGCCCTGGGAGGTGGCGTCGAACGCGCCGGAGGTGTCGACCGTCGAGGTGCCGAGAACGTCGCCGGCCACAGCGGTGCCGCCACCGGAGGCCGCGTCCACCGCCCCGCCGACTTGCGCGCCGCCGGTGGCAGCGCCGGTCAGCCCTGTACCGAGCCCGGATTCGAGCCCGGTGCCGATCGCCCCGGTCGCGGAGCCGCCCGCGTCCATACCACCACCCGAACCCGCCTGCGCGCCACCGGCCGCCGTGCCGGACAGACCCACGCTCGTGTCCGCGAGCCCACCCAGCCCCGCCTGGGCACCTCCCGCTGCCGAACCCGCAAGGCCGACACCGGATTCCGCGAGACCACCCAGCCCGGCCTGCGCACCACCAGCCGCCGAGCCCGACAGACCCACACCCGTCTCAGCCAGACCGCCCAGCCCCGCCTGGGCGCCACCAGCGGCCGAACCCGCAAGGCCGACACCGGATTCCGCGAGACCACCCAGCCCGGCCTGCGCACCACCAGCCGCCGAGCCCGACAGACCCACACCCGTCTCAGCCAGACCGCCCAGCCCCGCCTGGGCGCCACCAGCGGCCGAACCCGCAAGGCCGACACCGGATTCCACAAGTCCGTTGGCGCCTGCCTGCACGCCACCGGCTACGCCCAGGGTGGACTCCGCCGCCGCGCCGAGGTTCGTCTCGAGACCTGAGGTGACCGAGCCCGCCAGGCCGGTGCCGAGGGTCGCGGCGGTCTCGAGGCCGCCCTGCAGACCTGTCGTCAGGCCGATGCCGGTGGTCGACGACAGGGTCGTGTCGAGTCCGGTGCCGAGCTCGGCACCGCCGGTGAGCAGCCCGTCGACGCCGAGACCATCGCCCGCGTCGACGGTGAGGCCGCCGATCACGCCGGTACCGGCCGACACCGCCCCGCCGAGTCCGGTCTCCAGACCCGTTCCGATCTCCGCCCCCGCACCGACCACGCCATCGACACCGGCGATCGCCGTGGTTGTCGCGGCGACGCCGAGGTTGCCCGCGGCCTGCACCCCGGTCGTGGCGGCGGCACCCAGCCCACCCACCGCGGTGGTCGCGCCGTTCACCGCGGCACCGAGCCCGCCACCGAGCTGACCACCCAGATTGCCACCGAGCTGCGTCGTGAGCCCCGCGGCACCGTCCACCAGACCATCGACACCCGCACCGGCTGCCCCGCCGAGGCCGACACCCGCACCGTTTACGCCCGCGGCGACATCCGCACCGGCACCGATCGCACCGTCCAACCCAGCGGCGACATCCGCACCCGCACCAACCGCACCGTTCACCGCACCAACCACCCCAGCGGCACCATCCGCGCCCGCACCGATCGCACCGTTCAGACCGACACCGAGGCCAGTCCCCACCCCGACCGCACCGTTGAGCGCCCCGCCCAGACCGGCGGCGGCATCAGCCGCAGCGCCGATCGCACCGTTGATGCCCGCGCCGAGGCCGACCGCGGTGTCGAGCGCACCATCGAGACCGGCGCCCAGGCCGACGGCCGCGCCGATCGCACCGTCCACGCCGAGGTCGGCGGCGGCGTTCGCGCCCGCGGCAAGGTCGGCGTTCAGGTCCAGATTCGCGCCGGTGGCGACGCCCAGCGCGGCGTCGAGGCCCGCGCCGACCTGGGCGGCGGCCCCGGCGACGGCGGAGGCCGCCGCGCCGAGCCCGACATCGAGACCGACGCCGAGCTGGGCGTCAGCGGCGGTCGCCGCCGTGACGGCGGCGGCCGCGGTGGCCGACGAGGCGAAGGCCGCGCTGGTGCTCGCCGCGGCGCCCGCCGCCACGATCGCCTGCAGGTGCGCGCCACCGGTGACCAGAGCCGACTCCGCCACCATCGGCGCGCAGGCGGAGATGTCCTCCGGGGTCATCTCGACACCGGCCGCGGCCAGCGCACCGTACGGGTTGGCGCAGTAGTTCGCCGCGGCGTCGCGATCACGCAGCAGGTTGAGGATGAATTCCAGAATCGCATTCGGTGTCATCGAGATCAGCTCCTCCAGATCGCTGGGCGGGACCGCCCGATCTGTTGTCGTTGGAATGCTTTTCACGCTAGGACGACTCGGCGTTACAGGAAACGGGGCGAACCCCTAGTTCACGCCGGGCGCGATCCATTAGGGGCACCCCGCCGATTAGGGGAATTCCCCCGTACCTGCCCCGGCGCAGGTAACAGTTGCTGCTCGGCTACCGACAGATCGAGTGGGACGCCGTCCACCGCGGTGGTCTGGCTGTTCACCATGTTGACCGTCCACCGGAAGTCCTGCGAACGGGGTTGTCCAATGACAGAGCGTCTGGCGCTCGGCATCACTGTCGGGGCGGCGAATTCGGTCGCCGCGGCCGCGACCGCCGACGGATCCACCGCCACCGTTGTCATGCATCGCAGCGCCTTACAGCTCGGCGCCGACGGCGCGGTCACCTTCGCCGACACGACCGACGACTCCCACCGTGTGGTCATCGAGGACTATCTCTCGAGAGTCGGCGACCCGGTAGACCTGCTGGCAGACGATGGTTCCACCCATGACGCGGCCGATCTGGTCGCCGCCGCGACCCGCGCGCTGGTCGACGAATTGTCCGGCGGCACGGCCGAGGCAGCCGACATCGTCGCGTGCCATCCGGCCTGGTGGCCGGGACAGACGGTCGAGGTGGCGCGGAGCGCACTCGCGCGCGCCGGCCTGTCCGAGGTGACGCTGGTGCCCGAGCCGCTGGCCGCGGTGCGCCGGTACGAAAGGGAGAACGGACTGCTCGACGACGGCGCGCTGGTCGTCTACGACCTCGGCGCGAGCGGCCTGACGGTCACGGTGCTACGCACCGGCGAACAAGCCGGCGTGCTCGGCGCACCGATTCACAGCACTGCGATCGCGGGCGCCGAATTCGACTTGCTGACGATGCGCTACGTCCTGGCTAACGCCGTGGGCGGACACGAAATAGATCCGTTCGACCCCGTTGTCGAAGCAGAATTGGCGGCGTTGCGAGCGCGCTGCAGAAATGCGAAAGAAGAACTTTCCAGAACAACCGCGACGGTGGTTCCGGTGGGTCTGCTCGACCCCACGTTCCGTACCGAGCAGGTCCGGCTGACCCGCGGCGAACTGGAAGACCTCCTGCGTCCGGCCCTGTACGACTCGATGGACCTGCTCCGCGACGCCGTGCGCCGCGCCGAACTGACCATGGGCGATGTCGGCCGGGTGCTGCTCACCGGCGGTGGCGGCGCGATCCCGCTGGTCGCCGAGCTGATCTCCACCGAATTCGCGCTGCCGATCGCCGTCTGCGCGGACCCGGCGTCCTGCAGCGCACACGGCGCGGCCGAGATCGGTCTGGACGTGGCCGCCCTCGCCGTACCCACCGAGGCGATTCCCGCACTCGCCGCGCCGCCGGTGATCGCGGTCGTCGACGAACCCGCGTTGCCGTCGGTCGAGCCCGCTCCGGCCCGGATGTCCACGGCCAAGCGCGCGGCGATGGTCGCGGTGGGGGCGCTGACCATGGCCGCGCTGGCCACCGGCACGCTCGCCCTTGGTGGCGCCCCACCGTCCGCACCGACCGGGCCCGCCTCGGTGACGAGCGGCGTCGCGGTGCCCGGCGCCACCGCGTCGACCGGTACCGGTGGTGCGCCCGCAACACCGGGCGCCACGGACTCGACCGTGGCCGATCCCCTGCGTCCCGGCGCGACCGCCGGCGAACCGACAGGCGCGAACCCGGTGAACGGCACCGAGGCCGGGACACCGGGCAGCACTCCCGGCGCCGGCGAGTCGGGCAGCACTCCCGCCGCGGGCACCCCCGCGCCACCCGGCGACGCCCCGGCGGCCGGACAGCCCGCCACTGGGCAGCCCGCCCCGGCCCCAGCAGGACAGTCACCGGCACCCGCTCCGGCGCCGGGCCCCGCACCCGCTCCGGCGCCCGGCCCGTCCCCTGCTCCCGCACCCGCTCCGGCACCTGCTCCGGCACCTGCTCCCACGCCGACCCGACCACAGGTTCCCACCATCCAGGTGAACCCCGGCCCCCTGATCAACGATCTGGGCGGCGCGGTCGACGACACGATCGAGTCGGGAAGACAACTGCCGGGACAGGTCCTCGGGGGAAACGGTGGCTGACATCTCCCTCGACACCTTTCCCAACGGCCGCACCGTCTTCCGCGCACTCGACACCGTGGATCAGCAGCCCGTACTGCTCCTGATCCGGGGCCGGGCGGGTACCGGAAAGACGTTCCTGCTCAACGCTGTTCGCACCCATCTCCGCAATCGCGGCATCCCGATCACCGATTCGGTGCGAGACCTCGATGACGGCGACGGCGTGCTCGTCGCCGACAACGTCCACCGCTACAGCGACGATGACCTACGAACCCTGTGCGCGGCAGTCGAATCCGGTCGCCGCTCGGTGGTGCTGACCACCCAGCCGCGCCCACACGACACCCGACTACGCGCGCTGGCAGACGCGGTGTCGCGACACGGCCGCACGGTGGACCTGCGTGCTCTCGGCAGCGCCGACACGGCGACGTTCGCCAGGGAACTCGGCATGGCCGTCTCCCCGCCGCTCGCGCTGCACATCCACCAGCTCACGGCAGGCATTCCCGGCGGGGTGATCGCGGCGCTGTCCGCGGCCCGCACGGTGCAGCTGGCGAACTGCGTAGCCGCCGTCGAGGCCGCCGTCACCGCGTGGACACGAACGCTGCTGGACACGATGGAGCCGGACCTGCTCGACACGCTCGTCATCGCCGCCACCGGAACCGGTCTGGACGCCACCGAACTCACCGAGGTCCTCGGCGTCGACCTCGACTCCGCACACGATTTGATCGACCGCGCGCGGGCAGGCGCGCTGGTCACCGACGCCGATCTGCTCCTCGCGCCCGCCGTGGGTCCGCTGCGCATCCTGCTCGGCGATCGCCGCTTTGTCGAGGTGCAGCGCCGCCTGCTGGCCGCGCGCCTGGACGCGGGCCTGCTACGCGACTGCACCGCCCTGTTCCTGGCCGAGTCGGGCGTGCTCGACGCCCGCCTGGCCGAGTTCCTCTGCCGGACCGCCGAGAAGTCGGGGGAGGCGGCCCGCTATTACGCGGCCGCGGCGGCCGCGGGCACGCCGGTCGAATCGATCGCGGTGCGCTGGGCCGAGGCCGCCGCCCGCGCGGGCGACTCCGGCACCGCGCTGCGGCTGGTCGAACCGCTGCTCACCGCGGATCGCGTGTCGACCACCGAACTCGTCGCGGCCGTACGCATCTCGGCGTCCGTCCTCACCCGGCGCGGCCTGGTGGGCCGCGCGGCCGGGCTGTACCGCTGGCTCGGACCCGAACGAATCGGCGCCGACTGGGCACCGGCCGCGATGGTGCTCACCATGGCCGGTGACATCGCGGGCGCGACGCGCATGGCCGAGGCCGCCCGGCAGTGGCCACCGACCGAAACCGACGCGGGCCCGCGACTGATCGTCGGCGCGTTCGACGACTCCCTCGACCCGCATGGCGCGGGCACCGGCGCGGCGATCTCCGCGCTCATCCAGGCGGTCAACTCCGATGACGGCGACGATCGCTATCTCCCCTGCACCGCGCTCTCGGTCGCCACCCTGCTCTGCCTCGGCACCGGCGAACCAGGACGCGCCGGTGACGCGCTGCGCCGCGCGGCCGGTAAGGGCGCGAACCACCAGCTGCCGATCCTCACCGCCTGGACCGCACTGCTCGGCGGGGACGAACGGCACGCCGCGAGTACCCTCGCCGCGATCGACATCCCCGCCCTCGAACCACGCGAGCAACTACTCGCCCACGCACTGGCGGTCGGCCTGGCCCGCCGCAGCGGCGACCACGCGGCGCTGGTGCGCGCCTGGCAGGCCGCCTGCCCGCTGTTCGACGAGCTGGACGCCGACCTGCTGAGCCTGCTGCCGATCGGAGAGCTGTGGCTGGCGGGCATCCGGCTGCGCGATGTGCGCCGGATCGAACCGCTCGTCGACGCCGCGCGGGCCCTGCTGCGCGCAGTGGGTCGCGCACCCGCCTGGACCAACTCCTTCCACTGGTACGGGGTGCAGGCCGCGCTGGCCGGTGCATCGCCCCGCGACCTGTTGCCGCACGCTCACGCGCTCAAGACGGCCGCGGCGGCCGGTGACCGACAGGCCGCCGCGCTCGCCGACGCCGGTCGCACCTGGGTCCTCGTGCTGCGCGGTCAGGTCGACGCCGCCGAGGTGCAGGCCGCGGTGTCCGCACTGGCCGAACTCGGCCTCACCTGGGACGCCGCCCGCCTGGCCAGTGAAGCCGCACTCGCCGTCGGCGATTCGGCCACCGCGACCACCCTGCTCAAACTGGCCCGCTCGGTCCGCGCGCGCTCCCAGCCGGTGGAACAGCCGCTCCCCGCGGCGCGCGCGCTCGCGCGGACACCGCAACAGCAGACCCCGCCACCCGAAGCCTCGGTGGCGCTCAGCGATCGCGAACGCGAGGTCGCCGAGCTGGTCCTGCTCGGGCTGACCTATCGGGAGATCGGCGCTCGGCTGTACATTTCCGCGAAAACCGTGGAGCATCACGTCGCGCGAATCCGACGTCGGATAGGCGCGCGGTCACGATCGGAACTATTGTCAATGCTCCGCGCGATGGGACACGGTTCACTGCTGGTGTGACGGTCCCGGGGGAGGTAAACGGGATGGCCACCGGAGTCGGCCTGCGCATCGCCGATGACGAGTGCATCGCCGCGGTGGTCACCGAGGACGGCTCGGCGACCTTCGTCGCCCGCGAATCGGTCCTGCACATGTCCGACGACGGCGACGCCGCGCTCGGCGGTCCGGCCCCGAACGAGCACGCCCACTCCGTCGCCGGGTTCGTCCGCGCGATCGGCGACCCGGCCGGTGTCGATGTCGACGGCGGCGAGGCCTACCGCGCCGAGGACCTGCTGGCGACGGCGATGTTCTGCCTCATCGACCTCACCACCGAGCACCTCAGCGGCCCCGCCGAGTTCTACGCCACGCATCCGGCGCAGTGGTCGCCGGAGATCGTGCGCGGTGTGCGCGAGGCGCTGGACTATCTGGGCCTGAAGTCGGTGGCGCTGCTCGGCGAGGACGAACTGCCCCAACCCGTTCACGGCGGCGACCCCGGCCGCACCTACGCCACCGCCGCCGCCGAGGCCGCGCTCGTCGCGGTGCTGGCCACCCCCGCGGGCGCGACCCCGCCCGACCCGATCGTCACCGAGAACTCGCTGGTGGTCACCGATGTCATGCCCGCGCTGGCCACCCCGGTGGTGACCGCGCAGGCGTACTCGGCCGCCCTGCCGGTGGCGAGCCTGCCGACGAAGTCGATGGACGTGCCGGTCGCCGCCGCGGCGGTCCCCGTCGAAACCCCACCGCCCGCTCGCAGCCGGACGCCGCTGCTGATCGCGGCCGCCGCGCTGGTCGGTCTGCTGCTCGGCGCGGTCGCCGTCTCGGTGGCGCTGCGCGGCGGCGAGCCGGTCACGCCGCCGCCCATCTCGGACGCGCGGACCGAACAGTCCACCGAACCGCCCGCACCGGCACCACTGCCGCCACCACCCGCGCCCGCGCCCGTCGTCGAATCGACCACGCCCGCACCGGTTGTCGTCCCGACCACCGACGAGCCCCCGGCACCGGCACCGGCGCCGCCACCGCCCGCCGAGGAACCCGCGCCGGAACCGGAACCGGAAGCCGAACAGACGACCACCGAGGAACAGCCGGACGCCGGGAGCAGCAGCACCACGCGCTCGCCGTGGCCGTTCCGCAACTACCCGCCGGACTATCTCCCACCGCCCCTGACGATTCCGGGCACCCGCTGATCTCGGCCGGGTGCACCGTAACCGCGCCCGCCGGACGACCGTGCCTTAGAGTGATGCGCTGACCGACATGATCGCCCCCGGCGGTGGTTTCGGTCACTCGTGCAGACGAAGGGATTTCATGCGCAAGTTGGTGGCGCGTCGCGCCGCGGTCAAGGCAGCCTCCGCCGGGTTCGCCGCGACTGTTCTCCTCGCACCCCTGCTCGGCTCCGGTCTCGCCTCGGCGCAACCCGCTGCGCCCGTTCAGCTTCCCGTGGACGCGCTACCAGCCGAAATGGTGACGGCGCTGTCGCGCGATCTGGGGATGACCCCGACCGAATACCTCGACCGGGCCGCCCGCGCACAGCAGCTGCGCGACTACGCGAGCGACTTCCGCGCCGAGAATCCCGACACCTTCGCGGGTGCCTGGCTCACGCCGGAGGGCAAGGCCGTCGTCGCCGTCACCAATGCCGACGCGGGCCGCATCGCCGCGGCCGACGGCTACCAGACCCACCTCGCCCCCATCTCGGCCAACGGCCTCGAGGGCGCACTGATCCAGCTGAGTCAGTGGATCGCCGCGTTGCCGCGCGAGATCTCCCAGCCGATCAGCTCGATCGCGATCGACGCGCTCAACAGCCAGCTGGTGCTCAACATCGCCAACACCAGTACCGGCCACCTGCTGAACCTGCCGACCCTGATCGCCACCATCAAGGTGGTGCTCACCCCCGGCGGCGGCGGTGCCGTGGAGTACCGGCCGATGGGCGGCGACACCTACATCACCGCGGCGACCGACCTGCGCGACACCACGCTGCGCGGGGTCGACGTGTGCTCGTTCGGTTTCAACAGCACCGACGCCGCCGGCAACGCGCTCAACATCTCCGCGGGCCACTGCAATCCCACCGTCGACGGCGACGGCGCGGCGACGGTCTACTCGCCGAACGTGCGCGACATCCCCAACAGCCCCCAGGTCGGCGCGTTCGCCAAGTCGGTACTCGGTGGGCCCGCCTCGCTGGACTACTCGGTGATCAAGCTGAACGAGCGCGCGGTGAACGCGGGCATGGATCAGCCCAGGGTGCGCGGCGCCAACGGCACCACCCTCACCATCACCGGCACCGCCGAACCGGTCACCGGCGCGCCGGTCTGCAAGACCGGCCAGTCCTCCACGTTCACCTGTGGTTTCGTCTCGGCAGACCGGGTGGAGACCCAGCTGTTCACCGCGGAGGGCGTCAGCAAGACCATCCGCGGCTTCGCCAGCAGTGCCTGCACCCTCGGCGGTGACAGCGGCGGCGCGATCGTCACCGGCACCCTCGCGCTCGGCATCACCAGCGGCTCCAACGCCGCCGAGGCGCCCAACTGCGCCGAGGCCAACTCCGTGCTCGCCCCCTACGGCGGCACCGCCACCCTCGGCATCCCGATCCGGCCGATCCTGGCCGATATCGACGCGAGCTCAGGCGGCGGCCTCGGCAGCGGAATCTCGGTGCGCACCAAGTCGAACGCGGGCTGAGGACGCGCCGGATCGCCGGTCGGACCGGGTGAGCGAAATCTCGTGCCCGGTCCGAGTAGGCATAACCGGTCCGAGCCCATATAGTTCGATCATGCTCCTGCCACGTCTGGGTCGCACCCCGTCCGCGCGAAGCTCGAGAAGAGCTCGGAAGTCCGTGATCGCCGCTTCGGCGGCGATTCTGCTGTTCGGCCCCACCATGGCAGTCGCCGAGGCGCAGCCCGAGCCCGCCGTCGACCTGCCCGCGCAGCTGATCGAAGCGGTCACCCGTGATCTGAAGATCTCGCCCGAGGAGTACCTGCGTCGCGCCGATCTGGCGCAGCAGGTCGCCGCGTTCTCGACCACCGCGCAGCGGCAGTTCCCGCAGGTGTTCGCCGGTTCCTGGCTGAGCGACTCGGGCAATGCCGTCGTCGCGCTCGCGAACGGCCCCGGCGCCGACCAGGCCCGCGAGGCCGCCGCGTCGGCCGGGTTCGAGGTGCGCAACGTCGCCAAGAGCGAGTCCACCCTGCGTGGCGAGAAGACCGCGTTCGAGAACTGGCTCGAGACCGCGCCGCCCGAGGTCGCCGCACTGGTGCGTGGCGTCGTCGTCGACACCGTGAACAACGCGATCGCGGTGCGCGTGGAGCAGGCCGGGCTGCCGCTGCCGAGCTTCATCGACCCGTCCCGCGTCGTCGTCACCGCACCGCCGGTGGCCGGCGAGCGGATCGAGCTGTCCGCCACTCCCATCGTCGGTGACGGCACCGGCGCGCTGGCCGGCGGCGACGGCTACGCCTCCGTGCTCGGCCGCAGCTCGCTGCGGTGCTCGCTGGGCTTCAACGGCACCGACCGCGCGGGCAACGTCATCAACATCTCGGCGGGCCACTGCAACCCCGACATCGGCACCGCCGGTACCGGTGACGCCGCCGCCGTCTACGAGATGAACGGCGACCGCGCCGGCGCCCAGCTGGGCACCTTCCAGAAGTCGGTGCTCGGCCAGCAGGACTACTCGATCATCCGGGTCAACGACAATGTCCGCGCCCGCTTCGAGAACAACCTCGTCCGCGTGCCCGGCGCCGCCCCCATCCCCGTCGACGGTGTCGCCATCCCCGTGGTTGGTGCCCCGGTCTGCAAGTCCGGTGCGCGCACCGGCTTCAGCTGTGGCGTGGTCAACGGTGTCGACCAGACCGTGCAGGTCGGCGATCGTCAGCTCACCCAGAGCTTCTCGGCCAACATCTGCGCCCTCCCCGGTGACTCCGGCGGCGCCATCGTCACCGGCCGCCTCGCCCTCGGCATCTCCAGCGCTTCCTCGGTCGCCGACTTCCCCATCTGCGAGATCCCGAACATCATCGGCGCCATCACCGGCGACACCCCCCAGCTCTTCGCCCAGCCCCTGAGCGTCGTCCTCTCGGACAACCCCGGCCTCGCGGTCCGCACCAACTGACCGCGGGGCTCCCCCGGCACTGAGCAGCCTCGAAAAGGCCGGTAGCTCGCAGCTACCGGCCTTTCCCGCGTCTGAGCCAGGGTAAGTGTGCCCTCCCGCCCAAGGTCCGGGCCCACCGAAGCCAGGGGCTACCGGCAGCAGGCAGTCACGGACGCCAGCGGCTGATATCTATCCGATTGTCCGACAGTGCACTCGGGTGCTCAGGCAAATCGTGGCGAGGTAACACTTGTTCACTTGGTGCGAACAGCCGAGTGGCCCGTTCCCGATCGGGAACGGGCCACTCGGCGAGGGCGCGGAGAAGCTGCTCAGTTCGGCTTGCTTCCGTTCATATTCTCGTCGCTCCACTTGCTGGTACCGGGCTCAGCTTGGAACGTGCTCAGCAGATCCAGACCGGCGAGACCGAGTGCCGGAGCGCCGAAGGCGATCGTTCCGAGCACGCCACCGATGCCGGCCAGCGCGACGAAGGTCGGGATCGCCGCAATGCACAGGACGACGGTAGCGCACTGGATGGCGCCGAGCGCCACACCGATCGCGCCACCGATGACGACACCGACCGCGGTACCGACGAAGCCGCCGATCGCCGTGGCCAGGCCGAACTGGGTGGTGAAGTCGTTCATAGCACGCTGGTTCTCGACCGGCGAGGCGATCGGTTTGATCGCCACCGCGTTGACCTCCGTGCCCTGCGGCAGGTTGGCCGGACGCTCTGGGGTCAGTTCCAGGACCGCGCCGTCCTCCTTCACCACCGGCTTCACTGGGACGTCGATGCCCGCGACCGAGAACTTCATCGGCAGCGTCATCACGACGTCACCGTTGCCATCCTTGACGGTGGCGACCTCAGTACTGATCGGCTCCGTCGCACCATCCGCGATCTCCTCAACCTCCGAAAGATCGAAGGTTCCCCCGAGGAGCTTCGTGACGACGGTCGTCTCGACCATCTTCACCGAGTACTTGATTTCCTGAGCCTCGGCGACAGGCTCAGCGTGCGCGGTCCCCAGCGACACCGTCATAGCGCCGATAACCAGTGCGGCAGCCGCAGTGGTCTTACGGAAGTTCATTAAAGGTTCCCATCCATCAGGTGTGGTACGGCGCGCGATCCGCGACACGCGAGACTCGTCAAGCGGGCACATCCTTGTGAGATGTCCCCTACTTCTCCCCGAGCAGTGTGAAGACCGGCACAGCAGACAGAACAGGTGGGAGCCTAGTGGACCGAAACCCCTGAAGCCAGAAGCAATCTCGACGAAACTAGTAAGCCTGGCCTTAGCTCCGTCGCAGATCACGCACGGTTTACGGTGTTAAGCAGCCGACCCAGGAACCCTCCGAGCAACATTTATGTGACATTGCTCACAGGCAAATTCCAGGTCAAGCCGCAGTAAACAAGGTCAGAGCGCACATGCCGATCCTACGGTGGACACCGGTAGTTACTGGCCGGTAACTTAGTGCCGGTTACGATACGAGCCAACTGGGTGAGCCCGCTCGCCCATGACCCTCGTGTTGCCTCTAAAGAAAGGTCGCGACATGAATGCCCTGACAATCACGTTGGGCACGATTGGAGCAGTGCTCAGCCTGTTCTGTTGGGCGTCGTTCCTCGGCGGCGCATGGAACATCGGCAAGGCCGTGACGATCGGCCAGTCCGCGCCGGACCGGTGGCGGCCGTTCTTCCCGCGGTTCAAGACCATGGTCGTCGAGTTCCTCGCCCACACACGGATGAACAAGTTCCGCACCGTCGGCTGGGCGCACTGGCTGGTCATGATCGGCTTCATGGGTGGCGCCATGTTGTGGTTCGAGGCCTACGGCCAGACCTTCGATCCGAAGTTCCACTGGCCGATCATCGGTGACACCGCGATCTACCACCTGTGGGACGAGATCCTCGGCATCGGCACCGTGGTCGGCATCAGCGCGCTGATCATCATCCGCCAGCTCAACCACCCGCGCGTCCCGGAGCGGCTCTCGCGATTCAGTGGATCGAAGTTCGCCCCCGCGTACGTGATCGAGACGATCGTCCTGCTCGAGGGTCTCGGCATGATCTTCGTCAAGGCGGGCAAGCTCGCCACCTATGGCAACGCGCACGCCTCGACCGACTTCTTCACCATGCAGATCGCCAAGCTGCTGCCCGCGAGTCCGACCATGGTGTCGATCTTCGCGTTCGTGAAGCTGATGTCGGGCATGGCCTTCCTGTACCTGGTCGGCCGCAACATCACCTGGGGCGTGGCCTGGCACCGGTTCTCGGCCTTCCCCAACATCTACTTCAAGCGTGAGGCCGACGGCAGCGTCGCCCTCGGCGCGGTCAAGCCGATGATGTCCAACGGCAAGGTCCTCGACATGGAGAACGTCGACCCCGATGTCGACAATCTCGGCGTCGGCCGCATGGAGGACTTCTCCTGGAAGGGCTGGCTGGACTTCACCACCTGCACCGAGTGTGGTCGCTGCCAGTCGCAGTGCCCCGCGTGGAACACCGGCAAGCCGCTCTCGCCCAAGCTGCTGATCATGTCGCTGCGCGACCACGGTTACGCCGCTGCCCCCTACCTGCTGGCCGGTGGCCGCAAGGATCCCGGTGGCGACGAGATCGGCCTGGTCGACGCCGACGGCAAGCCCGACGAGGCCGCGCTGGCCAAGATCCCCGAGGCCGCGCGTGCCGAGGCCGAGCGTCCGTTGATCGGTGCCGAGGACATCGCCGGCATCATCGATCCCGAGGTCCTGTGGTCGTGCACGACCTGTGGTGCGTGTGTCGAGCAGTGCCCGGTCGATATCGAACACGTCGACCACATCATCGACATGCGCCGCTACCAGGTACTCATCGAGTCGGAGTTCCCCTCCGAGCTGGCCGGGTTGTTCAAGAACCTCGAGAACAAGGGCAACCCGTGGGGTCAGAACTCCAAGGACCGCCTCAACTGGATCAAAGAAGTCGATTTCGACATCCCGGTCTTCGGTAAAGACGCCGACAGCTTCGACGGCTACGAGTACCTGTTCTGGGTCGGCTGCGCCGGCGCCTATGAAGACCGCGCGAAGAAGACCACCAAGGCCGTCGCCGAACTCCTCGCGACCGCGGGAACCAAGTTCATGGTCTTGGGTGCCGAGGAAACCTGCACCGGTGACTCGGCCCGTCGTGCGGGTAACGAGTTCTTGTTCCAGCAGTTGGCGATGCAGAACATCGAGGTCATCAACTCGGTGTTCGACGGTGTCGAGCAGTCGAAGAAGAAGATCGTGGTGACCTGTGCGCATTGCTTCAACGCGCTCAACAACGAGTACCCGCAGGTCGGTGGCACCTATGAGGTCGTGCACCACACCCAGTTGCTGAATCGTTTGGTGCGGCAGAAGAAGCTGGTGCCGGTGGCGTCGGTGTCGCAGAACATCACCTACCACGACCCGTGCTATCTGGGTCGGCACAACAAGATCTACAACGCTCCCCGTGAGTTGATGGAAGCCTCCGGCTCGACGCTGGTCGAGATGCCCCGGCACGGGGAACGGTCGATGTGTTGTGGTGCCGGTGGTGCCCGGATGTGGATGGAAGAGCAGCTCGGTAAGCGCATCAATGTCGATCGTGTCGACGAGGCTCTGTCGACGAACCCGACCAAGATCGCGACGGGTTGCCCGTTCTGTCGGGTGATGCTCACCGATGGTGTGACCGCCCGTCAGGAGCAGGGTCTGGGCGAAGGGGTCGAGGTCGTCGATGTCGCCCAGTTGATGTTGGACTCGATCACCCGTGTCGAGGCTGCTGAACTGTCGGCGAATCTGTTGGTGGTCCAGGAACCCAAGGCCGAACCCGAACCGGAACCGGAGCCTGTTGTCGCGCAGGTCGCGACCGAGACCGCTGCGAAGGCCGCACCGGCCGGTGGCGGTTTGGGGATGAAGGGCGCCGCGAAGGCACCCGGCGGTGGTGGTTTGGGCATGAAGGGTGCCGCGAAGGCGCCGGGCGCGAAGGCCGAAGCTGCTCCTGCCGCCGAGACCGCGGCTCCGGCCAAGGGTCTGGGCATGAAGGGTGGCGCCAAGGCACCCGGCGGCCTCGGTATGAAGGGCGGCGCGAAGGCGCCGGGTGCGAAGGCACCCGCGGCCGACGCGGCTCCGGCTGCCGAGTCCGCGCCTCCCGCGGCTCCGGTCAAGGGCTTGGGCATGAAGGGTGGCGCGAAGGCACCCGGCGGCCTGGGCATGAAGAGCGGTGCCAAGGCGCCCGGCGCCAAGGCCCCAGCGGCTCCGGCAGCGGAAGCGGCTCCGGCAGCGGAAGCGGCCACCGAAGCACCGGCCGCCGAGTCGGCTTCGGCGCCCACGGAAGCCAAGCCCACTGTCGCGGCGAAGGGCCTGGCCATGAAGTCCGGCTTCAAACGCCCCGGCCCCAAGGCGCCCGGCGCACCGAAGCCCGCCGCCGAGGCTCCGGCAGCCGAACCAGCCCCGGCCACCGCTGAGGCCGCCCCGGCAGCCGAAGCCCCCACCGCGGAACCGGCCTCGGCCCCCACCGAGTCCAAGCCCACGGTCGCCGCCAAGGGCCTGGCCATGAAGTCCGGCTTCAAACGCCCCGGCCCCAAGGCGCCGGGAGCTCCGAAGCCCGCCGCGACGGCAACCCCGGCTCCCACCGAACCGGCAGCTCCCGCCGAACCGGAAGCCCCCGCCGAACCGGCGGCTCCGGCAGAACCGGAAGCCCCCGCGGCTCAGGCCCCCCAGCCCGAGCCCACCAACGGCAATGGCACCCCACCGGTAGCCCCGCCGACCGCCAAGCCCGGCGGCCTCGGCTTCAAGTCCGGAGCCAAGTCCCCGGGCCGCAAGAGCTGACGCCAAGCCCTGACACCCAGTGAGGCGCGGATTCCACCGGAATCCGCGCCTCACTGCTGTCCTGGGCTGCTGGTCGAACGCGGCGCTCATCGACTCTCGACGAGTTGAGCCGCGACGCACCGCCACTCAGCAGTTCGCGAACCACGCCTTCACATATCCCGCTGACTGGTAGGCGTAGTCCCAGGCCCAGCGTGCCGGGGAAAGATGGGGTTGGGGGTCGACGAAGAGGAGCTCGCCCGGCCAGCAGGTGCCGAGGATGTAGCGGGCCCGCGAGATGTGAGGGGTGAAGGTGACGACGATGACGCGGTGCCAGTCGGCGCCGAGCCGGGCCAGTCCGCGGCCTTCGCCGAGGGTGGTGCGAGGGCTGGGGTCGAAGCAGATGACCTCGAAGCTGTAGCCGCCGTGACAGATCCGGTTGACCATCGGGCTGCGCTCGTAGGGATTGGAGACGAGGACTCGCGGTGCGTAGCCCTCGGCGGCCAGGCTCAGCCCGAGTTCCTCGCGGCCGTCGTGGGCACCACCCAGGATGAGGATCGCGTCGGCCGGTTGGGGCGGGTCGGTGCGCGGGCGCACGTACACCGGCCACAACGCCACGGTGACGACGAGCGCCGCGAGCAACAGCCCGCTCACAGCAAACAGAATCCGGCGCCCGCGCACGAACCGATGCTAGCCCGCACCGCCGCGACCAGCGTCGATCAACCCACGTCGCCCCTTGTACACCAGATGTTGCGCCCGCTCTTGCCTCGCTGACGCGGCGTAGCCACACCCAGCGCTTACCAACAGAACTATGCGATGCACAGTCTTCGGAACGGGGTACCTGGGGGCCACGCATGCCGCGTGTATGGCCGAGCTGGGGCACGATGTGGTCGGGGTGGACGTCGATCCCGGCAAGGTGGCCAAACTGGCCGATGGAGTGGTGCCGTTCTACGAGCCCGGCCTCGAGCAGGTGCTGCAACGCAACCTCGCCGCGGGCAGGTTGCGGTTCACCACCGACTACGAGGACGCGGCGGCCCATGCCGATGTCCACTTCCTCGGCGTGGGCACGCCGCAGAAGAAGGGCGAGTACGGCGCCGACCTGAAATACGTGCACGCCGTGGTGGATACGCTCGCCCCGATGCTGGAGCGTCCGGCGATGATCGTCGGCAAGTCCACGGTGCCGGTGGGAACCGCCGCGGCCCTGGGTGTTCGAGCTCGCGAGCGGGCACGCGTCGAGATCGAGGTCGCCTGGAATCCGGAGTTCCTGCGGGAGGGGTTCGCGGTGCAGGACACCCTGCGCCCGGACCGTCTCGTCCTCGGCCTCGACCGCACCCGTGAACGCGCCGACTGGGTCGAACAGCACATCCGCGAGATCTACGCCGACCTGATCGCCGCCGAGATCCCCTTCCTGCTCACCGACCTGGCCACCGCCGAGCTGGTGAAGGTCTCGGCGAATGCCTTCCTGGCGACCAAGATCTCGTTCATCAACGCCGTCTCGGAGGTCTGCGAGGCCACCGGCGCCGACGTCACCATGCTGGCCGACGCGCTGGGCTACGACGCCCGCATCGGCCGCCGATTCCTCAACGCCGGACTGGGTTTCGGCGGCGGCTGCCTGCCGAAGGACATCCGCGCGTTCATGGCCCGCTCCGGCGAGCTCGGCGCCGATCACGCGGTGGCGTTCCTGCGCGAGGTCGACAACATCAACATGCGCCGCCGCACCAAGGTGGTCGACATGGCCGCCCGCGCCTGCGGCGGCTCGCTGCTCGGCGCCAATGTGGCGGTACTCGGCGCGGCGTTCAAACCCGAATCCGACGATGTGCGCGATTCGCCCGCGCTGAACGTGGCCGGGATGATCCAGCTGCACGGCGCGGTGGTCACCGTGTACGACCCGAAGGCGGTGGAGAATTCGCGCCGGGTGTTTCCCACACTGAACTACGCCACCTCGGTGGCCGAGGCCTGCGATCGCGCCGATGTGGTCCTCGTCCTGACCGAGTGGGACGAATTCACCGCTTTGACCCCGGCCGATCTGGACCCGGTGGTACGTCGCCGTTCGATCATCGACGGTCGCAACTGCTTGGACCGCGGCACCTGGCGTGCGGCCGGGTGGGTGTACGCCGGACTCGGCACCCCGTAGAGTGGCGATCCAAGCGGGGGCTGCCGGATTTCGGTCCGAATGCGCGGCTCCGCATGTCGTGCAGTAGGGAACGAGATGGACAGCAGATGAGTTCGGTTCTGGGAGTTTCGGTGGGGGCGGGCACGGTGCGCCTGGCGCGCCCGCAGCTCGGCGACACCCAGGGGAGCAACGCGCCGTATTCGTTCGAGGTGCAGTCGATTTCGATGCCCGAGCAGCAGGCCGACGAAGCGGCGGCCGATGTGATCGCCGGCGCGCTGGCCGCGTCGCCCGAGATCGCCGCGACCACCATCACCTTCCGCAGCGAACCGCAGGCCAGGGCCATCCGCGCCGCGATGGCGCGCCGCCAGCTCACCAACTACCAGCTCGTTCCCGAGGCCGTCGCCGCCGTGCACTTCGCGCACGCGACCAGCGATATGCGCGAGGTGTCCACGCTGGCCGTCTACGACCTGGGCAGTTCGGGCCTCACCGTGAGCGTGGTGAACGCGCGCACCAGCGATGTCTACCAGTGCGAGCGGATCAGCGACATCAGTGGCGACTACCTGGATTCGCTGATCCGCGAGCAGCAGATCGCCTCGGGCCGGATCGCGCATCCGGCCGACCCGGCCGGACTGGCCGCGCTCGACGGTCTGTGCCGGGCCGCCAAGGAGCAGCTGTCGAACAGCAACGCGGTGGCGCTGCCCAGTGAGCAGGGCCTCGTTCTGCTCACGCAGGAGAATTTCGAAGCGCTGATGATGCTGGCGATCGAGTCCTCGGCGCGGATGGCCCGCGACGTGATCATCCGCGCGCAGCATCCGGTGCAGGCGATCCTGGTGGTCGGCGGCGGCGCGCGGATTCCGCTGATCGCGCGCGTCCTCGAGCGCACGATCGGCGTTCCGGTGATCGTGCCCGCCGAGCCGGAGGCCGCACTCGCCCGTGGCGCCGTGCTGCTGGCCAGGCCCGCGCAAGTCCAGCAGGCGCCCGCCGCCACACCCGTCGTCGCTGCGCTCGGTGACGAGCACGATTCGACCCCGGCCTGGCTGACCGCGCCCGCCCGCCGGCGCAGTCCGCTCAGCGCGCTCGCCCACCGCGCGAATTCCCGCCGCGAGCTCAATGCCGCTGTCCTGACGGTGAGTTCGCTGGTGGTGGTCGCCGGGATCGGTCTCGGCCTCGGCTACGGGCCCGAGGTGTTGGAGCGCGGTTCGGCGAGCGAGGACTCCCAGGCGGTGCCCGCGACCACACCACCGCGCCCGAGCGTCGCGGCGCCGACCTCGGCCCCGGTCACCACCACCGAGGCCGTACACGAGACCGTGGCCGCGCCGCCGGTGCGACAGCAGGCCACGGAACCGACCGACGCGGGACCACCGCCGCCCGGCCCGAACACCTACACCGTGGTGCCGGGCCTGCCGCCGATCGTCGTACCGACGCTGCCGCCGGTGATGCTGCCGGGCTTCCCCGGCCCCGGCCAGTAACTCAGTCGCGCGCGTGCCGCGCCCGCTGCGGCTTCGCGACGGGCACCTTGCCGCCGAAGGGCCGTGCGAGCATCACCGCGATGGCGGTGGTCAACGGCACCGACAGGGCGAGCGCGATACCGCCGACCGCGGAGCGGGTGATCTCGATGGCCACCGCGTCACCGGTGAGCACGTCGGTGATGGATCGTCCGGCGATGCTGAACAGCAGCAGCAGCGGGAGCGCACCACCGGCGTAGGCGAGCACCAGGGTGTAGACGGTGCTGGCGATGTGATCGCGGCCGACGCGCATGGTGGCGGTGAAGATCTCGCGCCGTGACGCGCCTTCGTCGAGTGCCGCGAGTTCGAAGGCGGCCGAGGCCTGGGTGATGGTCACGTCGTTGAGCACACCGAGCGAGCCGATGATGAATCCGGCCAGCAGCAGCCCGGTGATGCTGACGTGCTGGATATAGGTGGCCACGTTGGTGTTCTGTTCTTCGGACAACCCCGTGAGGTGGGTGATCTCCAACGCCACCCAGGACAGGAACGCCGCGACCAACATCGAGGCGAGCGTGCCGAGCAGCGCGGAACTGGTCCGCAGATTCACCCCGTGTGCGAGGTAGAGCACCACATAGAGGATCAACGCTCCCGACACCAGCGCGACCGGAATCGCTGGCTTGCTGTCGAGCAGCGCGGGTAGCAGGAACATCACCACGACGCCGAAGGCGAAGCACAACCCGATGATCGCCCGCAGACCCCGCCACCGCGCGACGATCACGATCACCAGCACGAACGCGAGCACGATCAGCGTCAGCGGCAGCCCACGCGAGTAGTCCTCGAACCCGTACATCGTGATTCCGCTCGGGTCGGCCGCCCGCACCACCCGGATGTCGTCACCCGCCCGTAGATCGGGCTGCCCCGGCCCCGGCGCGATCTCGAACAGCGTCTTCTTGCCCTCGTCCGGCCCCGACCGGATGTCGATGATGCTGCGCTGACACGTATAGGCAGACATTCGCGGCGGCTCCGGCGCATCCACGAACACCCGCCCGTTCGACGGACTCCCACAGTCCCCGACATCCTGCATCACCACCGTCGCGGCCTCGGTGTGCACCGCCTCGCCGGCCACCGTCTGCATCGGCAACGGAATCTCGACGTGCTGCTCACTGGGCCACAACATCACCGTCCCGATCAGCACCACCACCCCGATGATCGCCAACAGCCCCACGACAACCCTGGCCGCGGTGTCACCGATGGCTATCGGGCCCGAATGATCGTGATGGTGGTGATGATGATCGCTCACGCCCAAACCTTAAGGGATGTCGTTTTCAAGACCGCCCCACGCAACCCGAGATCACGCAACCTTCCCTCAGATCACGCAAGCACATGGGTAACTCACCGGAACGGACTACCGGAACCAATGCCCGAACCGCCAGCCGCCGACACAAACCGTCACGCGCTTGGATCTGGCCTGAATACACGGAGAGGCGGAACAGCCAACACAAACCTCCCCGCGTCCAGGTCTGGACGCGGGGAGGCGGATGAGTGGGGGCGGCGGAGAGCAGGGGGATGTCTCCGCCGCCCGCAGGCAGGCGCCCAGGGGGGTAGGCGCGCGTACCTGAGGCTCTCGGTCGTCCAGGGGGGGTAGACAACCGGGCCGGGCACCGAAGTGCCGAGGACTACTGTACACAAAAGCTGGACTTTTGCACTAGTAGATCTTCAAAACTTGCAATATTCCGAACTCGAGGTCTGTTTTGGTCAAACTATCAAGATGACCAGCTTGCCCCGACCCCTCGGAACTCACAGGTCAACGCCCTCACAAGTGAGGTCTCACTGTCGGTAACTGGCCAGGAAGTTACCGAACCGCTCGATCGCCACCGCCAGATCCCGCGCCCACGGCAGCGTCACGATCCGCAGATGGTCGGTCGCGGGCCAGTTGAACCCGGTGCCCTGCACCATCAGGATCTTCTCCTGCAGCAGCAGATCCAAGATCAGTTTGGCGTCGTCGCGGATCTCGTGCACGTTGGGGTCCAGGCGCGGGAACGCGTACAGCGCGCCGCGCGGCTTCACACACGACACACCCGGGATCATGTTCAGCCGCTCCCAGGCCACATCGCGCTGCTCGAGCAGGCGCCCGCCGGGCAGGATCAGATCCTCGATGCTCTGATGGCCGCCCAGCGCCACCTGAATGGCGTGCTGGGCGGGCACGTTCGGACACAACCGCGAGGACGCGAGCAGGTCGATGCCCTCGAGGAACCCGGCCGCGTGCTCCTTCGGCCCGGTGATCGCCAGCCAGCCCGAGCGGTACCCGGCCACCCGATACGCCTTGGACAGGCCGTTGAAGGTCAGGCACAGCAGGTCGGGGGCCATCGAGGCCAGCGAGATGTGCTTGGCGTCGTCGTAGAGGATCTTGTCGTAGATCTCGTCGGCCAGCAGCAGCAGGCGATGCTTGCGCGCCAGGTCGACGATCTGCTGCAGCACCTCCGCCGAGTACACCGCACCCGTCGGATTGTTCGGGTTGATCACCAGCAGTGCCTTGGTCTTGTCGGTGATCTTCGATTCGATATCGGCGATATCGGGCTGCCAGCCGTTCTCCTCGTCGCACAGGTAGTGCACGGGGGTGCCGCCGGCCAGGCTCGTCATGGCCGTCCACAGCGGGTAGTCCGGCGCCGGGATGAGCACCTCGTCACCGTTGTCGAGCAGCGCCTGCATGGTGACGGTGATCAGCTCGGAGACACCGTTGCCGAGGTAGACGTCGTCCACGTCGAGTTCGGGAAAGCCGGGGACCAGCTCGTAGCGGGTGACGATCGCGCGCCGCGCCGACAGGATGCCCTTGGACTCGGAGTACCCCTGCGCGTACGGCAGCGCCGCGATGATGTCGCGCATGATCACATCGGGGGCCTCGAAGCCGAACGGCGCCGGGTTGCCGATGTTGAGCTTGAGGATGCGATGACCCTCGGCCTCCAGGCGTGCTGCCTGCGCGTGTACCGGCCCACGGATCTCGTAGACCACGTTCTGCAGTTTCGTCGACTGCTCGAGAACGCGCGGCGGCACATGCGGCGATTGATTCGGGCTCACCCGTCCATGGTGCCATCCTGGGCAAACCGATTTTTGCGCCGCCCTGTGCCGTCTCTTCGCGAGTCTCGGCCAGACGCGGCGTGCTCAGTTGTTGCCCGGCTCGATCACGCGGCGGGGTAGGGGCGGGCGCCGAGGGCGGCGGTGGCGACGCAGAATTCTTCGATCTGTTCGTCGAGGCCACGGGCTTCGACGGCATTGCGGTAACCGGGGGCGGCGATGCGGCGACGCAGGTCGACCAGGCGTTCGCCGAGCTGGGCGATGCGGCGGTCCTCGGGGAGGCCGAGGACCGGGCGTAGGGCATTGGCCGCGCCGTCGATGCTGCCGTTGATGAGGTGGGCGGCGGCGTTGTCGACGCGGGCCAGTGATTCGGCGCCGTAGGAGCGCTGCGGGGCAGGACCACTCGTGTAGAGCGTTATGGCACGTTCGGTGGCGGTCAGCGCCTGGTCGGCGCGACCGAGCTGGATGCAGGTGGCGCCCGCGTAGTAGGCGGCCTTCGGTTCGGGAAAGCCGAACACCCCGCCGATCTCGTCGTGCAGTTCGTCGCGCCGGTCGCCCGCGGCCACCTCGGCCGCGCGCAGGCAGCGATCGGTCTCGCCGTCGTTGCCCAACCGCGCCCACACCCGGGCCTCGATGTTGAGCAGTCGCACCCTGGCCAGGCCGGGGGTGGTGAATTCCTGACCACTGCGCGCCAATTGAACGGCGTTGCGCGGCCGGTCCGACCAGTTCTCGATCAGCGCGTGCATGCCACGCGTCCACGCGCGTAAACCGTTGTGGCCACTCAGTTCCGCGTACGCCCATGCGGCCCTGATCTGTTCGCCCGCGGCATCGAGGTAGCCGAGGTCGGTGCTCGCGTTGGCCAGCAGCCCCGACAGGGTGCCCGCCAGTAAATACAGGTGGCTGGTGTCGACCGGCTTCTGCTGCCCGTCGAGCAGCCGGTACACCCGCCTGCGCACCCGCAGCATCTCGACCATCATCGGCGCCGGTGCGGCGTGCACGTATTCGTTGGCGATGCGCCGGACGTCGGCGTCGAGCTGGGCCAGCGTCGTCGCGCCGACATTGGTGCTCTCCGCGGCGGCCGCGTGTTCGCTGGCCTCGTGCGCAGCCGCCATGATCAGCTCCCTCTCCGACATCATCTCGGGCACAGTGCCTTTGATTCCCGCGTCGACGAATGCGAGCAGATCGGCATCGCCTGCGGGTGCGAGCAAGGTCGAGAAACGTGCGCGGACAACATCGTCGGAGCGAGCCAACGACGTGTCGAGTGCTGCTTGATTCACCGGGCGCGGGCGCACCCGCGCCCCACCGGCCTCCCATTTCGACACCAGCCGTTCGTGCACGCCGAGATGAGCCGCGAACTCTCGGATGCTCATTCGTTTGGCATCGCGAAGGGCCCTGGCCTCTCTGCCTGTCCACTCCCCGACCACGGCGTCACCTTTCACTCCCCCTCAAGAGTACGAGCGTGGCAGTGAGACACGCCACAGGTTCGCCGAATCCATGGCCAGAGGCAGTGAAAAGGCGGTGTGAGGCAGTGGTCACGCACCCTCGCGCGCGCGATGCTTGAGGGGTGGAAGCCAGAACTGTCGACGACTGGGTGTCTTGCTACCAGCGCGAATTCGGGCTACCCGTTCGCGAGCGCGGTGGCTTCGTCATGCTGCCGATCACCGACCGGATCTGCGTGGTGCACCTGCCGACCACGCGTGCCGAGAAGGTGCTGGCCGTCTTACGGGAGCAACGCAGGGAGGGTCCGGTGCTGGCGCGCCAGATCCGCTGGAGCCTGCTCGCCGTCCCCGACGCCCGGCCCCCCGCCGACGTGGCCACCGACCTGTCGGGCCTCGACATCGACATCCCCGCCGTCGGCAGCGCCGTCATGCTGCCCACCAGCCTCGGCCGGTGGAGCCGCGAAGGCTGTCACTGGGTGCGCCCGCCCGCGGGCCACGATGCGCTACCGCCGCTGTCGCTGCTGCTGCACCTCGCGCTGTCGGTCGTGCCTCAGCGGGTCTCGACCGCGCTGAGCGAATCGGGCGAGAGCGGGAAGTTCAGGTACGACCGCGACGGCGTCGGCCCGCGCTGACCCTGGTACTTCGATCCAGCCGCGGCACTGCCGTAGGGGTGCTCGGCCGGACTGGACAACCGGATCAGGCACAGCTGCCCGATCTTCATCCCCGGCCACAGCGTGATCGGCAGGTTCGCCACGTTCGACAGCTCCAGCGTGATGTGCCCGCTGAACCCCGGATCGATGAACCCCGCCGTCGAGTGGGTCAGCAGCCCGAGCCGCCCCAGACTCGACTTGCCCTCCAGCCGCCCCGCCAGATCATCGGGCAGCGAGCACACCTCCAGCGTCGACCCGAGCACGAACTCCCCCGGGTGCAGCACGAACGGCTCCCCCGGCTTCGGCTCGACCAGACTGGTCAGCTCGTCCTGCTGCTGCGCCGGATCGATATGGGTGTAGCGGCTGTTGTCGAACACCCGGAACAGCCCGTCGAGCCGCACGTCGATACTCGACGGCTGGACCATCGACTCGAGCATCGGTTCCACGCCCAGCCGCCCCGCGGCGATCTCGGCCCTGATGTCACGATCGGAGAGCAGCACCGGCCCAGTGTAGGCAGCGACCCACCCCCACCCCCTCGGCCCCCCAGCGACCTGCACCGACCCCGAAGACTTGTATCTGCGGCCGACAGGTCTGATAGAGTCGCGAACGCGTCAGACGCCTGCCGATGTAGTTCAATGGTAGAACTTCTGCTTCCCAAGCAGACAGCGCGGGTTCGATTCCCGTCATCGGCTCAAATACGAAACCCCCCAGCTCATCCGGGGGGTTTCGTCGTTTCTCCACAGTTCCGATGGCCACCGACCCGAAGCGTGTCCGTGTCGAGCGTGCCCCGGCCGCTCGCGCCGCCACCCTGCCCCGGGTTATGGTGCCCCACCAGAATCTGATGTCGGCTGGGCCAGGAGCGAGTTGTGGACACCCCTGTGCAGACCCGGCGTACGAGGTGGGAACAACGCACCGAACCGGCGCTGGTCGTCGCGGCGCTGGTCTTTCTCGGCGCGTACGCCGCACCCATCATCCATCCCGGAATCTCGGAAGGCTGGCGCAGCGCCTGTGCCGCGACGACATGGGCGGTATGGGTGCTGTTCGGGCTGGACTACCTCACTCGGCTCGCGCTGAGCGGCAACCGGTTGCGGTTCATCGGACGCAACATTTTCGACCTGATCATTCTGGTCCTGCCGATGCTGCGGCCACTGCGCCTGCTACGCCTGCTGACGTTGCTGTCGATCGCGCACCGCGCCGGAGCTCCCCAACTGCGCGGCCGAGTAGTCATCTACGCGACCGCCGGTACGGTGATCCTGCTCGGCCTCTCAGGGCTGGCCATCACCGACACCGAGCGCGGCGCGCCAGGAGCGCAGATCGAGAGTCTCGGTGACGGGCTGTGGTGGTCGATCACGACGATGACGACCGTCGGCTACGGCGACCGGGTCCCCGTCACCACGCCGGGCCGATTCGTCGCCGCGGCACTGATGATCGCGGGCATCGCGCTGCTGGGTGTGGTGACGGCGACGTTCGCGTCCTGGCTGATCGAGCGGGTGGACGAATCGACGCAGTCGCAGGACGCGACACACGAGCTCATCCAGAGCCTGCGCCAGGAAATCCAACGGCTCAACGAACGGCTCGACGCCATCGGGCCGCGCCTGGCGGATACGGCCGAAGACCGCGATCCGGCGGCACCAGCGGCCGAAGCCCGGCCCGTTCCGGACCACCGCCACTGACAACGACCTCGGAGCGGCCGACGACGCCGATCAGCCCAGGCGCGAAACATGGCCCGCCACAACGCGAGTGGAATCAGCCGAAGCTCAGCTGCCCAGGCGTACGCAGTCCGTGGCGATCTTGGACTGGGCCGCGGCGACCTTGCCGGAGTCCTCTTCGCCGAGCAGCTCGGCCGGGTCACCGGACTGCGCGTTGGACACCATCACCCGCAGACCGTTCTGCGACATTCCCGACTCGAAAAAGACTTTCGCGGCACAGTCGGCGAGCTCTGGATTCTGCAAACCCTTGTCCTGCAACGACTGGGACAGCTCCGCCTGAGTGACCGCGGGGCCCTCGTCATCGCTTCCACACGCCGACAGCACCGGCAACGCGATGAGCGCCGCGGCGACCAGACAGATCCGCACTGAGTGTCCTCTCGATCGTCGCGCATCGGCCGATGCGCGGCCGTGGTGGATCATGCCGCACCGTCGCCGTGGAGGCCAGCGCGAACGGTTCCGCCAGAACTGACTCACGAGTAAGGTAGGGCCATGGGAGACCACATCACCGTGCGCTTCGATAGCGATCGCGCATATATCTCGCTGAACCGTCCCGGCAAACACAACGGCCTGACGCTGGAAATGCTGCGCGATCTCATCGCGGCAGCGCGAAAAGTGTCTGAACACAAGGAAACTCGAGTCGCCATTGTCACGGGAAACGGTCCGAGCTTCAGCAGTGGGCTCGATATCGCCGCCGCTACCCGCGAACCGTTGGCTATCGTCCGGGAATTCCTGCCCCGACCCTGGCGCGGTACCAACACCTTTCAAGAAGCGTGCTGGTCATGGCGCCGCCTGGACATTCCGGTGATCGCGGCGGTACACGGCCGCTGTTTCGGCGGCGGACTCCAACTCGCCCTCGCCGCCGATTTCCGGATCGCCGCCCCCACCGCCGAATTCTCGGTCATGGAAGCCGCGCACGGGCTCATTCCGGACATGTCGGGCGCCGCCACGTTGTCGCAGCTCATCGGCATCGACCAAGCCCTGCTGCTGACCTTGACCGCCGATCCCGTCGACGCCGCCCACGCTCGGAAAATCGGCCTTATCACCGAAATCGCCGAGGACCCACTGGCCGCCGCGGAAACTCTCGCCGACCGCATCGCCGCCCGCGATCCCCGGGCCGTCGCCGCGGCCAAACGACTGTTCGACCGCACCTGGCAACGCGGTTCCCGCACCACCTTCGCCGCCGAGCGCGCGGCCCAACTGCCCTTGCTGCTGCGTAAAGCGCTGACTCGTAGCGACTGACAGGCAATCGGATGAAGAATTCGTGTCGGCTCCCACGTTGATGTTCCCCACTTCCGCGCGCAAGGCTGTTAGCATCGCTGCGATTCGCCAACCAGCTGAAATGTGGCATGCGACACAGGCGCCCCTGGAGCGTGCGTCACTTTCGGCCTGACCCGGAGGCTCGCACAACCGTGAACAAGACCGGATCCATCCTGCTGGCAGCACTGGCAGGGGCCACGGCCTTGCTGGTGAGCGGAGCCACTCCCGCCGTGGCGAATCCGAACGCCATCAACCCGATTCCCGTCCTCAACGGCACCCACGGTCTGCCCCCGCTGCACGGTCGCACCCAGGCCGTGTTCCAGGTGACCGGCATGGCGAGCCCGAACAACACCCAGAACTACAACGTCCTCGGCACCGACCTGGGCATCATGTGGGACAACGGCCGCGGCGAGATGCTCACCGCCTTCGGCGACACCGCCGGCATCGGCTTCCCCAACCTGCTCGCGGGTAGCACCTGGGCGTGGCGGTCCAACATCCTGGTCCGCAGCAATTCCAAGAACCCGGCCAACGGCATCTACTTCGACAGTGTGGTGCGGGATGTCATCGGTCAGGCGCGCGACCTGATCCCCAGCCCGAAGATCCCGTTCCTGGAGATCAGCCGCATCCCGACGGCCGGCATCTCGGCCAACGGGGTGCAGTACCTGTCGATGATGTCGGTGAAGACCTGGGACGCGCCCGGTGAGTGGACCACCAGCTTCTCCGGCCTGGCCGCTTCGGCCGACAACGGCGAAACCTGGGCCGACCTCGGCCACACCCGCCGACCCGCCGAGGGCGGCAACGCGAACTTCCAGATGAACGCGTTCCTGAAGGACGGCGGCTTCATCTACGAGTACGGCACTTCGGCGGGCCGCAACAACGAGGCCTTCGTCGCCCGCGTGCCCGAGGCCCAGATCGAGGACCTCGGCGCCTACGAGTACTGGGATGGCGAGGGCTGGCGTCCGGGCGACGTGAACGCGGCGGCCCCCATCATGGGCGGCGTCGGCGAGCTGTCGGTGATGTACAACGAGCACCTCGGCCAGTTCGTCTCCCTCACCACCGACCCGTTCAACTCCGTGGTGATGCGCCGCGCGTCCTCCCCGCAGGGCCCGTGGAGCGTTCCGGAGGTCCTGATCGACGCCCGCGAACTCCCCACCGCCTACGCCCCGTCGATCTTCCCGTACCAGACCGGCCGCGATCTCTACTTCATGACCACGATCCACTCCCAGTACAACGTCGTGTTGATGCGCACCACGCTCTGAGACTCCCGAAAGCTGGCACCATGGTGTCGCAAGCACATGGGTAACTCACCGGGGACGGGCTGACATGACCACTGACCAACCGCCGGCCGCGTCGGCTGCCGGTGACGAGCCCGAGTCTGGCCAGAAGTCACGGGGAGGCGGTCCAGCGGAGTGGGATGCGCGGTATGCGCGCAGTGAATTGGTGTGGGGCGCACCGCCGAACAGCACGGTGGTCGAGTACGTCTACGGCCTCGACAAACGCGTCGCCCAGCTCGCCGAAGGCACCCCG
Organism: Nocardia mangyaensis; assembly: GCF_001886715.1. Classification (NCBI taxonomy): domain Bacteria; kingdom Bacillati; phylum Actinomycetota; class Actinomycetes; order Mycobacteriales; family Nocardiaceae; genus Nocardia; species Nocardia mangyaensis. Next base: position 6,968,995 of record NZ_CP018082.1, read on the forward strand.
CCGCCCCTGCCCCGCGCGCTCGACCTGGCCTGCGGCGAGGGCCGCCACGCGCTGTGGCTGGCCACCCACGGCTGGCAGGTGCAGGCGGTCGACTTCTCCCAGGTCGGCATCGACAAGGGCCGCACCGTCGCCGCGCGCCTGTCCCGTTCGGTCCGTTCCCGGGTGGACTGGCGCTGTGCCGACATCACCGAGCTCGACGCCGCCGAGGTCACCGGCCCGTTCGAGCTGATCCTGATGGTCTTCGTCCATCTCTCCGCCGACCAGCGCCGCCCCCTGCTGCACCAGCTCGCGGGCATGCTCTCCCCCGGCGGCATGCTCCTGGTTCTCGGCCACGACACCAGCAATGTCACCGACGGCTACGGCGGCCCCCAGGACGCCGGCATCCTCTTCACCCCCCAGGACATCCGAGCCGACCTCGACGGCCAGGGCCTCACCATCCGGGTCGCCGACCACGTCTTCCGCCCCACCGAGGGCCCCGACGCCATCGACGCCCTCGTCATCGCCGAACGCCCCACCCCCTGACCAAGATCATCAGGCAATGGTGGCGAGAGCTTCTCGGCCGTTGCTTGCGTCAGTGCCTGGTGATCATTCGTCCAGCTGGCGCCAGCGGACGAACCAGGGAATGACAGTGGCGGCGATGGTGTCGAAGCCGGTGCGGAACGAGTGGGGTTGCTTGGGGATGACGAGGACTTCGGTGGCGTCGGTGGGGTCGGGGATACCGAAGGGGTCACTGCCGCCGTTGATGACGACGACCTCGATGTCACCGGGGGCCAGCAGCTCCTCACGCCGGGACTTCTCCGGCTTTCCGGGCGGGTGCAGCGGGAAGGACAAGGCGATCACCCCGCGCGCGTCGGCCGCCACGGCGGTGCGACACGCCACGCGCGCGCCGTTGCTTCGACCCCCCTGGACGAGCGGGATCCCGGGGAAACGCTCCCGCAACGCGGCGACGATCTCGAGCCAGGCCTCGTCCTGCTTGACCGCGTTGCCCGGCGCGCGGCGACCGGCAACCCGATAGGGCTGGACGACGCGAGCCACCACCCCACCGGCTTCGATCGCTGAATCACGCACTACCAGAATGTCTTTCGCGTCGACGCCGCCGCCGGAGCCGTGCGTGATCGCCAGCAGGAAACTCGGCTCGGCAACCTCGTCGAGCTCGATCTCGGCCGGTCCGGCACTCGTCTCGATGCGCACACCTCACGGTAGCCCCACGCACACTGCGAGCAACCGCGCCACCGCCAAGCGTGTCTTTCACATCACATTGCGGCCTACCCCTTTGCCGAAGCGATTACCCACCGGTAATATGGTCCATAAGTTACCCGCGAGTAGCATGCGGAAAACCGGCAAGGCTACCCGGTGGACGTCACGACGGGCGGGAACGGCGCACAACCGACCGCACCAGAACTCAATGGAGAGTGAGTACTCATCATGGGCCACTACAAGGCAAACGTTCGCGACCTCGAGTTCAACCTCTTCGAGGTGCTCGGCATCGACAAGCTGCTGGACGCGGGCGCCTTCGGTGATCTCGACACCGACACCGTGAAGGAAATGCTGTCCGAGGTCCGCCGCCTGGCCGAGGGCCCGCTGGCCGAGTCGTTCGCCGACGCGGACCGCAACCCGCCGACCTTCGACCCGAACACCCACACCGTCACCCTGCCCGAGGCCTTCAAGAAGTCCTACAAGGCACTCGAGGACGGCGAGTGGGCCAAGGTCGGCGTCGTCGAGGAGCTCGGCGGCCTGAACGCCCCCTCCGCCATCACCTGGGCCCTGTCGGAGATGGTGCTCGGCGCCAACCCGCCGATCCAGATGTACGCCGCGGGCGCCGGCTTCGCCCAGGTGTTCTTCAACAACGGCACCGAGGAGCAGAAGCAGTGGGCGGCCAAGATCGCCAACCGCAACTGGGGCGCCACCATGGTGCTGACCGAGCCCGACGCGGGCTCCGACGTCGGCGCGGGCCGCACCAAGGCGATCAAGCAGGAAGACGGCTCCTGGCACATCGAGGGCGTCAAGCGCTTCATCACCTCGGGCGACTCCGACGACCTGTTCGAGAACATCATGCACCTGGTGCTGGCCCGCCCCGAGGGCGCCGGACCGGGCACCAAGGGCCTGTCGCTGTTCTACGTGCCCAAGACCCACTTCGACTTCGACACCGAGACCTACGGCGACCGCAACGGCGTGTTCGTCACCAACGTCGAGCACAAGATGGGCATCAAGGCCTCGGCCACCTGTGAGGTCACCTTCGGCGGCCACGGCGTGCCCGCCAAGGGCTGGCTGGTCGGCGAGGTGCACAACGGCATCGCGCAGATGTTCGACGTCATCGAGAACGCCCGCATGATGGTCGGCACCAAGGCCATCGCGACCCTGTCGACCGGTTACCTGAACGCGCTGGAGTACGCCAAGACCCGCGTCCAGGGCGCCGACCTGACCCAGATGACCGACAAGACCGCGCCGCGCGTGTCCATCACCCACCACCCGGACGTGCGTCGCTCGCTGGCCACCCAGAAGGCTTACGCCGAGGGCCTGCGCGCGATCTACCTCTACACCGCCGCCCATCAGAACGAAGAGATCGCGGCCGCGGTCTCGGGTGCGGACTCCGACGTCGCGTTCCGCGTGAACGACCTGCTGCTGCCGATCGTCAAGGGTGTCGGCTCCGAGCGCGCCTACCAGTACCTGACCGATTCGCTGCAGACCTTCGGAGGCTCCGGCTTCCTGCAGGACTACCCGATCGAGCAGTACATCCGCGACGCGAAGATCGACTCGCTCTACGAGGGCACCACCGCCATCCAGGCGCAGGACTTCTTCTTCCGCAAGATCGCGCGTGACCGCGGTGTGGCCCTGGCCCACGTGGCAGGCCAGATCCAGAAGTTCATCGACGCCGACTCGGCCAACGAGCGCCTCAAGGGCGAGCGCAAGCTGCTCGCCACCGCGCTCGAGGACGTCCAGACCATGGCTGCCACCCTGACCGGCCACCTGATGGGCGCCCAGGAGCAGCCGACCGAGCTGTACAAGGTCGGCCTGGGTTCGGTGCGCTTCCTGATGGCCGTCGGCGACCTGTTCATCGGCTGGCAGCTGCTGCAGCAGGCCGAGATCGCCCTGGCGGCCCTGGACAACGGCGCCACCGGCTCCGATGTCGCGTTCTACACCGGCAAGGTCGCCTCGGCGCAGTTCTTCGCCCGCAACGTCCTGCCGGAGCTGACCGCCACCCGCGCGATCCTGGCCAACCTGGACAACGACATCATGGAGCTCGACGAAGCCGCCTTCTGATCCGCCTCTCCGCGTATTTTGGCCAGACTCAGGTGAGTCTCCGGCCTGGCACGCGGCTGGCGGGGAGGTGCGTGGGGAGTTAGCCAGTTCCCGGTGGGTTACCCATGTTCTCGCGGGATCTGTCGAACGGTCCGGAGCTACTGCTCCGGGCCGTTTGTCGTATCAGGTCACTGCCGTCGCAGTTCGGCGTTTACCCGAGTACAGGTTGTGCGTTTACCAGAGTAGAGGCCCTGCGATTGCAAGACTAGAGGCTGTGCGATTGCTAGATTAGCCGCATGGCCGAGTATCAACAGCGCATCATCGACCAAGTTCTGGACGATATCCAGCCGCACCTGAGAGCGCTCGCGATTTTCGGCCCCAAAGGCGTGGGAAAGACCGCGACCGCCCTCCAGCGCGCCGCCTGGACCATCGACCTCAGTCTGCCCGCTCAACGAGAGTTGATCATCGCCGACCCCTCGATTCTGACTCACACGAAGGGGCCCGTACTGGTCGACGAGTGGCAACGGCTGCCCGAGGTCTGGGACCACATCAGACACGCCGTCGACGCGGGATCGCCACCAGGACACTTCATCATCGCCGGCAGCTCGGCTCCCCGCGGAGCGGTTGTGCACTCGGGCGCGGGCCGGATCGTCCCGATGCGGATGCGGCCGTTGAGCATCGCCGAACGTGGTATCGAAGCTCCGACCGTACGGTTGGCCGATCTCCTCGACGGTGGGGCCGATATCCATGGATCGACAGCACTGCGACTTGTCGACTACGTCGAAGAGATCACCGCATCGGGGTTCCCCGCAATTCGCCCGCTGCCGCCTCGGGTTCGCCGCGTCGAGCTCGAGGCCTATCTCGACAATGTCGTGCAACGCGAGTTCCCGGAGCAGGGCTATCCGGTGCGCAAACCCGAGGTGCTACGCGCGTGGCTGGCGGCGTACGCGGCCGCCACTTCCTCGACAGCCGCGTACTCCAAGATCCTCGATGCGGCTACCCCTGGTCTGCCGAGCAAACCTGCCCAGGAAACCACGCTGGCCTATCGCGATGCGCTGTCGTCGTTGTGGCTTCTGGATCCCGTTCCCGCGTGGATTCCGAGCCGGAACCACCTCGACCGACTCGGGCAAGCTCCCAAGCACCAGCTCGCGGATCCCGCCCTGGCTGCACGTCTACTCGGTCTCGATGCCAAGGCTTTGCTCCGCGCCGAGCAAGGCACCGGAAGGCGGCTCCGCGAAGGCACGATTCTCGGCGCACTGTTCGAACATCTGGTCACATTGAGCGTGCAAGCCTACGCGCAAGCTGGCGAAGCCCCGGTCGGACATCTGCGGACCCGCAACGGAGATCACGAGGTCGACCTCATCGTCCAACGCTCGGACGGTCGGGTGCTGCCGATCGAGGTGAAGCTCGCGGACCGGGTCACCGATGTCGATGTCAAACACTTGCTCTGGCTCCGGGACCGGATCGGCGACGATGTCGTGGATGCGGCCGTCGTGTACGCGGGCGAACATGCCTACCGCCGTCCGGACGGAATCGCAGTCATCCCACTCGCGCTTCTAGGACCTTGAGGGCGCGGCCCGGAGCTATTGCTCCGGGCCGTTTGTCGTTCGTCGGCAAGATCGGCGGGTATCCTGGGTGATACCGTCGATGCATCGCTCGGGGGGTCGAGATGGCTGAAAGTTCCGCGCTCAGTGTGTATTTGCGCGAACGGCGGATGGCCGCCGGGCTCGCACGGGCCGAGCTGGCCGTGCGGGCGCAGATGGCGCCGCTGCTGATCACGCAGATCGAGGCGGGCACGCTGGTGCCCAATCCGCCGATGCTGCAGCGTCTCTTCGACAGCCTCGACGTGCCGCAGTGGTACCGCAAACACATCCTCGTGCTCGGCCTGCCCTCGGTCGAGTCCGGTCCACCGGCCACCGCGCCCTCGGCCGAGGACCTGGCCGACCTGGCCAGCCTCACCCACCCCGCCTGCTTCCAGCGCTTCCCCACCATGGACGTGCTCGCCGCGAACGCCGACTACCAGCGCCTGTTCCCCGGCATGGGCGCCGGCGTCAACATGCTGCAGTGGATGTTCCTGAACCAGACCGCGAAGGAGGTCTTCGTCGACTGGACCACCGAGGCCCAGTTACTGGTCCACGCCTTCCGCATGCTCTCCCCGCTCGCTCCCAGCCACCGCGTCAGCGCCATCGCCGAAGCCTGCGGCCGCTCCCCCGACTGGGACGAGATCTGGGCCAGCGACGTCCGTCCCCAGGACATCGCCCGCCGCCACATCCGCCTCCGCGAACCCGGCACCACCACCGAACGCCGCATGCTCCTCCGCGTCTACGACCCAGCCTTCCCCACCCGCCCCTGGTGGCTCTACCGCCTCATCCCCACCCGCTGACGCAGAAGGGTCCGCTCAGGCGGGCATCAGCCGTCCCCACAGGTGACAAGCAATCTGAACGTGCCCCCGCCCGCCAAGTATCGCGGCTTCAGCATCGGAGAAGGTGATCTTCAGTTGACCGGGACCACCGCCACGTCATCGTGAGGCGACGCAAACCGTCAAACCGTTTGCGGCTCCGTCATTGCGGACGAACTTGTACACCCAGCCGGTCCCGCAGTCGGTGGCCACATCGTGCACCTCGGTGACGAGATGGTCAGCGGCTGGGTCGGAACAGTCGGTCACCTTCGGTTGCAGGGGTTCGCGGACATCGGTGGCACAGTCGCCCGGTGTGCCGTATCCGATGTGGTCGGTGGCGACGGGGCCGCTGCATTGGACGTAGTAGAACGCCGCGCCCGAGGAACTGTGCACGTAGGAGGACTGGGAGTTGCGGATGCCGGCGCAGGCGCGGTTCCCGGGATCCTGATACTCGACGCGGCCGTCGAGTACGCGATACATCGCTTCGGGAGCGTCGCAGGGGACCGGGGTTTGATCGAATTTGGCGACGCACTCACCGACCTCGGCGGTCTTCGAGTGGCCCGCTAGATATCGGGCGCAGATCACGATGCCGCGGCCGCCCAGTGACGTCAGCCCGAACGCCAACCGCGTCTCCGGTTCCTCGGCACAGGCGCGGTCGGTGGCGGGAATCGTCGCATGCAGTTCGGTACTCAACACTTGGATGGGATCAACGTGGGTGCACGGCACCCGGCGCGCTGTCGTCCCCTTTTCGGAAACCTCCACGCAGTCGCCCTGCCGCAGCGACCCCGGATCGTCGTTCGCGTTCCTGGTCGGCTCCAAGCACAGCACCACATCGGGGTACTGCGTATCCCGTTCCGCGCGGGTGGCGGCATCGTGTTTCATACATGCCGCGCTGTCGGGCCGCTCGCGCGGCTCGCGCGCCATGATGCGGTGGGTGGCTTCCGGTTCGTCGCAGGCCAGTTCGGCGACTGTCGCCGGGCCCACACAGTCACCAATCGCCAGCACGATCGGGTCGGGCCGCGTCACCAGATAGCCGGTGACCGCACCGGCCGCCGCGAGCAGGACCACGCCGACCAGTGCGGCGATCACGACTCTGCGGGTCCGCCGCATGGGTGGGGCGACCGGGGGCGCGGCAAGCGGCGGGTTGGCGATGGCTGGCGTTCCCCCGGTGTTCGGGGACTGGTCGGGGTGCACGAAGAACTCCTGAAATCACACTGTCGTCCACCAGGAACCCCTCCAGCGGGACCGCTGCCGGGAGGCACCTGGGCGTCCGACCAGGGTTCGCGCACGGTGATGAAATGCCTTCCCCCCCAATCGAATAGCTTCGTCCACAGTAGCACCACCCCAGGGCTCCGATAGGGTCGTGTTTCAGCACCCAGAATCGGCAGTTCATGCCCACACTTCACGACTTTGACGAAGCCCTGGACCCTCCCCCCACCTCGTTCACACTTCACCTCACGTTGACCCGAAACCAAGAAATGGCCCACACTCCGGTAGGGAGTGTGGGCCATTCGCCTCAGTGCATGCTCACTTCCCGACTAGTTCGGCGGATAGTTGCCCCCGGCGCCGAAGAGGTCCCGGTAGATCCAGAAGACCGCGCCGTCCTCCGCGAAGAAGGTCGTCGCACCCGACAGACCCGATTCGCTCGGCGTTTCCTGCGGCGGCTGCTCGGGGCTGGGCACTGTGGGACCGGGAAGGACGCCCCGTCGGATGAGGTAGGTCTCCTCGCCGGTGACTGCGTTGCTCGGGACCTCCCAATAGGTGTCCCATGCGGTCGGCGGCTCGGGAGAGCCACCGCCGATGACCCCGCCCTGGAACGGACGAGCCAAGACCGGCCGTGCCTGCCGGGGCACGCGAATCCTGGTCCACGCATCGTTCGAGTTCACCCTGAGGCGCATCAATTTCGACATTTCGTTTCCTTTCATTCTCTACAGAGGAGGGCAGGTTCTGCTGTCACCGATCACAGTCGACGGTGAGTGTTGGCCCGCAATCCTTTTCGGCCAGGGGGCGGATAAACCAGACCCGGATACCGCGGGACTGCACGTTCAGTGGCCCGCACTTGTTCCACACAGATGATCAACCCGCGACCGCACGTAGCGGGTTCTGATCACGCACCGCGAGCGCGTCTTCGGCGCGATCTCTAGCGACTGGACAGTCAAGAATTCCACATCAAACCTCTTAAAACATGTCCGTAAGCCGTTGAGCAGCAATGGTTATCGTGTCGCCTGTGGTGATCTCGACGTCCGACGCGGTGATGGTGGAGTTGTTCTCCGGGTTGCGGGCACGGACGTTCTCTCGCCTGATCACGCAGTTGCGGCGCGAGGGCGCTGATCCGCCGTTGCGGGGTCGGCCGTGGAGGTTGTGTTTCGAGGACCGGGTGTTGCTGGTGGCCAACTACTGGCGGACCAACCTCACGATGCGCCAACTCGCTGCGGTGTTCGGGGTGTCGAATCAGCCGCGGCCCCAGTGATCGATGACCTTGGACCGGTGTTGGCGCTACGGCCCCGGGCTCGGTTTCCCCGTATGCGGTGTTGATCGTGGACGGCACTCTGGTCTCGACCCGTGATCACAAGGTGGTAGCGCAGAGTGGGAACTACCGGTACTCGACCAACCTTCAGGTCGTGATCGACGCCGACACCGAACTCGTCGTCGCACTCGGGCGGCCGTTGCCCGGTAACCGCAACGACTGTCGTGCCTGGACCGAGTCCGGTGCTGCCGATGCCTGCCGCAACGCGGTGGTCATCGCCGATGGCGGCCACGGGGGCACCGGTGTGTTAATCCCGCACCGCCGGTCACCCCTGGTGTCGAGCTGCCGGAATGGCCAACTGACACAGAACAAGTCCCACCGCAAGGTCCGTGCTCGCGTCGAGCGACCAGCACGAGGTTGCAGGTTCAACGGCCCGAACTCATCGACAGAGAACCCGCCCGTCCGCGGTTCTGTGGTCGTACAGGTCCAGGATTCGGTTCATCTTCATGGCGAACTCGGGATCGGTGCCGGCTTTCCACGTCTTGACCGCTTGCCACGACACACCCTCGGCCTTCAAGATCTTGCGCAGAGTCTCACGACGTCACCTTCGACCCTGCACTTCGTCGCCGGCGTGATCCGCCACCACCGCCGCGAAATCGGTTCACGCTGGCGGGCACTGGATCCGGGCCAACAAGCCATGCTCGTGCTGGTCTACCTGCGCAAAGGCGAACCCTTCACCGAACTCGGGGCCGGGTTCGGAATCTCTACTACGACGGCGTGGCGCTACGTCGAGGAAACAACCTCGGTGCTCGCGGCACGAGCACCGGGACTGAGATCAGCGCTGCGGACCGCGAAAGCCGCAGGTCATAGCTATCCGATCCTCGATGGCACCGTGATCGCGATCGATCGCGTCGCTGCGGATCGACCATTGCACTCGGGCAAGCACCGGTTACACGGGATGAACGTGGGAGGTCCTGGCCTCGCCTGACGGTGAGATCGTGTGGCTGTCACCGGCCTTGCCGGGCAGTGTCCATGACAGCAAAGCGGCCTGGATCTGGCAGATAGTGACCCGAGTTGGTCATTGGTGGCTGGATAGTGTTGGCGGACAAGGGGTATCAGGGTGTCGCAGGTGTCCTCACCCCGTACAAGGGCAGGAACAAACCGGCGTCGCAGAAGGAAGCCAACCGTGCCCACGCACGGCTACGCAGCCGCGGCGAGCGGGCATTCGCCCAGCTCGAGGTGTGGAAGATTCTGCGGAAGCTGCGTTGTTGTCCCGACAAGACGACTCGGCTCGTCAAGGCGATCGGAGTTCTTCAGGACCGCGAGCGTCAGGCCGCGGCAGCAGGATGAGAAAGGCTCAGTACTGTTCGGCCGATATCAATTCTGCCAGAGCTGGTTTCAGGCACCGCCTCGAGCCCAGGCACGCGCGGCAACGGCGTCCAGTCCGAGCACTTTTCAACGCGGCGGTTCCAAACAGAGCGTGAAATCGTCTGTTGTGTAGACGAATTCTGTCGTCGGATGTCCCGAACACAGGAAATCTTCCGCAGGAGAGGGGAACTGCCGGCTCCCGCCCACCCTCGCGACGACCTTGCCCATCGCCGCGGGATCCGAACACGACACTTTCTCCACCTTGGGACGATCGTCTTCGGTCTTCCCGGTGAGGTTCACCACGCAATCACCGACCTCAGCACTGTTCGCCGACCGCGCCTCGATCGCCACGAACGCCCAGACGAGCAGCGGCCCGATCACCACCGGAATCAACAGCCCGAGCATCCCGGGTCGCCGCACCAGCGGTTTACCAGGATCCAGCGGCGCCCGCGGGCTCCCGGGAATGGGCGCGGACAACTGCTTGATCCGCTTGGCCGCGCCGATGTTCTGCACCAGGATGACCGGAGTGACGAGCACCGAAACGAACCCATACCACCCCATCAGCGCACTCTCCACCGTCAACCGACGGTAGGTGGCGGTTCCACAGTCACGACAGAACGGTCCGGGCTGAGTGACGAACCGCATCAGAAAAGCGAACCCATAGTGCGCTCGAATCGGCGTCCGCACAGCCGGTGTAGCGCCGCACAGACAGCAATAGACCCCATTGGCCGAACTGAAGTCGGCCTGCGGCGAATGAAACCCCTGAGGCGCAGCCACGCCTACCCCCGAACCTCGCTAGAGCCCGCGCCGGACGCGAACGGGCAACAGCAGAGCATATCTCCGACCGACTGTCGGCACAACACGACATAGACTGCGGCACAACGTCTTTGCCGCGGACGCAGAGATGGTCGACCGATCGCATAATCGAAACGCCCACGAGGGGCCATTTCAAGGGCAGCAGAGGCATGCAGCACAGCAATCTACCTAGAATTCCCCGAATACCTGGACCAACCGGATCGCCGCCGGACTATACGTGGATATGTCAGTTCCACGAAAAATCTGGCATCGGATGGCTCGGCGCAGCCTCGGTGTGCCACATGTTGGCCGCGGTGGCCGGCATTGCCTACTCGGCGGATGGCGACCCGGGGAAGCTTGCCCTCGCCATCTCGTCAGCCGGATTCGGGATGCTGTTCTTATCCGGCGCGATTCATGCTTGGCATCGACCGCCTCCCAGAATAGAGGCGATTCCGGAGACCAATGCAGTCCTCTTACCCTATTCCGGTTGGAGCTTGCCCCGCTTGTCTCTGGTCGCTTCGTTCGGACTCAACGGCGCCTTCCTGCCCGGCATAGGCCTGTACGAGAAGGATTTGGCGCCAATACTCTTCGGAATAACTTCGTTGGCCATCGCCGGATACTTGGCGTATCGCATCACCTCTGACCGATTCGAGTCGTACATGGTGTTCACCGACGACTACTTGAGAGTTGTCATGAAGGACGCCGCCTGGGAGATGGAGTGGCAATTCATCGAAGCGATCTACGGGGTGGCGACGTCACCGAAGGGCGATGTATACCTGCGCTGCGCGCCAGAGAAGATCCACTGGCTGAAAGGAGACCCCCGATCGACCGGGGGCCTGCCTCGCTACGACTTCTGGAATGAATCGGTCCAGAAGATCTCCGCATATGATTGGAATTGTCACCCGAACTCACTGCTGTCCACCTTTGTGTATATTTCGGGTAAACAGTCGACGACACCGCTCCCGACATACGATGAGATGGCCAGAATGCTGGACTGCCCTGGTATCTCTACGAGGAAAAGAATCGATAGATCACGAATCCTATAAGGTCCGCGGCGGCATTACCTGGCTGCGTCCGGTCACCGACTTTCTTCAGCTGATGCGGAAGCGGTTGCGGTATTCGGTGGGGGTGGTGTCGAGTGTGCGGCGGAAGGCTCGGGTGAGGGTGTCGATGGTGTTGAAGCCGCAGGTGGTGGCGATACGTTGCAGCGTTTCATCGGTGGCTTCGAGGCGGTGGCGGGCGATCTCCACGCGGGCGGATTCGAGGTAAGCGGCCGGTGTCATGCCGAGTTCGGTGCGGAAGATGCGGGTGAGTTGGCGATCGCTGACGTTGGCCCGTTCGGCCAAGACGGAAACGGTGAGCGGGGTCGCGATATTGCGGGTGATGAAGTGGCGGAGATCGTCGATGCGCCGGGTGGTCGAGACCGGCTCGAGGGAAACACTGAATTGGCTTTGGCCACTGGACCTTTTGAGGTACATCACGAGTTGACGGGCCACCCGCAGGGCGAGTTCGTCACCGAAGTCGTCGGCCACCAAGGCGAGGGTGAGATCGAGGCAGGCGGTGAGACCCGCCCCGGTCCAGATGTCGCCATCGCGGATGTAGATGGGGTCGGCATCGACCTCGACAGCAGGATGCTCAGCGGCGAGTTGGCGCGCGGTCGACCAGTGCGTGGTGGCGCGTTTGCCATCGAGAAGTCCCGCAGCAGCGAGGACGTGGGCGCCGACGCACACCGAGGCCACGCGGCGGGCATCCTTGGCGAGCACCGCCACCGCGTAGACGACGGCCGGGTCGACCGTCGCGCGGACGCGCCGCTGGTCGTCCACCTCGACCGCGCCGGGGACCACCACGGTATCGATCCGGCGAGCCGAGACTTCGAGGAACGTGGTGTCGGGCAGCAGGCGGACACCCGCCGAGGTGGTCACCGGGTCCATGGTCTCGGCGGCGAGAACTACCTCGTAACCGGTGGGTTCGTCCAGCTCACGCTGCAACAGCGAGAAGACCTCGGGCGGTCCGGTCACGTCGAGCAGGTCGACGCTGTCGAACAGCACGACGACTATCAGCCGCTCCGCCGCTGCCATCAATCCGCATCTCCTCCCGGCATGTCTGAATCTGCAGGTTACATGACATTGCCGACACTCCGGGTGGTCTTAGCGTGGAGTTGTCCCGATAGGAAGGTCCCCCGATGACTTCGACGACTCTGCGTCAGCTCAACGGTTTCGATGAGACTCCGGCCGTACTGGCCGACTCCACCCTGATCCTGGTCGACTACCAGAACACCTACACCCGCGGTGTCATGGAACTGACAGGCTGGGAGCAAGCCCTCGAGAACGCCGCCGAATTACTCAGCGCAGCAAGAGCATCCGGCGCGACCGTCATCCACGTCATCAATGACGGCGGACCGGACACCCCCTACGACATCACCGCCGACATCGGTCGAATCCACCCCACCGTCGCACCCACCGCCGACGAAACGGTAGTCGTCAAAACCGTCCCCAACGCCTTCGTCGGGACAGACCTGGGCGACCTCGTCGACGCCGCGGGCAACGAAACCGTCATCATCGCCGGCTTCATGACCCACATGTGCGTCACCTTCACCACCGAAGGCGCCTTCCTCCGCGGCAACAAACCCACCGTCGTCGCCGACGCCTGCGCCACCCGCCCCCTCGCCGAAGTCACCGCACCCCAACTCCACCACAGCGCCCTCGCCACCCTCGCCGACCTTTACGCCGTCGTCGCCACCAACGCCCAGCTCACCGGATAGCATCACCGAGAATCAAAAGCGGAGTCACGGCGCTCTCCGCATGACCCCAACCCCGATAAGAGCTCACGGCCTGCCTCCGTCGGTTCTCCATCTCACCCTCAGCCGCAGGCAGCACATCACCTGGACTGTCGCGCTCCACGAATCGCCTCGGCGAGACCATCGGCGAGCAGCGAGTCCAGGCGCGAGGATTCCATACACATCAGGTGGCTGATCGACACAGCGACGAGACGGTAGCAGTCGCAGTAGATATCCGGGTCGTCGTCGAGCGCGATGCGGTCATACTCGTCGTCGGCGTTCACTTTCGGATGCAGCCCCATACTGTCCAACGCACAGTGGACCGTGGCCAGGCCTACGCGATGACGAACAGCGTCAATCAATCGCATAACCATGTACTGACTCGCATCTTCCAATCGCGAGAAATCTAATCCATAGGTATCCAAAAACTGGCGGTCGTCGACCACGACCATCTTGTACAGCCCATCCTCATACAAGAACCCTTGATTCAGTCCCGCCACACCCGACGAATCCAGACCGATATCTTCGACCAGCAGCACCCCATCGCGGTTCATGCATGGATGAATCTCGCTTTCCCACCCCATCCTGTCCAATTCGCTCCGCCAGAATTGGAGCCGCTCGGCGAGCGGACGAAAACGTCCGAATTGATACTGGTCGATCATCGATCTCACACTACCATGGAACACGACTATGAAAAGTATTTCAGCACACCAACAGCGGGATCCGATGGAGTGCCCGTTGGTGCGGGCGGCTTATCGTCGATGAATTCCAGGCGGTCGGGCGGCACGCTCAGCAGACCGGGCATCGAAGACATGTCCAACAATGGCGCTGCCGAATTGATGGAATCCAAGGCAACAGTGGTGATGGCGGATTCCACCATCTCCCACACATTGTTCAAACGCTCGATCAGTCGCACGGTCGAATCGACCGTCATTTCGATATAATTGAATGTCCGCGCGGGATAGTCAGAACCGACCAAATTGCCAGCACTCTTCGCATTCCCGGCTAGATCGATACCCGTGAGCCAACGCGCGCGATCCGGGGTCGAATAGTAATTCATGTCAACCCGTTCAATTTGTTCGACCAGCCCTGCCGGGCATTGGTCGAGAGAACTCACGAAAGGCAGATTTCGGCCACCTGAATACGGAGGGGAGCGGAACGTGGTTCCGCTCCCCTCCGGCCAGATCACCGGACGACGTCAGGCGAAGTCGGCGGTCAGGTAGGTGTTGGTGCCGCCCTGAACGGTGCCGGTCATCGAGAACCCACCACTCGTGGTGTTGGTCATCCGCAACCACAGCCGGTCGCCCACCGCCAGGGTGGCGGCGGTGTCCGGCAGGGTCAGCGCGTTCGTGCCGTTGACGAAGTCAGCGGTGCGGATCTCGGTGTCGTTGCGCATCAACATCACCCGCAGCACACCGAAGGTCGAGTTCCAGGTCGCGGCCAGCTGCACACGCGCGCGGACGGTCACCGATGCCGCGCCAGCGGCGATGATCTCGTCGTCGGCGACGACGGTGCTCTCGTACCCGGGGCGGACGATCCAGTCTGTGAGCTTTCGGTTCGTGACCGTGGCATCGATCTGCTGTTGACCGGCCTTGTTCACGCCCATCGGTGTGACCACCGACGCCGCCGCGATCGTGATGTGCGGCATCAGACCGTCCGCCCGTTCAGGCTGACCTGCAGCCCCTTGCCGGCCGGGTTGTCGGCGGTGGTGATGTGCACGGTGAGCCGATCGCCCGCGACGAAGTTCCACGGGCCTCCGACCGTGACGACAGTGTCGCCGACGTGTGCGGTGTCGGCGATGGTCGCCGTGGTCCCGGCGATCACCGTGCCGTTCTTGCGCAGTTCGGCGACCAGATTGCCGGTGCCCGCCGTCTCGCCGCGGTAGGTGATCGAGCTGACCTGGTACGGCCGCTCGATCCGCACGCCCTCGGGCATCACATTTCCGGCGCCGACGGCGCGGTTGCCGGTGTGTGACTTGAAAGCGATGTCGTACGCCTGCCCGGCGGCGGTGGGCGTGCGCGGGTCCGACAACCGGGGATCGGTCACCGAGACCGCCGAGATGGCGGCACGAGCCTCCCCCTCAGTGGTGGAACTCAGCAGTGCGTCGGCGATCTGCGTGAGGCCGGTGATCTCCCCTGCCGGGTGGGTGTGGAGGGTGGGGGTGCGGGCGTCGCTCAGCCGAGGATCGTCGCCCGCGACAGCCGTGGTGGCGCTCGAACCGATCGTCGGCGGAAAAGTGGCGGGCTTTCCACTGATTCCCGCCCACTGCGTGGTCCCCGCGGGACCACGGACCACAACACCCTGCCCAGGCGGAGTCCACCCGGTGACTTCGTCGAAGAGATAGAGCAGCCCGTCGGACTGCACGATGTACTGACTGCCATCGGGTGGACTTCCAGGAAGGTCGGCATAAATGGGTACCTGACCGTCGATCTGGATTCCGTGTCCGCGCTCGCCGCGCACCACCGCGTTGCCGGTGCTCGCCGGGACCGGTGAGACGAGGGTGAGGTCGATCAGCCCGGTCGAGCCGAGATCCGGGTCCTCCGGGTCCGGTCCGGGCTGATACTCACCGACGGTGAAGCTG
Source organism: Nocardia mangyaensis (assembly GCF_001886715.1). Classification (NCBI taxonomy): domain Bacteria; kingdom Bacillati; phylum Actinomycetota; class Actinomycetes; order Mycobacteriales; family Nocardiaceae; genus Nocardia; species Nocardia mangyaensis. The sequence continues at coordinate 6,984,620 of NZ_CP018082.1, forward strand.
AACGGTTCCAGTGGGACCGGGTCACCTTCGTAGTCGAGGTCGAAGGTGACTTTCCAGGTCCAGTCGCTGGGGTTGGTCGCCGCGTTGGGAGCGACCAAGCGGATTCCCCGCGCTCCCCGCCAGGTGAGATAGCCGAATTCGTCGAGCTGGCATTCGTAGTGTTTGGGCAACTGGACATAGGTGGCGGGCGCGGGTTCAGCACCGGCGACGAGCACCTTCGCCGCGTCCGCGGTGAAGGTGACCCGGCCGCTCAGCGGTGGGAACTCGGGCAGGTCGCCGATGTCGGGGCCGTCGGCGACGTTCGCGAGGAAGCGCCCGACGACCTTGCCGTATTCGAGCGGAGGGAGCTCGGCCATGATGTAGTGCCTTTCGGAGAGTGGGATGCGGTCAGGCCGGACGCGCGTAGACGATGACCTGGGCGCCGTACAGGCTGACGGTGTAGCGGCCGGAGCCATACGCGCGTCGGACGCTGACGTAGAGGGTCACCGTCCGGTTCGCGGGCACGACGCCGAGCGGCTGCGGCGGCGATGTCGGGTGCTCGTAGGCGGGGGTGACCATGGCGACACCGAAGCTGGGCGAGGGGGAGCCGACGCCGAGACCGACCAGCTCGCCTTCCTTCGGCTCACCGATACGTACCTCGATATGGCAGGCGGTGGATTGGTCTGTCGGCTTGCTGACCACGCCGACGATGCCTTCGACCACCGGCTGCCACGCCATCGGCTGGGCGGGGATGGTGATCGCGGCCAGGACCCGGTGATCGTCGTCGAGATTGCTGCCGCCGTTGAACTGTCCCTGCCCGATCGCCCACGGACCGACCAGCCGAGGACTCGGGATCGGGGTGAACTTCTGCTGTGCCCCATCCCAGGCAAGCACGAAGTTCTGGCCCAGAGCGTGCTCGGCGTCGATCAGCACGTCGTTCGCGTCCTGTAGGCGTCCCGCTGTCCCGGGCACGCCCTCATCACCAGATTCTCCACGCGGGAAGGTGATTTCGAGTTGCTGCTCGGGTGCTTGGCCGACGAACTGGGCAGCGGCGGCAGACCCGGTCGGCCCGGCGACTCCCGACCCTGTCATCCGGCTCGTCGCCCCACGGGGCCCACGTTTGCCGAACGCATTGCCGAAGGCGATGAACTCCAGGCCGGTCCAGAAGTACACAGCGTTATCAGCCACGACCCGCCAGGCCTTCCGGGCGTCAGCCGTGGTCAGTGCGAGCGCGCGCAGTGCGTCCACATCGGCGATGTCGCCCTGCCAATTCCACGGCCAGGCCGTCTCACCCGCGGGTCCCTGCGGACCCGCGGGCCCCTCGCGCATCTCGATGAGGGCTTCGCGGTCGACCAACTCGACAGGGTTGACCGTATACGGCAGTCCCACCGAGTCGGCCACACCACGCATCGTGATCATGATGTCGTCGTCGAACACCGGATTCTCGGTCATGTCACAACTCCGTGAGGGCGAGAGATTGCGGCGCTTCGGGCGCCGGGACGGCGACCGGCTGTGCCCAGCAAACGAGCTGAGCGCTACCGCGGGCGTAGTGGTAATTGGCCGTACCCAGGTTGCGACGCAACACCACGTGCAGTTGCGCCGGTTCACCGGCGGCCACCACCCCGACAGCGCTGTCCGGAGTGACGGCGGTACCGAAGAAGCTCTGAACCCGGCTGTAAGCACCGGCACCCGCGGTCACGCCGGTACCCAGCGCCACGATCTGGCCGGTGGCCGATCCCAGCCGAACCTCGGTGTCGACCCGGTGGTCGAACGAGGTGTTGAGCGGACGGGTGAAAACACCACCGGCGACCAGCGGACGCCAATCGGTGTCCTGCGCCGGGATGTTCAGTGTCGCCACTGAATAGGACGCACTCGAGATCGACGCCACCGAATTGACGAATCCGGCACTTCCGTCCCATGATTCGGCTTCGATAACCGACCAGGGCCCACGCAGCCCCGGGTAGGGAGTGGGCACCCATTTCTCGACGGCCACGTCCCAGGTCGGCACCGCACCGTCGACGTGGCTGCCATCGGCGTAGTCCGGCGCGTTCCGCAGCGGCCCTGGCCCACCTGGCTCACCCTGCTGCCCTTTGATACCGCGCGGCACCGTGAGGTTCAAGGTGAGATTGGGGGCGGTGCCGCTGATGTTGGCCAGCAACGGCGAGCCGGGCGCACCGGTCTCGACCACACCGAGCACCACCGTGCAGGGGTCCCCGGCTTGGCCGCGAGCACCGAATGCCTCTACGAAGGAGTCGAAACCTGTGCCGTTCCAGAACATGAGGGTGTCGGTGGACAACACCCGCCAGGCCTTGCCCGCCTGCGCCGGACCGAGCCGGGTCGCCAGGCTCGCCAGCGCTGCCGGGTCGGCGATATCACCTTCCCAGCGGAAGGCACGGCAAGCGTCACCGGCCGGACCGACCGGACCGGCGGGACCGGTCGTCAGTTCCAGGGTGCCGTCACTCGGAGTCGCGTGCATCGATTGCACGACACCGGGGCTACCGATCCCTTCGTCGATGCCACGAATTCGGGCGGCGTGGAAGTATTCGCTGATAGTGGACATGTCACCTCCTTCAGATGGGTCGCGCGTAGACGACCAGAGACGATCGGCTGTTGTTGAAACTGATGGCACCAGAACCGTTTTGGGATCGCTCGATCGAAACGATCACGTTGGCCGATTGCCCTGCCGCGACGGTGGCGTAGGTGGAAGTCGGCGACATGTTCCGCGTGGCCTGTTCCTCGCTATAAGTCGGGGTCAGCGGCAGGCAAACCGTGCGCGGTCCAGCGACCGGCAATGTCGTGGCCAGCACCTGCCCCTGCGAGTTGTGCAGGCGAGCGGTGCCCTGGGCGTGGTTCGAGGCGGTCGCGGCCGCGCCGACGTAGAGGTGCCCGTACACAATCGGGCGCCAGGCGAACGGCTGCGCCGGAATCGTGAACGTCGCGACGGTGAGTCGACTGGTATTCACCTCGGTTGTCGCGATGAACCCGGATTCATGCCACGCCCAGGGACCGGCCCCCAGCGGTGCGGGCGCAGCAACGAATTTGCCACCCGCGCGGTTGTAGGTGAACACACCGCCGTGTGAGGGACCCGAGGAGCTGTCGAAGTCGGGCGCGGCACCGATCGGACCGGACTCACCCGCTGGCCCCTTCGGGCCACGCAGACCGGCTGGCGCGGTGACCGAGATCCGCTGTTCGCCACCGACCGGCTCGATCTGCACCGCTGGCTCGGTCAGCTCCTCGCGATGCATGGTGGCCACCACGGTCACTGAAGTAGCTTCCGCTACCAGCCCTTTCGGCCCGACCGCCGCTGGGGAGTGCTGCCAGGAGTCCCCGGTCCAGACATCCATGCCATTGTCGTCGAGCCGATGCCACCACTGACCGCGATGCTCGACACCGAGACCCGCTGGTCGGGCCGCCGCGTCGGGGATTTCTCCCATCTTCCGAAACGTGGTACCAGGACGTCCCACTCGGCCTCGCTCCCCGGCAGGGCCGGGAGGCAGTTCGAGCGCGGCGATATCGTCGGACACGGTGATCTCGGCATCGAGAATCGGAAGTCCATCGATATCGGTGTCGCGGGCCACGGTGATATGGGCGGGAAAGCTGATGTCCGCCATGAATTCCTCCGTGTGTCAGATAATGAGTAGGTCGAGATCGGCGCCGACATCGGTCGACAGATCCTTGATCGCGGAGGTCACGCGACCAAGGCGCTGCCACGCCTTGACGATCGAGTCCTCTTCGTCGGAACCGTCACCGACGGTGATCTGCCAGGTGGCCGAGGTCTCGCGGTTGTCGGTGAACGTCAGTTCCGTCACGAAGTCGGTGAACACCTGGCCGCCGACCGCGAAGCCGATCTGGTCACCCAGGCCGAAGTCGTGCCCGAGCACGTAGGGCGCGTTGTCCTCCACCGAAACTCGATGACTGGTGTAGCCGCGGGTCAGGTGCAACCCTTGCCGGGCGGCCACGAGGCCGTCGAGATTGAACGCCTTGTCGCTTCCGGTGATGTAGAGCTCGCGGAACGCGTAGGGTCCCGCTCGGTTCGAGCGGATATTGTCGCGGTAGACCATCCACGCGAGGAACACATCGTCGAGCTGACCCCGGTACAGCCAGTCCAGACCGATCAGCGACAGCAGACCCTTGATTGCGTACTCGATACCGGCGTTGACCCACCCGGGGGAACGCCCACCGACGATGATGTCGGTCGCGGTCGGCTTGTGCAGCGCGATCTCGGACTCACCGATCCCGGAGTACTCGTTCTCGAAATACCACACCCACGGGAAGTTCTTGACCGTGCCGAACCGACCCGGCTGGCCGTAGACCGCCTCGTACTCGGTGGTCGAATCGAATCGCGGATACCGCACCGGTGTCGTGCCGTCGTCGGCGAATTCCTCGATCCAGGAGATGATGCCGTCCAGGAGCGTGCCGGTGGGCCCGGTGACACCGGACTTGTCGACCGTCTCCAGGACGACGGTGGGCTTGTCGAGGAAGAACCACTGGGGTGCGGGCTGTTCGTCCTCCTCCGGGAGGAAAAAGCGCGCTGTCAGCATGACGCCGGAATCCTCCAGCATCGGCGCGAACAGATTGTCGGCCATGTCGAATCGGGCCGACGCGGCGCTCCACCTGCTCGTGTCGGTGCGCGGATCGACCGGGACGACGGCGATCGGGAAGACCGCGCCGCCCTGCAGACGCATCAGGTTCATCGTCAGATAGCTCGTCACCAAGGTTCGGACCGGACCGAACATGATGTGGTGGCGCGGGAACTGAGCCAGCACCGGCGCGAAGGGCGAAGCCCAGCAGCAGATCGTCGACACGTGGTTCCAGGCATGGATCGCCTCGATGTCCACGGTCTCGACGCCGTGCTCGTCACGAACGATCGACGCCTTCGTGATGTAGCCGTCCCAGCGAAAACCCCTGGTGTTCACCGTGATCGGGATCGTCGCGTCCTCGCCGTCGAGATTGTTGAAGAGATGATCGAAATGCTCCATGTCACGCGGGCAGATCATCTTGAGCCCGCCCGCGGCGTTGCGCGCGTGGGTGAACTCGAGCGAAAGATAGCTGTGCTCCTCCCCTACTTCGCGCATGTCCTTGTCCCAGTACCTGACCAGGACGGTCTGATCCCGTGCCGCGTCCTGATCGACCCGGATCAGCTCATCCATCCGCCGCGATTCGGCCTGCGGATCCCATTCCGGCGCGCTCATCAGAACGGCCTCGACGATCGCGGCGTCACCGAGGCGATCAGCTGAGACTGCCCCGAACCGCCCTCGACCTGCACGAGGATCTCGGTCGAGGACCACGGACCGAGCGCCGACAGCCACCGGCGACCGGCCAACTGAGCCCACACATTGCGGCCCTTGGGGTTCTCCGCAGTGTGCACACGCGCGGTCCGGCGCCGGGGATGGGTGTCGATTCGCAGCGTCTCGCCCACCTCCAGCCGCGGCGTCTGCACCAGGCGCGGCAGGTCACCATCGCTCGGGTCCAGAATTGACCAGCGCCCGGGACCGTTCATCGTGTACCTGGGCCACGCCGGCTGGTCGGCGGCGTTGCGAAGCCGCACGATGCCCTCGTTCACCGCAGCCGTGTTCGACCACACGGCCTGCTCTTCGAAGTGCTGCTCGAGCGGGTCCATCGCCGTGGCCGCCATCTTGTAGACCGCCATCGCGTTGCGGGCCGGGTCGACATCACCGATCAGCTCGGGAGCGATACTCAACTGAGCCTTCTGGAACCGCCAGCCCTGATGCCGGGTGAAATGCCCCACGGTCACCGCACGGTCGGTCGACCAGCCACGGAACCAGGCGTCGTGCACAGCGTGGAACTCGCGAACGCTCTGGCTGGCAACTCGCGACGGGCGACCGGTGATCGCGACCACGAAGTCCCAATCCTTCTTCGCCCGCACGGACCGATGGAAAGTGGCGCCGTCCTGACGGGCACCCTCCGAAACCAGCAATTCGACCGGCGCGAACATGAATCCGGCCTGCTTCGACAGATGCACACCTTCCCGGCCGGCGTTGACTCCGGACAGATGCCAAACCCGGCCATTCACGTCCCACACCACCAGTTTCGAACCACTGGCATCGAATCTTTGTTGCGTCATCTGACGCTACCTCCTCGGGATACGGCGACCAATTTGCGCCGTCGAACTCGCTCTACCGCCGTCTTCACACTCTTCGGATCCATTCCGGAAATGTTGTAGATATCGCCACGCTGCGTATGCCCACCAGGACCTTCCGCCAAATCCACCAACCCGAACCCGGACCCGATCACTTCCTTCGCCGTTTCGGCGACATACTGAATCGGCTTGGTGATGATCTCCGCGGCACCACCGGCGACCTCGGATCCAACAATCGATCCCAGTGCGCTACCGATCGCGGTACCGACCGGACCACCCACCGCCGTCCCGATCGCCGCCCCGATCCCGGACCCGATCTGACTACCCGCCGACGATGCAGCGCCCTTGATGCCACCGATCAGCCCACCGACCAGGCCGTTCCGCTCCATCCCGGACGTCGCACCCGAGATGCCGCCGGACAGCCCTGAGACCGCCGCATCGGATAGCAAGTCTTCCGCGAGTACATTGAGGTCACTGTCACCGACAGGACCATCGGAACTGAATCCAGGAAGAATTTCGTGAAGCAGATCGGCCGACGGAACAAGGCCGGCGTTGATCCTCTCCAAGAGAGGCAGCGCCGATGCTGTAGCAGCCGCGTTTACGACGAATTCCCCGTTCGACAGCCACGTTAGATTGCTGTCGCTCGTAGCAGATCCCTCACCACGGACCAGTCCACCACGCCAACGACGGGGAATTTCTGGTGTCACGCCCGGCTGCCTAGGCCCTATACTTACTCCTGGTTGCTGCCTTGGCGATTCCGGCACAGCATTCCCAGGAATAGTTTTCGAGTCATCATAGTAAGACTGGAGCAGACCTTTGAGGGCGATGCCCGCATCTCCACCAGCTTGCGCTCCGAGTGCGTTCCCGCCGGCTGCGCCGCCAACAGTCAGTGCAGCAGTCCATGGGTGTGGAAAGTACCTGTAAAAGACCCCGCCGCTAGCTGCTCCTGCGCTGGCGCCGATTCCGCCGCCTACGATTTGACCAACCCCTGACGCTACGGCGTCACCCCAGGTGATTTCATTGTTCTGATATTTCAACCACAGATCATAGGTGGTCACTGCGCCACCAAGCGGCACCATTGAGCGACCAAACCACTTTACGGGCCCGCCCACGCCTGCCGAACCTGCTGGCTTTTCCGCTAGGCTGGCACCCTTGGCAGCACCTCCAAGAATCGCGTTCAGTTCGGCGGCCTCCGCAGGGCTCAGACCAGCGCGACTCTCGCCCTTCACGGTCGGCGGAGGCCTCCATCCAACCGACACGCCGGGCTGAACCGGCCCGGGAGGAGGCCTCCATCCGACTGAAACGCCCGGCTGAGCCGGACCGATGGTCACGCCGGGCTGCACCTTGGGCGCATTCGGTGATATCCAGGTTGTTGTGCCGCCAGCCGCGGTGACGCCAGGCTGAGCCCTTGGCGGCGTCCAACCCACCGACACACCGGGCTGAGTCGGACCAACTGAAACACCAGGTTGCTCCCTTGGCCCACTCGGTGGCGTCCAATCTCGCGTCACCCCGGGCTGAGCAGGACCTGTCGCCGATTCGGACGCCGCAGCATCGCTGCGCTTCTCTGTCTTCTTCGATGACGAGCCCTTGATGCCTCGGTCACCCATATTGATCCCTCCGAGCTTCAATAGATGGGAACTTACGTAGAATATTCATCCCAGAACCTCTCGGCCCTGATATCATTGAATGGTGCATCGTGATCAATTTCAGACCGTCTATCCAGCAGCACGGAGTTATAGACTCTGCCTTGCCATAGCTGCCCTTGCCCTCTCCGCCATAGGCGCAATGATCGCAATCACGCCAGTATTTCCCATATTCGAAAGAGTCATGTGCGGTATATTATTGTTCCCGCCTGGCGCGATTGTCGCATTCAGTGCACTGAAATCCGCATTACTCAATAGGCCAGAGCTATCCGTCTCCGCGGTAGGTGTAGAACTTCCAATTATCGGACTGGCCCGGTGGAGCGAGATCGAGAGTGTGCGGATTTCCAAGACCGGACTATTCGAATCGATCGTCATAAAATTCGACTGGAGTCACAGCCAGAAGTCAACTTGGAAAATTGTTACCCAGAAGTCTATCGCGATATCACATATCCAACTCCACCCATACGAGTTGACGGATGTCGTTGCAGACATGGCCGTCCACTACGCGATGCGCGATACTAATCAATCTCCGCCCCGGGCGTAGCGACCATTCTACGACGCCGAACTCGCTCCACCGCCGTCTGCACACTCTTTGGATCAAGGCCAGAAATGTTGTAGATATCGCCACGCCGTGCGCGTCCGCCAACGGAACCTGGCGCCAGCTCGATCTGGCCGAATCCCGGCTCGATCATTTCCTTCGCAGCTTCAGCCACTATCTGAATCGGTTTCGACACGATTTCCGTGGCTCCACCTATCGCGTCGCTCACCGGGCCGCCCACAGCTGTGCCTATCATCGCGCCGACCTGTCCACTCACCGACGACGCGAAGCCATCAATGCTCCCCGTGAGAGCTTCGACAAGCATTCCGCTCGCCGCGGTGTCACCGACCACGAACTCGCCGTCATGGGGTCGGGCGGGGATTACGCCATCGGCGGAGACAGGACCGCGCACAAGCCCCCCGCTCGCGTAACCCAGCGTGCCCTTGTCGGGTGGCTTGGAACCGGGATCGTACTTGTCAGCCCGATTTATCGTGCTCTTGTTTTCCGGATCATCCGCGCGATAGTACGTAACCGAGTCCGAGATCTCACCATTGGATATTATCCCCTCCGCTACGATGTCATCACTCGTTCCATAGGCGATAAAGTTTCGACCCTGGCCTGCGGCATGGGCCATCCTACTCAGATTGTTCACCTCGATTTTCATCGTGGTGACGAAACCATCATCCTCCGTGGGCACGCGCTCGTCGAACTTGTAGTAGTCCCATACTTTCGCTTGGAACTGCGCCCGGTAGGCGATATCGCCATTCTCGAGTTTGGTGTATGAAACCACGCCGTCTGCGCCGAGATTGTAGTGGCCGAGCGCATTGTGCACATCCGGATTGTCCTCATTGGCCCAGTCGGCCGGAGTTCGACGCCAATCGAGCAGCAGGCCGTGCGGCGATGCGAACAAGCTATCATCACCGTTTGCTTCCGCAGCAATTCTCTCGATCGTCTGGGTAAGCCCAGGACGAGTCGTCGGATTATATGGGTCGTACGGAATGGTTACCGATTCTCTCAAGCCTGGACGCGGATCCCAGGTCGCATCGACCTCAGTCGTCGTCTGACCGAAGAAGAGCGCCGACTTTCCCCACTCCGTGCCCAGCGCAGCCATCTCGACTTCGTTGTTGGAGAACCGATAAGGATCGCCAGTGTTGCCCATGAAGTGTCGATACGCATTCGCGGACATCTCACCGTAGGTCTCCAAGACCAGGAGAGCCTCGTACATCGTGAGATCAAGCTTCCTGCGTTCCAGGGCATTCGTTGATTCGGAGTGCCACGCGGGCTGCCCGTGAATCGCGTCCTCATGTGCGGGCGTCGCTGGATCAGCCGGTTCCGCCGGCGTGATGGAGAGCCTTCCACTCCAGCCCCGCGGAGCAAGTCTGGGTTTCTCGTTCGACATGTTTACAGCCTTTGAAATGTAGGTTAAGGTCGCATTTGATTCGTCTATCCAGCGAGACAGAGGTATCGTAGAACGCTGTACGGCACCCACTGCCAGAGTTTTTGGAGAACAATGTTCAAGCGATGGTCGACGCTCAGCGCAGTAGTATTCGTCGCAATTCTGTCCACGATCGCCGCCTGCACGTTGCATTGGCCGCAAGGCGGTCGCGGCCAGGATTCTCGATTCGATCCGAAGTCTCTTTCCTTCGTTTCAGATCGAGTCGGTTGGGCAATCGGACAGATGAGCCCGTGTTCCGACGAAGGAGGATGTCCAATCCTTCAACACACCGTGGACGGCGCAAATAAATGGACGCCAATAGAGACGGTCGGCTTTCCGCCCGGTGCGGAAAGTATCAAATTCTATGATTCCCACACCGGATCGTTGACGACAGACGACACCAACAGTGTCTGGATCACGCGAGACGGTGGTCTCTCGTGGGCATCGACCAGCCTGCCTTTTGCTGATGACGGCATACGTGTCCAGCATCTCGGCGATCCCAGAGGATCTGATGTTCTGGCCGCGATACTGCGGTTAACGGAAGGTGGCACGGTCGATCTCTTCGTCATGAAGGCGGATGGCGACCAGTGGCACCGAGTCGGCGGTGTCTCGCTCTGGAATTCGATGCGCAGTGGTGACGCACGGCTGTTGACCGCAATCCACGGCACGTCGGCCTGGATCTGGAGCACTCACAGAGAGCACACCCCGGCGGAAGTCAGTTCGAACAGCAGAGCGGGAGCTCGAATAGTCGGTGGACAGATATTCCCGTGGTCGCCTCCCTGCACCGCGGTCGACGAACGCCCCACTTCGGCGGTCGCCGCCTCCGACATGGAACTCTACGTCGCCTGTGCTCGAGACAGGCGCGGCATGCGTCCATACATAGCGCGGTCGCAGGATGGCGGACTGACATTCACCCACTGGCACGAGGTACCCGAAACCCAACTCGACCTCTTGGCTGCCTTCGTGCCCGACAAGATCGTCTCAGCTCAGAGTGGATCCATCCATTACTCGACAACCGAGTCGATTCGATGGCAGTCCGCCGTGTCGGATTGGAATCCCAAGGCGATCAAGTGGATCGCGGGCTTGCCTGGCGCCGTCACAAATTCTTTCGGAGTTGTAGTCATGACAGAGAACTACAATTTTGAATCACTACGACCCGCGTCCCCCTTGCAATCAACCGCTCTCATCAGCCACGACTCAGGCGAGACCTGGCGCCGGATCGATTTCGCGACTCCCGCCGCCGACAAGTAGTGGTCGGCCCTGCGAGTCATCCCCACCCGAGAATCTCGTTCACGCTGGAGATACGATCGGATTCTGCGGCTGGAGCTCACCAAGACCCCTGACATCGGGCCGCTCGGGCCCAGGTTCCCCCGACCCGCGTGGCTGCGCCCTGTTGAGGGAACCGGACCCGTCATCCGGGGGAATGATCATCGCAATCCGTCGTATATCCACTATTACTCTCAATCTTGACTCGTGAATGCACAACACCCACCAGTAATTCTTAGCAGAGGAATCATGAGATCACCGACTGGCCACCCATCGAACAGATCAAGGGTAGGATGGATGAGTGCTCCATGAATCCACGCCCGATAAGACAGTGTTTGCCCAGCCGGTGTCAATATTGGTCATAACTCTTTTGATAACATCGGGAATGACCATTGGGTTCGCACTCATGACCAGCGAGGACTCGCTCTATTACCAACTGTCAGGCTGGATTGGTATTCCGCTCACGATTCTTGTTTCAATTTCCATCATGCGACGCATCCATAGGAGAGCACCGGGTGTGGTAATTTCGTCCGAGTACATCGAGGTATACAATACAGGCAAAGTGTATTGGAATACCATTGAACGGGTTTCAGTATGGAGCCGTGGCCATAATGAATTCGTCGAGATCGCCATACATCCGCACTTGAATCCAGCAGCTACTACTGGAATGAAGGCCCGTCTTATGGCCCTCATAGGAAAGTCCACCCCCCCTAGGACCTGTCAATATAAGTACATTCCTGACAAATGCGAGCACTAACGACCTGCTACGTGCAATATATCAACATCGGCCGGATGTACCAATAAGTTTGCCGCAACGACGCTTGCCTGGTGATCACCGTCAGCCATAATGATCCGATGTGGCAGCACGTCGTTTCTCACGTCCAGCCGATTAGTTCGTTCACGCCGGTGATACTCGTCGAATATCCGATGCGTTCGTTTGTGCGTTTCACGCCGGGGCGGGGATCGGTTCGGGGCGGTTGCGGCCCTGTTGGGCGTCCGCAGACTTGGCCCAGACGAGCCAGCGGAGGAAGTCGACCACGTCGGTCAAGAGCAGGCGGTCCAGGTGCCATTCGTGTTCGCTGAGGTTGCGGACGCGGTAGAGTGCCGAAGTGCTTGGGCTGCAGGTGATGACGGCTTTCAGGTTGCACCAGGTCAGGGCGTCTGTGCCCAGGTGGCGTAGGCGCAGGCCTACCGTAATCAGGTCGTACTCGACGGCCTCGGCGTGCTCCTCGGCGAGCGCATCGAGGCTCAGGCTCACCCCGGAGCGTCGGCCGACCCAGCTAAGGAAACAAGGTCTATAGTTGAGCCGAGAAGAATCTGCAACACCCGATGGATATCATTTACGTCGGGACTGGAAGGGACGGCACAAGCTGCCGTATTGGCTGGTACCCGCAGGGGTCGCCATAATAGGATTGTCAATAGTAACAGGGGTGTATCCGTTCGCCGCGCTGGGAGTGGCTTCGATCGCGAGCTTCGTGTTCCCACATCGGCCATTCGTAGATTCTCGCGTATCCCCACCCCGCCTGATCGGCGGAAAGCTCCTGGCACCGAGCAATAGCGGACTGCTACTCACTTTTATCGGCGGATTGCTACTAGCATTCTACGGAATACATGACAATGCATCCGTGCTCATGGCATGCGGGATCATTGTTTCCTGCGTTACTGCGTGGGTAATTCTAACTCGGATAGCATTCATGGCACTATGCTCAATGGAATTCGGCCAGACCGCACTAGTTGTTCGAACCCGAACCGAGGTATGGGAATTTGAGTGGAGCAAGATTTCCAATCTGAATGTCAGACCACGGCCTCGATACTCCGATCAGGCGATTGTGACATTTTCACACGCAGAAGAATCTACCGCCTGGCCTGAAGTAAACGTTTGGGGAGCGCGTTCATCAAAAGGGGGCTGGTCCATATATGCACAAAATTGGTCGACGGATCCGAATTCACTCCTGGCTACCCTCCGATACTTTACCGAGGCTCACGATGTGCCCGGCATAACGGGCAGTGAACTCGCCGCGATGCTTCGGACCCCTGATTGGTCCGAATAGTTCCAACGTTGCGAACATCTCAGGTACCGAGACACCTGGTTGATTCAGTGGCTGTTCGAGATCGAGTGCAGCGCCGGCGTCGGGTCACTCCGGTGCCGCGATGTCATGTCCATCCCAACAGCTCGTTCACGTTCCTGATGTCGGTCGAATTTCCGATGCGTTCGTTTGTGGTATTCACCCCGGGACGGGGGATCGGTTCGGGGCGGTTGCGGCCCTGTTGGGCGTCCGCGGACTTGGCCCAGACGAGCCAGCGGAGGGAGTCCGCCATGTCGGCCAGCAGCAGGCGGTCCAGGTGCCATTCGTGTTCGCTGGGATGGCGGACGCGGTAGAGGGCCGAAGTGCGTGGGCTGCAGGTGATGACGGCTTTCAAGTCGCCCCAGGTCAGGGCGTCAGTGGCCAGGTGGCGTAGGCGCAGGCCCACGGTGATCAGGTCGTACTCGACGGCCTCGGTGTGCTCTTCGATGAGCGCATCGAGGCTCAGGATTCCCCCAGGCTCACCCCGGAGTGCCGCTGCCAGGCGGCGAGCAGCCGGTGGTAGCCGTCGTGGTCCATCTCGTCGAGCACCGTGAGGATCTCACGGGACACGCTGAGTTCGATGATCGTGTAGAGCGCGTCGGCGAGGCCGAGGCGGCGCACCTGGCGGATGATGCCGGGCTTGAGGTAGGTCAGCGACGGCAGGCGAACCTCGACCTGGCCAACGCGTTCGACGAAATCGTCCTTCACCTTGTCCGGGGCCGGTGTAACAGGTGCTTTGGGGGAGGTCATGGGATTCTTCCTCTCGGTGGTGGTTTGGGAGAGTCGAGTTCGTGGGGTGGGCCGGGTCCGATCGCGAATCCAGCCCACCCCAAGGGAATTCGGTCAGGCGGTCTTGATGCCGTCGTCGAGGTAGCGGTAGGCCTTCACACCGGCGTCGTTCTTGAACGCCTCGACGGTGATGGTGAAGCCGGCCAGTTCGCGCGAGACGAACTTTCGCTCCTGGACCGCGGAGATTTTGGCGTTCGGCAGGACGATGCGCAGCTTCTTGTCCTCGTTGATCATGTCGAAGATCCAGGCGCGGTGCGGCAGCACGGCGCCGGTCTCGTGGACATCGATGCGGGTGCCATTGGTCGCGTCGGCCGCGGTGACAGTGATGTTGTCCGGGCCGAACACCTCGCTCAGCACATCCTGGTCCCACACGGCGTAGAGGGTGAGGCCGAAGCGAACCGAGTGCTCGGTCTGGAGCTGCGCGATGATGTCGGCATTCCAGTCCTTGACGGTTTCGACCTTGCGCTCACCCAAGGACTCGATGCCGTCCTCGGAGACGTAGCCGAGGGGGATGAAGCCGGCCTCGAGTGCGCCCGCGGCCGAAGTCGGCAGAACGGTGGACAGCGGGGCGACCAGGACGCCGCCGGTGACCGCGATATTGGGGGTGCCGGCGCCGATGTACTTGCTGGAAGGCAGAGCCATGAGAATTGATCCCTTCAGGTTTCTTCATTCGGTTCGGTATTCAGTTGTTCCTCCCGGCTCGGAATCGCATGAGATCCGATTCGGCAGGGAAGTATCAGGCGAGGATTTTTCCTCGCACGATCAGGTCGACGACGATGGTGTAGCGCGGTGCGTCCGTTTCCGGATCCATGTCGTTCTCGCCACCCGCGTCGTCGACGTCGTCGCACCAGACCTCGCCGATGTAGCCGGGTGCGGCGGCTGTCACCAGCGCGCGCACATTCGCGGCCAATTCGTGAGCGAATCCGGCGTCGTCGGTGCATTCGAGCACCAAGCGCGGTCGGTCCAGGGCAAGATGCGCTCCGCGCCGTCCCTCCCGGTCCTCGACATCGAGCCTGGCTTTGCGGTCGTTTCGAATTACTCGGACCATTCGCGCCGGGCGCGGATCAGGGACCCTGGTCACCACCTGGGCTGTATCGGAGATACCGGACAGCTCGGCCGTCAGGTACTCGACGAGTGCCATTTCGATATCGGAGAAGACGATTCTTTCCATCAGTTCACCGCTTTCTGCATCGCCGACTGTGGGCGTTCGGATGTTCGTGCCTCGTTGATGCGGTCGCGCAAGAGCTCGACCAGTCCGGCGTAGGCGTCGGTCTTGGTAGGTCCTTCGAACGACAGGCCGCGTGGATGGGTCGCAGACCAGAGACCCTCGTCGCCCTGGCGCACATCGATGTCGTCGAGGTCGTAGAAGGTCTCAGGGTCCGGTGACGGCCAGTTCCCGTCCTCGTCGGGTGTGATGTGCGCGCCGGTGTCGAAGGCTCCGGGCGGTCCGGCCGGGGTGGGCACCCAGCGGATCCGCTCGAGTTCGGGATGCACGCGAACCCCGCGCTTCACCAGGTACTCGGCGACCCGGGTGGCTTGTTTGATCGAGGTCACCGTGGGTTCGGCGAGCTTGCGGCCGACCCGGCTCTGCCACTCGGGCAGGTGGATCACCGACAGCTCCTCGGCCAAGGCCCGCACATCGGGGTCCAGGTCGTCGTCTTCCTCCGCGGCCGCGAGTTTCCCCGACAGGGTCTGCTGGAGGAAGGCGATGAATTCGGGAGTGACCAGCTGACCGGTCTCGTTTCGGGTGTACTCGATGGTTTCATCGCCGGGCATGGTGCTTGTGGTCCCCTTCTGAGTGCCCGTATCCGGGCATGAAAAAAGCCCGGACCTTGTCGGCCGGGCTGGGTGGATGTGGTGTGGAGTTGTCCGCTATTCCGGGTTGAGCGTGCTGCGATCCTGAGTCACCAGCAACCCGTCAGGGCCGCAATCCACCGTGAACAAATTGTCATCGGAACTACCGTCGGCCAAGGGGGTCGGATTCATCGAAACGTCGGTGGACTCAGGTATCGGGCACTCCAACACCGCCGGATC
The DNA here is from genome assembly GCF_001886715.1 of Nocardia mangyaensis. Lineage (NCBI taxonomy): Bacteria > Bacillati > Actinomycetota > Actinomycetes > Mycobacteriales > Nocardiaceae > Nocardia > Nocardia mangyaensis. The sequence goes on from NZ_CP018082.1 coordinate 7,000,470, forward strand.
GAAGGTGATCGGACGCCCCGAAATGGTGCTCAGCAAACGGAATCTCATCTACACACCCACGTCCATGCCAGTGGAGTCCTCAGCATACAAGAGACACCAATCCTGACTGATGACCATTTCGTCCTCCCAATAGTTCAGAGTCAGCTCGGCATCATCGGCCTGATCAGCTCGCAACGGCCACACCGAAATATCGAGATAGTCTCCCGCCATAACGGTAGTTTCTTGCCCGGATGGTTCGAAACGAACTTTCAGTTCCTGCTCTCGCGCATACAATCGAAACCTCGATTTCACGCGACCTCCCCTTCTTGCCTTGCTACCCAGGCGCCTTCAATTCAAGAATAACAACCTCGGGGGCGCCGTGATCATGGAACCATCGACGTAATTCATCGCCTCCGATAACCCTCGATTCGGTCACACCCACGTCAGCCGGTCCATACACGGACCCTTGGCCTCCGGCCACACTCGCGCCGCCCAAGCGGCTTCGGATCAGCCTGGTATCTAAATACTTACACCCATCCAGACGCGCGTTCCGTAGATCAGAACCTGAGAGACTCGCTTGCCGTAGATCGGATCCCGAGAAGTCGACCTCCCGAAAATCAGCGTCATCCAGCGCCGCACTTCGCGCGTCGGCGCCCCGAATCTTCGCTCCAACGGCGGTGCAACCCCTCGCATCAACCTTTCGAATGTCGGCGCCATCCAGAATTGCCCCGTCGAGGCTTGCCCCATTCACACAGGACCGGTACAGATCAGCACCAACCAAACGAACGCCCGACAGATTCGCTGCTATGAACCATGCCTCGATCAGCGATAGGCCCGACAGATCGGCACCAGAGAAGTCCAGATCATCCCCACCCAGCGTATCCTCAGGTCCTATCGAGTCAGGAGATCTGCTCATCGCATTGTCCAGATACTCTTTCAAGGCCGTGCGCGCTTCCGGCGAATCCGGCCACTTCTCCACACTGCCCATCGGAAGACTTCCCTAGTTGCCCATACAACCTTATCGCACCATTCCAGATGTGCCGATATAATGGCTCGGATATGAGCCTGTCGCGCCAATCTCATACCGACCGGTCAATCAATATCGCCTCTTACTGCAATACGGCGCTACCCAGGCGCCTTCAATTCCAGGACAACAACCTCGGGGGCGCCGTGATCATGGAACCACTGACGCAATTCATCGCCTCCGATAACCCTCGGTTCGGTCACACCCACGTCGGCCGGTCCATACACGGACCCTTGACCACCGGCCACAGATGCACCGCCCAGGCGACTGCGGATCAGGCCGGTGCGCAGATACTTGCACCCGTCCAATCGCGCGTTCCGTAGGTCGGAATCGTCGAGACTCGCTTGCCGTAGATCGGATCCGGAGAAGTCGGCGTCCCGTAGATCGGAATCTTCCAGAACCGCACTTCGAACATCGGAGCCCCGAATCTTTGCGCCGACAGCGGAGCAGCCTCTTGCTTCGACCTTCCGTATATCGGCGCCATCGAGAACTGCTCGGTCGAGACGCGCACTGTTCAACCAAGCCCGATACAGATCAGCATCAGCTAGACGCACATCGGAAAGATCCGCTCCCATAAACCAAGCTTCAATCAGTGACAGGCCCGATAGATCAGCTCCGGAAAAGTCCAGATTGTCCCCACCGAGCGCCTTCTCACCCCCTACCGGACCAGGCGTTTCGCTTGTTACACGATCGAGGTATTCCTTCAATACAGCGCGCGCCTCTGGCGAAGTTGGCCATTTCTTTACACTGTTCATCGGCGATTTTCCCTAGCTGTTCATATTAACCCATACAACGTGATCATACCATTCTGGATGCGCCAAAATGAGATCCCTGATGTGCTCTTTTCGCGCCTCCGACATGCCAACAGGATCGATCAGCACCTTCTCTCCAGATGCGATATCTTTATTAATCATATTTATGATTTTTTCATCCGACTGCGGAGTCTGGATCGGCCGACCTGGGTCCTTGGTATAGGGCGGCGTGATATCGGGAGAGCTCTTGACATCCCAGCGGGTGCCAGCAGCATCAATGAAGTCTCCCATGTCTTCACCGTCAGGGCCCAATTCGGCTCTTGTGATCGGTCCAGGGATGGACCCATTACGTTCAGCCTCGAGGCCGACCGCAGCCTCATGCATCGTTGATGCCTTGATTCCACCCTTGGCAGGATCCAGCGCCAGTTCTTCCTGCCGCTTCGAATACTCTGGTGTTCCAGGTGTGTTCGACGGATTCTGCGGACCTTCGACAGCCGGCGACGATGGAAGGTCTGGTGGGGTTTCCCGTGGGCTGGTCGCCGCTGAGCTGAGTTTGGACAGGAACTGCGAGGCGGCGCTACGGTTGTCGGTCGTGCCAGGGTCGGGGCCGGTGATGAAGTCGCCCCACTTGTCCCAGAGGGCGGGAAGCGACTGCCGAACAGTGACCGATGTCCCATCTGGAGAGACCTCGTAGACGCCGGCGAGGTTGTCCTCGTCCATCAAGGTGTACAGGTAGTTCCCGTTGGGAAGGATCTCGATGTCCGCGATGATCCGCTCGTTCTCCCGAACCTGGACCAGGTTCGGTTTGCCGTCTTCATCGGTATATACGCGGTATCCGGTGCCCATCTGTCCTGCGAACGGCGCATCCAGTGTCACAGACGGGATGTGCGTGTCGTCGCCGTCCCAGAATGCGGCGACCTTCTTGCTCGATTCCTTCTCCTTGGGGGCATCGAGTGGTGGCGGGGTAGGAACGGGATTCGGCGGAGCGGCCTGAGTCGGAGGTGGCACGGAATTCCGAGGCGGCGGCGGAGTCGCTGTCGTGGGCGGCCGGTCACGCTCGTTGATGAATTCCACATCAGACGAGGTCGGGGGACTCAGCAGTGCTTCGGCGAGCTGCGACAGCCCCTGCCCGGCGGATTCGACCATCGACCGTATCGCGTCGATGCGCTCGAGCTGCCGTGCCATCGACGCTGGGGACGTGGCGCGCATTGTGTGGACTCGGCGTTGCTTGCCAGCTCGGCCATCCGTCGTCGAGTGGGTCGCCGCGGGATTCATCGTGTCCAACCATGCCCGTCCCCGGAGGACGTCGTCGGTACGTGACACAGATTTCATCGGTCGACCTGTCAGACGCCGCGTGATTCGAGGGCTTTCAACCGCCCCATCACGTCGGCGAGGGCGTCGACCACGGTCATGCCGTCCAGCTGTTCCCAACCGCCGAACATGCCCGCGTCACGCTGCCGACCACCACACAGCTGTTCGCGAATGTCCTTGACATCACTGCTGATCGGGCCGCAGAAGCCGACGATGAAATCCTGGATCTGTTTGACTTCGGCTGCGCTCATCGGCGCGTCCTTTCGGTCGATGAATGCCTGGACGTCACGGCGGAATTCGGCCATGTCGATACCGGCGGGGTCGATTTTTCCCTCGTGGGAGTACTCGCGATGGGCCACACAGTCCTCGGCGTCGCGGCCGATACGGGCCAGGATCGCCGCGCACCCACGCTTGTAGGCGTCGAGTTGGGCTGGGGTCCAGTCGGTTCCGTCGCCGCGCGAGACGGCTTCGATGCCGATCACGTGGTAGTTGGCGTTGTTGGTCGGCCAGCCGGGCCAGGAGCCACGGCCGGCGTGCCAGCAGACACCGGCGGCGATCACCCGGTAGGTGCCGTCGCGTTCGAGGACCAGCTGGGACAGCGGGCCTGGTAGGTCGATGCGGCCGTTCTGGACGACGCGCCAGTCGTTGGCGCTGCCGCCCGCGGTGTGGTGGCACAGCACACCGCGTAGGTCACGGAAGTCGCCGTGGCCGCGGGTGCGCCAGCCCTCGTGTTCGATCACGGTCAGCCCGGCCGCGCGCAAGACGTCGGCGAGCCATATCGGGTCTCCGGTCCAACTCATTTGTCTGCTCCGCTCATTCGGCCGCGAGCGGCGTCTCGGGTGCCGGGTCGGGTTCGAGGAAGACGGGGACGGGGCCCAGCGGCAGTTCGCCGATGAAGATGCTGCCCCGACGAACCTCGGCGCCGTCGACGACGAGATGGACGATGAGCGAGTCGTTCTCGACCGCGAGTGCGAGCTCGTGGGAGTCGACGGTGACATGTGTGGTCACAGATCTTGTGCCTTCCAGTCGTCCCAGCCGCCGCCGTTGATCCATGCGGATCGTTCAGTGCCGAGGCCGGTGTAGCGGTAGTCGGAACCCTTCGGGAGGGTGCTGTCGGTATCGGTGTAGGTGAGGACGTCGATCCAGCTGCCCTCGGTCCTGCACTGCACGGTGAAGACGTCACCGACTGCGGAGAGCCGCACGGCGGTGCCGCTCGCGACGGTGATGTCGGTGCTGGACAGGGCAGTCCAGGTGCCGTCGCTGTAGCGATACAGGCCGATTGCGGACTGGGTGACATTCGCCGAGACGAAATAGCGGTTGTCGGGTGCGGATCGCAGCATCAACCAGGCGTGGCGTGCGCTCGGCCCGATCACCGTGCCGGTGACCCTCTGGTCGTCGTAGTTCAGCGGTTGTGCGTTCAGGTACCGGCGGGCGCCGTCGGCGCCACCGGACACGACGAAGACCCCGTTCACGACCGTCGCCTCGACGCTCGACATCCGCGCGAACGCCTGCGGGATGCTTCCGTGCTGAAAGTCCTCGTACAGAACGCGTTTCGGTGCGTCGCCGACGATCAACGACTTGCTCAACGCCACATAGGGCACGTCGAGGGAGGTGAAGTCCAGGGTGCCCGCCGCGATGGTCGTTCCCGCCGTGATCGTCGACGCGATGGTGAAGCGAGCGTTGCCGCGCGGCGGCCACGCGGTCGCCTGCCGGGTGACGCCGGCGTCGGCGACACCAAGTAGCGGTCGCGGATTGCCGGTACCACGCTGGTGGATGCCGACGAACGCGGTCTCCCCGACTTCGAAGACGACTTCCTCGGCCAACTCGACCGAACGTTCCGACCGCGAGCCGGTGATCAGCGGTGTCTGGTCGTCGGAAACCCATTCGATGCGCAGGTTGCCGTCGGCCAGGACCCGACCGACGAGGACGTACAGCTCGCACGGGTTCGCGACCGCCTCGGGGAGGTAGGTGACGATCTTGCGTCCACCGTTGTATCGACAGCGAATGAAGGCCAGCTCGACTGTGCCGGACACCGTGGCGTACGCAGGTGTCGAAGTTGTCCAGATCGCGTGGTGCTGGGTCTGCGGCTGGTACTCGTACTGCCCGGTGCCAGGGTTCCACACGTAGACGTATTCGATTGTGCTCCAGTTGTGCTGGGTGTACCCGGGCCGCGCGGTGTTCGAAATATCCCGGATGCGCTGATGCAGCATCGTGCGCGGGAAAGATGGTTCCTCGGTGAGGTTCATCGTTTCCCAGTAGGGCCGGATCGGCAGCCCGTCCAGTACGACCTGTACCCGAGCACCTGTTGCTCGGATCGCCTCGGTGTTGTCCTCCACGGTCGTGACAGCCGAGTCCGCGATGGCCTTCGCGGTGGTCGATTCTTGCAGGGCCTGCTCTGCCTTGGCGCGCAGGGCAGTGGCCCAGCCACGCAGATCGATGAGACCGCCGGTGATTCCGGTGACGGCTTCGCACAGCTGGGCGGCGAACTCGTGCATGCCTGCTCGGACCACATTCGCCAGCTTCTCTGGGATACCCGCGAAACCACCGGCGATGTCGGCATCGACGGCTGCTCTGGCGGACTCGGCGTTCATCGCGGCCAAGCCGGCTATGCCCCGCGCACCGGGGCCGCTGTACGCCGAGTCAGGCGTTTCCCCGCCGGGGCTGGTCACAGGTCCTCCGCCTTCCAGTAGTCCCAACCGCCGCCATTGCTGAAGAAGCCCCGTTCGTTGCCCAAGCCGACGTAGCGATGGCCGGGGCCGGCGGGAATGGCGCCGGCGGCGTCGGTGTGCGACAGGATCTGGATCCAGTCGACCCCGGAGCGGCGGTCGACCGAATAGACGTTGCCGATCGCACTGAACCGCAGCTCATCGCCGTCGGCCACAGCAATGTCGAGAGATGCCAGCGCCGTGAATGTTTCGCCACCACCCGAGGCCCGATCAATGACGATCCGATTGCTGAACACGGTCAGCGCGGCGTATCCGACGTTGTTCGCCGACGACCGCACCATGAGGCGGGCCACCCGTCCGGTTGGATTGCGGATCTGGCCCGTGACTCGCTGATCGTCATAGTTCAACGGCTGCGCGTACAGGTACCTGCGAATGCCGTCGTTGCCACCCGACACCACGAACACACCATTGGATACGGTGGCCGCCTGAGTGGACATGCGAACCAGCGCGGTCGGCAACACACCACTGTCGAAGTCCTCGTAGAACATCAACTTGATCGGGTCGCCGGTGAGATCCGCCCGGCCCAGCGAGATATAGGGGATCGTCCGCGACGCGAACGACAGCGCACCGGCGGCCAGCGTGAGTCCGGGGCTCAGCAGCGCCGAAGTCGAGAATTGCGCGTTGAGCTGCGGCGGCCAGACGGTCGCGGGTCGCGGGATGTCGACGGCTTCGAGCCCGAGCAGCGGACGGGCATTGCCCGACCCCCGCTGGTGGATACCGACGAAGGCGGTCTCGCCCTGTTCGAACACCACCTCGTTGGGGAGCTCGACCGTGCGCTCGAACCGCGACGCGGTGATCAGCGGCGTCTGATTCGGCGACACCCACACGATCGTGATGTCGCCGTTCTCGGTCATCCGGCCCAGCACCACGTACAGCTCGCAGGGGGTGGTCACCGTGTCCGGGACGTAGGTGACCGTCTTGCGGGAGCCGCTGTAGAGGCATCGGATGAACGCGCCCTCCAGGATGTTCACCGGCGGTACGTAGGTCGGCGCGAGCTTGGCGAAGAGCTGGTCGACCTGGGTGTATCCGGCGGCCTGGGTGGTTCGCAGGTCCCAGCAGGCCCGGTGCAGCGCGTTGCGGGGGAACGAGGCCTCCTCGGTGAGGTTCATCGATTCCCAGTACGGCTTCACCGGCAGGCCGTCCAGCACCACCTGGACGTTCGAGTTCGTCGACTGGATGATCGCGGTCTGGTTCTCGGCGATCGCCTGCGCGCCCTGCGCGGTCTGGCGGGCGCTCACCGCGTCGGTGAGGGCCCGCTCGGCGTCGGCGCGCAAAGAATCAGCCCAGGCGCTGAGGTCGATCAGTCCGCCGGTCGCGCCGGTCACGGCGTCGGCCAGGTCGGCGGTGAACTCGTTGACGCCCGCGTTCACGACGTCGCCGAGGTTGAGGTTCACCTGCGCGTAGGGCTGGTAGACCGCGCTGCGGGACGCCAGCTTCGCCGACTCCTCGGTGATCGCGGCCAGGCTGACGATGCCGCGTTGGCCGCCGCCTCCGGAGTACGCGCCCTCGGGCAGCGAACCGTCGGGGGCGGTCATTCCTCGCTCCTCGTGGCATGGCCCTCCCGCGCGACATCCGGCGCCAGCTCACGCACGTCGACCAGGTGGGCCAGCTCGCCGGACTCCTGCAGCTGACGCACCAGGTCACGCCGTTCGGCCGGGGTGAAATCGGCGACAGCGGGCACGGTGATCTCCGGCGGCATCGGCGTGCCGAGTGGAACCCAGTGCCCGGCCTGTCCGAGCCAATGCTCGCCGCCGCGCGCGGCCGGATGGTATTCGAGTGTCTGGAGCTGCGACTGATGCCGAAAACCCAGATCCCACAGATGCTTCGACCACTTGCCGAGCACCTGCGGCGGCACCAGCAGCGGACCATTCTGCGGGCCGGGCAACCCGACCAGAGCCCAGACGAACGCCTCTTCCGGGTCGTCGGAGTCGCATTCGTGCTGCAACGGCAACGGCATGATCGTTCCTTTCCTGGTCAGGCGCTGACGCCGAGGTCGTGCAGGTCGGACATGATGCGCTGCACGTATTTCATGGCCTTGACCACCGGGTCCGCCGTCGCGTCGTCGTTGCCGATGGTCACCTTCCACGCCGGGGTCACCCCGCGCTTCCACGACAGCTCGAGCGCGCTCACCTGCTCGACGTAGATGTGGCCGCGCGGCAATCCGGCAACGGTCGAGCCGATCCGGTCGCCGAGGAAGTAGTGGCCCTGCCCGTTCTCGCCGATCAGGTAGGGGGCGCCGTCGGCGACGGTGAGCTTGTGCCCGTGCTGGGCGCGCGTCGCCCACAACCCCATTCGCAACGCGACCAGCGAGGACAGCGAGTAGGCGCGGTCCGCACCGGGCTGGAAGTACTCGAAGTAGTGCGACCAGCCCATCCGCGGCGCGCGCAGCGGGGACTTGAACGACATCCAGGCCAGCAGAGTGTCGGTGTAGAGCGGCTTCAACAAGGTGTCGAGCACGCCGCCCATCGGTGGCAGGCTGACCCCGATCGAGATCGTCGAGGTGAGGTTGCCGACCATCTGCACCGCACTCGAGATCGCCTCGTTCACGCCGACGGGACTGCGCCCGCCGCAGTTGATCTGCACCGCGGTGGCCGGGCGCACGGTGAACTCGGCCGTCTCGATTCCGGTGTAGTCGCCGTCGCGGTAGACGACCCACGGGCTCGCGGGCCGGGTGCCGAGCCAACCAGGCTGGTCGTATTCCGGCGGGAAGTCGGGGTCGGGCAGGATCTCGGCGGTCTGTTCGCGCATGTCGTCGGTGAAGCGGGCCACCGTGTGCACCAGGCCGTCGAACAGCGTGCCGCCCTCGGAAGTCCCCGAGTAGTAGCCGGACTTGTCGACGACGTCGAACACCAGGCACCCGTGCCGCAGATTCGCGCCCTCCCACGGCGGTTGATCGCCGTCGAGGAAGCGGCGGCAGGTCACCATGAGCTGGGCGTCCGCTAGGGTGTGCTCGGCCATGTCGTGCCAGGTCTTCCACCGCGACGACAGCACCGTCCACACCGAAGTGTCGGTCAGGAAGTCACTCGGCGCGACCACCATCGACCAGGTCGACTGGTCCAGGTTCAACCACTGGCCCGGATCGAGCGGATCGTCGGGCAGGGCCCACAGGCTGGCTTCCTTGCGCAGGACATTGAGGAACAGCGCCAGTTTCAGACACCACTTCGACGGTCCGGCCAGCATGAACACCCGGGGAAACTGGACCGCCGCGGGCAGGAACGGATTGCTCCACACCTGAATCCACTTGAGTTCCTCGTAGTCGTGCATGAATTGCACAACCACGTGCCGCTGCCCGGTCTCGGTCTTCTGCAGGGTCGCGTACTTCATCCGCCCCGACCAGCGCGCGCCGTCCTTGTCGACGGTGATGTGCACGTTCTGCGTCGACCGCGCCGAGGTGTCCATGATCCAGCGCGCCAGGTAGTGCTCGGCGGGCAGGACCAGTCGCCCGGTGCCGGATTCGTTGAGCAGCCACTTGAAGTCGGCTTCCACTTCCGCTCGGGAGATTCCGCGCAGATTCCAGTCACCGTCCCAGAGCCGGATCAGTGGTTGCGCGATCCGCAGGTCCTTGCGCAGTCCACGGGCCGCGACGGCATCGCGGTAGATCTCCTCGACGCGGTCGAGTGTCTGCTGATCCGCGGGCGCGCTCACTGCAGCCCCCACGGACGCGACCAGTTGCGGGCACACCGCACCTGCACCGATGCACCGGCCGGAGCGCCGCTCACGGTGACCGGCACCAGCGTCTCCGGCGTCCACGGCGGAACGGCGTAGAGGAACATCTTGCCGTTCATCCGGGCCCACACCGAGCTGCCGTCGGCCGCCACGACCATCTCCTCCATCGGATCGGTGTCAATCGTGAGATCCTGTCCCGCGACGAGAGTCGGCAGGGTGAGGACCCGGTCGGCGTGCTCGTCGGCGGTGAACGAGAAGTCCGGCAGCGTCCACGAGCCGGGCGCGGAGACGACCCACTTCAGCCACATCGGCTGATCGGTCGGGTTGGACACCCGGACGTAGGCGGTCTCCGAAGCGGCCGTGGTGTCCGTGGCGGACACCACGATGTCGGTCACATCGTCCTCGACCCACCACGGCGTACCCGCCGTACAGGTCATCGTCACCTTCCCCCACCGCTTCCGGTGCGGATCACGGTCGGGCTTGAAATCCGGTTGCTCGGACAGGCGCAGGTGCAGGCTCCGGGTGCCGAAGGTCGTCGTCACCGACAGTTTCGCGTCGCGGTCGTAGGCCCAGGCCTTGCGCCAGGCGGAATCCACCGATTCCCAGCTGGATTCGCCGGATTCGAAGACGTTCACCCCGAAGACGACATCGCGCTGCAACCAGTTCGCGCCGCCGTAGCTCGCGCCGATCTGATACGCGGACGAGTTCCAGATCGTCTTCACCGGAGCGTCGTAGAGGCCGGTCGGCGCGGTCGCCAATTCGACACCCTCGCCGCCCTGCCCCGGACCCGCCAGCACCCACCGCGAGCCGTCGACACCTTCGAGTTCAATTGTTGCGGCCTCAGCCACAGTTCACCTCAATTCGGAACGGGACGATCTCACGCGGAGACCGTGCTATGACCAACGGCCGGAATAGGTCAGCGAGCGCTGCGCCTCGAAGGTCTTGGCCTTGTGGAAAGCGGTATCGATATCCGGGGTGGACAGGTTGATCGTGGTCGACCTGTCGACCCGCCGACCCGTCGCGCGCGCTGTGCCCGCAAGCGGTCGCACGGTCTGCGAATGGCCGGGCAGCAGACTCGCCAGCGCCCGCGCATCACGATTCATCGCTTGCAGCAGTGGGAGATTGGACTGCGCGGACCGCGCGTTCACGACGAACTCGCCACTGGACAGGAATGCCGGAATGACGTCGCCGATCGAGGAACCAGGCCCGAGGACTTCACCGCCGTCCTTGAACCCGAGCCACTTGCCGACCTTCTTGGCGCCGCCGCCGACCGCGTTCTTCGCTCCCCGGCCCAGGTTCTTGGCCCCGGTACCCACAGATTTCGCACCGCTAACGGCCAAGTCCTTGCCCTTCTTGCCGTACTCCAAGCCCTTTTCCGCCGCATACTCACCGGCCTTAGAGCCGACAAACGCACCGACACCGGCGCCGACCGCGGTACCGACCGGACCGGCGAACGACCCGACGGCCGCGCCCGCAGCCATTCCGCCCAACGCGCCGCCACCGATCGCACCGACACCTTTCGCGACAGCTTCGGTCTTGGTCTTCTCACCGCTCTTGTAATCGCCATAGGCATCGAAAGCGCTGGCACCAGCGCCGACCACGAAGTTCGCCCGGCTCGCGACTTTCGCGACCGTCGCTACTTTCGACGCGTTTCCCGCGTTGACGGGGCTGAACTTGTTCTTGACGGGCGCAAGTTTGGTCTTCTCACCTGAGCTCGCGGGGACAGCCGGTCTCCGGGGGCCGAGCGGAGAGTTCTTCGGCGCCGCTGGACGAACCCGATGCGCCGGGGTGGCTGTAGCCGCCCGGTGCTTGGGTACCGACGGCGGTCGGTACAGGCCGAAATTCGGTCTCGGATTGGCTGGTCCACCGAAATTCGATCCGGCGCCAATTCTGTTCGTGACATCGACGGTGGGCACACCGGGAACGACTTTCCGCTTGGGAATCGTCTCGATCCGCACATTCGACGGCGGTTTCCAGGTCAGCGGGGTCTTGTATCTCCATAGATTCGCCCGGTCGACTTTCGCGCCCTCGAGCGGGCGGTGCCGGAAAGTGGAGTCGCGGGCACGGCGGGACAGATTTGTCGCCCCTTCGGGAATAAAGACCTTCGACCGCCCTGAAACCCGAGAATGACTTTTCGAAAGTTTATCCGAATAATCACTCAGGGCCTGCTGGCCGATTGCCGTGCCGACGGTAATCCAATCGAACGGATTGGCGGGGTCTGGAATCAGGTTCATCAACATCTCCTCTGGGCCCGTGCTAATATTGTGCATGCGAAATCTGTTGCACGAGTACAAGACTCCCAAGAAGGTCTACATCAGACTCATCGCATACGGACTACCATTGACCCTGGTATCGTTTCTTGTTGCCGTCTACGGCGGCAGCCTTCCCGAATTGCTCTTCGGAAGCATCGGCACAGTATTCTTCGGCGGTTGTCTGATCGCGGCAATTATCCGACTGCTCAGCAAAACACCCGAGCTGATCCTGTACAAAGAAGGCATTTACAGCTTCCAAACCGGGTACATACCGTGGACAAACATCTACCGCGCAGATGTGCACACATCGATGATCGGGAGCGATGATTTCTTGGAATTGTACCTACGCGACCGGCGAGCGTACATGAAGACCAGGCCGATTCTGGCTCGCATCATCGCATACGGAAACCGGATGATCGGACACCAGTACGCATCCATCTCCATGTCACTCATCTACCACAGCTCCGCATCGAGAATCATCTATGTAATACACAGCAACTGTCCAGACGTGGAAACCCCGCTCAGCATGCTGCACGAAGAAGAGCATTAGGAATCAACCTGCCATGCGAACTGTGTTGCGCGAGTACAAGACCCCCAAGAAGGTGTATGTCAGGCTGATAGCCTACGGACTACCATTGACCCTGATCTCATTTCTTGTAGCCCTGTACGGCGGCAGCCTTCCCGAATTGCTCTTCGGAACCATCGGCACCGTATTCTTCGGCGGCTGCCTGATCGCGGCAATTATCCGACTGTTCAGCAAAACACCAGAGCTGATCCTCTACAAAGAAGGCATTTACAGCTTCCAAACCGGATACATACCGTGGACGAACATCCACCGCGCCGATATACGAACGCAGATGATCGGCGGCAATGCCTTCGTGGAACTGTATCTACGCGACCGCAGGGCATACATGAAGACCAGACCGCTCCTGGCTCGTATCATCGCGTACGGAAACAGGATGATCGGGCACCAATACGCATCCATCTCCATGGCACTCATCTACGACAGCTCGGGACCCGGCATTGTCTATGCAATACATAGCGTCTGCCCGGACGTGGAAACCCCGCTCAGCCTGCTGCGCGACGATCCATCGGACTCTTCGCGGTGAACTGATCGATCAGCTGTCGCATCGCACGCGACCGGCGTTCGGCCCGAATGACTTCGAGCGCGGTATCCGGGCGGGGAACCGGCCGTAACGCCGCATCTCCCCCACCGGCGGCGGCGATCACAGAGGCCTGCACACCGTGCACCGCGTCGATGATCGACAGCAGCAGATAGGTGTCGAGGGTGTATTCGTCCGGGCTCAGCGCCTCCGGCTGGTCGTCCGGCGATTCTACGAGCTGGTGCTCCAGGACGAGTTCGGCCAGTTCCCGGTCGGTGAGCAGGGCCGAGCGATAGCGCGAGCCACGGGGCAGGCGGTCCTTGAACCGCCAGATCGTGCGCCAGTCGCGCGTACGGTACTCCTTGGGCCCGAAGCATTCTCGGACATCGATGCCGCGCTCGAGCAGATCATAGTCGAGCGCGGCACCGAAGCGGTCCCAGAACTCTACGAGCCCGCGGATCCCCCCGGCAGTTCCCGGGCGCCTTCCCCGAAGAAGAAGGCGTACAGATCCTGCTGGAACGCCGTCCACTCGTCCAGCGGACGTTCGTCGAACAACTCGACCACCGCCGCGTAGCTCTCGCCCAAGGCGATGGCGAGTTGGCGCTCCTCGTCGGGCTCGTCGCTCAGCGCGAGCGCCTGGCGACGGGTCAGCGGTGCGATCACGATCTCGTCGGTGAGCATGTACGGCCCGCGGCGCACCGCGGCCACCTCTCGTTGGAGTTCGTAGAATCGCCCGCTCGGGGTGGACTTACCAGTGGGTTCCATGGGTGCAGTTCTCCGGGTGCTACTCGGGGGATTCCGTCGTGGTGGCGCGCACGACCTCGTGGCCGCGCGCGAAGACCGCGTTCACGAACGCGGTGGCGTCGAACACCTCGTACTCGTTGGTGCCGTCGGTCAGGGTGACCGGGTATTCGGTGGGAATGGCGGGCATCTGTGGCTCCTGTTCGATTCGGATGGTCGGTCGGTGCGGCGAATTACTCGCTCGCGGTGGCAATTCCGGTGTGCTCGAGGATCTTCTTCCAGCCCGCGCCGCCGAAACCGTGTGCCACGGCGTAACCGGCGGTGTCGTCCTTGAACGCCGTGAGCGTCAGCTTCTGGCTCATGATGTCGGTGGGCACCCACTGATCGCCGCCGTAGTTGCTGACCGCGACCTTCGGCAGCACCTTGAAGATGTAGATCGGTTCGGCGTCACTGCCGTCGCGACCGATCACCACGGCCGAGTAGTAGGTGATCTGCTCGGCGCTGGGCTGGGCGAAGAAGACCTCACCGGAGGCGGCGTCGGCCCGGACCTGGGCCAGGTTGGTGTTGGTGGCGAGCTGCAGACTCATCGCGTTCGTCTGCTGGGGCTCGAATTCGAGGGTGGTGAGATCGCTGGTCACGTCATTGCGCGACGGCTGCAGCTCACCGTAGGACTCGATCGGCGCCGCGGTGATGGCGCGTGCGAAGGCCACACCGGTCTTCTTGTCGATCAGACCGACCGACTTGTAGTCGGCGGGCAGAGGCAGCAGCGCACCGGAGGAATCGGTGAACGCCGCGGGCACGGCCGTGTACCAGGGCGCGAGGAACACCGCGGCATCGAGCGGCTTGAGCAGAAGCTCGTTGCGCGCGTCCTTGAGCTGGCTCAGGTTGGTTGGCATGGATTGCGCTCCAATTCGTGGAAAGGGACTCGCCGACGGTTACTGGCGGCGAGCTTGCAGCGAGAAGCCCAGCTCGACCATGCGATCGAGCGGATCCAGGTTCGGCAGGTCCGCCGACCCCTGACTGCGCTGCACGGTTGGGGGGAAGTACTTCAGCTCCTCCGGCGCGATCTCGGCGACCCAGTCGATGAGCACCCCGTTCACGTCGGTCCCGGCGACGCCGAGGACCGCCCCACGCACCTGCCCGGCGAGCTGCGTGGCGGGGCCACGGTCCGTGGCCACCAACACAACCCGCAGCTGTGCGGTATAGGTGACCGAATTGACGTCCGTCGTTCCCCGCACCTTCCTGACCCAGGCCAGCGGCAATGCCGCGTCGAGATCGCTTCCCGTCGCGGGCAGACTGGTCACGGTCGGGACGATCGGGGTGAGCAAGTCGACCAGGCACTGCTCGAAGTCCGGGAATTCACCCGGCACGGGATAGGTCATGATTCCTCCAAGCGAGGGTGGACGGTGTGATACGGACGGGAGGGGCCCGTCCCGGGCGAGGGGAAGTTCCGGGACGGGCCCCAGCCGGACCCCTTCGGTCCGCGACGCGGCGGCGTCTACGACCGCACCACCTGCGGGAGACGGGCACGCGGGCCGAAGGGGCGGGCATGCGGTGGGCTCTGAACCCGCGGACGTGTCAAGAGTTCTCCGGGGGCCGACCGCATGGGTCTGGGGTAGAGGTCAGATCTGCTCGTGCAGGGTGGCCGGGATGCGGTAGCGCGCGGGCGGCGGCTCCTGGCCGGGCACGTGCAGGCGCAGGAAGGCCAGCAGCTCGTCGATGTGTCGCTGCAGGGCGCGGATCAGTCGGATCGCGTCACGGAACCGTTGCTGATCGGTGGCGGCCTGCTCTTCCAGGGCCACCACGCGTGCGCGCAGCTTGGCGACCTCGCGGGCCTGCCACGCGGTCACCGCGCCGATGACGGTGGCGACCGCGACCCCGATGGCCTGTACCAGCTCAGGACTGAGCCATCCCTGCATCCGGCTCACCGCCCGATCGCCGCACCGGCGTGACAGCCGGTCTGATCAGCGCTCCGGCCAACACCGGAGTCGCCAACCCATACAGGACGAGCACGGATTCGATCCAGGCGGTGTCGACCTCTCGGCCGAGGAGATAGGCGATCACACCGGTGATCGCGACCAGCACGGAACGCACCAGCGCGGGCTCGGGAGCCTTGCTGATTCGCATGTTGATTCCTTTCGACAGCGCACGGTCCCCGGAGGGGAGCCGGCCGGACTAGACGATGAGCGGCGCGACAGCGGCGGCCAGCTCGGCGATGAGGCGTACGAGCGCGAACCACTGCTCGAGGGTGAGACCTGCGAACATGGCGAAACCTCCTTTCCGGGTGTTCAGAGACGACCGTTGGCGACGTCGCGGTTGAGGGCTTGGGCCAGGGCGGTGGTGTACCCGAGCCGGATGTAGTCGTCGGTGTGGCGGCCGTCGAACAGGTAGCCGCGGGCGTAGGCGAGAGCGCCTGCCCACTGTCGCCAGTTGTCCAGCGACCACCAGCGCTGCAGTTGATTCCGCGACGCGGTGTTGAGCATCTGGTGGGCCCAGTGCACGGCGGCGTTCGCGTCGGCGAAGCTGAAGAAGGCGCTCAGGTCGGCGATGGTGCGCAGCGGATTGCCGGCCGGAAGTGCGGTGATCGGGTCGCCGGGAGCTGCGGCCCAATACGTGGGGATGCCGTCGATCGGGCGCTCACCGACCACACCGTAGCCGCCAGGGTCGGTGTCGCCGAGGTAGTGGCCCGCGGGCCTGCGTGGATCCGCGATCAGCGCGCAGGCGATTACCTCACGACCGCGATGCGCACCTCGCCCGATCTCTGCGGCGAGGTCACCGGCGACAGCGGCACCTTGCGAATAGCCCGCCAGGACAACAGGATTTGGTGATCTGTCGACAGCAGCCAGCAAGGCGCGCTTGCCGGCGGCGACACTGTCCGCGTAACTCACCGGCGTTCCGTAGGCGGCGGGATACGCCACCATGCGGGTGGTGAAGATCGAGGTGTCGAGCGCGTGTATGAAAGTCTCGGTCACGCCGTCCCCGCCAGGATTCCAGGTACCGCCGACCACCAGAACGTCGATGGTGCGAGTCTGCCGGTTCGCGCGCGGCGACCTGCTCGACGACCACAGCGACATGTGAATTCCTTTCACGGGCGCCAACGACCGGCGCGAACTCTTGCGTTCATGGCAACGGCCACGTTTCTGGGTTGCGGTCCCGCTCCGGACGAGCCAACGCCCGGAGCGGGACCAATTCGCCCCTGCGCGGCGTCGACGTCTGCGACCGCGGATCATCAGCAGGAGACGGGCGCGTCAGGGGCGGGCATGCGGCGGGCTCTGAACCCGCGGGATCGAATGTTCTTCCGGGGGCCGACCGCATGAGCTGGGGCTCGACGCGAACACGCCGAGACGACGATGCCCCCGTTCCGAATGCGGAACGAGGGCTGAAAATTGTTGTTGCGTACTACTTCCGGTGCCTGCCCGGCGCCAGCTGCCGCAGCATCTCACCGGAACTGGAGGTCGGCCACAGACACTTGTACGGATAGTCGGTGGCCATGCCGGGGAGCCAACCCAGCCGATTCAGCAGATGTACGGGAATCATGCCGAACTCCTCGTTGGAGAGGTGCTGTAATCGCCAGCCGAGGAGGAACTCGGTCACGCCGAGCAGGGCGGCGACCTGCGGCATGGTGTTACCGATCTCGAGCGCGTCGCGCAGGTTCGCCAGCGGAATCAGCCGGTGCGCCACCACGTGGTGCACCTGCATCTCGATGCGCCCGCGCCAGCGTTCGCCATCGAGTGCCGCCGCCAGCTCCGGACTTTCGGCCATTTCGATGTGCGCGACGGAGTGGGCGATCACCTCGTTGCGCACATGGCCCGACAGATCCGCCTGAATCAGGACGGCGCGGTCGGCGACCGACCAGTAGGACACGAAGTCGTACACGACGACCGAATCGACCCTGATCCCCTCGTTGAACGCGCTCTCCTGGGCGTTGAACCCATTGCGCTGCATCGCCACATCTTGCCGGTCAGGCGCTACCGCATCCGACTCACCTTCAACACCCATGGGGTTACACAACTCTCACAACTCGCACACGATCACGACCCGCCGCATCATCACCACCCCGACGGTGTCAGATGCCAGCTTCGGGGTCAGCGTGAGCTGTGCTGCACTACCGCGAAGGGCGGGCGCAGTGAGCGCCAGCGATCGACCGCGCTGGCGACGACGTGCAGATCCGCGCCGCAGAGGTCGGCGAGGTCGACATGACCGGCGCGTGACCGTCCGGCCGTCATCCGGTCGTCCGCCCCGCCAAATGGCTTGTCGCCCGCACGGGTGGACCGCTCCTCCGCGGGCCTGCCCGAGTCGTCCGGAGTGAACGAGTCAAACGCACCTGACACAAGAAACCTCACCCAGCAGCCGAAATGAACAGACTCTCGGTCGAGAGCTCCTACCCGATTCTAGCGTCGAGCCCGACCTTCACCTCGGTCAGGATCTACGGTCGGCGACCCGCCGACAACGATACTTGGTGTGCCTCAGCAGATTTGGGCATACGGGATCCCGCTGCGACTATCTTGCAACACTCCCGCCACCGTGTCAACCTTCGGCCCACGAAGGGAAGAAGTCGCAGGTGAGGGCACTGCCCTCACTGGCGCTCGCCGCGCCCCGGGCGCGGAATCGGCATTGGCGTAAGGCTTTTCGACCCCCAGAACGCCGATGGGGCGCCGGCCACTTCGGCTGGCGCCCCATCGGGTCACTGCGTTCGCTAAGCATCTTTCCCACGGTGGCGCATCGGCAGCGTCCGGTGCGCATCCAGAACCTCGCCCACGACGTACAGCTCGGGCCAATTCGGCGCCCACGGGCCGGGAACGGGACGGATCAGGCCGGCCGCACGCAGTGTCCGCACGCGCCGCACGGTCAGATTCCGATAGCCCTCGCCCAGCTTCTGCGCGAGCTTGCCGATCCCGGCGGCATTGAGCCGAACCGCCCTGGCACGCACAACCAGCTCGTCATCCGCCGCGGCCGAGTCGAGGGGCGGGCACACCACCGCCACCGCCGCCCCCACGGCGGCGGCGATCTCGGCGGGCGCCGCATCGACGCCCTCGGTCATGGCGAGCGCAACGATGTTGCGCTGCAACCACTCCGCCACATCGGCGGTACTCGCAGCACCGTCGTAGTGGTGGCCGCGCTGCTCGCAGACCAGCCGAACCCAGGAGACCAGCACCGCGTGGAGGTGATCGGCCACGCACGCCGCGGCAGAATTGAACGGGAGTCGCTGCTCTCGCGAGCCGTTGCGTGTTCGGTAGTCCACCGCGCCGAACCGCGTCTGCCGCGTCCGTGCGTCCAAGAGATCCTGCGCCAAATCCGGGATGTCGCCGAGCATTCGGGCCAGATCCCGCGCGGCAGTTCGATCCAGATACAGGTGGGTGTCGTCAGCCCACCTGTCCAAGGGTGTCACACCGCATGAATCCTCACGCATGCGGCTCGACGCCGTTCCGGCATCGCTCGCGGCCATGTAGTCACTCCTTCGATCGTTGCGGGCCTGCGCCCTGGTCGCGCCCCGGACCGCGCCACCCGCGACGGGCGACACACCTGGGCGGCGTCGACTGGATGCCCTTGCTGAGCCCCCCAAACCAACACTCGTTGTATGCAACGTTGTTGCAAGGCTTCTGTCAAGCGGAGGCAAAGCCGCATTCCTTCGGTTGGGCTGCATCACAACAGAGTTCGTTGAGTACTGTTATGGCTATCAGCCATGCGGCAAAAGCCGTAGTGTTGACATGCTACGACCGATGTATGCACTTAATGCATCAGTGCAAACAATCTGCTACCCTCGCTACATGGTGAGACCACGGAGTGCGGTGGTTCCTCCCGAGGTCAGCGCCACCCTGCGGCTTGCTCGCAAGGAGCGTGAGATGTCGATGGACCGCGCCGCGAAGACAGCACGAATCAGCACCAGCCTGTGGACACAGGTCGAGAACGGCACCCAGTACAAGCGTGGACAGAAGGTCGCCGCCAGCACCACTGCCGAAACGCTGCAGGCCATGGCTGAAGCCGTCGGCCTCGACGCGACTCCCCTACTGACACAGGCGGGCCTGGAGCCCGTCCCGGTCGAACACCCCCGACCGCAGCACCAAGACGGCATCGTCGATCTCTCCGGACTCTCCGAGGGCGATCTCCGAATCGTGGCGGCGTACGTCAACGGACTTCGGGCGGCCAGGCACAGCTGATCGGCGACTCCACCCGGACCCCGGCACGAACAGCCCTTGAAACGACGAATGCCCCGCTGAGAGCGGGGCATTCGTCGAGTTGATGTCAGGCGTCCGGGTCGGTGGTGTCGTCGTCGCCGGCCGAGCCGGTGGTCAGCGCCTTCAGCAGAGCGGCGATGCCCTCGGCGGAGCCGGTGGAGGCCTCTTCCTCTGAGATCGCATCGGGATCGGTGGCGTCTTCGCCCGCCGAGCCGGAGCTCAGCGACTCGAGCACCGCGGCGAGGCCCTCGGCCGAACCGGTGGAAGTCTCCTCGGCGGCGGAAACGCCGGTGCCGAGCAGGACCATTCCGGCCGCGAGAGCGATGCCGAGGCCGAGCGTGCGAATCTTCTTCATGAAGTCATTCCCCTTGATATTGCGCATGATTGCCGACTACTCGCCGGACGGGAACTTTCTAACACGGATGGCTGACACCGCCCCAGCCCGAGCTTTTCGGGGCATTCACGACGGGAAGGCCCCGAGTTAGCCAGCGCGCCGAACATGTTCACTCCGAATCGAGGATTGCACTGTGATCCTTCGACGAGTGATACTTCGATCTCGCCACTTTCGACGACTCCCGCGCCGTCGTCGCTGGACAATCGTTCGAATGGGCGGAACACGCGGCCAGCGACCAGGCGAACCAGCATAGGGAGCCCTCACCTGCCAGTACGGAACAATGGTTACTACCCAGCTATCCGCCGATGAACGCCATGATTGATCTCACGTCATATCCATGTAACATTCCTCCGGACTGAAACGATTGCGGAACAGCGTTTCTCGGAGTCGTCTCTAGAGTCCTCCGCTGCCGATATCCGCACAGTTGGCCCAGTCGTTGCCGGGCCAGAGACTGCGGCTAAGCAGGGCAGTTGACCGTGTACTCCCATTTGGTCTCGTCCAATCCACTGACGCGCACAGTCACTGTCGTCGCATTCCCCGCGGGCAGCGATACCACCGCGGAACCGGTGCCCTCGTTGATGTTGTCGCCGACATAGCCGGTATCGAGCACCTGCGCACCCTCGTAGAACGCCTGAATTCGGTCCGGAATGTTCAGGGTTTCATAGGCGAGGACAAATGTGGTGGGCCCCGCCACACCGAGCTGGTGCACGGTGGTCGTCACGCCCGCGCCGCCGGACTTGGTCGACCGGTTGCACTGTTGCGCGGCCTCGGCGGACCCGCCACTCGCGCCGCCGCCGAGTATCCCGCTCCCGGTGTCGAGCAGTTCACCGAGAATCCCACTACCGGAGTCGATCACGCCGCTCCCCGTCTCACCGCTACCGGTGTCGGCTCCGGCCACGCCGGCGAACACGACGAGCGCGCACGCCGCCACGGTCGATGCCCCTGCTGTTGCGTACTTCAACACTTCCTCCACGCCACTTCTCGCCACGAGTCCGATCGGGTGAAACACGCACGGCGACCGCATGATCGCCGGATCCCCGAGGGCTCGATGTCGTCCCGTTCACCCAGCCCGATGGCTGGGCAGAGAAGTTCTAACACTCTTTTTAGAGGATGTGGTTTCCGTGAAATTCGGGAAGGAGAAAGTTCAAATGCGCTGCGGTTGCCATATTTTGACAGTCGGCAGTGTTGACATCCCGGCAATAACCCGTTGCCAGCCCACATGGCATCGAGCTACCCCTTAGCTCGCAGAACAAAGAACTGGTCAGTAGAACTAGCGATCCGATATATCCGATTTCGGCAATTGTTTCGCTAATCATCTCAGCGAAATTGAGTAATATCACAGCGAATTGCCGTAACGGGCCATCCGCGCCTGGCGATGCATCGGCCCCGGAAGCGACACGTGCGGTCGAATTACGTTGCAGCACTATCTATTCAGTCGGTCGGTTAGGATGAGGTCGACGCCACCCGCCGGATCGAACCGAAGCGTCGGCGCGGAAAGCCGAGGTTCTCCGACAGTGCGGGCACCACGCCGGCAAACCGGAATCCTCGGTCGAGGCGCCTATGGAGACATGCTCACCGGAGCCTCGTTCGCAGCGATTGCCGTCGGACTCTTCTTCGTGGCGCTCGGTGTCGCGATCGGTGAGTCGGCGATCGCGAAGACGAGCCTGCTCCCGTTCGGCGCGATCGGACTGGCCGACTACTACGCCGCGAAGGGTGAACGCTCGCCCGCGGTCCATCAGACGGGACAGCCGGGAACTGCATTCCTGCGGTTTCGTGGATGTGCGGAGACGCGGCCGTCGATGGTACTGATGGGCACAACACTGCGGCGCGTGAAAGTCCGCAACGAGACGCTGCGACAGTGTCCCCGATACTGATCTACCGGTTCAGAAGCTGACCGGCACGTTGGAACGAGACGCCGAGAACCTGCCCGATCTCACGAAGGGTCAAGCCTTCGTCCGCCAGCCGCCGAGCGGCGCGTTGAGCCGCTGCCGCTGCCGACGCCTTGATCTCATCGACCTTCGACAGCAACCGCTTGGACTCTTCCCACTCTTCACGTACAGCTGCTGGTAGCTCGATCTCGACGTCGACCTCGAAAGATGTGGGCGCCACCTCGAGCATGGTGGCGATCAGGTCACGCGCCATCGGCTCGACTTCTCGCAGATTTCGCGCCTGCGTCCACTGGTCGATCTCGGGAACATGGACAAGCCAGAATCGACCATCCCGCTCTGTGTGGGCGGTGTACTTCATTTCCGCCACCATCCTTCTCCGAGTACTTCCTCGCACTGCTTATAGACCATCTCAGCGTAACGATTGCCGAGTTCGGCGTGCCGACCGATCGGGATCTTCTTCCCCTCCCAGCTTGTAGATGGTGTGATTGCCACCTTCCCGCTCGACCTCCCAAGTCAGCCCGGCCGCCTTCGCGGCGTCGCCGATCTTCCTCAGAAGGTCGTTCCGCTTAGTCATGAATGCTAGTCTAGTCTAGGATTGACAGTCAATCCTAGACTAGACTAGCTGGGGCCCCGGTATGCGACCAAGGGCCGCACATCCGGTGGATGTACGGCCCTTGGGGGTGTCGGCTCAGCGCAGGGTGGCGGTGAGGTGGGGGTAGCCCTTTTTGGGGTGGAGGATGGACAGGTCCCAGCCCGATTCGGCCTGCTCGGCGTAGATGTTGATCGACGAGGGCAGGAAGATCGGCTTGCCGAATTTCACGGCGTAGGTGGCCTTTTCGGGGACGCGGCCCTCGATGGTGCTGAGGATGTCGGCCGCCGACCACATGCCGTGGGCGATGGTCTTGGGGAAACCCATGGCCTTGGCGCCCAGGCCGGAGACGTGGATCGGGTTGCGGTCGCCGGAGGCGGCGGCGTAGCGGTTGATCGTCTTCTGATCGACGCGCTGCACGCGCAGCGGGGGCGGCGGGACCTGGTCCTCGGGGGGCGCGGACTTCGGACCACCCGAGAGCGAGGTGCGCTGCTGGTGCAGCATGGTCGAGACCTGGCGCCAGACCAGTTCGCGGCCGACTCGGATCTCGGTCACCGCGTCGATCAGCAGACCCTTCGGGTGCTCCCGGAGGTTCTCGACGTGGGCGGTGAAATCGAGCGGTTCGGCGACCGAGATCTCGCGGGTGCGCTCGATGACGTTCTCGAGATGCACCGCACCGACCGCGGTGAACGGGAAGTCCCGGGCCACGATCAGTTCCATCATCAGCGGGAACGACAGGATGAACGGGTAGGTCAGCGGCAGGGTGTCGCTGAACCGCAGGCCGGTGGCGTGGCAGTAGGCGGCCAGGTGATCGGGATCGACCTGGAAGCCGTCCAGCACCACGCGGCGATCCGGCAGCCCCGGCTTGCGGCTCGACAGCGGGGCCGGCAGCGGGACAGCGCCCAGTGCCGCCTTCGCGTAGAGCCCGCCGTTCTTCGGGACCTCGGAGAGGGTGATCGTCTGGGTCATCAGGCGCCGATCAGGCTCTGACCGCAGACGCGGACCACGTTGCCGCTCACCGCGTTCGACGCCGGGCTGGCGAAGTAGGCGATGGTCTCGGCCACGTCGACGGTCTGGCCGCCCTGCAGCAGCGAGCTCATCAGGCGACCGGCCTCGCGGGTGCCGAGCGGGATGGCGGCGGTCATGGCGGTCTCGATGAAGCCCGGCGCTACCGCGTTGATGGTGATGCCCTTCTCGGCCAGCACCGGGGACTCGGCGTCGACCATGCCGATGACACCGGCCTTGGAGGCGCCGTAGTTGGTCTGGCCACGATTGCCCGCGATGCCGGCGATGGAGGACACGTCGATCACGCGGCCACCCTCCTTGAGCACACCCTTGGCCACCAGGCCGGAGGTGATGCGGTGCGGGGCAGCGAGATTGACGTTGATGACCGAGTTCCAGCGGCCCTCGTCCATGTTGGCGAGCAGCTTGTCGCGGGTGATACCGGCGTTGTGCACGACGATGTCGATGCCGCCGAAACGCTCCACGGCGAAGTCGGCCAGGCGCTCGGCGGCGTCGGGCGCGGTGACGTCGAGAGCCAGTGCGGTGGCACCGATCTTGTTGGCGGTGGCCGAGAGGGCCTCGCCCGCGGCGGGGATGTCGGCGACGATGACGGTGGCGCCGTCACGGGCGAACACCTCGGCGATGGTGGCGCCGATGCCACGCGCGGCACCGGTGACCACGGCGACCTTGCCGTCGAGGGGCTTGTCCCAGCTGGCGGGGGCGACGGACTCGTTCTTGCCGACCCGGATGACCTGGCCGTCGACGAAGGCCGACTTGGCCGAGAGCAGGAAACGCAGGGTCGACTCGAGGCCGGTCGCGGCGGTGCCCGCTTCGGGGTGCACGTAGACCAGCTGGCCGGTGGCGCCGCGCAGCAGTTCCTTGGCGACCGAGCGGGTGAAGCCCTCGAGCGCGCGCTGGGCGATCTGCTCGTCGACCGAGCCGACCAGCTCCGGGGTGGTGCCGAGGACGACGACACGCCCCGACGGTGCCAGGTTGCGCATGGCGGGCTGGAAGAATTCGAACAGCTGCGCGAGCTTGTCGATGGAGTCGATGCCGGTAGCGTCGAAGACGAGGGCGCCGTACTTGGTGCCCGAGTCGAGCGAATCGGCGACGGTGTAATCGGAGAGCAGCGCGCGGACCGGTTCGGCGAGGCGGCCCTTGCCACCGAGCAGAACGGGACCGGGAAGCGCGGGCTCGCCCGCCTTGTATCGGCGCAGCTCTGCCGGCTGGGGCAGGCCCAGCTTGCTCGCGAGGAACGCGCCGGGGGCGGAGTGGATGAAGGATCCGTAGAGGTTGGGTGCACCCTTGCTCTTGGCTGCCACTGTTCCTACCTTCTCTGTGCTCGACGTGTTGTATGACCGTGCTCGCCCAGTGTCCCCCGTGTTGGCGCACATTTGCGGGTACGGTGTCGACAACGAACTTACTCCAGAGTAAGTTTAATGTAAACCGATACGCCTGACGTACCCGGAACCGACGAGACCATGGAGAACTCGAGTGACAAGCAAAGCCCGCTCGGCGACGGCCAAGGCCAAGACCACTGCCAAGAGCGCGAAGACCGCGCGCCCGGTCGCCATCGTTGGTGGTAACCGCATCCCGTTCGCTCGCTCGGACAAGGCCTACGCGAAGGCCTCCAACCAGGATATGTTCACCGCCACCCTCGACGGGCTGGTCAGCCGCTTCGGCCTGCAGGGCGAGCGCCTCGGCATGGTCGTCGGTGGCGCGGTGCTCAAGAAGGTCGGCGAGCACAGCCTGATCCGTGAGAGCGTGCTCGGCTCGAAGCTCTCGCCCTACACCCCCGCCCACGACCTGCAGCTCGCCTGTGGCACCGGCCTGCAGTCGGTGGTCACCGTCGGCGACGCGATCGCGCTCGGCCGGATCGAGTCGGGCATCGGCGGCGGCGCCGACACCACCTCCGACGCCCCGATCGGCGTCAGCGAGGACATGCGCGAGTGGATGCTCACCGCCAACCGCGCCAAGACCAACAAGGACCGCCTCAAGCTGGTCGGTCAGCTGCGTCCGGGGATGCTCGGCATCGAGATCCCGCGCAATGCCGAGCCGCGCACCGGGCTGTCGATGGGTGAGCACGCCGCCATCACCGCCAAGGAGTTCGGCATCGCCCGCGAGGCGCAGGACGAACTGGCCTACCTCTCGCACAAGAACATGGCCGCCGCCTACGACCGTGGCTTCTTCGACGACCTGATCACCCCGTTCCTCGGCCTGACCCGCGACGACAACCTGCGTCCCGGCTCGACCGTGGAGAAGCTGGCCACCCTCAAGCCGGTGTTCGGCACCAAGCTGGGCGACGCGACCATGACCGCGGGCAACTCCACCCCGCTCACCGATGGCGCCTCGGCGGTGCTGCTGTCGAGCGACGAGTGGGCCGCCGAGCGCAACCTGCCCGTGCTGGCGCACCTGGTCGACTCCGAGGTCGCCTCGGTCGACTACATCCACGGCCCCGACGGCCTGCTGATGGCGCCCACCTACGCGGTGCCGCGCCTGCTGGCCCGCAACGGCCTGACCCTGCAGGACTTCGACTACTACGAGATCCACGAGGCCTTCGCCTCGGTGGTGCTGGCCACCCTGGCCGCGTGGGAGTCCGACGCCTACTGCAAGGAGCGCCTCGGCCTCGACGGCGCGCTGGGCTCGATCGACCGCAGCAAGCTCAACGTCAACGGCTCCTCGCTGGCCGCGGGCCACCCCTTCGCCGCGACCGGCGGCCGCGTCGTCGCCTCGACCGCGAAGCTGCTGGCGGAGAAGGGATCCGGCCGCGCGCTGATCTCCATCTGCGCCGCGGGCGGCCAAGGCGTGGTCGCGATCATCGAGCGCTAGCCAACACCGCACACGCAACGGCGGGTGGTCTCCGAGTCTCGGAGACCACCCGCCGTTGCGTTCATGGGGTCAGCGGCACAGGGGAATGTAATGGGGCTCGGGGGAGGCCCAGGTGCCGCAGAGGATGAGCTTGAGGAAGCCGATGGGGAAGTCCAGGACGGCGGAACCGGTGCCGGCGGAACCGGACTCGGCGATCACCGCCGGGGCCGCGGGGGTGGCCATGGCGGGGGACGCGGTGGCAGTAGCGATACCGGCGACGGCGGCGGTGGCGACGACGAGTCGGATCATACGACGATGCATGGGGAGCCTTTCGAGAACGTGAGCAAAGCTAACTAACTACCCAATCGGGCGGCTCGGCCCGTTCGTTACCAACGATTCTTCGGCATCGATACTCGAATTTCTTTGCCCTGTAAGCTATTCCATGCGGAACCAAAGGCTCTCGCGTCAGCTCGTCGATCACCGACGGTGCTCGCGTGGGAGCGGCGGTCGCCGTGGGGGCGACACCGGGAACAGCTGCCATCAAAGGTGCCAGGCACTTCGACGGTGCGTGGCAACACCTTTCGGGCTACTCGGTGCCGATGGCCTCGGCCAGGAGCGGCCAGGAGTTGTGCAGGTCCTGTTCCCAGTACTTCCAGGTGTGGGTGCCCGCCGGACGGAACTCGGTGTGGGCGGGGATGTTCAGGTCCGCGAGGCGGGCGGCCAGGCGCTGAGTGCAGAGGTTGGCCGCCGCCTCGATGGCACCGCCGAGCAGGATCTGGTCGGTCATGCCGATGACCTTGCCGGGGCTCGCGCCCGGCGGAAGGGTCTCGGCGATGCCGGGCAGGCCGGTGGCGCTGGAGAGGTAGATGGCCTTGCCGCGCAGGCGTTCGGCGTTGAGATAGGGGTCATTGGCCCGCCAGGCGGGGTCGCCGGGCGGGCCCCACATATTGGCCGGGTCGGCGCCCGCGCGGGCCAGGACGAGGTCGATGTAGGCACGGCTGAGGGGGTCCTCGACGGAGGCGCAGCCGCTGTAGGCGCCGACGGCGCGGTAGCGGTCGGGGGCGGCGATGGCGAGATTGAGCACTGCGGTGGCCGACATCGACAGGCCCGCGATGGCATTCACGCCGGTGGTGTTCAGGGTCTCGTCGATGATCGGCGGGAGTTCCTCGGTGAGGAAGGTCTGCCACTTGTTGCGACCGAGCTCGGGATCGTCGCGCTGCCAGTCGGTGTAGTAGGAGAACTTGCCCGCGGCCGGGGTGATCACGTTGACGTTCTTGTCGGCGAAGAACTGCACGATATCGGTCTGGTTGTACCAGTTGGCGACGTCCTCGCCGCCGCCCGCGCCATTGAGCAGATACAGCGTCGGGCGCGGGGCGCTGGTGTCGTACGGCGTGATGACCTGCAGCGGGATCACCCGATCCATCGCCGCGGAGTACACGTGCAGCGTCTGCTCGCGCTGCCCGGGACGGTCGATGTGATCGAGCCGCGAAGAGTCCGCGCCGGCCGCGCCGAACGAGCACAGCGTCAGCACGAGCGCCGAAACCAAGGCCGCGATCGGCCGCTTGCACACCACCATGAACCCTCACCAGACGAACGACAGGACCACACCCGAGCGCCGGGGCGACAGCGCGAACCGCCCCGGCGACCAGGTGCTACGCGATCAGCTTCCGATCAGATTGCGCAGCACGTCGGAGAGGATGTCGGTCGCCGAGCCGGTGGAGCTCAGCTGGCCGTCGGAGGATCCGAGACCGTTGTCGCCGAGGCTGCCGATCACGGTCTCCCCGGCGTTGGCACCGCGGGCGGTGAAGCAGGCGGTGAGGCCGGGCAGTTCGGTGCCGACACCCACGGTGCCCGCGACGCCGACGCCACCGCTGGTGATCGCCTGACCGGCCTTGACGCTGCTCGGCACGGGGTAGGTGATGGTCAGGGTGACCGGGTTGCCGGAGTTGACGAACCAGCCGGTGCTGGTGACCTTCCAGCCGCCCGCGTTCGGGGTCGCGGTCACGTCCTCGGTGCGCTGGCCGCCGATCGCGTGGTAGGCGGTGATGGTGGTCTTGGTCGGGGCACCGAACCCGACCGGCGGGAAGTCGGTGATGGTATTGACGTACGGGTTGCCGATTCCGGTGGTCCCGACGATCACCTTGTAGGTGACGCTGGTGCCGACCCCGATCGTCTCGGCACTCGCGATCTTGTCGTAGACATGGGTGACGCCGACCGTGCTGGCGTCACGCTTGGTCGCGTGGCTGCTGACCGCGCAGTCGGGAGCGGCCGCGGCGATGCCGGAACCGAGGCTGACGCCGACACCGGCCACGACCAGGGTGGTGGCCGCGATTCCCGCGGCGATACGCGAAGTCCGGAACATGATTTTCCTCCAAAGTCCCAGCGAGGATGGCCGGGACGAATCCTCATCAGGTGGGCTTTCCCCCCTCTGGCCACAAGGTATCGGCCGGACTGGACGGTTGTCCTGAAAAATAAGAACACGTTCTCATTTTTGTGGAACATCTCTGTTTAACCTCGCGTTTGCGGCCGTTAAGACCACTTGACAGGACTACTTCGGCGGCAGCTCGTTGTGGCCACCGAAAGCCTTGCGCATCGCCGAGAGCATCTTGTCCGCGTAGAGGGCCTCGCCGCGCGAGGAGAACCGCTGAAACAGGGCGGCGGCCAGCACCGGAACCGGGACGGCGGTGTCGATGGCGGCGTCGATGGTCCAGCGGCCCTCGCCGGAATCGGACACCCGGCCGCTGTAGGAGTCCAGATTCGGGTCGGCATAGAGGGCGGACGCGGTGAGATCGAGCAGCCAGGACGCGACGACCGACCCACGCCGCCACACCTCGGTGATCTCCGGGATGTCCAGGTCGTACTGGTAGTACTCGGGGTGCTCGAGCGGGGTCTCCTCGGCCGAGTGCTCGCCGTCACCCCGCACGGCGCCCACGTTGGCGTGGTCGAGGATGTTCAGACCCTCGGCGTAGGCGGCCATCGCGCCGTACTCGATGCCGTTGTGCACCATCTTCACGAAGTGACCGGCGCCTGCCGGCCCGCAGTGCAGCCAACCCCGCTCGGCGGGCGTCGGCTCCCCGGTGCGGCCCGGGGTGCGCGGCGCGGCCTCGACACCGGGCGCGATCGACTCGAACAGCGGTTCGAGGTAGCGCACCTGCTCCGCCTCGCCGCCGATCATCAGGCAGAAGCCGCGCTCGAGCCCGAACACGC
Source organism: Nocardia mangyaensis (assembly GCF_001886715.1). Taxonomy (NCBI): domain Bacteria; kingdom Bacillati; phylum Actinomycetota; class Actinomycetes; order Mycobacteriales; family Nocardiaceae; genus Nocardia; species Nocardia mangyaensis. The sequence goes on from NZ_CP018082.1 coordinate 7,030,089, forward strand.
CGCCGGAGGTCCCGATATCGAGGTAGTGGATGCCCTTGGGCGCCAACGCCTTCGAACGTTCGATGTCCTCGTGGTAGCGGCTGTTACCGCCGTCGATGATGATGTCACCCGGCTCGAGCAGCTCGGCCAGCTGATCGATCGCGGCGCCGGTCGCCCCGGCGGGGATCATCACCCACACCACCCGCGGCGCGTCGAGCATGCCGACGAACTCCCGCAGGTCCGTACTGCCCCGGAAGCTGTCACCCAGCTCGTTCGTCAGCTCGGTGATGTGACCCTGGTGACGTTCGTGACCGACCGCCGTGTGCCCGTCCCGCACGATCCGGCGCACGATGTTGGCGCCCATCCGGCCGAGGCCGATCATTCCCAGCTGCATCAGTTCTCCCTCGTTGTCCGGTCCCTGGTGGCGAGTCTCACGTCAGATTCTCCGCCCGGCCGGGCGGGCACGCGGGGCGGCATCACCGGGGCCGCCGAAATTTCCCGGATTCAGGCTGTAACGCCCCGCTCCGGGCCGCGATAAACAGATCGGCTCCGTGTAGTTGCCAGACCCCCGACCCGGCAACTACGCGGAGCCTTCCTGCTGTCGGTCACCGGTGGCCGGGCTGCCATCTGCGCCCAGGCGCATTACCCTTGGCCGGGGCCCCGCAAACATCGGGGCCGGGCGCCCCTTTAAGGACGACGCCATACACCCCAACGGAAGGACCTCCGTGCCCAGCGAGTCGAACGCCGGACGACCGGCCGAGCGACCAAGGGGCGAGGTCGGACTACGCAAGCTGCTCGAAGCAAATCGCACTTTCGATGCCGACACCACCGCCCTGCCCACCCAGCCCATCAGCACCGTCACCCGCGACCGATGGTCGCCCGCACCCCCGCCGGGGGCTCAGCCGCCCATCCGGCCCGACAACCAGCAGCTGGTCAAACGGGTCGGGATCGCCGTAGGTGCCGTTGTGGCCTTCGGCGCGGCCGCCTATCTGGCCGATCTCGCGTTCAGCGCGGGTGAGGTCCCCCGCGGGGTCGTCGTGGCCGGCGTGGACGTCGGCGGGATGGACGAGGCCGAGGCCGACGCCCTGCTGCGCTCCGAACTGGGCCCGAAGGCCGAACAGCCGCTGCCCGTGCGCATCGGTGACGTGCAGGCGAGCATGGTGCCCGCCGCCGCGGGTCTCGCGGTGGACTGGGACCGGACCTGGGACGCCGTCGGCGATCAGCCGATCAATCCGGTCAGCCGGCTGGTCTCCCTGTTCGGCACCCGCGACGTGCGGGCGGTGAGCACCGTCGACGACGTCGCACTCGAGCAGCAACTCGACACCTTCCGCGGGTACGACAACCCGACGGTCGAGGGCACGGTGCGCTTCGACAACGGCGTCCCGGTCGCGGTCGCGCCGGTGCCGGGACGGATCCTCGACGCCGACACCGCACGCACCACGATCACCGAGCGCTGGGCCGAGAGCACCGAACTGGATCTGCCCGTCGTCGCCGCGCCCGTCGCGGTGGACGAGGAGGCGGTGCAGGCGGCCCTGCGCGACATCGCGACCCCCGCCATCGCCGCGCCGATCACCTTGGCGGGCAAAGACACCCGCGTCACCCTGACACCCGGCCAGATCAGCGAGGTGCTCGGCTTCGTTCCCGACGGGAACGGCGGACTCACGCCCGCGATCGACAACGAGGCCGTGATCGCCTTGCTCGCACCGCAATTGACAGCCTCGGAGATCGAGCCCAAGGACGCCACCTTCACCATCGGCACCGGCACGCCCACCGTGGTGCCCGCGGTGGTCGGCGAGAAGGTCGACTGGGCCAAGACCCTGGAGAAGCTGCCCGCGCTGCTCACGCTGGCGGGCGAGCGGGCCACCGAGGTGGCCTACGAGCGCATCGAACCGAAGCTCACCACCGAGGCCGCCGAAGGGCTCGGGATCACCGAGGCGATCGGCGAGTTCACCACCAGCGGCTTCAACGGACCGTCCGGGGTGAACATCCGCACCGTCGCCGCGAAGGTGGACGGCGCGGTGGTCAAGCCCGGAGACACCTTCTCGCTCAACGGGTTCACCGGCCCGCGCACCGCGGCGGAAGGCTATGTGGAGTCCGGCATCATCGACAAGGGCAGGCCGAGTACCGCGGTCGGCGGCGGCATCAGCCAGTTCGCCACCACGCTCTACAACGCCGCCTACTTCGCCGGGATGGAAGACGCCGGGCACACCGAGCACAGCTACTACATCTCCCGCTACCCGGCGGCCCGCGAGGCCACCGTGTTCGACGGCGCGATCGACCTGGCCTTCCGCAACACCTCCGAGACCGGTGTCTACATCCAGGCCGTCGCGACCGGTTCCGACATCACCGTGCGGCTGTGGGGCACCAAAACCGTTGACGTGGAATCGATCACCGGCGAGAAGTCGAAGCCGACCGAGCCCACCGAGCTCACCTTGCCCAAGGGCGATGACTGCATCGCCTCCGAGGGCGCGCCGGGCTTCACCATCTCCGACACCCGGGTGATCACCGATCACGAGACCGGTGCGCAGATCTCCCGGCACACGAGGACGGTGAAGTACGACCCGATCCCGGTGGTGAAGTGCGAGTGAGGGTTTCCTAGCAGTCGCACCCGCAGCAGCCGCCATCCTTGCCGCCGCAGTTGCCACAGTTGCCACAGTTGCCACAACAGTCACCGCATTCACAGCAGTCACAACGCTTGCGCCACGCCTGCTTTCGCTTGCCGGAGCAGGGATTGGTGTGGTCGCTGCAGCAGGCGATTCCGGTGCAGTAGACGCCGAGAATGAGCCCGGCCGCCTCGAGCGGGCCGGGCTTTTTCGGGCCCTTGTGCAGCGGGGACGAGAGACCGTAGGGCGAATGCTGTTGCGCGGCCGAGACAGCGCTCGAGGATGCCGGAGTGCGGCAGACATGGCCGGTGGCGATACCGAGCCCGCGACCGAGGGCACGCAGCAGGCTCGCCAGTGGATCGAGCAACGCCCAGCGCACGGTGGGCAGCTGGTCGAGTTCGGCCTCGGCGGCGGCGCGGCGGACGCGGGATTCGCTCTCGCGCACCAACTCGTAGGCGCGCGGCAGGTCGGTGCCAGTGGCATCGAGCGGATTGAACCGGCCGCGTGCACGGTCACGCTCGAGGTCCTCGATGGCGTCGGCCAGGTGGGCGATGCGACCGACATGCCGACCGATCTCTCGCAGTGCGGCGACGTTTTCCGGTCGGCCGGCCAACGTGGCGGTGTGGCCGAAGAGGGTGGCGGCACAGAGCTGCGTCGGCCCGGTGAGTTCGTCGAGCATCCGCGCCGGCGTCTCGTGCCCAGTCTCCGCGACCCGCGCTTCCAATGCGGGCTGGGACGCGATCGCGGCCAGCATGGGCTCTACATCGAGACCGATCTGGGCGGCCTGTGTCCGTGCGCGCTCTGCCCAGCTACCCGAGACCCTGCGCATGGGCCGTCGGGCGAGCACACTGACGTCACCGTCATCGACATGGTCGCGAATCTTGGCCGTTCCCAGCAGAAGTGACGCCGTCGCTGCCAATCGCACACCGGGTGCGCTCGCATCGACCACCGACGCCCGGCGCATCCCCCGTAGCGGACACGGGCCCGCGGTGGTCCGAGCGTCGAACCCGCCGGACTGCGCCTCGGTGAGCACACTGAGCACGATCGCGTCGGTATTGGTCGCCGCTCTGGCCACTTGACCGTGACCGTCGCGCAGGCCCAGACACAGCCCGCACATGTGTGCCTGCCACTGTCCCGGATCGATGCCGTACTTCTCCGCACCGTGCGCACACGGCTTCAACACACCGAACACTGCCACCCCGATTTCGACGAACGCTAACGGTGCACAATCGCAGGTCAGCGCCGCGGGGGCAACCGCTGGCGCGCTATTCGGTCTTTTTGCGACCAGCCAGACCGCGCCAGGCCAGATCGTCGAGCAGGTCGACTGCCTCGGCCACCTCGATCCGGCCGCTCGCGACCCGATCGGCGATGGCCTCGCCCGCACCGATCACCGCGGCCGCGACGACCTCGAAATTGGTGCCGGGCTCGGCGTTCTTGGCACTGGATTCCAGCAGTTTCGCGGTGAGCTCGATGACGCGCTCGCGGGCGTTGTCGATCTCGGAGGCGAAAGCTTGCTGACCGATTGCCTGCCGGTAGAGCACCTGCCAGGACTGCCGGTTGCGGTCGACGAAATCGAGGAAGCCCTCCAGCGCGGTGCGGACCTGCTCGTGTGGCGTGAGATGCGGGTTGCCCGCGGGTGCGACGGCCTCGATGAAGCGCAGCCCCTCGCGCTGGATGCAGGCGCGGAACAGCTCGTCCTTGGAGCCGTAGTACAGGTACAGCATGGGTTTGGAGATCTTCGCCTCGGCGGCGATCGCGTCCATCGACGTGTCGTGGAAGCCCTTGCGCGCGAACACCTCGACCGCGGCATCGAGCATCTGCTGCTCGCGAACCGCCCGGGGAAGTCGCTTGGTCCCGCCTGCCATCCACTCTCCTACCGCAGGGTGAACCTCTATCTTACTCCAAGGTAAGATAGACAGGTACCCATTTGCCGCACAGTCGCCGCGCCGCTCAGCAGCCCAATGGTGCGCCCTTGTAGCGCGCCATTCGCAGCACAGAAGCGTCGACCTGGTCGGCGGGCAGTTTGCCACTTGCCACCGACTGTTCCAAGCGGTCGAGTACCTGGGGCACCGCGGTGGTGCTGATCCACAGGGCATTGTCGGCACCGGCGACCAGCGCGGCCTCCACCGCTTCCTCGATCGTCATGCGGTCGGTGATGGCGGCCATGCCACCGAGATCGTCGGTGATGATCGGGCCGTCGAACGGGGCGGCGCCGTAGCCGGTGCCCTCGCGCAGCAGCGACATCACGGCCGGGCTGATGCTGGCGGGCACGTCGGGCTCGGTCAGGCCGGGCACGTCGAGGTGGCCGACCATCACCGCGGCACCGGAACCGATCAGCTCGCGGAAGGGCACCAGGTCGGTGTTCTGCATCTGGTCCAGCGGCGGGGTCTGGACCGCGCCGGTGTGCGAGTCGCCCGAGCCCGAGCCGTGGCCGGGGAAGTGCTTGATGACCGAGCCGAGACCCACCTGGTTCGCAGCGCGGATATAGGCGTCGGCGTAGGAGACCACGACCTGGGGGTCGTCGCTGAAGGAGCGGTCGCCGATGACGCTGTCGGCGGGCTGACTGCTCACATCGGTGTCGGGAGCGAAGTTCACGGTGATGCCGAGGTCTTTGAGCGCCTGCGACCGGGTCACCGAGTTCTCGAAGTACTGCTCGGGGGTCTGGGTCTGGGCGATGACGCGGGCCGAGGGGATCGTGCCGATCACGTTCCCGGCCCGGGACACGCGGCCACCCTCCTCGTCGATGGTCACCATCAACGGCACCTTGGCCTGGGCTTTCACCGCGTCGAGCTGCGCGTTGCCGAGCAGGCTCGGGTCGGTCCAGCTGCCGACGAAGATGCCGCCGACCTGCTCGGTGCTCACCACGTTCGTCGCATCGGCCGCACCGGTGATGCCGACGGTGAGCAGCTGGGCGAGTTTCTCCCGCTGGGAGAGCTGGGCGAGGTACTCCGCGCCGCACGCGCTCTGAGCGGGGGTGGCCGGTGCGCCCGATTCCCCACCCGCCGATGTCGCGACGCCGCTGGTGCTCGCCGCGGTGGTCGTCTCGTTCGACGTACCTCCCGAGCAAGCGGTGGCGACGGCGGCCAGGACTGCGAACACGACCACAGGCGATTTCCGCATGGGTTCCACGGTAGCCCTGCCGCGGCGCGAACCACGCCAGCAGGTTCGGATTGGAACGCCGAATCCAGGGGTAACCTGAGAAAACAGTCGCCGGACCTGCGCAGGAGGTCGTCATGGCTTGCGATCGGATGCTCATCGCCTACGACGGTTCCGAACACGCCAAACGCGCCATCGAGTACGCGGGCCGCTTCCTGTCCGCCGAACGCGCGATCCTGCTCACCGCCTGGGAACCGATGGTGCGCCAAGCCGCGCGGATCTCGGGGCTGGCCGGGGTGATGCAGCCGGAATGGGTGCCCGACGAGGAGATCGAGGACATCGCCTACACCGATGCCCGCAAGATCAACGCCGAGGGCGTGCACCTGGCGAAGCTGGCCGGTATCACGGCCGAACCGCGCACCGCCGAGTGCAGCACCACCATCTGGAACACGATCGTGGACTGCGCCGAGGAACTCGATGTCGACATCATCGTCGCCGGAACGCGCGGCGCGACGGGCCTGCGGGCGCTGCTGCACAGCAGCGTGGCCGAGGCGGTGCTCAAGCACGGGCACCGGCCGGTGTTCCTGGTGCCGCCGGAGCACTGAGAGTTCGGTCGCTGTCGCGGGTCCTGGCGTGGCGCCGGGGCTATGGTCGAACGACCATGGACCGATTCCTGCTCGCCCGACCCGACGCCGTGCTGCGCACGACGGGCGTGCGCGCGGGGTACGCCGATCCACGACAAGCGGTCGAGGCACTGCGCGGATGGCGGGACCGAGACAACTCGCCCCCCGGCCCGCGGGGCCGGGACAACATCGTCGCCGACCATCAGGACCGGCGGAGCGAGTCCGAGGCGGCACCGAGGCTCGTCGTCGGCGCCCTGCCCTTCGATCCCCGCGAGCCGGCTGCGCTCTGGCGGCCCGAAATCGCGCTGCACACGGCGGGACCATGGCGGCCCGCGGCACTGCCGACGTTGCCCGACGTCCGGGTGGTCGATGAGATACCCGGTGCGGCAGAGCATGTCGCACGGGTGGCGAAGCTGGTCGAACAGCTCGGCGACCCGGCGAACGACCTGCGCAAGGTGGTGGCGGCGCGCAGCATGGTGCTCGCGGCCGACGCCCCGCTCGATCCGGAGGTGGTGGCCGGGCATCTGCTGACCAGGCATCCGAACGCGAGTGTGTACGCGGTCGATCTGTCGGCGGCGGGCAGGACGGGCGAGACATTGATCGGGGCGACGCCGGAGGTGCTGGTCACGCGGCACGGTACGCGGGTGAGCCTGCGCCCGCTGGCCGGCACCCTGCCCCGGCTCGCCGATCCGGATGCCGATGCCGCCCAGGCCCGAGAACTGCTGTCCAGCACCAAGAACCACGACGAGCACGCGTTCGTGATCGACTGGATCCGCGAACAGCTGACACCGGTCTGCGCCGAATTGCACATCCCCGACGCGCCCGAGCTCCTGAGCACCGAGCAGGTCTGGCACCTGGCCACCCCGATCCACGGCGTGCTGCGCGACCCGTCGACCACCGCGCTCGACCTGGCCCTGCTGCTGCACCCGACGCCCGCCGTCAACGGCACCCCCTTCGCCGCCGCGCTCGACGCGATCACCGCCGCCGAACCGCATCGCGGGTTCTACGGCGGCGCGGTCGGCTGGTGCGCCGCCGACGGTGACGGCGAATGGGTCGTCGCGATCCGCGGCGCCGAGCTCGCGGCGGATCGAACCACCCTGCGGGCGAGCGCGGGCGGCGGCATCGTCGCGGCCTCGGATCCGCGCGCCGAGCTGGCCGAGACCACGGCCAAATTCCGCACATTGCTCGGCGCGCTGCGTTGCGGCGTGCCCAACGACTGACCCGAGGCCCCGCACCTGCTAGGTTGGCCGGAGACAGGCCCCTAGTCGAGCGTATTGGAGTGCGCGATGAAGTTTGCTGTTCCGGCTGTTGCCAGCGCGGTCGGCGGCGCCCTGCTGAGCGCAATCGCCGTCTTCGCGATCACGGCAGCGGTGCAGCAGAACACGGCGCCCTCGATCGACCGCAGCGGTGACAAGGACTCCTCACTGCTCAACGCCCCTGAATACGGCAGCCGCTGAGCCCGACGCCCGCGCGTCGCGCCCCGGATCGGGGCACCTGGACAAGGCGCCATTGGGTTGGCGCTGGTTCGTCGGCTCGGTAGTCGCCGCCTTCGTACTGACCTTCGCGCAGGCGCCCGGCCTCACCGTCGCCGACACCAAATACGACCTGGCGCAGAACCCCCTCGGTTTCCTCGCGCGGGCCGCTCACCTGTGGAGCAGCCAGGCCCCGATGGGCCAGGTGCAGAACCAGGCCTACGGCTACTTCTTCCCGCACGGCGCGTTCTTCTCCGCCGGTCATCTGCTGAACGTCCCCGCCTGGGTCACCCAGCGCGTCTGGTGGGCGCTGCTGCTGCTGGCCGGGTTCTGGGGCATCGTCAAGCTGTGCGAGACGCTCGGGATCGGGGCGCGCGGGTCGCGGGTGATCGCGGGTATCGCCTTCGCGCTGTCGCCACGGGTGCTCACCACGCTCGGCTCGATCTCGTCGGAAACACTGCCGATGATGCTGGCGCCCTGGGTGCTGCTGGCCCCAGCGGCGCTCGGCGTGGCGATGCGGAGTCGATCCGGTGCCGGTGCGGCACCCCCCGCCGGCACATCGCCACCCGAACGTGCAGCCCGAGACGACAGCCCTGACACGCCCGAGACGCGACCTGCCGTCGGTGATATCCGCTTCGAGCGCACACGCCCCAGCGACCGCGCGGCCATGGCGGGCGAGAACGCCGAGGACGCGCCGGTCCAGGGCCGGACTCCGAACGCAGGCACCGCAGGCGTGGCGAAGGACCGTGGCGTCGAGCCGCGGCTGGGCCGCGGTGGAGCGCTTTCGGCCGCTGGCAGTGCGCTCGCGTTGGCGCTGATGGGGTCGGTGAACGCGGTGGCGACCGTGGCGGCGTTCCTGCCCGCCGCGCTGTGGTGGGCCTCGTACCGCCCGAATCGACGCTGGTGGCGATTCACGCTGGCCTGGATTCCGCTGCTGGTGCTGGCGACTTTCTGGTGGGTGGTGCCGCTGCTGCTGCTCGGGAAGGTGAGTCCTCCGTTCCTCGACTACATCGAGTCCTCGGGAGTGACGACGCAGTGGGCGTCGTTGAGCGAGGTGCTGCGCGGTACGGACAGCTGGACACCGTTCGTCTCGCCCGAGCGCATCGCGGGCGCGGTGCTGGTGACCCAGCCCGGCGCGGTGCTGGCGACCGGACTGCTCGCCGCGGCGGGCATGGCCGGGCTGGCGCGCTCGTCGATGCCGTACCGGGGTCGGTTCGTGCTGATCCTGTGTGTCGGTCTGGCGGGCATCTGCGCCGGATACGTCGGCACGCTCGGTGGTCCGTTCGCCGAGTCGGTGCGGGTCTTCCTGGATTCCGGCGGCGCGCCGCTGCGCAATGTGCACAAGCTGGAACCGCTGATCCGGCTGCCGCTCGTACTCGGTCTCGCGCATCTGCTCGGCCGGGTGCCGCTACCGGCGTCGTCGCCGCTGCCGGTGTGGCGCAACGCTTTCGCCCATCCGGAACGCAGCAGACTCGTGGCCGTGGCCGCGCTGATCCTGGCCGCGCTCATGCTGGCGACCTCGCTGGCCTGGACCGCCCGCCTCGCCCCGCGCGGCGCCTACGACCGGGTGCCCGCCTACTGGACCGACACCGCGCAATGGCTGGCCGACAATGCCGCCGACACCCGCGCGCTCGTCGTGCCCGGCGCGCCGTTCGGCAGCCAGATCTGGGGACTCACCCGCGACGAACCACTTCAGGCCCTGGCCAGCACGCCCTGGGCGGTGCGCGATGCCGTGCCGCTCAACCCGCCGGGCACCATCCGCGCGATGGACTCGGTGCAACGCCTCATCGCCGACGGCCGGCCCTCCACCGGGCTCGCCGCCACCCTCGCCGACCAGGGCATCGGCGTGCTGGTGCTGCGCAACGACCTGGACCCGGAAACCTCGCGCTCGACCCGGCCGATGCTGGCCCACCAGGCGATCGAGGGTTCACCGGGAATCACCAAGGTGGCCGAGTTCGGCGCGCTGATCGGGCCGCGCGCGGCCGATGCCGGACTGGTCGTCGACAACGATCTGCTGCCCGCCTACCCGGCGGTCGAGATCTACCGGGTCGAGGTACCGCCACCGGGCACGCCCGTCGACGTGCGCGGCGGCACCGGGGCGCCGCCCGGTTTCCCCGGCGCGTACACGGTTCCGCTGGACTCCGTTCCCGTCGTCAAGGGCGGACCGGAGGTGCTCGAACGCCTCCGCCGCGACACCGGAAACCCCACCGCGCCCATGCTTCTCGACGCCGACGCGCGGCGGGCCGGTCTGCCGTCACAGCCGACGCTGATCACCGACACCCCGATGGATCGCGAAGCCGATTTCGGCCGGGTCGACAACCACAACTCCGCGGTCCGCGCCCCCGACGACGCCCGGCGCACACACAACCTGGTGCCCGACTATCCCGTCGAAGGCGCTGAACTCGTCCAGGGCGAGTGGTCGGGCGCGAAGGTCACCGCGTCCAGCTCGGCCGCCGACGCCACCCAGATCGGCGGTGCCGCGCCGGGCAGTTCCACCGCCGCGGCCGTCGACGGCGATCCGAGCACCGCCTGGATCAGCAGTGGCGCCGAATCCGCACTGGGACAGTGGATTCGGCTCGATCTCGACGAGCCCATCACCTCCGGCTCGCTGCGGTTCAGCACGGCGGCGGCCGCGCTGGGCGATCCGGTGAAATGGGTCGAGGTGCGTACCGAGCGGGGCACGGTGTCGGCGCGGATCCCCGAGCCCGGCGCGCCGGTGACGGTCGCCCTGCCCGCGGGCGAGACCGACTGGGTGATGATCACCGCCGCCCGTACCGAAAGAGGTACCCGTGGAGGACAGTTCGGCATCGCTGAACTCACCCTCGACGACTACAGCGTGCGCGAGGCACCGGTGCGCGTCGACATCCGCCACCGGATAGTGCTGCCCGACGTGGCGACCGGAACCATTCCCACCGGCTGGGATCTCGGCCAGGAATTCCCCGGCCGCAGCGCCTGTTTCGACGGACCCGACCGCGTGCACTGCAGCAAGGGGCTCGGCCTGCCCGCCGAGCAACCCGGCGTGTTCAACCGCACCATCGCGGTGCCCGAACCACTCACCGTCGGTACCGATCTCACGGTCCGCACCCGGCCAGGACCGGTGCTGGAGGCGCTGCTCACCGACCACTCGAGGCCGGTGGCGCGTGGCAAGGCCGACGTCGCCGACCTGCGCGGCGCCGCCTTCGCCGCCACCGACGGCGACCCGAAGACCACCTGGATCGCACCAGAGGCCACCGTGCGCGGGCTCACCGGCGCCAAACCCACACTGGTACTGGAACTTCCCGAGCCCGCTGTGGTCACCGGGCTCGACATCACCACCGCGCTGGGCGGCCTGCCCGCCACCGCCACCGCCGTCGCGGTGAACCTCGGCAACGGACCACAGGTCAGGGAGCTGCCCGAACGCGAACACGGCGAACCCGCCCGGATCTCGCTGCACCCCACCGAGACCGACCGGATCGAGATCAGCGTCCAGCGCTGGAACGAGGTTCTCGATCGCACCGCGCTGGGCTTCGTCCTCACCCAGCCGACCGGACTGGCCGAGGTGGAGGTGCTCGGCCCCGAGTATCCGGCACACGCGCCTGGCGACCGGCTCGTCACCATCGGCTGCGAGGCCGGACCGGTGATCGCCATCGGCGGTCGCGCCGTGCACACCACGGTCACCGCCACCGCCGATGAACTGCGCTCCGGCGCACCGGTTTCCGCCCGCGCCTGCGCGGAGGACGCCGCCGATATCGAACTGCTGCCCGGCAATCCCGATCTCACCGTCGTGCCGACCGAGCTGTTCACCGTCGACCGGATCCGCCTGGTCCGCACCGATCCGTTCCCCGCCGCGCCCACCGATCCGGGCACCCAGCTGCTCGTGCTGCCGCTCAGCACCAATGTCGGCTGGGCGGCGCACACCGCCGAGGGACGCGAGCTGACGCCGGTGGTGGTCGACGGCTGGCAGCAGGGTTGGCTGATTCCGGACGGCACGACCGGGGAGATCACGGTGTCGTTCCCGGCCGACCGCTGGTACCGGCTGGCCATCTTCGGCGGGCTGTTGCTGCTGATTCCGCTGGTGCTGCTGGCGATTCCCCGCCGGCGCGTGGTGCCCGATCCCGGTCCCGCACCGGGGACGTGGGGCATCCATTGGCTCGCGGCGGTCGGGCTGACCGGCGTCACGACCGTCATCGCCGGACCCTTCGCCACGGTGTGCACCCTGCTCGCGCTGGGCTGCAGTCGATTCCGGCCCGCCGGGACGGCGCGGGTGCTGCCGTGGGTCGCCGGGATCGGGACGATGCTGTCGATGGCGGCACTGTCCACGGGGACGTGGCGGTCGGGGACCGAGTACATGGGTGGCTCGCTGTGGGCGCAGGCACCGGCGGTGATCGCGGTGATCGCGGTCGGCGTCGCGGCGCTACCGCGGCGACGCTGACTGCCATCGCCGCGGTCGGTGACGGCACCGCGTCGGAGTCACCGCGTCATCGAGCAGCCGGGCTAGCGCTGTCACTCGCGGCGGATTCGGCCCGCTTGGCAGCGACCCGCGTGTCCCAGCGCCGCACCCCGCGCCGGGCCGGGTCCTCGATCAGCGCGAAGCTCGCTGCCGCCAGCGGCAGCGTCAACACGATGGTCAGCACGAGCACGTAGACGAAGTGGCCGCTGAACGGCATCAGACTGAATATCGGGAACACCATGGTGAGCACGACCAGGTGCCACAGGAAGATGCCGTAGGACCAGCGCCCCAGCAACGCGGCGGCGGGTGATTCCAGCCAGCGATGCCCAGGGGCGTCGGCGGGGCGCAGCACCAGCGGCGCCATCAACCCGAACCCGATCACCATGCCCAACGCCATCTTCACCGCGTACTGCCACGGCTCGGCCCGCTCCAGCCCGGCCGGGCCACCGAACTCGGTCGCCGAGATCAGGAAGGCCACCAGCGCGATCGCCCACATCAGCGGTTGACTGGAGAACAGTGGCCCCCACCAGGTGCCCGGCCGCGCCCGGTGGATCAACTCGGCCAGCATCATGCCCGCCGCGAACCACGGCAGATAGCCGGGCAGCCAGTTGTCGGCGTGGATCGCCTCCGGCGTCGGCACCGGCCACAGATTCCAGGTCAGGCTCACCGCGATCAGCGCGCCGAGCACCGGCACCCGCCACCGGGCCGCCGGGCCGCGCAGCCACACCACCGACCAGGCCAGCAGCGGCAGCGACAGGTAGAAGGCCATCTCCACCGACAGACTCCACATCTGGGTGAGACCCTCGGTGAGCGTCAGCGGTATGAAGACCTGCAGGAAGAACAGGTTCGACACCCACACCTTCAGGTTCGCCGATTGGGCCGCGCCGGGCAGCAACACCAGCACGAACACCACGACCGCCCAGTACGCGGGCATGATCCGCGCGATCCGGTGCAGCAGATAGCGCGTGGTCGAGGGCGCCTTGCCCAGCCCATGCGCGGCCGCGGCGTGCGGGCGCCACAGCAGGAACCCCGACAGCGCGAAGAAGACCGCGACCGCCATGTCGAAGCGCTCCAGGATGGAGCCGAGCACCGGGATCTTCGACGCGCCGGTCTGGAACGCGACGTGGGTGACGAGTACACCGAGTGCCGCCATCCCGCGCATGCCTTCGAGTGCGGGAATGAAGGCGCGCGGCGGTGGCACGGGGGCGGTAACGGTCGTCATCGAGTTCCAGTCTGCCGTGTCGGCGTTTTCCAGGGCACAGCGCCGCACACTGGGATCTCGGGCTGTTAGTGTCGGGGCTCACGAGTGCCTGTGGTGCACTACCAGACCACCGGATTATCCGTGTTCGAACGACGAGGAGAGTTTGCATGGCACTGAGTGCCGGTACCAGAAGGACGGTCGCCTGCGTGCTCGTGGGTCTGGGCGCGGCATTACTCGTCGCCGCGCTGATGATCCCCACCTACACGGTGAGCAAGGTGGCCAAGACTCCGCTCGACCTCGAGATCACCACGATCTCGGAGAACCAGCCGGGAGAGGAGAGCCTCGTCCTCGACTCCAGGTCGCTGACCACCGGCGATGGTCCGGCCGTCGTGGACACCGATGTACCGCTGATCTCGCAGCGCTTCGTCACCGTCGAGGAGCCGTCCGACGCCGACGAGATGACGCTGCAGGCGGGCCAGACACTGCGCCGCACCGACGTGCAGGGCGACACCGGCCTGCTCACCGCCGCCATCGACCGCGTCACCATCTCCCGCACCACCGGCGAGCCGGTCGAGGCCGACCCCAACGGGTCGATCGCCGTGACCGTCGACCGCGAGGGCAGTGTCATGGAGCCGGTGCAGCACACCGGCCTCGGCTACCGCTTCCCGATCGGCACCGAGAAGAAGACCTACCCCTACTTCGACATCAACGCGCGCAAGTCGTTCGACGCGAACTTCATCGAAGAGACCGAGATCAACAACACCAAGGTCTACCGGTTCCAGAACATCGTGCCGGTCACCAGCACCTGGGACGTCGTGCAGTCCCCGGCCAACCGGCTGACCCTGCCCGCGTCGAAGTGGGGCGTGACCGATGTCGAGCCCGACGCGCCCGTCACCATGACCCGCTACTACACCAATGTGCGTGACCTGTGGGTCGAGCCGCAGACCGGCACCGTCATCAAGGGCGGCGAGTCGATCCACCTGTACTACGCGCGTTCGGGTGACAAGCCCGAGGTGACCGCGCTCAAGTCGCACATCGTGTTCGACGATGCGACCGTGGAGTCGCAGATCTCGATCGCCAAGGACAACACCGACAAGCTGGCGCTGTTCGGCCGCACCGTGCCGATCGTGCTGGGCATCCTCGGTGTCCTCGCCCTGCTGGCCGGCCTGTTCCTCGGCCTGCGCGGTGGCGGTGGCACTCCCGCCCACGCGACCCCGCGCGGTGGCCGCACCACCCCGGCTCCCGCGGCGGCTTCCGGCGCGACCGCGGCCTCGGACTGGAATGCCGACGAGGCGCCGACGACGCAGTTCCCGCGCGGCGACTACGACGGGCCCACCGAGCAGATCGACATCAACAAACGTCCCTGAGAGACTCGCTTTCGACGGCGGCCCTGGTCCTTGTGACCGGGGCCGTCGCCGTTTGCCGTGCGGGCGTGGGTCCGACGATTGGTTCCCACGATCGTGGTCCAGGTGTGAATCATCCACACCTGTCCGCATCCAGCGGTGTGGACAGGTGATGTCCGGTTCAGGTCCGCAGTTGGCCCGCGGCGACGGGAGTCCGCGCGGCGGTGCGCAGGACGACGAAGGCGACGATCGCGGTGGTCACGGCGGCGACGGAGACGGCGGTGCCGATCAGCGAGCCGATGGTCCGGGCGAAGGTGAGCATCAAGGTCACCTCGACGGCCAAACCCACCCAGGTGACAGCGGCAAGGGCGGTGCGTTCCACCGCGATGGCCGACAGGAGCGCGCCCTGCAGCACCGCCAGGATCGCGCCGTGCAGCGCGAACAACCACAGCATGCTCTGGATCGGCGCGTAGTCCTGTCCGGCGAACAGCGGCGCCAGCGGCGCGGCCACGGCGGCGCCGATCACCGCGACGATGCCGATCAGCGACAGCACCGACAGCGCGTCACGGATCGCGCGGGCCGACTGCGTGGGCTTGGCCATCCGCGGGTACAGCACCACCCCCACCGCCTGTGGCAGCCAGAAGGCGATCTTCGTGGCGATGGTGCCGAGCGAATACCGGCTCGCGTCGACCTCGTCGAGGACGATGCGCACCACGATCAGGTCCACCGAGGACAGGGCCATCAACGCGGCCTGCACCTGGACCGCGCGAAGCACGGGCAGGACGCCGATCGCACCGGAATCCCGCCGGTTCGCCGCCGAAGGGAGCGAGTCTCGACCCGGGGATGGCGTCGTCGAGGCGTCCGGGTGCGGACCGGCCTGCGGCGGGCCGACCGGCTCCGGGGCGAGTTCACCGGCGGCCATCGTGGTGGACCGCGCGATGCGGGCGGCGACGAGTGCGGCGACGACGATGCCCGCGGCGCCTGCCCACAGCGCTCCGGCGGCACCGCCACCGAGAGCGAGGGCGATCAGCGCGGGTGCGACCCGGGCCGTTCCCGCCATCGCGAGGACCGTGGCCAATGCGCGGAAATGGTTGCCGCCCTGCAGGATTCCCTGCTCACCCGAGAGCACGACCAGTGCGGGCGCCGCACCGAGCGCGGCGGCGGCCGCCCACACGCCCACGTTCAGCACCTCGGCCACCACCGGCACCAGAACCACCGCGACGGCGGCGACCAGCGCCGCGCACCGCCACTGCATCGATCGCACCGCGCGCAGACTCGCCCCGCGGACCACCTCGCGCGCCACCACGTTCTGCATGGCCAGCGCGGGTACCGCACACAGCAACTGCACGGCGAGCAGACTCGCGAACTCGCTGTACCCGGCCACGCCGAGCCACCGTCCCGCCAACAACTGCAGGAGGTACCCGGCGACGTTGGCGGTCATCGCGCCAGCCGTCACCCAGGTCAGATCAGCAACAACAGGCGGACGACGGACCGAAGACACGCCCCATCGTCGCACCTCGACGCGCCGGACGCGGTCGCCACCCCGATCACCGAGCCCGCCGAACCTCGCGGGGGGCGTGTGGCGGTGCGAGCCGGGACGTAAGGTGCACTGACGTGACGGGTAGTGGTGGGCGTGGGAGAGTCTGGGTCGCCGGTTACTGCGCCCTGCTCACGCTGATCATCGTCGGGCCGCTGGCCGGGTCGGGATACCTGTTACTGCGCGACGCGGTGAGCACGCCCCGCTCCTACCTCACCGACTCCGCGCTCGGCCTCGGCGCCGCCGCCCCACGCGCCGTCCCCCAGGACGCCCTGCTCGCGTTCCTCTCGCCGGTGATCGACGGCGGCATCCTGGTGAAGGCGATCCTGATCGTCGCTCTGTGGTCGGGCGGCTACGGCGCCGCCGTCCTGGCCCGCCGCTTCGTCGACGCCGGCACCGGCGCCCAACTCGTCGCCGCCACCCTCGCCCTGTGGAACCCCTTCGTCGCCGAACGCCTCCTCCAGGGCCACTGGAGCCTGCTCACCGGCTACGCAGCTCTCCCCTGGGTTGCCCTCGCCGCCGCCCGCATCCGCTCGGCCGCCGCCGGCGTCGGCCACCACGCCGTCCCCACGACCGGCGCCGGATCAAGGGGCAGCACCGAGCAGACGGCGAGCACGATCGGGCACCACGGACCGCGAGGCGGGACCGGCCGCGCGGTCGGGCCCGGTCGGGCCATCGGCGGGTGGGGGGCGCTCGCGGCGTGCTTCGCGGCGGCCGGGTTGACGCCGACGGGGTCGTTGCTGGCGGCTGTCGTCGGGCTCGCGCTGGTGGGGCGGCGGGCGTTCCTGCCCGCGCTGGGTCTGTGGGTTCTCACGTGCGCGCCCTGGTTGACCGCGACCGCGCTCGGGTCGGGGGCCGAACCGTCGGATCCGGCGGGGGTGGCGGCGTTCGCGGCGCGGGCCGAACCGTGGCTCGGAACGCTGGGGAGTCTGGCCGGGCTCGGCGGGATCTGGAACGGCGAGGCGGTTCCCGCGAGCCGGACGACGCCGCTGGCGCTGGTCGGCACCCTGCTGTTGCTCGGGATCGTCGTGCTCGGGGTGCGCGCAGTGTGGGCGAGCGGGCGCGACGGCCGGGCACTGCTGGTGATCGCGGCGGTGGCCATCGTGCTGCCCGCGCTCGGCGCCACCGGGTGGGGGCTCGCGGCCGGGGAATGGCTGATGGTGCACGTCCCCGGCGCCGGCCTGCTGCGCGACACCCAGAAGTACGTCGCCCTGGCGATGCCCGCCTACGCCCTGTGCGCGGCCGCGGCCTGTCGGACCGTGCTCATGTGGTGGCGTCGAATCGCCGCGGACAGTCACGCACCGAGCGCGGGCATACACCAAACCCGAACCGGCTCAGCCGAATCGCAGACCGATGCGACCGGTGCCGCCGCGTCTAGCCAAGCGTTCGGTACCGACGAGCCAGGGCACGCGGCGGCCGCCAGCGAGCCGGGCGACACGGCCAGAGCGGCCGAGCCAGAGCACGCGGGGTTTGCGCCAGGCAGTTCGGCGGGCGGCGCGGGAACGATTGATGCAGAGAACGATTCAGCCGCAGATAGGTCGAGCCGTACCGGAATCAACGCTGTCGCAGCGCTTTTCATCGCATTGCTAATCTTCCCGCTCGCCGACCTGACATGGGGAATCGGCGGCCAGATGCGCCCGGTGCACTACCCGGCGGGGTGGGCCGAGGTCGTGGAACACATCGATGGCCCCGGTGATGTGGCGGTCCTGCCCGGCGGCATGTTCCGCCGATTCCCCTACAGCGGAACAGCTCCCGTCCTCGATCCCGCCCCGCGCATCCTCCCCAACGACGTCCTGCAAACGGGCGAACTCCGCGTCCGCGGCTATGCCGTCAACGGCGAAGGCAACCGCGCCCGCACCGTCGAAGAAACCCTCCTGCGCGGCGGTTCCCCCGCCGAGCTCACCGACCTCGGCGTCGGCTGGATCCTGCTGGAACGCACCACCCCCGGCCCCCTCGGCACCGCCGAGACCACCCTCACCGCAACCGAACTCGTCTACCAGGACACCGACCTGGCCCTCTACCGAATCCCCGATCCCACCCCCCGCGACATCTCCACCCCCGCCCAACGCCGAACCTCTGCGGCTGCCCACCTTCTCTGGGCCGCCCTCCTCCTCACCGGCCTAACCCTCGCAGCCCTCCGCCCGAGCACCCGCTGACGGAGTGTCCTCCGGCGCGTCGCTCGCATGTCGCCGAACACGCCACACAAATGGCACCATAGTTCCATCAGTGACCTATGTTCGGTCGCTATGGTCAGCTCCCATCACGAAGCGATGCACCGGATCTTCCGGCACGACCCGGGCACCTTCGCCCGCGTCTTCCACGCGCTGGACCTCCCCTTTCCCGACCCACTCGAGGTCGAGCACCTCTCGGTCGACCTCACCGAGATCGAACCGATCGAACGCCGCGCAGACACAGTTCTACGAATAGTCACCGCAGAGTCCAGCTTCCTCCTGGTAGTCGAGGCACAGAACAAGAAGGACGACAGCCGCCCCTGCGCGTGGGCGTACTACCTGGCATTCCTCCACGCGAAATACGCGATGCCCGTGGTCTTGGTCGTCGTGTGCCGCAACCGAACCACCGCGACATGGGCAGAGGGCCCGCTGTCCATCGGCCATGCGACCTGGCCGTGCGTGACCCTGCGCCCACTCGTCCTCGGACCACACAACGTCCCTGCGGTCACTGATGTCGAGGCCGCAGTGACTGACCTACCTCTAGCAGCACTTTCCGCGATCACGCATGCCACTCGACCAGAAATCGGTGCCATACTGGAGGCGCTTTCCGCCGCATTGCACCTGGTAGGCGATCACGATGATGCTCAGATCTACACCGAACTCGTCGAACTGGGCCTCGGCCGCACCCGCGGCGCCCGGATATGGAGGAATCTGATGTCGATCGATCTGTCGTTCTTCCGGGGCGAGACGTCACAGCGACTCCGCGAAGAAGGCCGCGAACAGGGCCTCGAGCAGGGCCTCGAGCGAGGCATCGAGCAGGGTCGCGCCCACGTTCTGCGCATCCTGCGGCGCAGGGGCATCGAGCCTTCACCTGCCGCGGAAGCCAAGATCAGCGCATGCCGCGATCTCGACGAGCTCGACGCATGGTTCGATCGGGCGTTCGACGCACGGACGGCTGACGACCTCTTCGCCAGCTGAGGTCAGTCCTCGGCAGGTGGGGCGACCAGGCCGGTGACGAACTGGCCGCGGGCGGCGGCGGCCAGGACATCGTGGACACCGGAGCCGGTTTGTTCCCAGGAGAACTCGCGGGCCCTCGCACGGGCCTTCTCGCCCATGACCTGGCGGGTTTCCGCATCGGCCAGCAGGTCGGCGGCGGCATCGGCCAGGGCGGGGGCGTCGTCGACGAGCAGCCCGGTGACGCCGTCGACGATGGAGTCGGTGAGGCCGCGGGAGCTGCGGTAGCCGATGGTGGGGACGCCGTGCTGGGCGGCCTCGATGACGGCCAGACCCCAGCCTTCCTTGCGGGAGGGCATCACGTGGACCCAGGCGGCCGACAGGATGTCGTGCTTGCGGCGTTCGTCGACGTGTCCGTGGAAGGTGACGGCGTCGGCGATGCCGAGGCTCACCGCGCAGGCGCGCAGGTTGGGCGCCCACCAGCCGTCGCCGATCACGTCGAGGTGCACGTCGGGGAATCGTTCGCGCAGGTGCGCGACGGCGGCGAGGGCGTCCTCGATCTGCTTGTGCGGGACGAGCCGGGACAGGACAGCGACGCGAGGGTGGCTCGCGCGGGTGTCATCGGCGCCGGGGACGACCTCGGCGGGGACCGGTTCGGCCCCGTTGCGGACCACGGCGATGCGTTCCCGGTCGACGCCGAGCACGGCCAGTTCCTCGGCCGAGGGCAGCGACACGGTCAGGTACTGGTTGGCGCGATGCACCCGCGGCGAGAGCTTCGACTCGATCCACCAGCCGATCCGCCCGACCAGCCGTCCGGCCACCGGCCACTGCTCGCGGTGCCCGTGGTGCACCAGCACCACCGACGGCACACCCGTGGCGGTGGCGAAGAACGGGATGCCGTTCTGGGTGTCGATCACGACGTCGGGGCGAACCCCGCGCAGCGGCCCGATACCGAGCCGACCGGCCATGATGGCGGCCAGCGCCCGCGGATACACCGTGAAGCGACCACCCGCGCGGCTGATATCGATCCCGTCGATGTGCTCACGCCGCGCCGCGCCGGGGTACCCGGCCGTCCGCAGGGTGACCTTGATGCCACGGGCCGCCAGCTGGGCGCCGACCTGCTCCAGGTAGCGCTCGCTGCCCCCACCCTGCGGGTGCCCCGTGTCACGCCAGCACAGCAGCAGGACTTCACGCACGGTCGTAGCTCGCAATCGGGTCGGTTTCGGACAAACGTCGGCCCCCACCCTAGCGGGTGTGTCCTGCACGACACGGATCTATCGCCACTCTCGCCGCAGAGTGTTCGCGCAGACCAGGCGACCACGCCGCGACGCGGTGCCCATAAACTCCTGCCGTGCCGACCGCATCCCTGCCGAGAACCGCGCAGCCCGTCCAGCGCCGCCGTACGCCTCGTTTCGCCCGGCGCGCGACGCTGCGCCGCTCGCTGCGCCTGCTGACCAGTTTCCGGTTCGAGCAGTCCGACCCGGCCAGGTTCTACGGCGGCATCGCCACCGACAGCGCCGAGATGATCGCCGACTTCTACTCCGACATCACCGAGCGCGACCTCACCGACACCGTGGTTCTCGATGTCGGTGGCGGCCCCGGCTACTTCGCCGACGAGTTCGCCGTGGCGGGAGCGCGCTACGTCTCGGTCGAGCCGGACCCGTCGGAGATGCACGCCGCCGGACTGCGCGTCGCCGGGTCGGTGCGCGGCTCGGGGATGGCACTGCCGTTCCGCGACAACGCCTTCGACGTCTGCTTCTCCTCCAACGTCGCCGAGCACGTGCCGCAGCCATGGGTGATGGCCGAGGAGATGGTCCGGGTGACCAAGCCCGGCGGCCTCATCGTGTTCTCCTACACGGTGTGGCACGGGCCTTTCGGTGGTCACGAGACGGGCCTCTGGCACTACCTCGGCGGCGAGTACGCGGCCCGCCGGTACCGGCGCAAGCACGGACGTGAACCCAAGAACAGGTTCGGCCGATCGTTGTTCGCGGTGACCGCGGCCGAGGGTTTGCGCTGGGCGGCAACGACTTCGGCGGACGTTCGGACGGTTTTTCCCCGGTACCACCCGCGCTGGGCGTGGTGGCTCGTGCGTGTTCCGATGCTGCGCGAGCTACTGGTCAGCAATCTCGTCGTGGTTGCCACCAAGGAGTGATCAGGCGAGCCAGCTCAAGCGCCGCGACCTCCGTACCGGGTCGGGTAACGCGCTGGCCCACGGGGATTCCTGAATCGCCAGGCCCACTGTCTCCAACGTGGTCAGGCCGACCTGATCGGCGAGGGCCCCCACCATCGCGACCGCCTCAGCGGCCTGAATGGCGGCAGTTGCCTGCTCGATCGTGAGTGTGCGGCCAGGCAGGAATGACACAACCCATCCCCCGCTGCCCACACTCTTCGCTTGATGGTCGGTCTGGTCGCTGGTCATCAACGATCGGCCGATCACTTGCACAGCCATGAGTCGGTCTCCCCAATTCGCTGTTAAGGTCCGATGAATCGAGCGAGCTGATCAGTAGCTAAAGCATCCCCTTTTCACCACCAGAACGCAATAGTGCGTTTACCCGAAAAGCGAACCGACAGGTTGGAATTGGCCCTGTTCACAGTTGTTGCGCCCCAGCGAATTAGAACATGTTGCAGACAATCCGGCCGCAAAACTGTAACGTGTTCTCATGCACTACGACAGCCTGTTCATCGGCGGCAAGTGGACCACCCCGGCCGGTGGTGACCGCATTTCCGTGGTCTCACCCGCAACGGAGGAAACCGTCGGCAGCGTGCCCGCGGTGACGAAGGCCGACGTGGACGCGGCGGTCGCCGCGGCCCGCGACGCCTTCGACAGCGGACCGTGGCCATCGACTCCCCCACTGGAACGAGCCGAGGTACTCACCAAGGCCGCGCAGCTGATCGAGCAACGATCGCCGGAATTGCTCGCCGCGCTCACCGCAGAGATGGGCGCGCCCTCGCTAGCGGCCTTGACACTCAACCAGATTCCAGCCGTCGCCGCACTCAACGCGGTCGCCGAGCTCGCGAAGACGTTTCAGTGGAACGAGACTCGGGTCGGCTTGTTCGGAACCTCGCGCGTCTCACGGGAACCGCGCGGCGTGGTGGCCGCGATCACCGCCTGGAACGTCCCGTTGTTCCTCGCCGCGAACAAGCTCGGCCCCGCGTTGCTCGCCGGGTGCACGGTGGTGCTCAAGCCCTCGCCGCTCACCCCGCTCACCGCCAATCTGCTCGCCGACATCTTCACCGAGGCCGGGCTGCCCGACGGCGTGCTCTCGGTGCTGCCCGCCGAAGCGGAGGCGAGTGAGTACCTGGCCGGGCATCCCGGCGTCGACAAGGTCACCTTCACCGGTTCCACCGCGGTCGGCCGGAAACTGGCCGCGCTCGCCGGTGAGCAGCTCAAGACCGTCTCGCTCGAACTGGGCGGCAAGTCGGCCGCCATCGTGCTGCCCGATGCCGACCTCGCGGCCAGCATTCCCGTCCTTGCGTTCTCCGGATTGATGAACAGCGGGCAGGGCTGCGTGGCGCAGACCCGCATCCTGGCCCCGCGCAGCCGGTACGAGGAGATCATCGACGCGCTGGTCGCGCACGTGAAGACCATGCAGACCGGCGATCCCACCGATCCGGCCACCCAGCTCGGCCCGCTGATCAGCGAGCAGCAGCGTGATCGGGTGGAGAGCTACATCGCCAAGGGCAAGGAAGAGGGCGCGCGGCTCGTGCTCGGCGGCGGACGGCCTGCCGGGGTCGAGAAGGGCTGGTTCGTCGAGCCGACCATCTTCGCCGACGTCGACAACGCGAGCACCATCGCCCAGGAGGAGATCTTCGGCCCGGTGCTCTCGGTGATCCCCTACGACACCGAGGACGAGGCCATCGCCATCGCCAACGATTCCGACTACGGCCTGGCCGGGTCGGTGTGGACCACCGACATCGAACACGGTGTCGAGGTCGCCGCACGGGTGCGCACCGGCACCTACGCGATCAACTGGTACGCCTTCGACCCGACCGCGCCCTTCGGTGGGTACAAGAACTCCGGCATCGGCCGCGAGAACGGCCCGGAGGGCCTCGACGCGTTCTGCGAGCAGAAGTCCGTCCTGATGCCCATGGGCTGGACCGGCTAGTTCTCCTCCGGCATCTGCACCCGCAGCACCGGCTGCGCGCCCACCTCGCCCCGGGCCGGCAGGTCGACCACATCCACCCGCCAGCCCGGTGGCAGTGCGCTCTGCAGGCGCCCCGCCACCCGGTGCAGCGGCGTGGTCGAGTAGGTGTCGGACTCGCGGCCGGTCACCAGATCGGTCATGCGTCAACCACCTCTCAGCGTCGATCTCATCGTTGACCGCGTCGGCGGTGCAGGAGTCTCGAAAGGGAGTTAGCTCAGATGGTGCGACATGCGGCGGAGCTGACACGGAATATAGGGGACAGCGGCTCCTCGGGGCCAGCGACTCTCTGACACCGACTGAAGTACCCAGAAATTCATCTCCTGAATCTCGACTGAGTACCGAAACGACACCGCCCGCACCGGAAACGGTGCGGGCGGCTCGTCGTTCAGGGGGGATCAGCCCAGGCGCTCCTTGAGGGCCTCGAACTCGTCGCGGACGCCCGAGGGGAGCTTGTCGCCGACGAACTCGAACCACTCCTCGATCGAGGGGATCTCGTTGCGCCACTCGTCGACGTTCACCGCGAGGGCCTCGTCGACATCGGCGACGACCACGTCGAGGCCTTCCAGGTCGAGATCGGTGGCCGAGGGGACGTTGCCGACCGGAGTGGCCTCGGCGCCCGAGCGACCCTCGATCCGGCCGACGATCCACTCCAGCACGCGGGAGTTCTCACCGAATCCGGGCCACAGGAAGCGGCCGTCGGCGCCACGACGGAACCAGTTGACGTAGAAGATCTTCGGCAGCTTGTTCGCGTCGGCGTTCTTGCCGAGGTCGATCCAGTGGTTGAGGTAGTCGCCCACGTGGTAGCCGAGGAACGGCAGCATGGCCATCGGGTCGCGGCGCACGGTGCCGACCTTCCCCTCGGCCGCGGCGGTCTGCTCCGAGCCCATGGTGGCGCCCATGAACACGCCGTGCTCCCAGCCGAAGGACTCGGTCACCAGCGGGACCGTGGTCTTGCGGCGGCCACCGAACAGGATCGCCGAGATCGGCACACCCTGCGGGTCGTCCCACTCCGGCGCCAGGATCGGGCACTGCGACATCGGGGTGCAGTAACGCGAGTTCGGGTGCGCGGCCAGCGTCTCGGTCTCGCGGGCGACCCAGTCGTTGCCCTTCCAGTCGATCAGGTGATCGGGCTGGCCTTCCAGACCCTCCCACCACACATCGTTGTCGTCGGTCAGGGCGACGTTGGTGTAAACGGTGTTGCCCGCCTCGATGGTGGCCATCGCGTTGGGGTTGGAGCTGCGGTTGGTGCCCGGCGCGACACCGAAGAAACCGAACTCCGGGTTCACCGCGTAGAGCTGGCCGTCGGCGCCGAAGCGCATCCAGGCGATGTCGTCGCCCAGGGTCTCCGCGCGCCAGCCCGGGATGGTCGGCTGGATCATCGCGAGGTTCGTCTTGCCACAGGCGCTCGGGAACGCGGCGGCAACGTAGTAGTTCTTGCCCTCGGGCGAGATCAGCTTGAGGATCAGCATGTGCTCGGCCAGCCAGCCCTCGTCGTGGGCCATCGCCGAGGCGATGCGCAGCGAGTAGCACTTCTTGCCGAGCAGCGCGTTGCCGCCGTAGCCGGAACCGAAGGACCAGATCTCGCGGTCCTCGGGGAAGTGGGTGATGTACTTGGTGTCGCTGCACGGCCACGGCACGTCGGCCTGACCCTCGGCCAGCGGCGCGCCCACGGAGTGCAGCGCCTTCACGAACGGCTTGTCGGCGCCCAGCTTGTCGAGCGCGGCCTGGCCCATGCGGGTCATCACGCGCATCGAGACGACGACGTACTCGGAGTCGGTGATCTCTACGCCCAGCTTGGGATCCTCGGCGCCGAGCGGGCCCATGCAGAACGGCACCACGTACATGGTGCGGCCCTTCATCGAGCCGCGGTACAGCTCGGTCATGGTCGCGCGCATCTCGGCGGGGTCGACCCAGTTGTTGGTCGGGCCCGCGTCGGCTTCGGTCTTGGAACAGATGTAGGTGCGCGATTCCACGCGCGCCACATCGGAGGGGTCCGACAGCGCTAGGAAGGAGTTCGGCTTCTTCTTCTCGTCGAGCTTCTTGAAGGTGCCCGCCTCGACCAACTGGGTGGTCAGGCGATCCCATTCCGCGTCGGAGCCGTCGGCCCAGACCACGCGATCCGGCTGAGTGAGCTCTGCGACTTCCTGTACCCAGGCGAGCAGTTCACTGTGCTCGGTCGGCGCGGTGCCGTCGGATCCACGAAGACCAGGAATGGTCGCTGAGGTCATGAAAACTCTCCTGAGATGGGCGGTTGTTCGATTTTCTTCCCGCTGGTCAGGCCGTCGACCAGCGCGAATCCATCGATCGCCACCATGGGCGGGAAGGCGTCCGCAGCGACCAACCACCGCACAACCCCAATGGACGGCAGGAGGGCCGTACACGGACGGAGGCCGCGCAGCGACTGGCACGGAGCGGACGCCCAGGTTCCTACCTAGAGGTTAACGCGATATGACGACCGATACGGAATCGGGTTCCCCAACAAGTACCCACAGGTCGGTCCACCAATCTCGGCGCTCACAGCCGATCCAGCGCGCTGATATCCCGCTCACAGGCCGACAGTTGAGCCGGGCGCTCGGCCACCAGCCGCCGGCCCAGCGCGTCCAATTCCGCGACACGCCGGTCGACGGCGACCGCCCGCGCCGTCGATTCGCGCACGACGTGCTCGGCGAATTCGGCCTCCACATCGACGAGTACGGCCGCCACACGCTGCTCGAACTGGGCTTTCACATTCACCAGCGCCTCGGAGACCCACTGCGCCATGTGGTTGCGCTCGGCCAGCTGTCCTCGCGCGCGCACCACCCAGGCGGCCGCGCCCGCGCCGAGCAACAGCGTCACCGGGACGCTGGCGACATCGAGGGTCGGCACCAGCGACAGCGGCGCGACGACCAATCGGCCGAGACCGACACCGGCCGACGCGCCGAGCGCGATCATGAGGTGATCTTCGACACCACGGTGTCGGGGCTCGGGGTCGGGACCGATTCGCGGGGCCGGATCGCGTCTGCGCAGTGCGGGTTCGGCGGTGCCGATCCGGCGGGCGGTCTCGGCGACGCGCTCGTCGATGGCGGCGTCGACCGCGACGGAGATTTCGCTGGTCGCCTGTTGGAGACGTTGGGCGTAGACGCGCAGTTCGGCGCGGTCGCAGCGGTCGAGTTCGGCACGTGATCGGGTGTGCAGCGCGCGCACCATCGCGCCGAGTTCGGTGGTCAGATCCACGCGGGCCAGCTGCACCTGACTGCGCACCGCCGAGAGTCCGGTCTGGCGGCCGCCGTCGCGCCCGGCCAGCAGCGCGACCCGTTCCTCCCTGATCCGGGTCGACTCGGTGCCCGAGCGCAGCGCGGCGATCTGCTCGTCGATCCTGGCCCTGGTGTCGGCGAGGACCCTGGCCCGCACGGCAGCTCGGCGTTCGGGGCCGTCGGTGGGCGTCTGCGCGGTCGCGGCGGCGAGCGCGGCGTGCAGGCCGGCCAGGCCGGAGCGGTCGAGCAGGGCCGAGTCGTCGGCGGCGCGGGCGGCGGTGGCCAGGCGCGCCGAGACGGGCAGCACGTCGAGGTCGGCGTGTCCGCGGGCGGCGAGCAGGGCGACGCTGCGTTCCCGGATCGCGCGCCAGTCCTGATAGGCGTGGAAGCCGTTCATGGCGAGCAGGACCCGGGTGCCGTCGGCGCGGAGCCGGTCGATCAGGGCGAGGGTGTCGGCGCCGATCACACTGCCCGCGTCGAACAGGATCAGTGCGGCGGCGGGCTCGGTCACCGGGGTGACCGAGCCCGGATCGCCCAGGTCGACGCGCGGTTCGAAGCGGGCGAGTTCGGTGCGCAGCAGGGTGGTGTTGGCGTCGTCGACGGCGTAGAGGACGACCCCCGCGCCCCCACCGGATTGGTCCATCGCCCGCAGCAACGCGATCCCCTGCGGATTCCACCGCTCGATCACGGCCTCGACCGCCTCGGGCAGCGCCGGCTCGGCAACCAGGGCTCGCGCCCCGTCCCCGGACCGCGCGATGCCGGGCTCGGTCACCCTGCCGACGGCCTCGGTCACCGAGCGCTGGGCAGCCGCGGCGGGCGGCACCGCACGCCTCGGCTCGTCGGGTGGCGCGGCGGCGAACTGGTCAGAGTCCGGCACTACTCATCCGCTCCCAGGCCCTGATGTAGCCGTGGTGGACGCGCAGGGCGGCACGGCGGGCGGCGGGCGGCATGTCGCTGGAGACAACCGCGCGCCAGCGGGTGGCGCGCGCGAGAGCTTCGTCGGCGTCGGCGGGCGCGGGTGAGAGGTATCCGGCGGCGAGGTGAGCGACCTGTGGACAGGCCAGTCCCGCGCACAGACCGGCCCAGAGTGCTTCGTCACCGGTGAGGTAGTGCTCGACGCGCTCGCGCGCCAGACCGCCGTCCCCGGGGACGGCACGGGCGGCGAGCCGGATCAGCTCGTCGAGGAGTTCGCCGCCGCGCACCGCCTCCACCTGCTCGTATCGCCGGTGGACCAGCCGGTGCAGTGGGTCGATTCCGCTGGCGGAGTGCAGGATCTGGATCAGCGCGGCGGCGCTCAGATCGGGATCGGCGCGCAGGGCGGTCAGGGCGCAGTCGACGCCGTAGAGGTCCCAGTTCTCGATCAGCCGCCGACGCGCGTCCTGGTCGGAGCCGGTGCCGATGAACAGTTCGGCGGCCAGCAACGAGGGCACATCGGGGTCGGCGGCGAGGCGGCGCAGGTCGGTCAGGTCGGCGGCGTCCACCGCGCCCGCCCTGGTCCGGGCGGCGAGCGAGGCGACCACCGGCACGATCGGCAAGCCGAGTTCGTGCGCGTAGCGCTCGGCGGCGGCCACGGCCTCACCCCAGCGCGCGCCCACCGCGTCGGCCTTGTTGAGCACCACGACACTGCGCGCGGCGGGCAGCGTCGCCAGCAAGCGGTAGTCCGCGGCCTGCGGCGCACCGGCGAGGACATAGATGACCAGGTCACCGTCGAGCACCGGATCGGGCAGCTCGGGCTGGTCGACCGGCGCGGTCTCCTGCGCCGACAGCAAGGCCAGCGCCCGCAACACCGTGCTTCGACCGCTGAGCGCGCGTCCCGCCACCTGGATGCGCAACGGCCGACGACGACGCGCGACCGCGGCGGCGAGCTGATCGGCGATGACCCGATCACCGCCGGGCCCGGCACCGAGGGTCGCGATCAGCTCATCGAGCGCGTCGGCCGGTCGTGTCTGTGCGGATTCGGTGGCTGTCGACATTCTGCGCACCCCCTTTACGGAGGGCATTGTGTCAGATTCGCGCCACCGGCATCAGGGCCGCGACCCGCCGATCTGCGGTGTTCGCCCCACCTGCGACGCACGCGCGTGCGACGCACCCGCGCGCATGCTGGACAATGGACGGCGTGAACGACGCCGCCAACCACCCCGCCGAGTCGGTTCCGGGGCAGCCGTCCACCGCCTCGGCCCATCCCAAGCTCTCGGAGATGCCCAACGAGGCAGGCCGTCGCTCGACCACCGGCTCCCGGCTCTACCCCCGCGTCACGAGCTTCCGCTCGCGGCGCGGCGCGCTGACCCCGAATCAGCAGACCTCCTGGGAACGCACCTGGCCGGTGATCGGTCGCGACGTGTCCAACGATCCGATCGACGCCGACGCCTGGTTCGGCCGCAGCGCCCCACTGGTCATCGAGATCGGCTGCGGCACCGGCACCGCGACCGCCGCCATGGCCAAGTCCGAACCGCACCTGAACCTGATCGGCATCGAGGTGTACAAGCCGGGCCTGGCGCAGCTGGTCCAGCAGATCGAGCGCGAGGAGATCGGCAATGTCCGCCTGCTGCGCGGCGACGCCGTCGACGTGCTGGAGAACATGGTTGCCCCAGAATCGCTGACCGGCGTCCGGGTGTTCTTCCCCGACCCGTGGCCCAAGGCCCGCCATCACAAGCGCCGCCTGCTGCAGGCGCCGACCTTCGCCCTCATCGCCAGCAGGCTGAAGCCGGGCGGTGTGCTGCACGTCGCGACCGACCACGCCGATTACGCCGAGCACATCCTCGAAGTCGGCTCGGCCGAACCGCTGTTCACCGGCCTCAACGACACCACCGGTGGTGACAGCGCGGCCAATCGGGACACGGCGCCGATCGGCTTCGATCGCCCGGTCACCAAGTTCGAAGGCAAAGGTCTGCGCGCCGGAAGCGCCATCAACGAGTTCATATGGGGGAAGATCGAGAGATGAGCGTGAGTGAGATCGCCCCCGAGATGCCGGACGTCACCCCGACAGGCGCCGGCACCGAGGCGTTGAGCAGTTCCGGGCCCGATGTCCGACGCGTCCTGCTCGTCTGGGACGCGCCGAACCTCGACATGGGCCTGGGCGCCATCCTCGGCGGGCGTCCCACCGCCGCCTATCGCCCGCGCTTCGACGCGCTCGGCCGCTGGCTGCTCACCCGCACCGCCGAACTGTCGGTGGGCACCAAGGGCAGGGTCGAGGCCGAGGCCACGGTCTTCACCAATATCGCCCCCGGCACCGCCGATGTGGTCCGCCCCTGGGTGGAAGCGCTGCGCAACGTCGGCTTCGCGGTGTTCGCCAAGCCGAAGATCGACGAGGATTCCGACGTCGACGCCGACATGCTGGCCCACATCACGATGCGCCAGCGCGACGGTGGTTTAGCGGGCATCATGGTCGCCTCGGCCGACGGCCAGGCCTTTCGCGAACCGCTCGAAGCCATCGCCGCCAAAGGAATCCCAGCTCAGGTGCTGGGATTCCGTGAGCACGCGAGTTGGGCTGTCACATCCGATACCCTCGGGTTCGTCGACCTCGAGGACATCCCCGGTGTATTCCGGGAACCGCTACCGCGGGTGAGCCTCGACTCGCTGCCCGACGAGGGCGCTTGGCTGCAGCCCTTCCGGCCGCTGTCGGCGCTGCTCACTTCTCGCCCTGGTCAAGGAGTCGCTTAAGTGTTCACCCGCTGGGGCGATCTGGTCTATCGGTTCCGCTTCGCCGTCATCGCGGTGGTCGGCGCGGCCTTGTTGGCGCTGGGCGCCTACGGCACCGGACTCGGTGACCGGCTGACCCAGAGCGGCTGGTTCGATCCCGGCTCGGAGTCGGTGCAGGGCGCCGAGCTCGCCGACGCCTCGTTCGGGCGCGACCACATGGCGGATGTGATCGTCATGTACAACGCGCCCGAGGGCGCGACGATCGATGACCCGGAGTTCCAGCAGAAGGTCGTCGACAATCTGACGGCGATCACCGCCGAGTACCCCGATCAGATCGACAAGATCAACGGCACCTATTGGCGAGTCGGCGACGCGCCCGCCGTGCCGTCGGCGTTCGGGTCCAAGGACAAGAAGCACGCGTTCGCCTCCATCGCCATCGTCGGTGACGACGACACCACCATCATGGCCAACTACCGGGTCGTGGCGGATGTCTTCTACATTCCCGGTGTCGATGTGGAGGTCTCGGGCCTGCAGCCGCTGGCGGTCACGCTCAACGACACCATCGCGCACGACACCAAGCGGATGGAAGTGCTCGCCCTTCCCGCGGTGGCGATCCTGCTGTTCTTCATCTTCGGTGGCATCGTCGCGGCGGCGCTGCCGCTGATCATCGGCGGCCTGACGATCATCGGTGCCACCGGCCTTGTCATGACCCTGACGAACTTCACCGAGGTCAACTCGTTCGTCACCGGTGTCGTCTCGATGATCGGTCTCGGCCTCGCGATCGACTACGGACTGTTCATAGTCAGTCGTTTCCGCGAGGAACTGGCCGAGGGCTACGACACCAAGGCCGCCGTCCGAAGATCAGTGGTGACGGCCGGACGGACGGTCGTCTTCTCCGCGACGATGATCATCGCCAGCCTCGGCGGCGTGTTGCTGTTCCCGCAGGGCTTCCTGCGTTCGGTCGCCTACGGCACCATCGCGACCGTCTCCCTCGCCGCGCTCACCGCGGTGACGATCCTGCCCGCGATGCTGGCCGTGCTCGGCCCGCGCGTGGACATGCTCGGTCTCAAGTGGTTCCGCAAGAACAAGACCGCCGAGCAGATCGAGAACGGTTTCTGGGGCAATCTCACCCGCTGGGTCATGAGGCATCCGCTGAAGATCGCGATCCCGGTCACGGTGGGTCTGCTGTTGCTGATCATCCCGGTCAAGAATCTGGCCTTCGGCGGTATCAACGAGAAGTATCTGCCGCCCGACAACGACACCCGCGCCGCGCTCGAGCACTTCTACGAGGTCTTCCCGCAGAAGAAGACCGACCCCATCCAGCTGGTCTTCGTCTCCGACAACACCCAGGCGATCGGGCAGGTCTGGAAGGAAGCCAACCAGGCTCCCGGACTGGTCGGCCCGTTCGAGGTACCGGTCAAGTCACCGGGCAACGCGGAGGTGTTCCGCACCTCGGCGACCCTGGTCGATCCCACCGGCAATGCCGAGCCGACCATCGACTATCTGCGCTCGATCGAGATTCCCGACGGCGTCACGATGTATGTCACCGGCCAGCCCACGCTGATGGCCGACAGTATCGACACGCTGCTCGAGCTGATGCCGTGGATGATCGCGATCGTCCTGCTCAGCACCTTCGTACTGATGTTCCTGACCTTCGGTTCACTGGTGCTGCCGATCAAGGCCGCGTTGATGAGCGCGCTCGGTCTCGGCTCGACGCTGGGCATCCTGACCTGGATCTTCATCGACGGCAACGGCGCCGGGATACTCAACTTCACGCCACAGCCGATCAGCGCGCCGGTGCTGATGTTGATCATCGCGATCATCTACGGCCTGTCGACCGACTACGAGGTCTTCCTCGTCTCGCGCATGGTGGAGGCGCGCGCCCAGGGCGCCTCGACCACCGAGGCCGTGCGAATAGGCACCGCCCAGACCGGGCGCATCATCACCGCCGCCGCCCTGATCCTGCTCGTGGTGACCGGTGCGTTCGCGTTCTCCGACATGGTGATGATGCAGTACATCGCCTACGGCATGATCGCGGCGCTGTTCATCGACGCCACCGTGCTGCGCATGCTGCTGGTCCCGGCGATCATGAAGCTGCTCGGCGACGACTGCTGGTGGGCGCCGAAGTGGATGAAGCGCATCCAGGAGAAGATCGGCCTCGGCGAACCCATTCTCGACGACGAGCGCCCGCAGAAGGGTGCCGTGGTCGACCTGGTGAAGACCACCCCGATCACCGATCCGCCGACCATGCAGATGACGGCGGTCCCCGACGCCAAACTGGCCCGCACCCCCCGCAGGCCGCGCACGGTCGCCGAGATCGAGGCCGAGGCCCCGACCCAGCGCATGGACAAGATCAGCGAGGCCCCCGACCCGGCCGAGCCTGCCCGCCCCCGCCACCCGATGTCCCCGGACCCGACCCGCCCCCGCGCGTCGATGCTGTCCGGTGAACCGACCCGCGTTCTCCCGGTGGCCAAGCCCGGCACCGACCCGAGCGAGTCGAAGCCCGCCGACCCCGCCTCGGACGCCGACCCGCCGAAGAACGCCACCGGCGAGCCCACCCGAATCCTCCCGATCGTCAAGCCCGGCACCACCCCGCCGAACCCCGACGCCGAGACAACCTCGAGCACCTCCGGAACCGACCCGGAAATCCACGGCGACACCGGTTTCCAGCTCGGCGACACCGGCTCCCGGCCGACCCGCTCCCCCGGTGGCGACACCGGCTCCGGCTCGCCGAACAAGACCCCCGGATCGGACAGCCCGAACCTGAACGGCACCAACGGTTTCCACGCGCCGGGCGACAACCCGGGCGGCACCAACGGTTTCCGCGCACCGAGCGACTCGAGCCGAAACACCGGCGCCGACAGCGCCTTCGGCCTGCCGAGCAGCGGCAACCCGACTGTCAACCGTGGAGTCGACCCGCCACGCCCCACCGGCCCGAACCTGCGTGGCGACAACGGTTTCGGTGGACCGGGCGGCATCGGTGCTGTGCCCGGAAGCGCCGGCCATGGCGGCGAAGCAGACTTCCACTCGCCGAGCAATGCGCCGCGCGCCGATGCTGTCGGCGCAACGGGCAGTGCCCTGGGTGGCGACGGTGTCAGCGAGGCCGGTAGCTCTCGTGGTGCCGAGGTGAGCGACTCGGGGCTGGACCTTCCGCGTAGGAGCGCCTCGGAGGTGCCGCGGGGTTCGGAGCGGGTGCAGCCGCCGACCGGTTACCCATCTCCGGGACTCGGCGAGTCCCCGGGCGTGCCGCGGATTTCGACGCCGAGTACCAGCGGTGACGTCACCGAAACTGGTGCGCCTGCGGATGATCCGTTCCCACGGCCGAGCATCGTGACGCCGATCCGTCCCGGCATCGTGAACACGCCGCCGCCGCACGGGACGCCACCGAGCATCGTGCACACGCCGCCCAGCATGGTGACGCCGCCGCGGCCGCGCACCAGCGAGCCACCGGCGGGCGGCACGTTCAGCGGGTTCACCCCGGTGCCGACACCGGAGCGCGCGCCGTCGGATTCGTCGACAGACGACGAGGAATCCTCGGCGTGGGAGCCCGACGTGCGGCCGCAGGGCTTCGCGCCGCCGACCGATCTCTCCTCGACCCCGGGCGCGCATCGCGCCGAGACGCTGCGGGCCGAGCCCTCGGATCAGATCTTCGGCACCCCGGTTCCGGTCGAACCGCAGCCGCCGACGAGCCCGTGGAGCGATCGCTCCGTCGGCGGCGTCACGGGCGATTTCGACACTCCGGGCACCGATACCGGACCGCGTTTCTCCCCGGTGACTCCCGAGCCGGACAACAGCGTGTTCCGTCGCCCGGCCGACGATCCCGCACGCGGCGAGTTCACCGCCGAGCCCGATCCTGCTGCGCCACAACAGGATTCCCCTCGTGCGGACATCGTTCGCCCCCAGACCGCGCCACCCGGATTCACCGCGGTCCCGACCGACGCGCCGGCCTCCCCCTCGATCTGGCGCGACGAACGCGACGAAACAGCCGAGCCGCTGGCAGATCCCACTACGACCCAGGCAGATGGGTACCAGGGTTCAGTCGCCGACACGGCGGGGCGAGCCGATGCCGATTCCCAGACCGCGGGGCAGTGGCAGGCGCCGTCCGGATTCACGCCGGTGCCGACTCCCCCTGTGCCGACTCCCCCGGTACCGACCGAGGACGCGGCGACCACCGAGCTCTCCGCCGCCGAGGTGGACGATTCGACCGACAGCGATTCCACCGCAGGCGAATCCGAGCAGCCGCAGGCCGACACCCATCGCAACGAGATCGAGAACTGGATGGCCCAGCTGCGGTCGTCGCGGCGCGGGAGCACCGCCGACGAGGGCCGTCACCACGGCAACGAGGGACGCACGGTGAGTGTGAACGAACTGCTGCGGCGTCGCGAGGACGAGACCGACTGAGCCGAGCGGTAGGGCGGACACGGCGAAACCCACGGCATCGAATGCCGTGGGTTTCGCTTTTCGCTCAGCTCGGCGTGCGTTCGGCTTCCGCGCGCTCGGCTTCCGCGCGTTCGGTACCGGAGTCGGCGAAGGCTCGGGCGTAGCGGGTTCCGGTGAGCAGCAGGAGGATTCCGACCGCGAGGAAGGCGATGACGCGGACCAGACCGGACAGGGTGGCCAGGTCGAAGAGGAACAGTTTGGCCAGGGCGGCCGCTGCTACCAGGAGGCCGGAGACCAGGCAGACCTTCGCCACCGCGGGCGAGCGGGACAGGCGACGCAGGCCGTAGAACAGCGACGCCGTGGCCGCGACCATCCAGACGATCGTCGCGAGGCTGTGGCCGATGACGAAGCCGTCCGGCACGTTCAGCGCCACGCCGAGTGACACCGCGGCGACCAGCACGCAGTACAGACCGGCGACGCTCACCGCGATCCACACGGCGGTGACCAGCGTTCGATCACCCCAGCCCGGCAGGCGCGGCACGGTCCACGCGGCCATCGCGGCGACGGCGAGCCCGATCAGCGCGGCCACGGCGGTCGAGACGTCGAGGTGCCGTTCGGCGAGACGGTGCACGGTCAGGGTTTCCGGGTTGGCGATGGCCAGCAGAGCCAGGCCACCGAACACGGCGAAGGCGAGGCCGAGAGCGGCGGCGACGCGCGCCCGGCTCGTCGCCGCGACCGCGAGGAAGGCCAGCGCGACCACGGACAGGCTGGTCGGCAGCAGATGCGGGTGGCCGCCGGTCGCGGATCCGCAGGTCTGCAGCAGCGCGACGGCGCCGGTCAATGCGGCGACCGCGGCGGTGTGGCGCGGGAGGCGATCGGTCCGGCCGGGAACGAGTGTCGTCGCGGCGAGGCCGAGCAGGACGGCGGCGAGCGCACCGGTGATCGACGCGCTCACGACGCGGCTGAACAGCATCGCGACCGCGAGGACGGGCAGTGCGGTGAGCGCGATCGTGACGCTGGCGGTGATGTCGGCGGGCTTGCGGCGGACCACGAGCAGGGCACCGACCAGCCCGACCACGGCGCAGGCGATCACGGCGACCAGCAGTCCGCGACGCTGCGCGGCTTCCGCACCGCCGATGGCACCGGCGACACCGCTGACCGCGATCATGCTCAGCGCGGCGAGCACCACGGGCAGGGTGCGTGCCACATGCAGCACCGGCCAATCGCGGCGCATCTGCACCGGAACGCCGGCCGCCTGCAGCACCACGAGGAAACCGAGCAGCATCAATTCGGTGGTCAGCGCGGGCGAGAGCACCGCTGCGCCGACCACGACGCCCACCGCCAGCGGCTGCGACTGCCACCGCATCGCCAACCCGACCCCGGCCAGCGCGACCACCAGTGCCAACGCCAACCCGATCCCGGCGGGCACCCAGTGGTAGTACCCGGTCATCGCGACCACATCCAGATACGCACCGGCGATACCGGTCGACACGAGCGCGATCCCACCGACCCGCCCACCCGGCTTGCCGAACACCCGCCACCCCGCGCCGACGAGCACCAGTGAAAGAGCCCCACCGGCGACAACTCTCGCCACCGGCCCGAAGAACCCCGCCTGCGCGGCCAGCACCAACAGCATCAGCACGCCGATCAGCGTCACCCCGACACCGGCCACCGCCAGCACCCGCGAGATCACTCCTTCCCGCTGCCACCACGGTGTCGTCGGCTCCCGCGGCGGCACCGGCGGCGCGACCCAGCCCGCCCGCTGCCCCGGTCCCACCGGCCCACCGGGCCGACCCGGCCCATGAGGAGCCCCCGGCCATCCCCCATTCCCTGGCCGCCCCTGCACCCCGGGCGGCCCCCAACCCGGCTGCGGCCCCGCACAACCACCGACCTGCCCCGGACCCCAACCACCAGGAGCGGCACCCGGAATACCCGGCGCCCCCACGCCAGGCGCCGAGCCCTGGCCACCCGGTGCGCTCTGCCAACCCGAGTGCGGAGCGCCCTGCACCGCCGCAGCCTGCGACACCGGTTCGCCGCTCACCCCCTGCGTATTCTGCGTCCCACTGGTCTCGACAGACGGCGGCTGGTCCTGACCCTCGCGCGTACCACGCGTTGCGCCAACGGACTCCACCGCGGAGGCACCGCCCTGACCGACCACCGACCCCGCGCGCAGGAACGGAGCCCGCTGCTCCTCGACACTGCGGGCGCGCAAGGCGGGGGGTGCGGTCGACTCGGCGCGCTCTCGAGCGTCGGCGAGCAACTGGGTTCGCAGGAGGTCCAGGTCGCCGCCCAGTCGGCCCATGCGGGTGCCGAGGTCGGTGAATTCGCCGGAGAGGCGGGCGACGAGGGCGGGATCGATGGCTGTGCTCATGCCCTCATCGTCGCCTGGATGCGCTACCCAAGGGATGAGTAGAAACCCCCGGTGGGCTACCTGGTTCTACCCGATCTGACGGGTCAGGAGTTGAGGAACCGGCGCCACTGGACCATCAGCGGGTACTTCGCGGTGACGGAGCCGAAGCGGACGCGCCCGTGCACGACCAGGTGCAGCGGGCCGATCGGCGGGCCGGTGCGGACCTTGTTGTTGGCGCTGGAGCCGACCAGGTCGAGGCCGTTGAGGTCGACGGTGGCGGCGGCGGGGACGAGCAAGGTGAGGCTGGTGCAGTAGTCGTCCATCCGGATCTCGACGATCTGGGTCTGCATGACCGCCTCGGTGAAATCCAGGGTGACACTGGACATGAGGTTGTTGAGGTGCAGGACCGGTGGCACCTGCCAGGGCCCGCGGCGGTTCACCCCGGACAGGCGACTGCGGATCAGGCCGGGCGTCGATCCGCCGGGCGGCGTCGGGCGCGGACGCGGCATGGCGGCCGGTTGGGGTGTGCCCGCCACGCGCATTCCGGGCAGGTCGACGAGCACGGCATTGAGTTCGCCGCGAGTCTTGGCGCCGAGCGCGGTGTCCATGCGCTCGGTGAACTCGCCGAGCGAGAGCATGCCGAGGCCGACGGCGCGTTGCAGCAACTGGCCGACGTGCTCGCGTTCGGCGTCGGACACGCGCAGTTCCCGGTCGGCGACCGGACCTTCGGTCGTCGCGCCGGGTACGAAGAGGGATTCGGGACCGCCCATGTCATCGAGGGTAACCAGGGCGACCGGTCCCGCGCATCAGGGCAAACCCCTATTCCAGACCCTGTTCTATCGCGTAGCGGGTGAGCTCCACCCGATTGGCCAGCTGCAGTTTGCGCAGCGTGGCCTGCACATGGTTCTCCACCGTGCGATGCGACAGACTCAGCCGCGACGCGATCTGCTTGGCCGAGAGCCCCTTGGCGACCATCCGCAGCACCTCGGTCTCCCGTTCGGTCAGCGAGGGCCGATGGGGCTGATCGGCGGCGACGGGCGCGGTGGCCATCCGCCGGTACTCACCGAGCACCAGGCCGGCCAGGCCGGGCGTGAACACCGGCTGACCGGCCGCGGTCGCCCGCACGGCCTCGATCAGCTCGCTCGCCGAGGCGCTCTTCACCAGGTATCCGCTGGCACCGGCCTTGATCGCGTCGAGCACATCATCGCGTTCGGCCGAGGCCGACAGCACGAGCACCCGGCTGTGCGGCGAGACCCGCAGCACCTCGGCGGTGGCGGCGGCCCCGTTGCCGTCGGTGAGCTGCATGTCCATCAGCACCACGTCGGGTTGCACGGCGGCGGCGCGGCGGGTCGCCGTGCCGACCCCGTCGGCGGTGGCGGGCACGGCGAAACCGGCCTCGGTGAGATCGCGCGAGACGCCTTCGCGCCACATCGGGTGGTCGTCGACCACCATCACCGTGATCACGTCATCGGGCATCGTCGCTCCTGCCTCGCTCAGCGCGCCGGGTGGCGCGGGATCCGGAATTCCCATTCGGTGCCGAAGTTCGCGCCCTCGGTGAGCAGTTCCGCGACCCCGCCCAGCGCGCCGATCCGCCCGACGATGGAGCGCGAAACCCCCATCCGCCCTTCGGCTTCCGCCGCGGCGAGACGACCGGCCGGAATCCCGGCGCCGTCGTCGCGCACGCTCACCACCAGCATGTCACCGGTGTCCTCCAGCAGCACATAGGCTTTCGCGCCCGCCCCGGCGTGCAACTCGACATTCGACAGCGCGGTCACCACCGCGGCGGCGATCTCGTGCGCGGCGCCACGCCCGATGAGCACCGGCTCACCGGGGGTCGCCACCGACACCTTCGGTGTGGCCAGGGTGGTCAGCAAGGGCCGCAGATCCACCTCGGCGGCACCGGAATCCGGTCGCTCGCCCTGCTCGGACAGCAGTACCCGCAGCGCCACCTCCTGCTCGCCTGCCCGCTGCGCGAGTTCGGCCGCTGAACCGCCGATCTCGTCACCACGGCGTTTGATGTAGGCCAAGACCTGCAGCACGCCGTCGTGCACCTCGCGCGCGAGCCGCTCGCGTTCCTGCGCGGCCGCGGTGATGCGCAGGGCGCGTTCGAGCTGGCCCTGGGCCCGTCGCGCGGTATTGGCGGCCAAACCGAGAGCCAATCCGACCGAGACGAGTACCGGTGCGGTGGCATCGCCCCACACGTCCTGTCCCCACTGCTCACGCACCGTCACCACCACCGCCGACATGCCGAGCCCGGCGAGGACCCCGGCGACCGGACCGCGCAGGATGGCCATCGAGATCACCGAATTCGCGATCCACAGCGTCGTCGGCAGGGTCTGATGTCCGTGGTACCAGTCGTAATCGGCGACCAGGCGGGTCGAGGCAATCAGCGCGACGGTCACCACCTGATCACCGAACACCACCCAGCCGCGAATCCGCCCGGTGGCCTCGGGGAAGTACCACTGCGAGAGCAGCAGCGCCGAACTGCCCGACCAGATCACCATCAGCGCGATCAGCATCCAGCTCAGTCGCGGATGCTCGTAGTACGACACCGACGCGATCTGCTGGCCGATCGCGTACAGCAGCGTGACCAGCCGAAACGCCTGGGCAGCCCGCCACAGGGGCGCGGTCGCCGCGTCGGCCGAACTCAGCTCAGCTGTGTGGGTCCGCATCGCCGGGCTCCGGCTCGATCCTGTGTTCTTCCTTGCGCAGCACGCGCCCGATGTCGAACCGGCCCGCCTCGGGTTTGTCCGGCTCCGCGGCGAAGAGTCTTCGGTCCTCGCCACCGGCGAGATCGCTGTAGACCTCCTCCGGGCTCTCGGCGAGCAGATACCGGATCGCGGTGTTGCACACCGCGATCAGCGGCACCGCGAGCAGCGCGCCCGCGATCCCGCCGACGACCAGGCCCGCGGTGATCGCCAGCACCACGGCCAGCGGATGGATGCTCACGGCCCGGCCGAGCAGCAACGGCTGCAGCACATGGCCTTCCAGCTGCATCACCGCGATGATGATGCCGAGCACGATCAGCGCGGTCACCAGCCCCTTGGTGACCAAGGCGATGAAGACCGCGACGAACCCGGCGAAGAACGCGCCGATGATCGGGATGAACGCGCTGATGAACACCAGCGAGGCCAGCGGCAACGCCAACGGGACGTGCAGAATCGCCAGTCCGGCGCCGATCCCGATCGCGTCGACCCCCGCCACCACGACGGTGGCGCGCACGAACCCGACCAGCGTCCCGAACCCCAGTTCACCGGCGGTGCGGACCTTCTCCCGATGCGCGGTGGGGATCACCCTGGTGACGAAGTTCCAGATCTGCTCGCCGCCGTAGAGGAAGAAGATCAGGATGAACAGGATCAGGAACGCGCCCGCCACGATGTGACCGATGGCGGTCGCCGTGGTCAGCGCGCCACTGGTGAGGCTGTCCTGGTTGTCCTGAATGGTGCGCACGATGGTGTCGCCCGCGTTGCGGATCTGCTCGTCGCTCAGGTGCGCCGGGCCGTTGATCAGCCAGTCCTGGACCTTGTGCACGCTGTCGGTGATCTCGCTGGACAGCGCGGGCACGCCGGCGATGAACTGTTCGACGACGAAGGTCATGATCCCGGCGAGCAGCCCGATCGAGCCGACCAACGCGACGAACACGCCGAGACCGCGCGGAATCCCCACCCGCTGCAGCCAGTCGACCAGTGGGGCGAGCAGCGCGGCCGCGAGCAGCGCGATCGCCAGCGGGATGACCACGGTGTCGAACTTCTGCACCAGCATCCCCACCGCGAGCACGGCGGCGAAGATGATCAGCAGTCGCCAACTCCACGCGGCGGCTTTACGGACCAGGGGATGCACGGCCTCGGCGTCCGAACGCCACGGCGCGGACGCGGGGCCGGAATCTACCTTCTGGTCGGTCACTCGAGAGAGCCTATCGGTCACAACGCTAGATTGGTGGTCGTGTCGGCGCCCCTGGAAGCGGTCAAACAGACCATGCGAACGCGCTGGCCGCTGTATCTGACCTCGATACTGCTGGCCAACGCCTTCGGCGCGGTGCTGGTGTGGACGTTCATCCAATACGGCCTGCCGGTGCCCGAAGGCGACCCCGACGGGGTGCGCCAGATCGGGCTGCTCGCGCCGCTGCTGGTCTTCGGCGTGGCCGCGGTACTCAGTATCTTCGCCGCCACGCTGATGTTGCGCCCGGTGATGCGCTGGCAGATGCGCGGCGGGCCGCCGAGCAGGCAGGAACAGATGGCGGCGCTGCACGTGCCGCTGCGCCAGTCCATCGTGCACCTGGTGTTGTGGATCATCGGCGGCGCCGTGCTGGCCGCGCTGATCATCGCCGAATCGCCCGAGCTGGCCGGCGCGGTCATCGTCACCGAGTGCATGGCCGCGACCATCGTGTTCGGCTTCACCTACATGCTCGGCGAACGCATTCTGCGCCCGGTCGCCGCCGAGGCGCTGACCGCGGGCACCTTCGACCACACCCTCACTCCCGGCGTCGGCACCAGAATGGCGATGACCTGGGGCATGGGCACCTTCGCGCCGACCATCGCGATCGTGCTGCTGTGCGTCACCCAGATCTCCTCCGACGTGAAGTTCTCGGCCGAATCGCTGGCCATCTCGATCCTGCTGCTGTGTGGCGTGGTGATCCTGCAGGCGCTGGCGCTGTCGATGCTCACCGGTTCCTCCATCTCCGACCCGGTGCGTCAGCTGTCCCAGGCCATCAACCGGGTCCAGGCCGGCGCGCGCGATGTGCAGGTCGAGGTCTATGACGGCAGTGAGATCGGGCTGCTGCAGGTGGGCTTCAACCGGATGATGGAAGAGGCGGCCAAGCGGCGGCAACTGCAGGAACTGTTCGGCCAGCACGTCGGTGAGGACGTGGCCCAGCGCGCGCTGGACTACGGCACCGAACTCGGTGGTGAGACCCGGTTCGTGGCGGTGTTGTTCGTCGACATGGTCGGCTCGACCGCCGCGGCCGCCGAACGTCCGCCGACCGAGGTCGTCAGCCTGCTCAACGAGTTCTTCCGGGTGGTGGTCGACGTGATCGACCGCCACCACGGTTTCGTCAACAAGTTCGTCGGCGATGCCGCGCTGGCCATCTTCGGCGCGCCCTTGGACCGCCCCGACGCGCCGAGCGCCGCCCTGGCCGCGGCCCGCGATCTGCGGGCCGCGCTGCGCGAGGTGACCAGCCTCGATGTCGGCATCGGCGTGTCGGCGGGCCTGGCCGTCGCCGGAAACATCGGCGCCGCGAACCGATTCGAATACACCGTGATCGGCGACCCCGTCAACGAGGCGTCCCGGCTCACCGAACTGGCCAAAGATCAACCCGGCCGCGTCCTCGCTTCGGGCAGCGCGCTGTACTTCGCCGACGAAAGCGAGCAAGTCCATTGGGAGACCGGCGACGAGGTCCAGCTGCGTGGCAGACGCAGGAAAACCCGGCTGGCCTGGCCGAAGTCGGCAACCGCCGCGCCCGGCGAGGAGCTGGGAGAACAGTTGCGTTCGTTAGGCTGAGACCGTGACGGCCGACGGCGACCTAGCAGGCGAGCATGCCCCGGCTGAGCGCCGCCGCCGGTTCTGGTGGGTGAAATGGGTGCTCGGCACGGTACTGCTCGCCCTGTTGATCGGCGAGGGCATCTACCTGTGGCCACGCCTGCACGAATCCTGGCGCACGCTCACCGAGATCCACTGGGGCTGGCTGGTGCTGTGCATTGTCGCGCAGGCGGTCTCGATGAGCGGGTTCGGCCTGGTGCAGAAGCAGCTGCTGCACGCGGGTGGGGTGGATGTCAGCCAGGGCAAATCGGTGTCGGTGGTCTACGGCGCGACGGCCATGTCGCTGACGCTGCCCGCCGGTCAGGTCTTCTCCACCGCCTTCACCTACCGCCAGACCCGGCGCTGGGGCGCGAGTCCGATCGTGGCGTCCTGGCAACTGGTCTTCTCCGGCGTGGTCGCCGCCGCCGGGCTGGCGCTGCTCGGCATCGCCGGTGCCGCGCTGGTCGGCAGGGGGATCGGGGTCAAACTCATCGCCACGGTGGTGCTGCTGGCCGCGGTGCTGATCGCGGGCAACTACCTCGCCCGGCATCCGGGGGCCATGGAGGCGATCCTGCGGCGGGTGCTCGCGCTGGTCAACCGGCTGCGCAAGAAGTCGGCCGAGCACGGCATCGCCAAGCTCGCCGAGATCAGGGCTCAGCTGGAATCGGTCGAACTGGGCAAGCGCGACGGCGCGCTGGTCGGCGTCTGGGCGGTGACGCACCGCTTCGCCGACGTGGCCTGTCTGGGCGCCGCCTGCTACGCCATCGGTGCCGACCCCAAGCTGTCCGGCCTGCTCATCGCCTTCGCGGCGGGCAAGGCGGTGGGGTCGATTCCGTTCGCGCCGGGCGGCATCGTCTACGTGGACGCCACCCTGATCTACGGCCTCACCGCGGCCGCCGGGCTGCCCGCCGCACAGGCGGTCGCCGCCGCGTTCATCTATCGGCTGGTCAGCTTCATCCTGGTCGCCATCGTCGGCTGGATCGTCATCGCGTTCCTGTTCCGCACGCCCCAGGCCGACGACGAAGAATACGAACAAGAGTTCAAGCAGCAGCGGCGGATCTGAGTCAGCTGCGCAGTGCCCCGGCCGCGGCCCGCCAGCCGAGCAGGAACAGCGCGAGCACACCGGCCGCGACGATCACGAAGCTCACCGCGACACCCTGGCCACTGACCGCGCGCAGAGCCATACCACCGGCGAGGGTGCCGAGCCAGATCAGGATTCCGCTCGGCCACAGTGCCGTCGCGTCGAAGCGGGTGTTGCGGGCGACGGCCATGGCAAGCGCCCAGCCGATGAGCAACCCGATCGCGAAGGGCCACACGGTCTGCACCAGCCCGGCCAGCACCGCTTCATCGTGACTACGCCTGCCGATCGCGCAGAAAACGATCACCAACAGAGCATCGACAGCGAGCGGCGCGAATCTCACTGTCCCGCCTCCCCGTGATTCCGGCCCGACTCAGGAGCCGCTGCCGTTCGCGACGCGACCGCCGGATGCCAGGGGTGGCGTTCGCCCATACCCGATGAGTTACCCATGTGCTCACCAAACACGGTTGTTCAGGCGGATGCCAACTTCCTATGGTTCTGGCGTGGCCAGCGATTTCAGCATGACGGCCGCCAGGCGCGAGGTGGCGTCACGGCTGTCGACGTCGGCGATATGGACCGCGAAGACCAGGTCGCCCATGGTGGCGAGCAGCCAGCCGTCGGCGCCGCCGGTGGCCGCGAAGGCGGTGATGTCGCGGAACCCGCGCAGCGCGGCGGTCTCCGGCTTGCCGATGCCCTCGTGCATGAGGCCGCGCAGCCGGTCGACCGCTGCCTGCGGCAGTTCGGGGATCGGGGTCTCGCTGGCGCTCGGCTTGCCCGTTTCGATCATCGGCGCCACCACCGAC
Organism: Nocardia mangyaensis; assembly: GCF_001886715.1. Lineage (NCBI taxonomy): Bacteria > Bacillati > Actinomycetota > Actinomycetes > Mycobacteriales > Nocardiaceae > Nocardia > Nocardia mangyaensis. The sequence goes on from NZ_CP018082.1 coordinate 7,074,639, forward strand.
CCGCGCGAGATCGCCGCCGCGGCGATCGCCATCCCGAAGGGACTGGCCAGCACCGCGTCGGCCCCGGCGCCCTGGCGCACCTGCTCGGTATTGCGGCCGGGTGCGCTGATCCGGCCGGTCACCTCGTCGAGGCCGGGCACCTTGAAGTCGACGCCGACCCCGAGCGCGGTCGCCGCCTCGGCGGCTTCCTGCTCCGAGATCTCCTGCGGCGGCTTGTTCGCGATCGCGGCGGCGACCGTGCGGAACAACTCCATGGTGCCGCCCGCCGGGTACAGGCCGGTGAACGCGATCGGGCCCTTCTGGGTGGCGTAGGTGTTCTGCGCGACCGCGACGACCGCGCCGGTCGACGGCTGGATCGCCACGACCGAGGCCGGAGTGCCCGCGCTGACCACCGCGTCCTCGGCGGCGCGCTGCAGGCGCTGGTCCATGGTGGCGGCGATGTCGGGTCCGGCCGGACCCTGGTATCCGGCGATCTGGTCGACGAACCGACCGTCGGCTTCGAAGATCTGCACGCCCCAGCCCGCGCTGGCCGCCAGGTTGTCCTTCCAGACCTCGCGCAGCGCGTCGAGCATGGGCGACCAGGTGCGCCGGTCGGCCGAGATCAGCCGCGGCTCCTTCTCCATCACCACGCCGGGCACCTTGGCCATCCGCGGTTCCAGGATCGCGAAATCACCGTCGCGAAGGTTCACCGCAACCACCGGCTTGCCTTCCGCCGCGGCCAACTGCTGCATCAGTGAGGGGCCGGTGATCAGCGGCGCGACCGGCTCGATGGCGGCGGCCAGCGCGTTCGTCGTGGCCACCAGGTCGCCGGTGCGGGCGGGATCGATCTTGATGACATTGATGGTCTGCTCGGTCATCAGCGGGTCACCGGCCAGGTCGATGATCTTGGGCGGCGGCTTGGCGGTGGTGCGCACGAGCTTGACGGTGCGGTTGTCCTTCAGCTGCGGCATCACCACGGCGGGGTCCCAGGAGATCCGCCAGCCGATGGCGAGCTTGCGGACGGTGCCCTGCAGTGTGTAGCTCCAGTCCTTGTTCTCGCCGAAGTTCCAGGCGACGTCCAGGCTGAAGATCGCCGACTGCGGATCGAGGTCGATGACCTGGGTCGGCTCGTAGTCGACCGTGCCGGACTCCAGCCCTTCGAACATTTGCTTGATGGTTGCCGAAGCGGCGGCGGGATAGGAGGTCAGGTCCGCCGCTTTGGCGTGGTCCTGATCATCGAGCAGATCGGTGAATCGCTGCACCAACGATTCCGACTCACTCGGTGCACCCCCCACTGCGCACGAGCACAGCGCGAAGGCGAGGGTCGCAACCCCCACGATCGCCATTGCGCCCCGTGCGCGAAAGCGGCGGGATCCCCACACATCCATATCGCCCACTCTTCACTCTTGCCACTCCGGTAACAAATCCACCGTACCGGAAGTTGACCCGTCTCCGATGCCCCGGCAAACGGGGCGGTTTCCGACCTCGGCACCTCGATTGTGCCCGAAATCTCCCCCGAATGAGGGGGTGATTTCCAACCTCGCCCAGCCAGTGGCAACTACTGGCTCACCAACGGTACCGGCGGACCCATCGAGTTGTGCGGATCCCGCATTGCCCGGGCGATTCAACGCGAGGGTACCCAGCACCACAGACACCCAACCCCCGAACGCAGGCACGACAGCCCACTCGCGCGACTGTTCGCACCGGGCGCAAACCGCGAGTCAAATATCGGAGTAATCTTGTAATCAACGCAAAACGAACAACTCCGATAGCAGGTGATCTCCATGCGGAACGCCCATCGCGAACGCGGATTCGGCCGACCGGGCGGCTGGCAACAAGCCGACCTTCCCGACCCCGCCGACGCCCCCGACTGGTTCGCCGGACGATTGCCCGCCGACTGGTTCACCGGCCCGCCGGAGATCGAGATCGACCGCGACGAGATCGTCGTGGTCGGCGAGCTCCCCCCGCCGAAGTCCGGCGACGCCGGCGCGCCGCCCGCCTCGACCGCCACCAAGGAGGGTGCGCTCGCCCGCTTCCGCGAGTCGACCCGCGCGGCCCGCATGCAGATCGCCGACGAGGCACAGCGGCGTTACGGCCGCAGCGTCGCCTGGGGTGTCCGGCTCGACGGCGAGCGAATCCTGTTCACCCACCTCGCCGTTCCGGTGATGACCCGCCTGCGCCAGCCCGAACGTCAGGTCCTCGACACCCTGATCGACGCAGGCGTGGCCCGCTCCCGCGCCGACGCACTGGCCTGGACGGTGAAACTGGCGGGCAAGCACGCGGAGAGCTGGCTGGCCGAACTGCGTGAAGCCATGCGCAAGGTCGACGACCTGCGCGCGGAGGGCCCGACCGGGTTGTAGTTCTCGGCACCAGCCGCCGAAGATACAGTGTTCACATGGCAGATCCCGTGCAGGTCACCGGTCCGATTCTCGTGCTCAACGGACCGAATCTGAACATGCTCGGCACCCGCCAGCCCGAGATCTACGGTGCCGACACCCTCGATGACGTGGTGGCGCTGTGCGAGCGGACCGCGAAGCGGTTCGGCCGCGAGGTCGTGGCCTTCCAGTCCAATCACGAAGGCGCGCTGATCGATCGGATCCACGAGGCCAGGGGCACGGCGTCGGCGATCGTGATCAATCCGGGCGGGCTCACCCACACCTCGGTCGCGTTGCGGGACGCGCTGGTGATTCCTGAGGTGCCGATCGTCGAGGTGCACATCAGCAATGTGCACGCGCGCGAGGAATTCCGGCACCACTCCTTCGTCTCCCCGATCGCGGCGGCGGTCATCGCGGGCCTGGGCGTCCAGGGTTACGCAGCGGCCGTCGAGTACTGCTGCGCCTCCCCGAATGTTCAGGCCGGAATCGGGCGGTGAGCCCGACTCGTCGGCGGCCCGTGCCCGACGAGTCGTCCCCCGCGCGAGCGCGATCAGGCGAGGCGGAAGACCGGGAATCCCGGTGCGATGGCGGCGAGTTCGTCATCGGTGGCGTCCTTGGTGACGCCGTCGAAGAACTTGCCGACCTCCCAGCCCCACTTCTCCAGGTAGAGGCGCAGCAGCGGCACCTTGTCGGCGTCGGCGACCTCGGTGGCGGTGAACGTCTCGGTCTTGCGGCCGAGGCGCAGTTCGCCCGCACCCGCCGCGCGCAGATTACGCACCCACTGGGTGTGCCCGCGAGGCGCGACCAGATAGCGCTGGCCGTCGGCGGCGGTCATCACGTTGACCAGGGTGGTACGCCACTGCCCGCTCTGACGACCGCGCACGGCGAGCAGGCGGCCACCGGCCACGCTGATACCCACCTTCGGCACCAGATTGAGGATCTTGTTCATGATCGGCTCGATGCCGGTGGGGACGAGGTAGCGGGTGGCGTTGTCCATGCTGATCACTCCTGAAATGTGAGCACTGCTCTCTGTTTAGACAAGCATGCGGTCGGCGAGATGGCTTGTCAAGAGCAGTGCTCACATTCTTCGAAAGGTTCGACCTCGGGGAATGCATTGACGCAATGAAATGTAGTACATATGCTACAAATCATCGAAGGTCAATGATTGGGAGGACTCATGGCTTCGAGGAACAACATCGTTCTCGACGTCGAGCGATTGCGGATGCGGTACGACGAGACCGATGTCCTGCACGACGTGACATTTCAAGCGCGACGCGGGGAGGTACTCGTCATGCTCGGGCCCAACGGCGCGGGCAAGACCACCACGATCGAGATCCTCGAGGGGTTCCGCAGGAGGTCGGCCGGTCGGGTCGACGTGCTGGGGACCGATCCCGAACACGGTGACGAGCAGTGGCGCGCCCGCGTCGGCGTGGTGCTGCAATCCTGGCGTGACCACGCCAAATGGCGGGTGCGCGAACTGATCACCCATCTCGGCGCGTTCTACGCGCCCTACGCCACACCCGGCGTGCCACGGCCGTGGGACGCCGACGAACTGATCGAGCTGGTCGGGCTCACCGAGCACACGGGTGCCAAGATCGCCACGCTCTCCGGTGGCCAGCGGCGCAGGCTCGATGTGGCGATCGGCATCGTCGGCAGGCCGGAGTTGCTGTTCATGGACGAGCCGACCGCGGGCTTCGATCCGGCCGCCCGGCGCGACTTCCACGATCTGGTGCACCGCCTGGCCGATCTGGAGGACACCACCGTCCTGCTCACCACGCACGATCTGGACGAGGCCGAGAAACTCGCCGACCGGATCCTGATCCTGGCCGGCGGCCGGATCATCGCCGACGGCTCCCCCGACGAACTGTCCCGCTCCGTCGCGGGCGAAGCCCAGGTCAGCTGGACCGCCGACGATCAGCGGTTCGTGCACACCACCACCGAGTCGACCAAGTTCGTGCACGAGCTGTTCCGACAGCACGGCGACGGGATCGGCGATCTCGAGGTGCGCCGCGCCTCGCTCGAGGACACCTACATGACCCTGGTCCGGCGGGCCGAATCCGGCGCCGATGACCTCGCCGTCCACAGCCTCACGGAGGTCACCCGATGAACGCCACCGCCCTGCGCGCCGGACTCGCCCGCGGCGTGATCGAACTGCGCCAGGCCTACACCAACGCCCCCGATCTGATCGGCCAGTTCGTCACCCCGGCCATCACACTCGGCGTGCTGTTCCTGCTGCGCGACAAGACTTACGGCGAGACCGGCATGTCCGTGGCCGAGCTGGCCGTGCCCGGTCTGCTCGGCAGCATCATCGCCTTCAACGGGATGTACGCCCTGCTCAACGTGCTGGTTCTCGACCGGGAGGACGGCACCCTGCTGCGCGCGAAGGCCGTGCCGGGCGGCATGGTCGGCTACTTCACCGGCAAGATCGTGGCCACCGCGGGCTCGGTGATCGCACAGGTGGTTATCGTGCTCGGTGTGAGCATGGTGATCATCGGCGGCAGCTCGCTGTCCGGATTCGGCGCGGTGCTGACCTTCGTGTGGGTGCTGGCACTTGGCCTGCTGGCCTCGCTACCGATCGGCGCGATCCTGGGTAGCGCGCTCGACACCCGCACGGCGTTCCTGCTGACCATGCCGCTGATGGGCCTGATCGCCATCTCCGGCATCTTCTATCCGATCACCGCGCTACCCGGCTGGCTGCAGGCGATCGGCCAGGTGTTCCCGATGTACTGGCTCGGCCTCGGTATGCGCTCGGCACTGCTGCCCGCCGAGACGGTCGTCATCGAGCTGGGTGAGTCCTGGCGACACGGGGAAACCCTTGCGGTACTGGGGGTCTGGGCGATAGTCGGCCTGGTCTGCGCGCCGATCGTGTTGCGGCGCATGGCCAGTCGCGAGTCCGGCTCGGCGATGGCGGCTCGTCGGGAAAAGGCGATGCAGCGTGCCTTCTGAGGTCATCTACAACCGCATCGCGATGCTGCGCGCCGAGCGCTGCATCTCGCGGCGGGACCTGGCCGAGGCGCTCGGCGTGCATTACCAGACCGTGGGCTATCTCGAACGGGGCGAATACAGCCCCAGCTTGCACCTGGCCCTGCGGATCGCGGCCTATTTCGAGGTGGCGGTGGAGGTGGTGTTCTCCACCGAGCCGTTCCCTCGCCTCGGCGCCGAGACCGCGTGAACACCCTTTTCCGTCCGGCACCACCTGGCGCCGGACGGAAAGGTGCGTGAATCACGCTGGGCCCCGGATCAATCGGAACGGCATCGGATTCACTGCCCCTTGATCAGTTCGAAGGTCGAGACCGGCTTGCCCGCTGCCTCGCTGGCGGCAATGGCCTTGCGCCAGTAGGTCTGGGCGAGGTGGGAGAACCCGGCATCGACACCGACCTCCTCACTGGCGTCGATGATGTGCTGGGCACCTGCGTCCATCATCCTCAGGCTGGCCAGGTCGGCCCAGCCGCCGTTCTGGTTGGCGACCGAGAACTCCTCCATGAAGTACGGGTACGCCTCGCTCGAGCGCACCGCGAAGGGCACGAACTGGGCGATGTCGTGGCCCGAGCGGGCGATCATCGCGGTGGCCTGGTCGAAGGCGATCAGCCACGGATGGAAGACCGTCAACAGGGCCTGGTAGAAGATCTGCGCGAGGCCGTCGTCGGCGCCCAGGTACTCCTGCGGGCTCAGCGGGCGCAACAACTCGGCGTGCGCGTCGAAGACCGCTTTCGGACCGCTGTAGAAGATGTAGGACGCCGGGTGCTCGATGTTGTCGCCCGCCGACATCACGCCGCCGGAGAGGAACTGCGCGCCACGCTCGCGCACCCAGGCCGCACCGGCGCGCGCCTTCTCCGGCGAATCGGAGGACATGTTGGCGATCACCTTGCCCGGCAAGGCTTCCGACGCCTGGCCGAGTACGTCGTACATGGCGGCGTAGTGGGTCAGGCTCAGCACCGACACCTCGTTGGCCGCCAGCGCCTCGGCGACGGTCTCGGCGCGCTTGGCGCCGAGTTCGACCATGGCGTCGACCTTGGCGGTGCTGCGGTTCCACACCGTCACCTCGACACCGGCCGCGAGGAAGGCGCGCACCATGGCCTGCCCCATCGGGCCGAGGCCGAGGACGGAAACGGAGCGGTTGTTGTTCTGCTCGGACATCTGATGCCCCTTCGATTCTCGATACTGGATGGTTCGGCGCCGAAATCCATGGTGGTCGGCGCGGGTATCGTCGGGGAAGACCGAACGTCGGAGTGTGGTTGCTTACCTCGAGGTTCGAAATACGGTCAGAGAGGTGCACCCGGAGATGAACAGTGACGTAGATCACGACACGTGCGGCATGAGCCTGGCCATCGATGTGGTGGGCGGCAAGTGGAAACTGCATCTGATGTGGGTGCTCGGCGACGGACCACAGCGATTCGGCCAGATCCGGCGCATGCTCGACGGGGTGAGCGAGAAGGTGCTCACCGAGAATCTGCGCCAGCTGGAGAGCTCCGGCGTGGTGCACCGCGAGATCTATCCCGAGATCCCGCCGCGCGTCGAATACTCGCTGACCCCGCTCGGCGACACCCTGCGCGTCGCGCTGGCACCGCTGGAGCGCTGGGGCGACCAGCACCGCGCCGAGTTGAGCGCGAAGACCCTGCCCGCCCAGGTCGGCGTGGCGCTGTAGCTACAGGTGCCGGGCGGCGATGCGCTCGCCGATGCGTTCCAGCAACTCCGACGCCCGCGCCATCGACCGCGCGGGATCGGCCTCGATCGCGCTGAGCGGATAGCACCCGGCGAATCCGGCGGCCCGAATCTCCCCCGGCGACAACAGGGTTCGCCCCACCGCCGCGACCACCGGTACTCCGGCCGCCTTGGCCGCCGCCGCGACCCCGACCGGAGCCTTGCCGTGCATGCTCTGGTGGTCCAACGAGCCCTCCCCGGTGACGACCAGCGCCGCCCCCTGCACCAGCGCGGGGAATTCCAGCAGCTCGAGCACCACATCGATCCCGCTGCGCACCTGCGCGCCGAGCACCGCCAGCGCGCCGAACCCGGTGCCGCCCGCCGCGCCCGCACCGCCGATCTCGGCGTAGCCCTTGCCGAGCACCGCTGCCCAATTCGACAGCGCCGCTTCCAGTTCCACCATCTGCCGCGCGCTGGCACCCTTCTGCGCCGCGTACACCGCGACCGCGCCCGCCGGGCCGAGCAGCGGATTGTCCACATCGCAGGCCAGCGTGAAGCGCGCCTGCGCGACGGCGGGGGCGAGCCCGGCCCGGTCGACCGAGCACACCTGCCGCAGCAGCGCAGCGACATCGCCGGAGCCGTTCACCCCGGCGGTCAGCTCCCGGCCCACCCGATCGAGCAGCCGCAAGCCCAGCGCCCGCAGCAGACCGGCGCCGCCGTCGGTGGAGGCACTGCCGCCGAGCCCGAGCACGATCTCGCGCGCACCGTTGTCGAGCGCGTGCGCGACCACCACACCCAGCCCGTAGGTGCTCGCCCCGAGCGGGTCGAGCCTGCCGCCGGGCAGCTTCACCAGCCCGACCGCCGAGGCCAACTCGACCACGGCGGTGTCGCCGTGCACGGCGTATACCGCCGTCGACGACTCGCCGGTCGGCCCCGGCGCGCGGACTTCGACACGCCGCCAGCCCGCGGCCGCGAAGGCGTCGACCATGCCGTCACCGCCATCGGCCACCGGCACGCACCGCACGTCCGCGGCGGGCGCGCCCCGGCGTATTCCAGTGGCCAGCGCCGCCGCGACCTCGGGCGCGGCGAGCGAACCCTTGAACTTGTCGGGGGCGAGCACCACACGCGGTCGGACGGTCATCCCGACATTCTCCGGGCTCGAATCGAAACCCGCCACCAACAAGTCCCACACCCCCGAACGCACCCACCACGCCCGACCTCGAGGTGGGCCCCGTCCGGTCGGTCAGGTGCCGCGGCGTAGGCGACGAAGGAGCGAGCCGCGGGTGCCCTGACCGGCGGGCCCCACCGGGCCGCGGACACGCGCGGCGCGGTGCGCCAAGGGTGCTAGCGTCGGGGCATGGCGACCGAGGTCCGCAAGAATGCCGCGCTGGAGCGGTTCGAACTCACCGCCGACGGGGCCCCCGCCGGATATATCGAGTACCAGGACACCGGGGACGAGCGCGGTCTCGTGCACACCGAGATCTATCCCAGGTTCGAGGGCAGGGGCCTGGCGAACGTACTGATCCAGGCGACGATGGACGCCAGCCGCGCCGAGGGGTTCAGCGTGCTGCCGCTGTGTCCGGTGGCGCTGCATTTCGTCAACACCCATCCCGAATACATCTCGCTGGTCCCGCAGCGCTCGCGGGCGCTGTTCGGACTGCCTCAGTAGTGGGCGACGGCCCCGTCGACGGCGTGTTGCAGTTCGTCCTTGGCGAGCCGGGCGATGTCGGCGGGTCGCTGCGGTAGTTCCAGTACCGGCGCACGGAAGTAGAACGCGGCCGACACCACTTCCTCGGCGGTCGGTGCGATGGCGGGGTCGGGGCGCGGTCCGTAGCTCATGGCGAGGGCGACCAGCGCGGGCGGGGCACCCAGCTTGGCCGCGCGGAACGCGATGTGGCCGATGCCGCTGCCGACCGCCTGCACCGTCGCCGGATCGACGTGGTTGCAGGTGCCCTCGGGGAAGACCGCGAGGTGATCACCGTTGGCCAGTCGCTGCGCGCACACATCCATCATCCGCTGACCAGCGGCGTTGACCGCCCGGATGCCGTGGTCCTTGCCGCGGAACACCGGGATCCCGCCCATCATGTCGACCTTGCGACGCTGCTCGGGATCGAGGAACAGCTCGTCCTTGGCCAGCACCCGAACCCGCCCGATCTTCGCGCGCAACGGTGAGCGCCACGCGGTGGCGGCGACGGTGTACGGGTCGCTGGTGGAGAGGTGGTTGATCGCGAAGATCACCGGGCGCCCGCTCTTGACGAGTGCCGTCAACTGCCGCTTGGCGCCCTCGGCGAAACTCACCCGCGGGCGGAAGCGCCGGGCGAGCACCGCGTAGGCGGCCAGCGCCTTCCACCGATTCTGCTGATGTCGCAGGTAGTAGTCGTACACAGCGTCGTTGTCATCGAGCAGGACTTCGGGCGAGTGCATAGCGCGACCCTACCGTTCGACGATCCACGGCCGCTGACAAGAAATTTTCCGGTTCTTGGTCGTCTGCGACGAGCGCGTGACACCGGTCCAATGCGATGATGACTCAGTGGCACGCGGAGACGACCCGGACGAGCGCCGGACTCGCGACGGGCACGGCGACGACCGACGCCGCGGCCAGCCCGCGGCGGGCGTCCGCGCGGGCAATCTGTTGGTGTCGGCGATCGATCTGGTCGAGCCGACCTTCCGGCGGACCGTCGTGTACATCATCGAGCACAACGAAGCGGGCAGTCTGGGCGTCGTGCTCAACCGGCCGAGCGAGACCCCGGTGGTCGATGTGCTGCCCGCGTGGGCCGAGTTGGCCGCCTCGCCGTCCGATCTCTATATCGGCGGCCCGGTGAAACGCGACGCGGCCCTGTGCCTCGGCACGCTGCGCACCGGTGTCGACATCAGCGAGGTACGTGGTCTGCGCCGGGTCGACGGGCGCGTGGTGCTGGTGGATCTGGACGCCGATCCGGCCGAGATCGGCCCACTGGTGGAGCGGATCAGGATCTTCGCCGGGTACGCGGGCTGGTCGATGGGTCAGCTCGACGGCGAACTCGACAACGACGACTGGATCGTGGTCTCGGCGCTGCCCTCGGACCCGATCGCCACCGATCGCCACGACCTGTGGTCGGGTGTGCTGCGCCGCCAACCGCTGCCGCTCGCGCTGCTGGCGACCCATCCGATTGAACTCGAACGCAACTGACCCCGTTACTCCTTCGACCGGGTAGGAGTGACCATGTATTCCGACGAGCAGTGAGGGCGACCGCCCGATGGACGACGGCCGCGACGAACTGATGCGCGCGCTCTACGCCGAGCACGCGCCCGCGCTGTGGCGCTTCACCCTCGGCCTGGTGCGCGATCCCGGCCGGGCCGAGGACATCGTCCAGGAGACCCTGCTGCGCGCCTGGCAGCGCCCCGCTGTGCTGGAACAGACCGACACCTCCCCGCGCGCCTGGTTGTTCACCGTGGCCCGGCATCTCGCCGTCGACGAGCACCGCAGCGCCCGCCATCGCCGCGAGTTCGGCACCGACACCCCACCCGAGCAGGTGAGTCCCGACCAGTCGGATCGGGCCCTCGACGGCTGGCTGGTCGCCGACGCGCTCAGCACGCTGAGCCCGGATCATCGCGAGGTGATCGTGCGCGCCTACTATCGCGGCCTCGGGATGCAGCAGATCGCCGACGAACTCGGCATTCCGCCTGGCACGGTGAAGTCACGCCTGCACTACGGCATGCGGGCGATGCGGCTGGCATTACAGGAGATGGGGGTGACGAACCGATGAACGATCGCGCTGACGAGTACAGCACCTGGGACGCCGCCTATGTCCTCGGTTCACTGAGCGCCGCCGAGCGGCGCGAATACGAGGCGCACCTGATCGACTGCCCGCATTGTGCCGAGGCGGTGGCCGAACTGGCCGCGATGCCGGGCATGCTCGCCTTGGTCGACCGCGAGACCGCGCTGTCGATGATCGAATCCCCGGCCGCCGCGCCGCCGCCGGTGCCGGATCTGATTCCCACGCTGGCCGCGGCGGCCCAGCGCAGGGAGCAGCGGCGCCGGTGGCTCGGGATCGGCAGCGCGGTGGCCGCCGCGGCTGCCGCGGTGGCGATCGCGATTCCGATCACCGTGACGGTCGCGCGGTCGGATGCCTCGACCGAACAGGTCGTCGCCCAGCAGGAGATGCGCGCGGTCGAGCAGACGCCGATCAGCGCGCAGGTGAAGCTGGTCCGCGACGGTGAGCGCACCCGACTGGTGATGACCTGCCGCTACCCACCCAGCGAGGTGGGTTCCAGCTACGTCTGGACCTACGGTCTGGTCGTCACCGCGGGTGAGCAGCGGATCGAACTCGACCAGTGGCCCGCGGGGCCGGGCACCGAACTCACGGTGGCCCGCACCATCGACGCCCCGCCGGAGTCGATCAGCAGCGTGGAGATCACCTCGGTGGATTCGGGCAAAACGGTGCTGGTCGCTCAGGTCTGAGACAGCGAACAGCCCCGGCGGGTTCCGGGGCTGTTCGACCGGGTCGTCGATCAGTTCTGCTTGCGGAAGATCGACATCGACCAGAAGTAGCCGCCCGCGGCGATCGCCACGCACCAGGCCAGCGAGATCCAGCCGTTCGCGCCGATCTCGGTGCCCATCAGCAGTCCGCGCAGCGTCTCGGTGATGGGCGTGAAGGGTTGGTACTCGGCGAATTGGCGCAGCCCGACCGGCATTGTCTCCGTGGCTACCAGCCCGCTGCCAAGGAACGGCAACATGATGATCGGAAAGGGTGCGTTGCTGGCGCTTTCGGCATTGGGTGAGATCAGGCCGAGCGCGATGGCGAGCCAGGAGAGGGAGAAGGTCACCACCACCAGCAGACCCAGCGCGGCGAGCCACTCGATGAGGTTCGCGTTGGGCCGGAACCCGATCAGCAGTGCGACGCCGGTCATCACGAGGATGCCGCCGGTCGCTTGGAGAAGTGCGCCGAGCACCTTCCCGGTGAGCACCGACGACTGCGAGATCGACATCACCCGAAAGCGGTTCACGATCCCCTTGCTCGCGTCGGTCGCGATCGACACCGCGACCGATACCGTCATGTACGCGGGCAGCAGCAGCATCATGCCGGGTGCCAGATAGTCGATGTAGTTGCCGCCGGAGGACTTCTCCAACGCCCCACCGAAGACGAAGTTGAACACCAGCAGCAGCACGGTCGGCATGATGATGATGCTGAAGACCATGCTCGGGTACCGCTTGGCGTGAATCATGTTGCGCCGCAGCATCGTCATCGTGTCGGCGAGGGCGTAGCGCTGGGTGGTCCGGGTGGTCATCGCAGAGACTCCTGCTCGGTGGTGGTCGCACGGCCGGTGAGGGTGAGGAAGACGTCGTCGAGGTTGGGGGTGTGCACGGAAATGCCGCCCGCTTCGATGTTCTCGGCATCGAGCAGATCCAGCACCGCGCGCAAGGAACGCACGCCGCCGTCGCCCGGAACGGCGAGGGTGAGTCCGTCGCCGCCCTCGAGTACCTGGGCGGCGGAGCCGAATGCGTAGCGTGCGGCGTCCAGGGCGGCCTGCTCACGGAAGTCGATGCGGATGTGCCCGCCGGGGATCAACCGTTTCAGCTCCGCCGCGGTGCCTTCGGCGACGATGCGGCCGTCGTCGAGCACCGCGATGCGGTCGGCCAGGCGATCGGCTTCCTCCAGGTACTGCGTGGTGAGGAAGACGGTGACGCCCAGATCGTCGACCAGGCCGCGGATGATGTCCCAGATGGCACGGCGGCTGCGCGGGTCGAGTCCGGTGGTCGGCTCGTCGAGGAAGATCACCTTCGGGTCGCCCACCAGGGTCATCGCGAGGTCGAGCCTGCGGGTCATGCCGCCGGAGTAGGTGCCGGCCGGTTTGTCGGCGGCCTCGACCAGGTCGAAGCGTTCCAGCAGTTCGGTTGCCAGCCTGCGGGATTCGCGCCGGGGCAGGTGCTCGAGGTCGCCCATCAGGTGCAGGTTCTCGCGACCGGTCAGCAGTTCGTCGACGGCCGCGAACTGCCCGGTGACGCCGATCAGCGCCCGCACGCTCGCTCGGTCGGCGCGCACATCGTGGCCGCCGACGGTGATCTCGCCGGCGTCGGCGCCGATCAGCGTGGTGAGGATCTGCACGGTGGTGGTCTTGCCCGCGCCGTTCGGGCCGAGCAGGGCGAAGACGGTGCCCTCGGTGACGGCGAGGTCGATGCCGTCGAGGACCGTGTGGTCGCCATAGGATTTACACAGGCCGCGTGCGGTGATGGCGGGTCCCGGATGACCGTTGACCATGGTGGTCGTTCCTTCCAGTTCTCATTAAGTTCTGCGAATATGTGCATGAGTCATCGACACAACCCCCAGGGGGCTGCGGTGACGATGTGAGTGTGCGGTTGTGGTCTTCAGCGCTAGATGTCGAGCTCCTCCACCTGCGGATGCGCGGTGATGTCCTCGACCTTGCGGTACAGCTTGTCCGGAATGCGGCCCTTCAGCGTCGCGAGTTCGTCGATGATCTCGTACTCGTAATCGCCCCAATCCCAGGGCCGGTCGCCGATGCCGAACATCCGGCGCCAGTATTTCCAGTCCTTCATGTCGCCGGCGGCCTCGCCGGTCGGATAGTCCCGCCACAGCGCGGTGTGCGTGTGCAGCACGAACTTGCCCTTGCGACTGCGATAGACCCGCTGGTGCAGCACCCGCTCGTCGCCGACGTCGCGCCATTCGCCCAGTAGCGAGCCCTGGAAGCGCACCTGCCGGACGCCGTCGCGACCGACCTGCAAGGTGATCTCCTCGAACCCCGCCTGACGCCCCTCCTCCAGCTCGATGAGCCGGCGCAGCGCGGCGACAACGGCGCCGGAGAGGTTGCCGCCGATGAGCTCCTGCGCCCGCTGGAACAGGGGTAGATCGTCATCGGCCACGTAGATCGTCTTGTTGGGCATGAACTCACTATACGTAGATGTATACGTACACACAAGGGGTGGATTTCGACCACCCTGTGAACCCGTCCCCGAGCCACGCCGTATCCCTCGTGTAGTCGACGATCCGTGCTCCGGATATCCGCTGGTCAGCACGATCGCCGACGAATACTCGCGCCGAAGGAGAACCGATGCCGGACAGAGTGGTCGACTATCTGGTGGGCGCGGTCGCCGACCTGGGGATCACCCAGATATTCGGTGTCGACGGCGCCAATATCGAGGACCTCTACGACGCGATCTTCGACGCGGGCGGACACCCGGCCGGGATCGTCGCCAAGCACGAGTTCTCGGCCGCCACCATGGCCGACGGGTACGCCCGCAGCACGGGCGGACTCGGCGTTGTCGCCGCGACCTCCGGTGGCGGGGCGATGAATCTGGTCGCGGGGCTGGCCGAGTCGTATGCGTCGCGGGTGCCCGTACTGGCGCTGGTCGGCCAGGCGCCCACTGTCCTGGAAGGACTTGGCGCCTTCCAGGACTCGAGCGGACTCGCTGAATCACCGGATGCGGCAGCGCTGTTCGCAACGATCAGTCGCTACTGCGCGCGAATCACCGATCCAGCCGAACTGCCTGCTCAGCTCGCAGCAGCACTCGCGGCGGCACGCGGCGGTGGACCTGCGGTCCTGCTCCTCCCCAAAGATGTGCAGCAGCAGTCGATGCCGACCGACTCGGGCGCCGCACCCGGCGTCAACTCCCACGCTCCGACCGAGCGCAGACAACGCACCGTCCCGACTGATGCCCTCGCCTCGCCCGAGCTCGACGAGCGCCGCGCGGCGCTGCGCCGGGTCGCCGATGATCTCACCGCTGCTCGGGCGCTCGGCACAGTGGTGGTCATCGCGGGCGACCAGGTGGCCCGCGACAACGCCCGTGCCGAACTAGCCGAGCTGGTGTCCATGCTGGACGCCACCATCGGCGTGGCTCCCGACGCCAAGGATGTCTACCCCGCGACAGGTCCGGGATACAGCGGCGTCGCGGGCAGCATGGGTCATCCCGAGCTGGTCGCGGCACTGGAGTCGGCGAGTGTCTGTCTGCTCGTCGGCACCCGCCTGCCGGTGCCGACCCGCGCCGGTTTGGAATCGGCGCTGACCAGCCGCACGTTGCTCAGCCTCGGCGTGCTGGCGCCGTATCTGCCCACCGCCCATGCGCCGAGCACCGATCTCGCTGCCGACATCACCTGGCTGCTGGGACAGCTGGATCCGGCACCGTCGAGCAGTTCGGCGAGCACACCGACGCCGCTACCGGTACCCGAGACATCGGGCCCCGGCCTGCGGTATCGCACCGTCGTCGAAGCCATCCAGACCGCGCTGCCTGCGCGCGCGGACATCTTCGCCGACGCGGGCAACACCGGCGCCGCGGTCGTGCATCATCTGCGGGTGCCCGAGGGCGGACGATTCGTCGTCGCCCTCGGCATGGGCGGGATGGGGTACGCCTTCGGTGCGGGTATCGGTTCCGCGTTCGCCCGCCACGACGCGACCGATGGTCGGCACCGCACGGTCGTGATCGCGGGTGACGGCGCGTTCTACATGCACGGCATGGAGATCCACACCGCCGTCGAACACGCGCTGCCCATCACCTTCGTGGTGTTCAACAACAACGCGCATGCCATGTGTGTGACTCGCGAACAGCTCTACTACCGAGATCGCTACAGCTTCAACCGTTTCCACACCGCACACCTGGGAGCGGGCATCGCGGCCATGTTCCCCGGGCTGCCGGCCCACACCGTCACCGAACCCGCCGAGCTCGCCGACGCGCTCCATCACAGCTTCACCGCCCCCGGACCCGCCTTCCTCGAAATCGTCTGCGACCCCGACGAAGTACCGCCTTTCCTGCCTTTCCTGTCGACCATCGAATCCGCGAGGAGCTCCCAGTGACCACCAGCGCCCTGCCCGCACTCAGCGACATCCCGGAGGGGGTGGTACCCGGCGTGCTGCGCATCGAGAACTCCGACCGGGAAGCGACCACCCCGATCATCATGGACATGCTGCGGTCGGTGTATCCGCACGACCAGATCTTCGGCGAGTACTGCCCGGTGCAGACCTATATCGCCGCGCCGCCACGCGAGGTATACGAGTATCTGGCCGACACCCGCTCGCTCGAGGAATGGACCTACAGCCTGCGCGGTTTCACCGAAACCGACGAGCCGGGCCTGTGGCTGTCCTACGACCGGCTGGGCGATCAGACCAAGTGCTTCACCCGCACCGTCGCCCACCCTGACGCGATGACCGTCGACTACCACTGTGCCTGGGACCAGTCCGAACACCTGTGGATGATCTACCTGATGCGGGTCGTCGACGCGCAGGTGGTGTTCGACAAGCCCGGCTCGGTGGTGCTGTGGGTCAACTGCAAACACCCCTTCTACGACGAGAACGGCTATCCCGAAACGGCTCCGCCGAAACGGCCGGTCTGGGTCGGTGACTTCTGGGAGATGTTCTCGGCCGGGCACCAACTGGAGCTCGACAATCTCAAAGCCATCTGTGAGTACCGTGCGGCGCACGGTCTCGCGATCAAGCCGGAGTGGATGCAGTGAATTCCCCCATGCCCCAGGTGAGCCTGGTCGACGTCGCGAGCTACCTGCCCGGCGAACCCGTGCCGACCGACTATTTCACCCAGTACTCCCGGTCCGAGCGAATGGCGAAGAACGTGATGTTCCGTTCGCCCACCGGCCGCCACCACATCGCCCGCGACGAGACCGCTGTCGACATGGCCGAACGGGCCTTCGCCGCACTGCGCGAACGCCACGGTGACGGGCTGGCCGCCGAGCTCGACATCATCATCACCCACACCCAACTGCCCGACAACCCGGTGCTCGGGGCCGGTCCCGAGCTGGCCCGACGACTCGGCGCGCGCCCCGCCCACGTCCTCGATGTGCACAACGGCGGCTGTGCGGCCTTCGTGCACATGATGTCGCTGGCTCGGATGATCATGGCAACCAGTGCGGCGAAGACGGCACTGGTCGTCGCCGCGCAGAACTGTGCCGGGCCGGTGTTCACCCAGCCCGAGATCCGCAAACTCGCCCAGGCGCCGGTTCCCGGTGACGGGTGCGGGATCGGCCTGCTGCGCAAGGATGATTCGGCACCGATCCTCGACATCGATTGCCGTACCTATCCCGAATTCGCGGGCGACATGGACTTCTCCACCAACGGCCCGCGCAAGTATTGGGAACCCGGTGAGGGCCAGGGCTGTGTGAGTTTCACCGAATCGAAGATCACCAAGGTGTTCGCGCGGGGCAATCGGCTGGTGCCCGAGGTGGCACTGGCGGTGTGCGAGCACATCGGCGTGAAGGGCCGCGACATCGATACTCTCGTCACCAATCAGCCGAACAGGCTGTTCCTGCGCAACTGGCACGACGCGCTGGAACTTCCCGCCGAGCGCCATCCCGACACCTTCGATCAGTGTGGAAACCTGTTCGCCGCGGGCATTCCGGTGACGCTCGACGTGGAGAACCGCGCGGGTAGGTTGCGCAATGGTTCGGTGGTGCTGTTGTCGGCCTTCGCGCACGCGGGCGATTTCGCCGGTGCGGCGGCGATCCGGTGGGGGGCGGCGCGATGAGCGTGCTCGTCGAACCGACCCTTCCGTCGCAGCGGGTGCGCGATTCGGCCCCCGCGCTGTTCGATCTCGGGCTCAGCGAGAATCCTTTTCCACCACTGCCTTCCATCATGACGGCGGTGAGCGAAACGATCGGCCAGGCGAACCGGTATCCGGAGTTCCTGCCCCAGCGGTTGCCCCGGATGATCGCCGAACATCTCGGGGTCGGCGCGGCGGAGGTGGTCGTCGGCGCGGGCGCCACCGGTGTCGCCATGCAGGTGATGCGGGCCCTGGGCACCGGCGAACTCGTCACCAGCACACCGACCTTCGACGGGTACCCGCTGATGGCGGAGATGGCGGGCCTGTCGCTGGTACCGGTGCCGCTGGACACCGCCGGTGACCAGGACCTACCGGCCCTGCGCCGCGCGGTGAACCGGCGCACCGCGCTGATGGTGCTGTGCCGACCACACAACCCGACCGGCACGGTGCTCGACACGGGCGCCGTACGCTCCTTCCTCGCCGCCATCCCCCGCCGGGTCCCGGTGCTGCTCGATGAGGCCTACGTCGAGTTCCTCGCCCCCGCCGACCGCCTCGATCTGCGCGCCCTGCTCCACCGGCACGCCAATCTGCTGATTCTGCGCACCTTTTCGAAGGCGTACGGTCTGGCCGGCCTGCGCATCGGCTACTGCGTCGGCCGCGGCGAGCTGATCGAACGAATCCGCGCCCAGCAGTTGCCCTTCGGCATCGGCACCGCCGCGGTCGCCGCCGTCCGCGCCGCCTACGCCGCCGACGACGAACTCCACAGCCGCGTCACCCACATCAACACCGAACGAGAAGCCCTCCGAAATACCCTCCGCGCCTGCGGAATCGACGTCCCGGCCAGTCACGCCAACTTCCTCTACCTCCCCGGCCCAGGCGTCGCCACCGCCCTGCGCCGCGCAGGCATCCGCGCCAAGCCCTACCCCGACGGAAGCGCCCGCATCACCGTCGGCGACCCCGCCGCAGGCCGCGCGGTCCACGCGGCTCTGCGCGACCTGCGCGGACCATGGCGCCAGATCGACTGATGCCCTGGCCGGGACAGCTGTTCCCACACGGCGGCGGCCGGGTGGTGTTCGATGTCGGTATGACTCGGTGGCGAGACCGTGAATTCCGCCCCAACCCCGCTCCGGCGGTCGGCACCGCCAGCCGCACTCTCCTGCGTCTGCGCGTGGCCGGCCACGACATCGTGCTCCGTCGCACCCGCATCGCTCCCGGTGGCACCAGCGGGTGGCACTATCACGACGGCACCCTGTTCGTCGTGGTCACCCGGGGCGTTCTCGACCACCCCTACCTCGAACGCGGGCCCGCCGAATACCCGCGCTTCCACGTGTTCCGCGAGCCGAGCGGCCCCGCGAACGCCCACGTCGCCCGCAACGGCGGGCCAACCGAAACCCGCATCCTCGTGCTCTACCTCAACCCCGCGAACAGTCCGCTGTCTCACTCGGTACCGCCGCCAACGGACGGCTGAAGCGTCGATTCAGCTCCCACTTCCGCCGCCACTGCTACTGCTACTGTCACCACCCCCGCCGCTGTCCGACCCACCGAGCGAGGCGCTGCCGGAACCACCGTCTCCGTGCACGGATGTCCCGCCGACACCGAACACCGTCAGCCAAGCAGTCGGCCGCTTCCACCCTCCGGCCCGACCAACGGAGAACCAGCGGCGAACGAGTTCACGCCCCCCGAGGAACCCCAGCGCGACCGCGACAACCAACAGCGGAACACCCACCATCGGCGCCTGCCCCAACGCGATTCCCCCGACAACAGCGAACAACAAACCCGCTACGAACACCATGTCGACCTCCCCCTGAGTGCCCTCAGTACCTTTGGTACCCCCGCCCCCCATCGCCGAAACCCGGCCGCCGGAATCGAGCCGACGCGCTGGTCGAGCGGCCTCGGCTCGGCGTATCAGGATCTTCGAGCCGGCGATGTCGCGCTCGTCGGCGAGGTGCTGTCGCCCGGCAACTCGCAGACCGATATCGAGTCGAAGAAAATGCGATACGCGAGCGCGGGCATTCCCTGGTATTGGGAAGTTGTCCTGGCGAGGGAGTCGAGCGCGATCGCATCGGTGCGCGCGTATGGCCTCGAGACCGCGCCGGGGCGACTCCCCATCCACCATGACGGCGTAGGCGCGGGCAGGTTCAGTTGGCCGGGGCGCAGGTCTCGCGCAGTGAGCAGCCGCCGCAGGAGGAGCCGCAGCCACCGACGGGAGCGGGAGGCATCAGGGGCTCGACGGTACGGGCGGCGGCGTTCGCGCCCGCGCCGAGGGTGAAGACGGCGACGACAGCCACCAGCACGGCCACGCCGAGGGCCGCGAAACCGCCCGCGACCAGGGCCACCAGACCACCGGCGAAGAGCAGGAAACCGGCACCGACGGAGGTGGGGGCGGCGATGCGGTTGGCGATGCGGAAGTTGTCATCGCTGTGCAGTGCCGCTTCGGTGGTGACACCGACGAAGCGGTTGCGGGGCAGCTTGCCGATCAATCCGAGCACGCCGGTCGCGATGGCGACCGCGGCCAGCGCGAACAGCAGGAGAGCGACGACGACCATTCCTGCAGGCTAGCGCACCCGCGACGACACCGGAATCAGTGCTCCCCGCCGAGGTGACCGCCCCCACACCGGTGCGTGCCTCGGCTCGCACCGGGTACGCGCCGCCCAGGCCGCAGTCTCGGCCCATGGGAAATCCGATAGCGTCGACGTTCTACCCTGTTGGACAGTGTTTGGAATGGTTATCGGGAATCGGCGAGAACAAGAAGGCAGGACCGTGCAGGACACTCGTACTACCGAGAGTGACGTACCTCAGCACCGGTACAACGCCGAGCTGGCTGGGCGGATCGAGCGGCGCTGGCAGCAGAACTGGACCGAGCGCGGCACCTTCCACGCGCCCAACCCGGTCGGCCCGCTCGCGGGCGAGACGCCTGCCGACAAGCTGTTCATCCAGGACATGTTCCCGTTCCCCTCGGGTGCCGGCCTGCACGTGGGCCATCCGCTGGGCTACATCGCCACCGATGTGTTCGGCCGCTACCACCGCATGCACGGCCGCAACGTCCTGCACGCGCTGGGCTACGACGCCTTCGGCCTGCCCGCCGAGCAGTACGCGGTACAGACCGGCGCGCACCCGCGGGTGACCACCGAATCGAACATCGCCACCATGCAGCGTCAGCTGGACCGCCTGGGTCTGGGCCACGATCCGCGCCGCTCCTTCGCCACCACCGATCCCGAGTACTACCGGTGGACACAGTGGATCTTCCTGCGCATCTACAACTCCTGGTACGACCAGGAAGCCGGTCGCGCCCGGCCGATCGCGGATCTGGCAGACCAGTTCGCCAGCGGCGCGCGCCCGGTTCCCGACGGTGACTGGAACACGCTGAGCGCCATCGAGCGCGGCGCGCTACTGGACTCGTATCGCCTGGTGTACCAGTCGGATTCGATCGTCAACTGGTGCCCGGGTCTGGGCACGGTGCTGTCCAACGAAGAGGTCACCGCCGACGGCCGCAGCGAGCGCGGAAACTTCCCGGTGTTCCGTAAGCGCATGTGGCAGTGGATGATGCGGATCACCTCCTATGCCGATCGCCTGATCGACGACCTGGACACCCTGGACTGGCCCGACAACGTGAAGTCCATGCAGCGCAACTGGATCGGCCGATCCCGCGGCGCGCAGGTGCGTTTCGACGCACCCGAGGACGAGACCATCGAGGTGTTCACCACCCGCCCCGACACCCTGTTCGGCGCGACCTACGTGGTGCTGGCCCCCGAACACGAGCTGGTCGACAAGCTGACCGCCGCCGCCTGGCCGGACAGCACCGAGGCCCGCTGGACCAACGGCGGCGCCGCCACTCCGGCGCAAGCCGTCGCCGCCTATCGTGAGTCGATCGCGGCCAAGACGGATCTGGAACGCCAGGAGAACAAGGAGAAGACCGGCGTCTTCCTCGGCTCCTACGCGACCAACCCGGCCAACGGCAAGCAGGTGCCGATCTTCATCGCCGACTACGTACTCAGCGGCTACGGCACCGGTGCGATCATGGCCGTCCCCGGCCACGATGGCCGCGACTGGGAGTTCGCCACCGCACTGAGCCTGCCGATCGTCGAGGTGATCTCCGGCGGCGACATCACCGAAGCCGCCTGGTCCGGTGACGGCGAACTGGTGAATTCCGACTTCCTGAACGGACTTTCGGTCGACGAGGCCAAGGCGACCATGATCGGTCACCTGGAGGCCGAGGGCCACGGCACCGGCACCGTCCAGTACAAGCTGCGCGACTGGCTGTTCGCTCGCCAGCGCTACTGGGGCGAGCCGTTCCCGATCGTCTACGACGCCGACGGTGTCGCGCACGCGCTGCCGGAATCCATGCTGCCCGTGGAACTTCCGGAGATGGAAGACTTCGCGCCGGTCACCTTCGACGCCGACGACGCGAACTCCGAGCCGTCCCCGCCGCTGGCCAAGGCCACCGACTGGGTCACTGTCGAACTCGACCTGGGCGACGGACCCAAGCAGTACCGCCGCGACACCAATGTCATGCCCAACTGGGCGGGCAGCTCCTGGTACCAGCTGCGCTACGCCGACCCGACCAACACCGAGACGTTCTGCGCCGAGGAGAACGAGAAGTACTGGCTGGGCCCGCGCACGGCCGAGCACGGCCCGAACGATCCGGGCGGGGTCGACCTGTACGTGGGCGGTGTGGAACACGCGGTGCTGCACCTGCTGTACGCGCGGTTCTGGCAGAAGGTGCTCTTCGACCTGGGTGACGTGTCCGGCAGCGAGCCCTACCGGCGCCTGTACAACCAGGGCTACGTCCAGGGGTACGCCTACACCGATTCCCGCGGCGCCTACGTGCCCGCCGCCGAGGTGGTCGAACGCGACGCGAAGTTCTTCTGGACCGGTCCCGACGGCGTCGAGATCGAGGTCGCCCAGGAGTACGGCAAGATCGGCAAGTCGCTGAAGAACGCCATCTCGCCCGACGAGATGTGCGATCTCTACGGTGCCGACACCTTCCGCTTCTACGAGATGTCGATGGGTCCGCTGGACACCTCCCGCCCCTGGGCCACCAAGGATGTCGTCGGCGCGCACCGCTTCCTGCAGCGCGTGTGGCGCCTGGTGGTCGACGAGGAGACCGGCACGGTGAAGACCACCGACGCCGCGCCCTCGGACGAGACCCTGCGCCTGGTGCACCGCACCATCGCCGGCGTCGACGAGGACCTGGCCGCCCTGCGCGACAACACCGCCGGTGCCAAGCTGATCGAGCTGACCAACCACCTCACCAAGAACTACCCCGACGCCGCACCCCGCGCCGCCGTGGAACCGCTGGTGCTGATGCTGGCCCCCCTCGCCCCCCACATCGCCGAAGAACTGTGGGAACGCTTGGGCCACACCGCATCCCTGGCCCACGGACCCTTCCCGACCGCTGATCCCGCACTGCTGGTGGCGGATTCGGTGGAGTACCCGATCCAGGTGAAGGGCAAGGTCCGCAGCCGCATCCAGGTCCCCGCCGATGCCGACCCCGCCGCCATCGAGGCCGCGGCGCTGGCCGACGAGAAGGTCGTGGCGCTGCTCGACGGTCAGGCACCGCGCAAGGTGATCGTGGTTCCGGGAAAAATGGTCAACATCGTCCCCTAGGAGGCCACCGTGACCGACCGCGACGACACCCGGGTTCCCGAACCCCAGGGCACCCTCGCCGGTATGCCCTACGACTGGCGCCGCCCCACCTGGGCCCGCGTCAAGGCGCGCGCGTGGAACCCCGACGACCCCCGCCTGTTCACGCCCAAGGCGTTCGGCTGGGGCTACGACCTCAACCTCTACCGCCTGTTCCACCGGCGCCGCTGATCCGGAGGGGAACCTCGGCGCGCTGCCGACAAGCGACGGTGACCCTTTCTCGGGCCATGATCCACGCTGCCGCGTCGGGCGCGATCCACCCGGCCAATCGACGCGCATCGTCCACCGTCTGGCGCAGGTCGTAGGCATGAATCGGCTCGTGGTGCGCGACCCGGTTGCGTACCTGGTGCAGGTTCTTGAGGCACTGCTCGACCTGCCCTCGCCTACGTCGAATGTCTGGGTTCCCCAGCGGAAACGCTGTGTGGAGGCCCGGCACCCAGATCGATGCGTGATAGCGCGACGTCGCCAGGTACCGCCAGAATCCGAAAGACAGTTCGGCGATCACCTTTCCGTGCGCTTCGGCGGTGCGGCAGCGGGAACACCGCCTCCGTGCCTCCGCCAGATCAGCGTCGCCGCGCCGGTCCAGCGGGACGTGATCGAACCATTCGGCCGTCCGGTGTCGACGGTTCGACCAGCGGGCCAATGCCCCATCCATCGCGTTCCTGGTGAGCACTTCGGTGCGCGCGATCAGTGCGAACACGGCGGCTGAGGCGTCAGAGTTCCACTCGTACAACGCCAGGGCGGAATCGAGGTCTGGCGTGACAGCGAGATACGAACTCAGGCGCTGGTGGCTGAGTAGGTCGGCAACGACCTCGGCTCGCCACCGCACAGTTGCGTTACTTGACAATGCCCCCACCCGCCCCTACCGTTGTTTTCGAAGACCCCGGAACGATCCCTGACTACGGTCACATCGCCGGGGTTATTTCAATGTGCAGACCACTTCAATGTCACCCTGCGCCACGATCGAGCAGGCCATAGCGCACGGCTATCAGAATTTATACCAGATCGGGCTACGACCGGGCGGTCTGACTCAAACCTGTACCTGCAGTACATCGTTGAGGGTGACCAGGGACAGGTTGCGTTCGCGGATGATGTCGACGAGTTCGCCGTAGCAGTGGGTGACCGGTGGGAAGTTGGCGTGGCCGATGATGATCGCCTGGGCGGCGAAATACTTTCGCGCGCACTCGATCAGGTACTCCTCGGTGATCAGGCCGGAGTCCGAGAGCGAGCCGTACCACATGGTGGGCACGGTGTAGCCGAGGTCGGCGGCGACACGGTCGACGGCGGCGTTGTGGTAGCCGAAGGGTGGGCGGTAGAACGGGGTGCCGTCGACGCCGAAGGTGTTGTGCAGGAAGTCTTTTGTGCGGCCGAGCTGGTCGGCGATGCCGGTCGCGTCGAGCTTGGTGAGCGCGGTGTGGTCCCAGGTGTGGTTGCCGAGCTGGATCTGGCCGGAGTCGACCAGTGGCCGCAGGGCGTCGCGGTGGATGGTCCAGGACTCGTAGTAGCCGGTGACGAAGAAGGTGAAGCGGGCGCCGGTGTCCTCGGCCCACCGCACGTAGGCGCCGACCACCTCCGGGCTGGCGCCGTCGTCGACGGTGAGCGCCATGCTGGTGCCCGCGCCGGGCAGGGCCGTGATGGTCTCGGCGCCGATGATCGTCTTCGGGCCGCCGGGCGGGGGCGGGAGCAGCGGCGGGGCCGGCACGGGTTCCGGCAGCGGGATCTCGCCCCCGGAACCGGCGCTCACCGCTTCACCACCGGCCGTCGCGCATCCGGTCAGCGCCACGGCGCTACCCGCCGCGAGCAACGCCAGCATTCGACGTCTGTCCACTTCCGAACCCCTACTCGACCAGGCGCCCGCGGGCGGGCACGTGCGAAGAACAGCAGGACCGTACCCACCGCGTCCGTCGAGCGGCTGAATCGGCGAGCACCCGTACGCGAACCAGCGCGATGCCCCCACACCGCACGAATCGCGACCATACCGAATCAGGACACGCTGGTCAGCGAGGACGCAAAACGATCTCCGTCGGATGTCCGTCGCGCGGGGTGTCGACGGCGGTGCGCACGGCACCGGCCACCGTCTCCGGGGTGAGGAACTCCTCGGGCCGATAGTCGCGGCGCTCGTCGGCGACGATCGCGCGCTGCATGTCGGTGTCGATGCGTCCGGGGAAGATCGAGGTCACGCGCAGGGTCGGCTCCTCGAGCCGCAGCGCGTCGGCGAAGGCGCGCAGCCCGAACTTGCTCGCCGCGTATGACGCCCACCCCGCGTTCGCCCGCAATCCGGCACCCGAATTGATCAGCACCACATGCCCGTTCGCGGCGCGCAGCGCGGGCAGCAGGATCCTGGTCAGCTCGGCGACCGCGATCAGATTGACCTCGAGGGTCGACCGCCACTGCTCGACGCTCGACTCGACGACGGTGCCGAGGTCGGCGATGCCCGCATTGTGGACCAGCACATCGAGTCGCCCGATCGACTCGGCAGCCGTGGCGACGGCTGGATAGTCGGTGAGCGCGACCGGCCACCCGGTGGCGCCCGGCAGTTCGGCCAGGATCGGCGCGAGCGCGTCGGCGGTGCGGGCGCCGAGCAGCAGTTCATGCGTCGCGGCGAGTTCCCGGGCGATCGCCGCACCGAGCCCTCGACTCGCCCCCGTGATCAACGCCGTCGGAGCAGGAGTACTGGTCACCGTCATCCCACCACGCTAGCGGGCGCCACGATCAAGATCATCAGGCTGTGGTGGCGTTCGCTTCTCGGGCGATGCTCACCTGGGAGCCTGGTGATCAACCGTCCAGCATGCGGCCGTGCCGGATTCCGGCAAATCGGGCGGAAGTCGGGTCGGAATGCGACTCCTGGGGCGTTTTTGCGCTGATCAGCGGCATGCGCTAGTACCGTCGAAGGATGACCGATCCCCGGTACAACTACGGACCAGCGAACCCGCAGTATCCGCAGCAGGGGCAGCCGCCGAAACCGTCGATCAACATGGGCAAGTTGTGGGCGGGTGGTGTCGGGACCGCCATCGTGGCGGCGTTGCTCGTCGTCGTCGCGATCATGCTGGTGCGCGGCGTGCTCGGCGTCGCGATCCTCGCGCCCGAGGGCGCGGGTGCCTACGGCACGGTGTCGACCACGTCCTACGCCCTCGCCGCCGCGGGCGCCGCGCTGCTGGCCACGGCCCTGCTGACCGTGCTGCTGGCGCTCATGCCCAGCCCGCTGACCTTCTTCACCTGGATCTGCCTGCTGGTCACCGCCGTCGCGGTGATCCTGCCGTTCACTCTGGTGGCCGACATGGACGCCAAGATCGCGACCGCGGTGATCAACCTGCTCATCGGACTGTGCATCACCACCATGCTCAGCTCGGTCGGCGCGGCGGCGCAGAACGAACCGCGTCAAGAGGGGTACTGATCGTCACAGCCCAGCCGAGGTGCCACCGGGCCGGTGCCGCCGCAGAATAGGGAGATGACGGACCCAGGTTTCACCTCGACGCAGCTCGCGGCCCGCGCCGCCTACCTTCTGCGCGGCAACGACCTGGGTACGATGACCAGCGCCGCGCCCCGGCTCTATCCACACATGTGGAGCTGGGACGCGGCGTTCGTCGCGGTGGGGCTGGCGCCGCTGAGTGTGGAGCGGGCCGTCGTCGAACTCGACACGCTGCTCTCGGCGCAGTGGAAGAACGGGATGATCCCGCACATCGTCTTCGCCAACGGCGTCGACGGCTATTTCCCCGGGCCCGCGCGCTGGGAATGTCGCAAGCTGGCGGCGAACGCGCCCGACGGCCCCGACACCTCCGGGATCACCCAGCCACCGGTGCACGCGATCGCCGTGCAGCGCATCCTCGACCATTCCCGCAGGCACGGCCGCTCGACCCGGGCCGTCGCCGAGGAATTCCTGAACCGCCGCTGGCCGGGTCTGGTGCGCTGGCACCGCTGGCTCGCCCATGCCCGCGACCCCAAGGAGACCGGTCGGATCACGCTTTATCACGGCTGGGAATCCGGCATGGACAACTCGCCGCGCTGGGACCGCGCCTACGCCAATGTGGTGCCCGGCGCCGACCTGCCGCCCTACCGTCGCGCCGACACCGCCGTCATCTCCGACCCGACCCAGCGCCCGAGCGACCGCGAATACGACCGCTACCTGTGGCTGGTCGAGCAGATGCGGCGCGCGAACTACGACGACTTCCAGCTCACCTCGGCGATGAGCTTCGCCGTCGAGGACGTGTTCGTCTCGGCGATCTTCGCACTGGCCTGTGATGTGCTCGCCAATATCGGCGAGGAGTACAAGCAACCGCACTCCGATGTGCGCGAACTGCACACCTGGGCCGAACGGTTCCGCCAGGGCGTCGTCGCCACCGCCGACGAACGCACCGGCGCCGCACGCGATTACGACGTACGTCTGCAACGCTGGATCAGCACCGAGACCCTGGCCATGTTCGCCCCACTGATCTCGGGCGGCCTGCCCCGCCACGCCGAACGCGCCCTGCTCAACACCTTCGAGGGCCCGCGCTTCTGCGGCCACCCCGACCTGCGCTACGCCCTCCCCCCGTCGACCTCCCCCGTCTCCGGCGACTTCCGCCCCCGCGAATACTGGCGAGGCCCCGTCTGGCCCGTGATGAGCTGGCTGTTCTCCTGGGCCTTCGCCCGCCGCGGCTGGGCCGAACGCTCCTACATGCTGCGCGCCGAGGGCCTGCGCCAAGCCAGCGACGGCAGCTTCGCCGAATACTACGAACCCTTCACCGGCGCCCCCCTCGGCAGCATGCAGCAGTCCTGGACCGCCGCCTCGGTCCTGGACTGGCTCGGCTGATGGATGGTTGCCACACGAGAATCTGGTCATACACATGACCACGAAGCGTGGCGAAACCGCCACCGCTGACGAACTCGCGCAGGCGATGGCCGTCCAGCCGCCGCGGCCTTCGAGTTCATGACCGGCACCCTTCTGGACAGTCCTCACCGCGTCGACGACAAACGCATGGTCGTGACCGTGGTGGACCGCACCTCACGCTTGCGCGCCATCACCCACCACTCCCGTCCACCGGTGTGGGCACCAAAGTACGGGCAGCCACCGATGGCTTTCGGTTGGACAACTATTCGCGGACACCCCATCGACACCACTGGCCACAGGGGCATCGACTGACTACGGTCGAGCGCCATGGACACCGACCGCTGGAGTTCGACTGTTCGCCGCGGGTGCACCGCGTTGTCGCTGGTCGCGGTGGGGGCCTTCGTGCCCGTCACCGCGCAGGGCACGCCGAGCGGGCCGGACGTGTCATCCTGGCAGCACGTGGACGGACAGATGATCGACTGGCACGCCGTGCGCGCGGCCGGTCATCAATTCGCGATGGTGAAGGCCACCGAGGGGCTGCACTACGTCAATCCGTACTTCGTCACCGACAGCGTCCTGATGCGCACCGCGGGCGTGGCACGCGGCACCTATCATTACGCGCGCCCCGAACTTCCACCCGAACCGCAGGCGGCGATGTACGCGGCGACCGTCCTCGGCCAGAACGGCCCGCTGGATCTGCCGCCGGTCCTGGACCTCGAGGTGTCCGGCGGGCTGGCCCCGCCGGAGCTGATCGACTGGACGCACCGCTACCTCAACACCGTGCGGGCCCTCACCGGCCGAACGGCGATCATCTACACCTATCCCCATTTCTGGCAGACGGCGATGGCCGACACCAACGCCTTCACCCACCACCCGCTCTGGATCGCCGACTACAGCGGCGGTGAGCACCCCGAAGTCCCCGGCGGCTGGCCGCACTGGACCTTCTGGCAGACCACCGACCGCGGCAGCGTCCCCGGGATCGGCGGCGCCACCGACGTCAACGTCTACAGCGGCGCCCAGGGTGATTTCGCGCGTTTCGCCAACATGTCCGGGCTGTTCGGCAGTAGCTAGGGCGACAACGAGAAAACCGGTACTCGCCCAGTCGAGTACCGGTTTCCTCGGCAGATCGGTGGTCGGCTACACGCCGATGCGACCGCCGTTCTTCTTCCAGACGACCGCGACCGAGGGCCGAGGTTGGGCGGAGCCACCGTCAGGCCAGTTCGACAGGGGTTTGTCGACGGTGGCGTCGTCGGACTCGCCGGGGTGCTGGACACAGACGATGACATGCTTCTCGGTGACGATCGGACCACAGGTCTCGGCGCCGCGGGGCACGGTGAGGAACTGCTTGGTCTCCCCGCGGTCGGGGCCGTCGAGAATCACCGAGAACAGTCCGTCATTGGACTTCAGGGCGTTGCCGTCGGTGGAGACCCACAGGTTGCCGTGCGGGTCGAAGGCCAGGTTGTCGGGGCAGGAGATCGGGCTGACCTTCGACTTGTCGAAGCCGCCGAAGTAGGTGTCGGCGGCGGCGGGGTCGCCGCAGACCAGCAGCAGCGTCCAGGTGAAGTCGGTGCCGGTGTGGTCGTCGGCGATCTCGAGGACCTGGCCGTTCTTGTTCAGATTGCGCGGATTGGCCTCGTCGGCGCGCGGGTAGTCGTCCTTGCCGCGGTTGGTGTTGTTGGTCAGCGCGACATAGACCTTGCCGGTCTTCGGGTTGGCCTCGAAGTCCTCCGGGCGGTCCATCTTGGTGGCGCCCACCTTGTCACCGGCCAGGCGGGTGAACACGGCGACTTCTTCGGCGGACATGCCATCGACCAACGACTTGCCCTTGCCGTCGGCACCGGTCTCGAGCAGCGGAATCCACTGGCCCTTGCCGGTGAAGCCGCCATCGGGGACCTTGCCGGAGCCGTCGATCTCGTCGGCGTGGTCACCGGTGAGCTTGGCGACGTAGAGCGTGCCCTCGTCGAGGATGGTCATGTTGTGGCGCATGCTCGCCGCGCCCATGCCCGGCTGCACCTTCTTGGTGGAGACGAACTTGTACATGTAGTCGAAGCGCTCGTCGTCACCGCTGTAGGCGATGACACTGCCGTCACCGGCCACGTAGATGGTGGCGGCCTCGTGCTTGAACCGTCCGAGCGAGGTGTGCTTGACCGGAACGGAGGTGGCGTCCCACGGGTTGAGCTCGACGATGTAGCCGAATCGGTTGACCTCGTTGGGTTCGGCCGCCACGTCGAAGCGGGGGTCGAAGGTCTCCCACTTGCGCTCGGAGGCGCCGGTCGGGATGCCGTAGCGCTTCAGCCGCGCGGCCCCCGCGGGATCGGTGACGGTTTCCGCGTTCGCGAAGTACTGGTTGAAGTTCTCTTCGCCGGAAAGCACTGTGCCCCAGGGAGTCACACCGCCTGCGCAATTGTTGAGGGTGCCGAGCACCTTGGTGCCGGTCGGGTCGGCCGTGGTCCTGAGCAGGTCACTACCCGCGGCCGGACCCTTGACTTCGAACTCCGAGGTGGCAGTGAGACGGCGGTTGTACTTGCCGAACGCGGGCTTCAGCTCACCCGAGTCCGACTTCCCGTGCACCTCGACGACGCTGAGACCGTGCCCGGCCAGCGCGATCTCGAACTGCTCGCGGGTCGGCGCTGCGGAGTCGTAGCCGCGGAACATCATCGGCTCGGTGGTGTACTCGTGGCTCACGACCAGCAGGAACTTGTCGGCCTGACCCTCGATCGGCAGCAGGCCGGCGAAGTCGCAGTTGAAGCCGAACTGCTGGGCGGCGGCGGCCGCGGTCTGGGCGTCGAAGTCGAACGCGGGCGCGCCTTCGAGCACCGCGTCGCCCCACCGGATGACCACCGACTGCTCGTAGCCTTCCGGGATGACCAGCGCGTCTTCGGTGTTGGGCGCGACGGCGGTGAAACCGGTGCCGGTGCCGGTGCCGGCCGTGCCGGTGCCGGCCGAGCCGGTGGGAGTCGAGCCGGTGTCGGAGCTGTCGTCGCCGCAGGCGGCCAGCACGCTCACCGCACCGACGCCGAGCACCACGGCCGCACCGCCCTTGATCAGTCCTCGGCGGTTGAGACCAGCGACGATGTCGCCGAAGTAGGCACCGTCGGAGGTGTTGGGCACCTCGTGGAAGCAGGCGTTGCCGCACTTGTACTCACAGGTCAGGGCGGCGCGTGCCGACTGACCGTCATGCTTGATGAACAGGGCGAGCGGTTTCGGGCTCACAGTGACTCCTGGGTAGGTCGGACTCCGGGCACGGTAGGCAGCCCAGGAAAGCCACCGGGAACGCGAAGATGAACGCCCGACCAAAACTCGGCGAGTGCTGTGCCAGGGGGCACAGCACTCGCGAGTGGACACGGTGTCGTCAGCCCGCGTTGACCGGCAGCGCGATCACCACCTCCTGCTCGTTGCCGGGTAGGTAGCGCACCTGGATGACGCGGCCGATCTGGACGTGTCCGATCGCCGAGGGCGGCAGGTACTTGCCGACGCGAGTCTGGAAGGTGCTGGCGTCGGGGCGGGTCACCACCAGACCGAGGGTTACCTCGGTATAGCCGCCGCGGATGCGGCCCGACACGTCGAGACTGCGCACCACCGCCTGCGCGCACAGGCCGCGTTCGGCGATGTCGAGCTTGCCGCGGGTGGTGATGCCCTTGCGGATGAGCGACTCGTTCATCGCCCGCTGCGCGGCGCCCGCGTCACCGGAGCGATCCACTTCCACCTTGTCGGTGCGGCCCGGCAGATATCGCACCGGCAGCACCACGCCGGGTTGCAGCAGCGCCAGCTCGGTGAGCGGCACGATCATCGTGGCCTGGGAATCGAAGACCTTTCCGTCAGCTCCCTCCACCCGGAAATCGATCCTGACCTGTGGCTGGTCATTGACCGAGACCCCGGTCTGACGGAAGGCGGTGATGGTGCCGATGCCGAGCTCGCCGGCGCGGAACTCACCGCTGTTGCGACCGGTGAAGGCCTCGATGATGCCGTCGCCGGTGCAGGCGAACACGATCGTGACGATGGTGAGCGCGAGGATCGGCAGCGCCATCTGCGGACCGACCCAGCCGAGCATGCCGCCGGTGAACTCGTCGGGTGTGTAGGTGAGGCCGTAGTAGAGGTAGTAGCCGATGGACAGGACCCCGAAGGCGACCGCGGCCGCGCGGATCTTGGATTTCATGATGTCTCCTCGAATGAGTGCGACCGGGTCGCGACGGGTCAGGCGCCGACGATGGTCGAGCAGGCGAAGGTGACGTCGAACTTCACCGTCGACGGTCCGGCCAGCGGGTTGGTCGAGTCGGGCGCGCTCACGCCCTCGCCGGTGATCCGGTAGGTGTTGCCGTCCTTGGCGAGCTCGGCCGAGCCGCCGGGCGCGCCGTTGCCGTAGCCGACCGCGTAGGGCAGACCGTTCGCCCCGCCCTGGCTGCCCGCGAAGGCGACCGCCTGCACGGTGTCCCCCTGGAGGGACGCGCTGACCGAGAGGGTGCCGTAGGTGGCGTTGGCCGTGTCGGTGAGCGCGAGGGCCAGGATGCCGCCCTGTTCGGCACAGGTGGTTTCGAACTTCGCGTCGAATTCCTTGCCGTCGACGCTGGCGGTGGAGTTCCCCGCGGCCTGGGCCGCGCTGCCCGGGGAGGGCGGGCTGCTCGGGCTGGTGGTGCTGCCGGAGTCGCCGCAGGCGGTGACCATCAGCGCGGTGGCGGTGGCGGCGAGGGCGGCGATCAGCTTGCTGTTCATGGTGGTTCCGTTTCTCTCGAGGTGAGCCGGGCCGGTGACCCGTTGAGAGAAAGGTAGGAATCCTCGGCGCCCTACCGATCCCAACTTTGGTCGGTGGTCACAGGGCCGAGAACCGCGGCGCCAGCCGCAATGGATACAGCTAACCTGGTCGAATGCGAAGATCTCGCGCCATGGTGCTCGACGAGGTATGGCGCGGGCTCGACGGGGTCGACGCACTGAGCGGGCCGCACGGCGGGCCGCTGCGGCGCACGGTGAAGCTCATCGTGGATCCACTGGTGATCCGGCCGATGCAGCATCCGGCGTGCGCCGCGACCGTCCTCGACGCCGACGGCGTCACCCTGCTCACCGCGCTCGTACACGCGCGCGCCGACGTACTTCGTGACTGCGCGGCCTGGTTCACCGTGCTCAAACAGGTGCGGCGGGCCCTGCGGATCACCGAGGGCAACGCCCAGGACCTGTACTTCCAGCGCTGCTTCGAACTGGCGACGGTGCACGGCGCGCCCGAGGGGGACCGCGGGCGGGCGACAGCCGAGGCGACCCTGCGGGAGATCCACGAGAGCACCGGGGGGCGCACCACCGCGGCGCTGAAAAGCCATGTCACCGAACAACAGCGAGCTACCGAGCTGAACGTGCTCCTCGACCTGGCCTGGCGCCGACGACCACTCGCCGGGTATGGGCCGCGCGACCGGTCCGCCGAGCTGACCGAGCTCCTCGACGCCTGCACCTTCGCCCGCGACGGCGACCCCGCCGACGCAGGCCCCCTGCTCGACGACCTCATCCGCGACCACGTAGGCACCCACCGCGGCATCGCCCTCTGGAACCCCCAGCCCGCCCACGGCGCCGACGACCTCGGCCTCACCGCCCACCCCGTGCCGGTCTGCCCATCCCTCGGCGCCACCGCCTCCACCGCCAACCTCGCCCTCCCCCTCGACCGCACCATCTACGAACGCGTCTTCACCGTCCTCCAGGGCAGCATCGACCGAGTCGACCTGCCCGAGATCCCGGACCTCGTGACCACGGAGATCTCCCGCAGTTGCTCGCCGTGGGGGTTGCTGGATGAATCGCTGCGCGTCGCCGCTGCCACGGGTTGTGAACTGGCGCTGGGTCTCTCGCCGATGGGGAACTCAGCGGCGGGTGGCACCGCGCTTGGTGCGTCCGGCACGCGCACCGAGAGTGTCGCCGTCGAAAGGGGTCGACTCGATCCCCTTGGATCGAGTCAGCCGGCAAGCGCGGCCGACGGGATGGGTAGCGGCGTGAATGCCTCGGCAGGCAACCGGGCAGGTGGCTACGTCGTCGGCAAGGCTGACATGAAGAGCCGAGGTGACGGGTCGCGGGCGCATGAGGTTGTCAACGGGCGGTGGCGGCGGGAAGGATACGTACTGCAGGCACGGCGGTATGCGGTGCATGCGGCGGATGGTTCGAGTGGGCCACTTGCTGTGGTTGCCGAGGATTTGCGTCGTCCGTGGCGGCCGTATCTGCGGCGGCTGTGGGTGCGGCTACACGGGCGGGATGTGCGGGATCTGCCGGTGTACGAGGCCGGGGAGTTGTGGGATCTGCTCGATGGCGTGGCGCGGTCGGTGATCTTGGATCATCGGACGCGGGTGCG
This sequence comes from Nocardia mangyaensis, assembly GCF_001886715.1. NCBI lineage: Bacteria > Bacillati > Actinomycetota > Actinomycetes > Mycobacteriales > Nocardiaceae > Nocardia > Nocardia mangyaensis. The sequence continues at coordinate 7,108,877 of NZ_CP018082.1, forward strand.
GCAGGCGCTCACTGCTGAGCCGGTGGCCGTTCCGGAAGCGAGGGCCAGCTGATGACGACCGTTCGCCTCCGCCGCGCGGCTCCCGACTTGCTGACGCTGGCCCCCGCAGGCGCGCCGCTGGTCACCGAGGAAGGGCCCGGGCTCGATGTTCTCGTGCTGGAAGTCGCAGGCGGACACCTGAGTTGGAGCTTGCTCGCCGACCAGCTCCTCCCCGCTGCTGTCCTCGACGACCGGGAGTCGGCGCAGGACTGGCTGTGGGCTGTCTACGGCGAACCCGTCGCTCTCGCCGTGGCCGACAATCATCCCCAGGAACTCACAGCTGCCCCCGCCCGCCCCGAACTCGCGACCGCTCTGCGCCGACTCGCTTACGCCCACTGGGTAACTCGATGGTGGCCCGCCTCGACCCTCGACGCGGTTCCCGCCCTCGATGCCCAGCTGGTGGCCGATGAGATCGCCGCCCTGACCGAGGCGTGCGAGATGGCGCTCGGCGATCCACCGGCGTCGAGCGACAGCGAGCAACAAGGGGGGACGATCGAGTCCGGAGCTCGGCAGCCCGGCGCCGGCCGCGACCGCGATGGCCGGGCCGATTCCGGTACTCAGGACGGGCCGGGCCGGCTGCGCGGCGGCGCGGCGGCGCAGCGGCCCGCGAGCGAACAGCGTGCTCGCGCTCAGGATTACGCGCTGGCAGCGGGTGGCGTGGAGGCGACACGCGGCGGGCTGGTGCTCGCGCGGGGCAGCGGGGGCTGGGATTGGCGGCGGTGCCCGCCCGGCATCGTCGACGCGAGCGAGCAGGCGGTGTCGTGGCAGGTGACTCGTGCGGGAGGCGTGTCGACAGTCCAGGTGAGCGTGGTCGCGGCGCCGGACTGTACGCGCGGGGTTCCCGAACACCTGTGGCCGCATGCCCGGGTCACCGCCCCGCGAGAGTCGGATTCCGGCGGTGGATTCGAGTACTACACGGCCCCGCTTCAGCTGCACGGGGACGCTTGGATCGGGACGGTACAGATTCCCACGGATTCCGAAACAGGCTGCGCAGTAACCATTTTCGTGCCAGGAGTAGGTCCGGAGAGCACGCAGGGCGACGAATCGCCGATGCGGGCGCGAATCCGCGCCCACGTCCGGCGACGGCTTGCCGGAAACGCAGACGACCCACTACTGACCGCCGAAGCATCGGCCGCGGGTGGGGATCAGGACTTCTGATGGCTGCTGTCGATCGGCCCGCCGGGCGCAACTTCAGTGCCCTTGCCGGTTTCGTCGCGCACCGGTGTCAGGCCGTTCGCCCTGCCGTGCAGGTGTACCCGTCGGGCGCGTCGGCGCCGGGGCACAGTCAAGTGGTGGCGTGCCTCTCGCAGGCGCGCGGTTGCGGATCAGGCCCGCGCCGACCGTGCACAATCGTCCACACACCGTGTCCCCACCGATCGGGAGCAGTTGAATGGCAGCCACCGGGAGTAGATCCGACCAGGACGACGCGCAGCTCACCGCGGGATACGCGGCGTATCAGCGCGGCGAGGTGGCGGCGGCGCTCGAGCTCTTCGAGCGCGCGGCCGAGGGGGCGTCGCCGCGATTGCGTAGTGCGGCGCTGATCAATGCGGCGAGTATGGCCGATGAGCTCGGTGAGCACCGGCGGTCGGTGTCGTTGTTCCGCGCCGCTCTGGCGGAGCTGCCCGACGACGCGGCTCATCAGCGGCCCGCGGCGCTGGTCAATCTGTCGCAGGCGTTGCAGCACCTGGGTGAGTTGGATGCGGCGCAGGAGGCACTCGAGCAGGCGCGTGAGCAACTTGCCGACGACGCCGATCAGGGTTTCCTCCGGGTCGCCTGTCTGCTGTCGCTGACAGCGGTGGCGCTGCATCGCCAGCAGTGGGCGAGGGCGGCCGAGCTGGCGACCGAATCACTCGGGGTGACCGAGCGTTTCGCGCCCGAGCTGGTGGGTCACCCGTTGGTGAATCTGGCGGCGAGCTCGTTCGAGATCGGCCGACACGAGTTGGCGCTCGACTTCGCGCGGCAGGGGTTGGCGGCGTTCGTCGCGGCGGGCGAGGAGGCGGCGGTCGCCGAGACGCGGCAGAACCTGGCCATCATGCTGGTCCGGGCGGGGCACTACGACGAGGCCGAGGAGCCGTTGCGCGCCGGCCGGCAGTTCTTCGACCGCGCGGGGTTGGGCCACCGGTCCGCGATCGGCGCCAAGACGGCCGGCTTCCTCGCCGAGGGAAGAGGCGAACTGGCCACCGCGCGGTCGTCTTATCAGCAGGCCCTGGACTACTTCGATGCGACCGGCGCCGTGCTGGATGCCGCCGACGTCCGCCTGCGACTGGCCACGGTGGCCTGTGCCGAAGGCGATCTCACGCGGGGGGAGGAACTGCTCGCCGCATCGTTCGCGGTGTATTCCGCGCACGGTCTCGGCATGCACTGCGCCCAGCTCGACTACTGGCACGCCGAACTCCTGCGCACCGCGATCGAGCAAGCGCCCCAACCCGACCCGGAGCTGCTCGCCCGCGCCGTCGATCTCGCCGTGCCCGCCGCGCTGGCCATCGACGCGGTGCGCCACACCCTGCCCAACGGCAACCAGCGTGAACACTGGCACCGCGCCGTCGCCGAACCGGCCATGCGCCTCGCGTTCCACTGCGCGGCCCTGTCCGGCGATGGCGAGCTGGTCGCCGATCTGATCGACAGCCAGTGCGCGGGAACCACTCTGGACCTCGCCGCTTTCCGCGACACCGCGGCGCCCACTCTCGAGTTCCAGCTGATCGACCCTACCGTCGTCGAACGCCCCACCACACCGGCACTGCAACTCGGCAACGCCCTCGCCGATGTCGCCGCCGCGGCCGGAGTCCCCGTCGCACCGCCGCCCCGCCTGGTCTCGAGCGGCCGAATAGTGTTGTCCACCTTTATCACCCATGCCGAAGAGCGCTACGGTCGGCGGGTTCGCGACGAGCGGGTGATCACCCTATGAGCATCCGGCCGTCCACGGCGCCCGAGTACACCGGCGCGACGCCGACCGCGCTCATCCGGATGGCCGATGCGGGAGACGTGTACGTGTCCTGGCGATGGGTGGGCGAAACCGCGGCGCGCGGGGTAGCGGTGCTGCCGCGTGATCAGGTCCGCGTGGTGCTGCGCCGGCTGGCGGACGCGGTGCCCGATCCGGCGCGGCCCGATGATCTGCGACGAGTGCTGACCGAAGGCGCCCTCGTTGATCCGGTCGCGGAAGTCGCACTCGCACAAGCACTGTCGCGAACACTGTTGCCCTATGGGCTGGCCGTACAGCTCTACGAGCTGTCGCAGCGAGGCATCCGGCCGCACCTGCGAATTCAGCCGTCCCCTCGATTGGCGCAGGTGCCGTGGGAGATCATCGCGCCCGATCCCGATGTCCGGCTGATCGATATCGCCGATGTCAGCCTGCTCGCGCCGGTGTCGGTGGTGCGGGCGCCGGAGCGTATCGCGCACCGCTGGAACGACACCAAGGACTTGCCGGTGGTGGCGGTGCTGGATCCGCGCGTACCAGGGTTTCGCGCCGATTCCGAACTCGGCTCGGTACTCGGCAGGCCGAACGCGGACATGCCTGTCGCCCACCATTTCAGCCGCTACGACCGGCTACTTCCCGCCGTCGCCGATCCGGTCGAGCTGTTGCGGCGCACCGACATCGATCGAACCTGGCTGTCGGCAGCCCTGCGAGCCGGGGCGAGCCGACTGGTCTACGTCGGCCACGTCACCGCGCCCGCGCCGGAATCCGGTGAAAGCGAACACGCGGAACTGCACCTGTGCTGCACCGCCGAGGCCCGCGGATTCGCCGCGTCGAACCGCACCCACCGACCGCTCTCGGCCAAAGACCTGCTGCTGGGCACCTATACCCTCGACTCGACCCCGGTGCCCGGCCGCGAACTGTGGCCGATGCCGAGCCGCGTGGCCCTCATCGCCTGCGAAAGCGGCGGCGACCTGCGCTTCACCGAAGCCCTCGGCCTCACCACCGCGGCCCTCTCGGCAGGCGCCGAGCTCGTCACCGCCACCCGCTGGTCCCTCCCCACCGACCACGCCTTCCACACCCTCACCCCCACCACAACCCTTCCCCTCCAAGCCGCCATCTGCGCGGTCGACACCGCCCACGATTCCCCCACCCCCGTCCCCACCCTCCTGGCCTGGCAACGCACCCGCCTCGCCGCTTGGCGCGACTCCCCCATCCCGGAGAACTCACCCTTGCTCTGGTCGGCCTTCGCCACCGTCAGCGACTGATTCACCTACTCGGCGCAGGTCGAGAGCGGTATCGCACAAGCGCACATCGCGGCGGACTCACTCAGTCGGAGTTGGCGACTCGCGCCGGGCCGCGTCATCCCGCGGTGACCCGATTCGAGGCTGCCGGGACCATGCCGACGATCCCGCTACTCGAGCGTCATGCCGGCGCGCTCGAGTCGCACCTTCGCGGGGAGTTCGAACCGGGACGCGCCGCCGGGTAGGTCAGTGGTCGTCGTAGTGATCGTTGTGGGCCGCGTGGCGGTGGCCGTCGTGGATGTAGTCGACGTGGTCACCGTGCGGGACGGCGACATGGCCGCAGCCGGGGCCGTGGGTGTGGTTGTGGGCGGCGTGCTCGACGTGCGCCGAGGTCTCGCACTCGTCGAAGTGGCCGTCGTGGGCGCGATGCAGGTGGCCGTCGTGGACGTAGTCGACGTGGTCCTCGTGCGGGACCGCGACATGGCCGCACGTGGGGCCATGGGCGTGGGTGTGCTCGGGATGTTCAACGTGTGCGGTGGTCATCGCTCTCCTTTGGTCGAAGTGGAGCTGAGCACTTCCGACATTAACAGATGCGCATGAGTAACCGTGACCCTGTCCGCCCTGGTCAGAGGACCTGGTCGAGGAAGCGGCGCAGACGCGGGGTTCTCGCGTCGTCGAACAGCTCGTCTGGGGTGCCGGTCTCCACGACGACCCCCTGATCCATGAACACCACGCTGTCGGAGACGCTGCGGGCGAAGCCCATCTCGTGGGTCACCACGATCATCGTCATCCCGCCCGCGGCGAGTTCGGCCATCAGCGCGAGCACACCCTTGACCAGTTCCGGGTCCAGCGCCGAGGTGGCCTCGTCGAAGAACATCAGCTCCGGCTTCATGGCCAGGGCGCGGGCGATGGCGACCCGCTGCTGCTGACCGCCCGACAGCGAGGCGGGCCGGGCATCGGCCTTGTTCGCGAGACCGACGATCTCGAGCTGTTCGAGCGCGAGCGCGCGGGCTTCCTCGCCGGACAGGCCGCGCAGCTTGCGTGGTCCGAGCGCGATGTTGTCGGCGACGGTCTTGTGCGGGAACAGGTTGAACTGCTGGAAGACCATCCCGATGCGCTGGCGCAACCGGTCGGGACTGTCGCGCAGCACGGATGCGCCGTCGAGCAGGATGTCACCGGAATCGGGTTCGTGCAGGCGGTTGAGCACGCGCAGCAGCGTCGATTTGCCCGAGCCGGACGGGCCGATGACGGTGGTGGCGTGTCCGGCGTCGACGTGGATGTCGACCCCGCGCAGGATGTGGTTGTTACCGAGGGTCAGATTCAGTCCCGTACCGGTGAGAGATGCGCTCATCAGCGACCTTCCGAGATAGTGGCCGACTCGACCGGGTCGATGGGGGCGGCGGGTGCCGGTTTGCCGGTGCGCATCCGCCGGTCGATGTAGTTCACCAGGTGGGTGAGCGGGATGGTCAGCACCAGATACATCAGACCCGCGGCGACCAGCGGCGACAGATTGCCGGTCTGGGCATTGAGATCGCGGCCGACGGCGAACAGCTCGCGCTGGGAGGCGAGCAGGCCGAGGAAGTAGATCAGCGAGGAGTCCTTGATCAGCGCGATGAACTGGTTCATCAGCGCGGGCAGCACCCGGCGCACGCCCTGCGGGATCACCACCAGGGTCATCGCCTGGCGATATCCGAACCCGATGGCCCGCGCGGCCTCGAGCTGGCCGGGCTCCACCGACTGGATGCCGGAGCGGAAGATCTCGCCGATATAGGCCGAGGCGAGCAGCGCCAGCGCCACCGCACCGAGCCAGTACGGGTTGCCGCCGGTGATGTTGCGGACCACCGGACCGATGCCGAGCCCGATCAGCAGGATGATCACCACTGCGGGCAGGCCGCGGAAGATGTCGGTGTAGATCCGGGCGGGCCAGCGCAGCCAGCGCGAGCGCGAGATGCCCATCACCGCGAGCACCATGCCGATGATGGTGCCGAGCACACCCGAAACCACCGCCAGGATCAGGGTGTTCGGCAGACCGGTCTTGATCAGGTCGGGAATGGCCTTGGCGTACAACGACCAGTCGAAGAAGGTGTCCTTCAACTGCTGCAGGGTCGACTTCTGCGCCACCTGCTCGGTCTCGCCCTCGCCGCGTTCGGCGGCCAGTGCGGCGAAGTCCGGAAGTTCCGGCGTCGGTGCGGCTCGGGAGCCGGGCTTCCAGCCGGGTGGCAGTTCACGGGGCACCCAGTCGGCGTAGAGACGGGCGTAGGTGCCGTCGGCGATCACGGCGTCGAGGCCGGAGTTGAGCGCGTCGATGAGCGGCTGATTGCCCTTGGCCACGGCGTAGCCGACGAAGTTGTCGAGGCTGAAGGTGTTCTGCGAGATCACGATGCCGTCGCCCGGTGAGATCGCGCCCTCGGCCTGGGCCGAGGGCGCTACCCAGGCGTCGACCTGGCCGGACTTCAGATTGGCGTAGGCGGTGTTGTAGTCGGGGAACTTCACCGGGTCCAGCCCCAGCTGGTTCACCACGAACTCGTCCTGCACGGTGCCCTGCACCACCGCGATGCGCGAGCTCTGATTCAGGTCGCCGAAGGCTTCGATCGCGCTGTTCTGCGCCACGACCAGCGAGAAGTAGCCGAAGTCGTAACCGTTGGTGAAGCCGACCAGCTCGCGCCGGGCATCGGTGGTGGTGATGTTGGACGAGCCGACATCGAAGCGCTTGCCCGCCACCTGGGCCAGCAGCCCGCTGAACTCGGTGCCCGAGAACTCCACCCGCAGACCGAGTTTCTCGCCGATCGCGCGCAGCAGCTCGTTGTCGAAGCCGGTGAAGCTACCCTGCCCGTTCACGCAGATGCTGGGCGGGGCGTCGGAGAGCGTGCCGACGCTCAGCGTGCCCGGGTCGAGCAGACCGAGCCCGGCGGTATCGATCGACTCGACCGGCTCGGTGGTGGCAGTTGTGTAGCGGTCGGCCCCGGCGGCTTCGGGACCGCCGAGATTCGACGGTGCCGCCGCGGCCGCGCTCGCCCCCTGCGGGGAACACAGATCGCGCGCGGTGTCGGAGCCGCCGCAGCCCGTCGCCGCGACACCGACGAGGAGCAACAGCGCGGCTATCCGCGCCCGGGTTCGCACAGCACGCACACCAGACATGCCGATAGACCCTAGCGGCCGCCCGGCGAACCGATGGCTACGCGCGCCAGGCGTCGGCGCGAATCACCTGCTCAGGCGAGACCTTCGAGTGACTCAGGGTTCACTTCGTCACGCCATTCGAGCGCCTGACGCAGGGTGGTGAGGTCGTAATCGGGGCCGGAGACGCCGACCGTGAACAGACTGACCCCCGCCGCGTGCAATGCCTCGGCGTCGTTGCGCCCCGGCCAGGCCACCGAGCGCTCGATCCTGGATTCGTCGGTGCCCGCGGCGGCCGCGTGCTCGGCGAGGACCTTGTTCTTGTGCGCGAAGGTCGTCACGTCGGCGAAGGAGTGCCAGATGTCGGCGTACTCGGCGACCAGCCGCAGGGTCTTGCGCTCGCCCCCACCGCCGATCAGGATCGGGATGTGCCGGGTCGGCGGCGGATTCAGCGTGCCGAGCCTGGTCGAGATCCGGGCCAGGCTCTCCTTCAACAGCTTCAGCCTGCTGCCTGGGGTGCCGAACTCGTAGCCGTACTCGTCGTAGTCGCGTTCGAACCAGCCCGCGCCGATGCCGAGGATGAGCCTGCCGCCGCTGATGTGGTCGACCGTGCGGGCCATGTCGGCGAGCAGATCGGGATTGCGGTAGCCGCCGCCGGTGACCAGCGCGCCGAACTCGACCCGCTCGGTCTGTTCGGCCCAGGCGCCGAGCATGGTCCAGCACTCGAAGTGCGCGCCCGCCGGATCGCCGGAGAGCGGATAGAAATGGTCCCAGTTGAAGACGATGTCGACACCCGCGTCCTCGGCCCGCAGCACCGCGTCACGGATCAACCCGTAGTCGGGGGCGTGCTGGGGCTGAAGCTGGACTCCGATACGAACTGGACGACTCATTCCGCGCTCCTGTGTACTCGGTGGGCTCCGCGATCGAGGCTACCCGGAATCGCACGGGTGTTCCGTACCGCCGCTACGATCCCTGGCGACCCTGTTCTCGGATCGTCCGGCACGTTCCTGCCGGGATGGGAAGTTGATCTACGCATGGCTACCGTGACCTTCGATCGCGCCACCAGGCTCTACGCCGGTGCGAGCAAACCCGCCGTCGACGCGCTCGACCTCGAGATCGCCGACGGCGAGTTCCTGGTCCTGGTCGGACCCTCGGGTTGCGGCAAATCCACCTCGCTGCGGATGCTGGCCGGGCTCGAGGAGGTCAACGGCGGACGCATCCTGATCGGTGAGAACGACGTGACCGACGCCGAACCCAAGGATCGCGACATCGCGATGGTGTTCCAGAACTACGCGCTCTACCCGCACATGTCGGTCGCGGAGAACATGGGCTTCGCGCTCAAGCTGGCCAAGGTGTCCAAGGACGAGCGCTCCCAGCGGGTGCTCGAGGCCGCCAAGCTGCTCGACCTCGAGGACTACCTCGACCGCAAGCCCAAGGCGCTCTCGGGCGGTCAGCGTCAGCGGGTGGCGATGGGCCGGGCGATCGTGCGTCAGCCGCAGGTGTTCCTGATGGACGAGCCGCTGTCGAACCTCGATGCCAAGCTGCGCGTGCAGACCCGTACCCAGATCGCGCAGCTGCAACGGCGTCTCGGCACGACCACGGTCTACGTCACCCACGATCAGGTCGAGGCGATGACGATGGGCGACCGGGTCGCGGTGCTCAAGGACGGCCTGCTGCAGCAGTGCGCGTCGCCGCGCGATCTCTACCGTGACCCGGCCAATGTGTTCGTCGCCGGGTTCATGGGTTCCCCGGCGATGAACCTGTTCACGCTGCCGGTCGCCGACGGTGCGGTCACCATCGGCGGCTACCCGGTGCGGGTGCCGCGCGCGGTGGTCGACACGGGCGAGAGCTCGGTCGTGCTCGGTATCCGGCCCGAACACCTCGAGGTCGGCGATGGCGGCCTGCAGATGGAGGTCGACGTGGTGGAGGAGCTCGGCTCCGACGCCTACGTCTACGGGCGCGCGCTGTCCACCGGCGCGAGCGGGCAGGCCGGGGAAACGATTGTGGCGCGGGTGGATTGGCGCACCCCGCCGACCAAGGGCGAGCGCCTGCAGCTGATCGCCGACCCCGAGCACGTGTACTTCTTCAGCGCCTCCGACGGCCGCCGTCTGCGCTGAATCGGTTGCCTGCCCGCGGATTTCGTTCCACGGGCAGGCACCGAGGACATCGGCGTCGGCGTCCGCACCGGCTGAGTCAGCGCGCGTTCTTGCGGGCGCGCAGGTAGTCCTTGTTGACGCGGACCTTGAGCCGCTCGAGGGGAACTTCTGTGCCGTCGGGGGTGCGGAGGTCGACGGTGACGGGAGTGTCGGTGTCGGCGTCGACGCGCAGCAGCGGCGGCGGGCCGGGCTGGAGGTATTTGTCGCCCCACTGCCAGAGAGCGACGACGACGGGGAGCAGGTCGCGGCCCATCTGGGTCAGGACGTATTCGTTGCGGGTGCGCTTGCCCTCTTCCCGATAGGGCTGTTTCTCGAGCAGGCCGGCCTCGGTGAGTTTGCGGAGTTGGCCCGCGGCGGCGGCGTCGGTGATGCCGACCCGGCGGGCGAAACCGTCGAAGCGACGGGTGCCGTAGTAGGCCTCGCGCAGGATGAGCATCGCCGAGCGAGTGCCGATGAGGTCCATGGCGCGCGCGATGGAACAGCCCGTGGTGTCCCACGCGCTCAAATCCGCCAGAGGTCCATCCATCACGGCCGCCATGTCCGACATCATACCCACCACTGACTTGATCAACGATAGTTAGCGCCTATTCTGACTATTGTTAGATAAAGTCAGATAGGTCGAAAGAGGACTCCCATGCGAGACGCGGTCATCGTCGAAGCGGTACGCACCCCCATCGGCCGGGGCAAGCCCGACGGCGCACTGCACGACATCCATCCCGTCGACCTGCTCGCGCACAGCCTGCGCGCGGTGATCGAGCGAAGCGGCATCGACCCGGCCCTGGTCGACGACGTGATCGGCGGCATCGTCACCCAGGCCGGCGAGCAGGGCGCGAACATGACCCGGCGGGCGGTACTGGCCGCCGGGTATCCCGAATCCGTGCCGGCCACCACGGTCGACCGGCAGTGCGGCAGCAGCCAGCAGGCCATCCACTTCGCCGCACAGGGCGTGCTCGCGGGCGCCTACGACATCGTGGTGGCGGCGGGCGTGGAATCCATGGGCCGAATTCCCATGGGCGCCAACCTCGTCGGCACCACCGACCTCTCCGGTGTCGCGTTCGCCGAGCGTTACCCGGACGACCTGGTACCCCAGGGCATCAGCGCCGAACTCATCGCCGCCCAGTGGGAACTGACCCGAACCCAGCTCGACGAATTCGCCCTCGGCAGCCACGAAAAGGCCGCCCGCGCCACCAAAGACGGACTCTTCGCCGACGAGCTCGCACCACTGAACGGGTTGGCCACCGACGAGGGCATCCGGGTCGGCAGCACGCTCGACACCCTCGCGAAGCTGCGGCCCGCCTACTACGACCCCGCCATGGCGGCGCGCTTCCCGCAGATCGGCTGGGAAATCACCGCGGCCTCGGCCAGCCAGGTCAGCGACGGCAGCTCCGCGGTGCTCATCATGTCCGGCGAGCGCGCCGCCCAGCTCGGCCTGCGTCCGCTGGCCCGGCTGCACAGTTTCGCTGTCGCCGGGGACGACCCGCTGCTCATGCTCACCGCCGTCATCCCGGCGACCGAGAAGGTGTTGCGGCGGGCCGGGCTGGAGCTGGCCGACATCGACCTGATCGAGATCAACGAGGCGTTCTCCCCGGTCGTGCTGGCCTGGGCACAGGAGACCGGCGCCGACCTGAGCAAGGTGAACGTCAACGGCGGAGCCATCGCCCTCGGCCATCCGCTGGGCGCTTCGGGCGCCCGGCTGATGACGACGCTGGTCCACGCCCTGCACCAGCGCGGCGGACGCTACGGCCTGCAAACCATGTGCGAGGCGGGCGGCCTCGCCAACGCCACCATCATCGAACGACTCTGACCGGTGAGTGGCGGCGTCTCGGCGCCGCCACTGTCCATCGATACGCTGACGCCGTTCTCGATTACTTGACCTGGGCGCAATTGGACGAGGGAATCGACTGAACCGGCGCGCTCATCGTCACGACCACGTGGCGATCTCGCGGCCGGTCAGGAAGGTGGCGATCACCACCAGGGCGCCGAGTGCGGGCACGTAGCCGATGCGCCAGTCCTGGCGCATTCCGATCGCCACCCACACCGCCGAGCCGATGGCGGCGGCTGCCGCGCCCGCGCAGGCCACCTGGGAGCCAAAGGTCGCGTAGGGGGTGTAGCAGCCGCCGTAGTCGAGGGGGCAGGTGCGGTCGGCCAGCTCGAGGTGGATCGCGGTGGCAGCCGACGCGCAGGCGAACAGGACCAGTGCCGCGAGCAGTACCAAGGCGGTTGTCCGGTCGGTGTCACGGCGCATGGTCTCAGGATCGCCCGGCACAGGCCGGTGCGACACCGTGGAACTACTCGAGCCGAGATCTCGTCGACCTCTACGATCGGGACGATGGGCGCCGATACGTTCGTTTATGCGATTCCGCTGCGTACGCGGTTTCGGGGGATCACCATGCGCGAGGGGATGTTGATTCGGGGGCCGCTGGGGTGGGGGGAGTTCTGCGCGTTTCCCGAGTACGACGATCGGGAGGCGGCGGGGTGGTTGGCGACGGCGGTGGAGCAGGTGACGGTGGGATGGCCCACGCCGGTACGGGAGCGGATTCCGGTGAATTGCACGGTGCCTGCGGTCGGGCCGGAGGCGGCCGGTCGGATCGTGCGCGAGTCCGGTTGCGCCACTGCGAAAGTGAAGGTCGCCGATCATCCCGGCTCGCTCGCCGAGGATCTGGCGCGGGTCGCCGCCGTGCGGGAGGCGATCGGGGACGGGGCGATCCGGGTCGACGCCAATGCGGTGTGGGATGTGGACACCGCGGTGCGGAACATCGGTGAGATCGACCGGGCCGCTCGGGGATTGGAGTACGTGGAGCAGCCGTGCCGGACTGTCGAGGAATTGGCGGAGGTGCGGCGGCGGGTGCCGGTACGGATCGCGGCCGATGAATCGATCCGGCGGGCGGAGGACCCGTTGCGGGTCGCCGTCGCGGGGGCCGCGGATGTGGCGGTGCTCAAGTGCACGCCGCTGGGTGGGGTGCGGCGGGCACTGGCCGTCGCCGAGGCGGCCGGGCTGCCGACCGTCGTGTCGTCGGCGCTGGAGACGAGCGTCGGGCTGTCCGCACAGCTGGCATTGGCCGGTGCGCTGCCCGAGCTCGAATTCGCCTGTGGATTAGGCACTCTCGCGTTGTTCGAGGGTGATCTGGTGGCAGATTCGCTGCTACCGGTGGACGGGTGGCTGCCGGTTCCGACCGCTCCCCCGGACCCCGATCCGGCGCTGCTGGAGAAGTATCGACATCCCGATCCCGAGCGGGTCGAGTGGTGGTTGCGGCGGTACGAGCGGGTCAACGCACTCCTCGAGGTCGACTGACGCCGGCGGCCCGGCGGTGCCCGCACAGCGCGCGCACGCCGCAGCGCAGGACTCGGCTGCCGCTCGACGTCGCACCGGCCGACTCGCTCCATGCCCGGACCCACCGTTAGGTTGTGCACAACCCAATTGCGCGCTACAGTATGGGCATGACCGACGGACTGGCCCTCGACGAACAGCTCTGCTTCCCGCTCTACGCGGCGTCGCGGGCGATGACGTCGGTCTACCGCCCGAAGCTGGAACGCCTCGGGCTCACGTATCCGCAGTATCTGGTGATGCTGGCGCTGTGGGAGCACGACGGCCGCAGTGTCAGCGAACTCGGCAAGGCCCTCGATCTCGACTCGGGAACCCTGTCCCCCCTGCTCAAGCGGCTCGAGGCGGGCGGTTTCGTCGAACGGCGGCGGGCCGTCGAGGACGAGCGCCGCGTCGACATCGTGCTCACCGAACACGGGCGGGGCCTGCGAGCCGAAGCCTGCCGGATCCCCGCCGAGATGTCGGAGATCGTCGGACTGACCGCCGAGGAATTCGATGCCCTGCGCGGCCTGCTGCGCAAACTCACGCACACCCTCACGGAGAAATGAGAGCTGACATGAAGGTCCTCTACACCGCAGAAGCCCTTGCCACCGGCGAAGGCCGCACCGGCCACGGCCGCACCACCGACGGCAAGCTCGACGTGACCCTGGCCCCGCCGAAGGAGATGGGCGGCGACGGCGCGGGCACCAACCCCGAACAGCTCTTCGCCGTCGGCTACGCGGCCTGCTACCACTCCGCCCTGCGCTTGGTCGGCAAGCAAGCGGGCGCGAACGTCAGCGATTCCACCGTCGGCGCCCGCGTTTCGATCGGCCCGAACGACGCGGGCGGCTTCGAACTCGCCGTCACCCTCGAGGTGACCCTCCCCCACCTCCCCCGCGACGAGGCCAAGGCCCTCGCCGACAAGGCCCACCAGGTCTGCCCCTACTCCAACGCCACCCGCGGCAACATCGACGTCGACATCCAGGTCACCGACGACTGATCCACCGGCGAACACCGCCCCCGGGACCACCGATCACCACGCTCCGATGGCGTCGACCTCGACCGCGACTCATCTGAGAGCGCGGTGATCCGGGGGCGTGAATCCGATGGCAGCTCACGGACGTATGCGTCCTGATTCGTATGCCCACATCGCGGCCTCGACGCGGTTGCGCAGCCCGAGTTTGGTGAGGATGCCGCCGATGTGGGTCTTGACCGTGCCGAGCGAGAGGAAAAGCCGGTCGCCGATCTCGTTGTTCGTCAGGCCGGCGGCGAGCAGGGCGAGCACGTCCTCCTCCCGGGCGGTGAGCGGATCCATCGGCTGTCGCGGACGCGGGGGCCGGCGGGCGAATTCGGCCAGCAGGCGCACGGTGATCCGGGGCGCGATGAGGGCGTCACCGTTCGCGGCGGCGCGCAGTGCCTCGCCGATGAGTTGTGGGCCCGCGTCCTTGAGCAGGAAACCCTTGGCGCCCGCGCGCAGCGCGGCGTGGACGTACTCGTCGAGGTCGAAGGTGGTGATGATGACGACCGCGACCGGATCGGTGACATCTGTTCCGGCGAGCAGCGCGGTGGCCTCGATGCCGTCGAGCCGAGGCATGCGGATGTCGAGCAGCGCGACGTCTGGGCGCAGTCGGCGTGCGAGTTCGACCGCCGCCACGCCGTCGGAGGCCTCGCCGACGACCTCGATACCGGGCTGAGTTTCCAGGAGCATGCGCAGGCCCGTGCGCACGGTCTCCTGGTCGTCGGCGACGAGAACGCGGATCATGCCGCACCTCTCAGCGGCAGCGCTGCGCGCAGCGTCCAGCCGCCGCCGGGATCCGGGCCCGCGATGACGTGTCCACCCAGAAGTGCTGTGCGCTCGGATATTCCGCGTAGGCCGTGGCCATCGCCGGAGGAGGGACGGGCGGCGGCACCGTCATTGTGGACCAGGATGTTCGCGGACTTCGCGTCTACGGTGACGGTCACCGCGATCGCGGTGGCCGCGCGGGCGTGACGTCGTGCGTTGGTGATTCCTTCTTGTGCGATGCGGAACAGCGTCGAGGCGACGAGGTCGGGCAGATCGTCCGGCGCGTGGACGCGCACGGCCACCGGTGGCGGGCCGGGGTCCGCGAGGTCGACGAGCTCGGTCAGGCCCGCGGCAGGTACGTAGCCGGCGGGCGCACGCAAGGTCCGCACGAGCGAGCGCATGTCGGTGAGGACCGCCTGCGCCTCGCGCTCGATCACGTCGAGTGACGCCGCCACCCGTGACACATCGGGCAGCTCGGCGCCCGCGACCTGCGCGCGGATCGCGATGGCCGAGACGTGGTGTGCCACGGTGTCGTGCAGGTCGCGGGCCAGAGCCTCGCGTTCACGCGCGCGAACGGCGTCGAGCTCCCCGGCGCGCGACTCCACGCGTTCGCGGCGCAGGGCCCCGATCAAGCATGCGCCGCCCACGAACGCGACCCCGGCGACAGCCCCGGCGAATCCCTCCCCACCGAGCACGATCGACAGCCCGACGCCGAGGCCGAGCAGTGCGCCACCCACGAGCCGATCGCGCCCCGATCCCCAGCGGAACACGGCATAGGGAATGCTGAGCACCGCGAACATCGTCACCAGCCCGGTCGGTGAGCTTCCCGCGACGGTCCGCGCGACGGTGAATCCCGCCGTCACCACGGTCATGACCGCGACGACGACCAGCGGGCGCGACCGGCGCCACAGTAGGCCGGGCAGGATCGCGAGGGTGACCAGCGTCGTCGCGAGCGGCCACGTCAGGTCGGTGCGGACCGCGCCCTCGACGACCGCGGCGGCGGCCAACACGATGACGAGCACGATATCGCGCGGCTGGGGACCGTCGGCGCCCGGCGCGGCGGGGCGCGACCACCCGACGCCGAGCAACCCTCGCACAGTAGGCATGCTACTCACGCCTCGGCCAAAGCGGCGCGGTGACGCCGACGGGCCGCGCGGCGGCGGACGATCACCCATTCGGCCACGATGGCATTGATGATCCACCCGGCATCCATCTGCACCACCCGCGCGACGACGTCGGGCTCGCCGAACATCAGCAGGAACGGCCCGGAGGTGAGCACCTGGGTACCCGCGCCCAAGGCCAGCGCGTAGGCGCGGATCATCCACGCGCCGTGCGCGGACCTGTCGCGACGCGCGATCGCGGCCACCCCCGCGGCAAGGAAGGCGAGCATCAACCCTCCAACGAGGTACCGCGACAGCGCGAGCACCACCCCGTCGACGGGCGGCGAATCGTAGAACGCGGTCATCCACAGTCCGCTCACCGCGACCACCAGTCCCGCCGGAACAAGCAGGTAACGCCCCGCGAATCGATGCCACGCGAGATGCCTGCGACGCAGACCCGGCAGAAACTGGAACGCACCGACGACCGAGTAGACCAGCGCGCCGACAATGTGCACGACGACCGGCAACGGCATCCGCAGAAACCGCGCGTTATCGAGTGTCTCGGGCGCCCCCGACACGATCTCGCCGATGCGTATCATCCCGGCCAGCGACGGCACGAGGGCGAGCAGGATCAGTCCGGCTGCGATCAGCCATTCACGGCGAGGAATGCTCCCAGGTACGTCCATATCGTGATCGTGCACGCGACGACCGCACCACCGCTTCGGCCATCCGGCCGAAGCTGCTCCCCACGGAACACCAGGCCCAGCACCTATGTAGCGGCCTCACCCGAACCGCACCCCACACCCCCCGAAAGTAGCCCGAATCAGCAGCGCCGCTTCAGGCCCGATCACTCCGTCGACCAATTCGATATAGCGAGTGCAGAATTCGGGCCCATGGGGCGCCTCTCCCGCAGTAGGCGCGAGGTGATGGGCGAGTTCGTGCAGTACCACCAGCTCGCGCAATGCCCATGCGCTCACGCCGGTGTGCAATGGCACTGCCAGGACCGCCTCGGCCACCTCGTAGTGAGCGGCAGAACTCCCGGCCCGAGCCCGGACCCGCACCGGCACCCCCGCCCGTGCCCATTGCCCCCGAACCCAGTTCAGCGCGAGCACCTTGTCCACATAGCTCTGCACCGACTCGACCGACGCGAACCGCCGCTCGACCGGCAAGGTCACCTGCGACCCATAGATGTCCACCGTCCGATGCCCGAACTCGGCAGCCCGATCGAACACCCCCCGCACCAACTGCTCACCGTCGTACACCTTGGCCCGCTGACTGTCCCGTCGCGGCTGCCTCCCATCATCGGACACGGCCCACTCCAGACCCACCGCCCCGCATTGCGATTCTCCGACCGGGTTCAGCGCCCGGCGAAAGCCCCGGGCCCATCGGGTCGACGGGGCGGTAGGGAGCACCCGCATGATGCCGCCTGCCCCGCATCCTGACGGCACCACCCGCTCCGGCAGTTCTCAACGACCCGTGAGTTTCGCGCGGGCCGCGGGCAGTTCCGGCAACGCCCCCAGCCGCGCGGTACGCCCCGCCCGATCTCCCGCCCGGCGAGCAGCAGCCGAATGCCCGGTGGACGCCTGCGGCCCACGCCAGATCCCACGAGCCTCGGAGGTGGCCGTGTAGAAGTCGGTCAACGCAACCTCCTTGTCGCGCAGCGCCAGCGCCGTCCCCGTGGATTCGGCTTTCGATTCCTCGGCGACCACTTCGGCCTTCACCTCGGCCAGGCGGGCACCCACCCGCGCCGCGAAAGCCATCTGAAAGTTGAGCCGGGCCGTCACCCCGGCCACCGGCGCCTCCACCTCGCGCCGCACCGTCCGACCGAATCGCTTCTCGCTGACGATCTTGACAACCGTCGCCTCCCGATACGCACCGGATTTGATGTAGTGGTCCGAGGCCCGCACCATCTGGATGAGCAGGCTCGCGTAGAGCGCTTCGCAGGCGTCGATGTCGGCGTCGAAACCGTAGGCGTAGACCTGGGCGGAGGTGCGAGCGACATCGCAGCGCACATCGTTGGCGGTCGCGATGGCGACGAACAACTGCACGTAAGTGCGCAGCCCCTTTCGCCCCGGCTCACCGATCGGGATGATCCGCTGCACCGGCACCGGCCTGCGCTCCCGGCTCGCGATGTGCGAACGCGCGACCGCCAGATCGATCGACGATTTCGTCGCCAACCGCTGCGCCGCCGCCAGGAAAGCCTCGGCCTCGTGCTCGTTGTCGGTGGACTCGGCCTTGCGCAGCAAACCCCCGATCCGGGTAAGCATCCGGTCGGGCGCCGGCAGCGAGGGACTGGTCACCTCGTCGAGGGTAGGGCACCGCACCGACACCCGGCCGCAGCGCAACTGACCCGAAAGTAGCCCAAAGGGCAGGACGATCGGACGCAACGAGCCGTCACCATGTATGTTGCCTGTTGCACCGCACGGGTGTGCTGCTGCTCACGTCTCGACCCTGGAGTGTCTGCGATGGCCTTGAAGTTCGTCCCCAGAGCGACCATGGTTGCTGCCTCGATCGCGTTGCTCACCGCATCGTTCGCCAGTGGCTGCTCCAGTGACAACGGAGGTAACCCGCTCGACGAGAATCTGACGGGCCGCGGCCCGATCACCTACGTCGAGGGCAAGGACACCACCGAGACCGGTGTGGTCAAGCAGCTCATCGACCGGTGGAACGCCGCGCATCCGGACGAGCAGGTGACGTTCAAGGAGCAGTCGGCCGACGCCAACCAGCAGCGCGACGACCTCGCCGAGCACTTCCGCGCCAAGCAGGACGGCTACGACGTGGTCGCCCTCGACGTGCCGTGGACCGCGGAGTTCGCCGCCAAGGGCTGGATCCAGCCGCTGAAAGACTCCTTCGCGATCGACACCGCGCCGCTGCTCGCGCCGACCGTCGCCAGCGCCACCTACAACGGCACCCTGTACGCGGCCCCGCGCAACACCAACGGCGGCCTGCTGTACTACCGCACCGACCTGGTGCCCAACCCGCCGCGTACCTGGACCGAGATGCTCGGCCAGTGCCAGATCGCGCGCGACAACAACATCGGCTGCTACGCCGGTCAGCTCGCCCCCTACGAGGGCCTGACCGTGAACACCTCCGAGGTCATCAACGCCTTCGGCGGCAGCTTCGTCGGCGCCGACGGCAAGACCCCGACCGTGAACAGCCCGGAGTCGAAGGCCGGCCTGAAGGTCCTCGTCGACGCCTACCAGAACGGTGACATCCCCAAGGAAGCCATCACCTTCAAGGAAGGCGAGAGCGCGAGCGCGTTCGAGTCCGGCAACCTGCTGTTCCTGCGCAACTGGCCCTACCTGTACGGCCAGGCCAACGCCGACGGCTCCGCGGTGAAGGACAAGTTCGGCGTCGCCCCGCTGCCGGGCAACACCGGCGTCGGCGCCTCGACCCTGGGCGGCTACAACGCCGCGATCAGCGCGTTCTCCAAGAACAAGGCCACCGCCGCCGACTTCGTGCGCTACCTGATCAGCGAAGAGGCCCAGCAGATCATCGCCGCCGGTGCGCTGCCCTCGGTGCGCGCCTCGCTCTACGACGACCCGGCCCTGATCGCCAAGATGCCGTACCTGCCCGCGCTGAAGGAATCCATCGCCAGCGCCGTGCCGCGTCCGGTCACCCCGTTCTATCCCGCGGTGTCGAAGGCCATCCAGGACAACGCCTATGCTGCCCTGAACGGCACGAAGTCCGTCGACGACGCGGTCGCCGGCATGCAAAAGGGCATCGAGACCGCCGGTTCGTAGCGGAGCGCGCAGCGGACCCGACCAGACCGTAGGAGAGTAGTAACGGTGTCGGATCCTTCGGGACCCAAGCAGCGCGGGCTTGCGCTGGAACTGCAGCGATCCGGCAAGGCGTGGTTGTTCATCACGCCGGTGCTCGTCGCGCTGGCCGTCGTCATCGGATATCCGGTGTTCCAGGCGATCTGGATGTCCTTTCAGCAGGACGCCGGGATCGACCCGGCCACCGGCATGTTCGTCGAGGGCGGCAGCGCGGGGCTGAGCAACTACACGCACTGGCTGCTGCAGCAGTGCAATTCGCTCGGCGGCACGATCTCGTGCCCGACCGGCACGCTCGGCTCGCAGTTCTGGTCCGCGGTCTGGGTCACCCTGTTCTTCACGGTGGTGACGGTGTCGCTGGAGGCGCTGCTCGGCCTCGGCATGGCCATCGTGATGGGCAAGACCTTCCGTGGCCGGGCGCTGCTGCGCGCCGCCGTGCTGATCCCGTGGGCCATTCCCACCGCCGTCACCGCGCGGCTGTGGGAGTTCATGTTCCAGGCCGACGGCGTGGTGAACCGGGTGCTCGGCACCGACATCCTGTGGACCTCGGATGTGTGGGCCTCGCGATTCGCGGTGATCATGGCCGACGTGTGGAAGACGACGCCGTTCATGGCGCTGCTGATCCTGGCGGGCCTGCAGGTGATCCCGAACGATGTGTACGAGGCCGCCAAGGTCGACGGCGCCTCGGCCTGGCAGCGGTTCGTGCACATCACGCTGCCGCTGCTCAAGCCCGCGCTGCTGGTCGCGATCCTGTTCCGCACCATGGACGCGCTGCGCATGTACGACCTGCCCGCGATCATGACGCTGGGCAACCCGGCGACGAACACGCTGTCGATCCTGGTGGTCGACCAGGTGCGCCAAGGTCCCAACAGCGCCGCCGCGCTCTCGACGATCACCTTCCTGCTCGTCTTCGGTATCGCGTTCGTTCTGGTGAAGGTGCTGGGCGCCAACGCGGTTCGCACGCAAGAAGAACAGCGGAAGGCGGCCTGATGAGCATCTCGATGACCAAGGACGCGCCCGATCAGCCGGCCGAGCTCGCGGCGCAGCCGGTATCGTGGCGCAAGCGCTTCGGCACCGCCCGCCTCTACCTCGGCGTGTTCATCATCCTGGTGTGGGGGCTCGGGCCGTTCTACTGGATGACCGTCGTCGCGTTCCGCGATGCGTCCCACACCTTCGACAGCACCCCGTGGCCGACCCACGTCACGTTGGAGAACTTCCGCAACGCCTTCGACACCAGCCGCGGCAACGACTTCGGCAAGGCGCTGCTCAACAGTTTGATCATCGGTTCGGCGACGACGGCCATCGCGCTGGTGCTCGGTGTGCTCGCCGCGTACGCGCTGGCGCGGATGACCTTCGCGGGCAAGTACCTGATCTCGGGGCTGATCCTGTCGGCGTCGATGTTCCCGGCCGTGGTGCTGGTGACGCCGCTGTTCCAGCTGTTCACCGACCTGGGCTGGATCGGCCAGTACCAGGCAATGATCATCCCGAACATCTCGTTCGTGCTGCCGATGACGGTCTACATCCTGGCTTCGTTCTTCGCCGAACTGCCCTGGGAGCTCGAAGAAGCCGCGCGCATCGACGGTGCGAGCAAGCTGCAGGCGTTCCGGTTGATCATGCTGCCGCTGGCCGCGCCCGCGGTGTTCACCACCGCGATCCTGGCGTTCATCGCCGCGGTGAATGAGTACCTGTTGGCCCGGCTGCTCTCCGGTGAGCAGACCAAGCCGGTGACGGTGGCCATCGCGAGCTTCTCCGGCAACGATCCGCTGG
Organism: Nocardia mangyaensis; assembly: GCF_001886715.1. Lineage (NCBI taxonomy): Bacteria > Bacillati > Actinomycetota > Actinomycetes > Mycobacteriales > Nocardiaceae > Nocardia > Nocardia mangyaensis. The sequence continues at coordinate 7,130,068 of NZ_CP018082.1, forward strand.
TGCAGCCGTACGCGGCGATCATGGCGGCGGGCGTGATCGTCACCGTGCCGCTGGTGATCATGGTGCTGCTGTTCCAGCGCCGGATCATCTCCGGTCTCACCGCGGGCGGCGTCAAGAGCTGACGGGCGGCGCGTCGCGCCCCCAGCCGCGCTTCCCGGGTTCGGCGACCCACGGCGGGTAGAGTCACCCGCATCGATACATCGGTGCAGGTGAGTTCTTCCATCGCTGTGGAAGGAGAGGGTCGTGGCCTCCGAGGGCGGGCGCGGGCGTTCCGGTGACGATCCGCCGTACACCTCGATCGCCGGATTCCGTGACCCGCTCTCGCCCGATCAGCCGCCCCGCAAAGGCGCGGCGCGACGCGCGCAGGCCGCCCGGCTGGCCGAGGGCACGGAGGGCGACGAGCCACCTCGACGGCGTCGTCGTACCAGGGGCCAGCGGATCCGGCGCCTGCTGCTGAGTCTGTTCATCCTCTTCTTCTGCGTGCCCACGCTGCTGTTCGCCGCGGTGTACTGGAGTTCGGAGATTCCCGAGCCCGCCGAGGTCGCGGTCGAACAGCCCGCCACCGTGCTGGCCGCCGACGGCACCACCGTGCTGACGAAAATCATTCCACCGCAGGGCAATCGGATTCCGATTCCGCTCAGCGACGTGCCCTTCCCGGTCCGTGACGCGGTGCTCTCGGCCGAGGACCGGAATTTCTACACCAACCCCGGCTACTCGACGAGCGGGTTCCTGCGGGCCGCGCGGGACAATCTGGCCGGCCACGACAACGCGGGCGGCGGGTCGACGATCACCCAGCAGTACGTGAAGAACGCCTTCCTCAGCTCCGAACGCACCGTCACCCGCAAGATGCGCGAGCTGATCATCGCCGCGAAGATGGCGCGGCAGTGGAGCAAGGACGAGATCCTGGCCGCCTACCTCAACACCATCTACTTCGGCCGTGGCGCCTACGGGATCGCCGCCGCCGCGAAGGCCTACTTCGACAAGCCGGTGCCTGAGTTGACGCTGGCCGAGGGCGCGGTGCTGGCCGCGGTGATCCGCTCCCCCTCGGTGCTCGACCCGGAGACGCATTTCGATCAGTTGCAGGCCCGCTGGCAGTACGTGATCGACGGCATGGTCGAGATGAACGTGCTCGCGCCGGGCGAGCGCGACGCGACGGTGTTCCCGCCGATCATCCCACTCGTCGACACCCCGGCAGCGGAGATGGCGCTCGGTCCGGAGGGCCATATCCGCACCCAGGTGCTGCGCGAGCTGCGCGCCGCCGGACTCACCGAGGCCGACATCGACACCGGCGCACTGCAGATCACCACCACCATCGACGCCGCCGCCCAAGCGGGCGCGATCGACACCGTGCGCGAACGTCTGGCCTGGCAGCCCGAGGAACTGCGCTCGGCGGTGGTCTCGATCGATCCGCGCAGCGGTGCGGTGCGCGCCTACTACGGCGGCGAGAACGGCGCCGGTTTCGATTTCGCGCAGGCGCCGCTGCAGACCGGATCGTCGTTCAAGGTGTTCGCGCTCGTCGCCGCGCAGCAACAGGGCATTCCGGTGACCAGGTCGATCGACAGCTCGCCCATCGTCGATCGCGGGACCAGGATCACCAACGTCGACAACGATTCCTGCGGACAGTGTCCACTCACCGAGGCACTCAAACGCTCGCTGAACACCAGCTTCTATCGGCTCACCATGACGATGGCCGACGGCCCGCGCTCGATCGCCGCGGCCGCGCATCTGGCGGGCATCCCCGAGTACATCCCCGGCGTGGAGGGTGTCTCGCTGACCGAGGCGGGCGGGCCGCCGCTCAACGGGATCGTGCTCGGGCAGTATCTGGTGCGGCCCATCGACATGGCCTCGGCGTACGCGACGTTGGCCGCCTCCGGCGTCTATCACTCGCCCTACTTCGTCCAGCGGGTCACCACGGGCGACGGCCGGGTATTGCTGGATCGTGACGCGGAAGCCCGCGTGGGCAAAAGGCTCTCCGAGCCCGAGCAGCGCATCACCGCCGCGATCGCCGACGCGACCACACAGGCGATGATGCCGATCGCCAACTACTCCAACGGGCACGGGCTGGCCGGGGGCAGGCCGTCGGCGGCCAAGACCGGCACCACTCAACTCGGCGAGTCCAAGGACACCAAGGACGCGTGGATGATCGGCTACACGCCCTCGCTGTCGACGGCGGTGTGGGTCGGGACCGAGCAGTCGCAGCCGTTGCGCAGTGGGCGGGGCGGGTCGATCTACGGGTCGGGGCTGCCCGCCGACATCTGGAAGCAGGTCATGGACACCGCGTTGGCCGGCACGCCGGTCGAACCGTTCGCCGCGCCGCCGCTGCCGAGTGGTGGCGGCTGGACCGCACCGGCGCCCGTGCCCGTGCCCGCGCCGGCGCCGGCGCCGGGCAACAACGGCTTCGACATTCTCGATCCGCCGACGAACGCCCCGCGAAATCCCCCGCCGGTGATCATCATTCCCCCCGCGCCGCAGGCGCCTGAACAGCTCGAATGGTTCCCCGGGATCGGCGGGGAAGGGCCGCGATAGATCACGGATTGGCCACCGTGACCCGGCACCTGCCCGGACATGGCAACATCGTTGGCCAGAGCGCGAACAGCCCGGCCAGGGGGTCGAGAAGATCCCGGAGCGGAACCTGTCAGATCGATGCGGGAAGATGTGCGCTCGAGCGACGACGAGACTAGACATAGGGGCTACGCAGGTGGAATTCGATGTCGTTGACCGTCCCGAGACGCTGATCGCGGGCACGGTGCTCCGCAGCCCGGCGCTCGCTGTCGAGGGGCCGCGCCGCGCCAAGGTGGTGGAGGCGTGGCAGCACCTGCGGGCCAGGTCGTTACCAGGGCCGGCCGCGACGGGATACGTCGATTTCGCACCGGAGATCAACTCCTATCTGACCCACATCGCCGGCTACGCGTGCAAGACGCTGGCCGATCTGCAGGTGGGTGACGTGCTGGCCCGGATCCCGGCGGGCCGCTACGCCAAATTCGTCGCCAGCGGTGACGATCTCGGCGACACCGTCGTCGCCCTGTGGCGCCAGATCTGGGACGCCGAGGCGGCGGGCGAGTTCGTGCGCGCCTACACCGGCGACTGCGAGGAATATCCCGACGCGCGCACCGTCGAGATCTTCGTCTCCGTGACCGACGAGAAGGGCGGCGAATAGGCCATGTCCGTGGATTTCGAGATCGTCACCCTCGACGACGGCCTGGTCGCCGGCCTGACCGTGCCACTGGCCGGCCGCGAAGTGACCGCCCGCGACCTGGACCTGGTCAACTTCACCTGGGACCGCTACCTGTCGCGCGAGAAGCAGGTTCCCCGCGCCGCCGCCTACATCGGCCAGAACGACCACGCCGTCGCCGTCCTCGGCTACGAGGTGGCCGACCTGGACGACATCGACGAAGGCGACGTCCTCACCCGCATCCCCGCGGGCCGCTACGCCAAATTCGTGGTCTCCGACAAGCCCTACGACCTCCTGCGCACCGCCTGGGCCCAGGTCAGAAAAGCCGAGACCGCGGGCACCATAACCCGCTCCCACACAGCGGAATTGGAGCGCTACACCGGCCCCACCAGCGTCGAGGTCTACGTCTCCCTGGACTGATCCGCCATGACCGCACTCCCAGCCCCGCACATCCCGACCTCGAGGAGGGATCGCCGACGAAGTCGGCGGTTCGCGGCCGTCCCGACGATCAGGCGCCGTTTCGTACGCGACGAAGGAGCAAGAAACGGTGCCTGATCGTCGGGACCGGTGGGGCCGCGAACTCGAGCGCGCCAGCGCTCCAACAAACACAGCCCGTAAACCACCCTGTGCAGGCAAACAAAAAGGCCGGCGGGCGCGAATCCCTAGCACCCACCGGCCTTTTCAGCCAGTACTTACTCAGCCCCGATGATGAACGCCTCGAGCTGCGTCCGAGCCACATCGTCGGCGATCTGCTCCGGCGGGGACTTCATCAGGTACGCCGAGGCCGGGATGACCGGTCCACCGATGCCGCGGTCCTTGGCGATCTTGGCCGCGCGCACCGCGTCGATGATGATGCCCGCCGAGTTCGGCGAGTCCCACACCTCGAGCTTGTACTCCAGGTTCAGCGGCGCGTCACCGAAGGCGCGGCCCTCGAGGCGCACGTAGGCCCACTTGCGGTCGTCGAGCCACTCCACGTAGTCCGAGGGCCCGATGTGGACGTTGCGGTCGTGCACCTTGCCCGCGAGCGAACCGGTGAGGTTCGAGGTGACGGCCTGGGTCTTGGAGACCTTCTTCGACTCCAGGCGCTCGCGCTCGAGCATGTTCTTGAAGTCCATGTTGCCGCCGACATTGAGCTGGTAGGTGCGGTCGAGCACCACGCCGCGGTCCTCGAACAGCTTGGCCATCACGCGGTGGGTGATGGTCGCGCCGACCTGGGACTTGATGTCGTCGCCGACGATCGGGACGCCGGCGTCGACGAACTTCTGCGCCCAGACCGGGTCGGAGGCGATGAAGACCGGCAGCGCGTTGACGAAGGCGACGTTCGCGTCGATGGCGCACTGGGCGTAGAACTTGTCGGCTTCTTCCGAGCCCACGGGCAGGTACGAGACCAGTACGTCGACCTTGGCGTCCTTCAGTGCCTTGACGACGTCCACGGCAGGCGCCTCGGACTGCTCGATGGTCTCGGCGTAGTACTTGCCGATGCCGTCGAGGGTCGGGCCACGCAGGACCGTCACGTCGGTGGGCGGCACATCGGAGATCTTGATGGTGTTGTTCTCGCTGGCGAAGATCGCCTCGGCCAGGTCGAAGCCGACCTTCTTGGCGTCGACGTCGAACGCGGCCACGAACTTCACGTCCTTGACGTGATAGGGACCGAACTTGACGTGCATGAGGCCGGGAACGGTCGCGTTCTCGTCGGCGTCCTTGTAGTACTGCACGCCTTGCACCAGCGACGATGCGCAGTTGCCCACACCGACGATCGCGACGCGAACTTCGCCGGATCCAACCTTGTTGACATCACTCATGGCCGCTCTTTCCCTCTTTCTGTGGTGCCGCCTTCGTCGATTGCTCCGCCGCAATCAACTCGTTGAGCCAGCGCACTTCGCGCTCGCTTGATTCCAGTCCGAGCTGGTGGAGCTGGCGGGTGTAGCGATCCAGCGAGCCGCTGGCCTTCTTGATCGCTTCCCGCAGACCCTCTCGGCGCTCCTCGACCTGACGCCGCCGACCTTCCAGGATCCGCATCCTCGCCTCGGCGGGGGTGCGGCTGAAGAAGGCAAGGTGAACGCCGAAGCCGTCATCGGTGTAGTTCTGCGGACCGGTGTCGGCGAGGAGTTCGTTGAACCGTTCCCGCCCGACCGGCGTGAGCCGGTAGACGCGGCGCGCACGGCGCGCGATCGCGCCCTCCGGCAGCTCCTCGGCGATCAACCCGTCGGCCTGCATTCTGCGCAGCGTCGGGTAGAGCGAACCGTAGGAGAAGGCCCGGAACGCTCCGAGCAGGCCCGTCAACCGCTTGCGCAGTTCGTAGCCGTGCATGGGCGCGTCGAGGAGCAGGCCGAGAATCGCCAATTCGAGCACGGCGCGACCTCACTCCCTGACTATGTCGGCCTGACAGACCGAACGGACCTAACCGTGGATGCGAGTTCCAACTATATCGGACCGATACATCTGCTCATAGTTCGATGACGCAGATCACTGTTTCCGCAGGTGGCGGACCCCCGGTCAGCGGATGGGGCCGGAGTTCACGGTCAAGAACACTCGACACCCGCGCGCGATCGATATCACGCGCTCCCGCCACGGATTTCGGTCCGCGCGCGGACCATCCGGAATCAGCCGTCACCCTTGTTCGACTGACCTGCGAAAACGTCTGGGACAACCCTGGAATCGGGAGTTCACGATGTGAGCGGAGAAGACACGATGCCACCGACGCCACAAATCAAACCCAGCTACTCTGGTGATCGTGCGAATTCAGCGGCAGGTGGTCGACTATGCGCTCCGGCGCAGGTCGCTGCTGGCCGATGTCTACGCGGGCCGGGTGGGGGTGGCCGAAGTGTGCGATGCGAATCCCTATCTGCTCAGGGCCGCGAAGTTCCATGGCCGGGGCAGCGAGGTCACCTGCCCGATCTGCCGGAAAGAGCAGCTGACCTTGGTTTCGTGGGTGTACGGCGAGGGGCTCGGCCAAGCGGCCGGGTCGGCGCGGACACCCGAGGAACTGATTCGGATGGCAGAGTCGAACGAGGAGTTCTCGGTGCATGTCGTCGAGGTGTGCCGCTCGTGCAGCTGGAACCACCTGGTCCAGTCGTATGTGCTCGGTTCGGCGCCCGCGCCCACCCGTCGCCGGTCCGGTCCGAGAGCCGGGCGGCGATCTGCTGCCGAGTGATGGTGGCCGCGCAGTGATGGTGGCCACCGCATGATGCGCCGCTGTTCGGGGTGCAAGGTATCCGCGCCGGTCCACCGGCGCGGATGTCGTGTGTCGGTTGAACCTTACGAGTTATGGAGATCTGGTCAGTGAGTTCGCCCTACGAGTCCTCCCCCTTCGGCGATGATCCGCATGGCGGCCGTCCAGCCCGGGGTGGCAACCCCGGTGTTCCTCCACAGTCGGGTGATCGGCCCGCGGGCCCGCCGCCGCGTCGGCCGGGTCCGCCCCCGCAGCGCCCAGGTGGGCCCGCTCAGGGCGGTCCGCCGCCGGGTGGGCGGGGTCCGGTGCCCGGTCAGGGCAGGCCGCCGCAGGGTGGACCGCCACCCCATCGTCCACAAGGGCCGCCCCCGGGCGGCACGCCGCCACGTCGGCCCGGCCCGCCCCCGCAGCGCCCCGGTGGGCCGCAGGGTGGGCCGGTGCCCGGTCAGGGCAGGCCGCCGCAGGGCAGGCCCGGTCAGCCCGGTCGCCACGGTGTGCCCGCCGCCGGTGCCACCCAGAAGCTGCCGCGTCCCGGCGGTCCCGAGGAGCCGACCGTACGTTCGGGTCAGCCCGACGCCGGACGCACCGTGCGCGGCGGCACCGACGAGGTGACCCGCCGCGTCGGCGCGGGGGCGGCGACCGCGCGGCCCGGCGCGGGCCGGCGTCCCGGCGGCCCGACCACCGGTGAACGCCGAGCCACCGGCGCGGGCGGCACCCCGCCGCCGACCGGTCCGCGCAACCGCCGCGGTGGTGGCGGGGGCGACGACGGCTCCGGTAGTGGTGAATCGGTGAAGAAGAAATCGCCGTGGCGGATCGTGCGCCGCACGCTGTATGTCTTGATGGCCCTGGCCATCGTCGTACCGAGCGCGGTGTTCCTGGTCGCCTACACGGCGGTGTCGGTGCCCAAGCCCGGCGATCTGGAGACCAACCAGGTCGCGACGATCTACGCCTCGGACGGCACGTCGGTACTGAGCAAGGTGGTGCCGCCCGAGGGCAACCGCACCGAGGTCTCGATCGATCAGATCCCGCCGCACGCGCGCAATGCCGTGATCGCCGCCGAGGACCGCGACTTCTACACCAACCCCGGTTTCTCGGTCTCGGGCTTCGCCCGTGCCGCACGCGACAACATCCTGGGCAAGGAAAGCGCCGGTGGCGGTTCCACGATCACCCAGCAGTACGTGAAGAACGCACTGGTCGGTGACGAGCGATCGATGACGCGCAAGATGCACGAGCTGGTGATCTCCGCGAAGATGGCGCGCCAGTGGAGCAAGGAGGACATCCTCGCCGCCTACCTCAACACCATCTACTTCGGTCGTGGCGCCTACGGCATCGATGCCGCCGCGAAGGCGTACTTCGGCAAGCCCGTGCAGGAGCTGACCGTGGCCGAGGGCGCGGTGCTCGCCGCGACCATTCAGCTGCCCTCGCTGCTCGATCCGGAGAAGAACCCCGACGGCGCCCGGTCACGGTGGAACTACGTGCTCGACGGCATGGTCGCGGGCAACAACCTGTCCGCGGCCGAACGCCAGTCGATGGAGTATCCGGCGGTGGTCCCGCTGGCCTCGCTGGGCGACAAGAGCCTCGACACCGGGCCCGAGGGCCTGGTGAAGAATCAGGTGCTCAAGGAGCTCTCCTCGGCGGGCATCAGCGAACAGCAGCTCAACACCGAGGGCCTGCAGATCACCACGACGATCGACCCCAAGATGCAGGAAGCCGCGGTCAACGCCGCGCAGAAGAACTTGCAGGGCGAACCGGAGAATCTGCGGACGGCAGTGGTCTCGATCGACCCGCGCAGCGGTGCGGTGCGCGCCTATTACGGCGGTGAGGACGGCCAGGGCTTCGACTTCGCCAATGCCGGTCTGCCCACCGGTTCCTCGTTCAAGGTGATCGGGCTGGCCGCCAACCTCGAACAGGGCATTCCGCTCTCACAGCTCTACGACAGCTCGCCGATCACCGTCAACGGCGTCAAGATCGGCAATGTCGAGGGCGAGTCGTGCGGAATGTGCACCATCGCCGAGGCGCTCAAGCGCTCGCTGAACACCAGCTTCTATCGTATGCAGCTCGACATGTCGAACGGTCCGCAGAAGATCGCCGACATGGGCCACAAGCTGGGCATTCCCGAGGAACTGCCCGGCATCGGCAAGACGTTGACCGAACCGAACGGCAACGGCCCCAACAACGGCATCGTGCTCGGCCAGTACCAATCCCGACCACTGGACATGGCCTCGGCGTATGCCACCCTGGCCGCCTCGGGCATCTACCACGCGCCGCACTTCGTGCAGCGGGTCGTGACCGCCGACGGTCAGGTGCTGCTCGATCGCGGCGAACCGGCCGGTGAGCAGCGGGTGAGCGAGGCCGTGGCCGACAACGTCACCGCGGCGATGAAACCGATCGCGGCCTACTCGCGCAACCACAATCTGGCCGGTGGCCGCGACTCGGCGGCCAAGACCGGCACCCACCAGCTCGGCGACACCGGCAACAACCGTGATGCCTGGATGGTCGGCTACACCCCGTCGCTGTCGACGGCGGTCTGGGTCGGTACCGAGCAGGGCGACCCGCTGCGCAACTACGGCGGCGCCAGCATCTACGGTTCCGGCCTGCCCTCCGATATCTGGAAGGCCGCGATGGACGGCGCCTTGTCGGGCACGCCGAACGAGTCGTTCCCCAAGCCGGCTCCGATCAAGGGCCAGGCGGGCGTGCCGGAATGGTCGGCGCCCTATACAGCGCCGGAGACCACCGAGCAGACCTTCGCACCGCCGGTGATCGTGCCGTCGCAGGTGGAGATCCTGCCCGGTATCCGGATTCCGGTGCCGGGAGTGCAGCAGCCCGCGGTGCCGCAACGCTCGCAGCAGGTGCCGGAGACCACGACCGGACCGCTGCCCGGTCAGCCGGTGGCGCCCGCGGACGGGTCACCACCGGATTCCGGAAACAACGGCAACGGCCAGAGCAACGGCAACGGCGGGACCAATGGCAACGGCGGGACCAACGGCAACGGCGGGACCAACGGCAACGGCGGGACCGCGGACGACGACGGCGGCTACACCGACGGAGGAACCGCACCGACCGGAACCCGGTAGCCACCGGTAGCCTCGGATGTCGTGACCGACCAGCATCTCGCGGACCAGCCGACGTCGAGTGGTACCCGGCCGGGCCGCGCGCTGGAGTACGTCGCGCCCGCCCAGCTGGCCCCCGACCTGCGTTCGATCGACGCGCGTGACCGGCCGAGCCGCAACGACTCGCTGACCGCGCAGCTGTCCACCGTGGTCGGCGGCCCGGTCGGCGACCACGCGCTGATCGGGCGGGTGCGGTTCTGGACGCCGCTGCGGGTGCTGTTCGCGTTCACGGTGATCTTCCTCGCGCTGGGCTGGTCGACCAAGGCCGCCTGCATCCAGCAGACCGACGACGGCGCGGGCGGGCTCACGCTGGACTGGACGAACGGCCGCCAGTACGTGGCCATGTGCTACTCGGACACGGTCCCGCTCTACGGCGCCGAACGGCTCAACGAGGGCGCGTTCCCATACAAGAAGTACTGGATCGAGTCCACGCCCGACGGCGGCACCGAGGTCAGGCACATGGAGTACCCCGTGCTGTCGGGCCTGTACCAGTACGCCGCGATGCAGGTGGGCAATGTCTGGGATCACCTGCCGCTGCCCGGCGCGCTGTCGGTGGTCGTGTACTTCAACGTCGTCGCGCTGGGGCTGGCGGTGGGCTGGCTGATCACCGTGTGGGCCTCGTCGCGACTAGCCGGGCGGCGGGTCTGGGATGCTGCTCTCATCGCGGTCTCGCCGCTGGTCATCGTGCACGCCTTCACCAATTTCGACGCCCTGGCAACGGCTTTCGCGGCCACCGGTCTGCTGGCCTGGGCGCGGCGCAAGCCGGTGCTCGCCGGGGTGCTGCTCGGGCTCGGTGGTGCGGCCAAGCTGTATCCGCTGCTGCTGCTCGGGCCGATCATCGTGCTGTGCCTGCGGGCCGATCCGATGCGGCGCCAACCCGCCGCCCGTGCCGGACTGCGCCTGCGCGACATCGACAGCCTCGACGCGGTCCGCACCTACCTGCGCGAAACCCCCGCGCGCACCCACCTCTTCGCGCTGCGACCGCTGGGCGCCGCCACGCTGGCCGTGCTCGCCGCCGCAGGCACCTGGGTGGTGGTGAACCTGCCCATCGCCGCACTGTATCCGCAGGGTTGGCGGGAGTTCTTCCGGCTCAACACCACTCGGCACGCCGACCCGGATTCGATCTACAACGTGATCGCCTCGTTCACCGGCTGGCAGGGCTTCGACGGCCCGCTCGCCCACGGTGAACCACCGACGATACTGAACACCGTCTCGCTGCTGCTGTTCCTGCTCGCCTGCCTCGGCATCGGCTACCTGGCCCTCACCGCGCCCCGGCGCCCCCGCCTCACCCAGCTGTGCTTCCTCGTCATCGCCGCGTTCCTGCTGACGAACAAGGTGTGGAGCCCGCAGTACTCGCTGTGGCTGGTGCCGCTCGCGGTGCTCGCGCTGCCGCATCGGCGAATCCTGTTGGCGTGGATGACGATCGACGCGCTGGTCTGGGTGCCGCGGATGTTCTACTACCTCGGCGAGGACAACAAGGGTGTGCCCGAACAGTGGTTCACCGGCACCGTGGTGCTGCGCGACCTCGCCGTGCTCGGCCTGTGCGCGATGATCGTCTACCAGATCCTGCGCCCCGAGCACGACCTGGTCCGCCGCGATTTCGTCGACGATCCGGCGGGCGGCGTCCTGAATCGAGCCCCCGACCCGCTGCTCCCCTGGCTACCGGAATTCCTGCGCCCCAGACTCTCCCGCGCCGACGCCTTCGCCCGGCGACGAACCCCCGACCGGAAGGTCGACCGGGAATCTGTTTGACCGCGGCAGCAGCCGCGGAATCACGGCGTGCGCAGGTAGCGAGCCTGGAGTTCGGGCTCGGCGGGGAGCATGTCGAGGTCGAGTTCCCAGGCGTTACCGGTCCACGGGTCGAACAGGGGGGTGCCCGGCAGGGTCGGGAGGTGTCGGCAGGACTGGGCGAGCAGGGCCAGCGGGCCGTCGCCGAATTCGGTGGTGCCGCTGCCGACGATGACCAGCGACAGGCCGATCAGGTCGCCGCGCACCATGAGCTGACCGAGCCGGACCACGTCCTCGGTCTGGTAGCCGTGCGGGAAGTCGGCGGCGACGAGGATGCGATGTTCGGTGGGCGGGACGGCTTGCCCACTCTGATAAGCGATTTCGGCGAGCTCGGCCGCGGAGGCCAGGTCGCGCAGGCGAGCCGAGATGTCAGCGTGGTCAGTGACCACCGGACCGGCCAGCAGCGGTGCGAGCGGGGTGGCGAGTCCGCGCAGACCGGCGGTGAGGTCGATCAGGTCCACCCTGGTCGGCTTGTCCGGCAGCGCGGCGACCAGCCGGGCCAGCAACGCGCCGACCACCCGCGCCGCGGCGGCGGTGGACTCGGTGTCGACCCACAGCGGTCGATTCAACGGCACGGGAACGCAATACGGCACGCGCAGCTCGCCGCGTTCGCTGGCGTAGAGCTCGCCGAGCCGGATGCCGTCGCTCGGCACCGCGCGGGTGGTCCAGGACGGGGCGAGCCAGGAGGCGAGCGCGGCGGGCATCACGGCGTCGGCCTCGGCGATCTCGCGACCGAGCTGATCGCTGTCGCGGCGGTGGTCGGCGTCGGCGATCCCGACCAGCTCGTCGTGACGATGCTGGGCGACGGTGCGGGCCGCGTCGGCGGCGGGGGTGTTGCGGGTGGCCGGATTCGACACCGCGTCGGACAGTTCCCGATCCAGGCGGGTGGCGGCGTAGTCGCGGGCGGAGAGCAGCGCGGCGGCCGAACGCGCGGCGTCCTCGAAGATCATCCACATGCGCTGCAGGCCGTGGCCGACTTCCAGCGGGGCTCCCGGCGCGGGCGTGAACTGGCCGAACGCCCCGGTCGGTGTGCCGGACTGATGATGGGGCGCGCCGCCGGGCTGGGTCGGCCCGCCGGACTGGGTCGGCCCGCCAGACTGGGTCGGCCCGCCAGGCTGGGTCGGCCCGCCAGACTGGGTGTGCCCACCGGGCTGAGTCGGCCCACCAGGGTACGACGACGTGCCGGACTGGGTCGGCGGGCCGGGGTAGGTCGGGTCGCCCTGCTGAGATGGAGAGCTGGAATATGGCTGTGTACCAGCCGGATTCGGAGCACCTGAGTATGGCGCCGAGCCAGGCTGGGTCGGCGCACCAGGGTAGGTCGGCGACCCGGCAGAGGGCTGGGCGCCGGGGTAGGTCGGCGACCCGGCTGGGGGCTGGGCGCCGTGCTGCGGCACCCCGGCGGGGGTCGGTGCACCGCGCTGGGCCGGAACGCCATGCGCGGCAAGCAGTTGCGTCGGCCCACCGGCGTAGCCCTGACCGAGCGCCCGCAGCTTCCACCCCCCACCGCGCCGGTACACCTCGAGGCAGATCAACGCACTCTCCCCCGCGGTCGGCGCGATGACGAATTCGGCGGTGACGCTGCCGTTCTCGAACAGCGCCGCCGTGACGCGGCCGAGCACGTGCCCGGCCGCGACGTAGAGCAGGACCGCACCGGCATCCGAACGCACCTGCGGCAGAGCGAGTTCCACCCCACCCCCGACGACGCTCACCCCGGGGGCCGAGGGCCGCGACGCGCACACATGGTCGTGTTCGTCGCGCACCCGCAGATCCTCGCCGACCACCAGCGCGCCGAGTTCGACGGTGCCGGTGGTCTGTGCGGTGAAGCGCACGGCGTCGGCGGTGAGGGCGGTGTTCTGCCCCGCCTTCAGGTGAATCACGTTGTCTGCCTTGCTCTGTCGCGCGACCTAGGTGTTGCCGAGGAACCGGCCCAGCTGCGGGACGGCCTCACCGGGATGCTTGGCCTGGAAGCCTTCGCCGAGCGCCTGCATCTTCCAGTCGCCACCGGCCCGGTACACCTTCGCCATCGCCATCGCGGTGAACGGCATGCCGCCCGCGAGGGTGTAGCGGGCGAGCTCACCGTTGGTGGTGCCGTCGATCAGGCGGCAGAACGCGTTCTGCACCTGCTCGAAGGTGTGGCCCTTGTAGGAGGTGACGATGAACAGCAGGGTCGAGATGTGCGCCGGGATCCTGGTCAGGTCCACCAGGATCGTCTCGTCGTCGCCGTCGCCCTCGCCGGTCAGGTTGTCGCCCTGGTGGCGCACCGACCCGTCCTTGGACGAGAGCTGGCCGTAGTAGGCCACGTCGACGAGGTTGTTGTCGGCGAACATGCAGACCGAGGCGTCGAGATCGATGTCGACCGTGCGGTTGCCGAACATGCCACGCGCGCGAACCGGGTCCCAGCCCAGGCCCATCTTCACGAAGGTCAGCGCGGTGCCGCCATCCTTGCGCAGGGTGACCCGCTGTCCCTTCTGCAGGCTGACCGGACGATCCTTGCTCAGGCTCACCTCGCCGGTCGGCTGCGGGGGCGCGGGCGGCGGATAGCCACCGGCGGGCGGCGGGTAGCCGGGGCCGGGCGGCGGCGGGTACCCCCCGGCGGGCGGCTGCGGGGCCGGGCCCGGACCGGGCGGCGGCGGATAGCCACCACCGGGCGGGGCGTAGGCGGGCGCGGGCTGCTGCGGGTAGCTCGGCGCGGACTGCTGCGGATACGCCGGCTGCGACGGCGGGGGCGGAGGCGGCGGCGGTGCCTGCTGCGGTGCGGCGGCGGGCGCGGCCTGGGCGGGCGAATCATCCACCTGCACACCGTGATCGGTGACCAGCGCGGCGAAACCACCGGCGTAGCCCTGCCCGACGGCGCGCACCTTCCAGCTGCCCTGACGGCGGTACAGCTCGAGCGCGATCACGATCGACTCGGCGTCGAGCCCCTCGATCTGATACGCGTACAGCTGGTTTCCGGCCGCGTCGGAGACGATCGCGGTGGGCGGGGCGGACCGGCCGAAGTTGCTGTTCGCGTCGTCGAGGGTGATCACCGCGCGGATCTGAGCGATGTCGGCGGGCACGGCGGGCAGCGACACCGTCAGCGAGGCGGGCTGACCGGCCGGTCCGGGACGCAGGTCTACGCCCGGTCCGCTCGGCTGGTTGTAGAAGACGAAATCGGCGTCGGTGCGGACCTTGCCCTGCTCGGTCACGAGCAGGGCGGACAGGTCGGCCGGTGCCGTGAGCTGGAGCGAGATCACCACGTCAGTGACGGCCAGCGGACCGTTCTGGCCCTTGGCGAGTGTTGCAGACAAGTTCGACCCTTCGCTTGTCGGTGCGGTCGCCTGCCACTCTACGAGAAACCGGCCGGTGGCGTTCGCGCTCGGTGAGCACCGCATCGGCCCGGCTGATCGGTTAGGGTGACGACGCAGTCGAAACGGGGCTTCGCTCCCGCTGTCAGAGGGGACACAGGGCCTGCCATGGCGCAGTTGTTCGAACAATCGAAGAGGGTGGTCGCGGCCCAGCTCACAGGGACGAGTGTGCGCGCGATAGCCGGTTCGATGGTGGCCTACGAAGGCAATGTCCAGTTCAAATCGGCCGGCTTCGGCGGCGGCGACGGCGTGCTCGCCGGGCTCAAGCGCCGCGCCACCGGCGAGAAGCTGTCGCTGATGGAATGCGGCGGCAACGGCCGGGTCTATTTCGCGGTGAACGGCCAGGACGTCACCGTGGTGAATCTGAACAACGAGACGCTGCAGGTCGAATCACAGCAGCTGCTCACCATCGCCGGAGATCTGCGCACCGATGTGCGATTCGCCGGGGTGGGTGGGATGTCGTCGGGCAACGGCCTGTTCACCACCACCGTCAGCGGGCAGGGCCAGGTGGCGTTGCTGTCGGCCGGCGGTCCGCTGATCCACCTCGAGGTCTCCCCGCAGTACCCGTTGATCGTGGATCCGGACGCGTTCGTCGCCGCGCGCGGCAATCTCGAGCAGTCCTTCGTCACCGATGTCTCCTGGCGCTCCGTGGTCGGCCAGGGTTCGGGCGAGGCGTTCTCACTGCGGTGGGAAGGCCAGGGCGTGGTACTGATCCAGCCGGCGGAACGGTAGGGCGGGCGATGTTCGAGAAGATCAACAGCAAGGTCGTCCGGGCCGACCTCGAGCGGGTCGGCGAGGTGGTCGGGCGGACCGGCGCGATGCTGTTCTACACCGGCCAGGTCTCCTTCTCTCCGCACCAGATTCCCGGTGCCGGTGCCGGTGCCGGATCGGGTGGCGGGTTGATGCGGATGGCCGGGCAGATGATGGCCGGTGAGCACGAGCGCACCATGCTGGCCAGCGGAAGAGGCGTCGTCCATTACGGATTCGCCGGTCTCGAAGTGCACGTGGTGCACATGCAGCCGGGTGCGACCCTGCGGGTGGAGGCTTCGCGACTACTGGCCCATTCGGCGGCGCTGCAGACCTCGGTGGTGTCGGTGGCGAGTTCGGGCGGTGGCGGCGGTGGCGGTCTGATGGGGGCGCTGCGTGGCGCCGCCGCGGGCGTGGCGACCGGGCAGGGCATGTTCACCACCCAGCTCAGCGGGCAGGGCGCCGCGGTGCTGCTCGCGCACGGCGGGTTCCTGGAACTGCCAGTGGGCGGGCCGAATCCGGTGATCGTCGACCCGCAGGCGTTCGTCGCCGCCTACGGCGACGTCCAGACCGAGCTCAAAGCCGCGCTGAGTTGGCGCGACGCCGTGGGCCGCGGTTCGGGCGAGGCGATGCAATTGCATTGCCACGGACAGGGTGTGGTGTACGTGCAGGCCTCCGAAGAGAAGTTGTGAACCGATGAGCGAAATCCTGTCTCCGCACAATCTCGGCGCCAGCGACAACATTCCGGGCAACGACTACGCCTTCTGCATCGATCTGACCGGCCCGTGGTTCATGCGCAAGGGCGCGATGATCGCCTACTACGGCCAGATCCAGTTCCAGCTGCTCACCCACGGTCTGCAGGGCCACCTCGTGCACATGGTGAGCAGCAAGTTCTCCGCGCCGCTGTTCGTCGGTGACTACGTGGTGGCCGAGGGCCACGGCAAGCTGATCATCGGCGACCGCGGCTACGACATCAATTCCTATGATCTCGAGGACGGCAACCTCACCATCCGGGGCGCCAACCTGCTCGCCTTCGAGCCGGGCCTGGCGCTCAAGCAGTCGATCGTGCCCGGTTTCCTCACCCTGATCGGCACCGGCAAGTTCCTCGCCTCCTCCAATGGTCCGGTGATGTTCGCCGAGCCGCCGCTGCGGGTCGACCCCGAGGCGCTGGTCGGCTGGGCCGACTGCCCCTCCCCCAGTCACCACTACGACGAGGGCTGGATCGGCAGCTTCCTGGCGGCGGGCGCGGCCAGGATGGGTGTGAACTCCGGCGAGGAGCGCCAGTTCGACTTCACCGGCGCCGGCACCGTGCTGATCCAGTCGACCGAGAAGATCATGAGCGACAACGCCTTGGTCCGCACCATCGAGGGCCAGCTCCAGAGCGGTATCTCCGTGGGCGGCCTGCAGCGCATCCACGGGGTCATCGCCCAGCAGCTCGCCGATCAGCAGCAGCACTGACCGGCCGATCCAGAATCTGAAACGAGAACGCGCCAAAATCCGGCGGTGGCCGGACGGCGCCCGCTACGGTGGGCTCCGCCGAGAGAACGGTTCGGCGGTAGTTCGATCAGAGGAGTGGGCGCAGTGCAGCGTCGCAGCATCCGACGGGTCGTGGCGGTGGCAGTGTTGGCCGTCGGCGCGTCGATCATCACCGGTATCCCCGTCTCCGCCGACCCGGCCACCGCGCCCGGCGTGACGATCGAGGCGGTGACCTCGCCGAACGGGTCCTTCATCGAGAAGGTGGAGGTCACCGACTCCCGCCACCTGCGGCTGCACGTGTACTCCGCGGCGATGGACGCGACCTTCCCCGTCGATGTGCAGCGCCCCGCCGACACCTCGACGCCCAAGCCCGCGCTGTACCTGCTCAACGGCGCAGGCGGCGGCGAGGATCGCGCGTCGTGGCAGTTGCGCACCGACGCGCTGGATTTCCTGGCCGACAAGGACATCAACGTCGTCCAGGTCATCGGCGGCAAGTGGTCGTTCTACGCCGACTGGATCAAACCCGATCCGGTGCTCGGGGTGAACAAGTGGCAGACCTACATCGGCGAGGAACTGCCGCCGCTCATCGACGCGGCGTTGGGCACCAATGGGGTGAATGCCATTGCCGGGCTGTCGATGTCGGGTGTTCCGGTGCTCAATCTCGCCATCAACCATCCCGGGCTCTTCCGCAGCGCGGCGGTGTACAGCGGTCTCACCCAGGTCAGCGATCCGGCGGGGCAGCAGGCGGTGCGGGCGACCGTGGAGATGTACGGCGGTGGGGACACCGAGAACATGTGGGGGCCGATCGGCGGGCCGCTGTGGGTGGCCAACGATCCCCTCGTGAACGCCGAGAAGCTGCGCGGCACCCATCTTTTCGTGTCCACCGGCACCGGCATCCCGGGTATCCACGACGCGCCGGGCGGGCCGTTCCGGATGGAGAAGCCCGCCGACACACCGAAGACCGTGGCGCTGGGCGCGCTGATCGAGGGCGCGATCTTCCTCGGCGCGCACAACCTGCAGGCTCGACTCGGCCGCCTCGACATCCCCGCGACCTTCGTCTATCGCGACACCGGCACCCATTCCTGGGGCTATTGGCAGGACGACCTCAAGTCGTCGTGGCCGGTGCTGGCGAAGGGGCTGTTCCCCGCAGCGTGAGTGCGGCGTGGGCATGGAACCAGGCGAGGATCTCCTCACCAGCCAGGATTCCGGCAGCTGTGGTGACGGTGAGGTTCGGGGCGGTGAAATTCAGTTCCTCGAGTTCGCCGTGGCGGGGGCGGATGGCGGCGTCGGCGGCGCGGAGCATGGGGGCGTCGAGGGCGCCGTCGCCCGCGGCGTACAGCGGCGCGGGCGCGGCCAGTTCGCCGGAATCCACCAGGCGGCGGCGGACCTCGGCGATGGCGAAGCTCTTGCTGACGGCGTCGGGCATCGTGTAGATCTTGCGACCCTGCTGCGACGCCGACCAGCCGTGCGCGCGACACCAGGTGTCCCAGGTGGCGAGGAAGCCCGCGGGCACCGCGTCGGGGTGAACGACCAGGTAGCAGAACAGATCGTCGGCCTCGCGATATTTCATGACCCAGGAATCGTCGACGCGGGTGCGCAGTTCGGCGCCGACCTCGGCGAGCGTGGCGCCGGTGGTACGCACCTGGTCATCGATCGCGGTGCGCCAGGTCGGATCGGGAAGGCCGTCGACGAGGATGTTGCCGCCATTGCTGGTGACCGCGTAGCGCCACGGCGCGCCCGGCAGCGCGATCCGCTGGAACTGCTCGATGGTGCGGGTGGTCGTGGGGAGCACCGGCGCCGTGGCGGCCAGCTGCCGCAACTGGGCGACGGCCGTCGTGGTCATGTACGACAGCGGTTCACCCTCGTAGTACTCCACACACTCCGCGGCCACCGCGTCCGCGCCACCGAAGGCATTGCGCGAGAAGATCATCGTACGATCCAGGTCGGTGGCGAACAGGGCCTCGGCGGTCACTGGTCGAGCTCCTTGATCAGGCCCATGCAGGAGTACGCCAGGTCCGGCACCACTTCCACCGGGACATCGCGTGCGGCGGCGAGCAATCGGATGTGGGCGTGTTCGGGGGCATCGGCCTCGCGGACGAGGACTCGCCACGGCACCCGCCGCAGCAGCACACGGGTGGTCTCGCCGACACCGGGCTTCACGAAATTCACACTGGCGACGCCATATTCGGCGCGCACGCGCTCCACCGACGCCCAGCCCGACCAATCCGGCGTCCGGTCGGAATCCCGGATCGCCGCGACGGCATCCGGGACCTGATCGGCGACGACGGGAAAGGCGGCGGTCACCGCGTCGAGCAGCTGATTGGAGACATCCGCGTCGGCGAGTTCGCGATAGAACTTGGCGCCGTGGAAGTCTCGGGGCCCGATCAGGGTCTCGTTGAGGACCGTGCGTGACACCAAACCGGAGACAGTCGAATTCAGGCAGGCAGAGGCGATGAGGAAGTCGTCGCGAGTACCGTAGGTGCGCACGGAGTTGCCCGGGTCCGCCAGCACCACCAGCTCGTCGTTGAACCGCGCCCCGCCCGCCGCGTGGTAGGTGTCGAGCGCCTCGGTGAGCTCACGGGTGATGGCGCCCTTGCCGGTCCAGCCGTCGACGAACACGATCGACGACGGATCATGGTGGTGCGCCAGATAATCCAGCGCCACCGCATCGATGCCGCGATCACGCACGATCGACACCGCGTAGTGCGGCACGGTCAGCACCGGACGCCCGACACCACTGGCCAGCCACCGTCGCATGAGCACGCCGACCGGCGTTCCAGCCCTGGCCAGCGAGACCAGCACGATGTCCTCACCACGCTCGGCGACCACCAGCTCGGACACCGTCGCCACGGCCACCGCCAAGCGCTCGGCACTGTCGGCCAGCACCCGATCGAACAACTCGCGATACTCGGCGTCGGGCTGGTACTCCACCGGCAGCGACTCGGCGTAGTGCGCCACACCAGCCTGGATCCGGCGCTCACGTTCGGCGACATCGGCTTCGAGATCGGCACCCGAAAGGTCCTTGAGCAACCAGGAAACCTCTTCGGCCGCATACGAACCGAAATCGGGACCGTGCAGCGCCTCGGGGAAGGTGCGTCCGACCGCGGCCGGGACGCGCGATGGCGTCGCGGCGGTGCGGTTCTCGTGGAGAACGCGTGGGTCGGCGCCGGGCGCTACCGCGAGGAGGACATCCGCGCCCGAAGCGGTGAGGACGTCGACCAGGCCGCCGGGGGCGAGGAGTTCGGCAGTGTCGGCGGGCGGGTCGAGGACGAGGAGCAGGACCGGCGCCTCGTCGCTGTCGGGCAACTGCGCGTTGTAGAGATAGCGCTGGGCGGCGGGGTCCGGTTCCGGGGCGGTGAAGCGGAAGCCGCGGCGCAGGGGGTAGCCGGGTTCGTCCAGGACGTAAGCCGGTGAGCGGGTGGTTGTCTGGAAGCGGGTCGGGATGCCGCCGTCGGCGAGTTCAGCGGCCAGGCGCAGCGGAAGATACATGAGTTCCTCGTGGCCGAGCACGATCACCGGGCGACCGGGGAACTCCGCGCTCAGGCGCGCCTGTACCGCGTCGGCGGCGGCCTTGACCGCCACGTCGAACGCCGGAACATCTGTGTTCAGGACGCCGTGTCTGCCGCCTTCGGGAACATCAGCCGGCCAGGGCAGTTCGCATCGGCCGAACGAACCACGCTGCGCCGCTGTCGGATTGAGCTCCGGGTCGGGCAGGGCGGCGACCGACTCGACCAGCCCGTCCGGCAGGTCGGTGCGACCGGCGGCCAGGCAGACGGTGTCGATCCGCGCGCCCAGTTCGGCGGCGAACTTCTCGAACTTGTCGCGGTCGGCGGCGGTGCGCATGTCGACCAGTGAGGCGAGCACGTAGTGCGCGCGGGGCGCGAAGGCGTGCAGGGCGCGGACCGCGTCGATGGCGGTGTCGCCGGTGGAGATCTCGTCGTCGACCAAGACCAACGGCAGGTCGTTGGCGAAGATCTCCCCCGGCGCGGGCTGGAGCAGATGCGAGGTGGCGTGCGAGTGGCCCTCCTCGAACCCGGTCAGCGTGGTGGCACGCGGCTCGTGCCTGCGGGTGGAGTGCAGGTAGCAGGCCGCGTCGAGGCGAGCGGCCACGCAATGACCCAGACCTGTCGCGGTCTCGGCGAATCCGAGGACGACAGCCGCCCGCGCACCGAGCTGCTCGCGCACGAGATCGCCGAGTCGCTCACCCGCGCCGATCACCACGCGCGGGTCGGTGGGCAGGTGTTTGCCGAGCACGGTGGACACGAGCAGATGCGCACGCCGCGGATTGCGGCGAAGTCCCGGCCGCACCAGCTCCGCGATCGACAGCCCGGCGCCCGACGCCTCCAGAGACGACAGGCCCACCGAGGACACGTCGAGGGCCACCGCGGCAGAAGGCGACGCGACCGCACCGGAGACGACCTCAGCGCTCAACCCATCGACCGGCGATGCGACGACCGGCGACACGGTCGAGCGCGGTGTCGCCGAGAAGCACTCCGCGTGATGCAGCACGATCCCCAGATGCTCGGTCGCCCACGGCGTTTCCCGATCGAATCCGCTCATTCGGCGATCATCGCTGTCAGCAGATCCACGAAAGAAACTCCCTTGTTCGCGACGCCGAACGCGCGAGCCCGGACCAGCGTCTGCCGGGCCCAACTGCGGTGCGGGCGCATCTCGTTCATCTTGTTGCGGTATTCCGAGGCGGCCACGCCACCGACGTCGGCGGCCATGATGTCGAGCGCGTCGGCGTACTCCTCGTGCGTCACCACCGACAGCGCGTGCACGGCGGCCACATGCGAGGGGTGGATCACCGTCTTGCCCTGGATGCCGTTGGCGCGGTCGAGGGTGATCTCGCGCAGCAGGCCGTCGAGGTCGCGGCTCACCAAGTACTGGCGGAACGGGACCGCGTCGGACTCCTCGAACGGCGCGGTCCGCAGCAAGGGCCGGAACATCCGCTCGTGATCGGCGAAGTACTCCCACACCGGTCCGGTGATGATGAACCCGGTGCCGTCGGTGCGGCCGAGGTAGTTGACGATGTCGGCGATCACATCGGCGACCACCCGCACGTCGTAGATCGTGAGATCGCGGTCGCGGCGGATGCCGAACGTCGAGCACATGTCGGTGGCGCCGATCCGCACCGCCAGCAGCTGGTCGCGGTGCGTGGCGAGCAGGTCGGCGATGCGCGAGAGCTGTTCGTCGCGGGTCTGGCGATGCACCAGACTCGCCGATTCCAGCACCGGCATGCCGTAGACCGGGCGACCCAGCCGATGGCTCGCCGCGTCGAGGGCGGCCAGGTAGGCAGGCCCGGTGGCCGCGTCGAACTTGGGGAAGACGAACCCGGTGAGAGCGCGCGCGCCCGGCCCGAGCAGCTCGACCAGCTCGGTGACGGTCTGCGCGTCGCGCACCCGCACGAACAGCATCGGATTGGGATCCTGGCTGCGCGCCAGCAGATCCAGCGTCGCCACCGCGTGCTCCTTGGCGGCCTCCACCTGGTGATCGGCGACGGCGTCCTCGAGGTCGATCACCATCGAACACACCCCGCGCGCCGCCCGTCTGCGGATCGTCTCCGCCAGATCCGGTCTGGTCGCGGGCACGTACAGGGTGGCGCCCAGGGCGGTCGCGAGTAACTCCCGATCGTCGGAGGCGACGATCGGTTCCGGCTCGACCAGGAACAACTCCCGGCTGCGCGGTCCCTGCAACTGCCGAAAATGGCGCAGCGGAGTCTGCTTGTACAGGCAAACCTCCGGTACGACGGCGTACCCCGCGGTCATTCCCCCCACCTCATCTGTCGGGCCAATTGTGTGTGTTCTCTACTCGTGTTTTCTCATGCGGTCGACCACTCCGGCGATGAACTCCGCGACGGTACCCAGTTCGGACACATATGCCCAATAGTCTGGATGACGACCCTTCAGTCCCGAAGTGATCCGTTCGAGGCGTTCGGCTTGCGCATCGAGCACCGAACCCCATTCGGCGACCAGTCCTCGGTCGACCGCGAGCATCTGCGCGTCCCGCAGCCGGAATCGTACGGTGCGGGCCTGCGCTTCGGGATCGGCGCGCACCCCGCGGAGCAGTTCGAGCCGTCGGGTGACAGCGTCGACCAACTGCTCGGCCTCGGCGAGGTGCTGGCGTGCGGCGGCGGTCAAGTCAAGGGCGGTCTCCGGGTCACGATCGGCAGCCGCGACGCGGGCTCCGACCAACTCGGCGTCGGCGGCGTCGATGCCGCGCTGGCTTTCCCGCTCATTGTTGGTCAGATCCGCCGAACTCGCAGCACTGAACTCCCGCAGCAGCGCCGAGTAGGCGGGCCCGAGCGCGGCGGCGCGATTGCGCACCGCGGCCAACCGGGTCGTCACCGAGGCGATCGCGTTCGTGGCGGCGGTCACGCGAGAAGGGGCCTGCGCCAAAGCATCCGACAGATCCGCCGTCGCCTGCTGCACCTGCGCGGCGGCCTCGCGCGCGCTCGCGACGGCTGCCAGTGGATCGACCGCGGACGCTGTGATCAGAGCCTCGTTCAGCCGCCTTACACCACCGGAGACCGACGGATACGCCGCGAACTCCGAGCCCGCCGCCTTCGCCAGGACACCCTCGGCATCGGCCCGCACCCGCGCGAGCAACTGCGGCACCGTCGCCCGCACGCTCGCCGCCTCCGCCAGCCCGGCGCTGTTGGCGTGATAGAACTCGTCGACCCCGCGCGCGGCCTCGTGCAGCTGCCGGACCACGGCGTCGGCCCTGGCCGGACCGTGCGGGATCGGCGTCCCGGTCGCCTCGGCGGTGTCGAGCTCCTCGGTGAGACTCAGATAGGCGCCCGCCGCCGCGTAGCAGCGCGCCCGCACCGGCTCCCACGCCGCGCCGACCCGGCGATCGGGGAAGACCTGATCACTGGCCACCACACCCGCCTCCGCCGCCGACTGCCTGCGATCCATATCGAGGAAGGCGGCCGAGGTCGCGGCCCGCGCTCCGCTGATCCACTCATGATCAGGCCCCGATCTGAACCATCCGCGTCTGCGAGGTGTCACCGGCACGTCCCCTTCCCGAACCGCGGAACAGTCCGCGGTGCGCACTCCTCGTCGATGGTAGGAGATTCCCCCCGTTCACCAGGGCTGCAGCTCGTTCCTACGCAAGTTCGGCGAAACCTATTACTGTCGTAGCCGTACCCGGCGATTCGGACATGCCGGG
Source organism: Nocardia mangyaensis (assembly GCF_001886715.1). NCBI lineage: Bacteria > Bacillati > Actinomycetota > Actinomycetes > Mycobacteriales > Nocardiaceae > Nocardia > Nocardia mangyaensis. The sequence goes on from NZ_CP018082.1 coordinate 7,154,047, forward strand.
AAACGACACACCGGACCAACCGAAGGGATTCCCGCATGGGTGTCAGTCTGTCCAAGGGCGGCAACGTTTCGCTGACCAAAGAGGCCCCGAACCTGACCGCGGTCGCGGTCGGCCTCGGCTGGGACGTCCGCACGACCACCGGCACCGACTTCGACCTCGACGCGAGCGCGATCGCCACCGGCGGCGACAAGAAGGTCGTCTCCGACAAGCACTTCGTATTCTTCAACAACCTGAAGTCCCCGGAAGGCGCCATCGAGCACACCGGCGACAACCTCACCGGTGAAGGTGACGGCGACGACGAGGTCATCAACGTCGACCTGGCCAACACCCCGCCGACCATCGAGAGCATCTTCTTCCCGGTCTCGATCTACGACGCGGAGTCCCGCAGCCAGTCGTTCGGCCAGGTGCGCAACGCCTACATCCGCGTTGTCGACCGGGCCAACGGCAACGAGCTCGCCCGCTACGACCTCACCGAGGACGCCTCGACCGAGACGGCTATGGTCTTCGGCGAGCTGTACCGCAACGGTGCCGAATGGAAGTTCCGTGCCATCGGGCAGGGCTACGCCTCCGGTCTGGCCGGTATCGCCCGCGACTACGGCGTCAACGTCTAGTCACCATCATGAACAGGGGGCTCGACATTCCGGGCCCCCTGTTCGTGTGACACAGAAAGGTCCCTCCGCGTGATTACGCGCATCTTCGGCCTGTCCATCGCCATCACGGTGTTCTCGTTGGTCGTGGCCTACCTCTACGGCGGTCTGACCGCGCTGTTCCTCTGCGCGATCCTCGGCATTCTCGAGGTGTCGCTCTCGTTCGACAACGCTGTCATCAACGCCACCGTGCTGCGCCGGATGAGCGAATTCTGGCAGCGGATCTTCCTGACCATCGGCATCGTCATCGCCGTCTTCGGCATGCGCCTGGTGTTCCCGCTGGCGATCGTGTGGGTCACCGCCGGGCTCAACCCCGTGCAGGCCTTCGACCTCGCCCTCAACCCACCGGCGAACGACGCGGCCACCTTCCCCGACGGCAGCCCGAGCTACGAGACCCTGCTCACCGACGCCCACCCGCAGATCGCTGCCTTCGGTGGCATGTTCCTGGCACTGCTGTTCCTGAACTTCATCCTCGAAGAACGTGAGATCACCTGGCTCAGCTGGTTGGAGAAGCCGCTGGCCAAGGCGGGCAAGCTCGACATGCTCGCCGTCGTGGTCGGCGGTGGCGCCCTGGTGCTCACCGCGGAGTTCCTCGCCGACTCCGAGGATCGCGCCACCGTGCTGGTCGCCGGTCTGCTCGGCATGATCGTCTACATCGCCGTCGACGGTCTGGGTTCGATGTTCCACACCGAGGACCTGGAGAACACCGGCGGCGGCCCCTCCGAGCTGGCGAAAGCGACCGGTAAGGCCGGGTTCTTCCTGTTCCTCTACCTCGAGGTCCTCGACGCGTCGTTCTCCTTCGACGGGGTCATCGGCGCGTTCGCCATCACCTCCGACCCGATCATCATCGCGCTGGGCCTCGGCCTGATCGGCGCGATCTTCGTCCGGTCGATCACGGTGTACCTGGTGCGTCAGGGCACGCTCTCCGATTACGTCTACCTCGAGCACGGCGCGCACTGGGCGATCGGCGCGCTGGCCACGATCCTGCTGGTCTCGATCGGCGTGCACGTCAACGAGATCATCACCGGCCTCGTCGGTGTGGCCTTCATCGGCGCGGCGCTCATCTCGAGCATCCTGCGCAATCGTCGGGCCGAGTCCGACGGGGCGGAGGAGAAGCAAACGGCTCCGGTCAGCTGAGCCGACCGACCACGCCACCGCGGCGGCGAGTCCCGATCGGGATTCGCCGCCGCTGTCGTTTGTCAGGCGACCGGCTGGAGTTGTCGTTCCCTACCCGATGCCGACAGCGCTTCGAACCGGAGCGCACCGCGCAGCCGAGCCCGCAGGAAGACGAAGAACAGCGCGATCAGCAGCGCCGAGCGCAACCACACGCCGAACTGGACGACCCCTTCCATCAGCTCGACGCCCTCGCCGGTGCCCATCGAATAGAAGTACCGGAACACCCCGATCCCCACCGCGGCGTCGGCCACCAGATAGGCCGCGACCATCGACCACGGCACCTGGAGCAGCACCAGGAACGGAATTATCCACAGGGTGTACTGGGGCGAGTGGACCTTGTGGAAAAGCAGGAATCCGCACAGCATGGCCGCGCTGACGCCCACCCACGGGAAGGCCGCCGAGGTCGTCCAACGCTGCCAGCCGAGCCACATGGCCACGACGAACGAGGCGAAGATCAGCGCCGGTGAGGCCACCGACACCAGGTCGTGCCAGGTGTCGGTGGCCCCGACCGCGCGGCCGAAGATCAGCTGGTGGCCCCAGTACCAGATCGAATTGGTGGTGATGTCGGCCTGACGCATCTGCTGGAAGGTGATCGAGGCCCGCCACCCCGCCAACCCGGCCACCGCGAACGGCAGATTCACCGCGACCACCGTGCCCATCGCGGCCAGCAGGGTCTGCGCCGCGCCCACCACGTCGAGATCGCGCAGCCGTCGTCCGTCGCGCGGCGCACCCTCGGTGAGCACGTACATCGCGAGCGGCAGCACGAAGATGCCCGGATAGATCTTGAGACAGAACCCGAGCGCGAGCAGCACCGCGGCGATGATCCCCCGGGTGCGCACGGACACCCCGGTCAACGCGGTCATCACGTAGATCGCGGCCACCGCCGTGCACACCACCGGCAGTTCCCAGTTGTGGAAGGCGTAGAGCACCAGCGGCGGGCCGATCGCCCACAGCAGGGCCGCCGGACCGGCGAGCCTGGCCAGCATCCACGCGGTCAGCAGCGCGAACGGCGTGAGCAGCAGCGCCGAGTGCCAGAGGAAATCGGCGTCGTTGCTCACCCCGATCGCCCCCGCCCACATCAGCACGCCGCTGAGCACCGGATACTCCACCGCGCCGCCGGTCAGCGCGCCGTCTTCGGTGATACCGCCGTCCACATAGGGGAAGACGTGATTGTCGATGTCGCGCCCCAGCCACAGGAATTGGATATCGGAGTAGCAGACCTCCGAATCCTTGCGCTCGTCGAACACCAGGCTGCGACCGTCGGTATCGATTGCCCCACCGGCACAGCGCGCCTTGTTCGCGTAAGCCATCGCGAGGGTGAGCCCGCACAGCAGCACGACCAGGAAAGTCAGCGCCGCGGCCCGGGTAGCGCCGCGTGTCGCGCGCGGCTTCGAGTCGGGCGTGTTCATGCCGAACACAGTATGCGGCGATTCCGGGATCGGGCGTCCGTGCCCCGTGGCGATGATCGATTTCGCTGCTCACCCCCCGCTCATGTAGCCTTGGCGGGTTGCTGACGCAACGAACCCTCCTGCCATGGAAAGTCCATGGCCGTTTCCTAGTCCACAGGAGGTGATTGGTCCGTGCGTCAATATGAAGTGATGGTCATCCTCGACCCCAGCCTGGACGAGCGCATCGTCGGGCAGTCCCTGGATACTCTGCTCACGGTCGTCAAGACCGAGGGCGGCAAGGTCGACAAGGTCGACATCTGGGGCCGCCGTCGGCTCGCCTACGAGATCGCCAAGCAGGCCGAAGGCATCTACGCGATCGTCGAACTGACCGCGACCCCGGCCACCGTGAGCGAACTCGATCGCCAGCTGGGCCTCAACGAGACGGTGCTGCGCACCAAGGTTCTGCGCAACGACAAGTAGTCCGCTGCAACATTCTCTCGTTTTCGTCGGTGCCTATCTTTAGGCTCTAGCGCGACAGCGAGAATGCGGACAGCACCGGCGAGCAGGAGGAACCCCCATGGCAGGCGACACGGTCATTACCGTCATCGGAAACTTGACGGCAGACCCCGAGCTTCGTTTCACGCCCGCGGGCGCAGCGGTGGCGAATTTCACCGTCGCTTCGACTCCCCGCGTGTTCGATCGCAATTCGAACGAATGGAAAGACGGCGAGGCCCTGTTCCTGCGCTGCAACATCTGGCGTGAAGCAGCGGAGAACGTCGCCGAGAGCCTGACCCGAGGTGCTCGCGTGATCGTGAGTGGACGGCTCAAGCAGCGCTCCTACGAAACCCGCGAGGGTGAGAAGCGCACGGTCGTCGAACTCGAGGTCGACGAGGTCGGTCCCTCCCTGCGGTACGCGACGGCCAAGGTCTCCAAGGCCGGTCGCGGCGGCGGAGGCGGCGGTGGCTTCGGTGGCGGTTCCGGCAATGCCGGTGCAGGTGCAAGCGCAGGCGGCTACAGCGCCAGCAATGGCGGCGGAGGGTCGAGCGGCGGCAACGCCGGCAACGACGATCCGTGGGGTAGCGCGCCCGCGGCCGGCTCCTTCGGGGGCGGCGGCCGCACGGATGACGAACCGCCGTTCTGAGGAACGGCACTCATAGTACGGAGAGAAAACCATGCCTAAAGCGCCCGCGCGCGAAAAGGTACTGAAGAAGAAGGCCTGCGCTTTCTGCAAGGAAGCCAAGTCCGGAATCGTCAATATCGATTACAAAGACACCACGCTGCTGCGTAAGTACGTCAGCGATCGCGGCAAGATCCGCGCTCGTCGCGTCACCGGCAACTGCGTGCAGCATCAGCGTGACATCGCTGTGGCCGTCAAGAACTCGCGTGAGGTGGCCCTGCTGCCTTACGTGTCGACCGCTCGCTGAGAAAGGGAGTCAGACAGATGAAGCTCATCCTCACCGCTGATGTCGACAACCTCGGCGCCCCGGGCGATCTCGTCGAGGTCAAGGACGGTTACGGCCGCAACTTCCTGCTGCCCCGCGGTCTGGCCATCGTGGCCACCCGTGGCGCCCAGAAGCAGGTCGACGGCATCCGTCGCGCCCAGGACGCCCGCAAGGTGCGCGACCTGGATCACGCCAACGAGCTGAAGCAGGCCATCGAGGGCCTGGAGTCGGTCTCGCTGGCCGTGAAGACCGCCGGCAGCGGCAAGCTGTTCGGTTCGGTCACCACCGCCGACGTGGCAGGCGCCATCAAGGCCGCCGGTGGCCCCGTGGTGGACAAGCGCAGCATCGAGCTGCCGAAGTCGCACATCAAGGCGACCGGCAAGCACGGCATCGTGGTGCACCTGCACCCCGATGTGGCCGCCAAGTTCAACCTCGAGGTTGCGGCGAACTAGTTCTCGGCGTGGTGGGCGGAGAACTGCGGCGCCAGCCGCGATGATTCCACTCGCTGGGAAACCACCCCTGTGTACACCGCAGGGGTGGTTTCCTGCTGCCTTCATCCGGCTTTTCGGTCGATAGCTGACCGATTGCCGGGTTTGCTCCCGTTTGGGACACCGGTTTTCGGCCCATGGTCGGCAACTCGCTGACCTCCGGTTATTCCGCCTGTGGATGACCGAGGAAACCGACCGGTGTAATTGTGACACCAGTCATACCGTGCATCACTGCTGTTTACCCAACACGCCCGGCTGTTCACCTTTACCGACACGCCGGAACTTCTTTCATCCACAGGTCGAGAGTTGGGTAAAACGGGGTCTAGCAGGGCGTTCCACCGGACTGACCTGGGTTTTCCCCACGTTTTCCACAGGAGCTGCACAACAGCGGGTGAACTACCCCCAAGTTATCCACAGTTGTGTGCACATATGGGGTTGGCGCGTCCCCGAAACGTCGCCTAGGTTCGTCGCATTGCCCTGCGCGCGACCCCGGGAATCACGCAGGCAACCGATTGCTGGCATCCGTGTCGGTGCCCGGGAGTACAACGAGTTCATCGATGTGAAACCCCCGGTCTCGAGGGCAGAGAGGACGGTCTGGTGACTACCACCGGTGACCGCGCGGCAACCGACTTCCCGCCTGAACCCCCCGGCGAGGACTTCGGCCGCCAGCCACCGCACGACATGGCCGCCGAGCAGTCCGTCCTCGGCGGCATGTTACTGAGCAAGGACGCCATCGCCGATGTCGTCGAGGTGCTTCGCCCCGGTGATTTCTACCGTCCCGCCCACCAGGCCATTTACGACACCATCCTCGACCTGTACGGCCGCGGCGAACCCGCCGACCCCGTCACCGTCTCCGCCGGCCTCGACCGCCGCGGCGAACTCAAGCGCATCGGCGGCCCGCCCTACCTGGTGACCCTCACCCAGACCGTCCCGACCGCCGCCAACGCCGGCTACTACGCCGAGATCGTCGCCGAGAAGGCCATCCTGCGCCGCCTCGTCGAAGCGGGCACCCGCATCGTCCAGTTCGGCTACGCCGGCGCCGACGGACAGGACGTCGCCGAGGTCGTCGACCGCGCCCAGGCCGAGATCTACGAGGTCACCGAGCGCCGCACCACCGAGGACTTCACCCCGCTGGAAGAACTCCTCCAGCCCACCATGGACGAAATCGACTCCATCGCCTCCCGCGGCGGCATCTCCCTCGGCGTCCCCACCGGCTTCACCGAACTCGACGAACTCACCAATGGGTTGCACGCGGGTCAGATGATCATCGTCGCCGCGCGACCTGGTGTTGGTAAGGCACTCGCGCTCGACACTCCCCTGCCGACATCGACCGGGTGGACCACCATGGGCGAAGTCCGGGTGGGCGATCAACTGCTCGGGGCCGACGGCACACCCACGCTCGTGCTGGCGGCAACCGAGGTGATGGTCGGCCGTCCCTGCTATGAGGTCGAGCTCTCGGACGGCACCGTCATCACCGCCGACGAAGAACATCAGTGGACCACCCTCGCGCCCACGCTGGCGCCGCACCCGGTGGTCCGCACGACCGGCGAGATCGCGCACAGCCTGCGGACACCGCGCGACCATTTCGCACACATGCTGCCCAGGTCCGCCCGGTCGCAAGCCCGGCAGATCGTCGACGTCCGCAAGGTCGACCCGGTGCCCGTGCGCTGCGTCGAGGTCGACAACGCCGACCACCTGTACCTGGCGGGCCGCACGATGGTCCCCACGCACAACTCGACCCTCGGCATGGACTTCATGCGGAGTTGCTCGATCAAGCACGGCATGGCGAGCGTCATCTTCTCGCTCGAGATGAGCCGGACCGAGATCGTGATGCGTCTGCTCTCGGCCGAGGCGAAGATCAAGCTCGGGGACATGCGCTCGGGGCGCATGAGTGATGACGACTGGACGAAGCTCGCTCGACGGATGAGCGAGATCAGTGAGGCGCCGCTGTTCGTCGACGATTCGCCGAACCTGACCATGATGGAGATCCGGGCCAAGGCGCGGCGGCTCAAACAGCGGCACGATCTGAAACTCGTCGTGGTGGACTACCTGCAGCTGATGAGCTCCGGCAAGAAGGTCGAATCGCGGCAGCAGGAAGTCTCGGAGTTCTCGCGCCATCTCAAGCTGCTCGCCAAGGAACTCGAAGTTCCGGTGATCGCGATCTCGCAGCTGAACCGTGGTCCGGAACAGCGAACCGACAAGCGGCCGATGGTCTCCGACCTTCGCGAGTCGGGATGCATGCCCGCGTCGACGCGGATCCTGCGCGCCGACAACGGCGCCGAGGTAACCCTGGGTGAGCTGCTCGCCAGTGGTGAGCAGCCGCTCGTGTGGTCGCTCGACGACCGGATGCGGATGGTTGCCCGTCCGATGGTGAAGGTGTTCCCGAGTGGGCGCAAAGAAGTGTTCCGGCTGCGCCTGGCCTCGGGCCGTGAGGTCGAAGCCACCGGCAACCACCCGTTCCTGACCGTGGACGGCTGGATCGCACTCGACCAGCTCACGGTCGGTGACCGCCTCGCCACGCCGCGCCGCGTCCCTGAGCCCGCGCACACCACCCGTCTGCCCGAAGCCGAGATCGTGATGCTCGCGCACATGATCGGCGATGGATCGTGCGTGAAGCGGCAGCCGATCCGCTACGCCAGCATCGACGAGGAGAACCTCGCCGCGGTCACCACAGCCGCCGAGCACTTCGGCGTCAGCGCCGTCCGCGACGAGTACGCGGCCGCGCGTGTCACCACTCTGCGCCAGCCCGCCCCGTACCGGCTCACCCACGGCAAACGGAACCCGATCGCTGCCTGGTTGGACACCCTGGGCCTGTTCGGTCTGCGCAGCTACGAGAAGTTCGTTCCGGAGCCGATTTTCGCGCTGCCCAACGATCAGGTGGCGCTGTTCTTGCGCCACCTGTGGGCGACCGATGGCTCGGTGCGCTGGGACGCCAAGAACCGCCAGGCCCGCGTCTACTACGCCTCGACCAGCCGCAGACTGATCGACGGCATGAATCAACTCCTCCTTCGTCTCGGCGTACACGGCCGCATCAAGACGGTGCGCAAGGGTGACTACCGCCCCTGCTACCACCTGACGATCGACGGCGGAGAGAACCAGACCACGTTCCTGCGTGATGTCGGTGCGCACGGCGCTCGTGGCAAGTCAGCTGAGGCAGCAATGGTCGAGCTGGCTTCGATGATCCGCAACACGAACGTCGACACGGTTCCCACCGAAGTCTGGAACCGTGTCCGCACACTGCTGGCTGACAAAGAGATGACACACCGAGAGTTCTCCGCCGCCATGGGTTCCCGCTTCTGCGGCACCTCGATGTGGAAGTGCTCCCCCAGCCGCTCCCGCCTCGCTCGAGCCGCGACAGTCCTCGAAGATGCCGATATCGAGATGCTGGCCACCAACGACGTGTTCTGGGACAAGATCGTCGAAATCACCAGCCTCGGCGAACACGACGTCTACGACGGGACTGTTCCTGGCACACATAACTTTGTCGCACAAGGCATTTCAGCTCACAACTCGCTCGAGCAGGACGCCGACATGGTCATCCTGCTGCACCGCCCCGACGCCTTCGAACGCGATGACCCTCGCGGCGGAGAGGCCGACCTCATCGTCGGCAAACACCGTAACGGCCCCACCGCCACCATCACCGTGGCCCACCAGCTGCACCTGAGCCGGTTCGTGGACATGGCCAGGGGCTGAGTACTCAACCGCCGCATCGTGATGAGTAGAAGTACCGATCCCCGCCCAAGAACAGGCCCGTAGCCTGATCAAAAGAAGGGGGCGAGGTTGACCAATACCGTTGGTGCCGTTTCGCGGCCGGGCCGATTCGTACCGATGTTGACGGCGATGTGTGCGCTGGTCCTGTCCTGTGCCGCGATTGCCACCTACGTAGGTTTCGCCCTGGTGCTCGACGGTCTCGAGAAGTCGGTCAATGCCGGTGGGCGCACATCGGGTATCGGCATGGTGATCGCGGCGGTGCTCAGTGCCCCCGCGGTGGCCATGGGCGGAGGCGCGATCCTGTCGAAGGAGTGGACCGGTGGCGGCTCAGGCAGAAGTAGTCCTCGGTTACATCGGCCTTGATTCGAGAACCTGATCCAGAGTCTCGAGCCGCGCCATCGGGAAGGGCATCCCCCACTGCGCCAGGTAGCCCTCATCACCCCACGTTTCGAGCACTGCTCGACCTGCGCGTTGCACCGACTTCACGTACGCACTGAGCAGCACGACGCCGGCCCAAACGAGTCGCCCGTCTTCCCACGTCATGTCATCCCCACTGCTGTCCCCGAAGCGGACGACCTGAAGGTAGACACGATCCGCACCACCGAATCCGGCTCCTGACAGAAATATTCGGGTACACCCAGGCTCCTGCGACAAGTGAGCAAATGAAGATGACGAGCCCAATCCGAGATCGCGAGCCGAATCCAGCAGACTTTTCAGTGCATCACTCAGATACGAGGCTGAGACTTTGACGACGTGATCGTCTACGTGAAAGGAGCACGTTGCCCAGCCACGTCCATCCAGCTCCCAGTCCAAGGCAACGGATTCGATTTCACTCATTCGGCTCCTGGTACTCAGGTGCGGCGCTCGGCCATGACGACCCGCACCGGTTCGCCTTACTCATCGGCGGGCAGCGATCCACTCCGGAGATGTCGAGTCCGCGGTAGATGTGATGTGCGCGCACCAGCCCAACGGTAGGTCAGCGCGGGGCGTGGGCTTGCACCGGGCCGAGCTCCGCTGTGAGCGATCCGGCGATAGCGGCTGGGCATGGCCCCCAGAGTTGGGGGCGGTGATACCTGTTTGCTCTAGTAACGATCGGTGGGGTGGGGGCGACATTCTTCGTGACATGCGGCCCGTCGGGGGGCCTGCCCACCTGTAGGTCTTCGAACGGGAAACTGCCATGAATCTGCGTGAGTTCCTTGCGAAACATCGGATCGCTTCGGCTGTTGCCGCGCCCGCGGCGTTGGGTGTCGCGGCGATTGTCGCGGCGTCGTTCGCGGTGACGTCGCAGGCGCCGTCGCCGGAGTACGAGCTCACCACCTCGGTGACCGAGTGCCGGGAGATGGTGACCATCTCGGTGGCGGGGCGCAACGACACCCCGGTGGCGGGGACCACGGCGATGCTGCTCGACGCCAATGGGAATCCGCTGCCCGCGGCGTTGTCGGGGGATCACAGCAGTGTGTGGGTTGATCCGGTGGTGAACGCGCCTGCCTCGAGCGTGGCCGACGGCCAGTACGCGGCGGTGTACATCGCCTATCCGGCGAACATGTCGACCTATGAGGACGCGGTCAACGCGGGTGTGGCCAACACTCAGCAGGTGATGCGCGAGATCTCGGCGGCCTGCCCGGATACCAAGTTCTCCATCGTCGGCTACAGCGAGGGTGCCGATGTGGTGCGTCGCGTGGCCGAGGGGATCGGCAACGACGACCCTGGCGACGGCTACGACGTGGTGAATCCCGACGACGTGCTCGGCGTGGTGATGTTCGCCGACGCGGGTCGCGCGGCCGGCGACGGCCCGTTCATCGGTGCCGAGGACCCCTTCGCCAACCCGGACGGCTTCGACCAGAGGTACCAGGACGGCCGGACCCCGGTCTCGGGCAAGGGCGTGACCACCGGCGGCGACTTCGGTGCGCTCAACGGCAAGATCGCGTCGTTCTGCTCCGAGGGCGACCTCACCTGCGCGGCGCCGAAGAACATCTCGCTGCTGCAGCTGGCGGCCAATGTCGGCAGGCAGATCAATGTCGACGACCTGGAACGCGACGGGTTGACCCCGGCGACCGGTCAGGACATGGCCTTCACCCTGGGCCGCATCGCGATGACGGCCTTCTCCGACATCGCCGCCAACCCGAACTGGATGGCCAGCGACGAGACCTTCCTCGACGTGCTCCTCAAGGTCTCGGACCCGGACTACGTGCCCGGTGAGACCCCGCCGCCCTCGCAGGCCGACACCATTGCCGCCGAGCAGATCTCGCCGCTGGCCTACCTGCCGCAGAAGATCTTCAACGAGATCGTCGGCCTGATCATCACCAACCAGAACACCATTCCGGTGGCGCTGAGCGATCCGTACCAGCTCACCCTCGGCCCGAACGGGACCGGACATCATTTCGACTACTGGCGTGACTCCGACGAGGCGAACGGCAAGCCGCTGACCTCGGCCGAGTACGCGGCGGCCTGGCTGACGCATCTGGCCAAGCAGGCGCAGGCGGGCGAGCCGGTGGACACCAAGTCCGCGCCGGAACCGGCGGATCTGGCGGCGGCGCGAGAGGCGGCGACGAGCACCAGGCAGGCGCCGACGACGACTTCGGCGGCCAAGACCACCTCGAAGACCACCACGTCGACCACCACCTCCAAGCCGACCACGACCGAGCCGACCACCACGTCCAAGACGACGGAGTCCACCACGACGTCGACGTCGACAACGACCGAGCCGACCACCACAACACCGTCGACAACGACCGAGCCGACCACCACAACACCGTCGACGACGACACCCACCGAGACCACTCCCTCAGCGCCAGCTCCGGAACCGGCCACGAACCAGGCCGCCGCTCCCGCCACGCCGACCACCACCGAAACGACTACCGAAGCCCCGACCTCCACGGTAACGCCGACCACCACCCCGGCCCCGGCGAACTAGCCGCCGATCCGAACACCGAAGCCCCGGTGGCGCAGTCAGCCACCGGGGCTTCGGCTTTCCGCCGCGATACTGCAGGTAGCGCGCGGGGAAGGTCATCTCACGCCGCTCCCTTGACCCTCGACCACGTGTCGAATCCTGCGCTCCGGTCTCGTTGCGAAACTACGATTTCACCTGACAGGCGCCCGGTAGGGGCTGGATCGCCATACGTCGGGAGGCGCCGAGCGGAACCCCGCACTGGCGGCGAATCAAGCTGCCGCGGTCCGCGACACCCCCCGCGACATCGGGGCAACGCGCCGATCATGATGACTGTGACGGGCCACGGTGCAATGATCGGCGGGTGACTCAGTGGCTCCCACTCCTCGGTTCGCTCGTCGTCGCCGCAGCAGTTCTGGTCGGCGTCATCGCCAACAACCGCACGCATCGCGAAGGGATCGCGGCGGCCGACGAGCGCGGCAGGCAGGCGCTCGACACCGCGCAGCGCAATGTCGAACTGTCGAACATGGTTGGCGACCAGCGCGATCACGAGGCGTGGCGCCGGGAGGCGGTGCTCGCCGCGGTCGCCTCGATCCTGGAGACCTCGGCCTCGGTGCGGGCCGACCTGACCAGCTGTGGTGAATGGGATCTGGTCACCGTCGACGAGATCGACGGGGTAGGCGCACAGATCCACAAGGTGATCTGGGACCGCCCGAGCGGGATGCTGACCCGCCTGCGCGTGGTGGCCCATCGCCGGATCTCGAACAAGTGCGAAGACCTGCTGCGCACGCTCACCGCCGCCCAGCACATCACCATGCAGCGGTTGAAGCTGCACATCGATGTGGAGGCCACGGTCGAGGAGCTCGAGGACATGGCCGAGCTGTGGCAGAAGGCGATGCGCCATGCCGCCGAGCAGGAGCGGGCGCTGGTGGAGATCACGCGCCTGGAGCTGGGTATCGACGTCGCCACGAAAGGCCCTGCGACGGCACCGATTCCGGCACCGGTCGCGGCGCAGCCAGAGCCGATTCCGGCACCGGTCGAGCCACCGGTCGAGCCACCGGTCGAGCCCGTTGCCGAACCGGTCGCCGAAATCGTCGACGAGGAACCGGAAGTCAGCGACGAGCCCGGCGAGCAGCAGCCCGCGCCCGGCGAGCAGCAGCCCGCGCCCGACGCCGCGGACACCGTTGAGCAGCGGCGCACCGAGACCGTCCAGGTCTGATCCGCGCGTGCCGCCCGAGCACCCGCGACCGTCGTTCGCCTGACGCGAGCCGGACGTCCGGGTAACTTGGAGTACGGCGCGTGTTGTTCGCGCGCCGACCCGACAGCGTGGTCGATCGTCTACAGATTCGCACCGAACCACTCTCGTCAGGGGGCGATCAGTCATGGAGTTCATCGCGCCGTTGGATGCGCTGTTTCTACTCGCGGAGTCGCGCGAACACCCGATGCATGTCGGCTCACTGCAGCTGTTCGAGCCACCGGAAGACGCCGGGCCGGACTATCTGCGCGAGTTCCGCGATGCGCTGTTGGCGGACAAGACCTTCCGCCCCACCTTCCGCAAGCGTCCGGCCACCTGGCTCGGCGCGCCCCAGCTGGCCTGGGCTCAGGACGACGAGGTCGACCTGGACTATCACGTGCAGCGCAGCGCCCTGCCCGCACCGGGCCGGATCGCGCAACTGCTCGATCACACCTCGACGCTGCACAGCACACTGCTCGACCGGCACCGGCCGATGTGGGAACTGCACTTCGTCGAGGGCCTGGCCGACGGCCGCTTCGCGCTGTACTCGAAGATGCACCACGCGCTGATCGACGGGGTGTCCGCGCAGCGGCTGCTACGCCGCACACTCACCACCGATCCGTTCGCCACCGAGATCACGACGCCGTGGAACCTGCCGCGCAAGCAGCGACCGGAAGCCGGCGCGCGGTCGAAGTCCGGGCTGGGCGGACTGCTCGGCGGCATGAACTCGGCCGCGTCGGCGACGGCGGCGCTCATGCGGGCCACCCGCACCGGTCTGTTGCAGCAGCAGCTGACCCTGCCGTTCGAGGCGCCGCACACGCTGTTCAACGTGCCGATCGGTGGTGCGCGCAAGTGCGCGGTGCGCAGCTGGTCGATGGACCGGGTCAAGCAGGTGAAGAAGGCGACGGGGACCACGGTCAACGATGTGGTGCTGGCGATGTCGGCGGGGGCGCTGCGGTCGTACCTGGTGGAGCGCGACGCCCTCCCGGACAAGCCGATGATCGCGATGGTGCCGATGTCGTTGCGCGATCCCGACGACACCGACACCCAGGGCGTGAAGATCGCCGCGCTGCTGTGCAATCTGGGCACCGATATCGCCGATCCGCTGGAACGGCTGCGGGTGGTGAGCGAGTCGACGCGGCGCAACAAAGAGGTGTACCGCTCGCTGTCCGCGGCACAGACCCTGGCGGTGGCCGGGGTGATGCTGAGTCCGATGGCGGCGATGCTGCTGCCCGGGTTCGCCTCGATGGGGACGCCGCCGTTCAACATCGTCATCTCGAATGTGCCGGGTGCGCGGGAGTCGCTGTACTGGAACGGCGCGCGCCTCGACGCCGCCTACCCGCTGTCCATCCCACTCGACGGCCAGGCCGTGAACATCACCCTCACCTCCCATGGCGACAATCTCGATTTCGGTCTCGTCGGGTGCCGCCGCACTCTGCCCGACCTGCATCGATTGCTCGACCACCTGGAGGATTCGCTGGTCGCGCTCGAGGATGCCGCTGCCTGAAATCGACCATTCTCTCGCAAACTAGAACGTGTTACAGTTCGGTATGCGTACCGAATTCTGCGAACAGCTCGGCATCGAATTCCCCCTCTTCGCCTTCACCCACTGCCGCGACGTGGTCGCGGCGGTGAGCAACGCGGGCGGGCTGGGAGTACTCGGAGCGGTGGGCTTCACCGCCGAGGAACTCGAGGTCGAGCTGGCCTGGCTCGACGAGCACGTCACCGGCATCTACGGCGTCGATCTGGTGATCCCGTCGAAGTACGAGGGCAAGGGCGTCGACGGACTCAGCCCCGAACAGCTGGAAAAGCGGCTGGCGCAGATGGTTCCGCAGGGCCATCGCGACTTCGCCCAGCAGATCCTCACCGAGCACAATGTGCCCGCGCTGCCCGACGGCGAGCACCACAACGAGCTGCTCGGCTGGACCGCGACCACCGCCGGCCCGCAGGTCGACGTCATCCTCAACCACCCGAAGGCCAAGCTGGTCGCCAACGCGCTCGGCACACCGCCCGCCGATGTCGTCGCGCGGATCCAGGAGTCGGGTCGGGTGATCGGCGCGCTGTGCGGCTCGGTGAAGCACGCGCAGAACCACAAGGACGCCGGGCTCGACTTCGTGGTGTGTCAGGGCACCGAGGGCGGTGGACACTGCGGTGAGGTGTCCTCACTGGTGCTGTGGCCGCAGGTCATCGACGCCGTGGGCGATATGCCGGTGCTCGCGGCCGGTGGCATCGGCAACGGCGCGCAGGTCGCGGCGGCGCTGGCGATGGGCGCGGCGGGCGCGTGGACCGGCTCGCTGTGGCTCACCGTCGAGGAGGCCAATGTGCCGCCCGCGCAGATGAGCACCTACCTCGACGCCAGCAGCCACGACACCATCCGCTCGCGCTCGTGGACCGGCAAGCCGTGCCGCATGCTGCGCAACGACTGGACCGACGCCTGGGAGGCCACCGACACTCCCGACCCGCTGCCGATGCCGCTGCAGATGATGGTGGCCCTCGACGGCGTGAAGCGCGGACACCGCTACCCCGAGGCGGCCAAGGACGTGAACTTCAATCCGGTCGGCCAGGTGGTCGGCATGATGAACAAGGTCGAGCGCAGTGCGGATGTGATCAACCGGCTGGTGGAGGAATACGTCACCGCTTACGACCGCCTCACCAAACTCAACAGCTGAATCCTTGGAGCGCTGGCGCGCTCGAGTTCGCGCCCCCGGCGGTCCCGCCGATCAGGCACCGTGGCTTGCTCCTTCGTCGCGTACGCCACGGCGCCTGATCGGCGGGACGGGCGCGAACCGCCGACTGCGTCGGCGATCCCTCCTCGGGGTCGGGATGTGCGGGGCCGGGTTTGTTGGAGCGGTGGCATGTTCGGAGTTCGCTACTGAGCGCGAGCGTTGGTGATCGCCCGGCGGGAACAGCCTGCCCGGCGCGCCGGCGCGATTCTGGAGTCGGTGCTGCCGCGGGGCGTGATCCACCGTGGCACCACGGTTCGGACACGACGGACAAATCCGACTCAGACAGCTGAGTACGCGATCAGGCTGTGGCGGCCGCGGATTCGACCGGTGCCTCGCCGACGAGTTCGTCGAAGCGGCCGATCACCTTCTCGTGATAGAGCGTGAACAGGTCCTCGAACAGGGCGAGCTGGGCCTCCGAGGGCGCGGACTCGGCATCCCACACCGCGAGCAACGCCCGCCAGACCAGGACGTGCAGGTCGGCCGCGACCGCGAAGTAGGCGGCCACCGCCTCCGGCACCTCGACGACCATGTCGGCGATCGAATTCAGCACGGCCCGTTGCATGCTCATTCCGAGCACGCCGAGCAGTCTGCGTACCAGCGCCATCTCGGCGGCGATGATGCGCGGATGATCAGGCACGGCGTTGCGGGCCATCGCCTCCAGTTCGTCGACGGCGGCGGCCAGTTCGGCCGGATCGAGCACCTTCTCCGCGGCGGTGTAACCGAGCAGCGCCTCGAGCACGATGCCGCGCTCCACCTCGACGATGTCGGTGAACATCTCGGCGGCGAGCGCCGGGGCGGTGATGGAGAACCGGAACAGATGCCGATAGGCGTCCATCCCGCCCGCTTCGCGCACATCGCGGATCGTGAAGCCCTTGCCACGGCGGGCCTCGACGAAGCCGTAGGACTCCAGCCTGCCGAGAGTGAGCTGGGCGGTCGCGCGGTTCATCCCGAACTCCTCGGCGACCTGGCGCACCGACGGCATCAGCTCGCCGGGCGCGTACTCGCCGGTGGCGACTCGGCGTGCCAACTCGTCGGCAACGTCGGCGACCACCGTCCGGGATCCCATCGAAGAAACACCTTTCGGTCATGATGCGGCTACGTCCCAGACAGTTTAGGCGTTCCTACCGCACCCCGCACGCACCCGAGGGCGCTGTGGGGCGGTTCACGTCGTTGGGCCGATCATCTCCACAAACCGACCGAACAGCCCGCTCGGCAAGTGCCGGGCAACAGCGGAAACGGCGGTCACCATGCGCGGCGAACGGGAGAAACATCCGCGGCGAACACGTTCGTGTGGATCAGACAGCCGACGCGCCACCGTGATTGAATACGCGGGCAACAGGGCAGCTAAACATCGAGGGAGGAACCGTGAAATCCACTCGGGTCGCCGCGACAACCGTCGCCGCGCTCGCCGTGATCACAGGCTTGTCCGGTTGTGGCGGGGACAACGACGATCACGCCGCGTCCACATCGAGCACCACCACGGCGGCGAAACTGACCGGCAGTTCGGCCGCGTCGCTGCCACCACCGAGCCCCACGCACCCACCCGCTCCCGCGCCCGCCACCCTCGACGACGTGAATTGCGGGGCGGTCACCGGCGGCAACGGCGCGACAGCCGATGTGATCGCCTTCGCCTCCGCTGCGGGTCGACCGGGCTGCACCGAGGCGTTCACTGTGGTCGCCGACTATCTCGGCGTGCCGCGTACCGGTGACGCCGTGGCCGTCGACGGCTGGCTGTGCGAACCCCAGCCCGACGCCTCGGTGCCGCACATCTGCGTCAACCAGGGCCTGACCATCGGCCTGCGCGGCGACGCGGCGCCCGCCTCCCCGCCGCCGCCGGCGCCGTCCCCGATTCGCACCGTCGACCCCACCAAGCCGCCGGTCACCACCACCAGCAATGTTCCGCCTGAACCCCCGCCCACCGTCGAGGATGTGAACTGCGGCCCGGTCACCGACGCGGGCGGTGGGAGCCGCACGGTGATCGCGGTCGGCACCGCCGCGGGCCGGGTCGGCTGCACCGAGGCGATCGACGTGGCGACCACCTACGCCACCACGATCGCGCCCTCGGACGCGGTCACCGTCGACGGCTGGGACTGCAACGCCCAACCCGACGCCGACACCCCGTCGGTCTGCGCCAAGGACGGTCTGGTCATCGCCCTGCGCGCCAACTGATCCGGCGGGAGGAAGACGGAATTCAGATCATCTGCTTTTCGCTCATCCAGCGCATGACCGGCCAGCCAAGGGCGACCGGGATCCAGCAGGTCAGGACGCGGTAGAGCAGGACGGCGGGCACCGCGATCTCGGCGGGGACGCCGAAGGCCGCCAGACCACCGATCAGGGCCGCCTCGACCGCGCCGACACCACCGGGTGTCGGCGCGGCCGAGGCCAGCGTGCCGCCGATCATGGTGACGATGGTGACCGCGACGAAATCCGTTCCGCCGCCGAAGGCTTCCACGCTGGCCCACAGCGCCAGGGCCTGCCCGAGGGTGATCGCCCCGCACCCGCCGACGATCACCGCGAACCGTCGCGGATCGCGACCCAGATTGATCAGCTCGCCGACGACCTCCTTCAACTGCGGGCGCACCGAGTGGTTCACCCAGCGGCGCAGTTTCGGCACGAACATGAACGCGCCGACCAACCCGACGCCCACTCCGGCGGCCAGGTACAGCACGGTCGCGTCGGGCACGATATGGGCCAGGTTCGTCGAGGTTCCGGCGATCACACTGAAGATGACGAGCAGCGTGAGATGGGTGATCACCTGCATCGATTGCTGCAGCGCCACCGCCGCGGTCGCCCGCATGGTCGACATCCCCGCCTGCTGCAGGAAGCGCACGCTCAGCGCCAGCCCACCCACTCCGGCGGGTGTCGTCGTCGCGACGAAGGTGTTGGCCAGCTGTTCCACGACCAGGTACCGCACCTTGATCAGTCCGTCCGCGCAGGCCCAGAGCGCGGCGGCGGCCCCGACGTAGGTGAGCCCGGAGATGGCGAGGCCGAACAGTGCCCACCACCAGTTGAGCGTGCGCAGCTGGCTGAAGAAGGTGGGCACCTGGCTGAAGAACGGGTAGGCCACGTAGACCAACCCGACCAGCAGCACCAGCTGGATGATCTGGTTGCGGGTGAAGCGGGTGAGCTGCTCGGATTGGATGCGGTCGTGGCCGGTCTGGTGACGCACCTCCTCGCGCGCGGTCGCCATCACCTTGGTCCATTCGGGCACCGATTTGCGGATGCCGGTCGGCATGGCCGATTTGGTCAGGCGGCGGGCCGCGGTGACGACGGTGTCCTCGCCGAGCACCTCGATCGCCGTCGACACCGCCTCGTGCTTGCCGAACAGCGAAGTCGTCGAGACCAGCAGCTGGGCGATGTCGGTCTGCCGCTGCGCCTCGGACGCGCCGAACTCGGCGGCGGAGAAGCCGCCGAACAGGGTGTCGCCCTGGCTGACTCGCACCAGGTCCGGTTGCAGATCGCCGTGGCTGATCTGGTTCTCGTGCATCCGCAGCAGCGAACGCCACACCCCCGGCAGCACCTGCGCGGACAACTTCCGGATCGGCGTGCCGCGGGGGACGGTGTGCGCGTACAGCATCCAGCCGCGATCGAGCCCGGCCACCGCGACCTGGTAGCTGTCGGCCATACCGAGCTCGCCGATCGCGATCCCGAGCAGCGCCCGATGTTCCACGGCCCGGTGCATCGATCCGTGCAGCGGCGCGGTCTCGCTGGAGCGGAAGGTGATCCAGCGCCACACCTGGCGAATCGCGCCGAAGCTGCGCTGGTTCTTGCCGTACATCTCCACGACCAGCTCGGTCTCGGGCCCGTCGACCTCGGTGGCCAGCAGCAGCGGCCCACGGCCCGCGGGCCGGTCCACCCGGAACGCGCGCACCGCATAGCCGCGCCGGGCCAGCACCCGGACCGCGGCCTCCAGCGGCACCTCGAGCGCGGGCGTGCCGACCAGCCAGACGATCACCGCGCCGACCAGCCAGCCGACGACCAGGCCGAGCATCGCCCGCGCCGGGACCACCGAGCTGACCACCAGGTGGATGGGCGCGAACATCAACAGCAGGAACCACATCCAGCGCCGCGGCCGCACCGGCAGCCAGGGGCTGGACACGGTGAGCATGGCCGCGAGCATGGCGATCCAGCGCGGGTCGTCGAGGAATTGCGACAGGAAGGTGTCGAACCGGTCCGGCACCGGAAGATGCCATTTCGGCGTCGAGATGCCCGTGCCGGTGATCGAGAGGGCGAGGACCGCGAGCAGACCGGCAGCGGCGTAGCCCGCGAGCAGTTTCCATTGCCTGCGCAGCACCAGTTCGATGAGGATGGCGAACGGCAAAGCCAGGATGAGCATTCCGTAGACCAGGTAGACCAGCGTGGACTGTTCCGGGCTGAGAATGCCGACGATATTGGACACCGAACGTTCCAGCGCCAGCCACTCGGGCCGGGTGATCAGCGAGCCCGCGACCACCACGCCCACGCCCATCGCCGCCAGCACGACGCGGATGATGTCGCTGGTACGCCGGGTCCGCGGCTGCAGGAGACTTCCCGTGACGGGAATCTCCCGACCGTCGACTCGCATGAGCCGCACGATACACACCGACACGCCGTCGACCCGCCGTGACATCGCACATTCTCACGGTCACCTCAGCGTGGCGTGAAGCGAGTCACCGGCCGTCGCAATCGATCCGCGGATCCCGTCCAGGAGTCAGGAAACCGCGCGGGTCAGTGCGTGCGCGGGTCGGTGCGTGCCGCGACGGCGGCCCGGTCGTGGCCGGGGATCAGTTCGATGCCGGCGGGGAGGGCGTGCAGCCGGTGAATGGTTTCGAAGGCGGCGTCGCGATCGGTGTCGACCAGTTCGCCGGGCAGCGGCGCCGTCTCACGGAGCAGTTCGACCTGGCGGCTGGTCCACACGGCGTCACCCGCCAGCAGGACGCGGGTTCCGTCGTCGACGGCGAGGAGCACGCCGACGCTGCCCGGCGTGTGTCCGGCCAGGTCGACGAGCAGGACCGAGCCGTCGCCGAACAGGTCGTGGCTGCGGGCGAAGGTGAGCACCGGCGGGCCGTCGAGTTCGTAGAGGTCGAAGATCCGGCCGCGCAGCGGGCCGCGGGCGACGCCGAGGGGGGCGTGCGATCCGCCCATGGCCCAGCGGTATTCGACGCTCGGCACCCGGATGGGCACCCAGCCGGGCAGTTCGTAGAGGCCGGCGACGTGGTCCCAGTGCAGGTGGGTGGGCAGCACGAAGTCGATGTCGGCGCCGGTGAGGTCGTTGGCGGCGAGCACCTCGCTCAGGCCGTGCACCGGCTGTTCCGGACTCACCAGCAGCGGCACCGGGAACGGCAGTTCGGGCAGTACCCGCTGGTGCACACCGGCGCAGATCGCCGGGTCGACGAGGAAGGTGGCGCTGGGGTGGCGGACCAGGAAGGTCGCCATGCTCAGGGGGGTGCTCCGCAGGGTGCGCACGCCCTCGACGACGATCGCGGTCGGCGCGGACAGCCGGGCCTGGACGAGCGCGGTGAGCCCGACAGTGCGGTGGGCCGGGGGCAGTGGCGCGGACTCGAGCCCGGCGAGGAAGGCGGTGTCGGCCGCACGCGGCCACAGCAGCCGCGGGCCGGTGGCGACAGCGGCGACACAGCAGGCGAGAAGCGTCGATAACATCGGCGTGCGCTCACCCATAGTTGCCACCGTAGGCGATCGCCCAGACCGGGACCACCGAACGAAATTTCGCCGACAACAGCCCGGCACCGTTCGCACCAACAATCGATAACATCCGGCAACGCTCCCGCTATCGCGTCCAGCCTGGGCGGATGATCGTTCGATGGCAGACCAGATCATCACGGTGCAGTGGAAGACCTCCCCGGACGACCACGACTATCCGGCCGCGGCCGACTATCTCGCGCTGCTGGCCGCCGACGACGTCGTCGAGGCGATCGTGGCGGACCTACGCGCGGCACCGGTGGTGGTGAAGAAGGCCAAGGACATCCTGCGCGCTTCCCGGCTCGAAGCGCTCACCCCGGACAACCCGCACGTGCGCAAGGATCTGCTCAAGGTGAACGAGGGCAAGAAGCTCTCGCCGATCCTGCTGGTGCGCGGCGACTGCCGCCGGAACGTGCCGATGCTGATCGCCGACGGCTACCACCGAGTGTGCGCGCTGTACTGGGCCGACGAGAACATCGAGATCCCCGCCAAGATGGCCGCGATGCCCTAGTCGATGCGGCCCATCAGCCGATCGGTCTCACGGCGTTCGCGTTTCGTCGGTCGGCCCGCGCCGCGATCACGCTGCGGCAGCGTGGCGAGGACTTCCTTGGGCGGCGGCGGTGGCGAGCGGTCGATCAGACACTGCGCGGCGATCGGTGGACCGACCCGCTTGTGGATGATTCGCTCGACCACGACGATCCGCTCCAGCCCCGAGTGCCGGATCCTGATCTCGTCACCGGGGCGTACCGACTGAGCTGGTTTCGCCGTCGTGCCGTTGACGCGTACGTGTCCGGCGCGGCAGGCTTCCGCCGCAGCCGAACGCGTTTTGAACAATCGGACCGCCCAGATCCACGAATCGACGCGGGCCTGGGTGACGGAGCGTTGTTCCGCGGGGGACACCCCTAGAGGATACGGCGTGCCGTGACGACGTCGTCGGCGCTGAGCTGGGTGTAGGACACCGGGGTGCCCGACTGCACCGCGTTCAGCAGCTGACCGTTGCCCGCGTAGATACCGACGTGGCCACCACCATTGGTGATGACGATGTCACCGGCCTGCAGGTTGTCGAAGGACACGGGAGCGCCCACGTGGGACTGCTCGAAGCTGGTGCGCGGCAGCTCGACACCGGCCTGGCGGTAGGCCCACTGCACGAGGCCGGAGCAGTCGAAGCTCGACGGTCCCGCGGCGCCCCAGTTGTACTGGGCGCCCACCTTGGTGCGCGCGGCGTCGAGGGCGATGTTGGCCGCCGTCTGCTGCTGCTGGAACGGGTTGTCGAAGGTGACGCTCGGCAACTGCGGCGCGGCCTGGCCCTGCGGGGCGACCATCGCCTGCAGTTCCTTCTCCAGCTGCTGCGCGGGCTGCTCGAGCTCCGGCGGCAGATCGAAGCTACCGAGGCCGGGGATGTTGATCGTGGCGGCCTGCGAAATCGCGGGCATCGCACCGGTCGTGGCGGCCACCGCACCCATGACGAGTGCACCCTTGACGGAATTCGGCAGACGAGAATCCCGCTGCAAGCTGTGTTTACCCACCGAGACGAGTCTCCGATCTTGCTGCTCTACCGCCGTGGCGCATCGGGATCGCTTGGCGATCACGACTTTCGGCGGTGACCTATGGCGCCGATTCTCTTACGAATCGACAGACTCCACTAAGTCACGAGAAGATTACGGCTTGGCCCTCACGCTGTCCAGCGATGCGCGCAAGTTGTTTTCCCGCAGGCGCGAAAGCCCAGAACAACGGACTGATCACCGGCGTGTCGCCACGCGTAACGGCGCGATCTCCGCCGCCCCGGCATGGTCATCGTTCGTGACCGTTGCGTAGCCCGAGCGCGCGTTCGAGCTCCTCGATGCGTCGGCGCGCGTCGGCCAGGTCCACTTCCATCCGGGCGAGCGCGATCACCAGCGGGCCGACGGCGAGGTCGGCCACCACCTGCGGATCGTCGTATCCGGTGCCGATACTGGCCAGCAGGCCGCGGCGGATGGTGTCGGCCAGGTACGCGCCCTGCGGCAGCGGCCAGCCCGCCACGATCTCGGCGGTCGAGGTCACCATCGGGTCGTGACCGTCGAATTCGGGTTCTGCGACCATGCCGCTCCGTTCCGGTTCCACTCACTCGTCTCGGGTTCGCTAGCAGTATCTAGGACACAGCCCAGAGTTACCGAGATTCCGCTGTCGCGACGCGCTACGGTTGTCCGGCATGGACCCCGTGCGCAATCCCTATGCTCCCGGCGCCGGTCAGCGTCCGCCCGAATTGGCCGGGCGCGACAAGCAACTCGCCGCGTTCGACATCGTGCTCGAACGGATCGCCCGCGGCAGGCCCGAACGCAGTGTGATGCTCACCGGATTGCGCGGCGTCGGAAAGACCGTGCTGCTCAACCAGCTTCGCTCGGCCGCCATCTCGCGCGGCTGGGGCACCGGCAAGATCGAGGCTCGTCCCGATCAGGATCTGCGCAGGCCGCTGTCCTCGGCCCTGCACATGTCGGTGCGCGCGATCGCGATGGCGCACCGCAATCCCGAGCGCGTCGACGACTTCCTCGGCATCCTCAAGGCCTTCGCCCTGCGCACCACCGCCGACAAGGGCATGCGGGAGCGCTGGCAGCCGGGCATCGATGTGCCCGCGGTGACCGGGCGGGCCGATTCCGGCGACATCGAGATCGACCTGATCGAGCTGTTCAAGGAGGCCGCGGCGCTGGCCGCCGACATCGGCGTCGGGATCGGGGTCTTCATCGACGAGATGCAGGATCTCGGCCCGGCGGATGTGTCCGCGATCTGCGGTGCCTGCCACGAGCTGAGTCAAGACGGCGCGCCGTTGATCGTGGTCGGCGCCGGTCTGCCGCATCTGCCCGCGGTGCTCTCGGCATCCAAGAGCTACTCCGAGCGACTGTTCAGCTACCACCGGATCGACCGGCTCGACCGGGAATCGGCCGACCTGGCGCTGATCGCCCCGGCCGAACGCGAGGAGGTGAAG
Source organism: Nocardia mangyaensis (assembly GCF_001886715.1). NCBI lineage: Bacteria > Bacillati > Actinomycetota > Actinomycetes > Mycobacteriales > Nocardiaceae > Nocardia > Nocardia mangyaensis. The sequence continues at coordinate 7,178,384 of NZ_CP018082.1, forward strand.
TTCACCTCCGAGGCGCTCGACTCGCTGTATCAGCGCGCCGACGGCTACCCCTACTTCGTGCAGGCCTATGGCAAGGCGGCCTGGGATCAGGCGCCGGAGAGCCCGATCACCGCCGAGGACGTCGAGGTGGCGGCCCCGGCGGCCGAGGAGGAGCTGGCCGTCGGCTTCTTCGGCTCCCGTTATGAGCGCGCCACCCCGGCCGAGCGGGAGTACATGCGCGCGATGGCCGATCTGGCCGGTGACGACGGCCCGGTCGCCACCGCGGCGGTGGCCGCCGAGCTGGGCCGCAAACCGGCCTCGGTCTCCCCCGCCCGCGACGGTCTGATCAAGAAGGGCCTGATCTACTCCGCCGAGCGCGGCACGATCGGCTTCACCGTGCCGCACTTCGGCCGGTATCTGCGCAGCGTATGAATCTCTTCGATCCTCTAGCTGATTCCGAAGAAAGCTGAAGACAACCATCGCGAGCCTTCCGCTCGACATCTGTCTGCGCATATCTAGGCAAATCCTTAGATTCATGTAGATCTTCCCGCGATCACGGGAACGGCCGCAATGGGATCGGTTGCGCATCGGGTGGATAACGCGAGGGATAGGCGGCTAACGGGCCGGAAACCTAACCCGAAAAGCCCAGCAGGAAGGAGGCCCGACATGTCGGAGAACTTCGCGGACCTCGACGGACGCCGTGCCACAGTCGTCGCCGATGACGGCGTGCCGATCGCGGTCCGCAGCTTCGGTTCCGTCGACGCGCCGCTGACCGTCGTCTTCGTCCACGGCCACTGCCTGCACACCGAGTCGTGGTCGTTCCTGCGTGATCACCTACTGCGGAGCTGGGACACCGACGCCAGGATGGTCTTCTACGACCACCGCGGCCACGGCGAATCCGGGCACGCCCACCACGACACCTACACCATCGACCAGCTCGCCACCGATCTCGACGCGGTACTGCGCGCGGTCGCGCCGATCGGGACGATCGTCCTGGTCGGGCACTCGATGGGCGCGATGGTGCTGCTGGCCTACGCCCGGCTGTTCCCGGCGACGATCGGGCACCGGGTGGCCGGGATCGGGCTCATCGCAGGCGCGGCGGGCGGGATCGCCGAGGTCGGCCTCGGCCGACTGCTCAACCGGCGCGCCGTCGCCTCGCTGCAACGCGCCGTCGTCCGGGCACCGCGGGCGATGCAGGCGTCGAAGCGGTTCTCCCGGTGGATCTTCGGGCCGCTACTCCGCGAGGCCGGCGCGGGCACCCGGCGGGTGAATCCTCGGATCGTCGCCATCGCCACCGCGGTACTCAACGAGACACCGCTGCTGACCGTCTCCGGCTTCCTCGATTCGCTGCTCGACTTCGACGAAGCGCACACCCTTGGCAAGCTCGGCGATCTGCCCGCGCTGGTGCTGGCCGGCTCGGCCGATCTCATGGTGCCGTTCACGCACTCGGTGGTGCTGGCCTCCCAGCTCGCCGGTGCCGAGCTGGTGCGGATCGAAGGCGCGGGGCACAGCGTGATCCTCGAGCGGGCGGAGGAAGTCGCCCATTCGATCACCGCGCTGGTCGATCGGGCGGGTGCGAGCGTGCGCGGGCGGTACGCGGTCGCGGGCTGAGCGCCGAACAGTTACCGGACAGCAATCCCTGAATTGCGAACATCATCGGCGTAAACCGAAAAGTTCGGTTACTGTGGTGGAGATCACGTTGTGTGGTGAGTCACACGACTCGGTGCAGTGCGGCCCGGGGTTTCACGGGCGTGCCAGTGATCCGACGAGTCGGTATGCCCGCCATATACACAGGAGGTAACGATGACACGCAGCGATATCGCGGAACTGCGCTACGCGGTCGGCCAACTCCGGCAATCGATCGGCGCACTGCGCTCCAACTACGGCGACGCGGCCACCGTGCGCCGGTTGGAGAACGACCTCGAGCGGCTCGTCATCGACGCCGAGGAGTTCGAGCAGGCACCGCCGCCGGAGCTCGCCGTCCCGCGCCGGTCCGAACCCATCTATGTTCCCGACAGCAAGTCCGACGAGGCCGCCTGGATGGGCGCGCAGGACGAGGGCCTGGGCTTCCACTCCCGCCCACGAACCAAATAGACCTTGCTCACCGGCGCGGCGGCCCTGCTACCAGGACCGCCGCGCCGAACTCTGTGTTCTTGGCGGCTGGCGCCGCGGGTTCTCCGTTTCATGGCGGCTGGCGCCGCGGGTTCTCGGCCTGTTCCCTCGATCTTCCCTCCCGCCGGGCACTCCTTCGTCGCACCCTCTGGTCAGTCCAGATCGAGGCGGCCGAGAACCAGGTTTCGCGGGTGCCGTGTTGTTCAGGCGCGGTGTTTGCCCAGGCGGCGGGTGCGGGAGCCGTGGAAGCGGGCGCCGCGGGGTAGCTCCACCGGTTCGGCTTGTTCGGCCGACTCGAACAGGGCGGCGATGCCGTGGTCGTGACCGAGGGCGATGGCCTCCAGGCCGAAGCGGCCGCCGGTGCGGCCGAGTTCGTGCAGCATGGTGGTCATGATGCGCAGGCCGGTGGCGCCGACCGGGTGGCCTAGGGCGATGTCGGAGCCGTTCACGTTGAGCCTGCCCAGCGGGTCGAGTTCCCACTCGGTGGCGAGTGCGAGGACCTCCACGGCGTAGCCCTCGTTGATCTCGAGCAGGTCGATCTCGTCGAGCGAGCAGCCGGTGCGGCCGAGCAGCTTGGCCACCGCGGGGGCGGCCCCGAGCGCGGGCCCCTCACTGTCACAGCCGGCGGCCGCCCAGCCGGCCAGGAAGGCCATCGGCGTGAGCCCGAGCTCGGTGAGGCGGTCCTCGGCGACGACCAGGCAGGCCGAGGCGCCGAGGCGATGCGAACTCATGTTGCCGATGGTCACCACGCCGTCGGCGAGCAGCGGCCGCAGCCCGGCCAGAGTGTGGGTCGACAGGTCGTCGCGCACACCCTCGTCGCGGCGGATCTGGTGGGCGGCGGATCCGCCGCCCACGCCGACCGGCACCACCTCCGCGCCGAAGGCGCCCTGCCGCCAGGCCCGCGCGGCCTTGCGATGACTGGCGACGGCGAATTCGTCGGCCGCGCCGCGGTCGATGCCGTAGTAGCGCGCGAGCAGTTCGGCATTGCGCAGTCCGGCCGTGCCGCCGGGTAGCCTGGCCGGAGTCGTAGCGCATTCGACGCCGCCGGCGACGACCACATCGGCGGCCCCGGTCTGCACCATCATGGCCGCGGTGATCACCGCCTGCAGGCCGCTGCCGCCGTGCCGGTCGGTGAGAAAGCCGGGCACCGAGAAGGGCAGGCCCGCGCCGCGTGCGGCCAGCGCGCCGATCGCGGGAACATCGGAGAGCCCACCGTCGGTGCAGGCCATCGCGACGTCTTCGATCCGTAGAGGGTCGATGCCCGAGCGCTCGATCACGGCCGACAGGACCGTGGTCGCCAGCCATTCGGCGGGCATACCCGATAGTGCGCCACCCTCCACGCCACTGGGCGTGCGGACGGGTGCCACGATCGCGGCTCTTCTCATTGCTCGTCACGCTCCTTTCCCCGTTGCGGGGAATTTCCTGTCACAGGGCACCACAGGTTTGTTGCACCGGCATGACGGGTAGTAACGGCAGTTACTGCTGTGACCGATCTCACCGTGGCATCTCGGACATGAGTGCGTGAGACCGGACTCGAGCGGCGACAACCCTGGCGTATGGTGGCCCGCATCACAATCCATCGCGGTGGGGAATGATCAACCGCCGCACGCCGGAAGATCAGCGAGGCTTCCACCGTGAGTGCCGCACCGACCGTCACCCCTTCGGGGAGCGGCGTCTTCGCCAGAACGAGGGCCCGCATCACCGCACGCACCCTGCGCACCGATCGATGGTGGCTGCCGCCACTGCTCACCACACTCGGCCTGGCCGCGTTCGTCGGCTACGCGACGGTGAGATCGTTTGTGCGCACAGCCTATTGGGTGCCGGAATACCACTATCTGACGCCGTTCTACTCGCCCTGCGTGAGCGCGTCGTGCGTCCCGGGATCGAGCCATTTCGGGGTCTGGGTCGGCGAGCTGCCGATGTGGATTCCGCTCGGCTTCGTAGTGTTGCCGTTCCTGCTCGGATTCCGGCTCACCTGCTACTACTACCGCAAGGCCTACTACCGCTCGGTGTGGTTGTCGCCACCGGCGTGCGCGGTGGCCGAGCCACACACCAGCTATTCCGGGGAGACGCGGCTGCCGCTGATCATCCAGAACACGCACCGCTACTTCTTCTACTTCGCGCTGGTGGTCACGCTGGTCAACAGCTATGACGCGATCACCGCGTTCCATGGCGCGAGCGGCGGATTCGGTTTCGGGCTCGGCAATCTCGTGTTGCTGATCAATGTCACGCTGCTGTGGGGCTACACCCTGTCGTGTCATTCGTGTCGGCACATCGTGGGCGGGCGGCTCAAGAACTTCTCCGCCCATCCGGTGCGCTACTGGTACTGGACCCAGATCTCCAAGCTCAACACCCGCCACATGGCGCTGGCCTGGACCACTCTCGGCACCCTCGCGCTCACCGACTTCTACGTGATGTTGGTCGCCAGCGACACCATTTCGGACCTGCGGTTCATCGACTGAGCCGCGAGCAGAAGGAGCTTCATCGAATGCCGGAAGTGGAACAGCACGACTACGACGTCGTGGTGATCGGGGCGGGCGGCGCGGGCCTTCGCGCGGTGATCGAGGCGCGTGAGCAGGGACTCTCGGTGGCAGTGGTGTGCAAGTCGCTGTTCGGCAAGGCGCACACCGTGATGGCCGAGGGCGGCTGCGCGGCCTCGATGGGCAATGCCAACGACAAGGACAACTGGCAGACCCATTTCAAGGACACCATGCGCGGGGGCAAGTTCCTCAACAACTGGCGGATGGCCGAATTGCACGCCCGCGAAGCGCCCGACCGGGTGTGGGAGCTGGAAACCTATGGGGCGCTGTTCGATCGGACCGCCGACGGGCGGATCAGCCAGCGCAATTTCGGCGGACACACCTATCCGCGCCTTGCCCACGTGGGCGACCGCACCGGCCTGGAACTGATCCGCACCATGCAGCAGAAGATCGTCTCGCTGCAGCAAGAGGACTACGCGGAGACCGGTGATTACGAGGCCAGGATCAAGGTCTTCGCCGAATGCACCATCACCGAATTGTTCACCGACGCCGGCGCGAGCGGTCAGGGCCCGGAGGAGGCAGCGGGCGTCACCACGCAGGGCCCCCGCTCGCACCGAGACGGGCACGGCCGAATCGCGGGGGCGTTCGGGTATTGGCGCGAATCAGGCGGATTCATTCTGTTCCGCACCCCGGCGATCGTGCTGGCCACCGGCGGCATCGGCAAGTCCTACACGGTGACCTCGAACTCCTGGGAGTACACCGGCGACGGCCACGCACTGGCCCTGCGCGCGGGCGCGACGCTGATCAACATGGAGTTCCTGCAGTTCCACCCCACCGGCATGGTCTGGCCGCCGAGCGTGAAGGGCATCCTGGTCACCGAGGGCGTGCGCGGTGACGGCGGGGTGCTGAAGAACTCCGAGGGCAAGCGGTTCATGTTCGACTACATCCCGCCGGTGTTCAAGGGCCAGTACGCCGAAACCGAGGAGGAAGCCGATCAGTGGCTGCGCGACAACGATTCCGCGCGCCGCACCCCCGATCTGCTCCCCCGCGACGAGGTGGCCCGCGCGATCAACGAGGAGGTCAAGGCGGGCCGCGGCACCGAGCACGGTGGCGTGTTCCTCGACATCGCCTCCCGCATGCCCGCCGACGAGATCGTGCGCAGGCTGCCCTCGATGCATCACCAGTTCAAGGAACTGGCCGACGTCGACATCACCGCGGAGCCGATGGAAGTGGGCCCGACCTGCCACTACGTGATGGGCGGTATCGAGGTCGACCCCGATACCGGCGCGGCCCGCACCCCCGGATTGTTCGCCGCCGGTGAGTGTTCCGGTGGGATGCACGGTTCCAACCGGCTCGGTGGCAATTCCTTGTCGGACCTGCTGGTGTTCGGTCGACGAGCCGGACTCGGCGCCTCGGCCTACGTCAAACAACTCACCGACAAACCCCTGCCCACCGATGCCGACGTCGCGGCTGCGGCGACAACCGCACTGGCGCCGTTCGATTCGTCTTCCTCGGCTGACGGCGAGAACCCCTACACCCTGCACGCCGAGTTGCAGCAGACGATGAACGACCTGGTCGGCATCATCCGCAAGGAACACGAGGTGCGTGCGGCCATCGAGAAGCTGGCCCAATTGCGCGAACGCTACGCCCGGGTCGCCGTGGCCGGGAAGCGTCCGTTCAACCCCGGCTGGCACCTCGCGATCGACCTGGCGAACATGCTGCTGGTCAGCGAATGTGTCGCTCAGGCAGCGCTGTTGCGCACCGAGAGCAGAGGCGGACACACCCGCGACGACCACCCCGGTATGAACCCGGACTGGCGCAACACCCTGCTGGTGTGCGCGCTGGATCCGGCCACCACTGATGCGCCGGTGCCCGGAGTCACCGTGACCCCGGCCGATCAGACGCCGATGCGCGAGGACCTGCTCGCCCTGTTCGAACTGGGCGAGCTCGAGAAGTACTACACCGAGCAGGAATTGGCCGAGCATCCGGCGGCCGGCTCGGCCGAGGGAAAGGCGTAGCGATGGGATATGACGCCCGGTTCCGGGTCTGGCGTGGCGATCTCGACGGCGGTGGCCTGCAGGACTACACGGTCGCGGTCAACGAGGGCGAAGTGGTGCTCGACATCATCCATCGTCTGCAAGCCACCCAGACTCCCGATCTGGCGGTGCGCTGGAATTGCAAAGCGGGCAAATGTGGTTCGTGTTCGGCGGAGGTGAACGGGCGCCCGCGATTGCTGTGCATGACGCGGATGTCGACGTTCACCCCCGACGAGGTGATCACCGTGACTCCGATGCGCACCTTCCCGATCATCAAGGATCTGGTCACCGACGTCTCGTTCAACTACGAAAAGGCCAGGGAGATACCGTCGTTCACCCCACCGCCGGGGTTGGCACCCGGTGACTACCGGATGAAGCAGGTGGATGTGGAACGCTCCCAGGAGTTCCGCAAGTGCATCGAGTGCTTCCTGTGCCAGGACACCTGCCATGTGGTCCGTGATCACGAGGAGAACAAGCAGGCCTTCTCCGGACCGCGGTATCTGATGCGCATCACCGAGCTGGAGATGCATCCACTCGACACCGCCGACCGGCGCGAAATGGCCCAGAACGAGGCGGGTCTGGGCTATTGCAATATCACCAAGTGCTGCACCGAGGTGTGCCCAGAACACATCAAGATCACCGACAACGCCCTGATCCCGTTGAAGGAGCGAGTCGTGGATCGCAAGTACGATCCGATCGTCTGGCTGGGCAACAAGCTGTTCCGACGGTAGGGACGTAGCCGTGCCTACAGCACAGCTACGGTCCCCACCGCGACTAATCCGACCAGTAATCCGATGAACAGCGCCGACAGCAACGAGCTGGTGAGTACGTAGATTCCGATCGCCGATACCGCGAACAGCAGGATCACGATCAGGCGTTCCACCCCGTCCTCAGGCGCTAGCCTCCGGTACCGGGGTGGCATCTTCTTCAACCCTCGGTCCATAGCCCTTGGGCTACCCGGCGTCGGCGCCGATCAAACCTCAGGGCCGGTCGAACTCACCGTCGTGAACACCGGCGGTGAACGCCGACCATTCGCTCGGGGTGAAGATCAGTACCGGCCCGTCGGGATTCTTGCCGTCACGTAGGGCGACATTTCCCTCCGCCAGCATGGCCACTTCCACGCTGCCCTCCCCCGCCGTGCCCGCGCGCAACCAGGTGGCGCCCGAGGTGTCGATATCGCGCTTGCTGTTCACCGGTCGGCCAGCGCGCAGGCGAAGGCGCCACTGTCGACGCCCTGGGTGAACGCGTCCCAGCTGGCACCGTCGAAGACCAGCGCGGGACCGGCGGGGTTCTTGCTGTCACGCACCCCGACCCGCCCGCCGAACAGGAAGGCGACTTCGACGCAGTCCTTGCCCGCACCGCTGCGCGTGCTCTTGAACCAGTGTGCGTCGTCGAGATCGAAACTCATGCCACATACTCCTTCGCGACCCGCCGCAGCAGGTCTCTACTCGGTTGGATGTCCAGCGCATGGCGCTGGAGGCACTCGTGAGCCCGGTCGTACCGCCTGACATCTGCGCGTCGTTCCAGGTAGAGATCGCCGGTGAAGCCTTCGGCGTACACCACCGGTGGTTCGACCGGTTGCCCCTTGCTGTCGGTACCGAACTCGAGAACCGTGAAAGGTCCGGTGGAGACTCCGAGTGGAACACCGGCGGCAAACGGCAGGATACGCAGTGTCACATTGCTTCGGGTACTCGTGTCGGCAAGGTGGCGCAACTGCGCAGCCATCACCTTTGCATCACCGACGATGCGATGCAATACCGATTCGTGCAGAACCACATCGATCTCGGCGGGTGAATGCTTGCGGGTGATCAATGCTTGCCGTTGCAAACGCAGTGCGACGCGTCGATCCAGTTCGTCTACCGAATCCTTGGGATAGCCAAGATGATTCAGCGCTCGCGCGTATTCGGCGGTCTGCAACAAGCCCAGGACCAATTCGGACTGATAGGCCCGCAATCGCCGTGCCGATGCCTCCAAACCCACATAGATATCGAAGTTCTCGGGAATCAGATCGCCGTAGGCGTGCCACCAGCTCTTGACCGCGGCCTGCTGCGCGAGGCCGGTCAGGCCCTCGGCGAGCGGGTCGGGAATGCCGTAGATCCGGCACAGTTCGTGGATGTCGATCGTCCGAATGCGGTCGGCCTGACCCTTTTCCAGCCGCTGCAGTGTGCTGGCGCCCCATTCCATGAGTTTGGCGGCCTCGGCGATGGTGAGCCCGGCCTGAGTGCGCCAGTCGCGCAGGTAGCGTCCCAGCTGCCGGCGTGGCAGCGTCGAGGAGACGCCCGCCGATAGTCCGCCGGTTCCGGTTGATGCGTTCGTCGGCACAGCCCCACTCCTCCTGTGTTCACCCTTCCGCCACCGCTCATAGCCCCGGTGTGGCGGCGTATTTCATCCACTCTGGGGAATCCTGCACTCCCCGTTGGATCCTGTACTGGGAATTCGTCGCGAAATATCGGGATCGGCGCGTACTCGTCGTTAGCCACAGGGTTGCGTGCTCTGCTGGATTCATGCAATTGAGCGATGTGAACATGCATATTGCCGCTGCACTACTGGGTTGCGGCACCGATCCGGGCCCGATGGACGCCGAACAGGCCCACGCCGCAATGCAATTGCACCTCGACTGCACGGTCGACGAGTGCCGGGTGCGCAGGCGGGCGCGCGACACTCTGGTCGACTCGGGGCGCTGCGTGCTCGAGCAGCGCGCCATCCGCTAGTGGTGGCGATGATCGGTGATCGGGTCGCGCGGGCCGAACTTCGGCTTGCGCGCCTGGCCGCTGAGCTCGAGCAGCCGGACCGCGCGATAGCGGTGCGGGCGTAGTGGTTCCAGGTATTCGATCATCGCGTCGTCGTCGATCGGGTGCCCGAGCAGGCTCCAGCCGACCACCGCGGCCAAGTGGTAGTCACCGACCGAGAGCGCGTCGGCATCGCCGAAGGCGCGCTGTGCCGTCTCGGCCACCGTCCAGACGCCGATGCCGGGCAGGCTGCGCAGCCTGCGCGCCGCCTCCTCCGGGGCGAGGGTGGAGGTGCGCTCGACCGAGTCGGCGACCCGCGCGGCCCGCACGATCGTCTGCGCGCGCTGCGGACCGACATTCGCCCGGTGGTACTTCCACGAGGGGATGAGCCGCCAGGCCCGCGCGTCCGGCGCGACCATCAGTCCGGCCGGCGCGGGTCCCGGCGCCTTCGTCCCGAATTCGCGCACCAGGCTCCGCCAGGCCGCGAACGAGGATTTCGTGTGCACCTTCTGCTCGAGGATCGCGGGCACCAGTGCTTCGAAGACCAGCCCGGTCCGCAGCATCCGCAGGCCAGGGACCACGCGATGGGCTTCGACCAGCTTGGGGTGCTCGGGAGCGAAGTCGTCGAGGTCTTCGTCGAGACACAGCATCCGGTCGAGACCGGTCAGGAACTCCTCGGCACCGGGCCCCCACGCGCGCGCGTGCGCGCCGTCGCGGCCGTCCTGGGCGAGCCGGTAGGTGACGACGCCGCTGGGCATCCGTGAGGCATGCCAGTGCGCGCCGTCGGCGTCGACGTGGTGGCAGGGATCGCCGCCGCCGCGCCGCAGCGGCGCGATGGTCAGACCGACGTCGAACGGCCTGGTCGACCGGACGGTCCTGGACAGCCCCGCCGTCGACAGGGCGGGGTCGAGGGTCTGCTCACGCACCCCACCATTGTGCGCGCCCGATCCGGCGCCGATGCGTATTCGTAATGTTCGCCGCGTCGACGGCGATGGAGACGATACTGGCAAACAGCTGGCATCCCTCGGTGCAGGAGGTACCCCGATGATCACAGACGCAATCAACTGGCTGCTCGCGGCGTGGGGCAGTGGGTCGGCGGGCAGCTCGGGCTATCAGATTCCACCGGGCACCCTGCCCGGCGGCAGCTGACCTCGCCCACCCCGGACCTGCCGGCTCTCCTGCCGAGCTCGCCACACTCCCCGCCTGGCGTGGCGCTTCCACTACAGCCACGCCACCTGGTCAGCCCGCGTTCGGCCAGACGTTCCTGCTAGTCGGCTGCCGAGTTCGGGCCGGCCCCGAGCAGGTACTCGGCGAGGTGACGACCGGGGACGCCGGCGAGCTGGTCGGCCTGGGTTCGGCAGGAGAACCCGTCGGCGAGGAAGATCGACCCCTCCGGCGCGGTACGCAGGGCGGGGAGCAGCGCGTTTTCCGCGACGGCGACCGAGACATCGTAGTGCCCGCGCTGCATGCCGAAGTTGCCCGCGAGCCCGCAGCAACCGGCCAGTTCCCGCACGGTGACGCCCATCGCGGCGAGGATCTCGCGCTCGGCGGCGAACCCACCGACGGCGTGCTGATGACAGTGCGGCTGGACGATCACGGTGTCGTTCGGCCGCTGTGGTGGCTGCCAGTCAGGGTGTTCGAGGAGGAATTCGGCGAGCGTGCGGACGGCGGCCGCGATCTGTGCGGCCCGCGGATCGTCGGGAAGCAGTTCGGGCAGGTCGGCCCGCAAGGCGGCGGTGCACGACGGTTCCAGCCCGATGACCAGACCGCCCCCGGCCACATGTTCGGCCAGCGCGTCGACCGTGGCACGCAACCGCACCCGGGCACCGTCGAGCTGCCCGGTGCTGATCCAGGTCAACCCGCAGCAGACCCGCTCGGCCGGGATCGTGACCTGATAGCCGAGCTGCTCCAGTAGATGCGTCGCGGCCAGCCCATTCGCCGGATCGAAGGTGTCGGTGAACGTGTCGACCCACAGCATGACCCTCCCCGCCGAGGCACCGCCACCGCGATCGCGCCAGATTCGACGCAGCGGCTTCGGCGCCAACTCGGGCGCCGTTCGGCGGGGGTCGATTCCGGCCAGGCGCATGCCGGTTCGACGGAGGCGGGGGCGGGTGGCGAGCGAGTTGGCCAGGCGGGGAAAGCGTTGTGCGACAGCGAGCCACCTGGGGAGTTGGCCCAGGACGTAGTGGTCCACAGGGCGGAGGCGACCTCGGTACCGGCGATAGAGGGTTTCGGATTTGTAGGTGGCCATGTCGACGCCCGCGGGGCAGTCGGAGGCGCAGGCCCTGCAGGACAGGCACAGGTCGAGGGATTCGGTGACCGCTGGTGCGCGCCAGTCGAGTTCGCCGCGCACGACTTCCTGGAGGACTCTGGCGCGGCCGCGGGTGCTGTCCTTCTCGTCGGCGGTGGCCAGGTAGGAGGGGCACATGAAGCCGCCTGCAGCGCGAGTGTCCGCGCGACACTTGCCGATTCCTACACACCTGTGCACAGCTGTGGATAGATCGCCGGAGTCGTCACCGAGCGCGAACCCGAGGGTGGGGACCGGGCGGACTCCGGCCACTCGCAGGTCGGTGTCCACGGGAGGCGGGGCGACGAGGACACCGGGATTGAGCACGTCGTCGGGATCGAACAGTGACTTGAAACCGGCGAAGGCGGCGATGGCCGCCGGGGAGTACATCACCGCGAGCAGTTCGGATCTGGCCCGGCCGTCGCCGTGTTCCCCGGAGAGGGAACCACCGTGGCGGACAACCAGTTCAGCGGCATCGAAGAGGAAGGACCGGAACCGCTGGGGCGCGTCGGCGATCGGGAAGTCGAGGCGCACATGGATGCAGCCGTCGCCGATGTGTCCGTAGAGCAGGCCGCGGACATCGTATTCGGCGGTGAGCGCGGCGAATTCGCGCAGATACCGGCCCAGGTTCTCCGGCGGGACCGCGGCGTCCTCCCAACCGGGCCAGGCGGGCTTGCCGTCAGGAGTACGCCCCGCCAGCCCCGCTCCGTCGGCACGAATACGCCAGAGTGCCGCTGTGGCAGCGGGATCGGTGACGACGCGATGGTCGACCGCACCCGCCTCCCGCGCCAACCGCTCGGCCACCGCCAACGCCTCGGCCGCACTCTCCCCCGCCGTCTCGACGAACAACCATCCACGCCCTCGAGGCAACTCGGGCACGGTCCCACGATGCGCGCGCACCACATCGACCAGCCCCGCGTCGATCCCCTCCACCGCGATCGGCGCGCACCGCATCACGGCCGCGACATCGTCTGCCGCCGAGGCCATGTCGGGATAGCCGAGCACGGTCAGCACGGTCGCCGCGGGCATCGGCGTGAGCGCCACCTCTGCCTCGAGCAGTAGTCCACAGGTGCCCTCGGTACCGACGAAAGCCTTCGCCGCCGACGAACCCCGTTCCGGCAGCAGATGTTCCAGCCCGTATCCAGACGCCTGTCGCTCGAACCGTCCCAGCTCGGTGCGCAGCACGGCGAGATTGGCGGTGGTGAATCCCGCGAGCCCGGGCACCGCGTCCAGCCCGGCGCCGAGTACCCGCCGTGTCCCCGTTCCGTCGATGACGCGCAGTTCCCGCACGGTGTCGGAGGTGCGGCCCCAAGCCAGCGCGTGCGGACCACACGCGTTGTTGCCGATCATCCCGCCGAGCGTGCAGCGATCCTGGGTCGAGGGATCGGGCCCGAACCGCAGCCCGTCGGCGCGCAGCCGCCGCTGCAGATCCGACAGCACCACGCCCGGCTGAACGATCGCCGTGCGGGCCGCCGCGTCGACCGCGCGGATCGCGGTCATGTGCCTGCTGAAATCCAGCACGATCCCCGGGCCGATCGCGTTGCCCGCCACCGAGGTGCCCCCGCCCCGCGCGGTCACCGACAGACCGTTGTCGCGCGCGCAGCCGACCACCGCCGCGACATCGTCGGCACCCCGGGGGAAGACCACCACCGTGGGTCGCACGCGATAGTTGGAGGCATCCGACGAGTACTCGGCCCGCCTGCGCACCGAGGCGTCGACCTCACCGCGTATCCGGCCCCGCAGGGCCTCGGCCAGCAGCTCCGCACTCCGGTCGTCGTTCACCCGACCAGCCTATTCGCCTGCCCGGCGAGAGAGCATTTGCTCTAAACCTTTGTTGAGGTTTTAGTGTCGGGGCACAGGAGTTCACTGGCCTGGAGCGAAGAGGGAGTGTGACCGTGAGCATCGAGTCCGTGGCCTACAGCCAGATGTACCGGCGAATGAACGCGCCGGAGGAACAGCGACCCTTCCGCATGGTCACCGCGCGCCGGATCGCGCGGTTCGCCGAGCCACACCGGCGCCGGATCGGGGGCTTCCTCGCGCTCAGCGTGCTGGCCGCCGTCCTCGGTGTGGCCACGCCGGTGCTGGCCGGGCGCGTCGTCAACGACATCGTCGGCGGGTCGCCCCCGCGCACGGTGGTGCTGCTCGCGCTCGCCATCGCCGGGCTGGCGATCCTCGACGCCGGGCTCGGGCTGATCATCCGCTGGCTGTCCGCCCGGATCGGCGAGGGCCTGATCCTGGACCTGCGCACCGCCGTGTTCGATCACGTGCAGAAGATGCCGGTCGCGTTCTTCACCCGCACCAGGACCGGCGCGCTGGTGAGCCGGCTCAACAACGACGTGATCGGCGCGCAGCGCGCGTTCAGCGACACCCTCTCCGGCGTGATCACCAACCTGGTCACCCTGGTCCTCACCCTGGCCGTCATGCTCAGCATCTCCTGGCAGATCACCCTGCTGGCGCTGGTGCTGCTGCCGGTGTTCGTCATCCCGGCTCGGCACGCGGGCAATCGCCTCGCCGAGATGCAGCGCGAGGGCGCCCAGCTCAATGCCGACATGAGCACCCAGATGACCGAGCGATTCTCCGCGCCCGGCGCCACCCTGGTGAAGCTGTTCGGCAGGCCGCATCAGGAGTCCTCGGAGTTCGCGGTCCGCGCCACCCGGGTGCGCGACATCGGTGTCCGCACGGCCATGCTGCAGACCACCTTCGTCACCTCGCTCACTCTGGTCTCGGCGCTCGCGCTCGCGCTGGTCTACGGTCTCGGCGGCTGGTACGCCCTGCAGGGCAGACTGGACGCGGGCTCGGTGGTCGCGCTGTCGCTGCTGCTCACCCGCCTCTACACCCCACTCACCGCGCTGGCCAGCGCGCGGTTGGAGATCATGTCGGCACTGGTGAGCTTCGAGCGCGTCTTCGAGGTGCTCGATCTGCGGCCGCTGATCGAGGACGCGCCCGGCGCCACCCCGGTACCGGAGGGTCCGGTGTCCGTCGAGCTGGATGCGGTGAACTTCGGGTACCCGTCGGCCGACAAGGTCTCGCTCGCCTCCCTGGAAGATGTCGCGACTCTGGACAGCCGCGGCGGTGTCGAGGTACTGCACGAGGTGTCGCTGCGAGCCGAACCCGGCCAGCTGATCGCTCTGGTCGGCTCCTCGGGTGCGGGCAAATCGACGATCGCCCAGCTGGTTTCACGCCTCTATGATGTCGATTCGGGCGCAGTGCGGCTCAACGGCGCCGACGTACGCGAACTGACCAACGAGTCCATCCAGCGCACCGTCGGCCTCGTCACCCAGGACGGGCACCTGTTCCACGACACCATCCGCGCGAACCTGCTGCTCGCACGCCCGGAGGCGACCGAGGATCAGCTGTGGGACGCACTCGAACGGGCCCGCCTCGGCGATCTGGTCACCTCGCTCACCGGCGGCCTCGACACCGTGGTCGGCGAACGCGGCTACCGGCTCTCCGGCGGTGAACGTCAGCGCCTGACCATCGCCAGGCTGCTGCTCAAGCAGCCACGCGTGGTGATCCTCGACGAGGCCACCGCCTCACTGGACTCCACCTCCGAGGCCGCCGTCCAGGAGGCGCTCACCGAGGCGCTGACCGGCCGCACGGCCCTGGTGATCGCGCACCGGCTGTCCACCATCCGCGCCGCCGATCAGATCCTGGTACTCGAGCAGGGCCGTGTCGTCGAGCGCGGCACCCACGCCGCCCTGCTCGACGCCGACGGCCGCTACGCCGAGCTCTACCGCACCCAGTTCGCCGACGAGCCGGTGGTGGCCCCCGCCGCGGTCTGAACCACGCGCGCAGCGCCGACCCGGGACCAGTTCGTCCGGCCAGGCACTACCCGTGCGGTGGTGGTCCAGCTCGATTGGTCGGCGACGCAGCCGACTCGACCGAACGTCAACCATCATTGACCAAGTCGGGGGAACCGACTGCCGTCGTGTCGCGTCAACTCTTGATGTCCGACCGAAATATCGAGACGTTGGGGGGAATCGAAGAGAATGCGGAGATTCGCGTCGACCGCCGCCGCGGGGATCCTGGCCGCCGTGCCCATCGGTGTCCTGGCCGCCCCGGCTACGGCCACCACCATGAACTGTATGTACACAGGGCCTGTCGTCGGTCACCCTGGTATGCAGTACATCTGCTACGTCCATCACGACAACGGCCGGAGGGAGGTCTTCTATGCACCCGGACCCTCAGCCCGGCCCTGACGCTTGCTCGATCGTCCATGTGACCCAGGACCCGCAGTTCGTGACCCAGCCCGATGGGCGTGTCCGCGCCTACTATCCGGGTGAGGACTGGTACGTCACCGGCGCCGACCGCAACGGCGCGATCGCTGCCCTCATCGCCGAATCCGAACAGCGCATGCAGGACCCGGCGTACCTGGCCCAGCACTGGGAAATGACCCAACGCCACCGGGACGGCCGCGAGCACACCCCCGGGTTGAGCGTGCGCGAGATCGACCAGACCGAGTACGAGATCCGGACCGCCTTGCTCGGCGACCAGTTGCGCAGGGGCACCGACCCGAATCGCTGACTTCGACCGCGAAGTAGGTCAGAACTCGCCGGCCACCCCGATGACGGTGCGGCCCGAATGCGTGCCGTCCTTGATCGACTGCAGTACCGAGCCGACCTCGGTGATCGGCGTGAACGACTCGATCGTCGAGAGGTGCTGTGGGCGAGGGTCTTTGCCGAGCTGCGTCCACAGCTCCCGACGCTTCTCGATCGGCAGGAAGACCGAGTCGATACCGAGCAGGCTCACCCCGCGCAGGATGAACGGCAGCACGGTGGCGGGCAGTTCGGCGCCGCCGGTGAGGCCGCTGGCGGCGACGGCGCCGCCGTAGCCGATCGCGCTGAGGACGTGCGCCAGCGAAGCGCCGCCCACACTGTCGACCGCGGCGGCCCAGCTCGCCTTGTTCAGTGGACGCGGCTTGGCGTCGGGATCGAGCGGGAGCCTGCCGATCACCTCGTTCGCGCCGAGCTCGGCGAGCAGCTCACCCGCGTCGGTCTTGCCGGTGGAAGCGATGACCTCGAAGCCGAGGCCGGAGAGGATGTCGATGGCGACCGAGCCGACGCCGCCGGTCGCGCCGGTGACCAGGACCGCGCCGTCATCCGGGGTCAGACCGTGGTCGAGCAGGGCCCGCACGCTCAGCGCCGCGGTGAAACCGGCGGTACCGATGGTGGCGGCGTCGCGAGTGCTGAGCCCGTCGAGGCGAACCACCCACTCGGCGGGCACCTTCGAATACTCCGCGAACCCGCCGTTGCGGGAAACCCCGAGGTCGTAGCCGTGCGCGATCACCAGATCGCCCGGTGCGAAGTCGTCCACCTCCGACGCGATCACCTCACCGGTGAGGTCGATTCCGGGCACGATCGGATAGTTCCGCACCACGCCGCCACGCGGAGTGATCGCGAGCCCGTCCTTGTAGTTGGCACTCGAGTAGTGGACCTTGATCGTCACCTCGCCCGTGCCGAGGAAATCGTCGCCGACCTCCTCGCGAGCGAGCACAATTCCGCCATCGGTCTCACGAGCCACCATCGCAGAAAACACAACTCCGCCTCTCCGGGTGCAGGGCTGTCCCGCCGCGCCGGGAGTTCGGGCTCGTCTCCCGTGACAACGCTGCCGTCGGTGGGTAGCCGAGTCGAGTCAGCCCGCCCCCGGCGAGTTACCCATGTTCTCACCGAACATAGTCGATCGCGGGGTCCCTGCCGCTCCTTCGAGACCTGGACGATTGATCACCAGGCGGTGGTGTGCGCATCGGCCGGGAGGGTCCGCGATCAGGTGATCAATCGTCGAGTGGGAGGAGTTCGAGGCGGACGCCGAGGAGGCGGACGGGGCGGTCGAGGTCGAAGCGGGCGATGATGGCGAGGGCGGTGGCGACGATGGTGGGGATGTCGTCGGTGGGGTGGGGGAGTTTCTGCTGTTTGCTGCGGGTGTAGAAGGTCTTGGTGCGGACGGTGACCGCGACGCGGGTGCTGATGCGGTGGTGTTCGCGCATCTCCTCGGCGACCTCGGTGGCGATGCGGGCGAGTTCGCGGCGGATTTCGTCGGGGTCGGTCAGGTCGTGCGGGAAGGTCTCGGATTTGCTGCGGCCGACGGGGATTCGCGGGGTGGTGGTGAGTTCGGTATCGCCCTTGCCGTGGCCGAGAACCCACAGGTAGGGGCCGGTGCTCGGGCCGAACACGGTGGCCAGGTGCTCGCGGTCAGCGGCCATGAGGTCGGTGACGGTGGCGATGTCGAGGTCGGCGAGGCGCTTGGCGATTCTGGACCCGACGCCCCAGAGCGCGTCGGTGGGGCGGTGGCCCATGAGTTCGGTCCAGTTGGCGGCGGTGAGTTCGAAGATGCCCGCCGCGGCGCCGGGGTCGTGCTCGGGTTCGGCGGAGGTCTTGCCGGTCGATTTGGCGAAGCCGGTGGCGAGTTTGGCGGTGAGTTTGTTGTCGCCGACGCCGACCGCGCAGGTGAGGCCGAGTTCGACGACCGCACTGCGTATTTCGGCGGCCAGCCGCCACGGATCGTCGTCGGTGGCGACGAACGCCTCGTCCATCCCCCATACCTCGACCGGGCCCGCGACCCGGCCCAGGGTCGCCATGATCTCTTCGGAGGCGGCCGCATAGGCTGGCATGTCCAGCGGCAGGAACACCCCTTCCGGACACTTGCGCTGCGCCATCTTCAAGGCCATGCCCGCGCGCACGCCATAGGCCCTGGCGGGGTAGGACGCACAGGTCACGACCTTGCGGGGTTGCGCCGGATCACCCTCACCGCCGACGATCACCGGGAGCCCGCGCAGCTCGGGGCGGCGCCGGAATTCCACCGCCGCCTGGAACTGGTCGAGATCGACATGCAGGAGCCACTGGGGCACTGTTCCGTCTTACCGCACGCCACCCTCGATTGCCCGTAAGCCGGGCGTGGCAATATCCGTACCGCGCCAACCGATGTCACGACCGAGCTCGAAGAACGGAACACCCGATGCCGACCGAAGCCACCACCCTCGACCTCGACCTGGCCCGCCAGGTACTCGCCGCGCAACCCTTCGCCCGCCTGGTCGGCACCGAACTCACCGAATTCGGCGACGGCGCGGCGACCCTGATCATCGAGATCCAGCCCGAACACGGTCAGCAGTTCGGCTTCGTGCACGGCGGGGTGCTCGCCTATGCGGCCGACAACGCGCTCACCTTCGCCGCGGGCACCGTCCTCGGGCCCAACGTCCTGACCGGTGGGTTCACCATCACCTACCTGCGTCCCGCCCAGGGCGAACGCCTGCGCGTGCACGCTACGGTCCTCGGCGCCACCCGCCGTCAGGCGGTCACCCACTGTGACGTCTACGCCGAGACCGAGGGGGAAGAGCCCGTGCTCTGCGCGGTCGCCCAGGGCACGACGCGCCGCGTCGAGAAGGACCTCGAGCGCGCCGCCGACGACGCGGACGAGGACGCCGAATTCGATGACGACGCCGAATTCGATGACGACGCGGAGCTCGCCGACGACACCGAGCCCGCCGACGACACGGAGCCCGCCGACGACCAGGACATGTACGACACCGATCAGCTGGCCGTGGTCACCGAGGACCAGTTGGCGGTCGCCCCCGGGAAAGCCCCGGCCCTCCCGCCGGCGGTGAGCCGATAGGCGAGCCGTCCTCGACAGTGGCGAACTGGCCCTCGCACACTGGACGGCGGAACGGGCAGTGCGTTGCGCACGGCCCGTTCCGCGGTCCGGATCAGGCAGTGACGGCGAAGCGCTCGCCGTCGACGGCCGGTTCGGCGATCGGCTCGATCGCGTAGGCCAGGATGTCGGCGACGTCGGCGACGGGGCGGACGTCCAGCGCGGCCAGCACCTCGGCCGGGACCTCGTCGAGGTCCGGTTCGTTGCGGGCCGGGATGAAGACGGTCTTCAGTCCCGCGCGCTGGGCGGCGAGCAGCTTCTGCTTCACCCCGCCGATCGGCAGCACCCGGCCGTTGAGGGTCACCTCGCCGGTCATCCCCACATCGCCCCGCACCTGGCGGCCCAGTGCCAGCGACACCAGGGCGGTGACCATGGTGACGCCCGCGGACGGTCCGTCCTTGGGCACCGCGCCCGCCGGGAAGTGGATGTGGATGTTGCGGTCGAGGACCTTCGGCTCGATCCCGATCTCCGCCAGGTGCGAGCGCACGTAGGTGAGGGCGATCTGCGCCGACTCCTTCATCACCTCACCCAGCTGGCCGGTGAGGGTGAGCGAGCGCTCGCCCTCGGCGGCATTGGCCTCGATGTAGAGCACGTCGCCGCCCGCACCGGTGACCGCGAGGCCCGTCGCGACGCCGGGGACTGCGGTGCGTTCCACCGAGTCCGGGGTGAAGCGGGGGCGGCCGAGGTAGTCGGTGAGGTTGTCGATGTCGACAATCAGGGTCGTCGACGACGCCGCGGCGGCGGCGGCCGACTCGACACCGACCGGCACCGCCTCCGCGGTGGCGCGCGGTGTCGGAGCAGCTGAGTTCGGCGCCGTGGCGCGCGAGTCGAGGTCGACCACGTTGTCGTAGCCGAGCGACGGGTCGTAGCCCAGCGTCATGTCACCGGCTGTCACGTCACCGGTCTCGAGCGGCGAGCCACCGGAGGGAGTCGAGTCCGCACCGGCTACCGCACTGTCCGCTGCAGCCAGTCGAGTTGCCGCCTTGCGCAACGCCTTTGCGACCAAGCGCTCCATCTGGCGCACACCGGCCTCGCGGGTGTGGTTCGCCGCGATCTCGCGCAGTGCCGCGTCGGTGATCGAAACCTCCTCCGCCGTCAGCGCATTGCGTTCCAACTGCCGTGGCACCAGGAAGTCGCGGGCGATGGCGACCTTGTCGGCCTCGGTGTAGCCGTCGACGGTGATGAGCTCCATGCGGTCCAGCAGGGGGCCTGGGATGGTGTCCATGACGTTCGCGGTCGCGATGAACAGCACGTTCGACAGGTCGAGGTCCAGGTCCAGGTAGTGGTCGCGGAAGGTGTGGTTCTGCGCGGGGTCGAGGACCTCGAGCAGCGCCGCCGCCGGATCACCCCGGAAATCGGACCCGACCTTGTCGATCTCGTCCAGCAGGACAACGGGATTCATCGAGCCCGCCTCCTTCACCGCCCGCACGATCCGGCCGGGCAGTGCGCCGACGTAGGTGCGGCGGTGGCCACGGATCTCGGCTTCGTCGCGCACGCCGCCGAGGGCGACGCGAACGAACTTGCGGCCCAGCGCCTTTGCCACCGACTCGCCCAGCGACGTCTTACCGACACCGGGCGGACCGACCAGCACCAGCACCGCGCCGGAACCGCGTCCGCCGACGACCTCGAGTCCACGCGCGGCCCGGCGCGAGCGCACCGCCAGGTACTCGACCATGCGGTCCTTCACCTCGTCGAGGCCGTGATGATCGGCGTCGAGCACGGCACGCGCGGCCGAAACATCGGTGCTGTCTTCGGTTTTCACCGTCCACGGCAGGTCGAGCACGGTATCGAGCCAGGTGCGGATCCAGCCCGATTCCGGGCTCTGATCGCTGGCGCGCTCCAACCGGCCGACCTCGCGCAGCGCCTCGGCGCGCACATGCTCGGGCAGATCCGTGTTCTCGACGCGGGTGCGGTAGTCGTCGGCGCCGTCGGGTTCGTCCTCGCCGAGTTCCTTGCGGATGGCGTTGAGCTGCTGGCGCAGCAGGAACTCGCGCTGACTCTTCTCCATGCCGTCGCGCACGTCTTCGGAGATCTTGTCGGTGACCTCGACCTCGGCGATGTGCGCGGTGATCCATTCGATCTGCTTGGTCAGCCGCGCGGTGAGGTCGGGGGTCTCGAGCAGTTCGCGCTTCTGGTCGTTGGACAGGTACGGGGCGTAGCCCGCGGTGTCGGCGATGGCCTCCACGTCGTCGAGCTGGTTGACGATGTCGATGATCTGCCAGGCCTCGCGCCGCTGCAGCACGGCCACGACCAGCTTCTTGTACTCGGCCGCGAGTTCGGTGGCCCGATCATCGGGCTCGCCGATCTCGACCGGCTCGGCCTCCACCCACAGCGCCGCACCCGGCCCGGTCACCCCGTGCCCGATCCGCGCCCTGCGCTCGGCCTTCAACACTGCCGCGGGCGCGCCACCGCGCATCCGCCCGACCTGCTCGATGGTGGCCACGACGCCATAGGACGCGTACCCCTCATCCAGTCGCGGCGCCACCAACACGGCCCCGGTCTTGCCCGCCTGCGCGGCATCGATGGCAGCCTGCGCGGACTCGTCCAGTTCGATGGGCACGACCATGCCCGGCAGCACGATCGGATCGGTCAGGAACAGCACCGGCAGGTTCTGAGCTGTAGTCATATCGACCCTTCCAGAGTTGAGCTTTGTTCACTCAACCCGGGTGCCCACCGGTTTGTTCCGATCCTGTGCCGGAGTTCACCGAGGGCGAAACCTCCGCCAATCCGCTTGCCACATTCGCCTGCGAGCGCAGCCACGACCTCATCGGCCACACCGAGCGCAGGCTGGCCGGCACCCGATTCGACACCAGGGTGAGCGCACCTACCCGCGCGGGGCCCGTCAGTCCCCGACGGTGACGGATCGCTCGATCGACGGATCGCCCGCTACCGCTTCACCAACGAACTCGGCCTCCCCGGAAACGTTTCCGGGGAGGCCGAGTTCTCTTGGTCGACCTACAGGTTTCGCGGGGCGCGGAACTGTTCGGTCGGGGCGTCGGTGAGAGAGTCGCGGCGGGCGCTCAGGATGCCGAGGACGATGCCGGCGATCAGGAGCAGGGCGCCGATGACGCCGAGGGTGATGGGGAGGGTCTTGCCGAAGAGGGAGAGCTTGTCGAGGCTTTCCTGGGTGACGGCGAGCTGGGCGTCGATCGTCTCGTCGTCGAAGACGAGGTGCGACTTGAGGGCGGTGACGTCGATCTGGTTGGCGCTGCGGCCGTAGAACAGGTGGATCTGCTCGCCGCCCTTGAGGACCGCGCCGGTCTTCGGCTCGACCCACACGTCGCGGGTGTTGGTGTAGAAGCGGGTCATGGTGACCGGCTCCTCACCTTCCAGGCCCCACTTGGCGGCGGGCAGGGTGAGCTTGTTGGTCGCGGCGGGGACGACGTCCCACATGTTGGTGACCGGGATCGACTGCCGGAAGTGGTACACCGGGACGCCCTTGATCTCGGACTCCTCGACGAACTCGATGTCGTAGGTCGCGCGGGCGTTGAGATCGAAGTACGGGTAGGACTTCTTCTCGGTGCCGATCGGGAAACGGTACTGCAGACCGACGCGCTGTGACGGATCGGCCACCGAGGCGCCCGAGGCGTCGACGTTGACCGCGATGGAACCGTTGGGCGAGGCATCGATCG
Source organism: Nocardia mangyaensis (assembly GCF_001886715.1). Classification (NCBI taxonomy): domain Bacteria; kingdom Bacillati; phylum Actinomycetota; class Actinomycetes; order Mycobacteriales; family Nocardiaceae; genus Nocardia; species Nocardia mangyaensis. Next base: position 7,201,280 of record NZ_CP018082.1, read on the forward strand.
GCGCGCCGGTGACGCGGTTCAGGGTGACCCGGTCGACCGAGGCGGTGAGCAAACCGGAGTCGCCGTCGCGGTCGTCGCGACGCAGCGTCTGGCCGGCCTGGACGGTCATCTCGTCGGCATCGGAGGGCTCCTCGACGGTGAGGAAGCGCTGCGAGACGATCGGGACATTGGTGTCGATCTTGGCCGAGCCCTCGGGCGAGGTGAGCGAACGCGAGTCCAGCACAAGGCTTTCCTCGCCGGGCACGCTCTTGGCGATCGTGGTGATCCGCAGATCCAGCGGGGTCTTGGCGACCTTGTCCACGGTGTAGGTGGGAATCATGACGGCGGCGGCGAGCAGCAGCGCGCCGAGGCCGACGAGGATGCAGGCGATGATCCTGCGCGCGCCGCTCATCGGCTGCCGTACTGCACGTCGCCCAGCAGCGAGGAACCGGGATCAGCGGTGGTCTCCGGTGCCGGGATCGAATTCTGTTGCGCGCCCGCGGTGATGCCGAACACGGCAATCACCCCGAGAATCGCGCCTGCCAGCCCGCTGAGCAGGCCGGGGACGGCAAACTTCATAGATCGAACTCCAATGCGAGGCGTCGACTCAAGCGACGGTGAAGAACCCGAGGGTCGGGGCGAACGAGCAGGTACGGGCTTCGCCATCGGCGTCGGTCGTGGTGAGCGAACCGGAGATCACCGCGGCGACGCGGCCGGTACCGGTGTCGGCGATGGCGGACAGGGTGGCGGGGCCATCGGGATTGATCGCGGCCTCGGTGGTCAGCGGTTGCACTCCGGTGCGGCGATTGTCGAGGTTGAGCCACTGCACGGTGAGCGGCGGGTCCTGTTCGACGGTAGGCGCTTCGGTTCCCAGCGCGGTGAACACGAAACCGGTCTGACCGGACGCGGGGCCGGGCGGGGGCAGTTCGGCCGGGCCGGGCACGGCCAGCGCAGTGCCGATCGAATCGGAGGTCGGGCCGATGCAGCCCTTGCCGATGGTCGGGTAGAGGAACTGCGCGATGCGCGGGCCGTCGGCGGGCGGGAGGTCGGGACCGCCGCCGCCGCTGCCGTCGAGGAACGTGATGACCCGTTCCAGCGTCGATTTCACCTGCGCGGGGATGCCGGGCGTCGCCAGCAGCAGGCGCGCCTGGGCCAGGATCGCGGCCTGCCCGCTGTCGGCGATGGGGGCGGGCGCCGAGATTGCGCCTACGATCGTCGGTGCCAGCGCTGCCAGCGTCTCGGAGGGCACGTTCTCCGCGATCGCGGGAACGCCTGGCTGCGCCGAGGCAGGCTGTGGCGCAGCCATGGTCGGCGTCGGGGCGACGAGTGAAGCACTCGCCGCTAGTACGAGAGCAGACAAAACGGTCCGCGATCCTCGGGTGCGCAGCACTGGTCAGCCGTCCTTCTTTTCATGGGATGAATGAGGCACACCGGAAATGTCAGTGTGATCCCGGGTTTCAGATACTTTGGAGAGGTGACTACAGCGGACAGACGGTATGGGGGTCGTACAGTCGTCGCGCGTAAGGCCGAGCGGCGCCAGCGGTTCCTGGAAGCAGCTACGCGAATCTTCGCCGAACGTGGCTACGCGACGTGTTCGCTCGCCGAGGTGTGTGCGGCGGCGGGCCTGTCCAAGCGGCAGTTCTACGAGGAGTTCGAGACCCGCGAAGACGTCCTCACCGCGGCCTACGACCGGATCCAGGACGACGCCGCGGCCGCGGTCGGCGCCGCGCTGGTCGCACTGGATGCGCCGACCGATCCCGAGACGGCACTGCGCACCGGTCTGGCCGCGTACCTGGAATCGCTGGGTTCGGATCCGTACCGCGCCAAGGTCGCCCTCATCGAGGTGGTCGGCGTGAGCGACCGAATGGAGGATCGTCGACGCGCGCGGCGCCACGCCTGGTCGGCGTTGATCGAAACCGCGCTGGCCGGAATCGGCGTGCGGCTGCGCGGTGACGCGCAGCTGACCACCGCGTTGATCACGGGGGCGGTCAACGGTGTGGCGCACGAGTGGCTGCTGCGCGAGACCCGACCACCGGTCGAGGACCTGGTGGATCTGCTGACCGGCGCCGCGTTGTCGCTGATCGATATCGAATGAGTTCTGCGCAGCCGACGACACGGTGGCAAATTCGCGCACATGCCGCCTACTCAACCAACTCCCTCTCCGGACATTGTGAGACCGATCGGCTCCACAGTGTGGGGGGAGAGTTTGACATAGTAGTGACCCAGATCGCAATGGCTCGATTTCTGAGACCGGCATCACCAGCGGTGATAGGCGATTGCTTGGTTACCCACGAGTTGCCTTCGCCACGATAACGCGCCGGACCAGCACTGGACCATCGACCAGTAAGTTGATCTTGGTCCTTTCGGTCAGCTAATATTTGGCTACCAGAAGTTCGGGTCGGTCAGGACTTGCGCAGCACGCCCGTGATGGATCCGAGGAGACCCGGCGTGCTGTAGCGGAGGGTGCCGTCACGCTCGAGGGTGACCGTCGAGGTGGCGCCGTCGTCGACGCAACTGCTGCCGGTGGTGGTGAGCCTGGCCCGGAATTCGAGGCGCCGCTCGCTCGCCGCGGTCAGCGTCTCGGCCCGATCGCAGCGCTCGCCGGCGACCGCGCCGGTGTTCGCCGAACTGGCCAGCTCCTCACCGACGCTGCCCGCGCCGATGCTCAGCTCGATGGTGAAGCGAACCGGGCCGTCGGCGGCCTGCCCGGACCAGTCGCCGAGGAACGCGTCCGGGACGGTGTCGGCGGAGTTCTCGGTCTCGGTCGGCACCACCACCGAGCTCGCGACGGTGTCACCATCGGGTTGGTCGCGCATTTGGGTGCCGATCAGGAAGGCGCCCCCCGCCGCGGCCGCGAGGACGGCCACGATGGCGACCGTCAGCAGCACGCGGGTTCGGCGGGTCCGGTCGCGTCGCGGACCGGGTCCCGAACCGCCGGTGGGTGCGGGGGAGGACTGCCATGGCCCCTGGCCACCGACCTGTCGTCGCACGGTCGCGTCCACGAGGGGGTTCTGGCCCGTCGCAGTGGGATGGTTCGGGGCCGAGGACTCCGGATGCGCGGCGGAGACACCCGGCCGACTCGGCGACGGGTAGTCCCGGTGCGCCGCGGCGGACCAGCCCGGCGATGACGCATCCCGCCGCCAACCGGGCTCGGTGACCGGTGGCCAGCTCGGCGCCGAAGTCTCCGGTGACGTGCTAGGGATCAGGCCGCCGCTACCCGAAGGCAGGCGCGGGGCCGAGGTGTCAGTCGGGGCGGCAGCGGCCGCGCCGCCGGTGACCGGGCGATTCGGGTCCGCGGTGATGGTGGTGTCGAGCTCGGGCGGACCCGAATCGAGGTCGAGGAGTCGGATCGCACGGACGCTGACCTCCTCGAGAACCGCGGGCGGCAGCCAACCGGAGCGTTCGGGCTTGCCGAGGGTGGCGAGTTCGGTGCGGAGCTGCTGGGGAGTGGGACGGGCGGCGGGGTCCTTGGCGAGACACGCGGTAACGACAGGGCGCAGGGACGACGGCAGCGAATCGACGCGGGGTTGCTCGTAGACGATCCGCCACAGCATCTGGACGAGCTCGGCGCTGCCGAACGGGCCGTGCCCCGAGGCGGCGAAGATGAGCACCCCGCCGAGGGCGAACACATCGCAGGCGGGACCGAGCGGTTCGCCACTCACCTGTTCCGGGCACATGAAACCCGGTGAGCCGATGACCCTTCCGGTGGTGGTGAGCGCGGAATCCTCCACGGCGCGGGCGATGCCGAAGTCGATCACCTTGGGTCCGTCGATCGCCAGCATCACGTTCGACGGTTTGAGATCGCGATGCACGATGCCGGCCGCGTGCACCGCCACCAGTGCTTCGACCAACCCTCGCGCCAGCGCGAGCAGGGTCGGTTCGGCGAAGGGGCCGAACCGGGTGACAGCATCCGAAAGCGACAGTCCGGCCACGTATCCGGTGGCCAGCCAGGGAGGATCCGCATCCACGTCGGCGTCGAGCACGGGCGCGGTGAACGCGCTGCCGACTCGTTGTGCGGCGGCCACCTCCCGGCGGAACCGCGTGCGGAACTCCGGGTCGCCCACCAGATCCGGCCGGATGACCTTCACCGCGACGGTGCGCCCGCCCGAGTTGCGGCCCAGATACACCTTGCCCATGCCACCGGCGCCGAGCACACCGAGCAGGCGGTAGTCGCCGATCCGACGGGGATCGTTCGAGCCGAGCTGTTCCACCGCCGAACCCTCCGGATAAGAGCAATGCCTCCCGGCCACTGTAACCGCAGGAGGCGCCCTGGCACCGGCCCCGATCGGCGGCTCGTGACCGGTGCGCGAGGCCGTCCTACAAGTCCGCCAGGGCGATGCCGGTCAGTGGACTACCGAGGCGGACCAGTTCGGTGTCGGTTCCGGTGCCGAGGTCGACCAGGCGGATGGATCCGCCCAGTTCGCTGACGTAGAAGTGCCGGTCGTAGCCGGTGACGCCGATCGCCTCGCGGTAGCCGCGCGAAATGATCCGTGGGGCGCCGACTTCCGGCTGCACGGTCGCCTCGTAGAGGGCATTGCCCTCGGGGCGAGCGCCGCGGTCGGTCCAGATCAGGTGGCCCGCGCCGCGGAGCTCGAGGTCGATCGGTTCGGGCAGGCCCTGCCAGAGCAGTTCGACGTCGGGGCGGTCGTCGGGGGTCGCGCCGGGGGGCAGATCGATGGGGGCGCGGAAGATGCGGCCGTCACCGCCCTTGGCGGCGCCCTTCTGGGTCCAGTAGACGAGGCGGCGGTCCAGATCGAGGCAGATGCCGACACACCAGTTGCGGGTGATCCGCGCGTCGGTCTCGCCCATGCCGGTGACCACCAGCGGCCGCAGGTCACCGCCGTCGAGGTCGCAGGTGAGCACGGCCATACCCTCGCGGTCACACCAGTACAGCCTGCCCGCCTCGAAATCGGCGGTGAGCTGCTTGCCGGTGGTGAACGCGCCGACCGGCACGATGGTGACGCGGTTTCCACCGTCGAGATCGACTCGTTCGAGCGAACCGTTGCGGGTGAAGAACTCCGGTTCGGTCCCCGGCTGCGCGCCGGGGTCGGGTCTGCCCATGTTGGTCCAGTAGATGTGGCCGCGCAGCTGGTCGACGACGATGCCATCGGGCATCTGGTCCAGGCCGTCGACCAGGGTGCGCACCGCGCTGCCGTCGAGCGAGATGGCGTGCATGGCGGCGGCTTTCAGATCGAGTGCGAGCAACTCGGTCATGGCCGGGGCCCTACTTCGGCTTCGGGTAGTCGTCGTAGAAGCCCTCGCCGGTCTTCACGCCGAGCTTGCCCGCGTCGACATACCTGTGCAGCAGTGCGCGCGGTCCGTCGGGCAGATTCGGGTTCTCCTTCGCGTAGTGATCCTCGATGTCGAGCACCACGTCCAGGCCGACCTGATCCATCATCCGGAACGGACCGGCCTTGGTGCCGAAGTTCAGCGCGAACATCTCGTCGACGTCCTCGGGGATGGAGACGCCCTCGTAGACCACCTCGAGCGCTTCGCGTTTGATGGCCGCCCAGATCCGGTTGAAGATGAAGCCGGTGCTCTCCTCACGGCACAGGAACGGGTGCAGGCCGTACTCCGGGAGGGTCTCGAGCACGAAGTCGAGCACGTCCTGGCGGGTCTCGCCGTCGGACATCACATCGAGCACCGTCGACTGCGGCGGCATGTAGAAGTGAGTGTTGAGCATCCGATCGCGGGTCCGCAGTCCCTCGGTGAACAGCCGGCTGGCATAAGACGAGGAGTTGGAGCTGACGATCGCGTCGGCATCGGCCTGGGTGTCGAGCTGGGCGAAGATCTGCTTCTTCAGATCCAGGATCTCCGGCACCGCCTCGACCACCAGCCACGCGCCGGCGACCGCGGTGGCCTGGTCGGACTCGTACTCGACGGCGCCCGGCGAGCCGTCGGTGACCTGCGCGGCCACTGCGGGCAGCTGCTCGCGAACGAAGGCCACCGCCGCGGCGCCCGTTTCGGCGTGTGGGTCGGTGATGCGCACCGTGCCGCCTCTGGTCGCGAACATCAGCGCGATCCGTCTGCCGAGGGTACCCGCTCCGATGACGGTGACCGGTCGCTGGCGATGATTCTGCGGAACACTGCTCACGACGACTCCCTCTGCACAGGTGACGGGGAAGAACTCGATAACCGCAGCCTAGCGCCGATGAGTGGACCGCTCGGCTGTCACAGCGCTCACGTTATGGCCCTTCTGCCCTCGGCACCCGTCGCGACCGGTAAGAATGTGGTTGCCTATATCCTCACGTTTCATGTATCTCGCGCGTCAGCACTAGGGGGCTCCTCGATGACCACACTGGCCTCCGGACTCTTCATCAACTGGGAAGAGCTGACGGGGCAGTCGAAGTTCGTGGTCGATCTGGTGAGTTTTCCGATCTTCAGCGCGCTGGCGGGCTGGCTGACCAACTGGACCGGCGTGCTGATGCTGTTCTGGCCGCTGATGTTCAAGGGCTTCCGGGTCCCGATGCTGCACGTGCTGTACCCGTATCTGCCGCGCCGGGTCCAGGTGCTGCCGACCTTCTCCGGTGACGGGCGCCAGCTCGGGTTCCAGGGCTTCATCCCCGCGCGCTCGGAGAAGATGGCCAGCATCTGTGTGGACAAGGCACTGATGCGGATCGGCAGCCCCCGCGACTTCATCCACGAGCTCGACCTCGACGGAATCGGCGACTACCTGGCCGAACGGTCGCGCGAGCAGGTGCAACCGATCGTCGACGACATCATGTACCGGGAGAATCCCGACCTGTGGCGCTCGCTGCCCCGACAGGTGAAGCAGGCCGTGTACCAGCGGGTCGACCGACAGCTGCCCGCGCTGTGCCGGCGCGCGTTCGAAAGCCTGGGCGACAACATCGACCAGATCCTCGACGTGAAGAACTTCGTGATCCGGTACCTGGACCGCAACCCGTCCATTCTCAAGGACCTGACCACCACGATCGCCGCGCCGGAGCTGAAGTTCATGGCGCGGATCGGTCTGCTCGGCGCGCCGTTCGGCCTGATCCTCGCGCTGTATCTGCACGTGCACTCGCAGATTCCCTACTGGGGGGCGATTCCGGCGTGGGTGATCGTGCTGTTCGCCTCGGCGATGATCGGGGTGACGGTGAATGTCATCGCGATCAAGATGGTGTTCGAGCCGGGTGATCCGCAGCCGCGTTACAAGTACCTGTGGCGCCAGGCGCTGCTGGCCAAGCGCCAGCCCCAGGCGGCGACCGATCTCGCGCATATCCTGGCCTACCAGGTGCTGACCGTGGAGAATCTGTCCAACGAGCTGCTGGAAGGCCCCAACGGCGACAAGACCAAGCAGCTGATCGAGCGGGTCGTCTCCGAGGAGATCCACAAGCAGCTCGGGCCGACGGCGTTCATGGTGCGCGCGGCGATGGGCAAGAAGCAGTTCGAGAACCTGGCCATCTCGGGCGCGGGGGCCGGCCTGAGCTTGGCGCCCGGCATGGTCGAGGACGAGCAGTTCGTGCTGGAGCAGGCCAAGAAGATCGACGAGTTCGCCGCGCGCAAGCTGCGCACGCTGACCCCCGGTGAGTTCATGGAGATGTTCTACGCCTCGGTGGAACAGGACGCCTGGCTGCTGTACCTGCACGGCGCTGTGCTCGGTATCGGCGTCGGCGCGCTCCACCTGCTGATCTTCGGCTGGTAGGTACGCCGCTAATAACAAGCACGCGTGCTTGCATTTTTCCGATGCCGCTGCGATGGTTGACGCATGGCCGACCTCGCTGCCCTGCTCGACGATTTCGCCGCGGAATGCGCGGATCTGGAAACCCTGGTAGCGCCGCTGACCCCGGCGCAGTGGCAGACACCCACCCCGGCCCCACGCTGGGACATCGCCACCCAGATCGCCCACCTGACCTGGACCGATGAAGTGTCGCTGCTGGCCGTCACCGATGGCGAGACCTTCGCCGAACTGCTGGCCGAGGCCGTGCCGAAGATGCTCACCTTCGTCGACGAAGGCGCCGAGGAGATCGCGCGCATCGCCCCCGCCGAGCTGCTCGAGCGCTGGCGCACCGGCCGCGCGAACCTGATCGCCGCGCTGGGCGCGGTGCCGCCCGGCACCAAGCTGCCCTGGTTCGGCCCGCCCATGAGCCCCGCGTCGATGGTGTCGGCCCGCATCATGGAGACCTGGGCGCATGGTCAAGACGTCGCCGACGCCCTCGGCGCCACCCGAACGCCGACCGCCCGCCTGCGCACCGTCGCCCACATCAGTGTCCGCGCACGCAACTACGCCTACCTGGTCAACGGCGAATCCGGCCCCGCCGACGAATTCCGGGTGGAACTCAGCGCCCCCGACGGCACCCTGTGGACCTGGGGCCCCGAAGACGCCCCCCAGCGCATCACCGGCCCCGCCCTCGACTTCTGCCAGGTGGCCACCCAGCGTCGCCACCGCGCCGACACCGCCCTGGCCACCGAAGGCCCCGACGCCGACCACTGGCTCACCATCGCCCAAGCCTTCGCCGGCCCACCCGGCCCAGGCAGACAAGCAGGCCAGTTCACCTGACCAGCCCCACCGCACTCCCGGCCACACGGCACCCGTCAAGTCCGCCACCTACCGCACCACCAGCCACATCACCAACACTGAAGTCCGCCACCTACCGCACCACCAGCCACATCACCAACACTGAAGTCCGCCACCTGCCGCGCTACCAGCCACATCACCAACACTGAAGTCCGCCATGACCGCACTCCCAGCCCCGCACCCGCGACCCCGAGGAGCGGCGGCCGCGAAGCGGCCGGTCGCGGCCGGGTCGCCGGTCAGGCGCCGTGGCGTAGGCGACGAAGGAGCAAGCCACGGCGCCTGACCGGCGGCCCCTCGGGGCCGCGACTCGAGCGCGCCAGCGCTCCAACAAACACAGCTCCCAGGAAGTAGAACAGGCGAGCGCCCCACGAGCGCCATCCAGGCCGACTGCCCCGGACAACGTTGGCCGGGGTGACCCTCCGTGGCAGTCGAGAACGGCGCCCGCCTGCTCCCTAGGAGTACCCACCGCCGAGCGTGAGAAACAGCCATCCGGCGGCTCGCCACGATGACGAGCATTGATACGTCGACGTTTCAGATGTGTCCCTGATCTCAGGGACCGAGTTGCCGTGCGGTGCCCCTTACCCAGTACCGTGGGTATCGACGCGTGGCTTTCAACGATGCGGGCCCGTTCCCTGGGATATCCACAGGCACAGGAAGGACCGCATCGTGACCGCAGATCGACGTGCACAGATCGCGCGCCTGTCCGTGACAGTCGTCGCCGGGGCCGCCAGTTTGTGCCTCACCTTCGCCGCGGGCGCCTACATCGTCAACAACGCCGACCTCATCGACGACACGCCCGCCCTCGCCGCGCCCACCGAGGATCGCGCCACTCCCTTCACCGTGCCACGACCTGGTCAGCTGCCCCCGCCCGAGCGGTCCAAGCCGGTGTTCACCGCCGAGACCGTCGAGCTGATGTCCAGCGAGCGGGCACTTCCCGCGGCGACCAGGACCGCAGTGACCGCGAACCAGGGCGGAATCGGCGTGACGCCGGACGACTCGGCGCTGGGCGGCCGCGTGCGGATCGGCAGCACCTACGTGGCCGCTCAGGTGGCCCCGGCGCGCACCGACACCCTCGCCTTCACCGTCGACACGAATCTGGTGACGCTGGCCGCGCGCTACCTCGGCAGCACCGCCGACCCGGCGGGCGTCACCGCGCTGCGCACCGAACTCGACACTCGCCGGGGTGAAGTGGTGTTCGTCCTGTCGGATCCCGGGCTCGGCAGCCATACGCTGCGGGTCGAGCGGGTCCAGCAGCCCGCGACCGCCGAGCCGGCCGAATCCGCGACCGCCGAGCCGATCGAATCCGCGGCGGCGGAGCCGACGGAGCCGGAGCAGACTACCGTCAGCGTGTGAGTTCTACCGGTACAGCGCGCGGGGCGTACGAGTTCTGCGTCCTCGGCGGCGGCATCGTCGGGGTGGCCACCGCGCATCGCCTGCTGCGCCGATTCCCGGGTGCGAGCGTGGTGCTGGTGGAGAAGGAAGCCACGCTCGGCGCGCATCAAACCGGGCACAACAGCGGCGTCATCCACTCCGGAATCTATTACCCACCTGACAGTTTGAAGGCGCGACTGTGCCGGGCGGGCGCGCAGTGGACCAAAGAATTCGCCGCGGCCAACGACATTCCGTTCCAGGTGTGCGGGAAACTGCTGGTGGCCACCGATTCCGCCGAGCACGCGCGGATGCTGGCACTGTATGAGCGCTCGATCGCCAACGGTGTCGAGGTCGAGGCGATCGACGCCACCGAGTTGATCCGGCGCGAACCGAGGATCACCGGCGTCGGAGCGCTGTTCGTGCCGGCCACCGGCATCATCGACTACGCCAGGGTCACCGCGGCGCTGGCCGCGCAGGTCGAGGCGATGGGCGGGCGGGTGCTGTGCGACACCACGATCGAGTCGATCACCGAAACCACCTCCGCTGTCACGCTTTCCGGGCCGAACGGCTCGATCACCGCAGGCACCCTGGTGGTCTGCGCGGGCCTGCAAGCCGACCGGATGGCGCGAATGGCCGGCATTCGCACCGACTTCCGGATCGTCCCGTTCCGCGGCGAGTACTACCGGCTGCCTGCCGAGCGGGCCGAACTGGTGCGCACGCTGATCTATCCGGTGCCCGATCCGGCGCTGCCGTTCCTGGGCGTGCACCTGAGTCCGACCATCGATGGCGAGTTGACGGTCGGACCCAACGCCGTGCTCGGCCTGTCCAGGGAGGGTTACCGCAAGGGCAGCGTGAACCGGCGCGACGCGCTGGACGTGCTGAGCTTTCCCGGCCTGCACCGGGTGGCCCGCGACCATCTCAGGACCGGCGCGCGCGAGTTGCGCAATTCGGTGTTCAAGCGCGGCTACCTCGCCGAATGTCGCAGGTACTGCCCGGAACTCACCACCGCCGATCTGTTGCCGCATCGTGCGGGGATCAGGGCGCAGGCGGTGCTGCGCGACGGCACGCTGGTGCACGATTTCCTCATCGAACGCACGCCGCGCTCGATCCACGTCCTCAACGCGCCGTCCCCGGCGGCCACCTCGGCGATGCCGATCGCCGAATACCTGGTCGATCAGCTGGAATCGGGTTAGCTCACATCGCGCCGGCGCTGCGGCAGGGGTGTGGGCGCCGCGCCGATGGGATCGGCGCTCGCCTCCCGCACGCCGCTGGCGCGCAGCCGGTGCAGGTAGTCGGCCAGGGCGGCGGTATCGCAGTGCACGCGCTGCGATACCGTTCTCGTCCAGCGTAATTGGATGATGTGCACGCCGGTGTTGCGGTAGGCGCCGACGCGGTCGGCCTCGCCCGTCTGCACCCATTCCACGGCCACCTTCATCCGCCATGGCGGGCCCGCGACCATCACATCGGTGACGTCGAAGGCCAGGTCGGGCAGCAGACGCGCCCAGCGCGCGTACCAGGTTTCGATATCGGGCAGGTTGTCGCGGGTGCCGCCCAGGGCGTGGTCGCCCGCGAACCAGTGCACCGGCTGGGTGCCGAACCGTTCGACCACCGCCTGGTAGTTTCCGGCGCTGACTTCGTCGAAGGTCTTGGTGATCCGACGTTTCACCATTCTGCGATACATGCGATCACCTTTCGTTGGACCAGCGGAACAATGTCACGCAGGCGATGAGGCCACCCACGCACCAGGCGGCAAGCACGAGGAATATCCGCCACAGTTCCCAGGTGCCCGCGGGCTCGTAGATCACCGCGTCGGCGGGAAGCAGCGTGGAGCGGAATCCTTGCGCCATCCACTTGACCGGGAAGATCGACCCGATGGTGAGCATCCACACCGGCAGGGTGGTCAGCGGGACGACGAAGGTGCCCGACAGGAACTGCAGGCCGATGGCCGGTGCGTTGGTGACCGCCGCGGCCGACACCGCGTTGCCGGCGAAATTGCTCACCACGATGCCGAGCAGCGAACAACTGATGACGCCGAGTACGAAGACCCAGGCGAAGGTGAACCATTTGAACGGATCGGTCGGGATCGTCAGGTCGAAGAAGAACACACCGACACCGATCAGCAGCACCGCCTCGGCGATACTGGCGAAGAGCACCAGCATGATCTTGCCGATGAAATAGGACGAGGCCGTGGTCGGAGTGCCGCGGAATCGGCGCAACGCACCGGTGTCACGGTCGTCGGCGATGCTGATGCCGAGATTGATGAACGAGGTGGACAGAATTCCGTAGGCGATGATGCTGGCGGCGATGATCGTCCCGGTCTCGACATTCGCGTTCGGCAGTTCCTCGGTGAAGATCGAGCCGAGCAGAATACAGATGACGGCGGGCATCGAGAAAGTGAGCGCCAATTGTTCAGGACGCCGGAAGAACATCTTCAATTCCGGGACGACGCGCGAGAACCCGATACGAATCGGGGACGGTAGTTTCACCGAATCGGCGACGGCTCCGGTGCCGGCCGGGGTGGTGTCGGCTCGCATCACGCTGCTCCGATCAGACGCAGGTAGGCGTCTTCGAGGGTGGGTCGGGTGACGGTCAACTGGTCGAGTTCGACGCCGTCGGCGGAGCGTTCGCGCACCAACTGCGTCGGATTCTCGGTCTGCACGGTGCGCAGCTCGCCGTCCTCACGCCAGCTCACCGTGGCCGAGGCGTCGGTGTATTCGACCAGTTTGGCCGGGGTGTCCACCGCGACGACCCGGCCCGCGGCGATGACGCCGACCCGGTCGGCGAGCGCGGCCGCTTCCTCCAGGTAATGCGTGCTGAGCAGGATGGTGGTGCCATCGGCGGCCAGTTTCTTGATCAGGTCCCAGAATTGGCGGCGCGCCTCGGGATCGAATCCGGTGGTCGGCTCGTCGAGAAACACCAGTTCGGGGATGCCGATGATGCCGAGCGCCACGTCGAGGCGGCGGCGCTGGCCGCCGGAGAGGGTGCGCACGATCGAGCCCGCCTTCTCCTCCAGACCGACCAGGGCGAGCACTTCGGCCGGGCTGCGGGTGCGCCCGTAGCACTGGGCGAACATGCGCACCGTCTCCGAGACGGTGAGCAGGGCGGCATCGCTGGCGTCCTGCAGGACGATGCCGACCTTGGACCGCCAGATCCGGTCGGCGTGCGCCGGATCGATGCCGAGCACGCTCACCTCGCCGGAATCACGGGTGCGGTGCCCCTCCAGGATTTCGATGGTGGTCGATTTCCCGGCGCCGTTGGGGCCGAGCAGGGCGAATATCTCGCCGCGATCGACCTGAAGGTCCAATCCATCGACCGCGCGGTGTTTTCTATAGGTCTTGGTCAGACCGCGCACCTGGATTGCCGGTGAATTCGAGTCGGCGCTCATCCGAGTTCCTCTTCCGTCGTCGACTGGAACATGCGCGATTCAGCGTATCGGGCCACTGCCCGCGTCGTCTTGTGATCGAAGATCAGTGTCACCGGCATGCGAACACCGGCGCCGAGCGATATTCGCTCCCGAATCTGCATGGCGGCAATGGATTCCACGCCTAGATCGTCGAACAGCCGGTCGGCGGAGAATGCCTCGATGGTGTCATGTCCCAATGCCTCGGCGATCTCGTGGTGAACCAGCGACAACAATTGCTCGCTGCGTTCGGCTCCGGTCAACCCGGAAAGCGCTGTGGCCCAGCGGCCGTAGTCGGCCTCCTCCTCGGCGAGTTCGACGCCGGCGCGGGCCAGCGCGCGAAACAGCGGGTTCGCGCGCTGTCCGGCGAGGGCGGGATCGAGTCCGGCGACCACGGTCGGAAGACCCAAGCCATGAGCCAAGTCGAGCGCGCCGGGAAGTTCGTCGTCCTCGACTGCTCCGAGGAGGATGAGGCGCGCCGGTTTTCCGTCACTGTGACGCAGGGCGATCAGGCTCTCGGCGTAGGCACGGATCGCCGTGGCGAGCCGGTGCGCGGACGTGTCGAGCAGTGCCTCGGCCGACGCGAAGATCGTGAAGTCCGCCAGGTCCGTGGTCTTCTGGTGCAGTTCCCAGAGAGTGTCGAATTGAGCAGTGGCAGAACGGTCGTCGGCGAAGTAGCACACCGAGGTGACCGCATGGTCCCGCGCGCGCAGTTCGTCGACGTCGGTGATCGTGTCGACCGGGACGCCGCAGCCGGTGACGGGCTCACCCCCGGTGAGATGCAGAATCCGGCTGACGCCTCGCTCGCGCGCCAAGTACTCCAGCACCCTTCGATCCACCGCACCGGCGACGAGGGCCGTGCCGGTGAGGTCGGGGTCGTGCACGAGTGGACCGGTGGTGTGGTCGACTCTGGTCAATCGGCGCACCGACACCGTGGGGCCGTCGAAGCGCAGTTCCGGTTCGTCGGTGGTGGCCAGGTGCGACAGGGCGGACCAGTCGTCGGTGACGTGCACGAGGACACAGCGCCCGGGGTGGTCGACTCGGGCGACCGCGGCCTGTGCCCGGAGCGTGAGCGCGGCGGAGTCGGCGGCGGCCGGGAGGATGAGGGCGAGGCGGCTGCCGGTGAAACAGTCGAGCCGAGACCAGTTTTCGACCTCGGCCGCGATCGTCGCGGTGCCGCCGTCGAGCAGGACGACATCGGGGCGCTCTCCGACGGCTGACAATCGCGCCGCGACTGCCGCCATGTCCGGGCCCGAACAGCCGACGGGCATCGGTGCAGCGTCGAATCCCACTGCGGCCCACCGTATTGGGCCAGCACTGTGGCGCGGAGTCGTTGGCACCCACGTCACCGCGTGGAGGTGGCTGCCCCTCGACCGGAAGACCGCGGCCAGCTGGCGCCGCGAAATCGGGCGACCGACCACCGATTCGATGAACCCGACCGGTCGGCCGTGCTCGTCGGCGATGGCCAGCGATACCGCGTTGCCGCTCGGCCCCGCCTCGCCGCTGGTGATCCGCACCCGGATGACATCGGCGCCGGTGCGCCGCAGCGCGACTCCGGCCCAGAGGAATCCGACGATCATGCCGTCCTCGACCATGCTCGACGCGCCGGCGATCATCACGTGCATGGCCGCGTCGAGGAGCGCGGGATGGATCCGGAACCGGTCGGCTTCGCGTTGTTCGGGTGCCGGGAGCGCCACCTCGGCGAACATCTCGCCGCCGTGCTGCCAAGCGGCGCGCAGACCACGGAAGGCGGGCGGGAATCCGTAGCCTTCGGCGGTGAGTCGTTGGTGCAGATCGCTGATGTCGATCGGGGTCGCGTCGGCGGGCGGCCAGCTGGCCAATGCGGCGAAATGGCGCGAATCGAAGTGCGGGACAATCGAAGTCAACCGGCCCGCGGCTTGCCGTGTCCAGGGTTGGTCCAGCGGGGCAGCGGCCGGGCGCGAATAGATGACGAACGTTCGCCCCTCGCCGGCGGGCTCGAGGTCTACTCGCACACTGGTGCCGTCACCGGCGATGACCAGGGGCGCCTCGATGACGAGTTCGGCCAGGTGCGGACACCCCACCCGCGCACCGGCTTCCAGGGCCAGCTCGACCAGACCGGTGCCGGGCATCATGGTGTGACCGAGCATCTCGTGCCCGTTCAGCCATGGCTGCGCGGTGAGCGAGAGCGAGCCCGCCACGGTGACCGAGGTGCTGCCCGGAATCGGCACCGCCGCATCGAGCATCGGGTGTGACGGCGGCGCGGATTCGTCGAGCTGCGAGCCATCGAGGCTGACCTTCGGCAGCAGCCAGAAGGGCCGGCGCTGGAAGGGGTACAGCGGCAGATCTGTGCGTTGTGGCTCGGCATCGGTGAAGAAGTAGTCCCAGTCGACTGGGACACCGCGTACGAAGATCCGTGCCGCCGCCGCGGCGAGCTGGGCCAGACCGCCGTTGTCACGCCGCAGGGTGGACACCACGGGGACCGTGACGCCGAGGTCCTCCAGCGTGCTCTCGATTCCGATGGCCAGCACGGGGTGCGGGCTGACCTCGACGAATATGCCTGCCCGCGTGGCGAGTTGGCGAATAGCCTGCTCGAGTTCGACTGTCTCGCGCAGATTTCGATACCAGTAGTCGGCAGCCATGGTTGTGGTGTCGAGCCAGTCGCCGGTGACGCTGGACCACAGCGGGATCGCGCCCGGCTGGGGCGTGATGTCGCGCAGTGACGACAGCAGGGTGTCGCGCACGCGTTCGACCTGGGTCGAGTGCGCCGCGTAGTCGACGGCGATGCGCCGCGACGAGATACCCTCCGCGCTCAGCGTTTCCCGCAGTTCCTCGGCGGCGTCGACCGCACCGGAGACGATGATGTCGCGCGGCCCGTTGACGGCGGCGATGGACAGTTGTCCGTCCCACTGGCGCAACCGCTGCTCGACCTGCGCGCGCGACAGCGTCACCGACACCATGGCACCGAGTCCGGCGAGCTCGACCAGTGCCTGGCTGCGCCGGGCGACCACCTTCGCCGCGTCGGACAGGCTGAGCGCACCGGCCACGCAGGCCGCCGCGATCTCGCCTTGCGAGTGCCCGACCACCACGTCGGGGGTGACCCCGAGCGAGTCCCACAGTGCCGCCAGCGACACCATCACCGCGAACAGCACCGGCTGGACGACATCGACCCGGTCCAGCGACGGCGCGCCATCGGCCTCGGTCAGCACGGCGTGTACCGACCAGTCGACGTAGGGCGCCAGCGCGTGGTCACAGTCGGCCAGCGAGGCCGCGAATACCGGTGCGGTCGCGAGGAGTTCGCGGGCCATCGCGGGCCATTGCGAACCCTGACCGGGAAAGACGAACACCGTTTCGCCCCGGCCCGGCTCGACCGCGCCGGTGACGACACCGTCGCGGTAGGTGCCCGCCGCCACCGCGCGCACACCGGCCAGCAGCTCGTCGCGGTCCGCGCCGAGGACCACGGCGCGCGAGTCGAACAGCGAGCGTGTGTGCAGCAGGGACCAGCCGGTATCGGTGGCCGATGCCGTCGTCGGCCAGTCGAGCAGCCGCTGGGCCAGCTGGGCGAGCGCCGCCGGTGTCCGCGCCGAGAGCACCCAGGGCGCGATCGACGAGGCAACCGAAGCCGGCGGCTCGGCGGGTCCGCCGGGGTCTGTCGGCACCGACGGCTCGCCGACGTGGGTCTGCGCCGAACGAGCATCGGCAGGTAGACGTTTCGGCGCGTCCGCCGCCGGTTCGGGCGGCGCCTCTTCGAGGATCACGTGCGCGTTCGTGCCGCTGATCCCGAACGAGGACACCGCGGCCCGACGCACCCGCTCCCCCACCGGCCACGGGCGCGGTTCGGCCAGCAGCTCCACCGCGCCCGCCGACCAGTCGATCTTCGACGAGGGCGTGCTCGCGTGCAGCGAGCGCGGCAGCAGCTCGTGCCGCATCGCCAGCACCATTTTGATGATGCCGCCGACCCCGGCCGCCGCCTGGGTGTGGCCCATGTTCGACTTGATCGAACCCAGCCACAGCGGGCGGTCCCGCTCCTGGCCGTAGGTGGCCAGCAGAGCCTGTGCCTCGATCGGATCACCGAGCGCGGTGCCGGTGCCGTGCGCCTCGACCACATCGACGTCGGCGGCCGAGAGCTTGGCGTTGATGAGTGCCTGGCGGATCACCCGCTGCTGCGACGGACCGTTGGGTGCGGTCAGACCGTTCGATGCCCCATCGGAGTTCACCGCCGAGCCGCGGACGACCGCCAGGACATCGTGGCCGTTGCGCCGAGCGTCGGAGAGCCGTTCGAGCACGAGCATGCCCGCGCCCTCACCCCAGCCGACACCATCGGCTTCCTCGGAGAACGACTTGCACCGGCCGTCGGAGGACAGGCCCTGATTGGCCGCGAACCCGAGGATCGTCGTCGGCGTCGCCATCACGGTGGAGCCACCGGCCAGGGCGAGTTCGCATTCGCCCGTGCGCAGCGAGTGCACGGCCATGTGCAGGGTGACCAGCGAGGCCGAGCAGGCGGTGTCGACGGTGACCGACGGGCCTTCCAGACCGAGGAAATACGACACGCGACCCGAGAGCACCGAGGGCGCGCAGCTGGTGCTGAAGTGCACGATGTCGGAGCCCGAGAGCATGATCATGGTGCCGTAGTCCTCGTTGTTGATGCCCGCGAAGACACCCACCTCGCGACCGCGCAGCGCCGCCGGATCGATGCCGACGCGTTCCACCGACTCCCAGGCCACCTCGAGCAACTGCCGCTGCTGCGGGCTGATGGTGGCCGCCTCCCGGGGCGAGATCCCGAAGAACTCGGCGTCGAATGTCGTCGCGTCGTAGAGGTATCCGCCGGGCAGCGTGAGGCCCGGCGGGCGATTGCCGCGGGTGACGAGCTCGATGAACTCGTCCCAGCCACGATCGCGCGGGTATTCGGCGGCGACATTGTCACCCGCCGCGAGCACCCGCCACAGTTCCTCCGGCGTGCTGACCCCACCGGGATAGCGGCACGCCATGCCGACGATCGCGATGGGCTCGTTGTGCTGCGCCTCGAGCAGACGCAGCCGTCGCCGGGTCTGCTGGAGCTCGGTGGTGGCTCGCCGGAGGTACTCGCGGAGCCGCTCGTCGTTGCTCACCGTCGCCTCGCTCACTGGAGGTCCAGCTCGTCGTCGAGGACGGCGAACAGCTCGTCGTCGGAGACCTCGCTGTAGTCGGTGACGCCCGCGCTGTCCTCGAGCAGACCGCCGGTGTCGCGCCACTTGTCGATCAGCAGCTCGAGCTGGCCGATGATCTTGGCCCGGTCCCGGTCGTCGGTGACCTGGGTCGCGATCGACTCGCCGAGACGGTCGATGTCCTTGATGAGCAGCGAGGTGCTGTCGGTCTTCTCGATGCCGAGGGACTCGACGATGTTGTGCGCCAGCGCCGTCGGGGTCGGATAGTCGAAGACCAACGTCGCCGGGAGCGGCAGGCCGGTCGCGGCGTTGAGGTGGTTGCGGAACTCCACGCTGGTCAGCGAGTCGAAGCCGAGTTCGCTGAACGCCCGGTCCTCCTCGATCTCGTTGGCCGAGCCGTGGCCGAGTACCGCCGCGGCGACCGAGCGCACCAGCTTGAGCACCACGGTGTGCTGCTGGTCCGGGGTCATGTTCGACAGCTGCCTGCGCAGCGCACCGGAATCGCGACCCGGCTTCGCCGCACCGCCCGCCAGGGTCCGCAGCAGCGGCGGCACCATGGCGCCCGCCGCGCCGAGCGCGGTGCGGTCGAACTTCGCCAGCACCACGACATCGGTGTCGGTGCGCAGTGCGTCGTCGAGCATGCCGAGGCCCTGCTCGGGTTGCAGGGCGCCGAGCCCGATACGCGCCATGCGCTTGCGATCCTGGTCGGCCAGTCCCTCGCCCATGCCGAGGTCCCACAGACCCCACGCCACCGTCAGGGCGGGCAGCCCGGCGGCTTTGCGGTGGGCGGCCAGCGCGCCGAGCGCGGTGTTGGCCGCGGCGTAGTTGCCCTGACCCGCCGCGCCGAGGACGCCGGCGATGGAGGAGAACAGCACGAACGCCGACAGCGGCTGGTGCGCGGTGAGTTCGTGCAGGTGCCAGGCCGCGTCGGACTTGGGGCGCAACACCGTGTCGAGGCGTTCCGGGGTGAGCGAGCCGATCATGGCGTCGTCGAGGACACCGGCGGAATGGACCACGGAGGTCAGCGGCCGGTCGGCCGGGATGCCGGCCAGCACGCGGGCGAGGTCGGCGCGATCGGCCACGTCACAGGCCTCGATGCCGACGGTGGCGCCGAGCTCGACCAGTTCGGCGCGCAATTCCTGCGCGCCGGCGGCGGCCGCACCGCTGCGCGAGACCAGCAGCAGGTCGCGCACGCCGTGCGCGGTGACCAGATGCCGGGCCACCAGGGCGCCGAGGCCACCGGTGCCGCCGGTGATCAGCGCCGTGCCCTCGGCCGAGAAGGACTGGCCGTCTTCCGGTCTGGCCAGGCGAAGCAGTCGTGGCTGCAGGAACGTGCCGTCACGATGGATCAGTTCGGGCTCGCCGGTGACGACCGCGGCATCGGCAGGCACCTGCGCGCCGGGCGCGATGTCGAGGACGACGATGCGCCCCGCCGCCTCGGTCTGCGCCGACCGGGCCAGCCCGCGCACGGCGGCGCCGACCAGATCCGCGGATTCACCCGGGGTCGCCGCGACGGCGCCACAGGTGCGGACCACCAGCACGGCGCCGGCGTAGCGCTCCTCGCTGATCCATTCCTGCAGAACCGCCAGCGCCTCGTGGGTCGCCGCGCGGACCGCGTCGGGAACCTCGCCGTCGACCGGGGTGGGTTCCCAGACGACGACCGTCCCCTGCCCGACCTCGTCGCGCTGTGCCCAGTCCAGCACCGGCAGGGTCGTTTCCGTCGACGGTGGCGGCACCGGTGTCCAGTCGACCCGGTACATCGGGGCCGAGGGCGCCGAGGCGCCCGGCGCCAGCTGGTCGATGCTCACCGGCCGGGTGTGCAGCGCGTCGACGGCCAGGACCGGCGACCCGCTCTCGTCGGCCGCGTACACGCTCAGCGCGTTGTCGGCCTTGGGTGTCATCCGCACGCGCAGGCTGGTCGCGCCGGTCAGCTGCTGGGCGACGCCGCGCCACGAATACGGCAGCAGCATCTGCCGCTCGCCGCCGACACCCCAGCTGAGCAGGATCGCGTGCAGGGCCGAATCCAGCAGGGCCGGATGCAGACCGAAGCGCGCGGCGTCGGCGAAGGCGTTCTCGCGCAGCGAGACCTCGGCGAACAGCTCGTTGCCACGCTGCCACGCCTGTCGCAGCCCCTGGAAGGTGGGGCCGTAGGTGTAGCCGTTGTCGGCGAGGAGCTCATAGGCGCCCTCGATCGCCAGCGGCGTCGCGTCCCGTGGGGGCCAGTCGAGCAGCTCGTCGAAGCCGGTGCGGTCGGCGTCCTCGGCGGTGGCACGCAGCGCGCCTTCGGCGTGCAGCATCCACACCGGCTCGACACCGGTGCTCTCCGCGCGGCTGTGGACGGTGACCGGCCGCTGCCCCTGCTCACCGGGTGTCCCCACCGAGACGCGCACCTGGACACCGCCGGACTCGGGAACCAGTAGCGGCGCGTGCAGGGTCAGTTCGTCCAGGTGGTCGCAGCCCACCTGGCCACCGGCTTGCAGTGCCATCTCGACCAGTCCCGTGCCCGGCACGAGCACGGTGCCGAGGACGGCGTGATCGGCCAGCCACGGCTGGGCCTTGCGATCGAGCCGTCCGGTCATCACGACCGAACCGTCGGGCAGTTCGATCGCGGCCCCGAGCAGCGGATGTCCGGCCGCGCGCTGGCCGAGGCCCGCCGCGTCGGTGGACCGCTGGCCCGAGGGCAGCCAGAAGCGTTCGTGCTGAAAAGCGTAGGTGGGCAAATCGATCGGCGGCCGGGTGCCGAAGACCTTGTCCCAGCCGATGCCGACACCGCGGGTGAACAGGCCGCCGAGCAGGCCGAGGACGCCACGAGCCTCGTCACCGTCGGAACGCAGGACCGGCAGGAACACCGCCTCACCACCGGAAACGCATTCCGGGCCGAGCACCGACAAGGCGGCCCCGGGGCCGACCTCGACGAAGGTGGTGACGCCGTCGGCGGCGATGGTCGCGACGGCGTCGGCGAAGCGCACGGGCGCGCGGACCTGGTCCACCCAGTAGCGCGGGTCCGACCACTGGTCCTCCACCCGTCCGCCGGTCACCGTCGATACCGCCGTCAACCGTGGCGTGCCGAATTCCATTCCGGCGAGTTCCTTCTCGAACTCGCTGAGCATGGGTTCCATCAGGTCGGAGTGGAACGCGTGCGACACCCGCAGCGCCTTGGTCCGCACGCCCTGTTCGGTGAGTGCGGCCACGACGGTCTCGACAGTGGCGTCGGAGCCCGAAATCACCACTGACGCCGGGCTGTTCACCGCCGCGATCCCGACACCGGGAACCAGCAGCGGTCGCACGGTCTCCTCGGCCGCGGCGACGGAAACCATCGAACCACCAGCCGGGAGCCGCTGCATCAACGCACCACGAGCCGCGACCATACGTGCCGCGTCACCGAGCGAGAACACACCCGCCACATGCGCCGCCGAAATCTCACCCACCGAATGACCCGCGACGACATCGACACGCACACCCAGGGATTCGAGCAGACGGAACAGCGACACCTCGAACGCGAACAACGACGCCTGCGCGAACACCGTCTGCTCCAACCGATCCGAGTCTTCACCCCAAACCACATCAGCCAACACCACCGGCTCACCCAGCCAACGACTCAGCTCCACATCCAGCACACCCGACACCTCGTCGAAGACCGCCGCGAAAACCGGGAACCGCTCGTACAACTGTCGACCCATACCCAGCCGCTGCGAACCCTGCCCCGAGAACAGCACACCGAGCCGGGAGGAACGCCGCACCACCGAGGCGACGGTGTCACCAGACGCGATGGCGTGCAGCGCGGCGCGGAGTTCGCCGCGATCGGCGGCGACCACCGCGGCGCGGTGTTCCAGGGCAGCGCGCGCGGCGAGACCGGCGCCGATGTCGGCGACGGCGATCGCGGGATCGACATCGGTCAGCCAGGACAGCACTCGCTGCGCCTGTTCGCGCAGTGCCACCGCCGATCTGGCGGACAGGACGACCGGTGCGACCGGCAGCTCGGCGGGAACGTCCGACGCAGGCGCGAGATCGCGCGGCGGTTCTTCCACGATCACATGAGCATTCGTGCCCGAGATCCCGAACGAGGAGACACCCGCCCGACGCACCCGCTCCCCCACCGGCCACGCCTGCTCTTGGACAAGGAGTTCGACCTGGCCCGCCGACCAGTCGACCTTCCCCGAGGGCACGTCCGCGTACAACGATCGCGGCAGTACTTCGTGCCGCATGGCCTGAATCATCTTGATGATCCCGGCGACACCCGCGGCGGCCTGCGCGTGCCCCATGTTCGACTTCAACGACCCCAGCCACAGCGGTGCGCTCTCCCCGCGATTCTGACCATAGGTCGCCAACAGCGCCTGGGCCTCGATCGGATCACCCAGCACCGTGCCAGTACCGTGCGCCTCGACCACATCGACATCCCCCGCGGACAGCCGCGCGTTCGCCAATGCCGCCCGGATGACCCGCTGCTGCGCAGGACCATTCGGCGCCGTCAAACCATTCGACGCACCATCGGAATTCACCGCCGAACCACGCACCACCGCCAACACCCGATGCCCACGACGCCGAGCATCCGACAACCGCTCCAACACCAGCACACCCACACCCTCGGCCCAACCGACCCCATCAGCCGACTCCGAGAACGACTTACACCGCCCATCTGATGAAAGCCCGCCCTGCCGAGAGAATTCGGCGAACATGGCGGGCGTGGACATGACGGCCACGCCACCGGCGAGCGCCAACTCGCATTCGCCGTTACGCAGCGCCTGCGCGGCGAGGTGCAACGCCACCAGCGACGACGAGCACGCGGTGTCCACGGTGACCGACGGGCCTTCCAATCCGAGCGTGTAGGACACGCGACCGGACACCAGGCTGCCGCCGGTACTCGACGCGGCGTTCATGCCGTAGCCGTAGTCGTGATACATCGAGCCGGCGAAAACGCCGGTCGCGGAGCCGCGCAGCGTGGTCGCGTCGACGCCGGCGCGCTCGATCGCCTCCCAGGCGGTCTCGAGCAGCAAGCGTTCCTGTGGGTCCATGGTCAGCGCCTCGCGCGGTGAGATCCCGAAGAAGGCGGGATCGAAATCGCCTGCGGCGTAGAGGAACCCGCCCTCCTCGGTCTGCGCGTTGTCGCCCTGTTCGGGGTCGTAGAGGTTGGCGACATCCCACCCGCGATCGGCGGGGAATCCGGAGACCGCGTCGACGCCGTTGTCGACCAGCCGCCACAAGTCCTCGGGTGAGGCGACGCCACCGGGATAGCGGCAGGCCATGCCCACGATCGCGACTGGTTCGTCCAGCGTGGTGCTCGACAGCGTGGGGACCACCGCCTCGGCCGGAAGGTCGTCCAGTTCACCGAGCAGGTATTCGGCGACCGCCCGGCTGGTGGGGTAGTCGAACACCAGCGTCGCGGGCAGTTGCAGACCAGTGGCCGATTTCAGGTTGTTGCGGAACTCCACGCCGGTCAGCGAGTCGAAGCCGAGTTCGCTGAACGCCCGCTCCTCCTCGATCTCGGCGGCCGAGCCGTGTCCGAGGACCGAGGCCGCCGAATTGCGGACCAGGGTGAGCAGAACGTCGTGCCGCTGTTCGGGCGAGAGCCCGGCCAGCTGACGCCGCAACGCGCCGGCGTCGCGGCCGCCGGACTTCCCGAGCCCGCCGACCAATCCCCGCAGCAGCGGGGGCAGGGCGTAGATCCGGCCGCCCTGGTTGTTGCGTTCCCGTAGCGCCGCGAGGTCGACCACGGTGGCGACGAGGACCGGGTCGGTCGAGGCCACCGCACCGTCGAACAGCCGCAACCCGGCCTCCGCACTCAGCGCGGGAAAGCCCAAGCGCTGCATGCGCTTCCGGTCGCTGTCGGCGAGCAGGCGGCCCAGCCCGGCCTCGGTCTCCCACAGTCCGTACACCAGGCTGGTGGCCGGGAGTCCGGCCGCGCGCCGGCGGGTGGCGAGGCCGTCGAGGAACGCGTTGGCCGCGGCGTAGAGGCCCTGACCACCGGGGACCAGGACACCGGCGATGGAGGAGAACAGCACGAACGCCGACAGCGGCAACTCGGCGGTGAGCTCGTGCAGGTACCAGGCGGCATCGGCCTTGGGTCGCAGCACCGCGTCGAGGCGCTCCGGTGTGGAGTCACCGAGCAAGCCGGCGTCGGCGACACCGGCGGAATGGACGATGCCGGTCAGCGGATATTCGGCGGGGATCGCTGCCAGCAGGGCCGCCAACTCCGCGCGGTCGGAGACATCGCACGCGGCGATCTCGACCTCGACGCCGGTCTCGGCCAGTTCGGCGCGCAGTTCCTCCGCGCCGGTGGCGGCCGGACCGCTGCGCGAGACGAGCAGCAGCCTGCGGACACCGTGCTCCCCGATCAGATGTCGGGCGGCCAACGCACCGAGACCACCGGTACCACCGGTGACCAGGACGGTTCCGGTGCCGAAGGCAGGTTCCGCGGACTCCGGCGGTGGTGCGACTGGTACCCGGACCAGGCGGGAGGCCGCGAATGCCTCATCACGCCACAACAATTCGAGTTCCTCGGTGGCCGCGGCGGCTCCGACGATCGCCCCGATCTCGGTCTCGGCGCCGGGCGCGATGTCGAGGACGAGGATGCGTCCGGTCGCCTCGGCCTGCGCCGAGCGCGCCAGGCCCCAGATGGTGGACCCGGCCAGATCCGTGACGGTGTCGGCGACCGCGCCGTGCGTCACCACCACGAGGGTGACCTCCGCGTAGTTCTCCTCCGCCAACCATTCCCGCAGCGCACCGAGCGCTGCGGTCGTGGCGGTGCGGAGCGCGCCGGGGACGTCGCCGTCGGTGGCCAAGTCGGTACTTTCCCAGTACACCACCGCACCGGGGACCGCCTCGCCGCGGCGATCCCAGGGGAGAACCGGCACGGCGGGGTCGGCGGTGGGCGCCGCGATCTGGGGCCAGTGCACCCGGAACAGCGGTTCGCGCACGGATCGGCCTGCCGCCGAGAGCTGTTCGGCGCTGACCGGACGGGTGTGCAGACCGTCGACCGAGAGCACCGGGGCACCGCTGTCGTCGGTGGCGACCACGCTCAGCGCGTTGTCGCCGTGCGGGGTCAGCCGCACCCGCAGCCCGGTCGCGCCGACCAACCGCAGCGAGACCCCGCGCCAGGAGTACGGCAGCTGCATCGGCCGGTCGCCGCCGACGCCCCAGTGCAGCAGGATCGGGTGCATCGCCGAGTCGAGCAGGGCGGGGTGCAGGCCGAAGCGGCCCGCGTCGACATAGCCGCGCTCGGGGATCTCGACCTCGGCGAACAGTTCCCCACCGCGCTGCCAGGCGCGGCGCAGGCCCTGGAAAGTGGGGCCGTAGTTGTAGCCGTTGTCGGCGAGCACGTCATAGGCGCCGTCCAGATCCATCGGCGTCGCCTCGCGCGGGGGCCAGTCCTGCAGGTCGGCGAAGCCGGGCACATCGGCCTCGACCGCGTCCATCCCGAGCAACACGCCCTCGGCGTGCAGTACCCACGGCGACTCGGTCGCGCCGAGACCCTGCTCGGTGCTCTCGACGCGGCTGTGGATGGTGACCGCGCGCCGGGTGGCGTCGTCGGTCTGCGTCACGGTGACCCGGATCTGGACACCGGCGGTGTCCGGGATGAGCAGGGGCGCGTGCAGGGTGAGTTCGTCCAGGCGCGCGCAGCCGACCTGACCGCCGACCTGCAACGCCATCTCGACCAGGCCGGTGCCCGGCACGAGGACCGCGCCCATGACGGCGTGATCGGCCAGCCAGGACTGCGACATCAGCACCAGCCTGCCGGTCATCACGACCGTCCCGTCGGGCAGCGCGACGGTGGCGCCGAGCAGCGGGTGACCGGCAGCGACCTGGCCCAGGCCGACAGCGTCGCCGGTCTGCGGATCGGGTTCGAGCCAGAAGCGTTCGTGCTGAAAGGCGTAGGTGGGCAGCTCGACCGGGGCGCGCGTGCCGAACACCTTGTCCCCGGCGAGCACGGCGCCCCGGGTGAACAGGCGCCCGAGCACCTCGATGGTGGCGCGGACCTCGTCACCATCGGAGCGCGCGGATGGAATGAAGCTCGCGACGTTCTCCTCGACGCACTCCGGCCCGAGTACCGACAGCGCGGCGCCGGGACCGATCTCGACGAAGGTGGACACACCGTCGGCCACGATGGCCGCGACCGCGGCGGCGAAGCGGACCGGGGAGCGCACCTGGCCGACCCAGTAGCGCGGGTCGGTGAGCTCCTCGGTGAGGTAGTCGCCGGTCACCGTCGAGACGAGGGCGAGGGTGGGCTGGTGGAAGGTGAGTCCGGCGATCTGCGCCGCGAACTCGTCGAGCATGGGGTCCATCAGCTCCGAGTGGAACGCGTGCGAGACGCGCAGCGCCTTGGTCCGCACGCCGCGTTCGGTCAGTACCTCGACCACCGCGTCGACAGCCGCCGACGAACCCGAGATGACTACTGCGGCAGCACTGTTCACTGCCGCGATACCGACACCGGGAACCAGCAGCGGCCCGACGACCTCTTCGCTCGCCGCGACGGCGACCATCGAGCCACCAGCCGGGAGCCGCTGCATCAACGCACCACGAGCCGCGACCATACGTGCCGCGTCACCGAGCGAGAACACACCAGCGACATGCGCGGCGGCGATCTCACCCACCGAATGACCCGCGACGACATCGACACGCACACCCAGGGACTCGAGCAGACGAAACAGCGACACCTCGAACGCGAACAACGACGCCTGCGCGAACACCGTCTGCTCCAACCGATCCGCGTCTTCACCCCAAACCACATCAGCCAACACCACCGGCTCACCCAGCCAGCGACTCAGCTCCGCATCGAGCACACCGGACACCTCGTCGAACGCCGCCGCGAAGACCGGGAACTGCTCGTGCAGCTGTCGGCCCATACCCAGCCGCTGCGAACCCTGTCCCGAGAAGAGGAAGCCCACGCGACCGGAGCGACGCACCAGCCCTTGCAGGACGCGCGGTGATTGGCCCTCGGCAGCAAGGGCATTCAGGCCCGCGATCAACTCGTCACGGCTGTCGGCGATGATCGCTGCGCGGTGCTCGAGACCCGCGCGGGCGGCGAGCTCGGCGCCGATGTCGGCGAGCGTCGGTGCGGGATCGGCCTCGGCGAGCCAGCTGGACAGACGGCCGGCCTGGTCCCGCAGCGCGCTCGCGGTCCTGCCCGAGATCACCAGCGGCAGCAGCTGACTCGTCGGCGTGGTATCGCCCGGGGCCGGCTCGCCGCCCTCGGCCGCCACCTCACGCGGCGGTTCTTCCACGATCACATGAGCATTCGTGCCCGAGATCCCGAACGAGGAGACACCCGCCCGACGCACCCGCTCCCCCACCGGCCACGCCTGCTCTCGGACAAGCAATTCGACCGCACCCGCCGACCAGTCGACCTTCCCCGACGGCACGTCCGCGTACAACGATCGCGGCAACACCTCGTGCCGCATGGCCTCGACCATCTTGATGATCCCGGCGACACCCGCGGCAGCCTGCGCATGGCCCATGTTCGACTTCAACGACCCCAGCCACAGCGGTGCGCTCTCCCCGCGATTCTGCCCATAGGTCGCCAACAGTGCCTGGGCCTCGATCGGATCACCCAGCACCGTGCCAGTGCCGTGGGCTTCGACGACATCCACATCGGCGGTCGACAGGCGTGCACTCGCCAGCGCCGCCCGGATGACCCGCTGCTGCGCAGGACCATTCGGCGCCGTCAAACCATTCGACGCACCATCGGAATTCACCGCCGAACCACGCACCACCGCCAACACCCGATGCCCACGACGCCGAGCATCCGACAACCGCTCCAACACCAGCACACCCACACCCTCGGCCCAACCGACCCCATCAGCCGACTCCGAGAACGACTTACACCGCCCATCCGGCGCGAGACCACGCTGCCGGGAGAACTCGATCATCGCGCCGGGCGTCGACATGACGGCGACGCCACTGGCCAGCGCCACCTCGCATTCGCCGTTGCGCAGCGCCTGCGCGGCCAGATGCAGCGCCACCAGCGACGACGAGCACGCCGTATCCACCGTCACCGACGGCCCCTCGAGACCGAGCGTGTAGGACACCCGGCCTGAGACCAGGCTGCCGCCGGTGCTCGCGGCGGCATTCACGGAATGGCCGTAGTCGTGGTACATCACCCCGGCGAAGACGCCGGTCGCCGAACCGCGCAGCGAGGTCGGATCGATGTTGGCCCGCTCGATCGCCTCCCACGAGACTTCCAGCAGCAGTCGCTGCTGCGGATCGGTGGCCAGCGCTTCGCGCGGTGAGATGCCGAAGAAGGCCGGGTCGAAATCGCCTGCCTCGTAGAGGAAACCGCCCTCGGTGGAGTAGGTCTTGCCCGGAATGCCGGGCTCGGGGTCGTAGATCCGGTTGATGTCCCAGCCGCGGTCGGTCGGCATGCCCGAGACCGCGTCCACACCGTTGTCGACCAAGCGCCACAGGTCCTCGGGCGTCATCACGCCACCGGGGTAACGGCAGGCCATGCCCACGATGGCGATCGGCTCGGAATTCTGCGCCTCCGCGGACCGCAACCGTCGACGGGTCTGCTGCAATTCCGCCGTGGCCCGCCGCAGGTATTCGCGCAGTCGGTCGTCATTGCCCATGGATTGTTCGACAGTCATTGTTCAAACCCCTACCGTAGGTCTTCTTCTTGATCGATCAGGTCGATGATGTCGTCGATCGGAGCCTCGGCGAGGCGGCGATATTCGTCATCGTCGGCTGCCGAGCGGAGCTTCGACAGCAGTGCTTCCAAGCGATAGAGAACCGGCTCCTGGTCCAGCTCCGGCCGTGCGCCGTCGGCCACCAGCACTTCGAGCTGGTCGGCCAATTCGACTATTCGCGTCAGCGTTTCGGTCGTATCGGAAACTGGTGGGCCAGTCAGTTGTTCGAGAAGATGCTCGGCGAGCGCGCGGGTGGTCGGATGGTCGAAAACGACACCGGCGGGCAGGCTCAGGCCGGTCTGGGAATTCAGCCGATTGCGCAATTCCACCGCGGTGAGCGAATCGAAACCCAATTCGCCCAGTGCGCGGTCGAGCGGCAATTCTTCGCTGCCGGAGTAACCGAGTACTCGGTTCACTTCGGATTCGACCAGGGCGCGGACGGCCGCCGCGCGACGCTGCGGTGCCAGCGATTCGGTTCGCCGCCGCCAGTCCGGTGCCGCTGTCGTGGCGCCGGCCGCACGGCGAGGGCTGGCACGCACCAGCTTTCGCCACAGTGACGGCACCGGAGCGGGGATCGCGGAGTGGTCCCACTGTGCGGCGGCCAGCACACCCGCGCGATGGGGGAGAGCCGCGTCGAACAGGCGCAGACCGGTCTCGGTGGACATGGCGGCGATGCCGCTGCGCGCCAGCCGGACCCGGTCGGCTCGGTCGAGGTGGCCGGTGAGGCCGGTGGCCTGGTCCCACAGACCCCAGGCCAGCGCGAGGCCGGGGCGGCCGCGGGCGGCTCGCGAGCGCATGAGGGCGTCCAGAAAGGAGTTGGCGGCCGCGTAGTTCGCCTGACCCGGGGTGCCGAGGATGCCCGCG
The DNA here is from genome assembly GCF_001886715.1 of Nocardia mangyaensis. NCBI lineage: Bacteria > Bacillati > Actinomycetota > Actinomycetes > Mycobacteriales > Nocardiaceae > Nocardia > Nocardia mangyaensis. The sequence goes on from NZ_CP018082.1 coordinate 7,231,151, forward strand.
ACCGAGGAGAAGACCACGAAGGCGGCGAGGTCGTGGTCTTCGGTGGCCTTGTGCAGGGCCCAGGCCGCAGCCACCTTGGGGGTGAGGACGGCAGTGAGCTGATCGCGGTCCATCGAGGTCACCAGACCGTCGGCGACCGTCCCCGCGACGTGGACGATCGCACGCAGATCCGGCAATTCGCGGACCAATTCGGCGACCGCGTGGGAGTCGCCGACGTCGCGGGCCAGCACCCGAACGCGCGCGCCGAGGTCGGTGAGTTCGCCGAGCAGGTCGGCGATGCCCGGTGTCCGGTCGCCACGGCGGGAGACCAGAACGAGGTCGCGCGCGCCGTGGCGGGCGACCAGATGCCGGGCGAGCCGACTGCCCAAACCGGCGGTGCCACCGGTGATCAGCACCGTGCCCGCGGCGAACGGATCAACCGCGGCGGTGGACGATCCGGTCGGTGGCTGGGGTGCGTGGATCAGGCGTGGCACCCAGACCGTGCCGTCACGGAGCATCAGGTCCGGCTCGTCGAGGGCGAGCAGGGTGGTCAGGACCTCCGGTTCGGTGTTGTCGTCGAGGTCGACGAGCAGGATGCGGCCGGGATGTTCGGACTGGGCAGAACGCAACAGACCACGCACGGCGGCGCCGCCGAGGTCGGTGGGTGTTTCGCCCGCCGCGCCGCTGGTGACAGCGACTATCCGGGTGCGGTCGAAGGCGCTGTCGGTCAGCAGTTCTCGGATCAGCGCGAGCGCTTCGGCGCAGCGTCGAGCGGTGTCGGCGGCGCTGTCGACACCGTCCGGTGCCGAGGTGACCGCACCCGTGTCAGCTCGTGACGCGGGCAGCAGGACAACAGGGGGAGTTGTCTGAGCGTCCCGCAGGGAGGCGAGATCGGCGACTCGGGAACCCAGCCCGCGGGCGGTGAAGATCTCGGTCGCCGCCGGTGCGCCGAGGACCGCCCAGTCACGAGCCGACGCCGCGGCCCCGGCTCGCGCGGTCACCCAGTCCACCGTGAGCAGTGCGCCATCGGCCGGGGCCGGCGCGGGGATGGGGGATCGGCGGACGCGGAGCGCATCGACCACGGCCAGTTCCTGTCCGGCGGTGTCGAACAGGTGGATCGCCACGGTGTCGGTCGCGGTCGGCACCAGCCTGGCCCGCAGGTGGGCCACGCCGGTGGCGGCGATGCGCACACCGGTCAGGGAGAACGGCACGCTGCCGGCCGCCACGGTGTCGGTGACGCCGGGCAGCAGGGCGTGGAGAACGGCGTCGAACAGTGCGGGATGCAGCACGAATTGCGCGGCGGCCTCGAGGTATTCCTCTGGCAGCGCGACCTCGGCGAGAATGTCCGCGCCGTGGGTCCAGGTTCGGCGCAGGCTCTGAAACGCGGGGCCGTAGTGATAGCCGTGTTCGGCGAAATGGTCGTAGGCGCCGGTGAGGTCGACCTCCGTGGCCTCAGGTGGTGGCCACGCCGTCACAGGTGTCACCGGTGGTGGCCAGGGCTGATCAGCCTCGCTGACGGTGCCGGTGGCGTGGGCGGTCCAGGCGGCGTCGCCGACGGGGCGGGAGTGCACCGTCACCGCGTGTCGGCCCGATTCATCGGCCTCGGCGACCGCGACCTGGATGTCGACCGTGCCTTCGGCGGGCAGGGCGAGGGGCCTGGCCAAGGTCAGTTCGTCTATTCGGTCGCACCCGATGCGGTCTCCCGCCGCGCACAGCAGTTCCACGAAAGTGGTGCCGGGTACCAGGACCAGCCCGCCGACCGTGTGATCGGCCAGCCAGGGGTGGGTGGCGAGAGCGAGGCGTCCGGTGAGCAGCGCGCCGCCCTGGGCGGTGTCCACCGCCTCGGTCACCAGCGGATGGCCCGTCGAGCGCGATTCGGCACTGTGCGTCGGTGTGTGCTGCGGCAGCCAATAGCGTTGGTGGGCAAAGGCATACGTGGGCAGCGTCACCGTGCGGGCCGCCCTGCCCTGATACGCGGTTCGCCACTGCACCGGAGTTCCCCGGACGAACAGCCGAGCCAGCGCGGTGCGGAAACCCGCTACCTCCGCGTGCGGTGGGCGCAGGATGGGGACAGTGGTGCGGTCGCCGTGGAGAACGCCGCTGATCAGCGATGACAGGCCGCCGTCGGCGCCCACCTCCACGAAGGTGGTTGACCCGCCCTCGTGTGCCGCCCGCGTCACGGCATCGGCGAAGCGGACCGGACGGCACACGTGTTCGAGCCAGTACTCCGGTGTGCGCAGATCGCCGCCGGTGGCGAGCCGGCCGGTGACCGTGGAGAACACCGGCAACCGTGGTTCGCCGAAGTCGATGCGCCGCAGCACTTCTTCGAACGCGGCCAGCATCGGTTCCATCAGCGGCGAATGGAACGCGTGCGAGACCCGCAGCGGCTTCACCCGGCGGCCGCGGGCGCGCAGGGTGCCGGTGATCTGATCGATCGCCTCGACCGCGCCGGAGACCACCACCGATTCCGGCGCGTTCACCGCCGCCAGCCCGGCCACCGATTCCCGGCCCGCCAGCAGCAGGCCGACCTCGTGTTCGTCGGCCGAGACCGCGGCCATGGCCCCGCCACCGGGCAGGTCATCCATCAGCGAGCCGCGCGCGGCGACCAGCAAGCAGGCGTCCGGCAGGGTGAGCACTCCCGCGACGTGCGCGACCGCGATCTCGCCCACCGAATGCCCGACCAGCACGTCGGGGTGTACCCCCCACGACTCCAGCAGGCGGTACAGCGCCACCTCGACAGCGAAGATGGCCGGCTGGGCCAGGCGAGTCCGGTCGAGTACCGCCTCGCCCGCGAGCGAGACGTCGAAGACGGCGTCCCGAAGGCTGGTGCCCACCAGAGGATCCAGCTGCGCGCACACGCCATCGAACGTGGTGGCGAACACCGGGAACGCGGCATACAGTTCGCGTCCCATACCGACTCGCTGTGATCCCTGCCCGGCGAAGACGAAGGCCAGCCCGCCACCGTGCGGGTCGACGGAGCCGGTGATCACGGCGGAGGTCGGTGCCCCCGCGGCCAGGGCATCGACACCGGCGCGCAGTTCACCGATGTCGCCGCCGAGGATGACGGCGCGATGATCGAACAGCGACCGGGTCGTCAACAGCGACCACCCGATATCCGCGGCATGGTCGATCGGCCATGCCGCCAGCCGCTGCGCCTGGCCGGTCAGCGCGGTCTCGCTCCGCGCGGACACGATCCAGGGCATCGGCAGTGGCGAAGCGTCACCCGCTCCGGGCGTCGGCGCGGTGTCGGCTCGCGGCGATTCGGTCGACCCCGGGTCTGTGCGCGCAGCGGTGTCGCCCGGTGACATCGCGGCGAGCTGGTGCGCCGACGGGCCTGGTCCGGCCGCGAGGGTGGCCGCCGACAGCGGTGGCTCGGCCGTCGGCGACGAGCTGGACCGGTCCGCTGGTTCTTCCAGGACGACATGGGCGTTGGTGCCGCTGATACCGAAGGAGGAGACGCCGGCTCGACGGGGCCGGTCGGTGGCCGGCCACGGACGGGATTCGGTGAGCAGCCGGACCGCACCGGCCGACCAGCCGACCAGGGGGGATGGCGCGTCGACGTGCAGGGTCCGGGGGAGTCGGTGGTGGCGCATCGACAGGACCATCTTGATGACGCCCGCCATGCCCGCGGCGGCCTGGGTGTGCCCGATATTGGATTTCACCGAGCCCAGCCACAGCGGCCGGTCCGGGGCGCGGTCGCGACCGTAGGTGGCCAACAGCGCCTCGGCTTCGATCGGGTCGCCGAGCCGGGTACCGGTACCGTGCGCCTCCACCACGTCGACCTCGGCGGGGGCCAGCCCGGCGGCGTCGAGCGCCTGCCGGATCACTCGCTGTTGGGACGGGCCGTTCGGGGCGGTCAGTCCGTTGGACGCGCCGTCCTGGTTCACCGCTGTCCCGCGCACCACGGCGAGCACGCGGTGACCGTGGCGGCGGGCCGCGGAGAGCCGCTCCACCAGCACCAAGCCGACGCCTTCGGCCCAGCCCGCACCATCGGCGGCGGCCGCGAACGACTTGCATCGCCCATCGGCGGCCAGGCCGCGCTGGCGGGAGAACTCGACGAACGAGCGCGGCGAGGACATCACCGTGACACCGCCGGCCAGCGCGGCGCCGCACTCTCCCGAGCGCACCGCTCGCACCGCCAGGTGCAGGGCGACCAGCGACGACGAGCACGCGGTGTCCACGGTCACGGCGGGGCCGACGAACCCGAGGGAGTACGCCACCCGGCCCGAGGCCACACTGCCCGCGGTACCGGTGAGCACCGTGCCCTCCACCGCCTCCGGCACCGGGTCGGTCGCGGCGTAGTCGTGATACATCTGGCCGACGAAGACGCCGGTGTCGCTGCCCTTCCAGGTCACCGGATCGATGCCGGCGTCCTCGAAGGTCTCCCACGCGACCTCGAGCAACAGCCGCTGCTGGGGATCCATCCCGGTGGCCTCACGCGGCGAGATCCCGAAAAAGCCGGCGTCGAAATCGGCTGCGCTGTGCAGGAATCCGCCGGTTCGGGCGTAGCTCTTGCCCGACGCTTCCGGGTCGGGGTCGTACAGGTCGGCGGGCCAGCCGCGATCGGTGGGGAAGTCGGTGACCACGTCGAGTCCCTCGGCGACCACCCGCCACAGGCCCTCGGGGGAGTCGACGCCGCCGGGGAACCGGCAGCCCATGCCGACGATCACGACCGGATCCTCGGCCACCGCCGTGGGCGTCACCGGAACGCCCACCGGGTCGGCGGCACCCACCAGCCGCTCGAGCAGATGCTCGGTGAGCGAGCTGACGGTCGGATGGTCGAACACCAGACCGGTGGTCAACGCGAGTCCGGTCGCGGACCCGAGGCGGTTGCGTAGTTCGATCGCGGTGAGCGAGTCGAAACCCAGTTCACTGAAGGGGCTTTCGATCGGCACCGCGCGCCCAGCGGGATAGCCGAGTACCAGCGCTGTCTCCCTCGCCACGAGATCGCGGACTTCGTCGGACCGCTGCCGCGGGGTCAGCGAGCTCAGTCGCCGCGCCAGGTCGCCGATGTCGACGGTGGTGGCGGCGCGGCGGCGGCCACCACGAACCAGCGCACGGAACAGCGCGGGCACGGTGTCGGACCGTTCGTGGATCCGGGTGTCGAGGCGGGCGGCGACGGCCACCGCCGCGCCGTCACCGAGAGCGCGGTCGAACAGCGACATGGCCTCGGCCGAACTCATCGGCAGCACGCCGGCGCGGGCCATTCGCACCACGTCGGATTCGGCCAGATGCCCGGTCAGGCCACTGGATTCGGCCCACAGGCCCCAGACCATCGCGGTGGCCGGGAGACCGAGCGCGCGGCGATGTTCGGCGAGCGCGTCGAGGAACTGGTTGCCCGCGGCGTAATTCGCCTGTCCGGCGCCTCCGAGGACGCCGGAAATGGAGGAGTACAGGACGAAGGCGGTGAGGTCCAGGTGGCTGGTGAGTTCGTGCAGGTGCCAGGCGGCGTCGACCTTCGGGGCCAGCACGCGGGTGAGCTGGTCGGAGGTGAGGGCGGTGACGGTGGCGTCGTCGAGGGTGCCCGCGGTGTGGATGATCGCGCGCAGCGGGTGGTGCGTCGACACCGAGTCGATCAGCGTCGCGACGGCCGTGCGATCGGTGACATCGCAGGCCGAGATCGTCACTCGGGCACCGAGTTCGGTGAGTCCTCGGCGCAGTTCGCCCGCACCCGGCGCTCGGTTGCCACGCCTGCTGACCAAGAGCAGGTGCCGGACTCCGTGGTGCTCGACGAGGTGCCGGGCGAGCAGACCGCCCAGGGTTCCGGTGGCACCGGTGATCAGCACAGTGCCCGAGGGATCGAACAGCGGACCGGCGTCCCCCGCCTTGGCGGGCCCGGTCCTCCTCAGGCGGGGAGCCAGTGCCGTACCGGCGCGAACCGCCAGTTCTGGTTCGCCGCTGTCGAGCGGGAGGTTCGACAGTTGCTGGGGCAGGGCCACTTCCGGGTCGAGGTCGATGAAGACGACACGACCGGGATGTTCGGTCTGCGCGGTGCGTACGAGTCCGCGCACCGCCGCGCCTGCCGGGTCACGGGGAGCCGGACCGGTCGCGCCGACCGTGATGACCACCAGAGGCGTCTGCTGCCACCGTGTTTCGGGCAGCCACTTCGCCAGGGTGTCCAGGATCGCTCGGCAACGACGATGGGTGTCGACGACAAGATCGGTGGCCGGGTCGGGGCGGGAGAGCACCAACACGGCGGAGGGTACGGGCGACCCGGCATCGACCGCCGCGGCCAGGCTTGCCGCGTTGTCGTAGGAACGGACGACATCGGCGCCGGTTCCCAGCATCGCCCACTGCTGCGAGCCCCGCGCGGACTCGGGGGTGGCGACCGGTGTCCATTCGATGCCGAACAGCGGGGGAACGTCCGGGCTTCGCAAGGAGCCGAGGTCGGCGTCGCGGAGCAGGACCGAGTCGACGGTGGCGACCGCGTTGCCCGCGGTGTCGGTGAGACGCAGGCGGGTGCCGCCCTGAGCGGTCGGTGTCGCGTGGACGCGCACCTGGGTGGCACCCGTGGCGTGCACGGTCGTCCCCGTCCAGAGGAAGGGCAGGCCGGATCGGGGACTGTGGGTCGTCGCGCCGGGCAGGAGCGCGTGCAGCGCGGCGTCGAGCAGGGCCGGATGCAGCAGGAACCGGTTCACCTCGGGGACCAGCGCTTCGGGCAGTCGCACGTCGGCGAAGAGCTCGGCGCCGCGTCGCGCCAGCTGCCGCAGGCCCCGAAAACCGGGCCCGTACTCGTAGCCGAAGGCGGCGAACCGGTCGTAGACGTCGGTGACGTCGATGTCTACGGCATCGGCCGGTTGCCGGATCGGGTCCGCGGTCGGCGTCTGGAGCGACGCGGGAACCACAGTGCCCGTGGCGTGCTGGGTCCACGGGTTGTCATCGGTGCGGGCATGCACCGAGACCAGGTAGCCGGTCGCGTCGCCCGTGGCGATGACCTGGATCTGGGTCGCGCCGTGGGCGGGGAGCAGCAGGGGGGCGGTGAGGGTGAGTTCCTCGATGCGCGGGCAGCCGACCCGGTCACCCGCCGCGATCGCCAGTTCGACGAAAGCGGTGCCGGGAAGCAGGACAGTGCCGGCGACGGCGTGGTCGGCCAGCCAGGGATGGGTGTCGAGGCCGAGGCGACCGGTGAGAACCAGGGTGCCGTCGGCCATCTCGACCGCCGCGCCGAGCAGGGGATGGTCGGCGCGCGCCAAGCCGGCTGCGGTGACATCACCGGACGTGGGCGTGGGCGTGAGCCAGAACCGCTCGTGCTGGAAGGCGTAGGTGGGCAGGTCGACGCGGGCTGCTCCCGAGTCGGCGAACAGCGTCTCCCACGCCACCGGGACACCGTGGACGTAGAGCTTCGCGGCGGAGGTCAGCAGGTCGTCGAGACCACCCCGGTCGCGGCGCAGGGAGCCGACGACCGTCGCGGCGCCCGCGTTGGCGTCGATGGTGTCCTCGATGCCGATGGCGAGTACCGGGTGGGGGCTGACCTCGACGAAGACATCGAAGTCCGCGGCCGCGAGCGCGGCGACGGCCTGCTCGAGCTCCACGGTGTCGCGCAGATTGCGATACCAGTAGTCAGCGGTCATCCGCGTGGTGTCGAGCCACTCCCCGGTGACCGTCGACCAGAGCGGGATCGTGGCGGCCGAGGCGGACACGCCGTCGAGATCGGCCAGCAGGCGTGCCCGGACCCGGGCGACCTGATCCGAGTGGGCCGCGTAGTCGACCGGAATGCGACGGGCCCGAATTCCGGCCTCGGTCAGGGTGTCGAGCAGGGATACCGCGGCGTCGACGTCGCCGGAGATCACGACCGAGCGGGGGCCGTTGACCGCCGCGACCGAGAGGTTTCCGGGCAACTGCCGTAGTCGTTCGTCGACCTCGTCGCGCGACAACGGAATCGACACCATCGCGCCGAGTCCGCTGATCTCGACCAGGGCCTGACTGCGGCGCGCGATCACCTTCGCCGCGTCGGCCAGTGTCAGCGCACCGGCGACGCAGGCCGCGGCGATCTCGCCCTGCGAGTGGCCGATCACCGCGTCCGGGCGCACGCCCAAGGACGTCCACACCCGCGCCAACGACACCATCACGGCGAACAGCACGGGCTGCACCACGTCGACCCGGTCCAGTTCGGCGGCCTGATCCGGGTCGGTGAGTATGTCGAGCAGTGACCAGTCGACATGGTCGGCGAGGGCGCGATCACAGTCCTCGAGCGCACCGCGGAAGACCGCCGAGCTCGCCATCAACGCCCGTGCCATCCCCGGCCACTGCGACCCCTGCCCCGCGAACACGAAGACCGTGCCGCCGTGCGCCCGCACCGCCCCGGTGGTCACGTTCTCGGCAGCGGTCCCCGCGGCCAGCGCCGCCAGACCCGCCGCCAACTCGCCGCGGTCGGCACCGAGGACGACCGCGCGATGATCGAATCGGGCGCGCGTGGTGAGCAGTGACCAGCCGATGTCGGCCGGATCGGCGCTCGGCCAGGCTGCCAGACGATGGGCCTGGGCGGACAGTGCCCCGGGATCGCGGGCCGACACGACCCAGGGAAGGACCCCGCGCCGATCGGACGCTGCCACCATCGACGGTTCGGGCTGCCCGGTGCCGAGTCCGCCGTGAGGTCGCCGCTGGGCGGATGGCGGCTGGTGGCTCGACTCCCCCGGTGGTTCCTCGATGATCACGTGGGCGTTGGTGCCGCTGATACCGAAGGCGGAGATTCCGGCGCGACGGGGACGCGTACCCGAAGGCCAGTCCCGGGGCTCGGTGAGCAGTTCGATGCCGCCGTCGGTCCAGTCGACGTGGGGGGTCGGGGCGTCGACATGGAGGGTTTTCGGGAGGTGGTCGTGCCGGAACGCGGACACCATCTTGATCAGGCCCGCCATCCCCGCGGCGGCCTGGGTGTGGCCGATGTTGGACTTGATCGAGCCGAGCCACAGGGGACGCTGCCGATCACGGCCGTAGGCCGCCTGCAGGGCTTCGGCTTCGATGGGGTCGCCGAGACGGGTGCCGGTGCCGTGCGCTTCGACCACGTCGATGTCGGCGGGTGCCAGCCCGGCCGAGGTCAGCGCGGCGCGAATCACCCGCTGCTGGGAAGGTCCGTTCGGCGCGGTGATGCCGTTGGACGCACCGTCCTGGTTGATCGCCGAACCGCGGACCACGGCGAGTACTCGATGGCCGTGCTCGCGTGCCCGCGACAGGCGCTCCACCAGCAGCATGCCGACGCCCTCCGACCAGCCGGTACCGTCGGCGGCCGCCGCGAACGGCTTGCAGCGGCCATCGGCGGACAGCCCGCGCTGGCGGGAGAATTCGAGGAAGGTTCCCGGCGTCGACATCACCGTGACGCCACCGACCAGCGCCACCGAGCACTCGTTCGAGCGCACCGACCCCAGCGCCAGATGTAGCGCGACCAGCGAGGACGAGCAAGCGGTGTCCACCGTGATCGCGGGGCCCACCGTGCCGAGGAAGTACGCCAGCCGACCCGACAGCACGCTCGGCGCGGTGCCGGTGATCCGGAGGCCGGCCAATTCGGCACCGGCGTCGTCGGTGTCGAAGGACTGGCCGTTCACCCCGACGTAGACACCGAGATCGCCGCCCTGCAGAGCCGATGGGTCGATGCCCGCGTCCTCGAGGGTTTCCCACGCCACCTCGAGCAGTTGCCGCTGCTGCGGTTCCATGCTCAACGCCTCGCGCGGGGAGATCCCGAAGAAGGAGGGGTCGAAATCACCGGCGTCGTCGAGGAACCCGCCCGCGCGCGCGTAACTCTTGCCGATGGCTTCGGGGTCGGGGTCGTGCAGGTCGGTGGGCCAGCCGCGATCGGTCGGGAAGTCGGCGATCACGTCGAGTCCCTCGGCGACCACCCGCCACAGGTCCTCGGCGGAGCCGACACCGCCGGGAAAGCGACAGCCCATGCCGATGATGACGATCGGATCGTCGTGGGTGTCGACCTGCCGCGAGTTCTCCGGCTGTGCCGCTGGTGGTTCCAGCGCACCGATCAGGCTCAGGATCAGCGTGACCACCGAGGACGGCTTGGGGTGGTCGAAGAGCAGACCGGCGGGCAGACGCACACCGGTCGCCTGGCTGAGCAGGGTGCGCAATTCGACCGCGGCGGCCGAGTCGACACCGAGATCGGTGAACGCGCTGTCAGCGGACAGGTCGGCGGACGGACCGAGGACGCGGCGCAGACTGTCGGTGACCAGGCGCTCGACAGCTCGGGTCAGCGCGGCGCCGGACAGGTCGCCGAAACGATGCGCCTCGCGCGGCGTCGTGGCCGATCGCGTGGCCGCCGCGCCGACCCAGTAGCGCTGACGCTGAAACACATAGGTGGGCAGCGGCACTCGACGTACGTCGGCATCGAAGGCGACTCGCCAGTCGACCTCGACGCCGCGCACGAACAGGCGGGCCAGCGCGGTCAGGAAGCTCGGTGTCTCCTCCTGTCCGGCACGCGCGATCGATACCGCGTCGACATCACCGAGGCATTCGGTGACCATCGCCGTGAGGCCGCCATCCGGTCCGAGCTCGAGGAAGGTGGTCGCGCCCTCGGCGGCGGCAGCGGCCATCGCGTCGGCGAAGCGGACCGGACGGCGGGCGTGGTCGAGCCAGTGCCGGGGCGAGCCCAGGTCCGTGGCGACGAGGCGTCCGGTGACCGTGGAGATGATCGGAATGGTGGGCTCACCGAATGCCAGGTCCTGCAACACATCAGCGAAAGGCGCCAGCATCGGCCGCATGAGCGGCGAGTGGAACGCGTGCGAGACCGCCAGCTGCTTCACTCTCCTGCCGCGGCCGCGCAGGTTCTCGGCGATGTCGCGCACGACCTGCGCGGCGCCCGAAACCACCACCGCGCCAGGTGCGTTCACCGCCGCCAGTCCGGCGACCTCCTCGTATCCGGCCAAGAGCTCGGCGATCTCGGCCTCGTCGGCGGCGACCGCCGCCATCTCGCCGCCGTCGGGCAACTCGTCCATCAACCGCCCGCGGGCGACGACCAGCGCGCACGCGTCGGCCAGCGACAGCACCCCGGCCACATGCGCGGCCGCGATCTCGCCCACCGAATGTCCGACGAGCAGATCCGGTCGCACACCCCATGATTCGAGCAGGCGGAACAGCGCCACCTCGAAAGCGAAGATGGCGGGTTGCGCGAAACGTGTACTCGCCAGCGCCGTCGCGGTCTCGTCGTCCGCGCCGAAGACCATCGCCCGCAGGCCACGGCGGGCGAGTCCGTCCGCCGTACGGGCACCAGGTTCGAGCAGGGGGTCGACCTGGGCGCACACCCGATCGAACGCCTCGGCGAACACCGGGTAGGACGCGGCCAACCCGGCACCCATCCCCACCCGCTGTGAGCCCTGCCCTGCGAAGACGAAGACCAGTGGCCCCGGGTCGGGGTCAGCCGTGCCGGTCACCACCTTGTCCGCGACCTCGGCCGCGGCCAAGGCCCGCACACCGGTCAGTAGTTCAGCGATGTCGGTCCCGAAAACCACCGCGCGCGCCTCGAAGACCGCCCGGGTGGTCGCCAACGACCAACCGATGTCCCCAGCGACGTGCCCTTGGCGATCGGCGACGTGCCCTTGGCGATCGGCCAGACGCCCCGCCTGTCCGACCAGTGCCGACCAGCCGCGCCCCGAGATGACCCACGGAACGATCCGCGTCCCGGCCGGCTCACCCGCTGGCACCCGATCGACCGCTGTCCCAGCGGCATCCGGCTTGGCGGCGGCCACCGCGCCAGCCGAGCCGATCGCGGCGGCGGCCGGCGCGGCACTGGTGGCCACGGGTGCGCCGGTGAGGACGACATGGCAGTTGACGCCGCCCATGCCGAACGAGCTGACACCGGCGATCAAGCCGGCGGCCGGGTCCGGCCATGGGGTGGAGTTCGTGGTGACGCGCAGATGCGTCATGTCGATGTCAGGGTTGGGGTTGGCGAAGTGCAGGGTGGGGGTGTGCCGACGAGCGGACAGGGAGAGGGCGGTTCTGATGAGACCGGCTATCCCGGCGGCGGCTTCGAGGTGGCCGATGACGGTCTTCACCGAGCCGACGCGCAGCGGCTGGTCCACCGGCCGGACCACGCACAGTTCAGCATTGAGCGCACGGGCTTCGATGGGGTCACCGACCGGGGTCCCAGTGCCGTGCAGCTCGACGTATTGCACCTGGTGCGGGGCGATTCCGGCATCGGCGTAGGCCAGGCGCAGCGCCTGCCGCTGGGCCTGCTCGCTGGGCACGGTCAGGCCGCCCGCGCTACCGGTGGCCACAGCGCTGCCGCGGATGACGCAGTAGACGCGATCACCGTCGGCGACGGCCCGGTCGAGCGGCTTGAGCAGCACCATGCCGCCGCCCTCACCACGCACGAAGCCGTTGGCGCGCGCGTCGAAGGCGTAGCAGTGCCCGTCCGGCGACAGGCCGCCCCACTCGTCGAGCAGTCGCGAACCGAAAGCACTGGCGACAACATTGATCCCACCGGCAAAGGCCAGCTCGGACTCGCCGGTGCGCAGGCTCTGACAGGCCAGGTGCACCGCGACCAGCGAGGACGACTGCCCCGTGTCGACGACCAGGCTCGGCCCGTCGGCGCCGAGGAAACGCGAGAGCCGATTGGCGATCATGCCGCGATGCACACCGGTCAGCGAATATCCGCTGAGCTCATCGGCGTCCCTGGTCACCTCGCCGTAGTCGCTCCAGGTGGCGCCGAGGAACACGCCGAGCCGGGCCGCGCCCGCCTGCGCACGGGTGATGCCCGCGTCCTCCAGGGCCGCCCAGCCGAGCTCGAGCGCCAGGCGCTGCTGCGGGTCCATCGCGTCGGCCTCACTCGTGGTGATGCCGAAGAAGTCGGCGTCGAAGTGGTCGATGTCGTCGACGACCCCGCCGCGCGCACTGGCTCCCGCGCCGCCGAACAACCCGGCCCGCTGCTCGGGCACCGTGCCGACCGCCTCGGTCCCGCTGGTCAGCAGCTCCCAGAACTCCCCGGCGCCATCGGCTTTCGGGAACCGGCAGGAGATTCCGACGACGGCGATATCTCGCGTGAACTCTGACACGGCACAACTCCCCACATTCGAGCGCACACCGGCACCGATGATCGACACGTCAGCCGCGTGCCGGACACGAACACACCGAAATCAGTTCAGCCGGGCCAGCGTCTCCGACATCAGCTGCCCGACCGCGGGCAGGTTCGATTCCATGAAGAAGTGCTTGCCCTGGTAGGCATGCAGCGCGAAATCCCCGGTGGTGAACGACTCCCAGTCCTTCGCCTCGTCCACGTCGACATAGGGATCGTCGTCGCCGGTGAGCACCACGATCGGGCACGCGACCGGTCTGCCCTCGGTGTAGACGTAGCTCTCGATGGCCCGGTAGTCCCTACGCACGACGGGCAACAGCAACTCGCGCAGTTCGGGGTCGGCCAGCCAGGTGGGCGCGGTGTCGGCCACCAAGCGCAGCTCCGTGGCGAGCTCGGCCTCGGTGTAGGTGTGGTTGTGCTCCTTGCGCGTCGAGCGCGGTGAACGGCGGCCGGACAGGAACAGCGCCTGTGGTGTGACCCCGAATTCGGGCAGGCGCCGACAGACCTCGAAGGCCACGATCGCGCCCATACTGTGTCCGTAGAGCGCGACAGCGCGGCCCTCGACCGTGCCGGGAAGCTCCCCGAGGACACCGTCGACCAGCTCGTCGATCGAACCGGCCCATTCGTCGTGGCGACGATCCTGCCGGCCCGGATATTGCACGGACAATGGTTCGATCGCCGGGTCGATACATCGGGCCAGCGGTGCGAAATAGGTGGCTGATCCGCCGACATGCGGAAAGCAGATCAAGGCCGTTCGGGCTAGCTCGCGCGGTAGCGATATACGCCTGATCCATTTACCGTGCATACACAGCCCATCTTTGCGAAAAATGCATCCTCCACACCTCCACTGAGGCCCATTTTCACGGTAGTAGCGGACCGGTCGGAACGTCAAGAGACCATCGTTGTTCGTGGTAATCGACGGGTAATCGCGCAGACCATCGCAGGGTAATTGTCGGGTAATCGAGCTGTTCGCACACAACGGCCGCGAACCCCTGTCGACACGATCGACAGGGGTTCGCGGATGATTAACGAGTCAGAAGAGCGGCAGTCCGTTCACGGGCATTGACACTGCGGGATCGATATCGAGTCGCGGATCGTGTTGCAGAATCAATTCGTGCAATCGCTCGAGTTTTATTCCGGGCGCGATGCCTAGTTGCTCGTTGAGTCTGCGGCGGACGCCCCGATAGAACTCGAGCGCTTCCACCTGTCGACCCGACCGGTACAGCGCCAGCATGTACTGACTGCCGAGCCGTTCGCGCGACGGCCACTTGGCGAGCACGCCGTCGAGTTCCGTCGCGACCTGGTGGTGCCGGCCACGCCGCAGCTCAGCGGCGAAGAAGGCTTCGTAGGCGGCGAGTCGTTCGTTCTCGATCGCGCCGAGTTCGGGCCAGCGGAACCCCGCCTCGACGAGGTCGGACAGCGCGTCGCCGTCCCAGAGGTCGAGGCCGGCCCGGAACCGCGCCGAGGCCGACGGCAGATCGCCGGAAACGACGAGTTCGTTCGCCTCGCGCACCAGTCTCCGAAACGCGTACAAATCCACCGACTCGGGATCGACACACAGCCGGTACCCCGGGCTCTGGGTAATGATGAAGTCCGGTTCGTTGTTGTCGCTACCGAAAGACCTGCGAATCTCGGAAATGGCGTTGTGCACCATTTTGCGCGCCGTTCGCGGCGGTGCTCCGCTCCATATCTTGTCGAGCAGCTTGGACATCGCGACCACACTGCTGGAATGAATCAGAAGATATCCGAGAATCGCGCGATGATTCTTACCCGCCGAATGCAGGGCCGCACCATTGGAGCCGACGACGGTCAAAGGTCCGAGGATCGAAAAGCGGACGTCTACCATACTTCCCTCACCACACTCCGCAAACCAGGTGACCCCACAACCGTTCAAAGCCTATCGGCCCATTGTATTCCCCACCGAGGGAATCGGTATGATATATATCACTGACCCGGCGTCTTATGTGGTCACACGAAATGCCGATTCTCCTGCCGAAATATCAATGACGTATTTCCGCTCGGCGCGTCGCGGCGGTGACGATCTCGTACGCCCAAGCCATGGTCTCGTCGCCGCGATGCTGGACGGCGACGACGCGATGGAGCCGCCGCCACGACCCGGCCCGGCTCCACACCATGAACCGCCGATGCGCGGTCGGCACGGTGACACCGAAGGTCGGTGGCAGCATCCGCCACGGACAACCACTGGTCAGGACGAAAACCACTGCAGCGAACACGGCGCGTTCGTCGGTCGGCGCAGTGCCGCCGCCTTGACGCCGGAGTCGGAATTCCGGCAGCTGCGGTTCGACGAGCGCCCACAGCCGGTCCGGCACCAACCGCGTCGCCAGGGCTTCGTTCATAGTCGAATATCTTGCTGCACAACAGTTTCCGACACGCCGACATCGGCACAGGACCACATGAGACAGTTGCCGCACGGCCCGGCGCGCCGGGACACGCCGAGTCACCGCGATTCGATCGACCAACTCGGCAAATAAATAGGAGAGTTATAGTACTTTTGCGTGATGGGCCACATCAGGTATGCGTGCGACGTGGGCGCACCCGTCGAGGTCGCGTTCGCCTATGCTCAGGACCGCCGCCATGTGCCCGGCTGGATGTACGGCGTGGCCGCGCTCGAACCGGCGGGCGAGCCCGATCACGGGCTCGGCGCCGCCTACACGGCAAAGATCCTGTTGTTCGGGATCATTCGCACAAAGGTCACCTGCGAAATCACCGAATTCCGGCAGCACGCCGTCATCGGGTATACCCTGCGTGGGCGGGTATACGGAACCGTGACCCTACGGTTCGACCCACTCGGCTACGAACGGTCGGTCCTGACCTCCGAAGCCGACTATCCACCACCACGCGGTGTGCTCGGCCGCCTGTGCCACGGCCTCGTCGACGCGGCCGCGAAATCGGCACTGCGCCGAACGGAGTCGCGGTTGCGAAGGGAGATAGAGGCATTCCACGGTACCGATCTTGTCGGCCGCATCGCCTAGGGTGGCGGTCATGATCATCGTGAGCACCGACGGCTCCTGCCTGCGCAATCCCGGCGGCGCCATCGGTTGGGCCTGGGTGAATCATCAGGGTCCGTCGGCCAGTGGGGGAGCGGTCGCCGGCACCAACCAGATCGCCGAACTCCGCGCGGTACTGGAAGCCATCCTCGCCCACCCCGGCGCGGAACCGATGCTCATCGAGAGCGATTCGCTCTACGCGATCAAATGCGCCTCGGAGTGGATCACCAGCTGGCGGCGCAACGGCTGGCGCACCTCCACCGGTGGCGCGGTGAAGAACGTCGACATCATCTCCCAGATCGACCGGGCCATCACCACCCGCGAAGGACCGGTGCGTTTCCGCTGGGTCCGCGGGCACGTGGGCAACTACTTCAACGAGCAGGCCGACAAGCTGGCCGGTCTCGCCGCCCGCGAAGCGGCCGCGCTCGGCCGCGACCACCCGGCGCCCGCCGTCCAGACCAGCACCGAACACGCGACGCCAGTCGCGCGAGCCACCCAGCCGCGGGCCACGGGGAAGCCGGTCGCACCAGCGGCGCCAGGAACACTCACCCTGTTCTGACGGCGCGGCGCGACCGGAGTGGGACCGCACGCGGCGGCCCCGGCAGCTCTAGAGCTGCCGGGGCCCGCTGTCTGTCCGGGTGCCGATCAGTTGCCCGGCGCCGGCGCGGGCTCCTCGGCCGGCGCCGGCGGTACCGGCCCGGGGCCGGGAGCCGGGGCACCGGGGTTGCCCTTGAGCAGCGGCGAGTCCATCTTGCTGACCAGCCACTTGCCGTCGTCGTTGCGCTCCAGTGTCATCTCGAGCGCGAAGTTCATCCGATCCTCACCGGGCTGGGTGAAGTTCGACCGGTACTGGGTCATGGTGACCAGCGCCTTGACATCGGAGGTGGAGCCGGACAGGTAGCCGCACTGCACGTCCTCACCACGGGACTTCACCTGGGCCTGCACCATGGCGCCCTTGAGCGCCTCGCTGGCATCGGAGAACTCCTCGAGGTAGTCGCCGGTGGCGCCCGCCTTCATCTCCTCGATGTACCCGTCGAGGTCGCTGGCGTAGTCGTAGTTCGCCAAGACGTTGCCGTAGTCGCAGGCTGCCTGCGTCGAGTCGGCGATGGCATCGAGCTTCTCGGCCTTGTTGCTGTTCTGCAGGAAGAACACCGTACCCGCGGTGATCGCGCCGACGGCGACCACACCGGCGACACCCGCCGCGATCCAGCCTGCCCCCGCGCTCGATCCGGGACGCGCGCTCGGCACCTCAGGCGGCACGGACGCGGTCGCCGCCTCGGCGGTGGGCGCGTCGGTTTCCGGAGTTGCCGCCGCACCCTCGACCGTGGGCTCGGACTTGTCCAGATCGGGCTTGTCCGCCGCGGCAGATTCCTTCTTGCTCTCGGCGTCGTCGCTGGTCATCGAATCAATCCTGCTCTTTCCCGGCACACCTGTCGCACCGATCTCTTCGTGTGTCCCGTGAGCCGGGCCACACGCCCTCTCCCGCGAGTATGCCCGGTCCGGCCGCGAGCAGCCGGACCGGGCATCGACTCACCTGGGGATGGGAGTTCGTTCGTTCGGGTCGACCCCCGGCGGCATCTGCGCGCCGTTGTTGGGGACATTCGGCCGCGGAGCGTTCGCCGAACCACGGATCTGCTGGTCAGGGGGCGGGTTCGTGCAGTAATTCCAGCGCGGGATCGACCCGTCCTGAACTTCCTCGTTCCGCCGGTACTCGGTGTTGTAGTAGCAGGTGGGACGTGGCCAGATATCGAGGATGGTGTGGAACTCGCCATCGTGGGCAGGCGCGCCGACCGCTTCCAGACCCGTCGCCAGCGACGGGAACAGCAGCCGCAACGCCGGCTGACGCAACTGCGCCGCCTTGGTGATGGCGACGAAGTTCGCCGCCAGACCCGTGATCGGATCGGCCGTCTTGTCCAGCACGGCGCCCAGCGCCTCGAACTGTGCCGGGGCGTTGTCGAGGACGCTCTGTAGCTCGGCGTTGGCGTTGTTGAACTGTGCCAGCAGCGCGCCCGAGTTGTTGGTCAGCGTCTGCAGATCCGGCTGGGCGTTGGAGGTGGTCTGGGCGATCACCCGCAGGTTCGCGATCAGGTTCACCGTCTGCGGCAGCAGGTTGTCCAGACCGGCGACCACCAGGCTTACGCCGTTGATCAGACCGCGCAGCTGGTCGGGGCCCGCACCGAGCGCGATGTCGAGCTCGGTGAGGATGACGTCGAACTCCTGCGGGTTGACCTGGGAGATCAGCGCGCTGGTGTCGTCGAGCACCGCCCACACCGGCACCGGCGTCTTGATCTGTTCCGGATCGAACTCGATCACCGCGCCGTCGGCCAGAAACGGGCCGACATCGCTGTTGGGCCGGAAGTCGATGTACTGCTCACCGGCCGCCGACAGCGCGGCCACCTGGATCATCGAGTCGGCCGGGATCTTGTAGCTCTCGTCGATCTGGGTCTTCGCCGCGATCGCCTGCCCCCGATCGATGAGCTCGATCGAGGTGACCTTACCGATCCGGTGTCCGCGCAGGGTCACGTCATTGCCCGGCTGCAGACCACCGGAGCGATCGAGAGTGACCGTCACCGCGTACTCCGAACGCAGCGGATTCACCCGCATCACGTTGACCAACAGGTAGGTCGCGCCGAACAGCAGCACGAGCACCAGCGCGGTGTTCGCCAGCACGATCTTGCTACCGAAGAACTTCTTCACCTTGCTCATCGGTGGCCTTCCACTCGGCCCTGAACGATCTGCAGCACCTGGATGAAGCTGCCGACGAAATCGTTCACGTCCTTCAGATCAGGGAACTTGCTGTTGGCCGGATCGGTCAGCAACCCGACGTCGAGATTGGTCAGCGTCGCGTACGGCGCGAGACCCTTGCCGCGGAAGGTGGCGTTGACGCCCGGCCGGATCGCGTGCAGCTGATCGAGCACGTAGCCGAAGTTGTCACCGGTCGCCGACAGCGCGTTCATCAGGTTGTCGAGATTGACGAGCAGGTCGTTGAGCTGGTCGCCGGTGGTGTTGGAGTAGTCGCCGAGGGCAGCACTGGCGACGGACAGCTTGGTGAGCAGATCGCCGATGGCCCGGTTGTTCTCGGCAATGGCGCCGATCGCCTGGGGCAGCGTGTCGGCCACCTCACCGAGCTGGCCCTTGTTCACCTCGATGGTGTTGGCGAGAGTGTTGAACTCGGTGAGCACGGAGTCCACGCGGGCGCTGTTGTTGTTCAGTTCGCCGATCACGCCGGTCATCTCGGTGATCAGATGAGCGAGTTCGACCTCGTTGCCGTTGAGAATCGACCCGAGTTCGGTACCGAGGCGGCTCAGACTGGCGACACCGCCACCGTTGAACAGCATCGAGACCGAGACCAGCAGTTCCTCGACGGTGGCGCCAGCCGAGGTGGACTCGATCGGCAGGGTGTCACCGTTGCTCAACATCGCGGCGCCGGTGCTCTCGCGCGGCTCCGACAGAGCGATGAAGACGTCACCGAGGGGAGTGGCCTGGCGCAGCTCGGCGGTACTGCCCATGGGCAGCTCGATATCGGTGCTGACCTCCATGTCGACCACGGCCTGGAAGTTCTTCGTCTTGATCGAGGTCACCACCCCGACATCGGAACCACCGATCTTGACCTTGGCCTGATCGGGCAGGTTCAGCGCGTTGTCGAACACCGCGTGCAGGGTGTAGGTCTCCCCGCCCGTGCCCGGCGTGGGCAGTGGCAGGTCCTCGACGGTGAAGCTGCAGCCGGAGCTGATCGCCACCGTCGCCGCCGCGGCCACCGCGACCATCGCGCGGCGGGCATTGATTGTCATAAGGGTCATTTCGTCAGTCCAAGCAGTGCGGCGGTGAGCCCGTAGTCGGGGCCGAAATCCTGCATGTTCCCGGAGCGGCAACCGTCGGCCCGCATCTGGATCCGCTCGCAGAAGACGCTGACGATCTCGCCCGAGAGAGCGGTACCGATCAGCGCGTGCAGCCGGACGAAGCCCTGCTCGCGGTTGATCGCGCCGTCGATGTTCTGCATCAGCAGCGGCACGATGTCGACGACCTCGGTCAGCGCGCCGGAGTTGTCCCGCAGCTGATTGGTGACGTTGGTCAGGCCGGTCAGCGAGGCGGATAGTTCGTCGGCGTGCACACCGAAGGTGGTCGAGGTGTTGGCCAGGAACTGGTTGAGCTGATCGAGGGTGGCCTGCAGACCGGGCGCCTGCTCGGCGAGCAGACCCGACATGGCGGTCATCCGGTTGCTGAAATCGCGCACCGACTGATCGTTGTCGGCCAGCATCGTCGTCAGCTCGTTGAGCTTGATGATGATGTTGGAGATGGCGTCCTTGTTGTCGACACCGACCTTGAGCGCGCCCGAGAGCGCGTCGAGGGTTTCCCTGATCTTCTGACCGTTGCCGTCGAGCACCGGGTAGAGCACCCGGCCCGAGAGCGGGCCGAGACCTTCCTGGCCCTCTTCGGGTTTGAGCGCGGCGGCGAACTGGTCGATGGTCTTGATCATCGTGTCCAGTTCGACCGGTGTGCGAGTGCGCGCCTTGGGCAGATGATCGCCCGACTTCAGCGCTTCGCCGCCGGTGTAGGGCGGGCTGATGTCGATGTGGCGGTCGGTGACGATCGAGGGCGAGATGATCGCCGCGATCGCTTCCTTGGGGATCTTCACCCCCGCCTCGACGGTCATGTGGACCTCGACGAAGGTGCCCTTGGGCACGATCTTGTCGACCTTGCCCACCGGCAGGCCGAGGACCATGATCTCGTTGCCCTCGAACATGCCCGCGATGTTCTCGAAATCCGCGGTGATCGTGGTCGAGCGGCCGAGTGCGTCGTCGAACTGACTGGGCAGCAGCGAGCAGCTGCCCAGTGCCAGCGCGGTGGCGCCGATCATCACCGTGCGCGCGAGGAACTTCGCGCTGCGGAGCCTGTTGGTCAGTTTCATCCTTCGCACCCCTGGATCACCTGAACGAAGCACAGCCAGTTGTCGGGGAACAGCCACGGCAGCGAGACATCGCCGTAGTTGCCGTTGCCGAGCGCGTTGTTGAAGTAGCGCGCCGTCGGCTGACCGATCTGCAGCAGCGCGTCGAGGTTCTCCTTGTTCTTCTGCAGACCCTCGGCCATCGTGTTGAGCTGGCCGATGGTGCCGCCGAACTGGTTGTTGTTCTGCGCGCCGATCTCCTCGAGCTGACGGGTCAGCGTGGCGATGTTGTCCAGCAGCTGACGCAGCAGGTTCTGCCGTTCCATCACCCGGTTGGCGATGGCCTCACCCTGGGTGATCACCAGCAGGATCGAGTTGCGGTTGTCGGCCAGCAGCTGGGTGACCCGGTTCAGGTCCTTGAGCAGGCTGTCGACCTCACCCTTGCGCTGATCGACGACCTTGGCCACCGCACCGACGCTGTCGAGCGCCTGGGCCACCAGCTCCGGCGAATCGCCGAGCTGGGAGTTGATCGTGTTGAGCGACTGGGCCAGCTTCTGGGTGTCGAGCGCCTCGAACTTCGGCGTACCGACCTGCACGACATCGGCGATGTTGTACGGCACGTCGGTGTTGCTGCGCGGGATCGTCTTGTCCTTCAGCCCCGATCCGTCACCGGGGTTCAGGTCGACGTAGCGGGCGCCGAGCAGGGTCGCCATCTTGATCGCGGCGTGCGCGTCGGGACCGAACTTCAGCGAGCTGTCCACGTCGAGGGTGATCACCACGTGATCACCCTCGATCTTGGCGCCGGTGACGGTGCCGACCTGGACACCGGACACGGCGACCTTGTCACCGGTCCTGATCCCGGCGGCCTGCACGAACTCCGCCTCGATGGTCTGCTTGCCGATCCCGATGAACTGGTAGATCGTCGAACCGACCAGCAGCAGCACGATGCACAGCGACCCGATGACGCCGAGCCAGAAGTTACGGTTGCCGAGGAATCTCGACTTCAGCGTGCTCATCGGCACACCGCCGAGTGCGAGGTGCCACCGATCTGGCTGAACAGCCCGCGGGGGAACAGCACCCCGTAGAGCGAGACGTCCAAGCCACACAGGTAGGCGTTGGCGTGGGTGCCCTCCGAGCTCATGCGGCCGAGGTCAGCCAGTAGCGACGGAAGGTCGACGGCGGCCTGGTCGAGCTTGGCGCCGTTGGCGAGCAACAGGTTCAGCGCTGCGGTGGACGAGTTCTGCGCGGCGAACAGCTGGGGCTGGATCTTGCCGACCATCCCGACCAGCGAGGTCGTGGCATCGGCCAGGACGACCGTCGACTGCTGCAGCGACTGCCCCTGGTCGTAGAGACCACCGATCAACGCCCGGGTCTGGGTAACCAGGGTCTCCAATTCATCCCCTCGCTTGGCCAACCCGGCCATCACACCGGACAGGTTGGTGATCACGTCGGACAGGATCGCGTCCCGACGCTGGAAATCGGTCGCCAGCTGCGCGGCCTGGACGATGAACGCCGAGAGTGAGACCCCGTCGCCCTGCAGTGCCAGGATCAGGGTCTCCGACATCGCGTTGACCTCGGCGGGCTCGAGCGCCTGGAACAGCGGCTGGAAACCGTTGAGCAGCGCCGAGATGTCGAAGGAGGGCTCGGTCCGCTCGATCGGAATCGTCGCGCCGCTCTTGAGCTCGGTCGGGCTCGTCTCCTGGCCCGGCGCCAGCGCGACGTAGCGCTGGCCGATCAGGTTCTGGTAGCGGACAAGGGCTTTGGTGTCGTCGAAGACCGACTGGTCGCTCTGCACGATGAACGACACCTTGGCGTCGTTCTTGCCGTCGAGCTCGATGTTCTCGACCTTGCCGACGCGCACGCCCGCCATGCGGACATCGTCGCCGGGCCGCAGGCCGAGGACATCGGTGAAGATCGCGGTGTACTTGCGGGTGTCACCGTCGACCGTGCGGGCCAGTGTGTTCCACACGACCACGGTGACCAGCAGTGAGACGAGCGCGAAGATACTGAACCCGATCAGTGGCTTACGGATACTCATGCGCCACCCCCGTTTTCGGACACTTGCAGGGTTCCGCCCTTCATGATCGGACCGAGCAGCAGATATTCGGACGTCGTCGGCTTGCGGCCGAGGAATCCTGGGATCGCGGCGTCACCGTGGTAGGAGATCGGCGTGCCGGACGGCGCCGGTGCCGGTTCGGCCGGAGCCTGTTCCACCGGTGCCGCGGCGGGCGCCGGTGCCGGCTCGCCGCCGAGCAGACCGGGCAGGCCCGGAATCTGGAACGACGGAACGAGACCCTCGAGCGGCGTGCCGGCGAACGGGACCACCTCGGTGCCGTTGGCGGTCTGCATCGGCAGCACCGGCGTGGTGAGGCCGGGGATGTCGGGCATGCCGGGAATCGAGATCATCGGCGGCAGCCCGGCAGCCGAGTCGAGCCTGCGCGGGCGCAGGTTCTCCGGCAGCGGCGGCAGCGAGGCCTCGGCCGGTGCGGTGAAGCAGCTCGGGCCGACCAGGTCGCCGTAGCGCGGGCAGTCCGCGACGGTGTAGGGCTTGTACGGCGTGAAGGTCAGACCGGCATTCCACACCATCTGCTTGCCGTTCGGGCCGCCGTGGAAAGTCGTGTTCAGCGCCGCCAGCGACGGACCGAAGACCTCGAAGACCCGGGTGATCGAGGCCGGATCGGCGGCCAGTGAACCCAGCGTGGCGTTCATGCCGACGGTGACTTCCTTACCCACATCGGGGTTGGTCGCGAACAGGTCGTTCACCTGGTCGGTGGTGACGCTGGCACCGGCGAGCAGCGCGATCAGCTGATCCCGCTTGGTCGCGATGGTGTTGGCGGTCTGCACCGAGGAACCGAGCACATTCATCAGTTCCGGCGCCGACTGGTTGAGCGCGCGCGCCGAGGCCGAGAAGTTGTCGAGCATGCCGCCCAGGTTCGGGCCCGCGTCGGCGACGGTGGTCAGCCAGTGATCGAGGCGCACGATGGTGGAGCCGGGCACCCGGCCGCTGCCGTCGAGCGCCTGGGTGAGCGTGCCGAGCACGCGGCCCAGCTGCACCGGGTCGATCTCGTCGAGGATGTCGCGCACCGTGGTGAGGGTGTCCTGCAGCGCGATCGTGCCCTCGCTGCGGTCCTCCGGGATCTGCGAGCCCTCCTTCAGGTACTGGTCGGACGGGCCGTTGAAGACCAGCTCGACCGAGGTCACCGCGAACAGGTTGCTCGGGACGACGCGGGCGGTGACATTGCTGGGAACACCCTTGGCGAACTCCGGCTTCAGCTCGATGTTCACCTTCTGCCCGGCGCCCTGGTCGACGATGTCGACGTCCTTGACGACGCCGACGAGCACGCCGCGGAACTTCACATCGGCTTTGGACGGCAGGCCGTCACCGGTGGTCGACAGGTTGGCGGCCACGTTCACCTTCGGCACGAAGTAGCCCTGGTACCTGGCCATCAGGAAGCCGAGGATCACCGCGAACACCACCAGGCCACACGCGCCGGCGATGTAGAGCTGTTTCATCGTGGGGCCACGCCCACTCGGATCGATGATCATCGCGCCCCTACCCCGAGATCCTGATGCCGGGGTCGACGCCCCAGATCGCCAAAGTCATGAACAGGTCGGCGAACACGACCAGGATGATGCACATCTTGATCGCCCGACCGGCCGCGACGCCGACGCCTTCGGGACCACCCGAGGCGAAGAAGCCGTAGTAGCACTGGATGAAGGTGGTGATCATGACGAACACGATCGCCTTGAGCAGCGAGTACAGCACGTCGGTCGGTACCAGGAATTGGTAGAAGTAGTGCGAGTACGTGCCCGCCGCGGTGCCGCCGATCAACTGCACGGTGACCGCGCAGGACAGGTAGGCCATCGCCAGACCGAGGCAGTACAGCGGCACGATCGCCATGACCGCGGCCGCCATGCGCGTGCTGACCAGGTAGGGCAGCGGGCGGATGGCCACCGATTCGAGCGCGTCGATCTCCTCGGAGATGCGCATCGCGCCGAGCTGGGCGGTGAATCGACAGCCCGCCTGGGCCGCGAAGGCCAGTGCCGCCAGGAGCGGACCGAGTTCGCGGGTGGTGGCGAAGGCCGAGATGGCGCCGGTGATCGGGCTCAGGCCGAGCAGGTTCAGCGAGGTGTAGCCCTGGATGGCCACCGTCATACCGCCGAAGGCGCTGATGATCAGAATGACGCCGATGGTGCCGCCACCGACGACGATGTTGCCGTTGCCCCAGGTGACGTCGGAGAGCAGCCGCCAGACTTCCTTCGGATACTGCTTGAACGCCAGCGGAATCGAGCCAACCGAACGCAGGAAGAAGAAGACCTGGTGACCGAGGCGAGCGAGTAGGTCGACGGGCGCCTGGCCGGCCGCCTTGAGCTGGCGCAGCGGCCGCAGCAGCGGAGGTACATAGGTTGATGACAAGGCTCAGACCACCTGTGGGGGGAAGACGGCGGCGTAGATCTGGGTGATCGCCACGTTGACGCCGAGCAGCATGACCATGGAACTGACGACTGCCGAGTTCACCGCGTTGGCGACACCGCCCGGTCCACCGCGAGCGTTGAGCCCACAGTCGCAGGCGATGATGCCGGCGATCAGGCCGAAGATCACCGATTTGAGCAGCGCCACCGCGAGATCGAGGGTGACCGCGAAGGAGGCGAAGGTGCTCATGTAGGAGCCGGGGGTACCCGCCTGGGCGAAGATGTTGAACATGTAGCCGGTGATGAAACCGACGAAGACGACGAAGCCGCAGAGCAGGAAGCTGACGATCATCGCGGCGCCGAGCCGGGGGGCGACCAGCCTGCGCAGCGGATCGACGCCCATCACCTTCATCGCGTCGATCTCTTCACGGATGGTGCGGGAGCCGAGGTCGGCGCAGACCGCCGAACCGACTGCACCGGCGATCATGATCGAGGTGACCAGTGGGGCGCCCTGCTGGATGATGCCGAGGCCGTTGGCCGCGCCGATGAACGAGGTGGCGCCGACTTGGCCGGCGACCGCGCCGACCTGGATGGACACGATGACCGCGATCGGGATGGCGACGAGCAGGGTGGGCGCGGCAGCGACATTGGCCATGAACGCGCACTGCCGGACGAACTCGTCGAAGGGGAAGCGCTTGCGGAAGATCGCGACGATCAGCTCCGTGATCGCCTCGAAACCCATCGTGATCTGTCGGCCGAAGGTTTCGAGCGACTTCTTCGGATGGTCGTCCCAAAGGCCCTTGCTCCAGTCGACAGCCTCGCTGACTCGTGAACGTGTGGGCGGACTCTTGGTCGACTGCACTGCTTTTACCCCTCTCGACGCCGGCCCTCATTGCCCCGGCGACTTGTTTGCTTGACGCACCTTACTACGGAGTAGTGCAGAACACACCACCGACATGTGAGCGCTGTCATAGATGGAGGTCACTGTCCACAACTGTTATGAGCCGTGCCATGCCGGACCCTACCGGCCCTATTTGTACAGTTACGGAGATTGCTCGGGATGTCGTTTTCCCACATGGATTCCCAGTACCGGCGGTCGCGCCAAACAAATATTGCGGAAAACTGTCATTCATAACGAACCCCTCGCCGGAATGCGTGGACACATCACACGCAGAACCCGGAAATGGTCGCTTGATCACGATTCCAATAGACATCAGCTATCACCGACGGTGCGGCGCCCGCTCTGGTAAGCAGCAAACACACACTGTTCGCGGAAAGTGTGCCAACCAGGGCTCGAGCATGGCGCGCCCGGGACGGAATACAGGCACGATAGGCAAACCGAATTGATATCGTGCGGACTTCCGACATCTGGAGGGACATGTTCAGCAAACTCGCCAAGGTAGCCAGCGCTGCCTTCGCCGTCGCCCTCGGTGCAGTACTGCTCGGCACCGGGGCCGGCGCTTCGCAGGCACAACCAGGCCCACCGGTGCTCGGCGGCGGGTCCGGCATCGTCATCGACGACATGTTCGAGTGCACACTCACGACGGTCGGCAATGACAGCGGCGGCAGACTGGTCGGCCTGACCGCGGGCCACTGCGGCGACGCGGGCTCCCGGGTCGCCGCCGAAGTGAACCGTGGCTACGGCGAGATCGGCCGGTTCGTCTATAGCAACGCCGAACTCGACTACGCGGTCATCGAGTTCACGCCCGGCCGGATCATTCCGGTCAACCGGATCGGCAATGTCACCATCACCGGCCTCGGCGGGCCCGCGCAGTTCCCGACGATCGTGTGCAAAGAAGGCAGAACGACCGGCAACACCTGCGGCGTGAGCTGGGGTGATGTCTTCCAGACCCAGATGGAGACCTGGTCGCAGATGTGTGTGGTCGAAGGCGATTCCGGTGCGCCGGTCGTGGTCGGCTCGACGCTGGTCGGCATGGTGAACGCCTATCTGGCGGTCGCCTGTTTCGGTCCCGAGGTCGGCACGAACATGACCTCGATCATGGACGACATCAACGCGAGGGGTGGCCCGGGCGCGGGCTATCGCCCTGTGTGATCGGCGGCTGGTGCCGCCGGACCCAAGGCCGCGAACGTGGTGGTCACTGTGGGTCGGGAGGTGCCAGCGCCGGGCCGTCGGCCCCGGCGCAGTGCGGCAGACAGTCCACCCGCTCGGGTGCGGCGGCCTGGCGCGGTACCCGTAGCAACACCGCGGCGAGGCCCCCGCCGAGGAGAAGCAGTAGCGCGCACCAGCGCATGGCGGTGTCGAAGCCGACCGCGAAGGCGGCCGGGTCGGTGAACGCCCCGGAGAGTCCGGCCAGTCCGGGCAGCGCGGCCACGGCCAAGAGCTGGGCGGTCCGCGCGACAGCGTTGTTCACCCCCGAGGCGATTCCGGCCTCGGCGACGGGCACTGCCGCCAGGACCGCGCCGGTCAGCGGCGCGACCAGCGCCGACAGGCCGAGGCCGAAGATCAACACGCCCGGCAGCACATCGGTCAGATAGTTCGCGTCGGGTCCGATCCGTTGCAGCGCGAACACACCGACCGCGGCCAACAGCGGGCCGACGGTCAGTGGAATGCGCGGACCGTGCCGTTGTGCCCAGCGGCCCGCCGGGGCCGAGAGCACCAGCATCAGCACCGTCACCGGCAGGCTCGCCGCGCCCGAGGCCATCGGTGAATACCCCGAGACCAGCTGCAATTGCAGAACCAGCAGGAAGAACACCCCGCCCAGCGCGGCGTAGACGAGCAGCGTCACCACGTTCGCGACGGTGAACACCCGCGAGCCGAACAGCGCGGGCGGCACCAGCGGATTCGGGCTGCGCAGCTCCACCAGGACGAACCCCCCGAGCGCGAGCGCGCCGAACACCACCAGCAGGGGATGGGCGTCGATCAGGCCCAGGGTGAGCGCGCCGAGGGCGAGCGCCACGATCACCGCACCCGGGACATCCACCCGCGCAGGCGCGTTCGGATCACGACTCTCCGGCACCGACCGGATCGCGACCACACCCACGACCAGCGCCAACGGCACATTGAGCAGGAAGATGGCGCGCCAGCCGACGAGATCGATCAGCCCGCCGCCGAGCAGCGGCCCGAACGCTCCGGCCACCCCGCCCAGGCCCGACCACAGGCCGATCGCGCTGCCCTGATCACCTCGATCGATCGAGGCCGAGATCAGCGCCAGACTTCCCGGCGTGAGCAGCGCACCAGCGACGCCCTGCAGCAGCCGCGCGGCGACCAGCATCTCGATATTCACCGCCGCCGCGCACAGCAGCGAGGTGATCGCGAATCCGACGATCCCCCAGACGAACACGCGCCGACGGCCCAGCCGGTCGCCGAGCGAGCCGCCGAGCAGGATGAACGAGGCGAGGGTGAGGGTGTAGCCGTTGACGGTCCACTGCAATCCCGCGACGTCGGTGTCCAGCGACTCGCCGATGCGTGGCAGCGCGACCGAGACGACGGTGGCGTCCAGCGACGCCATCGAGGAGCCGAGGACGGTGGCGAGCATGATCCACCGGCCCGTCGCCGATTTCAGCCGAACCGTCTGGGTCGCCACCCGTCCAAGCTAGCGCCTACCAGGGAAGTTCGCCGGAACTACAGGCTCTGCAAGCAGACCACGAAGCGACGCTCGGGATACTCGCCGCCGGAATCGGCGGGGTCGGGGCAGTCGTCGATGTCGTCGGTGTCCTGCAGGACCGCGACGACTTTGACCGGATCGGAACCGGACTCGGCGCAGTCGATGCGAGTCGGGTCGCTACCGCCGATGTCCATGCAGCCGCCGACGACCCAGTCGATGTCCAGACACAGGGCGCCCGTCTCGATCCCGTCGAGCGACTCGGCGTAGAAGTTGTCGCTGTCGCTGACGCACTCGCCGCTGGTCCTGGCCTTGCCGATGACCTTGTAGTTCGAGGATCGGCTGCCGCAGGAGGCCTTCTCGATGGTGGCGTCGTCGACGGTGCCGCCCAGTACGACGCAATCGCCGACACTGGCCTGGAAATCGGTGTCGCCGCCGCGGCTCGAGGTCGGGGCGGGTTTGCTCGTGGTCGTCGTGCTCGACTGGGTGGTCGGTGCCGCACTGCTGGTGGCCGGGACGACGTCGATCGCCGGTTGGGCGTTGCCGTCGATGGTGCCACCGCATCCGGCCGAGACGAACGCGGCCACCGTGATGGCGGCAGCACCGACGAACCGGCCGAGGGACAGATCTGCAAACACCTACTGTGAATACACCACCGAAGCCACCTGCGTCGACTCCGTCCCGGTGTCCGGACACTGCGTTACCCTTGGGATTCCGGCCTCCCGGGTCGGCCTGCATCAGGAGGTGAACCCGATGGTGGCAGCAACGGCGGGAGATTTCGGCCCACTGACCAGACCCGGCGCGCTCGTGGCGCCGCGCCAGATGCTCATCGATCCTCGCTTCATCCGGCTCGCCGACCATTTCTTCGGCATGTTCCCGCAACCGAGTCGTGGTGGGGGAGCGCTGGCGGTCTATCTCGACGGCCGACCGGTCGTGGATGTCTGGGCCGGTTGGGCGGCCAAGGATCAGCGCTGGCACGGCGACCACGTCGCACTCACCTTCTCCACCGGCAAGGGTGTGGCCGCCACGGTGCTGCACCGGCTGGCCGAACGCGGCCTCATCGACTACGAGGCGCCGGTAGCCGAGTACTGGCCGGAGTTCGCCGCGCACGGCAAAGCCGACATCACGGTGCGCGATGTGCTCTCGCACCGGGCCGGACTGCACCGGGTGCGCGGGCTGGTGCCGGGGCGCGAGGGCATTCTCGACTACGGCGCGGTGGTGAAGGCGCTGGCCGAGAGCCCCGCCGACCCCCGCCGCATCCGCACCTCCGGCTATCACGCGATCACCTTCGGCTGGCTGGTCGCCGAGATCGTGCAGCGGGTGACCGGTGATCCCTTCACCGAGGTCCTGCGCCGAGAAGTGGCTCAGCCGTTGGGAATCGACGAGTTCTGGTTCCAGGTCCCGGCCGGGCAGCGGCACCGGATCGCCAAGATCTTCCCGCACCTGGCCCCGCCGGGGATTCGCTGGAACACCGCGTCCTCGGTGCTGTCGTGGGTGCGGCCGGTGCGCGGGCTGGCCGAGGCGGGCATGCCGGAGAGTTTCGACGAGTTGGTCCGCGACCCGCGGGTGCACGACGCGGTGATGCCGGGCTGGAACGGAGTGTTCTCGGCGCGGGCGCTGGCCAGGATGTACGGCGCGCTCGCCAACGAGGGCGTGGTGTACGGCGGTGACGCCGAGCATCGTCCGAAGTCCGGGAACCCGGCGGTGTCGTTGCTGCGGCCGGAGACGGTCGAGACGATCAACCGCACCCAGCAGACCGAGAGCCGCGACTACGTCCTCGGCCTGCCGCTGCGGTTCACCCTCGGCTATCACCGACCGGTGCTGATGACCAAGCAGCAGCCGCGAAACGCGTTCGGCCACTACGGTGTCGGTGGCTCCGGCGCCTACGCCGACCCTGACCTGCGGATGTCGATCGCGTTCGTCACCAACCGGCTCGGCAATGCCGTCACCGCGCTCGGCGACGCCCGCTTGGCCAAGCTCGCCGCGCTCGCCCAGGGCACCGCGCGTCGCCTGCGCACCGCGTCGGCCACGCCTGACCTGGACAGTTGATCCGATGCTGACCTGAGGGCCTGGCCATCGATGGTCCGGCTTCGCGCCCACTCGAACCGGAGGTCCAGGTCGGTCGTAGTACCGGTATGAGCGCGCAAATGCCGGCACCGCCCCGCTGGTCATTGCTGCACGGTGCGGCCGCTGGACGCGATTTCGAGGGCTACCTGCGGCGACGCGCCTCGCAGGGTGATCCGTTCGCGGTCGGTTTCCCCGGGTTCCCGCCGGTGCTGTTCACCGGGACAGCCGAGGGCGCGCGTGAACTGTTCCGGCTGCCGGTCGAGTTGCTGGAACCGCCACGGCCCAATCCGATCGAACCGATGGTCGGCGCCGCTTCGCTCATCCTGAGTTCCGGCCCGCGTCACCGGGCAGATCGCGCCCTGCTCGCCCCCGCGCTACACGGTGCGCGGGTAAGGGAGCTGGGCGAAATCATCCGGGCCGCGACGCTGCGAGAGGTCGACATCGGCTGCGGCGCCGCGGGTTCCTGGCAGCCCGGCGGGCGAATCGACGCGCTCGCGGCGGCCCGTGCGATCACCCTGCGGGTCATCCTCACCGCGGCGTTCGGGACCGACGGGGATCGGAGCGACGAATACGCCGGTGCGGTCACCGATTTCCTCGGCGCGTTCACCACGCCGCTGCTGGTCGCGCCCGTATTGCGCCGCGACATCGGCGGTTTCGGACCGTGGGCGCGATTCGTCGTGGCCCGCGAGCGACTCGACGAGCTCATCCTCGCCGATGTCGCGCGACGTCGACGCGCTCGCCCCGGCGCCAGCGACCGCACTGGTTCCGGCGTCAGCGGCGACTTGCTCGACCTGCTGCTCGACACCCGTTATGACGACGGTTCCGCACTCACCGACGCCGAGTTGTGCGAGCAACTACGCACCCTGTTGGTCGCCGGGCACGAGACGACCGCGACCACTCTGACCTGGGCGCTCTACCACCTGCACAGGGAGCGTGGCCTGCTCGATCGGGTCGTCGCCGAACTGCCGAGCGCGTCCGGCGATCCCGTCGAGCAGGCCCGGCTGCCGCTGCTCGACGCGGTGTGTCAGGAGACCCTGCGCCTGCATCCGCCCGTGCCCATCGTGCTGCGCAGCATTCGGCAACCGTGTCGGTGGCGGGGGATCGACATCGAGGCAGGTCAGACGATCGGGTTGGCGGTTGGCGTGCTGCACAGCCGGCCGTCGACCTGGCCCGCGCCGAGGCTGTTCCATCCCGACCGCTTCCTCGATCGCAAGGTCTCGCCGTTCGAGTTCGCGCCCTTCGGCGGCGGACATCGCCGCTGCATCGGCGCCACGCTGGCCGAATTCGAGCTCCGTGTCGTGCTGGCAACCCTGCTGACCGCGGTCCGGTTGCGCCTCGAACCCGCTCTGGCCCTGGGCGCCCGGCCACGGACCGTGCCGCGGAATCTGGCCACCGCGCCGAATCGAGCGATCCACTTCACACGAATGCAGTGATCTCGCTCACTGCGGGTTTGAAGCTCACACCGATGTGTTTCGGCCCTGCTCGCCGACCCTCGATCCAACTCGCCGCCGTGAGCGCGGCGTTTGCCGAAAGCCAGTGGATAACACGGTGTTATGTGACCCGCAGCACATAGTTGCCGGTCTGTTATCGCCGGGTCGCGCCGCTGGCACGTTGTCACCTCGGGCGGGTAGGAATGAGCGGTCAGGGTCGGGGCGTCGTTACCCCGTGGAGACCCATCGCGGTCTCCGCGTCACTTACGAAGATCTCGCGCCGCCACACGCGGAACGAGAGATGGAATGGACGAGATACCTATGCACCACGAGGCAAATACGCAGCAATCCCACTGGCTGCGCCGGGGTCTGCTGCTGTCGGCGGCGTTCGCCGCGACCGGCGCCCTGGTCGTCGTGCCCGCGCAGGCCGAGCCGACCCTGCCGGGCTTCGGCTCCGGTTCCAGCCAGCCCGCGCTCGACCAGCCGCCGGCACAGGCGCCGTTCGCGCCGCCGAACATCAACATCGCCGACGGCGAGACCGTTGGTGTCGCGCAGCCGATCATCATCACGTTCAAGGAGCCGGTCGATGACCGCGCCGCCGCCGAGCGGGCCATCAAGGTCACCTCGAGCACGAACGTGCCGGGGAACTTCTACTGGACCGGCACCAAGCAGGTGCGTTGGAAGCCCGCCGAGTTCTGGCCCGCCAACACCGACGTCACCGTCGTCGCGGGCGGTACCTCCAGCTCGTTCCACATCGGTGACGCGTTCATCGCCACCGTGGACGACAACACCAAGATGATCACCGTGACCGTCAACGGTGAGGTCGTCAAACAGATGCCGACCTCGCTGGGCAAGCCCGGCTACGAGACCCCCAACGGCACCTATATCGTCGGCGAGCGGCTCGAGAAGATGACCATGGACTCCTCCACCTACGGCGTCCCGGTCACCGATCCCGAGGGCTACAAGATCGACGTGGAGTACGCGACGCGGCTGTCCAACAGCGGCATCTTCGTGCACGCCGCGCCGTGGTCGGTCGGCCAGCAGGGCTACTCCAACGCCAGCCACGGCTGCCTCAATGTGAGCACCGAGAACGCCAAGTGGTTCCTGGAGAACTCGCGCCGCGGCGACGCCGTGATCGTCAGCAACACCCAGGGCCCCACCCTCAGCGCCGGTGACGGCCTGGGAGACTGGAACTAGCCCTTTCGAACGAGAGCCGAACAATACGATCTTTCCGGTCGGATTGTTCGGCTCTTTGCTGTACTCGGCCTGTGCGCTCGATGTTCAGCAGGTCGGCGGTCCAGGTTAACCGGACGTTCGCCGTGCGCCGTAAAGCTGCCGCGGTGCGTAGCAGTCCAGAGCGGGTCCTCCCCGCCCCGAGCGGCCGCGGGCTGAGAAATCGCCCGTGGCAGGACTATGCGCTGTTCGGAGTGCTGGTCGTGCCGAACCTGGCGCTGTTGACGCTGTTCGTCTACCGGCCACTGGCCGACAACATCCGGCTCTCTTTCACCGACTGGAACATCGCCGACCCCATTGCGAAACCAATTGGTTTCGCAAATTACGTCGAGTGGTGGCAGCGCGACGATTCCTGGAAGATCGTCAGCAATACGGTGATATTCACCGTCGCCGCGGTCGTGGTGAGCATGGCGCTCGGTCTCGCGCTCGCGTTGCTGTTGGATCGGAAATTGTTCGGGCGCAATGTTGTTCGCTCCGCCATCTTCGCACCGTTCGTGATTTCGGGCGCGGCGATCGGGGTGGCTTTCCAATTCATCTTCGATCCGAGTTTCGGTCTGGTACAAGACGTGCTGCACCGCGTCGGCGTCGAGAAGGTGCCGGATTTCTATCAGGACCCGCGCTGGGCGCTGTTCATGGTGACGATCACCTACATCTGGAAGAACCTCGGCTACACCTTCGTGATCTACCTGGCCGCGCTGCAGGGCGTGCGCGCCGAGCTGATGGAAGCCGCCGAGATGGACGGCGCGAGCCGCTGGACCACCTTCACCAAAGTCCTGCTGCCCCAGCTGCGCCCGACGACGTTCTTCCTCTCGATCACGGTGCTGCTCAACTCGCTGCAGGTCTTCGACATCATCAACGTGATGACCCGCGGCGGGCCGCTGGGCAACGGCACCACGACCATGGTGTTCCAGGTCTACGAGGAGTCCTTCCGCAACTTCCGGGCCGGCTACGGCGCCACCGTCGCCACGATCATGTTCCTGGTACTGCTGGTGGTCACGCTGATCCAGGTCCGCGTGATGGATCGGGGCCAGCGATGAAACACGTGGGACCGCAGACACTGTCGTACCGACGCCGCGAGCGCGCGGTGACCGCGCTCGGCTACGCGGCGATGGTGTGCGTGCTGATCCTGATCGGTGTTCCGCTGTTCTGGATCCTGATCACTTCGTTCAAGGACCGGCCCGACATCTACACCCAGCCCGCGGTGTACTGGCCGGGCAGCTGGCATCCGGAGAACTACGGACACGCCACCACCACGGTGCCGTTCTGGACCTTCCTGCGCAACTCGCTGATCGTCACCGGCGCGGTGTCGGTGGTGAAGTTCGTGCTCGGTGTGTTCAGCGCCTTCGGGCTGGTGTTCCTGCGCTTCCCTGGCAAGAACATCGTGTTCCTGGTGATCATCGCGGCGCTGATGGTGCCCAACCAGATCACCGTCATCTCCAACTACGCGCTGATCGCCCAGCTGGGCTGGCGAAACACCTTCCAGGGCATCATCATTCCGCTCTGCGGCGTCGCCTTCGGCACCTTCCTGATGCGCAACCACTTCCTGTCACTGCCCGGTGAGGTCATCGAGGCGGCCCGGATGGACGGCGCGAACTGGTGGCGGCTGCTGACCCGAGTGGTGCTGCCCATGTCGGGGCCGACGATGGTCGCGTTCGCGGTGGTCACGCTGGTCAACGAGTGGAACGAGTACCTGTGGCCGTTCCTGATGGCCGACTCCACCGATGTCGCGACCCTGCCGGTGGGCTTGACCCTGCTGCAGAACACCGAGAACCCCAGCGTCACCAACTGGGGGCCGGTGATGGCGGGCACCGTGCTGACCATGCTGCCGATCCTCATCGTCTTCCTCGCCCTGCAACGTCACATGATCAAAGGCCTCACCTCCGGTGCGGTCAAGGGTTGATTCTCGAACGGAGATCCACGTGTCCACTTCACGATTCCCGGCGCTGAGCCGCCGTGGCTTCCTCGGTCTGACCGGCGGCGTCGCCGCGGGCCTCGCGCTCACCGCGTGCGCGGGCACCGGCGGTTCGTCGGGTGGTTCCGGTGACGCGAACACCATCACCTTCTGGTCCAACCACCCCGGCACCTCCAAGGAGCTGGAACTGGAACTGATCAACCGGTTCCAGGAGAAGTTCCCCGACCTGACGGTGAACCTGGTCGATGCGGGCAAGAACTACGAGGAGGTGGCGCAGAAGTTCAATGCCGCGCTGACCGGTGGTGACCTGCCCGATGTCGTTGTGCTCTCGGATGTGTGGTGGTTCAACTACGCGCTGTCGCAGGCGATCGAGCCGCTCGACGGGCACTTCGGCGCCGCGGGCGTGCAGCTCGACGACTACGTCGACTCCCTCGCCGCCGACTACCTGTTCGACGGCAAGCACTACGCGCTGCCGTACGCCCGTTCGACCCCGCTGTTCTACTACAACAAGGACGTGTGGGCGCAGGCCGGGCTGCCCGATCGCGGCCCCGAGTCCTGGCAGGAGTTCGACGAGTGGGGCCCGCGACTGCAGAGCACCGTCGGCGACGGCAAGTTCGCGCACGCCTGGGGTGACGCCAAGAACTACCTGGGCTGGACCTTCCAGGGCCCGAACTGGACCTTCGGTGGCGCCTACTCCGACGAGTGGGCACTGAAGTTCACCGAGCCGGGCAGCATCGCCGCGGCCACCTACCTGCGTGACTCGATCAACGTCAAGAAGTACGCGGCCATCCGCCCGCAGATCGCGGTCGACTTCGGGACCGGCGTCGCCGCCTCGACCATCGCCTCCACCGGTGATCTGACCGGCATCAAGAAGAACGCCGACGGCAAGTTCGAGTTCGGCACCGCCTTCCTGCCGCATCCCAACGGGCCCGGCGTGACCACCGGTGGCGCCGGTCTGGCCGTGCCGTCGCGGATCTCCGACGAGCGGAAGGTCAACGCGCTCAAGTTCATCGAGTTCATCACCAACGGGCCCAACACCGCGTACTTCACGCAGGGCACCGGGTACATGCCGGTGCGCAAGTCGGCGGTCAACGATCCCACCGAGATCGAGTTCCTCGCGAAGAACCCCAACTCCAAGGTCGCGATCGACCAGCTCGCGGTGTCGAAGTCGCAGGACTACGCGCGCGTTTTCGTGCCCGGTGCCGACCAGATCATCGGCACCGGCTACGAGCAGATCGGCCTGCAGAACGCCGATCCCGCCACCGTGCTGGCGAAGGTGGCCGCGGACGTGCAAGCGATCATCGACCGCCAGATCATGCCCAAGCTGCCGAAGTAGTCCCCCCGCGGGCCGGCGGTCTCGTGCCGTCGGCCCGTTCGTCTTCCCAGGAGAATTCCCCATGGCGACAGTGCAGTTCGACGGTGTCACCCACCGCTACCCCGGTGCCGAGACCCCCGCCGTCGACGCGCTCGATCTCGACATCGCCGACGGCGAGTTCCTCGTGCTGGTCGGTCCGTCCGGCTGCGGCAAGTCGACGAGCCTGCGCATGCTGGCCGGGCTGGAATCGGTGGAGGCGGGGTCGATCCGGATCGGCGATCGTGACGTCACCGGGCTGCCGCCGCGCGCCCGCGATGTGGCGATGGTGTTCCAGAGCTACGCGCTCTATCCGAACATGACCGTCGCCGAGAACATGGGGTTCGCGCTGCGCAATGCCGGAATGAGTAAGTCCGACACGCTTGTTCGCGTGCGCGAGGCCGCGGCCATGCTGGAGCTGGAACCCTTGCTGGATCGCAAGCCGGCCAAGCTGTCCGGTGGGCAGCGTCAGCGTGTCGCCATGGGGCGCGCCATCGTGCGTCGCCCGCAGGTGTTCTGCATGGACGAGCCGCTGTCCAACCTGGACGCGAAACTGCGGGTGAGCACGCGGTCCCAGATCGCCGCGCTGCAACAGCGGCTCGGCACGACGACGGTCTACGTCACCCACGACCAGGTCGAGGCGATGACGATGGGTCATCGCGTCGCGGTCCTGCGCGACGGCACCCTGCAGCAGATCGCCTCTCCCCGTGAGCTCTACGACGACCCGGTCAACACCTTCGTCGCCGGTTTCATCGGCTCACCCGGCATGAATCTGCTCGAAGCCCCCGTCATCGACGGTCACGCGGTCCTCGATGGTCTACGAATCCCCGTGCCGCGCACAGTGTCCGGTTCCCGTGTAGTCCTCGGTATCCGACCAGAGGCCTGGACGGTCACCACCGACCCCGAAGGCATCACCGTCATCGCCGAACTCCTCGAAGAACTCGGCGCCGAATCCTTCGTCTACACCCACGGCGCGGGCACCGACTGGGCCACCCGCTCCGGCAAGATCGTCGTCCGCGTGGACCGCCGCTTCCACACCACCCTCGGCGAAACCCTCCACCTGCGCCCCACCACCGAAGAGATCTTCTTCTTCGACGCGGAGACCGACCTGCGGATTCGCACGGACAGGGTCTAGATCGTCCGGCGTCCGACCAGCAGGACGCGAGCCCGGGGGGCTATGCCGTGCTGGCGTCGGCGGGATGTCCTGACCGCCCCACCTTGTCGCGGTACGGCCAACCGCGGCTGGACTGTCGAGCCGCCTGAATCATCGGCGTGGGCATTCGGCCTGATTGGCTTGACCGGCCGACGATCAGCGGACTACCCGGACCTCGACGTCGACCTTGGCTTGTTTTGGCGAGCCGCGCGTCGCAGGTCACCACTGGTGACTCGTTCTCGGCGGCCACCACCAGATAAGCCGCGTCGTAGTTTGCCGAGTTCGAGTCTCGCGCGCTGCCCGAACTCGTCTTGCCACAACAGGGCCGCGCACATCGCGGACGCGTCGACAACGAGCACGGGCTAGTCCCGTCCGCACCGGGACGAGTTCGGGCGGATGCGTCAGGTCCGCTGGTGGGCAGCGTTCTCCTGGGCTCGGGACACGGCTGCGGCGATGCCGTCGGTCCAGATCGGGCCGTGGCCGGGGAGGATCAGGCCGGCGGGGATGGATTCGAGCTCGGAATAGCTCGCGATCATTGCTGCGGTGTCGCGGTTGAAGAAGTTGGGCAAGGGCTGGGGGCCGACGATCACGGATGTGGGATGGGCGGTGACGAGGGTGTCGCCGGTGGCCAGGGCGCCTGCGCTGGGGAGGTGGTAGGCGGTGTGGCCGGAGGTGTGGCCCGGGGTGGGGATCGGGACGGGGTGGCCGGGGAGGTCGAGGGGGCCTTCGGTGGGGAAGGGCTGGATGTGAGGGACCGGGTTCTTGCGGAGGCCGCCCGCGGCGGTGATGCGGGCGGCCCAGCCGAGGGTGCTGCGGTCGGTGAGGCGTTTGATCACGTCGAGGGGCGTGGCGGACTCGTGGTGTTCGCCACGGGCGTGGGCCGCTTCGGTTGCGCTGGTGTAGACCGGGATCGCGTAGTGGCGGTGCAGGTGGTTGAGGGCGCCGACGTGGTCGAGGTGGGCGTGGGTGAGCAGAATGCCGACGATGTCCTCCGGGCGGTGGCCGAGCGCGCGGATCGACTTCTCGATGGCCGCGGCGTCGCCGTGCCAGCCCGCGTCGATCAGGGTGAGGTCGCGGCCGTCGCGAAGCACGAACATGTTCACGTCGGTGCCGCGGATCAGGAAGACATCGTCGGCGACCTGCTCGTAGCGCATAGCTGATCCTATTCCAGGACAACACTTTCCGGAGCGTCACCGGGTACCGCATCCGACCCGGAAACCGGCTAGAGGACATGCGCTGTCGAGCTGTCCCCGGCCCGGCGATCGTGCTGCACGGACCGGGGGACGCCATCACCAGATCGTCACGCGCTCCTCGGGATCGAGGAACAGCTTGTCCTCGGGCGAGACCTCGAACGCCTCGTAGAAGCTGTCGATATTGCGCACCACCGCATTGCAGCGGAACTCCGGCGGCGAGTGCGGGTCGACGGCGAGACGCCGGATGGCCTCCTCCTGCCGCGCCTTGGTGCGCCACACCTGCGCCCAGCCGTAGAACACCCGCTGCAGACCGGTGAGCCCGTCGATCACCGGCGGCTCGGCACCATCGAGCGAGATCTTGTACGCGGCGAGGGCGATCGAGAGGCCGCCGAGGTCGCCGATGTTCTCGCCGATGGTGAACTCGCCGTTGACGGTGTGCTCGTCGGCCAGGTCGGTGGGGGAGAGCACGTTGTACTGCTCGATCAACGCCTTGGTTCGCTTGCCGAACTCGGCGCGGTCGGCATCGGTCCACCAGTCCTTCATGTTGCCGTCGCCGTCGTACTTGGCGCCCTGATCGTCGAAACCGTGGCCGATCTCATGGCCGATCACCGCGCCGATACCGCCGTAGTTGGCGGCGTCGTCGGCGTTCATGTCGAAGAACGGCGGCTGCAGAATCGCCGCGGGGAAGACGATCTCATTCATGCCCGGGTTGTAGTAGGCGTTCACCGTCTGCGGGGTCATGAACCACTCGCCGCGATCGACCTCGCCGCCCAGCTTGCCCAGGTCACGGTCATGATCGGCGGCGTAGCCACGCCGGTAGTTGCCGACCAGGTCGGTGGGGTCGATCTCGAGCGCGGAGTAGTCGCGCCAAGTGTCGGGGTAGCCGATCTTGGGGGTGAACTTCTCCAGCTTGGTCAGCGCGGCGGCGCGGGTGTCGGGACCCATCCACTCCAGCTCGGCGATGTTACGGCGGTAGGCCTCCTGCAGATTGGCCACCAACTCGACCATCCGCGCCTTGGCCTGCGGCGGAAAGTGCCTGGCCACATACAGTTTACCGACGGCCTCGCCGAGCAGCTCCTGCACCAGCGACACGCCACGCTTCCAGCGCTCGCGGTTCTCCTGCGCGCCGGTGAGGGTGCGGCCGTAGAAATCGAAGTTCTCGGCGACGATCTCGTCGGTCAGGAACGGCGCCCGCGCGTGCAGCACCTGCGAGACCGCCCAGACCTGCCAATCCGCCTGCGGCAGTTCGGCCCAGGCGCGGGCGAAGGCGCGCAGGTAGTCGGGCTGGCGCACCACGAGCTCGGCGAACAGTTCGGTGCCCGCGCGATCGAGGCCGGAGGTGACCGC
Organism: Nocardia mangyaensis; assembly: GCF_001886715.1. NCBI lineage: Bacteria > Bacillati > Actinomycetota > Actinomycetes > Mycobacteriales > Nocardiaceae > Nocardia > Nocardia mangyaensis. The sequence continues at coordinate 7,271,691 of NZ_CP018082.1, forward strand.
CGCCACCCAAGCGGCCCAGTCGAATTCGGGGTGCTCGGCGGCGAGGGCGGTGAAAGTGGTGAGGTTGTAGCTCTTCTCGGCATCGCGGCGGCGCACGACATCCCAATGCCCCGCGGCCAGTGCGCGTTCCAGCTCGAACACTCGGTGCGCGGCGTCCTCGGCGTCGGCGGGCACGAGTCCGGCCAGTGCCGGATCGGCGGCGGCGATGGTGAACATCTTCACCAGGTGCGCGCGGTAGGCATCGCGGATCTCGGCGAATTCGTCCTGACGGTAGTAGGACTCGTCGGGCAGACCGATGCCCGACTGGGTCGCGTGCACCAGGTACCGGGTGGAGTCCTTGTCGTCGGTGTCGACGTAGTAGCCGAGCGCGCCGCGCACACCGGTGCGCTGCAGCCTGCCCAGCAGCGCGGCGAAAGCGCTCGGATCGGCGACCTCGGCGATGGCGCGCAGCTCCTCGGCGACGGGGGTGAACCCGGCCGCGGCGACGGCGTCGGTATCCATGAAGCTCGAGTACAGATCACCGATCTTGCGGGCATCGGCATCGTCGGCGGAACCGGCCGCGCTGTCGGAGATGATCGCCTGCACATCCAGCTCGGCCTGGTCGTACAGGGTGCGGAAGGCACCGTCGACCGCGCGGTCGGCCGGGATCTCGTACTCGGCCAGCCACTGGCCGTTGACATGCGCGAACAGATCGTCCTGCACCCGCACATCCTGATCACGGAAGGACAGATCGATACCGGAGGGGCTGCTCAGATCGGAAGTCACGTTCCCCAGTATGCCGAAGGTGTCGACGTGGCGGCGCGGGTCGATCAGGAGCGGAGTGTGGCGGCGAGTTCGCTCACCCTGGTGTCGGCGGCGGCCTCGTCCATGGCCTCGGCGAGGGCCTGCTGGTAGGTCGGCAAGGCCTCGCGATGGAGGGCGCGGCCCTCGTCGGTGATCACCGTATACACGCCGCGGCGGTCCTTGGGGCACAGGTCGCGGCGGGTGAGGCCGCTCGATTCCAGGCGGGCGACCAGGCGGCTGACCGAGCTCTGATTGAGGCCGATGAGTTCGGCCAGTTCCTGCATGCGCAGTTCACCGTCGTCGGCGCTCGCGAGTCGGCACAGGGCCTGGAACTCCGAGAGTCCGATGTTGTGGCGCCGCTGCATCTGCTTGGCCAGGCGGTGGGTCACCATGCCGTGCAGTGCCACCAACTGGTCCCAGATCGCCGTTTCCATGATCTTCACCTTCCGTCTTGACACCAGAGTATATGCAATGCCAAACTCTGCATGTACCTACATTACATGCATGTACATGCACTGACAGAGGAGAGGTCGTCATGACCAGCATCGAGAAGATCGCCACCACCCCCGACTGGTACGCGCCGTACAAGATCTCGCAGGCCATCCGGGCCAACGGCTTGCTGCACGTCTCCGGACAGGCCGGGATCGACGAGCAGGGCAAAACCGTCTCCGACGACTTCCTCACCCAGGGGCGACAGGCGTTCAGCAACATCCAGCGCGTGCTGCGCGAGGCAGGCGCCGACTTCGCCGACGTGGTGAAGGTCGGCATCTTCGTCACCGACATGGCCGCCAACCTCGACAAGGTCATCCAGCTGCGCGGGGAGTTCCTCAGCGAGCCCTACCCGGCCGACACGCTGCTCGAGGTGTCCTCGCTGGCCCAGCCCGACTGGCAGATCGAAGTCGAAGTCACCGCCCTCGCCCGCTGAACCACCTCTCGACAAGGAACACGACGATGTCTGACAGCCCTCTGTTGCGCCCCTACCAGCGCGGCACCCTCGACCTGCCCAACCGCATCGCGATGGCCCCCATGACCAGAGGCCGCGCGGACGACGTCACCGGCGTCCCGAACCCGCTCACCAAGCAGTACTACGCCCAGCGCGCCGGCGCCGGCTTGATCGTCACCGAAGGCATCTACGCCAATGCCTTCGGCAAGGGCGGCCCCGGCATCCCCGGCCTCGTCACCGACGCGCAGATCGCGGGCTGGCGCGAGGTGACCGACGCGGTGCACGCGGCGGGCGGGCGCATCTTCGCCCAGCTGTGGCATGTCGGCCGGATGACCCATCCGTCGGTCCTACCGGGCGGCGCCACGCCGCTGGCACCGTCGGCCGTGCGCATCACCACCGCGAAAACCTTCACCAACCAGGGGATGGTCGATCACGTCACCCCGCGCGCGATGACCACCGCCGAAGTCGAGGCCACCATCGCCGACTTCGCCGTCGAGGCGCGCAATGCCATCGCGGCCGGATTCGACGGTGTGGAGATCCACGGCGCGAACGGCTACCTGCTGCAACAGTTCCTGGCGGAGAACACCAACCTGCGCACCGACCGCTTCGGCGGCTCGCTCACCGGGCGACTCCAGCTGGTCCTCGACATCGTGCACGCGGTCGTGGCCGAGGTGGGCGCCGAACGCGTCGGCCTGCGCATCTCACCGGACAACCCGGAGAACGAGATCGCCGAAGCCGACCCACGGACCACCTACCGAACCCTCGTCGACGCCATCGACCCGCTCGGCCTGGCCTACCTCCACGTGATCGAACGCGGCAAGTACCCCGCCCTGGCCGACCTGCGCCCCCGCTGGTCGAGCACCCTGATCGCGAACTTCAACGGTCCGGCGCCGACGACGCGCGACGCGGGGGAGAAGACCCTCGACGCCGGGCTCGCCGATGTCTTCTCGTTCGGCCGATCGTTCATCGCCAACCCCGACCTCCCCGCCCGGATCGCCACGGGCGCACCACTTACCGAGTACGCCCGTGAGCTCGTCTACGGCGGTGGCGCGGAGGGGTACACCGACTACCCGGCCCTGGTCGCCGATCGGGCGTAGGTCCGGGACGCCGCGCTGTGCGGTCTGAATATCGTTCTGGCCGTGGGGCTCTGCCGCAGGTCACACACCGAGGGGTCGTGTGACCAGCGGCGTTCCGGGCCGGGCTCGCCACTCCCTGACCGGCCATCAATCGACAGTCACCCTTCTCCGCGTTCAAGGGCGGAAAGGCTGGGTCGACGATGCGGTGGCGCGTGTGCGCTCACTGCTGGGCGCGAACGGTTTCACGGCTCCTCGTACAGGCCATCCACGCGGCGGCCAACGGGGACGCGCTGATCGCCCCCAACGTCACCCGCCGGCTGCTGGCGACCTTCGCCGACCAGGCGCCGGTGGTACCGGTCCAGCCCATCGACCCGCTCACCGAGCGCGAGGAGCAGGTGCTCGCGCTGGTGGCACGGGGCCGGACCAACGCCGAGATCGCCACCGAGCTCTTCGTCGGCCTGAGCACGGTCAAGACCCACGTCGCATCGTTGATGGCCAAGCTCGGCGCCCGCAACCGCGTCGAGATCGCGATGTGGGCATACGACACCAGACGCGTGCGGGCCGACTAGAGCGCAGCAGCGATCATCTCCGGCGCGTTGTCGAGCGGTGCTCAGACGCAGGCGAATTCGTCGTCGTGGACGCCGGCGACGAAGGCCGCCCATTCGGTGGGGGTGAAGTGGAGGAGGACGTCTTCGTGGCGAAGGGTGGCCGAGCCGTCGGTGGAGACGTGGGCGACCAGGGCCGGGTGGCGGCGGGTGATGCGCAGGCAGTGCAGGAATTCGGTCCACAGCTCGGTGGTGACGGTGATGATCGGTTCGTCCAGGCCGACGTTCATCGAGTTGCGCCGGAATTTGCTGTCGCGTATCTGGACGACGTCACCATCGAAACGAACCTCGACACACTGGTTGCCGTTATTCGAGCGCGACGAGGTGAACCAGCCGTGTTCGGCCGGGCGGCGGCGAGCGGTGGTGGACATGCCTCGAATCTTACACTCTCGCATAGTCCCTGATCAGGGCGAGAGATTCAGTGCGGGAAAGGGACTGCTCCCGAGCGCGCAAGTAGGCGAAGCCGAGATCGCGGACCTGTTCGGGGTCGTCGACCGGGCCGCCGAAGACCGCGCTCTCGGCCCAGGCGAAGGTGGGTAGCTGATCGCTTGCGAAGTCGAGCAGATGGAAGCTGGACCCGCCGAGCACCGCCCCTTCGGTGGCACTGAACGGGATGACCCGCACGTCGACGGTGTCGAGCGTGCGAACCAGCTCGACCAGGTGACCGAGCTGCTCACGGAGGACATCGGGACCGCCGGTCTGCTGCCGCAGGGTGGCCTCGCCGAGGACGGCGGTGAGTTCGAGCGGGTCGGGCTCGCGCAAACGCCGTTGCCGGCGTAGTCTTATCGAGACTAATTGGTCTACCTGAACCGGACGGATCATCACATCGGCACTGATCAGAGCACGCGCGTACGCCTCGGTCTGCAGCAGGCCGGGCACGATCAGACTGTCATAGCTGCGGATACTCTGCGCGCCCGCCTCCATGCCGTACAGGCGCTGCAGTTCGGGACCGATCAGGGCCGAGGCGGTGGACCACCAGCCGCGCTGCTTGCTGGCCTCGAGCAGTTCCAGCAGTTCGCGACGCTCATCGGCGGTGACGTCGAGAACGTCGAGGACCGGTTCGATGGTGGTGCGGGTGAGCACCCGCCTGCCCTTCTCCACATGCGACCAGTTGGCCGGGGTGAACCCGACGCGGCGGGCGAACCCGGCCGAGTCGAAACCGCGCTGCTCGCGCAGCTCACGCAGGCGCAGCACGAGTTCCCAGCGCGCTGCGGTCGGCGAAACGGGAGCCATGCGGGCAGATAATACGCTGATCGACACGCTAGCTACTGACTATTGTCAGGCCGGTTGTGCGGCACTAGGCTGTCGAGAACGGCATTTTTCCCATTCGAACGGCCGTTATGAAAAAGTTTCCCGCTCCACAGCGTTCGTGATGTATGAGCACCCCCGATCGAGCGAATCCACAGCTACATCGAGTCCAGCGTCGACAGAGACGAGGTCGTGATGAGCACGTCGCGCACTGATGACAAAGGCGGGTATACCGCGGCCGAGGAGTACTCGGCCACCCAGGACGCGCTGACGCGCTGTCGTCACTACCGCAAGCACAACGGGCTCTACGGCGTGGTCGACTCGACCCTCGGCCGGATCATGCTCGAGATCGGCGCCGTCGGGGCGGTGGTGATGCCCTCGACGCTGGGCGAACGGGTCCGCGGTCTGCTGATCGGGCGCGGCCTGCGCTGCGGGCCGATCATCGCCCATCCCCGCTCCGGTCGATGGACCTTCCTGACCGGCCCCACCGACAATTCCTATCTCGACACCGTGCTCTTCGCCGAACTGTTCCGGGTGTGCGCCTCGGTCGCCTTACCCGGCAGCGAGATCGTGCTCCCGTCCCCGGCCGACGAACGCAGCGGATACCGCACCTGGATGCAGGCCCCCGACGGCGACTACCGCCCCGACTTCGCCCAGATCATCGCCGCCACCCGCACCAACGCCAGAACCGCCGACCTGATCCACCAGCCCGGATCGGCCTGAGCGGCTACCCACCGCCGAGGCGGGCGTGCATCTCCCAGACCAGGACCTCCGCGGCCCCGTGCGGACGCACCAGCTGACCGCCCGAGCGCGTGAGCCGCACCGCGTCACCCTGGGCCAGCGTGCCGATGCCCTCGACGTCGACCTCGCCGCGCGCGACGAAAACATGCAGGTAGGGCGCTTCGGGCAGGGTGACGCCGGAACTCTCGGCGGACATACGAGCCACGTGCATGGCCGCGTGCGAGGAATTGATCGCGATGGCGGTGCGGTCGCGGTAGCGGGGTAGGCCCGAGGCCACCGTCACCAGATCGCCGCGAGCGAGCTCGGCATCGATCTCGAGCTGCTGATAGCCAGGGTCTAGGCCCGGCTCGTCGGGCACCACCCACATCTGGACGAAATGCACCGGCTCGTCGTGGGCGGGCAGCGTGCCGTCCAGGCGCCACGAATCGTTCTTCTCCGAATGCATGATCCCGGTGCCCGCGCTCATCCGCTGTGCCAGGCCCGGATAGATGACGCCGTTGTGGCCCAGCGAATCCTGGTGCACCAGGCTGCCACCCAGCACCCAGGTGACGATCTCCATGTCCCGATGCGGGTGGGTGTCGAAACCCTCGCCGGGCAGCACCACGTCCTCGTTGTTCACCAGCAGCAGCCCGTGATGGGTGTTGTCGGGGTCGTAGTGCTCGCCGAAGGAGAAGGAGTGCTTGGAGTCCAGCCACGAGATCCGCGTCTTCATCCGGTCACCGCCGCGATGCAGTTCGATCCGCGGCGTCGTCGGTGTCGACATGACGCTCCTCCTGCTCTTCCACCCGTACCGCCACCCTCAATTCTGGCACCACTATCCTCACGAGGTGTCGACCCATCGTCGCGACGGCCCGGATCCGGCGGACGAACAACCGAACTCCCTGCGGAATCTGCTCCGCGAGAGCCACGGCGTGTTCCGGCGGAATCCGCGAATGCCCCGGCTGGCCCTGCTGCGGCTGGCCGCCCAGTTCGGCGACGGCATGTTCCAGGCCGCGCTCTCGGGCGCGATTCTGTTCAACCCCGAACGCGAGACCGATCCGCTCGCCATCGCGGCCGGTTTCGCGGTGCTCCTGCTGCCCTATTCGATCCTCGGGCCCTACGCGGGCGCCCTGCTGGACCGGTGGGATCGGCGCGGTGTGCTGCTGGTCGCCAGCGTGACCCGGGCGGTGCTGATCGGGGTGGCCGCGCTCGCGCTGTTCGGCGGGGCGGGGGAGACACCGCTGCTGATCCTGGCACTGGCCGTGGTGGGGATCAGCCGCTTCGTGCTGGCCGGGGTGTCGGCGGCGTTGCCGCGGGTGCTGGAACGGCGCTGGCTGGTGCCGATGAACTCGATTCTGGCGACCGTGGCCTCGGTGTGTGCCGGAGTCGGCGCGGCGGCGGCCGTGGCGGTCATCGCGGTGCTCGGGGCCGGCGACGCGGCCGCGGCGGTGGCAGTGGCGCTCAGTGGTGTCGGCTCGGTGATCGGAGCGGTACTCGCCTATGGGTTCGGACCGCGCGTGCTCGGGCCCGAGCGCGGGTCGGCCGGATCGGCGAGCACGGTACGCGCGATCGCGACCGGCCTGCGCACCGGCGCGCGGGCGGTGTGGCAGTCGGTGCAGGTGACCACGGCGATGATCGGGATCGGCGCGCACCGGATCGTCTTCGGAATGAACACGCTGATCATGGTGCTGGTGCTGCGTCAGCCCACCGACCAGACCCAGATGAGCGGCGGGCTGGTGGGTTTCGGGGTCGCGATCGGCTTCGCCGCGGCCGGCATGCTGACCGCCGCGATCCTGGCGCCGGTGCTGATTCCCCGGCTCGGCAAGCCGCGCACGGTGCTGCTCGGGCTGGTGACCGCGGTGATCGTCCAGTTGACGCTGGTCACCCCGATCGCGGTGGCGTCCACCGACGCCGCGGTCGACAACGCCCACCGGCTGCTGCTGCTCGGCGCGTTCGGGCTCGGCCTGGCCGGTCAGACGATCAAGCTGACCGGCGACGCCAGCATGCAGATGGACATCGACGACGATCGGCGCGGCCAGGTGTTCGCCCTGCAGGACACCGTTTTCAACATCACCTTCGTGCTGGCGATCGCGGCGACCGCACTGGTGATCCCCGCCGACGGCCACTCGCTCGGCGTGGTGCTCACGGGCGCGGTGGTCTACGCGCTCGGCATCGTGGCGATCGCGCTCAACGCCCGCAGGGCCAGGGCGGCGGGCTGAGCGGGCCGGGAGTCTCCTGGGCCAGGACGGTCCGATGATCGACGGTCGCCAGTGGAATGTCGGGCAGCAGGTCGAGATTCGACGCCGTCCGCACGGCGTCGACGGTCGTCTCGGCCGGGGCGTCGCGTTCGACCCAGGGCAGCGGTTCCCGCTCGGCGTGTTCCGGCGCGCCGGTGATCTGGTGCGACCAGGTGCCGTTGCCGGTGGGGTCGGTGAAGAAGTGGTCGAGGACGCCGTCGTCGTCCAGGTCGAGGGCGGCGACATCGGCGACGCCGTCGCGGTCGGAATCCCACAGTGCGTCATCGACGTTGCCGTCACCGTCGAAATCGAGCCACAGCGCGTCGGCGATCCCGGTGTTCGCCAGTTCCAGGTCGGCCTGACCTGACCAGTGGTGCACGATCCCGTCGCCGGTTCCGAAGACGTACTCGATTTCGTTCACATCTGGTTGGACGCGGGGCAGGGGCGTTCGGTTCCGGTAAGTTCTACGCGCATGCGCGCATCAGCGGTTTCGCCCGGTTCGGCCGCACTCGGTGTGTTGCTCGCCGCGGTCCTCGCCGCACCAGCTCACGCCGCCCCGCTCCCGTGGGCGCCGCCGCCGGTGAACATCTGCGGGGAAGTCGGATTCGACCCGCTGAACCGGCTGCCCGACCCCGCCGCGCCCCCCGCGCCGCCGCTCCCGCCGCGCATCGACATCCCGATCCCGGTGCCACTGCCGACGCCCGTGCCGGTCCCCGATCCGCCGCACGACAACACGCGGGTCGCCCAGACACCGCTGCCGATGGACCCGTGCCGCAATCCGTGCCCCGAGGTCAGGGACACGCCCGAGCCGGACAGCGAAGGGGGCGAGCCGATGTCGACGGGTTCGGCCGCCATGCTGCCCCGGATCCAGATCAGGCCGGAGATCGAACCCATCCCGATCCCGGTGCCCGGCGGCGAGGGCGACCCGCCGCAGGACGCGCCGGAACCGGTTGTGCGACCGATCGAACCGGGTCCGGTGCGCGCGCCGGTCGCGCAGACCGGGGTGGAGTTCGTGCGGCTCGTCGAGCAGGTCACCGGGCCCGGCTCGGCCAATCGGACCGATATGCGCTGGCAGGTCGACGGCACCGACCTCGGCCTGTTCTGGGAGACCGAACCGGGCAAGGTCGCGATGGTCTTCGGTGACACGTTCGGCGAGGGCTGGGTCTACGGCGGTGCGGGCGCCGACACCGCCGACTGGCGGTCCAACGCGCTCGCCTTCAGCACCGACACCGACCTGTCCGACGGGCTGACCATCGACTCGATGGTGCAGGACAGTCCCTGCCACGCCGCCGAACTGCTCGGCAGCCGCAAGATCAAGAACTGGGAGACCACCACCATCCCCACCTCGGGGTTCGCCCTCGGCGAGCGGCAGTTCATGAGCTACATGTCGGTGAACCACTGGTCGCGAATCCCGGGCATGTGGCTGACCAACTACGGCGGTCTCGCCTACTCCGACGACGGCGGACAGACCTGGACCAAGGACCAGCACGCCAAGTGGGAGAACATGTTCGGCCTCGGCCGCTTCCAGGTCGCGGCGATGGTGCCCCGCGGCGACTACGTCTACATGTTCGGCACCCCCAATGGCCGGGTCGGAATGATCGGGCTGGCCAGGGTGCACAAGAAGGACGTGCTCAACAAGACGGCCTATCAGTACTGGGTGGACGGCAGTTGGGCACCGGCCGCGGAGAATTCGGCGACGCCGCTGGTACTCGGCACGGCCAGCGAGCTGTCGGTGCGTTTCGACACCGAGACCGGGCAGTGGCAGATGGTCTACCTGGACGCGGCGGCGGGCCAGATCGTGTTGCGCACGGCGGCCGAACCCCAGGGCGCGTGGACCTCGGCCGTGCCGCTGGTCTCCACCGAGGACTATCCGCGGGCCTACGGCGGGTTCATCCACCCCTGGTCGACCGCGCGCGACCTGTACTTCACGATGTCGGCGTGGGACAGCTACAACGTCTACCTGATGCACGCGCGGCTGCGTCCGCCTGCCTGATCACAGATCCGGCACGAACCGCAATCGCTGACCAGGACGGGCCTGGGCCACCGTGTCGACATCGGCGTCGAGCACGACAGCGACCACCGGATAGCCGCCGGTGATCGGGTGATCGGCGAGGAAGACGACGGGCTGACCGCTCGGGGGCACCTGCACCGAGCCCAGCGCGACACCTTCGGCGGGTAACTCGCGCGAGCGAGCGCGAACCAGCGGCGGACCGTCGACGCGATCCAGGCGCGCGCCGATCCGGTCGGTGTCGACCGAGACCACCCACGACCCGCGAAACAGCTGTTCGGGCTCGGCGAACCAGTCCGCGCGCGGGCCGGGACGCGCCCGGACCGTGAGCACCTCCGGCGGCACCGGCTGCGGCGCGAACTCCACCGTGGGCAGGGTGCGCGGGGGCGGGCCGATGGGCAGTTGCGCGCCGGCGTGCAGCGGTTCGGGACCGATTCCGGACAGCGTGTCGCGGCTGCGCGAACCGAGTACCTTGGCCACATCGATGCCGCCGCGCACCGCGACGTAGCTGCGTAATCCGGTGCTGGCCAGGCCGAGTCGAAGTACCTCGCCCTCGTCGAGTTCGAGCACGCTGGCATGCCCGACGGGTGTGCCGTCGACCGTCGCCGGTGCGGGCGCGCCGGTCACCGCGACCGTGAGGTGCGCGTCGGCGCGCAGGGCGAGTCCGCCCAGCAGCACCTCGATGGCGCCGTGGTCCTCCGGATTGCCGACCAGCCGGTTCGCCAGCCGCAGCGACGCGCGATCGGCCGCACCCGCCTGGCCCACCCCGGAGTCGAACCAGCCGGGACGGCCCAGATCCTGCACCGTCGCGAGCGGCCCCACCCGCTCGATGAAGATCAGCATGCGATCACTCCCCGATTCGCTGTCGAGGCGGCGCACCGTTGAGCAGCCTGGGGTCATTCCTCGCTCGTCAGCTCGACGAACCGTATCGCCGAACCCGCCCGCACGAGCGCGGGCGGATCACGGTCGACGACCCACATTCGCAGATCCGTCCGGCCGATCAGCTGCCAGCCGCCCGGCGTACCCCGCGGATACACCGCCGAATAGCCGCCGGCCAACGCGACCGCTCCCGGTGGGATGGCGGTGCGCGCCTGCGCCCGGCGCGGCACGGTGAGCCTGCCGTCGGGCGAGGTGAGATAGCCGAATCCGGGTGCGAATCCGACGAACGCGCACCGCCAGATCGTGTCGGTGTGCGCCGCGATCACCTCCGGCACCGAGAGGTCGAGCAACCGGGCGACCTCGGGCAGGTCCACGCCGTCGTAGCGGACCGGGATCTCGACGATGTCGTCGTCGACGCCGGTGTCCGGCGGTGTTCCACGGGAAACATCCGGCGAATCCGGTTGCGGCGGCTCCCGATCCAGCCGGTCGAGCAGGGCGACGAGCTCGCGGCGGACCTGCGTTTCGTAGCTCACCGAGTGCATCGTCACCAGCACGGTTTCCGCCGCGGGCAGCACATCCTGCACCCCGGCGATGGCGTGTACCCGCAGAGCCGAGGCCAGGCGCTGGACAGGTCGGGGATCGTCGAGTGTGACGAGCATGGCGCGATCGCCCGCGGATCGGATCCGCGAGTTCCAATCGATGTCCATCCTGCCTCCCACCCTCAGCCGAACGGCTCCACCGGCACGCCCGCCTCGTCGAGTGCCCCGCGAATCCGGCGGGCCATCTCCACGGCGGCGGGGGAGTCACCGTGGACGCACACGCTGGCCACGGCTACGACGACCGTACCGGGACCGTCTACGGTACGCGCGGTCCCCGACAGCGCAAGAGAAACCGCCTGCGACACCGCGTCGTCGGGGGCCAGCACCGCACCCGCGACTCCACGCGGGGCCAGCGCGCCCGTCGCGGTATAGGCCCGGTCGGCGAAGCCCTCGCCGACGAAGCGCACATTCGCCCGCTGGGCGGCGCGTTCCAGTTCGGTACCCGCCGGGCCGAGCAGGGCAAGGGTGGGTTCGATATCGGTCACCGCGGCCAGCACGGCGTCGGCGAGCAGCCGGTCGCGGGCCGCCGCGTGGTAGAGCGCGCCGTGGGGCTTGACGTAGCGCACCCGGTCGCCCGCCGCGGCCGCGAAGGCCGAGAGCGCGCCGATCTGATAGACCACCTCGTCGCGCAGATCGGCGGGGGCGATGGCGAGGTCGCGGCGGCCGAAGCCGACCAGGTCGCGATAGCCGACGTGGGCGCCGATCCGCACCCCCTTGGCCACCGCGAGTTCGCAGGTCCGGCGCATGATGGCCGGATCACCGGCGTGGAAACCGCAGGCGATGTTGGCGCTGGTGACGACGTCGAGCATCGCGGCGTCCTCACCCATCCGCCACGGGCCGAAGCCCTCACCGAGATCGCTGTTCAGGTCGAGCGGCATGATTCGAGCATGAACGACCCGGCTCGCTCGGTCACCACCGGGGCGGGGTCGGTCTTGGCGCGGGTCCCAGAACCCCGCGCGGACCGTGGCCGCCGGGCCCGTCGCCAAGTACTCTCGGATCATCATGGCCACGTATTTCGATCCGAAGTCCTGGTCACTGTCGGGCGCTGTCGATGTGGGCAGGCGCCTGCTCGACCCGTCATGGATCGATCAGTGGCTCGGCTTCACCACGTCCTGGGCCGATCCCGTCGCCGACCTCGGTTCCGGCACCGTCACCGCGCTCATGCCCGATGTACTGATGACCGTGCTCAGCGAGGGCATTCTCAGCCGTTTCGGCGGCCAAGAGGTGAGCGCGACCCTGCTCGGGCACGACCTGACGGCCACGCTGGATGTGTTCAAAGTGCGCAGGCGCGGCGCGCACTTCCAGAGCAAGACAGTGCTCTCCGACCTGGTCTGGGACGCGCATCCGTTCGACAGCGTCACCGTCATCGCGCACGGCGTGCGGCTGATTCCCGGTGTGCCGACCAAGATCCGGGTGCAGCAGCTCGACATCGAGGGTGTCATCGGGCTCGAGGCGCTGGTCGAGTGGGTCGACGCGCAGAACTTCGATTGGCGGGTGCGCCTGGACGAGCGCGGACGCATCCTCGCCAGTCATCGCAGTAAGAAGATGCGCGCGCTGGTCGATGCGCAGGTCTATGACAATCTGCTCACCATCGATGTGGCCCGGGCGAACTGGCACGGCATCCGCCTGCCACGCCGCGCCATCAAAGCGCCCGCGCTGCTGCTCGACGATCTACCGAACCGGGCGAGCATCTCCTACGCGCACCGCCGCGGCGACAAGGTGCGCTTCCGGATCGAGCTGCCCGAGACCACCGGCTCGTTCGACCTGGCCCAGATCCGCACGGCCATCGTCGCGGGCACCACGCTGATCGTGTTCTGATCAGGGGTTCTGCGTCTTCCACCAGTCCAGCAGGGCGGCTTCGGCTTCCTCGCGGGTCATCGGACCGCGATCGAGGCGCAGATCCTTCAGGTACTTCCACGCCTTGCCGACCTGCGGGCCCGGTGGCAGGTCGAGCAGTTCCATGATCGCGTTGCCGTCGAGATCGGGGCGTACCCGCGCCAGGTCCTCCTGGGCGCGCAGGGTCGCGATGCGCGATTCCAGCTCGTCGTAGGTGGCGCGCAGGGCCGCCGCACGGCGCTTGTTGCGGGTGGTGCAATCGGCGCGGACGAGTTTGTGCAGCCGATCGAGCAGGTCGTCGGCATCGGTGACATAGCGGCGCACCGCCGAATCGGTCCACTGCCCCTTGCCGTAGCCGTGGAAGCGCAGGTGTAGGAACACCAGGCGCGCGACCTCTTCGGTGAACGCCTTCGGGTACTTCAGCGCGCGCATTCGCTTGCGCACCATCTTCGCGCCGACCACCTCGTGATGGTGGAAGCTCACGCCGCCACCGGGTTCGTTGCGCTTGGTGTCGGGCTTGCCGATGTCGTGCAGCAGCGCCGCCCAGCGCAGCACCAGGTCGGGATCGCCCTCCTCCTGGTCGATCGCCTGGGCGAGCACGGTCAGCGAATGCTGGTAGACGTCCTTGTGCTGGTGGTGCTCGTCGATCTCGAGTTTCATCGCCGGGACCTCCGGCAGCACCCGCTGGGCCAAGCCCGTGTCACACATGAGGTTGATGCCGTCGATCGGATGAACCGAACCGATCAGCTTGTCCAGCTCGGTGCGCACCCGTTCGGCGGTGATCCGGTCGATCTGCTCGGCCATGTCCACAATCGCCGCCCGCACCCGCGGCGCCACCTCGAACCCCAGCTGTGCGACGAAGCGGGCTGCGCGCAGCATGCGCAGGGGATCGTCATCGAACGAATCCTGCGGTGCGGCAGGGGTATCGAGGATCCCCGCGAGCAGGGCATCGAGGCCGTTCAGCGGATCGACGAATTCGAGCGACCCGTCGGCACCGATCTTCACCGCCATCGCGTTCACCGTGAAATCCCGGCGGACCAGGTCGCCCTCGAGCGTGTCACCGAAGGTCACCTCGGGATTACGCGAGACCCGGTCATAGGAATCGGCCCGAAACGTGGTGATCTCGAGCTGCTGATCCGCCTTGGCCGCACTCACCGTGCCGAAGGCGAGCCCCCCGGTGTCCCACAGGTGGTCGGCCCACCCCCGCATGAGCTCCTGCACCACCTCCGGCCGCGCGTCGGTGGTGAAATCCAGATCATTGCCCAGCCGCCCCAACACCGCGTCCCGCACACTGCCACCGACGAGATAGAGCGAATGCCCCCGCTCGGCGAACATCGCCCCCAGCGGCATGAGCACATCGGTGAGCTGCCCCAACGTCACCTGCGCTCCCGCCAGCAGGCGAGCACGACGATCCGCCACAGCTTCAGGGACAACATCAGGGGAAACCACGAATGAGCAGCATACTTGGCCCACCTCCCGCCGCCCCAGCCACACCGCACCATCGACGTCCGCCATGACCGCACTCCCAGCCCCGCACGACCCGACCTCGAGGAGGGTCCGCCGACGCAGTCGGCGGTTCGCGCCCGTCCCGCCGATCAGGCGCCGTCTCATACGCGACGAAGGAGCAAGAAACGGCGCCTGATCGGCGGGACCGCCGGGGGCGCGAACTCGAGCGCGCCAGCGCTCCAACGACACAGCTAAGCTGGCGGAGTGTCTCCTCCGGCCGATCGCGCGAACAGTCGACGCCGCCAGCCGCGGCGGCGCGGTTCGGCGAACAATGCCGGTACACCGCGGATGCGGACCGTGCGGGAGACCTCGGCGGGTGGTTTGGTCGTCGACGGGCTCGACGGGCCGCGTGAGCTGCGCTGCGCCGCGCTGATCGGGCGGACCGATCGCCGGGGTCGTCTGCTGTGGTCGCTGCCCAAGGGGCACATCGAAGCGGGGGAGACTTCCGAGCAGACCGCGATGCGCGAGGTCGCCGAGGAGACCGGGATCACCGGCGAGGTGGTCGCCGAACTGGGCAGCATCGACTACTGGTTCGTGACCGAGGGCAGGCGGGTACACAAGACCGTGCACCACTTCCTGCTGCGCTCACTGGGCGGTGAACTGTCCGACGCCGACGTGGAGGTCACCCAGGTTGCGTGGGTTCCATTGAGCGAGTTGGATTCCCGATTGGCTTACGCCGACGAACGGCGGTTGGCCGAAGTGGCGAACCGATTGATCGACCGGATGGAGACCGGCAAGCGATGACGGGTGGACTGTTCCGGCTGATCACGGCGGTCCTGACCATCTTGGGTTCGGTGTCGCTCCTGCCCGCGGTCGCGGACGCGCAGCCGAACGGGTCGGGCAGCACGACACCGAAGTTCCTCAAGCTGACCATGGACGCGGTGTCGCCGGGCACCGTCACCACCGACAGCGATCCGATGCTGACGGTCTCGGGCACGGTCACCAACATCGGTGATCGCGTCGTCGACGACGTGAGCGTGCGCATTCAGCGCGCCGCGGCGGTGACCGCACCGAGCGGGTTGCGCAGTTCGCTGCTGCTCGATCAGGTGAACTACGAGGTCACCGGGCCGTTCCAGGATGTCGCGGAGCGGTTGAGTCCTGGTCAGCGCAAGCAGTTCTCGGTGAGCATCGCGTTGCGTGACGGGACCGGTACCGCCTCGCTCGGGCTGACCGATCCCGGGGTGTATCCGCTGCTGCTCAATGTCAACGGCGAACCCGCCTATGGGACCCAGGCCCGACTCGACGACGCCCGCTTCCTGCTGCCGGTGCTCGGTCTGCCACCGGCCGGCGGTGATGCCGCCGGTGCCGCGGCGCTGCCGGTCGCCGCGCCGCCGGAGGCCACGCCGGTGGCGACCACGCTGGTCTGGCCGCTGGCCGACCGGCCGCGGATGGTGGCGGGCGAACCGGGGTCGGTGAACGGGCAGCCGGAACTGCTCGACGACGAGCTGGCGGTCTCGCTCGGCAAGGGCGGGCGGCTCGAGCAGCTGGTGGCCGCGCTGGAGTCGGTGGTGCCCGTGCCGGGCCAGGACCAGGGCGTGGCGGGGTCGGTGTGTATCGCCATCGATCCGGACCTGGTGTCGACCGTGCAGACCATGACCCGCGGGTATCGGGTGCTGGCGAGCCCGTCGGATCCGAGCGGGGCGACTCGCGAGGGGACCGGCGCGGAGAACGCGCAGGCCTGGCTGGACCGGTTGCGTGCGCTGGCCTCGTCGATGTGCACGGTGGCGTTGCCGTTCGCGCAGGTCGACCTGTCGGCGGTGGCCGCGGTCAACGATCCCGGCCTGTCCGCGCGGGCGCTGCTGGCGCCCGCCGACGTGGTGGACTCGATTCTGGGCACCCGGTCGCTGCGCGGGGTGAGCCTGCCCGATTCCGGCAGCATCGATGAACCCGCCGGCCATCTGCTGCGCCGGCACGGGTACGAGACGGCGGTGCTGGCCGCTTCGGCGGTGTCGGCCGACGGCGCACCCGCCGATTTCGACACCGCGCTGAGCTCGGCGCCCGCCTTGCTCGAGCCCGGTGCCGTGGTGGGCGGCGAACAGGCCGCGCCGGATGTCGTGCGGGTACCCGCGGTGAGCCTGGAACCACAGTCCTCCACCCCGCCGGTCGATCCGGCGCTGCGTGTGACCACCTTCGACATCTGGTCGGCGACCGCGCTGGCCGCGGTGGGGTCGAATCCGCCGACGCCGTCGTTCACGCCCTCGAAGGTGCGATTCGACGTCGCCAACGACTCGCGGCCCGCCCGGCTGCAGGACGCGCTCGGCGCGATGTCGTGGACCGCGCTCAACCCGGGGCCGGACCGGCCGCGCTCACAGCTGCTGATGCCGCCCCAGCAGTGGGGCGCCAATCGGGAAGAGGGCATCGCGCTGCTCGAGCAGATCGAGCTGCTCACCCGCCACAATCTGGCCGCGCCGCGCGCCTTCGCCGATCTGGTCGCCCAGGCGCCGGACCCGCGGCCGTTCGCTCTCGAGTATCTGCCGAGGGCCGCCCAGGACGCGGCACCGCCGCAGTACGTGGCGCCGATCCAGGCCCAGGGCGCGCGCGTGAGCGAGCTGCTGCGCGCACTGGTGGAAATACCCGAATCCGAACTCACCCCGCTGGCCTTCCTCACCCCCGCTCGCGAGGACCTGTTGCGCGCGCTGAGCCTGTCCGATCGCCGCGCCGAGGACAACACACTGGCCGACCTGCACGCCCAGCGCCGCATCGATCAGGTCACCGACGAGCTCGACACGATGTTCGCCTCGGTGTCGGTACTACCGCCGGGCGGGGTCTACACGCTGGCCTCCGAACAGAGCCCGTTGCTGTTGGTAGCTCGCAATGAACTGCCGGTCGCGATCCGGGTGACCTTCCGAATCGAGGTACCCGCCGAGACGAAGATCACCGACATCGGCGAACAGCTGCTTCCGCCGTCCGGGACCAGGTCGTTCCAGATCCCGACGGAGGTGAGCGACAGCCGTAAGCTGGTGATTCCGATTGCCCTTACCACTCCGGAGGGGATCGCGCTAGGGGAGGCGACCTCGGTCTCGGTGCGGTCGAATGCCTACGGTCAGGCCTTGGCCATAATTACCGCATGTGCCGCGATACTGCTGTTGCTGTTGGCCGGGCGCCGACTGTGGCGGCGCTTCCGTGGCCAACCCGATCCCGCCGACGAAGGGTTCGATCCGGAGACGCAACGGCGGGCGAGTCGATTGCGGCGCGCCCGTCAGCGACTGCAGCGGCAGTGAACGCCCACGCCTGACAGGCGGGCGAGGCACCATGGCAGACAGGGACGAGAGTGGCACGGGTGGGCGAAACGCTCATCGGACCGGCGGGATTCGCGGGTTGCGCCGGGTACAGGAGGCATGATGGGCGACGATGATTCCGCTCATCGGCGAGACCACGACGATCGTGGCGACGGACCGGACCAGCGCCGGATCCCCGCCGCGCCGTGGGAACGTGGAATGACGCCCGGACGCGGTGGAGACGATGACGAGACCTCAGGAGCAGTGCCGAGAGTCGATCGTCCGCTGTCGCCGCGAACTGGCCTGCCCAGCGGGCTCGAGCCTCCGGTAACCCCTGGTCAACCCTCATTCGATCCCGAGCAGACCATCGCCTCCTATCGACCACTGCCCAGCGATTCCGCCGTCGACCGACCCCGCGCGCCTCGGCACCCCGATGACGAGCTCACCCTTCGTTCCCGCCCCGGCGACCAGGGTGTACCGCGCTACCCCGACGACCGGGCCGGCCGTCCCGATGTGCCGGCTGTCGACCGGTACGGAGTGCCGCCGCGTGCCGAGGATCGGTTGGCGCCGCCCGGAACATCTGGACCCGCCGAACCCGGGCCCGCGCCCCGACTCGGCGACCCGCGCGTCGGGCATCGACCTGCTGATCCCGGCGTCGACCAGCGGCCCGATGATCGCCGGGTTCCGCCCGCTCGGCCCGGAGCGGGGGTTCCGGGGCAGCCTGGACGTCGGCCCGGCCCGGAGCACGACGGTGGACCGCGGTCGGCCGGATATCGCTCCCCCGATGTGCGGCCCCAGCAGGGTGAGCCCGGGCACGCCCCGAATCCGCGTGCGTCGGTAGAGCCGCCGCGTGTCCAGCGGCCCGGTGTCGCCCCTCGGTCCGGTGAGTTCCCGCAGCAACGCCCCGGCCCCGGACAGTCGGGTGAGTTCCCACTCCAGCAGCGCCCCGGTCCTGGGCCCGCCCCTCGGTCCGGTGAGTTCCCGCAGCAACGCCCCGGCCCCGGACAGTCGGGTGAGTTCCCACTCCAGCAGCGCCCCGGTCCTGGGCCCGCCCGTCGGTCCGGTGAGCCCCCGCAGCAACGCCCCGGTCCGACCGGTCAGCCCGGTGAATTCCCGCAGCAGCGCCCGGCTCCCGATCGCACCGGTCCACCCGGCGAATCCGCACAACAGCGCCCGGGTCGACCGGGGGAGCCCATCCAGCAGCGCCCAGGTCGCCCTGGCGAGCGACCGCCGGGCGGTTCCGGGCTGCCGGGCGAACAACCACCTCAGCTGCGTCGCGGCCCGGTGGGCCCGAACGGTGAACCCGCACAGCAACGTCCAGGCACCCGCCGACCCGGAGAGCCGCCGCAGCAGTCCCGATCCGGCGAGTTCCCGCGCCAGCATCGCCCCGGTCCCGGCGGCCAGCCCGAGCAACCCCGATCCGGCGAGTTCCCGCGGCAACAGCGTCCCGGCGGACCGGGCGAACCCCCACCGCCGCATCGTGGCCCCGCCGCCGATCCGCGCTCGGGTGAATTCCCGCGGCAGCGACCCGGCGCGGCCGCCCGCTCGGGTGAGTTCCCGTTGCAGCAGCGACCGGGTGCGCAGTCCGGGGCGATCCCGCGACAGGCGCGGCCGGACCTCGACGGTGACGAACGGACGCGCCGCTTCGGCGATCACCCCGGCGCGCAACGGCCGCCCGCCGGGGGCGAGCGTCGGCCCGGTGGCCACCCCGACGCCCCCGGTTCGCGCCGCGACGAGCAGCCAGGTCGGCGATCCACCCCGCCGCGGCCCAGCTATCCGGGTATGCCGGGGACACCGGTCGGCACGTCGGCCGATGCGGGGCGACCCGGTGGTGAACACAACGATCGGGGTCGTTCGCCGGCCGGTCGACAGCCCATCCCCGGTTCTTCGGAGCGGACCCAGGTCATCGCCCGGCCCGAGCCGGTGACGGTGGAGAAGGCGGACAAGGCCGAGACCCCGCAGAGCGCCAACGCGAAACTGCTCAAGGATTCCGGGTCGATCGCGTTCGCGACGCTGATCAGCCGGATCACCGGGTTCGCCAAGCAGCTGTTGCTGCTGACAGTGCTCGGTCCGGCCATCGCCAGCGCGTTCATCTCGGCGAACCTGATTCCCAACATGATCGCCGAGCTGGTGCTCGGCGCCGTGCTCACCGCCATCGTGGTGCCCACGCTGATCCGCGCCGAACAGGAGGACGCCGACGGCGGCGTCGCGTTCGTGCGCAGATTGGTGACCGCGGCCTTCACGGTGCTGTTCGCCGCGACGGTGCTCACCGCGGCGGCGACTCCGATCCTGGCCACCCAGGTGTTCGTCGCCTCCGACGGCAAGGTGAACACCCAGCTCACGATGGCGCTGACCTATCTGCTGGTGCCCGCGATCTTCTTCTACGGCGCCTCGGCGCTGTTCACCGCCATCCTGAACACCAGGCAGGCGTTCAAGCCCGGCGCATGGGCGCCGGTGCTGAACAACGTGGTCATGCTGGTCGTACTGGCCGTCTACGCGCTCACCCCGGGCGAGATCAGCCTCGATCCGGTGAAGATGGGCGACACGAAACTGCTGGTCCTCGGCATCGGTGTCACCGCCGGTGTCGCCGCCCAGGCCCTGTGCCTGCTGCCCGCGATCCGCAGGCACGGCATCAATCTGCGTCCCCTGTGGGGCATCGACGCCCGGCTCAAGCAGTTCGGCAAGATGGCCGCGGCGATCATCCTCTACGTGCTGATCAGCCAGATCGGCATGACCGTCGCCAACCACATCGCCTCCGCCGCCGACGAGGCCGGACCGGCGATCTACACCAACGCGTGGCTGTTGCTGCAGCTGCCCTACGGCGTGCTCGGCGTCACCCTGCTGACCGCGATCATGCCGCGCCTGAGCCGCAACGCCGCCAACGACGACACTCCTGCCGTCGTCGACGACCTGTCCGTGGCCACCCGCCTCACCATGATCGCGCTGATCCCGGTGGTCACCTTCCTGACCGTCGCGGGCCCGTCGATCGGCGAGGCGCTCTACGGCTACGCCCGGTTCTCCGGCGATGCCGAACGCCTCGGCAGCGCGGTGAGCTGGTCGGCGTTCACGCTGATCCCGTACTCGCTGGTGCTGATCCACCTGCGCGTGTTCTACGCCAGGGAACAGGCGTGGACGCCCACCTGGATCATCATGGGCATCACCGCGGTGAAGGTGGCGTTCTCCGCGCTCGCGCCGGTGCTCGCCCGCGACAGCAGCGACGTGGTCATCATCCTCGGCGTCGCCACCGGCCTCGGCTTCACGGCGGGCGCGGTGGTCGGCGGCATCCTGCTGCACCGCAGCCTCGGCGATCTGCGCATGGCCAATGTCGGGCGCACGGTGACCCGGGTGCTGCTCGCCTCGGTGGCCGGTGGCGCGGTGATGCTCATCGTCGACACCGTCACCGGGCTCGACCGGATCTCCGGGGGCGCGGGCTCCCTGCTGCGGGTCACCATCGGCGCGGTGGTGCTGTTCTCGGTGGCGTTCGGGCTGATGCGCTTGGCCGGGGTACCGGAGGTCGTGGCGATCACCGTCGCGATCTCACGCAAGCTGGGTATCACCCCGCCCGCGCCGGACCTCGGACTCGACGACACACCGGCCGACAGCGACGACATCTACGCCACCACGGTCCTGCGTAGGCCCGATACCTACGGCTATCCGGCCTACGGGCAGTCCTTGGACACCCAGACCATGGTGCTGCCCGTGATCCGCCCCGGCACTGTTGACATCACCGGCCAAGCACAGTTCCCGTACGCTGTTCGGCAGACCGACACGGGTGGCGATTTCGTCAACACGCGGAAGTATCCGCACGGTCCGCACGATCAGCGAGACCAGTCCGAAGGAGGACCGAGGGTGAGCGATGACGCGGTGGGCGGCGCCCCGGCCGCTGATTCTGCGGCGCGCGCAGCAAGAGGGATGTCCACCGATGTCGATCCCACTGTGGCAGGCACGGCGGGATCCGGGCACGCCGACGCGCCCGACGATAGCGACACTCCGCAGGCCAACGGCCCGACGGACCACCACAACGAACCGGCCGACGCGCAGCACCACGTCGAGCCACCCCAGGACCACGCCCACGACACCGGCATGCTGCCGATCCCGCCGCTGCCACCGGCCGATCCGCGCCGTGCGCAGCGCGGACCCAAGCTCATCCCTGGCGCGTCCGTGGCGGGCGGCCGGTACCGCCTGCTCGCCGGTCACGGTGGCGCGCGCGGGCTGAAGTTCTGGCAGGCACTCGACATCAAGCTCGACCGCGAGGTCGCGCTGACCTTCGTCGACGCCGACCAGAAGTCCGGCGAGAACGCGGGCCACGACGGCCCGCAGGCCATCCTGTCGCGCACGCTGCGCCTTGGCCGGATCAATTCGCCCGGCCTGGCCAGGGTGCTCGACGTGGTCCGTGGCAGCTCGGGCGGCATCGTCGTCGCCGAGTGGACGCCCGGCCGGTCGCTGCGCGAGATGGCCGAGACGGTCCCCTCGCCGATCGGCGCGGCCAGGGCCATCAGGGCGCTCGCCTCGGCGGCCGAACTGGCCCATCGCGGCGGCGGTTCGCTGTCGATCGATCATCCCGACCGCATCCGGATCAGCGCCTCCGGTGACGCGGTGCTCGCCTTCCCCGGCACGCTCGGCGACGCCGACGCCCAGTCCGACGTGCGCGGCCTCGGTGCCATGCTCTACGCCCTGATCACCGCGCGCTGGCCGATTCGCGTCGGCGGTGTCACCGGGACCGCGGCCACCATCGGCGGCCTTCGTCTCGCCGATTTCGGGCCCGACGGCACACCGGTCGAACCGCGCCAGATCCGGCCGGAGGTGCCGTTCGAGATCTCGGCAGTCGCGGTTCGTTCGCTGGAATCGAACAAGGGTGTGCGCACCGCGGCGACCGTGCAGCATGTGCTCGAGCAGGCCTCGGTCGTCGACCAGAAGACCGATTTCATCCCGGTCCTGCGGCTCGGTCAGCGGGCGGTCGCCAGCGGTCCCGATTCGCTCGCCGATCCGGAACTGCTCGCGGCCGAACGGGAACGCTCGCAGCGGATGATGTGGATCATGGTCGGCCTCGGTGTGCTGGCCGCGCTGGTGGTCGGCGTGCTGATCTGGTGGATGGTCAGCATCTTCGCCCCCGGTGCCTCCGACAAGCCGCTGGACCAGCAGATCAACATCGGTCTCACCTCCAGCGTGGCACCACCCGCGGCGGCGGCCGTACCCGAGCCGTCGGGGGAGCCCGCGCCGCCGACGAGCGTGCCGGTGCCGGTCACCGGCGCCGCGGTGTTCTCTCCGGAGGGCACCCCGGACGGCGCGGCCACCGCGGACGCGGTACTCGACCAGAACCCGTCGACGCTGTGGCGCACCGATCAGTACTTCCAGCAGTTCCCCGCCCTCAAGAAGGGCGTGGGCCTGCTGGCCACGCTGCCGACCCCGGCCAAGCTGACCAATGTGTCGATCACCTCGCCGAGCGCGGGCAGCACGGTCGAGATCCGCACCTCGCCCAGTGAGACGCCGACGCTCGATCAGACCCAGCTGATCGGCACGGCCACGCTCGGTGACGGGGTCACCGACATCGCCGTGCAGACCGATCAGGCCGTTCGTTTCGTGCTCGTATGGATCAACGGACTGGCGAACTCGGGCGGTCAGTTCCAGACCGCGATCGCCGACGTCCGGTTCGACGCCGCGCCGTAAATTCGCCCGCGTTCTCGTTCCCACCGCCATCAGTGCAGGTGGTCGACTATTTCCGCATCGAACACCCGCGTTCATCGAACCGCGGTCCGGTTGGTGCGCGATTGTTATCAACGTTATGATCACTCCCGCGCTCTCCGCAGGGAGCTACCCAGGATTTGTCGACGTCGATCCTGGACGCCGCGTTGTAGTCAGGTGATGGTTCGGCCTCGTTCGCCGACGTGAAGTCGCCGTAATGAGCGCTGTCCAAGGGGTCGAGTGTTGTCGCCGGAAGTCAACGAGCACATCCGCGGGGGGAGAACGCGGCAGGTCGCGCCCCGTGACCGCTCGTTCGTTCTGGAGAACGGCAGCGACAAGGAACTGCTGGCCGCCCACGTGCGCGGGCAGCCGCACGCCTTCGCCGAGCTGCTGCGCAGGCACAAGGACCATCTGTGGCAGACCGCGCTGCGCACCTCCTACAGCCGCGAGGACGCCGCGGACTCCCTGCAGGACGCGCTGCTGTCGGCCCATCGCACAGCCGGCTCGTTCCGGGCCGAGGCCGAGGTACGGTCCTGGCTGCACGCCATCGTCGTCAACGCCTGCCTGGACCGGATCCGCCGCAACAAGACCCGCCGCGCCATCTCGGTGACCCCCGATACGATGCCCGAGGCCGTGGAGCCGCGCGACGAGTTCGCCGAGTACGAGTTGTCGACCGTGGTCGGCGAGGCGCTGTTCACCCTGCCGGAGGACCAGCGGCTGGCCCTGGTGATGGTCGAGATGGAAGGTCGTAGTGTGGCCGAGACGGCGGCCGCGCTCGGCGTGGCGGAGGGCACGATCAAGAGCAGATGCTCCCGAGCGCGCGTACGTTTGCAAGAACGTTTGGAATTTTTCCGGGATCCAGGGAACCGGATCTAGCCCGGATGCGTCATTAACAGTGACGAGTAAGTCAGCGATGTGAATCCTGCGATCCGAAATCGACAGAACAGGGGAGGTGCGAGGGTGGCCCGATCCGTGCCGCAGCCTCCGTTCCCGTCGGAACTGCTGGCCGATCTCCATGCCGACAATCTCGCGCCCGAACTGCGCGAGCAACTGTGGCCCCTGGTCCGCACCGACCCCGACGCGCTGCGCTACCTGAACCAGCTCGACGAGGTGGACGCCCACCTCCACGCACTGAGTACCGAGGAACGGGTCATGCACCGCATGCCCGACGACGTCGCCGACCGCATGTTCCGTTTCGTCGCCGACCTCGACGCGGGCGAGGGCCCGACCGAACGCCTGACCCCGCCTGACCCGCCGAGCGCCCCGGTGGTCGCGTTGGACCGGTACCGCTCCCGGCGCCGGATGGGCCTGCTGGCCGCGGCGGCGGCCACCGTAGCCGTGCTGGCGGGCGCCGGAGCCGTCGTGGCCACGCTCGACACCACCGACGGCACCCCGACCGCGGCCCCGCACACCGAACCAGCCGACCCGGGTGACGAACTCACCACCGCGGTAGCACTCAGTGCCCTCGGCAAGCGCACGGTCAGCGGTCCGCTGAGCGACGAGGCGGCGCTCATTCGCTGTGTGCAAGCCAACGGGATCGACCGCACCGTGCTCGGTGCGTCGAGCATCACCTTCCGGGGCGCCGACGCGGTCCTCGTGCTGCTCGCCGGACCAGAGCCGCCGACGATCACCGCGCTGGTCGTCGGCACCGGCTGCACCACCGGCGCGCCGGATCAGCTGACCCTGCGCGACATCGGCTGATCCGGCGCGTTCCCCGACAGCGCCGCGACGCCGGGAACAACACCGTTTACCCTGTTGTTGACCGACACGTCCCCAGCTTGTCTTTTTCGGAAGGGCCCCATGAGCACGCCAGTTCACGACCTGATCATCGTCGGCTCAGGCCCCGCCGGGTACACCGCGGCCGTCTACGCCGCTCGTGCCGAGCTCGCCCCGATCGTCTTCGAAGGCACCCAGTTCGGCGGTGCCCTGATGACGACCACCGAGGTGGAGAACTTCCCCGGTTTCCGCGAGGGCATCATGGGCCCGGACCTGATGGAGCAGATGCGTGAGCAGGCCAAGCGTTTCGGCGCCGACCTGCGCACCGAGGACGTCGACGCGATCGACCTGTCCGGCACCATCAAGAAGGTCACCGTCGGTGACGAGACCTTCGAGGCCTATGCCGTCATCCTCGCGATGGGCTCGGCGGCCCGCTATCTCAACGTCCCCGGTGAGCAGCAGCTGCTCGGCCGCGGTGTGAGCGCCTGCGCCACCTGCGACGGCTTCTTCTTCAAAGGCCAAGACATCGTGGTGGTCGGCGGCGGCGACTCGGCCATGGAGGAAGCGACCTTCCTCACCAAGTTCGCGGCCAGCGTCACCATCGTGCACCGCCGCGAGGAGTTCCGCGCTTCGCGGATCATGCTCGAGCGCGCGAAGGCCAACCCCAAGATCAAGTTCGTGCTCAACGCCGAAGTGGCGAGAGTCAACGGCGAGACCAGCGTCACCAGCCTGACCCTGCGCGACACCCGTACCGGCGAGGAGTCCGAGCTCGCCGCGACCGGCCTGTTCGTCGCGGTCGGCCACGACCCGCGCAGCGAACTCGTCAAGGGCCAGGTCGCTCTCGACGGCGAGGGCTATGTGCAGGTGAGTGATCCGAGCACCGCCACCGATGTGGCCGGCGTGTTCGCCGCGGGCGATTTGGTCGACCACACCTACCGCCAGGCGATCACCGCCGCGGGCACCGGCTGCCGCGCCGCGATCGATGCCGAGCGCTGGCTCGCCGAGCAGGGCGACATCACCGCCAATACGCTCGACCATGCCGACGGACCGGCCGCGGTGCGCGCCAACTGATTTCGAGCACGACGAGTTCCACCCCCTGTCAAGGAGACACCATGGCCGACAGCGCCAACACCATCACCGTCACCGATCAGTCCTTCGCCGATGACGTCCTGCTCAGCGAGAAGCCGGTGCTGGTCGACTTCTGGGCCGACTGGTGCGGTCCGTGCAAGATGGTCGCCCCGGTGCTGGAGGAGATCGCGGGCTCGCACGCCGACAAGCTGACCATCGCCAAGCTCGACACCGAGGCCAACCCGGGCACCGCACGCGACTACCAGATCCTGTCCCTGCCCACCATGATCCTGTTCCAGGGTGGCAAGCCGGTGAAGCAGATCGTCGGCGCCAAGGGCAAGGCGGCGCTGCTGCGCGAACTCGACGGCCTCATCTGAGGTATCCCATCATCTGAGGGGTATCACATCCCACAAATGCGCCTCCTACCGGCCGACGCGCCGTAGGATGCCTGGACCCGGGATTGCCGTAATGCGGCCCGGATCTGAGACAATCGAGGCGACGCTCCGGCCGAAGGAAAGGGCTCTCACGCATGCACCGACTTCGTCACGGCGATTCAGGACCAGCCGTCGCAGAGGTTCGGAGCACCCTCGCAAGCCTCGGTCTCCTGCATCCCCAGCACGGCCAGTCCCTCGACGGCGCCGACCCGCGGGAGTACTGGAAGGAAACCGACGCGGTGTTCGATCGTCCGCTCGACTCGGCGATCCGTGCGTTCCAGCAGCAGCGTGGCCTCCTGGTCGACGGCGTGGTCGGTCCGGCGACTTACCGCGCCTTGAAGGAAGCCTCCTATCGGCTGGGTGCCCGCACACTGATCTATCAGCTCTCGGCCCCGCTCTACGGCGACGATGTGGCCACCCTGCAGCGCAGGCTGCAGGACCTCGGTTTCTACGTGTACCGGGTGGACGGCTACTTCGGTCCGCACACCCACGAGGGGCTCAGCGCCTTCCAGCGTGAGATCGGCCTGTCCGCCGACGGCATCTGCGGGCCCGACACCCTGCGTTCGCTGGAACTGCTCGGCGCGCGCGTCACCGGTGGCAATCCGCACCGCATCGCCGAGGAAGAGGTGGTGCACCGGGCCGGGCCGCAGCTCACCGGCAAGCGCATCGTGATCGATCCCGGATTCGGCGGAGCCGACAAGGGTTTCGCGGTGCCCACCGAATTCGGTGACGTCTACGAGTCGGAGATCCTGTGGGATCTCGCCTCGCGACTCGAGGGCCGAATGGCGGCCACCGGCATGGAAACCTTCCTGTCCCGGCCGTGGGGTGCCAACCCCACCGATGTGGAACGCGCCGAGACCTCCAACGCCTTCGACGCCGACTTGATGATCTCGCTGCGCTGCGCCACCAGCGACAACCCGTCGGCCAAGGGAGTGGCCGGGTTCTACTTCGGCAACTCACACGGCTCGGTGTCGATGATCGGCCAGGTGCTGGCCGGCTTCATCCAGCGCGAGGTGGTGGCCCGGACCTCGGTGCAGGACTGCCGGACTCATCAGCGCACCTGGGACCTGCTGCGGCTCACCAAGATGCCGACGGTCCAGGTGGATCTGGGCTACCTCACCAACGACTACGACGCCTCGGTGCTCACCAACCCGCGCATGCGCGACGTGATCGCCGAAGCCATCCTCATCTCGGTGAAGCGGCTGTACCTGCTCGGCCAGGACGACCAGCCCACCGGCACCTACACCTTCGCCGAGTTGCTCGCCGAAGAGTTGGCCGCCGCGGACGCGGGCACCGTCCCCTGACCGCGCGTCTAGTCCCCGAACAACGCAACGGCCCCCGTGTTTCCACGGGGGCCGTTGCGTTGTTCCGCAGGAACACGGGTAACTCACCGGAACGGGCTGGCTTCACCCGGGACTCACCGTCAGGTGCGATGCCACCTGACGACGCACCTAGGTCCGGCCAGAAGTCACGGGAATGCGGATCTGCGCTGCGGCGAGGAGTTGATCAAGGGCGCGCTCGACGTCTTCCTTCCAACCGTGGTCGGTGTCGAGTTCCAGGCGCAGCCGGGGGAAGCGGTGATGCTGGGCGACCACTTCGAAACCGACGTCCTCGAGGAAATCCGCGTCGATCATGCAGGTTTCGGGTGTGCAGTGGGTCGCGGCGGCTCGATCGCGCAGCGGTGCGGCGATCCGTTCCATCAGACGCATGGACGAGCCGATACCGCGATCGGCGACCGACGTGGTCGGGGGACCGTTGCGGATGCCGAACGCCTCCAGCGCTCGCACACCGCGGCGGACCAGATCGGCCACCACGGCCTGGACCAGTCGATGGGCTACATCGGCCTCGTCATAGGGGAATTCGGCCTGCAGCGTGGTCAGCAGGACCGCGTCCGGGCTCACGGGGGAGGTGGGGAACAGCGTCGACCGCGGCACGGCGCTCGGGGGCGAGTACAACGCGCACCCGGCGATGTTGTTGTCGACCTGAGCCACCTGACCGCACGAACCCCATTCGAGCATCACGGTCGACAGCCACGCCTCTTTCTCGAAGACCGGATCGCTGAACGCGTGCGAGTCGGCGGCGACGGCCGGATCGAGCTCCCAGAACACACACCGCCGGGTGTGCGCCGGGAGCCGATCGAGCCCGTCGAGAGTCAATGCTGTGACGCTGGTCGACACCGCTCTGCTCAGCCTCCAGCTGTCCGATTCATCCACGCTCACGACTCCACCTCGCTGGCGCTCGGTTCCGTCGTGCGCGATGCGCGTTGTATCTATGGTTCGCTCGCTGACGCTCGCTCACGCCACATCACTATCCACAGTAATGCCGCCTCTTTCAATTGTGTAGAAAGGCCGGTAGTGCCCCGTCACAGTGACGTTTCGGGGCTGGGCTGCTCCATCAGCGCCACAATGCGCTCGAGATCTTCGACGGAACCGAACTCGACAACGATCTTGCCCTTACGCTTTCCGAGACTCACCGTGACCCTGGTGTCGTAGGAGCCCGACAGCCGCTCGGCCACTTCCTGCAGTCCCGGCATGTGGATCGGCTTGCGCTTCGGCGCCGGGGGAGCGACCTCCGAGGGATTGCGATTCGCCAGCGTCACCGCTTCCTCGGTGGCCCGAACCGACAACCCCTCGGCGACGATCCGCGCCGCCAGAACTTCCTGTGCGTCCGCGCCGGCATCCAGACCGAGCAGCGCCCTGGCGTGTCCGGCCGAGAGCACCCCGGCCGCCACCCGACGCTGCACGGGGATCGGCAGCTTCAGCAATCGGATCATATTCGTCACCACCGGTCGGGAGCGGCCGATTCGGCTGGCCAATTCCTCATGGGTGACATCGAACTCTTCGAGCAGCTGCTGATAGGCGGCCGCCTCTTCGAGTGGGTTCAGCTGCACGCGGTGGATGTTCTCCAGCAGAGCGTCGCGCAGCATCGAGCCGTCGTCGGTGTCCCGGATGATCGCCGGGATGGTGGCCAGTCCAGCTTCCTGGCAGGCACGCCACCGGCGCTCTCCCATGACCAACTGGAACTTGTCGACACCCGGCTCGACGCGCCGCACCACGATCGGCTGCATGAGCCCGAACTCGCGAATCGAGTGCACCAGCTCGGCCAGTGCCTCTTCTTCGAAGACCTGACGCGGCTGCTTCGGATTCGGCTCGATCTGGTCGGCTGGTACCTCGCGGTAGACCGCGCCGCCGGGGGAGACCAGATCGTCAGCCGCGGGCTCGGGCTCCGATTCAGGCTCCGGGACACGATGCAGGAACGCCTCGGCGGGCTGCGGGCCGATCGGATTGATGCCGATCACGCTCGCCGCGGCACTGCTCAGACCCGGCGCCGTCGCCGGACCCGTCGGGATCAACGCGGCCAAACCGCGACCGAGACCGCCCTTTTTCGCCTGACTCATCGGCTACCGATCCCTTCAGTCTTCCAACACAACTACGACGGTCCAACACACAATTACGACGCGTCTTGCTTCAGCTGAGCGCGACCGGCCAGCTCGCGCCCCGCGTCCATGTAGCTCATCGCACCGCGGGAGCCCGGATCGTAATCGAGCACGGTCATGCCGTAGCCCGGCGCCTCCGAGACCTTCACGCTGCGCGGGATCATCGACTTGAGCACCACGTCGCCGAAGTGGTTGCGCACTTCCTCGGCCACCTGATCGGCCAGCTTGGTGCGACCGTCGTACATGGTCAGCAGGACGGTCGACACGTGCAATTCGGGATTGAGGTGCGCCTGCACCAGACCGATATTGCGGAGCAACTGACCGACGCCTTCGAGCGCGTAGTACTCGCACTGGATCGGGATCAGCACTTCTTTGGCGGCCACGAGCGCGTTGACCGTCAGCAGGCCGAGCGAGGGCGGGCAGTCGATCAACACGTAGTCGATGTCGTAGCCCGCGAGTGCGGCTTCGTGGATGGCGGTCTTCAACCGGCCTTCGCGCGCGACCATCGAGACGAGTTCGATCTCAGCGCCCGCGAGGTCGATCGTGGCCGGAACACACAGCAGCCGTTCGCTGTGCTGGCTCGTCTGGATCGCGTCCTTGACCGCCACCTCGCCGATCAACAGCTCGTAGCTGGACGGGACGCCCGAGTGGTGCGCCACGCCCAGCGCGGTACTCGCGTTGCCCTGCGGATCGAGATCGACGACAAGTACCGTCATCCCCTGGTGCGCTAGCGCCGCAGCGAGATTGACCGTGGTCGTCGTTTTGCCGACGCCGCCCTTCTGGTTGGCGATGGTGATGATCCGTTGCTCGCGGGGTTTCGGCACAGTGACCTTTCCTGGATGCAGAATCTGGCTGGCGCGTTGCGCTTCCGCCGCGATCGGGGTCTCGGCCGGGGAGATGTTCCCGAAAGGAGTGTTCCCGAACGTCTCCGCGTCGAAGCTGCTGGAATCCAGCATCCCCGGGACCCGCGACGCTGTTTCCCGTGAAACATTCGCCGGACCGCTCGACATAGACAGCTCCTAACCCGAGAAACTTCAGATCACGTACTCCCGACCGAGCGTCGGCGCCGTGTCATCGCATATAAGTGCGGGGTGGCATCGTCCACATCACCGTGGCCCAGACGCTCACGCCCGACTGTGAACAGCTTGCCAGTACCGCGACGGTTAGGAAAGCTGAATCGCGGCACGGCGAGGAGGACACGCCCAACTGTGTCGAATTCCGCGCCCGAGAGGTTGTTTCACGGGAAACATCGGGGGAGTGGTGCTCGAGATTCAAGACTCTCGCACTCGCGGCGTTCCACGTGAAACACAGCGACTCCGACGAGGAACACAACGACATTGTCGCAGGAACGCCACCCGCGCAACGGTTGCGGCAGCCCGGCGCGGAAGGCCGAAATCGGGCTGAACCTGCCGCAGGCAACCACCCTCGGACCCTTTCGTCACGTTACGAAAAGGGAAAAGCGCTCTCGCACACGCCGATCACGAACTTCCGGATTCCCTACGCTTCCGCGCCTTCTTCTCCACGCCGGCCGCCTTGCGCTCGCTACGACGGGTGGGCCGCTCGGCACGGGGGAGGAGTTCGGCGCTGATGACGAGCGTCGGGATTTCCACGATGCCCGCACCGCAGCCGACAACACGAAGATCGGTGGCGCCGTCGCGAATCAGTTCGGCTCCATCGCGCTCGAGTTCCTCGGCAGCGCTGGTTCCCTTGAGCGCGAGCATCCGTCCGTGGTCGCGCAACAGCGGCAGCGACCAGTGTGCGAGTTTGGCGAGTGGCGCGACAGCACGCGAGGTGACGACATCCGCGCCCCCCGCTTCCTTGATCACCCCGGATTGCTCGGCCCGCCCGCGCACCACGGTCACGTCCAATCCGGCGGCCTCGATGAACTCACTCAGGAAGACGGTCCGCCGCAGCAGCGGTTCCACGAGAGTGATGCGAAGGTCCGGCCGCGCGATGGCCAACGGGATGCCGGGGAGTCCGGCGCCGCTGCCGATGTCGACGACCGTGGTGCCCTCATCGATCAGCTCGCCGATCACGGCGCAATTGAGGATGTGTCGCTCCCACAGTCGGGGGACCTCCCGCGGGCCGATCAGACCGCGCTCCACGCCGGCGGTAGCCAGGGCTGCGCAGTAGCGACGGGCGAGGTCGAGGCGCTCGCCGAACAGTCGGGCAGCGGCGGCGGGTGGTTCCAGCTCGGCGGACAGCGCACCCAGTTCTCGTTCCACGTGAAACATCCTTCCGAGTGGTGATCAATCGCGTCGGGCATGAATAAGGCCCCCGGTCCGAGACCGGAGGCCCTAATCACATCATTCGTGGGCGGTGTCGCGCCGGGCGGATGTCAGCCTACTCGGGCACGACCACCACATGACGATTCGGCTCGACACCTTCGCTCTCACTCGCCACACCATCGATATCGGCGACGGCGTCGTGCACGATCTTGCGCTCGAACGGAGTCATCGCCGACAGCGCTTCGGGCGCGCCCGATTCCAGCACCCGTGTAGCCGCGGCCACACCGAGCTCGCTCAGATCGGTGCGACGCTGGGCGCGCCAGCCCGCCACGTCGAGCATCAATCGGCTGCGGACCCCCGTTGTCTGCTGCACGGCCAGCCGAGTCAATTCCTGCAGCGCGTCGAGCACTTCACCGTTGCGGCCGACGAGCTTGGTCAGATCGCGGCCGCCGTCAATGCTCACGATGGCGCGGTCGCCTTCGACGTCGAGGTCGATATCGCCGTCGAAGTCGAGCACGTCGAGTAGCTGCTCGAGGTAGTCGCCAGCGATCTCGCCCTCTTCGATCAACGCTTCTTCGGCGTCGTTCACGACGTCAACAGTCGTCGCCACAGTGGCGTCCCCTCCGTCGGTCTCGGTCTCAACAGTCATTGGATTCCCTCTATCCGATCGCCGCTCAGCGCTTGCGCTTCTGGTTCGCCCGGCCGCGGTTACCCGGCCGCTTCTGACCGCCGGGGCGCTTGTGACCGCCACCCTGCTTGGCCGACTGCTTCGGGGTGCCGTTGCTCGCGGCGGTGCCGTTCGTCGAGGCCGAGTCCTCGGCCGGAGCGTCCTGCTTCTTACGGACGTCGACCGGCTTGGCGCCGGGCTTGGGCGCGTTCTGCGCGCGCTGCTCCAGCTTCTTGGCCTTCTTCTCTTCTTCTTCCTTCTCCATCCGGCCGAACACCAGATGCTGCTGCCCGTAGGTCCAGACGTTGTTGGCCACCCAGTAGATCAGGATGCCGATCATCAGGAACGGGCCACCGACCATCACACCGAGCGGGAACACCCAGAGCGAGAGCTTGTTCATGATGGCGGCCTGCGGGTTGGCCGCGGCCTCCGGGGTCTGGCGCTGGACCGAGGCGCGGGCGTTGAAGTGCGTGGCCACACCGGCGATGATCATCAGCGGGATCGCGACCAGCGCGATACTCATCCGGCTCGGCGTGCCACCCCAATCGGCGAAGGCCTGGAGTTCGTTGGTGGGCGCCGTGATGAACGCCGCGATCGGCGCACCGAAGATTCGGGCGCTCAGGAACGACTGGACGTCGGTCGCGCTGAAGATGTAGTTGCCGAGGTTGGCGTTCTCCTCAGCGGACAGGCCGAGCTGGCCGAAGCCGTGGCCGGTGCGGTTGAACGAGCGCAGCACGTGGAACAGACCGAGGAACACCGGCACCTGCACCAGGACCGGCAGGCAGCCCATCAGCGGGTTGAAGCCGTGTTCCTTCTGCAGCTTCTGCATCTCCCGCGCCATGGTCTCGCGGTCGTTCTTGTACTTCTTCTGCAACTCCTTGATCTGGGGCTGCAGCTCCTGCATCTGCTTGGTGGTGCGGACCTGCTTCACGAACGGCTTGTACAGCACAAGCCGCAGGGTGAAGACCAGGAACACCACGGAGAGGGTCCAGGTGAGACCGCTGTCGGCTCCGAGCACAAAGCCGAAGGCTTTGTGCCAGAACCACAGAATCGCGGATACCGGCCAATAGATGATGTCGAGCACGGCTCTAGGTACTCCCGTCGTTCGTATCGCCGATCAACGCGGGCGATGACTTTTTGCAGTATCCATTGCGCATGCTCGGGCGGCCTCCGTGGTCACACTCCGCTTCCGCCTGCGGCCGCTCACCTCTCATGCGAGCATTCGACCCGCGCGCCGGCACGGGATCCCACCCCCCAGGGTGCCAGGGTGCGCATTTGGCCAAGCGCACGACCGTCAGCACCGAGCCGATCACCAGCCCGCGGGTTCGCAAGGCGGTCACCGCGTACTCACTGCAGGTGGGGGTGAACCGGCAGATCGGCATCCGGGTAGGGGAGACATAGTTCCGGTACAGCTCGATCAGGAAGATCAGCGCGTTCGCGGGTAGCCGGGCGAGAGTCCTCATCTCCGGTCACCGACCGGGGTGCGACCGAGCGCGGGCTCCGGAGCCTGACGCAAGCCCAGCTTGCGCAGTCCGGTGCGCAGCTGGCGCAGCAACTCGGCGGAGTCGGCAGAGGCAGCGCCGGGCAGGGCCCGGATCACGACATCGGTACCGACCGGCAACTCGTCGACCACCTGGGCGCACATATGACGCAGGCGGCGGGCGACGTAGTGGCGAACCACCGCGTTACCCACCGCCTTGCTGACAATCAGTCCGAACCGTGGACCGCCTACGCGGACCAGGGAATCGCCGTCGGCGATCTCGTCGTACCTGTGCGTGAACGCGTGTACGACGAGATCTCGCCTCCCGATTCGCTGACCGCGGCGCACCGTGCGGGAGAATTCGGCACGGTGGTGCAACCGATACGGCTCAGGCAACACCCGAGCGTCCGACTACGCGCGATCAGGCAGTCAGTTCGGAACGGCCCTTACGGCGACGCGCCGAAACGATGGCGCGGCCCGCACGGGTCCGCATCCGGAGGCGGAAGCCGTGCACGCGCGCCCGACGACGGTTGTTCGGCTGGAACGTCCGCTTGCCCTTGGCCACGGTCAACACTCCTCGAGTTGGTGGGCACCATGCGGTACCCGAAGTCTGTTCGGTGAATCGGATGCCTGCGCAGCGACCGCGGTCTACACGCAGATAGCCTTGGCGATCGACGTGCAGCACACAGCCGCCACCGCGCCAAGGGGTGACTGTACGAGGGTACTGATACCGCTACGCGGGGTCAAACTCGGCCCCCAGGCACGTGCGCCAGGCACCGCTCCAGGTTACCGGACCCTGCCTCGGCGCCCCGAACCGGCCCGACCTGGGACGACACGCCCGGGATGTAGTGACGCAGCGGGCGGATTTTCGTGAGTTCGTCCACACCACTAGCCTTGTGCGACGAGGCCAGCTAGCCTCTGTAGCCGGGGGATTGCTGAAGAACCGCAGGTCCAGCCCCCATTCACTGCCACACGGTGGCAGAATTCCTCTATCCCCAGGTTTGTCCACATCTGTGGATAATTGTGTGGACAGACGGCCGGAGTGGCATATTCGTAGGGCCGACGGTGCCCGCGCCGCAGTCGCCGACTCTGGGACCGCACGGCGTTCGAACCGGCTTCGGTTGTACGCAGGATCACTGAATCCCGCCTGGTCAAGGGCGGTTTCTGAGCGTGCTCGCCAGGTCGTGGGCCCCAACAAACCGGTCCGGGGAGGACGCTGCATGGACGACGAGCAGAACGTGCTGGCCACCGTATGGCCGGAGGTGGTCGCCGAGCTCACCACCGGCTCGGCCGACGGTGCGATCCCGGCGGTGAGCCGCGCGCAGCAGGCCTGGCTGAAGCTGGTCAAACCGCTCACCGTGGCGCAGGGCTTCGCGTTGCTGTCGGTGCCGTCCTCGCTGGCCCAGGAGGCGATCGAGCGGGATCTGCGCGAGCCCATCCTCCGGTCGCTGGGCCGCCGACTCGGCCCGCAGGTGGAAGGTCTCGGTGTTCGCATCGCCGCGCCGAGCCCGGCCGCGGGGGAGCGGGCAGGCAGTTCGCCCCGGCACGCCAGGATGACGAGCAGGCCGGAGCGGCCGCGCGAACAGGTGCGCCCGCCCGCCGGCTATCCCGGCCCCGATTTCAGCGTTCCCGACTACGCCGCCCGTGGTGAGTACGGCAGGCCGCGCTACGGGGCGGGCGAGTATCCCGCGCAGAACGGTGACTACGGCAACGACTATCCCGCCGCCGCCGAGTACCCGGCAGGCGGTGACTACGGCAACAGCTACGGCGGCCGCGAGTACCCGGCACAGGGTGGCGAATACGGCGAACGGACCGAGTACCCCGGCCACCGAGACTCCGGGCCGCGTGATTCCGGCCACCGCGAGTATCCGGCCGAGTCGGACTACGCCCAGCCGCCCGAGTACTCCCAGCAGCCGGAGTACCAGCAGGCCCCCGAGTACCCCCAGCCCACGGAATACCAGGGCGAACACACGCAGTTCCCCGGCTCCGATTTCGAGCCGACCGCCGCGTACCCGGTCACCGACTACGTCAACGGGGAGTTCGGCGGACGCGGCGAGTTCCGGGGCGGACGCCCCGAGCAACGCCCGTCCGAGTCTGCGCCGCCCATGCGCCGCGAGCAGGGCGGTGCCCCGCGTCGCGAGCACATCCCGCCCGGGCAGGAATCGCTGTTCACCCCCGACCCGCCGCCGCGCGCGCCGAGCCGGGGCCGTGGACCGCAGACCGAGGAGCCGCTGGCCGCGCGTGCCGAGGAACCGGCTGCCGAGGCGCAGGACAAGCCGTTCCCGGGCCAGCCGGGCGCCGACTCCACCGACGACGAGCCCGTGGTCGATGCCCGAAACAACTGGCCGACCTACTTCAGCAAGTCGCCCGAGGCGCCGCCACAGAGTTCGTCTTCGGCGAGCCTGAACGCCAAGTACACCTTCGAGACGTTCGTGATCGGCGCGTCCAACCGGTTCGCGCACGCGGCCGCGGTCGCCATCGCGGAGGCACCGGCGCGGGCCTACAATCCGCTGTTCGTCTGGGGCGCCTCGGGTCTTGGCAAGACCCACCTGCTGCACGCGGCGGGTCACTACGCGCAGCGGCTTTTCCCCGGGATGCGAGTGAAGTACGTCTCCACCGAGGAGTTCACCAACGACTTCATCAACAGCCTGCGCGACGACCGCAAGGTCGCGTTCAAGCGCCGCTACCGCGAGACCGACATCCTGCTGGTCGACGACATCCAGTTCATCGAGGGCAAGGAAGGCATCCAGGAGGAGTTCTTCCACACCTTCAACACCCTGCACAACGCCAACAAGCAGATCGTGGTGTCCTCGGATCGCCCGCCCAAGCAGCTGGCGACGCTGGAGGAACGGCTGCGGACCCGCTTCGAGTGGGGCCTGATCACCGATGTGCAGCCGCCCGAGCTCGAGACCCGGATCGCGATCCTGCGCAAGAAGGCGCGGATGGACCGGCTCGACGTGCCGCACGACGTGCTCGAGCTGATCGCCAGCCGGGTGGAGCGCAATATCCGTGAGCTCGAGGGCGCGCTGATCCGGGTGACGGCCTTCGCCTCGCTCAACGGTCAGCCGTTGGATCTCTCGCTGGCCGAGGTGGTGCTGCGCGATCTCATGCCCGACACCGCCGCGCTGGAGATCAATGCGGCCACGATCATGGCCGTGACCGCGGAGTA
Organism: Nocardia mangyaensis; assembly: GCF_001886715.1. Taxonomy (NCBI): domain Bacteria; kingdom Bacillati; phylum Actinomycetota; class Actinomycetes; order Mycobacteriales; family Nocardiaceae; genus Nocardia; species Nocardia mangyaensis. Next base: position 7,309,229 of record NZ_CP018082.1, read on the forward strand.
CTTCAATACGACGCTGGAGGAGCTGACCGGGCCCGGCAAGGCGCGTCCGTTGGCACAGGCCCGCCAGATCGCGATGTACCTGTGTCGTGAGCTCACCGATCTGTCGCTGCCCAAGATCGGGCAGGCGTTCGGCCGGGACCACACCACAGTGATGTACGCGGAGAAGAAGGTGCGCAAGGAGATGACCGAGCGCCGTCGCGTCTACGACCAGGTGCAAGAACTCACAGCCCGGATCAAGCAACGTTCGCGCTGATTTCATCCCCAACCCCGAACACCGCCCTGACCTGGGGCGGTGTTCTTTTTTGCCCTGTGGATTCCTCGAGGACTCCCTGTGGAATCCTCGAGGAATCCACCGGTTGTGCACCGGTTCGCGCACAGGGCCTGGGGACCGAGTGGGGAGTATTCGCTCACAGGGAGTTGTCCACATCGTCCACAGGTCGCTCCGCTCACAGGCACATGGGCATACTGACCTGCGCCGCTGTCGAATCCGGCCTGTGGATTCCTCGAGGAATTCGTGTGGAGTCCTCGAGGAATCCACCGGGTTGCCACCAGGGTGGCACCGTGTGTGAACAACCGGGTGAATCCGGTGGAACAACTCGAGGACAACTCGAGGATGGATCTGGGACAACTTCGTCCGTCCACAGACGCCCCGGATTCATCCTCGAGTCACTCCACGGTCATCCCCATGCCGACTCGGTCTCTGACCTGCGGATTCGAGGGAAGTCCACAGATTCCACAGTGCCTACTACTACTTCAGTTCTCCTTCTGAGAGAGATCTCTTGAAAACAAGGTGTGTGGAAAGTCGGATCGGCAGGCTCGGCTCGGTCGGTCGTTCACTCACAGGCAGCAAGGAGAAGAGGGGCGGTCGAGGACACCGGGATTCGCCG